>OZ252229.1:0-3337421 GCA_965249365.1 Dehalococcoidia bacterium | reverse complement strand
CGGCAGCATCCGACCCCACAGACTCACAGAACTGATCAGTGCTGGGATTCGCATTTGATTTCCTCTTAGGCAGCGGTACTTCCCTTTGGACGCCCGCCGGAGCCGCCAAGCTCTCTAGGGCAAACACCCTATCTTAGAACGAAGGGACGGCGGTTGACCAATGTCACTTTTCGGGGAGATCGGGGGGAGGGGAGTCCGAGTCGGACGAGGGGCCTCCCCCCCACCCATGCGGGCAGGATGCCCGCGCTCCCAGTAGGGCCGCCCCCTGTCCGAGTCGGACGAGGGGCCTCCCCCCCCCACCCATGCGGGCAGGGCTCCCAGTGGGACCGCCCTCGCCCATCCGCAATGCGGGCAGGATGCCCGCGCTCCAAGTAGGGACACCCCCTGTCCGAGTCGGACGAGGGACCTCCCCCCCACCCATGCGGGCAGGATGCCCGCGCTCCCAGTAGGGCCGCCCTCGCCCCTCCCTAACTCGGGGAGGATGTTCGTGCTTCGAATAGGGCCCTATTGGGGGACATGAGAAGAACCCAAAGAGGCGGGCCGGAGCCCGCCTCTTTGGGGTTTTGTGTCGGTTGTCGCTGCGTCTAGCGCCTTCGGCGGTAGTGGCGGAATGCGAATATGAGGCCGAGGGGCGCGAGCAGCATCAGCATGTTTGCCGTGCCCGTTGCCGGTGAGACTGCGACGACGGAGAAGCACCCTCCGGAGTCGTCTTCCGGCTCGGGAGTACCTGGCGGCTGCGCCAGCGGCGCCATGGTCGGCGTTGCCGGCGGTGGCTCAGGCGTCGCGGTTGGCGGCACCGGGGTGTTCGTCGGCGGGACCGGGGTGTTCGTCGGCAGAGGAGTGTTCGTCGGCGGTACCGGCGTGTTTGTCGGCACCGGGGTGTTAGTCGGCGCCGGCGTACTCGTCGGAGGCACCGGGGTGTTGGTCGGTGTCGCGGTCGGCGTAGGAGTGGGCGTGCGTGTCGCCGGGGGCCTCGGCGTGTTCGTCGGCGTTGCCGTGGGCTCCGGTGTCGCCGTTGGCGTCGGCGTCGGAGTCGCCGTGGGTGTGGGCGTCGGAGTCGCCGTGGGCTCCGGTGTCGCCGTTGGCGTCGGCGTCGGAGTCGCGGTGGGTTCCGGCGTTGGAGTCGGCGTTGGAGTCGCCGTGGGTTCCGGGGTCGGAGTTGCCGTCGGCGTCGGATAGCCGGTTACCAGGATGTCGAAGTCCCTCGCGAACCCCCCGCTCTCGTAGGTTGAGGTCGTCCTGGCCTGATGATCGTTGAGGTAGAAATCGATTGTGGAGCCGATCAGTGCGACGTCCTCCGGATCGACGAACAGCCCGCGATAGGCTCCGTCGGCATTAACTGGCACCGCCTCGGACCTGTAGGATTCGCCGATCCCTGCGGTGAGCTGGGCCCCCTCCGGGACGGCCGCCCCGGAGATCACAACGAACCCGGACACGAACGTCATAGGGTCGGCTGTGGCCGGCGTCGGCGTCGCCGTGGGAATGAACCTGGGGTCCGGTGTCGGTGTCGGCGTCGGCTGCGGGAGGTTAGGGAAGGTGAGGTCGATCTCTCTGTACTCCGCGAAGCTCACGCGCGTGAACTCGTCTGTTTGGTCGGCCGCGACCTCGTTCATCATGAACGTGATCGTCTTCCGGTAGTACGATTGGTCGTCCGGTCCGATCGACAGATACTGGAACCTCCCGTCCATCACCGTCACGGGCTGGGAGGTGTAGTCGTCGATCACCGCAACGATCTGGTGTCCGTCTGGCACAGGATCCCCATTTACCGTGGCGGCGCCCTCGTAAATCAGGGGGAAGGGCGGTATCGACTGCGCGGACGCCTCTCCCATGAGTACGAAGAGCGCCAGCAGCGCGGCGACAATTGAGACTGTGATCCTGCGGTTTGAGTGGGTTTGATTCATGCTGACCCTGTGAACAAGACCTCCCTCCCCGAATCGAGGAGGGAGGTCCGCTAGTTACCTATCTTGTTTCCGACCAGTGGTCGGCCTAGTCTACGGTGCGATGCTGACGGCCTCGTCCGCGAAGACCCAGTAGCCGGAGCCCACCCTGACCTGACTCAAGCCGACAAGGGTCACTGACTCGAGCTGCTTGGACACGGGATTGATCCCGTAGATTCTGCTGATCACATCCAACCCATTGGAGAAGTAGTTACCGAGCGCGATCGGGTCACCCTGATCCAACTGGAAGGAGGTGTCGATGATCGGCACCAGGTTCCAACCGGCGACCAGGTCGAGCGACGGAGGTAGCTGGAACTCGGGCCGCTCGATCTGCACGTGGATCGGTTCGGTCGAGGCGGCCTCGACCAGGTACGCACCTGCCCGGATGCTCATCAGCGTGCCGGTGAGCATGCCGTCGTCGCCGCGCCTGGCGGAGAACCACCTGCCCGGCTGGGTCGGGTCGTAGGTGAGCACGCGCTGCACCGGGTGTCCGGCCGGGAACACGGCGTTGATGTCGCCGTCCTCCGGGTCTCCTGGGAAGGAGATCAGGCTGACGCCCGCCCTGATGTTCAACTCGAATGGCGCGCGCTCCTCAATGGTGAGCGTGAGTGTGGTTTCCTGGTCGTTGCCGACCGTGTCCTCGGCCTCGACCACGATGTCGTACTCGCCGACCGCGAGCCCCAGGGCCGCGTACAGGAACGATCCGTTGCCGAGTCGCTCCATGTCGTCGGCTATATCCATGCCGTCCAGCATAGCGGAGACGATTGTGACCATGGAATGGGTGTCGTAGTCCTTATCGGGGTCGTACTCCGCGGCTTCTTCGGCGAAGTCGATCTCGATGAAGGCGTTGGGGTTGTCCGAGACGGGCGGGTCCAGTGTCGCCTCCGGTCCGGCGGTGTCCACCTCGACCAACATCGCCGACGTGTCGCCGGACACGTCCACGATGGTCTCCAGAGTCGCGACTGTTGCAGTAGCGTCAGCCAAAGCCTCGCGGCCGGCTAGGGCCGTGCCGGCGATGCCCGTGTTTCCGGAGTTGTCGGTAGCGAACACGTTGACGTTGTAGAGCCCGTCGTCATCCAGGTTGATCGTCACCTCGAAGTTGCGGGTCGACGTCAGCGTCGCAGTTTCATTTTCGGCACCTGCCTCGAGGAGGACGCTGTCCATTACGGCGTCGCTGTTGTCATCCAACTTTGCCTCGTCCATGAAGGTAGCCGGGGTTGTAACCGGTGTTACCTCTACCCTCTCGTTCAGGGCTTCGTAGCTGACTCGCCGAACCACGACTGTCGGGTTGCCGGTATTTTCGTCCGTGCTGATCTTGACGGTGACGTCGCCGTCCGTCACGGGGCGGTCGCCGTTGGCGACACCCTCGACGGTGACCGTCAGCGTCGGGGCGACCCCGTCTGCGGCGTCCTCGACGCCTCCGGAGTTCACCACGTTACCGGCAAGGTCCTCAACCGGGCCTACGAGGTCGACGTCCGGGCGGTGGTTCGGAGCGAACTCGGCAACTGTCAGGAAGACCTTCTCCCCCGCGTCGGCGTAGTGGTCGGCATCGAGCGGCTGAACCCCGTCGACCTCGAAATCGGAGGCCCGCACTGAGCTTCCGTCGAGCGCCTCGGAGAACGTCACCATGACGCTCGTCCTCTTGCCCTTGCTCGTGTCCCCATTGGTCTTGTCGTCGTCTTCACTGTCGTCGTCCCAGAAAGCGCCAGTCATGGCCGAGCTGAGGGCCGGGTCGGTGAAGTCGACGTTGACGGTGAACGGCTGGCACTGGGGCACCCTTGTTGAGCCGTCGTTACCGACGCGCTCGTCATTTAACACCGGCTCGCCGTTCAGTTCCTCAGCGTCGTCCACGTTGTTTTCTATGATCAGGGCGCCGTCCGTGCCGATGGGTGGGAACTCGGCAGCATCGCAGTCGTTATTGTCGGCGGTATCGGCATCGGACACGACCAGATTACCGGCCTTGTCCTGAGCCACCACCCACCAGGCGATCGTCGCGTCGTCGTCTGGCTGCATGTCTCGAGGAAGTCGGGCCTCGACCCTGACTCCGTTGGTGATGTCCGTGAAGTCCCCATCGTCGTCGACTCGTACGGACTCTGCGAGAGAAGCGTTGTTCGCTGCATCCATTATCGCGAAGATCACATAAACGGAGCCTTGTCGTCCACCCCAGAGTCGCTGTCGGTAAGGTCAGCTGCCACATCGGGGCGGCTCACCGTTCCGTGGCGGTCATTCGCGGGGCTGAAATTCGAAAGGATGGGCTCGGTGGTCTCAACCCTGATGGTCTTGGTCCGAGTCGTGTTTTCCATCCGAGTACCGGAAGGGTGACCGTGCCATTTGGCTCCACCCGGATCTGGTTGGGGACTTTCGGAGTCGGATACTCGTCGATCAATTCGATCGACTGCCGGAACACGCCTGTGCTCGCACCGGTTTCGTCGAGGACGACTTCTATACCATCCGAATCACCGGACGACCTCACTGTTATGGTGTCATCCGTGTCGTTCTCGCTCGAGCCCCAATAGACGGCGTGCACGTCTCCCTGGGTCGCAACGGTAATGAAAACCGTACCACTGCTAACGGCATTGCCGACTGTAGCATCTGTCGAGCCGATGGAGACTAGCGCCACGTCGTCTCCGTCGACCGTTTTGTCGTTGCCAGTGTCATCGAACTTGTTGGTCGAGCTGCCAGCGCCGCTGTCGATGATTGGAGTGTTTTTCAGATTCAGAATCTGCTGCCCAGTGGTTAGAGTCACCTTTGGGGCTTCGGCGCATGTTGGGCAGTCCTCGCCATTAGCGAAATTGTTGTTGACTTCAGACACTACGGTCATTCCGCCGACCGATAGGGACCTGTTCAGCGTGACTGTGGCATCGTCGTTTGCGTTATCTCCATCACCATCGGCGTCTAGATCGATCTGCTCGACAACCCGAACAGTGTTACCCTCCACCAATAAGGTGTTGCCAACGGCCAAGATCCCGGCCGAATCCGGGTTGTTGGTGGTGACCGGGTGGACGACAAGAGCGTCCGCAACAGTGATAGTATCCGAGTCCGCCACGGTCACGATGGTAGTAGTACCGACTTGATCGAGATCGTTGGGAAGGATCACATACTTAATAGGAACGTCGAGGTCTGCGTCTTCGACCTGAAGCCCGACCATCCCTCCCAGACGTGCCCACTCCTGCTCGGTGTCAGGGTCTGCGGTCAGATAGAAACTCAGTATGCCCGTCGCGGAAAACGCCGGGATTGCCATTAGGGACAGAATGATCGCCCCAATTACTACTAGCGGTATGAACCGAAGCTTGCTGTTCACTTACTACCCCCTTAGGTCTCCGCGATTTTGTTTGCTGATGACCATCTGGCTGTTATACATAACAATATCCCTGGATTGAGCCGAAGCCCTGTCCTAAGGAACCTTCCGATTGTTTGGCGATGCGACGGTTTCCCGCATCTACACCTCACCTTAAGTTACAATGCCGTTAGATTTGTACACCTTGCGGCGCGACGTTGTCAAGGTGTCAGAGGGGCTAATCTGGGAGCCGCCGGAGGATGCGCGCGAAGCCCGCTCCGTTCCTCCCGACACGCCCGTCGAAGTCCTCTTCCCCCTCTTCCAACGACGAATCGAACTATATAAGACCTCTGTTTCGGTGTCAATGGAGTTACGGAGGTAGTTTAGCAGTATTCGGGGCGGACTGCTACGGGTCGGGGAGATAGGGAAAGAGGAAAGAGGAAAGAGGAAAGAGAGGTCTCTGTCCGGTGTTCGCCGGTGTGGATGGAGGCTGGTGATGTAGGAGGTGGAGTTTGGGAATGGCGACGATCGACACGGTAAGAGACATCATCAGGCTGATGCGGGACGACCCGGAGGTCCTCGCTGAGATCCGTCGGGTCATCGTCACGGACGATCTGATGGCGGTTCCGGGCCAGATCGCTGAGATCCTGGTCGAGATTCGGGATATGCGGGAGACGTCGGCCGCGCACACGGCTGCGTTGAGGGACCTGCGTGAGAGGTCGGCTGCGCATTCGGGCGGTCTCGCCGATCAGGCTCGGACGCTCAGAGCGCTGGCTGAAGCCCAGGCTGACCAGGCACGCATACTCCGGGAGCAGTCCACGACTCTCAGGCAGCATGGGTCTGCCATCGGTGAGCTCAGGAACGACGTGCGCGGTCTGAGGGCCGACATTTGGTGAACTGCGGGGATGGAATGCTCTTGTCCCGGCGGAGCGGCGATTCGGGTTTATCGCAGTGGAATCGGAGCTGGACCCGGTCCGGCTTGTGCCTGCGGCGGAGCTCGCGCGAATGACCAGGAGCGAGGCTGCGCAAGACTACGACCAGAGCGCCCAGCAGAGTTTCATGGACTGTGACCTGGTGATCGAGGCTAGTAGTGATTCGGGAGAAACCTGCTACGTAGCTGTCCGGGTCTCGTACACCGTGGGCCACTCGGACATCGATTGTGCGATCGAACATGCGGAGATGTGGTCTCGGCTCACGGGTTGTCGGGGCCCTTCCGGCGGTCGCTGGGATGGAGCTCACAGGCGTCGCGGAGAGGCGCATGGCTTCCGGCGACGTGCACTGGCATAGGACTCCCAAGAGGGAGGCGCAGCCGCGGTAATCCCCGCCCCCGCCCCCCGGTGCGGGCAGGATGCCCGCGCTCCCAGTGCGCCGCCCCGATGCGGGCAGGATGCCCGCGCTCCCAGTGGCCCGCCCCGATGCGGGCAGGATGCCCGCGCTCCCAGTGCGCTGCCCCGATGCGGGCAGGATGCCCGCGTTCCCAGTGCGCCGCCCCGGTGCGGGCAGGATGCCCGCGCTCCCAGTGCGCCGCCCCGATGCGGGCAGGATGCCCGCGCTCCCAGTGCGCCGCCCCGATGCGGGCAAGATGCCCGCGCTCCCAGTGGCCGCCGCCCGCGCTGCCTGTGCGCCCCTACCGCACGGTCGTGCGTTCTATCCAGTGTATCTGTGCGGGTGGCACCGCATGCGGGCGTTAGTGTCGCTAGGGGTTCCCGGGGATCGCGGTCGGCCCCGGGCGCAGGAGCTGGTACGGCGGCGGGAATTCGTCGTCGGGAATGCGTTCCAGGGTCTCGGTCACCGGGTTGACCCTGTAGCCGCGGTTCTCGAGGAATTCGTACCCGATCAGCGGAATCGGGGAGGGAGTTACGGTGGCAGCGAATCCGGACCCGTCGATCCGACCTAAGGCGAGATAGGATTGTCGGCGGACTATCCCATTTGCAGTGCGAACGAGGATGGTTCCGTCAGGAATCGGAGTCAACCTAAGCTGGTCGATCTCCTCCTGAGGCAGTCCGACGTGAGTTGATCCTGTGTCAACCAGGAACCCGTACTCGGGGCTGTCGTTGTCGCCGATGATGGTCGCCGTCGCGTAGGTCCGGCCCATACGTCACTCCTGGCCGCTAATCTAGCACGCGTTCGAGGACGTAGCGGCCGATGTCCCGGTTCTCTTTGAAAGAGAAGCCGGTGAAGTCGCCGTTGCAGCCGATGATGGGGATGTCCTGCTCGTGCGCGGAGGCGTGGGAGCGCAGGCCGCGGCCGGCTCCGACTGCAGCAGTTGGTACGGTGGCCCAAGTTCATCGGGCCCGAGACGTTCGAGTGACCCCGTTACCGGGTTGACTTTGTATCTGAGGTTCTCCAACAGATCGTATCCGATCAACGGTACGGGAGCTTCAGTAATCATGGCTCCGAAGCCCCGGCCATCGATAGTACCCAGAGCCCAGTACGCCTGTCTCTCCACTATCCCGGTGGCAGTTAGAACTTCCAGAGTGCCGTTCGGAACGGGTGTCAGACCCATGCCATCGATCTCCGCCTGCGGCAGACCGATGAGGCTCGATCCTGTGTCAACCAGGAACTCGTACTCGCGGCTGTCGTTGTCGCCGATGATGGTCGCCGTCGCGTACGTCCGGCCCATACGTCACTCCTTGCCGCTAGTCTAGCAGGCGTTCGAGGACGTAACGGCCGATGTCCCGATTCTCTTTGAAAGAGAAGCCGGCGAAGTCGCCGTTGCAGCCGATGATGGGGATGTCCTGCTCGTGGGCGGAGGCGTGGGAGCGCAGGCCGCGGCCGGCTCCGGTGTCTTCCCAGGAGTCCGCGAGCTCTTTGGGGCCGAAGACTGTGTCGACGTCGCCCGTGACGACGAGGTCTCCGATCCGGTCGTAGTTGAGCCTGAGCTCGGCCGCGGCCTGCTCCCTGCCGTAGACGCCCTCGACGCCGGGGGTCTCACGCAAGACGCCCGCGGCCTCGGTCGCCGGCGTCTTCTGGCTGGGGTCGAGGTAGATGAAGATGCAGCCGCCCAGGTTGTTGTGGTGGACGACGTAGCGGTCCTTGATGATCGGCACCGCTTCCGCGATGATGCCCCGCCGGCCCAGCACGTCCGACAGGTCGATCATCCGCGACTTTGGACTCATGCCGTGGTCGGCGGTGACGAACAGCGTGACGTCCGGATGGTCGTCGATCAGGTCGCCGATGGCGTCGTCCATGATCGTTATGTGCCGCTGCGACTCGGGCTCGTCAGGGGCGTAGGTGTGCATGGCGAAGTCCGTCGTGGATATGTAGACGATGTCCGCCGGCTCCAGCTTCATCGCGTGATTTGCGGCGCGGATGGTCCAGCCGTTCACGTCGAGCGAGTAGATTGGAGGCGGTTCGCCGATCGCTTCGACCGCCCAGTCGGGCGGCATCTCTGATGAGATGGCGGTCGTCGCGCCGTCCGCCAAGAGCGTTCGGAGCTTGTCCTTGGACGTGGAGAGGACCGTCCGAGCGTCGAGCCGACGGGCGCGCTGGAAGATCGTCTCGGCGAGGATGTAGTCGCCGGACTCCATGTAAATGCCATCGCCGGTCTCGCGCACCAGCCGGTAGTTGGAGCTGATCCCGTGCTCGGACGGATACTCGCCGGTGACGATGGAGACGTTGTTGACGTTGGTGACCGACGGCATCATCGACTTGCCGATGGTGTAGAATCCTCGACGCGCCAGCGCCATCAGGTTGGGCGCATCGCAGGCGTCGAGGTACTCGGGGTCGAGCCCGTCGACGGTGATGATCACGACTGGGTTGGACATTGGTCGTTCTGGACCTTTCGAGGAACGTGGACGACGTGAATTCTAACAGCTTGGGACCGTCGCCCCTCCCCCATGCGGGCAAGATGCCCGCGCTCCCGGTGGCCGCCCCCCCATGCGGGCAAGATGCCCGCGCTCCCGGTGGCCGCCCCCCCATGCGGGCAAGATGCCCGCGCTCCCGGTGGCCGCCCCCCCCCCATGCGGGCAAGATGCCCGCGCTCCCGGTGGCCGCCCCCCCCATGCGGGCAAGATGCCCGCGCTCCCGGTGGCCGCCCCCCCCATGCGGGCAAGATGCCCGCGCTCCCGGTGGCCGCCCGCGCTCCCGGTCCCCCCCCCCATGCGGGCAAGATGCCCGCGCTCCCAGTGGCCCACCGCCCGCGCTCCCGGTGGCCGCCCCCCCCATGCGGGCAAGATGCCCGCGCTCCCGGTGGCCGCCTTCCCCCATGCGGGCAAGATGCCCGCGCTCCCAGTGGCTCTCCGCCCGCGCTCCCGGTGGCCGCCTCCGCCATGCGGGCAAGATGCCCGCGCTCCCGGTGGCCGCCTCCGCCATGCGGGCAAGATGCCCGCGCTCCCGGTGGCCCGCCCCGCCCCCGATGCGGGCAAGATGCCCGCGCTCCCGGTGGCCGCCCCCCATGCGGGCAAGATGCCCGCGCTCCCGGTGGCCGCCCCCCCATGCGGGCAAGATGCCCGCGCTCCCGGTGGCCGCCCCCCCATGCGGGCAGGATGCCCGCGCTCCCGGTGGCCGCCCCCCCATGCGGGCAAGATGCCCGCGCTCCCGGTGGCCGCCCCCCCATGCGGGCAAGATGCCCGCGCTCCCGGTGGCCGCCTCCCCATGCGGGCAAGATGCCCGCGCTCCCAGTCGAGAATGCCCTCGGGGCGCCGGGCCGTTCGCCATGTGTCACAATGAGACTACGATGAACGAACCGACCGAATTCTCGCCGGACAAGC
This sequence comes from Dehalococcoidia bacterium, assembly GCA_965249365.1. Classification (GTDB taxonomy): domain Bacteria; phylum Chloroflexota; class Dehalococcoidia; order Lucifugimonadales; family UBA1123; genus VXRN01. The sequence continues at coordinate 3,327,495 of OZ252229.1, read as the reverse complement.
CCGGACGTTTCAGGTGTGTCCGGCGCCTTGTGCTGGCGCTCATGATCCTCACCTTGGCCGTGCCCAGGCTCGACAACTTTCGGATCACCCCGGTCGAGATCATCGCGTTCGATCATCGTTTCTCCCTTGTGGAGTGGGAGCTCGTCAACTTCCCGAAGAAGTGGCTTTACAGGTTGGTCGACCTGATCCCTGGCGCCAAGCCGTCCCGAGAAGAGCGGATCGAGACTTTCGACGAGTACCTGCAGACGGTGAAGCGGGCGAACAAGGAGGAGCGGCGCATCAAGGGCGCATCTCAGCTCAGGAGCTACATGGGGTCGGGATCGGGCGGGAAAGAGGAAGCCGTCTCGGATGAGTATCTCCGGGAGCTGCGGGCGCGCAGCGACGATCTCCGGCCCGTCGCGGAGGAGGCCGTCGAGGCCGAGGTGAGCGCGGTGCTGGCTGGGCTCGGCCTTGAGTCGCGGATTGGGCTGATCTGGCCGCCGGTGGACGTCAGGTTCGGGGCGCCGCCGACTCTGCTCGTCATCTCGCCTCGCAACGAGATCGACATGGTCGGAGCTGTGTTTCTCGACCCTGACATCGAGCCGTTCGACCGGGATGCGGTCGAGAAGCAGGTCTACGCTGAACTGGACTACGCGGCGTTTGTCGACAACATCGCCGGCCTCGCCTCGTTTCCGAACATGGTCGCCGACGCCTACTCGACCCGGACGATCGTGAGGACGGCCGCTCACGAGTGGCTTCACGCGTACTGGTTCTTCCACCCGTTCGGAAGGAACTACTTCGCGTCGACGGAGATGACCACGCTGAACGAGACCGCGGCGACGCTGGCCGGCAACGAGATCGGCGACATCGCCTTCGAGCGGATGGGCGGCGACCTGTCCGTGAACGCGCGCCGCTACATAGCTGAGGACCGCGTCGACCCCAGGTTCACCGCATTCATGCGCGAGACGAGGATCGAGGCGGAGCGGCTCCTCGCCGAGGGGCTGGTCGCCGAGGCCGAGGAGTACATGCGTAAGCGCCAGTGGGACCTGCGTCTCCGCGGATACTACATCCGTAAGCTGAACCAGGCCTACTTCGCGTTTCGTGGCCGGTACGCCGGCAGTCCGGCGTCCGTGAGTCCCGTCGGCGAGCAGATGCGGGAGCTTCGCTCCTACATGGCCGACATCGGCGAGTTCATTCGCGTCATCTCTGAGGTCTCATCGCCTGCAGAGTTCGACGCCGAGCTGGAGCGTCTCAGGGCCGAGCGTGGTTGAGGTCACATTACGCCCAGGGCGCGGTTGAGGTTGGCGTATCGCGCCGGGTCGAGGTCGCGGCCGGTGAAGCCGGTGAAATCGGGAGCGTAGCGGTGCGCCCTGAAGGTCGAGTTGGTGAGATTGTTACCGCCGCCGTCCAGCCCGAAGAACGGGTTGACGAATTCCCAGACGATCTCGCCGCGCTTCGTCACCTCGAAGAGACGCCCATGCGCCCCCTCGCAGATCAGTGTGTTCCCGTTGGGCAGCCGGTCTGCCCCGCTTATGTAGGAGCTGTAGAACGAAGCGGGAGGACTGCCCTCGTAGGTCCAGCCGATCTCTCTGGTCTCGGGGTCGACCTCGATGACACGGGAGTTCCCTCGACCCGCCGAGTGAGTCCCGTTATCGAACACCAGGAAGCTCCCGTCGTCGAGCTCCTTCGCATCGTGCTGGTGGCTGATCTCTCCGGCGCCCCACTTCCAGGTGATGTCGCCGGTCTCTCGCGAGACGACCGCGATGTTGCTGGTACTCCTGAAGCTCAGGAGGAAGTCTCCGGCCCTCGTTATACTGATCGAGTTGGCGTGGGTCCACTCTCTCCGACCCTCTAGGGGGCAAATCACCTCGTCCTCGACGCTCAGCTTTGGCCAGACCTTCCACTCTCCGACGGTCTCGCCGTCCGAGTCGATCTCGCGAATCACGTCGCCGAGCATTCGGATGGGGTCTTCAGGGGTCCGGTTTCCGCCCCTCACCCGGGCGGACAGGTCGGCGGGCATCTCTTCCCACAGGAGGTAGAGCGTGTTGCCCGTCAGCGTCCGCTCGTAGTCGTGGTGCATCCACGGGTCTCGATATTCCCAGAGCTTCACGCCTTCCCAGTCCAGCTCGACGATCGAGCCGCCCGATCCTCCGAGCCCGCGGGTCGAATCGAAGTCCGACGGCAGAGGCGTGCGTCCGAGAAGGTGACCGTTCGGGAGCAGCGTGGCGTACGTGATCCCCTCGTGGTACTCCCACCGATGGCAGACGCGGCCGTCCATGTCCAAGAGGGCGGCGAACTTTCCGGAGTTCGTGAACACGAGCGTAAAGCCCTTGTATGAGAACGACGGTGAGTGGTGGATCAGACCCACCGGATGATGTATCGACCAACCCATGGTCAGGAGTGAGGAGTGAGGAGTGAGGAGTGAGACGGCGAGCGAGAGGTCGAAGACACCCTGTAGGGTCGCTCCTCGTGGGCGCCCGGGTGGGGCTTGAGCGGGGCGAGACCTATGAGGGTCTGGCTCCGGCCGACAAACACTCGCCCTCTCACCATTCGCAATTCCAAATTCACAATTCCATCGGCGTGTTTTCGCGGTTCGCCCACTCGCCCATCGAGCCGTCGTAGTTGCGGGTCCGGTCGTAGCCGAGAAGCCGTAGGGTGAACACTCCGTGCGCCGCACGGATCCCGCCCTGTCAATAGGTGATGACGTTCTTGTCCGGCGTCACGCCGAGCGGATCCAGCATCGCCCGCAGCTCGTCAACGGGCTTGAAGGTGCGGTGGCGGTCTTCAGTGATGAGGTTCAGCCACTCGAGGTGAACCGCGCCCGGGACGCGTCCCGCCCTCGCGTTTCCGCGATCGTTCGATCCGTCCCACTCCTCGTCGGACCGCACGTCGAGAAACACCGTGTCCGGGTTTCCGACCTGCCCGACGCCGTAGTCGAGCGTACAGACCAGCGAGTCGTCCACTGTGGGCGTAAACGTTACGTCGCCGGCGTCGGGAGGCCGGTCGATGGATGTCGGGCGGCCCTCGTCGAACCACTTTTTCCAGCCGCCATTGAGGACTTTGACGTTCGTGTGACCGTAGAAGTTAAGCACCCACCAGAAGCGCGTCGAGTAGAGGCTCCCGGAGTTGTCGTACGCGATAACCAGCGTGTCGTCGCCGATGCCCATCTCCTCCATGACACTCTTCATGACGTCGGGCTCCGCAACCAGCGGATACTCTGTTTGCGCAGATGGGTAGTTCGGGTGCTTGATGTAGTGATGGACTCGAATGCCCACGGCGTTCCTGACGTGTGCCCGGAGGTAGAGCTCGAACTCGTCACAGTCGACGATCCGAATCCCCGGATCGTCGAGGTGCTCCGACAGCCACTCCGTAGACGCCAGCAGCTCAGGCCGCGCGTAACCCTGATGTGTCATCAACTGACCTCCTCCGTCGGCACTTGCAACCCATAGTATCTCACAATCAGACTCGGCATCGTTACGGGTCGTCAATCGGCTGCTGTCAACCCGGTTCGGACTCTGGGGAAGTGGCGAATCGTGTGATTCACCGGCGATGCTGTATTAGTTTGGTCGACAAGGATTTCACCCTCACCCTAGCCCTCTCCCTGAGGGAGAGGGGACATTCGATCCCACAGTGGGGCGCCGACTAAGTTGATACAAGTTCCTCATCGGTCAAGCTGGGTGCAATCGCGGATGAAACGGAGATATAATCCGGCCGACAGGAGCTGTAATGATGACCGAATCAAGCCGACCCGCCACCGACATCGATCCCCGAATGCTCAACGCCATCGAGTGGCGGTGCATCGGGCCTCCAAGGGGCGGGCGGGTGGTCGCGGTTGCGGGCGATCCTGTCGATATCGGGACGTTCTACTTCGGAGCCTGCGCCGGCGGAGTCTGGAAGACGTACGACGGCGGGACGTACTGGGAGAACGTTTCGGACGGGCACTTCAAGACCGCATCGGTCGGGGCGATCGCCGTCTCCGACTCGGACCCGAGCGTCGTATACGCCGGGATGGGAGAGGCGTGCATCAGGCTCGACGTCACCCACGGGGACGGGGTCTACCGCTCCAACGACGCCGGACGGTCGTGGCAGCATCTGGGGCTGGAGGACACCCGCCACATCTCACGAGTGAGAATCCATCCGACGAACCCCGACATCGTCTACGTCGCCGCGCTGGGCCATGCCTTCGGCGCGAACGAACAGCGGGGCGTGTTTCGGTCGACCGACGGAGGGAAGAGCTGGGACCGGGTCCTGTTCAAGAGCGAGAAAGCCGGCGCTGCCGATCTGTCCGTCGATCCGAACAACCCTCGCGTGATGTTCGCGGCGATCTGGCAGGTCCGGCGCAGCTTTTGGAACCTCTCCAGCGGCGGACCGGACAGCGGACTTTGGCGCTCCATCGATGGAGGCGACACGTGGGAGGACGTCTCGCGCAATCCCGGTCTGCCCGAAAGCCCGTTCGGGCGAATCGGCGTCGCCGTCTCGCCCTCGCAGCCGGGCCGCGTCTACGCCACGATCGAGGCCGGGAAGCCGGGCGTCTTCAGGTCCGACGACTACGGGGATACCTGGGAGCTGGTATCCGACAATCACGACCTCCAGGGCCGCCCCTGGTACTACCAGCACATCTTCGCCGATCCGCAGGACTCCGACACGGTTTGGGTGCTCAACTACTCAGCGTGGAAGTCGATCGACGCCGGGAAGACATGGGAGGAGCTCGGTACGCCCCACGGCGACAACCACGACCTGTGGATCGACCCGCGCAACCCGCGCCGGATGATTGAGGGCAACGACGGCGGCGCGTGCGTCAGCTTCAACGGCGGCGACACGTTCTCGACGATCTACAATCAGCTCACCTCGCAGTTTTACCACGTAACCACCGACAGCCAGATGCCCTACCGCGTCTACGGGACGCAGCAGGACAACAGCGCGATCAGCGTCCCTTCGCGTACGAACAAGGGCGTGATCCCGTGGAACGACTGTTACACCGTCGGCAGCTCGGAGAGCGGTTACATTGTCGTCGATCCCACCGACTCCAACGTCGTGATCTCCGGCGCGATCGGTTCTTCGCCCGGCGGTGGGGGCAACATGTTGCGCTACGATCACTCTACGGGCCAGGTGAGGATCATCACGGTCTGGCCGGAGATGAACACGGGGTTCGGCCCTGTTGATGCCAGGTACAGGTTCCAGTGGACGTACCCGATCCAGTTCTCCCCGCACGACCCGGGAGTCCTGTACGCAGCGGGCAACGTCGTATTCAGATCGACCGACCAGGGCGGAAGCTGGGAGCCGATCAGCCCCGACCTAACGCGCAACGATCCAGACAAGCTCCAGCCGTCCGGGGGCGAGGTGACCGGCGACGCCTCCGGGGCCGAAACGTACTGCACTGTGTTCTCGTTCGTCGAGTCGCCCCACGAGAAGGGGGTCTTCTGGGCTGGCTCGGACGATGGGCTGGTGCACATCTCGAGGGACGGCGGTACAACGTGGCGGGACGTGACGCCGTCTGAGCTCGAAGAGTGGACGCGGATCGACATGATCGAGGTGTCGCCGCACGACGCCGCGACCGCGTATATGTCCGCCACCCGGTACAAGTTCGACGACAATAGGCCGTTCCTGTTCAAGACCACCGACTACGGTGAGAGGTGGAAGTCAATCACCGGCGACCTTCTCGCTGAAGACTTCACCCGATGCATTCGAGAAGACACCGAGCGCCCCGGGATGCTGTACGTCGGGACAGAGACAGGCGCGTACATCTCTTACGATGACGGGGAGACCTGGGGCTCGATGCGTGGAAACCTTCCGGTGGTGCCCGTGTACGACATGGTCATCAAGGACGACGACCTCGTCGCCGCCACCCACGGCCGCAGCTTCTGGATCCTCGACGGCCTGAGCCAACTCCGACAGGTCTCGGCGGAGATTGCCGAATCGGAGATGCACCTCGTGACCCCGCCGACGAAGACGCGAATGGCCGCACCGTTCAGAGGCCGGAAGGGCAGCAAGAAGAAGAGCTACCAGCTCGCCCTGGGCGCCGCGGTCGGGTTCATGGATACCAAGGGCCCGACTGGCGAGGTCGAGAGGGTGCTCCTGGACGCGGGCCAAAACCCTCCCGGAGGCGTCCGCGTCTGGTTCTGGCTGAAGGACTCCCCTGAGTCCGAGGTCATCCTGACGTTCATGGACGCCGCTGGAGACGAGATCAAGACGTACTCGAGCAAGGAGCCGGACTCGGACGACGACTCCCCCGAGCCGAAAGTGCCGGCCAAGCCGGGAATGAACCGGTTCGATTGGGACTTGCGCTACCCTGGTCCCAGCAAGGTTCCGGGAGACAAGACGACCGAGGACAGCCTGCGCGGGCCGCTCGCGCCCCCGGGCTCGTACCAGGTCAGGCTCCAGGTCGGAGACCAGTCCCAGACCTCAGCCTTCGATATCACTAAGGACCCGCGCGTCGCGGCGACGCAGGACGACTTCGAGACACAGTTTGCTCTTCTCATGCAGATACGAGATAAGCTGTCTGAGACCCACGACAGCATCAACCGACTTCGCAGCGCGCGGTCGCAGGTCGACGAGTGGGCGGGTAGAGCAAAAGGAACGCCTGCGGAGGAGCCCCTATCGGCAGCGTCAGAAGCTCTGAAGACGAAGCTAAACGACGTTGAAGCTGCGCTGATCCAGACCGAGTACAAAGGGGCGCGTGATCGGCTGCACCTTCCAATCCGATGGAACGCGAAATTGGCTGGTCTCGTGCCGGTCGTCTCCGCGGCCGACTTCAGACCGCCGCAGCAGGCATACGACGTATTCGAGCACTTCAGCGAGTCGCTCGACGAGCATTTCCGAGTTCTTGAAGAGGTTCTAGACAAGGACCTCGACGAGTTCCAGAACCTGCTCGCGGAGCTGGAGGTGCCGTCGATCGTTCCGAGCCCTGAGGCGTAGGACGCACGTGTAGAGGTGATCAGGCGATACGTACGTTCTGCACCACGATTCCAAGGCCTGATGCCCGAGACAACGGTCCGTCAGCGGTCAGCAAAGGAACCTCTCGGAGGTGTGCAGCCGCTACATATAGGGCGTCGTAAGAGCTAATGTTGTGACGGTATTCCCAAGCGACTGGGATGAGTGCTCGATGATCTAGGCGTTCGACCGGCCAACTCACAAGGTCGTTCAAAGCGTCGAGCGCCCTACTGTTCTCCAATTCTCTGCGGAGCACGAGGCGGCGTAGTGCTGACATTACCTCAGCATCTAGCATTTGCGGCACGCTGATGGATGCGGTGTCCAGCTCAGAAGCAATGCTCAACCCGAGCGGCGATTTGAGGAGGTACTCGACCGCGACAGAAGCGTCTACGACGAACTGCGCCAATCGAGTTCGGCGTCGCGTTCCTTGCGAGCCTCCATGATGAGTTCGGCCCCAGATACACCGATATCGATGGGAGCCCGTTCTTCAAAGCGCTCAAGCCATTCAGCCCTCTCAAGCTCGCGTTCGACCGCCGTTATGACGGTCTCACTCATCGTCGTCTTGCGCTTACGGGCGTGAGCGCGCAGCCGCTCGTGCAGTTCCTCAGGTAGGTTTTTCACTTGAAGGTTCGCCATGGCATGATTGTAGCATGACTTGCGCATGATGGCGACCTTCGATCTTTGCTGTCCGTCCCGAGCCTCAATAAAAGACCCCCTATGGATGCGGGCCTACAAGTACGGGAACTTACACGCTGTTGAGAATCTCTACCGTTACTCCTGCATACATCAGCGAATCATTGTGCTGGAGGACTTATTGGTCCCTCGGCTGTTGGAATTGTCGCTCCTCTGTGATAGAAATCTGTAGATGAACACCCGCGACTCTCGAAAGGCGCCATAAGCTGTCCGCCGCTCATCCACTCAAAGCCGTTCGCGCCGTCGCGCTCCATACACAGGATCTGGACGGGCCGATGCGGCGCGGATTCCGGGCCGGGCCTGAGGATCTCTACTCTGCTGTCGAGCGGGTCGGATGGGTCCAGCTCGACACGCTTCAGGTCGTCAACCGCGCGCAGTACCTGACCCTCTGGAGCAGGCTCGGCACGTACGACACTAACCTACTCGACAGTCTCATCTTCGACTCCGGCAGCGCGTCTCCGGACAACGGCCGCCGCCTCTTTGAATACTGGACGCACGCCGCGTGCATAATCCCGCTGACAGAGTACCGGAACGTGATTCCGCTGATGCGCAAACGCGGCCAGGGACGCGGGGGGTGGCACAGGAGATGGGCTTCGGACCCTGAGAATCGGAAGCTCGTCCAGTCGTTCCTCGGGCGGATCAGGACGGAGGGCGCGGCGCGACCGTCCGACTTTCGGACCGAGAAGAAGTCCCCCGGATCGTGGTGGAACTGGGACCACGCGAAGATCGCGCTCGAGTATCTGTACGACATCGGAGAGCTCGCGATTTCCAACCGCGTGAACTTCCAGCGTATCTACGACGTCCGCGACCGGGTTCTTCCTCACTGGGTCGATCGTACAGAGCCGTCAGAGGAAGATGCGCTGAAACGGCTGCTCGAAATTTCGTTGAAATCTCTCGGCGTCTGCGAACCGGCGCAGGTCGGCGACTACTTTCACATGAAGCGGACCGAGGCGAAGCCGCTGGTGGACTCGCTTATCGCGGACGGCACTTTCAAGAGGGTCGACGCGACACTGGCCGACCGCAAGACTCACGAGCTTCTGGTCCACAAGGGAAACCTGCCTCTCTTGGACATGGCCGCAGACGAGGAGCTGAAGCCGCGGCGGACGACCTTCCTTAGCCCGTTCGACAGTCTCTTCTGGGCAAGGGACCGCGACATGAGCGTCTGGAAGTTCTGGCAGGTGCTCGAGTGCTATAAGCCTGAGGCAGACCGCATCTGGGGTTACTTCTGTCTATCGATATTGGACCGAGACCGCCTCGTTGGGCGTTTCGACCCGAAGATGGAGCGGAGCACTGGCGTTCTCCGACTGAAGAAACTGTACCTGGAGCCCGGTGTCAGACCCAGCGCGAGACTCGCGTCCTCTATTGCCCGGGCGATGCGCGACTTCATGCGCTTCCACAACGCCCACGACCTCGTCATCGAGCACAGCGATCCACCCGACTTCGCCGACAAACTCACTGCGGCGCTCTAGTCTGCCTCTTTCATTGGTAGGTTATTCATTCCTGATCTACGACGGTGTTCATCGTGAATCCAGACGTCCGGCCCAAGCAGCTGTCAATGGTGATCTCTATTGAGCAGGCGCGCGACATGCCGCCGTTCACGCTTCCGGACGGATGCGAGATGCGCTCGTACCGCGCAGGCGACGAGGATGGCTGGGTCGATCTGATCAACACCGGGGAGTTCGAGGGGGAATGGGACCGCGCCCGCTTTGCCGAGTACATCACAGAACCGGAACGCACCGAAGGCTCTCGAGTCGTTACCATGAACGGCAGGATTGTCGCGGCGACGTTCGCGTCCGTCGAAGAAGGGTCCGACGACCTCGGCAGAGTAGACTTCGTCGTGAGTCACCCGGACGTTCGTGGACTCGGACTCGGCCGTGCGGTGTGCACAGCGGTTGTGGACTACCTCGTCGAACGGGACTTCGCCAGAGTGATCCTGTACACAGACGACTGGCGTCTCCCGGCAATCGGCCTCTATCTCTCCATGGGATTCGAGCCGCAGATGTCCCGTGAAGACATGCCGGGCCGTTGGGCGGCAGTTCGCGAGACGCTGGATACACAGCGGAGAACGAGATGACAGTTCCCGTAGTGGCTGGCGGAGCCCGCTAGCCCATGGCGTTGTGGCCGGTGAGGTCGCGTCCGAGGACCAGCGTGTGGATGTCGTGGGTGCCCTCGTACGTGTCGACGGTTTCCAGGTTCAGCATGTGCCGGATGGACGGGTGCTCGAGGACGATTCCCGAACCGCCCAGGATCTCTCTTGCGCTGCGAGCCGCGTTCAGCGCGCACCGCACGTTCTCCCGCTTGGCCATAGACACCTGGGCGAAGTTCATCTTGCCCTGGTCCTTCAGCACGGCCAGCCGCCAGGAGAGCAGGAGCCCTCGTGTGTGGTCGGTGACCATGTCCACGAGCTTGTCCTGGACGAGCTGGCGCGAGGCGATCGGCTGACCAAACGTCACTCGCGACAGCGAGAAATCGAGCGCGTCCTGGTACACTGCCTCGGTCGCGCCGAGCGCCCCCCAGGCGATCCCGTAACGTGCCTGTGTTAGACAGGATAGCGGACCCCGTAGCCCGGCAACGTCGGGAAGGACAGCGGTCGCGGGGACGCGGCAGTCCTCTATGACGAGCTCGCTGGTGACGGACGCCCGCATGCTCATCTTGTGCTCGATCTTGTTCGCCGTGAATCCGGGCGTGTCGGTGGGGACCAGAAACCCGCGAACCACGCCGTCGTCCGCCGCCCACACCAGGGCTACGTCGGCGATGCCCCCGTTCGTGATCCACATCTTCGTTCCGTTCAGGACGTAGCTTTCGCCGTCCTTTCGCGCGGTCGTATTCATCGCACCCGGGTCCGACCCGCCCTCGTGCTCGGTGAGCCCGAAGCAGCCGATCACTTCGCCCGTCGCCATTCTGGGAAGGTACTCCTGCCGCTGCTCCTCTGAGCCGTAAGAGTAGATCGGATACATCACGAGCGCGCTCTGGACGCCGGCGAAGCTGCGCAGGCTGGAGTCTATCCTCTCCAGCTCGTACATGATCAGGCCATAAGACAGGTTGTTCACCCCAGCCGTCCCATATTCGGTCTGAAGGTTGGCGCCGTAGTAGCCCATCTCGCCGAGCTTCGGGATCAGGTGCTTGGGGAACTCGCCACGCTCCCAGTAGTCGGCGATGTCGGGCGATGCCTCAGCATCGAGGAACTCGCGGGCCGTTGACTGTGCGAGCTTCTCCTCTTCGCCAAGCATGTCCAGCACGTTGTAGTAGTCGAGCATCTATTCCTTCCTGCGATAGTGGCGTTCAACAGGGGATTGTACGGCCTGCGCTTCCAGAGCGGTAGGGTAGTTCGTTGACCCTCCCGAGGTCGATTGTTACACTCGCAAACGGGCACCAAACACGCAGTCGAGGGGGTTCCTAGGACGTGCCGGCCAGACTTGCCGCTTCTATGGCGGCTATCCTGTTCGCACTCGTATCCGCCTATGCGTTGGTCGGCGGCCAGGAGGGCCTGCGGATGATTCGGGGGACCGTGACCAACGGGACTGCGGGCGGCGGTGGCGTTGAGGGGCAAACGGTTACGCTCCACAGGGTCACGGCGACCGGATTCAAAGATCTAACGACAACCACAGGCGCTGACGGTACGTTCGCATTTGATGGGGTCGAGTTCGATTCGGAAACTGCCTACGGAGTCTCGGTCCGTTACCAGGACGCCATCTACGGAACGGACCTCGACCTCGCCGCCGGCTCGCCGGAGCCCGTAGAGCTCACCGTCTACGAATCTACGCAGGACGACTCGATCGTGTCGACCGCTTCGGCATCGCTGCTCCTGGCGTCGGCGGACGGTTCGGACCAGACCCTGGCCGCGCTAGAAATCCTCAAGCTGTCAAACCGGTCGGACAGAGCGTATGTACCTGGCTCAGGGGTGATGGAGGTTCTCAGATTCGGTCTCCCACCGGGCGCCACGGATCTTTCACTTGACACCCGGCTAATTGGCGCCGACTTCATCCAGGTGGATCGCGGCTTCGCACTACTCGCCAGCATTCCGCCAGGGGAGCACGAGGTGATGTTCTCGTACCGCTTTCCATACGACAACGGAAACTTCACACTTCAGAAGACCTATCGCTACGGCGTAGACGCGCTCAGGGTCCTCGCGCCTGAGGAGGTTGTCACAATCTCCGCACTGGCTTTGGGTGAGCCTGAGACCGTCTTGATCGGCGAACGCGCCTACCTAGTTATCGAGGCCGAAGGCCTGGAGAGGGGAGCTGCGATCTCGATCCATCTGGACGGTCTCCCCATGCCGACCGTGGGTCAGAGAATGGGCCAAGCACTCTCAGGTATCAGGTTCGAGTACGCGGCACCCGTCGCACTCGGCGTGCTGATGCTCGCGCTTCTCGTCTACGGCGCGGTTTGGAAGTCGACGACGCGCCGTAGCGAAACCACAGTGCCAGTTGCCGATGACGATCGCATGGTTATCAGAGAGATGATCGCGGAGCTTAGAGACAGCTACCGGAGCGGTTCGCTCTCGGAGGATGACTTCCGCCGGCGGCTACGCGTATTGAACGCCCGGCTCTCTCGCGCCGAGCGGACGTAGGACGGCCGTCTATGTGGACTTTCGACAGATTCGGATACGTGCTGCTCGCCCTCGCCGCGTTTATCGTGACGGGCATCTTCGGTTACATGGGTATCGAAGGGTGGTCGCTGCTCGACGCGGTCTACATGACCATCCTGACGTTCACAACGGTCGGATACGACGAGGTCAGACCGCTGTCCACTGAGGGTCGCGTATTCACCACCATTCTAATGCTGGGCGGCGTAGGGACGATGCTCTATGCACTGACGGCGATCGTGCAGTCGATCGTCGAGGAGGAATTCCTCCGAGGATTCGTACGGAGGCGCAGAATGCAGGCAAGACTATCGAGGCAGCGTGACCACTTCATCGTCTGCGGATTTGGGCGTGTGGGACGAGCAGTCGTCGACGCTCTCCTCGCCGAGTCCGCGCCCGTGGTCGTGATTGAGAGCGATCCCGATGCTGTGGCGATCGCCACGGATCTGGGAGTCCCGGTTGTCCAGGCAGACGCCACGGACGATCAGTCGCTGGGGAGGGCCTAGGTTGAACGCGCCAGGGGTCTCGTCGCCGCTCTTGGGCGCGACTCCGACAACGTATTTGTTACGCTCTCGGCCCGTGGCCTCAATCCCGACATCCACATCGTCGCGCGCTCGAGTTTCCCTGAGGGCGGGTCAAACCTGCGACGCGCCGGCGCGGATCGGGTTATTTCGCCGCACGACATCGGCGGTTTGCGGATGGCAATGTCGGCGACGCGGCCGCTCGCTGTAGACTTCCTCGACTCCGTGCTCAGGTCTACCGGCGACGACGCTCAGCGACTCACCGAGGTGCTCGTGGTCGACGACTCACCCCTGAGCTCAACCACGATCAGCGAGTCTTGTACTCCGAGAGGCGTCCACGTACTGGCCATTCGGCGGGACGGACGTGTGATGGTCAACCCGAGCGATGACGAGGTCTGCCTGTCCGGAGACTCTGTAGTCCTGGTCGGAAACTCGAAGGTTCTGGAGGCCATGGAAGGGAAACCCGAGTAGGTGCTACGGAGGCCCCCTACCCGGTCATCCTTCGACAGGCTCAGGACGAACGGGCAAAACAGAAGGCCCAGCCGGTCAATCTGTCTCGCCGGACCGGGTTCCCGCCTACCTCACTGACGCCAGCGTCGTTGACCTCCCGATCTCCAGCCCCCTGGGGGTGCTGACGCCGTTGCTCGGAAGAAGCGAGTTGATCCGCTCGAACAACGAGGCTGCGTTCTCGATCGTCGTGTCGTTGATCTCGCCCCTGAGAACGCCGTGGTTCTGCAGGAAGTACGCCGCAGGCCGGTATGGGTCGAACTGGCCGTCGGCGATGTCATTCGCTTCGAAGTACGACTTGATGCGTTCAGCGATCCGGGGGTTTCGGTCCGAGATCGACCGGAGCGTAACCAGCTCGCGAAGCTCCGGCTTGTACGACTCGTTCACTAGCCGGAGGTAGAATCCGGGGTCGAGCAGGTCCTCGATGTCCGCGTCCCTGATCCGCGTCACCTCCACCCAGCGGACGGGAGTGTGCTGACCGGAAACCATCGACTCGTTGATCCGCTCGATATTCTGGCGATTGGTTGGGGTCGCGTCCATCAGGACCGCGAGGCTCGTATAGTTCTCGCCGAGTAGTGATATGAACGCGGGCAGATTATCAGCGTTCCCGACCGGGATGACCACCCAGCGAGGATCGAGTTTGGGCCCGCCCTCCGACGAGCAGATCTCCCCCAAAACCTGAAGGTAGATCATGTCCGACGCGGAGTTCACCAGAAGGCAGTGAGGCGCCAGGAACAGCGTCTCGGCAAGCTGGTACCCAAGCGCCATCTGGAGCGGGAATATCGTCTCGTGATTGTTCTGCAGGATGTCGTCGGTGACCACCGTTCCCAACTTGTCCATGTCCTCGACCGTCCTTACGCTCTTTAGCTTGTCGAGGCTGATCATGAACGGCGAGTGAGTCGTGTAGATAACCTGGTGCTTGGGAGCGAGCTTCTCGTCGATGAATCGGAGGAAGTCATGCTGCGCCAGGGCGTGCAGGTTCAATCCCGGCTCGTCGAGCAGGAGCACCATGTCCCGGTCCTGCTCCTCTTCGATCTTCGAGAAGTACACCAGGAAGCTGAAGAACCAGACGAACCCCCTCGACCGCTCGTCGAACGGCACCGAGACCCGGTGCCGGTCGTTCCAGATCCGCACGTGGAGGATCGTCCCCGCGTTCAGCGGAGGCGGGTCGCTTGGGTTCGCCGACGAAAGGTCGAACTCGACGCGAAGCTGCTTGTTCTGCTTCCAGAACTCGAAGATCTCGTCGCTGATTCCAATGGATGCCGACTCAAGCTCCGCCTTCAGGTACTCGTAGTGGGTCTGCTGCTCGAGGTCGTCGAGGTCGGCGGCGACGAGAGAGAGGAGAGCTAGAAACGTCCGGTCGGCGTCGTCGATGTCATCGGCGTTCAGCCGTCGCTGCTTGATATCCTGGATGGAGATGCGACCGTGCATCGCGCTGTAGTTATCGAAGTACACGAAGACCGGGAGGCGCCGTTCCAGGAACTCGAGCACGATCTTCTGGCGCAGGTCCTGGTTGAACCGTTCCGGTAGCTCTGCCAGCAGCGCCAGGACTGACGGCGGCTTTACCTCCAGAGACTGGAGGCGATTGTGAAGGTCCTGCCACTCTTCGACGTCGGCCACCGTCTGACGAATCTCGTCCGGAAGCCGCGCCGAGTCGACGACGTTTCTGATCAGGGCGAGCTCGTCGATCTCAACCTGCCAGAAGCGCTGGTTCTTGTAGTTCTTCGTCGCCGTCACAAACGGGGAGCAAAGCACGCCCGGCCCATACTCGGCCTCGACCTCGCTCATCTCCTCGTCGGACAGCTCGAATTCGGCCGCGACCACCTGCGCAGGTTCGCTTTCGTGCCGGCGCTTGTAGCGGACGTAGCCCTTCCTCGGGTAGTCGCGCAGGTTGAACTTTCCGTTCGCGCCCCCCTCGGGGTTCAGACGCCTGAGCGCCTCCAGGAAGGCGGTCTTACCAGACTCATTCTTCCCGACCATGCAGGTGACGTTGTCCAAGGATACCCATCTGGAGTCGTCGATACTCCTGTAGTTGGTTACCCTTGCCCTCGTGAGTTTCATACGGTCTCCTCCTCAACGGCGACATAGATCAGAGGCTAATCAATAGCAGTGATGCTTTTCAAGGCATTTGACGTGCCCCGTTTTGGACGAGTCTTAGAAAGTTCCTACCCCATCCCCGCGGTTGCATGAGTCCTTTGTGCCCCACTGGGAGCGCGGGCATCTTGCCCGCCCGGGCCGGGGGCGGGGAGCCTGGCCTCAACCTCCACTGGGAGCGCGGGCATCTTGCCCGCCCGGGCCGGGGGCGGGGGAGCCTGGCCTCAACCTCCACTGGGAGCGTGGGCATCTTGCCCGCCCGGGGCGGGGGAGCCTAGCCTCAACCTCCACTGGGAGCGCGGGCATCTTGCCCGCCCGGGGGCGGGGGAGCCCTGCTGCATCCTAGATTAGACTATAACCAGACCCCTGCCGGTCCACCCCCGTCCCCTGTGCCTCGTCGATCCAGCCGTACTCCTTGAGGATCTCCTGGCTGTAGGTTACCCGGCCGGTCACGTCGTCCAGCGGCTCGGTGGCCAGAAGCAGCGCCGATTTCGCCATCAGCTCGGGGTGCTCGCCGCGAGGATCGTCTATCCCAGAGACCAGGTTGTGGTAGATCGTGCCTGGAGTGGGGACCACCTGAGAGGGCGAGACCGCCGTCACCGAGATTCCGAACTGGTACACCTCTTGAGCGAGCCCTTGCGTGAACCGCTCCAACGCCGCCTTCTCCGCCCCATAGCAGGTCCCTCCGGAGTTTGCCGGCGCATCCGGATATGGTCCTCTTCCAGGCCCGATCGCGGCGCCGGAAGAGATGTTGACGATGCTGCCACTGTTCTGCTCGATCATGTCCTGAAGCGCAAGCTGGCTCAGAATGAACGGGCCGTGGAAGTTGACCGCCCATGAACGCATCCAGCGGCGGAGAGGGTAGTCCTTGACCGGTATGAAGTACGTCAGAGCTGCGTTGTTGACGAGTACGTCCACCGGTCCGTAGGCCGCGTGCGCCTCGTCTATTAGCCGTTCGCAGTCCTCGGGGAGCGAGATGTTTACTGAGGACGGTGTCGCCTCCCCGCCGGCCTCGCGGATGTCGGCGACCGTCTTCTCCAGCGAGCCCTCCAGCGGGTGCTCGCCCTCCCTCATAGTCCTGGCCGCCGCGACCACTTTGCCGCCCTCAGCGGCAAACAGCCGCGCGATTTCGGCGCCGATTCCCCGGCTCGACCCGGTGACTACGCATACCTTGTCGTCCAACTTGCCCATTGACGTACCTCCAATGATCTCGATCGATTTGGCGATCCCAATATAGCAGGATTCAACATCATCGCCGCACGCCCTCGATACGACACGGACCGCAGGCGTCGCCTCCGCGAAAGGGGGGAACGGCGCAAATCCCTCCCCAATTGCCCACACCCGTTCAATACGATACATTTGCGCCACGAACACTCCAGGAGGTCAATACGTGGCTGAGAGAAACGTACCAACCAAAGAGGAGGTAATGTCCTACCTCAGGGAACGCAGGAACTGGGGAAGATGGGGAGACAATGGCTCCGCCGGCGCAATGAATCTAATCAGTCCGGAGAAGCGGATAGAAGCCGCCGGCCTGGTGAAGACGGGTCGAACCGTGTCCCTCAGCCGGCCCTTTCCCGTCGAACCGAGTATCGAGAACCCCAGGCCCGCGCAGCACTTCATGTCGGTCATCGACAGGCCTCCGCACGGTGGCGCCGCCATGGACTACTACGGCATCTTCTACCACGGAACCGCGACAACCCACATCGACGCCCTCTGTCACGTCTGGGACGAGGAGGGGATGTGGGACGGTAAGTCGCCGGACGAGGTCCTGACGTACACCGGCGGCACGTACGGCACCGTCGACGCTTGGAGCGACGGAATCCTAACTCGCGGCGTCTTGCTCGACGTCCCCCGACACAGGGGTGTGCCCTACGTTACACAGGACGATCCCGTCCACGGAGACGAGCTGGAGGAGATCGCATCAGCACAGGACGTCGAGGTCAGGGCAGGGGACGCCGTGATGGTCTACAGCGGTCGTGAGAAGTACGCTGCGGATCACGGCGGCAACTGGGGTGGAGGAGACGCTCGGCCCGGTCTCCACGCTTCTTGCCTTAAGTTCGTTCGTGACAACGATATTTCGATTCTCGGCTGGGACATGATGGACGCTTCTCCGAACGGCTACGACATCCCATGGTCCGTCCACGGCGTCATCTTCGCCTACGGTGTGGCGCTCCTCGACAACTCGCTGCTCGAGCCCTTGGCGGACGCCTGCGCCGAGGAAGGGCGGCACGAGTTTATGCTCACAATCAACCCACTGAACGTCATTGGAGGCACTGGCTCCCCCGTCAACCCAATAGCGGTGTTCTGACGTTGAACTCGCGGTCACGGCTTGGCTAACCTTAATCTATGGATCAGTCCCCTGTGATCGAGGCACGCGGCCTCGTCAAGCGATACAACGACTTCCTCGCCGTCGACAACATAGATTTCGACATCCGTCGAGGCGAGTGCTTCGGATTCCTCGGGCCGAACGGCGCCGGCAAGACGTCCACGATGAAGATGATCTCGTGCGTCTCTCCGGTTACAGGCGGGAGCCTGACGGTGGCTGGCATGGACGTCCGACGTCGCCAGCGCGACATCAAACGGCGCATCGGCGTCGTCTCCCAGGCCGACAGCCTGGACCCGGATCTTACCGTGATTCAGAACCTCCTGGCTCACGGCAGGTACTTCAACCTCCCAGGTGACGTCGCCCGGCAGAGGGCGTATGAAGGACTGGATCTGTTCCAGCTCCGCGAACGTGAGCACGCCACACCCTACGAGCTGTCGGGCGGGATGAGAAGGCGGCTCCTGATCGCCAGGGCGCTCATTAACGACCCAGGCATCCTCGTGCTGGACGAGCCGACCACCGGTCTCGATCCCCAGGCCCGGCTGCTCGTCTGGGACAAGCTCGGCCTCCTGAAGTCCGAGGGGATAACGATGCTGCTGACGACTCACTACATGGATGAGGCCGCGTACCTCTGCGACCGGCTAGTGATGATGGACGATGGCAAGATACTCGCCGAGGGGACGCCAAGCGAGCTGATTCACAGTCTTGTCGGTGACATGGTGATTGAGATCAGGGTCCGTCACGCTGAAAAACCGGGTCTGATTCACACGCTCTCGAGTTCAGGCGTCCGCGCCCGGATCGAAGACCGTGCCGACTCCATCCTGCTGTTCGCTGATGACGGGCCCCCCTCCTTAGACGATGCGAATCTCGATGGGCTGCAGGTAACACGTCGACCGGGCAACCTCGAGGACGCCTTCCTGCTCCTCACAGGCAGGGGACTGAGGGAGGACATGTAGATGGCGCTGCTTGGCGTCAACGCGCAGATGATTCAGCGGACCCCCGTCTGGGGAGGATTCAGGCTGTGGCAGCGCAACCGTGAAGCTACCATGCGCGCCTGGAAGGTGGAGATCGGCGGACTGTTCATCGAGCCGTTCATTCTGCTGATCGCTATGGGATTCGGACTGGGGGCGTATGTTGGGACCATCGGCGACCTCACATACGCCGAGTTTATCGCACCCGGGATCATCGCCAGCTACGCAATGTTTCACGCTACGTTCGACGCCACCTACGGGGCATACCTCCGCATGGAAAGCCACCACGTCTATGAGGCCATCCTGTTCACGCCCATGGAGCCGCAGGACATCGTCGTCGGAGAAGTCATCTGGGGCGCCACTCGCTCCGTAATCTCTGCGAGCGCGGTGCTGATCGCCGCCACGGCATTCGGCCTCATCATCTCGCCGCTGGCGCTGTTGACCATTCCGGTCGCGTTCCTGGTTGGCGTGGTGTTCGCATCGCTTGCCATGGTGGTCACCTCGACAGCGACGACGATCGGAGCGATGAACAACTTCTTCACTATCGCGCTGCTCCCGATGTTTTACGTCAGCGGCACGTTCTTCCCGCTCGACAGGTTGCCCGACGCCGTGAGAACGGCGGCGTGGATGCTTCCTCTGACGCCGGCAGCAGCCCTCGTAAGGGGACTGGCTACCGGCGACCTGAGCTGGTGGATGATCCTCTGGACGGCTGAGCTTCTCGTCTTTGCTATTGTCCCCCTCTTCGTCGCGACGTACTTTATGCGCAGGCGGCTGATCAAGTAGGCTCGCGGCCTGTATACTGACATCCGCCTCCGATCTCAGCATTTCAAAGGAACCCGACCGATGGCCTACGACTCCGGCGCAGACATCTACCGCAGTCTCGGGGTGAGCCCAGCGATCGTAGCGTCCGGCGCCACGACGATGTACGGTGGCAGCAGGCTGAGGCCGGAGGTGCTGGACGCCATGGAAAAGGCGTCGCAGACGATGGTCAATCTGGACCACCTCAACGTCGCCGCGGGAAGTGTCATCGCGGACGTCACCGGCGCAGAGGCAGGGCTGGTCACATCCGGCTCCGCCGGCGGACTGGTGCTACAGGCCGCCGCGGTGATGGCGGGAAGCGACCCGGCGAAGATGGTCCGACTGCCCGATGCCCGGGGTCTCAAGAACGAGATCGTCATGCACACAGCGCACCGGTTCGCGTATGACCAATGCTACACCGCGACGGGCGCCACCATCGTCGAAATCGGCGACGGGCGGCGCTGTCAGCCGTGGGAGTTGGAGGCCGCGATAAACGAGAACACCGCGGCCGTCGCATACTTATTCTCCGGGTTCATCACCCGGCGATCGATACCGCTTGAGAAGACGGTCGAGATCGCCCACGGCCATGAAGTACCCGTAATCGTTGACGCCGCCTCGTACCTTCCGCCCCGGTCGAACCTCACCAGGTTCGTTCACGCGGGCGCGGACATGGTCCAGTTTTCTGGCGGCAAGGCGGTCCGCGGACCCCAAGGCACCGGGATCCTGGCCGGACGCGCCGACCTCATCGAGGCCGCGTACGCCAATGCCAGTCCACACCAGTTCATTGGCCGCGGTATGAAGGTCGCCAAGGAAGAGATCATCGGCCTCGTCGAGGCTTTGCGAATCTTCGCCGATGAGGACGAGGAGGCCGAGACCCGCCGGTTCAACGAGATGAGTCAGGAGGTCGTCGACGCTCTGATCGAGGTACCAGGCCTCGAAGTTCAGGTGAAGCACGACGATTGGGACTACCTGACACCGCTCGCCGTCATCCGCTTTACCCGCGAGTGGCGCGGCCCGTCCCGCGACGACGTCTTCGAGACCATGTCCTCTGGCGACCCGCCGATCTACCTGCACAACATTCACAATCCAGACGAGCTCGCCGTCGACCCATTCAACCTAGAAGAGGGTGAGCTCGAAACCGTAATCGACCGCCTTCGAGAAGCGCTGCTGGGAGGATAGCCATGAAGTACGACTACATCATCATCGGGGCAGGATCCGCCGGGGCGATCCTCGCGACCCGCCTCACCGAGGACCCATCGAAGTCAGTCCTCCTTCTAGAGGCTGGTCCCGACTATGCGGAGATGGAGGAGCTCCCAGACGAGGTCCGTTACGGCTATGCGACCGCCACCGACATCATGACCAGCGACCACAACTGGCAGTTCACCGGCCGCGCGACCGAAGCTGCTGAGCCGATGATGGTGCCGCGGGGTAGGGTCACCGGCGGCTCGTCAGCGATCAACGGTCAGATATTCCTCAGAGGAGTGCCCGAGGACTACGACAACTGGGAGTCCTGGGGTAACGAGAGCTGGGGATACGAGGAGTGCCTGCCATTCTTCCGCAAGCTGGAGACCGACACGACCTACTCGGATGACTTTCACGGCACCGACGGGCCGATCATCTGCCACCGCTTCCAGCCCGAGACATGGCAGGACGCGTCCAAAGCGTTTTATCAGTCCTGTCTTGAATACGGATTCGAGGACTGCCCTGACCACAACAATCCCGACTCGACCGGTGTCGGACCGCTGCCTCTCAACAACCCGAACGGCATCCGCTGGAGCACCAACCTGGGATACCTTAGCCTCTCACGCCATAGGCTCAATCTGACTATCCGGCCCAACTGCGTTGTTCACCGGATCGTTTTCGACGGCGACACCGCTACCGGTGTTGTGGTCGAAAGCGGCCGAGAGGTTTTCACCGTGGAGGGCGAAGAGATCATCCTGAGCGCGGGCGCAGTTGGATCGCCCCAGATCCTCCTTCTGTCCGGCGTCGGCCCGTCCGACCACCTCAAAGAGATCGGGATTCCCGTCGTCGAAGACCTCCCCGGGGTCGGCCAAAACCTGCGGGACCACCCTCTGATCTACGTGACGTGGAAGACCAGGCCGGAGCACGAGTTTGAAGAGTTCGGACCCAGAATGCAGTTCGGGTTGAGGTACACGGCCACGGGTTCCGACCTTCGCAACGATATGATCGTGTACATGAACAACTTCGCGACCCAGCGGGTCGACAGGGGCGGCGATCGGATGTCCCCGATCGGCGTCCGCATGATCATAGCGCTGAATCTCGAAGTGGGTTCCGGCGAGCTGAGGCTCCAGTCCGCCGATCCGCACGAGCAGCCCTTCCTCGACTACAACTACTTCACCGAGGAGTTCGACCGGGAGCGGATGCGCGAGGCTGTGCGAATTTGCTCCAAGCTCGGCCAGCATGAGTCTTGGAGCAGTATTATCGAGCGCCAGATCGAGCCTCCGTTGGATGTGATGGACTCTGACGACGATCTGGACGAGTGGATGATGAGAGAAATCACAACTGGGCACCACATCTCCTGCACCAACAAGATGGGCCCCTCGTCGGACCCCATGGCGGTCGTGGACGGTGAGGGGAGGGTACATGGTCTGCGTGGCCTCCGGGTGGTCGACGCCTCGATTATGCCGGACTGCGTCCGCGCCAACATCAACGTGACCACCATGATGATCGGTGAGAAGATCGCCGACGCGATCAAGGCCACAGCCTGAATCGAACCCGAGGTCCTTGGACAGAGGCACCCTCCTCCTGGATGAAATAGGGTTTGGGCGAGGGTAGTCAGGGGGTACAGCCAATCAGCTACGACCACATAGTCGTCGGAGCCGGCTCGGCCGGCGCCACGCTCGCCGCTCGGTTGACCGAAGACCCCAACAGATCGGTCCTACTGCTTGAAGCCGGGACCGACTATCCTGACTTCGACACGATCCCCGATGATCTGAAGTACGGGTGGGGAACAGGGGCCGATTTCGTCGTCGAAGACCGTCACAACTGGGGATTCACCGGTCGCGCCAGCGCGCTGAGACCCCGGATGGACGTCCCCAGAGGAAAGGTCACCGGCGGAACCAGCGCGATCAATGGCCAGGTGTTCCTTCGTCCCACCGTCGATGACTTCGACTACTGGGTCTCCCTGGGTAACGATGAGTGGACGTACCAGGACTCCCTTCCGGCGCTTCGCAGGATCGAGACGGATACGGACTTCTCGGACGACTACCACGGCTCCGACGGCCCGATCATCGTCCGTCGTCATAGGATGGATTCGCTACAGCCTGAGCAGGCCGCCTTTTACAACGCATGCCTCGCGCTCGGATTCCCGGAGAACGCCGACCACAACCATCCGGGCGCCTCTGGAGTCGGACCGTACCCACTGAACAACCCCAACGGCGTCCGGTGGAGTACTGCGATCGGCTACCTCGGAATGGCACGCCATCGGCTCAACCTCACAGTCCGGTCCAACTGCTTTGCTCGGCGCGTGATCTTCGAACAGGATAAGGCTGTCGGAGTCGAGGTCGAAAGCGGAGGGGAGCTGTTCAACGTGCTCGGCGAGGAAATCATCCTGAGCGCCGGTCCGATAGCGTCTCCTCAACTCCTGATGCTCTCGGGAGTCGGGCCGGCGGACCACCTGGCCGAGTTTGGGATCGAGACGATCCACGACTCGCCTGGCGTCGGCCAGGGCCTGCGCGACCATCCGTCGGTACCCGTACGGTGGAAGGCTATGGAGCACGTTGAGGCGCCGCCCCAGGAAGTTGGTCCGCAGAAAGTCGCCCTGCGCTACACCGCCCCCGGGTCAGCCCTGAAGAACGACATGATTACTGTGATGCGCTTCGGCCGAAAGCGGCACCTGCTGCTGATGAACGTGGGTCTCTACCTAGCGGTTGGGAAGGGGAAGCTCACCCTCCAGTCCGCCGATCCGAACATTCAGCCGCTGCTCGATTACAACTACCTGGTCGACGAGTTCGATCGACAGCGAATGCGGGACGGCGTTCGACTTTGTCTAGACATAGTCGGGACCCCAGAGTTCTCCGAAATCGCGGGTCCATTGGTCGACCCAACAGAGCGGGATCTCCGGTCGGACGACGCTCTCGATGAGTGGCTGCTCAAGAACACCAACACAATGCACCACGTCTCCTGTACTGCAAAGATGGGCCCAGACTCTGATCCGATGGCGGTTGTCGATCAGCATGGGAGGGTCAAGGGCGTCCAAGGACTCCGCGTCGTCGATGGGTCGATTCTGCCGGACTGCCCACGCTCGAATACAAACGTGCCGATCATGATGCTCGCCGAGCGAGTCGCCGAGTGGATAAAGTCCGGTGATTAGGTTTGGCGGCGCGTTCCTGAGTTCGTTACTTCTGTTGGTCGCCTCCGCCTGCGGCGCCGCCGAGGATGTTGTCGCTACGCCGTCGCCTCCGACGCCCCCGGCCGAGATCGCCAAGGTCGCTCCAACTCCGTTTCCCACTCCCACTTCTGCGCCAGAGCCGACGCCGGCCCCGACTCCAATGCCCTCGCCGACAGCCCTGCCCGCTCCGTCTCCAACTTCCGAGCCGCTGCCGATGTCGACCCCGGCCCCCTACGACTCGAACGCGGCGATGTTCGCGATCTTCTCCGGGCTCTCGCTCGGTTCGCCCCAGATGTTCGCCGCGCTGGACCAGATCGCCGCCAACAAAGACGCGTCCCTTGTACCGGTACTCGTCGAGATCCTCCGATTCATGCCGTCATATCAGTCCGCCGAAAGTGTCGCGGAGACACTTCGGACGGTCACCGGCCAGACCTTCGGCGCCAGGGAGTGGGACGTTTGGATGGAGTGGCTCGGTCACAACCTCGGCGACTACCAACCGCCGTCACAGTACCCGGCGTGGAAAGCGTCCCTCTACAGGGCCATAGATCCCAGGTTCTTTGTTTTCCTCACCCCGGCCTCGGAGTACTCGGGCATCGACCTGACCGAGGTCGTCTGGGGAGGTGTGATTCCGGACGGAATTCCCGACCTGCGAAATCCGACGGCCCTCTCACCGGACGAAGCGGACTATCTGCTGCCGACCGACAGAGTGTTCGGCGTCACAATCAACGGCGAGAGCCGCGCCTATCCACTCCGGATCATCAACGCCCACGAGATGGCGAATGACGTTTTGGGAGGCGAACCCATCAGTCTGATGTGGTGAACGCTCTGTGGGACCGGAGTCGTGTATTCCGCCAAAATCGACGGGGAGCCTACCACTTTCGGAACATCCGGGTTCCTGTATCGTTCGAACAAGCTGATGTACGACCGGAAGACCAACACTCTCTGGAAGTCCTTCGATGGCGTACCGGTGATCGGCGAGCTGGCCCAGCGCGACGACCTGAAGCTCGACTTCTACCCGGTTGCGGTCACGATGTGGGAGGACTGGCTCGCTGAGCATCCC
Source organism: Dehalococcoidia bacterium (assembly GCA_965249365.1). Lineage (GTDB taxonomy): Bacteria > Chloroflexota > Dehalococcoidia > Lucifugimonadales > UBA1123 > VXRN01. Next base: position 3,302,686 of record OZ252229.1, on the reverse strand, counting down.
GAGACCACCGTCATCTCACCCGAAACCGGATACTATCCCCCAAGCTTCTACAGGCCCGAGGAGGACCAGAGGGCGATCTACTTCGACTACCGCGCGACGCCAAACACGATGTTTCCGATTTGGGACCGTGACGACCGCCTCGAGGCGAAGGACGAGATCCTGGGCGTCAGCGACGGCGACGTGCACAAAGCATACGCCGTCCACGATCTTCAGCAGCTTCGGGTCATAAATGACGCGGTGGGCCATCTCGAGGTCGTAATCGTTGCCTCAAACGACACTCCTGACGCGAGGGTGTTCCACCGCGATGGCCGCACCTTCTCCCTCGACGCCAACGCCGATGCGTCGGGCGTGCCGAGGTCAGTCGTCGACTCAGACGGTGCAATCTGGGAAGTCCGCGACGACGGCCTGCACGGTACAGGAGGGAACGAATCCATCCTGGCGCGCATCCCCGACCATCACTCCTTTTGGTTCGGCTGGTACGCCTTCCGCCCGGGAACTACGCTCTACAGCCCGAACTAGTCCGCCGGAACGGCCACCCTGGCATCGACCTCGTCATGGGCCCAGCGAAGCAGCTCCTCGGTCTCGTCCCAACCGATACAGGCATCGGTGACAGAGACGCCGTACTGCAGCGTTGAGCGGTCCCCTGTAAGCTTCTGAGCGCCGGGGTTGACGTTGGACTCCAACATGCAGCCGATAATACTGTCGTTGCCGGAAGCCCGCTGGCCAATCACGTCCTTGAACGCGATCTGCTGCCTGCGGTGGTCCTTGTTAGAGTTACCGTGCGAGCAGTCGACGAGGAGCTCCGATCGGACCTCCGCCTCGTTGAGCATTCGAAGCGCCTCCGCGATCGACTCCGCGCCGAAGTTCGGGCCCGCCCGGCCTCCGCGCAAAACGAGGTGCCCATCCGGGTTCCCCTTGGTGTGGATGACCGAGGTCTGACCCACGTGGTTGATTCCGAGGAACGCGTGAGACGACTTCGCTGAGATCATCGCGTCCACCGCGATCTGGGCGCTTCCGTCCGTACCGTTCTTGAATCCAACAGGCATCGAGAGCCCGCTCGCCATCTGTCGGTGCGTCTGGCTCTCGGTGGTGCGCGCCCCTATCGTCGACCAGCACACGACGTCCGCGAGATACTGAGGGACGATCGGGTCGAGAAACTCCGTTCCCGTGTATACGCCGACCTCGGCGATCGAGTGCATCAGGCGGCGCGCCGTCCGAAGTCCCTCATCGATATCGAACGTGTCGTCAAGGTGAGGATCATAGATCAGCCCCTTCCAGCCGACGGTTGTTCGGGGCTTCTCGAAGTAGACGCGCATTACGATCAGGAGCCTGTCCTCCAGCTCGCGCCGCAGCTCCAGCAAACGCTTGGCAAAGTCGACTGCCGCGACCTCGTCGTGGATCGAGCAGGGGCCGACGACCATCATCATCCGGTCGTCTTCGCCCCTCAGGACGCGCCTGATCTGCTCACGGCCTTCGAGGACCGTCTGCTCGGCGGACGGACTGACGGGTATCTCTTTGACCAGGTCTGCCGGGCTGATCAGCTGTTCGGTGCTCACCACGTTCACATCCCTTGTCGGCGACTCTTGCATCTCGATCTCTCCTCCCAAATCAGGGGTCACTGACAATCAAAGACCCCAGTCGCTGTCGACTGGGGTCTTGGTTGTCTCTGTCTTCGCCTCTTCAGGCTCGGGACATCACCTCTCAGCCGACAGCTCTGCAGCCGGTAAAGTAAAAGTAATACCCGTACGTTTCGTTGGCGGTCACATATCTCATGACAGAGCCCACCGTAGCAGTACACCTTCCGAAATGTCAACACCGACATTTGTCATGACGGCTCGCTCCCGGTCACTCCATTCTACCGTCCCTTGAAGACAGGCTCGCGCTTCTCGGTCCAGGCCAGCCCACCTTCCGTCGAGTCATTCGACATACCGACCAAAGGAATTGCCGCTTCGGACCATTGCATAGCGCTGTCGAAGTCCAAGCTTGCCGTCCGGTAAGCCAACAGCTTGCCGACCTTCTGGGCAATCGGCGGTCCTGCTTCGACCTGTAGCGCAAGCTCCATGGTTTTGGATTCGAGATCATCTGGTTCCACCAAGTAGTTGGTGAGGCCGGACTCGTGGGCTTCTTCGGCGCTCATGAAGCGTCCGGTCATCATGAGCTCCATCGCCTTGCGCCAGCCGAGGACTTTGGGCAAAGACCAGAACCCACCGAGGTCCGCGTACAAGCCGCGTTTGATGTAGGCCACCTGGTATCGCGCTGCGGTAGAGCCCACCGCCAGATCGCAGAGGCTGGCCAGATCAAAGCCCGCGCCGACACATGGGCCGTTGATCATCGCAACGATCGGCACCTCAACCCTGCGCAGGGCGATGTAAGTCTCTGTTTCGTGTCGGAAATTCAGGCGGAAGCCCTCGACGTCGCCCGATCTCGCTACCTCCCGAGCCCGCTCACTATCGGGGTTCGCGGCGCCGGAAACATCCATGCCGGAGCAGAAGCCACGCCCTGCGCCCGTGATGACGATGCACCGGATGCTTCGATCGAAGCGCGCGTCCACCAGGATCTGCCGCATCTCGCGTAGCAGCGGAAACGTAAGCGCGTTGAGCCGGTCCGGTCGATTCAACGTCAACCACAGGATACCGTCCCGTTCGCCGCGGCGTTCGCTCAAGATAGGGTTTTCGTCGCTCATATCCCGTCCTCGGATTCAAATCGTTCTTACCGCTCGCCAGCTGTGGTTATGATCCGCTGGGATCCGGCGGAGAGCGCCCTATTGATCGGTAAGGACATTCATCCTTATCCCCCAACCCCCGCCGAGTGAGACACTCCGCGTCAGCGCACAATGATGTTCATGATGTTGGCGTGCGCTGTGTTGGTGATGGTGTAAGTTCCCGGCTCGTCGAAGGTGAAGGAGCGCTCGCCCTTGGGGAATTCGCCGGTATCCAACCCCGCTTCCTCACTGACGAGGGGATGATTCATGTCAACGATGTTGCGGAAAATGACCGTGTCACCGGCGTCGATGTTGACGTGAGGCGGAGTGAAGGAGGCGTGGCTGACTTCCACCACGATTTCCTCAGCCTCACCTCCCTTATCGTTCGAATTGCCCCCGCACCCTGTGGCCAGCACCAGCGCTACGATGGAAATGACCCAGGCTGAAACGAGCATCTTCCCGCTGAACTCCCGTACATCACACACTGCGCGCACCTCCTCAAGGTCAGGGATTAGGCGTCTCTATCCACGGAGGTTTCCCCGTCTCATTCTATGTATAGCGGATCCTTGGGTCTAGGACTCCGTAGAATAGGTCGACGACTAGATTGCTGACTACAACGAACACAGCGGTCAGCAAGACTATCGCCGAGATAAGAGTGTAGTCTCGTGTCGCGGCCGCACTTATCAGATGACGACCCATCCCGGGCAGGTTGAAGATCTGCTCGATCACCACCGTGCCACCGACCAGGACCGGGAGCGTGAGCCCCAGGAGGGTCAAGGAGGGGAGCAGCGCGTTCTTGACCGCGTGTCTGACGATCACCACGCGCTCGGGAAGCCCTTTCGACCACGCGGTACGGATGTAGTCCTGTCTAAGCACCTCCAGCATCATGGTTCGCATCATCCTCATATTCACCCCGGACATTGCCATGCCGAGAATTACCCCGGGCAGGGCGAACTGGGTGAGGTTTCCCAGGGGATCCGATCCAAAAGGAATGTACTCTACCGGTGGAGACCAGCCCCACCAGATGGAAGGAAAGACCACCGCCATTATCCCCAGCCAGAAATTGGGAATGGCAACAGAGCCAATGGCAATTGTACGTCCAACATAGTCACCGATCGTATCCTGGCGTATCGCCGAATAGATACCTATCGGGAACGATATTAGTAGTGAAACGGTTATGCCGACGAGGCCGAGCTCAAAACTAATGGGAATCTTCGCTGCCAACTCCTCGTTGATAGACGTCTCTCTCCACAGTGACATCCCGAGGTTACCTTGAAGAACAATGCCCTTCATCCAGCGTCCGTACTGGATGTGCGCCGGTACGTCCAGGCCAAGGCGCGCCTCGAGCATCTCTCGCATTTGCGCATCAGCTTCCCAATTTATGCTTCCCTGCTCAATCAACATGACGTCGATCACGTCCCCCGGGATGAGACGGATAGCAAAGAATACAATCAGAGACACAATTAGCAGGGTAGGTATGACGAGGAGTAGTCTCTGGATTACATAGGCGCGCATGTTATTCGATTCCTCCGTCCCTTTCTCCTCTCATCGGCCTCCAACCGCTAGCCGAGAGTGCTGGGGACATAATTTCTCCTTGTCTGGGAAATCCGACAGCGTGATCGGCCTGCGTCTAGACTTTTCCGGAGCCCTCCACCTGTCTGGTTAATCGGCCTCGCTCTTTGAGCGTGCCTTTCGTCTTCCTAAGAATAGCGTCCCCCCGAGCCTCTCAATCTTGGGTCAAGGAGATCCCTAACGGCATCGCCAAACATATTCACCCCATAGACTACGATACTCAGAGCTAGACCGGGCCATATCGCCAGGGTGGGGATCCGCACCATGTAGCGACGCCCTTCCATACTGAGCATTCGTCCCCAACTGGCAGCAGGGGGAGGGATGCCCAAGCCTAGGAAGCTTAGAGTAGCCTCATATAGAATCATGCTCGGTACACGAGTCGTGAATAACACAATGACGGGAGCCATAATATTGGGCAATATATGCCAAACGAGTGTTTTGTTAGTGGGCGTCCCAATTGCCCGTGCCGCCAGAACATAGTCGTTTTCCTTAATGCCAAGAACGGCACTTCTCACTATCCTTGAACCACCTATGCCGTAGAGTATCCCCAAAACAATGATGACCTGCTGCATGCCCGGTCCGGTTACAGTGACGACGACTATTAGCACGAGTAGCCCGGGGAAGGATATCCAGGCATCGACAAACCTCTGGATCACCAGGTCGAACTTACCGCCGACAAAGCCAGAAAGAGTGCCGATTGCCGTCGAGACAACTATAGAAAAGGAGGTTGCGGACAGACCTATGATTACGGAGATTCGAGCTCCAAAGATGATGCGGGTGAGTACGTCTCGCCCCAGGTGGTCTACGCCCATCCAGTGATCCCATGAACTGGGGCTCAACCTGGGTCCGACGCCAATCTCGTTCACATCGTAGGGGGCCAGAAGTTCGGAGAAGATGGCGGTCGCAATAAAGATCAGAGTAATGACACCGCCAACGGTTCCGAGCGGTTTCTCCCTGATCAGTCTCGAGAAGAACTCCTGGAGGGGATGCGGCCTCTTTCCTTGATCAAAGGCTTGAGCCGCCGTCTTCGTACTGCGGTCCATTGTTTTCTCGTTGCGCCTAAACAGCCCACCCCGCAGCCCCTAGAGGGGTTACGGGGTGGGTGTTCGCTTATCTGGGAGTTAGGGCCGGCCTAACATCCCATCTCCTACCTGAGATCGTCGTTGATCTGGATGCGGGACGCTATTGGAACGAAGAGAGAGTGTCCTAGATCGACCTCCCCGTGCCAGTTCCCAACCCACGGATGGGCCATGTTGTAGTTGAATGGAATGCTCATCTGCATCAGGTGGAAGCCCAGCGCGTGCATGATGTTCAGTTCCTTGACTCCATCGGCCAGTTTGGCCGGGTCCGTCTCCTGGAGGACCTCCACCATCCGCTCCTCGTAGCCTGGCGGCGACCACCTGGCCCAGTTGTAGGAGGACCCAACACTTCCGATCCCGACGGAAGCCAGAGGTGGATCAGCTAGAGGATACAGGCCCAGCGTGCTGTGCCCGCCTTTATCGAGGTTGGACCTGAAAACGGCCCGTTCCATCTGATTGATGGTAACGTTGACACCGATGTCCTTCATGTATGCCACCATCAAGCTTGCCATATCGATCGAGAGTTCGTCGTTGGCTATGTCCATTGTAATGTCGAACCCGTCTGGAAAGCCTGCCTCGGCCAGAAGAGCCTTGGCCCCTTCCATGTTGTACGTGTGCCCCGCGACAAGCTCCTCTGGAAGCTCTTCGAAGGGAGTAACCAGGTTCGAAGACCACCCTTCAGGTACCAGCAGATAGTACCTGCGAACAGCCTGACCGTTGAAGATCTTCTCTTCGAAGTCGTCCCAATTTACACCCATCGTCAGCGCCTTGCGGACGCGTATATCAGAAGTTGGGTCCTTATCGACCCTCATAGCAAAGGTCTTGGTGCCGCCAGTGGCCAAAGCCGGCCATATCTGTAGGTCTCTCTTCGTGTCTACGATGTCGTCATGCTGCTCTTGCTTTAGCCCCATGATTATGTCCAGCTTACCGGTCCGGAATGCGGCCACGGAGGTTGACTCGTCCTGGATGTATAGCTGGCGGAGTGTATCCACAAACGGTAGCTGATAGTCCGTCCCATCAATGTTCGTCGTGCCCCAGTAGTCAGGGTTCTTCTGGTAGGTCGCGCCGACATCAGTGACGTAGTCGGTGATTATGAATGGTCCTGACCCCACGACATTTTCCCATTCATGGGCGAGGTCCTGCTCTACCAGCTCGCGTGGGTATATCGAGTTATACCACCCCGGGCCAAGCAGCCAGCTCCAGTTGGCGTTGAAGAAGTTCATGTTGAACTGGACCGTGTACTTATCCAGCGCCTCTATAGTGTCCATGAATGTCCAGTAGCCGGTTAGAAATCGGGGGACATTCTGGAGGCGGGTTAGAGCTACAGCGACATCCTCAGCCTCTATCTCTCTACCGTTTGCCGGAGCCTTGTCTATGTAATGGATCCCCTGTTTCAGGTTGTAGACAAGGGTGGTGTCGTTCTTCAGCTCCCAGCTGTCTATCAGGTGGGGTACGATCACAGCAAGAGGGCATGAATTGCCGGCACGGAAGCTGGTTATGTTCTCGCCTCTCGGCCCGGATCCGTCTATGTCGCAAATCTGTAGCCGCTCATTGCTGAAGTTCCAGAGCTGGTTAGCTCCTGAGGCCCGGCCCATATCGAAGGAAGCGGGAGTGAACGGTCGGTGCAAAATGAGTGTGCCGCCATAGAGGGCACCCGTTTCCTCAACTGGCCCAGTAAGCACACGCGCCGCCGGCGCGGATCGGGTTTTTGCCGCTGGGATTGCGGGTGGTGGTACTGGAGCTACTGGGGCCGCCGCTGGCTCCGGGGCTTCGGGCGCGGCCGGCGCGGCGGGCGCTCGAGCAGCGGGTGCGACGGCTGGCGCTGCCGGTGCCGCTGGCGCCGGGGCTGCGGGCCCGTCTGGGGCCGCCGCCTCCTCGGCCCCGCATGCGACCGCCACGAGCGCCATACACAACGCTACGGACACAAGTGAGATCCATACTGCTTTTCTACTCATACCATCATGCTCCTTGATGCTTGGTTTCTCTGTATTCGTTGCCGATGCTCTCAGTCCTCTTGGCCGGCAACTCACCGGAGTCCAAGAGCCTCGTTCGCTTCGTCGGATTCATGCGCGAACCGAATCGTTCCCGCGGCTAAGCGGAATCGAACCTGCGACAGGTCGGAAAATGTTAACATGGCCCTCCTATCATTATCAAGACGCAGCACCGCTTATTGGCAAGATACAGCATCGCGAGAGTAGATGTTCAGTGATCAAGTCCCGCCGCCGCGGGCTCGACGAAAATGCCGGTCTACCTCCGTCACCCGGGTCACGGTGCTCCCTCACTCCTCCTCACCCCAATTGACACCCCTCAAACCATGTGCTACCAATCGTAAGAGAGGATCATAGACCCATGCCCGACGCATGCTGCGCGCCTTCCACGCCGGAACAGGGACCGGCGCGAAGCGACACCGGCGCCGCGCTCCAAAGAACGGACCCAGCAACTCGAGAACCTCCAGGTATGGTCCACGTTACTGGGGGCGCGTTTCTAATGGGGAGCGTGAGCGAAGAGGGTTTCTCTGCCGATGGCGAGGGTCCAGTCAGAGAGATCGACGTAACGCCCTTCTTCATAGACGAAACCGCCGTCACCAACGCCCAGTTCGGCAGGTTCGTCAGAGCGACGCGTTATGTCACCGAGGCCGAACGGTTCGGGTGGTCCTTCGTATTCCACTCCTTCGTCTCACGCAAAGTCACTCGTGCCGTGGACCAGGCCGTCGCGGAAGCTCCCTGGTGGTGGAGAGTGGACGGCGCGTCATGGCGCCGGCCCAACGGCCCGGGCTCAGGAATCGGCCGCGTTATGGACCATCCGGTCGTTCACGTGTCCTGGAACGACGCGCTGGCCTACTGCACCTGGACAGGCAAACGTCTGCCGACTGAGGCCGAGTGGGAGATTGCGGCGCGCGGCGGCCTCGAATCCAAAACCTACGCTTGGGGCGACGAGCTTACGCCCGGAGGCCGCCACATGTGCAACATCTGGCAGGGTAGATTTTCCGACGTCAACACCAACGACGACGGTTACACCGGCACCGCGCCGGCAAAGTCGTTCGACCCCAACGGATTCGGCCTGTACAACGTCGCCGGAAACGTATGGGAGTGGCAGGCCGACTGGTTCAGCACTACGTTCCATCGCGACGGACCGAGGGTCGACCCGAAGGGGCCGCCCTCCGGCGCAAGCCGCGTCATCAAGGGCGGTTCCTACCTGTGTCACGCCTCCTATTGCAACCGATATCGCGTCGCTGCTCGCAGCTCCAACACCCAGGACAGCTCCACCGGCAACATGGGATTCCGTTGCGTCGTCGACGTCGTCTGACATCAACGTCCGCCGCAGCGAAGGGCGGTTCAGCTACCAACGTCGAGTTATGAGACAGGCTCCTTGCGTCGCCCGTCTCGGTTGAGGAGAGAATATGCCTGACCGCCGAAACGTAGTCGTCATTCTCAGTGACCAGCAGCGCTGGGACACCCTCGCATGCTACGGAAACGACTGGATTCAGACCCCGCGTCTCAACAGCCTCGCCGAGAGCAGCGCCGTCTTCGAGGCCGCCTACGTCACCCAGCCGGTCTGCGTCCCGGCCCGTGCCTCGATCATGACCGGACTGTATCCCCACACCGCCGGACCGATCGTCAACCGCATGAACCTAGACCAGAGCATCCCAGTCCTGCCCGAAATGATCTCAGACGACTACACCTGTGGCTACTTTGGCAAGTGGCACCTCGGTGACGATGTCATCCGTCAGCACGGCTACCACGAGTGGGGCAGCACCGAAGATGAACACAGGGGGCAGTACACCCGGAGAGAGTACCTTCGAGAGATGAGCGACTACTGGCACTATCTTAAGGAGCAGGGCTGCGAGCCTGAAACCGAGAACTCCGGCGCAATGATCTTCGACGCCTGGCAGCGCGCGCTGATGCCGAAGGAGCACCAGATGGCGACCTACCTCGGACGGCGTGCCGCCGACTTCATTCGTCGCAACTCGGAGGGTCCCTTCGTGATGTACGTCAGCACTTTCGAGCCTCATCCTCCATACCACGGACCCCTCAACGACATCTACGACCCGAACGAGATTCCTACCGGTCCCGGATTCCTGGCTAGGCCGGCCGGTCATTCGTTGGTGAACAGGGTCAGGGCCGACTACTACACGCACTGGCTCGGAAGCGACACGCCGCCTCCCGTGGGCGAGTACGTGACGTCTTCGGCCGCCGCTGCCCTTGGCAACGATGTGACCACGGAAGAAGGCTGGAGAACCCTCCGCGCACGCTACTTCGCGAACATCACGCTCGTCGACGACATGGTCGGGAACATCGTCGACGCGCTGGAAGAGTCGGGCGTGTCGCAGGATACCGCGATAGTATTCTCCAGCGAACACGGAGACATGGCCGGCGACCACCGGATGCTCGAGAAGCGCACGTTTTACGAAGAGGCGTCCCGCGTCCCGCTGCTGATGAGGGTGCCTTGGATTTCAAACTCCGGGCGCAAGATCGAGGGCAGTGTAGGGCATATCGACCTGATTCCCACGTTGCTCGATCTCCTCGGGGAGCCCGCTCCGGACCATCTCCAGGGGAACAGCCTTGTTCCTGTCCTCGAAGGGGACTTTGACCTCTCCGACAACGACGTGTTCATCCAGTGGAACGGGATAAGCCCCGAGATGGAGGACCGCGCACTCGGTTGGCCCCAGATCAACCGGATGCTCAACAATCCCTGGCGCTCGGTCATCGTCGACCGCTGGAAGCTCAATCTGTGCGCGGCCGACCAGTGCGAGCTGTTTGATCTCAACTCCGACCCTCACGAGTTGAACAACCTCTTCAACGACCATGCCCACCGCGACCGTATCCGAGACATGGCGTCGCGCGTCCGCGCCTGGCAGGTAAGGACCGGAGACACAGCACCTTTGCCTTCAGTGTGACCCGGAATCTAACAGTCGGTCTTCTACGACTCGCAGTGCTCGTACTGTGGGCGCTTCTGGTGGCCTGTGACGAGCCGCCCGAGCCGGCTCCCACGGCAACTCCGGAGTCGCTGGTCAGGACCATCCCGTCCGCGACGGCCGCTCCGACCGAGACTCCTCTCCCGCCCAGTCCGACTGAAGCGCCGCCATCCGCAAACCAGGTCCCGCCGGCCGCCACTTCTATCCCTCCGACCGCGACTCCCGTTCCGCCTACTCGGACTCCGGTCCCACCGACTGAGACTCCCGTTCCGCCGACTCAGACTCCGGTCCCACCGACCGCGACTCCTGTCCCGCCTACAAGGACTCTCGTCCCACCGACCGCGACTCCCGTTCCGCCAACTCTGACCCCCGTACCGCCGACGCAGACTCCCACGGTGACCCCGACCCTGACTCCGACGGCAACACCGACCCAGGCGCCCACATCTACGCCGACCCAAACCCCGACGGCGACGCCGACCCAAACTTCGACGGCGACCCCGACCCAAACTTCGACGGCGACCCCGACCCAAACGCCCACAGCGACCCCGACCGAAACGCCGACTGCGACCCCGACGCACACGCCGACGGCAACTCCGGTACCCCCACAGCCGGGTGAGAAGCTTTGGGCGTTCCACACGGCGCTCGGTCGAAGAATGAGTCCCGTCGTCGATGACGACGTAATGTTCGTCGGAAGCTGGTGGACCGCGGACTTGAATGCCGTCGATGTCAACTCGGGCCGTCGACTCTGGCAGCACCGGGCCTTTGGAGTTGGAATTGCTGGCGCGGCTGTCGTCGTGGACGACCTGGTAGTGTTCGGCACCGATGCGGGTCAGGTTATCGCCCTGGACAAGTCTGACGGTAGCACCGTATGGAGCTCGGAAAGACTCACACGCATAGAGTCGGGGCTGGGTACAGACGGAACCAGGGTGTACTCAGCGCATGTCGATGGGAGCATTTTCGCACTCAACGTGCTTGATGGTAGCATCGCTTGGCGCTTCCGAACCGATGACGCATTTGTCGGTGGTCCGGCTGTCGCTGATCATACGGTGTACGCCGTCACAGATTCCGGACTTACCGTTGCACTAGATGCAGAAACCGGAGAAGCGCTGTGGAGGTCTTCGAAGGACGCATGGGTGCAGTCGGCCCCGGCTGTCGCCGGTAATCTGCTGGTTGTCACAAGTCGCGAAGGACCTGTCTACGCTCTGGATGCGACTACCGGAGAAGAGGTGTGGCGGTTCCTCGCCCGGGCAGGGATCCGGCGCTCCGCGTCGATCGCTGGAAACGCAGTCTACTTCGGTGACGAGCACGGAGTCGTCTACTCCCTGGAGGGGTCCGATGGCTCACTCAGGTGGAGATTCCTCACTGGCGATCCGATAGAATCGACCCCAGCGATCCACGACGGCATCGTCTACATCGGCTCAAACGACGATAGTATCTACGCGATCGACGCCGAGACCGGCGCCTTGGCCTGGTCATTCAAGGCCGGAGCCGACGTCGCGGCGTCTCCATCGGTCCACAACGACGTCGTATACATCCCGGCGATGGACAGTAGGGTCTACGCCCTGGTCGCGGGACGTCCTGACGGATTCGAGCCGGGCGCGCCGGCCGTCTGTCTCCCAGCTCCCGACCGGTCGCAGCCAGGCTCTTTGTCCGTGTTTGCTGCCGCGGCGCCACTCAAACCCGGTACCACGCGATGGTCGCTGAACGCAGGCGAGAGCATTCAGTCCTGGTTCTTGATTGAGGAGGGAGCGACATATCTTGCATCCGGAGTAGGCTCCATCCAGAGGGTGGATAACGCCACCGGCAACGTGCTGTGGACTTTTGCCATGTCCGATCCCATCAGTGCTCGACCGGCGTTGTCAGACGACCTGCTGATCGTTGGGGACGAAGGGAGCTGCGTCCACGCGGTCGACGTCCTGACTGGAAACACGATCTGGGAGTCGGCGCTCCGGGCGGCGCCGACCGGCCAGATTGCCGCAGCAGGCGACCGAGTCTACGCGGCGCTCAAAACGGGTGACGTGCTTGCGCTCGCGCTCGACGATGGTACGGTCGTCTGGGACACACCCCTGACAACCCGCGTTCGGGCAGGTCCAACGGCCGGTGCCCGGGCAGTTTTCGTCACGACAAACGACTCCTCTGTTAGGGCTATCGATGCCGCTACCGGTAGCGAGCTCTGGGTCGGGGAGGTGCTGCGCGACGCGTCCGGGCCACCGGTTGTCGCCGGGAGCCTGGTTCTGGTTTCTTCAATGGACAGGCGTATCTATGCGTTCAGCGCCCAGTCGGGAGCCCTCGAGTGGGTGTTCTGGGCCGTCGGAGAGGATAGGCTCAATGCTCCCGTTACGGTCATGGATGGTTCTGCCTTCATGGGCTCTGACGACGGTAGTGTCTTCTCGATCGATCTTCTGACCGGCTTGCTTAGCTGGAAGGCTGAGCTCGGTACGAGTATGGAGTCCGCGGTGGTCGCCGCAGGAAGTCTGGTGTACGGGCTCGCACTTGATGGAGTTCTCCACGCCCTGGACGCCGAGACAGGAGCGAGTGTGTGGACCGCAGAGCTCTCGATCGACGACGGCGCGACGCTGTTGGCGGTGGAAGAAGACGTGTTCGTCCACGACGGGACGTCCCGCATCTACCGCGTCGTTGGCGGATTCGCGGACGACTTTGAGCCGCCCGAACCCCCGGAACCGAAGCCCGAATACGTCCCGCTATCTCCCCAAGAGGTCCGGGACAACATCGAGTTCCTGACGAAAGACGACTTCAGCCAGGTCAGGGTCGAGGGACAGGTGACCACTGCTGAGGGGAAGTCGTGGACGATCATTGACTATTCGGATCGAGCCACAGACGTCCTACGAACGGCGTACTACCTGTTGATCGGAAGGACCTACGACCAGGACAACATCGAGATCCGTTATCCGACGAGGTCTGAGAACCTCGAGATCTACGGCCGGCACGGGCTTCACTACGGTGGATTCTGCTGTGAGGTCACTGACACCGGTCTGGCGGTTGTCGTCAGGGGCGAATTCCCTCTTCGGTGGGCGATAAGGGCGTCCGCTCACGAGGTCGGACACGCGCTTCAGCGCCTCCTCAACCCCGCCCAGATGCGAGCCCAGGGTCCGCTCGCAGGCGCGTTGTGGGAGGCTCAGGCCGGCTCGTTGGAGGGAGCGATATTCAGGACGATTGGAGAGTACGCTGGGATTGATGCCGTGGCGTTCTCGAACGATCGGTGGGCTCGACGCGAGATCGATGACCTTCGGACTCGGATGCGGAATTCACTGCGTGAGAATCCTCAGGGTCCCAGCGACCGGAGCAGCCTGATTATCTGGCAGGCCATCTTGAACGACCCTGACCTGGTGCATCTGCGTGCTGAGCTGGAAGAGAACGGGAAGCTCTCAGGTTCCTCGTACTTCGAACTCTATACGAAGCTCGCGATGATCCCGCCGTCACAGGTCACGTCCTACATCGAATCGATAACACCGGACTCAGTCTCCAGCGACCTGAACTACATCACTTCGGTGCTCATCAAACGGATCGGGAGGAAACCCCATCCGTCGTTTATCGCCCTCTCTGAGGCGAGCCTTCTCCTGCCCTGACTACCTGCGCTCTCCGTTCTAGGACGCATGCCCGCCGTCCGGCTCGTCCTCGGAATTCATTTGCTCGATTCTACGTCCTTTCGCCTACCCGACGCCCCAATTTTCTTGACACCGCAAACTCAAATGCGATAATTTTCACAATAGGCCCCGAGACCGCCATCCTCCTTAACCTTGACACTCCCAAGGCACGGTGTGATAATCGTCTGCGGCCTGAAACTCGGCGAGGATTTCAGGTACGAATCACAGTGGTCAGTACTCCGTTTGCATGGAACCCATAACGATCGACCCAGGCCTCATCGGCGCGGCGCACTGGAGCGAGCTCGGACAGCTCCTTCAAAGCCTCTGGCTCAGCGTCCTTTTTGTTGTATCCTTCGCCTCTAACATGATCCTTGGGCACATCACGATCCCATCCTTCGTAACTTCTGGCCACATCCCGGCGGCTTGGAGCAAGACGAGACCCGTATTCTACGCGCTCGCCATTCTCAGCTTCGCTCTAGCGATGTTCTTCATCTACAGGGCAACCGACTTCGCTGGCGTACTTCGCGGCTTCTGGCCCGACTACTGGATCTAGACGAATCCCCAGGACAGATAACATTTGATTCCAGGCGACTTTCAGATCAAGAAGCCCACCGGGCGGCAGATGTTTCTGCTGTCGGTTCTGGGTATCGGTGGTCTGGCCACCGGAGTCGTCGTCATCGTCGCTCTTACATGGATCATATCGGCCTGGGTCGGGACTCCGATCATTTTCGGCTCGGACGAGGGTCCGGACCAGCCCATCGCTTTTCCGCATACGACTCACGTCCAGCAGCTCGGAATGGACTGCACGTTCTGTCATCGCGAGGTCACCAAGTCCGCCCAGGCGACGATCCCGGCCGTCGGGCTCTGCATGACCTGCCACCAGGCCGTCGCCGGTTCGACGGAGGCGGCGCGGGCCGAGATCAAGAAGCTGCGAGACAGCTATAAGGATGGCGATGCGGTCAACTGGGTGCGAGTGCACCGCGTCCCAGACCATGTCCACTTCGTCCATGAGGCGCACATCAAGTTCTTCTCCGAGAGAGACGGCGTCCCGGCGACCGCGGTGTGCTCTACGTGCCACGGCGACGTCGGTGCTATGGAGAAGGTTCGCCAGGTTGTCACGTTGAAGATGAGCGACTGCGTAGACTGCCACCGGGACAACGAAGCTCCAACCGACTGCACGACCTGCCACTACTAGAGGCGCTCAGCAAGTATGGCCCTGACCAGAAGACAGTTCCTGACACTAACCGGCGGCTCCGCGGGAGCGGCGGTCCTCTTCGCTGCCTGCGGCGTGCCGGAGGACGAGCTTCTCGTCCAGTCCCCGGTACGCATGCCGGAAGACATCGTTTCGGGACGGGACAATTGGTACGCCACACTGTGCCGCGAGTGCAGCTCGAGCGAGGGTGTGGTCGTCCGAGTTATGGAGGGCCGTGCTAAGAAGATCGAGGGCAATCTCGACTATCCGGTCAACGCCGGCAAGCACAGCGCGCGCTGTGAAGCCGGGCTGCAGGCGCTCTACAATCCAGACCGTATCCGTGGTCCGCTCGTCCGTGCCGGAGAGCGCGGCGCCGGGCAGTTCGAGGAGATCAGCTGGACCGACGCCATCGGCCGCCTTACGTTCCACCTTCAGAACGCGCAGCGAGACCGCAGGCAGCGTGGCGTCGTCTTCGCGACCAGCCCGACAGGCGGGCATCTTGGTCTCGTCGTACGGCGGTTTGCCGAGAAGTTCGGCAGCAAGCACGTCACCTACGAACCAATCGACAAGACCAATCTGAAGGCCGCGATCAAAACCGTCTTCGATCAGGACCGCGTCCCCGACTTTGACCTCGAGAACGCGAGCTTCATCCTCTCGTTCGGCGCCGACTTCCTGAACACCTGGGGCTCTCCGGTCCGATACGGACGCGGTTACGGACAGTTCAGGCAGGGCGACCGCGAACGAGGGACGCACTATCACGTCGACTCCCGCTTCTCGATGACCAGCGCAAACGCCGACCGGTGGGTGCCGATCAGTCCCGGAACGGAAGGCCTCCTCGCTCTGAGCATCGCGAGCGTGATCGTCGAAGGCGGCCTCGGAGACTCGGCGGCGGCCGATGCGTTGACTGGAGGAACCAGCGATGCTCTCGCGGCCTTCTCTCCGGACGCGGTCGCCGAAAGAGTCGGTGTATCCGCGGAGGCGATCCAAGACCTCGCCCACGAGTTCGCCCAACACGGCCCTGCCGTCGCGATTGGCGGCGGATCGGCCGGTGCCCACACAAATGGCCTGTTTAACTTGGTCGCGATCTACTCGCTCAACCACCTCGTTGGCAGCGTCGGCATTACCGGCGGCGTCATCTTCAACCCGCCTCCACCGCTCGACGACATCTCGGACACCTCGTCGGGCTCTCTCGCTGACTGGCAGGAAGTCATCGCCGACATGCGGGCAGGTGACGTCAATACACTTGTCATCCGAGGCGCCGACCCGTTCTACGGTCTGCCGGCATCACTCGACATTAGAGACGCCTCGTACGACGTCCCCTTCATCGCCAGCTTCAGCGACGTAATAGACGACACGACCGCAATGGCCGATCTTGTGCTCCCGCAGCACTCGGCCATGGAGGACTGGGGCTCCGACGCTCCGGACTTCGGACCCGGCTACGAGCTGGTAGGATTCCAGCAACCCGTCGTCCGCCCGTTCTTCGAGAACCGGGGATCCGAGCTTGGCACGCGCGGCTTTGCCGATGTCGTGATGACCCTGGCCCAGGGGCTTAACGTCGACCTCGAACTCGGGGGCGACAACTTCAAGGACGTCCTGAGAGCAGAGTCAGACAAGCTGTTCGCGCTAAGGCGAGGCTCCGTCAAGGCGCCAACAGCAGGCGAGTTCTGGAACGGCGTGCTCCAACGCGGCGGATGGTGGGACACGCTCGCTCGCTCGACGGCGGGAGCCTTTACGCCGCCGCCGCTTCCGGAGTACCAGGAGCCGCAGTTCGAAGGCGGGGATCGGTTCTCGTTCTACCTGACGCCGTTCACCTCGATCGGTATCGGCGATGGCGAGAGGGCGCATCTTCCTTGGATGCAGGCGACACCCGATCCGATAACCACCGCGACCTGGCGGACCTGGATAGAGATCAACATCCGGACCGCCGAAAGCCTCGACATCAGAGAGGGCGACGTCATCAGAGTGACCTCGCCCCGAGGGTCGATCGAGGCGCTGGCTTACCCGCATCCCGGCGTCCCGCCGAATACGGTCTCGATCCCATTCGGCCAGGGACACATCGCCCACGGGCGATACGCTAAGGACCGGGGAGCGAACGTGTTCTCGATCCTCTCGCCCGCGGTGGACGAAGAGTCCGGCGCACTCGCCTGGGCCGCCACCAAGGTGAACATCGAGAAGCTGGACGAGTGGGTGAGAGTGCCCAAGTTCGAGAATACCGTCCCTGACCTACCTGAAGACCACCATAACCGGGTCTACATGGTTACCGACACCGATAGCTAGGAGAGTTGGCTGATGGCTGAAAGCTGGGGAATGATAGTCGACCTGGACAAGTGCACGGGCTGTCAGGCCTGCGTGGTCGCTTGCCAGTCGGAGAACAACATTCCCATCAACGAAGAGGAACACTTCAACCAGCGCAGAGCTATCCAGTGGATTCGCGTGGAGCGATACTGGGAGGGCGAGTTCCCTGACGTCAAAGCGCGGTTCGTGCCCATCTTCTGCCAGCACTGCGCCGACGCCCCTTGCGAGCCGGTCTGCCCGGTCTACGCTACCTATCACAACAGCGAGGGACTGAACGTTCAGGTCTACAACCGCTGTATCGGAACGCGTTTCTGCGCGAACGGTTGCCCTTACCACGCCAGGTTCTTCAACTTCTGGGAGCCGGCATGGCCCGACAGCCTCAAGAATCAGCTGAATCCCGACGTCACCGTTCGAAGCCGCGGCATCATGGAGAAGTGCACCTTCTGCATCCAGCGGATTCGCAGGACTGGACGAAAAGCCGTCCGGGAGCACGGCGACAAGTCTGCCGAAACGATGTTCGAGGACCCGGAGCTCCAGCGCGCCCTGAACCCGGCATGCGTCAACGCGTGCCCGACAGATACGCTGGCATTTGGAGACCTGTCCGACA
Source organism: Dehalococcoidia bacterium (assembly GCA_965249365.1). GTDB lineage: Bacteria > Chloroflexota > Dehalococcoidia > Lucifugimonadales > UBA1123 > VXRN01. The sequence goes on along the minus strand of OZ252229.1, from coordinate 3,284,720 downwards.
TGCTGGTCGCCCTGAGAGAAGGGGACCGTCTCCCGAAGCCGAAGAACAGGGCGCAGGAGATCGTTCGACACGAGCTCCAAGAGTCCGAAAACGGACGGGGATACCGCGTTCTGAACGAGCTCGGAACTAATCCGTCCGTCATCTACCTCAGGAAGGTCGACAAGGTCGCACAGGGATCCGTGAGCCATGGCTAGTAGCGCACACGCAACGCAGAACGGGGAAGCGCACGTCGACCCCCGCGTCGCACTACCGCCGACGTCACCGGCCGAGACAACGAATGCCCTTGTCGGGAGGCACCTGACATTCGGCGACAACTTCTGGCGCGCCGCCGCGGGACTCGGAATCCTGGTGATCGTTGGGATCATAGGATTCATCATGCGCTTCGACGACGGGTTTGGCGTCGAAGACAAGTACTTGTGGGGCTACTACGTGGCGATGTTCAGCTTCATGCTCACTACCGCCTCAGCCGCCCCAATGGTCGCGATCGCCCCAAGGATGGCCAGCTCCCATTGGAGAAGGCCGCTGTCGCGGGCTGCCGAGCTTTGGAGCGTCGTTGGTCTGCTGAGCCTGATTTGGTTCATCCCCATGCTGTGGCTGCTGCCACCGCTTAGCGACGGCAGGCGCTCACTGTGGTTCTTCGATCCGCTCCACCCCAACGACGTACCGTCTTATTCCCCCCATATCTGGGCATCGGCAGCCATAGTCGCTCTGGTTGCGACCGGCTTGGCGCTGCTGTGGGTATCGTGTCTGCCCGATTTCGCGTCGATCGCGAAACGCGCTCCAGATGGATCGTTTCAGCAGCGGTGGGCCCGCAGGATGGCGCGAGGCTGGCAGGGAACGTCGGCTCAGTGGTACATGCTGAAGCGTCGAATCGGCATACTCGGCTCCTTCTATTTCATGATGCTGGTCTTCGTCCATTTCCTGATCAGCGTGGACTTCCTGATGACGTTGGTCCCCGGCTGGATCGACGCTCTCTATCCCGTCACCCACGCAGCGAACTCGCTGCAGGCCGGGGCAGCGACGATGGTGCTCACCGCCTGGATTCTCAGGACGTTCTGCGGGTACGAACGTTATATCGGCCTGGACCAGATTTGGGGACTGGGTAAGCTCATGTTCGCCCTCTCCTTGCTGTGGTTCTGGTTCTGGTTCTCCAGCTTCAACGTGCTGTGGTACGGCAAGAAACCCGCCGAGCAGGCCGCGATTGAGCTACTCACCACCGGGCCGTACCTGTGGGCATTCATGGCGGCATTCGTGTTCGTCTTCGTGATCCCGCTCTGGACCCTCGTATGGAACCCGATGCGACGGAGCCTGTGGGGTCCGCCCCTGATCGCCGTTTCCATCCTCTTGGGGACGCTGCTGGACAGAGTCAGGTTGTACGTCGCGGCGTACTCCGTCGAGGGGATCGGAAACCCTCAATTCCACAAGGACGCGCTTGACCTGGAAAACATTCCGAAGACGGTCTTCCCCGAGATGGCCGATATCTTCATCATGTTGGGCGCCCTCGGGGCGATGGCGATTGTGTACCTGTTTGCCAGTCGCCTTTTCCCAATCATGAACTTCTGGGAGCAACGAGAGCTTCAACTCTACGATCAAGGACATGTGTCGTACCACCGAGGACACACGCGAATCATGGGGAAATCAGAGTGAACGATAAGCCTACAGAGGCAACATGCTAGAACACGTACAGCTTGACCAGAAGACCGTCAACAGGGACCTGTTGGCAGGAGTCTTTGGGACTCCGAGTTGGTGGCTCCCGACCGTCCTGTTTCTGACCCTTGTGGTGTTCACCGGTTTGGGCGCATTCGGCTACATGATGAACAAGGGTCTTGGTGTGACCGGGCTGAACAGGCCCGTCTTCTGGGGCTTCTTCCTCGTCAACTTCGTGTTCTGGATCGGAATCAGCCACGCCGGGATCATGATCTCCGCGATCCTGCGGTTGACCCAGGCCGAGTGGCGACGTCCAGTGACGCGGTCAGCGGAAGTCATGACCGTCTTCTCGCTCATGGCCGCGCTGCACACGCCCCTTTTCCATGTCGGCAGGCCTTGGAGAGACTTCTGGGTCTTCCCCTACGACTTCGCGCGCGGCGTGTGGCCAAACATCCGCTCGCCATTCGTCTGGGACCCCAGTGCCGTGATGACGTACCTCATCGGGAGCTCCTTGTTCGTCTTCGTCGCGCTCCTTCCAGACCTCGCGGTCGTCCGCGACAGGGCAAAGAACGTATGGGTCAAGCGACTCTACTCGGGGTTGTGTTTGGGCTGGCGCGGGACGCCCCGGCAGTGGAAACTACAGGCCGTGGCCGGAATACTCCTCTCCGCACTTGTCCTCCCTGTATTCGTATCCGTCCACTCGATCGTGTCTTGGGACTTCGCCGTCGTGATCGGTGTGGAAGGGTGGCACTCCACTATCTTCGCCCCGTACTTCATCATCGGCGCGATCCACTCCGGCGTGTCCGCGGTCGCCATGCTCATGGCACTCGGCGTATGGATGTGGAAGCTGGACAAGTACATCAGGCCGGATCACTTCGACGCGATTGGTCGACTGCTCATAGTCGTCGCTACCACATGGTTCTTCTTCTTCTTCCTAGAGTGGGTCTTCGCGCTGTACACCCTCGAAGAGCCCGAGATCGTGCTCCGCGAGCTCCAGGTCTTTCAATGGCCGTACTCGATGCTGTTCATGATCTTCATCTTCACGGCGTACTTCATTCCGGTGCCTATGTGGATGTTCAAGACGATCCGCCGCTCGGCGTTCTGGATGCTAGTAACCACCATCCTCGTGAACGTCGGAATGTGGCTCGAACGATTTCTTATCATCATTCCCAGCCTGATGCGACGCCAGCCTTTCACGTTCGATTGGGGTACGTATCACCCGAGCGTGGTCGAGATACTGATCGTCGCGGAGACCTTCGCCTTCGTCGCCCTCGGTATGCTGCTGTTCAGCAAGCTGTTCCCGCTGATACCGTTGTTCGACATCAAAGAAGGTATGACCAACAGACGTGAAATCAAGATCGGACGTCGCACTATCCCCGCGACGGTCCGCGAGTGAGGTTACCTATAATGCTTGCAAAGAAGAGCGTTCTGGGTCTGTTTCCGGAGGGAGAGGAAGACAGAGCGGCTGACGCCCTCGACGCCCTCCGAGAGGCCGGCTACACTCACTCTGAGTACGAGATCATTACTGGCACACCGTATCCCGAGGGCACCTTTGGTGAAGAGGAGCCCAAGCACACCCTGTTCAGGTGGCCGCTCATGGGTGCCGCCTGCGGCTTCATCGTCGGTCTCCTACTGACGAGCGGCACGCAGCTCGCGTACCCTCTGGTCACGGGCGGTAAGCCGATTCTGTCGATACCGCCGATGGCCATCATCATGTATGAGGGCACCATGTTGGGAGCGATCATCTTCACCGTGATCGGAGTCATAATAGAGTCCCGACTGCCCAGGCTGTTCATGGGTGCGTACGACGAGAGGATAACCGAAGGCTACATCGGCGTTGCCGTGACGACCGAGGAGGAGCGGGTCGGCAAGGCAGAAGAGGTCCTCAAGGACGTCGGCGCCGAGGACATCAAGCGCGGTTGGGAGTCCTGATTGACTTGCTCCCCTCAATGAACAGAAATCGGATGCTGAACCTCGTTCGTCCTGAGCTTGTCGAAGGACGATTCCCCCGTCATCCGGGCGGAGGCCGGCATCCAAGGGTGCTGGGGGTCAGATCTTCCTTTACCCTGCTCTTCGCCCTGCTTACAGTGTTCGCCACCCTGGGCTGTTACAACAACAACACCGGTGAGACCAACATTGGTGACGACATCCGATTCAAGCTCCCGGCATTCCCAGAGACAGGAACCAACAAGGTTCAGGTCTTCACCGAAATGCACTACCAGCCGTCATACCGGTCCCAGGAGGGCCCGCGACTCGATTCGCCGATGGAGGCCGTTCCGATTACCGGAAAAGAGGCGCTGCTCACATCCGTCGATGAGTACAAGTCACTCTCCAACCCCGGCGGGGACCCGGGACGCGGCGCCGCCGTCTTCGGAGTCAACTGCATCATGTGTCACGGCCCTCAGCTTGCGGGTGACGGCACAGTTATGGGATTCGGGCCGACGATGGCGCCCGCAGACCTGAAGGCGGAATTGACGTCCAATCGGACGGACGGAGAGCTCTACGGGATAATCAGCTTCGGAGGCAACACGGGCTTCACCATGCGCGTCCCCGAGCTGAGCGACCCCGAAGCCGACCTCGATCGGTGCGTGGGCCAGGCCGCCTGCCCAATGCCCGAGTTCCGCAAACTCCTCACCGAACAAGAGCGCTGGGACGTCGTCTCCTACATCCGCAACCAACAGGGTCGCTAGACATCCTACAAGGACCACATCCTACAAGGACCACCTCGTGGAATCGGACGGGCGCATTTCAACTGCGCCCGAGTCATTCGAAGGCACTCGACGCAGGATCCAGCGCTGACTCTTCGCGGCGTCCAAATGAAGCGGCCGACCGCCAGCGGAGTCCGGCCCTGGAACCACTAACATTGTAACTCCTCAGAACCGCCAGGGTTGACAACGCGTATGTCTGTGCTATCATCGGCTACACAAACTCGCGTCTGTGCGATTACGGAAAGCGGATTATGGAAAGAGGAAGTGCATGCGCTCACAGTGCATGCACTCACCATGAAGGACGGTGATATGAACAAGGGAAGTTTACTTACGCTAGTGGTTACGATGGCACTCGTGTTCGGTCTGGCGGTTGCATGCGGGGATGACGAACCCGCTCCCGCTCCGGCGCCTACCGTGGCCCCAGCGCCGGCGCCCACAGCGGCCCCAGCACCTGCTCCTACGGCAGCTCCCGTTGCCATGGAGACCCCCCGAGGATCGGTCGTCTCAGTCACCGCTACACTGGCTGACATGGGTTTCGACAGTGCTGTGATCGGCACCGGGTTCTGGATTCCCTACCACCATGAGATTTTTGAGTTTCCACTTGATCAGAACCCCGATGCTTCGATCAAACCCCATCTGGCCAAGAGTTGGGAAGTATCCTCGGACGGGCTGACGTGGACATTTGAGATCCGCGAGGAAGGAGTGAAGTTCCATAACGGGATGTCCTTTACGGCAGCGGACGCAGCCTGGTCATGGGAAAGGACCTTCAATCCTGACTCATCCGGAGCCTCCGTGACTGCGTTTTGGCCTTCTATCGACGGTATCTCCGCTGAGGGTAGCAAGGTGATATGGAAGAGCACAGAGCCAGACGCCCTTGTGCCTCTGCGCCTTGGTTCATGGGAAGCCACCGCTGGGACAGTACAGTCCAAGAGCTATTTCGAGAGCGTGGACCTCGACACCTTCCGAAGCGAAGCGGTGGGCACCGGTCCCTACAAATTGACTGAGCGAGCTTTTGGCGACTTTGTTGAAATGAGCGCCTTTGAAGACCATTGGAACGAAGAACGACAACCTGGCTTTAGCGAACTTACCGTCAGGGCGGTTGGTGAGCTTCAAACTCGTCTAGCTCTGCTTAAGACGGGGGCCGCCGATCTGGTGGAGGCAGGTATGCCGGCTGTTGAGGAAATCGACAGTGGCGGTTTCAAGAAGGTGACGAATGAAGGGGCGCAGAACTCCAACATCTGGTGCGCATACAACTACGACTGGGAAGACCCATTTTCACCCAGTCCAGGGCCGTGCGGTGACGTTCGCGTGCGACGGGCCGTATCAATTGCGATCGACCATGACGCCATAGGGAACGCCTTGTACTTTGGCCTCACAGAGTCCTTGAAGTCGTTCCGTACTGGGGTAAGTAGCCTTGGATACCCTCAGGACCTAGAGCTTGAGCCCTTCGACCCGGAGCTTTCCAAGCAACTATTGGAGGAAGCCGGATTCGGACCAGACAATGAGCTGACGGCGACAATTTATACCTACGTGGGCGATGCCGATTGGCCTGACTTGCCTAATTTCTCCGAGGCGGTAGCCGGCTTCTTGAACGAGGTTGGAATAGAAACCAGCGTCCAGGTAATTGACTGGACCCTGGTCGAGGAAAACACTGCCGAATACAAGGCCTCAGGGGGAGGATACAAGCAGGGGGAAAATCATATGAGCTTGCTGCTGCGGGGCGATAACCCATCAACGCACTCGCTGCGTCAGCAGATGAGTGAATACCTCTGTGAGGGCAATCCCGCGTCGGCCGTTTGTGACGCTTCCATCGACGAAAAGCTGTTTGAAATGCAGGGCACATTCAACATAGACGAGTACGCCGCGAAAATGAAGGCGTTTAACGAATACATGTACGAGAATCGTCTGACGATACCCCTGCTAACCGGCCCGGCCATCTTTGCACTTAGTGACAGAGTTGAGAGTTGGACAACCGTAGCTGGGTTTGGCTTTCCTCACAACCATTGGAGCCTCCAGCCCTCTGCCGAAGTCAAGTAGTTTTCCGTTGAAGAAATGGAAGAGGCGGCGCGGGCAGGTCTGAATTAGCTGAGCCTTGAGCAATTAAGTAGACTTCCGTTCGGTCTGTGCTTGTCGAAGGGCGCGTGGCCCGGACGGTGAGTCTCGATATATGCTCAAGGCTCATTAGCGCATGAAATTCTCCTCCTGCGCCCGAATAGGGGATCAGATTCAGGAATGTTTCAGTACGTCCTCGGCCGAATATTCCAGGGGATGATAAACCTCCTGTTCATCGCAACCCTGGTCTTCATGCTAGGGCGGCTATCAGGTGACCCGAGGACTGTACTGCTCCCGGATACGTATCAGCCCGAAGCATTGGAACGAGCAGCCAAGAGACTGGGATTGGACAGACCGCTGTACGTACAGTACGCGTCTTATATGAAAGGCATATTTACTCTTGACTGGGGCCGCTCGTACCGGTCGGAAAGGCGAGTCAGAGACGTCCTGATAGACCGATTACCTGCTACGGTCTCCTTGGCTATGGTTGCCATGGGAATGGGCCTAATCATAGCCGTGCCCCTGGGGGTGCTCTCCGCTTTCTACCGGGATAGCCCATTTGATGGGATCGTGAGAGCCCTGGCTTTTGTCGGTCAGTCCACCCCTCCCTTCTGGTTGGCCATTATGCTGATCCTGGTGTTCGCTGTAAGTTGGCAGGTTTTGCCAGTAGCTGGACGGTCCGGTCCCAGCTCATATGTGCTTCCAGGGTTTACGGTGGCTTTCTTTTACGTTGCTGGGATTCTCCGCTTGACTCGCTCAAGTATGCTAGAGGCCCTTGAGAGCGACTACATACTGATGGCTCGGGCGAAGGGCGTGCCTGGGAGAGTGGTCGTTTGGAAACATGCGTTCCGCAACGCACTGATCCCGGTGGTGACGTTCAGTGGCCTCGTACTAGGATTTTTCATGAATGGGGCGGTCGTGGCAGAGGTTGTCTTCGCCTGGCCAGGCGTTGGGCTAATGATTCTGGATTCCGTTTTCGCTCGGGACTTTCCGGTCGTGCAGATGGCCGTAGTCATGGTCGGCGCTTTCTTCATCTTGATTAATATAATTGTCGATCTCCTCTACGTGGTGATCGACCCGCGTATCAAGTATTGACGGGGGTCAAAACAAAGAACGCGAACATGTCATCAACCATGCTGGGGCTCACAGACTGTGATCTGGCCAGAGAAAAAACATGAGAACGCCATGAGCGGGTGGGACGCATCTACTGTGGAGAGATTGATGAGGCTGCAGAACAGCACATGAGGTTAGAACCAGTATTGGACACGGGTTCCGAGGAATTGGTGTGGCGCCAGCGTGTCAGAGTTGCGGCACAGGTACTGCGGACAGCCCCCAAGATCCCGCTCGGTATCCTTATCATCATTTCGTTTGCAGCCATCTTTGCTCCTCTGATTTCACCTCACGATCCCCTCAAGCAAGATCTAAGTAACACCCTGCAACCTCCGCCTTTTTCGGAAGGTGGCTCGCTAAGCCATCCTCTCGGAACGGACAGGCTGGGAAGAGACATGCTTAGCCGCGTCATTACGGGAGCAAGGGTGTCACTTTCACTCTCCGGCATCGTGCTATTGATGGGAGGAACCCTAGGCGTTCTCCTTGGAATGGCGTCGGGTTACATGGGCGGCCTAGCGGACGCGGTGATTCAGCGGGCTGTTGAGGCCGTGTTAGCCATGCCGAGAATTCTCGTCGCCGTAGTCTTCGTCTTTGTCTTTGGTGCGAGTTTCCGTAGTGTGGTGCTTGTCCTTGCCCCCTTTCTAGCAGCTAGCTTTGCGCGTATGGTTCGCGGAGAAACGCTTGCAGTCAAAGAGCAAGACTACGTTGCTCTGGCCGAAGTGCTAGGTGTATCCCCAATGCGCATGATGTTGATACACATTCTCCCCAACGTCGGGAACACCATAATTGTGTTGACCACGTTTGAAGTGGGTCGATTGATCTTGCTGGAGTCCACATTAAGCTTCTTAGGAGTGGGGGTGTCTCCTCCCATCCCTGCATGGGGTCTCATGGTCGCAAACGGCAGAAACTATCTTGTTACGGCGTACTGGCTGTCTCTATTCCCGGGTCTCGCGATACTGTTTACGGTGCTGTCGTTGAATCTACTCGGAGATTGGTTGAGGGACACGTTGGACCCTAAACGCAAAGAGTTGTGATCATGAATTGCTATCTGCCGTTAGAGAGTCCAGTCTTCCAAGAAAACGCGTCGTCGCCCTGGAACGTGAGGGGAGGTTACGCCGCGTGTCCTTAGAAGCAACACGCGAGCCCGACTCAGGCAACGACGTCGCAGTCCGCGAGGAGATACTGCGCGTTGAGGAGTTACGCACCTACTTCTTTTCACGCTCGAGGATCGTCAAGGCTGTGGATGGCGTGTCGTTCACGGTCCGGCAGGGCGAGGGTGTGGCGCTAGTAGGGGAATCGGGGTGCGGGAAGTCGATGACCTGTCTTTCAATAATGGGGCTGATGCCATCCCATACAGCGCGGATAGTCGGAGGCGAGATTTCGTTTCTGGGCCGAAACTTGCTCGAGGCGTCGAGTGAGGAAATGCGCCGGATACGCGGTCGACACGTAGCCATGATAATGCAAGATCCACAGACCAGCTTGAATCCGGTGTACAACGTCGGGGATCAGGTTGGCGAACCCTTGCGCTACCATACGAAGGAGCGAGGGAAGGCGCTCGTGGCGAAGGTTATCAATGCCATGAACATGGTGAGGATACCCGCACCGGAAGAGCGAGTGAATCAGTATCCTCACCAGTTTAGCGGAGGCATGCGACAACGTGTCGTGGCTGCGATGGGTCTCATTACAGCGCCAGAACTTCTCATAGCCGACGAACCTACAACGTCGCTCGATGTGACCATCCAGGCTCAATTCCTCACTTTGGTCAAAGAGATTCAAGAGCAGTCCCAGACAGCCGTCCTGTGGGTGACGCACAATTTGGGTATCGTAGCCCAGATGTGCGATCGCGTGCACGTCATGTACGCTGGCGGGATTGTGGAGAGTGGGAGCGTCCAGCGCATATTTGCGGACCCGAAGCATCCGTACACAAGGGGCTTGATGGACTCGCTGCCGAGGCTCGGTGTGAAGAGGGAGCGATTGCACCAGATCGAGGGAGAACCTCCCGACGTTGGAGCCTTAGGCCCCGGATGCCCGTTCTACAATAGGTGCTCGTCCCGAATGGACATCTGCAAGGAGCAATACCCTCCGACCACCCGTATCGACGAGGAGGACTACGTTCGGTGCTGGCTATTCGAGTAGGAGTCTGAACATGCAGGAACCACTTCTACACGTTCAGGACCTAACCAAACACTTTCCTGTACGTCGCAGGTTGTTTGGTGGCGAGTCTTCGATGGTGCATGCGGTAGATGGGGTTAGCTTCAGTATCGAGGAAGGGACCACGTTTGCACTGGTAGGGGAATCGGGATGCGGTAAGACTACGGTAGCCAGGCTCGTGCTGTTGCTCGAGCAAGCCACAAGAGGAACTATCAGATTCAGGGGTACGGACATTCAGCAGCTAAGAGGCAAAGACCTGGTAGCCTACAAGCGGTCCGCGCAGGCAGTCTTCCAAAATCCCTATGCATCATTGAATCCGCGAATGAGTGTGAAGGACATCGTGGGAGAGCCCTTATACGTGCATCTGAGGATGAGGGGGAGGAGTCTAACAGTGCGGGTCGAGGAGCTGCTCGAGATGGTCGGTCTGTCCCGAGCAAATCTGGCGAATTATCCTCATCAGTTCAGCGGTGGCCAAAGACAACGGATCGCCATTGCGCGCGCCTTGGCTCTGAACCCTGACCTGATAGTGTTGGACGAACCGGTTTCGGCGCTTGATGTGTCCATCCGGGCCCAGATTCTGAACCTACTGCGGGATCTGCAAGAGCGGTTCCGGCTTGCCTACTTCTATATCTCGCATGATTTGGAGAGCGTAGAGCACGTAAGCCAAATGGTTGGCGTAATGTACCTTGGCCACCTCGTGGAGCTTGCACCAACAGAGCAGATTTTCGCCGATCCTGCCCATCCGTACACTCAGGGACTCCTGGCAGCGATACCCCGGCCAGATCCTGCCGCTCCATTCCATGGCAACATAATTGCAGGCGAGGTTCCCAGCGCCGTCAACCCTCCATCCGGGTGTCGGTTCCACACACGGTGTCCCCTCTTCGACCAGTCGATCTGCCCTGTGGAGCAGCCGGTACTAAGATTGGTCGACGAAGGACATTGGGTAGCTTGTTTCAAGGCCGATGAACGGTCCCCACCAATGGGCTCCAACCAATAGTAGTGAGTTCGTGCTAGTGAGTAGTCCGCCGACGATCAAGTAATTCCACAAAAGGCTGTTTTAGGAGGCATCATGTTACAGGATAGAGTTGACACAACGACCGCCCAAATCCCGTTGCGCACGCATTGGGTACCACGATTTCTTACCTCTGGAGTGGAGAACTGGGACCTGCGCGACCTGTGGACGCGAATAGACACTTGGGACTCCTGGTGCCGAGAATGGGCTGCAAAAGCGGAAATCCATGAACAACTAGGAGAGGAAGCCCTAGACCAAGGGCGCTTTGCGACAGCGGGACAAGCCCTTGGCCGCGCCGCCGTCTACTATCACTTCGCCGGGTTCAAGTTCTATAACGATATGGAACAAAAATGGCAAGTCGATCGAAAGGCCTGGGAGTGCTATCGCAAGGCAGCTCCCCACCTCCAGCCACCAGCCGAGCGGATCAACATCCCCTTCGATGGCACTGAGCTAGTTGGGTATCTTCGGGTTCCGCCTGGCGTGTCCAAGCCTCCTTGCATCATCAACATCGCGGGGATGGACTCACGGAAAGAGGAGTTCCAAACTCTGGAAAATGAGTTCTTGGCCCGAGGAATGGCTACGGTGAGCTACGATGGTCCCGGGCAAGGGGAAGTGTGGGAGAAGCTCAAGCTGCGATCAGACAACGAAAGAGCGGCCATCGCCGTATTGGACTATTTGGAGAGCCGCGAGGAGGTTGACGCAAGTCGTGTTGGAATGTACGGCTGGGCCTTTGGAGGGCATTATGCTCCCCGAGCAGCCGCCATAGACAAACGAGTGAGGGCATGCGTTTCGATGCCAGTACGGTACGACCTCGCCGACTGGGATACTATGGGCGAAGCGAACCGGATCACTTATCGATTTCTCTTCGGACAGGTTTCAAACGACGAGGGGAAAGAGTTGGCCAGTCAGTTCACATTGGACGGGGTTCTAGATAAGCTAACCTGCCCATATCTCATCATACATGGCGTACAGGGCGACTCTGTGGAAGAGGACGAAGCGCGTAAGGCTGCCGACGCGGCCGCCACTGGGAAGCTTGTCACGTATGAGGAAGGCGATCACCTGTGCATCAACATTCGCTACAAGTCGTGGCCCTTGATGATGGACTGGTTCGCGGAGCAGCTTAGCGCCTAACTTGCGACCGAAGAGGGTAGCGTTCTATTGGACTAGATTGGGATCGGCCAAATGGGAACTATTTGGTCAGGAGAACAAAATGCCCAAATTCTCTTCCAGCGGCGTGAGCATCTACTACGAGGTCACAGGCAATGGATTTCCGTTAGTATTGGGCCACACGTATGCAGGCGACTACCGGAGCTGGGAGCCCCAAGTGCGGTTCTTTTCTCGAAGGTACAAGGTGATCACCTACAGCGCCCGGGGGTATCTCCCGTCCCAGGTACCCACCGACCCCGAGGTCTACTCCCAGGACCAGGCGGTGGGTGACCTCTACGGACTGCTTCGGCACCTGAACATCCAGCAGGCGTATATCGGTGGCTTGTCCATGGGCGGGGCTCTGGCGTTGAGCTTCGGCATTGCCCAACCGGAGATGTGCCGGGCGCTGATCATCTCTTCGGCGGGGTCCGGAACGACTAACCGAGACCGGTTCCTACGAGAAACCCAGGAGCGAAGCGATCGTCTGCTCTCCGAAGGAATGGAGCCGGTGGCCGACTGTTATTCTTCGCCGCAGTTCAAGCGTAAGGACCCCAGAGGCTTCGAGGAGTTCCGGCAGGCATATGGAGGACACTCGGCGCTGGGTGCGGCGCTGACCCTTCGGGGCGTCCAGATGAAGCGGCCAACGGTTTACGACCTGGAGGAGAAGTTGCGCGGGCTTGACGTGCCGGCTCTGGTGATGATCGGCGACGAGGACGAGCCTTGCATAGAGCCTGCCGTGTTCATGAAACGGCACATCCCCAGATGCGGGTTGGCGGTGTTCCCCCAGAGCGGCCACACCATCAATCTCGAGGAGCCGGACCTGTTCAACCGCACAGTCCTGGACTTTCTCACTACGGTGGAAGCGGGGCGCTGGGACCAACGACCAGTCTAAGAGAGCGGGTCTGCGCTCGCCGACCGCGGCTATTTGGCGACCGCACAGTCGTGAACCCTACACTGGACATCGCCTACTAGGTTCGGCTGGAAGACTAGATTGTCCTTACACCTACCGTTGCGCTTCCCTCCGACGACACTCTTTGACAAGCGCTCCGCCCTTCAATAGAATCGCGGCCATCCTGAAGCGTTGAAGTGTTGCATTTCAGAATCTGAGACGAGATGACGAAATAGGGAGAGATGAAATGAGAGTCGGTCTCGTACTCGTCGCATTGACCATGGCAGTGTCGCTGGCGGCCGTTGCCTGCGGCGGAGACGAGCCGGCCCCGGCGACCCCGGAGGCTCCGGCCCCGGCACCCACGGCGGCCCCGGCCCCGGCCCCAGCCCCAGCGCCCACGGTGGCCCCGGCAGCCCCGGCCCCGGCGCCCACAGCGGCCCCGGCGCCCACAGCAGCGCCCCCTCCGGCAGGAGTTCAACCCCCGGGGAGCCTCAACATCGCATTCAAGGAGTTCGGGGCCTATCAGGGATATCCGGGCCTGGCCAAGAATCCCGCGTACGCGCATGCGAACACAGTTGCCTTTGAGGGACTGTTCGGCCGTGACGTCAACAAAGACTACTTCCCCAGGCTGGTCGAGGATTGGTCTATCGGCCCCGATAACTTGACGTGGACCTTCAACCTTAAGAAAGGGGTTCAATTCCACGGAGACCTGGGAGAGATGACCGCTGCGGACGTCCTCTGGTCCATTCCGGAGTTTACGGCCGAGGGCTCAGCCTTCCCCACGACCGCCCAGATCACCAGGATATTTAAGAATCCTGAGGGTCATTTCAAGGCCTTGGATGACTACACTCTCGAGGTGAACACCGGCACACCCCAGTGGGACGTGCTCAATTTTGTGACCACTCCTGGGGCAGTCGGAGCGTGGGTTGTCAGCAAGAAGCAGGCGGAAGAGCTGATCGCAACCGTAGGACCGGAGGCAGCCAACACGCAAGTCGTCGGGACCGGGCCCTGGGAAATGGTGGAGAACCGCACCGGCGAATTCTGGAAGTTCAAGGCAGTGATGGACCATCACCGCAAAACACCTGATTTCGCCGAGTTGACTTTCCTCGAAATACCCGAGGAATCCACCCGGATAGCAAACTTTCAGGTGGGGAAGATAGATACGTTTGCGGCAGCTCCAGACAACCTGGCTTCTTTGGCTGAGACAACCGGCACCAAATTTATGAGCCAGGCCGGCGCCGCTCAGTCATACCTGGGCATATATGGCTCGTGGTACGTGGGCGTCGGCACCCCCGATGAGAGGCCCGGATGGGATCCTGATGCTCCATACATATCCAGCGACCCAGATCCCGCCTCTCCCGAGTGGGATGCGGCCCGCAAAGTGCGCGTGGCCATGGCGATATCCATAGACAGAGATAAGATCATAGAGGAGCTCCTCGGGGGTGAGGGAGCGCACCTTTCAATGTGGGGCTGGATGGGGTTTGAGGACCGGCAGCTGCCTCAATGGAGGCGAGACTACGACGTCGAGCGAGCCAAGCAGCTCCTCAAAGAGGCGGGTCACGAGGATGGCTTCGAGGTGGAAATCACGCCCGCGATCCGTGGCGCTCCCGCCGAGGTAGAGGCCTGCGAGGCCGTAGCTGACATGTGGGCGGACATTGGCATCACCGCCCGCATCCAGAGGATTCCTTTCGGGACTCTCCTCGAGGGGCAGTTTGCCCGCACGAATCAGGGTGTGATCTGCCACGCCGGCGGACCCCAGGTGGAGCCCATACTCCTATGGGGCGACATGTATAACCCAGAAGGGAACTGGAGCTCCGGTGTCGACCATCCCTACCTTACTCCGCGGCTAAAGTCAGCCGCTGAGACGTTCGACCCCGACGAGCGTTGGAGGCTCGTGACGGAGCTGGGTGGTTGGGTATGGGATAACGCCCTGAACATCGGGTTGTACAGCACCAACACCACCTACCCGCTGGGCCCCAAAGTGGATGGCTGGGCGGAACATCTGGAGACTGGGGACCCACGGCGGCTAAGCGCCTTCGAATGGGCGAAACCCCGCGAGTAGAGTCCGCGCCAAGCTGGGATTGTCAAGAAGAGCCTGAAGATTGTGGTGACGCGGTATGCGGAGGTACGTGGTACGGCGGCTGATGCTGACCGTGGTTACCGTCCTGGCCGTGTCACTCATAGTCTTCAGCATGGCCCGGGCGGCCGGGGACCCCAGGACCTTGTTACTAAGCGATCAGTCCAGCGGTCCGATAGACCAGTGGGCGGAGCTGGGGAAGGAACTGGGGCTGGACAAGCCCTACTACCAGCAGTACGGGATATTCCTCAGAGACTTGGTGACGGGCGACTTCGGCAAGTCCATCGTGGAAAGCCGGCCCGCCAGGGATGTCATAGGAGAGCGCTTTCTCGCCACACTGGAGCTTGGGATATCTGCTTTCATCTTCTCAGCGCTGCTCGGAGTACCCTTGGGCATTCTGGGCGCGGTGAAACGTGGCGGAATCCTGGACCAGATGGGCAAAACAGTGGCCCTGATCGGGCAGTCAGCCCCCGGATTCTGGTTGGGCATCATGCTCATATTCTTCTTTGCCGTGAGGCTGGAGTGGGTACCTCCTTCCGGCCGGGAAGACTGGACGAGCCGAATCCTTCCAACCATCACCCTAGGTTGGTTCTTCATAGCGGTCAACATGAGGCTCGTCCGCTCGGCCATGCTGGATGCGCTGGACACGGAGTATGTCAGGCTGGCCCGGGCTAAAGGTGTGTCCGGAACGGTTGTCATCTGGAAACACGCCCTGCAGAACGCCTTGATCCCGCCGCTGACATTCGCTGGCGTCAGCCTGGGAAATTTGGTGACTGGCTCCTTGACCACCGAGTTAGTCTTCGCTTGGCCCGGCCTCGGTCGGTTGGCGGTTACATCAACGCTGTCATCGGACTACCCGGTGCTCCAGGGGGTAGTCATCGTCTACACGTTACTGTACGTGGCAGCCGCTTTGTTCGTGGACCTACTTTACTCCTACATTGATCCCAGGATCCGATTTGCCTAGAGGAATGGACTAGCAGCCGATGGCGCCGGACGGTACTAATGGGATCCATTTTGCCGTACAGCCGGTTGGCTCTATGGCTAGAACGCTACGCAACCTGCGGCGTTGGCCGATTATACCGGTACTGGTGCTGTTACTTATCGCGGTTACCGGGATCACGGCCGATTGGATAGCGCCCCACGACCCAATAAATGGGGACCTATCAGATAGAGTTCTACCGCCCTTTTGGGGAGGGGAGACGACTATCGAAAAGCTGGTAGTGGAGGAAGTGGAGCTAGGACAGGGTTACCGACAGATTGCCCTCGAGGAGGCTAGGACCACAAATGGAGATGTGTCTCTGGGCGATCGGTTGGATGTAGTGATCAGGGAGGCGGGTACCACGAAGTTTCTCCTGGGCACAGATCATCTCGGCCGCGATCTTCTAAGTCGAGTCGTCCATGGCGCCCGCATCTCTCTGATAATTGCCTTGGTGACTCTGGGGGTCGGGGGCACCCTAGGCGTCGCTCTGGGCCTGGTGTCTGGCTGGTACGGTGGCTGGTTAGATGAGCTGATAATGCGCCTGGTGGATGTCATATTGTCGCTGCCCCTTATTCTGGTGACCCTGGTCGCGGTAGTAGTGGTGGGCCAGTCCCTGGAGATGATTGTGGCAATCCTGTCGCTGTGGATATGGCCTCGCTTCGCACGAATGATGCGAGGAGAAGTGCTGCAGATCAAAACAATGGACTACGTTGCCATGGCTCGAGTGTCCGGGGCTTCCACGTTGCGAATCATGTTCTTACACCTTTTCCCGGGGACCATCAATACCCTGATCGTGGTCGCTACGCTGCAAGTGGGGATCGTTATCCTCGTGGAGGCCACCTTGAGCTTCCTGGGCGCGGGAGTCCCTCCGCCTACACCGGCGTGGGGCTCCCTCGTCGCCGATGGCCGGGACCGACTGGTGGATGCCTGGTGGATTGCGACGATCCCGGGAATAGCTATCATGCTCACCGTGATGTCGCTGAACCAGTTCGGTGACTGGCTGAGGGATACCCTAGACCCACGACTCCGCCAGCTAAATTGAGCCGTTGAGTAAGGTGTTCGGCTGTTGTGAGCGGACCTACAGGGGAATAGGCTGGGCAAGAATCGGACAAGACTCGTGTATCAAGGGAGGATAGCGCTATGGCAGACAATACGACCATCCTGGTAGGGACCGTGGGCGAGGGTGTGTTGCGGAGTGCCGATAGTGGCAACACCTGGAAGCGGATGGGTTACCCGGAGGGACTCCATACCGACGCCCTCGTGCGAGCTCTAGTCAGCGACCGTGACCGACCAGAGGTTGTTCTCGCTGGCACCGACAGAGGTGTCTATCGTAGCGACGACGCCGGGGGAACCTGGCGGATGGTAGACTCGGCCCTGAGCGGCTACCACGTTTGGGCGCTTGCAGTCGATCCCGCGGATCCCCGGATCATGTATGCCGGCACTGGCATCCCGACTCCCGCCGGGTTTTTCCGTTCCAGCGACCGTGGTTTGACCTGGGAGAAGCGACCGATGGAAGCGTCTGAAGAAGACCGCAACTTCGGAATTCCCCGAGTGACCGGAATCGCCGTCGATCCAGTGGATCGGGGGAACATCTGGGTGGGCTTGGAGGTCGACGGAGTTCGGTACAGCCGTGACGGCGGCGACACCTGGACGACTACTGACGGGAACGGGTCCATACGCCCTCCCGACGAGCACAATGTGGTGCCCGACGTGCACAATGTGGGGGTGGCGGGTGGTCCCCCTAAAACGGTATTTGTCGTGACCAACAACGACGTCTACACCAGCACCGACGACGGCGCGAAATGGAACAGCCTAGGCGTCAGCGAAGTTTTCCCATTGACTTTCGTCCGGGGCATTGCGGTACAGCCGGGCAGCCCAAACGTCATCTTCATCACGATCGGCGACGCTAATCCAGGGCGCACCGGCGCGGTGATGCGGTCCAAGGACACGGGCCTCACATGGGAGCGCCTGCCCCTGCCTGTGGAGCCCAACTCGGCCATTTGGATGGTGAACATCCAGCCAGTCGATCCAAACGTGGTCTTTGCCGGGAGCCGCTACGGTTACCTGTACCGCAGCGGCGACGGGGGAGATTCCTGGACCAAGCTCTGGCGAGAATTTAGCGAGATCTCGTCAGTAGTCTGGATTCCAGGCTAACGACCACGTAAGGTGCGACAACCGAGTAAGGACCCTAAGTACACGACGTGTGGGCATTTCTTTCGTAGCCCAGGTTCGGGCCCTAGCCAGCGTTCCGCCTCTTCGACGCTGATCCCTTTGCGCCCGGCGTAGTCCTCGACCTGGTCTCGGCCGATCCGCCCTACGCCGAAGTAGTGCGAACTCGGATGCGCGAAGTACCATCCGGAAACCGTCGCCGCAGGCCACATCGCGAAGTTCTCAGTCAGACGGGCGCCGATGTTTCGCTCGGCGTCCAGCAGACGCCATAGAGTCTCCTTTTCCGTGTGGTCGGGGCAAGCTGGATAGCCGGGCGCGGGCCTGATGCCGTCGTAGGCTTCCTTGATCAGGAGATCGTTGCTCAGGTCCTCGTCGGGCACGTAGCCCCAGAACTCTTTGCGGACGCGCTCGTGCATTCGCTCTGCAAGCGCCTCCACAAGCCGATCGGCGAGAGCCTTTGCCATGATCGATCCGTAGTCGTCGTGCGCGGCTTCCAACGCCGCCGCATACTCGTCCGCACCGATCCCCGCGGTTACGACGAACCCTCCGACGTAGTCATTCAGCCCCGAGTTCCGGGGCGCGACAAAGTCCGCAAGGCAGAAGTTCTCTTTCGCCAAGCGCGACCGGGCCCGCGACTTGTCGGTCTGCTGCCGCAGGAAGTGAAGCGTAGCAATCGGGATGGCCGGGCCCTCCCCCGACCCCGCTCCAGTGCCGCCCTTCATCTCCCTTGACGGGAGAGAGCCTGTCCTGAGCCTGCCGAAGGGATTGAGGTGAGGGTGATGTTTGTATACGAGCACGTCGTCGCCGACGGAGTTGGCGGGCCAGAAGCCGATGACAGCGCGGGCCGTCAACGCATGCTGATCTAGCATCTTTCGGAGCAAGCTCTGCGCGTCCCTGAACAGTGTCGTCGCTTCACGGCCATAGACGGGGTGGTCGAGGATCGCTGGGTACGTTCCGCGAAGCTCCCACGCCAGGAAGAACGGCGTCCAGCTAATCCGGGCGATGACGTCTTCCAATGGATAGTCGTCGAAGAGGCGGACCCCCGTGAAGCTCGGTCCCGCCGGCATCGTCGCCCCCCAATCGAAGGCCTCGCGTCGATTGCGGGCCTCGTCGATCGACAGGAGCTGCGAGCGGCCGCTCCTCGCGACACGCTCGGCCCGGACCTCAGCGTATCGTTCCCGGGTGTCGCCGATCGTGCGTCGGCGGTGCTCCTCCGTTGTCAGATCGCCCATCGTGGTGACCGCCCGCGATGCGTCTCGAACGTGGATCACGCCGTGCTCATATTCCGGCTCGATCCTCACCGCCGTGTGCGCCACCGATGTTGTCGCGCCACCGATCAGCAACGGGATCTCCATCCCCTGTCGGCTCATCTCCCGCGCCACGGTCACCATCTCGTCCAGCGACGGCGTAATCAGCCCGCTGAGTCCGATGACGTCCGCTTGCTCCCTCTGGGCAGCGTCCAGGATCTCGTGAAATGGCGCCATCACTCCCAGGTCGATAACCTCGTAGTTGTTGCATCTCAGCACCACGCCGACGATGTTCTTGCCGATGTCGTGGACGTCGCCCTTCACGGTCGCCATCACGACCTTTCCGTTGGACCGGAGTACGCCGCCCTCGTCCTGCTCGGCCTCGATGTACGGCTCGAGCTGGGAGACCGCTTTCTTCATGACGCGTGCGCTCTTGACGACCTGCGGGAGGAACATCCGGCCTGAACCGAATAGGTCCCCTACGACGTTCATCCCGTTCATCAGTGGGCCCTCGATCACCTGCAGCGCCCGATCTGATGCGACTCGGGCCTCTTCGACGTCGGACTCGATGTAAGAGTCGATGCCATTGACCAGCGCGTGCGACAGTCGTTCGTCGACCGGCAGCCCTCGCCAGGCGTCGTCCTCTTCACGCGTCCTTTCGGTCCCGGTGACTGTGCTCGCGATCTCGAGGAGCCTTTCCGTCGCGTCGGGCCTCCGGTTGAGCACGACGTCCTCCACTGCGTCGCGCAGGCCCGGCTCGATCTGTTCATAGACACCGAGCTGCCCGGCGTTGACGATGCCCATGTCCATGCCGGCGCGAACGGCGTGAAACAGGAACACCGAGTGCATTGCCTCTCGCACCCCGTCGTTGCCTCGGAACGAGAATGAAACGTTGCTCACACCGCCGCTGACGTGGCACAGTGGAAACTGGCGCTTCAGCTTCCTCGCGGCCTCTATGAACGCCAACGCATAGTCACTATGCTCCTCGATACCCGTGCCGATCGCAAAGATGTTCGGGTCGAATATTATGTCCTGCGGAGCGAAACCGACTGTCTCCGTGAGGATGCGATACGACCGGTCGCAGATCGACACCTTGCGCTCAACCGTGTCCGCCTGACCGGCCTCGTCAAAGGACATGACGATGACCGCCGCACCGTATCTCCTGACAATCCGAGCCTGGCGGATGAACTCCCCCTCACCCTCTTTGAGCGATATCGAGTTGACGATTCCCTTACCTTGTAGACACCTGAGCCCGGCCTCGATGACGCTGAACCTGGAGCTGTCGATCATCACGGGCACACGGGAGATATCCGGCTCCGATGCCAGCAGCTTCAGATACCGCTCCATCGCGGCCTGCGAGTCGAGCATCCCTGCGTCCATGTTCACGTCCAGGATCTGCGCGCCGTCCTCGACCTGCTGCCTCGCGATCGCAACTGCCTCTTCGTACCGGTCACGCCGGATCAGTCGTCTGAATCGGGCTGATCCGGTGACGTTCGCGCGCTCACCAACGTTGACGAAGTTCGCGTCCTCCCTGATTTCGAGCGCGTCGATTCCACTCAACAGCGTGTTGGAATTGGACTCTGGGCGAGGCCTCGGCCTGACACCGGCGACGGCAGCGGCGATCGCGCGCGTGTGCTCAGGCGTCGATCCGCAGCAGCTCCCGACGATATTGGTAAACCCGCTCTCTGCAAACTCTCCGAGGTTGGACGACATGTGGGCTGCGGTCTCGTCGTACTCGCCAAACTCGTTCGGCAGGCCGGCGTTTGGGTAGCATGAGACGAAGTGCGAAGAGGCGCCGGAGAGGGAGGCAAGGAAGGGACGCATCTCGTCACTGCCGAGGGAGCAGTTGATCCCCACGCTCAGCAACGGAACCTGCGACACCGACGCGTAGAAAGCCTCGGCCGTCTGTCCTGACAGGTTACGGCCACTGAGGTCCACCGCGGTAAAGGACGCCATAATCGGGACACGCCCACCCCGCTCCTCGAAGACCGCTTCAATGGCGTACAGCGCCGCCTTGGCGTTCAGCGTGTCGAAGATCGTTTCTACGAGGAGGATGTCCACCCCACCGTCGAGCAGCCCCGTCACCGCCTCCGCTGTACGCCTCGACCAGATCGTCAAAAGTGACGTCGCGATAGCCGGGATCGTCGACGTCCGGGGAGATCGACAGGGTCTTGTTCGTGGGGCCGATACTTCCCGCGACGAACCTGGGCTTGTCTGGAGTCTGTTCCGAGAACTCATCCGCGGTCACTCTCGCAAGGCGCGCAGACTTCCATGTTGATTTCGTGGACGCGGTCTTCCAGTCCGAACTCCGACAGACCGAACCGCGTCGCTGTGAACGAGTTCGTCGTCAGGATGTCCGCCCCGGCCTCTAAGTACTGCCCGCTGCGTCCGGCGGATCAGGTCCGGCTGGGTCAGTACGAGGACGTCGATGCAGCCCCGCAGGTCCCTTGGATGGTCCGCGAAGGGTACTCCTCGATAGTTCGCTTCCTCAAGCCCGACAGACTGCAGCGTTACGCCCCACGACCCGTCGAGTACCATCACGCGCTCTTCGAGGATTCGTTCGAGCTCTAGGCTGCGGTCGATTGTAGGGTGGAGGGGAACTGTGTCGGTCGACATCCTGTTGGCTTCGGTCTCCTCGCTGATCACACCATTGTAGGTGACAGACCCACCCCGTTAAAGGCTAACCCGTGACCTGTAGGGCCGTCTCGTCTTGGGCCTGTCTTACAACTCGATATTGGTCGCCAACCGTGGTTCGACGAGCTCTCCACGAACGAATCTTCGCTTTGGAACCGTTCGCCCTGAGCCTGTCGAAGGGCGAGCATTCGGGGATTCAAGCACTAATGAGACACCCTCTTTTTGGGCAGACGTCAGACCACCGCTTGACGCGAACGGCCGTTCTGTTCTAAACTGTTCTTATACGGTTGGTCAGGCAGGATTGACGGAGGTGCAGCCATGTCACAAACGACGCAGGCTATTGCTGAGCCCCAGATACCGATGCCGGGGATGCCGCGGCGAATCACCGTGCGCCGCGTGAGGGATTCGAACGGCCTCTTTCCGGGCCAGATCGTCGAGTACCAAGGCCGGATCGTGGGCGGCCCACGCTTCGGTCTGAAGGGAAAGGTAGTGGAGACCCGCGTTCGTCAGGCAGTGGTTGACATGGGACCTGCCGGCACATGGCACATACCCTACCACTTCCTCACCTTCCCGCTCGCGGCCTGAATTCACGGAGGAGGACTCCCATGATCTTCAACCTGTTAAGCAAGTTGCGCGAATCGGAGCCCCAGATTCGGACCGATTCTGGCATGGACGTGAACATCCACGTCGTGGGAGTTGGGGGTGGGGGAGGCAACGCCGTACGGCGGATGGTGAGGAGCGGGCTCCGAAACGTCAACTACCTCGTACTCAACACAGATACGCAGGCGCTCCGGGGAATCAAGGGTGTCCCGACCTTTGCAATCGGACCGGATACGACCAACGGAATGGGCTCCGGCGGTCAGCCGGACGTGGGGCGGCGCGCGATGCGAGAGAGTCGCGGGCAGGTCTCCTCGCTCCTGGAAGACGCGGACATGGTGTTCGTCGCAGCCGGACTCGGCGGAGGCACGGGCACCGGCGCCGCGGCACTGGTTGCCGACCTCGCCAGAAAGCGGGGAGCGTTGACCGTCGGCGTCGTGACCCTGCCGTTTGGCTTCGAAGGACCTAAACGCCGGCTGGTCGCGGAAGCCGGACTCCTGCAACTCCGGCAGAAGGTTGACACCCTCATCGTCGTGGAAAACGACAGGTTGCTTCCGGCCCTCGACGCCCGCGTCGAGCTTGACAGGGCGTTTAATCTAGCGGATCGAGTTCTTCACCACGGCGTTCAGGGAATCTCGGACATCGTCACGGTGGAGGGCCTCATCAACGTCGACTTCGCAGACGTCAAGGCCGTCATGGCGAATGGAGGAGCGGCCTTCATGGCCGTCGGACGCGGTGAGGGAAGGGACGCCGCGATCGATGCCGCCCGCTCAGCTCTTGAAAACCCCCTGTTCGACGTGCCCCTCGAAGGGGCTACGGGTGTCCTCTTCAACGTGCGAGGTGGACCAGATCTCACACTGGGGCAGGTTCATGAGGTCGCGGACTTCATCGGGTCCGCTGCCAGTTCAGACGCGAACGTGATCTTCGGGGTTGTTCAGGACAAGAGCATGAAGCGTTCAGTTAGCGTGACCCTCGTGGGCACGGGTGTCGCCCGGAGCGATGGGGCGAAGACCTTGGAACCGGTTGCAGACGGTGCTTCGACGGGCCCGGGAGGGCCGTCCGCCGGGACCGCGGCCCCTGTTCCAAATGTTCTCCGGAACGGGCACGCCCAAGCATCCGCTGCCGAAATGATACCGTTGCTGTAGCGATCAGACCCCTTTGGGACGCCCGCACCTCCGAGGCATCGCGGGTCCGTCGTCCCGGCACAGGCCGGGACCCAGGTGAGAAGTGGAGTGCAGCAGAGCCGCCGTACGTCTACCTGAAGAATCCGTGACGAACCAGCTCCGCAATCGTGGACGCGACGAGCTCCGGACGCTGGATTGGCACGTCGTGGATGCTGTCCTCCATCCAGACCGTCTTCGCTGTTGGCAGTAGCGACTCCGCCTGCGCGATCGACTCCTCTCTGCGCCAGCGGCGAGCCTGTGGCGATGTATCGCCCTGCTGCCGGGCCGGCATCAGAAGCACCGGGCAACGCACGCGTGGATAGAGCTCCGATGGCCGGTGGTCCCACAGCGCCTCGACGATCCTCAGGTGGTTCTCGCGGCTGAGTCTCGATGTGATCGTCCCGTCCTCGAGAACTCGGAAATTGGCCAAGACGATCCCTTCCACCTCCGGATGATCGACCGCGATGCTACGTGATCGAACTCTGGCCCTGAACGATTCGACCGTAACGCCTTGCCACAACGGTGGAGCCATCTCGCGCTTCGCGTCCTCGACGGTCCAGCCTGGTCGGGTGGAGATCTCGATCGTGCCCCCGTCGACGAAGCACAGCCCCCTGGCCAACTCGGGGTGAGCCACCGCGAGCTCGAGGGCGACGTCGCCGCCCCAAGAGTGACCGACTATCAGGGGTCTCGTGAGGCCCAGCAGTTCGATGAATCCTGACAGGTCCGCAACCATGGTCTCGAAGTCGTATCCACAGTCCGGCTTGAATGACTCTCCATGGCCACGCTGGTCGAGGGCGAGGACGCGGAACTCCCGACTGAGAATCGGCGCTACAAAGTCCCAGATCCTGCAGGTCGACGCGAGGCCATGAATCAGGACGATCGAGTCGCCACCACCGCCCCAATCCCTGTAGTGGAAGGGGTTGCCGTCGACCTCGACGAAACAGTCGCTGAGTCCGGCAGTCATCTGGACGTGTGCCCGAGTCGCGTCACCCGGCGCTCAGTTGTCCGTCGGCGAGTCGGTCGATCGCTGCTGGCTACGGAGAAATGCTTCGAGCTCCCGAACCATCGTATCTGGATCGGGGATCTCCTCCTCCACCCGCGGGTGAGAAGCATCGTGACGTCTCTCCAGCTTGGTTACGTAGGAGCTAACGTCGGCCTGCTTCGCGATCGCGTTGGTGACATCCTCTTCGAACGCGTCACCCGCGAGCTCGAGCTCACGCAGGTCCGCATCGAAGTCCACCAGGTTCTTCAGCTTTGAAAGAAGGGCGTGGCTGACCTTCGGATTGGGTGAAGTCTGGACATAGTGCGGACAGTGCCCCCAGATGCTTGCGTGCTCGAACCCGTGCTTGTTGCAGGCGTCGGTGAATGCGGTGTGGATACCCGTTGGCCCCTGATACCCAGAGTTCTCGATTCCAAGCCATTTCACTTTGCCGGTCAGGGTGGTAGAGCTGGCTCTACCCGTAACTCGCGGCTCGCGCGTGTGCGGCACTGCGTCGAGAAGCGCGCCCAGCGAGACGACGAGCTTGACCTGATGCCTGATCGACACCTCCGCGATCATGTTCGAGTAGGCCCGCCACCTTAGGTTGGGCTCAGTCCCGACGAATAGAAGCAGGTTCCTGCTCTCGACCTCGTCGACGTAGTAGTGGAACTCGTTTCGCGGCCAGCGGATCATCCTCTGTCCACGCCGGTTGATCCTCGTGTGAGGACGCGTAACCGTGAAATCGTAGAACTCTTCCGGATCGATCTCCGCGAACTTCCTCGCGGGTAGCGTCCGCACCAGGTAGCGGATCGCCCGTGTCGCCGCTTCCGCCGCGTCCGGCCAACCCCCAAATGCCACGACCATCGTCGGTAGCGTTACGTCCGGGACCTCATGCTCAATCAGGCTATCCATACGTGCGACGAACCCCTTTCAGGCTCTTGTGAAGTGTATCACCACCCTATGGCCTTGTCAGCATCGGCCGCCTTGCCCGGAAGCGAGCGATGCCCGTGATATACTCCCGACGCCCATAGCCGCACAGCACGCATCTCGGAGGTAGACATGAGCGACGAACACACCATCGGAGTCTCGGTTTCAGCACCCAACGCAAGTGACGCTCTTGAGCAGATCTCGCATCTGGAGGAGATCGGAGTCGGCGCCGCGTGGTTCACGTCTGGAGGCGGAGGAGGAGAGGCGATCGCGATACTCGCCGCGGCCGCTGCGACCACAGACCGGATTCTGCTGGGCACCTCGATCGTCCAGACCTGGTCTCGACATCCTGTCACACTCGCCCAACAGGTACAGGTCATTGACAACCTCGCACCAGGACGATTCAGGCTGGGTGTCGGACCGAGTCACCGAGCGTCGATGATCAGCACGTTCGGAGCCGACTTCCGGGCCCCGATCGGCCATCTCCGCGAGTACCTGCAGATACTCCGCGCTCTGATGCACACTGGCGCAGTCGAGTTCGAAGGCCGTTGGTACACCGCGAACAGCTCTATTCCTGCACCAATCGACGTGCCGATCATGGCGTCAGCGCTCCGCCCTGGCGCCTTCGAGACCTGCGGCGAGTTGGCTGACGGCGCCATAAGCTGGGTCTGCCCCCACTTCTTTCTCAGGGACGAAGCCGTGCCCGCGATGACTCGCGGGGCAGAGACGGCCGGTCGCACCGTTCCCCCGCTGATCGCGCACGCTCCAGTGTGCGTTACGGAGGACCTCGACGCCGCCAGAAACGGCGTGCGAGCGCGACTCGGATACTTCCCAGCCAACCCGTTCTACGCGAACATGTTCGCGGAAGCCGGCTATGCCAACACACCTGAGTCCGGCTGGACCAACGAGATGCTCGACGAGGTTCTGATTGCGGGAGACGAGGACGCAGTTGCGGATCGGATTCGGACGGTCTTTGACTGGGGTGCCTCGGAGCTCCTCGCCACTCCGGTTCCGGCTGGGGACGATCCCGACGCGACCCAGGAACGCACGCTCAGGCTGTTAGCCGACCTGCAAGGATCAGGCTAAGGAGTCAGAGACGGTTGAAGCTGGTATTGGAGCGGTTTGCATCCGTTACGGTCACGGCAAACTCGACCTGGGTGTTCGCCGTGGTTTCAGACGACGACGGCATCTCAACGACGGTCGCGATAACTCACGGTGATAGCTCACGGAAGGTCGCGAACGCGCTCTCACTCATGGCGGCCAGGCTTGAATCGGAGGAACTAACCGACGAGTCTCGAATCGAACGTTTCCTCGGACTGACACCCGCCGACCTGAGGTCTGATCGTGTTTCGGCGACCGCGGTCAGCGCCTTGAGGAGCGCCGTCGCCCAACTCACCGCGCTCAGGTCGGGCGAGAGTCTCTCGACGTATCTCGGCGCTCCCCCGACCGACAGCGTTCAGCTCTACGCGAACATCAACCGGTCACTCTTCGCCACGGATCGGACTCCTGCAGACTTCGCGCGTGTCGCCGACCAGGCCGCACGCGCGGGATTCGAGGTGTTCAAGTGCGCGCCATTCGACGAGGTTCGGCCCCCTTCAGCTCCGGACAGAATCTTGGACGATGCTGAGATGGGTCTGGCCAGGGTCCGTGCTGTTCGTGAGGCGATCGGTCCAGACCCGACGCTGCTCGTGGACTGCCACAGCCGTTTCGAGCGGGACACGGCCCCGTTGATCGTCGAAGAGCTCGCCAAGCTGAACGTCGGCTGGTTCGAGGAGCCGGTCCAGCCGACATCCGACGCCCACGACCTGATCGAGATCGCCCGATGGGCACCCATACCAGTGGCTGGAGGTGAGGCGGGATACGGAGTCGAGTTCTTCGATGACCTGCTCGACTCTGGCGCGGTGTCCGTGATCATGCCCGACGTGAAGCACTGTGGCGGTGCTGTCGAGGCCGTGACGGCGGGTCGGTCGGCGGTCTCCAAAGGCAAAGGCTTCTCGATGCACAGTCCGTCTGGTCCTATCTCGCTGCTCGCGAGCGCCCATGCCACCGCTGCCGTCCGAGGCGCGATGCCGCTCGAGCACGCGGTCTACGAAATCGACTGGCGCGCCGAACTCGTTGAGCCACTGGAGGCCATCGAGAACGGAAGAATCCACATCCCGCCGGGCCCGGGCCTCTCCGCCGACCTAAACTGGGACCTCGTCCGCCGGTTCGGCCGCGTTTGGCGACCTTAACCGTGACATTCAAAGTGTACTATTTTCTTACTCAAGCAATGAAGTTGTAATGCCGTCTTCCAACTGCCTCCTAATCTGGGAAAAGCACCAGCTAATTGGTGAAGTTGACAAGATGGCCGCCCTAGGCTACGTTGGGCTCAAGTCCATTCTGGGTGAGAAGGGGGGCACGAGTTGATGCGCTGGATCAAACTCTCGCTGTTTCTGATTTTGGGTTCTGTAGCTATGGTGTTCACGGCCTGTGGCGCCACTGAGGAGCCGTCGGCTCCCGCAGCGCCCGAGCCGGCCGGGCCGGCCCAAGCCGCCTCGGCGCCCGCGCCTGTCGCACCGGTTCCGCCCGCGGAGCCTGGACCAGCGGCCGCGCCCGCACCGGCGGCTGCGCCCGCGCCGACAGCAGCGCCCGCACCGGCTCCCGTCGCGACACCTCGGCCCGCAGCTCGCCCGGTGCCAGAACCGCCGGCAGGCCCTCAGGCCGGTGGGATCATCCCCATGGCTGCCGCTTTCACCATGGAAACGAGGCAGGTCCATAGTTACGGCTACATCCTCGACATGACCCTGGATCCGCTGATGAACAACCTTGTGGAGTGGAATCCCGAGACCCCGGACCTCGACGATATCAGGGGAGACCTGGCGGAGACATGGGAACTGGGGGGAGACGGTACGACTTGGACCTTCCAGTTGCGCGAGAACGCCCGGTGGCATGACGGGGTGCCCGTCACCGCGGGCGATGTGGTGTTCAGCATGCACAGCATGCTAGATCACGAAACGGTGTTGGATAATGAAGGCAATGCGGTCTTCGCGGGTCGCGGATTGTCCGGGAATGTCCGGAAGACCCGTACCTATGCCGGCTGGCCAGAATGCTGCAGGGAGGTGGACGACAAGACCGTAGAGATACAGACTAAGTTCTTCTCTGCAACCTTCATACCCACACTTGCGCTAGCTACCAATAACATTATGGCCAAACACTCGGTGCTGGATGAGGGCAAGATACAGACCATGGCCGAATGGGAGGACCTAAACGGTTCGGGACCCTTTAGGCTTACAAGCTTTGACCCAGACGTCTCCGCTGAGTTCGTCAAGAACGAGAACTACTTCAAGGAAGGCTACCCCCGCATTGACGGGATGAAACACTTCCCGATTCTGGACGCCAGCACCCTGGTCGCGGCGTTCAAGACGGGTCAGGTCCTGATGAGCAACGGTATGGTCACCAAGCTGAACGTAGCAGAGGCGCGACAGCTTGGAGAAGACATGGAGGGGGAACTTACGGTGCACTGGGGAGGCCCCTCTCTCATGTACGGTGTGATCATCAACACGACGAAGGAGCCCTTCGATGACGCGAGGGTTAGGCGAGCGCTCGGGCTCGCGATCCACCGCCAGCCAATCATCGAGATCGTCGGCAGTGGGATACACCTGCTGGGCACACCCCTCCCGCCTGAGATGTGGTACAGCTACGCCAATGACGAGGCGGCCCAGATCCCTGGGTTCAGAGAGTCGGAGCCAGGCGTCAAGCACCCCGACGACATTGCCGCCGCCAAGGCGCTCCTCAATGAGGCCGGCGTGCCGGAGAGACTCGAAGTCACTCTGTCTGCAAGGACCTCCGCCACGACCTCGCAGCAGGCTGAGATAGTGGCCGATCAGCTTCGGAGGTTCTTGGGCTGGGATGTCAACCTCAGGATCATGGAGAGCGCTGCCGGCCTCGAGGCCTATGACGCCGGAGACTTTCAATTGGCAGTCCAGTCGACTGCCCTTGCTCTGACGGACCCTGATGAGGCCCTTAAGCGGTACGTACCCGGCGCTGTGGCAACATATGCGGCAGGGGGGAAGGGGCCCGGCGGCGAGGAGAGATACTACGTCGTCGAAGGTATACAGGACCTCTATGATGCCCAGGCACGCGAGACAGACGAGCAGAAGAGGCGCGCCCTGGTGCAGGAGGCGGCCGACATACTACTGAACGTAGACAACTTCTACCCCGGCATCCTGTGGGAGATGAGACACTGGCCCGTGCACCACAGTATCCAAGGATTTAACGTGCATGCCACCATCTATGCCCATTTGAAACAGGAGACGCTCTGGTGCGACCCGGCGTGTAGATGATCCCAGACCCGCGCTTGGATGCGGACCGTCCGACATGATCATCGACAATCACGTTCACGTCTTCCCCGACCAGGCCGGGGCAGCAGGCTACGCGGATGCGGCGACCTTCACGCGCAGGCATCAGGCCTCGGTTCCGAGGTTTTGGGGACGGATGGTCACCAGCCACGTGAATCCCAAGTACGCCCCGGAGCCGGATGAGGACGTCGGATTTCATGTCGGGAAGTACGGACGTTACCACTGGACGAAGCACGGCGAAAGCTGCTGGCTCCAGCGAGGTCCGGCGGTACTGGAAAAGCTCGAACAAACTCCGGACCAGATGCTTGCGCACATGGACTCCGCCGGTGTGGACAAGGCGGTAATCCTAGCGGACTACATGGAAAGCAACTATGGCCGAGAGTCCTACCTCGCTGATGTCATCGAGCGGTACCCAGACCGGTTCCTGGGCACAGTGGCTATCGACTACGATCTCACGAGGACTGACGAGCACCTCCAGGGTGAGATCAGGAAGCTGACCGAGGCTGTCGAAGACTCCGGATTCAGGGGCCTACACACCCATGTGGCGCGAGGCCAGCCCGTCGACGATGCCCGGTGCGACCCTCTGTGGATAGAAGTGGCGCGCCTAGAGGTCCCGGCTTACATAAACACCGGTCTCAACTCCAAGGCTAAGTACATGGAGGAGATCCAGCGCATCGAGAACGTCCTGCGGAAGCATCCGGAATTGAACGTCATCGACTGCCATCTGGGCAACAACGTTCGCCACCCCAGTGACCCGGACTACGTGGACAATCCCAGGGAGTTCTTCTCATTGTTTGAGACGGGCCGCTTCCACCTAGAGGTGGGGTACGTCCTTGCGTACGAGAACTGGGAGGTCTGGGGCAGGGAGTTCGAGTATCCGTATCCGTACCACGAGCAGATTATCAAGACCATCTACGAAAACTTTGGTCCCGGTGTGATGGTCTGGGGCTCTGACATGCCCTGGACTATGAGGACCTGCACCTATCGGCAGAACCTTGACCTCATCAGGCTCCACACAGACTTCATGACTGTGGAGGATCGCAAGCTGGTCATGGGCGGCAACGTGGCGAGGCTCTTCAAGGTCGGCTAGCCGAAGAACAACTCACCCGTGCCATTCAACACGACCGCAACTGACAGCGCGGAGGTGTCGGAGCCAACGCGGGCGAGAGACTACCTGGGTGCGGAGAGTCCGTCGAAGATTGGGGTGAGTGGGGCAGCAGAGAAGTGCAGGGTTACATTGGGAAAAGACTCCTCCTATTCATTCCCACGTTCATACTGGTTACTGGGTTCGTATTCGTAGTCTTGCGTCTTGTCCCGGGCGATCCGGCGATCATGCTCCTTGGGGGAAGCGAGGGGGAACAAGAGTACACCCAAGAAGCACTTGCCGCAAAGCGGGCTGAGCTGGGAACCGATAGGCCGATTGCCGTCCAGTACGGGAGTTGGATATGGAACATGCTCCGCCTGGACTTTGGCACGTCGTACTTCTCCGATAGGCCGGTCTACGAACGGGTTTCCAAAAAACTCCCTGTTACCTTGGAGCTAGCCGTCCTGGCCATGATTCTAGGCAGCGCGGCAGCCGTGCCTCTGGGAGTGATTTCTGCGTTAAAACAGGACACCCTGGTCGACTACACCGGCAGAATCATAACGATCGCTGGGATAGCACTCCCCAACTTCTGGATCGCCATCATGATGCTGTTTCTACTCGTCCTCTGGTTCGACTGGCTGCCTCCGATGGGCTATGCGAACCTGTGGGAAGATCCTCTGACGAACCTGCAACAGATTATCTTTCCCGCCATCGCTCTGGGCTTTTCCAATATGGCATTCATGGGCCGCGTGACTCGCTCGTCGATGCTCGAGGTACTACGTGAGGACTACATTAGGACAGCCCGATCCAAGGGTCTGGGGGAGCGAGTCGTCGTCTTACGGCACGCCCTCAAAAACGCCCTGATGCCTGTGGCCACCGTCGCCGGTTACGACCTCGGCCGGCTGATCGGGGGCACCGTGATTATCGAGGTGATCTTCTCAGTGCCAGGGTTGGGCAGGCTCCTGATAGATTCTGTCTTCCGCCGGGACTTCCCCATGATCCAGTCTGTAGTCGTGCTCATAATAGTGTTTGTGTTGGTACTCAACGTGGTCCTCGATCTACTGTACGCATGGCTGAATCCGAGAATCCGATATACCTAGCCCACACTTTTTCTCGCACGGGTAGACGGAATGAGCAGGGAGTCACCAGATCCAGCGACCGTTCCAAAGCAGGCCACCGGTGGCTTGAGGCCAAGGCGTGCGATTTGGTATCAGGTTGGCGTCTTCTTCAGGCGAAAGCCTCTGGGCGCCTTTGGGGCTGCGGTCGCCGTGATCCTCATACTGGTCGCGATCTTCGCCGACTTCGTCGCAACTCACGACCCCAAATGGACAAGACCGGAGTTCGTTCGCGCCAACCCCAGCTCCGAGGCCTGGTTCGGAGGCGACAGTCTGGGTCGCGACTCCTTCAGCAGGGTCGTTTTTGGCTCGAGAATCTCGCTGTATGTGGGAATACTAAGCTCGCTGATCGGCGGCGTGATAGGCTTGGCTGTGGGCGTTTCCAGCGCCTATTACGCAGGGTTGACCGACCTAACTGTCCAGAGAGTCATAGATGCTATGATGTCCGTCCCCTCTATTATTCTGGCCATCGCCATGTTGGCTGCCCTCGGGGCGTCCGTCAACAACGTTGTTATTGCACTGAGCATCATCTACGTACCTAGCACAGTGCGAGTCGTGCGCTCCCAAGCCCTGGCTATCAAGGAGACGGACTACGTGTTGGCCGCGAGATCGGTGGGGGCGGGACATTGGCGCATCATGCTAAGTCACATGGTTCCCAACTGCTTTGCTGTGTGGATGGTCATTTTCACCTTCCACCTCGGTACCGCGATCATTACCGAGGCATCCCTCAGCTTCCTTGGAATAGGCTCTCCGCCCGATGTGCCGACCTGGGGCGGAATGTTGCGTGAGGGCGCGAACCAGATGAGGCTGCAGCCCTACATGTGGCTGTTCCCCGGGGCGGCGATAGCGATCGTGGTATTCGCCTGGAACCTACTGGGAGATTCCCTGCGCGACGTATTGGACCCGCGGCTCCGTGGCGCCGGATAGAGCCGCTTGCGGCGCCCGTGGATCACGTTCGGCGCGGAGTCAGATCTGGATGAATATTGAAGTGTGGTAGTCGCCGCAGGGAGAGGACAGCTCGTGGTCAGTCCAATATCGTCAGAGATTGTCCACCGCCTGCAAACGGTGGCGGAACCCACCTTGTCGCCGGACGGGGCGCTCCTGGCATATACATGCTCGGAGGTCGATCAGCAACGGACAGAGACGCAGTCGCGGATCGTCATCGTGGAACTGGACTCCGGCCGGTCCATCGAGATTACTCAGGGCGCCAGCGATTCGAGGCCGAGGTTTGCCCCCGATAGCCGGAGCCTCGCCTTCCTTAGGCCGGACGGCTCCGGGCGCCGCCAGGTCTGGCTCATCGGAGTTGACGGCGGTGAAGCCAGTCGACTGACGGATGCGCCCGGCGGAGTCTTCGACTTCGCGTGGTCCCCGTTCAGCGACAAGATAGTGTTCTCCGCCGACGTCGACCCGGACGCTCCGCCGGACGGCAATCGTACACCCGCCGAGCCTAGGGTCCGGGTGGTGCGACGAATCCGATACAGGCACGACACCCTTGGCTGGCGTGGCGAACGGCACCTTCACCTGTTCGTCGTGGACAGAGAGGGCGGCGGAGTGCGACAGCTAACCGAGGGGGACTGGGACGATGTGGCGCCTGCGTGGTCTCCCGACGGGTCTCGCATCGCCTTCATCTCCGGCCGTATGGAGGATCGCGACCGGCGTACGACATCCGAAGTGTACGTAATGCCGGCGGACGGCGGGTCCTCGAAATGCTGGTCAGTCGGCTTGTCAGCCGCGGGTGCGGTAGCATGGTCGCCGGACGGAGAGCGTCTCGTGGCTGTGGGCTCAGGACCGGAGGGATTAGCAGTCTCGCAGGGGTGGCTGTACATTCTGGACCCCAACACGCCGCCGCGTCGCCTGACCGACGATGCTCTGGCCATCGATCCCTGTTTCCAATCCATCAACCGCCCGACGGAGCTACGGTGGACCCCTGACGGCAAGCTCACATTCTTGGTGGACCGTCGGGGACAGTCGTGGCTGCTGGAGGTCTCGGTGGACGATGGCTCTTCCAATGCCGCCTGGGGTGCTGAATCCCAGAGCACGGCTCTGGCGGTGGACAAGAATGCGACGACGGCCGTTGCTCTGTGTTCATCCCCTTCCTCGCCGGGCGACTTGTACCGGATAGACCTCGATACTTATGCCACGAAACAGTTGACGCACTACAACGAGGACTACTTGAGCCAGAACCCGCCAGCACGGTTCGAGAAGTTCAGCATCCAAAGAGGCGACCTCGAGATAGAGTGCCGCCTCTTTCTGCCTCCCGACTTCGATCCGACTCGGCGGTACCCCTTGGTGATGGACGTTCACGGCGGTCCCAATCGCGCCTTTTACGATGCCTTTGTTCCGTTGCAGCAGGTGTTGGCCGCGTCGGGCTACCTGGTACTGGCGCCTAATCCGAGAGGGTCCTCCACGTACGGAAACGACTTCCTGATGGCGGCGGTGAAAGACTGGGGTGGCGGAGACTATCTGGATCTGATGGAGGCCGTCGACCACGTCTCCAAGAGACCCTACGTCGATATCAACCGCATGGGGGTGCATGGGTACAGCTACGGCGGGTTCATAAGCGCCTGGATCGCGGGCCATACCGATAGATTCCGGGCGGCGGTGGTGGGTGCGCCGTGCATCGACCTGTACAGCATGTATGGGACCTCGGATCTCGGCGCCAGTTGGGGAGAGGAGCAGTGGGGTGGATCTATTGTCGACGCCGCCGAAGTCCTTGCCGAACGCTCCCCGATCAGGTATGCCGACAATATCAACACCCCCGTTCTCCTTCTCCACGGAGAGGAGGACGCCCGCATTCCCATCGGGCAGAGCGAAGAGTTCTTCGTGGCACTCAAGCGGCTGGGTAAGGAGGTTGAGCTGGTGAGGTTCCCCAACAGCTCTCACTCATTTGTGCGGTCGGGACATCCCAAGATGCGGGAGGAGTACCTGGCGCGTACGCTGGAGTGGTTCGACAGATGGCTGTCCTAAGGGCCACAGACCGAAGTTAAGACTTGGGCCACGCGTTCGGCCACTATGCGCTCTTCACCCGGCTGAAGAGTGTTGGGGGTGATATTGATACCTCTCTCTGCACGCCTCACGACTATGCGCGGGTCACCCTCCCCGAGCTCTTGAATGACCTGCTCCTCGGTCTTGGTCAGGGTTTCGGCGTCCCACTCCAGATGAGTCACCGGCACACCTTCCGGCATGGTACCACTGCCTGAAGGCGCCGATGTGGGTGGGGCTGGTTGGCGGTAAGCTCGGACTCCAGGCACCTTGGACAGCTCCTCCACCATGTACGCGGTCCGCTGCTCCCAACTGGCAAGCTCAGCCTGCTCGAACTCCTTGACCGAGAATAGTTCCAGGGCTGTCACGAGACCTATGATCTCTTCCTTGCCTACTTTCGGCGGCCTTCCGACGCCGTGGTTCGGGTTTGAGTTCATGGCGCAGGCCTCGATTAGGTCTCTGCGCCCCAGTACCAGACCTGTACTTTGAGGTCCCCGGATGCCCTTGCCGCCACTGAATATCGTCAGGTCGGCCCCCATGTCGGACCAGCGCCGTAGCGCACTGAACGGCGGAAACTCGGCCGCGGCGTCCACAATCACGGGCACTCCGTGCCTCTGTCCGATGTCGATCACCTCTTCGATGGGCAGGTCGGAGGCTGGCGAGTACGCGACAAAATGGACGATGGCTGCTGTACGGTCTCCGATTGCTGACTCGATGTGATAACGCTGAGTCTGTCTTGCCAGGCCCACTTCGATCAGCTTTGCGCCTGCCAGCCTGATCATGAGCTCATAAAAGTTCCTCTGGGTCACTTGTATGATTACTTCATTCCTCATGCCTCTGGTGTTGGGGAGCTGGTGAATCCTGGCATTGCTCTTACCAGCCATGCACGCGGCTACGCTGATGGTGATCCCCGCCGCGGCGCCCGCTGTGATGTAGGCAGCCTCCGCTCCGGCCAGCTCAGCCACCCGTCTGCCTGCCTGGTCCAGCAACTCGCTCAGCCTCACATAGGACCGACTGGCCTCCTGCATGGCCTCCAGCACCTCTGGCCGCATGATCGAGCCGCCGACATCGGTGGCGTTGCCCGCGGCGTTGATTATAGTCCTGACCCCGAGCCTCTCGTAGATCGCCATGGTCCCAAAACTCCTTCTAACCTAGCTCTGCCTCGGGTTAACTTCAGCGCTCGATCAACGGGCCCCGGTCTCGATGGCAGACATGATAGTGGTGGGTCGGTGAGGTCGCAAACACAAGGAGTTGCTAGATCACCTTTGCAGGGGCCACCGCCCCAGAACTATCCTCTAGCGGTCTGACGAGTCCTCTAGTTGCGGGCCCACTTCGATAGGGCTTTGTTGGGATCATTGATCTCAGCAACAGACATGTAGTAGTAGTCGCGCCAGTCGCGTTCGGGCAGGCCCGTGAACAGCATCAGGTTCAGCGGATACTCCTCGCTGTCTGTGGCGCGGCGGAAGTCGTCTCGGAACAGGAAGGTCGGTTTGCCGAGCGCGATTGCCATTCCGAGCTCGACCATCACCCCCTCGTCAGGCGGAACGCCGTTGACCACGGCGAAGATCGCATCTGCTTCCCTAACGTCTCTGAAGTCTGCCTGACCGATCCCATATGCCCAGCCCGGCTGCGTCAGGTCTTCCTGGTTGTTCCGAGCGAACGGCTCCCACACCTCGAGGCCCAGGCCCTCGATCGCTTCGACGACCAGAGGCAGAAGCAGGCTGCGGTGCTGTTCGGAGAACCCGTATGGGTTCGCAAGGTAGACGGTTTTCACTACTCCGCGCCGCACAGAGTGCAGGCGAGGGCGAACATGATCTTGGCGCCGCTAATCAAGCTGGCGATGCCGACGGACTCGTCGGTGCCGTGTGCGCGGGACAACATCGGGTCGTCGTCAGGGTGTGAGCCGGAGAAGCCGTAGGTGATGACGTTCAGCGGACGGGTGAAGCGCGAGTCGGTGAATCCGGTGCTGATTGCAGGCACCCACTGAATGTCGTCCCGCTCCAGCGCCATTGCCGTAGCTCCCTGAATGTGCTCCGACAGCTCGGTATCGAAGTCGGACGAGTTCGGGACCGCCATGTAGTCGATCTCGTAGGTCACACCGGGGATACCCTCGGCGATCTTGTCCAGCTCGGCTCGTAGGTATCTGTCGTCCTGGTGGGGGAGTGTACGGACATCGCAGGTCAGCCTGATCTGCTCGGGGACGCTGTTGGACTTTATTCCACCGCCGATCATCGTCGGCGTTACGGTCATCCGCGACAGCGCCCTGAGCATGGAGGCGAACCGCGGATTCTCGTCGCTCACCTCCTCGATGATCTCATCGACGTTCTCCGGTGAAGGCTTGTGCTCAATCGCGAACGTCGAAAGGTGCTCGAACAGGCTCGTTGACGTGTCGCGCTCCGCCTCGTAGCTCTCGATCCGGCCGAGTAGTTGGGAGAGGCGGTACAGAGCGTTTGTTCCCTGCCACGGGACCGAAGCGTGGGCGCTCACGCCCTTGACCTCGAACTCGACCTGCAGCCGGCCCTTCTCGCCGACCCCAAGCAGATACGTGAGGCCGCCTGCGGCCTGTATCGGTGTCCCTCCGCCCTCGTTGACCGCGAACGGCGCGGTAATCTTCTCCGGATAGTTCTCAGCCAGCCAGCCGAAGCCGTAGCGGCCGCCGTGCTCCTCATCGGCCCCAGAGCAGAGGATCAGGCTGTCCCTGAGATCAACCCCATTCTGTCTCAGGAGCCGCATGGCGACGAGCTGCGCCACCAGCAGCCCTTTGCAGTCGGACGCGCCGCGACCGTAGACCCGCCCCTCGTGCACGGTCGCGCTGAACGGGGGAAGGTCCACTTCTCCTCCTCCTCGACGGGCACGACGTCCGTGTGGGACATGAACATCAGCCGGGCGTCCGGGTTATGCCCCTCGATCCTCGCGATGATGTTCCCGCGTTCCGGCACCCGACCGAGGATCTCCGAATCGATGCCGTCCTCCGCGAGCCAGTCCCTGACGTACTCGCAGACGGGGGTCTCGTCGCCGGTCGGCATGAATCCAGTGTTGACGGATGGGATCTGGACGAGGTCGCGATGGAGGGCGACGATCTCATCTTCCATCGCCTCGATCTGGTTGAAGATTTCTCGAAAGTCTGGCATGTTCTTGTCCCTGGTCCCAGCCCGTTCGACGGGCTGTCATGTAGTTGCCCAGATTGTCGCCGTGGGTTGCATCGTCTCGGGCAGGAGATTCTTCGGCTGCGCCTCAGAATGACAGGTGGGGTGTTACGCTGCTCAGAGCAACACTGCTCGCCCCCCTACGCTCGTCAAGATCGAGGCCGCCAAAACGATGTCAGTCGAAAAGGTACTTCGCCATGAGAAGACCGGCGATGGTCTTGCCGTCCTGGATCTCGCCGACCCTGATCAGTTGGTCGATCCTCGACAGCGGGATCGTCTCGACGTTGATATCTTCGTCCTCATCTCCCGGCAGCGCGCTCGGTACAAGGTCGCGGGCGAGATAGATATAGATGAACTCTGTACAGAAACCGGGCGAGGCGTAGAAACCGCCAAGCGGACGAAGATTCCGGGACGCGAAGCCCACCTCTTCTTGCAGCTCGCGCTGGGCCGCGTCGTCCGGAGACTCGCCCGCCTCCAGCGTACCCGCCGGGACCTCCAGCAGGCTGTGCCCCGCGGGGTAGCGGTACTGGCGGACAAGCAGGACCTCAGACTGCTCATTGATCGGCACGATCGCCACCGCTCCCGGGTGGGATACGATTTCGCGCGTCACCTCGCTGCCGTCCGGCATCAGCACTCTGTCGACCCGGGTCTCGAATATCCTGCCGCTGAAGACGCTCTGCTGCTCGATAGGCGTTGGTTGCTGTGTCATGGCGACTCCGGTCCGGCTAGTCGGGCGGGGTTAAGTTGTAGACCAGCCCAAGCCGCCGGGTTAGCTGCGTGTAGAACGCGGTTCTCGGCTTCGAGCGGAGGAACTTCACTTCGTGAGGACTACGGCAAATCGTGACCCTGTAGTCCGGCTTCAGCTCGATCTCCTCCATCCCGTCGACGCTCAGGGCCGCGTATCTGCCGTCTCTCACCGCGAGAACGACCTCGGTATCGTGGGGAAGCACCAAGCCGTCTCTCAGGCCGGTGTGGGGCGCGACCGGCTGGAGCATAATCATCGACGCCTCGGGGAAGAAGATCGGCCCGCCCGCCGACAGCGCGTATCCGGTGCTGCCCGTAGGGGTCGAGACGATAACCGCGTCGGCACGGTACGACGTGAGGAACTGGCTGTCGACAACAGTGTCGATGTCCAGGAGCCGCGCGACTCCGCCGCGACCTACTACGACATCGTTGAGCGCATCGACTGTCAAAATCTCCGTGCCCTGGCCGTCGGACACCGTCGCCCTCAGCATCATCCGGCGCTCGACGCGCATCGAGCTGTCGAGGTACTCGGGTAGCCGCTTCGCGGCCTCTTCCACTCGTAGCTCAGTCATGAATCCGACCCGGCCCATGTTCACCGCAACGATCGGTATCGAGTAGGCGGCGATCGCATGGACTGTCCTGAGTATTGTGCCGTCGCCACCGGCGACGACGATCAGGGAAGTTTCGGGAAACTGCGACTCCTGCGACGCCGCATCGAATGCGGACGCGACCCACGATCTGCCGTCGAGCCCGAGCGTGGAGATGAGAGAGTCGATCAAGGTTCGAGCGTCTGCCACCTGGGCGTTGTAGACGAAACCGACGAGTGACATCTGCGGCCTGCTCAGACGCCGAGAACGCCCACGGCTGTTCGGGCGAAGTCTATAAGTGGAGTGGGGTAGACGCCGAATACGAGCGTGGCGGCAGCGGTCGCTGCCAGCACGACTCCAGTGGCAGTGTCCGCTCTGACCGTCGACTCGTCAGACGGCTCCTGGAGGTACATTACCTTTACAACCCGCAAGTAGTAGTAGGCGGAGATCACGCTGTTGACCATACCGGCGATCGCCAGCCACTCGAGATCGGCGTTGACGGCGGCGCCAAACAGGTAGACCTTGGACATGAATCCGATCGTCGGCGGGATTCCGATCAACGAGACCATTGCGAACGCCATCGTGGCGGCGAGGAAAGGTGACCGTCTCGACATCCCTCGATAGTCGTCGATCTCGTCCGACTCGATCTTGTTCGAGATAGCGACGATGGCGGCGAACGCCATGAGGTTCGTCGCGACGTAGCCGCCGAGGTAGAACAGTACGCCGCTCGGTCCGACGTCGGCCTCGTCGCCCAGGCCGCCCGCGATGAATGCGGCCAGTCCAACCATTACGTATCCTGCGTGTGCAACGGTGCTGTAGGCGAGCATCCGCTTGATGTTATTCTGGCTGATCGCGACGAGGTTGCCGAACGTCATCGAAACCACGCTGAGCACCGCGAAGATTGCGGCCCAGTTCTCGCTGAACACGTCCATAGGGAACGAGATGTAGAACACCCGGAGGATGACCGCGAATCCCGCAGCCTTGGATGCCACCGACAGGAACGCGGTGATCGGCGTTGGCGCCCCCTCGTAAACGTCCGGCGCCCAGAACTGGAACGGTACGCTCGATATCTTGAATCCGAAGCCTGATATCACGAGGACTACGCCAAACAGCAGGGCGTTGTTTCCCCCGAACGCGGCGCCCGCTGACAGCCCTGCGCCGGCGAGCTGATCGGCGATCCCGGCAAGCGAAGTCGTGCCGGTGTAGCCGTAGATGAATACCATCCCGTAGAGGAGCACCGCCGAGCTGATCGCGCTGAGAATTAGGAACTTCATCCCCGACTCGGCCGACCTGCTGTCTCTAAGGAAAGCGGCCAGTGCCGCTGAGGGCAGCGCGGTCAGCTCCAACGCGACGTAAATGGAGACCAACTCGGTCGCGGACGCCAGCAGCATCATGCCGGACGTGGCCAGCAGGATCAGTGCGTAGAACTCGCCCCGGAACCTCTCGAACCGATCGGCGTAGGTCGCCGACATAAGCAGCACCAGCGCCGCTGCCGCCGAGAGCAGGAACTTGAAGAAGAGGCTGAACTTGTCGACGACGAGCGTGCCGAAGACGCCCTGCATCTCGGTTGCTCCGTTCGTGTTGAGGTCGGTCCACAGAATCAGGCTGAAGATGACGGGGAGCGCGAGGCCGGCGACACCGAACGCCATCACCGTGCCCTTGCGAGAGACAAATAGGTCCAGCAGGATCACCAACATTGCGACTCCGGCGAGCGACAGCTCCGGAGACAGCAGATATAAGTCGTGAGTGGTCACTGTCCGGGCATCCTTCGGGTCACCGTGTCAGGTCCAAGGTTAGAGACTCCACTATCGGCTCCAGCCCCACGGAGAACACGTCGGCGATCGTTGACGGGTAGATTCCTACCACCATGATCGCCACTATCAGCGCTCCGATAGGCACCAACTCCAGGGGCGTCGCGTCCCGCAGGTCCGCGAACCTCGCATTCATCGGACCGAGCATCACGCGCTGCAGCATCCAGAGAATGTACCCCGCGGTCAGAACGACGCCGAACGCGCCGAGCGCCGTTAGCCAGCTCCAGACCGGGAATGTCCCAAGAAACACGTGGATCTCCGAGACGAACCCCGCGGTGGACGGGAGTCCCAGAGATGCCAGCCCTGCGACCAGCAGCGCCGCAGAGAGAAGCGGCATCCGGGTTGCCAGCCCGCCGAGGTCGGGAATGTGTCGCGTGTGGGCTCGCTCGTAGACATACCCCACCAGCAGAAATAGAAGCCCGGTTATCACGCCGTGCGTGAACATCTGGAGCGAGGCGCCCATGAGCCCGACTGATGAAATCGCGCCCGCGGCGCCCACCGCGGAGGACAGACCGAGGATCACGAACCCCATGTGGCTGATCGAGCTGAACGCGATGAGGCGCTTCATGTCAGTCTGTCGGAAGACGACCGTCGCTCCGTACAGGATGTTGATCACCCCAGCCGTCGCTAGGAGCCAGGAGACGTCCCTGAGAACGTCTGGAAATACTGCTGCGGAGACGCGGAACATCCCGTAGGCGCCCATCTTCAGTAGAACCCCTGCAAGCATCACGCTGGCCGCGGTCGGCGCGTCCGTATGAGCGTCGGGAAGCCAGGTGTGCAGCGGCCAGATCGGCAGCTTCACGGCGAAGGCGACGAATAACAGCCAGAAGACGAGCGCCCCTGGTATGGCCTCCCGGTTCTCCACCACGAGATCGGGCAGCGCGGTCAGGTCGAATGAACCGACCGTGAAGAACAGGATCAGAATCCCGACGAGCATGAAAGCGCTGCCCAGAATCGTAAAGATCAGGAACTTCATCGCCGAGTATTCCTTCCGTCCCGATCCCCATATCGAGATCAGGAAGAACATCGGAATCAGCTCCAACTCCCAGAAGAGGAAGAACATCAGGAAGTCGAGCGACGTGAACACGCCCATCACCGCTCCCTGAAGCGCCAGCAGCCAGACGAAGTACTCGCGGACGCGGGACTCGATGCTCCATGAGGAGAACACCGCGACCATGCCAAGCAGGCCGGTCAGCAGCACGAGCGGAGCGCTCAAACCGTCGACCGCGAGGAAGTACTCGACCTTGAACGTCTCTATGGGGATCCACTCAGTCGCCCGGTCGACAAGCTGGTACTGGGGAGCTCCGTCTGACTTGTCGTACATGCCGAAGACGATCGCGGCGAGTACGAACTCGATCACCGAAACCGCGGCGGCAAAGAGCCTAACCGTCGCGGCGCTGCGTCCGAGCAGAGCGATCAGGACAGCGGCCCCGATCGGCAGGAACACTAAAACTGTCAGCCAGCCTTCAAACACAAGCCGCCATTCCCACTTCTGAATTCACAATCCCTAGAGGAACCACAGGTACAGGCCCATAATCACCAGAATGCCGATCGAGATCGCCGCGCCATACTGTTGAAGCTGCCCGGTCTGGAGCTGCCGAAGCGCGCCGCCTACGTTTGCGCCAAGCCATCCAATTATGTTGACGATTCGATCGACG
Source organism: Dehalococcoidia bacterium (assembly GCA_965249365.1). Taxonomy (GTDB): domain Bacteria; phylum Chloroflexota; class Dehalococcoidia; order Lucifugimonadales; family UBA1123; genus VXRN01. The sequence goes on along the minus strand of OZ252229.1, from coordinate 3,241,769 downwards.
ACATTCTTGTCAGCCCAGTCCAGAATCCTTGCAGTCCCGTTGTAGAAGACCTTTCGAACGAGGAAGTCCTCATACAGCTCGTCAAAGTAGTACTTGTTGCTGAGCACGGTATAGGCGGTCTTGAACCTCTCGCCGACCGCGTCCGGCGACCAGTCTCCGCGGTAGTACATCATGTACGCGGTGAGGATCCCGCCGACGGCGACAATGCTCGAAACAGCGGCGAGAATGATGTCGAAGTCGGGAATGTGGACGTCCACCGGCCCTTCGCCCATGAAATGCGCGAACCAGTGGATCGGAACGACTCCGAGGTCCGTGAGCGGGTTCGCGACGAACCCGATGATGACGGCGAGCACCGCGAGCACCGCCATCGGGACGACCATCACCCGTGGCGATTCATGAAGGCTCACGTGACCGAGGTGGAGCTCCTCCTCATCCTGGGCGTCGTCCGCCTCCGACTCGGCGCCGCCTCTGAAACTGCCGTCGAACGTCATGAAGAGCGCCCTGAACATGTAGAACGCGGTCATGAACACCGCGACGATGCCGAGGATGTACACGATAATCCCGACGGCAGACCCGGCGTGCAGCGCATTCGCCAGGATCTCGTCCTTGCTCCAGAAGCCCGCGGTAGGGAAGATCCCCGCCAGGGCCAGGCTGCCGATCAGGAACGTGAAGTAGGTCCAGGGCATGTACCGTCGGAGGCCGCCCATGTATCGCATGTCGAAAGTGCCGGAGGCATGGTTGACAGACCCCGAGCCGAGGAACAGCAGCGCCTTGAAGAAGGCGTGAGTGAACAGGTGAAAGATCGCGAAAGCGTACGCGCCGACGCCGAGCGCCAGCATCATGTAGCCAAGCTGGCTGACCGTAGAGTAGGCCAGTACCCGCTTGATGTCGTTCATCACCAGGCCCATCGAGGCCGCGAAGATCGCGGTAAAACCACCGACTATCGCAACAGTGGCCATCATCTCCGGCGATGCTTGGAACAGCGGGAAGAACCTCGCAACGAGGAACACACCCGCCGCTACCATCGTGGCCGCGTGGATCAGTGCGCTGACCGGAGTCGGGCCCTCCATCGCGTCCGGAAGCCAGGTGTGGAGCGGGAATTGTCCCGACTTGCCGACTGCTCCGGCGAATATGCCCGCCGCGATCCACGTCGCTACGCCGCCGGAGATAAGTCCGACCTCCACCGCCTTGTAGAGGTCCAGAATCTCGAGTCCGTTCAGGCCTTCCGTCGCCAGCGTGTCTTGTTGGAAGAACAGGTACAGGATGGCGAGGAGGAAGCCGAAGTCTCCGACCCGTGTGACGATGAACGCCTTCTTGGCGGCGTTCGCCGCCGACGGTCTCGTGTACCAGAATCCGATCAGCAGGTACGAGCACAGCCCGACTAGCTCCCAGAACACGAAGACCTGGATGACGTTGGACGCCAGAACGAGGCCGACCATCGAAGCCGTGAAGAGCGACATGTAGGCGAAGTACCGTGCGTAGCCGCGGTTGTCCTCCTCGGACATGTACCCGACCGAGTAGATCTGGATCATCAGGCTGACGCCGGTGACTACGACCAGCATCACGGCGGTGAGAGGGTCGAGCAGGATGCCCACGTTGAACTCGAAGGCGCCGACAACGAGCCACGTATGAGGCTCGAACTCGACGTGGCCGTGATTTGCGATCGTGCTGGCCAGTGCCCAGAGCGACGCGACGAAGGCCGTGGCGACGCCGACTATCGTCAGGATGCCTGCGGAGCCGCCTACCGAGTCCCTCTGATCCGATCCGTCACCGGACTCGGAACCGGACCTGAGATACGCGATCGGCCAGACCACGAACCCGATCACGACGAAGGACGCCAGGGGGACAAAGAGGGTCAGCCAGACGACCAACTCCGAGACCATCTAGAGCTTCCTCAGGATTTCGTCCGCCACGTGCTCTCTGCCCAGCGGTACGTAGATCTTGAAGGGAACACGCTCGCCCCATTCCAGAATGTCGCCGACCGGCAGGATCTTCGCAGGCAGCCCGTCGCCCTCGAGGACGTCCTTCCACATCTCGGCCATCATCAGGTTCGGCACCGTCCGGTACTCAACCCACACGCGAAGTCACCTACTTCCTCATCTGGGCTGCGTCGGTGACGAACACCGACGACCGGCTGCGGTAGATTGTGATGACTATGGCGAGTCCGAGCGCGACCTCCGCAGCGGCGATCGTAATTATGAAGATCGTGAATATCTGGCCGGTGAGCAGCAGTTGGGGACTGAAATCGCCAGTGAGCAGGCCGGCCGGGACTGTGTAGCGGGAAAATGCGACCGCGGCGAGATTCACGGCATTGAACATTAGCTCGATGGACATCAGGACGGCGATGGCGTTGCGTTTTGATAGCGCGCCGAACAGCCCGATGGAAAAGAGGATAGCGGAGACAATGAGGAAGTTCTCGAGGCTCAACGCGCGAAACCTCGGTAAGCTCCGTCACTCCACCCCACCGGGCGCCCATAAGGAGCCTGTCTCATGAGTGCTTGAATCCCCAAATGCTCGCCCTTCGATCCGCCGCGCCTGCCCGCCGTGGAGGGGTGGAGGCGAACGGTTCCAAAGCTAGAATTCGCTCGTGGTGAGCTTGTCGAACCACGGTTTGGCGACCAAGATCGAGTTGTGAGACACCCTCATAAGGGACGCCTCTACGGCGTTCGTCCTGCCTGTCCGACGTGGCGGGAGCCTGTTGAAGGACGAAGAAGGCGATCGGCGATGGTAGCATGATGGGGCTCAACGGGTCACCTTTCGCGGATCAGAGCGATCGCGCCGATGATCGCCGCAAGGAGCACGACGGACGCGACCTCGAAGGCAAGCACGAAGTCCTGCAGCAGCAGGCGTGCGATCCAGGGGATAGTGTTCGAGAAGACGTCGGTCACGCCCTCGACTTGCTCAGCACCGACCGTGCCGGCCTGAATCGCGTCGTCGAGGATGGCCCAATCGGTGTCGACCACAACGAAGATCGCGACCACGCCGAACAGGAACGCGAGTACACCGACCGGAATCCTCATCGAGTGCGCGGGGCTCCCCCGCTCCACCTCGCCGGTCATCAGGATCGCGAAGATGATGAGCACCGAGATCGCGCCGACGTAGATCAGCACCTGGACGGCCGCCAAGAACTCCGCCCTGAGTAGGACGAACATGCCGGCTACAGCCAGGAATGAGACGATCAGAAAGAGGGCTGCTCTGAAGAGGTCGCGCATCTGAACGACAGCGATTGCCGCAACAATACTGGAGACCGCCAGGGTCCAGAATGCGATGTCGACAATGAGGGAGCCCTCGGTTCCTTGACCGAGCGTCATCGCTGGCCCCACCTGTGCTGCTGGTCCGCAAGGGTCGGCTTCTCGTGGCGATGGACCTTGCGTGAGTCGGCCTCATCCCCGTCGAGGGGGTTGTAGTCTTGCTGGTCGGCGAGTTGCGGCCTGAACCAGTGGCTTGGGCGCTTGGGCGACGCGACGAGTCTCGCCTTGTCGATCACGAGCTCGGCCCTGGTGTACGTGCCCTCTTCGAAGCCGCTCCCCATATGCAGCGCGTCGTACGGGCACGCCTCGACGCAGAGCCCGCAGAACATGCACCGGCCGATGTCGATGTCAAATACCTCCAGGAAGTACTTGTCGCCCTCCTGCAGGTCGGTCTTCGCGGGGTCGGTCACGATCCTGATGATTCCGAGCGGACAGTACTTGGCGCACGACGCGCAACCAGTGCACCGGTTCTCGTACCAGGAGAACTCCTCTCCCCTGAATCTTGGATGCTGGAACTGCCTGTCCCGCACTGTCGCGAGCCCGACCATCGCCCTCAGCGCCTGACCCGGCTGGCTCAGAGCGAAGGTCAGGGGGTTCTGTCCGTTCATACGTGCCAGTCCTGGGAGGCCGATCTTTCGGTCCGGGTACTGGTGGAGGGTGAAGTTCCGTCCCGGCGTGACCAGGTTCTTCATCGTCACGCCGAGACCCTTGAATAGTGAGAGGCCATACATAGTCTAATCAGCCTCCGCGTACATGTTTGCGAGCGGCGATGGCGTCGGCGCCGGCCGCTCGAGCTTTCGCTGTCCTAGCACTTTCGCTGTCACCACAATTGCGACAACCATGATAACCCAGTTGATCGCGGACATCGCCCACAGTGAGGTAGACGAGAGACCGCCTATCTCTTCCTGGAACACGGAGACCTCGATGGCGACCGCGAAAATGTTGACCAGTGACAGGGCAAATAGGGCCTTCCAGGCGAATCCCATGATCTGGTCGACGCGAAGCCTCGGCCACGTCGCGCGCACCCATAGCAGGGCGAAGACCACCAGGAACGTCTTGACCAGGAACCAAATCTGTCCGGGAATCGGATCGAATCCCTTGGTGCCGCCGAGGAAGAGCGTGACGATGATCACCGCGTTGATCAGCGGCGCCATGAACTCCGCGAGGAAGAGCAGCGCGAACTTGATCCCGCTGTACTCGGTGTTGTATCCGGAGCCCAGCTCCGACTCCGCCTCGATCTGGTCGAACGGGGTCCGGCTCATCTCTGCCGAGGCAGCGGCGACGAAGATCAGGAAACCGAGCGGTTGCACCAGCAGGAACGGGACCGCCTGCGCCTCGACTATGTCGAACAGCGCGAGCGAGCCGGAGATGATCAGAACGCCGACCACTCCCAGCGCCATCGGAACCTCGTAGCTGACGAGCATCGCGACGCCGCGCATGGCGCCGAGCATGGCGTACTTGTTCGCCGAGCCCCAGCCCGCCATGAAGATCGCGATCGTGTTGACCGACGTCACACCCAGCACGAACAGGACCCCAATGTTCAGGTGGCCAAGGAAGCTGTGCTCGCCGAACGGCACCACGGATACGACGATCAACGTGGGAACAAGAAGCACAATCGGGGCGAACATCATGACCCACCGATCGGCTTCCTCAGGCGTCGTGTCCTCTTTGGTAATCAGCTTCACCAGATCGGCGATCGGTTGCAGCAGGCCGAACGGTCCCCACCGATTGGGGCCGAGCCTGTTCTGGAACCTGGCCAGGGTCCGGCGTTCGAACCACGTGTACACCGCAGTCGCCATCACGAGAGCGTTGATCACGATGAACGCGAGAACGCCAGCGGCGAGCGCGAACGCTAGCCAGTCGAAGCCCTCCGCGAGGAAGTCGTCGAACAGGTTGTACAGGTTCCCGAAGCTGATGATGCCGCTATTGGCGGAGTCGATGTTCACCGGTCCACCTCGCCAAGGACTATGTCGATCGACCCGAAAGTGGTGATCAGGTCTCCCATCTTGCCGCCGATTAGCATCTCTCGCAGGGGCGTAAGATTGATGAAGGAGGGCGCCCTAACCTTACAGCGGTACGGGGCTATCCCCCCGTCGCTGACGATGTAGAAGCCGAGCTCGCCCTTCGGGCCCTCGACGGCGGCGTACGCGTCACCCTCGGGCCCCCGGATGAAGAACGGTGCTTTTGTCCGAATCGGGCCTTCAGGGATCTGATCGATGCACTGTTTGATGATCCGGATGCTCTCGCGCATCTCCTGAACGCGAACGATGTAGCGGTCGAAGTTGTCTCCGTCCGAGCCGATCGGGATGTCGAAGTCGAGGCGATCGTATACCTCGTATGGATCGGCCCTACGCAGGTCCCACTGAACCCCCGACGCGCGGAGGACCGGACCTGCGACCGAGTTGTCTATCGCCTGCTCGGCAGTCAGGGTCCCGACGTTGCGGGTACGGGTCAGAACGATCTCGTTGTTGGTGATCAGGTCTTCGAGCTCGTCGATCGAGCCGGGCAGATCCTCGACGATGCGGTCCAACGCGGGCCAGAAGTCGTCGGGAGCGTCCTGGAAGACTCCGCCTGGCCGCATGTAGCTCAACGTGATTCGTGCGCCGCAAAGCATCTCGAACAGATCGAGGATTCGCTCACGCTCGCGGAAGCAGTACATCAGCGGCGTCGCGAACGCGCCGAGGTCGTTCAGGAGAAAGCCGGTAGCCATCATGTGGCTGGCGATCCGCTGCAGCTCCGCGCTGATGACCCGGATGTACTGCGCCCGTTCGGGCACGTCGATATCTGCGAGCTTCTCGACCGTTCGCACGAAGGCGAGATTGTTGGACATACTCGCGACATAGTCCATCCTGTCGGTTAGCGTCACGATCTGGACGTACGTGCGCGATTCAGCCAACTTCTCGGATCCTCTGTGCAGGTACCCGAACACCGGCTCGACGTCGAGCACGACCTCGCCATCGAATGTCACCCGAAGCCGGAACACGCCGTGAGTGCTGGGGTGCTGCGGCCCGAGGTTGATGGTTACTGGTTCGGTTTTGATCGTCATGGTGTCCGCCGGGCGACCTATGGAGCCTGTCTCATAGGTCGACGTTGTTAGCTAACCCTTGGTTCGACAGGCTTTCAAGTAACTGCTCCGCCAGTTGCTCCCAATTGTACGGGCCCGACGGTCCACTCTGCCCCTGGATTCCGGCACGCCGCGGCGCATCCAAGACCTCCGCCGGGATGACGGGAGGGGCGTAACGTTGCTCACCACGAACGAATCTTAGCTTTGAAACCGTTCGCCTCCGCCGCGGCGGATCGAAGGGCGAGCATTCGGGAAATCAAGCACTAATGAGACACCCTCCATGCGTCGCCCCCTACGGGTCTTTGCTTGTGCCTTAGCCCAGATAGTCTTTCCTCAGTGGATGGCCGGGGAATCCCTCCCACAGCATTATCCTTTTCATGTTCGGGTGGCCTTCGAACCTGATTCCCATCAGGTCCCAGACCTCTCGTTCCTGCAGATCGGCGCCCTTCCAGACGCCGTACACAGACGGTACCGACAGATCATCCCTGCCGAGCACCTTTGACTTGATCACCAGGCTGCAGTTCCGACGCAGCGACAGCAGGTGGTAGACCATCTCGAAATACTCGACGTAGTCGACCGCCGATACCGCGTTCAGGTAGGAAAAGTCGAACGCCGCGTCGTCTCTGAGGAACCTCGCGACGTCCGCAATCTGTTCCGGCTGTATCCAGACGTCGGTCTCATTGAACTCTGAGGCCGCACCGGAAATCTCGGCGTTAATCCTGACCGCCGCGTCCTCGCCGGAGTGTGCGCGTGTCATCGCAGTCTACTTCCTTCCCTGTTGGATGGAGTAGCGCTTGATCTTCTCGTGAAGCTGCATGATGCCGTAGAGCAGCGCGTCCGGACGCGGAGGGCAGCCGGGCACGTATACGTCGACCGGGATGATGTGGTTGACGCCCGGTACGACGCTGTACGATCCATAGTAGGGGCCCCCGCTCGTGGCGCAGACGCCCATCGAGATCACCCACTTCGGCTCGGCCATCTGCTGGTACACGCGCTCGATCGCCGGCGCCATCTTCCAGGTCACCGTCCCGGCGATGATGATCAGGTCGGCCTGCCTCGGCGACGGTCTGAAGACCTCCATGCCAAAGCGGGAGATGTCGAACCGCGACATGGCGCTCGCCATCATCTCAAACGCGCAGCACGCCAGCCCAAACGAAAGCGGCCAGACGGCGGACTTGCGCCCCCAGTTGATCAGCGCGTCGATCGACGTGACGGCGATATTTCGGTCGAACTCCTCCGGTACCTCGATCAGCGGCTCGGCCAGCGCCTCGGTGTGCGTGGCCTTGAGATGGTTGACGTACTCGCCCTCTTCTCTGTCTAGGTCCCAGGTCGTCTGATGCAGCTCGATGCCGAGTCCGATGTCAGGTTTCTTGTTCATCATCAGCTCCACTCCAGCGATCCCTTGCGCCAGGCGTACAGCCATCCGACGACCAGGATCCCGATGAATACCAGCATCTCCAGCAGGACGAACAGTCCGAACTGGGTCGAGAGGACGCCGTAGCTGGCGGCCCAAGGGAACAGGAAGACGACCTCTACGTCAAAGACGACGAACACGAGGGCGAAGGTGTAGAAGCGGAAGTTGAACTGACTCCATCGGCCCGAGAGAGTCTCGAATCCGCACTCGTAGATCGCCTTCTTGATCGCGTCGGGCGCATAGGGCCTGATCTTGAGGACGGATAGGGTCCAGCTTGCGACGAGCATGCCGACCGGAATCGCTGAAGCAACTGCGACGAAGATCGCGATCAGCGCGTACTGCCGGAAGTACTCGTCGAGCATGTCGCCTGGGACGGCTCCTAGGGGCGTGGTTGAGGGCCGCTCTGCGGTCGGGGAATCAGCGCCTCAAACCATCTGAATTAGCTACAAATCACGGCCCGAATATAGCACAGAGGCTTGGAGGCTGCAAGTGAAAAAGTTTACAAACGAGCTGCGGCGGTTGGCGCGACGGGATCGGGCCGCTATGGCCCTGGGCGCCGCGGGTGTTCCTCTTAGACGTGTTGACAGCTTACCGGGGCGGTGATAGATTTTTGCGGCGAGCACCTATATCGTTATGCTAGGTAGTTCATCTTGACGAGGCTTTTGTTGCCAATGGCGACAGGACGAGGCCGAGGGGCGCGGCGTTTGACTACGGTTCCGAGACAGCTCAATACCCCCCTGCCGGCGATGCTCGACAGGTACGCAGGTTCGATCCAGTGCGCACTCAGAGACGCGCTGAGTGAGGACGGTTGCTCAGTATACGACCTGCTCAGGTACTACATGGGCTGGGCGGACGAGTCCGGAGCGCCTGTTGAGGCGATGACCGGCAAAGCCGTGCGGCCGACGCTGTGCCTGTTCGGATGTGAGGCGGTCGGCGGCTCGGCGACCCATGCGATTCCTGCGGCGGTGGCGCTCGAGCTGATTCACAACTTCTCCCTCGTTCACGACGACATACAGGACGAGGACGAAACGCGCCACAATCGCAAGACGATCTGGGTCGTCTGGGGCAAGCAGAAGGCGCTCTTCGCTGGGAACGTCATGCGCGTGGTCGCCGACACATCCCTACAACGCCTGATCGACCGTGGACTCGGACCCGACCGGGCGATCGCCGCCACCGCGCTGCTGACGGAGTCTTACCTGCGGATGATCGAGGGCCAGTATCTCGATCTGTCATTCGAGGGCAGGCAGGACATCGGTATGGACGACTACCTCCGGATGATCTCCCGGAAGACCGGGGCGCTGATCCGGTGCTCGCTGAACCTCGGAGCTGTGGTCGGCACCGATGACGCCTGTACGATCGCGGCGTTTCGCGAGTGCGGCAGGGCGCTGGGCTACGTGTTCCAGATCAGGGACGACGTGCTCGGCGTCTGGGGTGATGAGGAGGTCACCGGCAAGCCGGTCGGGGCGGATATCCGTCGCAAGAAGAACTCGTACCCCGTGGTATACGCGATGGAGGCCTCTGACGAGGACGACAGACAGACGATCTCGACCCTGTACCAGGAAGCGGAGCTCAATGACGCTGACGTTTCAATGGTGCTGGAGATCATGGAGCGCGTCGGCGTCAGAGAGCGTGCGCAGGACGAGGCCGGCGAGTGGGCCGACGCCGCGATGCGCGCGATCGAACCCGTTCAGCTGGCGCCTCAGGCGCGAAGGGACATCGAGGAGTTCACGCATTTTCTACTGGTGAGAGACAGATAGGGAGGAGAGACCCATGGCCAGACCGATGGAGATGGCCCTCAGGCTAGGGTGGTACATCATAAAGAACCGGATTCGGGGCCGCAAGCGCTTCCCGCTCGTGACCATGCTCGAGCCGCTCGAGAAGTGCAACCTCGCCTGCGAAGGGTGTGGCCGCATTCGAGAGTACGAGCCTGTGCTGGACAAGCTGCTCAGCGTGGAGGACTGCCTCCGAGCAGTCGAGGAGTCCGGCGCGCCGATTGTCTCGATCGCTGGGGGCGAGCCTACGCTCCATCCAGAGATCCACGACATCGTCAACGGAATCGTCGCACAGAAGCGCTTCGTCTACATGTGTACCAACGCCCTCCTGATGGAGCGAGTGATGAAGCTGATCCCACCCACCAAGCACTTCTGCTTCGTGGTCCATCTCGACGGGATGGAGGAGGCGCATGACAAGTCGGTGTACCGGAAGGGCGTCTTCAGGATAGCGACGAGGGCGATCCAGGCCGCGCTTGACGCGGGGCATCGAGTCACCACCAACACCACGGTCTTCAACGGCGTCGACGAGGACGACATGATCGAGATGTTCAAGATGGTGACCGAGATGGGCGTTGAGGGTGCAATGGTGTCGCCGGGGTACCAGTTCGAGACGATTCCGAACCAGGACCTGTTCATCTCGCGCGACAGGGCGCGAGAGGTCTTCAAGAACGTGCTCGATCCGAAACACGGGGCCCGGTTCTACAACAACCCGTTGTACCTGGACTTCTTGCGTGGAAACCGGGACTACCAGTGCACCGCGTGGTCGAACCCGACGTATACGGTGATGGGCTGGCGTGAACCTTGCTACCTGCTGGGCGACCGTCACACCGGGAGCGTCGACGACCTGATGTCTGAGGAGCTTTGGGAGCGGTACGGCGTCGGCAAGGATCCCAGGTGCTCAAATTGCATGATGCACTGCGGCTTCGAGTCCGCGTCGATATTCGGCGCGTTGTCCAGTCCGAAGGACGCCTACACAATGATCAAGGAAGGCGCGGTCCAGAACTCCGGCGTCGGCGCCGGCTGAACAGCGCGCGGCTATTGTCGAGGTTGAGACCATTGCTTGCAGTAGTGGCCGCTTTTAAGGAAGAGGTGAAAGGGTTCCTTGAGGTCGGCGGATTCAGGGAGATTTCCCGGTCCGACGGAGCCAGGTTTCATGCGTCGCGGGAGGTGCCGCACGTAGTCGTTTCCGTAGGCGGCATTGGGCAACAGCGTGCGCAGGAGGCGGTCACTGCGACGGTGTCGCGGTTCAATCCACACCTTGTGGTCTCCGCGGGATTCGGCGCTGGATCGCGGGATGGTCAGTCCACCGGGGACGTTGTGATCTGCGACAGGCTCACCGCAGTCGAAGGGCCGCCATACTCCTGGTCGAATGGCGACCGGCTGGAGATCGAGGCCAACCGGAGCATCGTCAGCGACGTCGAGGATGCGATCAAGCTGCCCAGTAGATCGGTTGAAGTAGGCTCGTGCCTGACGGTGCCGCAGTTCGTTTCGCGATCATCGATGAAGCGCTGGATCGGAGACACGTTCGATGTCGCGACCATCGACATGGAGAGCTATTGGGTAGCGAGCGCTGCAAGTGAGCACCGCGTTCCGTGGCTCCCGGTCCGGGTAGTGCTCGACCCGGTCGATCAGAACGTGTCCAACCTTGTCGGCGAGTTGCTGAATGCTGGACCAATGAGACGAGTACTGAGGTCTACGAGGTTCTTGGCCGGCAACCCTGGCGACTCAGTAGGTGTGATGAAGATTATCTTGCAGGTGAAGACGGCGCGGGCAGCGCTCTCCGACCTTTTGACGAAGCTGTCGCACTCGGGCATGGGGGTGGGCGCGGGATGAGTTGGTTACGGTTGGCTGCATTGCGACGGCCCCGCCTCTACCCCCCTGCGGGCAGGATGCCCGCGCTCCAGGTATGCAGCGGGACGGGCGACGATGGCTAGCGCTCCGGATACCGACCTGCGCGAGGGCGTCCCCGGGCTGGGCGAGGCCGTCGGAAGGGCCGCTGACTACCTCCTGTCGGTGCAGTACGAGGACGGCTTCTGGTGGGGCAAGCTCGAGTCGAACCCCACGATGGAGGCCGAGTACCTGATGCTGATGCACTTTCTTGGCATCAGAGAACCCGACACCACCCGCAAGCTCAGGAACCAGATCCTCCACGTTCAGCGGGAAGATGGTACCTGGGGGCAGTTCTACGGCGCGCCGGGCGACCTGAGCACCTCGGTTGAGTGCTACTTCGCGCTGAAGCTGGCCGGAGTCCGGGTCGACGACCCACGGATGGCCAGGGCCAGGGAGTTCATTCTCTCGAAGGGAGGGGTCACAGAGGTCCGAGTCTTTACGAAGATCTGGTTGTCGCTGTTCGGTCAGTACGAGTGGAGCGGAGTTCCGGTTATCCCCGCGGAGTTGATGCTCCTCCCGAACTGGTTTCCGATCAACCTGTACGAGTTTTCGAGCTGGGCCAGGGCGACGATCGTCCCACTTCTGATCGTCTTCGACCGGAAGCCCGTCCATCCTGTTTCGGATTCGGCGGCCATCGACGAGCTCTACACACTTTCAAGAGCGGATACCGACTTCTCGATACAGCGTCCGGACAGGCTGATTGGCTGGGAATCTCTTTTCTACATGGGCGACGCCGTGCTTCGGCAACTCGAAAAGGTGCCTTGGAAGCCGACGAGGTCACAGTCCATTAAGCGCGCCGAGGAGTGGATCGTCGGTCACCAGGAGGACGACGGGAGTTGGGGGGGAATCCAGCCGCCGTGGGTGTACTCACTGATGGCGCTCAAAGTGCTCGGGTACTCTGTCGATAGTCCTGTCATGCGCCGTGGAGTAGACGGGTTCAAGACGTTCTACATCGAGGAGGATGGGGGAAGATTGCGCGTTCAGGCTTGCGTCTCGCCGGTGTGGGACACGTGCCTCGCACTCATCGGACTCCTCGACGCCGGTGTCGAGCCCGATCATCCAGCGCTCTTAAAGGCGGGGGATTGGTTGGTCCGAGAGCAAGTGCTCACCGGTGGCGACTGGCAGGTCAAGGCTGGCGACCTCTCCCCGGGAGGGTGGGCCTTCGAATTCCACAACGACCGCTATCCCGACCTCGACGACACTTCGGAGATCGTGATTGCACTCGCCCGACTGGGGGTGGAGAAGGACTGCTCTAGGTCGGACGTGATCGAACGCGCGGTACGGTGGCTACTGGGGATGCAGAGCTCCAACGGTGGCTGGGCAGCGTTCGACAAGAACAACACGCGAATGCTCCTGGCGAAGATTCCGTTTTCGGATTTCGGGGAGACGATCGATCCTCCGAGCGTGGATGTCACGGCACACGTCGTCGAGATGCTCGGCGAGCTCGGGTACGACGCCGGGCATCCGCAGGTAGCCAGGGCGCTCGACTATATCTTCGATGAGCAGGAGTCTGACGGCCCGTGGTTTGGACGCTGGGGCGTAAACTACATTTATGGCACCGGCGCTGTGCTCCCCGCTGTCAGGGCGATCGGCATGGACATGTCAAGCGAGCCGATCCAGCGCGCCGTTCGCTGGCTGCTGGACCATCAGAACGACGACGGAGGCTGGGGTGAGAGCTGCATCTCGTATGTTGACTCGGCTTTTCGGGGGAGGGGACCGAGCACCGCGTCCCAGACCGCCTGGGCGCTTCTGGCTCTGTTGGCCGCCGATCAGGTCGATAAAGCCGCCACGCGTCGCGGGATCGATTACCTGGTACGGACACAGCTTTCCTACGGCTCATGGGACGAGCCATACTTCACCGGCACCGGGTTCCCCGGATACGGGATCGGCCAGCGAGTGGACGTGAACGAAACTGATCCACGGGTCGGGTCGGACCGGCACGAGCTGCCCGCGGGGTTCATGATCAACTATCACATGTACCGGAACTACTGGCCGTTGATGGCCTTGGGACGCTTCAACACGGCTGTCGAAAAAGGCGGCGACTCCCCCTCGATCGCACCCTATGAGTATCGCCCAAAACGTAGCGTCGGACGTTTGCACCGATTATTCAGGATATGGTAGTGTTCACGATGCTGTCCGGGTTCGAAACCCCGTTCGGCGACTGCAGAGAGGTCCTCTGATGAAGCTAAGCGAAGCAACCTTCAGGTCGAGTGTTTTCACCCTCGACATGGCGACCGGAAGCTCCCCCGATTTCTTCGACATCACGGACGACGTCTGTGAGTACATCCGGAGGTCGGAGATTCGCAACGGTCTCGCCCTCGTGTTCTCGAAGCACACGACCGCTGCGGTTACGATCCAAGAGAACGAACCGCTTCTCATCACGGACCTGTGCTCCACACTCGAGCGGTTCGCCCCTAGAAACAGCCACTACAGGCACAACGACTTCGACGTTCGTACCGTTCACATGCACGAGAACGAGTGTCCTAACGGTCACTCGCACTGCCAGCACCTCGTGCTCGGGACCAGCGAGAACATTCCAGTCATCGACGGCGAGCTTGCGCTCGGCGAGTTCCAGCGCGTCTTCGTCGTCGAGCTCGATCCCGAGAAGATTCGTAGGGAGATTCTCGTCCAGGTCATGGGCGTCTGACCCTCACGCTCGCAGCCTGATCTCCTGACCAGTCCGCGGCCCGCGTGCCGGCGTCCTCCAACCACGGGAGCGTATCCGTTCGTTATGCCGACCGAGCTCGAACAAGCATACGACCACTGCCAGCGGGTAGCCAGGGAAAACGCCAAGAACTTCTACTACGCGTTCCGGACGCTTCCCGCCAGCAAACGCCGCGCCGTCTATGCGGTGTACGCCTACTGCCGGCTGTGCGACGACGTGGCCGACGGCGATCTGTCCACAGACCGCAAGCGCGAGGAGCTGGATCGAATCCGGGGACTGGTCGCCGGGATGCACAAGAACGGAATCGAGGGGCCCTTGGCCGCCGAGTTCAGAGCCCTGCGCGATGCCGCGGGTGCGTTCCGCATCCCGGACCGGTACCTCGAAGAGGTGGTGGACGGTGTCGAATCCGATCTGCACAAGAACCGTTTCGCCAATTTCGCCGAGCTAAGGGAGTACTGCTACAAGGTTGCATCCGTCGTCGGCCTCATCTGCATCGAGGTTTTTGGCTACCAGGACCCTCTGGCGAAGGAGTACGCTGTGGATATGGGCATCGCGCTGCAGCTAACAAACATCCTTCGCGACGTCAAGGAGGACGCCGAGCGAGACCGTATTTACATCCCGCAGGACGAGATGGCCAGGTGCGGTTACACCGAGGAGGACCTCCTGACCGGGACGGTCAACGACGCCTTCAGGAATCTCATGAAGGAGCAGGTCGACAGGGCGCGGTCGTACTACGCACGGTCGCGCCCGCTGTTTGACCTCCTCGACCGGGACGCGCGAGCATGTCCCCGGGTGTTGCACGCGGCGTACGGAGCGATCCTCGACAGAATCGAGGACTCGGGATTCGACGTCTACGCGAGGCGGATCGGTCTCAGCACCCGCAAGAAGCTGGCTATTACGGCGCGTCTGTGGCTCGGGACGCTTGCGCCCGGCCTGCCTGTACTCGGCGGGCGGCGCTAGGCACCGAATGCGCGCGCTGATCCTGGCCCCGTTTAATGAGCGTCAGCTAGACCGCCTTCGCGCCGTCATGGACGTGGACTACGAGAGCTGGCTCGACACGCGCCGGATCCACGATCCGGATGAGCTAGCCGCGCGGATCGCGGCCGAGGGCATATCGGTCCTGATCTTGGAGGCCGACTTCCTCTTCGACGATACTTTCGAGGCAGCCGTCGGGTTGAGGTTCGTCGGCATCTGTCGTGCGTCCACTCATCAGGTCGAAATCGACGCCGCGACAGAACACGGAGTCGTCGTCGTTAATACCCCTGGAAGAAACGCGCGTGCCGTTGCCGAGCACGTGGTCGGGCTGATGTTCGCATTGGCCCGCCGTATTCCCGCCGGTCACCGATTCGTAGTCGGACGAGAGTGGCAGAGCCCGGTCGATGCTTACCTGAACATGCGGGGGGTCGAGCTCGGGGGAAGGACCCTCGGAATCATCGGCCTTGGCGCAATCGGACGGGAGCTGGCCGGTCTTGCGGTGGGACTGGGGATGGATGTCGTTGCCTATGATCCGTACGCAACCGACGCTCCGGCGGGGGTAACGATTACCGACCTGGACACCGTCGCGTCCACATCCGACTTCGTCAGCATCCACATTCCCTCGACATCCGAAACGACGGGTCTCGTCGACGCGGGATTCCTTGCCCGAATGAAGCCGACCGCGTTCCTCGTCAACTGCTCCGACGCACGGATCGTCGAGACTGATGCCATCGTCGATGCGCTGAGGGAGCAGCGCATCGACGGCGCCGCATTCGATGTCTTCGACACTGAGCCGATCGCTCCCGATCACCCGTTCCTGGAGCTTACAAACGTCATCCTGACTCCCCACCTCGGAGGTGCGACGGACGAGACGGTCGAGCGCCACTCTGAGATGATGGTCGACGATGTTCTGGCCTTTGTCGAGGGACGCCGGCCCGCGAACGTCGTCAATCCCGATGTCTTCGAACGACGTGGCCGATAGCTATGTCCTTGTGCTGGACACCGGATCGAGCTCGATCCGATGTCACGCCGTGGGGACCGATGGCTCTGTCGCCTCTACGGCGACACGCCCATGGACCTACCTCGAAGAGCTAGACACTTCTCAGCTAGCTCGCGCCTTTGACCTCCGTGCAGTCTGGAGATCGGCCTGCGACGTGATTCTCGAAGTCTCATCTGGTGTTCGGGAGATCGCGGCGGTCTCGATCACCTCGCAGCGGCAGTCCGTCGTGTTCCTGGACGAGGGCGGCGAGCCGCTTTACGCGGGACCGAACACCGACCTACGTGCCGTCTTCGAAGGCTCGGCCCTGGACTTCGAGTCCGGCGATTCGCTGTACCAGACAACCGGGCACAGGCCGGCATTCATGATGGCATCCGGAAAGCTGGCGTGGCTCCGGGAGCGGCGCCCCAAGTCTTACGCGCGACTTGCTCACGTACTGACACTGGCCGACTGGCTGGCATTCAAGCTCACTGGCGAGACAGGCTGCGAGCCGACCCTCGCAGCCAGCAGCGGACTGCTGGACATCAGCTCACGCGCGTGGGCATCCGATCTCTTCGACCAGGTGGGGCTCGAGTGTAGACCGTCCCGACTTGTCGAAGCTACGGAGATTCGAGGGGCGGTCGCCGCGTCTGAGGCCAGATCAGTGAGCGGCACCCCGGTAGTCGTCGCCGGCGGCGATACGCAGTGCGCCCTCATTGGACTCGGTGTCGTCGAGCCCGGTGGTGCCGGAGTGGTAGCAGGCTGGAGCGCGACAGTACAGTTGCTGAGCTCCAAGCCACTCGTGTCCGGAGGTATGAAGACGTGGACAGAACTCTTCCAGGTTCCCGGCGTTTGGGCCGTGGAAAGCTCGGCCGGCGACGCCGGTAACGCCTACCGATGGTTGGCTGAGACGGTATTCGGCGGCGAAGGCGCGTACTCGCACATGGACGAATTGGCGGCGTCGGTCCCGGTCGGTTCAGAGGGCGTGACAGCCCATCTAGGGCCGCAGAGGATGGACGTCTCCAGGCTCGGATTGCAGGTCGGAGGTCTGCTGCTGCCGGTGCCAATGTCCTTGGGCGGACCGACCCCAGGCCAGATCGCCAGAGCTGCGCTTGAAGGATTTGCCTACGCGCTCCGGGGCAACCTCGAACAGGCTGAGGAGATCGCTGGCGCCACCGCGAGTTCCGTTGCGTTCGGCGGAGGCATGCTGCGCTCAGCTAGCTTCTCCCGTATCCTGCCAGACATCATCGGTCGGGAAGTGTGGAGCGGCCGAGGCCCAGAGGCTACCGCACGCGGCGCCGCGCTCGTCGCTCGGACAGCAATTGGGGAATTTCGCTCCATTTCGCAGGCGGCTGAGTCCGCTCGGGAGATGAGCGAGGTAGCTCGACCTGACGCGCAGGCCGCCGCCGAATATGAAGACCACTATCGAGCTTGGCTGGAGTCCCAGAGAGTCCTTGCAAAGATGCCGTCCTGACCCTGCACATCTCTTCTCGCACGTCCATGGTGCAGAATGTAGACTTCAATGTGACATGAGCAGCACGTGGCAGAAGGAAAAGCAGGACGTAGCTGATGCGGCAAGGCGAATGGCCGAGCTTGGACTCGTCGCGGGCACCGCTGGCAATGTCAGTGTCCGCGTCGATCCGCTTGGGGATCGGGATCTCATGGCGATCACGCCATCCGGTGTCGCGTACGAAGGAATGTGCGCCTCCGACATCGTTGTTACCGACTTTGAGATTGAGCCGGTCGAAGGCGATCTCACCCCGTCTTCTGAGAGCCTCCTCCACGCGGGCATATACGCGGCGCGGCCGGACGTGCGCGCCGTGGTCCACACGCATTCCGTCTACTCCACCGTCCTGGCCGTCGCGGGACTGGACCTGCCTCCGGTCATCGACGAGGTCGTCGTCTACGTCGGAGGGACGGTGAGGGTCTCCGACTACGCGTTTCCAGGTACGAAGGAGTTATCACTGAACGTCTGCGAGGCCCTCGGCTCGAACAAGGCGGCGTTCATTTCCAACCACGGCGCAGTCGCGGTCGGCGGCTCCGTGTTTGAGGCGCTCGACGTTTCCCTGCTGATCGAACGCGCATCCCAGGTCTACGTTCTGGCGCGGACGCTCGGTCCGGTGAGAGATATTCCCGAAGAGTGTGTGGCCGCCGAGGCGGCTATCTATCGGATGCGAAACCCGCAGATAGGAGAGACTTGATATGGTGACCGTTCCCGGATTCCTGCTCCGGCGGCTGTACGTCAAGGAGAGCCTCAAGAACACCCCTGAGGGCTTCGAGTTCCAGCTCATGAACCGCCTGGGCTCCGGCTATTCGCACCGGGTGCATCCGCTGACCGTCGACGGCGCGGAGGTGCCAAAAGAGGCGTCGGACTTTGTTCTGGAGGAGGGGGTCACGGGTTTCTCCGAGGTCTCCGAAGAGAAGACGCTGAGCCTGGCGATGAACAAGACGATTCTGGTCCGCGTTACCGGTACGAGTCTGGAGCCCGGGGCCCGCAAGATCGGCATGGGCTTCGACGTTCCCGGCCTCGGCACACTCAAATTCGACTTCGCCGATTCGGTCGAAGATGTCTGACGGCCGGCCCCGAGTCGCTGTTACCGGAGCGTCCGGGTATCTCGGTCGCACACTGATAAGCAGGTTGGAGTCCTCTGACAGCTTCGAGTTCGTTTTGGCCACAGACATACGGCCTCCCACCGCCCAGTTCTCGGGTAAGGTCACTTTTTTGCCTCACGATGTCACCGAGCCTTTCCTCGGCGCCTTCGACGAGCACCGAATCGACTCCATCGTCCATCTCGCCTACGTCCTGAACCCAGGGCGCCGTGTAGAGGCCGCCCGACGCGTCAACGTCTCGGGCACGGACATGGTGCTCGACGCCGCGTTGTCCGCAGGAGCGCGTCACATCCTCTACCTGAGCAGCACGTCAGTGTACGGCGCGCACCGGGACAACCCCGAGTTCCTGACCGAGGCAGACCCGGTCAGGCCGATCAGGGGATTTCAGTACAGCGAGGACAAGGCTGCCGTCGAGTCCAGGCTCGCGGCGTTCTCACGGCGATTCCCCGGCGTTACGATCACAGTCCTGCGTGTGTGCCCCGTACTGGGGCCGAACTCGGATAATTTCATCTCGAATGCGTTTCACAAACCGATCCTCCCGACGATCGCGGGCGCTGATCCTGAGATGCAGTTTCTCCACGAAGACGACCTCGTCGACTTCATGATGGCGTGCCTGGTTCGACGGCCGGCGGGCGTGTTCAACCTCGCCGGAGAAGGGACGATCCGCTGGAGCCGGATGGCCGAGCTGATGGGAAGCCGGACTATCAGGCTGCCGAACTTCGCTTGGCGCGGCCTCACGTCTCTCGCGTGGAGTCTGCGGCTTCAGAGCGACTCTCCGGCCTGCGGGCTCAACTTCATCCGTTACCCCTGGACCGCTGACACGAGAAAGCTAAAGGACGCGCTGGGTTTCTCACCGCGCTATTCATCCGAAGCGACGTGGACAGCCTACGCGGAAACCCTCAGACTACGGTCAGAGAGTCAGAAGTGATGCCAACACCCGTCATCATCGACACTGATCCAGGGACGGATGACGCAATAGCGCTGATCGTCGCACTCAACTCTCCTGAGCTGGACGTCGTCGGGCTCACAACGGTCGCCGGGAATGCGAGGCTCGTCGATACGACCAGGAACGCCCTGCGCTTGCTGAGCTGCCTGGACCGTCCGGACATCCCGGTGTTCAAAGGAGCGAACAGGCCGATGAGCGGGAGCTTCCAGTTCGCGTACGGCTACCACGGTCCGAACGGTCTAACCACGCAACTTCCGACCACGGACGCCAGGGCACAGACGCGGAGTGCCGTGGACTACCTCGTCGGCGATGTTCCGAACGGCGCGATCCTGATCGCGCTTGGGCCCCTGACCAACGTCGGACGCGCCATTCGCCGCAATCCCCGGCTGGGAGATCGGATTCGTCAGATCGTCGTAATGGGAGGAGCCGTCGACGTGCCCGGGAACGTCACCCCGTACGCCGAGTTCAATATATACGACGACCCGCGCGCCGCGAACATCGTCTTGGGATCCGGGATTCCGGTAACCCTTGTTGGATTCGACGTGGGCAACGTGGTGTCTTTTCGACGTGATGAGACGTGCTGGCGATCTGGGACCTCAGTCGGCGAGACGCTCGCCGCGCGCATCATCAAGGGGTGGTTCGACATCCATCCGGATCAAGACGAGTACGCCAATTGCGATCCGCTGACCGTCGCCGCGGTCATCGAACCGGGTCTTCTCGAGTACCGTCAGGCGACGGTGACTGTCGACGAGGAGGGCGAGACGAAGGGAAGAACGACCGCGACGTATGGAACGGGCAACGTCATGGTCGCCTCGAAGGTAGACGTAGAGCGCGCCCGCGACCTGATCCTCGACCGCCTGAGCAAGCGAGTCTGACCCTTGTTGACAGAGTGATTCGTTCGTGGTGAGCGTGTCGAACCACAATTTGGCGACCAAGTTCGACTTATCAGACACTCTCCATGAGTCGCCCCTAGTCGACTTCCACGTACTTGCGAACCGTCTCCCAGCCGCGACCCAGCACGCGTTTCATGTTTCCAGTGGTGACCTGCTCGACCTCGGCGACGTCCAGTCCCTTTATGTCCGCGAGCGTCTGCGCGACTGTCGCCACGTGCCTTGGCTCAGTCCAGTTCTCACGTTTCGGCTTGAACGGCTGCGGCGCCGCGTCCGTCTCCAGAACGATGTCTTCGAGCGGTACTTTGGCCGCCGCCTCCTGGAGATGGGTCAGCCTCAATAGAGGACGCGCAAGTGACACAAAGAAACCGAGATCGGCAGCGCGTCTGGCGGTCTCGACGTCCGCCTGGAAGTAGTGCATTACGCCGCCGACCTCGTACGCCCGCTCCTCTCGCAGGACGCGGAAGACCTCGTCGTCCGACTCGCGGCTGTGGAACACGATCGGCAGTTCCAGCTCGCGGGCGAGCCTGATCTGTTCTCGAAACGTCGGGTACTGCACCTCTCGGTCCGGGGCGCCTTCCATGAAGTCGAGCCCGATCTCGCTGATCACCAGCACCTTCTCCGTCGATAGAGCGAGCTCGCGCAGGGACCCGTACATCTCGTCGCTGAACGGCTCGCGGATGTCCATCGGGTGGATTCCGACGCCGGAGAAGAATCCCGCGTAAGACTGTGACAGCTCGATCGAACGACGAGTCGACCGGACGGTCGTCCCTGCGGAGATGACCGCGCGGACCCCGACCTCAGCGGCACGGTTGAGGATGTCGCCGACCTCGGCATCCGAGAATGAGTCCAGATGGACGTGACAGTCGATGAACACCGCCTCAAAGACCCTTCAATCCTGATTCGTGGCGATCACAAGACCCGTTGATTATACTACCGTCAACGGAGTCGCCCGCAGTCAGCGGGCGTCGCTGTGTGAGGCAGGGATGAAGCGTCGTGCGGTTGCAGCCGGAAGGGTCGTCATCGGAATTGCCGTCAGCGTCGGGCTCGGCTGGCTGGCGGTGCGCGGGCTCGATTGGGGGCAGGTTGGCGAGACCTTCAGCAGCGTTTCAGTTCCACTCCTCACCCTGGCGGTCGTCGTTTTCATCCTCGCCAGCTACGTTCGCGCCGCTCGGTGGCGCATACTCTTCGTAAACGGTCAGGTTTCGATTAACCGGCTCTTCGTGATTCAGAACGTCGGTATCGGACTGAACAACGTCTTCCCGATTCGGGTCGCAAGTGAACCCGTGCAGCTTGCGATCCTCTCGCTCAGGGACGGCGTTCGCCCTTCGATCGCGCTTGCGACGTTGGGGATGGAGCGGGTCATAGACGTTGTCGCCAGCACCTTGATCCTGGCCGTCGCGTTCTTCCTCGTGCCTGAGATGGACGAATTTGCCGTCTACGTATGGGGCGCGCTTGGCTTCTCGGTCGTATGTGTCTTGCTCGTCAGGCTGCTCGCCTGGAGCGATACCGGACTGCCCTGGATTGGACGTCTGAGATTCCTGAGCTCCTTCACACGAGCCGTGAGGGACCTCGAACGGGAGCGACTTCGACTCACGGTCTCGACTGCGATGAGCGTCGGATACTGGCTGATAGTGGGAACAACCGCCTGGATCCTGGCCGGGTCGATCGAGCTGTCGATTTCGCCCATCACCGCGACGATGGTGATCATGGGAACGATCTTCTTCGCAACCGCGGTCCCGGCTGCTCCCGCCGCGATCGGAACGTTCGAGTTTGCGGTCGTCTACGTGCTTGAGTTCGTCGGCGTCGACAGGCAGTCGGGGTTTGGGTTCGCGGTCATCACCCACGCGGTCTTCTTCCTTCCTCCGACCCTGATGGCGGCGGTGTTCCTTCCGAGAGAGGGGATCGGATCGCTGGGCAAGCTCCAGGCCATTGTCGCAGGAATCGTGAACGAGGAAGTTGAGCACCGATGAGGCTGTCGCTACTTCGCTGGCAGCTCCTCTCCGGGGTGTTTCTGGCCGTGCTGATTACGGGCGCTTGCGACGATCCGGCGCCGCCTAAGATCGACACGACTCCCACCGCTCCGGCGGTTCGGTCGCCCACTCGCGTGCCGGACACCCCTGTCCCCCAGCCCACCCCCGATCCGACCGCGACCCTGGTTCCTCCCACACGGATCCCAGGCAGTCCGACGCCCAAGGCCACCGCAGAGCCGCCAACGCCGATAGCCAGCCCGACCGTTTCGGCTGTGCCCGCGACCGTGACACCGCCCCCCACGCCCGACGCCCAGCAGCGGGGTGGCACACTGAACATCTCCTTCCCTGAGAACATCGCCCACCAGGATGTCCAGCTCGAAGTGTCGCCCGCCCTTTCTAGTTGGGGTCCAGGAGTCGCCTACTCCCGCCTGCTCAGGCTGAAGTCCGGCCCGGCCGTCGAGCTTCCGAGCCTCGAGTTGGAGTGCGACCTGTGTGAACGATGGACGATGGACAGTCCGACCTCGTTTGTCTTCAAGCTGAGAAAGGACGTGCGCTGGCAGAGCCTTGATCCCGTCAACGGTAGACCGGTTGTGGCGTCGGACCTGGTGTTCAGTTACGGTCGGCAGCGTAACCCGGAGCACCCGAACTCGTCTCTCTTGTCGAACCTCGCCGAGGTCAGAGCATCGGACGACACGACGCTGAGGGTCTCGCTCGGGGCGGCTGACGCGGATGGCCTGCTCGCGCTCGCCGATGCGCACTCCAAGATCGTCGCCCGCGAGGCGGTCGAGCTCAAAGGCGATCTTCGCGACGGGCCTACGATCGGCACCGGTCCGTGGACCCTGGAGCGGACCTCGATCGACGACGTGCACGCGTTCCTGGCGAATGCGGACTACTTTGAAAATAGACTGCCGCTCGCGGATCGCCTCAACATCTACATTCTCGGCGATGAGCAGACTCGCGCGGCTGCGTTCGGGACCGGCCTGATTGACGTCGACGAGGTCGAGTCGAGTGATCGACTGAACTCCCTCGAAAGTGTCGACCCTGCTCTGCAAACAGCGATACTCCGTCCAGGGATCGGTCTAGAGATCGCGTTCAATACGAAACGCCCTCCCTTTGACGTACTCGAAGTGAGACAGGCTGCGATCCGGGCGATGGACCCAGTGAAAGCGATCGAAGAGCACTGGAATGGACTCGGTTCGATAGGCCCTGGGTTCCCGGCCGCTTCGCCCGAGTGGCTGCTTCCCTGGACCGAGATGCTGGTCAGATTCAACCAGCGCGACGACGTGCGTCCACTCTTAGAAGGGCGCAGGCTCGAACCGGTCGTAATCACTGTCGGAGACTTCGGTGAGCAATTCCTCGCACACGCCCACGCAATGAACGTCGAGCTGGACGCCGCCGGATTCTACGCCAGAGTCGACATCGTGAATCGCAGGCGGTTCGGAGAAGATGTCTGGCTGGGGGGCGACTACCAGGTGATGCTCGGTCCGCCCGCGCCGGTGAACGTACCGAACGGGTTCCTCCTTCCCGTGCTCCACAGCGACGGCATCTGGAACACGACGGGCCACCAGGACCCGAGGCTGGACACACTGCTCGAGACACAGGCAGTGGAGCTGGAACCTGCCAGGCGGGCGGAGCTGATCAGGAATGTTCAGAGACGAGTGCTAGACATGGGCTACAGGTTCATGCCGTACACAAGGCTCGCTCGGTGGACCTGGTCGGCCGACGTGCGAGACTTTCATCCGAACTTCCAGCTTGGCGAGTACCACCACTGGGCGCGCGTCTGGCTCGACCGTTAGATTGCGATCTCGGAAATCCCGTCGTCCAACGCCGACCACGCCAGAAGAGCGCACTTGATCCGGACCGGAAACCCCCGGACTTTCGCAAGTGAGCCCAGGTCCCCTAGTTCGGAGAGCAGCGATTGTGTCGGGTCGGATCCGGTCATCATCTCCCGAAACCTGTCGGAGAGCGCGCTCATCTCCCCCAGATCGAGGCCGCGGATCGCTTCCGACAGCATCGATCCGGTGGCCTGATTGATAGAGCAGCCGGCGCCTTGAAACCCGACCTCGCGGACGCGGCCCGTGGAATCCAGCAGAACCTGGATGTGAATCTCGTCGCCGCAGAATGGGTTCACGCCGTCGACCACGAGGTCGGGGTCGGCCAGTCGCCGGGGGTTTCTGGGATTGCGACGGTGGTCCAGGATGACGTCGTCGCGGTAGATCTCGTCGAGATTACCCAGCGCCATCCGAGAAGTACCTGAGCGCCCGCTTCACGGAGTCGACCAGAGCGTCGATCTCGTCCTCAGTGTTGTAGATGTAGAAGCTCGCCCTCGCTGTCGCGACCACGCCGAGCTTACGCATCAGCGGCATCGTACAGTGGTGCCCTGTGCGGACGGCGATGCCGTCGCGGTCCAGGAACGTGCCGAGGTCGTGCGGATGGACGATGTCGGAGTGGAACGAGATGATACCTCCACGCCGTTCCGGGTCCTTCGGGCCGAAGATGTCGATCTCTTCCTCGAGCTCCTTGAACCCCTCGAGCGCGTACCTCGTCAGGGCAACCTCGTGGGCGCGCACGTTCTCCATCCCGATCTCGTTGAGGTAATCTATCGCGGCGCCGAATCCGATGGCGTCGGCGATGTTCGGCGTTCCGGCCTCAAACTTCATCGGAAGGTCGTTCCACGTCGCGCGGTCGTACCACACCTCGAGCACCATCTCGCCGCCCCGCATGAACGGCTCCATCTGCTCCAGGATTTCGCGCCGGCCGTACAGGGCGCCGATTCCAGTCGGGCCGAGCATCTTGTGGCCGCTGAGCGTCAGGAAGTCGCAGTCGAGGTCGTGGACGTCCACCGGAAGATGCGGGACGCTCTGCGTCGCGTCGATCAATACCGTAGCGCCGACCGCCCTCGCCTTTGCGGCAAGCTCCTTGACCGGATTCAGGATCCCGATGCCGTTGGACATGTGGACGACGGCCAGCAGCTTGGTTCGGGGCGTGATGAACTCGTCGATTCGCGACATGTCCAGGCTCTGGTCGACGTCCGACATCGGCAGAATGCGCAGGGTCGCACCCTTGTCGCGTGCGACCTTCTGCCAGGGGACCAGGTTCGAGTGATGCTCGTATGGGGTCAGGACGATCTCGTCGCCCTCGCGAATGTTGTCCTGCGCCCAGGAGTGAGCGACGAGATTGAGCGACTCCGACGCGTTACGCGTCCAGATGATCTCCTCGGGATGGTCGGCGCCGATGAACCTCGCGACCTTGCTCCGAGCGTCCTCGTAGCGTTCGGTCGCCTCCTGGCTGAGCGCGTGGACGCCGCGGTGCACGTTTGCGTTGTAGCCCTCGTAGTAGTCGACGAGGGCCTGGATGACCTGACGCGGTTTCTGTGTCGTGGCGGCATTGTCCAGGTACACAAGTGGCCTGTCATAGACCGTACGGTCCAGGATAGGGAAGTCCTTCCTGACCTTGTTCACGTCATACATGCGGTCGCTTTCTCGCGCCGGAACGGCAGCGTGACTTCCTCACCCCTGAAGACGAAGGGTCGGAGTCAACCTGGACAGACTGACTAGGCATCCAGCTCGATGGCATCGCCGTCGACTCTGACACTGAACGTGTCGATCGGCACAACTGCGGGCAGAGCCGTCACGTCCCCCGACCGTACGTCGAACCGGGCTCCGTGGCGCGCACACTCGATCTCGTGGCCCTCTAGGTATCCCTGTTCGAGTGAGGCTTCGTCGTGAGTACAGACGTCGTCGATGGCGAACAGCTTACCGTCAACGTTGCACACCGCGATCGCCCGGTCGTTGACCTCGTATACCTTTGCGGTTCCCGCCGGAACCTCCGACAGCTTGCCTACCTTCACAAACGCCATGTCTCTTTCTCCTGCCGATCAGTTGTTATCGATGTTCGACTCTTTCGTTTGGGCGCAATCCGCCAGCAGCGCCTGGATCGCACTCCCACCAGTCAGTTTTGGCTGATTCTCAGTACGACAGGCTGAAACCGTCCCGCGAGCATCGCCCGGCTTCGCTCGGCGAGATCGCCGATCGTTCGGGAGTCCAATATCCGATGCACCGCAAGCTCGACCTCTTGCCACACCTCGCGCTGGGCGCACGACGGAACGCACACGCATGCCGAAAGGTCGTCCAGGCAGGCGACCAGGTTGTCCGGAGAGCCCAGAAGATTCATGACAGTGCTGAGCCTGATCTCCTCCGGCTCCTGGGCAAGCGTGTGGCCGCCCTGAGGCCCGCGTTGGGCCCTGACCATGCCAGCCCGGCCCAGCGCGTGTAGCACCTGCGCTAGATAAGGCTCGGGGATCATCGTCCTGCCCGCAATATCTCGCGCCCGCACGGGCGCCTCGTTACGGTGCATCGCCAGGTCAACTAGTGCCCGGACTCCGTAGTCCACTTTCACCGGAACGTGCATCTCTCCTCCTCCTCTATTCCGTGGAGACGGTCTTTACACCGTCCTCTCCAAGTGCCGATGCGAGGGCGTGAAGCGGCAGTGTCGCGCACTTGATCCGCGTCGGATAGTTCGACACGCCCTCCAGAATCTCCAGGTCGCCCATGATCTCGTAGTCGAAGTCTCCGGAACTGTCCTTGGTGATTAACCGCCTGAACTCCGACACGACCCTCTTAGCATGCTCGGAGCTCTGTCCCTTGACCGCCTCGCTCATCATCGACGCGGCGGCCTTCGAGATCGCACAGCCTCTCGCGACGTATCCGATGTCCTCAATTGTCCCCGCTTCATTGAGGTCGACGAACAGCGATATCTGGTCGCCGCACAGCGGGTTGAACCCCTCCGCGTTCCTGTCCGCGTTCTCAATCTTCTTGAAATTTCTGGGCCTGCGATTGTGGTCCATCACAACCTCCGCATACAGGTCCCGCAGATCGTTCATTCAGGTTGTCCTTGGAAGGTGAACTCGTATCTTGGAATCGCGTCAAGGAACGAGCGTTCCAGGAATGCTCGGAGCTCTGGGACGTCTACCCTGTCGATAATCTCCGAGGCGAAGCCGAAGATCAGAAGCCGGCTGGCGGTCTCCAGATCTACGCCGCGGCTCCGAATGTAGAAGACCGTCTCCTCGTCGATGTTCCCGGCCGTCGCACCGTGACCACACTTGACGTCGTCCGCCCATATGTACAGCGCGGGCTTCGTGTCGACCTCGGCGTCTGGGGAAAGCAGGAGGTTCTTGTCCGACTGTAGGGCGTCGGTCTTGATCGCTCCCTCTCTCAC
This sequence comes from Dehalococcoidia bacterium, assembly GCA_965249365.1. GTDB lineage: Bacteria > Chloroflexota > Dehalococcoidia > Lucifugimonadales > UBA1123 > VXRN01. Next base: position 3,214,126 of record OZ252229.1, on the reverse strand, counting down.
GAACACTGTTCCCCCGAACACCGCGCGAGACCTTCCGGACAGGATGCCCTTGTAGTAGAGGTTGCTGGTCGAGTTCGGCTTGGCATGGTCGATGTTGATGAAGTTGTCCACGTGCTGGCTTCTGGAGGTGATGTAGAGACCGTCCAACTTCGTCTCGCATCCGTCGCCAATCAGCACGTACAGGTCGTGCCTGCCCAGCCCGACGCCCTTGTAGAACGCACCGGACGAAAAGCGGCTGCCGTCTAGCTGGTGAATCCGGGCCACGCCGATGTGGTAGGATCCGTCGCTCTCGTCCATTAGTCGATAGTGGTCGACTTGCGCTCCCTCTTCAATGACGATCTCGGCCACCGCGTTATTGAGGTAGATGTTGTCGCCGAGGCCGACGTAGCTCTCGACTATCATGGACTCGGACTCGCGGCCCGCCACCACGAGCACGCGGGGATGTGCAACGAACCCCTCTTCATCCGTGGCGACGAACACGAGATGGACAGGACGCTCGACCCTCGTCCGATCCGGAACGTGCACGATTGCGCCGTTCCCGATAAACGCGGTGTTGAGCGCCGCGAACCCATTGTCCTCTACGGAGGCCAACGTTCCGAGGTGTTGCTCGACGATTGCGCCATCAGTTTCGACGGCGCGCGACAGGTCGGAGACCGTAACGTTTCCTGTTTCGCGAACGTTCGAAAGTGCAGGGGAGTACCGCCCGTTGATGAAGACGAGGTTATTCCAGTCGTCCACCCAGGGTGCGGATCGTCGAACGTCCTCAAGGCCGGGCTCGTCATCCGCGCTAGGTGTAGAAAACTCAGCCCGGGCTAGCCGTCCGACGTTGGTGTACTTCCACGCCTCGTTGCCCCGGCGCGCGACCGGAAACCCGAGCCTGGAGAAGCTGTTGAAGCCTTTTTGCCGCAGCGCACCGAGCCAGGCCGGCCCTGACTCCGGGGTCCGTGTAAACTGCTCGGCGTAGCGATCATAGGTTGTCACGGTTTGGGTCACTCCGCTACGCGACCGCCGCCGCTTCCTGGATGATCCAGTCGTACCCCTTGTCTTCCAGCTCCAGAGCCAGCTCTTTCCCGCCAGAGCGGACTATGCGGCCGTCAACCAGAACGTGAACGAAGTCCGGCGTGATGTGGTTCAGAATTCGCTGATAGTGTGTAACCAACACGATCGCTTTCTCCGGGCTCTTGAACGAGTTGACGCCGTCCGCCACGATCCGCAAGGCGTCGATGTCCAGCCCGGAGTCCGTCTCGTCCAGCAGCGCGAGACGCGGATCGAGGAGCACGAGCTGTAGGATCTCATTTCGCTTCTTCTCGCCGCCTGAGTAGCCCTCGTTGACCGATCGCCTCACGAGGTCGTCGTGGATGTTCACAAGCTCTCGTTTGGAGTCGAGCAGCCTGTCGAACTGCCGGACCGACAGCTCGGACTCGCCATTGTGTTTGCGAAGCGCGTCAACGGCCGCCTTGAGAAACTGCCACGTCCTGACCCCTGGAAGCTCCACCGGGTACTGCATGGCGAGGAAGATGCCCTCCCTGGCCCGGTTCTCAGGAAACCAGTCTACGATGCTCTGACCGTCGTACAGGATCTCCCCCGAAGTGATCTTGTACTCGGGTCTTCCCACAATCACGTTGGCGAGAGTGCTCTTGCCTGAGCCGTTCGGCCCCATGATCGCGTGGACCTCGCCCGCGCTCACGCTCAGGGAGACCCCCTTGAGGATCTCCGTCTCAGCAATCGAAACGTGTAGGTCTCGTATTTCAAGCATATTCAGATCGTGCTCCGCGACTCAATTCCCAAACCGGTTTCGCTCGAACGCGGCCTGCCCCCTCTCTCACTCCTCACTCCTTACCCAACCGCTCCCTCGAGACTGACCCGCAGAAGCTGGCTCGCCTCTGCGGCGAACTCGAATGGCAGCTCCCGGAAGATCCCACGGCAGAAGCCGTTGATGATCATGTAGTTCGCCTCTTCCTGGTCGATTCCCCGCTGCTGGAGATAGAAGAGCTGGTCGTCGTTGACCTTCGACGTGGTAGCCTCGTGGCCCATCTGCGCCGTCGGATTCCGGACCTCGATGTACGGGACGGTGTGTGCCCCGCACTCGTCGCCGATCAGCAGGCTGTCGCACTGGGTGAAGTTCTTCGCGCCCGCGGCCGTCGGCATGATCCGCACCATGCCCCGGTAGGTGTTCTGCGCGTGTCCGGCGCTGATTCCCTTCGCGACGATCGTGCTCTTAGTGTTTTTGCCCATGTGGATCATCTTGGTGCCGGTGTCCGCCTGCTGGTAGTTGTTGACCAGCGCAACCGAGTAGAACTCGCCGACTGAGTTGTCTCCCTGGAGGATCACGCTAGGGTACTTCCAGGTTATCGCGGAGCCGGTCTCGACCTGTGTCCAGCTAATTTTGGAGTCTCTGCCCCTGCAGGCTCCGCGCTTGGTCACGAAGTTGAACACCCCGCCGTTGCCCTCTTTGTCGCCCGGGTACCAGTTCTGCAGCGTGGAGTACTTGATCTCCGCGCCCTCCATCGCGACAAGCTCGACGACCGCGGCGTGAAGCTGGTTCGTCTGTCGGATCGGGGCGGTGCAGCCCTCAAGGTAGCTGACGTAGCTGCCCTCTTCGGCGATGATCAGAGTGCGCTCGAACTGCCCGGAGTCAAGCGCGTTTATCCGGAAGTAAGTCATCAGCTCGATAGGGCACCGGACGCCCTTCGGGACGTAGCAGAACGATCCGTCGCTGAAGACGGCCGAGTTGAGGGTCGCGTAGAAGTTGTCAGTGTAGGGGACGACCGAGCCGAGGTACTTCTCGACCAGGTCGGGATGCTTCTGGACCGCCTCGGAGATCGAGCAGAAGATCACGCCCGCGTCCTCGAGCATCTGCTTGTAGGTAGTAGCGACCGATACGCTGTCCAACACAGCGTCTACCGCTACTCCAGAGAGCTTCTTCTGCTCCTCGAGCGGGATCCCGAGCTTGTTGAACGCTTCGAGGATCTCCGGATCGACCTCGTCAAGGCTCTTCGGGCCGTCCTCCTGTGACTTGGGCGCCGCGTAGTAGACGATGTCCTGGAAGTCTATCTCGGGGTGGCTCACGTTCGCCCAGGTAGGCTCTTCGAGCCCCAGGCGCTCCCAGTGCCGGAAAGCCTTCAGCCGCCACTCCAGCATCCAGTCAGGCTCGTTCTTCTTCATCGAAATGAACCGGACCGTGTCCTCGGACAGACCCTTGGGGGCCGTCTCTGATTCGTAGTCGAACTCGAAGCCCCACTTGTACTGGGTCTCCTCGATGCCGGTCTGTCTGGATATGACCTTCTGTGTGGTCATGAGAGGCGACACTCCTGACTTTGTTGATCTTCAAGGTCAAGAATACCAGACCGGGAGTGCCGGAGTATAGGGAATCGGGAGCTTTAGCTGTCTTTGTCGAGACGAGTCGCAGCTAGGTCGGCACTGGTTGAGTGACCGAAGATTGCACTCGTCGTGAAGTTGGCCTCGGCGGAACCACTCCAGTAGACGGTGCTCCGTATCGATTGGGGACGAAGTTCTCTGAGCGCGGCTGTTCTCATGAACGTGGAGACCGGTATCCCGGCCAACTCTGCCCGCTCGGCAATTCTGTCGAAGTCGTCCCTCCTCAGGCGGACAGAGACCACCACGCTCTTCGATTTAACGGCGGGACGCAGTTCGGCGGACTCAAGATCCCAGCCTTCTTCGATATCATCATCACGATCTACACTGTTAGCCTTCGCCATCAGGACCCCTCTTTCTCTAGCCTGACAAGCTCTGCAAGTTTGCACGGCCACGCTGTAACTGGACGCCATACTGTCGGCATGTGGGTAGGCTCGATTGGAACGGCTATGCACTTGCCGCCATGGTCTCTTCCAATGACCATATGTCACGCACGTCGCCGACGTCTGTTCCTCACAATTAGATGAGGGTTGTCTAGGACTTGTACAATCTGCCGGCTGTCTGGGCCATGCTCGCTGAACTTAGTCTCGTTGTCCTCGTCTATTAGGAACTCCAGAAGCTCAGGATCCAATTGACGTTACGCCTACGAAAACCTACAATGTTTATACTTGTCATACATAGTAGTTTGGGACGCCGAGAGATGCAAGACTTGGATCAGATCGTCGACAGTCGGATCAGCGTTGAATGGCTCATCCTCGCAGACGCTGCTGAGGTGACGGGCGGTAAGCTCTATGTCCTGGGAGGCGGTTGGGATCGCCTGACAGTAAACTCCCGGCCCGCGAAGCGTAACATGGCTATTGCAGTGGCGTTTCGGGTGCCGTGGATCGAGACTAACAAGGTCCATAGATTCCAGCTCGAGCTGAGCGATGATGACGGTAGACAAACGATCACAACCGATGGCCAATTCGAGGTCGGCAGGCCTCCTGGTATCCCCCAGGGACAGCCTCAGCTCGTTCAACTCGTTGTGAACGTGGACGCTGTCTTCGAGCGACTTGGGACGTATGTGATCGCTACACGCGTCAACGATAGTGAAGAGCGCTCCATCAGGTTCAACGTGGTTGCGGGACCGGGTGTTCAGATTAGGACGTAGTCGCAACTCGGAGTGAGAAACGGGCAGGCCGGGGTCTGTCTGCGGATCGGACAGCGGACGTTTTCAGAATCCGACGGACAGGGGCAAGAATACGAAGTACAGCGGCACCAGGACGAGTCCCCACAGCCAACCGAAGGCCGTTGCGATGACCGCCTGCCACCACGGGACCTGATACACGTACTTCGTAGCCGCCGATGCAGAGACCAGGGGCCACCCTAGTCCGACAAAGAAGCCGATCGTGTCAACGATAGGGACACTTAGCAGCAGCCACAAGGCAACCGGGATGTAGCACAAGCCAATCGCGCGGGTTGTCGCTCGGAATCCTGCACCGCCGCCGAACAGCTTGCCCGCAAGTAGCCAGATGAACGCCGACCATAGGAACCAGCCAGTGAAGATCGAGCAGATGGCGACAATCAGCTGGCTGCTTCGGTTGGCGTCGATTCCCGGCTGACTTGCGGGAGGCTCGACGTTCCACACTCCCAGGCCGAACGCTGCCGCGGCTATCAGAACGATCGCCATCGAGGGGAGCATCGCCGTCCGCTGTGCTCGCGCGTACCGGAACACGGCTCCGTCGAGGTAGACGTTGGCGCGAATCGCGAGTTTGAGCATAGTCTCTCCATTTCGGTTGAACGGCGCCAATTGTAGACAGGTACTGTTGGGCGCTCAAGTAACCTGCTCAGCAAATCGGATTCCCGCCACTGACAGGGGCCCTGCATTCCCGCCTCCGCCGCGTTGCCGTAAGGCAGATACACGTCCCCGTAAGGTCACTGAGGGGACCGTCCGACTGTAAATCCCCTGACAGACTGCTGTAAACTGACCTCCAATCACTAGTCAGAGGTCGCCTCGGTGGAACAACCAGACCCTGTTATCCTCACCGGAATCGGCATCGGCACCGCGTTCGGTGTGCTGGTTATGCTGCTGGTCGCGATTCTTCTGATAAGGCTTGTGTCCTGGCTGATCGACAGACGCTCCGGAAACAATGACATGTCGATCGAAGGAGACGCCCTAGAACCCGAGATGCGGAACCGGGCGCAGGCCGCATCGATTGCCGTCACCGCGCTCATCCAGTCCCGCCCACACCTGAGCCGCTCGGAACGCGCCCCGGAAGAGTAGACTAGGCCTTTGGACGAGCTACTCGCATTCCTCCGATCCACGGGATTCAGCGCCATCGGCCCCGGAGAGGGCCTGATGATCGTGCTGGGGCTGGTGTTCATCTACCTGGCCGTCGCCCGGGATATGGAGCCGTACGAGCTGCTCCCGATCGGACTCGGCGTAATCGTCGCAAACCTTCCGCTCACCGGGCTTCTCGTCTCTCCGCTGGAGGGCACGGGATTCCAGGAGTCGGGCCTCTTTGGGATCATTTTCCACTACGGCCTGTCGTTCTGGAACATACTGCCTCCAATCATCTTCCTTGGCCTTGGCGCCCTCACGGACTTCGGTCCGGTCATTTCGAATCCGAAGACGCTGCTGCTCGGCGCCGCGGCGCAAGTCGGCATCTTCGTGGCTTTCTGGGGAGCACTTGCGACCGGCTTCTTCGAGCTTCCGCAGGCCGCGTCCATCGGCATCATCGGCGGCGCCGATGGTCCGACCACGATCTTCCTCTCCGCGCGCCTCGCCCCCGAGCTTCTCGGGATCACCGCGGTCATCGCCTACTCGTACATGGCATCGGTAGCGTTCATACAACCTCCGCTCATGAAGCTGCTCACCACGAAGAATGAGCGCTCGATCGAGATGGCGCCTCCCAGAGATGTCTCTCGACTCGAAAAGCTGCTGTTTCCGACGATCGCGATGGTGGCAATCATCCTGATCGTCCCACGGTCGGCCCCGTTGATCGCGATGTTCATGATCGGAAACCTCTTCCGGGAGAGCGGAGTTGTCCCAAGGCTGACGTCCGCAGCGTCGAACGAGATCCTCAATATCGCTACCATCTTCCTGATGCTGACGATCGGGACCCAGCTATCCGCAGAGCGTGTGTTTCAAGTTGATACACTGCTCATTCTGGGACTTGGACTCGTCGCCTTTGCGGCTGGGACGGCCGGGGGGTTGATCTTCGCGAAGATCATGAACCTGTTCCTGCAGGAGAAGATCAACCCGTTGATAGGGTCCGCGGGCGTGTCTGCGGTTCCGATGGCGGCGCGCATCTCCCACCATGTTGGTCAGGAATCGAACCCGAGAACATTCCTCCTCCCCCACGCCATGGGCCCCAACGTCGCTGGAGTGATCGGCTCCGCCGTCGTCGCAGGTGTCTTCATCTCCCTGGTCAGCGTGTGAGGTCGATGTCGAATGCCTGAAGTGGTGACCGTGAAGGTCGGCGGTAAGTGGTACACTGTTGAGGTCGACGACCTTACTCAACGGCCGGTAAGAGCCGTCGTCGAAGGGTACGAAATCGAGGTCGAGGTTGGCGACCCAGTCGAGGAGTCGGCCACTCCGCCGCAACGCATCGTTCGTCCTGCCTGTCCGCCGTGGCGGGAGCTTGTCGATGGGCGAAGCGAAATCGGTCCCAGTCCCCCGGCGCGCCGGGTCCCGGCCGCAACCGCACCGCCCACGCCAGCAGTCGACCGGCCTCAAGGCGCCGTTGTGGACAGCCCCCCGGACCCGCAAAAGGTGTTCTCGGCGCCAATGCCTGGCACCATCCTGTCGATTAACGTCAGCCCAGGAGACCAGGTCGTCACCGGCGATACGATCTGCGTTCTCGAAGCAATGAAGATGCAGCAGCACCTGCGCGCCGACTGGTCGGGAGTCATCAAAGCAGTTCTGGTCGCCGTCGGCCAGCAGGTCATGGACGGGACCCCTATCGTCGAGTTGGAGTAGTCGGAACGCGCTGGTCGAGTCCCGGGTGAACGCCCGATCGAATGCATGGTCAAGGAGGTCGCGCGATGAAAGTAGCAGCAACGTTCGAAGACGGTACGGCCGGTCTGTCGGAGAAGCCGGACCCTACTCCCGAGGACGATTACGTCCTGGTCAAGGTGCACGTCACGGCGATGTGCACCGAGTACAAGTCGTTCCGGGGTGGCGCCTACTGGGATTTGGAGCGCGGAGAGTTCGTGCCGTCGAACGGGCCGAATGTGGGGGACGCCTACGGCCACGAAGCGGTCGGAGAGGTCGTGGAAGTCGCCCAACCAGGGCGGGTGAGTGTGGGTGACCGCGTCGTGGTCATGTGGTGGAACGCGTGCGGCAAGTGCCGGATGTGCACACTCGGCGAGCACTCCCACTGCACCGATCGCAGCGACCGCGGACGGTCCCCAAGGTACGCCCAGTACGTGCTGCAGAATGACTGGCTGTGCTCGCCGATTCCCGAGGGCGTTAGCTACAAGCACGCCAGCGCCGCACTTTGCGGGATGGGCCCGAGCTTCGAGGCGATGGAGCTGATGCAACTCGACGCGTTCGACACCGTTCTCATCACCGGGATGGGCCCGGTCGGGCTGGGCGGTGTGATTAACGCCAGCCATCGCGGCGCACGCATCATAGCGGTGGAGAGCATTCCATACCGGGCGAGCCTGGCCAAGGAGCTCGGCGCCGAGGTCGCTCTCGATCCAAACGACGAGGACGTGCTCCAACAGGTCCTGGAGCTGACCGGCGGCGTCGGAGTGGACAAGGCTGTGGACTGCTCCGCTTCACCTCAGGCACAGAGACTCTGCATCGACGCGGTTCGGAGCAAGGGTCAGGTCGGCTTCCCGGGGGAGGGTGGGGACTTCACATTCCACGCCCTCAGAGACCTGGGCAACAAGGGGCTGACGATACGCGGCAACTGGACCATGAACTACCGCGGATTCCCAAGGCTCATGAAGATCATTCAGGAGTCTCCCGACAAGCTCGACAAGTACATCTCGCACACCTTCCCGATGAGCGAAATTCAAAAGGCGTGGGAGCTGCAGGCCACCGGCGCGTGTGGCAAAGTGGTCCTCGACCCCTGGGCGTAGACCGAGTTCGACTTCTCACCCCAATCTCTTGTCCCGCCGAGTCCAAGACTTACAGGCTATAGGTGGGTGGGGTGTACAGCCTAGATCGTGGAGATTGAAGCCGCTGAGCAGTCACTTGGAAGCAACAATGATGAAGTGACTTCCAACGCCCAGTAGTGTCTTCTCCTGCTCGACCGCGCGGATCAGACCGAGCAGTTGCGCCCTCTTAGCAGGTTCCAACATACGAGCTTCGAGGTCTTTCGTAAACTCGCCGGGACCCTGTACGGAGAAGAGCCCCTTCAGGTCGAATCCCGCGTCGACTACCTCGGACTGAAGCTCCTCTGGTCGGTGGAAGAACGCGGTCGTGAAGTACCCGAGGTTGTCGGAATCGTTCCGATGCTGTCCATCCGCGAGATCGCGGCTGAGAATCGAAACAAACGCGGGATCATCGAGAATGCCACTCCTCAGACCGTCCATGAGAATCGCATGGCGGCTGATCGCCGTCGCAATCAGCGTTCCGCCCGACTTCAGAACCCGGCGCGCCTCTCGTAGCGCCACCAGTCTCTCACTCCTGTCGGTGATGTGATACAAGGGTCCCATCAGGAGAAGAAAGTCGACGCTACCGTCTTCGTGAGCCAGCGAGCGAGCGTCTCCAAGGGTAACGCTTGCCAAGGGATGGTCCACCTGCGATACAGAGGCCGCACGGGCCTGCCCTACGTGCTTATCCACTACGTCGACGAGGTGGACTTCATATCCCATTCTGGCCAACCAACAGGAGTACCTCCCTGGACCACCACCGACGTCGAGTCCTACTTTCGGTGGGGCCGGTAAGAACCGCTGAATGAGTTCTTGCATGCGAACGAGCTCGAGCAGGCCGGCGCCCCTTGTGAGCCGTGAACGTTCGTCGATCGTCTCATAGTAGGAGATGATCTCGCTGTGATGCACAGTAAATTCTCGATCAACCATCGCCAGTCCTCAACGGGGACGAGGAAACTACGGATGCACGCAGACGAGCCAGGTCCGATCGTAGTCTCGAGTTCTCACCTTCAAGGACTGCAACCCGCTCGAGTAGATTGATGATGACCTCCACACCGGCGAGGTTGACGCCCAGGTCGTCGGTGAGGCTGCGGATTCGCCTGACGCGCTCCACGTCGTTTCTCGAAAAGACGCGCTGGTTCCCCCGGGTCCTCGAGGGCTCGATCAGTCCTATCCGTTCGTAGTATCGAAGCGTCTGTGTTCGGACTCCGAGCATTCGGGCGGCGACGCTGATCACGAAAACTGGCTCATCCTGAACGGAATCCGCGTCTGTCTCGGTGCGCTCAGTCGCCATCCGCCCTCAACTCCTGCAATCGCTCGATCAGGTCGCGCTGCTCGTCACTCAACCGGTCGGGGAGGACCGGACGGACTGTCACATAGAGATCACCCTTCGAGTCTGGATCACCCAGCCTGGGCATTCCCTGACCACGGAGTCGAATATTCTGGCCGTTCTGGCTCATCTCCGGAACGCGGACCCAGATCGTTCGTCCTTCCAAGGTGTGCACCTGAGCCTCGCCCCCGAGGATAGCCGTCTCGAACGGGATGTGGGCCTCGGTGAACAGGTGAGACCCCTCCCGCCTGAACTTCGGGTCTGGGGTGACCGTGACTCTGAACAGAAGCTCGGTCTCCCTATCAGGCGAGATCCGTACCGTGCTGCCGTTGTCGACTCCGGGAGGGATGTTCACCTGAAATCGCCGGCCGGACCCTGAGGCGTTCAGGTTGGCGTTGACGGTCGTACCCGTGTACGCCTCGAGGAGAGAGACCGTTACGGGCGCCTCCGATCTGACCACTGCCGGCGCCCGCCCTGCGCGTCCGAATTCACCAAGGTCGCCGAAGATCTCCTCGATACCGGCGAACAGCTCGCTGTCGGCGTAGCTCGGGCGGCGGCTTTGGCCGCCCATGAGGTCGTATACCGATCTGGACGCGCGGCGCTGCGCCTCGATCTGGTCCGCCTGCTTCCACTGGTCGCCGTAGGCGTCGTACTTTCTGCGTGTCTCCGCGTCGCTAAGGACCTCGTACGCCTCGTTGATCTCCTTGAACTTGGTCTCGGCCTCTTCGTCGCCGGCGTTGAGGTCAGGATGGTACCTCCGCGCGAGCCTTCGAAAAGCCTGGCGGATCTCTTTCTCGTCGGCGCCCTTCGTCACGCCGAGGACGTTGTAGTAGTTGGCCATCGAATCACAGAATCCGATTTATTACAGCTATGTCAGTATAACATATGGATATAATGATAATATGAAAGTGATGATAATCACTATAAGTTAGTTGACAATGTCGTCGCGATTCGCTAGTCTCAGTACATGAGACCTGCCAAGTAAAGGAACGGACAGGCCAATCACAACAGGAGGTGTAGCACAATGGTACTTCAGAGATGGGACCCCTTTGTGGAGATGAAGAGGGTGGACGATGCGCTGAACAGGATGTGGGGCGGCTCGAGACCCTCCGGCTATGACGTCGAGAGATGGAACATCCCGATGGACGTTGTCCAGAACGGCGACGACATCACCGTACGCGCTTCGATCCCGGGAGTGAATCCTGATGAGATCAGTGTGACGCTGGAGGACGGGCTGCTCACGATCGAGGCAGAGACAAAATCGGAGACCGAGACACACGAGCCCGAATACCTGCTCAGGGAGCGGAGGTACGGCAGATTCCACAGGTCTCTGCGGCTGCCGGACACCGTAGATGCCGATCGGGCTGAGCCGAGCTATGACAACGGCGTGCTCTCGATCACCGTCCCCAAGCAGGAGACGAAGAAGGCGAGGCGCCTCGAGATCAAGACCGGCTAGTAGAAAGCAATATCGGACGCGGGCAACAAACCCGCGGCCCAGGAGGGGCGGCCAACCCGGCCGCCCCTCTCTCTGCCCACTCCTCACTCCCGACCCACCCCCACCCCCATGCGGGCAAGATACGCCACGGCGCACAAGTGCCCGCGCTCCCAGTGCCCCCGCGCGTGGCGACCCACTAACAGCCACACGAAGCCAACCCCGTCCCCAACCAACCCCTCTCTTTCCTCTTTCCTCGTTCCTCTTTCCTCACCCACCCCCACACCAAGCGGGCAAGATACGCCACGGCGCACAAGTGCCCACGCTCCCAGTGCCCCCTTCCCCTCGCCCGTGGCGATCCACTGACAGCCACACGAATCCAACCCCCGACCCCAACCACCCCTCTCGTTCCTCTTTCCTCTTTCCTCGTTCCTCTTTCCTCGTTCCTCTTTCCTCTTTCCTCTCCCACCCTTGACATCAGAACATACGTACGTGCATAATTAGATTATAACCAGTTGCCTATAGAGCATACCATCATGTCCCTATCACAAATAATCAAAGAACAGACCAAAGACGGCGAGACCGTCGTCTGCTTCCTTCAGGACGTCATGAAAGGCGACCTCGAAGGATTCAAAGAGGGCCACCGTATACGGGCCGCAGAGCTCCTCACCAGGTTCGGTCACGAGGAGGCCAGGGCCTACATCCGAGAGTACTCACAACCCGCGTCCCCTGACGACGACCCGGCCACCCGCTCACGTGACACCAGGTTCGACAAGGCCCTTTCAAAGGCCATCAAGGAGGACACCGGCGACGGTCGATACGTCTCCCGATTCCTCCTGAACCTCGTTGACGGCGACCTAAGGTCCTTCAACGAAGGCCACCGCATCAGGGCCGCGGCAGAGCTCCTGGTCCGACTCGAAGGCATCGTCATCGGCTACACAAGCACCCGGACCTCTCCCAAGCGTCCCAAGGCCCCTGTCACAAGACCCACACCCGTCCGACCCAGGAACACCGCCGCTCCTGTGGCCCCCGTCCCTGCGCCGGGCGTCACTGCCAACTCGGCAGCCTCGGCTCCCGGATCGGTCGCCACCATCGACACCGACGCCCCCACCAACTCGGCAGCCTCGGCTCCTGGATCAGTCTCCACCATCGACACCGACGCCCCTACCAACTCGGCAGCCTCGGCTCCTGGATCGGTCGCCACCATCGACACCGACGCCCCCACCAAGTCGGCAGCCTCGGCTCCCGGATCGGTCTCCACCATCGACACCGACGACTCGGTTGGCACGCAGACCGAATCTGCGGATCAACATTCAGACCCTGACGACAGGTGGGCCGGACTCGCCGAGCTGTTCGAGTCCGTAATCATCAACGACCGGCTCGACGACGAAGAGCCCCAATACGAGCCCGACCTCTCCATGTGGGAAGACATCTACTACGACCCAAAGGACATCGAGCCATACGTCGAAGAGGTCCTCGAGGGACTCGAAAAGAGACTGCTCGCCAAGAAAGCACGCCGCGAGCAGGTCCGCGAGGAGCGCAAGAAGCGCGCCAAGGAGGATGAAGAAAAACGCAAGGCCGAAGAGGCCAGGGCCGCCAAAGAGGCTGAGGAACAGGCCGAACCCGAAGACCCCGGTCCGCCCTCACGCGAAGAGCATGAGCTGCAGCCGATCATCTTCGGACCCGAACCCTACTTCCTCTACCAGAACTGCGGACATCCGCAGTGCGACCTCCACAAGTACTACCCCGAAGACTACTACTGACCGCCGCGCACTGCCGCGCACCAACCAAACCCAATACAAGAGGGACTCCGCCCGCGGACCACCCTCACTATTCACAATTCAAAATTGAGGATCCAAACACGCCCATGCCAAACCCTCACTCCTCACTCCTATCTCCTCACTCCTCGCCCCCAACGGGCGGCCCCAACCCCTCTCGTTCCTCGTTCCTCGTTCATCTTTCCTCAACAACCCTCCCCTCCCTCGCGCACGCCGACTACTCCTGGCCCCTCCAAGCAAGAGACAACCAAATCCCTCCGAAAGAGCTCTGGGCCATCTGGCTGCTCCTCGCCGGTCGCGGGTTCGGCAAGACCCGCACCGGCGCCGAGTGGGTCCGTACGCGTGTCGAGTCCGGTCGAGCCTCCAGGATCGCTCTCGTCGCGCGTACACCCGCCGACGCACGCGACATCATGATCCAGGGAGAGTCCGGACTACTCAACATCTGCCCCCCGTGGTTCAAGCCCGTCTTCGAGCCCACCAAACGAAGACTCACCTGGCCCAACGGCGCCACCGCATTCCTGTTCTCCAGCTACGAACCAGACCAGCTCAGAGGACCCCAGTTCGACACCGCCTGGTGCGACGAGCTCGCCTCATGGGAGTACCCCAGGGAGACCTGGGACAACCTCGCCTTCGCCGTCCGACTCGGCGACGATCCCCGGTTCGTCGTGACCACAACACCGAAACCGATCGCACTCCTGCGAGAGCTCGTCGACCGACCTGACGTCATCGTCACCAGGGGCTCCTCCTACGACAACGAGGCCAACCTCAGCTTCGGCTTCTTCTCCCAGGTCAGGTCGAGGTACGAAGGCACCCGCACCGGACGACAGGAGATCTACGCCGAGCTCCTCGACCAGGCCGAAGACGCCATCTCCCTCTACCGCAACTACAAGGCAGACCGGATCATCGGGGAAACCAACAACGGAGGCGACCTTGTCGAAGAGGTCCTACGCGCCGCCTCTAGTGGCCGGCGTTTGCCCTACAGGGCTGTCAACGCCAGCCGGGGAAAGCACGCCCGCGCCGAACCAGTAGCCGCCCTCTACGAGCAGCACAAGGTCCACCACGTCGGCATGTTCCCGGAGCTCGAAGACCAGATGTGCACCTGGACGCCCCAGTCATCCGCCCACGGCTCCCCGGACCGCATGGACGCCCTCGTCTGGGCCGTCACCGAGCTCCTCGGCCGCACCGGCTTCCGAGTCCGCCCCTGACCCTAATGCCGATCCCATCCCCCTCCCGACCACCCCAGGGCGACTACAACGAGGGTGTCTCACTAGTGGTTCAACATCATTGAAGTGACTATCAGCAGAGACTGGCAACAATTCAACAGTCCCCTCTCCCTCAGAGCCTGCCCCGTACTCGATACGGGGGAGAGGGTTAGAGCCTGCCCCGGCGAAGGCCGGGGGTGAGGGTGAGATTGCCCATCATCTCAAAAGTGGTGGACCACTGGTGCTTGAATCCCGGAATGCCAGCCCCTTCGTCAAGGCTCTCATGAGCTTGCCGAATAGCTCAGGAGAGCCCTTCGATCCGCCGCGCCTGCCCGCCGTGGAGGGCCTGCCCGCCGTGGAGGGCCTGCCCGCCGTGGAGGGGCGAATCGCCCCTACGACTCGGTTCCTACGCTGTGTCGCGGCCACCCCACCTCCCCGGGCGACCTGCCCCGATACCGCGCCGCACACGATGCGCGCATCCCCCTCGTTCCTCTTTTCTCAGGCCGCCGCGCTCCCAGTGCCCCCATCCGTACACCCACGGCGACCCACCGACAGCCACACGAAACCAACCCCCGACCCCAACCAACCCCTCTCTTTCCTCGTTCCTCGTTCCTCTTTTCTCACTCCTCACTCCTCACTCCTCCCTTGCTATAATGCCCTCCGGAGGGCAACCTAATTGAACATCTACACACGCTCTGGAGACGGAGGCGAGACCGGGCTCCTGTTCGGCGGGCGGGTGCCCAAGGACGACCTTCGCACCGAGGCTTACGGCACCACCGACCACGCGGTATCCGGAATCGGACTAGCCCGCGCCCTTTCCTGTGACGACCGTGTGAAAGAGGTGCTCCTCGATATCCAGCGTGATATGTTCATGATCGGAGCGGAACTCGCCACTGACACGGCGAACCGGGACCACCTGCTCCAAACGTTCCAGATCGTCACCACGGAGCGCGTCAGGCGCCTGGAGAGGCTGATAGACGACCTCGCGGAAGACGTCGATCTGCCCCCGAACTTCATCATCCCAGGCGCGTCGGCCGCTTCCGCGGCGCTCGACGTCGCCCGGACGCAGGTGCGGGAGGCTGAGCGGCGGGTGGTGGAGCTCCACCGCACCGGCCTGCTGCCGAACACTCAGATAATGGTCTACCTGAACCGCCTTTCAGATCTGCTCTTCATGCTCGCTCGGTACGAGGACAGAGGCCTCCCGCATGAGATCGTCACGGGACAGGCGCCGGAGACTGACTAGCGGTGAACGTGCAGCCCACAGTAGTAGTCGTCGATTACGACGCAGGTAACCTCCGCAGCGTCCAACGAGCGCTGGAAAGGTTCGGAGCCCGCGTCGAGATCACGTCGTCTCCTGATCGCCTGGCCGCCGCCGATGGCGTAGTCGTGCCCGGTCAGGGCGCTTGCGACTCCTCTATGCGCCACCTGCGTGACAGAGGACTCGTCGATCCGATCCGAGACTACATCGCCGCCGGAAGGCCGTTCCTGGGCGTATGTCTCGGCCTCCAGCTTCTGCTTGATGCGTCGGACGAGGGAGACGAGCCCTGCCTCGGGATCGTTCCCGGAACCTGCCGACGGCTGCCGGACGGCCAGAAGATTCCACACATGGGCTGGAATCAGGTTTCGTGGAAACAGGATCACCCGGTCTTCGAAGACGTGGCCGACAACTCTCACTTCTACTTCGTGCACAGCTACTACGCCGACCCTGAGGACAGCTCAGTGATTGTCGGTACTACTGACTACGGCATCGAGTTCTGCAGTGCCGCCGCCTGGGACTCGACCGTCGCCGTTCAGTTCCACCCGGAGAAAAGCGGCAGCGTCGGACTCAAGATCTACGACAACTTCGTTCGCCTGCTCTGTGAGTCCTGAGCGGGAGGTCCAACGTTGGAGGTAATACCTGCGATAGACCTCATCGGCGGCCGTTGTGTGCGTCTCTATCAGGGAGACTACGCCAAGGAGACGGTGTACTCTGACGACCCCGTCGAGGTCGCCCTGCGCTGGGAGTCCCAGGGCGCGAGTCGCGTCCACGTCGTCGACCTCGAGGGGGCGAGAGAGGGTTCCCTTCAGAACCTAGACGTTGTCGCACGGGTTGCATCTGCGGTCCGCGTCCCTGTGCAGATGGGCGGCGGGATCCGGGATCTCGATTCTGCACGGCGCGTCCTCGCCACCGGCGTCCAGCGCGTGATGCTCGGGACGGTCGCGGTCCGCGAACCAGCCGTCGTCCTCGCTGCGTGCGAAGAGTTCGGCTCCGGCGCCGTCGTCGTTGCCGTGGACTCCCGAGATGGGCTCGTTGCGGTCTCGGGATGGACGGAGGCCGGCAGGGTGCGGGCGTCGGACGTTTTGCGAAAGATGATGGACGCCGGCGTGCAAACGTTCCTGTGCACGGACATCTCCAAGGATGGGACGCTGGAAGGACCTGGGTACGCCCTGCTCGTCGAGCTAGTCGGAGTGGCCGGGTCGGGGGTCATCGCCGCCGGAGGGATCGCGTCCATCGAGCACGTTCGGCGGCTGGCCGAAATCGGCGTCGGAGGCGCCGTGGTAGGCAAGGCGCTCTACACAGGGGACGTCGACCTTGCGGAGGCAATCGCCGCGGCGTCTCGGGCAAGGTCCCGATGCTGACGAAACGGATCATCCCCTGTCTCGATGTCGACGATGGGCGCGTCGTGAAGGGCGTCAGCTTCATCGAGATTCGGGACGCTGGAGACCCGGTCGAGCTGGCGTCATACTACGACGCGGAAGGGGCCGACGAGCTCGTCTTGCTCGACATAACCGCGAGCTCCGACTCCCGCGACATCATGCTGAACGTCGTGCGCGAGGTCGCTGAGAAGCTGTTCATCCCGTTCACTGTGGGAGGTGGAATGCGCAGTGTAGCCGATGTCCGCCGGATGCTCGAGGCGGGGGCCGACAAGGTGTCCCTGAACACTGCGGCAGTGCAGAACCCTGATCTAGTCGCCGAGGCATCCGAGCACTTTGGAGCGCAGTGTATCGTGGTCGCTATCGACGCCACCGCCATCAGGCCCGGCGACGGGTCCGTTATCTGTAACGATCCAACGCTCGCGCTCGGCGACGGTTCTCGATGGGAGGTGTATACCCGAGGAGGACGGACGCCGACCGGCATTGACGCCCTGAGGTGGGCGCAGCGAGCCGCCGAGCTTGGCGCTGGGGAGCTGTTGGTGACCAGCATGGATACCGACGGCCACCAGACCGGGTACGACCTGGACATGGTCCGGGAGATATCTGAGACGGTCACGATTCCCGTTATAGCGAGCGGAGGCGCCGGATCGCCGGAGCATTTCCTGGATGCGCTGGAGTTGGGTCGGGCCGACGCCGTACTCGCCGCGAGTGTCTTTCACTTCGGGACGTATCGTGTGAAGGACATTAAGGATTTCCTGCGCAGCAACGACGTGCCGATGAGGCCTATAGATTGAGTGCATGCGAAGCACAGGACGACCACAAGGGTCGCCTCTGCGGATTGATTGCGTGTCCCATAGTCCACCGTGTGTTTGCCGGATGACCGTAGGGGTTCGCCCCTCGACGGCGGGCAGGCGCGACGAACGGACCGCCCGCGCCCGCCGATGTCGCAGTTCAATCGTCAGGTGGCGGATCTGGGGATCCCGGACTCGTTGATTCTTGAGCAACCGTTGAAAGAGGGAGAAGATGCCAACTGTCCTGCTCGACGATAAGGGCCTCGCGCCTGCCATCTGCCAGCACGATGAGACCGGTGAGGTCATCATGCTGGGCTACGTCAATCCCGGGTCGCTGAAGCGTACCCTCGAGGGCGGGGAGGTCTGGTTCTACAGCCGTAGCCGTGCCGACCTGTGGCACAAGGGAGAGGTCTCCGGCAACTACATGCGGATTCGCTCGGCCTCCGTCGACTGTGATGGCGACGTCGTTCTGCTCAAAGTGATCCCCGACGGACCGATCTGCCACACTGGTAACCCGACCTGCTTCTTCACTCCGGTCGACGAGCTCCCGGATTTCGAGTCGCCTGAGAAAGGGCCCGGGATTCTCGAGGAGCTGTTCTCCCTGATCCAGGACCGCAAGGAGGCGATGCCCAACGGGAGCTATACGACGTCGCTGTTTGAAGCCGGATCGGACCGCATCGCGCAGAAGGTCATCGAGGAGGCCGGAGAGGTCGCCATCGCCGGCGTCAAGGGCGACCGCGAGTCGCTCGCCGGCGAGATGGCGGACCTGCTCTACCACTCACTGGTCCTGATGGCCGCCACCGGTGCCAGGCCGGAGGATGTCTGGTCCGCACTGCGTGAGCGACGGGGCTGACTCGAAGACGCCAGGGCGGTTCCTTCGCCGCGCCTGCCCGCCGTGGAGGGGCGAACCCCTACGGGTTCTGTTGAGGATTGCCCTCCACGTCTGCGTCGAGAGCCGTCTGCATGGCGACGACGGCGACTTCGATCTGATCATCGTCGGGCCATCGCGTCGTCAGCTTCTGCAGCAGCAGGTTGGGGGCGCTGATTAGCTTGACGATCGGCAGGTCTTCGTACCTGCCGCTCCACCTGATCACCTCGTAGGCGACAGCGGCGATGATCGGGATGAATACGATCCTCGACGTCACGAGCCACCACAGCGGCTCCCTCGGGACGAAGACGAACACAAGGATCGCCACCACCATTACTGTCAGCAGGAACGCCGTCCCGCATCGAGGGTGGGCAGGGGAGTACTTCCTGATCTCGTCGAGCACGAGTGGGTCTCCTCGCTCCTGTGCGTGGACCGTCATGTGCTCGGCGCCGTGGTACATGAACACGCGCCTGATCTCGGACATACGTCCGATCAGCCAGATGTAGGCGATGAACACGATCAGCCTGATCGCACCCTCCGCGATGTTCGAGACGATGTCGTTGCCGAATGCGCCCTCGAGGGGACGGCTGGCGAACAGCGGCAGAAG
The DNA here is from genome assembly GCA_965249365.1 of Dehalococcoidia bacterium. Lineage (GTDB taxonomy): Bacteria > Chloroflexota > Dehalococcoidia > Lucifugimonadales > UBA1123 > VXRN01. The sequence continues at coordinate 3,195,024 of OZ252229.1, read as the reverse complement.
GAAGAACAGCACGATGGCAAACGTGAACGAAAGCAGGAGCATACTCGCGAGCGCCACCTTGCTGATGTCTTCCGACTCAACTTCGGAGTCGCGAGCGGCCTCTGGGTCCTCCATGCTGACGCTGGACGAGTAGCTCAGCGCGCGCATTCCCAGGCTGAGAGTCTCTATCAGCGTGATCACGCCACGTACAAGGGGGAATCGCCTCAGCCGGCCGGTATAGAGACTGCTGAGCGGGCGGGTGTGGATCGCGATGCCGCCGTTCGGGCGCCTCACCGCAACTGCCATGTTCGACTGGCCCCGGATCATGACGCCTTCCAGGACCGCCTGCCCGCCATACGTCGCCCGCTGTGAACCTGCCAAGTTCTTCTTCCTTAGTTCTATCCGTTGGGACGCGAGTCTTGATTTCTCTCCGACGCTGGAATTACATCGAGTCGGCAACCAAAAAGGGGTGAGAACCGAGTCTCACCCCATCCACCCTAGAACTGATCGCCGTTTACTCGAGGCCGAATCTTCGCTTGAGTCTCTCGACACGTCCCTCGGTGTCTACGATCCGCTGCTCACCGGTGAAGAACGGGTGACAACTCGAGCAGATCTCGACTCGCAGCTCGGGCTTGGTGGCTCCGGTAACGTAGCTCTGGCCACAGCTGCAGATCATCCTGGCTTCCGCGTAGTACTCTGGATGTATCCCTGTCTTCACGACGGCTACTCCCCGGACGGATAGACGCTGGCGACCTTCCGCCCCATGCGTGCGTGCTCGAACTTGACGGAGCCGTCGACCAGCGAAAACAGCGTATGGTCCTTGCCGACCCCGACGTTGGTGCCCGGGTGGATGCGCGTCCCGCGCTGCCGTACGATGATCGTTCCGGCCCGGACGAGCTCGGTGTCGTATCGCTTCACGCCAAGCCTCTTGGAATTGCTGTCGCGGCCGTTGCGGGTACTCCCGCCGCCCTTCTTGTGTGCCATCTCGGTTCTCCTGTGGTAGGGGACCGCCCTATTCGTCGAGCACTATGTCGGTCACCGTCAGGTCGGTGTAGAGCTGGCGGTGGCCCTTCTTTCTTCGGTAGCGGACTTTCGGCTTGTACTTGAAGACGACGATCTTCTTCCCTTTGCCGCTGTCCGAGATCTCGGTTACAACCGTTGCGCCCTCGACAGTGGGCGTTCCGAGCGTGACCTGGCCATCGCTCGTGACCATCCGCACGTCGGTTAGCTCGACGGTATCGCCGATGTCGCCGGCGATCGACTCCACGCGAATGGTGTCGCCGGTAGCGACGCGGTACTGCTTTCCACCTGTCTGGACTATGGCGTAGTCGGCCAATTCCTAAACCTCTCGGACAACAAGACTATTGTAGTTACGCCCCAGAATGAGAGTCAACCCGAGGTGCGGCCACGAACACCTTCTCCGGGAGCCACTGCTTACTCATCGTGTCGAACCGTACGATCGCCAGGAACTCGCCTCCGCCGTCGTACACCCGGCGTCGCTCCTCTGGCCCCGCGTCTTCGATGGAGACGTCCGGAGGGAGCGGCCGACCGTTTGAGACCAGCCTCCGGCCCCGCACGTCGGTGGTGATCGACCTCATCGATTCCAGCGCAACGTCCGCTCCTTGCAAGAGACCCATCCAGCTTCCATCCTCAAAGCTATCTACGGCGTCTTCCAAAGAGACCGAGTCGTCGATATGAAAGGGCCCGGTCTTCTGCCTCACCAGCGACTTCAGATGTCCTCCGCATCCCAGCGCTTCGCCGATGTCGTGGGCCAGGGAGCGCATGTAGAACCCCCGACCGGAGTCGACTTTCACCGTCGCTACGGGGGGCTCCCAGCCCGTCAGCTCGATACCGTACACGGTCACACGCCGCGGCTTGCGCTCGACGTGAATACCCTCTCGCGCGAGAGAGTAGAGGCGTTTCCCGCCCTGCTTGAGCGCGCTGAACATGGGAGGCACCTGATCGACTTCGCCTTGGAAGGCGGTGACCGCCCGCTCCAGCTCCCCACGCGTCAGCGAAGACGAGTCCGCCTCAGACACGACCTCTCCCATCGAGTCGTATGTGTCCGTCGAGACGCCGAGAAGCACCTCACCGACGTAGCGCTTCGATCCGTCGTGCAGGTACTCCATAACCCGGGTGGCCTGGCCGATGCAGACGGGGATCACGCCCGTTGCGATCGGATCGAGCGTACCGGCGTGGCCCACTCGCTTTGCGCCGCTCGCCCCCTTGATCCTTCGGACCACGTCCATCGACGTGATCCCGTAAGGCTTGTCGATGTTCAGGATGCCGGAGAGCCGACTCGTACTCACGGTTCGGTGTCCGACTCCTCGGTGTCCGGCTCGGGCAGCTCCGCAACCAGCGTATCCAACAGATCGAGCATCTGGTTCCCCTCGGCGAGCGTCTCGTCGAGGAGGAACCTGAGAACCGGCACCTGCCGCGTCTCCAGTCTGCCCCTGAGCTGCCGCCGGATGAACCCGGACGCGGAGTGCAGGGCGTCGAGCGTCCTCTGCTTGTCGTTCAGCGTGCCGTAGACGCTCACGTACACCTTGGCGAACTGCACGTCGGTCGATGTGTCGACGTGGGTCACGCTCACGAAGCCCGATACCCGGGGGTCCTTGACCTCCGTGAGGATCAGCTCGCTGACGTCACGTCGTATGAGAGAGTTCAGCCTGTCGGTTCGTCTGGGCATTGGCGTAACTGTAGCTTATTGAAGGAGTCGATGTGAAAGTTCGGAGCGTCCACGAAGCAGCGGACGTCAATTGTCGCGGTAACGATTGATCCTGGGCAGGAAGTCAGCGTACCTGTTGCACGCTGTAGGCCTCGATGACGTCGTCCTCTTCCCAGTCGTTGAAGCCCTCGATGGTGACACCGCCCTCGAATCCGTTCAGGACCTCCCGGACGTCGTCTCGGAAGTGCTTAAGGCTGGCGATCGGGCCTTCGGCAACAGTCGACCCGCCGCGAGTTACCCGAATCGTGTTTCCCCGACCGATCCTTCCGTCGTTGACGTAGATACCGGCGATCCTCGCCCGCCTTCCGAGGTTGAACACGGCACGAACGGTGGCTCTGCCTTCCAGAACGTCCTTGAAGACGGGTTCCAACATCCCGTGGAGCGCCCGCTCGATGTCCTCGGTCATGTGGTAGATCACGTCGTAGTTGCGTATCTCAACGCCTTCCTGATTCGCGAGCGTCTGGGAGCCCTGCTCAGGAGGGCTGTTGAATCCGAGGATCACGGCCTGTGACGCGACGGCGAGGAGAATATCGCTCTTGGTGATGCCGCCACTAGCGATGTGGACGATGTTGACGCGGGTCGTCTCAGTGTTCAGACGTTCAAGCGCGCCGCGGACCGGTTCGACCGTGCCCTGAACGTCGGTCTTTACGATCAGGTTCAGGGACTTGACCTCGCCCAGTTGCATGCGCGTGTGCACGTCTTCAAGAGTCGGCCCAGACTGACGCTCTCGCCGCGACTCGTATTCGAACTCCGCCACCATCTGGCGCGCTTCGCGATCGTTGGCGGCGACGTCAAACAGCTCTCCGGCTTCGGGCAGGTCGCTCAGCCCCAGGATCTCGACCGGGGTTGACGGACCGGCCGACTCTATCCGGTTCCCTTGATCGTCGAACATCGCCCTGACGCGACCGCGCACTCCTCCGATTACGACGTGGTTGCCCACCTCGATCGTACCGGTCTGCACAAGGAGTGTCGCAACGACACCCCGGCTCTTATCGCGCCGTGCCTCGACCACGACTCCGAGGGCATCTCTCGACGGATTTGCGAGTAGTTCGCTCACCTCGGCTAGCACGGCCAGGTTATCAAGGAGTCCCGGCACGCCGTCGCCGTTGAGTGCGGAAATCGGCATCGCAATGATCTCGCCACCCCACTCCTCGATCAGCAGGTTCTGCTCAGCGAGCTGGCGTTTCACGCGTTCCTGGTCGGCGCTGGGAAGGTCGACCTTGTTGATGGCGATGACGATAGGAACGTCAGCCGCCCTGACGTGGTCGATGGCCTCGATCGTCTGCGGCATGATGCCGTCGTCGGCAGCAATGATGAGCACAGCAATATCCGTCACCTGCGCCCCGCGGGCCCGCATCGCCGTGAACGCCTCGTGCCCGGGCGTGTCCAGAAACGTGACGACAGTCCCCTCGTGATCGACCTGGTATGCCCCGATGTGCTGGGTTATCCCACCAGCTTCCCCGTCGACCACGTTTGCGTTGCGTATCGTATCCAGCAGCGTGGTCTTCCCGTGGTCGACGTGACCGAGGATCGTGATGACCGGCGGCCGCGGCTCCAGGGCGTCCTGATCGTCCTCATCTTCGGCGCTGAACACCAGAGACGTTGAGCCCGGCTCCTCAGTCGATTCTGCGTCGAGGGGCAGGAGACCGAACCCGAAGGCGGGGGCGACGCCGGCTGCGACGTCATGCTCGATTACGTCATTGATCGTGAACATGTAGCCGGAGCGCATCAGCGCCTTGATCACTTCGACACCGCCTACGTCCATAACGGCCGCAAGGTCCGCCACCGTTACGGCCTGGGGGATGTCAAGGGGTTCCAGTCCCTGCAGTCTGATCGCAGTCGCGATCTCTTCCAGGCTGTGTTCCCGGACCGCGGTCCCTCCCTGTCCCTGCTGGGCTCGTTCTGTTGTCATGGTGTCGCCTGTATCTCCTCGTTCACGAGGACTGAGTGTTGCGTATTCCTAGCCTCTGTCGCCCGTCGGGTTTGCGGACAGGGTAGCTAGAAGTTTCGCCCAGTCGTCCTCACCTATTTTCGTTCGGAGCGAGTGCTCTAGTCGCCCGCGGTTGAGGCCGCGTTCCGAGCCCCTGCATGCGGCGCAGAGGTACGCGCCTCTGCCATTACGCTTGCCTCCGGAATCCACGCTGACAGCGCCGTCGGGTGGCGAAACGACGCGCAGCAGATCGCGCTTGGCCGTCTTCAGGCGGCAAGAGACGCAGGTTCTGAGCGGCACGTGTTTTTGTCTCACCATCCACTCGCCTCCAACACCGTCGTCGTCCGGGATCCGGCGGTTTGAGCGATGATCTAACGCCGCCTGCGAGAGGGCGGTCTGCCCCGCCGCCTGCGGCCTCTGACTCCAGCCGCGACGCGTTCGCCTTCGCCGTTCTGGTTTGCCGATCTCCGCGACCGTCTCGCGGTCACTCCTCCCCTGAGGCCTGCAATGTCCTCGGCGAACCTGATCTGGCTCGGCTCGGTGGTGTCACGCGCGGTTGGGATCGACCAGATCTCCTCTGGAAGATCTCGCAGCGACGTTGCTTCGACCATTGGGATCGCGTCGGCTTCGGCCGCCTGCTGCTCCTCCGCCTCGAGCGCGGCGAGCAACTCGGCCTCCTCCCGCTCGAGCTCGGCGAGGAGAGCGGCCTCCTCGGCGGCCTTCTCGGCGTCCGAGACGGCATCGACCTCGGCTGCGACCGGAACCATCTCCGGCTCCTGCTTGACCGCCACGCCGTCCACGACGACCTCCGGCGCCTCGATCGGTACGAGAGCTTCTACGACGGCTGCCTGATCGGCGGCGGCTGCAACCGGTTCAGGCTCAGCGACTGGCTCGGCGGGTACCGCCACAGCGGCTCCAGTATCCGCGGCGACCGCAAGCTCGGCCTCCGCCCGCGCCAGCGCGGCCGCCTCCGCCGCGAGCCGCGCCCGCTCCTTAGCGAGCGCCTCCGCTTCGGCCGTGCTCTTGATATCGACGCTCCAGCCCGTCAGCTTTGCCGCCAGCCGAGCGTTCTGACCCTCCTTGCCGATGGCCAGCGAGAGCTGTCTGTCCGGGACGACCGCAATCGCGGTCATCGTAATCGGATCCAGCTCCACCCTGATCACCTGCGCCGGGTTCAGACCGTTCGCGATGAACCTCGCGATGTCTTTATTCCACTCCAGGACGTCGATCTTCTCGCCTTGAAGCTCGTTGACGATATTCTGGATTCTGACGCCGCGCAGGCCCACGCAGGAGCCGACGGGGTCGACGCCGTCCTGTCTCGCCCGCACCGCGACCTTGCTGCGAGAACCGGCCTCACGTGAGAGCGCAACCATTTCGACCGCGCCGTTGAAGATCTCGGGCACCTCCATCTCGAAGAGGCGCCTGAGCAGCTCACGGTCGGCCCTCGACACGATCAACTCGGTGCCGCGCGGAGTCCGTTCCACGGACCTCAGCAGCACCTTGAACTTCTGACCTTGACGATATCGCTCGTTCTGCATCTGTTCCGAGTGCGGCAGAATCGCCTCGCCCCGGCCCATGTCGACGACCACGTGACGCGGCTCGATCCGTTGGACCGTGACCGAGAACACCTCGCCAGCCTTGTCCTTGTACTCCTGGTACACAAGGTCCCGCTCCGCCTCGCGCAACTGCTGCATCACGACCTGCTTGGCGGTCTGGGCGGCAATACGGCCCGCGATGTGCGGTATGCTGTCGGTCGAGATCACCTCCCCGAGCGCGGCTTCAGGCTTGAGCGCCCGTGCGGCGTCCAGAGCGATCTCGCTCTCTGAGTCAACGACCTCTTCGACTACGGTCTTGAGGATGTAAACGGTTACCCGGCCGGATGCGGGTTCGAGCTTGACCGAGATGTCCTGCCCGGTGGCGATCGTGTGTTTGCGGTAAGCGGAGGCCAGCGCGGCCTCAATCGCATTCAGCACTGTTTCGAGCGGCAGGTTTCGTTCTACGGCAAGCTGTCGCGCTGCGATCATGAACTCGCTTCTCATCCTTCAGCCACCTCCTCGATCTGGGCAGTGTCCCCCGGCCTTTTGAACAAAGAAAGTGGGCTGAGCCCACTTCCGACAAAAGAACGATAGATTATTGCCCAAGTATAACATTAGGCCACGCAGGCCACAACCCGTCGAGATCACCCCAGATCCACCGTCTGGCGACCGAACTGCAATGTCGCTGGGTGCGGGCGGTTCGTTCGCCGCGCCTGCCCACCGTGGAGGGGCGAACCCCTACGGGCATCCGGCCGATAGATGGTTGATTTGGGATAATTGGGTGTATTCTGACTTCATCCCGCAGCGAAGGAACAGACCCAGCCGCATGATCAGCCGGACTTTCGGGACCAACGGGTGCGACGCGTTCCTTCTCGCCGCGGTGCTTCTGGTACTGTGCGCCTGTGGTAGAGCGGACGAGGGGTCGATCCTGGTTTTCGGAGCAACGAGCCTGAAGGAGGCTCTGACCGAGATCGGCCAGGAGTACAGTAGGAGGACCGGAGTGGAGGTCATAGTCAGCTCCGGAGGCTCACAGTTTCTGGCCCAGCAGATTGCGTCCGGGGCGCCGGCCGACGTGTTCATCGCCGCCGGACCGGCTCCGATGGAATTCCTGGAATCCCGGCGCCTGGTAGATGTGTCGTCGATACGAGACGTGCTCGGCAACGAGTTGGTAGTAGTAGCCCTCGACGAAGGGCTCGGGATCGACGAACTGGAAGATTTGCTCGACGACCGGGTCTCTCGTATTGCCGTTGCTGACCCGGACCTCGCGCCCGCCGGCTCCTACGCCAGGGCGGCTCTGGAATCGCGCGGGATCTGGGACCTGCTCGTCAGTAAGACGCTCCTCGCAAAGGACGTCCGAGCCGCAATGTCGTACGTCGCGATGGGAAACGCTGACGCGGGGATCGTGTACCGAACCGACGCGGCCTCCGCGCCTAACCTCCGGATCGTCTACGCCGTGCCCGCGGCCGCACACCCCTCGATAAGGTATCCCGCCGGCGTCCTGACTGAGTCGGCCTCACCTGATCGGGCCGCGGCCTTCTTGGAATTCCTGGTCGGTGAAGCAGCAGCGGCGGAGTTTCGGTCGCACGGCTTCGTCGCGTCACGATGACGATCTCGTCGAGTCCGACAGCAGACATCCATGTTTGAGACCGTCGCGCTCACCCTCAGAGTCGCTGTCGTGGCGACGCTGTTCAACCTGCCGGTGGCGCTGTTGCTCGGCTGGCTCGTCGTCAAGAAGAGGATCAAGGGTGGGTTCATTCTAGACGTCGCCGCGTCTCTCCCCCTCGCGGTGCCGCCTGTCGTAGTTGGATACATGCTCCTCCTTCTGCTTGGCAGGAGAGGGCCGATCGGAAGGTTCTCGGACTCGGTCTTCGGCTGGGAGATCGCGTTCACGTGGGCCGCCGCGGCCGCTGCTGCTGCCGTTGTATCCTTTCCCCTGGTCGCTCGCGCCGTTATGGTTGCGATGGCCGAAGTGGACGAACGCCTCGAGCGATCGGCACGGAGCCTGGGAGCCGGACCGCTGAGAGTCGCGCTCACGATCACGCTTCCCCTCGCCCGCCGGGGAATCCTGGCCGGGACGCTTCTGGGATTCATCCGAGCGCTGAGCGAGTTCGGTGCGACTATTGTCGTGGCCGGAAACATTCCTGGGAGGAGCCAGACCCTGCCGCTCGCGATCTACGACAGCGTCCAATTGGGCCGGGACGAGGAGGCGTTGACGCTCGTTGGCGTCTCGATCGTCCTGGCAATTGTGACGCTTGCGGTGCACAACTGGCTCCTGCGCCGGTCCACAAGTAGGAGCGTCTAGACTATGGCGGCTTCCCACTTCCAACCCCGGGACGCATTCCTCGAGTTCGAGCTTGAGAAAGGGTTTGACGACTTCTCGTTGGACTGCGGTGGTGTCTTCGGGTCGGGGGTGACTGCGGTTTTTGGGCCGTCTGGGAGCGGCAAGACGACGCTGTTGAACTGTATCTCCGGCATGATCTCTCCCGATTCGGGAGAGATCATGGTCGACGGCGGGCCCGTCTACTCCTCAGCGCGCGGAATGGATCTCGCGCCGGAGAAGAGGCGGTTTGGCTACGTTTTCCAGGAAGGCGCGCTGTTTCCCAATCTCACGGTTGGCTCGAACATATCCTACGGCTACCGCCTTACTCCGGAACGCGAGAGGCGATTTACACCAGACGAGCTTGCCGAGATGTTGGGGCTGTCCCACCTCATGGACCGCGGGGTCGGCAATCTCTCTGGCGGAGAGCGCCAGCGGGTGGCCCTGGCCCGGGCGCTGGCGACCTCGCCCAGGCTGCTGCTGCTCGACGAGCCGCTCTCGTCGCTGGACGCGCCTGCACGCGCGTCCATCCTCACCAACCTGAGGCAGATCGCAGAGCAACTCGGCACGCCGATGGTGTTCGTCTCCCACTCGCTCTCTGAGGTGCTCGCGCTGGCCCCAAACACGTTCGCGATCGACCGAGGAAGGACGGTCGCGTATGGGCCGACGGCTGAGGTCATGGCTCACGAGAACGTCGCGCGGATCGCTGACTACGGCACGCTCGAGAACATGATGCGTGCCGAGGTGCTTCAGCCCGAATCAGCGGGGAGCACGTCGAGGCTCAGGATCGGAGGCGTCGACCTCGTCGGCCCACCGTCGGATGCACAGCCCGGAGAAACGGTCACGGTCTCCATCCGCGCCGGGGACGTGATCCTGAGCCTTGAAGTGCCTCCGATGATGAGCGCCCGCAACGCCGTCCCGGCTGTGATCACCGATCTCCGGGAGGCAGGGGGGCTTGTGATCGTGTATCTCGATCTGGGGGGACGCTTCGTCGTTGAGGTCACGCCCGCGGCGGCCTCCGAGCTCAACCTGCGGCCGGGCCAGGACGTCTACCTGGTCGTCAAGTCAAACAGCATCCTCGTGTTCCGCTCAGACGCCGACCTTCGGGCATCGTGAGCTGAGCGGGCACATCATGCAGGATGGGCTCCGCTTGCACGTTGAGTTGGCGTGCCTGACGATGAGCGCGTGGAACTCGTTGAACATCGATTCGTCAGCGGGGAGATGCTGGTTGAACACGTTCTGTACGCTTTGATACGTTCCCGCGGAGTCCACAAGGCCGAGTCGCCCGAAGACGCGGCGTGTGAAGGCGTCAATGACGAACACGGGGTGGCCGAGCGCGTACAGGAGAATGTCGTCTGCGGTCTCCTCACCTACGCCGTGCACCTCGAGCAGCTCGACCCGCAGCGTCTCGATCGGCTGCCTGGCCATCTCGTCGATGTCGTCGGAGTAACGTGACCCGAGGAACTCGCACAGAGCGGCGAGCTTCCGCGCTTTCGACCGGAAGAATCCGGATGGTCGTATCAGCCGCTCAAGCTCATCCGAGGGCAGCGATCGAATCGCCGGTGGAGACAGTGCGTCTGCCGAACGGAGGTTCTCGATCGCCAGAGCGGCATTCGCCCAGGCCGTCGCCTGCACCAGCACGGCGCCAACCATCACCTCGAATGGCGACTCAGCGGGCCACCACTCCTGGGGACCGTACTCCGTCAGGAGACGGTCGTAGATTTTGCTGAGTTCAAACCGCTGCACCAGGTTTGGCTCCGGGACTTCGGGACGAACGGAGTGACAAGCTCTGTGCTCATTCTTGTTCGGAGGGTATTGTATACGTACACTGGGGTGACGCAGCGAAACGATCGGAGCGAGGGAAGGGCTGGATCACGATGTCGGCGTTCGTTCAACGCCTAGCACGGGCCTCCGAACGAAACAAGAGCCTCCTGTGCATTGGCCTGGACCCCGATCCCGGGCGGATGCCGATCCCGGACGTGTTCGAATTCAACAAGGCGATCATCGACTCGACCGCCGACCTGGTCTGCGCGTACAAGCCAAACTTCCCGTTCTACGAGGCGCTCGGCGTCCCCGGACTGACCGCGCTGGAGCGCACGGTGCGTCACATCAGAGACGTCGCCCCCGATGCCGTGCTGATAGGAGACTCCAAGCGCGGCGACATCGGCTCGACCAACCGCTTCTATGCGCGTGCCCTCTTCGAGACCTGGGGAGTGGACGCTGCGACTGTCAACGCCTGGGGTGGCGGCGACTCCGTCGAACCCTACCTGGACTACGCCGACCGAGGAGTGTTCGTCTGGTGCCGATCCTCGAATCCGGGAGCGGCCGAGTTTCAGGACGTGCCCGTCTCTATGGAGGGCGGGACGGTGCCCCTATACGAGTGGCTCGCGATCCGCACGTCTGAGTGGAATGTTCACGGTAACGTTGGACTTGTCGTAGGCGCGACCTATCCCGAGCAGCTCGGGGCTGTGAGGGCAAGGTGCCCCGGGATACCGATTCTGATTCCCGGAGTCGGGGCACAGGGCGGTGACCTTGCCGACAGCATCGCGACCGGGCTCGACACATCAACGCCCAATATGATCATCAGCTCGTCAAGGGGAGTCATCTACGCCTCATCAGACCCGGCGGACTTCGCGGGAGCCGCGAGGTCGGCGGCGATTGATCTCAGGGACGCCATCAACGAACGACTCGACGTTGAGGGTCGGCCATGGTGACGGGCTACGCGATCGGCTGGGTCGTGAGACTGAAGAAGCGGCACCCTTGTGGCGGAACCGACTGGGAGGTCGTCAGAATCGGCGCCGATATCGGACTCAGGTGCCTAGAGTGCGAAAGGCGTGTGTTGTTGCCCCGTTCTACGCTGGACAAGCGACTCAAGACGGTCGTATCTTCAGGTGGCGCTCTTCCCGGCTGATAATCGGGCTAATCGCGTTGACACCTATTTGGGCGCAACTTAGAATTGAGCCAAGGCAATGTAGGAAGGGGACGACCTATGCGGGAGATGTCAATTGACAGTATCCGCGTCAGCTTGAGCAACTACCAGCGCGTCGTGATCCTGAAGGTCAAGGACTCCGATCGGTATCTGCCGATATGGATCGGGGCCAACGAAGCGGACGCGATCGCGTTGACGCTCCAGCATGTGACCGTCCCCCGTCCGCTCACCCACGACCTGCTCGGATCGGTCATCTCGTCCCTTGGCGCGCAAGTCAATCACATTCTCGTCTCCGACCTTAACGACGACACCTTCTACGCCAAGATCGTGCTGCAGCACAATGGCGATCAGACCGAGATCGACTCGCGGCCCTCCGACGCGATCGCGCTGGCGGTCAGGACGGAGTCCCCGATCTACGCTGAGGACGCCGTGATCGACAGGGCAGGTATCGAGCTCGATCAGGACACCGGGAAGCCGTCGATCCCCGCAGATAGGCAGGGCCGCGAGGGCAGCCAGGCCGTCACCGAAGGGGAGCTGCAGAGGCTTTCCGCTTTCACCGACTTTGTCGAGACGCTCGATCTCGAGGCGTTAGAGGAAGACGAACAGCCTCCCCAGGCGACCGCGTAGGCTGATCGCATCCGGCATCCCATCCCCTGGCGGTCTTGAAGCCTTTCTCTGAAGTCGACCTTGGTCGCTAGACCGTGGTTCGACAAACCCTCCCATTTCTCACTCCTATTTCCTCTCTCCTATCCCCAATCCTTGCCCCGATTTTTTCGATTGTGATACACTACACAAGCTCCCGAGGAGGCCCCATGAAAGGGCAAAAACTCGCCCTGGTTCTCCGGTTGCTCGGCATCGGCTGGTTCGTTGCCATGTGTATTGGAGGAGGCGCCGCGGGAGGGTTGTTTTTAGACCGGCAGTTAGACTCCAGTCCCCTGATCACTCTTGTCGGGATATTTGCGGGAATCGCGGTCGCGGTGATCGGGATGTTCAGGATGCTGATGGCCGTCCTGAGAGCCGTTGAAGACTAGGAGACGGCCCCGTCTCCATCATCTGAGAATGAACCGATAGGGGAAACTACAGTTGCTGCGTAACCCAAGGGCGCTACTCCTTCTGGCGGCAGGGTTGGTGGTATTTGTAGTAGCGCTGCTCGGAGGAGCCCTCGGCGACGCTTTCGGCCTCGGCTTCCTCGGCACTCCCCTTGCTCACATCCAGATCCCGGCAGAGTCGCTCACCGCCAGGCCGCTCATCGGTGACTTTTACATCACCAACACGATGCTCGCGACCTGGATCACCATCCTCGTCCTTCTTCTGATCACGCTCAAGGTCCGTCGCGGAATTTCGGAAGTCCCAGGCAGGTTTCAGGGCCTCGTCGAAGTCTTCCTCGAGTTCTTTCTGAACCTCGCCGAGGGGATCGCGGGTCGGGATCGCGCCCGCCGCTTCTTCCCGCTCGTGATGACGATCTTCCTGTTCATCCTCACCGCGAACTGGCTCGGGATACTGCCGGGATTCGGTTCGGTCGGCAGGGTGGAGTCGATCGAAGAGGTGGTCCACCACCACGAGGAAGACGAAGGCCACGCCGACAAGTCGCACATTCACGTCCAGGTGTTCGAGGGAGATGGTGGATTTGCGTACCTGGCTCCGGGATCTCTCGGTGAAGACGTTACGGTCGAAGAGTGGGAGGAACACCCCCAACCCGGCAAACAAGCAGGGATCCTGGTCCCGTTTCTCCGAAGTCCGAATACCGACCTCAACACAACCCTGGCGATCGCCATTGTCGCCATGGTCATGATCCACTTCTGGGCGTTTAGCACTCTCGGTTTCAGAGGCCACGTCGGTAAGTTCATAATCTTCAATCAGGGGCCGATCGGGTTCTTCGTGGGGATTCTTGAAGCGATCTCCGAGGTGGCGCGGCTGATCAGCTTCACCTTCCGTCTCTTCGGAAACATTTTCGCAGGCGAGGTCCTCCTCGCTGCGATGATCTTCCTTATTCCGCTGATCGGGATCATCCCGTTCCTCGGATTGGAGCTGTTCGTCGGCCTGATCCAAGCGTTTATCTTCTCGATGTTGACGCTCGTGTTCGCGGCGACCGCGACTGTGGCTCATGGCGGAGACCATCATTAGCTGAGAACGCACATATAGTCGCTCGCGGGACGGTCCGGCGGCGGCGGGTAGATCGAATCGGTTAACCCCTCATCCAAGAACAAGGAGCAAGGAAACATGGAGGGAGACATCCTCAATCTGGGCGCGGGACTGGCAATCGGTCTTGGCGCGATCGGCCCTGGGATTGGCATCGGCATTCTCGCCGCCAAGGCGATGGAGGCGTTGGGAAGGAACCCCGAGGCCGCCGGCCCTATTCAACAGAACATGATTCTGGCCATCGCCTTCGCGGAAGCGATCGCAATCTACGCCCTCGTCGTAGCGATCATCATCAAGTTCGTCTAGCGGGAACATAGCTCAAGCAGATCGCTCATTCGGTCGTGCCGCAGGCGCTCCGACGCTCTGGCGTCCAGCGCGAATCAGTCTGATGGGAGGCGAGCTATCGTTCTCCCTGACGCCCTCGGTATCCCACCGGAGTCCGGCGAGGTGAAAACATGGAAGCCCTAGGAATCAACTCAGTATTCCTGATCACGCAGATCGTCAGCTTTGTCGCTCTTGTGGGACTGTTGTCGTATTTTCTGTATGGGCCGATCGTGCGCGCGCTCGATCAGCGTTCTGACCGGATCAGGGAGAGCTTGGAAGCGTCCCAGAGGGCGCAGGACGAGGCTGCAAGGTCCCGGGAAGAGATGCAAGAGCAGTTGGAGACCGCTCGGACCGAGGGCCAGCAACTGATCGCGCAGGCCCGGGAAGTGGCGGACCGCTTCCGCGAGGAGGAGCTTGGCAAAGCCCGCGAGGACATTGCCGCCGAGCGGATGCGTGCCGAGGCCAACATCCAGCGAGAGCGGGACGCGGCGATCGAGGACCTGCGCCGGGAGTTTGCGGGCCTTGCGATTGTTGCCGCCGAGCGCGTGATTCGCCGCTCCCTCGATGACAGAGACCACAATGAGCTGATTGAACAGGTGCTGGAAGAGGGGTCTGAGGCAGGGAGCCGAAACTAGTGAGTCTCGACAATCCAGCTCGTCCAACATTCGTGATTAGGTAGAAGAATGCCCGTAGGCGCATCAGCGAGAAGGTACGCCCAAGCCGTGTTCGAGCTAGCCGTCGATCGAGACGAGCTCGACCAGTGGCTGGAGGACATCAGGCAGCTTGCGGACTCCGTCAGTAATGAGGAGTTCGTCTCGACGCTGTCCGCTCCGCGGATAGCTGGCGCGCAGAAGGAGCAGGTTATTCGAGAGAGCCTCGGGTTCTCGGTGAACCGGCTGGCGTTGAACCTCATGTTCCTCCTCACGAGCCGGAACCTCGTCCACCTGCTTCCGGAGATCGCCGACAGATTTCAGGAGATGATGGATGCCCACCGCGGCATCGAACGAGCAGAAGCGGTTTCGGCCGTGCCTATGAGCGATGCTCAGCAAGAAGAGGTCACGAAGATGCTTGTTGGGGCATCCGGGAAGGACGTCCGGCTCACGACACGGGTCGATCCCGAGATTCTGGGCGGGATGATCATTCGAGTAGGCGACCAGGTGATGGACGGGAGCGCGAGAACGAGACTCCAGACGATGCGAAGAGATCTGGTTCAGCGGCGCTGACGACAACCGATAGATCTAACCAGAGATGTGAGAGCCGAGTTGCCCCGCTGACTACAGGGTGGGGAGACGATTCAGGGAGGCCGATATGGCGGTCAGAGGTCAGGATATAGCTTCGGTTATCCGAAGCCAGATCGAGAACTGGGAACAGCAGCTCGAAGCGGTCAACGAAGGGACCGTCATCGAGGTGGGCGACGGAGTGGCCCAGGTTCACGGCCTGTCCGGGGCCGCGTACACCGAGCTGCTGGAGTTCGAGGGCGGCATCATGGGGATGGCGCTCAACCTGGAAGAGGACTCCGTCGGCGCCGTCATCATGGGCGATCCCGTCGCCGTGAAGGAGGGCTCGAGGGTCCGGAGCACCGGCAGGATCGTCGAGGTCCCGGCCGGGGAGGACCTGCTCGCCCGCGTGGTCAACACCCTCGGAGAGCCGATCGACGGCAAGGGACCCGTTGCGACCTCTGAGAGTCGGGCGGTCGAGGTCGTCGCCCCCGACGTCTCGACTCGCATGTCGGTCGACACGCCGGTGCAGACCGGTGTCAAGGCGATCGACGCCATGATCCCGATAGGTCGTGGTCAGCGGGAGCTGATTATCGGCGACCGCTCCACAGGTAAGTCGGCCATCGCCCTCGACACGATCATTAACCAGCGGGGTGGTGACCTCATCTGCATCTACGTGGCCATCGGGCAGAAGGCCAGCAAGGTCGCCCAGACGGTCGCGCTCCTGGAGAGCCAGGGTGCGATGGAGCACACCATCGTTGTCGCAGCAAACTCGTCTGATCCGGCGCCTTTGCAGTATCTCGCTCCATACGCGGGATGCGCGATGGCAGAGTTCTTCATGGACCAGGGCCGCGACGCTCTGATCGTTTACGATGACCTCTCGAAGCACGCGTGGGCCTATCGCGAGATGTCGCTGCTGTTGCGCAGACCTCCCGGACGTGAGGCGTACCCGGGAGATGTCTTCTACCTTCACAGCCGGCTGCTGGAACGCGCCGCGAAGATGGACGAGGATCACGGAGGAGGTTCGATAACCGCTCTGCCGATCATCGAGACTCTGGCCGGAGACGTGTCCGCATACGTCCCGACGAACGTGATATCGATCACTGACGGCCAGATCTACCTGGAGACCGAGCTGTTCAACTCGGGGATTCGCCCCGCGGTGAACGCGGGTCTCTCGGTTTCGCGCGTCGGAAGCGCCGCTCAGACCAGGGCGATGCGCTCGGTGGCGGGCACTCTCAGGCTCGACCTTGCGCAGTACAGGGAGCTGGTCACCTTCGCGCAGTTCGGGACTGCGGACCTTGATCCGGCGACGCGGCGTCAGCTCGAGCGCGGGCAGCGGGCGACCGAGGTCCTGAAGCAGGGCCAGAACGTTCCGCTGGCTGTCGAGAAGCAGGTTTCGATAATGTTCGCCCTCGTGAACGGCTTCCTGGACGATGTTGAAATCGATCGCGTCGGCCCCTTCGAGGGAGCGTTCCACAGCTACATGGACGCGAACCATCCCGAGCTTCTCGCCACCGTCCGAGACGAGAGAATCATCAGCGACGAGTCTGCCGAGGCGCTGAGTGCGGCGATCCAGAACTTCAAGAGTAGCGTCCCCTACTAGGCGAGGCCACGAACTATGCCCAGCGTTAGGCAGCTAAGACGCAGAATAAGAAGCGTCGAGAACACCGCCAAGATCACAAAGGCGATGTCGATGATTGCGGCCTCGAAGATGCGCAGAGCCCAGGAGTCTGCCCTGACCAGCAGGCCGTACTCCGACAGCCTGCACAACCTTCTCGCCGATCTCGCTGCACAGCCTATCGAAGACGATGACAACATCCACCCACTACTTAGGACCCGGGATATCTCGCGCGTCGAAGTGGTGCTGATCACGCCGGACCGTGGGCTGACGGGAGGTCTCAACTCGAACATCAACAGAGCCGCGGGCCAGTTCGTCGCCCAGCACGGAGACGACGCGTCGATCATCGCGGCAGGCAAGAAGGGACGAGACTTCATGGTGAGGTACGGCCGCAACGTGCGGGCCGTCTTCACGGACATCAGCGACCGTCCGTCGATCCTCGACATCACGCCGGTCGCGCGCCTCGCTATGGACGCGTATGCCTCAGAAGAGGTCGACGCGGTTTACCTTGCTTACGCAAAGTTCGTCAACACCACCGTCCAACAAGCCGTTATCGAACAGCTTCTGCCGGTACAGCCCGCCGAGTTGAGACCCCAGGAGCAGGTTGGGTACATCTACGAACCGAACCACCTGGAGGTTCTTTCCGACCTGCTGCCCCGCTACGTGGAGATGGAGATTTTTCACGCGCTGCTTGAGGGGATTGCGAGCGAGCAGTCCGCCAGGATGGTCGCGATGAGGAACGCAACCGACAACGCCAATGACATGATTGAAGATCTGACCCTGGTCATGAACAAGGCCCGCCAGGCGGCGATCACCGCGGAACTCCTCGACATAGTAGGCGGCGCCGCCGCAGTCGAGGCCTAACACAGTTCAATGATCCCTTCTCTATAGACGGGAGAGGGCTAGAGTCCGTCCCGGTGAAGGCCGGGGGTGAGGGTGAAGAACACCCTCCAGTCACGATCCTGAGAATCGGGGGAGTCGAATAATGGCAAATGGAAAGATCACCCAGGTAATCGGAACCGTGGTGGACGTTCAGTTCCCGCCAGAAGAGATGCCTACCATCTTCAACGCGCTCGAAACGAAGATCGGCGACGACACCCTCGTCCTCGAGGTCGAGCAGCACGTCGGAAATAGCTGGGCGCGCTGCCTCGCGTTGGGGCCGACTGAAGGACTGACGCGCGGAGTCGACGTGGTGGATACAGGACAGGCGGTCTCTGTTCCGGTCGGAGACCCGACGCTCGGTCGGCTGTTCAACTGCCTCGGACAGACCCTCGACAACCTGGAGGAGATCGACGGCGGCGAGTCTTGGCCGATCCACCGCGAACCTCCAAGCTTCGAAGAGCAGGCCACCGAGATCGAAATCCTCGAGACGGGCCTGAAGGTAATGGACCTCGTTACCCCCTTCACCAAGGGCGGCAAGGTCGGGGCCTACGGAGGCGCCGGCGTAGGCAAGACTGTCATCATCCAGGAGCTCATCCGCAACATCGGCACCGTACACGAGGGAGTGTCGGTGTTCGCGGGAGTGGGAGAGCGCTCACGTGAGGGCAACGACCTCTGGCACGAGATGCAGGAGTCCGGCGTTCTGAACAACACCGTTCTCGTCTTTGGCCAGATGAACGAGCCGCCGGGGGTCCGCGCCCGAGTCGGCCTGACAGGACTGACGATGGCCGAGTACTTCAAGGAGGAGCGCGGCCAGGACGTCCTGATGTTCATCGACAACGTCTATCGCTACATTCTGGCGGGGATGGAGGTGTCGGCCCTTCTAGGACGGATGCCGTCCGCTGTCGGCTACCAGCCCACGCTCGCCACCGAGATGGGTGCGCTTGAGGAGCGGATCACGTCGTCCAAGAACGGCTCGATCACCTCGTTTCAAGCGATCTACGTGCCGGCTGACGACTACACCGATCCGGGCATCGTGACCACGTTCGGACACCTAGACGCCGTGGTCTCACTCGAACGCTCCATTGCCGAGCAGGGTCTCTACCCGGCGGTCGATCCTCTGTCGAGCTTCTCCAGGATCCTCGAGCCGGCGATCGTCGGACAGGAACACTACGATGTCGCTCGCGGAGTCCAGCAGGTGCTCCAGAGATACAGCGACCTCCAGGACATCATCGCGATCCTCGGAATCGAGGAGCTGTCCGAGGAGGACCGCCTCACTGTGACGCGGGCTAGAAAGATACAGAGATTCCTGTCTCAGCCTATGTTCGTGGCAGAGCAGTTCACCGGCCAGGAAGGTCGATACGTCACGATCCGCGACACCGTCCGCGGGTTCAAAGAGATCCTCGACGGTGAGCATGACGAGTTACCGGAGCAGGCGTTCTACATGGTCGGTCCGATCGAAGAGGCTGTCGAGAACGCCGAGCGCATGCGCGCAGAGTTCTAATCCCAGGGAGCGCGAGCGCGCTGTGGCTTCCGTAGGGGTTCGCCCCTCCACGGCGGGCAGGCGCGGCGAACGAACCGCCCGGAATGGCGATAATCACCTCTGACCGTCGATAAAGGTGATGAACCATGGCAGACATGAGACTAGAAATAGTGACCGCTGAGCGGGTCGTCTACTCGGAAGATGTCAGCGTGCTCGTGGCCCCCGGCGGCGCGGGCGAGCTGGGAATTCTGCCGAGCCACGCCCCGCTTCTCACCACCCTCGCTCCAGGCGAAATCAGGGTCACGAAGGATGGCGAAGACACCTACATGGCGGTCAGCGGCGGATTCCTCGAGGTCATCGGCAACAGGGTCACGATCCTCGCCGATACCGCAGAGCAGGCTGACGAGATCGACATCGAACGCGCCGAGGCCGCCCTCGAGCGCGCCGAAGAGCGCGTGGCATCCGCGGCTTCTGACCAGGACTTGGAGAGGGCGCTCGCGTCTATGCGCAAATCGACTGCCAGGCTGGGAGTCGCCCGCCGGCGGCGTCGGCGGAGGACGGACCAGACAGTTAGCTAGACCGTCGCTCCTACATGCTCTTCAGATAGAACGTCATCGACTGCAGCGAGAGCACGGGATCGATGTTTCGGACCACGACGCCCCTTGGTACGTATGGCGCCACAGGCGCGTAGTTCAGTATCCCCTTGATCCCGTTTGCGACAAGCTGATTGATCACGTTCTGGGCCTGCGCGGACGGGACGGCGACCACACCGATCGTGACCCCTAGTTCGTCGACGACGTTTGGAAGGTCTGTCATAGGCCGAACGTCGAGGTCGCCGACACTGGTTCCCACCTGGTCTTCGTCGCTGTCGAACGCAGCCACGATCGAAAACCCTTCGGGCGCGAATCCGGTGTAGTTGATGACTGCCCGTCCGAGGCGGCCGACGCCGACCAGACAGGCCCTCCACTCGAATTTCAGACCAAGGATGTCCCTCAGCTCCTCGAGCAGAAAGTGGATGTTGTACCCGCGACCCTGTTTCCCGAACCTGCCGAAGTAGCTCAGGTCCTTCCTGATCTGTGCGGGAGTCATCTGAAGCCGGTCCCCCAACTGCTGGGAGCTGACTACCTGCGATCCTTCGCGCTGGAGCTGAGTGAGGGCTCTCACATACAGCGGTAGGCGGAGGACCACGACTTCTGGGACTTCCCCTAGTTGCATCGAACACCGCCTGTCGAGCAGAAGCAGCGGATCGCGTCCCCCGCACCTTGGCACAGTTGCGACCGTGAGACCGAAGGCATCGGGGCAGGCACGAACGCTGGCGAGTTCCTCGGGGGCCGAACCACATTATATCTTCTGAGCCGGCAATTGTGAATAACGTAACACACGGCTCGACGCACATGCGGACGGCTACCTAATACAGAAACATATTTCACGAAAGAAAGTGCTGCCGTCATGTGCGCGACAGCTTTGATTTTCTTGACACAAAAGTACGCCGATGCTAGAATTCGCGTGCTTTTTAGGGGCGGAATCAGAGCACGATCCATCGTCTGGTCGGACGCGTGAATCTCCCTTCATGGTCACCAGCCCCGGAACGTGTCACCCCGACTTGGACGGCGAATTCGGCCTGGGAGGAGACGATATGACGGAAGAGAAGGTCCAGCTTCATCGCGGCCTTCGGGAAGTGTACATCGACCGGACCAAGTCGAGCTTTATCGACGGGGACATCGGCAAGCTCCTCTATCGTGGATACGACATCCACGACCTGGCCGAGAAGTCCAATTTCGAAGAGACGGCCTACCTCGTCATGAACGGCGAGTTGCCGACGCAGGCGCAGCTAGACCGATTTGACGCCGAGCTGAAGTCCGTCAGAGGACTTCCCGGTGAGATACTCGACATCATCCGCCTGACACGAAGCTCCCACCCGATGGACGTCTTGCGGACCGCGGTATCGGCCCTCTCCGCTTTCGACCCCGACACAGAAGACAACTCCGCTGAGGCCACCCTGCGCAAGGGAATTCGCCTCACTGCGCAGGCGCCCACTATCGTCGCCGCGCATGCCCGGATCAGGGACGGCAACGAGGTGCTGGACCCCGATCCCAACCTGGGCCACGCCGCGAACTTCCTCTACATGCTCTTTGGGGAGGCTCCTTCGGACGACGATTCTGGACTGATCGACAAGGACTTCGTTCTTCACGCGGAGCACGGGATCAACGCGTCCGCGTTTGGCGCGAGGATCGCCGCCTCGACGCAGGCGGATCTGCACTGCGCGGTCACGACCGGAATCTCCGTTCTAAAGGGCCCGTCCCACGGCGGCGCGGCCGAAGAGGTCATGAAGATGACCCAGGAGATCGGCACGGAGGAGAATGCCGAGACCTACGTGCGGGATCGAATCGGCTCCGGCGGCCGGATCATGGGTTTCGGGCACAGGGTGTACAAGGCGGTCGACCCCAGGTCGGTCCACCTGCAGGACGACGCACGTGAGCTCGGAGAACGGAAGGGCGAACCCAAGTGGTTCCGGATCCTTCAGTCCGTGATCAAGGTCATGGAGCCGTACCGCCGGAGGGGTATCTACCAGAACGTCGACTTCTTCTCGGGGGCAATCTACTACCTGCTCGGCATACCCGACGACCTGTTCATCTCGATCTTCGCCATGGGCCGCGTCCCAGGCTGGACTGCACAGGTGGTCGAGCAGTTCGACAACAACATTCTCCTCCGACCCAGGCTGCTCTATACAGGGCCAATGGACGTGGAGTACGTCCCGATCGAGCAGCGCGGCTAACGGGCGCGGTCGAGAGCGATGGATGGTTGAGAGGTCGAAGGGAGTCGCAATTGAGTGAACAAATCGTAGTTGACACAGACTGCATGCACCACTGGTTGATTGACCAGCCCAACGGCCCGACGAGCATGGGCACATGCAAGGTCTGTGGCGTCACCCAGGAGTTCAAGAACTCGATCCAGGGTTCTGGATGGGACAGGGACGGAAGCAGGAGGCGCGCGGCTGCGGCGAGAAACAGGGCAAAGTCCTGAACGAAGGGCCAAACGGTCAATTCACGGGGTGCCATTGTTACATGGCACCCCGTTTTGCATCAGGGGTTTCGGTTACCCGTGAATTCGACTCCAGCAGCGAGTGAGCCCCGGCGGACCGGAGTGGAGCGTGAGACAAGACGCCGGATCGCCGACCGGGGATCGATCCCGTTTGTCGAGTTCATGGAACTCGCCCTGTACGGTCGCGACGGCTACTACGCGAGACGCCCTACAATCGGTCCGGCTGGGGACTACTACACCAGCCCCGTTGCACATCCAGGGTTCGGCGCGCTCCTCGCGGTCCAGCTCAATTCCATGTGGCAGGCGTTGGGCCGGCCAAAGCGTTTTTGGGCGATCGAGGCTGGGTCGGGAGATGGCCTGCTTGCCCGCGACATCCGCCGCTATGCGGACTCGACGTTCCCGGCGTTCGCTGATTCACTTCAATACGTGGCGGTCGACCGGGCTCCGGCGGCGTCAGAGCAGCCCGCTCCCGGCGTCATGGGTCAGGTCCGATCTGTCGGGCTTCCTATGCGAGGCATTGTCGGCTGCATCCTCTCCAATGAGCTTCTGGACTCGTTTCCGGTCCGAAAGTTCAAGATCGTCGATGGGCAACCGCTCGAGATTCACGTCACGGTCGGTTCGGACGGACGGCTCGTCGAGCGGACGATGGCGGGCCACAGTGTTCTCGATCGCGAAGCCGTCGAGGGACTCTCCGACGGTTTCGCCGGCGAGACCGCGCCTGGCCTTGGAGCGTGGGTTGAGGGCGCAGCGTCGGCTCTTGATCGCGGATTCGTGTTGACCATCGACTACGGCTACGAAAGGAGCGACCTGCGGTCAGGGATGCACAGCCACGGGACGTTCCAGACCTACTATCGTCATGTAGACGGCAGCAGCCCTTTCCAACGAGTCGGGCTGCAGGACATGACCGCTCACGTCGACTTCACAGCGCTGATCGACGCCGGGGCCAAATCCGAGCTAAATCTCGTAGTCCTCACCACTCAAAGGAAGTTTCTGAAATCACTTGGACTGGATGTGATGGAAGCGTCTCTTGGTCTCCAGCACCTGGACCAAAGAACTGTGACGGCCAACCTTCGCGCGGTGCGTGACACCGCGAATCCGGAGGGCCTGGGTGGATTCAAGGTGCTGATTCAGGAGAAACGTACGGGGATCGAGAGCTTCCGCGACCTCCTTCCTGACGCGAGCGAGATCGAGGGCGTGGCGCAACCGACGCTGGACGGGTCCAGACTCCACGGCGCGGCGCCCATTCAGGGGTCGAGCTTCGAGCTCTCGAGCCTCTGGCCGCCGAAGGGACGCGCTTAGATTACGCGGCGTTGGTCTTCGGGTCGTCGCCGTCTTCGGGCTGTTGTCGTGGGGAAGTGCGGCGCGCGGTGACGATGAATCCGGTGTGACCGACCATACGGTGTGAAGGCCTGACGCTTCGGCCGCTGACATTCCACTGCCGCATCATGATCTCCATCGTCTCGATCATGGCGAACGTCCTCTGCGCGCGGAGAGACCGCACCAGGTCATCCACCTGTGGGACGGTCGGAACGAATCCGAAGAACACGCCACCGGGCACCATCCGGTCGGAGGCGTGGGGGACGACGTGCCACGGTTCAGGGAGGTCGAGGACTATCCGATCGAGGTCGTGTTCGTCGAAACCCTCGTAGACGTCGCCGATCTTTAACTCGAGGCTGTCCCAACGTTCAAAGTACCTGGCGATGTTGGCCGTGGCCTGATCGATCATGTCCTGACGTACGTCGTAGGTGAAGACGCGTCCGGTATCACCGACGGCCCTCAGCAGGGACATCGTGACTGCGCCTGATCCCGCCCCGGCCTCGAGGACGCGTGCGCCTGGAAAGATGTCCGCGTATACGAGCATCGCGCCAAGGTCCTTCGGATACATCACCGTCGCGATCCTTGGCATCCTGAGCGTGAGATCGGAGAGCGTCGGCCTGACGGCCAGGAGCCGGTGACCCTTGTTCGTGACGATCCAGCAGCCCTCGTTCTGTCCGATCAGCCCTGCGGCTCTGTAGTTCCCTATGTGGCTCTCGAAGAGGTTGTCGGCGGAGAGTTGGACGAGGTAGCTCCGCCCGCGGCGATCGAGGAGCTGGACGTGCTCGCCCCGCCGAAAGGGTCCGCTGCGTTGGATGGGGGGTATTGGGTCTGAGTCGAACATGGCGAATTTGGCGCCCACAAGGAACGCCCCTACGGAATTGAGGCTGGCGCGGGGCCCCACGGGGACGCGCTTACAGCTTTTGCACCTCGGTGAGGATGTCGCGCGGGTCGACGTCGCCCGCGGACGTGTAGCTCCGCTTGAATCGGATGATCCCCTCTTTGTCGATGATGACCACCGTCCTGATCGGAGCGCCCATGTCCTCGTTCAGGATCCCCAGATCGGAGCACACCTTTCCGTGCGGCCAGTAGTCGGCCAACAGCGGGTAGGGGATCGATCCCAGCGAAGACGCGAACGCCACCTGGGTCGGACGGGAGTCGCAGCTAATACCCAGTACCTGGGCACTATTCTCCTCGAACGACGCATTGTGAATGCGGAACGAGGAGACCTGGTGCGTTCAACCGCCTGTGAACGAGAAGATGTGAAAGGAGAGGATGACGTTCTTCTCCCCTCGGAAGCTGCTTAGCGTAACCGGTCCACCGTTGTGGGCTGGCAGCGTGAAGTCCGGGGCCGGCTGTCCTACTTCTGGCATGGTTCTCTCTCCGTTTGTTGAGTTTGGTTCACTCGGTTGGCCGCCAGCGAAGGTCCGGCCTTCTGGCGGCTCGGGCTTCGTCCAGTCTCGTGTTCGGTGTGTTGTGCGGCGCGTCGCGCAACAGATCGGGGTCCTCCACAGCTTCTTTTGCGATGGTCTTCATCACCTCGATGAAGTGGTCCAGCGTCTCCTTGGACTCGGTTTCGGTCGGCTCGATCATCAGCGCCTCATCCACAATCAGCGGGAAGTACATCGTGGGCGGATGTATTCCATAGTCTATCAGTCGCTTCGCTACGTCGAGCGCGCGGATGTTGCTGCTCCGCTTCAGATTAGCAGCCGAGAACACGACCTCGTGCATACAAGTCCGATCGTACGGGAGGTCGTAGTGACCCTTCAACTGGCTCAGGACGTAGTTAGCGTTGATCACGGCGTCCTGACTGATCTGTGGGATGCCCTGTCTCCCCAGGGTCGAGATATAGGCCCACGCCCGGACGAGCGCGCCGAAGTTTCCGTGAAACGCCCCCATTCGACCGATCGTTTTGGACGGACTATCCAGGGAGAATCGGGCGTCATCGTCCCCGTTGGCACGCGCTGCCACAGGGGTCGGCAGGTAGTCGACGAGCCTGGGCCCGGCGATCACCGGCCCGGCGCCGGGTCCGCCGCCACCGTGGGGCTGAGTGAAGGTTTTGTGCAGGTTGGAGTGGATCACGTCGAATCCCAGGTCTCCGAACTTCACTCGCCCAACGATGGCGTTCAGGTTCGCGCCGTCTCCGTAGACGATTCCCCCTGCGTCCCTGACGATGCGGGTCACGTCCAAGATGTTCGTGTCGAACAGGCCGAGCGTACTGGGCAAGGTGATCATCAGTCCAGCGAGCTCGTCGTTCACCGAGTTCCTCAACGCATCGAGATCGGTGTTGCCGTCGGAGTCGGAGGGCAAACTTACGACGTTGAATCCGCCCATTGCCGCCGACGCGGGATTGGTACCGTGCGCCGAGTCGGGAATCAGTACGTTTCGCCGCTGAGCGTCGCCCCGATCGAGGTGATAGGCTCTCGTCATCAGCATTCCGGCGAGCTCTCCATCCGCGCCCGCCATCGGCGCAAGGGAGCAGCCAGCCATACCCGTGATCTCGTTAAGGTACTCTTGCAGCTCCCACAGAAGCTCAATCGCGCCCTGGACCGTGGCCTCGGGCTGCAGCGGATGAACGTTGGAGAAGCCGGGGAGGGAGGCAATCTCGTCGTTCAGCTTGGGGTTGTACTTCATCGTACAGCTCCCAAGCGGGTAGAAGTTGTGGTCGATTGAGAAGTTGAACTGACTGATCTGGGAGAAGTACCGGACGATCTCCCCCTCCGAGACCTCTGGCAGGTCGAGGTCGCCTCGGATCAGCGACTGATCAGGGAGATCCGCCGCCGGAACGTCGAGCGGAGGTAGTGTCGTACCGATGCGGCCACTCTGACTTCGGTCCATCAGAAGCTTCCGCCTATCGAGGGATGACCTGTCCATCAGGGTCGACATCTAGGCCGCCTCGCCGATCTCGCCTAGGGCGCCGGTCAGTCGATCGATCTCGTCGCGGGAGTTCAGCTCCGTCACGCAGATGAGCATCCCGTTCGATACCTGATTGCTGACGTCCAGGCCTCCGATGATTCCAAACTCGAGGAGCCGTTCGTTTATCAGCGCCGGTGGCGCGGGACACTCGACGACGAACTCCTGGAAGAACGTGCCGTCGATCGGCAGGCTGAATCCGGGGAGGCTCTCGATGAGGTGTGCAGCGTAGTGGGCCTTGTGATAGCAGAGCTCGGCAACGTGCCGCAGGCCGCGTCTTCCAAACGACGCCATGTAGACGGTAGACATCAAGGCGATGAGCGCGACGGCGGTACAGATGTTGGACGTGGCCCGCTCTCTTCTGATGTGCTGCTCGCGGGTCTGGAGTGTCAACACGTACGCCTCGTTGCCCCGGGTATCGACGGTGCGTCCGACGATGCGGCCGGGCATCTGGCGAATGTAGTCCCTCTTACACGCGAAAAGCCCTACGTACGGGCCCCCATAAGTCGTCGGCACTCCGAGCGCCTGCCCCTCTCCGACGACGATGTCAGCGTCGAAGTCCGACGGCGGCCTGAACATCCCGAGCGACACAGGGTCGGCACTGACGATCAGTAGCGCACCCCTGGAGTGGGCCAGATCGGACAGCGATTCGAGATCTTCCATATAACCGAGGAAGTTGGGCTGCTGCACGATCAGGCAGGCGGTGTCGTCGTCGAGCCGAGTCGTGGACGACCCGATCGTGTCGACGGCGATCCCAGGCGCCTGGACGTAGGTGTTCAGCACGTCCTTGTAGAGGGGTGAGACCGTGTCCGTGATTGCCACGCGGCCCCGCTTCGTTATCCTTGCGGCCATCAGCGCGGCCTCGGCAAGGGACGTGGAGCCGTCGTACATTCCCAGGTTGGCGACGTCCATTCCGGTCAGCTGGCACACCAGAGACTGGAATTCGAATGCGGTCTGAAGCGTGCCTTGAGACACCTCGGGCTGGTAGGGCGTGTAGGCGGTCATGAACTCGCTGCGACCGGTGATCTGGCGAACGACGGCGGGGATATGGCGGCGGTAGGAGCCTGCACCGAGGAAGCAGGCGAAGTCCCCTGGCACGGCGTTTCTGGAGGCCATCTCCCGAGCGTATCTGCCGAGCTGGAGCTCGTCCTTCGCGGACGGAATGTCGAGGTCGTAGTTGAGGAAGCCCGCCGGGATGTCCGCGAACAGCTCGTCCACGGAGTCGACCCCGATCGCGTCGAGCATCGCGCGTCTGTCCTGCTCGGTGTTGGGAACGTAGGGGGACTGGAAAGCGTC
The DNA here is from genome assembly GCA_965249365.1 of Dehalococcoidia bacterium. Lineage (GTDB taxonomy): Bacteria > Chloroflexota > Dehalococcoidia > Lucifugimonadales > UBA1123 > VXRN01. The sequence goes on along the minus strand of OZ252229.1, from coordinate 3,167,381 downwards.
GGGGGCCATCTGGGAGCTCAGGACTCTGACTCCAGGAATGCCTCGTACTCCGCGGCGCTGAGGAGGTTGTCCATCTCGGAGGCGTCCGAGACGGTTAGCTTCAACATCCAGCCATCTTCGTAGGGGCCGTCGTTCACAAGTTCGGGATGGTCGACGAGGTCTTCGTTCCGCTCGACGACGTCTCCTGAGACGGGGGAGTAGAGATCTGAGACCGCCTTGACCGACTCGATCTCCCCCATCTTCTCGAACTGGGCCACACTGCTGCCCAGCTCTGGGAGCTCGACGAACACGACGTCTCCGAGGCTGTCTTGAGCAAAGTAGGTGATGCCGACGACTGCGACGCCGTCATCTTCGAGTCGCAGCCACTCGTGCTCTGTAGAGTACCTGAGGTCTTCAGGGTTCATGTGCTCCTGCTCCGCCGGTAGAAAGGCAGCGTGGTGACCTCGGCGTCGACCGGGCGGCCCCGAATCTCGATGTTAATCCGGGTCCCCGGCTCCGAGTACGCGGTAGGAACATAGCCCAAGCCTATGATCGTGTCAAGCGTGGGGGACGGGCCTCCGGACGTCACCTTGCCTATTCGGGTGTCGCCGTCCAGGATCGCGTGTTCCGGGCGAGCTATTCCGCGCCCGATCATCCTGAATCCGCAGATGGTCCGAGGGGTTCCGGCGTCCCGAATCTTCCTCAGGGCGAAGCCGGCGACGTAGCCTTCCCGATCGGGATTGACGAACCTGCCCAGTCCAGCCTCGTAAGGGTTGATCGAGGCGTCCATGTCGTTACCGTGCAGCAGCAATCCCGCCTCGAGCCTGAGAACGTCCCTCGAACCCAGGCCGCAGGACGCGGCGCCGAGGTCGGACAGTGACGTCCACAGCGCCTCCGCTTCTGAGCTGGACGGCATGACCTCGAACCCGTCCTCTCCAGTGTATCCGGTGCGGGCCAGCAGGCACTCAGCGCCGTTGACCTCGGCTGTGATCGCCTGAAACGGGCGAACCGCGGACAGGTCGGTCTCCGTCAGCGCCTGGACTATCCGCACGGCGGAGGGTCCCTGACAGGCGATCATCGCGATCTCCGCAGTGACCTCCCTGATCTCAACAGTGTCGCGGTTGGGAGACCAGCGATAGAGCCAGTCGAGGACGACCGACGTATTCGACGCGTTCGGCACGAGCAAGAACCTGTGCGCATCCAGCCTATAGACGATGCAGTCGTCGATAATTCCGCCCTCTTCGCTGCAGATGACGCAGTAGCGCGCCCGCCCCGTGCGGATACTGGGGACGTCGACGCTCAACACCGAGTTCAACAGATCGGCCGCGCCCGGGCCGGTTAGTTCAACTCGGCCCATGTGAGAGACATCGAACAGCCCCGCCCTGTCGCGGACTGCCTTAGCTTCCTCGATGATGCTGCCATACCTCACGGGCATCTCCCAGCCGCCGAACGATACGAATCGCGCCCCGAGACTTGCGTGAAGCGGATACAGCGGCGTGTGTCGGGATGGTGCGTCCAGGCTCAGTTGGTTCGCTCCTCGTGGGTAGTCGTCAATGTCTAGTTTCCAGTGTTTGATAGCTGGTGTCCAGTGGGGCGCATACGCACGTCCACATTGTCTCACCATTGAGTCTAGCGGGGTGACTGGAGGGAATCTCCGCACCTGGCGGTGGGACTGGGCTACTGGCCGCTTTCCACTAACCGCCGTTCACTATCTGCTATACTGAGGCGGAACGCACGGGCGAACAAGATAGAGGTACGCCCGTGGCAGATATCCCGATGCCGGCAGCACAGCGACGTCGGTAAACGAATCGTTCGAAGGATGGATAGGCGAGCGATGCGCAGAACCCTGGTCTACTTGCTAATCATCGTGGCCGTCACGGCGATCGTCTTCACGCTGATCGGCGGCGCGGTCGGCAGCACAGACGAAGTCTCAATCAACCAGGTCATCGCGATGACCGCCCGCGGGAACGTCGATACTATCGAGGTGAAGGGCGACGAGCTCACGATAATGACGACATCGGGAGAGACGCTCCGGTCACGCAAAGAGAGTGACTCTTCAATCGTCGAAATCCTCCAGCGGGCGGGTGTCGACCCGATCACGTCCAAGGTCAACATCGACGTGCAAGGCCAAAGCGGGCTCTCGACGCTGTTTGGCGTGATGATCAACTTCCTGCCACTGATCATTTTCGGCGCGATTCTGCTGTTCATGATGCGCCAGGCGCAGGGAAACACGAACCAGACTTTCAGCTTCGGCCGCAGTCGGGCGCGGATGTTCATGGGCAACAGCCCACCGGTGAGCTTCTCCGACGTTGCCGGCGTAGAGGAGGCCAAAGAGGAGCTTCTGGAGGTTGTGGAGTTCCTCAAGTTCCCGGAGCGGTTCCTCGCACTCGGCGCGAAGATTCCAAAGGGCGTGCTCCTCGTAGGCCCGCCAGGAACCGGCAAGACCCTGATGGCGAGAGCCGTCGCCGGCGAGGCGGGGGTGCCGTTCTTCAGCATATCGGGATCGGAGTTCGTCGAGATGTTCGTCGGAGTCGGTGCGAGCCGCGTACGTGACCTGTTCGATCAGGCCAAGAGAAACGCGCCGTGCATCGTGTTTGTCGATGAAATAGACGCGGTCGGCCGTCACCGGGGCGCCGGACTCGGCGGGGGCCACGACGAGCGCGAACAGACGCTTAACCAGATCCTCGTCGAGATGGACGGGTTCGAAACCGGAACGAACGTCATCGTGATGGCGGCGACCAACCGCCCGGACATTCTCGATCCGGCTCTCCTGCGTCCAGGCCGGTTCGATCGCAGGGTCATCCTGGACAACCCGGACCTGAAGGGCCGCAAGGAGATCCTCGGGGTCCACTCCAAGGGCAAACCTCTGGACGAGGATGTCGACTTCGAGCGGGTGGCGCGGCAGACCGTGGGATTCAGCGGGGCGGACCTCGCGAACCTCGTCAACGAGGCAGCGATCCTCACAGCACGCCGGATGAAGAAGCTGATAGGCATCTCCGAGTTCTCGGAGAGCATCGATCGCGTTACTGCCGGGCCGGAGAGACGGAGCCGCGTGATCACCGAACACGAGAAGCAGGTGACGGCCTATCACGAATCGGGCCACGCGCTCGTCGCCCACGTTCTGCCCGGCGCCGACCCCGTCGCGAAAGTTACCATCATAGCGCGGGGCCAGGCGGGCGGCTACACCAAGACCGTGCCCGAAGAGGACCGCCACCTGACGACGAAGGATCAGCTGGAGGCGCGGCTTGCCATGGCCATGGGTGGCAGAGCGGCTGAAGAGCTGGTTTTCAGAGAGATTACGACCGGCGCCACCAACGACCTGGAACAGGCGACCAACATCGCCCGGATGATGGTCACGCGCTTCGGGATGAGCGAGAAACTCGGTCCCAGGACCTTCGGTAAGCGCGAAGAGCTAATATTCCTCGGCAGGGAGATCTCAGAGCAGCGCGACTATTCGGACAGCGTCGCTGAGCAGATCGACGACGAAGTCCACTCGCTGATCGACGGAGCCTACCAGACAGCGATGCGGATCCTGGGAGACAACCGGACGAGACTGGACCACATCTCGAACTACCTTTTGGAAAACGAGACGATCGAAGAGGACCAGTTTCCCGGCATCTTCGACGGCGCTCCGCCGCCCGACGTCGCAGCGGCCCCGATTCCGGCGGACTAGCCGGGGACTCAGTTCTCGACGACCTCTTTGAACCGCCGTATCGCGTCGATGTGCGCCTGAACTGAGTCGCAGCCCGCGTTCATCGTGTTGACCGAGATGTGCGTCGCGTCCAGAGCCGCCCAGGCGTCGATCGACGCCTGCCAGTCCGACTCGCTGAGCCCTCGGATAGAAACCCAGCTCTCTACTCCTATCGAGGCGGGGTCGCGTCCGGCGGCCTCGGCCTGCGACCGCATGCCCTCGATCAGTTCTTTGCCCTGTTCGTCAGGGCGGAAGATGGGGAACCAGCCGTCTCCAGTCGTAGCCACGCGGCGAATTGTCTGTGGTGCGGCTCCTCCGAACCAGACGGGGATGGGCTGCTGGACGGGGAGTGGGTTCAGTCCGGCATCGGTGATCGTGTGCCATTGTCCTTCGTAGGTGATCAGGTCGTTGGTCCAAAGCTTGCGCATCAGGTCGATCTGCTCCTCGGAGCGCCGGCCCCGATTGGTAAAGTCCTCTCCGAGCGCCTCGTATTCGACCGGATTCCAACCTACTCCGATGCCAAGTCTCAACCTGCCTCCAGTCAGAACGTCCACGGCCGCCGCCTGTTTGGCCACTAGCGCGGTCTGACGCTGGGGAAGGATGATCACCGCTGTCGCCAGCTCGATGGTGCTCGTCAGTCCGGCGAGGTACCCGAAGAGAACGAATGGCTCGTGAAAGGCGTCGGTATGCCTGTACGCACCGCTCCATCCCGGCCGAGACCCCGCATTCGCCCCTAGCACGTGATCGAACGCTAAGATGTGGTTGTAACCCAACTCCTCCGCGGCCTGAGCGTACTCTCGGACCGCCCCGGGGTCGCTGCCGATCTCTGTCTGTGGAAACACTGCTCCCAGCTTCATCTGAACTTCCCTCCAAGACTGGTTTGCTACGGGGGCTAGTGTACTATAACTTGGAGGTTTGCCAGTGACTGTTAACAACAACGCGACCTGAGCCGATGCCACAGTACGACCTGATCCTGGGCGGCGGAACTGTCCTTGACGCGAAGAACGACTTTGAGGACCGGGCCGACGTGGCGGTGAAGTCGGGCAAGATAGACCGGGTCGCGCCGGAGCTCGATCCGGCATCCGCGGACGACTTCGTAGACGTCTCGGGGCACTGGGTGATGCCGGGCCAGCTCGACACACACGCACACGTGGCCGGCCTGTCTCGCAACTGGGACCCTGCGTTGGGATATGGGATGCTGGCAAGGGCTGGCACCACTACCGTCGTCGACATGGGCGGCACTGGGCCGTCCCTGGTCGACGGCATCAAGCGGCGCGGCGCCGGACTGAACGTCGCGGGGAACTTCGCCCTGATCCCGGGCCTCACGATTCCGAACAGCCGTCTGTCGACTTCGGCGATTCGGGACACCGTCACCTCGGCGTTAAGGCAGGGGTGTATCGGTCTTAAACTCCTAGGCGGATACCACCCGTTCTCTCCGGAGGTCACCGCCCAGATCATAAGAGAGGCGAACGACCAGCGAGCATACATCGCCTTTCATCTGGGAACGACCGAGTCCGGCAGCCAACTCGAAGGCTTGCGGGAGGTCCCGGAGCTCCTGGAAGGTGGAAGCCTGCATGTTTGTCACGTCAACAGCTACTGTCGGGGAGTGATCGATGACCCCGCGTCGGAGTGCCGGGAGGCATTGGAGATCATCACCGGTCTGCGAGGTCGAGTTAACACCGAGGTGTACCACGCGGTGCAGAACGGCACCAGCGGCAGGTGCGACGACGATGGTAACGTGATCGCCGACGTTCCGCGGAACTGCCTGAAGCTGCGGGGCTATCCGACTAACTACGAAGGCATGCGCCGCGCGATCATGGACGGCTATGGCTCAGTCGTCGCGCAGAGGGGTGGGGAGGTGTACTATGCCCGTCGGACGGAGGCGCTGAGGCTGTTCGACGAGGCTAGGAGCAACGTCGGCATGAGCTTCCCGGTCAACCTGCCGTCGACGGCCTTTGCGCTGACGACAGCAAAGGACGACGCTGGCCGATTCGTCATCGACGCGGTCAGCACCGATGGCGGATCACACCCCAGAAACGTAGCGATCCAGACGACGATGGCGCTGGTGGAGTTCGGCGCCCTGACGCGCTTGGAGATGGTAGAGAAGCTGTCCTCGAATCCGGCCAGGATGATCGGGCTGTTGGATAAAGGGCACTTCACGCCCGGAGCCGATGCGGACATCACAGTGCTCGATCCGGAGCGTAACGAGCCGGTCATGAGCTTTGTCGCCGGGTCGATGATCATGTTCCGTGGAAGGTCAGTCGGAAGGGGCGGCACCCTGATAGTGACGAAGAATGGTGAGCAATACGCCGAAGAGAGTGGTCTACCGTACAGTGTCGTCGATCTGGGACACAGCGGACTCTATGGCAGGGAGTGAGAGGGAAGTCACGCCACTGGGAGCGCGGGCATCCTGCCCGCATGGGGACGGGGCGTCGAGCCTCCAGGAACGCGGGCATCTTGCCCGCACGGGGACGGCATGGTGCCTAGGGCCTACGACCTTAGCGCCGGTGGCAGCATGTTTGGGATCGTATCCTCGATCGGATAGACTTCGTCACACGGTTGGCACGTCAGTGTTCCCTCGACGATCTCGTCGTCGTCTTGCTCGCTCACGTCCAGCTTCAGGTCCCCCTTGCACATTGGGCAGACCAGAATCTCCATCAGCTCAACTCTCATCGTCCACTTCCTTCCGTGACGTCATCGAACGGCGACCTCGAACAGCACTTTGAGCAGGTCGGCAAGCATGAACACCACCAGGCCCAGAATGACGACCGTATTGTAACCCGATAGCGTCCTGACTAGCTTCTGGAGCAAGGTCGCCGGCTCGTCCGGCTGCTCTCTATAGGCGTCGAGTAGGGCCGTTCTCCTTCTGCGACCCCGCGCGAGGAGGAACATCCAGATACTCAGGGCGACTTTGATGCCCAGGACGATCACGTAGGCTGGGCCGGTCACGCCCTCGCTGAGGCGATCGAACGTGAGGCTGATTCCGGTGACGAGAATGACGAAGAAGCAGATGTCAACCAGGACCCGGAACTCGGCGGCGGTTCTCTGGTTGACTATCCGCGCCGCCTCCGGTGACCGGCGAAGCGCCGGCCTGAGCACGAGCATGTAGAAGATACCGCCGCCGACCCAGGCGACCGACGCTGTCAGGTGGACCCACCTGACGACCAAGAGGAAGACGTCGTTTGCCGTCACTGGCGCTCTCCGGAGACCACGGAGGTATTGTACATGTGGGGGGGAGGGGGGAGAGAGGAATGAGGAGTGAGGAATGAGGAGTGAGGAAAGAAGGGAGGTCCTCCTGGAGAGCGGGAATCTTGCTCGAACGGGCGTAAGCGCGGTGTGGATTCCCGCCTCCAGGGGATTGGAAGAAGCGTTTAGAGGATCTCGGCGATCAACTCCTCGAGTTTCTCGAGGTTGAGGGGCCCGGTCCAAGTGCGGTTGATTTTCTGGTCCCGGTTTATGAAAACGGTCGTCGGGAATCCCGCGACCTCATAGTCCATGAGAATCGCGCCAGTCCCTTCACTTTGTCTGTCCGGCCCGACGACGTAGTTGACGCCTAGCTTGTTGACGAACTTCTGCCCGTCCTCGGCGGTGTCGAGCCCAAGGAGCTGGACTCCGACGAACTGCACGCCCTCGCCCTTGTACTGCTGATACGCTGCCTCAAATTCCGGCATCTCGGCGACACAGGGGGCGCAAGACGGGAACCAGAAGTTCAGAACCACCGGCTGTCCGGCAAACTGGGAAAGCTTGATCGTCTCTCCAGCGCTGTGATCTCTGTTTTCGAACAGAACTAGCTCGAAGTCGGCGGCCGGCTCCAGATCGGGATCGACGGGCTTTGCCGGCGCCCGGGTTTCGGTGCCACAGCCAAGGATGAACACTAGGGCCCCAACGATGACGATGGCGGCCAACGCTCGTCGACCGCCCAGATGCGGGCAGGATGCCCGCGCTCCCAGTAGGAGGACGAGGCCTGTCAGTCGGATGTGTGATCGGTCGGTCAATCGTCGCCGAATTGAAAGGTTTGCACGTCGTCTCCTGGGTCCCCCTGGTCACCTCGGTGTATGCTGAGTCCAAGGGACGTGGTTTGCGGGCCTACTGCAGAATCGTTTGCTCGCACGTTACTCAACAGATTTGATGCGGTCGGCGAGGGTGACGATTCACTCCGTGTTTTGCTCGGCGATCAGCTCTGTACCCCGCCTCATCAGCTCGCCGGTCCGGTCGGACGGAGAGTCTCGAGACTCCAGGTACCTTTCGAGAAGCTGAGATGGGTCGAGTCCCTTTGCGGAGGCGCCGTCGAGCCTCGTTCTCGGGCGCTCGGTCACGTTTCGCGAGATAGACGCCACATAGTGCGCCTCGGCCAGCGACCTGCGAATCTCGGCGTCCGACAGGAGCGGTTCGAGACTCGACGGGGTCTCGATGTTGACCCTGACGATCGCGCCGGAGACGTGGTGACTGGCGACCTGCGAGGCGACGGTCTCGTTGGGGTTCGGATCGCCGGGCTGCAGCTTAACGTCGATTGTCAGGAAGCGCCGGGCGTTGACCTGGCGGAACTCGAATCCGGTCATCCGGCTGCCTGGCGGTGCAGCAGTATCGAGGTCGACCACGCAGAAGCCCTTGTCGTCGCGCTCTTCGCCGAAGTCGATGCGCTGTAGGCTTCCGGAGTAGACGACGTGCGGGTTTCTGCCGAGGACCTGGTGCCGGTGGACGTGGCCGAGGGCGACGTAGTCGAAGCCCTCGACGGCGACCGCACTTCGAAGGAGGACGTGATCTCGCCCGAGCATCATCGACTGCTCAGAGCTGGTCACGGCGTCATTGACCGTGACGTGTCCTGCGAGTATCGCGGGAACGTCCGGATCGAGGCGCTCGGCCTCAGAGCGTACAAGGCTCGTCAACGCTTCCTCGATTCTGTTCGTCGCCTCCTCGGAGGAGAGCCCGCGCATGTCGTCACGGGCCAGGAACGAGCTCCGGCGGATCCAGGGCACGGCGACGATTTGCACCGGCCCAGCGTGGGTCTCCACCTGGTAGGTTGTCGCACTGTCGCCGATTGTGACACGAGGTTGCGACAGCGTCCGGTAGATTTCGAGGGCGGTCGCCCGGCCCTGCGTGTGCGGGGTGTCGTGGTTGCCGACCAGCAGGAAGGACGGAATGCCGGCATCGGCGAGTCGAACGATTCGACTGGCAAACTCACGCTGGTGCGTCTGAGACGGATCGCGGCTCTTGTACGCGTCGCCGCAGAACAGCGCGAGGTCTATCCCGGAGTCGATCGCGTAGTCGACCACCTCGTCGAACGTATCGAGGAAGTCGAGGAGTCTCGTCGACAGGCCGGTCTGAGGATCGGTGCGGGAGTAGTTCTCGACGCCGATGTGGACGTCCGCGTAGTGGAGTATGCGCATGGCGGAGAGCGGCCTCGACTAACGCGCCAGCAGCGCGGCCAGCTCGGTCGGGAGCGATTCTATCGGCACCCGCGTCTGTTCCATCGAGTCGCGGTCTCTGATGGTGACGGCGCGGTCGTCGATGGTGTCGAAGTCGACAGTCACGCAGAGGGGCGTGCCGATCTCGTCCTGGCGCCTGTACCGTCGGCCTATGCTCTGGGTATCGTCGTACTGCACAAACCCCTGTACCAAGCCAGACCCCCTCACGATATCGAATACCTCTCGGGCCGTCGGCGTGAGCCGCTCGTTTCTGGAGAGCGGGAGGATGGCGACCTTCACCGGCGCCAACTCGGGATGCAGCTTGAGCAGGACGCGCGTCTCGGCCTTGCCCGCCGCAGTGGGGGCATCCTCTTCGGTGTATGAATCGATCAGGAACGTCATGACCGCGCGGTCCACACCAGCAGAGGGTTCGATAACGTACGGGACGAGGTGCTGGCCACTTGCCTGGTCGAAGTAGGTCAGGCTCTGACCACTGGCCTCCGCGTGCGCCTTGAGGTCGAAGTCGGTCCTGTTGGCGATGCCCTGAATTTCGCCCCAGCCCCAGGGGAAGCGGTACTCGACGTCATAGGTTGCTTTGGCGTAGTGAGAGAGCTCGTCGTCGTCGTGCTGCCGGAGCCGGACGCGGTCAGGATCGACGCCGAGACCGACGTACCACTGAATGCAGTCGTCCAGCCACCGCTGGTGGGCCGCCTCATCCTCGCCGGGCGTAACGAAGTACTCGATCTCCATCATCTCGAACTCGCGAGTGCGGAAGATGAAGTTGCCGGTGGTGATCTCGTTTCTAAAGGACTTGCCGATCTGGGCTATTCCGAAAGGCAGCCTCTTGCGCGTTGCGGTGAGGACGTTGTCGAAGTTGACGAAGATGCCCTGTGCTGTCTCTGGGCGTAGGTAGGCCTCCGCGGCCTGGTCCTCTACGGGGCCGACGAATGTCTTGAACATCAGGTTGAACTGCCGGGCCTCGGAGAGCTCGCCGTCACACTCGGGGCACGAATCGCCCTCGAGGTGGTCCTCCCTGAAGCGCCGGTGGCAGTCTCGGCACTCGACAAGGGGATCGTGGAAGCTTCCGACGTGTCCGCTCGCACGCCAGACATCGGGATGCATGAGGATCGCCGAGTCGAGGCCGACGATGTCGTCACGACTCCAGACGAACGTCCTCCACCAGGAGTCCTTGATGTTCTTCTTCAGCTCGACGCCAAGCGGGCCGTAGTCCCAGGTGCTGGCCATCCCGCCGTAGATCTCGCTGCTCTGGAAGATGAAACCCCGGCGCTTGCAGAGGGAGACGATCTTGTCCAGGTCAACCGGCGCTGCTGTTGCCAAGTGTACCTCGCGTGGAAGAAGGGGATGGTTGAATATAGCAAGGGGGCGAGGATGAGGAAAGAGGAGAGGGAGGAGGAAAGAGGAAAGAGGAGAAGGGAGGGAGGAAAGAGGAAAGAGGAAAGAGGAGAGGGGAGGGAGGAATGAGATCTCGCAATCTACGCGGGCTTCGGGCCTGCATGGGGCTGGGAGATCAGGGCGCGAACTCGTCGGTGGGCTGGCCGAGTAGGGACGCGACAATACGGCGACTGGCCTGTCCATCGCCGTATGGATTGACGGCCCGGCTCATCCTCGCGAGGAGGGCGGAGGCGACCTGAGAAGGCGACTGCGCCTCGGTCATCAGGTCGAGATCGTGGTCAGGCTGCATTTCGAACAGGTCGAGGACCTGATCGAGCATCGCCCGGTGCTGCGCGGAGACGCAGACGGAGTATTCTGCATCATCGTGGTGCGAGAGCTCGCGGATCACCGGTGGTGCCAGCTTGATCGCTTCCGGCCGCGTGCCGAAGACGGTCAGGACCCTAACTGGAGTCAACCACAGCATTCTATTTTGGACGGCTAGGTTTCAGCCTATCAAGGTTCCGAGGGACTCCTCGTATAGGTTTAACGTGTACGCAATGGGAATCCGTTCGTCGAACTCGTTCACTGCCATCTCCCGGCTAGCCCTTCCATACCGACGTCTCAGTTCTGGATCATCAATTAGCCTTTGAATAGCCCGAATCAGCGCCGGCACCTCCCGGATTGGGACATGGAGACCGTTTGATTCATGCTTAACTACCTCTCGGCATCCCACAGAATCTGTAGACACTATAGGCTTTCCCATTGCGGCTGCTTCAATCAGCACGCGGGGTATCCCCTCCCTATAGTAGGAGGGATAGACGAAGAGATCGGCTAAGGCTATGATCCTGACAATGTCTTCACGATGGCCAAGGTGGCGGACGTCTCCCGATCCATGCCACTCTTGTAGCTGCCGGTTTGATATGGACCCCGGACTAGCTTCATCGGGTCCGCCGACCAAAAGAAACTGGATGTCGGGCAACGAGTCCCGCAACGATTTGGCCGCAGCTACGTATTCTCGAACTCCCTTTTCCCATAGCATCCGCCCGACCATCAGCACCACGAACGCACCGGGGCTGATGCCGAGTTCCGCACGCAAGGATTGTAACTCAGTGCGATCGACCGCCTCCGGCGAGTACATGGTCGTATCGATGCCTGATCCTCCGGGGATGAGCTTAGTTTTCTCCTTCGGAAGTACTCCGGCGTCAACCAACTCTTGCATGTCATCCAGATTCTGAAACGTAACCACGTCGGTCAGTTGTCCAGACAACTGAGCCAGGAGACGGAAGACACGGGTCACGAATCTTACGGGCCCCCCTTCTACTCCTTGGCCCACATGACCCAAGCCTGGATATGTACTTATCACTGTCGGAGTTCCCGCAAGTCTTGCAGCAATTGGACCGAGAATGTTCGGCTTGGCGGTAAACGTGTGACAAATGGTTGGACTCACGCTTTTGAGAACTTTGACCAGATCCACGAGGGACGCAAATTCCCGGATAGGATTCCTGCTTAGACGATTGAGATTCCACGGGTGGAACTCGGCCCCAATTTCCTCGAATTGCACGACATGATCTCCTCGTGGAGCAATGCAATGAACTCCGATCCCCTTATCGATCAAAGTACGTATCAGGGAGCCGCGAGACCTGTACAGGGACCAGTCGGTGTTACAGACCAGAGCTATCGATGCCATGGTCAACGGTCAGTCTATTAACCAGCGAGGGAGGCGACTGATTGTACCCCCACCTCGTGCCCTTCTGAGCGCTCTGATCATTCGCCTCAACGCAACTACAACGGCCCCGGGCATGACCAGCAGCATAGTCGGCAGCACGAGACTCAAGTAGGACAACGGCCCCGCTTGGGTCGCCGAGTAAGCACGAGCTCTCACGCGGATGTGACACCATCTTCTGTGCTTGTGGACCGCAGCTTGGCGTCTCCAATCTAACCTAACCGCAATCAGAAAATCTGGCACGATCTCTGCGGGATATCGTTGTACTAATCTGAGAGCTAGGTCAAAGTCCTCTGACGCGTCGAGTTCCTCGTCAAACATCCCCACGCGGAGTAATGCGGTGCGGCGTGCGACTACGGCGGGTGTGAGAAAGAGGTTCCTTCTGAGGATATCACGCCGGATCATCGCTGGATCTGTTGGCGTGACGAACTGCCCAACGAAGGTTCCGTCGGAGTCGAATTCATGAGCCCAACAGCCGACCAGTGCGAGGGAAGGGTTGTCGGTGAACGCGGCCAGTTGTCGTTCCAGGCGGTGCGGGGCTGAGACGTCATCCGCATCCATGAACGCCACGAGTTCTCCGTGCGCAGCGCGTATCCCGGTGTTCCTGGATCGGGAACGCTCTAGCCGGCTGTTGTTTCTTATCTGGATCACACGTCGATCCATCTGGGCGAAGTTCGAAACGATCGCGGCGGTTGCATCAGTTGAGGCGTCATCAATGACTATCAGTTCAAAGTCTGAAATCGTTTGCCGCAGGATGCTTTCAATTGCGTCTTCAATCGTGTCCGCCCCGTTGCGCACAGCCATGACAACGGAGACTCTGGGGTTGGGACCGTCCGAGGGGTTTGATCTATCCGTCATCTCTGGTCGGATTGGGAGACGCGAGGGTGATAGCACGCCTGTAGACATCGAGATATCGAAGGGCGGTGGTCTGCCAATCGAACTCGCGTAGTCTACGGATACCGCGCCTCCGCAACTCCTCTCTGGTTGTCTCGTTCTCTAGCGCCGTCGCTAAAGTCCGGCTGATGTCTTCCGGGTCTTCCGGATTGAAGTACAAGCTGGCGTCTCCAGCAACTTCAGGGATCGACGAAGCGTTAGACGACGCTATCGGCGTTCCGCACGCCATAGCCTCGAGAAGCGGAAATCCGAACCCTTCACATCTCGAAGGATATACGAACAGATCTGCTTCCCTCAGCAGTCGCCACTTCTCCTGTTCTGTAATGTAGCCGAGCAAGCTTACATCCCTCTCGACTCCTAAAGACTTTACAAGCTTCTTTACTTTCTCAGTTTGCCAACCCCAGGAACCGGCGATGACAAGTTTATGGTTATGACTGCTGTTCCTGCGGAACAAGGCATATGCCTTGACGAGTCCGTCGACATTCTTTCGGGGATGGACCCTGCCCAAGAACAAGATGAACGGATGGTCTTCTTCCATCCCGATCGGTCCGGCCGGGGATTCTCGGTCAGTCGAACCGACAGCCGGTGCTCCCCACGGTACAACAAATGTTCTGTGAGAACCTACTGGGACAATCGCCAAGAGGTCATTGACGGTTGCCTCAGAAGGTGTTGCAATCAGAGAGCTGTCGTTTTCAAGTTGCCTCAGGAGGGTTTGTCGAAACACACGGCCTGTCCACCGGAATCGACTAGGTTGAAGCTCGGGAAACATGTCGTGCACGGTGACAACTTGAGGGCACTTGGACGGCACCTTGGTCAGGTTGGAGGTGACGTGCAGGACGTCCAACGGTCCAACCCAAAACTCAACATGAGGCCAGCCAACTAGCGGCCAAAGAAATCGATCGCGAAGCCGGCGGCTTACCGGAATCCTAGCCCACTCGCAGTTCCCGTGCGAGGCCAGCGGTTCGCTCCAGGAATTGGCCGAGGAGTCTCCAGAATGGATGAGAACGAACCGATCTTCACGGTCAGTCTTCAGTAGGCTCTCCACAAGACCGCGGACCGCAACAGGGACTCCGGTTGGGTGCGGGTCTATTGCGTCATCTACGAGAATGCCGATACGCACTTTCGATTCCTACGTGCCGCGGCTTGAACAAGCAATCACTCAGGGAAACTCCTGGAGGATGCTCGATTTACACAGTTTACGACAGCAAATGCAAGACCCAATAAAGCAAAGGCGAACCCCCGCATGAAGATCTGAACGGCAAAGTAGTTGTCAACGGCGAATGCGACCGCCATGGAGGCTAGCCCTGCAAGCATCCCTGCTAGCAGGAGACGTTCCGGATCGTCACGCGCCCTGCCCAAGGAGCGGATGATTGCTCGCACGGCTCCAAAGTACACTGCTACGAAGAAAAGCGTCGCTACGAGACCCATATCCAGGATCAAGAGTAGCCAGGAGTTAGATACGAAACCTGGAATCCCGGACGCTGGAATGATGCCGCGCTCCCCTAGATCTATCTGTCTGAGACTGTTTCCCCAAATCAAGACTCCGGGGTCTGTCTTGATAGCTTCGATGAATCGAGGATGGCCTTGGAGGCGAGATTGTACATTTGCGAAATCTAGGGGTCGCGCAAGCTGTCCAAGCCGACCCCAGAAAAGGTTCCGTATCTCTATGGAGGTACTCAGAAACAAGAAGACCACACAAACCGCTGCTGCGACGACAACGACCCGATTGACCCGCAATTGACGCGTCACAAGTCCCAAAGTGAGCAAGACAAGGAGTCCCGTAACTGCGGCCAGCCATGCCCCTCGCGAGTACGTAAGAATCAATGCCGCAAGAACCACAACGGCACATGTACCGTGGAACGCTATGAATCGTGCGTCGCGCCCCCGGAATACAAGTGTACCGATGATCATCGGGAAAAGAACCGCGAGGACCCCCCCAAGCGCGTTGGGGTCGGTGAAGGATGCCGCGGCACGATTCACGCCGTCGTGAGGTGACAGCGTGTAACCGTACCTAAACAGTTCGGCAGCTCGCGCGGTGAATGCCTCCCCAGACGGAGCCAGAAAGGGAACAGCTTGAAAGACGGCCCATATCGAGGTCACTAGTGCGCCGAAGCTAAGAGTCGTGAGGCAGGACTCGACCGATGTTGCGTTCGTCAGGATGCGAGTGACGCAGTAGAACACGAATGCGCTCAGCGTCAGTCGAATGAAGAAATATACTACGACGAGGCTCGTGCCGGGCCACAAGTACATCGTTAGGAGAAGACTCGGGACCATGGCTGCCAGGTACGCAGCGACATATAGGTCAACTGGTGTCCGCTGCCAGCCAGCCGGTTGTTTCAGGAAAACGGCGGTTGCAATCGCGATAGCCTCCAGTGCGATGATTAGAGCTACTGCCAAACCTGGTCCGGGCAGACGGGAGACGATGAGTAAGAGGCTGGGGATCAGAGCAATCAAGCAAGTCGGCACCAGTACGGCCACATCGGTTCGCTGCCAGCCGGCTGGTTGCTTTCTGAGACTGGTAGTCGCCAAACCAAGCGCCGCTAACACGATGGCTAGATCGACGAAGTAGACCGGGACCGCAAGATCACCCACCAGGATGCGCCCCCGCGGTACTAGCGTCACGAGCAAGCAAAACGCGAGGAGCGCATAGTACGACAGGCGCAACTCAAGAAGCGCTGGTCGCTTTCCGGCGGTCTGTGCTATTGAGGTGAGCAGGTGAATCCTCTAGATCATCGCTGAAATCTGGTGTGTCTTGGGAGTGAGAAGAATGCGATCGACTCTCTGACCGTCAATGGGCTTCTGAAAGTGTAGGAATCGATAACGACGCTGACTAGTCGCCATGGCGAGGCATCGGTCGGAGGTGGACCGCAAGGTATTCCATCATTTGATTAAAGATAACGTCCCAGGAGTACTCCCTTGCAATAGCCTGACTGGCCCGACCGAGTCTGTCATCGCCTTGCCCGAGGCACTGTTCTATCAGCTCAACAAAGTGGGTCCGACTGTTTGCGATATGGGTGACCTCTGAAGCACGTTTCAGTGCTGGCAGGTCAACCGACACGAGGGGTTTGCCTGTAGCTAGATACTCCCACACTTTCAGGGGATTCATCCTCTTTGTCTGGTCGTTTATTTGAAATGGCAAGATACACACGTCAAACCCGCAGAGATAATGCGGCAGCTCTCTCCGGTCAACGAACCCGGTCCAGACCACCCCGGAGATATCGCGGACCCTCCTAGCAACTCTCGAATCGACGGGGCCGACCATGAGGACGTGTCCTGGCCAACGCTGACCGATCATATCTACCAGCTCAAAATCCATCCGGCTCGAGGTCAGCCCCAAGTAGCCGATGACGGGCTTTTGGATCTTGGAAACGAAGTGACTCTCCTTGCAGTTGTGATCCGCGGCGCTTGCGAAATGCTCATAGTCAACTCCATTTGGGACGACGTAGTGGGACGATCCTCTCAGGTTCTCCTTGACTCTAAGCTCCTCTGTGGTCAGAAATACGACGTCTGCGTCTCGCACAAGCCGCCGCTCCCGCTCCCGAATCAAACGCCTTGTCTCAGGCGATCTGGTGTACTCTTCGTAGTCGTCGGTTACGTCATATACCGTCATGGCTGGGTCCAGATGACCTAGAGCAAAGGCGCTGTGTGGCAGCCTGCACCAGGACACATAGTTCGTCCAGCCTTGGCGACTGAGCCAGCGGCGGACGGACCTAGCTACGGACCATCCATCCAGTTTCGCCAACGCATCTGAACGTCCAAAACCCGGCCAGAGGCGCACGGGAGTCATGACCGTCAATCTCGGTTCCACGACCCGGAATCTCGGCCTGAGACTTGCCATTGCACTTTTCCAGTGTCCACGCATCAGATGAGACACGGTAGTCTGCCCGTTTTCCACATACAGTACCTCGGCCCCCAGACGAGCGAGGCGGATCACGAAGTGATTCTGACGAGTCCATAGACTGTCCCACTCCGGAGCCAAGAGCCACACAAATTGACGTCCCCTGACGGTTGCGCGCCAATGACCAATAACGTTCAGATCGGCGAAATACCAGTCTAGGGTCGAACGGTCATCGATGTCGGCTGTCTGCTGTACTGTCTTCAATCCTGCCCGGCTTTACCCACATCAGACTCGAGCTCCTCTCTAGGAATAGAGTTCTGCCGGTCCCATGCCAGAAAATGCCAGTTGAACGTGCTGCTGAAACACGTACAAGGCATAGAGCAATCCCAGACGTCCGTCCCTAAAGCCTCCAAGAATGAAGTAGGACTTCAGGCTACCCCATAAGGGACGGATTACAACGTCCCATATATGAATGGTCCTACCATCCTCGAGAATCCTCTGCGCTTCCAGTGTCGAGTATCTGAGGTTTTTCTCCAAGCGTTCTGTGAAGCTGGCGTCGTTCAGGTGCCAGATGCAGGACCTTAGCTGACCGATTCGTTCAGGTCCCACGGACAGAGCCGCGCGTTCGTGCACGCGTCCCTCGAAGTGCAGAACTCCGCGGCGAGCCAACCACGGTTGGTTCCATGAGGCCCAGCCGCCGGCCCGCATGGGACGGTGGCAGAAGAAGTTCAACCGGCGGTACCGGTAAGCGTCCCGCTTCGGGTGTTGAATTGCGCTTAGGATCTCATCTGCCAGATCCGCCGGGACCCGCATGTCCACATCCACGTGGAGCAGCCATTCAGCGGTGGAAGCATCGATGCCGATGTTTCGCTGGCGGGCAAAGTGCTTGTCTGCAACATCCGTCGGGTGTTCAACCAAGATAATCTTGGGACTGTAGCTCCGGCAGATCTCCGTGGTACGGTCGGTTGACCCATCGTCGACCACAACAATCTCATCGACCCATGGGACAAGATTCTCCAAGAAACGCGGCATGTCCTCCTCTTCGTTGTAGGCGATCGTTACTACGGCCAGGCTCTGTCGAGTTTGATCAGTGCCCACTTCTTGGTCCACCTGCCTAGAGTCCCACCATGAGATTACGGAGGCATCGAATACTTGCCGCCGCGTTGAACTTTTCTTCTACTCCATATCGAGCGGCTTTGCCCATCTCTTCCGCCTCACTTCTCTCCTCGTGCAAGTGGACAATAGATTCGGCGAAAGCTTCAACATCGTCTGCGGACCGAACGATAATCCCTTCTACTCCTTGGGAGACAGCTTCCGTCGCGGCCGGAAGTGGAGAGAGCAGGACCGGCCTGCCACATGCCATGGCCTCCAACACGACGTTTGGTAGTCCATCATCGTAATTTGTGTCCGCGGCGAGCGCAAACAGGTGAGAATCGTGGAGGTACTCCGCAACCTGGCTGTGCGACACCCACCCCGGCAGGTGGACTTGATCCGATAGGCCGGCGATCCCGGCAAGGTCAACCAACTCACCCTCAATAGGTCCTGTTCCCAGAATCGTTAGCTCAATCGGGACTCCCTGGGTTTTGGCGATTGCACACGCATGAATCAGACGGTCGAATCCCTTGGTGTGCGTCAAGCGTCCGGCGGACAGTATTCGAAATGGCCCCGTGGATCTGGGGAAGGCGAGGTAGGAGAACTGGGTTAGGTCGACACCATGGTAGACCAGCCTGCTGTTGGAACGCGCCCCGGGGGGCAGCCGACCCAGAAGACGTTCCATCGCAGCGCCGTTGCAGAACGCCGCAAATTCTGCCCGCTCCAAGGCGATTGGGACGTGACCGTATTCGTACTGGACTTCGTGAGCGTGCACACTGAAGCTGAACGGAATGTTGGTCAGCATGTGCACAAGATAGGCGATCTGCGTCGCGTATGGCCAGTGGGCATGGATATGGTCAGTTCCATCACGCTCTAGAGCTCGTCCGATCGACACCGCCCTCGCCAAGCGCAGGAGTGCGTGGGACTGTAACGTCGCAGACTCTTGAATGCGGCCGTTTGGATTCCACAACTTGACAGCTCGATGTGGAGCGGCACACGCGTCCAGGAGGCTCCGCCATCTGAACACGTAGTTGGTGCGCGATGCAGCCGCCTGCACTTCGGGTCCCAGGAGGTTCGAGTCTCTCGCGGCAAGCGGTACGAAGGAGTATGTCTCGACGTGAACTCCAATCCTCTGCAGCCCCAGGATTTCCCGAGACACGAAGGTCTCTGAAAGTGCCGGGAATGCTGGAACGATGTACGCGACTGTTGGAGGCAGAGTCTTGACCTTTGGCTGAGGGTTGCTCGGTCCCTACCGATCTCGTAGGAGTCGACTCTCGGCCTGCTCCCACAACGCCGGTCCAGTTTGCCCCATCAACAGGTCGAGTTTGGTGATCAGGGCTTGGTACTTGACGATGATCCGTCCGTCGGCCACAGTGCCGTCATCATTGACAGCGAGGGTGTATCCTGCTGGACTATCGTGCGCCTCAAGGACCTGAAGAGCACAGGCAACTGCCGCTTCGCGGTAGATTGTCTGGCCGCTGAGGGTTGCAAGCTTGGTGAGCGCGCCAACCATATCCACATTGGCATCCAGGTGGTCCGTCGATCCTCCAGGAAATTCAGGGAACAGGCCGTTCGACCACTGGATGCCAAGCCAGTAGTCGCCGATGGCCGACGCCAGAACCAACGCTCGCCCGTCACCTATTCCGGCATGGTGCAGATCGCACAGCAGGTCCATCGATGAGAATGCCGCCTTCAGTGACGGCTCCCTTCCGTTTCCAAGACGGTCGATCCACAGCCACACCCGGCCGCGATTCCAGAAGTGGCGCTCGAACCCAGCTAACCAGGTCTCAATCGCATCTGTAAACCGTCTCTCCCCAGTCGCCTGGGCCACAGCCAGCAGACCCCACATCATGTTTGTATTGTCCTTGAAGAGGCGGACGCGACGGAGTGCGAACCGGGAGAGAACCGGCGAAGCGACCCTTGGACCCACACATACGGTTGACGCAAAGAGCCCGTTTGACTGGAAGTACGGAGTCTTGATCCAGCCATCGGCGAGGAATGAAGACCAGTCGAGATACCTGTGGTCTCCGGTCGCGCGGTGAAGGTCGACCAGCAGCTCAATGTACCCGCCATTAAACGGGTTGGACCGCATGAGCCACGATCTCCAGTCCCCAAATCTGGGCCGCTCATCAATCAACAGCATGTGGCGGACGAAAAGGTCAACAAGGGATTGCGAGCCCGAATGGGCAAGTTTCAAAAGCCAATGTTCTCCAGTTCGTTCGTACATTTCTACGACGCCAAGTAGCCAGTCGTGGTTTTCGAAGAGTCTTACTCGTCCGCCGCGGTGGAAGAGCCCGGCTTTGATGTGGCCTTGCGCCAACCTTATTTGTTCTAGCGCGAAATCCCCGTACCCGTAGTGGTCCAGGTAAGGGAGGATGTCGCCAAAGTCGGGTACGATAGGCTCCGCGTCCAATACTTGACCCCGATCGTCAAGTACGCTCACAAGTAGCCCGTCTTCAGATGTGTAGGTGGAGACGAAGTGATCACACAACGCCCTGACCCACGGTGGAGTGTTCGGCTCGTAAGTTTGTGTTCCAGGTACTGTCAGAGGAGGGAATCTACGGGAAAGGTTCAGTTCAGTAGGTATAGTCAAAGAGGCGCCAACCGAAGGGGCGCAGGAGCCGTCTCTCCACTTGGTAAACGAAGAACCGTGCGGTATCGACTACCAGCCAGTGCCAGATGAGGCGTAGGCGTGGCACCCGTTGTCTTGGAAGCGATGCCGTCGGCACGTCTGGCGAAGTGGAAACCGATACACAGCCCAAGTGCGAAGCCTCGCCCTTGAACATGGGCCAGGGGGCGCCACGGCAGTTGGTTCCGTAGGCGACTAGTCTCTCGCCGCTGACCACAAGCAGGTCCATTTGACCGTCCCCGTTCAGGTCCGCAAGCACCGGAGACCCACGGATAGCCGCACCGGTCGATTCCGTCCAACGGACCGTGCCATCGCTGCCGTTCAGTATCGCAAGGGTCCCATTGTTCGAGCCGATCACTACTTCTCTCCGCCCATCAGAATCCAAGTCTGCCACCAGGGCAGAGGTATAGCTCCTGCAAAGCGCGTCCTCTGTGAAGTATGGAGCGGACGAGTCCGACCGACATACGTTGTCCGCATCATGAGTGCAGTTGGTCGTCGGTCCGAACTGATGACGCCATAGTAGATCACCCGAAGCGGCATCGAGCGCATAGCAGGAGGCATCCGCCAGGCTGGTCGCGACAACCTCTAGACGGCCGTCGTCGTCTATATCCGCAATTGTGGGCGAGCTGTCACAGCCTCCTTTAAGTTGAGTCCGCCAGATGGTCGCGCCGTCGCTGCCCCGTAGGGCATAGATGGAGTTGTCGCCGCGTCCGGAGGTGTGCTCGCCGCCTCCGACGAACACTAACGGCAGCCCGGCTACAATGGCGAATGAAGGCGAAGAGTCGACGTCGTAGTGTAGAGTCCGCACCCACTCCAGGACTCCGGTCGATGCTTTGTAGCAGAGAATCAGTTTACTGCGACTGCCGACAACGACTTCCAACTCTCCGTCGAAATTCACGTCGGCGACGAGAGGGGAGGAAACGACGCCACTAAGTCCCACCAGCTCATGCTTTGGTACATAGCGGCGCCAGATCACGTCGTGGGTGTCACTTGCCAGCCGATACATCCAGTTCCCGTAGGCAGCAACGAACAGGTCAACTTCGCCGCCGTCGGCCGTCACCGAGGCTGCGCTGGACCGGATACAACTTCCCAGTTTGGTACTCGAGCGTTTCAGGCCCGTATCCGGATCGATAGCGTGTAACCAGCCATGGTGATCACCGAGGACAATAGTATCGACTCTGCCGTCTCTGTCCGCGTCAACGGGAACCGGTGACGCCGTGACGGGTGAGCGACCGGGATTGCGCCACAGCAGATCGCCGGTGGGTCCCGCGAATGCGCATACCGTCCCGCTCCGGTCGGCGATCACCACACGTGCGTCACCCGACGGCGTAGTGACAACCGCAGGAGTAGACCAGGAAACTCCGTCAAGTCGGACATCCCACAGCGGTCTAAGGATGGTGTCGTCCATGTTCCTTGCTTAGCGCGGTGTGCAGCCCACGTTTGGTCATTGCGACCGCCGACTTGATGTCTGACGGCCTCACAATCAGAAACTCTGCGAATCCAACTCTGTCGACGCCGGAGCCCCCGCCTCTTACGACGGCGCCGACTACGCTGAGGGCGGCGACGGTATGGGTGACTGTGGAAGCAATGCTGGCCCCAGTTATGCCCAGGCTCGGGACCAACGCTACGTTCAGTCCCGCGTTAAGGCCAAACACGACCAAGTTGCAGACGAGAAGAAAGACAAGGCGGTTGGTGGCCACAAGTTGAGAAGACGTGGTCAAGAAAAGACCGTGCATAGCGAGACCCGGCAGTAGCCACCGAATGGCTGTGACAGCGCCTAGAAACTCAGCCCCATATAGAGAGTGGATCAGGGTAGGGGCCAGAAGTCCGAGGACCAAGGCCGCGGCGCCAGTGGCGAGCAGCGTAACGCGCGCCACCGCTGCGGCACGTGCCACTGGGAAGCTGGACTCTTGACTGGCGATCCACGGAATTAGGACAAAGCTGGTCGCGATGGCAAGTTGGTCCAAGACCTCCACCACACTAACGGCAAGGGCGTAATATCCTGTCTGGTTCGCCGGCAGCATGGCGCCAACGATATATAGCCCGACCCGCAGGTGGAGCATGTTTGCCAGAGCTTGCGCGAGGTAGAGCAGTCCGTAGGCCATGAGCGCACGAGAGGCACTTCGGCTGATTGCCGGTCTCAGGTCCCGGCCGTTTCGGATTGCCACTACTGCGCACCACCCGATCGATAGTGTCCCGGCAGCGGCAAGCGTCATCAATGCTCGGGATGGATTCAGGTCCCCAATAGCGAGTATAGATGCCAGAATAGCCAGGTAAAAGACTGCTCGAAGGAGTTGGGCCAAATTGGCAGACGTGATCAGTTGACTCCCTCTCAAGATTCCTTCCAGGTTCGCAGACGCGACGTTTACGAATGCGAGAACGGCCGCCGCAACCAGCAGCGCGTGTGGAAGATTCATTCCAGCGACGTTGCTGTAGGCAATGGCCCCTGAGAAGGCAACCAGGCAAGCCAGGGCACCCAGGATTAGCGTGAGAGCTGCAGCCGTGCGAGTGGCCAGAACTGATGGGATAACCCCTCGCGCAATGTGATATACGAGGGCCTTGTCTACCGCAAGGGTCCCCACTGACGCTGCGAGAGCAGCGGTCGTCATCACAACGGCGTATTGCCCTCGTCCCTCTGGGCCGAGACCTCTGGCCAACATAATCGAAGTGCCCAGACTTGCAGAAACGAGCAGTCCCTTACTGAGGTACGTCACGAACAGGTCTCGTCCGAAGCTGCCCTCGGACGAACGCTCCTCGGTGAGGCCCGCCTGAAACTTGCCCGGCTGTGACATCACTTTTGGGCTGCCACCCATGTCGAAACTGGCCAACTCGGCTTGTTGAAGCGTGCAACCCACGCCAGAGGGTGCCATCGAGCTCGAGGTACCGGCTCGATCCGCAATCCCGACCACTGTACTAGGAAGAAGAAGGGGTTGCCCCAACTACCAACCTGGACCTTCCGAAAGTGACGGGCGAGAAAGCGCAGCCCCGAAGGGGTCACTCGCCAGAAGTCGGGTTGGGCGTGAATAGGCAACAACAAACAGGTTGTGTGGATGGCCCAACCACCAGGACGAAGCACCCTGTGGGTCTCGGCGACTGCTTGCTCCAGATTCCCTTCGACATGTTCTAGGACCTGGTCACTGACCACGTAATCGAAGGTTTCATCTGCGAACGGTAGGGCGAGAATATTGAACTCGGGATAATTCGCTTCAACAATGTCGCAGTTGGTGGCGTCGAAGAGAACGTGGAGCAGGTTCAAAGAATGGCTAACTGAAAGTACCCTACCTGTCGTTCCCGGAGGGAATACCCCGGAGAGTTGCTCGTACATTGAGTAACGCGTGATGTTCGGGCCCTTATCCAGTCCTATCGAGGACAGTCTCACCAGGGCCCTTGCCAGTTCGCTCAATACAGGAATACTCATATACGTGTCGGTCGAGAAGTTACTGCTGATGGAGACGGATGAACACCGGGTCTGGGGTCAAAGTAATCGCGAGGTCGCGAGAGTCCCACGACGCGCCGGTTTCCGATCCGTAGATATCGATGATGCTGCCGGCCCCTCCCATTAGTGGAAGCGTAACTTCATGTGCTTCGCTCATAGCGGTCCAGCCAGCGTAGACCGTCCTGCCGTTGGTTTCGAATTCCAGGAGGAAGTCGTTCGGACTCTCCATTTCCGACCTGCCCAAAAGGGTCATTCCTTTGAGCGCCGAATTCATAGTGTGAGCCGCTGTGAACGCAAGTCGAGGGCCGCCGTCGTGCCTGAGTATCCCATACTGCACCGTCTCGACGGCGTCCGACGGATCCCTGAGGTTGAACCACATAAAGAGAGGGACCCCCTGCCACAGGCTGGTCAGAAAAGCGCGTACCAAGTACCGAGCCTGCAGTATCTCCAGACTTCTTCCGTCATCGCTAGCTGCGGGATAGCCCCAGCCGAGAACCACCAGAGGGGGACTGTTCTCCGTTGAGTATTGATCAATCAGGATACGTACTTGCTCAAAGTCCGGGGGCATCGGGATACTCGAAGATCTCCAGAGATGATTGTAACCTGGGGCAACCGTCTCCGGGGGCTGGCCCCCCCGAAACGGGACTACTGAGACGCCATCCACCAAGTCCAGTAGGCCTCGTTGAAAGAGACCTTCCAACCATTCAAGATCAACGCCGGCAGTTCCAGGCGCGACGATCGCGGCGTGTGGATCTGCAGTACGAATGGCAGGTACCGTCTCCTTGACCAGAGCGAAGTAGTCATCGATATTAGGTTTAGGCCGCCAAAACTGGGATATATTGGGCTCGTTCCAGATGTGCCAAACGACGCGAGAGTCTCTGTAGCGCTCCGCGGCCGCGGCCGCAAATCTGGCAAACGCCCTCCTTCCTTTCTCCGTTGCGACTGCCCGATGAGTCTCTTCATAAAGCGGATGACTGTAGTCCAGGATGAAGAAGATACCAAGCCCAAGGTCTTCAGCCGACTCCACAAGTGTGTCAAAGGCTGAGAAGTCATACGAGTCCCTGACTCGCTCAATCTCCTCCCAACGCAGGTCTTAGGATATGAACTGAAATCTTGCCTCCTGTATCTTGATCAAATTGCCCGTATCAAGATCCGCCCCTTTAGCTTTGTGGATGTTGATTCCCTAGCCAGACGGCACGGCCCGAAATTGCATACGAAGAGTGTCTGAGCCAGCGTCCACCGTCTCGGGAGCATGTGACGGTCCCCAGCCGCAGACAGCGGTACAGCTCGCGAGGATCAGCGAAACAATGCACAGGGAGCGCCGGGTCAGCAGTTTTATTGACAAGTCGGTGGATTGAGTCCGGACGTCAGACCCCCTGGTTTCTACCTACGGCCAAGTATTCGAATCCGAGGCGATCCATCGAACCCGCGTCCAGCGCGTTGCGGCCGTCGTAGACGAACCGCGGTGGGCGCATGGAGCGGGCGATGGACTGCCAGTCGGCGTTGACGATCTGAGGCCACTCGGTGATCAGGACGAGGGCCTGCGCGCGGTCGGCTGCTTCGAGCGGATCGTCGACAAGCTCGACTGACGCGGGCAGGTGGGGGCGGGCGGTGTCGTTGGCTTGTGGATCGTAGGCGCGGACTTCGACTCCTTCGTCCACGAGGGCGTTGATCAGGTCGAGTGATGGGGCGTCTCGCACGTCGTCTGTTTCCGGCTTGAAGGCTAGACCTAGGACCGCGACTCTCAAACCGGCTATCGCCCCGTTGAATCTCTCGCGGACCGCGTACAGAGGCAGCAGTCTCTGGCGGTTGTTGATGTTGATTACCGACCGAAGAAGCTCGACGCTTACGCCGCTGGTCAGAGCGAGATAGTCCAGCGCCCGAACGTCCTTTGGGAAGCAAGAGCCCCCGTAACCCACGCCGGCGTAGATGCGGCCGCCAGTTCGGGTGTCCATTGCCAAGCCATCGCTGACGGCGTCGATTGACGCACCGACTCTGTCGCATAAAGACGCAATTTCGTTGATGAACGAGATCCGAGTTGCCAGGAAAGCATTGCTGGCGTATTTGATCATTTCAGCGCTCGTGACATCGCTGACCATGGTTGGGGCATCGATTCCCTTGTGCATTGCTTTGACGACCTCGACCGACCGTACGTCGCCAGGTTCGCAGCCGATTACGATTCGGTCAGGCGACTTCCAGTCCTCGACGGCGCGGCCCTCTCGTAGGAACTCCGGGTTGGACACGTACGAGAGGTCTGTTCCGAGGAGGTCTCGATCGACTATCCGCTGACCGGTGCCTGGAGGGACGGTGCTCTTCATGACCACGACCACGTTCGGGTCCTTCCTCGACTTGATCCAGCCGAGGGCTGAGCGGACCTGGCTCAGGTCGGCGGCCCCGCTGTCTGTCGGGGGCGTCCCGGTTGTGATGAGCGCGACGTCACCAAGTGGCTCGGTGACTTCGTCGCGGTGGACGATGCGGAGGTTCCCAAGACTCAGACCCGATTGGATCAGCGGCTCGAGTCCGGGCTCGTAGAGCGGGGCTCTTCCGGCCTGCAGCAAGTCTATTCGAGTCCGGTCAATGTCGACACCCAGCACGTTGTGGCCGGCTGAAGCGAGTCCAGCAGCGGCGACGGTGCCGACGTATCCGAGTCCGATAACTGTTATCTTCAAATCCCGGCCTCTGCGCTATGGGCGCGGTGCTTCGTTCGGGAATGCTCCGCCGTCCAGGGATGGCCCTGAGTGGTACAACGATAGACAGCGAGCCGTTCCCGGAGCGTTGGCTACGACGTGGAGCTGGTCCGCCTATGTGGTGCGACTGGGTCACGGCGGTTCTGCGCCCCCGAGGAGGCATACTGGATCCACCGGCCTCTTCCACGAGTGCGCCTCCGTCTTCGCGGGAGGCGTTCTTCACTCGACGCTGGTGACAAGCAGTGAGTCGGAACGGAGGCCCTGACCTGCTGGCCCATCAGGCGTAAGAGGACCTTGATCCTGGCGTCCGGCGACCGCGGTGATTCAATGACCTCCCCGAGGCTGTCGATGTGCCCCGTTTCGACGCGAACGATGTCTCCGACGGAGTACTCTCTCCAGACACCGCCGTTTCGATTGAGATCGCCGAGCCGGTCCAGAACGTCGGCGATGTCCGATTGGGAAACGGTGGGAATCTGCCCGTCAAAGGATACCCAACCGATCGTGCCCGGAATGCTGGTAATCGGCACTGAGGCACCACTGTCTGGAGTGACGCCTACGAACAGGTAGCCGGGAAAGAGCGGGGCGTGATGACGTTGAGTACCCGCCTTTGGGACTCTGATCAGTGGCAGAAGGGTGTTGATCCCGTTGTCGTTGAGCGCGGCTGCGGCTTTGCGCTCGCACCTCGGCCTTACTCGGAGCACTCTCCACTGCTGACCGCGATCACTTCCGAGTTTATACCTGTGGTGGTCTGTCACGATGGGTCTATTGTTCTAGTCGAACAGGTCGGATGTCAAGTTGGACGGCGGTCGAAGGTTGTTATGATATGACAATTGACCCTCGTCTCTTCCATTTCTATAATCCGGTCACTCCTCGACACCCGTAGGATACTAGAACTTTGACTCAGCAGCGGACCGGAAGCGAATCTGACCCCGGGGTCGGGTTGGTCTTGCTGTGGGCGGTCCGTGTTGGGGTGATGCTTGTCCTGGCGACTCCCCTCGTCGTAAGTCCCGAGACGTTTTTCCCTTTCGTCGTCGGAAAGGCCATTTACGCGCGGTCGCTAATCGAGGTGACGTTCGCAATCTGGCTGATCCTGATTCTGTACTTCCCCGAACATCGGCCGAGGCGATCGTGGGTCGTTACCGCCTTTGCGATCTGGCTGCTTGTGTCGCTCGTGGCGGGACTCATCGGCGTCAGTCCGGTCCGGAGCCTGTGGTCCACGTACGAGCGGATGCAGGGTGTGTTCGACCTGGCTCACTGGTTCTGTTTCGCCGTCGTCGCCGCGAGCGCGTTTCGAAGCCTGGCTGACTGGCGATTGCTGTTCTCGGCTAACCTGGGATTTGGCGTTCTGGTGTCTCTCCTGGGTTTTGCACAGCGCTACGGCTGGGTCGACTTCTACTGGCTCGGTGGCGCTGAGCGAATTCAATCTACGATTGGGAACGCAACGTATGTGGGCGCTTACGCGATGGTCAACGCGCTGATCGGAGTGGGGCTGCTTGTCCACTCGTTTGGCAGAGAGAGGGCGACGGGAGTCGAGCGACCGGCCAGGCGAAGGACTGTACGCCGACGGGGACAGGCTTCCGCGAGGCAGCGAAGAGAGTTCGACTACGTGATCCTTCTACGGGCGTTCTGGCTAATTTCGGTCTTCCTGAGCCTGTGGGCCCTGTGGCTGACCGGAACGCGCGGCGCCGTAGTCGGACTCGGAGCGGGCCTTGTTGGCGTTCGGGATCACGTATGCCGGATTGGGTCGGCTGAAGGCGGCGCGGTGGATAGCCTCCGGAATCCTGGTCGCGACGATCGCCGTGCTGGTCGTGTTTCTAGTAATGCGCGGGACGCCGGCGCTGGATCCTCTCATTCGATCCAGCGAGATGCTGCGGAGGATCGCCGCGATCAGCGTCGACGATCAAAGCATCAAGGGTCGCATCGTCTCGTCGGGCGCTGGTCTGCGGGCGTTTCAGGACCGTCCGGTCCTCGGTTGGGGACCTGAGAACTATCTCATCGCCTGGGGGCGGCACTTCGACTCTGGATCCGGGATTAAGGAAGTCTTCGACCAGGCGCACAGCAAGGTCATAGAAGAGCTTACGACAAAAGGGGCATTGGGACTCCTCAGCTACATGGCTATCTGGTTCGCCATGGCCTGGGCCATTGTACGGACGTCTGCGCGAGCCCGTGATTTCGACCAACTGCTCATCACAATAGTGGGGGCGACGCTCTTAGCTTATTTTGCGCAGAACCTGTTCCTGTTCGACACGCCAACTACAGTGATGATGTTCTCGATGCTGGTGGGATTCGTGATCGCGGCAGAATGGGCGACTGGCCGGGACGAGCAACCGCGAGACCGCTGGCGGCTGATTCAGGAGAGCTGGACGAAGCGGCTGGATTTGTCGCGCTCGTTCCGTACGGGATGGGGTGTGACGGCTGTTGCGACCGTCGTGGGCGTGCTGCTCGTAGCATCACTTGTGCTGCTCAATTTCAGGGCCTACTACGCCGCGGCGGACGTCGCGAGATCAGGAGCTCAGAACATCAGACTGGACCAGAGGGTCTCGTTCTTAACTGGCGCGATCGAGGACTTTCCCGGCTTGGCGAACTACGCGCGAATGCATCTCGCGGCCATCCTGGGATCGAGTCTACTTAGACTTCGGGACGATGGCTTCGACAGCGCTATAGAGCTCGTCGCCGCCGAAGGGAAGGCTGGCCTGGAGGTGGAACCTGAGAACTGGCGACTCTTAATCACAATGGCGCATTTCTTCCAGGTTGCCTCGGAGAGGGACCCCGTCTACCGTCAGCAGGCGCGCGAGTACCTGGACGCCGGGGTCGAGCTGGCGCCTCGGACGCGCGAGACCCTCGGGGCAATAGAACGGCAGGCGAAGATCGAAGGGCGGTAGTGGACTCCGGCCCCCTACCGCGCGTCCTTCGTCCACTTCGCCGTGAGCGTGTTCCACACCGACACCGCGAGCAGCTTGACGTCCAGAAGCGGAGACATCCGCTCGATGTACAGGAGGTCGTAACGGAGCTTGTCCTTCGGATGTGTTGAGTAGCTTCCGTAGACCTGGGCTACACCGGTCATTCCGGGTCGCACTACGAGGCGCTGCTTGAACTCGGGGATATCCTCGGCGAACTGCTCGGTCAGCTCGGGGCGCTCCGCGCGGGGACCGACCAGACTCAGGTCGCCCCGCCACATGTTGATCACTTGGGGGAGCTCGTCGAGGGCGCGGCTCCTGAGGAATCGTCCGACCGGCGTGATTCTCGGGTCGTCCTCCTCGGCCCAGACCTGTCCGGTGTGCCGCTCCGCGTCGGGAATCATCGATCTGAACTTGTACACGTTGAAGACGCGTCCGTCTTTGCCGAGGCGTTGCTGGGTGTAGAAGACGGGGCCGCGGTCGTACAACCAGATCGTAAGGGGGATCGCGGTCCACAACAGGACCCAGAGGGGCGCAAAGACCAGATGTACGCAGGTCAGAACAAACAGATCGAAGGGCCGCTTCCACCAGGCGTTCGGCGGATCGATCGAGTTACAGTCGACCCCCTGCCCCTTGACGGAGGACTCTCGCCGCGAGAATGAGGTCCTGCTAGAGCGCAATTGTGCGCGCCCAGTCGCGGTTTTCGAGGTACCAGTCGACGACACCGCGGATTCCGATCTCGAGGTCGATCTTCGGCTCCCAGTCCAGCAGCCTTCGCGCTTTCGAGATGTCCGCCCAGGTCGAGTCGACGTCCGCGGCTGGACGCGGCGCGACCTCGATCCGCGCCTCCTTGCCCAGCGCGTTCTCGATCATACCGATGACGCGGCTGATTCTGGTTGGCCGATCTCCGCCGAGGTTGATGATCTCGTGACCGATCGGTCGGACGCCGGCGATCACGCCTTGCGCGACGTCGTCTACGTGGGTGAAGTCGCGCTCGCCGCCGTCTCCGAAGAGGACTATCGGCTCGTCCTCGGCAATGGCCCTCACAAACCGGAAGACCGACATGTCCGGTCTCCCGGCGGCGCCGTAGACGGTGAAGAACCTGAACACGGTCACGTCGATTCCGTACAGGTAGTGGTAGGTGTAGCAGAGTGCCTCCGCGGCCTTCTTGGACGCAGCGTAGGGCGACAGGGGCATAGACGTCGGAGCCGACTCGCTGAAAGGCGCAACCGTGTCGTTGCCGTACGTGCTGGAGGTCGAGGCCTGGACGAACTTGGCGACCCCATGCTCACGGCACAGCTCCAGCAGGTTCAGGACGCCGATGTAGTTGGTCTCCGCGTAGATCCACGGGTTTTCTACGGACTGCCTCACCCCGGCCCGCGCGCCGAGGTTGAACACGGCGTCCGGGGTTGCCGACCGGAACACGTCGCCGGTGGTCTTGAGGTCCCGGATGTCGACTCTGCGAAAGGTGAAATGCTCGTCCGGCTCCAGCCTGGCGAGACGCCACTCCTTGAGGCGAGGATCGTACCCGTCGCTCAGGTCGTCGATGCCAGTGACCCGATGGCCCGCCTGGATCAGGAGCTCGGAGACCCTGGCGCCGATGAAGCCGGCGCAGCCGGTTACGATGTAGTTCGCCAAAGGTTCACCGCGAGCAAGGATACGATGGTCGGGGTGGGCGGGATCGAACCGCCGACCTCCTGTTCCCAAAACAGGCGCGCTACCGCTGCGCTACACCCCGATTCAAAGCTAAATCGAACGATTCATATTACGATAATTTGCCCTCTTGCCGCCATTCTGCCGCCACGCGCTCAGGAAACGATGCGCTCGAAGGCGCTGGCGGCGTTCTGGTCGGACGCTGGCAGCAGGTGTCCATACGTGTCAACCGTGATCTGAATACTACTGTGCCCAAGTCGGTCCTTGACCTGGTGCATAGGCACACCCGCTTCCAGGAGAAAGGTCGCGTGCGTATGTCGGAGGTCGTGGAACCGCACTCTCTCATCGATCCCTGCTCGATGACGGATGCGCTTGTAGCCATTGTTCAGGGTGTCCGGTCGCATCAGCTTACCGTCGGACCAGATACAGACCTGGGTCTCGATCCCAAAGTCGATACCGAGCAACGCTAGATCAGCTTCGCGGCGTTCACGGTAGGATCGTAGCAATAGAGTGGTCGCCTCGGGAAGCTTGATCGTGCGCCTCGAAGTCGCTGTCTTGGGATACTCGTTGCGGTGAGGGCGGCCGTCGATCATCACGACGTTCTGGTTGACCGTCAGGCTGCCGTCTCTCATGTTGATGTCCGACCAACGCAGCCCCACCACCTCCGAGATGCGGAGTCCGGTGTAGATCGCCAAGTGAATCGGCAGGTGAAAGTCTGTACCGTTGGCAGCATCGAGTAGTACCGGAACTTCATCGGGTGTCAGAGTCCGAATGCGGCGCTTGACCAATCGAGGCGGGGATACCCGGTCGATCACGTTGCGGACAAGTAGTTCCCAGCCGACCGCTTGGTTGAGAGCGCGTCGGAATGATGCGTAGATATTGATGACGGACTGTGACGACAGACCGGAGTCCAGTCGTCCCCCAAGGAATCGCTGGATGTCCAGCGCGGTGAGACGTGCCAGCGGGATCGTCCCGAGCCTCGGGGCGATGTGCGTGTGGACAGCCCAGCTGTGTCCAGCCAGTGTCTTCGGTTTCCAGGACCGTGCACCGGCCTCCAGCCACTGATTGAGGTATTGAGCCAGCGGCATCATCGACGGCTCGAAATACTGGCCTCGACGAAGTGACTCCATAATCTGCGTTAGGCGGGCCTGCGCCTCACGCTTGTTGCCACGCACGGTTTCGTACCGGCGCTGCCGCTTCCCGTCCACGCCTCGGGGGATGTCCCAGGTTAGCTCCCAGCGGTTGGTCCCGCGCTTTCTGATGCGTCCGCTAGCCATGTCCTACCTCACTCCCACGGACTCCATCGCCATCTCGCCTCGGTCCTAGCTCCCCCCTTGGTGTTCACGCCGTTTTCTCTCCTCTCACTGCCCAGCGCATACGTCGTCAGGTGCTAAGATGTCTGGAGAACGTAAGAGCCGCGGCCCTACATGACCACGAAACCCGAACCACAGTCACAGCCTTCTCCCACTCAAGAACGGACTTACTGTCGACTGTGCGGCGGACCGGCTGAGCATGAGAGTCCCCGTTTCATTGATCTTGCTCAGATTCGTCTACAAACGCCCGAAGCGAGCGAAGAAGGTACGCCTCCAGAAGCGCAATCATGTTGTTCTCGTCCCGAGTCAGTCGAGGATGGTCTTCATGCAAGATTGCTCGATGATGTTCCAGACCCCTGGCAAGACTTTCTATCTCAGAGTGAGATCGCACTAGACCACTTCTTAGCAACGACGCGGCAACGACTACGGGAAACGCGGCGCTGACTTCGGGAGTCATCCACTTCATCGGGGTTATGCCTGGAAGCTCATCCAACATCGGTTGCTTCCCTCCCTCGATAACGTCATCGCCGCCCATCGCACCTCACCGACGATCTCGGTGTTAAGATGGACAGAGGCTTCACTCTATGCGCCACATCTCAAGCCATTCACTCGTCCCACAGGATGGACAGGAGAGGGATGATCCGTGACCGGTAGCGAAGACATCACACTTGATGCAGACGAACTCCGCCTGCTTAGGTCCGGGCTCGTCATGACCACCTCGGAACTGTTGGCGTTGAGCCAGGCGGAACTTGATTCTCTCAAGCTCATCCAGCAAGTCCATTCAGAAGTCATCGCTCGGCTCACTGCCCCATCGGACGCGCATATCGCCGAGAATCCCGTCAATCGCATCGTAGAGAAGATCGCGTCGTTCGTCTGTCAGGTGCTTCACCGCATCCCACAGCACCATGCGTGTCGCTGCGAGCACCGCATTGGTGGACGACTCCCTATCCGGTGAGCTGTTGGTCATTCGGGTTCTTCCACTCTCCTAGAACGTCCTCACCGCCCAGCGCACCTCTCCGACAAGCTCGGTCTCGTCGGTCCACGGGGCGGGCGGCCATCCGGGATGATCGCTCTCCATCTGCCAGCGCCCTCTCTCGTCCTTGCCAGCTCGCTTGACCACTAGGCCGTCCATAGAGCCGATTCGAAGTAGTTCGTCAGCCAACCGGCGTGTCGCCTGTCATCAGGTAGTAGCCCAGTGCGCTAGCAACAGCCCAACGGCGCCCATCGCCGTCGAGCCGGTCAGATATCGTGAGCGTGCGACCCCTGACCTCATAGCCACGTTGTGCTGATATCGGTTGGGTGACCACCTCAAGCCCGTACTCTTCCCGAGCCATGGCCTCCGGGTCGATGCGGCCCCGTCGACCGTTTCGTACACTCTGGCCCAACTCACGCGGCGACCGCCTCACGACCATATGGTCGCCGGTCTTAGGCAAGTTTCTGTTCATGTCTGATCCCTTTCTCCTGTGTCAACGCTGAAGCGTCTGTTCCGGCTCACACCAGCCGACCCCGCATTCGTACCTCAGCCAGGCGCTGGTCGACTCGGTAGTGCGCGGCGATTTCAACGCTGTTCATCCGTGACGCGTTCTCCGCCTCCGCCTCCGGGATGAGTATCCAGGCTGCGAACTCCTCAGCCTGGTATTCGCACTTCCAGCTCCAGATCCGGTCAAAGCCGCGTAGCCACACCTGGTTGGCCGGGTGTAGGAAGTGATGCCCGAGACAGTGGGCGACGCGGGACCGGAATTCTGCGGACGCTAGGTACTTGGGCACGTAGATCACGGGATGGACATAGGCGTCCTCGAAGGACCCCTCCCACGGATGGCGGGTCTTAACGACTAGTCCTTCCTGCTCGACGAGAGTCCGAAGGTCTGACGTACCGTGCTCGGCGATGACGCGAGCTGCAACGTTTCGCCCGATCATGCTGAGTCCGCCTCTCGCCGCTTGCGGAGCAGCTCCCTGGACTCCCGGATCATTCCCTTGATGAACTCCTGCTCCTCCTCCGCGAACTCGTCCCACTCGCCCCGGAAGAAAAGCCGGAGCTCCGGGTCGGCGATGTCGATGTCGTCCCCACTGGGGGTCCTGGGATCCGGAGACGTATCGGTCGTGTCCTCGCCGAAGAACCAAGAGACTGACATGCCGTAAACGGTGGCGAGCATGTTGAGCGCCAACGCTGACGGACGCACGCGACCAGTCTCGTAGCCAGAAATCGTGTTGCGATTTACTCCGGCACGCTCAGCCGCTTCGTCTTGCGTCAGCTTTGCTTGGCGCCGCGCCTGACGCAGTCTCTCAGTGTTGATATGTGACATGTGATTTACCAACTGACATGTATATCGTTGCACACTCACGTTGACATATGACACTACCTCACATATACTTCCCCTGAGACTTTTGCTCACTCAGGTATCAAGGAGTGCAAAATAGTGGTGAAGTCGCCAACGCAAGAGAAGCTAGAGGCCCAGCGGCAGTCTGACATCCGGTCGATCATTATCGCGACCCTGACCCGATACAGGGGGCGGCGCAACATGGTGCTGCTCGTCGCGGTCGATCTTGAGATCACTGATACGACGCTCTACCGCTGGTGCTCAGACCTCGGGATCGACATAGACGAGTACCGGCGGCCGGCGGCGGTGCTGTGATGGCGGCTAAAGGTCTTCTTCCGGGGGCATCCTCTGAACCAAATCGACCAGGAGTTTATGAAGCGCATGAAGCTGCTCTGCGTCGTCTGCGCCTGGCCGTGCGTGGTTTATCTCCAAGTCCAGGAAGTCATGAATTGCGGCTAAGGCCGAATCAGGCCGCCTCCCTTCGGCGAATGCGCGAAGAGCTCGCCCAACGGCAGACAGATACAGAGCCACCAGTTCGTCCCTGAAGTAGACGTAGCCAGAGTCATCCAAAACCATGTCAGACCTCTCATCACACATCAGGGAAATCGGCAAGACGTTGGCACTCGCCTACGGGCCAGAAAGGCCGAGCGAGGCCGTGGATCGCCTACTCGAATACTACCAGAGGCTCGAAGACACAGATAAGTACGGCTTCGTGTCAGCTCTGATCGGCGAGGTCGTGACCTTGAAGGCAGTTGCTGCGCACCACCAACTCAAGGAGCCTGCGAATTGATCTCCGGCACCTACTACTCGATCGGCGAGGTTGCCAAAGAATTGGGTCGGCATCGCAACACCGTTTCTCGGTGGATTCGCGAGGGACGGCTGAGTGCAATTCGCGTTGGCAACATCGCGTTGATCTCCAAAGAGGATCTGGACCGTCTGAGAGTGGAACTAACTGAAGGAGTCAGGGCATGACCACTGAATTGGAAACCCCGATCCTCCGCGTCGACCGGGCCTACACCGCGGCTGAGGCTGCGCAGATCATGGGCCTCAACGTTTCGTCGTTCAACGAACGGGTCAGAGAGGGCTGGATCAAGCCGATCCCCATCCCAGGGATACGTCGGTTCAGCGGCTACACGCTGACGCAGATCCTCGGCTGGCCAGCCATGCCGTACGACCCACGGGACTACACACTGCGGCCCAGGCCCAAGCCGACGATTCTCAGCCACTAGGGAGGACGGAGTGACCACGACAGAACTACACCGCTACCGAGGAGGCCGCCACCGGCCCGAGAACGCCGGCGCGGTGAAATACCCGGCGCTTCGGCGAGACCAAGTCGCCCGCGGCGCCTGCCGGATGTGTGGCAAAGGCAAGATGGCCCATCAAGTCATCGGAGGACAGAAGTGACGCTGATGTATGAAGAACGGTCGGCGCCGCCTGGATACCTGGAGTGCGACCGTGCACCGGACACCATCCCATGCCCGTGCTGCGACGGTACCGGAATGCACGGGCCGGCCAACAACAACCCCGTTGTCCGTGAGTGGCCCTGTGACACCTGCGAAGGTCATGGCGCTCTGGAGTTAAGGAGGGTCGGAGAGTGAGTGATCAGATCATCAAGACAGAGGTCGTCGACGAGAACGGCGAGATACACGCGAGCGAGTTTCGGTTGGAGGACATGAGGTCCGTCGGCGTGCTGCAGGAGCAGACGCTGGACTGCCTGATCCAGGAGATAGCGCTGATTCGGCGGATCGTCGAGCCACTACAGGCCCGACTAGAGCTGGTGCAGGCCGAGGTCCAGTTCCGCATGGAGGATCGCGGTGCGACCGAGCACGTTGCTCCCGCGGGCACCGTGACCCTGAAGCCCAGGGCCGCCCACTACGACCAGGACCGTCTCGACGCGCTGCTGGAGCTCCTCGACGAGGGGGAGCTGGTTGGGTCCGGCGCCCTGGTGCCTGAGCACACCGAGAATCTTATGGTACCGCGCAAGTACCACGTTACCAAGCTCAAGCGATTCGCACGGCGCGGTCGTGAGATCGCGAGGATCATCGAGGGCGCCCGACGGGTGCCAGGCTACACCTTCCAGTTCGAGGTGACGAGCTGATGTTCGAGCAGGTATTGGTCGCATCGCCCGCGGCGGACGTGTACCAGGTGCACCGGTTAGGCCAGCGCCCGATCGAGGGCGTAGCGGTCTACTGCTACCGCGAGTCCGGCCAGTGGGTCTGTGAGGCCGACCGCCGGATGCCGGGCAGCACCATGCCTGACTGCGAGCACATCAGGACCGCCAAGCAATACGCCCAAGGGAGGGCAGCATGACGACGATTTACGACGACGGCGACATGGTGTGCGGAGTGAGGAGCCGCCAGGACGACGAGCGTGACGATGCGCGGTGGCTGCGGTTTCCGGGTATCGACTACTGCCGGGCGTGCGGCGAGATACGCGGTGCGGGATGCCTGCCCGTGTGCCCGTACGCCCCGGTATCGGAACCGATCATGACCGGACATACAGACCAGTTCTAGGAGGAAAGCATTGGCGACAGACATAGCACAGAGAGACGGAGTGGCTGTCTTGGAGAAGGTGGTGATACAGGGCGACTTGTCCAGCCTGTCACCCGGAGAGCGGATGGAGTACTACGGCAAGGTGTGCGAGTCAATGGGACTGAACCCGCTCACGAAACCCTTCGACTACATCAAGTTGAACGGGAAGCTCACGCTATACGCCAAAAAGGACGCCACGGAACAATTGGCGAAAATCCACGGGGTCAGCATCACGCTGTCCGAGGGGCGCAACATCGAGGGCGTCTATCTGGTGCAGGCGCGCGCGTCCACGTCTGAGCGGTCAGTCGATGCCACCGGTGCGGTGAGCATCGAGAATCTGAAGGGGGAGACTCGGGCCAACGCGCTGATGAAGGCTGAGACCAAGGCGTGCCGCCGTGCGGTGCTGCGGTTCGTCGGCCTGGGCTGGCTTGACGAGACTGAGGTCGAGACGGTGCCAAGCGCCGCGACCGTGACGGTAGACCGAGAGACTGGAGAGATCAAAGACTCCGCCGGTTCGCACCCTCGACAGGGGGGACCGACGGCGCCGCAGGGGCGAGAGAAGACAGACTCGGAACTGGCGCACACCCCGCAGCAACCAACGCCGTGGGAGCGTTTCACGGACTTCGTGCATGAGCAAGGCCGGAGCCTGAGCGACGTGGAGGCGGTAGTCGGAGACCCACCGACCCAGGCGTCAATCAACGCTTGGGCGAAACAACAAGGACTGGGATCGATGTCCGCGGTCTGCGAGCGCCTGACACAAGAGTGGGCCGACGAGACCGACGCGAAGACAACAGAGGAGGTGTTCGCGTGACGGCTGAGCTGATCTACATTTCCGACGACCAGGGAGCGACGCCGTATCACCTGTCCGCCGACCCCCGTAAAGGCGTCTACTGCGATGCAGAGATCGTGGTGGACGAGGACACGTTCGAGTACTCGGACGAGGATGTACGCACGCTGGGCCTTGAGTTGCGAGTCTGTGACGACTGCTTCAGCCGTCATCGGGCTGGCGGGCTGATTGCTGCCCCGGCGTCGGACGTCGACGAGTTGCCCTCGGATGGTCCGGAGCCGGAACCAGCGTCTGAGCCCCTTCTACTGACCGTCCATGACCACATGGCGAGGGCTGCGTCGGGCTACCAGAGATACCAGCGAGACCGCCGGTATGCGATCAAGGCGTACCTCGAAGGCGGCTCGGCGCTGCTTGAGGCGCGCAAGCTGGCACAGCACGGCGAGTGGTTGCCGCTGCTGGAGGAGTTCGAGATACCACAGCCCACAGCCTGGCGCATGATGCGGCTGTCCGAAGGACACGGCGACGACGCCGATGCCGTCATAGCCGCTGGCGGGATCGTCACGGCCGCCGAAGCTCTCACGCCGAAAACCGACGGAGAGGGGCATGAACTGGCTTACTGCGAGGCGGATGACGACGACGGTAAATTATTCACCGTGAATAATTTCGAACCCGATCCATCCGCCGAGGTCATGGGGCACACGCCGGACGACGGTAAATTATTCACCGTGAATAATTTCGAACCCGATCCACCCGCCGAGGTCATGGGGCACACGCCGGACGAGCTGGCCGACGAGCTCGACCGCACCGAGTCCGAGAATCGGGAGCTACGCCAGGAAGTGCAGGAACTAAAGGAGAAGCCTCCGACTCGGACGCAGAAGTTGGAAGCAGAGAACGCGCTGCTGCAAACGGCGGTTAACGAGAAGTCCGACCAGATCGAGACGTTACAGCGGTCGTTGAACGAGGCCCGCGCCCAGGTCTCCGAGTACCCACACGAGCGCGAGACGGTCGCTAACGAGCGTGAGGCCATGATCCGAACGCTGAGGGGTCAAGTCGCCGAGTGGCAGACGAAGTACAACGAGGAGCTGCGGTCCCGGCGGTACTGGGAGCGCGAGGCGAAGGCGCATGGGTGGACGGCTGCGGAGGTGCCGGCGTGACTAACCGGGACTACGTTGTTGAATTAGTCCGGTGCATGACCAACGAAGGGAAGCAGGCGGCCTATGACCTAGGCGCGGACTTGTCTGAGGAATTGCAGGCTCAGATCGTGAAGTTGAACAAGCAACTCGAAGGCATCCGCGTAATTGGGCGCATCCTTCACGACGAAGGGTACCGATCCAGTAACGAAGCGAAGTCCTCTTGACCACGCAGCTCGCCATGCTGGACTCGCCAGTGGCGGACGGCAAGCTCGACCTGTACCCGTATCAGGTGGCGGCAGTCGAGTGGTTGAGGCTTGGTGCACGGGAAGGACACCTGAGACAGATTCTGTGCTCCCCGACCGGATCCGGGAAAAGCGAAATCGCCTGTCACCTGATCATAGAGGCCCTGAAGAAGAACAGCCGTGTCGCGTTCGTCTGCGACCGTCGCGTTCTCGTTCGGCAGACGCACCTACGGTTCGCGAAGTACGGGATCCCGCATGGGATAGCGATGTCCGACAGCACGTACGGTCGCAATGAGCTTGTTCAGGTGTGCAGTGCCCAGACGATCGAGAAGCGCGACTACTGGTCGAACCTGGACATCCTGATCATTGACGAGGCTCACGCCCAGCGGAAGCAGATACTCGAGTTCGCGAAAGCGTGGGGTGGGCCGGTGATCGGGTTGACAGCCACTCCCATGACCAAGGGCCTGGGGCGATGGTACTCGAACGTAATCAACGTGGTGACGACTCAGCACCTACTGTCCCAGGTGAACCCGCGCACCGGCAGGCCCTATCTGGCCCCGCTGCGCATTTTCCCAGCGACCGCAATGGACATGACCGATGCCAAGTCTGTCGGCGGTGAGTGGACGGCGAAGTCCGTTGAAGCCGCGTCGAGCAGGATCGTAGGCGACGTCGTGTCCGAGTGGGACCGCATGACTCGCCAAGTGTTCGGTGGGCCGGTCAAGACGCTGCTATTCACGGCCAGTGTCGCAGACGGCGAGGACCTGTGTCGCGCGTTCCAGGCCGCGGGTCACGACTTCCGGCAGACCACGTATCGAGACTCGGAAGCCGAGACGGAAGCACTGATCACTGGGTTTGATCGCGGTGACTTCCTGGGCCTGACCAGTGTGTCCAAGCTCACCAAGGGGTTCGACGTGTCGGACGTCCTGTGCGGCATAGACGCCCGCCCGAACAAGGGCAGCCTCGCCGAGGTAATCCAGAAGCAGGGCCGCGTCATGCGCGACAGCGAAGGCAAGGAGTTCGCGCTGTGGCTCGACCACGCTGAGAACATCCTGAGGTGGTACGACGACATCGCCGACTTCTGGGCGGATGGCGTAACTGTGCTCGACGATGGCAAGACCAGGCTCAAGACGAGGTCGGCCAACGTCGATCGTCCCGATCTGGTCTGTGGGTGCGGTTACGTCCTTCCGCCAGGCGCACCGTCGTGTCCGGCCTGTGGGCGCGACCGCCCGAGGCGGCGGTCCACAACCCAGGTAGTCGCGGGGCGCATCAGCGACGAGGTCTACCTAGACCGGCCTGTAGATGAGGCCTGGGCGAAGGATGACAGCTACGTCTGGCAACAGGTCTCTCGTCTGGCGCTCCAGCACCGCCGGCACGACATGCAGCGGGCTCGACAGACCGCTGGCGGCTACTACAAGGGAATCACTGGCTACTGGCCCAAGCGTCATCGGCAGCTGGATCCATGCGCCGGGTCGGTGGATGAACGGGTCGAGAAGCGCGTGAAGTACAACAACATCCGGTGGCGGAAGTCA
This sequence comes from Dehalococcoidia bacterium, assembly GCA_965249365.1. Classification (GTDB taxonomy): domain Bacteria; phylum Chloroflexota; class Dehalococcoidia; order Lucifugimonadales; family UBA1123; genus VXRN01. The sequence continues at coordinate 3,126,212 of OZ252229.1, read as the reverse complement.
CAGGAACGGAGGGCGTCGTGAACGCGTTAACCGGAGTCAGACTGATTACAGACTCAGACGAAGTCCACTGGGGACATCCTGAACCGGTCGAAGGCATCACCACCGTTTGCATGATGACCGACTCGGTCAAGGTGACCTACGTCAACGACGACGTGACTTGCCGCAGCTGTATCTCGGAGCTTGTCTGGATCAGCGAGGTGAACGACCAACAGGAGGAACCCGAATGACCTACCCGCTTTACCAGAACCGTAAACCGACCTGCGTCAGTGACGGCGAGCCCCTAGAGCGTAAGGACCAGGGGACGTACGTCTGTCTGAAGTGCCGCGCGGAGTATGTCGTCCCGGTCGAACTCCTCCTGCGGGAGGCCGGAGCGAGGCCACTGCTCTAATGGACTGCTGCGCGCTGATCGCCTTCATAGCCTGCGGGCTGGCTGTCGGCGTCGCAGTTGCGTGGATGAACGAGAAGTGGAGACGATGACAACGAAGACATACACCGGCCCGACCGCCCGCGAGATCGCCGAGCGACTCAGCGATCGGGCTGTCAGGCCGTCGCAGGGCTGGTGGCGGGTCCGTGGACTATGTCACGGCGGCCAGACCTTGCCGGGATCCCTGACGATCGCGGACCGAGACCGTGGGGGCATTGCAGTCCACTGTTTCGTCGGGTGCGAGCGTCAGACCGTTATCGACACCCTGGAGGTAGCCACAGGCTGGCCTATCTGGGACGCCTGGGACGGTGCCTCCGTTTCACGACCCCAACCCGATCCCGCTGAACGCCAACGCCAGATCGAGCGCGCCAAGGCGAAGCAGCGTGAGCAGGAGCGGCTGGCGGCTGAGGCGGCGGCCAAGGCGCAGCGAATGATCGACGCCGCGGCGTTCGGGCCTCACCCCTACCTCGCCTTGAGGGGCTTTCCTGAGGCTCAGGGGCTCGTGCTCGACGACGAGCTACTGATACCGATGCGCCACTGCAAGACCGGGCGGCTCCAGACCTTGCAGAGGATCAGGGAGGACGGCTCGAAGCGGTTCTTGTATGGCGGAAGCACCCGACAGACGGCGTTGGTCTTGGGACGCGGCGGTGTGACGTGGTACTGCGAGGGCTTTGCGACGGCACTGAGCATCAAGGCGGCGTTGCAGCACCTCTATCGCCGGGATCAGGTCGTCGTCTGCTTCAGTGCGGCAAACGTCGTCCACGTCACCGGCCGCGATGGTTTCGTCGTCGCCGACCACGACCTGTGGACCTGTACGAACCCGGCCTGTAAGCACAAGTGGGACGCCCCGCATGACCTGGCGGAACCGACGTGTCCGAAGTGTGGCGGTGTGAAGTTGGCGCGCCCGGCGGGTCAGAAGTATGCGGCCAGGACGGGTCTCCGGTGGTGGATGCCACCCGAATCTGGGGACGCGAACGACGTACACCAGGAGCGAGGGGTCAAGGAGCTCGCAGCGCAGTTGCGGGAGGTGATGAATGGGAACTGACTCACTGGCTACAACCGATGACAAGTTTGTTTGGACGGATCGGAATGGGACGACTCACTGGGCAGTTGGCGACCGCCTGGTGCCGACGGATCGGGCAACGTTTGTTCTTTGGACAGCCTGCGGGTCGGCTGACGTGCCCGCCGATGGTGCATGGCACAAGCGCCCAGTGGACACCGTGACGTGTGTCCGTTGCGTCAACGTCGATGAGGAGGAGACCCAATGAACGTAACTGAGCTACAGAAAGAGGCCCACGCCATCGCCCGTGCAAAGGGCTGGTGGGACGAGGAGCGTAGCTTCGGCGACCTGATCGCGCTGGTCCACTCTGAGTTATCCGAGGCGCTGGAGGCGTATCGGGAGCACCCGAATCCGCTGCCTCCTTACGACCGGACGTTCACCTTGGAAAAGCTACCAAACGGTAAGCCGGTTGGCGTCGCCTCCGAGCTGGCGGACGTGGTGATCCGGGTGGCGGACATGGCGGAGCATCACCGCATCGACGTGACCTCTTACCTTTCAGGGGCTATGAAAGTCGTCCAGGAGAATCAGCGCCAGTTGCAAGTTGAGTCGTTTGGTTCTTGGATTGCCGAACTCCACGCGACGACCACGTTTGCCTACTACGCCTATATGCGCGGGTTGAATGACCCCGGCGTAACGATCAAGGCTTGGGAAAAGCTTGAGAGGCTGACGGCGGTGTTGATAGCGCAGGTGGAGGTGATGGCCGCCCACTACGGCATCGACCTGGACGCTGCGATCGAGGCGAAGATGCAGTACAACCGGGGCCGCGAGTATCGGCATGGGGGAAAGGCGCTGTGAGTGACAGGCTGTTGACGGGACTGCATGGACGTGATGGTTGTCCAGAGGGTGACTGGCGCATGATCGAAGACTCAGACGGCAAGCGCGTCTACGTCTGTGACAACTGTGGCCAGGTCCGCGCTTCTCGACCGTATCGGCCCGGGGGCAAGGCGCTGTGATTGATATGCCGGAGCGGTACCAACAGCGGGTGGTCGAGATCAGGGTCGGCCAGGCGGTAATACCAGGCGGACGACCGGCATGGCGAGTCGAAGAATGGAATACGTGCAACTGCCCTGACTGCGAGAACGGCGAGCATTGGTTCGGGCAATTAGCTTGGTTCGACACGAGAGAAGAAGCTGAGGCTCGTGTCACCTACCCACTAGGGCATAGAGGCAAGGCGCTGTGAGCAGCATCGAGGCACAGCTTGAGGCCATCCAAGATCAATCATGGGTGTATCCGCACGGTGGGCGGGTTGTCTACGAGTCAATAATCGAGTCTAAGTATCCAGACGTGGATATACCACTGCTTTGCGATCTCTTGGCCGACAATCTTTTCGACTGGGCTGCCGCGAAGCAGGAATATCTGGAGCAACACGGAGGGAAGGCGCTGTGAGTAGGTTCGCAAAGTCCCCCGGGGCGGTATTTGCTCGGAACCACGAGGCTGGCTCAGTAGCCGTCAACGGCTACGGCCTGCCGGTCGAGGTGTTTGCGGACCTGATGAAGTCAGTCACCGCGCACAGCATGGATGACGATTGCCTAGTGCGAAACGCGGAGCCGAATGACGGTTTGGGCGCCGGTGCTTGGTATGTTCTGACCCCGAATAGGGAGGTGATATCGAAGGACTAAGCATGGGCGTCCGTCGAGCTCGCAGCCGGGCGCCGTCAGATCGAGCGAGCTTCCCCGTCGGGTCGGCTAGATACCTCTGGCGACGGGGTGACCAAGCACCACCAGAGGGGGCCTCCCATAAGTGCAAGCCCGGCGCGAAAGGTCGGAGGGCGGGAGCGGCATGTATGGCCATGTCGAAAGTAGCGACCAACGGACGCCTGCCGAGAGTTCAGAGTCACAGGGAAACCGAGACTCCAACGAGAGAGCGTCCGACCCACGGCTCTACAGCGTGGCTCCGTCACGGTAGCTGGGTATAGCGAGATCCCTGGAGTGGCGCCGCCGCTCCGGGGGTTTGTCTCGCTATACCCGCTGGATACGCGTCCACCACCCGGTAGCAAAGCTCAACAACACCCTAGACACAGAGGGAGCAGATGATCCTCAGCACCAACCAAACACCTACCGACTCCCCGACAAACTGCCATCGTTGCAGCAGTCGCCTCACCAAGACCTACCCGGCTGACTTCCCGAGTTGCCTGACATGCGGCTGGGAGGACTACTCGCCGGCAGTAACGCCGGTTCGACTGTGGCGGTCCACGATGGAGAGTATCACCGACGCGCCGCCTTCGAGATTCAAAGGCCTGAGCATCCAGAGTAGGAAACGACGATGATCGAACGACTGACAGAGGTTGCCCACCGGACGTGGGCGGACGAAGCGCTCGCTGAGTGCCTGGGTCTCTACGACGATCCGGTGCCGGTCTGGGTCGAGATCGAGGCCGTCGCAACGTTCAGGGCGCGCCCGATGGATGGTTTCGGTCCTCCGCTCGTCCGGTACGAAGGCCGGGACGGATCAGCCGTAATCCAGTATGGCTGGGACGTGTGGACGGGATACTCGTCGGCTGAGGTCCTGGAGAATCCGGGCCTGAAGTACACGGGGAGAGAACACCATGACGAATGACCAATCTCTCCGACCTGGCAGTCGAGAGGCACGGAGACAAGGCTGTACTTGCCCGGTGATGGACAACGACGACCGATATGGGCTTGGGGTCAGCGTGATGGTCGAGGGGTGTCCGGTGCATCACCGGCGCGCCCGTACCCAGGACGGGCAGAAGGACAGGAGCTGACACTATGGCTGGAAAGAGCAAGATCGAGTGGACTGAGGCGACCTGGAATCCGGTCACCGGGTGTTCCAAAGTGAGCCCGGGCTGTGCCCACTGCTACGCCGAGACCATCTCGCGTCGGTTCGGTCACACGGAGAAACCGTGGACGCCGGAGAACGCCGGGGAGAACGTCCGGCTCCATCCCGAACGTTTGGATCAGCCGCTCCGGTGGCGGCGCCCTAGGCGTGTGTTCGTCAACAGCATGAGCGACCTATTTCACGAGCTCGTGCCAGATAGTTTTATCGCCAAGGTCTTCGACGTAATGGCTGAGGCGAGTCGGCATGAGTTTCAGATTCTGACCAAGCGGCCTGAACGGATGGCCGAGTGGTTCGACTGGACAGGGCTGCATGAACATCTCCCACCACTGCCCAACGTCTGGCTTGGGGTCTCCGTCGAAAACCAGGTCTGGGCCGACCAGCGGATTCCATTCCTCGTCGAATCCCCCGCGGCAGTCAGATTCTTGAGTTGCGAGCCGCTGTTGAGACCCCTCGATCTGACGGACTACCTGGAAGACGTCGACTGGGTGATCGTCGGCGGAGAATCAGGTGCCCGGGCGCGTCCGCTCGACCTTGCGTGGGTCCGGGATCTCGTTGGCCAGTGTGCCAGCGCTGGAGTCCCGATCTTCGTGAAGCAACTTGGTACGGCCTGGCACCGAGCTGAGGGCGCGACCGACCGCAAGGGTGTTGATTGGGACGAATGGCCGGGCGATCTTAGGGTCAGAGAGTACCCAAGCATATGAAGCAGTCTTTCCTAGACTGGACCCCGCGGACCAGGGTCACACGCGCCGTCTTGGACGCGTCGACCTCGGTGATCGCAGAGACGATGGCGAGATGAACGCGGCCATGACTAGCTGGGACGTCCGCCAGGGCGACGCCCTCGAGGTACTCCGATCGATGGAGCCCGAGAGCGTCCACTGCGTCGTGACCTCGCCGCCCTACTACGGCCTTCGGGACTATGGTCTACCGTCGCAGGTGTGGGGTGGAGAGCCGGACTGCAACCATGAGTTTGGTCCAACAATCCACGGCGGCGGTCCCTCCGGTTCCCTCGACGGATCGACCCTCCAGGGCACGCCTGCGGCTGAGGAGAGACGGCCGCGATGGGAGAGCCATGTCTGCTGTGACTGCGGTGCTTGGTCCGGGTCCCTGGGCCTTGAACCATCGGTCGAGATGTACGTCGAGCACCTGGTCGAAGTGTTCCGGGAAGTGTGGCGAGTCCTCAGACCGGACGGCACCCTGTGGCTGAACATGGGCGACTCCTACGTTGGCTCTTGGGGCAACTACCATCCTTTCGGGACCGGCGGACAACGGTCGAAACAGACCGAGCGCTGGGAGCGGCCCGGCTACGCCGACACGCACCGCCGACCGCCGACCGCCAACATGCTCACGGGTCTAAAGCGGAAGGACCTCATCGGAATGCCGTGGCGCGTGGCATTCGCGTTGCAGGCGGACGGCTGGTGGCTCCGCAGCGACATCGTATGGTCGAAACCCAACCCCATGCCCGAGTCAGTCAAGGACCGGCCCACTAGGGCCCACGAGTACCTGTTCCTGCTGACCAGATCTGAGCGCTACTACTACGACCACGTCGCGGTCCGGGAGCCGATGGCCGAGTCGAGTCTCGTCCGCATCAGCCAGCCCTCATTCTGGGAGCAGACGGGTGGACCGAAGGACTACGGGACCAGCGGTGTCAATCCGAGTCGTTCCGGACGTCGCGCCCTCGAGAACTTCGCCAGGCGTACTCCGGCAGGTTGGAACGTCAACCACGACATCAGCAATCTGAGGGGGCAATATCCGCAGCGCAGAGACCCAGGTCGAAGCCAGGGACTTGCTGAAGTCGATGCCGGGTTCAAGCGGCAGAAGAAACGGGGCCATCCGCACTTGCAGGACGGGCACCTGGACGAAGGGACCAAGGCCGAACAGCAGTCGGCCGGCGCGAACCGCCGCGACGTCTGGCACATCGCAACGCAGCCCTTTCCTGGCAGTCACTTTGCGACATTCCCGATCACCCTGGTCGAGCCTTGCATCCTGGCTGGGACAAGCGAGAGAGGGGTCTGCTCGGACTGCGGCGCACCGTATCGGCGGATACAGTCACGGCAAGAGACTCTGCCCCACGACGCTGACCGGGAGTACGGCAGCGCGAGGGGTCAGAGGATGGGCCAGGTGCGAGACGCGCTCAGGGCGCGTGGACGGACCGACGACAACCCGTTCGTGATCCCGGAGATTGTGGGTTGGGAGCCGACGTGTGACCACGATGCTGAGGTCGTGCCCGCTACCGTCCTAGACCCGTTCTGTGGCTCTGGGACGACGGGAGTCGTGGCGCTACGGCACGGCAGATCGTTCATCGGGATCGAACTGAACCCCGAGTACATCGACCTGGCCGAGGAGCGGATTGTCGCGGACGCCCCACTCCTCAATCAGCGGGGCACGTCGGCATGACACTCGACGGTCGCCAGGTGCTCGACAACGCGCTGTCCGAGCGCGCCTTCCAGCGCCAGGTCGTCGAGTTCGCTGAGCTCATGGGCTGGAGGACGTACCACACCTACGACTCGCGGCGATCAAACGCAGGATTCCCAGATCTGGTGCTGGTGAGGCCGCCGCGCGTGGTCTTCGTGGAACTGAAGCGAGAGAGGGGTCGGGCCACCAGAGACCAGGACCTGTGGGCGGCACTGCTGCGGGCCTGCCCCGGGGTCGAGTACTATCTGTGGAAGCCGAGCGACTGGGATGCGATCGGATAACTGTTGGCGAGTAATGACACGTAAGATCGAGATCTGGGCCAGTACGACACCTGGTGTTTCGGATCCAACCACGCACCTGTGGTTAAGGGGAGCTGCCAAAAGTGGCTATCGGTTCTGTGACGGAGCTGGATGGTCGGAACTTCCGGTCGACCGGGCAACTGACCGTCCTTATGTGCCGTGTAGCCTTTGCCAAGAGCTTTATACTCTGGATGCGACCCTTGATGAACAACGCTTTGGACCCTTGGGATTCACACCACTTGACGACGGTTCCGTTCATCGATACCCTAATTTGAGTACACCCCTCCCTGAATCAGGGGTGGCCGTTACTGAATTATGGGAGATGGACATGGTAACTGCAGAAGTCCCTAGTGTTCCTCTGACGATGTTTGCAAGGTACTACGATGCTACGGGTCCCCAGAAGGTCAGCATCGTACGGGATGTCCGGATGATGTTGAGCGATCCGGGAGGCTATCGTAGTCGCGACTATTACCACGGGCTTCGCAACACGCTTCGCAGAACTCACTGGAAAACCAACAACATCGAGACGTTCGTGAATGCCCTTGATCCGCTATTGGGCAATCAAAGGCAGACCGGCAAGCGCCAGCACTACGAGACGATTGCTCTGGCGTACATTGATTTCTGGAAACGATTCGAAGGACGGTCCTTTGCAGTGTCAGGTACGATATACGATCTTGCGGGGCTCAGGATCAACATGTCACTCGACATCGGAATGAGGTTTCGAGGCGATGAGGTGGCTTTGAAATTGTGGCTCAACGCCCAGCCTCCCAAACGAACCTACAGGCAGGCTGTCCAATTCCTAATAGGCAAGGCCGAATTCGATTGGCCGGCAAACTGGGCCTCTGGAATCTGGGATGTTCGACGACAAGCCATTCTGCCTACTGTAAAGCTTCCCAGAGACTTCGCGATCGCCATCGAGGGCCAGGCAGCAGCGTTTCAGCAGACTTGGCACACGTTGGGAGAGTGACGGCTCGTGCGTCGCCATTGTCGGATGGGCCAATCACCAACGGAGGGAATCGCACGCCCGTTCTATAGCAGTGCTAAGATGCCTGCATGGGTATTCGAATTCGAGATAGAGTCGTGGAACTCAGGCGCATCCCAGCATCGGAGTTGATCCCGAACCCGAAGAACTGGCGGACTCATCCTGGGCAACAGCGGTCTGCGTTGGCTGGTCTACTGAACGATATTGGGTACGCTGACGCACTACTGGCGCGCGAAACTGCGAACGGCCTCCTTCGGGCTGAGACGACGCACGGCGCCGTGATCCCCGTACTCGTTCTGGACGTTACGGAACAACAGGCGGATAAGCTCTTGGCAGCACTCGATTCACTTTTGGGAATGGCTGAGTACACGAATTGACGATTCCAAACTTTCAGTCGCACGAATGGAAGAATGCGATTGCGAGTGTAGATGCCTTAGGTTCTCTCCATACAACGGCTCTTGAAGCCAACGACCGACACCGTAATCAGCCCGGTGCGGACTCCCAGTTCGAAGTTGAACTGACAACACTCGACGGTTCAGACGTCCTCAAGAATGCATACTCGCGCGGCGGCCAGGCCATTGTCTTGGCGTATGACCACGCAGAAGCTACTTACCGGACACTCAGTCCTCCGGTCCTAACGTTTGCACCTTATACCTGTGCTCGAGGAGTTCTCGAATCTTGTGAACGAGCTGTTCTGTTGCTCAACCCGGAGATCGACGCCGTCGAAAGGGCGACAAGGTGCCTTAACGTCTGGCTCGAGGACACGGAACAGACCTTGAAGTTGGCACGGCAATACCGCGACTCGGATGGAGGCGCGAAACTCGAGCGGGACATGCTGAAACGGCAGAATTGGTTGAAGGGCCAGGCGGAGCGGCACGACATATCTGCTCGATTTGGACAGAGTCCTGGCAGAAGTCTGACAGGCTTTGGAAAAGGCCTACGAGGTCGCACTCTGCGGATAGCCGCAGCCTTTGAGGACGGGGACCCGGTGGGGATCGAGACCGATCTACTGATGCTGTTCAGGGTGGTGGATGCCGAACCGTGAGCTTTCAGTTCATCCGAGCCAGACCTGAATGACATTACGGCGCTTGGTTCGGACTCACGGTCTGGACTTCGAGCGGGTGTGTGAGGACTTCAATGGCTTGAACTGCTCCCCAACCCATGAACGTAGCAAGTGCGACGAAGGCCGTCACTAAGACGAAAACTCCCACCAGGCCCGTCACTACACCCTGAATAACGCTGATTCGCCTGAGCTGGCGGAAGCGCCTTTCCTCAACGGTAGTCGCGAAGCCGTCCTTCCCACCGGGCCCGCTTCTTTTGGCATGGAAATACAACAACAATTCGAGCTCCTGTTTGTTGAGCTCCGTAATTGGTGTACTGCCGTTTGCGATTGCGTCCCCTGCCTCGAACCGGGTTTCCTTGTCGCACTCAGCTTTGCTCCGTCCGAACTGAACGAGGAATTGCCCGAACTGTAGACGTCTCACTGTTCAACCTCCGGCGGATGAAAACTGCTGTACGCCAGTATCTCCCGCTCCACCCGACCGGCACAACCGGCGCCGCTCGACATAACAACCATTCAGGATGAAGCTGTGGAGTGTCCTTGATCGTTACATTCCCGCACCGGTCCACCACCGACGCACCAGACGTGTGCTAGAGTAGAACGCAAGATCGCAATCTGCTGGAGCCACGATGTGTCGATCCGTAACCGAGTAGTTGAGCTGCGCAAGGTTCGCGCGGGCGACCTGCTCCCTGACCCGCGCAACTTCAGGCGCCATCCCAAGTCCCAGCGAGACGCCTTGCGTACAATGCTGGACCGCGTGGGCAACGCCGACGTCCTGATCACCCGCGAGACTCCCGACGGCCTCATGCTGGTCGATGGTCACCTCCGCGCCGACCTGGAGCCGAACGCAGAGATCCCAGTGGTCGTCACCGACCTGGATGAAGAGGAAGCCGGCGAAGTCTTGGCGACGCTCGATCCTCTCGCGGCGATGGCCGAGACCGACACGGACGCGCTGCAAGCGCTTGTCGATGATCTGTCGGAGCAGGTGCAGGAGGAAACGGCCAAGGTCTTGGCCCAGCTGCAGGAGCTGCCGTACGACTATAGCCAGGTCGGAACGAGCTGGCCGGACATGACAGAATCGGACCACCCTCTGGGCGTGATGCAGTTTATCGTGTCAGACCGCCAGCGCAAGGTCGTCAATGGTGCGTTGAGCGCTGCGGCGTCTGATGTGGAAACTGACGATCCCGACGATGACAATGGCAACAGAAACGGGCGAACGCTGACCGCATGGGCGATCCGCTATCTGGATGGGCGTAATCTTGACTAGCGCAAAGGATATACGGGTACAGCCTATCCAGGCGGCGGTCGCGCGTGACTTCATTCGCAGCCACCACTACAGCGGGCGCGTGGTGACCTCCAGCAGGTTGTCGTTGGGCGCGTTCCTTGGCGATCGATTGATCGGGGTCATGCAGTTCGGTCGGGCGATGTATCCCCGCCAGGCGCTGCCCCTAGTGGCCGACACCGCGTGGGACGCCATGCTCGAGTTGAACCGGTTCGCGATGATCGACGACACGCCCCGCAATGCGGAGTCACGGACGCTGTCGGTGGCCTGCCGGCTGATCCGGCAGCACTACCCGCAAGTCGACTGGATACTGTCATACGCCGATGGGACACTGTGCGGCGATGGGACCATCTATCGGGCCGCCGGGTTCGTGCTGACGGGAATCAAGAAGAACGCGACGATCTGGATGTCGCCCCCGAACGAACTTGGCCAGCGGGAGTACCGTGCTCGGTCGACGTTGACGAAAGGGGTTCATGCGCGGCGCTCGGGCGGCGTCTCAACAATGAAGCCGTACAGGGATGCCGGATGGGAACCGGTTCCCGGCTTTCAGCTACGCTACATCCGTTTCTTGAACCCCGACGCTCGAGGGCGGCTATCGGTTCCCGAACTGCCCTATACCGCGATAGCCGAAGCGGGGGCCAGAATGTACAAGGGCAAGCGTCCGAAGGATTCCAGCGAACCGCTCGCCGACCCGGTGAGAGAGGGCGGGGCAGCACCGACCCGGACGCTCTCCAGAGTTCACAGGTAGGACAATGACGCGCGCGCGAAGAGGAACCAAGGTCCGGCAGTGGGAGGATGGGTTCCTGGAGGCGTTCCAGCTGCACGCGAACGTCTCTGCGGCGGCAAAAGCCGCAGGAGTCTCGCGCAATACCATCTACGCACGCCGCAGGGCCAATCCCGAGTTCGCCGCACTGTTTAACGAGGCCGAACAAAAAGCGCTGGACAACCTCGAACTATGTATCTACAAGGGCGCGTTGGAGGGTGATCTTAAAGCGGCTATGTGGTTCCTGTCACGGCGCCGGCCCGAGAAGTGGGGCGATCGCATGGCGCTTGAGCACACTGGCGCTGACGGAGGCCCCATCCAGACCAGCGTGGGCGTGGATGTGAAGTGGCATGACCCAGACCCAGAAGCTAACCGCGAACCTGCCGAGCTGGGCGAAACCCCTAGCTAGGCCGGTGCGCTACAAGGCTCTGTACGGCGGGCGTGGCGGCGGGAAGTCTTGGACCGCAGGCCAGATTCACGTCCTCCAGGCTGCCGAGCGCCCGCTCCGCGTCGCCTGCGTCCGTGAGCATCAGAACTCGATTGCCGAGTCCTCCAAGCAGGTGCTCGAGGACAGCATCCACCGGCTCGGCCTCGACGACCACTTCATCATCCAGCGAGACCACATCTATGGAAGAAACGGCTCCCACTTCTTCTTCCGTGGGTTGTCTAAGGTCACGGAGCAGTCGATCCGCAGCTGGGAGGGCGTGGACCGCGTCTGGGTCGAAGAGGCTCACTTCATGACTGCCCGGAGCCGGGAGATTCTGTACCCGACGATCCGCAAGCCGGGCTCGGAGCTCTGGTTCACCTTCAACCCGCGCTATCGAACCGACCCTGTGTGGCGGGACTTCTGCACCTCGTCGAGTCGTCTCGAAGACGCGGTCGTCATCCAGGTGAACTACTACGACAATCCCTGGTTTCCGCCGGAGATGGAACGGGAACGCCAGATATACCTGAAGGACGACCCTGAGCGGTACGCCCACGTGTGGCTAGGAGAGCCGGACGACGAGGGGACAGCCCGCAAGGTACTGCCGTTCGCCATGCTGGAGCGATGCGTCGACGCTCACGTCGGTCTGGATATAGAGGGCCGCGTTGATGTCGGTCTGGACGTCGCAGACTCAGGCGCTGATCGGAACGCCTTGGTCGCACGGCGTGGTCCACTGATCCTACACGCTGAGTCCTGGTCGTCCCAGGTGCTGGGTCAGACCGCCACGCGCGCAGACCTCTACTGTCGAGAGCACGGCGCCCGCCAGCTCTACTACGACGTCGCGGGCGTCGGCGCCGGCATCCGGAGTCACCTGTCAGAGATGCAAGGGCGCGAGTACGGGACGCAGCCGGTCAACTTCGGAGCAGCGGTCGCCGGTCCGACACGGACCTACACGTACCGAGTCTCCAACAAGGACTTCTTCGCGCGGCGAAACGCGCAGCTCGCCTGGGCGCTCAGGCTGAGGGCACAGCAGACCGCTCGGCTGTTGAATGGCGAGGACGTGGACCCGGAGCGGTGCCTATTCATTGCCGGTGGCATCCCCAGGGTGGAGACGTACCTTGCCCAGCTCTCGCAGCCGGAGTGGAAGGAAGATACGTCTGGGCGTGTCGTTATCGACAAGGCGCCCGAGGACGCACCGTCGCCAGACCTGTACGACGCTACGGCGCTGGCGTTTGCGGCGGACTCGCGGTCAGGTCTAAGGGCAGGCTAGAACCGCTCTTCTCCCGCTCTGACCGACAGATACAAACGTCGCCGACTGCTGTTGGTACGATGGCCGCATGAAGCTATGGCCATTCGGACGCTCTGTACAGCTCCAGAACCGCACACAACCTGACCCTAACGCCGCCATCTATCGAGGGCGTATGAGGGGTGGTTCCTTGACCGGCGGTGGGTTCTTCAACCCTCTCACGGGCGCGGGAGGGCCTACCGATAAGTCTGATGGCGGTTTCTTCAGCCCGACCCGCATTCACAACCGGGCGCTTCTAGAGACGCTGTACGTGCAGTCGTGGGCGGCGCGGAAGTTCATCGACATCCCGGTCGATGACATGCTCATCCGGTGGCGAACCTTCAGCGGTGAGGATGAGGACTCGATTGAGGCGATGGAGGAGGCAGAGTCGCGACACTGGTTACGGTCGCGGCTGGCGCGGGCGATGAAAGCGGGTCGATTGCACGGGTCGGCGTTCATCGTAATCGCGACCAGAGACGCCCCGTTGATCGAGTCGCTTGACGTCGACCGTGTTCGGGCTGGCGACATCAGCAACTTGATCGTCTTCGACCGGTACGACACGTCCGTCGCCCAACATGACCATGATCCGTTTTCCCCTTCCTACGGACAGCCACTGACGTATCGGTTCACCGCTCGGGGTGGCGTGGTCCTTGAGGTTGACTCGTCGCGCGTGGTCCGGTTCGACGGCATCGAGCCCCTCTCTCTGACCGGCTGGCAGACATACGATCAGGGCTGGGGCGTGTCGGAAGTCGTGCCGGTGATGCTGAGCATCCTGCAGGACGCCGCAATAGCCGGAGGTGTGGCTCACCTGGCGTCGGAGGCGAGCGTGCCTGTGATCAAGATGCAGGAGTTCAAGGCGGCCCTGGCCGGTGAGAATACGGACTCCGGCGTATCGGTCGCCGACCTCGGGGAGGCGATCAACCTGAACCGCTCCATCTACCGGACGATGTTCATGGACACAGAGGACGACTACGAACGCGTTTCGGTCAACTTCGGAGGCTTGGCCGACCTCATGGACCGGTTCGCGAGACGCCTCGCAGCCGCAGCGGACATCCCTGCGACTCGCTTCTGGGGACAGTCGCCGGTCGGCATGAACGCCACTGGCGAGTCGGACATGCGTAACTACGCGTTGCACGTCGCAGCTATGCAGGAGTCGAAGCTGCGAGGGCCGCTGACCGTTCTTGACGCGGTCTTGGCGCGTGACGCGGGACTGTCGGAGCCGATGGTGTACGAGTTCGCGTCGCTGCTCGACCTCTCCGACGCTGAGAAGGCGCAGACCGCCAAGACACTCGCGGAGGCGGTAAACACGGCGATCCAGGCTGGGCTGGTCGATGAGAACGAAGGACGCGCGGCTCTGTCTGGTGATGCGGTGTTCGGTGAACTCGAGGCGCTGGAGTAGCACGTGCCTCGCGGACCTAACGGGGTCGGTCCTCGTCGAGTGGACGAACGTGCTTACGAGCGGGCGCTGCGTCGGATCATCCTGACACCCTATATGCGTCAGCTCCGGGACGGCCTCTCACGCACTGCCGCTGCCTCGATTGCGCTGGACGCAATCAACCGCGTCTTCTGGGACCGGGGCCAGACGGACTTGTTGGTCGAGTCTGAGGTCGCGGCCCACGCCGCTCGGCTGTCCGGTTATCACAAGAGACGTCTGATCCAGACGTTTCGGACGGCCTTGGGCATCGATATCCGCCCAGTGCTGTCTGACGTCGCGATACAGCCGATCATGGCGGCCTGGCGACGGGAGAACATCGGGCTGATCAGGACGATCCCCGAGCGGTTTCACGAGGGCTTGTACCGCCGAGTCAGCGAGACCTTCGCTGATCGACCGTTCGACCAGCAGGAGTTGTCCAAAGTCCTGAACCGCGAGTTTCGCACCTCGGGCCACAACCTCCGGCGCCTGACGCGGGACCAGACCTCGAAGGCCATCGGGCAGCTCACCCGTACGAGACATCAGCAGCTTGGGATTGAACAGTACCGCTGGCGTACGGCGCAGGACGAGCGTGTCCGTGACACCCACGCCGCGCTCGATGGGACGGTACAGCGTTGGGACAGCCCTCCCGGTGTTGGCCACCCTGGCCAGGACATCCAGTGTCGGTGTGTGGCGATTCCGATAGTTGGAGACGTTGTGCCAAGAGCGCAAGGGCAGGTGAATGAGACGAAGGGAGAGCCTTATCGTGAAGGTGGGAGGTTCAGAAACAGGCCACCAGTCTATCGCCTAAGCACGCACAACGCTGATCCAGAGGCGAGGAGCGTGAGTAGTCTCAGAGAAGGCACACGGCTGTACACGGGGGGCGGATACAGTTCCTTAAACCGCAAGATGAGACACGGCCTGCCTTTGGACCAATACGAGCGGCGCATACTCAACGATATAGTTCTAGACGTCGGGCCTCTCCAGACCGATCGCATGACCTATAGGGGGATGCGGGGTGCCGCGGATTGGCAACCGGGTACGACTGAGACACTTTGGTCTCCTACGTCAACCAGCATGTCTCATGCCAAGGCATCCGAGACTTTCGCTGGGCGAACCATGATACAGTTAAAGGTGCCTCGAGGCACTCCTGCAGTTGTCATGAAGGGGGGCCCCAACGAGATGGAGGTCCTGTTGAAGCCCCGCCGAAAGATAAGGATTCTTGAGAGATCGAGGGACATTGAAGGGCGAGATTACTGGGTTGTGGAGGTTGTCCAATGATGAGTATTCGCGAACGCTGGAAGGACGATGGGAATTTCTTGGAGAGCACCCCACTTGATCCGGTCACGGGTATGCCGATCAGCACGCCATCGAAGCCGTTGAGCCAAGAGGAGCTAGATCGCAAGATTGCCATTTTCGAAGCTTGGGAAGCTCATGACAAAACTGGTGACAGAACACGTCTGGTAGAGCTTGGTCTACTCCCAGAGGAATCTGGCACGGGCTAGACTTAACATCTCAGCCCGGATCACGCCACCCCGCACCCCTCAGGTGCGGGGTCTTTCTTTTCCCAAAACCCGCCCAATTCCGTCGCTCTGACCGACAGATACAAACTTCTGTTCGACTATCTCCTACAATCGGTTCATGGAACCGACCAAGACCAAGCGGATACAGCTCAAGGCTGCGTCCAGGCTCGACACTCGTAGGCGGACCCGTGAGGGCTACCTGCGTGCTGACACGGCCCTGGTGCGGGCTGGCGTCATGGAGTACAGCGGCGCTGAGCTTGGCCTGAACGGGGCCGACGCCGACAAGAGCTTCGGCGTCCTGTTCGGGCGAAACGAGCTGTTCAGCGAAGACACGGTCGCATCCGTTCGCATGAAGCCCGTTACGTTCGGGCATCCCCCTGAGGCAGTCACGGTGGACAACCACGCTTCCCTTGCGGTGGGTCACATCGGTGACGACGTCCGGGAGATCGACGGCGAGCGTCTGGGCGCGTCGATGCTGCTCACCTCCGCAACGGCCATTGCGGCCGTCGAGCGCGGCGTCGAGGAGACCAGCATCGGGTTTGCGGTTGAGTTGTCCCCGTCGAAGGGGACTCAAGACGGCAAGAGCTACGACTTTCAGCTATCTGGGCCCATCGAAGTAAACCACGTGGCGATAGTGGACCGTGGTCGAGCTGGCCCCGCGGTGAGGATATTCAATCAGGAGAGACAGATGACTGATGAGGAACTGAAGAAGCTGGTGAACGAGGCGATAACGGCGGCGTTGCCTGCACAGGAGAAGAAGGACGAGACACAGAAGCCCCCCAAGATCGACGCGGCTGCGCTGGCTGACTCGATTGTCTCCAAACTGGCCAACGCGATTGCCGAAGCGAAGGAAGAGGCCGGAAAGGCCGACGACGAGGACTGTACGGAAGACCCGGACACCGAAGGCCAGGACGTCCAAACGCTGGCCGCGGCAAGAGCGGAGCTCATCGTCAACGCGTCCCCGCTGCTGCCCAAGGACTCGGACCCTCACGGTATGAGCGATCGGGAGATCATCGTTACGGCGCTCGGCGATACGGTGAAGGACGCGGACAAGAAGAGTGACGACTATCTGCGGGGGCAGCTCGATCTTCTGGTTGCCTCTCGCGGTCGAGCCGCCGACGAGCGACAACGGGTGTCCGACGAATCAGCGTCGGGCAAGGGCACTCCGGTAATGACGGCGCCATCCAACTTCCTGGAGATGCGCGCCAGGTTCAGGGAGGACTAACACATGGTGATCCAAAGCACATATGCGAGGCATCAGCGCCGGGGTTTCTACGGCGACGTTGCAAGGCCGAACACACCGCATTTCTACGAGGTCGGTCAGACGTCGGTCGCGGTGAAGCCCGGAGATGGGGTGCTGTACGACGCGACGGAGGACAAGTGGGCGCTACCCACCTCCGACGCTGAGCGGCTGGAGGTGAGCGGCGTCGTCAGCTTCGACTCGGCGGTGAAGGCCAATGCCGACGGCGTGATCGAGTTCGCCGCTAACGCGCTGATCAAGGTCGGTGTCATGGGACACTTCTACGCGAAGGCAGGCGAGGCCCTGGAGTATGGCGACCTGGTCGTCTACGACGAGGCAGACGGCGACTGGATCAAGTACAGCCGTACGGTGGACGACTACAGCGGCACCGTAGACGCAACAGGAGTCAGCGATTACGTCCGCGGCGCCATTCTGGGCCTGCCAAAGACCTCTGTGATTGCTACGACGAAGGCATCAAGTGGCGGGCTCGTAGAGCTTCGGTTCTCGGGCGCGGTCGTTAGGTAGGAGGGCAGAACAATGCCTGACATCTTTGGAAGAGAGGCGCTGGATTACCGACACCTGCGGGACATAAACTCCCGCGGGTCCGAGGTGCTCAGCGCGTACCTCGAAAACCAGGCGCAGGAGCCGGAGGGCAGGCGGCACGACTTCAACGCGCTCAACGCCCGCCGTTTGGACAACGCGGCGGCCGAACCGATCGGCTACGTAACGGACAACTTGCAGTCGATCCAGTCGATGATCGAGGAGATCCTGTACACGGACTTCCGTCTGGACGAGTTCCTCCCGATCATCACGAACATCCCGGAAGGGGCGAGCTCGTATAGCTACCGGATCACCGACGCTGTCGGTCGAGGCCGGTTCATAGACCACGACGGCACCAACGCGCCGTCCGCCAACGTCTCGCTCAGGACCGTCCCGTACTCTCTGGAGTATGCGGGCATCGTGCCCGAGTGGACTCGCCGGGACGTGCAGATGGCTATGTTCGGAGGCGTCGCCCTCGACACAGAGACGGTGCAGGCCGCAACGACAGGCGCTATGGACCACATCGAACTCGTGGGCCTGTCGGGAGATGCTGAGCGGGGCTTCAAAGGGCTGATCAATCAGTCCACGGGCACCGGCAAGGTGCCGCGTACGGACGCAACAGCGACGGTCGACTCCATGAGCGGTGACGAGATCGTCGACTTCCTCCAAGGCGAGGTGACGAAGATCGTTACGTCGAGCGAGGAGGTCTTTGGGCGGTCCATTCGGTCGGGTTTATGCATCTATCTGCCGCTGGAGCAGGGCGCGACGGTCGCCAACAAGCGGCTGACCGACATCGACAAGACGGCTTGGGACTACTTCGCGGAGCACAACCTGTGGTTCACGTACACGGGCGAGAGGCCGATGCTGAAGCTGGTCGCAGAGCTGGACGGGGCTGGCGCCTCGAACGCTGACCGGATGATCGTCGCGCTCAAGAACGAACGCGTCATGGAGATGGCGATGCCGATCTCTCCAAGGATCATCGGGACCTACGACTGGGGCTACACCATCACAACACCGATGGAGTACGCGATAAGCGGGCTGAACCTCAAGCGTCCAGCCGGAGTGCGCTACGTCGACGGGGTGTAACCGAGAGACCTGACGCCAGAGGAGTGGTGCTGTGACGGAACAGTACGAGCAGGAAATCCTAGTACGGCTCGGCACCATGAACGCTGAGCTCGTGCACTTGCGAGAAGCGGTCGGTGAGGTGAAGAGCGAGTTGCAACGGCAGCGGGACGTCCAGGTGAGCCGTACCGAGTTTGCGGCCCTGAAGGCACAGATCCAAGACCTGGAGGAGATCGAGGTCGAGTTCGCAGAATTCCGAGCCACCGTCAGGACCGCAATGGGCCTGGGCGGGTCAGGCGCGGTTGCCGGTGCGATAGGCACGCTCATGCATTTCTTCGGATAGGAGGAGCGATTTGCGCAAGAGCTTGGGCGACTTGGCGGTCAAAGTATCCAACGACTCCGGGATCCCTGAGAAGGAGGCTCGGCACGTTGTCGAAACCGTTTTCTCCGCAGTCGGACAGATACTCGAAGAAGGGGACGCCCTGATGGTGCAGAACTTCGGCAGATTCGAGGTGTCCTACAGGGGCCCCAGACGGTACGGATTTGGATCGATGGAGCGCCAGGTCTCTCCAGGTCGGAGGCTCGTGAAGTTCAAGCCAGCCCAACGACTGACCAACACCGTGCAGTGATCAGAGCGATCAACAGCGCTGTCCACCTGGGCCTTGGATTCTGGACCGGATGGACGATCAATGATCCAGAGTATCGTCACGGAGGTTGGGCGTTTCTGGTCTCATTCCTGTTCTACCAGGGAATCGAGAGCTTACGGAAGGGTGACAAGGGGTGGCCGGAGACACGAGAGTTCATGATCGGGATGGGGATCGCGTTGATACTTCGGCGCGTGATGCGACTGGGAGCAAGCGATGAGAAACCTGTGGTACAGGCACCGACTTAAAGTCGCGCTGATAATCGGCGCTGGCTGGGTCGGTTACGCGGTCGGGCTGATGGTACACGCCCGGCTTGCACATAGCCGGACCGAGGTGCATACGTGACAGACATGGCGCTCTTTCGTAAAGAGTTCCCCGAGTTCTCAGAGGTGACTGACGACGCGGTCCAGCGATGGATCGAGAGGGCGTCGGAGATCCACGCGACTTCGGAGACGGCGACGCTTTATTTGGCAGCCCACTTGGTCGCAGTTGACCGAGAAGACAGTGGCGTTGACGACGGCGCCGGCGTGGTCGTCGGTGAGTCCGTCGGCCCGAAGAGCGTGCAGTACAAGACGCAGGCTGAGTCCGGCGATCAGGCGTTCTTTGCACGGACGAAGTATGGACGTCTCTTCCTAACGCTGGAGCGTCGGGCGACGGCGTTCAGCGCAAGGGTGTACTGATGGCGAAAGCAGGTGTGACAGTCCGAAAGCGTGGGGGCAAGAAGCTGGAGCGTCTGCTCCGGGAGGCTGCTAAGGGCGGCGTGTCTGGTGCTAGGGTCGGGTTTTTCTCGACTGCGCGGTATCAAGACGGCACCCCCGTCGCGGCAGTCGCCGCTTGGAACGAGTTCGGAACGGAGTCGATCCCGGAGCGCCCGTTCTTCAGACGGGCTTTGGCGGGGGCTGAGGATGGGATTCTGGACGTCCTCAGGGCGGGGATCGACCCCGAGAAGATGGTTGTAGACGACCGGCTGGCGGGGCGCGTGGGCGCCCATGTCGCCGGGGAAGTCATGGAGAGCATCACTGCCATGGGCAAGCCGCCCAACGCAGCCGAGACGACTGCACGTAAGGGCAGCACGAATCCGCTGATCGACACAGGGATGATGCGTGCTTCCGTCGGATGGACTGTCGATAGAGGTCAAACAGAGTATCCGCAGGGACGGCCAAGAGTGAAGGCACCTGAGCAGGCACCACGATGAGCCGACCCTTCACGAGTAGACGTTTCCGGGAGTCCGCGACGCTGATCAGGCAGGAGCCAGGTCAGCGAGTCAATGGCCGATGGGTGCCAGGACAAGAGGTTCCGACCGAAATCACGGTCGTCAGCGCCCCACCGGACGCAGCGAAGATTCGGGACGTCCTCCCAGAGGGTACGCGACTTAGCAGAGTCACGGACGTTTTGGATCGAAGGGGTTGAAGTTGAGCCGGTCCGGGTTGGAGCTGGAGCGACCGAGGGAGACGTAATCGAGCACAACGGAACGCGCTATCGGGTACACGATGTAGAACTGTGGCCTGGCTTCGTGGAGGCACAGGGCATAAGAGAGGTGGCGCAGTGATAGCCCCCTCGACATACGACTTGGAAGACAAGGTCCGGGGGCTCGTGGCGGCGGGATCGGCTATGGACCCCAACTTCGTTATCCCCGGTAACGATGACGGACCTACGCCGGACGAGCTCTTTGCGACCGCGCTTCTGATCCACCAGGACATCCAGGGAATTCCCGCGACGCCGGTGACCCTGGCCAGCGACGGCTTGGCGCTCGACGCGCCGACGGTAGCGACCGTCAGAGGGCGGTACTCGGTTCAATGGTTCCGCGCCGGGGCGCATGATGCGGCCAGACGGTTTGCGACGTGGTTGTCGAGTCCGGCGGGTCTGTCCAAGGCTCATGAGTACGGACTGACGACGCGGCGTGTGTCCGACGTGCGACAGCTCGACGACATAGTGTCGGGGGTGTGGGAGGAGCGCTCAGGGGTGGACCTGGACGTCGAGTACCTACAGACAATCGACGAGACGGTGGACTACCTGCGATCCGTGCCTGTGGAGGTCGGGGCTGGTGGACGTACCGAGAGCATCACGATAGAGGTGTGACATGACACTGGATATACAGGACATCGTACGAGTAACCGCGCAGATATCACCCGGTGGAGCAGCCCAGCCGGAGTTCGGGAGGACGCTGCTGGTGGTGAAAGATGAGGACTTCGATCCAGACTCCGACAGCCGTGCGCAGGTGTTCGCGAACATGGGCGAGGTCGCCGAGGCACACGACTCAGATTCGGAGGCGTACCTGGCGGCCCAAGTGTATTTCTCCCAATCTCCGTATCCGAAGCCTCTGGTCATTGGCCAGTGGGCGAAGACGAGGAAGCCGGACAGACTTACCGGGGGCAATCCGATTGACCTGGTGAACTTCCACGGGCGCGATTGACCTGGTGAACTTCCACGGGCGCGAGACGGTCGTGACGGGCAGTGGCACCATTGCGACTTTGGTGAACTTCCACGGGCGCGAGACGGTCGTGACGGGCAGTGGCACCATTGCGACTTTGGGTACGCTGCAGGCCATCACCGCTGGCAGCGTGACCTTCCACGGCCAGACCGTCAGCGGTCTCGACTTCTCCGGGGACAATAACCTGGACGATGTGGCGAGCACGTTGCAGACAGCCCTCCGCGGCACCAATCACGCCGATCTGACGGCTGTCGAGGTCGCCTACGACAGCACCGCCTCGGCGTTCGTGGTGACCGTGCCGCTGGACTCAAGCGGGCAGGCAATAACGGTAACCGGCGCCTTCACCGGCACGGACGCGGCGTGACGGCTGTCGAGGTCGCCTACGACAGCACCGCCTCGGCGTTCGTGGTGACCGTGCCGCTGGACTCAAGCGGGCAGGCAATAACGGTAACCGGCGCCTTCACCGGCACGGACGCGGCGTCTCTGGGCTTGGACACTGTTAACACCGTCGCCGGTGTGAACGCCATCCAGTCTGGTACGGTCACGTTCGCGGGTGAGACGGCGAGCGGGATCGACTTCTCGTCGGTGACCGACTATGACGACGTCGCCTCGGCGCTCCAGACGGCGCTGCGTGGAGCCACGGGCACGACGCTCGATGCCGTCGACGTCGTCTATGATGGCGACGCCTCGGCGTTCGTGGTCACGATCCCGCTGGCGGCAGATGGCTCGGCTGCGGAGGTGACCAGCCCCTTCACCGGGGACACCGCAGACGAGTTGGGCCTGGATACGGTGAACATTAGCGCCGGAGCTAACGGCATAGGCGCCGGCTCACTCACCTGGCAGGGCGCCACTATCTCGGGCCTGGACTTCACCGGCGCCACGTCCTACGCGGATGTGGCCCAGACACTCGAAACCGCCATCCGTGCCGTGACAGCATCGGCACGTGCGGACCTGCGCAGCGCGTCAGTCGAGTACGATCCCGGCGGGTTCTTCCGCGTGAGCCTGGGATTCCGCATGAACGGTTATCCCTATGCCATCCAGGACGCCATGACCGACGTGTCCCAAGACACCGCTTCCGCCCTCGGGCTGAGCGGTGAAATCGCAGTTGGCATCGACCACGGCCACGCCTCCGAGAGCATCACACAGGCTATGAACGCGATTGCAGTTGTTGACGACAGCTGGTACTTCGTAGCCGTTGACTCCAGCATCGTAGACACCGCAGATGCCGTAACGCTGGCCCAGTGGATTGAAGCGCAGCCGTACATGCTGGCGCTCGACACGGCGGAGGCCGCAGTGCTGGCGCCCGGTGAGACGGGCAGCTTCGCAGCGCAGCTGTGGGCGCTCGGCCTGGAGCGGACGTTCGTAGTCTGGTCGGCCACCGCAGACCACAAGGGCCTGTCGCTGGCCGCAAGACTGTCGAGCGTCCGGTTCGACGGTGCCAACACACTGATCACGGCGAAGTTCAAGAGCCTGCCGGGGACCGTTCCGGACATCCTAAACTCCGCACAGCAGCAGGAGCTCGACCGGAAGCGGGTAGGGTACTACACGCGTTTCGGCCAGGACGCTATCTTCGCCGAAGGGTGGACGCTCAACGGCGACTGGATCGACGTGCGGTACTGGCTGGACTGGATCACCAACGCTATCCAGACGGAGGTGTACACGCTGCTCCGGCAGCATCCGACTCGCGTCCCACAGACGCCGACGGGCGTCGCGAGCATCGAGGCGGCGATCGAGCGCGTCTGCGAGATCGGTCGGCGAAACGGCGGCATAGCCCCAGGCAACGTCGCCGAGCCTGTCGCCAACGACATCCGACTCGCAACCGGAAACCCAGAATTCGACGGACTGCTCACCCAGGGGTACCTGGTCTCGGTGGGTAGTGTAGTAGACCAGGCTCAGGCAGACCGCGACGCGCGCCGGGCTCCGCCAGCCAAGGTGTGGCTCAAGGGCTCAGGAGCGATCCACTTCGCGGACATCGAACTAATCTTCACAGGGTGAGGAGCGGACAATGACGACAATCAGCCTTGAAGGAACTACGGTGGAGCTCAACGGGCACATCGTACAGGGGTGGAGCGACGATTCAGACGCGCTGATGATGCCGGACGCCTTTGAGCTGGCGACCGTCCGGCGCGGCGCCACTGGCGACATGGCGACCTTCTCCACCGGAGACAAGGGCGGACCGATCAGCATCAAGCTGCTGCCCACTTCGCCGTCGCTTCCCTTCTTCATGCAGCAACTCGCGGTCCAGCTCAACGGCGGTGCTGTGGTATGGGACGGCAAGATCACCAACTCGCAGTCCGGTTTCGGTTTCACTCTGGAGCGGGGCGTCATGACCGCAGGGCCGCTCGGCCAGACTATGGGCCGCGGCGAGGTCGCCAACGACACCTTCACCTTCGAGTTCGAGCGGATCATCCCGGACTACGCCAAGGTGCAGTTCTAGGTAAGCCATGGTTATTGGGGCTGGGGCGTTGAAACCGTTATCCCGGATAACGCATTTCCGGCAGCGACGACCCGAGCCCAAGGAGGAATCGCAAGTGGTGTTTGACAGCACATCGATTGAGAAGCTGACCGAGACCGAGTTCGAGATCGACGGCACGCGGTTCTTCATCGCCAAGCTGCCCGCAATGGCGGCCTACGACCTGATGGAGCTGATCCGGCACGAGCTGGGCAAGTCCCAGGCGCTGGTGATGCCGGAAGGCGGTGAGGACGCGACAGTGTCGGGGTTGCTGAGGGTCGTGCTATCGCTCGACCCGTCCTTCGTGAAGATGGTGCGGCGAAAACTGTTCGAACGGGTCTCGTTCGCGAACGCGCGGGCGACGAAGCCTCAGCAGCTCGCCGGCGCGGAGGACATGGCCTTCGACGGCCTGGAGCCGGTCGCGGTGTACGAGGTTCTGGTGAGGTGTCTGGCGGTAAATTTTACTCCGTCGCTACGCGCCCTCGGCTCGAGATTCGGCGACGTAGACCTGAGTTCGAGCCCGTCAGAACATTAGGGATTAACCCCTTTTTCTCCGTGCTAATAGGGGCAGGACTCTGCTCATATACAGACGTCAAGGAAACCTTGACGTTGGATGAAGTGGTCGACTTAAATGAGATTCTGATTGCGAGGGTCGAGAACGAGCATCGCGCCTATGAGGCGGTGGAGCGACAGCGCTGAATACACACGGAGGTACCCTATGGTTGTACTACCTGCTAACTCCAGGCTAGGCATTCACCAGAGCTCGGTTGAGTTAGTGGCAGAGGGAGGAGATCGCTCGGCGGTCGTAACTTTCGAGTTGTTCTCCTATCCCGTGAGCAACGGCGGGCTGGACACTCCAGTGGTTAGTCTGTCTCAAGCTGTTTCGTTTCATGCGAAAGACATTGAGGCGCTTCGACCCGACTATGACCGCATGGTCCAGGAGGCGGCCGCTCTGCTCGAAGAGAACCTAAAGAGGGTGACTGAACTCCTCGGCAGGACCGCTCGCCCCTAGTGAACGAGAGGCAAAAGGCATGAAGAAACAGAAGACGCCCAGCAACACATGGGGAGGAGAGGAACGATGACTGAGGAAGAACGCCAACAGATACTGGGACGCCTCGTCTCAGAGAGGCACGAGGCCAAGACGGGACTGGGCTTGCTGGAGGCCAGGGCCAGTCAGATGGCCTCCGACTTCTTCGACCTTGCTGACGCCCTCAACGGCGGTAGACGTGCAAAGCCGGATACGGACCGAGGTGGCTTCACGATCGCCTACAGGGACAAGCGTCTGCAGTACCCCTCGGAAGAGGCGGTTGCGGAGACGCTGGTGGGGATTCCCGCCCTTCGTGAGCGGGTCAAGACCTTGGATCAGCAGATAGCCGACGCGCTCGGGTGAGCGCCATGACCAAGCAGAAGACCGGGGCGTTCCTGGCTCGCCCAGACTGGGTGGACCGGTCCCAATCCTGCTTCCTGTCCGTTGGCGGCACCCGGTACAAGGTCTGGGAACTGAGCCAGAGAGTCCTTGGCCCGCTGTTCTTCCAAGAAATACCGTGAAGAAGGAGAAGAGATGACGTTCATCAGACGCACCAAGACTAGTCCCTTGATTGTCGCAATCCTTGCCCTGATCGCCGTCGCTTTCGGGGCGTGTGGGGGATCTCCCCCCCCCCCCCCCCCCTTATCCAGAGACCGCCATCGACCTTGCTATGGAGACAATTGAGGAACGTCCACAGGTGGTCGACTCGGACCTTTACGAGAAAGAGGGAGACCTGTTTTTGATACTCGTTGTGCAGTTTGGGACATCCGACAATGCCGCCAAACGGCACATGGAAGATTTCGCTGCACTTGTGAAGAGCCTGGGGCCAGAAGATCCGCCAACCGGAGGCGAAATTGGCAAAGGTATGTACGACTACAACGTCGCTGTATTTTACCCTGGTGCAGTACTAATTGATCGTGGGGCGAAGGTCAGCGCCTCACCCAAGATAACTTGGTAGGGGGCGCTTCGTGGTCGATGTCAGCCAACGGACACGCCAATTGAGCGCTTCTGACCAGGCGATCGCTGACAATGGAGTACCGCATGGCAAGCACAGTCATTGATGAACTGATTACGATCCTCGGCTTCAATGTCCAGTCTGACGACTTGAAGAAGCTGGACCGTCAACTCAAGGAAGTCGATCGTAGCGTCAAGCAGACGATGGACAGATTCGCAAAGGGCGCCGCGATACTTGGGACCGCCCTGACCGGTATCACCTTCACGGTGGGCCGGACCGTCCTGTCGTTCGACAGGGCCATGAACACGTTGCAGGCAACGTTCCCGGAGACCTGGACTGCCGAGGCCCCTGAAGGAGCGGACTACGCTACTGCCGTGATGGCGGCCTTCGGCAGTAGGGTCTCCCGGAAGATATCGGCGATGCCAGACAGTGAGGCGAACGTCAAAATCCTGACAGGGGAAGTCTTGGCGTGGACTGCACGCCAGTTCGGAATAGACATGAAGGAGAACGACGATGGGTAGATTCTTTGTACTCGTGGTATTGGCACTTGTGGGTATTCTAAGCATGGTGAGCCTTGCGGCCTGCGGTGGTTCGGACATCCCGGACGACGTCGAATGGGAGATCGTTGGCCAAATGGAACCAGCCATGTTCGGGGGTGGGAACTACGGGGTTCGATTGAATGAACCGGTGTCTGAGGACGTTCTCCGTGCCATCGGGAAGGAAGTGAAGCACCAACATATCGAGAAGTACGCCGCAATGGAGACTCCTACAGGTAGGTACAGGTCGGGTCACGCAACGGTACGGACGTTTTTCTACCTTCCTGGAATGGACATTTCTGGGTTTGCTTGGGCAAGCGCCAGATTCGATCCTAACGAAGTGACCATCAAGATACTGGGTAACCGCTAACACTAGAGGAGAGCTTGGCGTGGCAGAACGTAGAATAGACTCCCTCTTCGTCGAGTTGATCTTTCGAGGAGACCGGAGAGAGCTGGACAAGTTCCAACGCGGTGTGGACAACCTCAATCGACGGATTGATGGCCTAGCGCGCAACTTCGCAATTGCTGGCGGCGCCCTCACCGCGGCACTCTTCGGTGTTGGGCGTACCGTAGTTCGATTCGAGGCCGCACAAAATCAATTGCAGGCTACACTCGACGTCACAGATGACCAAATGGAGGCTCTAAGAAACCAGGCCAAGCAACTGGGAGCCACCACAGCCTTCAGTGCATCTCAGGTCTCCGAGGCCCAAAATCAGATCGCGCAACAAACTGGAGACGCCAACAAGGTTCTCGCCTCCACCCCAAAGATCCTAGCGTTGGCTGCGGCAGGGAACTTGGAGATGGCGGAAGCAGCTAAGCTCGCCACAGGCATCCTCAACGCCTACCAGCTAGAGATTGAGGAAGTGAGCCGAGTATCTAACGTAATGGCAAAAGCAGCAACTAGCGGGTCGACAACAGTGTCCGAAATGGGGCCGGCACTTAGACAGGTAGCGCCCACCGCGGCACAACTTGGGCTGAGTGTTGAACAGACGGCGGCAATGCTCGTTCAACTGCGAAACAATATGCTGCAGCCAGAGCAAGCAGGAACCGCCCTGCGTGGCGTCTTGTCTCGATTGATCAACATCAGCGGACCAGCGCGGGACGCTCTTCAGAAAATAGGTGTGGACCCAGGCCAAATACAGTCGATGGCTCGACTAGGGGACGTGGCCAAGGTGTTCGACACCCTGAAGGTAGCAGGTCTGGATGTGGCTACATCAATGGAAATCTTTGGCGAAGAAGCTGGCAACGCCGGTACCATCCTCGCCAATTCCGTATCTGACACAGAGGCACTCCATGAGTCCTTGCTAGACGTTGAAGGAGCGTCTGCACGCATGGCGAGCATACAGCAGAAGGGCATCGTCGGCGCACTCAACAACTTCCGGTCCGCACTTGAGGGACTGCAACTGGAACTCGGTGAGGCCGGTCTAACCCGTTGGATCGCGACCGCTGTCGAAGCCGTACGAAGCCTAATGGTATGGCTCCAGAAGTCCGAAGGCTGGCTCAAGACCACGATGGCTGTTGTCCTGGCATCGGGCCCGATCCTGCTCGCCGTTGGAGCAGCACTCAAGGTCATGACATTCGCGCTTAGCGGCTTTGTGGTACTGGTCAAGGTAGCCCGTGGAGCGGTGTGGCTCTGGCGCAATGCGTTGATCCTAACTCGTATCCAGATGGGATTGTTGGCGGTCCAGACCTGGTTGGCGGCGGCGGCAAACTCCAACTTCGTAGTCGCTCTCCGGCTCGCGGCAATCAACGCACAGGGATACGTAACCAGTCTGAGTCTCGCAACCCTGTGGAATTCCAATTTCGTCCTATCGCTCAGACTTGCCGCGATCAACGTGCAGGGCTTCATCGCGAGCCTGAGTCTCGCAAGAGTGGCACAGCTACTGGGCGCGGCAGCAACCGGCGTGGCGACTGCGGCTACGTGGGCATTCAACGTCGCCGTGGCGGCGAATCCCGTCGGGCTGATCGTGCTCGGTATTGCGGCACTGATCGCTGCCCTGGTCCTCCTTGTAATGCACTGGCATACGGTCAAACGCGTCGTGCTGGACGTGTGGGACTCAGTTGTCGGCGCCATGCAGACCGCGTGGGGCCACATCAAGGGGTTCTTCGACCGGTTCGGCAACTACGTCTTGGTCGCGCTCTCGGTGGCAATGCCGTTCATCGGGCTGCCGCTGCTGATCGCCCGTAACTGGGAGCAGATCGTCGGGGTGGTGCGCGGCATATGGGACTCGGTCGTCGCTATGTTCCGCGAACACTGGGACAAGGCGCTCGCGATCCTCTTCCCAGTGGCCGGGCTGCCGATCCTGATCGCCCGTAACTGGGGTCAAATCGTCGAGATTGTGGGAGACGTGTGGGCGCGCGTCACCGACACCGTCAAGGGCTGGATCGACGCCATCATCGCGTTCGTCCGCGAGCTACCCGGACGTGTTTTGGACGCAGTTCGCGCTATTCCCGACCTGATCGAAGACGAGATTCGCCGTATACCCGGGCTCGGCGTCGCGCTGGATGTCGCGGGCAAGGCTGGGGAGATGCTCGGTCTTGCGGAGGGTGGCATCGTCACCAGACCCACGCTCAGTCTGCTGGGCGAAGGCGCCGGTCCCGAGGCCGTGATACCGCTCCGTCGGATGGCGGAACTGTTCACCGCGCCAACAATGCCCCTCCCAGTGGCTCCCGCCGGTGCTAGCGCTGTTAGTAACTCATCCGTGGTGAACCGGACCGCGTCCGTGACAATCAACGGGCCGATCAACATCCAGACTGAGGCGACGAACGCCCGGGAGATCGCTCAAACCATCACCCAAGAGATCGACGATCAGATAAGAAACGTCGCCTACGAGTTCGACACTTCGGAGCGATAGTCATGGGCCTCTTCACACTAGGGCGGCCCATCGTCGGGTCTGGCTTCGCAATCCTCCCAGGTCGGCCCGCCACACCGGGCAAGCCAGACGTGCTGCCTCTCGGCGGCATCGTCGATGGATTCCTGTCTGAAGAGCACAAAATCAAGCTCACCAAGACGACGTATCCAGTCGAGACGTCTGGGCTTCTACTCACCGACCATGCCGTCGTCGAGCCTCGCACGCTGAAGCTGGAGGGCTGGGTGTCCGACCTGCTCCCGTCCGTGGACCTGGGTGACACCCCGGCCCACCCCTCTCGCGGGGCCGCAGCCTGGCGTCAGGTCTACGCGCTGATGCAGGAGCGCGAGCCGGTGACGGTCGTGACCACCCTGGCTGTGTACCAGTCCATGCTGATCACCTCGGCGACAGCGCCTGTGGACCGTACCACCGGGCGAGCTCTTCGGTTCGACCTCGAGCTCGAGGAGGTGCTGTTCCGTGACGTGGCTCCAGCCTTGGGTCGCGTGGTTGTCGGCCCAGCGGTGGACAGAGTCGAGGAAGTGCCTCGGGGCAGGGTACAAGCGCTGTCGACGGCGCAGATCCAGGACATCTTGGCCGAGATTACGGAAGAGATAGCGGCTGGCCTCCCGGGCGACGCTCCGGAGTCGGAAGGCGCACTATGGAAACGGACCATCGCCGCTTTGGGGCGAGCGGCCAACCTTCCGCCACCTCCGGCTTTCATTAGGTTCTGATGCAGACGATACCGCTCACGCAGGATGCCAGACAGGTCATGCGAGTGACCCTCGGAGGTCAGCCGGTGCAGTTGCGCACCTGGTGGCAGCCCCTCTCTGAAGCGTGGTACGTCTCGGTGTGGAGTCGAGAGGACGAACCGCTCGCCCTCGGTCGGCAGGTCAGCCACGGCAGGCGTCTTCTCGATCGCGTAGAGGGCTTTGAAGGAGAGCTCTTGGCTGTGCCCGTCAAGCCGGGCGTGGACGCAGTAGGGCGCGACGCATGGGGTGAGACTCACCTGCTCGTCTATCTGGACGCCAGCGAGACCGAGGCCATGCCATGGCCAATGTGACGCGGCAGTACCTGCGCCAGGTACGCGTGGACGTGCTTGGCCCGTTGACCGGGCAGGGACTCAATGTGCGTCACGGTCTTCTCGCCATCGAGGGCCTACGGATCGAGTTTGAGCTTCGGTCCGAGTTGCAGCCGACAGCCTCGCCCTCGACGGTCAAGATATATAACCTCCGAAGGGAGTCGGCGTCGTTGATCGGTGACCCTGGACAGCTCGTGGAAGTACGCGCTGGATATGGTGACATCCGAGACGTCCGCGCATCCGAGCCGGTCGCGTCGGGCGATATACGGCGTGTGCTTCACGAGGACACCGGAGTCGACCGGGTGACGACCATCGTGATCGGCGGTTCCGACCGTCAGACGTCGTCCACCATCAGAGTCGAGATCCCTGGGCCGGTGCGACTGAGGGAGGTCGTGCGCCAGATCATAGAGGCGATGGGGATGGCGGTGGGACCGTTGGACGCGATCCCCGACTACGTGCAGCTCACCGACGGCTACTCACGTACCGGGGCGGGCATGGCTGCGCTGAGGGACCTGCTCGAACCCCGAGGCCTCACCGCATACGAGATTGCCGGGACGGTCCACATTGCGGGGTCTGACCAGCCGTTGGCCGGCGGCGTGTTCGATGTCTCGGAGCGGACCGGAATGATCGGATCGCCCGCCCTGACTGACACAGGCGTGCGTGTCAAGTTGGCTCTCAATGGAGCATTACAACTCGATCAGACAGTCGAGCTCCACAGCCTCCGACTCAACGGCCGCTTCAAGGTCGTCTCGATCGTCCACCGTGGAGACAACTGGGGTGGTGAGTTCGTGACCGAGATCGAAGCGAAATCGCTTACCGAGCCCGGCTCCGTAGAAGGGACTGTGTTGGCAGGTCGACCCGAGATACCGGTGGGACATACCTAAGAATCCCGCTCCCACCGTCAGACTCCGAGGCTCCACACCTCCGTTTGATAGCATCGGTTCATGACCAACATGAACCCAGACCACGACTACTCGAACCTCGCCACTGCGCTGCGGTTCGCACTCCGTCAAGGGCTCAAGGACATCTACACCTGTATGCCGGGCATAGTCCGGTCCTACGACCCAGAATCCAGGCGAGCGACCGTCCAGGCCGCGCTGTCTGTGACCACAACCGACGGAAGAGAGATTGAACGTGCGTCGGTCGCCGACGTGCCGGTCGTGTTCCCCACGGGCGGCGGATTCTCCATGACCTGGCCGCTGGAGCCAGGAGACAGCGTTCTCCTCGTATACGCCCGGCGTGGTCTGTCGGAGTGGAAACGAACGCTGGACGTCGCGTCGCCTGACCTCGAAGGATTCTTCTCAGAGAAGGACGCGATCGCGATCCCGGGATTCGTACACGATGATACGGAGCATCGTATCGACGTATCCGACGCCGGCATCAGCCTGCGGACTCCTGGCGTGGTCGCGATCGAGGCGGAAGACATGACCTTCAAGCAGTTCGGCTCGTCCGAGGCTCCGATGAGCGTAACGTGACGCGGACCGTGTCCGCTTTGGACGATCTTGTCGGCTTCGAGGTCGTGGACGGCCTGGAGGCTGTCCGGCAACGTGTCGCGCAACGCCTGCGGTTCACCCTGGGAGAGTGGTTCCTGGACGCCGAGGCCGGGATCCCGTACCTCGAACGTTTGGCCGGCGGTGGCGGAGACCACATACAGCTCTTCGCGCAGATCGTCGCGACAGAGACCCTAGCGGTCGAGGGAGTGATCGCAGTCACGGTGGAGTCAGCCGACCTCGACAAGACCACACGCCGGCTGCAGCTAGTAATGACGATTGAGACAGACGACGGTGTTGTGACCGTCGAAGAGGCGGTGTAGGCATGGCGCGAGTCACGGCAGAGGGCATAGAGCCGACGACCCTCCAGGGCTACATAGACGCTCTGGAGACGGCATTCCGTACAGCGATCGGGTCTGACTTGGACTTGGCGCCCGAGACTCCGCAGGGACAACTGATCGGGACGCTCGCACTGACGCTCACCGAGGTGGACGAGGCACTGGTGGCGGTGGCAAATGGCGCATCACGCAACCGGGCGCTGGGAATCCAGCTCGACGACCTCGGCTCTCTTCTGGGCATCCCACGTCTTGAGGGCGAGTCAGACGACGAGTACCGAGCCCGGTACGGGCGTCTGACCATGCGCAACGCTCGCGGCTCTACGGAAGCGATTCTGGCGGCGGTGCTGGACGTTGAAGACGTGACCGATGCGCTAATCCGCGAGAACGCCACCGACGCCGATGTGACCGAGCTCGGCAAGGTGATCGGGGCGCACTCGGTTTGTGTCATGGTGGACGGAGGGACCGACGCGGATGTGGCAGCAGCCATTGCACGGTCGAAGCCGGCAGGCACCGGAACCAGCGGTGACACCAGCGTCGACGTGGCCCACGACGGAGGCTGGACCGTGCCGATCGCCTTCTCGCGCGTCAATGCAGTCCCCATTAAGGTCACCATGACGCTGACCCTCGACAGGGACTTCCCATCGGACGGGACGAGCCGGATCATCCAGCGGGTCGTGGCGCACGTGGATGGGTTGATCCTTGCGCAGCCCTTGGAGACGCAGCGCCTGCTCGCCGCCATACTCTCAGTTCCGGGGCACACGGTGCCAAGCCTGGGGGTTGGACGAAAGGCCGGTACCGTCATCACCGGAACGGGCACGGTGGCTTCGTTGGACAGCTTCAGAGGTCGTTCCACCGAGGTCACAGGGACAGGAACCGTAGCCTCCCTTACGACTCTTCAAGGCATCACCAACGGGACCGTTACATTCCTGGGACAGACGGTTTCAGGACTCGACTTCTCTGGCGACAACAGCCTGGACGATGTATCGAGCACGTTGCAGTCCGGCCTGCGTGCTACCAACGCCTCCGGGTTAACCGATGTCGAGGTCTCGTACGTGTCCGCCATCTCAGCATTTGTCGTTGTGATCCCCCTAGACAGCAACGGAGCGGCGACCAGCGTCAGCGCCGCGTTCACCGGAAGCGAGTCCGACGAGTTGGGCCTGGACACCGCCACGATCGTCAATGGCGTTGACGCAATCACGAACGGGACCGTCACCTTCTCAGGACAGACGTTGACCAGCCTGGACTTCTCCGCCGTCACCGACTACGACGGCGTGGCTTCCACGCTCCAGACCGGCCTACGAGGCACCTCGGAGACAGACCTCGATCAGGTCGAGGTGGCCTACGTGGACGGGGCGTTCGTAATCACGATCCCGCTCGATGAAGATGGCGATCCCATCACAGTCACCGGGGCTGTGACCGGGGATACCGCGGACGAGCTGGGTCTGGACACCGCCGACACGGTTCAGGGGTCTGTCACCAGCCCGTCGGACCTCGAGCTGACCGAACGCCTGACCGTCGAGACCGGCGACATCATCATCACGACGTCATGAGCAACCTCGCGAATCGGATCGACACCGCCGCCAACGCCGAGTTGCTGATCCAGCAGTGGCGCCAGGCGCCGCGTATGCGCGTTCTAACGGAAGCGCTGCTGGGTGTGATCGACGACCACCTGGTCAAGCCCCTCTCAGACCTGGAAGCTCGGCTCCGCATAGAGACAGCAGATGGCGTTTGGCTGGACGGCATCGGAGAACGGATGGGGCTGCCACGTCCTGCCACAGACCTGGGGAACTTCGCCTTCTTCGGATTCGACGGGAGTGGAGGGGTAGGCTTTGATCAGGGGCTGTTCGCCACGGTCGTCGAGGCGCTGTCACCACGTGTGCCAGTGGGTGACGCGTACTATCGCAGTCTGCTGCAGATGCGCTCGGAGCTTCTACTTGCCGATGGCACAGTGCCCCGACTCGAAAGCGCGGCCAGCCGCGTCTTTCCCGGCACGGTGTACAACGACAACGGCGATATGACAGCGACGGTCCGAACGGCTTTCCAGCGTCCCGACTCCATCAACCTCCTCGCGACGCTAAATCCGGCCGGAGGTTGGCCGCCTGCCCCGGCAGCTGTCTCCCTGTCTCAGTCCTGGGAGTACATGGTGGGCGGCGACTGCGAGAGTGACGAATCTCCCGTCGTATATGGCCAGACTGCCAGCCAGGTCAACGTGGACACCTACGAACAGAGCGACGAGCAGGCTCGCGCAGGCGACTACAGCTGGAAGATCGTGGTCGAGCAGGACACCAGCGCAACCGACGCTGCGAGCGTCCAAGTCTGCGACGACCTGCGCTATCAGGACCTCGTGCAGCTCGATCAGATCAAATTCTCCGCCTGGGTCTATGTCGATTCAGGCACGAGTGACGATCTGGAGCTGTCCGACGTATATCTCGACCTGGCCTGTGGGGACGAAGACGCGCAGGGCAATATCACCTGGGATAGCGTCACGAGCGGCAATCCATCTGCATTCGACACCTGGGAACAACTCGACGTGACTAGGGACATGCCCATCAACGATTGCGACATTGTTAGGCTGGCACTGGAAATCTCTGATCGGCAGGACGCACACGTCGTCTATTGGGATGACATCAGTTTCAGGAGCGAGTAATGGCTAGAGACACAGACGCACTGAAGTTAGAGAAGTGGGCCGCCTCCGGCGACGTTCAGGATCCCGAGGACGGAGGAGTAAACCGATCCACCGGCTGGGACGCCACCTACTCGCAACCCGGAGGAAAGCTTCCGAAACGGGAGCATTTGAACGAGATTCTTCGCGAGCTTTCCGCGCAGGGCGTGGAGCTGAACACACGCGGATTACTGGACTGGGACTCTTCAGTCTCATACGTCCACCCCGCCTACGTCGTCGGCTCCGACAATCGACTCTATGTCTCCGTGCGCGACAACTCCAACGTGGACCCAACCACCGACAGCGGTGAGGACGACTGGAAGCCTTTGATCGCTTCGACAGATGGCACCATCGACGCTATCCCCAATGCCTCAACTACAGTCAAGGGTCTCGTGGAGGCTGCGACCGAGTCTGAGGCGGATGCTGGCACCGATACGGAACGATTCATGACGCCCGCGCTGGTTAAGCGGCGCGTCGACGTAGAAGTGGCACCCGATGCCTCGACAACAGCCAAGGGTAAAGTTGAGCTCGCAACGAACGCTGAGACTCAAACGGGCACCGATGCCACTCGGGCAGTGACGCCGGCGGGACTGGCGTCGCGGACGGCCACGGAGAGTAGGGCTGGCCTGGTCGAGAAGGCGACACAGGCCGAAGCCGATGCGGGAACCGATACATCGAGGTACATGACGCCGGCGCTGACCGACCGGGTCGCGAAGGCTACACACGGGGCGACGCTTGTGAGGTACACGACCGCCGGCACACACACTTGGACTGTTCCTGCTGGGGCGAGATTGATCTACGTTGAAGCGGTTGGCGGCGGGTCCGGTGGGCGCAGGGGTGAGTCGAGCTCAAGCGCCACAGGTGGTAGTGGTGGCAGCGGTGGCGGTCGTGCATGGTCCACCTCGCCGGTGGACATCAGCGGGACCCCACGCGTTGGCGGCGAAGGTCCGTCAAGCATCGGATTGTTAGTAGGTGCAGGGGGCGCTGGGGAGGCCAGCGATGGCACCGGGCCTGGCCAAGGTGGGTCATCGAGCTTCGGAAACGAAGGGGACGACTGGTATCTGTCATCCGCGGACGCAAGCGGTGCGGCTGCAGGAAGTGGCGGGACCGGCGGACATCTCCCGTGGAGGAGCTCCGACACTCAGGACAGCAACCCTGGCAGCAACGGTGGGGGAGGCCAAAACCCCACTGTGTCCGGTGGTACCGGCGGAGCCGGCGCAACCTCGGTTTATGACGACGGTAACCGCGGTGGAAACGGTGACGATTCCCCGACCGGTGAAAGTGGCGGAGGCGGTGGAGGTGGGTCCGGATACGACACATTGAACACGAACACCACGAGCGCCGGTGGAGCCGGTGGAGACGGCGGAGCACCCGGAGGCGGCGGAGGCGGGGGAGGAGCTCGTCGCGGGGGAAGCTTCGGTTCTGGAACCCGAGCACCCGGCGGCGATGGTGCCGATGGCGAAGTACGAATCTGGTGGTGGAGATGACCACGCACAAATGTGTTCAGGGCCATACGCACCATTGGCTCCTAGCGCTGCCGACGGGATCAATGGGCGTCAGCACCTGCAAACACTGCGGCGGGACGCGCGAATTCCTGAACGAGATCCCCGACGACAAGCTCAGGCGTCGATCGGCCAGACGGGGATCAATCCGAGGGGCCGTGACGAAGAAGCGGAGGGCCGCACGGCGGAAGAAACAGCAGTCGGAACGCGTCTAGCTTCCTGCCGCCATTTTGCCGCCACCATATGGCCCCAATTGACTCCGACCATCGGCAGGGCGAGTGCCTGGGAAGGGTCTCACAAACCTACCACCGCCTGCTCACGGCGTCGCTCTGTCAAGGTTCGTCTATTCCCAAAACAGGCGCGCTACCGCTGCGCTACACCCCGCTACTCTACAGATTACCGCGTCGGAGATTTGCGGGTAAAGGTTTTTGTTGAGGAGAGAGGAGAGGAGATAGGAAAGAGAAGTGAGGAAAGAGGAAAGAGGAGTGAGGAGTGAGGGCTGCCCGCATCAGGGTGGGGAGGAGGGTGATTACAGATTGGGCGGCCGCAGATCGCGAAACCCGGCAGTCTGCTCGTAGTAGTGAGCGACACGCAGCAGGTGCGCCTCCGAGAACGGCCGGCCGACGATCTGGACGCCGATCGGCAGGCCGGACCCCGACAGTCCGCACGGAACGGAGATTGCAGGGAGGCCGGCGAGCGCAGCCGGGCTTGTGAGGCGCCTGCGGCCGAGATCGAGCTGGCCCTGGTAGTAGCCTCCAGGCGATCCTGTGGACTGCGAGATCAGTGGAGCTAGAGTCGGCGAGGATGGCATGACGACGACGTCGTGGTCTTTGAGCGTCTCGGACATCTCGTTCTCGATCAGGGTCCTCGCGCGAAGCGCTTTGAGATAGGTCGGCGCGGGCGTGAGGGACGCGGACTCGAGCCTGGTTCGCGTGTTCCAATCGTACAGCTCGCCGCGCGTACGAAGCCAGTCGTTGTGGAAGGCGGCCGCGTCGACGTCGGCTGTGGCGAGAAACACTGCGCCACTGTGTGCGGACACCGGCAGGCTGACGTCGTCAACTCCGGCGCCGAGCTCCGCGAAGTGGTCTACGGCGGCCAGCACCCCCGAGCAGACCACGTCCTGCAACCCCTCGAACTGGAAGGCCTCCCTTGGCACGGCGATCCGGAGTTGGTCGGGCGCGTCGTGCAGAGCCCCGAGGTAGTCCGGGACGCGCGCGTCACTCGATGTCACGTCGCGATCGTCGCGGCCCGCGATCGCCTGCAGCATGATCGCGCAGTCCTCGACCGTGCGAGTCATCGGGCCTATCGTATCCAGGCTCCAGCTCATTGGGACAACACCGTGCCGCGTGACCCTGCCATACGTGGGACGGAGCCCGACGATGCCGCAGAACGCGCTCGGACCCCGGATAGACCCGCCAGTGTCGGAACCGAGCGATCCGGCGCAGAGCCCTCCAGCGACGGCGACGGCAGAGCCGCTGCTGGAACCGCCGGCGGAACGACCGGTGTCCCACGGGTTCCGCGGCGTCCCGTACGGGTGATCGATCGTGCCTCCGATGGCGAACTCGCTCAGATTCAGCTTTCCCAGCACAACGGATCCGGCGTCCCGAAGCCGCTCGATGATCGTCGAGTCGTAGCTCGGCACGTGGTCGGCAAGTATGCGGGATCCGGCAGAGGTCAGGACGTCCTTCGTGTAGATGATGTCCTTCACCGCGACGGGGACCCCGTGCAGTGGACCCCGGTAGTCTCCGGAAGCGATCTCGTTCTCTGCTCTGGCCGCGTCCGCCAATGCGGATTTCGCCATGACCGTGATATAGGCGCCGAGCTTTGGATTCAGTCTCTCGATTCGATCGAGGTACGCCTCCGTGAGCTCGATCGGCGAGATGCGCCTCGCACGGATCGCGGCGGCGGCGGCGGAGATGGTCAGGTGATGGAGGTCGGACGCGCTCACTTGGGCTCGAGCCTGAATCGATGATGGGACTCGACGGAGGCCAGCTTCTCCTCGGGGATCTCGTTCATCTCCTCGATGATGCCGGAGAGCCGGGACGCGATCATCCTGGCCCGAGCCACGTCCAGGCTGAGCCCAACCTGGCCCGCGAGTCGATGTACGTCTTCGGAGTCGAGCTTCTGCATTTCGGGTAGTCCTGTTGAGCCATGAGGTTTTCGGGATTGTATCTCAATGGCTGGATTCGCGGCAGTACAGAAGACGACGAAGGGCTGAGAACGTCGTTGTCTGGAGCGTGGTGTGCCGTCCGCGACGAGGCAGTACGGCCTTTGCGCGTCCGCTAAGTTGGCGAATATAATCCGGCAGGTTCACAATGTACCCTTGGGGGTCTGAGTATGGCGGCTAGTTCGGCGGACGTGGTCGTGATCGGTGGGGGCGCGAACGGCGCCAGCATTGCGATGCATCTCGCGCGTCTCGGTGCCGGGCGCGTGTTGCTCATCGAGAAAGGACCCCTAGCTGGAGGCGCGACCGGCCGATCCGGGGCGATGATCCGCGAACACTATCTCCATCCCACGCTCGTCAGGATGGCCTCGGAGGCCAGCCACATCTTCCACAACTTCGAGGACGCCGTTGGCGGCGATGCGCGCTTCACTGAGACCGGCCGCGTGCTGCTCTTCCCGGAGGATCACAGAGACGCCGTGGAGGCGAACGTGGCGATGAACCGCGAGCTGGGTGTAAACATTCACACGATTACGCCGCCGGAGATCACGTGTCTCGTGTCCGGGATCAGGACTGACGACGTTGCGCTTGGCGTGTACGAGCCGGAATCGGGGTATGCCGACCCGGTTGCAACAACATACGCCTACGCAGACGCCGCCCATCGTCAGGGCGCGGAGCTGATGACGGGCACCGAGGTGACCGGCCTTCAGATCCGCTCCGGGAGGCTCGCTGGCGTACATACGACGACGGGCCTGGTCGAGACCGAAACCGCGATCGCCGCGACAGGCCCCTGGTCTAACAAGCTCGCGGCCCCGCTTGGAGAAACGCTTCCGGTCACACCGATCCGGGTACAGATGGTCCACCTACGTCGTCCGCCGTCTCTAGACGGGCTGACCGTGAACGTGATCGATTACACTTCGGGCGCCTACTTCCGGGTCGACGCCGGCCTTAGCACGCTCGTTGGCGGAGAGGCGTGGGACGATCTGACGGAGATCGCGAATCCGGACTCGTTCGGGCTCAATGCCGACCACGATACGATCACCAGGTTTTGGGACCGTGCCAAGCACCGGTTCCCGGACTTTGCCGCTGCAACCTGCCGAGGCGGCTACGGATCACTGTATGACATGACCCCTGACGGCAACCCGGTCCTCGACAGGTCTCAACTTGTAGATGGCCTGTACTGGGCGGTTGGATTCAGTGGTCATGGTTTCAAGCTGTCGCCGGTGGTCGGCCGGATGGTCGCCGAGTTCGTGATGCACGGCGAGAGCAGGGACCACCCGGTCCACGAGTTCCGGCTGACCCGATACGCGGAGGGCGAGCCGATGGACGCGGCGCATCCGTACGAGGGGCGGAGACACCAGTGACCGAGCGCCCGTGGATGTTCGTCTACGATGGAAACTGACGCTTCTGCAAGTCTTCGGTCGGACTGCTCCGCAGGGTGGACTGGAGGAACAGAGTTGACTTCACCGCATCCCAGCACTTGGAGCATCCCCCGACTCATACGTCTTGGACCGACCGCGATCGATCCCCGTACCTCATCCACGAGTGCGGCACCACCCTCAAGGGGTTCCACGCGATTAGGAAGACGCTGCTGCAGCTACCCGTATTGGCGACGTTTGGGTTGTTGCTCTCAATCCCGGGGGTAGGGACGATCGGTATTCCCGTGTATCGTTGGGTCGCCAGGAACCGCAGACGCTTCGGGTACTTCGGCGCCTAGTCTCCGGTCTCTGGTCGCGCGGCGATAATCTCTACCTTCGCGTTGATAGGGATTCTCGCGGCATGCTCAACTCCGATGGGCACGTCCGACATCAACTCCACTGCATTGAGTGGCTTGAAGCGGCTCTGGGAGACTAGGAACATCTTACCGATCACCGGAATCACCCGGTCAACTCTCCAGTCACCTATGGCTGCATCCGAACGAAGCCTAAGTGCGCCCAAGGGAGAATTGATCCTCCACGACGGACTCAGACGCAATGGAGTAGACTATGCGACGTGCTCAGCACATACTGAAATGTCTGTTTCAGACTTTCTGTTACGGAGAGTTTAATCCTCGTCTCTTCACAGGTTTCGGAACACCTCTGACCAACTTTCTTCGGGTTCCCTAAAGCCGACCGCGGTGTTCAGAACCTGCTTTGTTCTATCCCTCAGTCCAACGTGCACTAAAATCTGCTGCCGCACCAATCCAACTCTTACGTGAACTCCGTCCACCCACATATACACCGTTTCCAGATCGTCTAGGGGTCTGCCCTACCACTCGATCAACAATCTCGTGAGCCCGTCCAACGATCAACCTTTCACTTGTGTGTTAGCCGGGCGACCGTGCTCCCCTGCACCTAAGCTTCTCTCCCTGCAAAACACTCGGGGCCAAGTCGAAATCTCTGTCTGCAACATCTTGCGGGCACAGTTCAGGAACGAGGTCTGAAACCTGCCGCTTCCTACGACTGAACAATGGCAACAATCTGCTTATGAAACGCTCTTCTGTGTGGCGCGCATCCCGGATCGTCTCAGCTCGAATGTCCCTGACGAGAGCTTCGTACACTAGGATGGAACATACACGCTCTAGAAACCAATACACTTGTCCTCCTCTGAACGTCGCGCCGAATTCGTACTTCCCCGAGAGTCCGTCTCCCCCTGTTCGGGCACTTCTTGGATCAGGACAATCGCCGTGCCTCTCGTACACTCCCACAATTATTCCCTTTCGAGTGTTGAATGAGGGCCTCTATGAAGGGCTGACTTCGTTCTATGCGGTCTCTCTAATTTCTCGAACCCTAGCAAGACTTGCAACCAGAGATAGGTTACGCTGCCTGTCTATTGACACACCTATTGAGGCTACTTCCCTAGACTTGCAGCCGACGGCTAACGGAGAGAAGGAGGCGTCGTTGGGCGTGGTTAGTCTGAGTCACTTCGAAGCCGATCTTTAGTGTTCCTGTATAACGCTGTAATGCGACGGCTATTAAGCTCCGCATAGCACAGACGAAAGCCCTGATCGTACATGAAAGTGTTGGTCTCCACGACTGTGTGCTCCTTATTGGGCCCGCGCTCGTAGCCACAGTCAATGGCGACCCAGTCTACCTCAGTTAGCGTTTTGGTGGCACCTTCCAGCACTTCCGGTTCAGCACCTTCTGCTTCCAATTTGAAGATTACTGTGCCTTGTACATTGGACAACTGAGACGCATCCAGAGCACTGTCCAGCGTAACAGCATCGACTTCAACACGACAGAACTCACCGGCCACCTCGATGATGGAGCTGTCCGCAGTCTCCGGACTGGAATAGAAACGTATTGTGGTTGATTCTTTCCACAGCGCCGAGCGTCGAGTCTCAGAGTTACCGTCGAAGTTGTTCAAGTCGCAACAAATCGCTTCGGGCAGCTCAGGCTCGAAGGCGACATAGTCGAGACCATGTGCTCTGGCCCAGATACCTAATTCACCAATGTTGGCTCCACAATCAATGAAGACTCCATTAGGCGTCACGTCGATTCTGTCCAACCCGTATATGTTCGCAAGGTAGTTTATCCTGCGCATGATTCCCCTGTAGTACAATCGCCGGTGCCAGGACCGACAAACATATATGGTCTTCCCTGCCGCGTCGGTTAGTTGAAAGACCCCTTCGTTGGGTGACCAAACGGGTCGGATGCGTAAGCTCGCTCCCAAAGGTAGCGCGTTTCTGACGTCCTCAACCCAGTCGATGACCGACTTGGGCAAGTTCCAATAGATTTGCTTAAGAGCCCGAACGATTACCATTGTGGACTGTCATGTCATGTGGTTCGAGGGAAATCTGTACTCCAGCGGCCGTGCACGTTCATGCTATCATACCTCTGGAAGTTTGCAGCGGTTGGATATGGAAGACGAGTCAGGCGCGACACAAGTTGTGGACTGCTAGCGCGATCTGCGCTAGTCGCGTCAGAAAGTCCGCAAACCAAAACATTCAATAGGGGCTCGACTACTGCCAACACAAGCAGACTGCCCGCAACCGCAACTAGAAGCTATCCCAGGATCATGTTTAACGAGAAAATGACGCAGGCGATCAGTACGAGTGCGAGATAGTTGTGATGGTCGCGCTCCCATCCGACCACAAGTCTTCGGAACTGTTCCGAACAAGCCAAGGTACGCTCGACCGCCCACCGGTTGCGACACATCCTCAGATCTGGTTTGGGACGCTCCTGGATCGCGAACTTCGTTGTCTGTAGACGACGGGTTGTACGCCTCGTTTGAGGAGCCTTCGTCTGAAGGGATCGGGGTCATAGGCCCTGTCTGCAACCAGACACCGTCGTCGTTTCTTCGGGCGCCCTCGGGCACGAGGCACTTGCAAAGTCTCCAGCACAGACTCGGCCAGATATACCTCAGCCCTCTGAGCACTGTCGATCATCGTTCCCATCGGGATTCCTGCGCTGTCGACGACCATCATCAGCTTGGTCCCCGTTGCCCCTGCGGATCAATCCTACAGGTTCGCCCCCTTTTGCAGAAACGAAGGTGGCATCGATGAAGGCTTGATTCCAGTCCAGCTAGCCAACCTCGTCCAGCGTACCCTGGAAAGTTGTCCAGATGCGCTCCCATGCGCCTATGGTCTGCCACTGCGGCAGGCGCCGATGGCAAATGGAACTGCTCCCGAACTCAGCGGGGAGGTCGTCCCATTGCGCTCCAGTGCGCAGAACCCATAGGATTCTGTTGAACGTCTGTCTATCATCTGCTCTCGGTCGTCCTTGATTCCCCCGCTTCGGCAACAGCGGCCTCACAAATCCCACTGCTCATGCGTCAATAACCCGGTCATGTCTGAGACCCCAAATGGCGCCCAACTCATACCATCAACGCTGGCACCATCGGACTGATAGGTTTTCGATGATCACTCTTCAATCATTTTGG
This sequence comes from Dehalococcoidia bacterium, assembly GCA_965249365.1. Taxonomy (GTDB): domain Bacteria; phylum Chloroflexota; class Dehalococcoidia; order Lucifugimonadales; family UBA1123; genus VXRN01. The sequence continues at coordinate 3,082,667 of OZ252229.1, read as the reverse complement.
GATGGCTTCTCGATAGGTCTCAACTTGTAGATGGCCTGTACTGGGCGGTTGGATTCAGTGGTCATGGTTTCAAGCTGTCGGCGGTGGTCGGCCGGATGGTCGCCGAGTTCGTGATGCACGGCGAGAGCAGGGACCGCCCGGTCCACGAGTTCCGGCTGACCCGATACGCGGAGGGCGAGCCGATGGACGCGGCGCATCCGTACGAGGGGCGGAGACACCAGTGACCAAGCGCCCGTGGATATTCGTCTACGATGGAAACTGCACAGTATGCACGTTGTCTGTCCGATGCCTGAGAAAGTTCGACTGGATGCGCCGGATCGAGTTCCGGGCCTCCCAGAGCATGGATAGTCCTCCCGGCGGCGTGTCGTGGGACGATCTCCAACGGTCCGCATACATCGTCCACGAGTCTGGGGCAATTTGCGAGGGATTCCACGCGATCCGGAGGACGCTGCTGCAGCTTCCGGCACTAGTGCCATTCGGACTGCTGCTGTTTATTCCCGGTGCGCGGTTGATCGGCGTTCCTGCGTATCGCTGGGTCGCTCAAAATCGGCACCGTATCGGATGCTGCGGTGAGTAGCGTCCGGTGGGAGCTTGGGCATAGGCCGAAACGTCGCCGTTTGTGCGTAATTGCCGGGGGTCGGTAGCTAAATGGCGGCGTTTCGCGCGTCATCTGAAGTCAGGAGAGGTCGGGTCCAGCTCGCGGTCACGGTCGTCCTTGGGCACACCGTAAAGCATATCTACAACTCCGGACTGCAGTCGGTTCTCCTCGCGGTGATCAAGGACGACATGGGCCTGACCGGGGCGCAGTTCGGGCTACTATCGACCTCGCAGCGGGCAACCAGCGGTACAACCACGATGATCGCCGGTTACCTCGGTGACAGATTCGCGAACCGGTCCGGGCTGATGCTGATGCTGTCTTTGGGGATGATGGGAGTCTCTTACTTCCTCCTGGGAAGCGCGCCGAGCTACTGGTTGCTGCTGGCGGTGATGCTCCTGGTCGGGATCGGTCCGTCGCTATATCACCCGCCGGCGATCGCATCGCTGTCACGAAAGTTTCCGGACCGCCGCGGCTTCGCGATTTCGCTGCACGGCACGGGTGGAAGCGTTGGCGAAGTCGTCGGCCCGGTCCTCACCGGGGGCCTGATCAGCGGCACGTACCTGGTCGTGTTCCACTGGCGGGAGATCCTTCATCTGAGCCTCGTACCTGCGTTGTTCTTCGCCGTAGCGGTGTATCTGATGATGCGGAACATCCCCGCGGCCGCGACTGGAACCGGTTCTCTCTCGGACTACTACGGGTCGCTTGTCAGGCTTCTACGTGAGCGAGCGATGCTGGCGCTGGTGTTCGTTACGACGTTGAGGAGCGTCGGGCAGTCTGCGGTCATGGCCTTCCTTCCCGTGTATCTGCTTGAGGATCTCGGGTACAGGGAGGTCGTCATCGGACTTTTCATGGCAGGAGCGCAGGTGACCGGGATCGTGGCTCAGCCACTGATGGGCTACCTGTCGGACAGGTTTGGACGAAAGATCGTCCTGGTACCTTGCACAGCCGCGTTGGGGCTGCTGATCGTCGCGCTGAAGTTCGCTGGCCCAGGGCTGCCGCTGGTTCTGACCGTGCTGGCGATGGGCGCGTTTCTGTACTCGCTGCATACGATCTATATCGCAGGGGCGATTGACGTCGCTCAAGGTCAGGCGCAGTCGACTGTCGTCTCACTGATCTACGGCGCCAGCTTTTTCGGAGCGTTCTCGCCGTGGGTCGCCGGCGTAATCGTCGACCTGTCGGACACGTCCACCTCGTTCGTCTACGGAGGTGGAATGGTGATTCTCGGTGCGCTCATACTCTCCATGACACGTCTGCCCAGGACGGTGAACCAGATCGAAGGTGCAGGTTTAGCGTAGTGATGCTCGCCGATTCCCTCAGAGCGTGCGATACTAGACATCGTAAGGTGCAGTGATATGGGGACATTTACCGTATCGATACGGACAGGAGATCTTCAACGCCGGAATGTTGTTGAGTTGGACGCGCTCGTCGATACTTGTGCGACAACATCTGTCGTGCCGGCATCGGCGCTGGAAGGCTTGGGTGTAGCTCCGACTACGCGGCGGACGTTTGTGTACGCGGACGGCAGTCAGGCCGAGCTGGACATGGCGCAGGTGTGGGTCAACGTCGAAGGTAGAGAGACAATTACTTGGGTCATTTTCGGGGGTCAAGAAGCGGGACCACTGTTAGGTTCTTACAGTCTAGAGGGGACCTTTCTTGGTGTAGACCCTTACAACCAGAGGCTGATTCCCATCGACGGACTACTGATGTAGCTAGGCCCCGATCAGGACAACTTCCCGCTGCATCTCGCTAGTGACTTCGGGGCCGTCTTCGGAAATGAACACGTCGATTTCCGAGCGCACGCCGAACTCGGGGATGTAGATCCCCGGTTCGATTGTGACCGCGATACCTGGAATGAGCTGACGTGTGTCGTAGGTCTCCCAGGAGTCCAAGTTTACCGCGTTTGAGTGGACCTCTCTCCCGAGGCTGTGGCCGAGTCTGTGATTGAAGAACTCGCCGTATCCTCGTTCCTCGATGTAGTCGCGCGCGACTTTATCCAGCTCCCAGCCCTGGGGGGTTCGTCCGCGCGAGAACGTGTCCTCGATCGCCGCGAGAGCCGCGTCGCGGGACCCGACGACTATATCGAAGACCTCCTGGTGCTTTTCCGGTACCTCGTCTCCGACGTACGCGGTCCAGGTTATGTCACCGAACATTGCGTCCTCGTCTGGGAGGCGGGTCCATAGATCGATGAGCACCCAGTCTCCCCGCCTGATCGCAACCGAATTCTCGGGTGTCGGGTCGAAGTGGGGGTCCGAGGCGTGCTCGTTCACCGCGACGGCCGGTCCGTCCGTGACGATGAGCCCCTCGTTCAGGAATCGGTGCCTGATGAACTCAGCAACGTCGAACTCGGTGACGCCGGTGTCGACCGTATCGCCGATGTGGCGGAACGCCTCTTTGACGATCTGGGTGAGCTTCTCCGCCGCATATCTATGTGACTCCAGCTGAGAGTTGTCCCACCTCTGGGTCGCGTACTGCAGCAGGTCCGCCGACGAAACCACATCGACGCCCAGGCCCCGGACCATCTCGAGCGTGCCCGCGTCCACTTTCGAGACCCGGGGGAGGGCACCGTCAGGCGAGTACTCCATTGCGATGCGGCCGGTGACGCCGAGCCGCTGCCGGAGCTGATGGATCATGTCGGCTCTGTTGACGAAGAGGGTGGAGTCGAGTCCGAGGTGGGTGAAGCGGCTCTGATCTACAAAGCTGACGAGCATTTGTGACCGCCCCTCGGCGGGAATCCACAGCCAGACCGGTCTGGTTACGTGCCCAACGTGCCCGACGGTGTCGGCGAAAATGGGGTTCGATCCCCGGTAATCATACACCAGCCAGCCCCCAATCCCGTGAGAGCGCATATACTCCTGAGCCTGATCTGTCACCTGCTGCATTGGCATCTGTGTCGTTCCTTTGTTGAGGGTAACGGTTCCGTTCCGTCCGAATCTATCAGTGTGATCGGAGTGTAGGCAACATAGAGGCCCAAGTAGATAAATCCCCAGGAATCTGATAATAGTAGTCGCACAATCGGGCCCGGCTGGCGTGTGTGTGCCACGGTCCATGCCGAGCACTAGGAGAACTTCGATGATCGATAGTCAGGCGGTCACTCTCAGGCGAGTCACACGGGACGACGTCTCAAGAATTCGGCGGTGGCTCGAGGACGACGAGGTGGCCGATAGCTGGTTTGGACGATACTCGTATGGGGAGCCGGCGCACCTCGGATACCGTCCGCATGAGCTCGAGACCGCACCAGATGACGAGTTCGCTCGGACTCTTGGAGATGACGAACACGTGACTCTGTCTATCTACACACCTTCCGGTGAACACATCGGTGAGGTCCACATCGGCGTCGACGAGGCGCTGGGAGATGCCCAGCTATCGATTCTGATTGGTCGCAAGGACATGTGGCGGCACGGATACGGCACCGCCGGCGTCAGGGCCGCGCTCGACCTCGCATTCAACGAATACGGCCTCTACCGGGTATGGGCGGACATCCCTGAGTACAACATGGGCGCCAGGACGCTTTTCGAGAACCTGGGATTCGTACACGAGGGGACGCTGCGGAAGAGTCGCCCCCACGAGGGGTCTAGGTCTGACTCGGTGGTCATGGGCATCCTCGCGGCCGAGTACGCGAGCCGATCTGAATAGGCATCGGGCCCGTGGCCCCCGCCGTCGAGGCTGATTCGACATGCTGTACGAGGCCGAGTCGGGAAACCTGACGCTCGCTGCCAGCGGTGACAGCATGATCACGCGCCGGCTCTCCGTGTTCCGTGAACGGGCATTCCTATCCCTCGTCGATCTCTTCAGAACGGCAGACGTCGGCTACACGAACCTGGAGATGCTCATGCACGATTTCGAGCATTCCCCGGGGATGGGCGGCGGTACCTTCACGGGCTCCGATCCAGCGAATCTGGGTGAGCTCCAGTGGGTTGGGATCAACCTGGTCTCCACCGCTAACAACCACAGCTACGACTACGGTGAGGGTGGGGTCCTGACCAACATCAGGCACCTGCGGGACGCCGGGCTGGCGTACGCTGGGACTGGTCGAAATCTCAGTGAGGCCCGGGCTCCGGGCTACGTCGACACCGTGGCGGGCCGGGTCGCGTTGGTCTCAGTGTCGTCGACCTTCGCCGCCGCCGGCAGGGCGGTGGACCAGCGCCCCGATCTGAGAGGAAGACCAGGGCTCAACGCGCTGCGGCACACCGTCACGTACACGGTCGACCGGGCATCTTTCGACGCGCTGCGGCGGATCAACCGAGAACTTGGACTCGAGGCGAGCAACGCGGCCCTCAGGCGTTTCAGGCCGAAGGGCACGGTAATGGAGGATAACGACGCTCAGGTCGGTTTTCTTGGTCGCAGGTTCCTTCTCGGCGAGGAGTTCAACACGTCCACCCGGCCGAACCGGCGGGATATGGAGGGTAATCTGAAGTGGATTGAGGATGCCCGCAGGATGGCTGACTGGGTGTTAGTGTCGTTCCACTGTCACGAGAGCGGCGAAACGACCGATGATCCTCCCGAGTTCCTCGAGACCTTCGCCCACACCTGCATCGATGCCGGGGCGGATGCGTTCCTTGGTCACGGACCGCACATGACCCGCGGCATCGAGCTTTACAACGGCAAGCCCATCTTCTACAGCTTGGGAAACTTCATTTTCCAGAACGATACGGTTCGATGGCAGCCGTCACTGAACTACGAGGCGGTCGGGCTGGGGCCGGACTCGACACCCGCGGACTTCTACGATCGGCGGAGCGAGAACGACAAACGAGGGTTCCCCAAGGACGCCGCCTACTGGAACAGCGTCGTCGCGAGATGCGAGTTCCGGAAAGGCGACCTCAACCGGATCACCCTGCATCCGATCGATATGGGGCACGGCAAACCGAGATCTCAGCGTGGCCGGCCGGTTCTGGCGGAAGGTAAGACGATGCGCGTGGCGCTGGATCGGGTGGCGAGACTGTCGAAGCCGTTCGGGGTGACCGTAAAGATTGGGGATGGCATAGGTGTCATCAGGCCATAGCGCCGGTGACAAAGGATCATCGTCCTTAGTCGCGGGGATCACGTACCTCCTGTTGCTCGATCCCGCCGAACCGCAGGTACTTGTCTCCACCGGAGCGACACTAAGAAACTATGTCAAAATCCTGAACCACAAATGCATTGACCGGTTTTTACGACGATTCGTATGGTTTCTCCAAAATCATCGGGGGGGGGAACCGCATGGAGAAACAGGAGACGTTAGGAACCATCTGGGAAGTATCGGACGAGCTTTGGGAACAGATCGAGCCTATCATCTTGGAGGAAGACCCATCCAAGGCCAGGGGTCGCAAGCGCGCTGACCCCCGACAGATGCTCAACGGCATCATCTTCCGCCTGCGCAGCGGGTGCCAATGGAACCGATTACCGAGAGAGCTTGGGGACGACAGCACCATCCATCGCACCTTTCAACGGTGTGTGGAGTTGGGTGTCTTGCGCTGAATGTGGGGAGCCCTGGTGGAAGGGTGCGAAGAGTTGGGCGGTGTGGACTGGGAATGTCTGGACAAAGGGTATGACAATCCTTCAGGCCGTGGGGCTGACGCCGGACACGGCTATCGGGAGCACATCCGACGCATCGGTGAGGAGAAGCTAGACGCCTCTGGCGAGAAGCGGTATCCGGCGCGCCGGTGGGTTGAGGAAAGGACGCTGGCATGGCTCTCCAAGTGCCGTGCCGTTCTGGTTCGCTACGACAAGAAGGCGTCGAACTACCTTGGAGTGCTGCAACTCGCATGCGCCCTCCTGTGGTTTCGTCGGCAGTGGCGCCTAGCCATTTTGAGATAGTTTCTAAGTCTTCCCTCACTCCGTGTCAGCCCTGCGTTCTACCCTGAGGTGGAGCGCCTCGACGAGTGCATGTGAACGTTGGCGCGCCCGAGGGTGGTGCGCTACAGTTGTTGTGCCCGATATAGGCGTGAGTAACCTTCCATTCATCGCAAGTCCGACAGACCACTCTGCGCTCTGACATTTGACGAGGCCATCGAACTGGCGATGGGCCTCGCTGACTTCGAACGATCGTCGCACTTCCCCGACCACTCGCAGTTCCATCTCGAACGAGTGAGGCTGCTCGTCGAACGCCTTGATTGCGTCGACAAGGCCGTCCCGACGGTCCACGTCGCCGGAACCAAGGGGAAGGGCAGCACGTGCGCGCTGATCACGTCCATTCTGACTGAGGCCGGGTACAGAGTTGGGCTCTACACGTCCCCACACCTCCACAGCGTCTGCGAGCGGGTCCGCGTGGGCCTGGAGCCCGTCTCCAAGGACGACTACGCAGCGCTTATAGCCAAGATCTGGCCCGCAGTTGAGTCAGTCGGCGAGGATGGAGGGTACGGTGGGGTGACCTTCTTCGAGATGATGACCGCACTGGCGCTTGTACACTTTCGCGACATCGAAGCCGATATCCAGGTGATGGAGGTGGGCCTTGGCGGCCGGCTCGATGCCACCAACATCCTCACCCCGGAGGTCTCCGTCATCACGTCCATCAGCCTGGACCACGTCGCGACGCTGGGAAACACGATCGCAAGAATCGCTGCCGAAAAGGCTGGTATCGTCAAAGCCGGTGTGCCCTGCGTGGTCGCTCCGCAGGCAGAGACCGACGCGATAGAGGTCTTCGAGCGAACCACCATGGACCGTGGCTCTCGCCTTGTCAGCGCTTCTGAGCTGTACTCGTGGGAGGCTGGGGACTCCGATCTGACTGGGCAGGAGCTGGTGCTGCAAGGTCCGAACTCGGAGTACCGGCTGAGGACGCCGCTTCTGGGCGATTATCAGCTTGAGAATATAGCGACGGCGGTGGCGAGCGTAGAAGTACTGGCGGATCATGGATACTCGATCCAGGAGGAGGCGATCGAACGCGGGGTCAGGCGTGTCTCCTGGCCCGGGCGGTTTCAGACATTCGATCGGGACGGGCGGACGCTCGTCGTCGACGGAGCGCACAACCCGTACTCCGTCGGCCGGCTGATCGACAACGTTATACGGCTCCTCGACCCCGAAGGAGTAGTCCTCGTCTTCGGTGCCCTTGGGGGACACAGCGCCGAGGGAATGCTGCGAGTCCTTGAGTCGCTGCAGCCGCGGACCGTCGCTGTACAGTCGAGACATCCGAGGTCGTCGAGAACAGGGCTGGTCGCCGCCACTGCCCGGGACCTTGGTTTGAAAGTAGTCGCGGAGGAAGAGACTGTCGCGGAGGGTCTGGCGCTCTCGCTGGATATTGCCGACGATGGAGACCTTATACTATGTACGGGTTCACTTGCAGTCGTGGCCGAGATCCTCGAGAGCCTCGAGGGCATTGAACCGGAGATCTACGAAAACCTCGCGGGCCCGGTCAACCGGCCGGTAAGTACCGGATAGTCCGAAGCCTCCGGTCTCCATGGCTGGACTCAGGAGGGTGAACAGATGAAGAACGCGAGCACAAGGGTCGTCGTAACCGGAATGGGTGCGATTACGCCGCTCGGGGAGTCGGTCGACGAATACTGGGACAACCTGGTGAACGGGCGTTCTGGCATCGGTCCAATGACGCTCTGCGACGCATCGCAGTATCCCTCGAGGATCTCCGGCGAGGTCACCGGGTTCGACCCGGGCACGTACATGGACAAGCGAGAGCACCGGCGTATGGCGAGGTTTTCGCAGATGGCCGTCGCCGCGGCAGCGGTGGCTCTGGAGGACTCAGAAATCGACATGTCCGCCCAGGACGCCGGCCGTATGGGGGTGGTGATGGGCAATGGAAACGGTGGCTTCCCGACGACAGAGGACAACGCTCGCATCCTCGTCAGGAGGGGCGGTATGCGAATGTCGCCGTTCTTCATCCCAATGATCCTTCCCAACATGGCCGCGGCCAACGTGAGTCGCATCTTTGGGCTGAAGGGCTATACGTCCACGGTAATCACTGCTTGCGCGGCCGGTACCCAAGGCATCGGAGAGGCCGCGGTCGCAATCCAGCGCGGTGTCGCCGACGTGGTTCTCGCGGGCGGCTGCGAGGCTGGGATCAGCCAGCTTGGACTCGGAGGATTCAACGTCATCAAGGCGCTGAGCCGCCAGAACGAAGAGCCTGAGAGGGCGAGCCGCCCATTCGACGCAAAGCGAGACGGGTTTGTCCCTTCAGAGGGCGCGGCTATCCTTGTACTTGAGAGCATCGAGCACGCGACGAACAGGGGAGCCGAGATCCTGGCGGAGGTTATCGGGTACGGTGTCTCGTCGGACGCGTTCCACGCTGTCCGGCCGGACGAAGACGGCTCGGGCGCGGCGAGGGCGATGCGCTGGGCGCTCGGGGACGCCGACCTAGACGTCTCCGAGGTCAGCTACGTAAACGCGCACGGCACGTCGACTCCGAAGAACGACTTCGTGGAGACGCTGGCGTTGAAGAGCGTCTTTGGAGAGGTCGCTTATGAGGTCCCGATCAGCTCGACCAAGTCAATGATCGGCCACGCCTTGGGGGGTGCCGGCGCACTGGAGGCGGTGGCGTGCGTCAAGACGATTCAGGAAGGCATAATTCATCCGACGATCAACTACGAGCACCCAGACCCGGGGTGCGACCTGGACTACGTGCCCGGCGAGGCGAGGACCATGGACGTCAGAACAGTCCTGTCCAACAGCTTCGGTTTCGGCGGCCAGAACGCCTGCGTCGTGTTCAGCAGGTTCGAGGACTGACTCCCGAGGGGGATCTAGGGCTGCAACCGAACATCATTGGTACGAGACTGGCCTGCCCCCTCCCCCGGGCGACGCGTGGAGGGTGTCTCACAAGTGCTCGAATCCCCGAATGCCCGCCCTTCGACGAGCTCAGGACGAACGATCACAAAGCTAACATTCGTTCGTGGTGAGCCTGTCGAACCACGGTTTGGCGACCAAGGTCGACTTATGAGACAGGCTCCGTGCGTCGCCCCTACACAGGTCTGGCGACGGGGGTTTCATTTCTTGTTGTCCGCTGCGGCGGATGGGCGATTCCGGTAAATTCACCCGCCGTGGCGGGCCGTCACGGATAGTCAAACTAAGTCAAAAGGCCGCCGATCTGATCGGCGGCCTTTGTTGTTGGGCGGTACTTTAGCTCAGTAGGCTGTGGGAACCGGCGCGATCATTCCGTCGAACATCAGCTCCATCGCCATGATGTGGGTGCACGTGCTGCGTCCTATGTAGTAGTCGCAATCACAGTCCCATTTGCCCGCTTCATAAGTAATCGTGTGGTCTCCGTTGTTGCCTTGGAACTCGACTTTACAGTTGATAAAGTTGACTCTCTCCTTCTGCAGCGCGTAGTCCTTGGCTTTTTCGACCTTCCTCATGAAGCTTGAGTCCATATGACAGTGTCCCTCCTCTGGCTGTCTGGATTCGGGGGCTCCGGCCTCCGGTGCCTTGATTGTATCTAGGGGAAATGGGCCAGTCAATCGCGGTTCCCGCACCAGATTTAGGCGTCGAGCGATTGCCGCCGTGATGGTGGGGATGATACATTCAGCAATACGCACCATCTGAATGGGCAGTGGAACTCGAGATGTCAGACGACATGCGAATCGCCGTAATAGGACAGGCGGCATTTGGTAAGGATGTTCTCGCCGCACTCGCAGACCGCGGCGAGAACATTGTGGGCGTCTTCTGTGCCCCTGATCGAGAGGGCCGGCCGCACGACCCGATCAAGGAGGAGGCGGAACAGAGGGGGATTCCCGTGCTGCAGTTCCGCCGGATGAGGCGGCGGGCCGCCATCGACTCATTTCTCGAACTCAACGCCGACCTCTGTGTCATGGCGTTCGTCACCGACATTGTTCCCGACGAGATCCTCGTCGCCCCGACTCACGGCACAATCCAGTACCATCCATCCCTCCTCCCGAAGCACCGCGGGCCGAGCTCGATGAACTGGCCGATAATCTGGGGAGAGACCGAGACGGGCCTTTCGATCTTCTGGCCCGACAAGGGCCTGGACACCGGTCCGGTCTTGCTGCAGAGACGTGTCGAGATCACCCCTGACGACACGCTCGGCTCGCTCTACTTCGGAAAGCTGTATCAGATGGGTGTGGACGCAGTCGTCGAGTCCGTTCAGATGGTACGAGACGGCACCGCACCAAAGCTCGCCCAGAACCACTCGCGGGCTACCTACGAGGGGTGGTGCCAACCGCAGGACGTTGCGATCGACTGGACGAAGTCCGTCGACGAGGTTTACAACGTCGTTCGGGGGGGCGACCCAAGCCCGGGGGCAAACACGACGCTGGATGGGGAAGTTGTCTCGTTCTTCCGCGCGGGGAAGTTGGATGGGGACACGGGCTGTCCCCCTGGAGAGGTCGTGGACGTCAGCCCTGAAGGATTCACCGTCGCCGCCCGCGGCGGCGCCATCTTCGTCGGGCGCGTACAGCCGGGAAGGAGCCGCAAGGTGATGGCGCCCGAGTGGACCTCTGAGGTCGGACTCAATCCGGGAGACGAGTTTGGGACGTAGGTCCTGTTAGGGGAGGGGTTGGCCCTTCTGAATCTAGGGCTAACACGGAGACCGGAATGCAGAGTCGGGAAAACCATCTGAACAGAATTGCCAGACGCTTAGCGGGGGCTGGCCAGTCGTCTGAGGAGAAGCTTCAGGTCGACGCCGATAGGCTCGCCCAGCGGATGTCGTCGTTCCCGCACCACAATCCCAACCCGGTTGTTGAAACTGATCTCGATGGGAACGTCACGTACGTCAACCCCGCTGCCGAGGAGCTGATTGGCGGTCGAGATTCAAGTACCAGCTCTCACCCTCTTGCGCTACGCCTCGGCCCGCTTCTCGGGAGACTTATCCGCGAACGAAGCGGAGCGATCTCCCGCGAGATCGACGTTCAGGGCGCCACGTTCGAACAAAAGATCATCTACATCCCGGAGGACCTCGTAGTTCGGATCTACTCCAACGAGATTACGCGGATCAGGGCAAGTCATGAGGCAATGCGCGCGGTGACTGAAGAGGCTCAGCGGCTCGCCGAGGAGTTCGAGATACTGGGGGAGATGGGCCGAATCATCAGCTTGAGCCTGGACATCGACGAGGTGTACGCTGGGTTCGGAGAGCAGCTTAGCAGGCTTCTGAACTTCGACAGGCTGGCGATCAGCCTGGTCAACCTTGATAACAACACTTTCACGAATGCGTACATCCTCGGCGAGGAGGTGTCCGGTCGACAGCCCGGACAAGTGGCGTCTCTCGAAGGTACGATTACGAACCAGGCGGTCCTGTCAAGGACCGCGCTGGTGGTCCAGGGTGATCCCCAAGAGCTTGAGCATCGCTACCCCAACTTCATTCACTACCCGTCGGTAGTGCTGGCGCCGCTGATCTATCGGGGTGAGCTGTTCGGAGTGCTGAACGCCAGGTCTCGGTCACCCGACGCCTATACCGATCAGGACGCTGAGCTCCTCTCACGAGTTGCGGCCCAGATTACGCCGGCGATAGCCAACTCGCTGCTGTACTCAGATATAGTCCGCGCACAGTCAGAGCTGGCTCGATCGAACGCGGACCTCGAGCAGTTCGCGTACGCGGCGTCCCACGACTTGCAGGAGCCGCTCAGGTCGATCACGTCGTACATGGGCCTGATAAGCGAGCGTTACGCTCCCCTCCTCGACGACACAGCGCAGGAGTTCATTGGATACGCTGTCGACGGGGCGAATAGGATGCGCACGCTGATCGAGGACCTCCTGGAGTACTCGCGGGTCGAGATCGAAGGCCGTCCGATGCTGCCCGTTAACTGCAATCACGTGGCTGAGTCGGTTGTCGACAACCTTGACCAATCGATCCAACGGTCGCAGGCCATCGTCGAGTTCTCTTCTCTCCCCGTGGTTAACGGGGACGAGTCGCAGCTCGTCAGGCTGTTTCAAAACCTCATAGGAAATGCACTGAAGTTCAGGGGCGAAAGTGTGCCACACGTTCGGATCTGGGCCGAGCTGCACGGCGATGAGTGGGTCTTCGCAGTACGCGACAACGGAATCGGCATTGCCCCGGAGTTTAGACAGAGAGTGTTCGGAATGTTCTCCCGTCTACACGCCAGAGCTCAGTATGAGGGTACTGGCATAGGGCTTGCCCTGTGTAGTAAGATTGCCCAACGTCACGGGGGCAGAATCTGGGTAGATTCAGAGCTTGGCAGAGGCTCAACGTTCCGTTTCAACATACCGGTCGTGCAGTAGGGCCGGCTGGCAAAGGAGGTTACCCCGATGGTTTCCGGATTAGGTGACAGGCGATTAGAGATTCTACTCGTTGAAGACAACCCTGCTGATGCTCGGATCGCGGTTGACACGATCGAGCAGTCGCACCAGCAGTCGAACATAACCCTCGCCGAAGACGGGGAATCCGCGCTAGCGATACTCAAGAGAGAGGGTGACCACGCAGATGCTGCGAGGCCAGACCTGATCCTCCTAGATCTGCGACTGCCGGGTAAGGACGGAACCGAGATCCTAGCCGAGATGAGCGGCGACGAGGAATTCAGGTCAATTCCAGTAATGCTTCTTACCGGCACCGAGGCTGAGTCTAGTTTACTCGAATCGTACTCCATACCTCCCAGCAGGTATGCTCGGAAGCCGCTTCAGCTAGAGCAGTTCCATCGGGCGCTAGGTCAGTTGGGGCTGTTTAGCCGACAGCCGATCAGCATTCCGCAGCCTCCTCAGTCGGCACAGGCGTCGGAGTCGTCCGGTGGCGGACGGCGGTGGTGGTGGCCGTTCGGCTAGTCGCAGCCGTGTTCAGATTCCACTGGGGCGGGACTCAGGTCACGCGCCGCTTTCGGGAACGCACGTAGTCCACCATGACGTATTCCCCGAGCTGATTTGGCGTGGTATAGAAAGCCCTGCCTTTGTTTATCCGCGTCACCTGATCGATGAAGTCCATGAGGTAGAAGTTGGTCTCCAGCATGAACGTGTTGATCGTGATACCTTCCTGCGTGCAGCGCTTGACCTCTTTTAACGTTTCGTCGATAGTCTTGCGACTTGGCGGATAGCTGAAGTAGGCGTGTCCACTCTCCAGGTGCGTAGTCGGTTCTCCGTCGGTCACCATGATAACGTGCTTGTTCGCGACCTTCTGTCTAGACAGCAGCTTTCGGGCCTGCATCAGTCCGTGCTGCATGTTGGTCCCTGAGTTCCAGTAGTTCCACGTAATCTCCGGGAGCTCCTCCTCTTTGAACTCCATGGCGTAGTCTGAGAATCCGACGAGGTAGAAGAAGTCCCTTGGGAACTGGCTGTGGATCAGCCAGTACAGGGCCATCGCGACCTTCTTGGCTGGCGCCCAGTATCCGAACATCCCCATCGACTTGCTCTGGTCCAGCAACAATACGGTGGCGGTCTGCGTCAGATGCTCGGTGTGTCGAATCTCGAGATCGTTGGGGGAGAGGCTGAGGGGAACTTCCGGACCGTTGCGCAACACGGTGTTGAACAGTGTTCGGTGCATGTCGATGTCGAACGGATCGCCGAACTGGTACTGGCGTGTCTCCCCGGTGTACTCGCCACCGTCGCCGCGCGTGAACACCTCGTGTCTACCGACTCGCTCCTTCTTCAACTCCGCGAACACCTCGCGCAGGGCGCCTTGAGCCAGCTTGCGCATTCCCCTGGCTGTCAGCTCCAGCCGGCTCCCGTTCTGCCTAAGGTATCCAGCCTCCTCTAGCTGCTTGATCATCTGCTGAAGCTGCTCGATCTGTCTGCGCGCTTCGTCGCCGAGGTGCTCTTCGACCTGTTCAGGATCGACGTTCTCTATGTCTCCCTGGCGCATCACCGACTGCAACTGTTCGTCGAGACGGTCCATGTCCTGAAGCTGCTCCATCAGCCGCATTGCCTGGTCGAGGGTGATCGACTCGTCACCCATGAATGGGTACTCCGCCGCCATGTCGTCGAACGGGAACATGTCGTACATGATCGACGCGAGCTCCGCGAGGTCCTGCATCATTGACGAGTCCATCGTGGAGCCGAGCAGGTCTTCAAGCTCCTGACGCATTTGAGATGGCATCGAGTCCATGAGGGACTGCATGGAGGCCATCTGCTGTTGGAGCTGCTCAATCAGCTCGTCGAGGCTCGCCGGTCGGTCTGGATCGAAGAACGATCCGTACTGCTCCATGAATCCCTCGAAGTCCGTGTCTTCTCCCATCGCGCGGTCCTGAAGCATCTGGTTGAGGGCCTGGATCATCTCCTGGATTCGCTGCATGTCTTCCGGGGTCATGCCTTCTATGGCATCTTTCATTCCCTGGGAGAAGTTCTGCATCATCTGCTGGCGCAGCATGTCGAGGAGTTGTTCGAATTTCTCACGAGCCTCCTGGTCGATGAAGTCGTACTCGGACAGCTCTCGCATCTGGCCCGCGGCGCCACCTGGAAGGATGTCCAGCTTTTCGAGGTTTTCCTGCGCACGCCGCTCCAGCACGTCCATTGCGCTCCCGAGTACGTCATTGTCGCCCGCGTGGTGAAGCTCTTCCCGGGCCTCCGAGACCCTGCGCTCGATACCCCGCCGCTCGGTGTCGATCACGTCTTGCAGCCGCTCCGCGATGTCGTCGATGACCGACTCGAGGTTGTATCGTTCGAGCTGCTGCTGTTGCAGCTCACGAAGCCGCTCCCTCAGCTCGCGCAGTCCGGTGATCCGCTGACCCTCATCGCCGTCCATTCCGCGCTGCATCAGGTTTCGCATAGCCCGGTTGACGTCGCCGTGGTTCATGATGTCCTCGGACAATGCATCGAGGATGTCGTCTTCGTCGAAGTCGAACGGGTGCTGCGAACCATCCCAGCGTGAGTATCGATAGCTAATCATGTTGAGCCTCTGGTGGTCGATTCAGCGGCCGAGTCGGTTTTCGCAATCATAGGTAGGGCAACTGTAAGTGTCAACGGACTGGTATCCGACTGGAAGAGCCGCGGAGCCGTGGTTGATCCTGTGTTAGAATCCCGACGGTGTGTAAGGTTGGGCGGAGTTTAAGACGACTAAAGAAGGGCACTCATGAACATGCGGCACACAATTCATGCAGTGATCGCCCGAGGGGATCAGTTCTTTGTCGCGGAAGTGTCCAGAGGTGCCGGTAGTCACGCAAGGCAGCACTGTAGATGAGACCGTGGCCAACCTGAGCGAGGCTGTCGCACTACATCTGGAAGACGAAGACCTCGGGGTGATCGGGCTGGTTCCCAATCCAACCATGTCGGTTACGCTGGAATTTGAATCGCAGTTGAGTACATCGAGGTGTATAGATTGAAGATCACCAGCTTGACGATGGAAACCTACCGGTGGTTGCGGGACAAGCCGATTCGCAACGGGATGTACGTGTACCCGACCGCTGGCCTTAACGTGGTGAAGGTCGAGACCGACGAGGGCGCCACCGGTATCGGTCTTGCGGGAGGGAGTGCAGGGCGCAGAGGAGATCGGGCAGGCGATTCTGGACCACTTCGCCCAGGTCGTCGTGGGCCAGGACCCGTTCGATACGGAGCGGATCTGGGACAACCTCTGGCAGCCGAAGTTGGTAGGACGCCGCGGGATCACGACTCGTGTCATCAGCGGGATCGACATCGCACTGTGGGACCTCAAAGGCCAGGTCACGGGGCTGCCCGTGTACAAGCTTCTCGGAGGGTTCACAAACAAGGTCCCCGTCTACATCGCCGGCGGTTACTACGAGGAGGGCAAGGGGACTGGGCGAGCTGGCCGAGGAGATGGTCGTCAGCTTGGAGATGGGCGCCCGTGCTGTGAAGATGAAGATCGGGGGCGCGCCGATCAACGAGGACGTTGAGAGGGTCCGGGTTGTTCGGGGAGGCGGTCGGTCCGGATGTGAAGCTGATGGTCGACGCGAACTGCGCCTACCGCCACTACGAGGCGCAGGAGATCGCCCGCAAGATGGAGCCGTATGACGTGTTCTGGTTCGAGGAGCCAGTAAATCCGGACGACTACGAGGGTCACCGGCTCGTCAGCAACTCGACGATCATCCCCATCGCGACGGGGGAGAACGAGTACACTCGCTACGGGTTCCGAGAGCTCATGAGGGCCGCTGCTGCGACATACTCCAGCCCGACGGCCTGATCATGGGCGGAGTTACCGAGTTCATGAAGGTGGCCGCCATGGCCCAGGCCCACGACATGCTGATTGCGCCGCACGGTAACCAGGACGTCCACGTGCATTTGGTCTCGGCGATTCCGAACGGTCTGACCGTGGAGTACTACCGCGCCTCGACAGACCCGATGTGGGGCAGGATGTTCAATGAGACCCTGGAAGTCGAGGATGGGCATGTCAGCCCACCCGATCGCCCGGGATTCGGAATCAGCCTGAACGAGGACGCGCTGGCCCCGTACCGCGTGGGGTAGATTCTCTGGAGGCGCGAGCGTCCCGCCCGAGTCGGGCCGGAATGACACGATGCCGGGAGACTGTTACTCGGGGTCCGAGCGTTCCTCGCCGTCTGCTTCGCCTTCGCCCTCGCCTTCACCTTCACCTTCGAGCTCTTCACCCTCGACCTCTTCGCCCTCGGCTAGCGCCTCGTCCGCTGCCGCCTCCATCTCGAGCCGTGGCGGTGCGACACGTGCGACAAAGTCCTCGGGATCGTTGAGGACGGTCACGTTCCCAGGTACCTGTAAGTCTTGTACAAGGAGAGACGCGTCGAAGTCGTCCAGACCGGAGATGTCTACCGGGATCTCGGCGGGCATGTTCATCGGCAGCGCCTGGATCAGGAGAGTCTGGAGGTTCAGTAGAAGGGTTCCCGCCATGTCCGACACGGCCAGGGAACTGCCTACGGTCACGATCGGCACCTCCGCGGTCGTCACCTGAGAGACGTCGACGCGCAGAAAGTCGACGTGGATCACCTCGTCGGAAACGGGGTGCCGCTGGACCTCGCGCACGAAGCAGATGTTGTCCCCATCTCGCCCTTCGTACTCGATCGAGACAGGGACGTTTGACCCAACCTGTGGGAGGAGCCGGTTGAGCGTTCGATCGTCCACCTGAAGGTTCTGCGGTTCGATCTCAGCGCCGTAGAGGTGTACTGGGATTAACCCCTGCCGTCTGAGCTGCCGGACCTTTTTGCCGGTAACGCTTCTGGGGTCGAGCTTGAGGGTGTGGACATCCATCTGTTGTCTCCTGGAAGTGGGCAGCGTACGCTCACCGCAACGATGGATTTTAGCACAAGGTGCTGAACCCGTGGTAGAAGCTACAACTCCAGGAACCACGGCGGGCGTTCGGTTCGGAAGAGCCGGTCGGCGAGGTCGATAGCGCCGGGAGTGAGCTCCCTGATACGGCCCGCGTCAGCGAGCGTGCGAAATGACGTCCCCCCGAGGTACACGGCCGCCAACTCTGCGACGCCCAGCTCGATGTCGGGTCGCTCGTCTGTCCGGCGACACTCTCCGCGTTCCTACGATCTCAACACCGTCGAATGCCGCGAACGTCCTGTCAAGCTCCGCAATGGATCGAGCGATCTCGATGGACTCCTCGGTCGAATGTCCGGAGAAGCCCGTACTCTCGGCCCGTGACCACGCTGAGAACTCGTTGTCCGTTATCTTCCGGACCTCTATCTCCATCGTCGCACCTGCAAACCTGCGTGACTCTGACTCCCACGTTTCTTGAAGAGCCCAAAGGTCGTCCAGACCCTGAACCGTGAATTCCGGCGATCCTGTGTATCCATGTCGGGGACGCGAGATAAGACTATTGGTCGATGACCGAACCGTGTTCGTGGAGACGGGTCTCGACGACCCGTGGCGTGAACGGGTGTCTCTCGGCCGCGTCTCAGGGCCACTTGGGTAAACCGGGGGCTACAAAGGGTCATTGGGAATCGTGGTTGTGTTGGTTCTACGGAACACCGTGATCAGGATCGCGGCCGGAGCTGGAGTTTGGCCACAGCGGAGTCTTCTATGGATTTGGGCGACCATGCAATCGGGACGCCCTCTCCTCTGAGCCAAAGGGGTAGGATGTCGTCATAGTGCGGCGACATCGGGTTGCCGGACTGCCCTCCCGGCATTGAGAAACGCGACAATTCCCACTCACCAACGTCGATGGCAATACGTAGCGAGGCGATGGCGAGAGGCCCTCCGGTCGGGTCGTCAGGGGCCGGAGCCGCCTGTGAGACTGTGTCCACGTCTCCGCCGAATGGGAACGGGCCCCTGTTGAATATCCCGCTGAAAATGTCCCTCTGACCCACAGGGTGTTTGAGGACTAGCTGCCTGACGCTGCCCCATGTCCATGCACGTGAGTCTTCGCCATACCTTTGCCGCAGGATTCTTACGGCCGAAGCTAACGCCCCTTGTATGGCGGCGTGCCATCCCTCCTCGAACCATCCTGGGGGCTGCTCCCTAACGAGACGCGAAGTGTGTCCGGCCCGGCGTGCCACAAATGGAGTGTAAGCCGCCATCGGGTTGGGTGACATACCGACAACCCAATCGACCGAGTTCGGCGCTTTGGCTACGGCGATTGATCGTGCGATCTCGACGCTGAACAGCTCGAACACGGTCGCGGCGGCGGAGTCTTTGCAGACGACACCGTCCCAGGCCTCCAGGAGATCGAGGGCCACCTGTGCGTCCGGGCTGTGAGCGGGGGTCGAGAGGACGGCCTCGCGCATCTCGCTCCACGGCAGGGACACCTCGTCCAACTGGAAGGCCAGAGTACTGTCTACGTCCCAGTTGTCGCGTCGGCGTAGCTCTCCGAATGCCCTCGAGACTCGGTAGCCGTCCAGCCAGTCAACGCCGAGGTATGGGCCGTCACCATCTCGTGTCGGGCAGTTGTTCGCTGTCGCGATGACTCCTGACGACGGTCCGGACGCATGGGGCATTTGGTCGTGTGGGACATGCTCGTCTTCCCACCCGGCTTCGGGGTCCGATCCGAGGCTCGGAACCGTTCCCCATCCCTTCTTGCGCACGGGCGTAGTTCCCATGAGTTGCCACCCGACCTCGCCAGACGTATCCGCATAGACCATGTTGAGGGAGGAGAGGGGCCAGTCACCGCAACACTCACGGAACTCCTCGAACGTTCTTGCCCTGTGGATGGTGAGCAGCCCTCGGACCGGCGTCGTATCGAGCCACTTCGCCCGGAGCGAGAGTGCGGAACTTCCAGTTGCCGCGCCGACGATCGGTCCCCTTGGAGTGGCGAGGACGCGCTCGGCCACGTCGGGGGCGCCCCTGACCCGGATCACCTCTTCGCGGACCTCACAAGGGGCGAAGTCGTTTCCTTCTCGGATGCTGAGACCGTCATCGCTGAGCTCCTCGATGAACAGATCGGAGGTGTCCACGAGGCCAGCGGTGACACCCCAAGCAGCGGTTCCGTTGTGTCCGGCAGGAAAGACCGGACCGCCCACGAAGGTGGCTCCGGCGGCGGCCCATTCCGGAGTCCGGACTTGAGCGAGGTACCAGTGGGGAGGCAATCCCGGGCGAAGGTGGGGATCATTCGAGAGGATCGGTCGACCGGTGGAGGTCTTGAATGGCGCCAGGGCCCAACTGTTTGATCCGCCGGTGTATCCCACAGCTTCTCGCAGTGCAGACAGGTCCTCGGCCAACCGGTCGGTCGACGGCCCCCTGGGTGAGCCCGGCGGCGTGGAAACGGGATGCCACTCGGGATAGGCTGGGTCGAGCGCCGCTACTGCCTCTGGTCCATCTGCCAGGAGGATGTGGTACCGGGCTAGCTCCAAGTCCCAGTTGGAAGCGAGAACGAATCCCTGGAGCTTCGCGATAGCAATTATGTCCTCTGCTGAGTATGGCGTCGGCTCTGTGCGAAGCAGGATGAACTCGTGGGGAAGGCGCCTGACGCCGAGCCGTACGCCTTCGGTGACCCCGCACGCGAACGCCTCCAAGCCTGCCCTGATGTCGTCGCTGATTGCCTCCATCTGACGGCGGGCGCTTTCGACGAATCCGAGTTGGCGAGCCAGCCGATCCGCCCGGACGCCGCCGACACCGGCTATCTCGCTGATCGTCCCGCGAGCAGCGCGCTGTAGCGTCTCGAGTTGGAACGCGCGGTCCTGGCCCTGGCAGAAGCCGACTCCATACCAGGCGTCCTCGTCGGACTGCGCCTCAATGTACGGGATACCGAACCGGTCACGCCTGATTGTGACGGTCGAGGAAACGCCCGGCACCTCTATAACGCCAGACGTGGTCGGAAGACGGCGGCCTAGGGCCAAACGGAACACCCAACGTGGGATCCTCATGGCACAGCAACTGCCGAAAATGTGCGCCCGCACGGGTCCGCGCTGAATATGCACGTGACGTCAACTGTCATCGACTCAGGGTCGCTCAATCGAGACGTAGAACTGGCAGACTGGACGGCCAAGTGGTACCCATTTCTGAACTGGATTAGGCTACAGCTCGAGGAACCAGGGAGGGCGTTTCGTCCTGAACATTCTGTCAGCTACTCGCAACGAACCACTGGTAGCTTCCGTGACTCTACCGGCCCTGGCAAGCGCCGAGAACGAGTTCCCTCCCAAATACATCGCCGACAACTCAGCGACCCCGAGCTCAATATCCGGCGAGGCGTCGGTCAGGAGGCACTCCGCACCGTTCGGACCCGACGTCAGACGATAGGTACCGTTGTTCCAAGGGCAGAAATCGTCGTGGATCCGTAGGACGATGCTGCCGTCCTGGTCGTAGGTCCTCCGCTGGAGGGCCGCCCGAACGTCAACCAGACGGAGCCACATCCCGTCTTGGGCCCTTCGTTCGAGACGCCTCGAATCCTGTAGACGCCAGGGTAGATGGTGATCCGTAGACTGAGCGAGCCCCTCGATCTCCGTAGTCAGGTCAATCCCGAAGCAGTATCGCCAGAGCTCGGCCTCGACCTCCGAGTCTTCTCCTAGGAGAAAGATCACAAGCACTTTGCCATCATCTACGCGGTACGAGACTAGACCGGAGACCTGGTCGTTTCGGACCTGGGCGACGTGGAAACACTCCCCCATCCGACGGGCGGACTCGCCGAATCCGCGAAGCGACGCGGACCAGTACGCGGCGTTGAAGTGGACCATCCCGACGCGGTCCCCGGCCAACCGGGTGTGTAACTTGGGCCACTCCCGGTGAGCAGCTTCCGGTTCGATGAAGCGCAGACTGCCTCCGGCCTGGGGCGGGAACTTGAACGACGTATGCCTGCGATCGATCTTCCATCTCTCCATCCAGGTGGCGATCCCGAATCCGAACCGCTCGTAGATGAGGCTCTCAGAGGCTTCCAACGCTGCGAACGGCTCGCCGCGTTCATGGACCTGGTCAAGCTGTACGCTCAACATCTCCGTCATGATGCCGCGTCGGCGGTGGGTCGGGAGGACCGTTACGGAGTCGACGAATCCGAGACGGGAGACACCGCCCGGGATCGTCAGTGCGGTAGTACGAGTCGTAGTCGTACCGACGATGTCGGGTCCGTCAAACGCACCGAATGTTCGGTCGAGCTCCGCAATAGAGCGGGCGATCTCGACGTATTCGTCCGTGGCCTGTCCGGAGAATCCGAGAAACTCCGCGTTCGACCACTCCCGAAACTCATCTTCTGCTATCGGTCGGATCTCGATGTTCATAAGCACAACTGGGAGCGCACTTGTCGTGGGAACTTTCGTGAACCGAAGAGGCTCAGGGCGCTACGCGCGAGTATCCTGCCGATCCGGTTCGTACAGCTCAGAGACGTCCATCGCTGCTACTGGTCGATGACCGAGCCGTCTTCGTGGAGACGGGTCTCGACGACCCTCGGAGTGAACGGGTGCTTCTCCGCGGCATCGTCCGCAAGCTCGATGCCGATCCCCGGAGCGTCCGGGACTATCAGGTAGCCGTTCTCCTGGTGGACGGCGGACTTAACGATCTCCGACTTCGGCGGCTCGTGCTCTCCCGTCGGCAACTCTTGTAGGGCGAAGTTGGGGATACACGCCGCGATCTGCAGGCAGGCGGCGGTGCTGACCGGGCTGAGCGGGTTGTGCGGCACTACGCCGACGTAGTTTGCCTCGGCAAGGGCCGCGATCTTCTTGGCGTGGGTTATTCCTCCGACCATGCAGACGTCGGGCCGAACGTACTGGACTGCCCCGCGCCTAAGCAGCATCTCGAACTCATGGATCGTATGGAGCCGCTCCCCGGTCGCAATCGGGATGTTGATGTGCTGTGCGACAAGCTCCATCGCGTCGAAGTTGTCTGGCAGAATCGGGTCCTCGTAGAAGAACGGATAGAACTGCTCGATGCCCCGCGCGAGCGCTATCGCCTCTGCGGGCGACAGGCGCCGGTGGATCTCGATACAGAGGTCGACGTCGTCACCGACCGCCTCCCTGTACATGCCGACCGCGTCGATCGCGTCCTTGATCTTGTTCGCGTGCGTCTTGAAGTAGGGAACGTCGCGATCTTCGTCCAGGAACGGGGTCAGGTGGCCCACCGCGGTGAAGCCCATCGCCTTGGCGTCCTTGACCCCTTGGATCAGCGTGTCGCGCGTGTCGCCGAAGACGTGGTAGTAGACGCGCGCCTTGTCGCGCACCTTGCCGCCCAAGAGCTGGTACGTCGGAACGCTGAAGTACTTCCCCGCGATGTCCCACATAGCGATGTCGAGCGCGCTCAGCGCCCCCATAATTGCCGCGCCGCGGAAGTGGGAAAAGCGGTACATGTACTGCCAGTGGTGCTCGATCCTCAACGGGTCCTTGCCGACCAGATATCTGGCGAACAGCTCGATCGCGGCTTTCGAAGCCTCCAGGTAACCCCACGCGCCAGACTCTCCAACTCCGACGATCCCCTCGTCGGTGTGGATCTTGGCGAACAGGTACCGGCTGACTCCGATCGCTTCAACCTTGGTGATCTTCATCGGGACTCCTTCAGAACGTGTTGGGCCGGACCTACAGAGCGGCGATCTCTCGAGCCAGGACCATCATGCACATCGCAAGTATAGCCACAACCGTCGCGCGTCGGAATAGAGAGTCGCTCATCCGCCGAACCAGAACGCTACCCTGCCAGAATCCAAGTAGGACTGCAACGGAAACGATCAGAACCAGTACTAACCGCTCAGCCGTCAGCAGCCCGGCGGCACCGTATCCGATCACACCCGCGGTCTCGACGAACAGGAAGTACAGCGACAATGCACCGCGGACGGCGTTTCGGGTCCAGTTCTGGGCGAGAACGTAGAGCGCCAATATCGGGCCCCCGATACCAAGAGCATTCAGTGAGATCGAGACCGCGAATCCGACGGCGAGTCCCGCCGCCGTACCACGTGGGATAGGTACTTTCACATTGGATGCGACGAGCAGCGTCATCAGGATGGTCGCAACGCTGATCGCGATCTTCAAGAACCCGGACTCTGCATCTCGTAGCACCAGCACGCCGACCGGCACCGCAACCAGCCCCGCGATCGCGACCGGCAGGACTCTGCGGACCGGGATCTCAGCCCGAGTCTGGTAGACGACGAGCGGGAACAGCAGCAGCGAGACCGTGTTGACCACCACTATCACGGTCTGAGGATCGAACACGAACAGCAGGACCGGAATCGTCGTCATCCCAATGCCGAAGCCGATCGTCGATAGCACCGTCGAGCCGACGAACATCACGACGACGGCGACAAGGGCTTCGATCATCGAGGGCATGGGTGACGATGTCAGGGAGAGGGTTGGCGTTTAGGGTACAGCGCGTCCCGCGAGCGCGCCCGTGCACCGCTCGTTGTCGACCGCGACCTGGCCGTTGACGAGGACGTACGGAATCCCCGTGGGAAACTGTACCGGATCGTCGTAGGTCGCGTTGTCCATCACGCGATCCGCGTCGAACAGGACGATGTCAGCGAACGTCCCAACCTCGACGCGCCCTCGGTCGGTCAGGCCGAATCTCCGCGCCGCGTTGTCGGTCATGCGCTGGACAGTCTGCTCGAGGCTGATGACCGGGTGCTTCCTGCGGAGCCTTCCGAGGAACCGGGGGAAGCAGCCGTAGGCCCGCGGATGGGGCATCGAACCGATCGGAATTGCGTCGCTGCCGACCATGTAGTCAGAGCGCGATAGGAACTCCACCGCGTCGCGGCTGATCCTGTCCCTTCTCGCTTGGGGAAAGGTTGGGCCAGTCCTGAGCCCAGCCGAAGGGAAGGGGGTCCTCCGCTCCATCTGCTCGCCTTGACTCTAATGATCGTGGTCGTGGCCCTCTCCGTCGTCGTGATCGTGGCCGTCACCGTGATCGTGGTCGCTGTGGCCGTCGCTGGAATGTGAAGGAGAACTGTGGGTGACATCCGTAGCGACGATGCCCGGCAGGTTCTTCAGTGTCCCCAGCAGGTCCACGCCGGTCAGCGACTCGACCAGGGCGGGGAGTTGCGCGATAGTATTGGTCACGTCGCGTGTTACCCTGCTGGCCCCTGCTCCGGCGGACTCGGGCCCACCTCCGCTGATGACCGTGATCCTGTCCGTCTTGGAGAGCGGCTGCGCCACGGCTCTGGCCACCTCCGGCAGCGACTCGAAGAGCTGTTGGATCATGGCGGCCTGGCCGTACTCCTTCCAGGCGTCGGCCTTGCGGCTCATAGCCTCGGCTTCGGCGAGACCCCGGGCCTTGATGGCATCGCCATCGCCCTGGCCGCGTAGGCGCGCCGACTCAGCCTCGGCCTCAGCTTCCGCCAGGATGCGGGCCTTCTCGCCCTCTGCGATGGTCTCCAGCCGGTAGCGCTCCGCCTCGGCCTCGACCCGCGTCTGGCGCCGATTGCCCTCGGCGACCGTCTCCAGGCGGTCGCGCTCCGCCTCGGCCGGCCGCCTGACCGTGGCATCTAGCTCGCGCTCGCGGCGGGTGATCTCCTGTACCTGTATCTCGATCTGCTTCTGGCGCTCGACGACTTCGATCTGAAGCTCTTCCTCGCGGATATCTTGCCTGGTCTTGGCCTCCTGAAGGGTGTACGCCAACTCCGCCTCCGCCTTTCGCGCGTTGACTTGCTGGTCGTAGGCCGCCTTCTCCGTCGCGAAGTCCCGTTCGGACTCTGCGATGGACGTATCCGCTGAAAACCGGGCTGCCTGAGCCTCCTTGTCCGCCTGGGCCTCCTGTATCGCGGCGTCCCTCTTCGCCAGGGCCTCGCCGATCGCGGCGTCCCTCTTTACCTCGGCCGTCCTTCGGACACCCAGCGCTTCCAGGTACCCCTGCTCGTCCTGGATGTCGCGGATCGAGAAGCTGACGATCTCCAGGCCCATGTTGGTCATGTCCGATGCGGCAACCTCTCGCACCTTTTCGGCGAAGGCGACTCGGTCCTGGTATATCTCCTCGACGGTCATGGTGCCCAGAATGGCGCGCTGCTGCCCTTCCAGCGTCTGCAGGGCTATGTTGGCGATCTCGTCGGGACGCTTGTCGAGGAACTGCTGGGCCGCGGTCCTGATCGCCTCCTCGCCACGGCCCACCTTGACCTGCGCGATCCCGTCGACGGAAACCGCGACGCCTTGAGATGTGTACACCCTCGGGGTGTTTATCTGGAGGGTCATCACCTCGAGGGACAGGTATTGGGCCTTTTGGAGTACGGGGAAGACAAACTTCCGACCCCCCACCTTCACCGTGGGCTCCCGTGCTCCGCCCGACACTATGAGCGCTTCGTTCGGTCCTGATTTGTGAAAACCGGCCATCTCTCACCTCCATTGAACATGCAAACAACCGTTAAGCGTGATCGGCTACCCGAAGTTTAGCAAAGACCGCCCGCCTCCGGCCTAGGCTTCGTCCTCTTCTCCAGATTCGTCGTAAATTCTCGCCACCTTCAAGACGCTACCGTATACGCCCAACACCTTCACGTACTCCCCTTCACTGATGATGTCGCCCGCATCGGTCGTCGCGGTCCACTCCTCGTCGGCCACCCAGACCTTTCCCGAAGGAGCCAGGTCGGAGGCCGCGACGCCCCACTCACTCTCCAGCGCGGCTTCTTCCTCGGAGATATATCCAGACGAGCTACCTCCCTCCGACCTGACCAGCCGCATGAAGATTACCCATGTCACCGCCGCCGTGCCGGTGAGAGTCCCGATCATCCAGAGGCTGACCCGGAAGCTCGGCTCCGGTATGTCCGGAGCGCTGAACAGACCGCCGAACAGCAGCAACGCTCCCAGTACCATGCTGATCACGCCGCCGATGCCGAACACCGTGACGCCGGGACTCTGGATCTCGACGTAGAAAAGGACCATAGTAAAGACGAGCAAGCCCACGGCGATCCAGTTTACCGGCAAGTTCCCGAACCCGAGGAAGGCCAGCGCCAGCAAGATCACGCCCACCACGCCCGGGCCTATCGATCCCGGAATTATGAACTCGGTCAGCAACGCTATGCCTCCGAGAACGAAGAGTAGGAACGCCAGGTTGGGGTTGGCTATGACGCCCAGGAAGGACTCAAGTACGGTCGGCTTGACGTCTCGGACCAGCGCGTCTTTCGTATCGAGCACCATCTCTCCGGACGCCGTCATTGCCGTAAGGCCGTGGAGCTTTGCCAACAGGTCGTCCATATCGTCGGCTATGAAATCGACGACGCTCAGCTCCACCGCCTCGCGGGCGGCATAGGAGAGGGACAGGGTGATCGTCTCCTCCAGGGCCTCGGCGTTCCGGCCTCGCTCAGCTGCAATGCTCCGGATGAACGCGCGAGTGTCCTCGCCGATCTTCCTGGCAAGGGTAGGTGGGATCTCCTCCCCGCCGGCCCCTACGGGAGTAGCCGCGCCGATGTTGGTGCCTGGCGCCATGGCGGCGAAGTTGCCGGCCGCGGTAATGAACGTCCCAGCGGATGCCGCCTGCCCCCCGGATGGAGAGACGTAGACGGCGACCGGGACTTTCGCACCTAAGACGGACTCGACGATGGAGCGCGTCGCGTCCAGCAGGCCGCCAGGGGTATTCAGCCGGATAACAAGGAGACTGCCGCCAGCCTCGGCATCTTCCACCGCGCGGCCGATCTGTCGGGCTGTCAGCGTGTCGATGGTGCCTTTGATGTTCACGACACGGACGGCGTCATCAGCCGCCGAAACGGGGGCGGGTAGCTGCCAGACCACAGTCGCCGCCAAGAGGAGAGCGACTTCGACGACTCGCTTGGACAACAGCGCCACGCCAATCATGATAACTTACGCGTAAGGATATGCCACTCTTACGTCGATTTCAACCCCTGACCGGTTCCAGAGTTCGTGCTGAGCCTGTCGAAGCACCTTGCAATACATAGTCGTCGGGTGCTCAAGCTCGTACGATTCCTACACACTTCAATATGCCCTTGCAATCTAAGCACATCTGTGCTAATACTTGGTCGTGCTAGCCGACCTGAGGAATCTTTCGCATCGGTTGATATTGACTGGCGATAGGCTAGCCCGACTCTAGGAATGACACAAAACGCCCCCAATAACACACCAAAAGAAGATTTCGGGAATTCGTATCTGAATCGCGGAACCCCTAGTCCCAATCCCGAATCCCGTATGTCAAGATCTGCGTACCAGTTCGTGAACGCGCCGTAGTTCCGGCGTAAGACGGGCGGCCAGCCGTACCCGCTGTCGGCACGCGACTCCGCGACCGCCTCGTCGAATTCAACGCCAAGGCCCGGCCTGTCTGGCGCGAACGCGAAGCCGTCCATCCAGTCGATCTGGACGGCGAACAGGTCTGTGTCAAAGGTGCCTGGCCGCTTCGGCATCTCGCAGACGCCGACGTTGGACGACGCCATGCAGAGTGCCACGCACGCCGCCGCGCTCACGGGTCCGAGGGGGTTGTGAGGCGCTATGTCGATGTAGTGAGTCTCGCACCAGCGTGTGATCTTGAGGGCCTCCGTGAGCCCGCCGACGTTGCATAGGTCGATCCTCGCGTAGCTGATCAGCTCCTCCTCTATCACCTCACGGAACCGCCACTTGCTGGCCCACTGCTCGCCAGCCGCACGTGGTGCGCGAGCGTCCTGTAGCTGCCTGGGTTCTCGGACCGCCGCGGGTCCTCGATGAAGAAGGGCTTGAACGGCTCCAGGTCCTTGCACATCGCCGTGACATGGGCCGTGTCCAGCCTGGTGTGGACGTCGAAGCAGATCTATATGTCGGGCCCCTCCGCCTTCCGGACCCTGCCTATCTGTTCGACGGCCAGCCGCATCGACTCAACCGGCCCAGCCTCGCCACGCCCTGCGCCTCGAACCGGCCCGATGTCTCGGGCTGGCCCCACCTCACAAATCTCCATCCCTCGTCGACCTTGCTCAAGCAACTCTCGACAAGGGCCTCGGTGGTCGGACCCTGACAATGGGGGTAGCAGACCACCTTGTCCCGGACAAGACCCATCCAGCAGCTTGTATACGGGCATATCGAGCGCCTTGCCCTTTGTTTTCCACATCGCTATGTCGACCGCGCTCAGCGCTCCCATGATGGCGGCGATTAGGGATTCGATTGGAGAAAGCATGGGTGGAGAGAGCTGCGACGGGGTCGCGGCCTACGGCACCGCGCGTCCCGCGAGCGCGTCCGTGCACCGCTCGTTGTCGACTGCGACCTGGCCGTTGACGAGGACGTACGGAATCCCCGTGGGGAACTGTACCGGATCGTCGTAGGTCGCGTTGTCCATCACGCGGTCCGCGTCGAACAGGACGATGTCAGCGAACGCCCCTACCTCGACGCGCCCCCGGTCGGTCAGCCCGAACCGCCGAGCCGCGTTGTCGGTCATGCGCTGGACGGTCTGCTCGAGGCTGATGATCGGGTGCTTCCTGCGGAGCCTTCCGAGGAACCTGGGGAAGCAGCCGTAGGCCCGCGGATGGGGCATCGAGCCGATCGGGATCGCGTCGCTCCCGACCATGTAGTCAGAGCGGGAGAGGAACTCCATCGCGTCACGGCTTATTCGGTCCCAGACCCTCACGCTGTCCGGAGGCGCACCCCGGTAGCAGATCTGGCCGTCCTCCTCGATCAGCAGCTCGATCAGGGTCTCGGCAAGGCCCAGACCGCGCTCGGCCGCCACGTCCGGCAGGCTCATTCCCTCGAGGTGTTTGTTGACCTTCATGTACGTGAAGACTGCGTCACGAAGCGTCCGGCGGGGATTCGATTCGAGAGCTTCGAGGAGTTGGGGGCGCTCCGACGGGTCTCGCAGCCGCTGCATCACCGCGTCCGGCCCGCCCTCGTGCGCATAGCTGGGCAGGAAGCTTAGGGGAAACGAGCTGCCTGTAGGGTAGGGGTACAGCTCCAGCGTGCAGTCGACGCCCTCGGCCTTCGCCTTGTCGATAAGCTCCATCCTCTCAGCGACCCCGCCGGCGTTTGAGGCATCCGTTCTGTAGTGGGAGAAGTGGACCTTGACGCCGGACCGTCTACCGATCTCCAGTGCCTCCGGAACGCCGCCTCCACCGAACCCGCGGTCTGGATTCACGTCCCGAAGGTGGGTTGTGTAGACGCCCCCGTACTCCGCGACGACCTCACAGATCGCGACGAGCTCGTCGGTGTCGCTCCATGCGTTGGGATGGTACGACATCCCGGTCGCGAAACCGACTGCGCCCTCATCCATCCCCTGTCTCACGAGCTCTAGCGCCTGCTCCAGCGCCGCGCCACGCAGCGGCACATCCCGGAAGCCCACGGTCTCGAGCCTGATCGCGCCATGAGCGACGTTGTACGCCGTGTTGATGGAGACCTTCCCGTCGTAGTGAGACCGGAACGCCGCGACGCTGGACATGTCCAGATCTTCCGGAGGCTCGCCGAGGATGCCCGCGAGGTACCGGCGGTACGTCTTGTAGTTGTCCGCTGACAGCGGGGCGTAGCTCAGGCCGTCCTGTCCCAGGATCTCCGTAGTGACGCCCTGTCGGAGGCCGTTGGCGTGCTGCGGGTCCAGCAGGAGAACGCCGTCGGAGTGAGCATGCGTGTCGATGAATCCGGGGGAGACCGTGAGACCGGTTGCATCGATAACGCGCTTGGCGCCCGACTCAGAGAGGTCGCCGAGTGCGTCGATCCGGTCGCCTGTGATCCCGACGTCTGACCTGAAACCGGGCCCGCCTGAGCCGTCGACAACCGTTCCGCCTGTAATGAGTGCGTCAAACATTGGACATCCCGGAAAAGAACCAGGGCATCCTGGCCGATGTGGGTCGACCTGCCAGGATGCCCTGCTTTCATTGGACTTCGTGGAGGGTTAGATTCCCCTGTCCATACCCATGTCTACGGGGTGCTCTCGATCCTTGAGGGACCCTTCCATCCTGCTGCGGAAGTCCTCCCACATCATGTCCTCGTTCTCGCCGTCCCCGTTCTTCGACTTGTTCTTCATAAGCTTTTCTCTGAACTCCATGAGGAGCCAGTCCTCTGCTCGGCCGTGAGGCATGTCGAAGAAGTCCCGCTTGAAGCTCGGGAGCTTTCCGGGACCAAAGTAGCCTTTGTCGGACAACTCGTACCCTTCGAGGTTGTCGGTGCCCTTCCCAAGGACGTCCCCGGTCTCGACGTAGTGCTCCATCACCGGCTTCATGCCGTACTTCTGGATTGGGCATACCTTCATGCAGACGCCGCAGCCCTCGTACCTGGCCATGACCGGCCTGCAGCGCTTGAAGACGAGCTTGTTCTTCTCGACGCCCCTGTACCAGACCTTGTCAGGCATCAGGGCGCGTCCGGGGCAGCGGTCGACGCAGACCTTGCACTCCTGGCAGAACTGGTGGATGCCGTAGTCGATCGGCGCGTCGTATGTGAGATTCGCGTCCGTGTAGACGATCTGAAGTCGCGCCCTCGACCCAAAGTGGGGAGACAGAAGCTGGCCGTTGGCCCCTAGCTGGCCGAGCCCCGCCGCTACGAACAGGGGAATCATCGGGCCGTAGTGCCACGTTGGGCCGGAAACCTGGACGTTGTATCCGAGCGACCGGATGAATGCGGTCAGCTCCATCGTCAGAGGTCCCTGGTCGAAGTAGGTCCCGAAATGGGTGTCCTCGGCCTCCATGCTCGGGATCGTCTGGGTCTTCCTGTAATCCTGCTCAAGCGCAAGGCAGATGGCGCTAGGCAAGTCTTTCCTCAGCTGGGGCTTCCTGCTGTTGTATACGTAGTGTGCGTCGTTTCGCGTGAATCCGACCTCCCCGTAACCGAGGTCTCGGGCCTTCTGTCGGATCAACTCCGTGACGTCTTCGCCGGTCGGGGTCCCGGTGGGCTCGAGCTCTCCGGAGGTCCTTACCCACTCGACGATCGGCTCCATCTCTGCCTGGTGCTTGTCGAAGAACTCGATCGACTCCGGGGTGAACTTCTCTCGTTCTGCCCTGGCCCAGTCGACGGACGCGCTCTCCTCGATGGCCATGTTCTCCAGCGGATACTCTCTGCTGAAGAAGGTAACGTCCTTGTCCCGAGCCGGGATTCCGGGCGTCGTAACCAGCTCTTCAGGAACCGGAATCGTTATCGGCTCGTCCCCCGTCTTTCTTCCCGGACGCTCAACATAGTGACTGACCCTTTTCGCCATACCTTTCCCCTCCTTGAAGAGAACATCAAAACGCAACTAGCCACGAATCGCCGCCGGATACTGTACCAGACACTTGGGTTTCACGCAAAGGGGAATTGACCTCTCGTTCATTCCGGACCCGTGGAGAACCCGACACTGCCGCAGCTCTCGCGCCTGATATGATTGCCACGCGAGCTTTGACCGATCAGACGAAGACGCGCGCAGGAGGTGAAAGCACGATGAAGATATCGAAGGTGACGCCGTGGATCGTGAGCTTTCCGTGGGAGATCAAGGTCGGCGCTTCGCAGGAGAGCGTAGTCAGAGACCGTCAGCTCGTCTTCGTCCAGGTCGATACCGACGAAGGGATCACGGGCTGGGGAGAGGTGACGACGTATCCGGGTCCCGTCGCCAACCGTGCGATTGCTGCGATGATCGCGCAGGTCAATGATTTCCTTGTCGGAGAGAACACAAACGAGTTCGAACGGCTCTGGCAGAAGATCTTCCGATCATTCACCTACGTCGGGACGCGGGGCGCGACGACCGCTCTTATCAGCGGGATCGACATCGCGCTGTGGGACATTCGCGGCAAGGAGCTGGGGCTCCCGATCTACGAGCTTCTCGGCGGCCCGGTCCGCGATCGAATCGCGCTCTACACCCATCCACCTGAGCCCATGAACGTCCGGGACGCAATCGCGGACGCCCAGCAGATCGTCGATGCCGGGTACGAGGCGTTCAAGTTCGATCCGATGATGCGTTTCATTCCGGGAGGCAACGAGGGATTCCTCGACGGGCAGCTCAGCAGGGAAGGCCTGGCGACAGCGGACGAGATCGTCGGAGCGGTCCGCGACGCGATCGGGCCGGATATCGAGATCCTCATCGATGCGCACGGGATGTACAATGTCCCGACCGCAATCGAGCTCGCGAACCGGCTCGCCAAGCACGACATCCACTGGTTCGAAGAGCCGGTCCCGGTCGAGAGCTACCGAGCGTTGCAGCAGGTTAGGCGGGAGATTCCGGTCAAGATCTCCGTCGGAGAACGCCTGCACACCCGGTGGGAGTTCGTGCCGATCCTCGAGAACAACCTCGCGGACTTCATCATGCCTGATGTAACGTGGACCGGCGGCATCACGGAGCTGAAGAAGATCTCGACGATGGCCGAGGCGTACTACGTGCCGGTCTCGCCTCACGACGCGAGCGGGCCGATCAATGTGCTAGCCGGCGCGCACGTCATGATGACGACGCCGAACTTCTACAAGCTCGAGACGATGCGCTATGAGCTAGGAGCCTACGGCGCCTTCATCGAGCCCGGACTGGACATACGAGACGGCGATCTGTATGTCCCGACTACGCCCGGCCTCGGCGTGGAGATCGACATGGACTACCTGAGGTCCCACGTCGTTTTCGGCGGTGAGTAGATTCAGGCCGCGATCATCCTGATCGGGCTACCTGCCAGGAATGCCTTGATGTTCTCCACCGCGTCGCCGTAGAAGACGCGGTAGGTCTCGGTCGTGACGTAGCCCATATGGGGAGTGAGGACGGTGTTAGGAAGCGTCCTCAGGGGGTGATCGCGGGGGAGCGGCTCGGTATCGAACACGTCTAGGCCCGCGCCCGCGATCGCGCCCGATCGAAGGGCGTCGACGAGGGCGGCTTCGTCCACGATCGGACCCCGGGAAGTGTTGACCAGGTACGCCGAAGGCTTCATCAGCGCCAGCTCGTCACGCCCGATCAGTCCTCGCGTGCGGTCGCTGAGCACAAGGTGGATCGTTACGATGTCTGACGACGAGAGCAGCTCTTCCTTTGATACGAGCGTCGCGTCGAACTCTGCGGCGCGCTCGGCAGTCAGGTTCTGACTCCACGCCAGGAGGTGCATGCCGAACGCGGCGCCGATCGTCGCGACCTGCGACCCCAGCCTGCCAAGGCCGATCACTCCGAGCGTCTTTCCGCTGAGGCCTTCTCCCATCGTCACCTGCCAGTGACCGGCACGAGTCGCGGCGTCCTCTGTGGGCAGCTTGCGGACGAGCGCGAGTATCAGCCCCCAGGTGAGCTCCGCTGTGGGGTAGGGAAGCCCTCCGGTCCCGCACACGGTCACTCCGTGGTCCGCTGCAGCATCCATGTCGAACGAGGCGTTTCGCATTCCCGTCGTGATGAGCAGTTTAAGATTCGGGAGCCGCTCGATCAGCGACCTCGGAAACGGAGTGCGTTCCCTCATCGCTACGATGATCTCGTAAGGCCTCAGCCTGTGTACGAGGTCGTCTTTGTACGCGAGGTGATGCCTGAACACTACGACGCTGGCTTCGTCTGGGAGGCCCTCCCAGTCAGCCATGTCCAGGGCCACGTTCTGGTAATCGTCGAGGACCGCGATTTTCGTCAAATCACACCCGCATGGGTGATGTCGGATGGGTTGCCGATACGCTCCAGCGTCGCATCGGACCAGCCTCCACATCTGGACGATGTCACCGTTCCCCGCCCCTCAGCCTCGGGTCGAGCAGATCCCGCATGGCGTCGCCGAACATGTTGATCCCGAAAATCAACACGGTCAGGCAAAGACCCGGATAGAGAGCCAGCACTGGTTTTATCTCCATGAATCGGCGCCCTTCGCCGCTGAGCATACCACCCCAACTGGGAACTTCGGGAGGCAGACCAAATCCCAGGAAGCTCAGACTGGCCTCGTCCAAGATTATGCCTCCGATGGATATGCTGAATATGATGATTACGGGAGGCATGATATTGGGCAGGACATGCCGCATAAGCGTTCTAGAGTTAGTACTGCCAACAATTTTTGCCGCGAGGAAATAGTCATTCTCCTTGATGCCGATAACGACACCTCTCAGTATTCTTGAGTTCCAAATACCGAACATTATACCCAAAACAAGTATTATTTGGGCCACACCCTGCCCCACCAAAGACATCACCGTTAGCAGGATGATGAGCCCCGGGAACGCCATGAAGCCGTCAACGAATCTCTGCACTGTGATGTCGTACTTACCGCCAAAGTATCCCGAAGGGACGCCTATTATTCCGGAGACAACTACGGCGACTGTAGTTCCCGCCAGGCCGACGATTAGCGATACGCGAGCCCCGTAGATAAGCCGGCTTAGGATATCTCTTCCTATCTGGTCGGCACCCAGCAGGTACTTTGCTGACGGTGGCGCAAGCCTGCTTAGCACGTTAACTTCATTCATCTCATAAGGAGCCACGACATCGGCGAAAATGCCGCCTAACAGCAGTATGAGAACTATCACTCCACCGACAACCCCCACCCGCTGCTCACGCACCAGCCTGACGAAGAAATTGCGCGTCTTCGCTTTGGTTTCCAGTACCGGAGTCTCTATAACCTGACTCATGCTTTCACCTCGACTACCCGTATCGCACCCTGGGATCCAAATAGGCGTAGGATATATCCACCACTAGATTCACGATCACTATTGTCGTGGCGATAACCAGATTCACCCCGGAGACGACGGTATAGTCTCTTTGCTGCAGCGCCGTTATCATGAGACGTCCCATACCTGGCAGGGCGAATATCTGCTCCATAATTATCGCGCCGCCAATCATTATAGGCAAGTATGTTCCTACAATAGTCACTACCGGAATCAGGGCGTTCTTCAGGGCATGCCTGGTGACCACTACC
Source organism: Dehalococcoidia bacterium (assembly GCA_965249365.1). Taxonomy (GTDB): domain Bacteria; phylum Chloroflexota; class Dehalococcoidia; order Lucifugimonadales; family UBA1123; genus VXRN01. The sequence goes on along the minus strand of OZ252229.1, from coordinate 3,047,313 downwards.
CTCTCTTTGAGACCTTTTGACCAGGCAGTCCTGATGTAGTCTTGCCTCAGCACCTCTAGCATCATGGTGCGCGTCATCCGCATTGTCATTGCCGACATGGCCGTCCCCAGAATCAGGCTGGGAATGAAGAATTGCCACAAGTTTCCCGGTGGGTCCTCGGTGAAAGGAATGAACTGCATCGACGGCGACCATCCCCACCAGATTGCCGGGAATATCACGACCATAGTGGCAAGCCAGAAGTTAGGAGTTGACAGGCCGGTGATAGCTACCGCGCGCCCCAGATAGTCACCCCAGCTATCCTGTCGTATGGCCGAATAGACACCTATCGGCAGGGCTATTATTACTGAAGTCACCAGAGCCAGGAAGCCGAGCTCAAAGGTTACCCCTATTCTGCTGAGAATCTTATCCGTCACCGGTCGTCCGTCGCGCAGGGAGACACCTAGGCTGCCGTGCTGAAAGATACCCCCTATCCAGCGGGCGTATTGAACATGCCAGGGCACGTCCAACCCAAGGCGGCGTTCGATTGCTTCGCGGTCAAGTCGACCCGCTGCCGCTGTCCAACTCCTCGCCTCCGCCTCCATACTGTCCACTATATCACCCGGTATCAGACGAACCGTCGAAAAGACGATGATAGACACGAGGAAAAGAGTGACTATGATTAACAGTGATCTTCTGATCAAGTAATCGCGCATGTCATCACTCCGTCAGCTGGACAGCCGTTCATTGTAAGCATTCACGCCCGTGCAACTTTCCGTAAGGCTCCTGCGATGCGCCGAAAGACGCTTTCGACCAATCCCTAATTACTCAACGAGTAAGGGAGCTGGGGCCCAAGCTCCCCAGCTCCCTTTGCCCTAAGATGAGGTAGGCGGAGCTAGATCCTCTAATGCCCCATGTCGTTCTTCAGTTCCTGATCAATCCACAGGTACATCAAAGGGAGAACGGAATCCTCCACTCCAACTCCCAGTTCACCTCTGTAACCCTTGAGCCACGCCTGGTGCAACATATGCGAGCTAACCACAGGAAGGTGCAATGTCCACAGCTCCTTGCTGAAGTACATGTCTATCTCTCTTGATAGCCTCTTGGCCACTTCACGGTCAAGATTCTCATCTAATTGGGCGTACATGGCGGTCATCCCTTCGTCAACAGTCCCGGACATCTCGCCCCCGGCAAAACCGAACCTGAGATCCCAGTTAGTGGCAGGATCCATAGTCGCGGGACGCCAACCACCAAAGGTTAAACCTCCATGCTCTCCCGCAACAACGCGGTTCCACATCACAGTGCCATCGGGTTGGGGACTAAGAGTGACATCAACGCCAATCTTATCCCAGTAGCTTTTCACTATCTGCGCCAGATCTATATCGTGGCCCCAACCTTCAAAGAGATCCCAACCAGCCTCGAATCTAATGCCGTTGGCAGCCGGAGGATATCTGGCCTCATCAAAGAGCCTCTCGGCCTCCTCTGGGTCGTACTCGTACTGCCACTTGACGTCTTCAGGCCACTCAGCATACGGGGTGAACATATCTCTAGCAGACGGCCAAACATACCCAACAGGTGTTGTGTCGGCATCACCCTTGTAGTAGGCGTAGTTAAGCTCGTCGAGGTTAATTGCCTTCTGCATAGCGATGCGCACGTTCTTGTCACTAAACGGTGGTCGGTCCAACCGAAAGGAGTAGGTGTCTGCGTGCGCACTACCTGTTTCTTTTATGGCAATCAATTCAGGGTTGGTTTGCATCAGGCTCCGTACCTGTTCAGGTGAAACTTGACCCGCTGGCAGCCATAAAACCTGGCCGGTGCGGAGCGCCGCCACTACAGAGGTTACCTCCGGTATCACAAGCAACGTAATCTCGTCGGCATAGGGCAGGCGATTCTTCAAGTCCGGGTAACGGGGATCATTCCTCCAATAGTTGGGGTTCCTGGTGACGGTTACGGAGCTGCCTTCCACAACGTCAGTCAGCTCATAGGGACCGCTGCCGACGACATTCCTCCAATCACCAAGGTCACCATACTCCTTGATGGGTTCCTGAGGCAGTATGACGGAACCCCTCCAGTCCGGAAGGCCTAACAGAATCTCTAACGTCGCAAGTTTGGGAGTGGATGTTTCAACGACGAGCGTATACTCATCGGTAGCCGTCACCGAATCCGCCGCTACCTCCACAAATTGGTAGTGATAGGGACTTGGTTCTGTGTAGCCGCTGCCCAGCCCCAGATTTCGGTGCCAGGTAAACTCAGCGTCATAGGCGTTAACCTCCCGACCATTCACCGGCGCCTTGTCGTGCCAGGGAACACCCTGACGGATGTGGAAGGTATAGGTCTTTAGGTCAGGGGAAACCTCCCAACTCTCCGCCAACTGCTCTGTGAGATAGTCACTACTGAAACCGTCAGTTAGTGGAACTCCGAGTTCTAGGTCATACGCCCAGTCAAAGTTGGCCATCTTCTCCCAAACGAGCCGATCCCAAATAAACGGACCTCCGTCATAGGGGTCAAATGTCTCCCTGAGCCAGTACATGGGGACGCGGAATGTCCCGCCGTATTGCGGCCTCTCCCCCAGCTCACCTCGGACGTCGCGAACATATCTCTCCACCTGGACCTCCTTCACAACCTCTCTCTCCACCACCACGGTTTGCCCAGGGACCTCGACGGTCTTGACTACCTCTTTCTCCACCACGACGGTCTCACCGGGCACCTGTACCTCTTTCACAACCTCTCTCTCCACCACCACGGTTTGCCCAGGGACCTCGACGGTCTTGACTACCTCTTTCTCCACCACGACGGTCTCACCAGGGACCTCGACGGTCTCCGTCAGAACCTTCTCGACTACCACGGTCTCGCCGGGGACCTGTATCTCTTTTACGACCTCTTTGACGACGGTCTCGCCAGGGACCTCTACTGTCTCTGTTATTACCTTCTCCACCACAACAGTCTCACCGGGGACCTCGATCGTCTTCGTATCGCCGCAGGCCGCGGCGACCAGCAACAGCAACACCGCTGCTGCGGCGATCACTAGCCAGCTCATTCCAAGCGTCTTACTCATTCTGTTTCCTCCTTGCCCAGTGAGCATTGCACTGGTGCAGAACCCACACGTTGCGGCGCTTTGAAGAGTGTATCACACATCCACTCCCTTCGTTAAGTCGATTGACCTATTCTGCGACCGCGGATACACTCGGGAGCACCGATAAGGACATCAACCACGCGGACGGAGGCCATCTCATGGTGACGCCAAAGCAGCTTGGACACTTGGTCATCAGGGTCAGGGACCTGGAGAGGTCGGAGCGGTTCTACAGGGACGTGCTGGGCCTGAAGGTGATGAACAAGAGGTCCGGGCAGATGATCTTCATGAGCGCGGATACCGGGATGTCCCACGAGCTGGCTTTGGTTCCCGTTGGGGACGACGCGCCTGGACCGGAGGAGGGCAGGGTAGGCCTGTACCACTTCGCGTGGGAGATGGAGTCGTTCGACGACCTGAAGAAGCTGTACGCCGTCATGAAGGAGCAGGACGTCAAGGTCGGCCACATCGGGGATCACGGGATCTCGCTGGGGATCTACTTCTTCGATCCGGACGGCAACGAGATCGAGGCGTACTACGAGATGCCTGAAGAGGAATGGCCTGAGGACGGCGACCTGTTCGAGGGGGCGTTCCCAGGCAGCCTAGAGGTCTGAAGACCAGAGTCGGTCCAAGTCCACGTTCTGCTCCAGGAGCGCTGCGAAGCGCTCCACTTTGATCGCGCTGTCCATACTCGCGCCCTGCGTGACGTCGTTCAGCAGCGCCATCGTGGATAGAGTGTCAGGCTCAACGACCATGACAGGTGTCTCCTCCTCGCGCGCCTCGTAGCTTATGTACTCGATGGGGTCGAATCCGCCTGTGAGTACGAGACACGCCACACCGCCGTTGAGGGCCGACATCTGCATATCCGGCCTGTCTCCGCGTATGACAGCCGCGCTATTGTCGTACAGTCCGAACCGCAGTTCCCCCGGGTCGAGGCTCATAGTGCCGACCTGGAACCATTCAAGCGGTCGGTCGATGTCTCCATCAGTGACGGCGTAGCGACCACCGAGCTGTTGGCGGACCTGCTCGATTGAGACCGATAGCATCAGCCGGTCCTCCGGGATAACTCCCAGACAGGGAACGTCGGACTCGTCCAGTGTGGGGAGTATGATCTGGCTCGCCTCTGTTCCGAGATATCGTGTAACTCCGTTGACGAGCACGCCTGAAAGACGCTCGGCCAGGGACTCCTTCCACTGTCTCAGGTCCGCTCCCTGAAGGTCGCGCCGGTACGCTGACACCAGAAGGACCTTTGCCGACAGCGATTCGGCCAGTCCCGCAACGCCCCCCGGTCCCATAGAGGAGGGGGTCTCTACCAGGATCAGATCGGCGTCGCCAGCGTCGTCCGCCAGCACGGATGCCACGTTTTCCAGGTCCGCCATGGCGACCCTCTCGGCGTCAGGCGCGAAGGGCCATCCATCGGGGGCGGGGTTGGCCAGCTCTGCGATGACGGTGGCATCGCCGTCACTCGGACCGGAGGCGAACGGCTTGAACGCGACAGCCTTCCTGCCCGAGCGGTTCGATAGGCGCGCGAGTCCCAAGACTGTGGATGTCTTTCCGGCTCCGCGTCTGTCGGACGTGACCAGCAGGACTGGCATCTACTCCTCCTCTGAGTCGGTTTGGGCGAATGGGGGTGGGAACCTCGCAGGATTATATCAAATCGAGGAGCCCCGATCGGCCTTGCTATCCCGCATTCGGACTCCGTGTCTATAATGGGTTGGCCCATACCTGGCAGCGTACTCCACGAGGGACCGAGTGAAGCACAGGATCGCGATTTCTATCCTCATAGCGACGGTCGTGCTGGGCGCAGCATGCTCCGCTTCCGCTGCGGTCGACGTCCCCGAGATCGAGCGCAGGGCGAACGATCTGAACAAGGGCATCATGTGCCCCGTATGCCCTGGGGAGTCGATCAACGAGAGCCAGAACGCGCTCGCGGTCCAGATGCGAGGGATCGTGCGTCAGAGATTGGCCGATGGATGGTCGGAGCAGCAGATCAAGGACTACTTCGTCGAGAGCTACGGTCCCAGCGTCCTCCTCGAGCCCCCGACGGCAGGTCTCAGTTTGATGGCGTGGATCGTGCCGCCGATCGGGTTCGCGGGGGCGATCGCGGCCCTGCTTTTGACGCTAAGGTGGATGCGAATGGGGTCGACCGGCGGTGGCCGCGACGAGGTCGATGAAACACGGGACCATGCCGATGAGGCTCGATACGTCGGCCGGATCGAGTCCACGCTGGACCCGAATTCCTCCGAGCAGAGGAGCGAGGTCGGCTCTCCAAGGGAGGGACGGCAGTGATAGTCGACGCGGGGCAGATCGCGCTCGCGCTGGCGTTTGCTGTATCGATCTACGCCGCCGTAGCGTCGATGATCGGAGTGGGCCGAAGGTCATCGGAGCTCTTGGTCAGCGGACGCTTCGCGCTATACAGCATTCCAGTCCTACTCATCATCGCTACTGGAGCGCTCGTCTACGCGTTTGTGGCCAGCGACTTCTCCGTCCGCTACGTTGCCGAGAACAGCAACCTCGCGATGCCCCGTGCCTATACCTGGGTCGCTTTCTACGCGGGAAACGCCGGTTCGATGCTGTACATCGCGGTCGTCTTCTCGCTGATGGCGGTCGTCGCGACGGCTGCGATTCGAAGACGCCTCCCGTACACGTCCCCGTACGCGATCGGGATCATGGCGCTTGTGCTCGCGTTCTTCCTCGGGGTGATGCTGTTTCTCGCGAACCCTCTCGCGCGAACGGAGTTCGTGCCGATGGACGGACGAGGGATCAATCCCCTCCTAATCCACTTCGGGATGTTCATCCATCCTCCTCTCCAGATGGCGGGCCTGGTTTCGGTCGCGGTACCGTTCGCGATCGCCATGGGCGCAACCCTCGCAGGCAAGGGAGGAAGCGACGAGTGGGTGGATCAGGGGCGCCTCTGGGGGATGATCGCGTGGCTGATTCTTACGGTCGGACTCCTGCTAGGCTCTTGGTGGGCGTACACGATACTAGGGTGGGGCGGTTACTGGGCGTGGGACCCGGTCGAAAACTCCGCCCTGATGCCGTGGCTGGCGATGACGGCGTTCGTCCACTCCATCATGGTCCAGAAGCGCCGAGGCATGTTCCGGATGTGGAACATCGTGATCGTCATCGTCGGCTTCACGATGGCGCAGCTCGGCATGTTCATCAATCGAGGCGGCCCTGTGCCGTCGGTGCACTCGTTCGCTCAGTCGTCAATGGGTTGGCTGTTCCTGATGTTCATGGCGGTCACGCTGATCGCTTCTACCAGCGCATTCATCTGGAAGTCGGAAACGCTTAGAAGTCGCGGCAGACTGGAGTCGATGCTCTCCCGGGAAAGCGCGTTCCTCGCGCAGAACGTTCTGTTCCTCACGGTAGCGTTCGTCACTCTATGGGGGACGATATTCCCGATCTTCTCAGAGGCGGCGAACGACACAGTGGTCACCGTGGGACGCCCCTTCTTTGACCGCGTGAACGGACCAATCCTGCTGTTGATCGTGATGCTGATGGGCGTCGGCCCGGTGCTGCCCTGGCGACGGGCGACGCCTCGAAACGTTCTCAGCACCCTTCGTATCCCGATCGTCCTCGCCCTGGTTGTGGGTGCGGCGCTCGCGATACTGGGGTACAGGCAGCCTGTTGCGCTCGTTGCGTCGATGACATGTGCATTCGTCGTGGGCGTGATCCTGCATGAATGGCTCAGGGGCACCCTCGCGCGTCACCGGCGGGGAGAGGGATATCTTGTAGCGTTCGCAAGGCTGCTGTCCGCAAACCGGCCTCGGTACGGAGGTTACATCGTCCACCTGTCGATAATCATGCTGAGCGCGGGGGCGATCGCGTCCTCGTTCTACAGTGTCCAACGCGACTTCACGATGAGTCCGGGCGACACTGAGTCACTCGGCGAATACACATTCACCTACACCGGCTCAACTCAAGAACAGTTCCCCGACAGACTCGAGCAGTACGCGCACTTCGAGGTCTACTCAGGCGAACGCTATCTCGGAGAGATGCGGGCGCTAAGGGCCGACTACCCTGAGTTCAGGATCGCGTCGACTCAGGGGGCGATCCACAGCACTCCGATTGAGGACTTCTACATTGTGCCCTCGGAGTTCTCTGATGGCGGGCAGGCGGTGTTGAGAGTCCTGATCAACCCCATGGTGTGGTGGATGTGGGCCTCCGGCCCGCTGCTGATACTTGGGACGGTGTTCGCGCTATCGCCGCGCCGTAGTCGGGCCCTTGCGACCGTGACGCTGCCCAGCGGCGCCGAGGCCGCGCGCGCGTAGCGCGGTCCGCGTCGGTCATGCTTGTAGTCGTTGCCGTCCTCCTCGCGCTCATTCCCGCGGTGTTTATCCTTTGGCCGTTTCTACGAGGAGAAGGGCGCGATGAGTTCGAGTACGACGAACACTCCTCTCGGGCGGACTTGACGACGCGTTGGGACGTCGCAGTCTCGGGCCTCACGAGTGCCGAGCTCGACTATCTTCTCGGCAACCTGTCTGAGACGGACTACCGCTCTCTGCGGAGCCAGCTAATGATCGAATGCTCGGCGGTCATGGCCGAGATGGAACTCTCTGAAGATGAGGAAGAGCGGGTCCTGGCGGAGCTGACCGAGGCCGTCGATGCGGTCCGCGCCCGCGTCCAAGGGGGTTAGATAGCCGCAGGTACGAAGAGGCCCTTGTCGTCCCGGCGCAGGCCGGGACCCAGGGGTGCGGAGCGGGCATCGTGTCTCCCGAGCCGACACACCACTGGTCGGTCCTTCAGAATCGGCGTTCGTCGGCGCGAGACTCCAGCATCAACCAGCCCTCACCAGGTCCATCACAGCTTCGAGAGTCACCAGCTTCTCGGCAACGTCAGCCCCCGCCAGTCCCAAGCGCAGTGTCGTGGTCCCGGCGTCTCGATAGACCTGCAGCCGCTCGGCGATCATCGCGGGTGTACCGATCAGGTTGGCCTTCATCGCCAGCTCAACCGGGACTCTGTCTCGCGCCTTATCGCGCTCCCGCGCCATCCAGAGCCGCTGTACCTCGTCCACGTCCTCCTTGAACCCCTGCCTGGCGAACGCGTTCTTGTAGAAGTTGTTCCTGAGCGAACCCATCGCGCCGAATGTGAACGCGTAGCCCCGGGCGTGCCTCTTGCCTGCTTCCTCTACGTCGTCGGTGAACTCGACGGACAGAGGGATCTGCAAGTCGATGTCCGACAGCGATCGGCCCGAGCGTTCGGCTCCAGCCCTCAGGTGCTTGAGAAACACCTCGGCCGTCTCCGGGATGAACGAGCCGCCGATCCAGCCGTCGGCGAGCTCGCCGGTCAGCTCGAGGTTCCGTGGCCCAAGCGCCGCGACGTAGATCGGAATGTGGACCGGCTCGGCGCTCGATCTGATCGAACGTCCTTCACCTCCGGGCAGCGGGAGCCTGTAGTGCTCCCCGTCGTACGTGACGGGCTCACCGCCGCTCGCCATTCTCACGATGTCGATGATCTCTCTCGTCCGCCGAATCGGCCGCGTGAACGGCACGCCGTGCCAACCCTCGATCACCTGTGGTCCGCTCGTTCCGAGGCCGAGCCGAAACCTGCCGCCGGACACCGACTGCATCGACATCGCAGTCATCGCCAGGTTCGCCGGGGACCTGCTGCCGAGCTGGACGATTCCGGTTCCAAGGCCGATACGTTCCGTGCGGGCCGCCAGGTACGCAAGCGGAGTAATCGCGTCGAAGCCCCACGACTCCCCGGACCAGATGGACTCGGCGCCGAGGCGCTCGGCCTCCCGGGCAAACGTCACCGCGGACTCCCAGGATCCGTTCGCGTCGGTGGTTACATTGACGGCGATCTTCAACGTCGGGCCCCTAGGCGGGGTAGCCCGGCGAAGCCTTGTTCACGCCGACCTGCCCGGCATGGTCGAGGTCGTGGACGCGCTGGAACAGGAACCACGCCCTAGCGTGAAGCTCGCCAAAGAATGTGTGGGGCATCGTGGGCTCCGTCGACGGCGCCGGCGGCAGCCTTCCGATCATGGCCGACCAGGCGATTGAGTCGTCGGTCAAGTTATTTCGCAGCTCCTCGATCGTAGCGGTCGACGTCTCTCGAGGCGGATCTATTCGATCCGGAGTTGGGATCTCGCCCCGGGTCAATGACTCGACAACCTCAGCGCCGCGGCCGGAGCTAGTGGTGATGTGGTGCAGGACCTCGGATATTGACCACTCGTCCTCGTCCGGCCGGAAGTCCGCCTGTTCCTGCGAAACATCTGCGACCGAGTCGATCAGTGTGATCCGCGCCTTGACGAACCGCAGCCAGAGCTCGGTGAACGTGTACCTCTCCCCCTGCGACTGGAGGTAGTTCCTGACGCGCAGTGCCTCGTCGGTCTGGGTTGTCATTCGCTGCCTTCCTCTGCTCTTCGATCCATCGCCGACGACTGTAGACGAGGCCCTCCCCAACGTCAAACCGCGCTTGTGCAGTAGGGGCGGCTTCGGCCCGCCCCCATTCGTGCAGGGATGCCCGCGCTCCCAGTAGGGACGCCTTCCGCCCCGTGCCCCCCATGCGGGCAGGGATGCCCGTGCTCCCAGTAGGGGCGCTTTCGGCCCCGGCCCCCCATGCGGGCAGGGATGCCCGCGCTCCCAGTAGGGGCGGCTTCGGCCCCGTCCCCCAAGCGTGCAGGGATGCCCGCGCTCCCAGTAGGGGCGGCTTCGGCCCCGTGTCCCCCATGCGGGCAGGGATGCCCGCGCTCCCAGTAGGGACGCCTTCGGCCCCGTGCCCCCCATGCGGGCAGGGATGCCCGCGCTCCCAGTAGGGGCGGCTTCGGCCCCGGCCCCCATGGGGGATGGGATGCCCGCGCTCCCAGTAGGGCGCCCTGCGTGCGGACAGTCGGCCGCAGCGTCGTCTGCGTGAACGTGCTACCATCTTCCGCAGGTTTTCGACGGGGTTCCTGATGACTAAACAAGTCGCACTAGACGGCGTTAACGTCCTTGATCTGAGCGATTCAATTGGCGGCGCGTACTGCACCAAGCTTCTAGCCGACCTCGGGGCAAACGTGCTGCTGGTGGAGAGACCTGAGTCTGGTCATCCTCTGCGATACGCAGGTCCTTTCAAAGATGAGGCCCATCCTGAGAAGAGCGGGCTCTTTCTTCACTACGCGGCCAACAAGCGAAGCTTGGCCTGTGACTTACGGTTTGAAGAGGGGAGGAATCGCTTCCGACAGCTTGCGACCGACGCGGACGTCCTTGTCGAGAGCTCCGAGCTTGGGCGGCTCAACGCTCAGGGTCTTGGGTACGAAGCCCTGCGCGAGCTGAAGCCGTCCCTCGTTTACGCGTCCGTCACGCACTTCGGCCAGACCGGCCCGTATCGGAACTGGAAGTCGGACGAGATCGTCGATTTCGCGATGGGCGGCTACATGTACTTCATGGGGCACAGGGACCGTGAGCCCCTGATGCTGAACAACAACCAGCCGATGCTCAACGCCGGGGCGCAGGCCGCAATTGCGGTGCTGGCCGCGCTGTGGTGGCGTCGAAAGACGGGTGAGGGCCAGCACATCGACGTATCCTCAGTCGAGGCGATGCTCTCCGCTCACTCGTGGACCTCCGCTTTGTGGACCCACGAAGGCGTCGTGATGCGCCGTTCCGAACCGGACTGCATCCCGTGCAAGGACGGCTGGGTCTGGTTCTTCTCCTACGTGTGGGACCTGACATACTTCATCCTGATCGAGCAGCCGGAGCTGATGGAGGACCCCAGGTTCACCGACCGGCAGGGCTGGACCGACAACAGGAAGGAGTTTCTTGAGCTGCTGCGGGCGTGGTGTGCTGACAAGACCATGGACGAGATCGTCCGTTCCGGCCAGGAGCTGCGGATTGCCGTGACCCCGGTAAACGACCCCAAAGCCCTGCTCGACTCTCGACAGCTCCAGGCGAGGGAGTGGTTTCAAAACCTCGACCATCCAGTCGCCGGAGAGCACCTTCTGTCGGGCTTCCCTTACTCGTTCCGGCGGACTCCCGCGTCGATCCGCCGGCCGGCGCCCCTACTTGGCGAACACAGCGACTTCGAGTTCACGAGGCGGCAGAGGTCGTTCGATCCTGCGGAACGTCGTCCGCTCATCGAGGCGGGAGACCGGTTGCCGCTCTCGGGCGTCAGGGTCCTGGAGCTGACGGCGAACTGGGCAGGGCCGCTCGCCGCCAGGCACCTCGCCGACCTCGGCGCCGAGGTGATCAAGATCGAGCCGCCGGACCGTCCCGCGACCCGCGGCGGACAGTATCCCGGCGCCGAGCCGCTCAAGTACCACTACAACCGCAGCGCGTACTTCAACAAGCTGAATCGAAACAAGCTCGATGTCGCTCTCAACCTCAGCCACCCCGAGGGACGCGAGCTTTTGCTGGAGTTGGTTCGAGAGTCGGACGTCGTTCTCGAGAACTATAGTCCCAGGGTCTTCAGGAACTTCGATCTCCAGTATCCCGTGCTCAGGGAGATCAATCCTGATCTGATCATGGTCTCAATCTCCGGGTTCGGCCAGACCGGCCCGGATCTCGACTACGCCGCCTACGGCGCCAACGTCGAGGCGTCGTGCGGGCTCGCGGCATCGACAGGGTACGCGGACGATGATCGCCCGTACCGGACGACGCTCTTCTACGCCGATCCCGTCACTGGCGCGCACGCCGCAGTCGCGATACTGGCGGCGCTCCACCACCGCTCGGCGACCGGGGAGGGCCAGTACATAGACATCTCTCTCCACGAGAGCGGTACATGCTTCTTCCCGGAGTCGCTCCTGGAATACACGGTGGCCGGAAGGGACGTCGTACGCCGAGGAAACCGGCACCAGCGCCACGCGCCGCAGGGCTGCTACCCTAGCTTCGGAAACGACGCGTGGATGGTGTTGTGCGTTCGTACGGAGGAGGAGTGGAGGGGCCTGACCGAGGTCATCGGCCGTACTGACCTCTGGATCGACGGGGGACTGCGGTCACCCCAGGGCCGAATGGCGAGGCACGACGAGATCGACGCGGCGATCTCGGAGTGGTCGTCCCAGTTCGACCACAACGAGGCAACTCGGCTTCTCCAGGCCGCTGGCGTGCCTGCGGGTCCGGTGCTCGCGAACTGGGAGCTTACGAGTAACCCTCACTTCTTCCACAGGGGATTCTACATCCCGATCGAGCACCCTGAGATGGGCGTTCTTCCAAACCCAGGGATGCCGTGGATACTCTCCCAGACGCCCGGGCAGGTACGGATGGCGTCGCCGCTATTCGCAGAGCACAATCGTCTGGTCTTCCAGGGCTTGCTGGGCAAGAGCGACGAGGAACTCGCCCCGCTCTTCGAGCACCGCACGATCGCCGACGCCCCTCCCGAAGACCATCCCTACCCCATGAGGCCGCGGCGCTAGACGTCTCCGGGACACCTGAACGGAAGTTACGTTACCTCGTCAGCGTGATTTCGTCTCCCACGGCGACAGTGCCGGGGACCTCCACAATTCCGTACGTGCCGAAGTAGGCGGCCCTTGGGCTTGGCCGGTAGCTCAGAATCAGGCGTAGAGTATCAAAGTCGCGCTCCCCGGTCTTCGGGTCCAGAGTCGTCATGGCACACCTCGGGTCCTGTGAAACCAGACGTATCTGCAGCCGCTCCCCGATCTTGAGTCCTCGACCGAGCCAGGTGTCCTCCTCGTGAGCCTCGCAGCCGTCGATCAGGAGCGTCGGCCTGAACCTCTCGACCTCGAAACCACGTGCGCCGCCGGTCCTGTCGGTTAGACCCTCGAGCGACGCCTGTGAGAGCATCGAGATCGGGTACTCGTCGAAGCATGCGCCCGCGTCCCGCGTCTTCATCAGGTTGAGGTCCGCGCCGCAGAAGTCGGACAGCGCCTCGGCCCATCCGCCGTTGACGATGCTTCCGGGGATGACCCGACCCCACATCAGAGTCGCGGCCGCGCGGACCGGCTCCGGCCTGCCATTCACCGTGCTTCCGTCCGGGAACTCCAGGCTCAGGATGTCCGAGTCCAGCGAGTACTCCGCCCGAATCTGGGTCAGCTTCCCGATCTGGCGCTGCGAAATCGGCCTGCCGCCTGAGTCGAGAACCAGAAACCGGCGATCACCGACGATCCCGCGCGTCATCACCTCGATCTCATCTGCGTCCCGAAGCATCATCGACTTGACCGGCGTGTAGTGAATCGACCTGATCTTGAGCATTGGCGTGTCCTGTACGTGATCATCATGGATCATAACACCCAAGTTACCGGGAGCGCGGGCATCCTGCCCGCACCGGCGGAGGGCGGCGCCCGACCTTCGCCGGGCGACCACAAGCGTTGCCCCAGGAGTCGAGCCAATCCTCAGAACTTCGGTCGCTTTGTGGTACATTACGGCTGGAATAAGACTGAGCAGCCAGTGGCCGGAGGCGGGATATGGCAACCAAGACATATGAACCGAACGTCGTCCTTTCCACCGAGGAGTTCGAGGTGATTGGAACCCGTCCTGTTCGGCACGATGGCCCGGACAAAGTGACCGGCCGGGCCCGGTACAGCGCGGATATCCATCTCCCAGGAATGCTCCACGGGAAGCTCCTGCGCAGTCCGCATGCCCACGCTCGGATTCGATCGATAGACTGCAGTCGCGCGCTTCGGCTCCCGGGAGTCAAGGCTGTCGTGACCGCTGATGATCTGCCGGAGGTGTCAGCCGAGTTCGTCGACCAGGCGGAAGGGGCGATGGTCAACTACGGCTTCTACAGCCGGAACGTCATCGCCCGAGAGAAGGCCTTGTACAAGGGCCACACTGTCGCCGCGGTCGCGGCGACCAACCCTGGTGCTGCAGAGCAGGCGCTGGACCTGATCGACGTTGACTATGAGGTTCTTCCATCCGTTCTCGACGCGAAGGACGCGATCGCCGAGGGCGCGCCAGTCCTCCACGACAGGCTCCTAACGATGCAGAGCGCGGCGTTCAGGGCCGGCGGCTGGGGCGACAACGAAGAGAGGACGAACATCGCGAACCGGTTCGAGTTCTCGATCGGCGACGTTGAGAACGGCTTCTACGATGCGGACGTCATAGTCGAGCAGGAGTTCAAGACCGAGGCCGTTCACCAGGGGTACATCGAGCCGCATGCGGCAACCGCACATTGGAACAGCGACGGCTACGTGACGATCTGGTGCAGCAGCCAGGGCCACTTCTCGGTCCGTGACCACGCCTCGAACATCCTCGGCCTGCCCGTTTCCAGGGTGAAGATCGTCCCGATGGAGATCGGCGGCGGATTCGGGGGTAAGGGCCAGGGTGGCGTCTACCTGGAGCCGCTGGCGGCCAAGCTCTCCGAGAAATCCGGGCTTCCGGTGAAGATCGTGATGAGCCGGACCGAGGTATTCATAGGCTCCGGACCGACTTCGGGATCGCGCATCGCCGTGAAGATGGGGGCGAAGAACGACGGTCGCTTCACGGCCGCCGAGGCGCATCTGACGTACGAAGCAGGCGCGTTTCCGGGCTCGCCTGTCGGATCGGGGTGCCGGACGATGTTCGCGCCGTACGACGTGCCGAACGCGCTCGTCGAGGGCGTGGACGTAGTGGTGAACAAGCAGAAGTCCGCGGCTTACCGTGCTCCGGGCTCCCCCGCTGCGGCGTTTGCAGCGGAGCAGGTGATCGACGAGATAGCGCGTCGACTCGAGATCGACCCGATCGAGCTCAGGATCATCAACACGGCCAAAGAGGGAACTCGGCAAGTTGCCGGGCCTCGATACCTGAGAATCGGCAACCAGGAGATACTGGAGGCTGCGCGAGAGCATCCGCACATGCAGACCTCGACCGACGGCAAGTTCCGCGGACGCGGGGTCGCGGGCGGCGCCTGGTTCAACGGCTCTGGGCCCGCAACCGCCGTCGCGTCGATCAATCCGGACGGGACGATCTCCCTGATCGAGGGCTCGCCGGACATAGGTGGAAGCAGGGCGGCGATGGCGATGCACGTCGCCGAGGTCTTGCAGATCTCAGTCGACGACGTCAGGCCGGCGATCGTCGACACCGACTCCATCGGTTACAGCTCCGGCGCTGGCGGCAGCGGCGTCACGTTCAAGATGGGCAGGGCCTGCTACGAGGCGGCACAGGACGCGAAGCAGCAGCTCGTCGACCGCGCGGCGCGGATCTGGGACGTCAGCCCTGACGACGTGGAGTACGATGACGCGACACTCCGACACCGCCACGACTCGGAGCTGAGCATGAGCTTCAAAGACCTCGCCGGAAGGCTCAACGGAACAGGCGGACCGATCGTGGGCAGGGCGACCGTGAACCCCGGCGGTGTCGGAAACGCCTTCGGCCTGCATATTGTGGACGTTGAGGTCGATACGGAGACCGGCAAGGTCGAAATCTTGCGTTACACTGCGATCCAGGACGCTGGAAAGGCGATCCACCCGAGCTACGTCGAGGGCCAGATTCAGGGTGGCGCGGTCCAGGGAATCGGATGGGCCCTGAACGAGGAGTACTACTTCGGCGACGACGGCACGATGCAGAACTCGACGTTCCTCGATTACCGGATGCCCACGAGCCTCGACCTGCCCATGATCGACACGGTGATCGTCGAAGTGGCGAATCCCGGCCATCCGTACGGCGTGCGGGGCGTAGGCGAGGTCTCGATCGTGCCGCCAATGGCGGCGGTCGCCAACGCAATCTACGACGCCACCGGCGTCCGCATGACCGAGCTCCCCATGTCCCCGGGCACAGTAGTCAAGGCCTTGGACGCGGCGAGATCACGATCTGACCAGTCCTGACTAGCCCGCTGGTGTCGAAGTCTGACGACGTCGACCGGATGATAACATCAGACGATGCGGATTTCTGGGCTTCATTAAGGCGCGGCACAGGTACTATCGCGCCGTCCGGGAAGACGAGGGCGGCTTTCAGTCCCCGCGGAAATCGAAACAAGGCTTATCTCGTCTCTCGGTCCAGTGTGTATAATACACATGTGGAGAGCATAGACGTTGTACGGCGCCTGCGGCGCGACGGGTGGGTCATTCGTAATGTGAGGGGCAGCCACCATCATTTCATACATCCTGGGAGGCCGGGGGTCGTGACTGTCCAACATCCGCGAAAGGACATCCCGATCGGAACGCAGCGAAGTATATTCCGACAAGCGGGATGGGATTGGAGGACACGGTAGATGCGATATCCGGTCGTGATCCACAAAGACGAGGGGAGTAGCTATGGGGTGACGGTTCCAGACCTGCCAGGTTGCTTCTCGGGTGGCGACACGCTGGATGACGCCTTTGAAATGGCAGAGGAGGCCATTGCTGGCCACATTGAGACCCTGCTCATCGAAGGACTGCCCATACCAGAGCGAGTCCCACTGGAATCGCACCAGATGAATCGGGACTATCGGGACGGCCTCTGGGGCTTTGTGGACGTCGACATGTCAAAGCTTTCGGAGAAAGCGGTCCGCATCAACATCACGATGCCATCCCGCGTGCTGGCGGTCGTGGATTCAGCGGCGAGTAGAGAGGGAGAGTCACGCTCTGGACTCCTCTCGCGTATAGCGCTCGAATACGTAGCACGCTCCGAGGATCACCTCACGGGAGGCTAGCGCCCGAACGAGATGCGTTTGAACGCTTCGGAGTAGAGCATTCCCTTGCCTACGGAGTGGCGACGGCGCCACTCCTGCATCCTCGGGAGCATCTCTTTGTATGGCCTTCCGCCGGTTTGGGTGTGGTGCTCGGCGAGTGCCTTGACGGCAGTCTCGAGGTGGTCGGTCACGTCGATAAACACATCCGGCTCAGGGTGGCCCATGATCCAGACCTCCGCAACCTTGTGGGGCTCCAGCCCCTCGTCCAGGAGCTCGGGGAAGGTCATGTGGTCCCGCGCTGTCGGAAATACCGCCGCGAGCGCGGCCTCTCCCGAGGCGAGGTGGTCGGGGTGTCCCACGCCCCATCCTCCGTCGAGGATGCGCATCGGGTACTGGCAGATCACGACGTCGGGCGTGTACCGCCTGATCTCCCTCGCGATGTCTCTTCTAAGGTCAAGGGTCGGTTCCAGGTAGCTGTCCGGATAGTCGAGGAACGCAACGTCCGCCAGTCCCAGCACCTTGCCCGCGTTGACCTGCTCCTTGCGCCGGATATCTGACAGCTCCTTCTCCGAGATCTCGCGGTCTGAGCTGCCTTTGCTGCCGTCGGTGCAGAGGACGTAGGTCATCTCCCACCCTTCGGCGCACAGCTTCGCGACTGTCCCAGAACAGCCGTATTCCGCGTCGTCGGCGTGAGCGATGACTACCATCCCCCGGCTATAGCCGTTGTCTTCGGACATCAATTCTCCTCACGGTTTATCTGAAAATCGACAGACTATTCTAGCATCGCGGCGCTCCAGAATCCGAACCCGTTGTGCTCACGGCAGGTTCGCGTACATCCTAAATCCCGGCGCGGACGCAAGGGCGTCACTCGCGTGTTGTATGGCGTCTATCAGGTGGGAGGGATAGACGCCCACGTACACCATCGCGATCAGCAACAAGGCGAGGAGCCCCGCTGTAAGACGCGGGAGACGAATCGGTTCGTCGAACAATGGAGCCTCCATGTACATCTGCCTGATGACCTGCAGGTAGTAGTAGAGGGAGATCAGACTCGCGAAGATGGCGAGACCGGCGAGCCACAACAGGCCTTGGGAGCCGGCTGCGTTGAACAGGTAGAACTTGCTGACGAATCCCGCGAAGATCGGCAGCCCGGCCAGCGAAAGGAGCGAGGCTGTAAGCGCCATGCATAGGAACGGCGACCTCCTCGCCGCCCCGGCGAGGTCGGCGATGTCATCGCGTCCGGTGGCGTTATAGAACGCCGCGACTCCCAGGAACGCCGCGAGGTTGGTGATCCCGTAGGCGACGAGATGGAGCATGATCCCGTTCGACGCCAGGTGTGACAGTTGCAGTTGGACGCGTTCGTCCGGTCCGATGGCCACGACCGCCGCGATGCCCATGAGCAGGTAGCCGACGTGGGCTATGCTGGAGTAGGCGAGGAGCCGCTTAAGGTTTGTCTGCGCCAGCGCAACCAGGTTGCCGAGCGTCATAGTCAGGGCAGCCAACAGGGCGATCACGAGTTGCCAATCTGCCGCGGCCGGCAACAGCGCCTCGACGAAGAGCCTCAAGACCAACGCAAACGCCGCCGCCTTCGAGGCGACCGCGAGGTATCCGGTGATCGGGATCGGTGCGCCTTCGTAGGCATCGGGCGCCCACATGTGGAACGGCACAGCGGCAACCTTGAAGCCGAGCCCGGCGACTATCATCGCCATACCGAGCAAGACGCCCGGACTGAGCGACTGTGTCTCCGCGAGCGCATCCGCGATACCATCGAATCGCGTTGTACCGAGTAACCCGAACACCTGGCTGATCCCGAACAGCAGAATGGCCGAGGACACCGCGCCCAGAAGGATGTACTTGGTTCCGCCCTCGTTCGACCTGGGGTTGTATCGATCGAATGACACCAGCACGTAGAGTCCAAAGCTCAGCAGCTCGAGCGATATGTAGGCGGTAAGAAGCTCTCCGGCGGCGGCCATCAGCATCATTCCGACAATGGTGAACACAAGGATCGCGTAGTACTCACCGGGGAACGCCAGATTCTTCCGTACGTACTCGACGGAAGACAGGACCACCACCACGCCAATCAGAAGGAACAACGCACGGAAAAATGTCGTGTACTCGTCGAATTGAACGAGTCCGTCGTACAGGGTCTCGCCGCTCCCCCGGTAGAACGCCAGAGTGACGGCGAGCGTCACGAGCAGGCCGAGAGCGGCAATATACCCCAACCAGTGCTTGCGTTCTCTGCTGATGAGAAAGTCCAGGACGAGTACGACGAAAGCCAGTCCGGTGACCATGAACTCTGGGACCAGGAGGAGGAAGTTGATGCTCATCCTGCCTCCGGGAACCGTGCGAGAACTTCGAAGACGCCCGACTCGATCACGCGGATGAACGGGAATGGGAACAGCCCGACGAGCAGGATGAACCCTGCGAGAATGAGTGTTGAGACTCGCTCCAATCGGCTCGCGTCGGTCTGGTTTTCCCAACGTTCTGCGATCGGCCCCATAAACACTCGGGCCAATAGCCGGAGGATGTAGACTGCGGTGATTGCCGCGCCGATGATCCCGAGTACCCCGAGGACCGGGTACGTTTGGAAGAGGCCGAGGAAGACGAGGAGCTCGGCGACGAAACCGCTGAGTCCTGGCAGTCCAAGCGACGCGAGACCCGCGATTGTGAAGAGCGTCGCGGTGAATCCCATGCGCTTCCCGAGCCCGTTGAGGATGTTGATGTCCCGCGTATGCGTACGGTCGTAGACGACTCCGACGACCGCGAAGAAGAGCGCGGTCATCATCCCGTGACTGAACATCTGGAGCACCGCTCCGGCCAGGCCGAGAGAGTGCAGCGTGGCGATCCCCATCAGCACGTAGCCCATGTGGCTGACACTAGAGTAGCCGATGACGTACTTCAGATCAGTCTGGCCGAGCGCCGACCACGCGCCGTAGAGCACGTTGATAGTGCCGAGTGCGATCAGCACCAGCATCCAGTCCTGCGCTCCCTCCGGAAATAGCATCATCCCAATCCTGATGATGCCGAACGCCCCCAGCTTCATCAGCACGCCCGCGTGCACCATGCTGACGGCGGTCGGGGCGGCGACATGCCCGTCCGGGGACCAGGTGTGGAACGGCCAGAGTCCTGCAAGAACCCCGAATCCAACCATGAAGAACGGGAAGAACACGCGTTGAAAGTCCTCCGAGAATGCGACCCCTTCGAGCGCGAGCAGATCAAAGCTGCCGATCCCGGCCTCGGCGAACACCGCGATAATCGCGATCCAGACCAGCACGCTCCCAGCTATGAGGTACAGCATCAGCTTCATCGCGCCGTACTCTTTGGTCCTGCTGAAGGTCGGGAAGCGAGAGCTGCTTCCCCAGATGCCGATCAGCATGTACATTGGCATGACCGCAAGCTCGTAGAACAGGAAGAATAGGAACATGTCCAGCGTGACGAATACGCCGAAGACCCCTGACAGCAGAAGGAGGTAGAGAACGAAGAACTCTTTCGGCCGGTCGTCGATGTTCCATGACACGAGAACACCTGTCAGCAGCACGACTCCGGTCAGCAGGACCATCGGAGCTGCGATACCGTCGATGCCGAGGTGCAGCGTGACCGCCAGTTCGCCCGGGCCCCAGGGTCCCGGCATCTCTAGCCACTCCCAGGACCGCTCGAGCTGTATCCCGCCTACGCCGTGATCGTAAGACCAGAACACGTAGAACGAGAGCAACATCGTGATGAGAGCGATACCAGAAGCCGAGTACCGGACGGTCTTAAGGCGGCCTCCCGGAATCGCCAGAATCAGTGCGGCTCCTCCCATCGGCAGGACGATGAGGACAAGGAGGGCAAGAGAGTCGATGACGTTCATCTCAGGACAAGATGACCCACCAGATTAGGGTGATAATCAGGACACCCAGAGCCATGCCGGTGGCGTAGTTGAACAGGAGACCGGTCTGCACCAATCGCATGCGAAGTCCCGAGATCCTGACTGAGACGGCTGGTCCATCGACGCCGGTGTCGTTGACGACCACTCTGTCGAACGCCGCAACCAGCCTCCCCAGCACGACAACCACTCTGTCGATAACCCACTGGTATGCCTCGTCGAAGTAGTATCGGTGGACTAGGACTCTGTGCAGCATCGGCAGCCGGCTGGAGATCGAGTCCGCAGAGATAGTCCCTCTGACGTACACAGACCAGCCGATCCATATTCCTGCCCCGGAAATCGCAATCGAGATGACGCTCAGCCACGGACTGAAGTGAAAATTGCCGTGTCCCTCGATGAATCCCACAAAACCTGGGTAGCCTTCTGAAGACCCCAATGCCAGGAACCCGACGGCGCCGGCCAGCGGAGCCAGGAGCACAAGGGGAAAGATCATCGATAGGGGCGACTCGCGCACTCCGTCGTGCCCGGAACGCGCGCTCCCGAAGAACGCCAGGAACGTCAGTCGCGATATGTAGAGTGCGCTCAGCACAACCCCGACGAGGGCCGGGACCAGCAAGACCGGGTTGAGGTGCTCGAGAACCAGCAGGAGCACCTCGTCCTTCGTGAAGAATCCAGCGAGTGGGACGACGCCGGCAAGAGACGCGGCTCCAATCACGAACGTCCAGGCGGTCAGCGGCATCCGATGCCTCAGTCCGCCCATCTTTCGGATGTCCGTCTCCTCGTCGGTCGCGTGCATTACGCTGCCTGCGCCCAGGAACAGCAGAGCCTTCGAGACGCCGTGCGCGACCAGGTGAAACAGCGCCGCGCCGGCGCCGCCCGCGCCCAACGCGAGCATCATCAACCCCAGGTGGCTGATGGTCGAGTAGGCCAGGACGCGCTTGATGTCGGTCCCCACGAGGGCGATAGAGCCGGCGAACAGGAACGTGAGCAACCCGATTGATGCAACGATCGGGAGCACCATGGGCGCCAGCTCGAACATCGGCATCAGCCGCGCGACGAGATAGACTCCCGCGGCGACCATCGTCGCGGCGTGGATCAGCGCGCTTACCGGCGTCGGGCCCTCCATCGCGTCGGGAAGCCAGACGTGGAAGGGGACCTGCGCGGACTTGCCCATCGCGCCGAGGAAGATCAGGAACATCGACGCTGTCAAAGTGCCATCCGATACGCCACCGTTCTGCGCGATGTGGACGATCGTAGAGATGTCAAATGAACCGGTCGCGTTGAAGAGAAGGATGATACCGATCAGCAGTCCGACGTCGCCGATGCGCGTCGTTACAAAGGCTTTTTTTGCCGCTTCCGCGGCCGGCCGTCTCTCGTACCAGAACCCGATGAGCAGGTACGAGCCGAGCCCGACAAGCTCCCACGCGATGTACAGGAACACCAGGTTGTCCGCCAGAACGAGGGCGAGCATCGCCGCGGCGAACAGAGAGTGAAACGCGTAGTAGCGGCCCAGCCCCGGATCGTCGACACCGTCGTGCCGCATGTACCCCAGTGAGTAGACCTGGACCAGCAGCGCGACGAATGTTACCAGACCGAGCATCGTTACCGAGATGCGGTCGACAGCAACACCCCAGGTGAGCGCCGTTTCGCCGATGCTCAACCACCGGATCCCGAAGGAGTCTGGCCCGGACGCGAGGAGATCGTAGAGGACGAACCAGAACAGGGCAAACCCGAGCAGAATAGCGAGAATCGAGACGTACGCGCCCTGGCGAGGCAGGAAGCGCCTGAACGGAAAGATGATGAAGAACGCGCCCGCGCTCAGCGCGGGGATCACCCAGGCGAGGTCCGTTCCGATCACCACTTGAGCGCGCCGAGTTCGTCGACGTTGACGGAGCTTCGGTTGCGGTACAGCCGGAGGATAATCGCGATGGCGAGCGCAAACTCGGCCGCAGCGATCGTTATCACGAAGATGATGAGCACCTGGCCGAGCGCGCGCTGAGCCTCACTGAAGTCCACGAACGCGGCAAAGCCGATCAGGTTCACGTTGACTGCATTCAGCATCAACTCGATCGACATCAGGATGAGCACCGCGCTCCGCCTGGCTAGAATTCCGTACAGCCCGATAGAGAACAGTGCGGCTGCCAGGACCTGCAGGTGGGCCAGCTCGATCAATCGCGGTCTCCGCCTGAGCGCACCAACACGATGGAGCCGATGAGCGCCACGAGCAGGATGAGGGATGCGACCTCGAATGGAATCGCCCAGGTGGTGAAGAGGCTCTCTCCGAGGGAGAAGAAGTCCACACCCTGGCGGTCGACCGTTCGGACGTCTGTCGTTAGCACGGTGGCGACGATCAGGGCGAAAACCGCGATCGACGTCGCCGCGGCCACCGGCCATTGACCATGGTCGGCGAGTTGACCAAAGTCCTCGATCCGAGTCAACATCAGCGCGAAGAGGATCACGACAACGACCGCGCCTCCGTAGATGAGGACCTGTACCAGGGCGAGGAACTCGGCGAACATCAGCAAAAAGACCCCTGCGACCCCGAGCAGGGACGCGAGCAGCGCGAACGCCGCGTAAACAATGTTCCTCGTGAGCACGACCCCCAGCCCGCCGCCGAGCACCAGCGCTGCGGCCGCGTAGAACAAGACCAGGGAAGGGGAGACCATCTTCGATTCAGCCTTCGATCGGATCGCCGGACTCGGGGGCCGTCGCCGCTGACGCGGGCGTCCCGGCGGTCGTCGCGGCCTCGCCGGACTTGGCGGAACGGACAGGCTTCACGGGAACGCCGCTGTTCTTCGCAGGGTTCGTCGGACTCCAGGAGGTCTCCGTCTGGAAGCTCCGACCCATGTCGAGGAGAGCGTCGAGGTCCACGCGGTTGCCGTTTCGCTCATACTTGCTGAGCTCGTGGTCGTGGCTCATCTCGATGGCGTCGAAATTGCAGACGTCCACGCAGATCCCGCAGAGTATGCACCGTCCCAGGTTGATCTCGAATGTCTCGACGATCTTGCGCCGGCGGCTGGTCTCATCGGCATACTTGGGGTTGTCGGTCATCTCCGCGCTCATGCACTGGGTTGGGCATGCGCGAATGCAGACCATGCAGCCGGTGCAGTAGGGCTCCGGGACGTCGTGGTCCCAGAGGAGGGCTGGGAACCCCATGTAACGGAGGTCGACCTGGTGTCGCTCCTCCGGGTCGGGGTACTGGTCTGTGACGGGTTTACGAAACGCGGTCTTGAGCGTGACGTACAAACCCCCGAGAAAACCGATCATGTGACTCTTTGCGACTGCTGCGGACGGTCAGGACCGGACTACCGCTCCGGCCTCTGGCGGACCGCTCCCGCGCAGGTCTCGCGCTGATACGGTCCGAACGGTATCGCGGTCCATCTTCGTGCCCGGATACTTGACGATGACGTACGTGGTCCCCACCAATAATAGCAAAGAGATGACGGTCAAAGCCCACAGGGGCCAGCCGTAGAACAGCACGACGCCGGTTGCGATGATGTTCAGGAACGACAGCGGCACCAGCATCTTCCAGCCGAACGATGTGAGCTGGTCGATACGAAGACGCGGGTACGTCCCCCTGATCCAGAAAATCAGCAAGATCACCGCCGATGTCTTCACCAGGAACCAGACAAGGGACAGCGTGGAATGGGCGAGACCGTCGAGCGGCATGATAGGCCAGCGCCATCCACCCAGGAAGAGGAGTACGGTCAGGGCCGCGATCGTGAAGGTGTTGAGGTACTCGGCGAGGAAGAATGCGGCCCAGTGCGCGCCGCTGTACTCGATGAACGGACCTCCGATGACCTCTGACTCGGCGTGGTGGATGTCAAACGGGGTACGACCGAGCTCTGCGAGTCCGGCGGTGAGGAAGATGAACGCTCCAAGAGGCTGGATCAGGATGTTCCCGAAGGATGCCTGTCCGGAGACGACTTCCCTGAGGTCGAGCGACTGGGCCAGCATCGCCACGCCCAGGATCGCCATGATGAACGGGATCTCGTAGCTGACGAGCTGCCCGGCTGCGCGAAGGCCTCCGATCATCGCGTACTTGTTGGCCGATCCCCATCCGGCCATTATCAGCCCCATCACCGACAGTACTGAGATTGCGGTGATGTAGAACAGCCCAAGGTCGAGGTTCCTGAGCACGAGGTCGCGCCCGAGCGGGAGCGTGACCCAGATGAGCAGCGAGGGCACGAACACCGCCACAGGCGCCAGCCAGTAGACGCGGCGGTCCGCCCAGGACGGCAGGATGTCCTCCTTGACCAACAGCTTGAGAGCGTCCGCCACCGGCTGAAGCGTGCCGTGGAGACCGACGCGCATCGGACCCATCCGCATCTGGATTCGCGCAAGCGCCTTCCGCTCGGCCCATGTCAGCGCAAGGACGACTACGCTGAGGAAGCCGAGCAGCGCGAACGCGCCAAGTACGTAGTAGACCGCGAGCTCGACGGTCACCGGTCTACCTCTCCGAGGATAATATCGATCGAGCCGAGGATGATGACCGCGTCCGCGATGTAGGCATCGCGCAGCATCGTCTGCAGCGCCTGGAGATTGCAGAACGAAGGCGCCCTCACCTTCACCCTGTATGGCATATCGGACCCGTCGCTGACCAGGAAGACGCCGAAGTCGCCGCGCGGGGACTCGGTGCGGAGGTACACTTCGCCCTTTGGAGGACGCGGGATGCGCCGGACGCGGGCCGTGAACTCCCCGTCTGGGAGATCGCGCATCGCCTGCCTGATGATGCTAAGCGACTGGCGCATCTCCTCAATCCGCACGTAGTACCTGTCCCAGCAGTCCCCGTAAGTTCCAACCGGAATTCCAAAGTCGAATCGGTCGTAGATCGAGTACGGTTCTGAGACGCGCACGTCTTCGGCGACTCCGCAGGCCCGAAGCGCGGGACCGGTGACTCCTAGATCGATCGCCTCCGCAGGAGAGATTGCGCCGATTCCCTTCGTGCGGGCGAGGAATATCTCATTCTGGCTCAGCAGACCGTCGCACTCCTCGACGCCACGTTCGAGTTGGTCGAGCAGTGTGGTCATCTTCTCGCCGAAGTCGGCAGGCAGGTCCTCGTTTACGCCCCCGATCCTGATGTAGTTGTGCATCATCCTGGCGCCGGTGACCGACTCGAACAGCGCCTGGACGCGCTCGCGCTCGCGAAATCCGTAGAGCACCGGCGTCATCGCGCCCGCGTCGAGGCCGTACACGCCGTAGAACAGCATGTGACTGGCGATCCGGTTCAGCTCGCACAGGATGACGCGGATGTACTCGGCCCGCTCGGGGACCTCGATCTCCATCAGCTTTTCGACGGCCATGCAGATCGCCAACTCGCAGTTCAGGTTCGAGACGTAGTCGAGCCTGTCGAACAGCGTGATGATCTGGCTGTACTGCTCGCCCTCACACAGCTTCTCTGAACCTCGATGCAGGTACCCGATGTGAGGCTCGGAGCGGACGATCTTCTCGCCGTCGACCCAGATCACAAGGCGGAAGACGCCGTGGGTCGACGGGTGCTGCGGCCCCATGTTGACCATGAGGTCGATGGCGTCCGTCTGCTGCGTGGGCTGTTCTTGGAGTTGCAACTTAACTGACTAGCTCGGGTCCCGTCGGGCGGGGTCCCCGTATCAGACTTGACCTCCGTGTGAGCTTGTCAGGCTCAGGTATGTCTCGATTTCGTCTCGAATCGTCCGCACACTGGGTCGTGGGCAACCCGAGCCCCGTTCTTCTGGGCCTTGATGTCTGTGGTGTGGCGAAAACTCCAGGCCGCGGTAGTGACGCGAGTTGTCGTACCGGAATACGGTCTGCCCACTGGAGTCCATGAAGTGAAACGAATATGCGCGCCACACAGGAAATCCTCCAGCGATCCGAATCGTCAAGTCCAAATCAAGTCGGTTACGGCGTGGAAAAAGGCACTGAGCTCGCATCGTCGCGCCAACTTCGGCGTCTTAGCGGACCTCGACTCGCTGTACAGACTCGGCTCCCACCTCCAGCAGGATATCGAGAACCCATTCGATATACGTTTGTACCGTGAGATTCAGGGGTCAGTCCGTTGTAATCCTCAAACCCTCGGAGTCGAAGTAGCTCGCGCTCTCACAGTAACCCGCCCACCTGAAAAAGTCAGGCTTCTCTTCGGTCAACGTACCGGCGTTCCACTTGGCCATGAACTCCCGGGAAGTCAGGCCGTGCTTTGACTCGAGCTCAGCCATCCTCTTCCTGACATCCGCCTCGGAAAGATACAGGAACTCAACGTCATGACCGCTCTTGAGTCTGACTTTTCTAGTCTTTTTCGGAGTTGAGTCGACGCCATGGTTCTCACGGGGTGTGGCGTTTACGACTACGGTCTGTTGTTCAATCGCTCGCCCGCCCAGCCGCCAGACATCGCCTGACTTCTCGAAGCCGGCCCCCTCTAGTACATCGCTCAGATTACCCAGATCCGCGCGCTTCCCCAAGTATGCCTCCACTGCATCACCGAGTGAGTCAATCGCGTCTTCACGTGTCGCTCCGGATCCGGAGATTGCTAGCTCCGGACATAGGCATACGTGCCAGTCTTCATCGCCAAACGTCTCCGACCTGTAGATGACGCGTGTCATGGTTGGCCTCTTTCGTCGACTGCCGTCCGATGTTTCATTCTACCACTCGTCGTAGTCGTGGAACGGGAAGCTCTTGCGGCCGGGGAAGCCCTCGAACTCGTCGTACAGGAGCAGCGGGACGAGGTTCGGGTGACCCTCGAACTCGATGCCGAATAGATCGTGCGCCTCCCGCTCATACCAGTCGGCGCCTGACCAGACGCCGATGACCGACGGGAGGGACGGTTCGTCGACAGGGACTCGCGCTTTGAGCACCATCTTGTGCCGCAGGCTCAGAGAGTAGAGATGGTAGTTGATCTCGAACTGCCCGCTGGCCTCTTCGTAATCGACGATGGACAGGCACCTGAGATAGTCGAACGCGAGCCGAGGATCGCTCTTGCAGACTGCGGAGACGGCAGGGACGTCGCTCGGACGCACACGGAGCACGACTTCATCGACGGCGGCGTCGAGTTCGACTTCGAAGTGGGGTCCGATGATTTCGTCCAGGAGCAACGACAGGGCCTCGCCCGCCTCATCGAGCTTGACTGGGGCCACTGGGATCTGGGGCACTCGCCTAGGGCGCCGAGCCACGCTGAGCCGCGTCCTTCTTGATCTTCTGCTGAAGCTGCATCATGCCGTGCATAAGCGCTTCGGGCCTCGGGGGACACCCCGGCACGTAGACGTCCACCGGGATCAGGTGATCGACGCCCATCACAACCGAGTACGACCTGTAGTATGGGCCGCCGTTGGTCGCGCAGCTTCCCATCGCCACTACCCACTTAGGATCGGGCATCTGCTCGTACAGCAGTTTGATCGGGTCTGCCATCTTCTTCACGACGGTGCCGGCGACGATCATCACGTCGGCCTGCCTGGGAGACGGCCAGGTCACGATTCCGAACCGGTCGAGATCGTGGTGCGACATATGTGTGCTGATCATCTCGATTGCGCAGCAGGCGAGGCCGAAAGACAGGGTCCACAGCGAGTTGCTGCGCGCGAGCGCGAAGAGATCGTCAGACTTGGCGGTGAGGGCGTTGGGCAGGACGCGGTTGAATATGCTCTCCCCCGGCGAGTTGCCTCTTCCGGGCTCGTACCCCTCGCCGAGATTCATCTCCACTGCAGCACCCCCTTCCTCCAGCCGTAGATCACGCCGAAGAATAGAATGCCGATGAAGATGAGCATCTCGTAGAAGACGGCGGGCGCCGTCTCGAGAAATACGACGGCCCAGGGGAAGAGAAACACAGCCTCGACGTCGAATATCAGAAACAGGATTGCGAAGACGTAGTAGCGGATCCTGATCTGCGACCACGTGAACGGCGAGGGCGGGATTCCGCACTCGTACGGCGTCTCTTTGATCGCCGAGGGGCGCTTGGGCGCAAGGACGTGGGACGTTGCGAACAGGGTGCCCATGGCTGCGACGCCGACCGCTGCGACTATCAGGACCGCCATCCAGTTGATGTCATACCCTTCAGGCATGGGGACTCCAGATCGGGTTCAGCGGAGGATCAGGGCCAGTGTAGCAACGGCCCATTTTGGGTGTCAATTTCGCGCACTCG
Organism: Dehalococcoidia bacterium; assembly: GCA_965249365.1. Lineage (GTDB taxonomy): Bacteria > Chloroflexota > Dehalococcoidia > Lucifugimonadales > UBA1123 > VXRN01. The sequence continues at coordinate 3,018,843 of OZ252229.1, read as the reverse complement.
CCGTGGCGGATCGCGTTGGTGCTGCGAGAATTGTGCAGAAGGCCCACGGCAGGGTGCGATACTTCGTCTGCGCCCGATCGTGTCCCCGGCGCAGGCCGGGGTCACGAATACTCTTAGCCCTCACGAAACGGGTCTATTACCGAGAGATCACCGTAATCTTGGTCCGGGTTGAGGTCTTCAGAGTAGACGGCGTCACACCCAGCGGTGCGCGCGGCGGCGAGAATGGCCCCGTCCCAGTACGACAACCCGTAGCGTTGGCTGATTTCCACGGCTGAAGTGAACGTATCAAGCGTAACGTCGTGGATCGGAAAGCTCAGCAGCGTTCCGAGAAATGCCAGGGCATCCGCGCCCGTCAACCGACCTGGGCGTGTCGGGCGGGTCGCCTGATGGTAGAACTCCTGAAAGACCTGCACCGAGAAAGTTAAGTCAGGCCTCCGTAGTATTTCGAGAGCGCGGCGACGTTTGCCGACGTCCTCTTGCGACGTACTGACAGCGTAGATCAGCACGTTGGTATCAACGAAGCGCATTGGGACCGCTTATCGCATCGTCGTATAGCTCGTCACGGGTCTGGTTGTCTGACGAACGTAAGCCAACGCCTCGCGCTTCGAAGTCCCGGATTACGTCATCCAGGGCTCTTCGCCGAAAGTCCACGACCGTGTCCGCGCCCATCCGCCCGCGGGCCGTTCCGTTTGCCAAACTCTTGAGATAGCCGCGCACAAGAGCGGAGACCGAAGTGTCCAGCTCCGCAGCCCGGATGCGGGCGAGCCTGTACGTTAAGTCGTCGACCGATACAGTGATGTTCTTCATTAGCACAGTTCCACAGTTTATATTTCTCACAGTATACTGTGGCGCGAGTGCCCAGGCAACGTTCCTACGCGGATCCCTTTCGGAATTCGGCGGGTTAAGGCACACCCTATCGCGTTCGGTCTGGCGTAGTGGCGGTCGACATGAGACTAGATTCAGGAATCCGCACCGTTCAGCGCCCACTCTACGGGGCGTTTGTCTCCGGGCGCCTTGGCAAAGCGGTTCGGGTCGGAGTAGAGCACCTTGCGGACCGTCGATTCGGGGAGACTCAAAGCCTCGCCGATCTGCTTGACCGTCGAGCGCGGATGCTCAGATAGATGTCCAGCGACGTCTTCATGCGCGCTCCGATGGCGTGGGCCGCGATCGAGGTCCGGGAACTCCTCTCTTGACGACCGTCTGATCCCGGTCAGCCGGTGACCGTCGAACTCGTAGGCGAGCCACTGGTCCGGAGATTTGCCCACGTCGTTGGTCTTCGTCTGCTTCAGACGCATGCCCAGCAGCCCGTTCCGCTCCTGGTGCGTAAGCCTGATGGTAATGTCCGCGCCGTTGCTGAAGTGGACCGATCCGAATATCTGGTCCCGGTCCGACTTGGAGGTGTGGGCGATGGCGAGCCACGTGGGACACATCCCGTTCAGGATGTCGATGATGGTGTTTGCCGACTGGTTATCATTGAGGTCTCCGATGCCGGTGCGGGAGATCGAGTCGACGACGACCACGCCAATGCCGTCGCGTTCGACTGTGCGCTCGATTCCGGCGTGGACATCCAAGAGCGACTTCCCCCTTGCGTGCAGGAACCGGAGCGCGGTGTACTCGTCGGCTCCAAGACAGCGGTTGATCTGGGCGAGCCGCGATTGCATCAGGCGGATATCGCGCTCGAGGTTGACGTACAGTATCGGCAGCGAGTGGATCTCAGCCCAGATACTCTCGATTCCGTACTCGATAGAGCAGGCGAGTGTCATCGCGAGCAGGCTCTTGCCGGACCCGCCAGGCGCGTAGACGATAGTTCCCCCGCCCTCGAGGACCAGCGGGCTGGCGTAGTACCTGGGTCTGTAGCTCGGGTCTCCGGGATAGAGCTGCCCAGTGAACTGCGACGTGTGGGCGTTCCACAGCCCGCTGCAGAAGAGATCGGCGTCGTGCTGCATCCGGGGAGCCGGGTACAGCTCGCGCATGGTCGGCGACATCTGGCCGTGCGCCCTGTTCACCAGCCTGGTGCGTTGTTCGGCGCTATCGACGTTCAGCCGTCCGTATCCAAGCAGATCGTCGTTGATGTATATGCTGAGCATGGCGTGAACCCCGGTCCGCTGCATTGCCGCCATCTTGGCAACGAAGCCGATGTGCGTCTGTTCGTCCACCCAGACGCGGCAGAACACTTTGTCGTTTCGGCTCTGGATTTCTACCATGCCGTCTTCTTCTTAAGGTCTTCAGGCCGGTTCGGCGTCTGCCGCTCACCTGTAGACTCCTCGCCGGTACGAGGCTGCGCGGGCCGGGTCGAACGTCTCAACTCGGTCGCGACGCTGTGAAGCGCGTCCAGCAGATCTTCCACGAGGGTATCGTCGAGGCGTTCGGCCGTGCCCGTGCGGCGGACTACGGAGTCGTTGAAGTGCTGGTCGCAGGCGGCCCACGCCCCGACCGCGGGATAGTCGATGTTTGCGCAGAAGCAGGCCACTTGTTCCTCCATGCGTACTTCGAGTGACGCTTAAACCCAATACGAACGGATGAGCTATATACCTTCAGCATAGCGGTAACGAAACGTTGCGTCAAATGAAACTGATACGGAACGGGAGGAACGCCGGTTATTCAACTCGAACCGGTCCGGTGTCCGTGGGTTCAACAGCTCTGAACCCTTCAGGGGTTCAGAGCGTTGAAACGAACCCCGGGGAATTGCGGCGCGCTTAAGGGTCAAAGCCAACCGCTCCGTGGAGCGCTCCCTCCTGTCATTCTGAGCCGGAGCCGGGAGTATGACACCGAAATTCACGAGAGCAGCCGAGTCTTTTCTGTGCAATACTGGAAGTAAGACCCGTGTTTCCCGGGAGAGGTAGATGGAACGGTACTGGATGATCGGCGGAGCGGCTGTCCTGGGGCTGCTGCTGGTGGCCGGCGTGGCTGTTGCGCTGCTTAGGTCGGAGACAGAGCTAGAACCCGGCACCCCGGAGTCGGCGGTGCAGGTGTACCTGAGGGCCCTGCGTGCCGACGATTTCGAAGCGGCTCATGCCGCCCTATCCCCTGAGCTCCAGGAGCAGTGCACCCCCGAAGAGTTCTTCAAGAGGACGTCGCGCAGCCGGTCTCGATTTGAAGACGCTCGGTTCACGTTGGACGACGTTAAAGAGGTAAACGAGACAACGTTCGTCACAGTCCGGATTGCCGAGTACCATGACGGCGGCATCTTCGGATCTTCGAAGTGGTCGCGGGACGAGCGGTTCGGACTACGGATGGTGGACGGCGAGTGGCGGCTGGTCGAGGAGCCATGGCCTCTGTCCCGCTGTCAGCCGATTAGTGATCCTCCTGCCGAAGCGCGGCCGGCGGACTGACCCGGCTGTCAGAATCTCGAGGGGGGACTCGTTCTGGAATTTCTGCCGATAGTGCTTGGATTGCTGTTCTGGCTCGCCCTGGTAGGGGGGGTTGTCTACCTCGTGCTCGTCCTCGTCAGGCGCGGTAGATCCCCTGATCCTGACCCCGACCCAGGGATAGGCGCCCCCCGGCGGTTCTACTTCTACAGCATCTCTTTCATCGCTCTGATGATGCTCGCGAACGGCGTCATGCTCATTGTCATGACGCTGCTCGACGAGGTATCCGGCGGCCCGATGCTCTCGAAGTCGACCACTAAGCTGGCATCCGGCCTGTCTCTGGTTGTGGTTGGCTTACCCCTGTGGGGAATTCACTGGCGATTCGTCCAGCGCACCGTATCGGAGCGCTCCGCGGAGCGCGACATGCTCCTGCGGAAGCTGTACCTGTACGTCACGCTGGCCGTCGCGCTCGGGTTCCTGGTCGTCAACGGGTACTGGGTGATCGAGTTCCTGTTCAGGGCGGGTGAGTTCTCTGGACTGGCGCTCGCGGCCGTTTTGGTGTGGGCGGTCGTCTGGGCGTATCACTGGAGAGTGGTGACCGTCGAAGGTCCCGAGTCCACACTGGAGACGCTGGGTGTACGACGCCTGTACCTGTACCTGGCCTCAGCCGCGGGGGTGGCTGCGCTGGCGGTGGGGCTGGGTAGCGCCCTGGCGGTCGCCCTGAGCGAATTGTACGCTGCCGCGTTCGTCGACGAGTTTGTATCCCTGAGTGGACGTGGGGTGACAGGCGATCCACTCAGGTCGTTACTGGCGGCCGCGGCTGTCGGAGGAGTCGTCTGGTGGGCTCACTGGATTAGGTTTGCCCGCGAAGACCGGAACTCGGCCATCAGGTGGATCTACCTATTCTTCGCCACAGTTGGCGGAGGCGCTATTGCCGTTAGGATCGGGCTCGGACTCGCGCTGGCGCTGGTCTTCGGCTGGCTCTTCGGCGCTTCCGAAGGCTCGACCGTAGAGCACTTCGAGGACCTCCCGGCCGCTCTGGCGACGATCGTGGCGGCCGCAGCGGTGTGGTCGTACTCCAAGCATCGTACTTTCGTTGAGACAGATGAGTCGAGCGAACGCACTGTCGCTCGTACCTACGACCTGCTGCTGGTCGCTGTCGGGCTGGCGATCCTGGCAATGGCGGCGGCTTCGGTCATTAACACCGCCCTCAACCTGATTATCGACGGATTCTCAGTGACGATCGGCGGCGAATATCCTTGGCGGTCGCAGATCGCGCTGGCGCTGACGCTTCTGATCTTGGGGGTACCGACTTGGTGGCCCCACTGGAGGCGGATCGTGGTGGCCGCGGCAGAGGACCCGGTCACAGAGAGAAACGCCCTCGAGAGGAAGCTGTACGTGCTGGGGGTCCTGTGTCTCGGGCTGCTGGCGCTCGTCGGAGGCGGCGCCTCGGTGATCTTCATCTTTCTCAGGGACGTCCTGGCCGCGGACCTGTCGATCGACACCGCGCGCGATCTCGTCCTGGGTCTGGCCACGGTAGGGACCACGGCGCTGATTCTTCCGTACCACTGGACCGTCTACCGCCAGGACCGCGAGCACGAGCCAGAGCCGGCTCCCGAACCTGCACTGCGTAAGCGGGTGTCGCTCTTGACAGGTCCGGGAGGGTCCGAAGCCGTGGCCGAAATCGAGTCGGCGCTCGGCTACTCGATAACCGCGGTCGACTGGACTGACCAAGACGCTTTTGCTCCGGAGCTAGACGCAGAAGATCTCGCGGGGATCGCCGACGAGGTCGCCTCGGCGCCCGGCGCAAAAGTCATACTGATCCCCGAAGGCCCAAACCTCCGCGTCATCTCCTACGACTAGACTCCAGCCCCAGACCAAGAGGACGTTCGGCGCCTGGTTCACGAGGGCTCGCTTCGTTAGCGCCATCATTGAGTCCATGCCCTGAAGCTCCGTCGACTGGTGTTGCTGATACGTCTTGCGCAGTCGAGCTTGTCGTGGAAGGCGACTGGCAGGGAAGCGTTGTCGGTCTTAGTACATGATCAGGTGGGTGGGAACCAGTCGCTGTTCGACGGGGTCTACAGCTAGGCTCAGGCCTTCCAGCGTATAGGCGCCCAACAAGGCCGGGCCATCGTCTTCCCCGAAGACCACCAGCGTGATCACGCTGTCGCCGTCAATCGTAGCCCACGCCTGTCCGTAGTCCATCTCGACCCGCCGCCCATCGGCAAGCAGAAGCCTGCGCTTGCCCATCGGCTCGACCCCCAACTCACGCAGCAGGTGAGAGGGTAAAGTGGTATAGGCGGCGACGGTGGACACCGGCGCTTCTATGTCTCGTGCGTGCTGGCCGTCCATACTAGAAATCCGCAGCGGCCAGCTGAAAGTCCCCACAGTAGAAGCCTCTTCTTCCCACTCTCCTAGCTTCCATTCTAGCGGACTGTCTGCTTTGCCGACAGAATCCTGGCCGAAGCCTCAGTAGTGGACCGAGACCCGTGCGCCGTCCTTGATGTCGGCCGATCCGCCGAATCGAATGCACCCGTGGTCGAGGCTGTGGGCGTTTTGTTCCAAGAAGGTGGCTTCTTCATGGGTCCCTCGGCAGCGCAGCCTATGCTGAGAAGTAGGTGGAGGATTGAAATGGCGACCCAGATTCCTGCGCGTGATGAGCGGTGCGGTCTGCCTCTCTAGCAAGCTGGCCCGTGTAATGTTGGGCCGGCTGCGCTGAGGACGGCGTTGATAGCGTTACTAAAATATCGATGGGAGGCAGCAGCATGAGGGTCGGCAAGCCACAGGGAATAGCGGCAGTGGTCTTTTGGGCTAGTTCTCCTTGTAGGCGGGATCTTGGTGCTTGTGTTCGTGCCAAGCTGGGGGAGGTGGATAGCCGACTACCCCCAAGTGCTGGCCAGTGCGCAAGCGCCACCGGAAGCCGCGTCCGTTGTGCAAGGCATGAGAGGCGTGTTTGGGCCTCTCCTCGAACAGGTCGGTGGCTACGTACAGAAAATCGGCTACTTCGTGGGTAGCCTGCTAACGATCGTATCGCTGGGTCCACTGGGCATAGGTGTAATGCTCATTAGAGGAGATGAAGAGTAGATCTGCTCTTACCAACCCTTTCCGAGGAGAAGATAGATTGCAGGGTTGCGACCTATCGCCTAGCGAACATCTCGATCAGATGTTCGATGGTCAGTCGGGGACGTCAAGCAAGCGTGTCGCATCCTCGAGCCCGAGCCTCCGAATATCGTCGGCGAACTTGACCTCTGAGTCGTCTTCCGGTTGGTAGCCGAGAACCCGGCGGGCGCTGGCCACCGACCAGGGGGCGCGCTTGTTGTTGCTGACGGCGTAGACCACCTGCCAAGGGACGCCGTGCTCGTTCTCGATGCTTGGCGTCTCCACGGCCTTGACGAACAACTGGGTCAGGTCGCGCGTGCTGACGTAGCCTCCGAGTCTAAACAAGTATTCCGCTGGGTCGGCGGCGTACACGGAGGGGTCCGGGTCGCGCGGCACACCGACCCTCACCATGACCACCTCCATCCTGCGCCCCAAGACCCCGCAGGCGAACACGAAGCCCATGTGCTCGGTGGTTGCCTTGGCCCAGCCGTAGAAGTTGTCCGACAGTGGGAGCTTGTAGGGGTCCTGCATCTCCGTCCTGCGCCCGCGCATAGGGGGGCGATCGTTCCAACTCGCGGCTGCGTTGGAGCTTGCCATCACCACACGACGGACCCCCGCGTCGTAGGCGCATCGGAGCACGTTGTAGTTGGTCTGCACGTTGGCCTTCCCGTCGAAGAAGTGGTCCAGCGGCTCTCCCGAGTTACGCTTGTAGGCGAGGTGCACGACAGCGTCGATACCCTCGAAGTAGCGTACGTAGCTGCTGCGGTCCGGATCGTTCAGGTCCACGGTACCAACCCCTTCCACGTTCTCGCCCTGGCGATTCTGCTCTAAGTCAGGCCAGTTCGATCGACCTCGTGAGTAAAGGGTGCTGGCGTCGATCAACAGCATGTCGTACATTCGTTGGAACGTCGGAAGGAGCTGACTCGCGACGTATCCGGCCGCACCGGTCATCAGAACCTTTCTGACTGCCATGCTGGTATTCTCCTCTGTTGCCCTCATCCTAACCGCCGTAAGCCCCGCTCTGCTACACTCTTATTCGCCATGGAACGACGACGGTTCGAGCAGTTGGTACGGCAGGCGATGAACGAGCTTCCCGATGCCTTTCTCGATCGGATGGAGAACGTCGACGTCGTGGTCGACGAAACCGTGACGCGCGATCAGCTAATCGGCTCCGGCCTCGACGAGGACGAGATGCTCCTCGGTCTCTACGAGGGGATACCTCTGACCGGCCGCTACGACTACGATCTCGTTATTCCGGACAAGATCACGCTGTTCCAGGCGCCCATTGAGAGCATCTGCAAAAACGATGGGGAGATATTGGCTGAGGTGCGGGCGACCGTGATTCACGAGATCGCCCACCACTTCGGAATAGATGACGAATCCCTCCACGAGATGGGGATAGATTAGGTACAGGTTCCAGCGTCAGAACCAGTTCAGGCGAGTGCGCGGACGCCCCATCGCGGGCCTCATTACAGCGCACCCGCCCGTTCGGCGTTGGCGAATAGGGCTGACCGTAACGCAGCCAGCGGAGGCCTATGACCACCACCGAGCAGAATCCTGAACTCGAGCGAGTCGATCGACCCGACCATCGGCTGAACCTCAAGCATCTGACGCCGGTCCTGAGATCGACGGAGCAGTACCGGGCGCTGGCCGCCCAGCTCGCGCGGTGGCGCACGCGAGCGAACGTGCAGGTGCTGTCCGACGGGGTCCCTCTGCTCGTAACCGCTCTTCGCGAGGACCTGAACGTCCCGATACTGGTCATCATCCCGAGGCCTGAGGAGGCCTCACGGCTGCATGAGAGGCTTAAGGCGTGGTTGGACGAGCCGGATGACGTGCTTCAGTTCCCGGAGACGGAGACGCTGCCGTTCGAACGGCTCTTCACGGACCGCGAGACCGTCCACGACCGTGTCTGTTCGCTCGACGCGCTTCTGAACTCCGGTACCCGCAGGCCGGTTGTCGTCACCTCCGCGACCGCGGCGGCGCAGCGAACGCTGGGCCGAGATGTCTTCGAACGGACGACTCACAACCTCGCCGTCGGCGACGTGATCGACCTTAACGACACGCTGGAGTCGTGGCGCCGGATGGGTTACGCGTTCGACTCGTCGGTCTTCTCACCGGGCTTCGTGAGCCGTCGCGGCGGCATCGTCGACATCTTCCCTGTTGGCGCGGACTATCCCGCCCGCGTGGAGCTGTGGGGCGACGAGGTGGACAGCATCCGCCTGTTTGATCCGTCGACGCAGCGATCGACCGATACCGTGCAATCGATCAGGATTATCCCGGCCCACGAGACGCTTCCGGGCATGACGCCCCGCGAGGACCTGGATCGGCAGATGGAGCGCGTCGACGCATCAAACTGCGACGCCGCCCAGCGCGAGCGGATCAGGGAGGAGCTGTCCCAGCTTCTGGAGGGCAACGAAGTCGAGGACATGAACCTGTATGCGGGGTTCTTCAACGTCGGGTCGCTGACCGACTACATTCCAGACGACGCGCTGATCGTTCAGGTCCGGCCCGGCGACGTCGCGGCGGCCGCGTGGGACATCGAGCAACGGATTCACGAGCTTCGCTCCACCAAGGAGAAGCGAGGAGAGCTCCCGCTGAACTTCCCGTCGTTCCACGAGGACTGGAACGATGTGTCCAGAAAGCTGTCGCGAGCGGCATCGCATCTTGATGTGTTCCACTGGGGTGCGGAAGACTTGGTCTACGACGACATGCACGTTCTGCCGATCGGCACGCCCCCGACCTTCGTCGGGCGCGTGGACGGGTTTGTAAGCGAGGCCCGGGACCTCGTGTCGGACGGTCACACCGTCGTTGCGATCACGTCCCACTCGAGACGGCTTAACGAGATTCTTTCTGAAGCTGGTGTGGACGATACGCTCGCAGAACGGTTGGGTGGCGCACCCGAATCCGGGACGCTGACTGTGCTGCAGTCCTCGGGTCCAAACTTCGGAGACGGCTTCGTGCTGACGACGCCGCAGAACCGTCTGATCGTTGTTGGGGACACGGAGATTTTCGGTGTCACGAAGCAACGGCGCACGGCGACCCGAGCGAGGGCGAACTGGAGCGTATTCCTCTCGGAGATCTCCCCAGGGGACTACGTTGTCCACGTCGAGCACGGGGTTGGCAGGTTCGTCGGCGTCGGACGGCCGTCCGAGAACGGCAGCACACCGGGCGAGTACCTGATTCTCGAGTATGCCAACAAGGACCGCCTGTATGTCCCGCTGGAGCATCTCGACCGCGTCACGCCGTACATTGCGCCGACCGACGCGCCACCGCATCTGACGCGGCTCGGTACTCAGGAGTGGAGCCGCGCCAAGGCCAGGGCGGAGAGGTCGACCCGGCAGATGGCGTCAGAGCTCCTCGACCTGTACGCGAGCCGTGAGATGGTAGAAGGTTATCCATTCGGATTGGACTCGGAGTGGCAGCAGGAGCTGGAGGAGTCGTTCCCGTTCGAAGAGACTCATGACCAGCTCACCACACTGGCCGAGGTCAAGAGTGACATGGAGGGCGAAAAGCCGATGGACCGGCTCGTCTGCGGTGACGTCGGCTACGGCAAGACCGAGATCGCCCTTCGCGCCGCGTTCAAGGCCGTAATGAACGGCAAGCAAGTCGGAGTGCTCGTACCGACTACGGTGCTTGCGCAGCAGCACTACGTTACGTTCAGCCAGCGTCTGAGCGCCTTCCCGATCACCGTCGAGGTACTGAGCAGGTTCCGGACGGACAGGGAGCAGCGCGACATCGTGCAGGCGTTGGCCGAGGGACGGATCGACATCTGCATCGGCACTCACCGGCTGATCCAGAAGGATGTCAGATTCGACGATCTCGGACTGGTGGTAATCGACGAGGAGCAGCGGTTCGGCGTCGCGCACAAGGAGCGGCTGAAGCAGATGCGGCGCGAGGTGGACGTCCTCACGCTCACAGCCACGCCGATCCCCAGAACGCTGCATATGTCGCTGGCGGGCGTTCGTGACATGAGCACGATCGAGACGCCTCCCGAGGAGCGCCTGCCAATCAAGACCTACGTCTCGGAGTTCAGCGACGAGCTTATCCGTGAGGCGATCCTGCGTGAGCTGGACCGGCAGGGACAGGTCTTCTTCCTCCATAACCGCGTCTACAACATCGCGTACATGGCGGACTACGTTAGGCGTATCGTGCCCGAAGCGACCGTGGCGGTCGCGCACGGGCAGATGAGCGAGGGCGAGCTGGAGAAGGCAATGACAGCGTTCTCCGGGGGCGAGTTCGACGTCTTGGTCTGTACGACGATCATCGAGTCCGGACTCGACATCCCCAACGTCAACACGCTGATCGTCAACCGTGCTGACAGCTTCGGGCTCGCGCAGCTCTACCAGCTAAGGGGGCGCGTCGGTCGGAGCAGCCGGCGGGCCTACTCGTACCTGCTCGTTCCCAGGTCGCAGGGGATCACCGAGGCCGCGGAGCGCCGCCTGCGCGCGATGCTGGCCGCCACGGAGCTGGGCGCTGGCTTCAGGATCGCAATGAGAGACCTCGAGATAAGAGGGGCAGGGAACATCCTCGGGGCCGAGCAGAGCGGGCACATCCTCGCGATCGGCTTCGAGCTCTACACTCGGCTGCTGTCGCTGGCCGTGGATGAGATACGCGCCAGACGGGAGACGGGGAGCCTCACTGATTCGGCGAACGGCGCCCTCGCCGATGCGCTCCGAGAGAGCGGCCTGACGGACGAGCTCACCCCCGATCCCGGGGTCGCGATTGATCTCGGTATCCCTTCCGGAATCTCGTCCGACTACGTCTCGGACCTCTCCACGCGGCTGAGCCTGTACCAGCGGCTGATCCGCCTCGAAGACGCGTCGCAAATCCCTCCCATGGAGGACGAACTGCGGGACCGGTTTGGCCCGATTCCGTGGGATGTCCAGGCGCTTCTCTACACCGTCCGACTTCGGATCGCGTCGCGCAGAGCGGGCGTGGAGTCGATCACGCGGGAGCCCGAGCGGATCGTGCTCAGGATGAAGTACGAGGTCGGGGGCGCGCGGCGCGCACTCCAGCGCCGGCTGCCAAAGGCCGCCGAGGTCGGAAACACGCAGGTCCGGCTGGGGCTCGACAAGCTTGACGGCGGCTGGGAGGAGCCCCTACTCGAGCTCGTCGAGCGGCTCGCCGAGTTCAGCGAAGAGGTTCTCGGTCAGATCCCCGAGCCCGCTAGCCCGGCCAACAGCCCAGGCAGCTCCATCAGCGTCTCAATGCGGGGGTAGTCGCTGAACTCGCGATGGTTCCCGTCGCGGTCCAGCAGGACCGGTGATATGCCGACGTTCGCCGCCCCCTCTATGTCGGACCTGAGCTGGTCGCCGACGTGCATCGCGTCCTGTGCCTCTGCTCTCGCCCGCCGCAGCGCCTCCTCGAAGATCGGCGGATGAGGTTTCTCCGTGCCGACCTCGCCCGACGTGACCGCGAAGTCCAGGTAGGGCGAAAGGCCCATCTGCTCCGCAATCTGTCGACCGGGGGCGTTCATGTTGGAGATCAGGCCGAGGGTCAGCCCCTGCTGCTTCAGCAGGTCCATGGCCGGGAGCACGTCGTCGAAGCGGGCCATCTCGTAAGGGATCTCCCGTACGGCGCGCCAGATCTGGCCGGCCTGCTCCGTCGAGACCTCGACGCCGCAGCCTCTCAGCACTCTTCGCTCGTACTCCGCGAAGAAGTGGTCTCGCTCGGCCTTGGGCAGCACCCGCACCGGCCTGACTGCGTTCTGCTCCGACATGAACGCGTCTGCCTGCGCGTACCCACGCAGAATGCCCTCCGGCGTAATACCGAATCCGGCGCACGCCTCCGACTGCACCTCAAATCGGTCAGGCCGGAATCCGGCAAGCGTCCCATAAAGGTCGAAGAACACGGCTTGAATCATGACCGACGTATAATAGCAACCGACGTACATCGCTGTCAGCGCTAGTGTTGACCGGCCTAAGTCGGGAAGATGGGGGACCGGCCCGCATGGGGGGCCGGGGGCAATCGCAATCGGCGACCCAGCCCCTCCTCCCGTCTTCCCGGCGGCCGTGACCGAGGGGTGTCCCAGTGCCCCCCCGTCTTCCCGGCGGAAGCCGGGACCCAGGGGTGGGGACCGCCCGTTGGGCGACAGCGCGTCGGTTCGGCTCCGAGGCCCCTCCCCCATGCGGGCATCCTGCCCGCTTGGGGGTCCGGCGGTCACTGTCCCTGGCGACAGCGCTTGGCGTGCGCCGCGAAAAAGGAGGGAATGGATTCCGGCGTTGGCTGGAACGACGGGGTAGACTGTAGTTACGGCGTTCTGTAACGACCGCTTCCGTTCTCGTTGAGACTCCGTCTTCCAAGCTCTGAGAGTGAAGCAGAAGGTCGCGGAATTGCTGTGGAAAGCAACAAGCTGTAGAGTCACTTGATCGCCGGTCGAATGACGGCCTACGGCAACCGACGCCGCATCTCGATACAACAAGGGACCGAGAATCTCGGATGAACGCCGGCAAGTTACCCCTCGAGACTGCTCGACTCCGACCCTCGCGTCGTCGTTGGCCCGAGGCCGGGGGAGGACGCGGCGCTGATCGACTTTGGCGACCGCTACCTCGTCGCGAAGTCCGACCCGATCACCTTCGCCACCGACCTGATCGGCTGGTACATGGTCAACGTCAACGCAAACGACATCGCGGTGATGGGCGCGACGCCGAGGTGGCTGCTCGCTACGCTCCTCCTGCCGGAAGGTACGACCGAATCACAGGTCGCCGAAATGTTTCGCCAGATCCGGGAGGCCTGCGCGGATCTCAACGTTTCTCTCATCGGAGGACACACCGAAATCACACACGGTATTGATCGCCCGATCGCGCTCGGCGCAATGCTGGGCGAGGTCGACAAGGAGGACGCCGTGTTGAGCTCCGGTGTCCAACCCGGCGACTCGCTCATCCTGACCAAGGGCATCGCGCTCGAAGGAACTTCTATCCTTGCAAGGGAAGCGCCCGACCGGCTCAGGGACGCCGGCGTCAGTCAGCAGGCGATAGATTCCGCGGCCCGTCTTCTCTTCGACCCCGGGATCAGCGTGCTCGACGACGCTAGGATCGTCCGTGCCTCCGGCGAGGTCCACGCGATGCACGATCCGACGGAGGGCGGCCTGTCCGGTGGCCTCTACGAGCTGGCGACGGCCGCCGGCGTCGGGTTCGAGATCGACGAGCCGGCAATCCCGATTCTGCCGGAGTGCCGGCTGTTCTGCGACGCGCTCGGCCTGGACCCTCTCGGACTAATCGCCTCAGGCTCCCTCCTCGCCGCCGTCCATCCCGGTAGTACCGAATCCGTGGTGGACGCTCTGGGATCGGCGGGCATCGGCTGCTCATTCATCGGCCGAGCTACGGATTCCGCCGGCAACGTCGAAATGCAGACACCCACCGGCACCGTGGAGTTCCCCAGGTTCGCTCGGGACGAGATCGCCCGCTTCTTCGACTGAGCCCCCGTCTTCCACATGAGACGCGGTCCGGCCAGTTGGTCGGGAAGGGTCGGGATTCGGATCGCAGCGTATGTGTACTTCCTTCACCACCTCTCCGGTTACGGTTACGGTCTCCCCGGGGAACCCCCACGTATTGGTGCAGACTACGGCGAGATCCATGAGTGCGGGCGCTCCGGCGTTCCAATCAATAGACGGTGGATTTGGGCCGACCTCGCGCCTTGACCGCCGTCGGGCCTTGTACTTAGAATTGAGGTCGAAATCCAGCAGTGGAAGGCCCTCCTTCAATTGGGAACCGCATAGTCTCCTTCAGCTTAATCACACGTTCGACTACGTAGCCTCTCGCGCGCCAGGTCCGAGTTATGCGAGGGGCTTTCGTCTTTTCAGGGCCAACCTCATCCTTTCAGATTCTAAGATGCTCCGCGCCGCGTCAGGGCGGGCGGACGATAGACAGGAGCGCTCACAATGACAATTCAGCAGGACTCCGAGCTAGCCGATCTTCGAATGCGCATCCGGCACTCCGCCGCGCACGTGATGGCGGACGTGGTGACGACGATGTTTCCGGACGCCAAGCTCGGCATCGGGCCGCCGACGGACGACGGATTCTACTACGACTTTATGGTCGACGACCCCTTTACTCCGGAGGACCTCGAGACGATCGAGGGCCGGATGCGGGAGGTCGTGTCCGAGAACCACACCTTCGAGTACGCAGAGTACTCGCGCGATGAGATGAACGAGATGAGCTCCGGCGAGCCTCTGAAGCTCGAGATCATCGCGGAGATCGCTGAGGGAGAGCCGATCTCGACCTACACGCATCGGGACTTCGAGGACCTATGCGCAGGGCCACACGTCGAGTCGACCGGCGCGATCCCGGCGTTCAAGCTGCTGAACGTGGCCGGCGCGTACTGGCGCGGGGACGAGAACCGCCCGATGCTGCAGCGAATCTACGGCACCGCGTTCGAGTCCGAGGACGCGCTGAGCGAGTATCTCGAGAGGCTCGAAGAGGCTCGGGCCCGCGATCACCGCGTCGTCGGACGCGACCTCGATCTCTACTCGATCCACGAGGAGACCGGCCCCGGACTCATCATCTGGCACCCGAAGGGCGCCCGCGTCCGCGGTCTGATCGAGGACCTGTGGAAGCGGGAGCACTACCGCTCCGGCTACGACCTCGTCTACACCCCGCACATCGGCCGCTCGACGCTCTGGGAGACCAGCGGACACCTCGAGAACTTCAAGGAGAGCATGTTCGCGCCGATGGACATGGACGGCCAGGACTACTACCTGAAGCCGATGAACTGCCCGTTCCACATCATGTACTACCGGAGCGCTCTGCGGAGCTATCGCGATCTGCCGATGCGGATCGGCGAGCTCGGCTCGGTCTACCGCTTCGAGAGGGGCGGCACGCTCCACGGGATGCTTCGCGTCCGGGGCATGACCCAGGACGACGCTCACATCTTCTGCCGGCCCGACCAGGTCGTCGACGAGGTCAACGGCGTCCTCGATCTGACGTTCCACCTGCTGCGGACGTTCGACTTCTCCGGGTTCTCGGTGATGCTCTCCACGCGCCCCGAGAAGGCGGTCGGCTCGGAAGAGGAGTGGGACGTCGCGACCGAGTCGCTCCGCTCGACGCTTGAGGAGAGGGGAATGAGCTACGAGGTGGAGGAGGGCGGAGGCGCGTTCTACGGCCCGAAGATCGACGTCCATATCAGGGACGCGATCGGAAGGCTGTGGCAGTGCACGACGGTGCAGTTCGACTTCAACCTCCCTCACAGGTTCGGTCTCAGCTATATCGGCTCCGATGGCGCGGAACACCAGCCGTACATGGTCCATCGTGCGCTGTTCGGGTCGATGGAGCGGTTCATGGGCGTGCTTATCGAGCACTTCGGGGGCGCATTCCCGACCTGGCTCGCGCCAGTGCAGGCGACGATCATCCCGATCGCGGACCGGCATCACGACTACGCCCGAGGAGTCCGAGAGGCGCTGGAGGGCGCCGGGCTGAGGGCCGAAGTCGACCTTCGGAACGAGCGGATGGGCTTCAAGATCAGGGAGGCCCAGATGCAGAAGGTGCCATACATGCTGATCGTCGGCGACAGGGAGATCGGTGTGGAGGCGGCGGGTGTCAGGCTCCGCTCGGGCGAGGACCTCGGCGCGGTTCCGGTACCCGAGGTCGTCGAGATGATCGCAAAAGACGCCGGCGCCGGGTTTTAAACTGGGAGCGCGGGCATCTTGCCCGCATGGGTGGGGTAGGGGGCAAACGACGCCCCAACGGGTTGGATCGGGGCACTGGGAGTGCGGGCATCTTGCCCGCATGGGCGGGGCAGGGGGGCGAACGACGCCCCAACGGGTTGTATGGGGGCACTGGGGGCACTGGGAGCGCGGGCATCTTGCCCGCATAGGCGGGGCAGGGGGCGGACTGGATCGGGGCACTGGGAGCGCGGGCATCTTGCCCGCATGGGCGGGGCAGGGGGACGAACGACGCCCCAACGGGTTGTATCGGGGCACTGGGAGCGCGCGGGCATCTTGCCCGCATGGGCGGGGCAGGGGGACGAACGACGCCCCAACGGGTTGTATCGGGGCACTGGGAGCGCGGGCATCTTGCCCGCAAGGCGGGGCAGAGGGGCGAACGACGCCCCAACGGGTTGTATGGGGGCACTGGGAGCGCGGGCACTTGTGCGCCGTGGCGTATCTTGCCCGCATAGGCGGGGTGGACGCGGGTGTCGCGCCTGCGCGCCGGTTGAAGGGCGATTGAAGGTGTGCTATATTCGATCAGTCCCAGGAACGGCCTGGGTTAGATGAGTTGGGAAAGAGGTGTCAGTATACCCCCAAGGGACTATCGAGCAAACGAACGGATCCGAGTTCCGCAGGTCAGGGTCATCGACGAGACCGGGACGCAGCTTGGTGTAATGTCAACAGACCAAGCGCTGGACGTCGCGGACGAGAGAGGCTTCGACCTGGTGGAGGTCGCTCCAGGCGCGAGTCCGCCGGTCTGTCGGCTGATGGACTTCGGGAAGTTCAAGTACGAAGCGACCCGCAAGGAGCGTGAGGCTAGGAGAGCTCGCCGCGCCAGGCCGACCAACGAGTTGCGGGAAGTTCGCATGAAGACCCGCATCGGCGAGCACGACCGCCTCGCCAAGACCCGGCTTGTCAAGCGTCTGCTCGACCAGGGGTCGAAGGTCAAGGTGTCGGTTATGTTCCGGGGACGAGAGAACGAGCACCCGGAAATCGGAATGGGTCTGCTCCGACTGGTGGCCGAGGCCCTTGTTGACGACGCGGCGCTGGAGAGCGCCCCTCGATTTGAGAGTAATCGGATGCTGTCTATGGTCTTGGCGCCCGCCGCGGCCGTGGAGCCAAGACGCGTCCAACAGCCGGAGAAGGTACGTGCCTAAACTCAAGACACATAAGGGCGCCAAGCGCCGGTTCCGAATAACAGGAACCGGCAAACTGGTAAGGATGAAAGGCCACAGGAGCCACCTGAGGCGAAAGAAGCCTGCGAGGGCCAAGCGCCTGTTCGCCAAGAAGCTGGAGGTCAGCCCGTCTGACGTTCGGATGCTGAAGCGGGCGCTTCCGTACGGCTTGGACTAACTGCTAGAATCTATCATCCACTAGCCCAGAGACCCGCCCCTCGCCAAGCAGGGGCGGTTGCACGTCTGCCCACATGGGGAGGTTGCCGTGACCAGGATCAAACGCGGCGTAACCAAGAGGAAGCGCCACAAGAAGATACTCAAGATGACCAAGGGTCATCAGGGCGTTCGTCACACACTGTTTCGGCGCGCGAACGAGTCGATGCTCAAGGCCTACTCCTACGCATACGCCCACCGCAGGGAGCGAAAGGGCGACATGCGCAAGCTGTGGAACATCAAGATCAACGCCGCCGCTCGCGCCAACGGAATCACCTACAGCAAGCTGATTCACGGTCTGAGGCTCTCGGGCATTGAGGTTAACCGAAAGATGCTCGCCGATCTGGCTATGCGGGACCCGGACGCATTCGCACAAATCGCCGAGGCGGCGAAGGACCAGATCGCACAGGCAGCGTAGCTGTCGACAGATAGATCCAAGAAGAGGGCGGGGGACGAGCACCCCGCCCTCTTCCTATTATCATCGGGGCTGAAGGAGGCCTACCTGAGCAGAAGCCGGACGTCGTCGGCCACCTGCTGAGGATCGAGCGGCGGCGTGAACACGACGCGGCGCGTCCCCTCGCGGTCGATCAGGAACACCGGCGCCGAGTGGATGACGAGGTACCGCTCCATGATCTGGGCACCGAGCGTGTCGATCGCCCCGATCGGCGCAGGGGTGGGCCCGGGCGATCCGGACTCGACGGGGTCGTTTGGATCGACAACGGGGCTGATGAAGTAGTCCTTCCAGATCTGCTCGAGCCGCTCGCGGTCTCCAACGAGGTAGTCCCAGCGGTCGACCAGGCCCCACCGTTCGAGGTACTCGCGGGCGGCCAACGTCGTGTCTCGTTCAGGGTCGACGCTGACGGCGATGAACGAGACCGACTCGGCCTCGGGGCCGAGCTCCTCCTGGGCTGCTCGAAGCTGGGTCGTGACAATGGGGCACACGTCCGGACAGTGCGTGTAGAGAAACGTGAGTACGACGACTCGACCGGCGTATCCGGCGAGGCTCACCGGCCGATCGAACTGGTTGGCGAGGGTGAACTGGGGCGCGGGGTCAGGATTGGTCAGAACCGTCCCGTGAAAGTCGGACTCGTCGACCCCGCTGTTGCAAGCCCCGGGTATCAGCGCCAAGAAGACGGCAAGGAGCGCCGCGACAGTCCGGGGATGGGGAAGACTCCAAGCTCTCACTCAACCCACCGGGATGAGATTGCGATCCTATTCCTGGTTTCCCTGCTCGTTTCGGGTGAGCAAGTACGCAGCGATCGGCACCAGGAAGACGAGCGATCCACCAAGCACTATCACCGCTTCGATCCCGATAGACTCTCGGAGGACGATGAATATTACGCCGAGTCCGCCACCGTAGAGCGCGATCAGAAAGATCGCCAGAAGCGGGAACAGGATCGAAAACGAGAAGTTCTTACTCATGTGGGGCTGTCCTCCAGCTCGGAACCGGTGTAGCCGAGTCTCCGTCTTCTGTTTGCCTGGCGCTGCCGCTCTTCTTCACCGTACCAGCGGTAGAACGTCACGATCAGCAGGCCGAGGAAGAGGAGACCTCCTCCGACCTTCATTATGATCGCTCCAATCTGTTGATCGGTCAATGCCGAGATTGCGGTTATTCTCGGTGCGTCGACGTAGAACTGGTAGAGAGGGCGCCCGGCAAAGGTGAGCGTGCCAAATACGATGATCTGGGCGATCGAGAGACCGAAGAGGTACATCATCTGCATCGGGTAGGAGATGCGTGGCAGCTCGGGCATCGTGCTCGTCAGGGGCCACCACATCAGTATCGCCGACCCGATCATCATGAAGTGTTCGACGACGTGGACCCACTCGCTTGCCATTGACGTGTCGTAGAGCGCCGGGAAGTGCCAAAGCGAGAAGATGATGTTGAACGACAGGAACGCGCCGATCGGGTGCGTGAGCGCGCGCGCCACTCTGAACGACCAGTTGGGCCTCAGCAGCGGCCTGATGAGCCAGTCCGGAAGCCCTCTGATCATCAGGGGAGGGGCTACCAGCGTTAGCAGCACGTGCTGGAGCATGTGCGCGCTGAAAAGGTACCTGTCGCCGACGACGTTGATCGGCGACACCAGCGCCAGGAACATGATCAGGATGCCCAGCGTGAACGTGGCCACCTGGCGAGGATCGACGTCTTCGGCCCAGTTGTTGCGTTCGCGAAGCGGCCCGACACCTAGGAGATACAGCCCCTGGATCGCGACCAGCAGCACCACCGAACCCGGGTCGGCGTGCCACGCTGTCCACAGCGACCCTGCGCCTAGCTCCAACCACTTCCTCCTTAGGGACTAACCGTCTCATGCGGGCGGTCGCGTCAACTCCCA
This sequence comes from Dehalococcoidia bacterium, assembly GCA_965249365.1. Classification (GTDB taxonomy): domain Bacteria; phylum Chloroflexota; class Dehalococcoidia; order Lucifugimonadales; family UBA1123; genus VXRN01. The sequence continues at coordinate 2,999,075 of OZ252229.1, read as the reverse complement.
GGGCGCCACACTAGTTCCGTACTAGACCAGGAACCAGCTGAACAGCGCCATGAGGGAGAAGGTCACCCCTGTCGCGACGAACAACCCGAAGAAGAACATGCCTGAGAACCAGGGTGAGTCGAACTTCAGGTGCATGTAGTACAGCACCACAAGGGCAAACTTCCCGATGGACAGGACCGCAAGCAATGGAATGATCGCGTAACTCAGTGGCGTGACGTAGAAGATCGCAACTTCCACGGCGGTCAGCACGGCGAGGATCATCGCGATCTTGAAATAGGTCGCGGGCGCGGGATGGCCAGTGTGTACCGCCTCGGCGCCGTGCTGGTCTTCGACTTGGGTCTCTTGCTGGCTCATTCCACTATCCTGAGTTGTTGTTTCCCGTGTTCACTGATATAGAACGAGAGATTCGGCCCGGTTAATGTCCGGTGGAGACAGCCGCTCCCGGGAACCCTTCGAATACTCCGAACAGATAGACGACCGTGAAGATCACGATCCATACGATGTCGACGAAGTGCCAGTAGAGCGCGACGAGGTCGACGTCGAGGTTCTTCTCCGGAGTGACCCCGCCCTCCCTGAACGAGTGGAACAGGATCGACAGGAGCCATATAACTCCGAGAGTTACGTGTGCGCCGTGGAACCCGGTCAGCGTGAAGAACGTCGAGCCGAACAGGTTCGTCCTCGGCGTGAGCTCACCGTGTACCGCGAAGTCCCTGAACTCGAAGGTCTGAAACGCGAGGAAGGTCGCGCCCAAGATTGCTGTAGCGGCAAGCCAGATCCTGAACGCTTTGAGATTGCCCCTGGTCAGCCAGGAGTAGGCCATGACCATGCTCATGGAGCTCATCAAGAGGACGAAGGTGCTGACCGAGGTGACGGGAATGTCGAAGACGTCGATCGGCATCGCGCCTTCGACGCTCTTGTTCTTGTAGACGAGGTACGTGGCAATGAGCGTGCCGAAGAACATGCAGTCCGAGCCGAGGAACGCCCACATCAGGAGCTTCCGGTGGTTCAGACCGGTGGTGGTCGGCTCGTGCTCACCGTGTGTCGTGGCGGTCGCGTGTGCCACTTATTCAGCCTCCAGCAATTTAGTGGGCGCCGTGCGCCTCTTCCGGTTCAGGATCGTTGACGGGCTCGAACGACCACGAGTAGACCGAGACGAGACCCACCAACATGCCAACTACGATGGCCGCGAGGGCGCCGAAGTTCAGGGTTCTGACTCCGGCCTCATCCATGTTGACGAGGTAGACCACGCCCAAAGCTGCGATGAAGAGACCCAGACCGACGAAGAAGGGCCAGTAGGACGGCTGTGGCAGGTGGATGTCGTGCCCTTCGTCCTGGTCAGCACCGCCTGCGACGACGGGAACGGCCCGGCGCTCGCGCCGGCGCTGCTTCTCTTCCCACCAGTCGTCGCGGTCCTGCACGTGCGGGATCTCGACGAAGTTGTACTCTGGCGGCGGTGAAGGGATCGACCACTCCAGGGTCCGGGCGTCCCAGGGGTCTGCGCCCGCAATCTCACCCTTCCGCCAGCTCCTAGCCATGTTGTAGATGAAGATCACAAAGCCGACGGCGAGCAGGAGCGCGCCGACTGTCGATACCATGTTCCAAAAGTCCCATCCCATTCCACCGTAGTAGGTGTAAATGCGGCGGGGCATCCCGTTCAGGCCCGTGAAGTGCATCGGGAAGAACGTGACGTTCTGCCCGATGAACATCAACCAGAAGTGTGTCAGGCCCATCTTCTCGTCGTACATCCGCCCGGTTAGCTTGGGGAACCAGTAGTAGACGCCCGCGAGAATGGCGAAGATCGCGCCCCCAAACAGAACGTAGTGGATGTGGGCGACGATAAAGTACGTGTCCTGCTGCTGGGCGTCAGACGCGGCGACCGCGTGCATAACACCGCTGATCCCGCCGATCACGAACATCGAGACAAAGGCGATCGCAAACAGCATCGGGGTTTTGAGGCTGATCGATCCGCCCCACATGGTCCCCATCCAGTTGAAGACCTTGATCCCGGTCGGGACCGCGATCATCATCGTCGTCACGGTGAAGACCGAGTTGGCAACCGGACCGAGGCCTACGGTGAACATGTGGTGGCTCCACACCATCCAGCCCATGAATGCGATGATCACGCCGGCGAGTACCACCGTGGCGTATCCGAATAGCGGCTTCTTGGAGAAGACCGGCAATACCTCCGAGGTTATCCCCATCGCGGGGAGGATCAGAATGTACACCTCAGGATGTCCGAAGACCCAGAACAGGTGCTGCCAGAGCACAGCGTTCGCGCCGGCGGCGACGTTGAAGAAGTTCATCCCGAACGCGCGGTCGAAGTAGAGCTCAATCAGCGCGACAGTGATGACTGGGAACGCTAGCACCAGGAGGATGGCCGTGACCATCGTCATCCAGGTGAACAACGGCATTCGCATGAGGGTCATGCCGGGAGCGCGCATGTTGAGGATCGTGACGATGAAGTTGAACGACGCCGCAAGGGACGCGATTCCCAGTACCTGAAGCGACAGGATCCAGACGTCGATGCCGTGTCCGAGGTTGTACGTGATGCCGGTCAGGGGAGAGTAGCCGAACCAGCCTCCGTTGGGAGCGGCGTGGGTGAACCAACTCATCTTGAGGATGATGGCGCCCGCAAGGAACGTCCAGTAACTGAACGCGTTCAACCTGGGGAATGCGACGTCTCGCGCCCCGATCTGGAGCGGCACCACGAAGTTGAAGAACGCGGCCGAAAGGGGCATCACGCCAAGGAAGATCATCGTCGTGGCGTGCATCGTGAAGAGCTGGTTGAAGATCTCCGGCGAGACCAGTCCCTGCTCCGGCCTCATTAGCTGGATGCGGATGAGGACGGCCTCGATGCCGCCGGAAAAGAACATAATGAACGCGGTAACGCCGTACAGAACGCCGATGCGCTTGTGGTCGATCGTCGTAATCCACGACCAGATACCGGTCGGATGGACTGGTCTGGGAATCGCGAGGGGATTGGCGGTCATTCCACTCCTCCAGTCACTGTTTGCGGGCTTACTTGAGGCTGGACAGGTAGGCGACAAGGGCCGATATCTCGGCCTCGGTCAACGCTCGTTCCGGGTCTACGTACGGTGCGGCGATGTCCCGGGCCATGGTGTTCCCGGGCTTAGCGCTCTCTGGATCTTCGATCCATGTCCTGATGTTATGCTGAACGATCGCGTCGTTCACGCGTCCGGTCTCGTCGCGATTGTCGAACACGCCGCTAGCGAGGTTGGTCCGATTGGCGACGTGCGTCAGGTTCGGCCCTACGCGACCGGGTATGCCCTTGTTTGAAACCGAGCTTGTGGCGTGGCATCCGGAGCATCCGGCGTCCGCACTGGAGAAGATCTTCCGCCCCTGCGCGATCAATGGGTCCTGTGACTCGATGGCTGGTTCGGCCTGCGCACGCAGCCATACGTCAAACTCGGCGCGTGGCTGGGCTATAACCCGGAAACGCATGTTGGCATGCTGGACCCCGCAGAACTCGGCGCACTGGCCGTAGTAGAATCCCGGACGGTCCGCCTTCACCCACATCGTGTTGCCGTTCTTGGGGATCATGTCCACCTTGCCCGCGATTTTAGGAATCCAGAAGCTGTGGATTACGTCCACGGACTCGAGGACTACGTTCACCACCTCGTCGGTGGGGATGTGAAGGTCGTTGGCGAAGATGACCTCCTTGGTGGGGTCGTCGGGGTGCGGATACCTGAACTCGAACCACCACTGGTGGCCGATGACCTCGACGGTCAGGGCGTCCTGGTCGGGCGATACCTGGTTGTCGAAGATCGTGAATATCGTCGGGATAGCGACGAGGATCAGCAGGGCGGTTGGTCCGACGGTCCAGGCGAACTCGAGGCTGCGGTTGCCCTCCGTCTGGAAAGGGATCTCGTCTTCGCTGCGCCTTCTGAACTTGATTATCGAGTAGACCAACGCGCCTTGGACTGCGATGAAAACTATGGCTCCTGCTACGAAGATCAACCAGAACAGGTCGAGCTGCGACTGCGCCACCGGCCCCTGAGCGTCGAATGTCGACTGAGGATCGTTTGGTGTGCATCCAAGCAGCAGCGCCAGCAGGACACCCAGGATCGCCAGGCCGAGCAGGTGCCCGCGCCGCCTGTAGACTTTCAGCATTCTCTGGAATACCTCGTGAGTCGGATCAGACTGGTGAGAGAAGTGGTTCGAAACCGTTCAAAAATCTATCAAAGCGCCCTGTTTCAGTCAAGGATTCTGGGACCTCCGGACTCACAGGCGCACCACGCTGTCGATCATGATAGTCAGGAACAGCAGCGCCAGGTATGCGAGGGAGTACAGGTATGCCGGTTTCGCCAGCATAATCCCCGGGGCTCTCATCAGTCTCCATGCGTACCAGATGAACCCGAGACCGAGCGCCGTCGCGCCACCGAAGTAGACCCATCCCACGGCGCTCGTAGTGAAGAACATCAGCGTCAGAGCCAGCAGAAGAATCGTGTAGAGGAAGATCGATCGTTTGGTCTCGGGAACGCCTGCGACGACAGGCAGCATCGGGACGCCGGCGCGCGCGTAGTCGTCCTTGATCATCAGTGCCAACGCCCAGAAGTGTGGAGGTGTCCAGAAGAAGACGATCGCGAACATGTACAGAGCGGGCAGGCCGAACGAGCCGGTTACGGCGACCCAGCCTACCATGGGAGGAATTGCCCCGGCGGCGCCGCCGATGACGATGTTCTGAGGCGTGCTGCGCTTCAAAGCCTTGGTGTAGACGAAGAGGTAGAACAGCGTTGCGGAGAGCGTCAGCGCCGCGCTGAGCGGGTTGATCAGCGTCGTGAGCAGAACAAACGCGACCACGTTGAGAGCTATCCCGAACCACATCGCGTGCGACGCTGGAATTGCTCCGCTTCCAATCGGACGATTGGCCGTCCGCGACATCAGCACGTCGATGTCGCGGTCCATGTAGTGGTTCAGTGCGTTGGCTCCGCCGGCAGCAAGCGCGCCGCTGCCGAGGACGATAGCCGCGAGGAGCGGATCGGGTGCGCCGCCGGTTGCGAGAAACATCCCGCCAAAGGCCGTGAACACCAGAAGAGAGATGATCCGCGGCTTGGTCAGAGCCACGTAGGCTTTCAGCGTCGACTGTGAGCGGGCGAGCGCCGCTGTGCTGGACGTCATTCAGATACCGGCGTCAGAGTTGCACGAGTTATGGGAACGGTTTCAACCGAGTCTGTGGTTAGCTGCGGCAAGTATATCAGAGCTGCCATCCACACCAACGCCGCCCACAAGACTGTCGCGATGCTTAGATGCGCCGCTTTCAGGTCGATGTTGAACCCGCTCCAGATCACGACCGCTCCCAGGACAACCTGCGCTGCGAAGGTGGCGGCCACTGCTCCGGAAGCAAACCGGAGTTGCGACGTCGCGGTCGGCAGGGCCCAAACACGCCAGGCGGCTGTGAGAATCAGGACTCCCGCCGCGGCAACGATGTACCTATGAGCCATGTGGACCAGGTAGGCAGTTCCATCGGGGAAGAATTCTCCTCGGCACAGAGGCCAGGTGCCGCACGACGTCCCGGCCCCGTATCCGACCATGTACGAGCCGGACAGGATGATGATGAACGTTGCAATGAGGGCGGAGATCACCCACAGACGCGTGGAGCCCGAGGAGTCGACTTCGCGATCTAGAACGCCCTGGGTCCCATCCTCCGAGCGCAGCGACGATTAGTGTCGCTATCAGTATCTCGGCGAGTCCAAGGTGGACCAGGACGACCCACCACTCCAATTCCGACAACACGGTGACGCCTCCGAGCAGGGCGGCTATCACGACGAGCGCCACCGCCGCGACGCTTGCGTTCAGAACAACGCGGTTTCGACGGTAGTGAATCCAGACGATGAGCGCGGCTGCGGCGACGAACAGAGTGAGCACGGACGCCGAGAGCCGGTGGCTGTACTCGATGAGCGTCGCGGTGTCGAAGGGGGGAATCAGCTTTCCGTGGCACAGGGGCCAATCGGGACATCCTAGACCGGAGTCGGTTACACGAACGACGCCACCGAGAGTTACCTGGCCGAACGCTGCCACGATCGCGGCGACAACTACGATTCGGAACCAGGTTTGAGCTCTTTGGCTGGGCAACGTCCTCGCTGACCTGGGTGTGGGGGCCGGACTTGACGGTCAGTCAACGCAGGCGAATGTGCAATATTTCACGAACAGATTAGCACGGCGCAGCTACGAGGGTCAACGAAACTCACGGACGACCCACTGTCTGCGAGCACTTTCGCCAGAGTCCCGAGGTAGGGCGTTTCACCCGCACCTATCCGCAAGGTGTTCCAATCGTCCCGCCGTTGAATTCGGTCTCGGCGACATCCTTGACCGCCAAACCAGACCGTCACTAGAATTGACCTGTTGCTGGGAGTGCGCCCGATCCGCAGGGCGCACGTTCGGAAGCGTGGCTCGCTAGCTCAATTTGGCAGAGCAACTGACTCTTAATCAGTAGGTTCTCGGTTCGAGTCCGAGGCGAGTCACCAGTCGCACCCGCAGTCCCATCAATGCCTAACCAGCCCTACAGAGTCCTTACTCGCTTGCCGCTCTCTTTGTTATGACTCATAATGTGAGTCGTCAAAGAGTCGTTAGTGAGGCAAAGGAGGGACCTGTTGAATCAGTTGACAGTGAGAGGATTCGACGAAGAGTTATCCGAGGCTATCCGAGAACTCGCAGTTCGTGACGGACTGTCTCTAAATCAAGCGGTACTCCGGCTTCTACGAAAAGGCGCAGGCCTCTCTGACCGTTCGAGAAACGCCGAATGCGTTGGCTCCTCTCTCGACCATCTCATTGGGAGCTGGAGCGAGTCCGACGTTGTTGAGATGGATGCCGCACTTGAGGAGTTCGAGGTTGTGGATGCCTCGATCTGGCGATGAGAGTCCTGCTCGACTCGAATGCATACTCGAGGCTCATGCAAGGGTACCCCGCGATCGCTGACGCTGTCCGATCGGCTGAAGAGGTACTCATCTCTGTAATCGTTGTAGGAGAGCTTCTCTACGGGTTCCGGAGCGGATCACGCTTCGAACAGAACTCGACGGAACTGAGATCGTTTCTAGCAAATCCATATGTGTCGCTTGTGAACGTCGGTCCAACGACTGCGGACCGCTACTCGCGAATAGCGGCGTCGCTCAGGGCGAAGGGTCGACCGATTCCGACCAATGACATTTGGATCGCCGCTCAGGCCATGGAGACGGGCGCCGATCTAGTGTCCGCAGATCGGCACTTCGGATACGTGGACGGGATTGTCTGGACACCGATTCCGGCGTAATAGCGACTTCGCGCGTCTATCTAAGAGCGTCGTGCCGAGTTTTGTATCAGCAGATAGCCGTCAAGAGGCGGCCAGAGCGCGGCTGTACGGCCCTCGGTGGGTCCGATGCCTACTGCGTTTCGGAGCCTCGGAGGCTGGGGTCTAGGACGTCGCGGATGGCGTCGCCGAAGATGTTGAAGCTCAGCACCGTGATGACGATGGCCAGGCCGGGGTAGATGATCCGCCACCAGTGCGGGCTGATCGCCTGGCCGGCCGCGCTCCCGAGCATGTTGCCCCAGGACGCCGTGGGCGGCGCGCTGCGTGATCAGGTCGAACTTTCCCCCAAGGTAGCCGCTCGCTAGACCCCATATCGAGCCGATCGTCGTGCCGAAGATTACGGAAGTGATCCCGACGATAAGCGAGACCCTCAACCCGAATATAACGCGGGCGAGGATGTCCAGGCCAACCTCGTCGTATCCCATCCAGTGGACACTGTCCGGGGGTCTTCGTGCCATGAACGGGTCGGTGTCGAGGGGGTCGTAGGGCGCGATGCCGTCGGCGAACACCGCCACGAGCACGATTACGACGATGATGACCCCCATGATTGCCCCCAGCGGCTTGTTGCGCTGGAAACGTATCAGGCCTCTGAGCCACGTCGTGCCCCAGTCCAGAACAGTTGCACTGGCTGGTGCTGAAGATGTCTGCATCTGCGGTATCTGCCTCGCCTAAGTCGTCTACTCGTAGCGGACTCTCGGGTCTGCCCACGAGTACGATAGATTGATGAGCAGGTTGATGAACACGAAGGCGACCGCGTAGATCATCACGAGGTTCTGAACGACGTTGAAGTCCTTGTCGACGATCGCCGTCAGCATTGTCACTCCGAGGCCGTTGATGGCGAACGCGTACTCGACGGCGACGGAGCCGCCGAGGGTGAAACCCATCATGATCCCGGCTATCGTGATGACCGGGAGCAGGGTGTTCTTGATCACGTGCCGCCACATTACGATTCGATCGGCCAGACCCTCGGCCATCGCCGTCCGAACGTAGTCTTCGCGCAGGACCTCCAGGATCGACGACCTTGCCATCCTGGCGATCATCGCGGCCATCCCCAGCCCTATCACAATCGCGGGTGCAGTCGTCTTCGCCAGGTTCCCCGTCGGGTCGTCCCAGATGTGCAGGTAGAAGAGCGGGGGGTAGTAACTGCGCGGCACCGACTATCTCCAACTGAAACGCAGGAACCTCGACCTCTTTGGTGATCTCTTTGATCACCTCAACCTCCTTGATGACCTCTTTCTCGACGACGAGCTTCTCGATCTCGATGACCTCGGGCTCCGAACTATCCCAGGCAGTCAGCGCGACAACGCCGATCATGCCATCCAGTAGTACCAAGCAGAGGACTGGAAATCGCAGTTTCGACATTTCTCTCCACTCTCTCTCACTACTAGAGCCGATGATTCCACACGCGAGCCCAAATCCACCCCGATTCGTTGTCCCCTAACAGGGATGAACTCGTGCGTTGTCAATTAATCGTCCGCCGTTTGACCGCAATTGTTGGTATTGCTACACTCGCGGCGACTTCGGAGGCTCGCTGACCCCATGGAATACGGATTCGCGTTGCCCAAGACGACTGACGGTGCTGCTTTGGTGCGGTTCGCGAACGCTGTGGAGGAGCTGGGGTTCGAGTCGGTCTGGACCGGAGACCACATCGTTCTCCCGGTAGAGGAGACCGACCAGTACCCGTACACTCCCGACGGGCGGTTCGTAGCGCGGCCGGACGATCCGCAGTTCGATGCGTTCGTTGTGCTGAGCTACATCGCGTCGGCCACGGAGCGCGTCAGGATCGGGACGACCGTCGCGATCGTCCCTTACCGAAACCCCATTCTCCAGGCCAAAATGTTCGCGACTCTCGACGTGTTGACCCGCGGCCGGGTCGTCTGCGGAGTCGGCGTCGGATGGCTCGAGAAGGAGTTTGACGTGCTCGGCGCCTCGTACCCTGATCGCGGACCGGTCACCGACGAGTATCTCGAGATCTTCAGCACGCTCTGGGCGGACCAGGAGCCGGAGTACCACGGCGCGTTCTACGATTTCGACGGGATTTACTTCGCCCCGAAGCCGGTGCAGCAGCCGCGGATTCCGATCTGGGTCGGCGGGCACACCCGGCGCGCGATACGAAGGACGATCAAATACGGCGACGCCTGGCATCCGACACGACAGACTCCGGAGTTCGTGGCAAGACATCTTCCGTACCTCCGGAATTTCAGCGAAGAGGTCGGACGCGATCCGTCGGAGATCACGATCTCTCTCAAGAGGACGCTGCATTTCACCGACCTCGGAATGGAGGAGGGTCCGGCGAACCGCTCGAACGGCGCGCTGATCGCGTCCACCGGCGAGGTGATCGAAAATGTCGAGGCTTGCGCCGAGATAGGGATCGACCAGCTAACGTTCGACTTTCGGACTCCCGCCGTGGACGACTGCATCAGGACGATGGAGCACTTCGCGAACTCGGTCGCCCCCAGGTTCTGAGCTGCGGCTGGAGGTCGGGCACTTGGAGCGCGAGTTCGGCCACTGGGGGCGCGAGTCCGGCCACCGGAAGCGCGGGCATCAGGCCCCGCATGGGTGACGCGGGTTGACGCGTGACTCTCGTATACTCGTGTTCATGCGATGACAGACCGTCTCTACAGTCTCCTCAAGCGTGTTTCGCGCGCCTTCTACCTGACGATCCGCGTCCTCCCAGGTGGAATGAGGGAGCCGGTCGCGCTCGCCTACCTGTTGGCCCGGACGGCAGACACGATCGTGGACACACAGGCGGTCCCCTCCGCGCGTAGGCTGGCACTCCTGCTTGAGCTGAAGCGGCGCCTCACGTCTGAGGCGGATCCGAACCTCCCGCGGGACTTGATCTCCGCGTTGGGACAGGCACAACCGACCGAGGACGACCGCAATCTGCTCGACTCATTTCCTGAGACCATCCGGCTGCTGGAGTTGCTTCCGCCGTCGGACAGACACCGGGTCGTGGGGATTGTCACGCGCTTGACTGAAGGAATGGAGTTCGATCTGAGACGGTTTCCCGAGAAAAGCGGCGGGGAATTGCTTGCCCTTGACGACGACGAAGAGCTCGATCGGTACACATTCCTCGTGGCGGGTTGTGTCGGCGAGTTCTGGACCGATGTCGCGATGGCGCATACGTCCGCGCTACGCTCCTGGGACGCAGAGACGATGAGCGGACAGGCGATCCGGTTCGGCAAGGGGCTCCAGATGGTCAACGTCTTGCGCGACCTCCCCGCAGACCTGCGGATTGGACGGTGCTACGTTCCCAGAGCGTGGCTGGATGAGGTGGGTCTGACCGCTGCCGATCTGCTCGATCCATCGAACTCCACATCCGCGAGACCGCTGTTGACCCGTGGAGCAGCGATCACCGCCGACCACCTCGCCGCTGCCGAGGACTACGTTTTCGCAACTCCGCGGAGGTGCGTTAGACTGAGGCTCGCGGCGGTGTGGCCGCTCCTGATGGGCTGGGGCACTCTGGCGGAGCTTCTGCGCAATCAGCGCTGGCTTGACCCGGCTTCGCCTGCCAGGGTATCTCGGGGGTGGGTGTACAGGATGATCGCGCTGTCGTCCGTCGCGGTACTATCCAACAGCGTGCTTCGGGTGTGGATCAGGAGTCTGCGACGGCACGTCGTATCATCGTAGCCAAATAGGAGAAATCCATGAAGATCACCGGAATCACGTCGTTCGTCACCAGCCCGCCGGGTTCGCCGTCGAACTATGTCTTCGTCAAAGTCGAAACCGACGAGGGAGTCACCGGCTGGGGGGAGTCGAGCATCGGCGCGGTGTCCGTCGCCGCGGTAATCGACGAGTTCGGATCGTCGATCGTCGGCGCCGATCCGTTCCGGATAGAGGAACACTGGCAGCACATGTACCACCTGTTTCACAACATTCGCGGAGGACCGCTTCAGATGGCCGCAATCTCCGGTATCGAGATCGCGCTCTGGGACATCAAGGGCAAGGCACTTGGCGTACCGGTATACGAGCTGATCGGCGGCGCGATGCGGGACAAGATCTGGACGTACGGCAGGTTCGACGGTGTGGACCCTGACGCCGCGGTCGCCAACGCGATGTCGTTTGTCGAGGACGGCTACACCGCGCTCAAGGGCGACCCATTCGGCCACCAGGGAATCTTCACGTCTCCCAAGTCCGAGCGCGACGCGCTGGCGAAGGTTGCCGCGGTGCGGGAAGCGGTTGGCGATGATGTTGAGCTTCTCGTAGAGGTGCACGGCCGACTGACGCCGGCGGAGGCTATCAGGGTCGGGCAGCAGCTCGAGCAGTATCGACCATTCTTCTACGAGGAGCCCGTCCCGCCGCAGAATGTCGACGCGATGGTGCGTGTGGCGCAAGCGATCAACATTCCACTGGCGACGGGAGAACGGATCTACACGAAGTGGGGATTCAAAGACCTGCTGGAGAAGCAGGCTGTTTCGGTCGTCCAGCCGGATGTCTGCCACGCCGGTGGGATCAGCGAGCTCAAGAAGATCGCGGCGATGGCCGAGACGTACTATGTCGGGTTCGCCCCGCACAACCCGTACGGGCCGATCAATACCATGGCCGCGATACACGTCGACGCATGCACCCCGAACTTCCTGATCCAGGAGGGAGGACACGCCGAGTGGTACGACGAGATTCTGACCGAGCCGTTCAAACGCCAGGTCGACGGGTACTTCGACCTGCCGACCGCTCCAGGTCTTGGGATCGAGGTGAGCGAGGAGGCGCTGGAGAAGAATCCCGGCTCCACTATCGAGACGCCCGGAGGATACAGGTTCCGGTACACGTCGCCGTCGCGGCAGCAGAGTCACTGGATCTGATCGGCTCGGCCTGGAGCGCGGGCATCCTGCCCGCATAGGGGCTCGGGGACGCGCCCCTCCCGACCGGACGATGCATGGAGGGTGTCTCACTAGTGCTTGAATCCTCGTATACACGCCCCTTCGACAAGGCTCTCATGAGCTTGCCGAATGGCTCAGGAGAGCCCTTCGATCCGCCGCGCCTGCCCGCCGTGGAGGGCCTGCCCGCCGTGGAGGGGCGGGGACGAACGGTTTCAAAGCTAAGATTCGTTCGTGGTGAGCCATTCGACGAGCTCATGAGAGCCACTTCGACAGGCTCAGCACAGGCTCTGTCGAACCATGAATTGGCAACCAAGGTCGACTTATGAGACAGGCTCCATGCGTCGCCTCTACAGGTTGAATCTGGGCAGTTGGAGCGCGGGCGTCCCGCCCGCGTAGGACCGGGCACGAGTGAACCGAAAGTGAGGATCGAAGATTGGAGATCATAGGATTCGAGACCAGGGTAGTCGCGATTCCGAGGGAGCAAGGCCCCCTCGGTGAAGGCATTGGGAGCATCGCGTCCAGCTTCGTCACCTTGAAACTGCGCACGTCCGACGGAATCGAGGGTGTCGGGTACGCGGGATTTGCGTCCGGCGTTATGCGCCCAGCACTGAAGGCGGCGCTCGACAGCCTCGCGAATGAGGCCATCGGGTCCGATCCGATGATGGTCGAGGCGACCACGGCGCGTCTTCTCGCCCTGGGTGGCAGCGGCTCTCCGGCGGGACTGGTCACGCGGGCGGTATCGGCGATCGACGTCGCGCTGTGGGACATCCGAGGCAAGGCCCTCGGGCAGCCGGTCTATCGTCTTTTGGGCGGCTACGCCGATCGGGTTCCGACCTACGCGAGCGGACACCTGTGGCGCACCTACGACCTCGATAGGCTGGCCAAGACTGGACGGGAACTGGTTGAAGCTGGCTTCAAGTCGATGAAGTTCAGGATGGGAGGCGAGGACTCCGACGCGAAGGAGATCGAGCGAATGCGCGTCATGCGCGAGGCCGTCGGCGACGACATCGACCTCATGGTCGACATCAACCAGGGCTGGGACGTCAATACCTCAATCAGAATCGGGCGGCAGATGGCCGACTACAATCTCTTCTGGCTGGAGGACCCGACACATTACCAAGACTACCCAGGATACGCGAAGATCGCCGACGCTCTCGACACCCCAGTAGCGACCGGGGAGTACCACTATGGCACGGTCCCGTTCCGGCACATGCTTGAGGCCCGGTCGCTGGACATCGTAATGGTCGATCTGCTGAGGGTCGGTGGCCTGACCGGTTTCATGAAGGTCGCGCATTTGGCGGAAGTGTTCAACCTGCCAATTGTGAGTCATCTCGCGACCGAGGTGCTGGCGCACGCGATCGCGGCGGTGCCGAACGGCCTTACTGTCGAGCACATGCCCTGGACGTTCGACCTCTTCACTGAGGAGCCGACCGTCGAGGACGGGATGATCGTCCTACCTCAGAAGCCCGGCCTGGGTGTCGAGTTCGATGACGAGAAGCTAGAACGATTCGAGGTCGCATAGAATGGAGGTTGTCCTCCGACTATCCCCCGTCGCGGAGTGCGAGGTACAGCACCACCACAACCAACGGTATGATTATGGTCCAGAGGACTCTTCTGGGAGAGAACGGAGACATGAGAGACAGCCAGGGTTGGCTCCGAGCACTGATTCTCACTCGATGGTAACACAGCGTGCCAAAGGATCAGGGACGAAGTAGGTTGGGATTCAAGCTGATTGCGCTCGACGTAGACGGGACGATACGAAGTATCGAGCGCCCGTTGTCGGACAGGACGCGAGAGACGATAGAGAGAGTCAAGCGCACTGGCGCCGTCGTGACCCTCGCCACCGGTCGCACGTTTCTAAGCGCCTTGACAGCGTCGAGAGACTTGGATCTGACCGATCCGATCGCGACGTTTCAGGGTGCTCACGTCGCGCTGCCGAAAACCGGCGAGGTTTTGTGGCACGTTCCCCTGACAGATACCATGGTTCGGGAAACGCTCGAAGCGCTTGGTGGCTGGAGCGGTCTTGACGTGGCCGGCTACCTGGGAGATGAGGTGATCGTCCTCAAGCTGAGCGACTGGGCACGCGCGTACGGAGAACGGACAGGAGTCGTTGTCAGGGCGGTGGACGTGGACACGTTTACCGAGAGACCGCTGACACGGATCGTGTTGCGCGGGGCGGAGCGGGAGATCGAGCGGCTGGAGAAAAGCCTGAAGGAGCGCTTCGATGGGGAGATGAACGTGAACCGATCACTCCCTTATTACTGCGAGATCCTGCATCCTGCGGCCGGCAAGGATAAAGCGCTGAGCTGGCTGTGTGCACACTTCGGAATCCGCCGGGAGCAGACGCTGGCTTTTGGCAACGGCTATAACGACGTCCAGATGCTGGAGTGGGCCGGAATGTCGGTCGCGGTAGAAGGCGCGGTGCCCCAGGTGCTCGAGGTCGTCGATGAGGTCGCTCCCACGATGGAGGAGGACGGCGTCGCGCAGGTCCTGGAACGCCTGCTGGGCGAGGGTAGAATCGGATGACGATTCCCCGGCGTCCCGTCATCGTCGTGCTCGGTGGGATCAACATGGACCTCGTCGGCGCAACCGACCAGATGCCCGCGCCTGGCGAGACCGTCTTCGGCCGGTCGTTCCACACCGCTCCCGGGGGCAAGGGGGCTAATCAAGCGGTCGCGGCGGCCCGACTCGGAGCCGAGGTGCGGATGGTCGGCCGGGTGGGCGATGACGAGTTCGGCCCCGCGCTGATCGAGGGACTCAGAGACGAAGGCGTGGACGTATCCGGGGTGTACGTCGACCCCGACAACTCGTCAGGGATTGCGATGATCCTGCTAGACGCGGAGAAACAGAACTACATCATCGCAGTCTACGGCGCGAATCTCGCCTGCGATGCACGCCAGGTGCAAGCCGTCGAGTCAGCGCTTGAAGGGGCCGAATGCCTGCTGCTTCAGCTCGAGACGCCTCTCGAGGTCGCGGTGGCCGCGGCGCGCCTGGCCAAGGGCAAGGGAGCGACCGTGGTGTGGGACCCAGCCCCGGCGCTCGACATGGGAGCCGAGGCGTTCTCTCTCTGCGACGTCCTGACGCCCAATCAGGTCGAGGCGGAGCGTCTGACCGGGATTGAGGTGTCCGATAGGGCTTCAGCCGAAGAGGCGGCACACAAACTGGTTGCGTCAGGCGTCGCTGCCGCCGTCGTCAAGCTCGGTGAGGAGGGCGCGGTCTACTCGACAGGACAGGAGACAGGTTTCATCCCCGCATTCAGTGTCGAAACCCGAGACACGGTCGCAGCGGGGGACGCCTTTGCCGCGGGCCTCGCGGTCGCCCTGGCCGAAGGACGAGACCTCGCCGACGCGCTCTGTTTCGGCTCCACTGCCGGAGCCCTGGCCGTGACGAAGTCCGGAGCACAGGAGGCGATGCCGTTCCGGAGTGAGGTAGACAGCCTGTACGCCGCCGGTCCCCCGTCCCGGGAGTAACCGAATTGTCCATGGGACATCGTCGCACAACGCTGGACTGTCGAACGTGAAGAACGCCGTGCGGAGAATGGACTACCGAGAGTTGATCTCACGATATGGGATTCTCGTCGTCCTTGTAGCAGCCTTGGCGCTGAGACTGTACGGGATTGACTGGGACGATGGATACGACTGGACCCCTCATCCAGACGAGCGCGCGATCCTGTTCAAGGTTGCCGATCTCTCGTTTCCTGCCCCAGGCGATCTTCTGGACGCCGAGCAGAGTCCGTGGAATCCGAGATGGTTCAACTATGGTAGCTTCCCCCTCTACCTGCTGAAGGTCGTCTCATTCTTTGCGGAGCTGGTGCCGGGGCTCGACTCCGATGATCTCCGGACGACCGGCCGCGTCCTTTCGACGCTTGCGGACATCGGCACGATCGCGCTGGTCTACGCTCTGGGAACCATGGTCTGGTCTCGCAAGGTCGGTCTGCTCGCAGCGCTTCTTGTGGCGTTAGCGGTTATTCACATTCAGCTCAGTCACTTCTTCGCCGTCGATACGCTCCTGGCCCTGTTCGCCACGGCGGCTCTCTACTTTCTGGTCAGGGTCGCGCGCCACGGCCGGCCCCTCGACTCAGCGTTAGGCGGCCTCTTCATAGGATTGGCGCTCGCGACGAAGAATAGCGTAATCCCAATTCTGGGAGCGTTCGTCGTCGCCCACGTGATCTACGCGCTCGGACTGGTCCGAAACGGGGATGGGCACGATGGTTGGGAAGTCGACCGGCTGGTCGAGGGCGTGTCGGGCGCCTTGATCGGCGGGGGAGTGATCGTCCTGGCTTTCGTGGTCGCCCAGCCGTACGCGATCCTCGACTGGAGTCGGTTCTATGGGGACTTCGTCGAGCAGTCGGAGATGGTGCGCCGGATCAGGGACTACCCGTATACGCGCCAGTACGTCGACTCGACGCCCTACCTATATCAGATCTGGCAGCTCGCGACCTGGGGACTAGGATGGCCCCTCGGGGTTGTCGTCTGGGGTGGACTGCTCTACGCCGCGGTTCGAGGCCTCAGGGCGGTATGGGCGGCTGCGTACCTGGTCGCGGGTTTCGGTGTACCGATTGCGGTCCTGCTCCTGTCCAACAGCTTCGTGGGCATCGCCGTATCGTCGACGATCGCGCTCGTTTCCCTGATTGTCACAATACCCGCCCGAAGGCCGGACACGCGGATCGACGCGGTACTCCTATCGTGGGTAGCGCCATACCTCTTCATCACCGGCGCCTTCGATGTGAAGTTCTTGCGATATCTGCTCCCGGTCACTCCTGTACTGATCTTGATCGGATCGAGGATGATGCTGTCGGCGTGGGAGGGACTATCCGTCCCCGCTTTGCGTCGAACGGCGGCAACGGTCATCGCAGTGGTCGTGGGCGCCACCGGCCTCTATGCCCTGGCATACTCGAACGTGTACGCCGAGGCACATCCCGCGGTGCGTGGTTCAGAGTGGATCCGGGACAACGTCTCCAAAGTCCACCTCGTGCTAAAGGAGCACTGGGAAGAGGGCCTACCGAACCTGCACGGGTACCGCATCGAAGAGCTCCCGATGTACGAACCGGATCAGAAGGCGAAGCTCGACAAGATGAGCCGCCTGCTTGCGGACGGCGAAGTGTTGGTTTTCTACAGCAACCGTCTCTACGGGACGGTTGCGCGGCTTGAGAATCGGTATCCGGTCAGCCGCGAGTACTATCGTCTGCTGTTCTCCGGCGAGCTCGGCTATGAGTTGGCGGCGGAGTTCACCGCCAATCCGGGGCTGTTCGGACTTGACATTGTCGACGACACGTTCTCGAGGCCGGGGCTGCCTGTCCCAGTTGGTTCTTCCCCAGGCCCGACCGGCCTCAGCGTGAACCTGGGCTACGCCGACGAGAGTTTTTCTGTCTACGATCACCCCAGGGTCATGATCTTCCGCAATGAGTCCGAGCTGGATGCCGAGACGATCTCTCAGCGTATCCTGAGCGCGGCTGGTGACTTCCCTCGACCGAGAGTCGCACTCGCCGAAGATCCACGCACGGTCTCGCCTCTAGCGCCAGGGAAACAGCTAATGTTGTCTAGGGAGCAGACCGAAGCCCGTCGGTCCGGAGGCACCTGGACCGACATCGTCGGCGACGCCTGGCCTCTGAGCCGATTTCCGATCGTCGGTTGGCTGTTCGTCGTTCAGGCCTTCGGCCTCCTCGCGTTCCCGTTGTCCTTTGTCGTTTTCCGTCCGCTCAGGGAGAGGGGCTGGCTCTTCGCGAAGGGCTTGGGACTACTTCTGGTCGCGCTGGTAGCCTGGCTTCTGGCCAGCCTGGAGCTCGTTGCGTTTGGCAGGTTGGGAATCGGGATCGGCGTCCTCGCGCTCACCGCGTTGAGCGGGGTAATCCTGGTCGCGTACCGAGGGTCGATCCTCCGCTACATTCGCCGACGATGGAGGACGATCGCGCTCGCCGAAATCGTCTTTCTCATCGCGTTCTTCGCATTCGTCGCCGTGCGCATGGCGAACCCGGACCTCTGGCACCCCTACCGAGGTGGTGAAAAGCCGATGGACATGGCTTATCTCAACGCCGTGGTCAGGTCCATCCACATGCCGCCGTACGATCCCTGGTTCGCGGGCGGTTACCTGAACTACTACTACTGGGGCCAGTTCGTCCTTGCGGTGCTGATACACGCGACCGGCATAGTCCCTGAGGTGGCGATCAACCTCGCTGTGCCACTGTTCTTCGCCCTGACCGCCGCTTTCTCCTTCTCGGTGGTCTACAACCTGGCCGCTGCATGGATCAGGACGGGGGAATCGAACCGTTTGCCGCCCTCCGCGGCGGGGATCGCCGGGGCTTTATTCGTCGTAGTCCTCGGGAATTTCGATGGCGCTATTCAGATCGGTGAGGGCGTGTGGCGAGCCGTCGTTGAAGGCCTGCCGTTCGGCGAGTTTGACTTCTGGCGGTCGAGCCGAATGATGGCGCCGGACCCCCCGGGACACGAGATCACCGAGTTCCCGTTCTTCACGTTCCTGTTCGCGGACCCACACGCGCACCTGTTCGCGCTGCCCTTCACTCTCTTGGCGATCGGGCTCTCAGCGGCGATTGTACTGAGGATGGCTCGTCCCCGATCCCTGCGCTCGGTGTGGAGTCCCAACAACATGGCGAGGGTCGTGCTGCTAGGGCTGGTCCTCGGCGCGCTCAGGGTCATCAACACGTGGGACTTCCCGACGTATCTGCTCTTCGGAGCGGCCGCTATCGCCCTGGGCGAATATCTCGCGCAGGGCGGAATCTCCGCGGTTGTGCTGGTTAGGTCGGCCGTGAAGATCCTGATCCTCTACGCGGTCGGGTATCTGGCCTTCCTCCCGTTCCACCTCAACTACGAGACGTTCTTCAACAGCGTGGAGTCCACGACCAACACGACGACCGTTTGGCAGTTCCTTACGATTCACGGGCTGTTCGTGTTTGTCGTTGGGTCGTTCTGTGTGTGGCAGCTGCGTGATCTCTTTGGTAGAGTCGTGCCTCTCGTCAGAGGATTTGTCCCGCTCGCTGGCGTGTCGGCCCCTTCTCTCGCGGTGTCCGCGCCTATCGACCGTGTGCAGATCGGCGCCGGTCGGACGCTGGCGGCGATAGTCGCGATCGTTCTCTTTGGTTACCTGCTGACGGCCCTCACCTCGGGGTTCAACTGGACGATGGTCGTCTTCTCAGGCGCGTTACTGCTGCTGGTCCTTGCCGTCGCGCGGAGGGCGCTGAGGGACGGCGGTCCGGTGACAGCGTTGGTCTGCCTGTTAGCGGCGACGGGTCTGGCGCTGGCTATTGGTTTGGACTTCCTGAGGGTTGAGGGCGACATCGATAGGATGAACACCGTGTTCAAGTTCTACCTCCAGGTGTGGGTGCTGCTGGCGCTGGCGGCGGCATTCTGCGCGTGGCGACTGGGGGGATCGGTGGTTCTTGCCGCGGGTCGGGTCAGATGGTACGGAGTCGCCTGGGCGTCGGCGCTGGCGGTTCTGGTGTTGAGCGCGGCGGTCTATCCGGCGCTCGGGACGCGAGACAGGCTCCGCGATCGGTACGATGGAAACGTCACGCCCTTGACCCTGGACGGCCTCGCCTATGCACAGGGATCGGTCTACCGGGACCCCAAAGGCGCAATCGACCTCGATGCCGACTTCGAAGGTATGAGGTGGCTGCGGGAGAACGTCGCGGGCTCTCCAGTTGTGCTTGAGGCGAACACTCCGACCTATCGCTGGGGTGGTCGGGTCTCGATATACACCGGCCTTCCGAGCGTCGTCGGGTGGAAGTGGCACCAGGAGCAGCAGCGCTGGGGCTCGAGGCGCGAGGTGGCCAGGCGCATCTCGGAGGTTGATCGAATCTACTCGACGACCGATGTCGCTGAGGCGTTCGACCTGCTCCGCAAGTACGACGTTAAGTACGTCTACGTCGGGCAGCTCGAGAAGGTCTACTACTCGGATGAGGGAATCGCCAAATTCAATCGAAGCATGCGGTCGTTACTCAACCCCGTGTTCGAGGGCGACCAGGTGACGATCTATGAGGTAGTCGGATGAACTCGGAGGACACCGATGTGCAGGAGTATCAAGCAGCTTAGGAGCGTTGAGAGTCCGTCGGCAGACGAGGAGGTCAGGGCCGCGGCGTTGCAGTTCGTCCGAAAGATCAGCGGTTACCGAAAGCCGTCGAGAGCGAACCAGGTTGTCTTCGACCGAGCGGTCGATGAGATCGCGGCGGTCTCCAGAACGATGCTCGACTCGCTGACGATTACGACGCAGTCGCGCCGCCGTCAAGGATCAGCGGCTGGCCGGTCATAAACGAGGACTCATCCGACGCGAGGAACAGCGCGCCGTAGGCGATCTCTCTCGGCTCACCGTGCCGCTTCATGAAGTTGGAGTTTGCCGCTTCTTCCAGGAATTTCTCCCGTGGCTCCCCTGTGAACTGCCGGTGGAGCTCGGTGGCCTGCGTGAGGATCGCGCCAGGGCAGACACAGTTGACCCTGATGTTGTCTGGTGCGAGGTCCAGGGCGAGACATCGTGTGAGCATCAGAAGCGCGCCCTTCGAGGTGTTGTAGGGCACGAATGCGGACTGCGCCCTGAGGCTCGAGATCGAAGCGATGTTGACGATCGACCCGCCCCCGGCGTCCCGCATGTACGGCAGGACGTGCTTGACCGTGTACGCGGGCCCAAGGACGTTGACGCCAAAGACACGGCTCCACTGATCGTCGCTGACGTCCTCGACCTTGCCGAAAACGAAGGCCGCCGCGTCGTTGACAAGGACGTTGACCCGTCCATACTCGGAGATGGTTGCCCCGACTAGCCGAGCGACCTGCGACTCGTCCGAGACGTCGGTCTCGACGAAGGTCGCCTCGCCCCCGGCGTCGACAATCATCGATACAGTCTCTCGGCCGCCGACGGGTTCGATGTCCGCTACTACAATCCTCGCCCCCTCCTCGGCGAACAGCTCGCATATCGCTCGACCGATCCCCGCGGCCCCGCCTGTGACGATCGCGACCCTGTTCTCAAGTCTCATTTGACGCTCCTGTTGTGGTCGATGTCCGCTATGCAGGCCGGCGAATCCGCTGGGGCTTCGAGGCGGGAACTCTTTCAGTTTCGCCCTTCACCTCGAGGTCGAGCTTCACCGAACTGGTGTACCACGACACCGACCCGAGCCGAGCGAGTTCGTCGACCGGTATTCTGTCCGCGACGAGGTGTCTCAGCCTGCGAAACTCGACGCCGTCGTCTCCTGTCCGAAGAGCGTCGAGGATTGCGGTACGGACCGCATCGTACTTCCACTCGTCGATGCGAGTCGGACGCTTGCCTGGCGTAGGAGTCTCGCAGACGACCTTGGTCATCCGGTGTGGAACACTTTGAGCAGGAATCCTACGCGTTTGATGGGAGCGTCCTCCTATTCCCGATGACTCGGAGTTGTGGGCGTCGTGGTTTTTGGCAAAGCTGCGAAGGTGATGCGGACAGATCGGGAAAGCGCCTTTAGCAGTAGCCCCTGGAGCGGGAGACCGGATTCGAACCGGCGACAGCCTGCTTGGAAGATAGATGTTTTCCGGATGCTATCCGATCGCCTAACCTTCGTCAAAGGACGCACGTGGACTGCTGGATACGATTGAGCTTCCATGTGATGATTAAATGCACATGCTGCGAGGAATGTGATCCACGATGCGGACATCCGACGCAATTGCGGAGTTCATCGAGCACTGCGAGCTTAGAAACCTAGCCGAACCGACCATCGATATTTACCGATGGGGTCTGTCGAAGCTGTCTGACCTTGCCGACGTACCGACAAGCCCGGCAGTTCTGCGTAGGCTCGTCGCCGACTGTGATCTGGCGGATGAGTCACGCTTCGACGTGTGGCGGATTCTGAGGATGTTCTACCGGTGGCTAGACTCTCACCAGTTGGTCGAAAATGTCATGGAAGATGTCGATCGGCCCGTAGTACCGAGTCGATTTCCACGGACGCTCACCATCGACGAGATCGCCAACATGTTCGACGCATGTCAGGATCAGCGAGACTCCGCTATGATGTCTGTCTTGCTCGATACTGGGATCCGAGTAGGCGAGCTCGCGAACCTGACCTGGGCTGAAATTACTAGTGAAGGTGCGCGTGTTCGCGGGAAGACTGGAATGCGGTTCGTACCTGTAACTGACCACGTATCGAGACTGCTCAATGGGATGGGTGACGAAACTCACGTCTGGATAGGCAGGCATGGTCCGCTGACGTTAAACGGAGTAAAGCAGGCCATCCGTCGGGTCATGTATCGCGCAGGAATTCGGCCACCCAAGGCAGGACCGCACACGTTGCGCCATACGTTCGGGCTCCTCTATGTGAAACACGGCGGTGATCCGTTCTCCCTTCAACGTGTAATGGGGCACACGTCGATAGAGTCCACCATGCTGTACGTGCAGATGCACAGCCAGGACCTCATCGATCAATACGTGCGGTTCGCCCCGTCCACTCACATTCAGTTTCCAGAGACGAGAGGCTGATGCCCGCTGTTTCGGAGAATTGAATTCTCGGGATGCCCTTGACTCAGCGGTCTTGGCTTCCTCGCCGAGTTGGGTGCCCAACCGACACTCTGAAACGGATGACGCGGCTCGGCAAGTTCGCCTAGAATGGGCTTGACACAATTGAGCATGCTGGTAATGTGCCCTGTGAACCCGTGTGACTCACCGGAAATCGTCAGCGAATTCAGCCACGGTTGGCAGGTGCCGATCAGTCTGAGCGCAACGAGTCCCACTCACTCATCGTCGGATCTGTCGACGAGAATCACCTAGTTGCCTTATCGCTCTCCCAACTTATCGGGAGGGATGACATGTATCCAGGTGCCCCTGTCAGAACCTAAACGGCCGGTCCGGGGGCGCGCACAGGGGATCGGTCTACCAATGGAAGACTCCTTGCTCCTCTTCCGAACCTCGATGTAAACAATGCAATCGAGCCGACCATAGTTGGCCGCGAACCGAATGCGAAGCACATTGGGCTACTATGGGCGTCAGCTCACCTCAGCCGACGAGGATCTGCGTTCGTATGTCCAATGATCCCGGAGGTCAGGGATCAGATGAGGCAGAATAGCGTAAAGTGTCTCACGAATCATCACTTCGGCAGGCGCTCTACTTAAGTGCCAAGCGCGGACGATGTAGTCACGTCCGCGTCTGTTGTTCGAGACAGACGTCGGGTAGTCAATGGCTCATCGGACTCTCCTAGTCTCGAGCAGGAAACGAGGAGTACCCAGCAATCGATGCCCTTCCTCATGCGAGGTCTAAGGTCGATTCTGTCAACGGTGAGAATCGTTCTCTTGGAACGCAGCGTTCACACTAGAGAATAGGGATGCGGCATGATCGAGGACGTCGTCTGCAAACGTGGTACGGTCTTCTGCCCAAGTCGCGACTAGATGGAGTGCGACAGTTGCCTTCCACCCATCCGGAAGACCTATGGACTGTCGTTCGGCCGCAGCTTTAATCTGACTAGGCAAACTGCCGGCAGATCGATCTGCCGCATCGAGTTTCAGGGGTTGTTCTAGCACCACTTCGAGTGCCGGGAGGAGCACCGCTTCGCCAAGAATGTCCTCAAGCTCGACTTCCTGCCCGGCACGGCAAAGAACCTCGTCCAGCATTAGAATGCCAGATTCGTTGCTGACATAGATATGCTTCATTAGAGCGTCGCGCCGGACTCGTCCTGCATCGTCGCCACCCATCAGAATCAATGGCCGGACTTCGTGGCCCAGAAAAAGAGACGCAAGGCTTCCGACGTTCTTTGTACCGCCGCATGGCGTAATGTAGATGTCGTCGGGCAGCGCCGCGAGACCGGATTCGGCACATTATTGCGACAGGGCGTGCAGGTAGTAGAAGTCCGTCAATCCCTCCACCAAGAGATTCTTGCGATGCGGGAAAAGTCCCCGGTTCATGGCGTATCCGGCGTCAGGACATCGTCACTGATGGGCTTCACGTCACCGGGAAAACCGGGAGTCCGTTCGTTCCAATCGGCGACTCCGTCCGGACCCTGCTCGAACAACAAGGGGATGGGAATCACGCATGGGTTGGAACTCGTGGCACACTAACGGTCAACGACGTTCAACAAGCGATCCGCCGCATCATGTACCGCGCCCGCATTCTGCCTCCAAACGCCGGCCCTCACACGCTGAGACACACTTTTGGACGGATGTATCTTATGGCTGGGGGGGACGTGAGGTCCCTACAGAGGATCTTAGGTCACTCAAAGATCGAGTCGACCATGCTGTACGTTCAGATGTCGACGCGGGATCTCATCGAACAACACCGGAGGTACACACCGCTACGGAGATTCGATGTGCTGCAATAGTGGTCAGCTCCAATCCCGAACTCACCATCTACCTGTTTACTAGTCACCTGCGAGATGCAACAGAACGGTTGTCTTCCCTTCTCAATGCACTCCTCACAATTGAGTCGTGTTCGGGGGCACCCCCTCCGTCTCAATCTCCGGCAGTGTCGACCGCCTCACTCTATCGACACATCAAGCGCCGTGGCTCCCCAATAATTGAATCCGATTGAAAAGGACACCCTTACACTTCGGTTCAGTCGTTCGCAAGTCGTCGCGTCGTTGTTCTTGATGTGGAGGAACACACGGTCTTCAGTCCCATCTCGCGTGACAAACCCGTAGTCCGAGAAAAACCGGACTACTGTTCCGGTAAAGATCGTCGGAGTTCCATCTTGACAGACGACCCCACGGACACTCCGTTTCATAGCAGGGTTGATCGTAAGGCCGTTCAGGGTGCGAAATCTGGTCTGCGCTTCCTCTATCTCTCCGTTTAAGTACAACTGGCGAGCATACCAGAACAGGGCCTCATTGTTGGAATCACCATCGGTAAACGCTCTCCTCAAATGATATTCGATCTCCATACCATCTGTGCTTCTTTGATCTATCAGCAACTTGGCGTAGTTAAAGTGCACGTGCTTATCGCTGACGCCCGACTCGAGAGCCGTCTTGTATACACTAATTGCTTCCGGATTTTTCCCGGCCAGCAATAGGAGCTTCGCCAGCCGGACGGCAATGAACGGACTGCGCGCGTTCTTGTCAAAAGCAGTTTGAAGTGCCATTAGAGCTCTGTTGTCGTCTGACAGCAGCCTTGCGAGATCGGACTCTGCGGACAGCAAGTATGGATCCTGCGGAAACTTCTGCAACCCTATTTGGAGAACGTTTTCAACTTGCTTTACTGTGTCACCAAACTTGAACGGACCCAGCTCGCCGTCGGCCTCGTTCAACTCCCGGCGTAGATTTGCAATGTGAGCCTTCGCGAGTGTGTGAAACCCATGAGAGACTCTTGCGGTCGGTCCTGTGAGTTCTCCGGCGAGACGTCGAACTTGTGAAATGTGGTTCTCAAACTCACGCGAGGAACCGGCATCCTCGGCCCTCTTCAACTCGAGTTCTGCAAGCGAGTGGGTGATACTCCGATCGTTGGGGGCGCGAGATCTTGCCTGTGCCAGGTGGTCAGCTGCTTGTTGATGGCTTCCGTTGGGGCGATTCATCTCGTAGATTCCCATCTGGTGAAATAAGTATGGGTCCTCACGGGCTTTGAATCGCGCTTTCAGATAGACAGCTTCCGCCGACTGATGGTCTGGAAACTCTTTGAGGAGCGTTCGACCTGCCACCAGTCTCCTGAAAGCCTTTTGGTCAGACAGATAGTCTACGTTAATGCTATTCAGCATCTGAATGTACATGTCGAACTTTTCATTCGGTCCAGACAAAGTCCTTGATACCACAATTTCAGCGATGTGGGGATGACGAGTTACATACACATAGTCGCGAGTGCGGGGATCGTACCGAGCAAATACCAGACCTTCAAGGGGTTGGAAGAAGCGCTTCATGAAGTCGGTGAATCTTATGCCGTACACGCGACTGATTATCCCCGCTCGCACAGGAACATCGAATCTGTTCAAGAAGCAAATCCCGAGATAGGTCTGACGCGCCTGTTCGGGCTTGATCTCAGCGAACTCGTCCGCAATGATATCTTCGAACGGTTTGCCCAGTGTTGCTTCGTGAAGTGCAACCAAGAGTTGACGCCCCGCTCTTTTGACAAAAGCAGCCTGACGCTCCTCTCTCGAAGCTGACTCTAGCCGGTATAGGGCTCTGTGTTTTTCCAACAACCCTAAGAGGCCGTCGATCTCACGGTGCGAGAGGTAGCCAACCTCGAATTCGTCGGTCAGATAAGATTCCAGTTCCTCGCATGAAATATTCCACTCGTTGGTTCGTGCAGCTGCGAATATGACGATCGGGACTGAGAAACGCCGTGCCTGGTCAAGAACATGAATCAATTGAGCTACGCGCTCGTCAACGTCATCGACGAAGAGGAAGATTCGATCGTCGACGACCCGAGACAACTCCCGGATAGCGTCGAATGACAATCTGCCTCCCGGCCTCAAGTACAGGCATAGGCGTCCAAAGCTGTGGGCTGCTTCCCATGCGATCCTTTGGAGAAGCACTGACTTCCCAGAACCGGCATGCCCCTTGACGGCGTAGACGCGGCAATCGGCGTGATTGTGGTCCTGAACGACGGTGTCAAGGAGAATGTTGTCTTCGATGTCGCGGCGTACATCTAGATCACCCTCTACAGCCGCCCACAGGGGACCGAATCCCCTATAGAACATTTTGGGAGACAGGTCTTCTATTGACATCCCGCTTCTAACGTAATCTACGTCATTCTCGAGGAACTCAAGGCAGTCCGTACTTAGTCCGGGGTCGCGAACGATGAATCTATCGGAAATAGGAAGGTCGTTTGGAGTCGAAACAGGCACCACTCCGCGAAACGGGCTCGAGATCTCCCTGTTTATCGTTGTAAGGAATTCCTCGAACGTCCCTTCGATTGGAGATATCCGTTTACCCTCCCACAACCTCCGTTCGGGAGCGGTGACGTTTGGTGTCACCGTGTAGTATCGGGGTCTGTGATCAGTGCTCCCGAGTTCGAGCAAGAGCTGCCGAATGTCGGGATCTTGGAGACTGTGGCCGATAAACACTAGGGGATGCTCGTACGACAGGTCCTTGAGGTGGTCGAAGAGTCGATCTCTGCCATGCTTATGAGTCAGATACTGGTCGACGCTTAGGATCAGCGGAAGTGATTTATCCGCGGTCGCAGTTATGCAGCCATGTAGCTTGAGCAGCATCAGGCCGCGCGGAGACCGCAACTTCTCATCAACTCGGTCCCCGTTTCTGATGAACGGAACTAGTTCTTGCGCCCGGTTGTTGCATTGCGCATACGCGCGTTCGATTACAAGGTCGTAGTTTGTAGTCGCGAGGGCCCTCCACTTGAATGTCGGCAGCAACCCGTGGAATTCAGCAGGTTGACAGTCTTGGAATACGGATCTGACGTATGCTTGGACGGTGAGGAGATCGCTCTCCGAGATCGCGAGCTCGCACACGATCGGTAAAGAGGCGGTGGCATGTTGATCTCCAAGGAACTTCCGGGCGATCATCTCAGCGAGCCCTGAACCTGACGGTGCAGGCGATCCGGTCGAGCTCGGCGTCCCGATTGACGCGCCAGCCCCTAAGACCAGAACTGCGTTCCCCGATTCCACAATCGTCAGTAGATTAGCGGGTATATCCACGATCACACTCTTTTACGATGCAGACGATAATCCCAATTCAATGAATGACCTGTGTCATCGTAGAGTCCTGTCGAAGACAGATCTCGAGGCACTTGACCGGGTTCGCAAAGGTCGCCTAATCAGTCCTGGCAACTTGTTGCATCGTCACGCGGTCAAGGCGCGATTTCTTCGAGAACCAGCGGCACAGTCGGGACTCCGCGGCTCTGGCGTACCACATTCATCAGGTCTTGCTCGTAGTAGGGGACTCCAGAAGACATTTCTCGTTTGAATTCCTTCATGGGAAAGTCCAGATTGTCCCTGCAGGCTAGCACTGCCAAGTTTCTTAACGACGCCTGTGGTTCCGGCACCAGAACTCTGTCCGCGGTACCTTCAAGAGCGAGTTCCCCCGAGGGTTTGGGTTCCTGTGTGGTCACCATGCGATCTGATTTCTGAACGTGTACCATGGTCTGACTTTCGGGTGACCCAACAGTCGTCATCAACAGACGACTTTCGGTTTCACCGATCGAACGAATGCGCCGATTGCTAGATTTTCTGCCGGACTTTGCCAGACTTGGAATCGTAGCGGTTGGCGAACAGCAGGAGGTCGTTACGGCTGACAAACCACTGCGTGCCGTGACGAATTGCCGGGAGGCGTCGCGAGCGGATGTTACGTCTGACGGTCTCCTCATTGACTCTGAGGTATGCCGCGACTTGAGGGACCGAGAGCTCTTCTGCAAATTGCACGTTAACGAATCCAGCTTCCTTGGCGTCGTGTTGTAGTATACTACAACACGACGCCTGCGCATATCCCTTGACAGCAACCAATCTCGCTGGTTGCGCGTAGGGACGGGTCAATTCACCGGTTGTTGGTCAGGCAGATTGGTTCGGCTCCCTCTGAGTGTAGACATCGAGCGATCTGCTGCACGAGAGGAAGAGATATGACGGTTGTCATGAAGCGTACAACTGATCCCCGCGAGGCATTGGAGTGGATCGAGGGCTACTTGGGCGGCGGCACCGCAGTGACGGTGCAGCAACCCGGTCTAGGACTCCCGGTAGAGTGGACACCACAGAGGTGGGCGGAAATGATTGACGATCTGCACATACCTCCGTTCAGGACACGTGATGGTCAGTTGCTGATGTGCATCACAACGGATGGATGGGGCGGTTCTCCTGAATACGTGATCGTCACCACCGAGGAAGTGGTCATATACGCTAGATAGTGGGGGAGCAGACCCGCCTCCCGGATGTCTCCGTGAACGAAATGGGTTGTCTAGAGCGATCCCTCGATCCGCTCAGTCATCCGTGTTGAGAGCCAATTCAACCACTGCTGTCGACCAGTTAGGGAAGAGTGGCCAATTGAACGCGTCCCCGGATGACGGTATGGGGTGGTGTGAGTTGAAGAGGTCGAATCTATGCCATCGTCCTCGTTCGGACCACTCATCACTTCGACTGGAACATATAGTCTAGGTCGACTAGACACTGGAGTCACAACGAGTGCCTGTCAATCAGAGAAACAGCTTCTTCAAGAGTCACTCTCTTGGGAACGACTACGTTGTCCTGGACCCCGCGATCCTTGATTTCCGACTTACGTCTGGGGCTATCCGTCTCATCTGTGATCGGAACACGGGGATTGGCGGAGACGGCGTGGTTGCTCTGCGGCAGTCAACCAAAGCGGACTTCGGTGTATCTATCTACAACTCCGACGGGAGCGAAGCCGAGACATCGGGAAATGGACTGCGAATCTTTGGACTTTATGCGCTCGATACCCGAATGACCACCAAGCATGACTTCAATGTTGAGAGCAAGGCAGGCGTTTCCCGAGTGCGGATGGGTGTGGATCGAGTAGGCGACGTCTTTTCAGCGTCGGTAACAATGGGAAAAGCCAGCTTCAGACCGGCAGACATCCCCTGTACGCTCGACGTTCCGGAACTGATGGCTCAGAAGATCGTTGTACGAACACGAGCCCTACGATTCACGGGTGTGAGTGTCGGCAATCCCCACTGCGTTATCTTCAGCGACTGCGGATATGAGTGGACGCGTGATGATCTTCTCCGCCTCGGACCCGAACTCGAACTCCATCGTATCTTCCCTAGGCGAGCGAACGTCCAGCTTGCGTCCGCAGTGAGTCAGACGGCAATTCGCATTATGATTTGGGAGCGCGGATCGGGTGAAACCTCCGCATCTGGATCGTCGTCGTGCGCGGCGGCCAGTGTTGGAGTCCGTCTCGGACTAGTCAAAAGTCCTGTTGAGGTCAACGCACCTGGGGGAAGCGTGTCGGTTGAGGTTGATCCGGAGTTCAACCTGAGTCTCAGCGGGCCGGTGTCTTCTGTTTATGAAGGGTCACTAAGCTCGTCGATGGTCAAGAACGTAAGTCTCCAGGAGTGAAATTGACTACCGTTCCAGGCGTCAAAAGGGCGAGGCCGCCAATGCCTTTGACTAGTCTCGTTGGACCCCTATATCCTCAGATTACAAGAGACTTGAGACAGAACAGAGTAGAGCGTCGCATTCACGACTGGCGTGGGATTCAGACTCGAGGATACACTCAATGGACCAAACCGACGTTCAGGCTCTACAACAGGAAGTTCAGCAGTTCCTAGATATCGTCGGTGAGGATGTGGAGGCGAGGAACACCATGTCCTGGGTTCCGTCCGACGGGTATCTTCCTGTTGTCTTCAGAGCCATCCTC
The DNA here is from genome assembly GCA_965249365.1 of Dehalococcoidia bacterium. GTDB lineage: Bacteria > Chloroflexota > Dehalococcoidia > Lucifugimonadales > UBA1123 > VXRN01. Next base: position 2,968,759 of record OZ252229.1, on the reverse strand, counting down.
CGAAGGCAGTTCGAAGGTCTCCAAGTGATCTCTGATTTGGTCGCCTCGGGACACGGATTCGCCGCGGGGCCACTCTTGCGCCCGTCTTGCGAGGAGTTCATTTGGGCAAAGTACCTTGTCCAAATTCCAACAGACGAGGCGCAACAGCTCGTCTACTGTTTTTTGCATGACGAACTGTTCAAAAGCCTGCGGGCCCAAGATAAGTATGCTGGACGTCCCGTTACAAAGTCACTTGGACTCCTTCCCGATCTTGAGGTATTCAAGAAGAATAGGTCCGAGTTGTTGGGAAAGCTCCGGTGCCTCGGGACGCGGTTGGGTTGGCCCCCCCACGTCATCAGCAACGGCCAACTCCCTTCCGTATCATGGCTGGCGAAGACGACAGCTGAGGAAACAACATACGAGTTCGTCTATCATGCGACTTCACGCTACGTGCATTTCAGTGTGCATGAACTTCTCAGACGCGGTTGGGGTAATCCCCAGGAAGGATCTTTGTCGATCGACTCGGTCTACCTAAGAGATCACTGGGCGCACTTTTGTCTCTACTGGGGGTTGTCACTTTATCTCGATACTCTTATCACGTTTCTTGAAGTCGTTGATCCTCCAATAGAGATGAGTAAGCAGACATCTGTCCAAGTTCTACAGGTACTAGAGAGAATCGGGAAGTTTGTCAAGCCTTCGTTGATTACCCCACGTGAGTTGGATTGGCCCTCGAAGGATTAGAGCGGTTCGCGCATTGCATCAATTCGGCCTGAGCAAGCTCCGCTGACCTAACTGAGACACCACCCCCGAGAGGTATCGCCATGCGAAGTGAGCCCACCGTTAGCCGTTCGCTTGGAAAGGAAGAATTCTCGCACACAAGACAGAATGGCGCAAAATGTCTCACGTATGACCTCTGAGACCGCCTTACGAGCTAGACGCGGCGGCCGGTAAGTATGCAGCCACGCCGGCCAGGAGACCGATGGAAGACTTCAGGCACTACACCAGTGATCCTAACTTCTCGATCGACGTGCGTGAGTATTCTCTGCCTGGCATCGCAAGGCCAGAAGGCGTATGGCTTTCGATTGAAGACTCTTGGCTTGAGTGGTGTCGAACGCATCGCACGCGGACGAACAAGCTGAACTATTGGTACACGATTCTAATTGATGCAGATGCGTCGATTCTGAGAATCGACTCGAAACGCCAACTAGTCGCGTTCACCAAGGAGTACCGGAAGACAAAGCTCTCCGACTACCTTTGGCCGGATTGGGCACGCGTTTGTTCCGAATTCCAGGGAATTATCATCACCCTTCCATGTGAACCACACCTATGGCGAGACGACCCCGTTACCCGCTGGTACGTGCCGTGGTCCTGTCCGAGCGGGTGTGTCTGGGATACGACAGTGCTGACACTTGTCGGGAGCGCCAACAGGACAGTGGGCGTTCCCTTTGGGGACTTGGTCGGGACGGAGATGCAGTTAGATCGGCGCCTCTGGTCCCACTCGTGGCCGACTTCCGGACTGGCGGAATCGTCTGATCAATAGGTCGCCTCGCCGCTGGGGGATCACCCCTTTCAACATTTGAGGTTGGTGTGGATCTCGTGGCGGTGCTGCTGGGCCTGCGCTACCCAGATCCAGCTCTGCGGCCGGCGTGGGTTCTCCTGTCTTGGGGTCCCCCAATCTGGCGATGGTGAAACCCTCGACGTTGCCCGCCAGCTCGGGCTGGTGTCCCACATGGCCCGCTTGGGCGGTGTGACGAAACCCGTCGCGCAGATCTGCGGATTCTGGAGTGTGGTTCGCACAAGACCTGTTACGTCAAGTAGGGCGTGCACTAGCTATGGAACGCCCTCTGACCTGGGAGCCTCCGCATACGCCCGGGGAGACCGGAGGCCAGCATTCGGCGACTTCGAGTGCGTCAGCACCGATCCCCTGTGAGACTCGCAACAAGGTCCTTCTGACGGTACTCGGCGAGCCACCTAGTTAGCGTCCGTTCGGTGACGCCAACCCCTGTCGCAGCCTCTGCGATCGTTAGGTCAGGGTCCGACATATATTGGTGGACTGCATGATCCCTGATGGCTTGGCTTCGTGGTTTTGTCATAGTCCTCCCCTTTCCCTTGATGTGCCATGAGACTATTCAAGTTGTCTGGACATGTCCAGTTTTTCAGGGCGATGTCCCGACATGGCCGGACAAGTCATATCGTCGGTCAGCCTTTCATGGTATTCATGGTCCCGAATCCCCAAAATCCGGACTGCTCGGAGGATTGCATATGCGGTGGTTTAGCCGAAGCAAACCCAACCGTGTCCGGTTCCGCGCCATGATGGAGAGCGGCCTGCTGATCGACGAGGAGGCCGACATCGTACAGACCCAGGTGATTGCGCACAAGGCGCGCGCGAGCATTCGGAACCGCAACACGGTCCCTCTGTATCACCAGACCGAGGAGGGTCGGTCGCCCGTCTGGAAGGAGAACCTACTAGTCGAGACGGGTCTGTCACCGCTGCCCGGCATGGACTCCCGGTACAACCTACAGGATAGCTTGAACCTGTTTGTCGGGATCCGCTCGGGCGCGGTCGAGGTCGAAGGGGACAGCCCACTCAAGTCGAACGGGTTCGCCATCATAGCCAATGTGGGCGCGGTGATCGTGTTCCTCGCGTGCGCTTGGCTGGCGGGACTGAGCTCGCAGGTGGACCCGGCCGCGTCGGTTACGGAGCAAGTCGAGGGGAGGGTCAGTCATGAGACCGTTGACACCATTACGGGAGAAGTGGGAACTGATGCGGGGCAAGAGGGACAGGAGACGGGAGTTGAAGAGGGAGGAGGAGAATCGGGTGAGGGACCGGGAGGCCCTGATACAGGCGCCGAGGAGCCCGTGGTTCCCGGATCTGGCGTTGATCCGGCCTCACCTGTCCATTGACCACTGGCCGGTATTCCAGGAGGCGGTCTCCGACCTTGAGCGTTTCAATTTACTCCAGCCTGTCCAGGCGACCACGAGCCGCCACGGAGTTGCGGCGCGTCGACGGCAGTGGCACCAGATGGCGGGAGGTCGTGCCGGGAGGCCGAACCATTTTCTCGTGGCCGCCGGCGCGGTCGCGGGGCTAGTGATTGGCGCGATACTCGGCCTGGCTGTCCCTGCGGATCTCCTGATCATATCGCCGGCCGTGCTGGCCGGTCTGGCGGGTATTCCGGTGGGCGGCTATCTCGCCCACCTGCTCGGTTCTCAGGGTGCGTACCACGAGGGAATGATGCTGGTGGTCGTCAACGAAAGACGTTCGATCATCACTCCGGAGATGGTCACTGGCCAGGCCGAGGCATGGATTCCAAAAGCGTTGCTGGCCTGGCGCGCCCACGAGTGGCGCTATACAGAGGGTCGCCCCTACATGTGGCTCCAGCTGCGGCCCGGTGAGCAGATCCACGACAGGCTGAAGTCGACGCTGGACTATCTGCTGCTCCGCAACGACCTGTACCGGGCAACGGACGCAGCAGTGTACGCGCTGAGGAGTTGGAACCGGATGATCTCGGACTGTGCGCTCGACTTCGCCCAAGTGGACGAGGGCGAGGACGCGGACGGAGGCCCGCTCAAGGATCTGCTGCCGTTTCTGCTGGCTGGCGGCATCGTGCTGGCCGGGATCCTGCTGGTCATACTGACGATGGAGTGACTGAAAGAGCAGAGAGATTCGAGAGGAGGACCAAGTCATGCCAAGGAAAGGACAGGCCAGAAAGCGTAAGTCAACGCGGGCGTGTGGTATCGCCAAGCGGCGGGCGTCCAACAAGAGCGGACGGAGGCCCAGGAAGGGACGGAGATAGGCGCATGTACAGCGATGACCAGCTGATGGGGATGAGGGAGAAGTTCCTCAAGGAGAACCGAGAAGAGGAGTATGAACGATTGCGGCAAGCCGGAGATCTGGAGACGCACCTAGAAGAGCACGCCGCCGCCTGTGTGAGCCGTGCCGACAGCTACATCAGACAGGGAGAGTCGGAGAGCCAGGCGTGGCGGTGGGCGATTCGAGCCGTGCTGCTCGAGACTGACCCGGACTGAAAGACCGCGAGGAGGTGGCGGTGCGGCGGAACGAGCGCCTGGCGCCCGAGTCGTTCATCGACGAGGAGGACTAATGGTTTTCGGCCGAAAACTTCGAGCAATGGCATCAGACTACAGACGCGACCGTAACAGTTACCGGGCCGCGGCGGCTGAGCTCCCCGAGGGTCTACGAATCTATCTCATGGTGCGGGGCTCAGGTCTGATGTTTTTCATGGTCGGCGTCGCGTTGGTCACTCCGTCCCTGGTCGTCCTGGGTGTGTACTGGTTCCTCGACATTACAGTCGCGGTCGCCCACGTTAGCGCCGGACTGCCATATCTACGGGGCGGCGGCATGCTGGCCTTTCTTGGTCTCGCGTTCTGGTTTTCAGCGGTACGAGTCGCGAGCGACGTCGCCAAGTCAGGGAGTAGAGACCCAATGTCAGGTGACCGCGCCAATCCACCGAACGACCTGAACACACCGTCGAAGTAGGTCATGGAGATTTAGGTATTGCGTGAGCGCAAAGATCATGTGATCACCGAGGACAACGATTTCTCGACCACCCCCATCGCGCGATGGGACGCGAATATCGCGGCCATCCGTCTGAGCAAGGAACTCGAGGCCGGGAACCGCGACGCCACACCGGGGGAGCGGGCAGTTCTGGCGCGGTACTCTGGGTTTGGAGATTCCGCGTTCCGGCAGGGTCTCCAGTACGCTTGGGATGAGCCGTGGAAACGCCGAAAGGTAGAACTCGAGGACCTCGTGACTCCCGAGGAGTTGGAGGGGATTCGGCAGTCGCACAACACCGCCTTTTACACGACGCCAGAAGTCGCGAAGTCCATGTGGGGCACGTTGTCCGACCTGGGCGCGGACAAGCTGGAACGGCCCAAAGTGTTGGAACCATCGGCGGGGTCTGGCCGCTTCCTTGGCTTGCAGCCAGCCAGCATGTCCGAGAAGTCCGAGCGCACAGCGGTCGAGATCGACCCCATGACCGCCACGATCCTGAAGCACACGTATCCCGAGACCAAAGTCTACAACGCCGGTTTCCAGGAAGCCCCCTTGCCGGACGACAACTTTGACATCGTCATATCCAATGTTCCGTTCGGTGACACCAAAGTCTACGACAAGGACTACAACGCCACAGGGCGTAAGTATCTGACTGACAGGATTCACAACTACTTCTTTGCCAAGGGGCTGGACAAGACGCGTCCCGGTGGCGTCGTGGCCTTTATCACGTCGGCCGGTACGATGAATGCCCCCTCGTCCGAGCCTGTCCGCAAGTATCTATCGGAGAGGGCCGACCTCATGGGGGCGGTTCGGCTGCCTGACAACACCTTCCCGGACACGCAGGTCGTCACGGACATAATCTATCTGCGGAAGCGGGAACAGGGCGACGATTCCCCCATTGATGACTCATGGGTCAAGAGCGATCCCATCGAGGTGTCTGACCGATACGGCTACAAGCGTGACCAGTCCATCAATCGCTACTTTGTGGAGAACCCCGACAAGGTGTTGGGGAGGCACAGTAGCGAAGGCTCGATGTACTCAAGCGACAGTTACACAGTCCAGAGCGATCCGTTGCGCCCGCTGAGCCTCGCGTTGCCGGAAGAGTCCAGCAAGATCGTCCGAGCGAATCCGCCGATCAAGATGTCTCGGGCACTGGTTGACGGCCCTACCGCTACGGCCGCAAAGAAGCCGACGCGTATAACAGCGCCGCCAAAATACGTCCTCGAAGACGGCGAGTTGCGTATCTCCCGCGGCGGTTCTTCGACTGAGGCCCACGGCCTGTCCAAGAAGGACTCTGCGCGCGTGACCGACCTGCTGAAGCTGAGGAACATCGCCCGCCGGCTGGTGAACCAAGAGAGCGCCGAAACGGATAGCGCGACGGTCGAGGCCACCCGCGACGAGCTGGGCGAGCAGTATCAGGAGTACGTCGAGACCCACGGCGAGGCGATCAATACCCCGGCCAACCGGAAGCTCTTGGGAAACGACACGGACGACCACCTGCTGTTCGCGCTTGAATACTTTGATCGCGACTCCGATTGCTGGCAGGCGTCCGACATCATGCACCGGCGGGTCATAGGGGCTGTCCCGGCACAGGATGTGAACACCCCCGCCGACGCCATGTTGGTCGTAATGAACGAGTCCGGCGAGATGGACTTCGGCCGCATGGGGGAGATCATCGGGCAGAGCGCCGAAGAAGTTCGCTCGGAGTTGGCACAGGACAAGCTCGTCTTCAAAAGCCCTAAAGGCGACGCCTGGGTACCGGCCAACGAGTATCTGACGGGCAACGTGCGGGAAAAGCTGAAGGAGGCTGAGGTCGCGGCCCAGACCGATCCTGCCTACCAGGGACACGTCGAGGCCCTGCAGGACGTTCAGCCTCCGAGGGTCACGGCAGACGAGATCCGGACGCCATTGGGCACGCCGTGGATACCGGCCGAGATAGTCAACGAGTGGGTTCGGGAAGAATTCCGAGTGCCCTACAGCTATCGCAAGGAGAAGCAACAGTACTTCCGGTATCTGGGTGAGACCGAGTCGTTCGTAGGACAGAACGAAAAGGGCAACAAGGCAGTCCAGGGGAAAGTCGGTGGAGGCGGCTGGACCCAGGCGGAGAATTTCAGGTCGGACTATGCGGATATCACGTACGGCACGGACCGCATGTCGGCAAAGAACATTCTTCTGAAGACCCTTCAGGGCTCTCCCATCGCCTTGACCAAGCCCGCCCCGGACGGCGAGGGCCGGGTGGCCGACCCGGAGGGCACGCTTGAGGCACAGCAGAAAGCTGAGGAGATGCAGAAGGCTTTCGACGATTGGGTCTGGAGAGACCCTGAGCGTCGCGCCCGCCTCGAAGAGAAGTACAACGACACCCACAACGCGATACGCCCGCGTGTTTTCGATGGCAGCCATCAGACGTTCCCGGAGATGTCGGCCAAGTGGCAGAGACAGATGCGCCCCCACCAGCGAGACGCAATCTACAGGGTCGTTGCCGACGGGACTACGCTCCTGGCGCACGAGGTCGGGTTCGGCAAGTCCGCCACCATGATCGCGTCCGCCAAAGAGCGCAAGCGGCTCGGGCTGGCCAACAAGCCCGTCTTCGTCGTCCCAAAGGCCACGCACGAACAGTTCGTCGGGCAGTTCATGGAGGTCTACCCGGGGGCGCGGATACTGGCGCCCGACGCGGATGACTTCAAGGCGGGGAACCGGCAGGCGTTCCTGAGCCGGATCGCCACAGGCGATTGGGACGGCGTGGTTCTGTCGTATGAGCAGTTCGAGAAGATACCGCTCTCGCCTCAGACCGAGACCAGGTGGATCGAGCAGCAGAGAGCCGAGCTGATGGGCGCGCTCATGTCAGGGGACTGGAGCGAGGCGGACACAGCCAAGGGCGAAAAGGCTAAAGACACGACGCTGAAGCAGATCAACAAGAAGATCAACAACTACACCGTCCGTCTTCAGCAGCTCAGGGACCGGATGGCTGACCGCTCGGACGACTCCCTGAACTTCGAGGATCTGGGGATCGACCAGCTGTACGTCGACGAGGCCGACAACTACAAGAACCTCCCCTACGTCTCGAAGATGGCCTCCGGACGGAGCGGCATCAAGGGGCTGCCGCAGTCCGAGGCGCAGCGCGCCTGGGACATGTACATGAAGGTGCGCTATCTCCAGGAGAAGTCCGGCCAGAAGCCGGACGGCTCGTTCGCCAAAGGCGGCGTCGTGTTCGCGACGGGAACGCCCGTGGCCAACACGATAGCCGAGACCTACACCATGATGCGCTACCTCCAGCCCGACGAGCTCAAGCGTCGGGGGCTGGACAGTTTTGACGCCTGGGCCAAGACGTATGGGCACGTCAAGAGCGGGATGGAGTACACCGCGGGCGGCAAGTACAAGACCGTGCAGCGGTTCAGCCGGTTCGTCAACCTGCCAGAGCTGTCCACCCTGTTCCAGCGTGTCGCGGACATCCGCGTGGCGTCCGAGGTCCCCGAGATGCTCGAGGCGCAGCCGAGGCTCGTAGGCGACAGCGGCGACCCCAAGCGGACGACGGTTGTGGCCCCCTCTCACCCGGCCCTTGAGGCGTACATGGAGGACGTGATCAAGCGCGTGGACAAGCTGGGCAGCGTCCGGCCCGAAGAAGACAACATGCTCAAGATCAGCAGCGATGCTCGCAAGGCCGCGATGGACGTCCAGATGGTATGGCCGAACGCGCCCCACAACCCAGAGGGGAAGATACCTTTGGCCGCCGAGAACATCGCGCAGATCTTCAAGCAAGAGGCTGACCGCAAGGGTACGCAGCTGGTCTTCCTGGACCTCGGCACTCCCAAAGAGACGGTGGACAGAGGCGCTGCCGACGACGCCAAGCCCAAGGATGATGAGGACCTGACGGGAGAGGAGCAGCAGCTCCTCACGAACGTCTATGAGCGGCTGCGTACTGAGCTGGCACGCAGGGATGTGCCCAGGGACCAGGTCGCGTTCATTCACGAGTACAAGACGGCGGCGGCCAAAGAGGAGATCCTCGACAAGGTGCGACGCGGCGACGTGCGGGTACTGGTGGGCTCCACCGCAAAGCTGGGGGTCGGCATCAACGTCCAGGACCGCGCTGCCGCTGCCCATCATATCGACGTGCCCTGGCGTCCGCGCGACGTGGAACAGCGCGAGGGTCGTGTGATCCGGCAGGGGAACGAGGTATACGGGCCTGAGGTTGACGAAGAGGGGAACGTCATCGGCCCTGGTCGCGGAGTCAGGATATTCCAGTACGTCCAGCAGGGCAGCTTCGACCGCTTCATGTGGCAGGCGGTGGAGGAGAAGGCCCGCGGCATCAAGGTGCTGATGAAGCGGAATCAGACCCATCGCGAGATGGAGGATGTTGACGAACTTGTCATTGGTGCTTCTGAGGCCAAGGCGCTGGCCAGCGGAAACCCGCTGGCTATCCGTGCCGAGGAGCTGCGTCAGCTGGTGGACATGGGACGCCTCTCGCGGGCGGCTCACAGACGTCGCCAATTCGAGGCCGAGACGCAGAAGCGCGGGCTGCAACCCAGGATAGACGTCTACCAAAAGAATCTGCCCGCGCTGGACAAGGACGCCGACTATGTCGAGTCTCTGCCAGAGGGTGAGGACTTCACCATCAAGGTCAGCAACCAGACATTCGACAAGCGTACGGACGCTGGCCCGGCGCTGGTACAGGCATTCAGTCGGGTGACGCGCAGCCAAAGGAGGCAGGGCTACGTCCCGATCGGGGACTACAGGGGTTTCATCGTTGCGCTGAATACCGATGGTGGCTACCAGCTCACGCTGATTCACCCGGACACCAAGCATCCACATGTAGGGGGTGCCATAGAGAGCGATGACGTCACGCCAAGGGGTCTGATGTCCAGGCTGGACAACCTTGTCCGAGGACTTCCCGGACGGGCTGCCAAGATGCGGTCAAACCTTGAGCGGGCGGAAGAGAACGTCCGGCTGTACGACGACCAGTTGGCCAGGCCGTTCGAGGACGCAGAGCAACTCGATTACGCCGAACATCAGTTGCGAGTCATCCGGTCACGCCTGGCCGGCGATCCCAAGCTGCTTCAAGAGGGTGACGACCCCGCCATGGATTTGGAATCCGACTGGATGCCAGACAAGTCCATAGCCACCCCCGCAAAAGCCCCGGTCGAAACCCCTCGGGAGATACCTGATGCCGATCCGGTGAATCTCCGGGAGGCGGTCGAGATCGCACGCTCGGAGGAAGAGGCCGACACCCCCGAAGAGGTCGTGGAGGCGCTACAGGACGAGTTGCAGACCGAGAGGGTCGAGACCCAGACCGCACCTGCTGAACAGGCGACCATCGAGGAATCCCCTGAGTTGTCGGAATCTGTCGCTGTGGTTGCGGATGTCCCAAGTCCCGAACCGGCCGGTGATGGCCCGGACTCTTCAGATGAAAAGTCGCCTCCGGACCCCGATACCCAAACTCCTGGCGAAGTGAAAGCCCCTCTGTCTGAACTGGACGCCCTAGCGGCAGAATTCAAACTTGGCGCTTATGAGGACCTCGATATCACTGCCAGAATCCTCATTCTCGAACTCTACCGTAACAGGGCAGGCTTGCCCAAAGAGACGAGAATCGCGCCTGACATTCCCGCCGCTGCCGAGGTGGAACCCGCAGCCCGAGCGGAACCCAAGCTCACGGCGGACCAGATGTTTGAAGCGGCCCAAGATGGACCCGTACAACTGACCGGGCCGGACAGCATCACGGAGCGTGTGATCGAGGAGGCGGAATCTAAGGAGGCAGAAGCCAAGCCGCGCAGTCCCAGGATGCGCGAGGTAGAGAAGGCTACGGACCTGTTCTGGGGTAAGCTCAAGGAAGACGGGGCTTTCCAGAATGTTTTGGCGAACGGTGATTCTCAAAACGCTGAGATTGAGTATCGCCGCGCTTTGGAGCGTGTCGCTCTCGACCTGTTCAGCGCGGGTCACTCTGACATCTTCCGTTGGTTCTCCGACGACGTAAATCATTTCCGAGGTCGTCTCGATTTTGCCTTGCGGAGCCGCCAGGTGTTTCCGCCGTTGGAAGAAGCTACGCCTGAGATGGATATCAAGACTCGCAACGCCGTTATCGCGCCGCCTGACGCGAACCCGACACAACCCGCAGCAGCGCCAGATCCCGCACCGGAACTGGCCGCTGCCGTGGCTGAGGTCAAGGCAGTCACCCAAGACGGTGTTGTGACGGCTGAGGAGGCACAAGAGTCGGCGGACGAGGCGGCCCAAGTGCTGAGTGCGGCAGCCCAAGAGACTCCCGATGGTCCGGAGCCTCGACGCGCTTACGACTCAGACGGGGATATAGCCCGGCTGGTCATGGAGATGTGCGATGACCCAGAGGAGATGCGAAAAGTACTGGTGCGGGCGAAAGGTTCGCGCTCAGACGCCGAGCGTCAAGCCGACGAGCCACAGGCGCCACAAAGGGTGTCGGATGAGGTTCGTTCTGCCGCCGCCAAAGTGATGAGCAGGCGGAGCCAGGATGCGCCAAAGTCAGACCGTCTCGATGGCCAGTCAGCGCGTGACCCCAAGGCACGGATTAGGGACGTGGAATTGCTGCGCCGCGCAGCCGACGAGTGCAAGCGCGAAGGCCGCGCCGATGACGTGGTCAGAGAGGTCGAGGAATTTCTCCGTAGCAAGAGAGACGACGGCAAGAAGCCTGGTTCACGCAAGTACACAGTGCTTGCGGAACGTCACAAACAGCGTAAGGGTGGGGCGGGTCGGACGCGTAGCGGCCGCAAACCTTCTGGACGCGACGGCCTAAAGACCAGGACCAACGCGCGTCCCCCAACCCTCAGAGTAGTGACGCAGTAGGAGCTGCCGATGGGACTGACATCTATGACTGTGCTTGGCGTGGGCATCGTGCTGGTCACTCTGACGTTGAATATGATCGGGAGCTGGAGCCTTGATGCGTCCTGCCCGGGCACTGAGCAGTTCTGCGACGGCATCTATTGGCAGACTGTCGTTGAGTACCTACCCACGTGGCTATATATCGCCCAAATCGTCGTAGTGCTCGCATTGGCGAGCCCATTCGCACTCGTCAGAATCGGCGGCCGGTGAGACGGGCATAGCAGTCGAGCCTCTATGCACGCTACCGCAGCGATTCAACAGGGACATCACAACTGAAAAAACAAGAAAGAGAGAACAAACAAATGATGGGATCAGAAATTATACGAGGGCCGGTCGGTCAGCTCATAGGGCTGGTGGTCTGGCTTATAGTCTTCCCAATGCTCTTGGGATCAATCAATGGTTGGTACCTGCAGGCGCAGGCCGCCGGTGTGGTGTCGGGCGAGCGGTTCGATCGCATCGTCAAGGTGGATACTTCCACTTCTCCGGAGCCGGCGTGGCAGGCAGTCACGGCGTATAACAACAGTGGTGCGACATCCACCCTGACCGATGGCGACGGGACCACCACTTACGGGCTCTACAAGGGCACAGGCGACGCCTGCGGAGTATCGGACTTCGCCGATACTGGTGTTACCGTCGCCGACTACTACACTCCACTGGGATCAAAAGTGAGTGTCACCGCGACCGGAACGGTGGCCGGCTGCGAATACGACGATGGGGGGTCGGTCTTTGGGTCTGGCGGTCTGTCGCCGCTGATCGAGATCATCCTGCAGGCCGCCGGTCTCGCACCTCCGATCGCGCTGCTGTTCGCGCTCGGGACGTTCGGCTCGAGCTTCATGCGCAACATGGGGACCCACCCGATCTTGGCGGCCGTGATGACCGCGATAGCGTTCCTGCTGCTGGCGACGTTGCTGAACACGTTCATCCCGTTCGTGAGCAGCGCGTTCGAGGCGATTGACTCTAATAGGTTCCTAATGTACGCCGAGGGGCTTGGGGCCGTCTCCTCAGTGATCGGGAACTTCTTCGGGGTCGTGATCGTGGCAGGGATCATGACGGTCGCCTGGAATGTGCTCAAGGGCATGCGTGGTCGCGACGCTCTGAGCGGCTCCGGCTCTATGTAGACGCGGTTCGCCGATGTGGTTTTTCGTCGCGGTGCTGATCCTGTGGGGCACGACGTTCGAGCTGGCGCGGTGGGAGCATTGGGTGCTCTCGCCCGTCACGCAGTGGGCGTGGTGGACGTTCAGTCTGTACGTCGTCGGCATCGCGGCGATCGCTGGGCGGTTCCTGAGCCTAGCCGAAAAGGTCATGGGTATCTTCGGGTTCTGTCTGGTGGTGGTCTACTACCGAACCATGGCGGACACCTACCTGGGGTTCCTGCCGACCGACGCGGCTAACCCGGACCTGTGGCCCACGGTGTTCTTGGCAGTCAACCTGGTGGGGCCGTTGCTTCTGGTGACGGTAGGACTGCTGGCCCAGAGTGTGCAGAGACAGCGATACAGATGACGACATTAAAGTTCAGTTGGATTAGGGACAGGCTATGCTCGGAGACCGTGGTGTCCGGTCTGTTGGGGGCGCTCAAGGGCCTAGCGGTTGGCTACTGGGTGGGTTTGCTATTGGTAGCCCTGCCTGATCTCGCGCCCATACCGTTGGAATACCTGGAGTCTCGGCGGGCTGCTGTCGGGGCGCCCGTCATATTCGTGCTCACGCAGGGGTACTGGGTGGCACTTCCGGCGACTATCTTTTGCTTGGCTTGGCGCCTCTCGGGCATGATTCTGGGCTCAAGGCGACCTCGATGAAGAAGACGCTAACAGTGAGTGATGGACACGAGGTGACCGCGTATGAAGAAGACGCTAACAGTGAGTGATGGACACGAGGTGACCGCGTATGAGGAGGTGTCCGCCGAACCATCTACTGCGCCTCCCTCGCATCACGACGCAGCTCCGCCCACGGCTACGGACGATCGCTTCAGAGGTGTGCCCTATGAGGCAGGCATGGATCTATACGAAGGGGAGCAGGAGGTCCGCATCACTCCGCGACAACTGCAGGAGCTCACGGGGCTGGGACAACAGGACCTCGAAGAGTCGGCGCAGAAGGCGGGCTTTCCGGTGGATGTGGCCCGACAGCCGATGCCGAAATCTCTGGCTGGGGAGTTGATCAAATTTTCTTGGGTTGAGGATCCCGAGATCGCGGTGGCGATGGCGGTACGACTTGACGCATGGTCGCGTCAGCAGCCTCCGCCCTCAAGTGCCGATGAGAACCACAGGTCCGGGAGCCTGGACGATCTGACCATGACTGAAGCGACGCCAAAGGCCCGGTGGAGCGATTGCCTTAAGGAGACCTTGCGGGCCACGCCGCAGGCGGCGATTGCCTATGGCGGGGATGCGGCCCGTGGCACCAAGCGGCTGAGCGCACGCGGGGTCGCGCTGGCGTCCGACCTATACAGGCGGGCTGCGCCAGTGTTGGGAGAGAAATACGACGCGCTATCCAAGCAGCTGGCGTCGCAATCTCCACAATCTCCGCCCACACGACGGACGAGTCGGTCGCGGAGCAAGAACGCTGGGATGCGAAAGGGTCTCGGTGCTCGTGCACCCAAGATCAAGATAGTCAACCGGAAGTAACCAGGAGTAGACGACGTGGACTACCTGCTTTGTATGATCCTGGCGTGGCGGCAGTGGCTAGCCGCCAGGGTCACTACATCCCGGTTTTGCTCAGGCCGGATGGCTCAGATGATCGAGCATCCTGTGTGGCTGGCCGCCTTCAGCGAACAAAACGACAGACATGATATCGCGGAGGGCGACGAGGAGCTCCTACTGAAGGGATCCTCGAGGTGAGCGGTCGGAACATCGCGCCCGTCCTGGTGCTGGCGTTGGGCGGCGTCCTCGTGAGCGTGATGCTGCTGAACTTTGCGATCGGGGACGAGCCGGACTACGCCGACCTGCTGCCGCCACCCAACGAGGTGACGCTGCGTGATACTCAGCGGCAGACCGTGTGGCTACAGACCAACCGCCGCTCAGTCGAGATGCGCATCGACAGCATAGACCTGGGGTTTGGGACTATCAAACGACTCAGTCAGACCGGTCAGCCCATGGTGCTCGGTGAATCCACCGGCTGCGTCACAGAGGCGATCGCCAACATTCGAATCGAGCCCAACGCGCTCAACGGCGCTGAGGCAACGGTCACGCTTGACCCTGGTGATCATGCCACGAACGCTACATTCAGTCTGTGGTATCGACTGTATCGAGACGGAGTGTTGGCCATAGGGCCCGTGAAGACCACGATTCAAGTGGCACAGGCCGGGGACCTTATTACATGGTCTCGCAGCTTTGGGGTGGTCGATGGTGCGACATATCGCTTTGAGGCGTCGACCGACCAGCATTTCCTCTATGTCACGACCCGTTGGGTTGTGTGGACCCAGACCGCCGACGCCGAATCCGTCACGTCGCCCGGGGCCGAACAGCACATCGACATCTTCAACGACATGGGGGTCGCGTTGATCGGTTGCCGCGAGCAGGACGACATCGAGATCACACTGCACGGCGATGAGGGCGTTGAGCTCAATCGCTATCTTGTAGACGTGCTCGTGGCTCCCACCCCGACTCCAACCCCTACACCGATTCCGACACCCACGCCGACGCCGACACCCACGCCGACGCCGACACCCACGCCGACGCCGACACCCACGCCAACGCCGACGCCGACGCCGTAGAATGATTGCGCTCCGCGCCATGCGCCCCCTTTGGTTGGCCGCGCTGCTGTCGGTCCTCCCTCTAGGCGCGCTGGCCCTGTTGCTCGCCCTCGTTTACACCCTTCCCGCCGGCCCGGTCCACGCCCAGACCCCGTCGACGAACGAGTCCTGCCAGTTGGGCCGCATCGTGACGGTCGTCGGAAGCAGCGGCGAGCTCTACGGCTACGACTCCGGCAGCTACGGGACGCTGAAATCCGGAGAGTTCCCCGGCGGCCTGTTCAATGACGGCAACTCGAGGGCCGTCGACGCCATCTACGAAGACGCCGCCGGCAGCTGGCATCTGGTCTATTCGGGCGGCGCGACAGACGACTGGACAACTAACCAAGCCCACCTGGACGAGACAATCATGGAGGTCAGCTACGAGAGCGGCGAAGACTCGCGCAGGTTCGTCCTGGGAGGGTTCATCGCGGAGCGCGTCGGGACGTCCACGCTCAAGCTCACGCCGCCCCTGCCTTCGACCAGGGACTGGGACGCGAGAAGCGGCGAGGAAATCGCGATAGCGTTCGATCGCTGCTTCGGACAGCCGACTCGGATAATCCCCGACGCGCTGACAGACCCGACCGCGACGCCGGACTCCTTCATCGACTTCCTGAAGCGGACGACCCCGGGCGGTCCGGTCACGTTCCAGATGATGGTCACGATACTGGTGTATGCCATGTTCCTGTACAGGACACCCGCGACCCCGCAGGGGATGGTGATGTGCGCGATCGTCCTAGTGCTCACGCCCTGGGGCCCGGCCATCATTGGTTTTGGCGACCTAATCGCGGCGTCCATCGTGCTCATCAACGTGATCGCCGGGGGGTACGCGTACGGCGCGTACAGAGCCGCCGGCACGAATTGAGGCGGTAGGGTTTTGCGAAAGTGTGTAGAGCACCAACCGCCAGACACAGCATATAGAAACAGTAAAGAATTACTCCCTTTTTTGGTTATTTAGGCTTTGGTTAGGTATGGTGACATGTCCACTCCTCTTCTGACTGATCCCCCTGAGCTTCAGCAGTTCGCCAAGAGGGGCGACCCTCCTATCGACCGCTGGCCCGGCATGCCCGTCACTCGGCAGCAGATCATGGAGGCGGCGGGTGACCCGCGCGACTGGTTCCGGTACGGCCATCGATACGGAGCATACCAACAGGCCTGGGCGGAGTTCGTCGACGCCCGCCGCCGACGCCGCAACTTTACGTCCGGGTTTGAGTGGAACCAGATCCTTTTGCTGGGTGACTACGGCGCGGGCAAAACCACCATCGCGATCAAGTTCGCGCTCATGTACTTCCGCCTCGGACACCCGGTCTTCTCGAACGCCTCATGCATGTTCGGCTGGCACCTGAAGGGTGAGGAAATATACACCGCGATGGGCTTCATGCCAGCCAACTCGATACTGCTGATCGACGAGTCGTCCGCAGCGCTCGCGAGCAGGGTCGGGCATGGCGTGGCGGTCAGCAGCTTCAACGAGATGAACCTCAACACCCGGAAGCGCAACTGTGTCGTCATCTACATGAGCGCCCACGATTGGGAGATCGCACCAAGCATACGGCGTAACTGCAAGGAGGTCTGGATGCCGGTCCCCAAGAACGATCTCAACGTTGACGACGCCCGTCACGACGCCCGTCACGACACCGGTACGAGGCTTGTGGTCGCCAACAACCCGGACAACTTCCGACTCGCCTACCACGTGTGGGACGACTACCCCTACCGCAAGGCCAACCTGATCGAAGGCCGGAACGCGGACGACGGTGACGGCTTCGGACCCCCTGCCTACACGATGTTTGATGAGGGTGACAACGTGCGCAATGCTTTCCTACTCAACGACACGTTTGAGCTGGCGGGCGTGGGGAGCGCTACACTGGCTGACCGGGACGTGGTCAAGCAACAGCTGGCCGCGTTCCAAGAGGGGTCAGGCCCGATCAGAAATGGTCACGGTCGAGATGACGCCAGGGTGGAGAAGCTGCTGATGTTTCTCGAGGAGCACGAGGACAACAACCCTCCGGACTTTTTCAAGGCTGCCGACATCGCACGGGCCGTCGGGGTCAGCTCCGCGGTGGCGGGTAAGCTGATCCAAGAGGTCATACCGGTACGTCCGGTGCGGAACAAGGGCTATCCGACGGACGTGATCTACGACTATATCAACAGCCTGGATCTGTAGAACTGCAAGGAGGAAAGGCATGGAAGAAGCATTCATGCTTGTTGCCATCATAGTCTTATCCAAGTGCGGTAGCGCTTGCGATGTTTCGTCTCATGAAAATATCGTCGGACGTATGAGGCAAATCAGAACCCAATTGCGAGGTAACAATCATGAGGGACCCTGAAGACTACCCCGGCGGCGTTGGAGAGATGATCGCAGACACGCCCTCCGACCCATACGCAGAGTTGGTTCCTCTGGCGCAGCGCGATACCACGGAGATCAAGCTCCGGTCGGGCGATGGAGCCACAGAAGCGGAGATGGCGGCAAAGTTCGGCTACTCGATGCCGATCGCAAAGCTGCTGCGTCGGACCGAGACGCTCTACGGCTACATCCGCGATGCGAATATCGTTCACCCTATTGATCTGGTGGCGGCCAGGGGGTCCAACGCTCTGAACGACGTGATCTTCGACGCCGACTGCCTCAACCGCCAAGGGCGCTACGACGAGGAGGAGGAGCGGGCGAGGCAGTGGCTCAGGCTTGTGGAGACGTCGAAGCATGACGACGAGAGTCTGGAGATCGACGACCTGCTCAGGCGCTGGTCTGAGGCCGACGCCTTCATGCTACAGGCGCGGATCGTCGAGGAGCGCGACGGCATCGACGCCGCAAAGCCCCTCTACCAAGAGTTTGAGGCCATGCGACAGCAGCGCGACGATGTCCAAATGGAGGCCGCCAAGCTGCCGCCCGCCGAGAACATGTTGTTCTGGTGTCGCGTGCGCCAGTACAAGATCATGCGCGAGCGCGCCTACGATCTGGCGCTTGGGTATCCGACCCATGACTTCACGGAGGTCAAGCGAAAGCTGGTCGAAGGGGGAAACGTACACGATCTGATCCCGGAGATGGCGTGGCCCTGGAAGGTGACCTACCAGCTCGTCACGACCTCAACGGCGGACGGGGAGTCCTACCGGACCATGATGATGGCGATGTACGCACAGGAACTCCCGAGGCCGCAGGCCCCCCCGGTCTGGGGAGGGATGCCGCCGGGCTACTTCCCGACCAACGCGAACGGACAGGGAGGGGAAGACCAGGAGGACCAACCCGACAAGCGGCGGGCGATATTCGGTCTCTTTGGGGGGGCGCGCCAGGAGCCCCAGGAGCCTGAAAGGAAGCCTGCGCGGCGCAGGTCGAGGGGCAGGAGATGAGATATCGTGCCTCTGGACTGCTATTGGGTCCGCTTCTAGCGGTCCTCGTGGCTAGCGTCGTCCACGCGGCCGTGGGGGACCATATATCCAGCGAAGATTTTGATCTCACAGGCGCAAATGGTGATGCAAGAGGCATCGCCTGGGACGGGACCTACTTCCGGGTAGCAGATTCGTACGATGCCAAAGTCTACACGTACAGCTCGTCGGGCTCTTACGTGTCCAGCCAGAATTTCAGTCTCACAGGCGCAAATGGTGATGCAAACGGGATCACCTGGGACGGAACCTACTTCCGGGTAGCAGATTCGAACGATAACAGAGTTTACGCGTACAGCTCGTCGGGCTCTTACGTGTCCAGCTTCAATCTCACAGGCGTAAATAGTAATGCAAACGGGATCACCTGGGACGGGACCTACTTCCGGGTAGTAGATTCGGACGATGACAAAGTCTACACCTACAGCTCGTCGGGCTCTTACGTGTCCAGCGAGTATTTTGATCTCGCAGAAGATAATGATAGTTCGTCAGGGATCACCTGGGACGGGGACCTCTTCCGGGTAGTAGATGCGGGCGATGACAAAGTCTACGCGTACAGCCCGTCGGGCTCTCACGTGTCCAGCGAGGATTTTGATCTCACAGGCGCAAATGGTGATGCAAGAGGCATCGCCTGGGACGGGACCTATCTCCGAGAAGTAGATTACTACACCGACAAAGCCTACACCTACGAGGGTCTTCCCCCAGGGCCTTTCACAAACCACGGACTGTCGGGCGAGGCGGAGTACGCGGCCCTGATGTCGTCCGCCGCGGCCACCCACGGCGACTGGACCTGCATTGAGTCATCATCCGGGGAGGACCTGCGCGTCAACAACGTCCGGCTGACGGTCCACGGGTACTGTGGGAAAGAGGAGGACGGCGAATTCAGTGTCGAGGTCCATATGGCCACCACCACGAGCTATGCCAATCTCTCCCACTTTATGCACGTGACAGGACCCTGGTGGTTTGTCAAATCGGGCGCGGCCGCACGGCTGGACTTCAGAATCTACGACGACTCAGCCACCGCTGCGGGATTGCTGGCCTTTACGGAGGTGGTCGGGGGGCTTGAGGACTCGAACCGGCTGGGGTTTAACACCGTGGCAAAAGAGGTGACGGATGACGACTGCCTTGAGGCCAGCAACAAGACCGGCTTTGCTTGCAATCCGGCTAACTTACGGGCCGTAAGCCCCGGCGACGAAGCCGTGCTGGTCATTGGCCTGTCCACCGCGAACACCGTCGCGTTCGCCGACACGCCCTCATCACTGGAGTCGGTAACCGTGTCCCGCAACGTGGACTACACAAGCGCGACCATTAAGTGGACCCTATACGATGCAGTCACCGAGTATGAGATCGAGCGGGTCACTGCCGTCCAGGTCGATGTCTCCGGCGCCAGCCGGATCGAGTACGGCGATCCCGTAACCTTTCTGGTGGCCGGCACCCAAGCCGGAATAGAGCAGTATCAGGACACGACCGTCCAGCCGCACCGGACCTACCAATATCGCGTCAGAGCTCGAGGTGGGGGCTTGACGTCGTGGTCAGGGTGGTCCGACTACATTTTCTCCGGGGCCAAGCCTCGGGTGGACGTCCCGGCGCCCGGAAATCTGGAGCTCACACGCGACCGCAACTCCATAACCGCGTCCTGGACCGCTCCGATCGGCGACTTCGATGACTACACCCTCCAGCGACAGGAGTTAATACTGGCCGAAGGGAGCACCTTCTTCGGGAACGTGATCAGCCTGGGGAATCCCTGGCTGTCCGGCAACTCTACCATGCACACGGATTCCAATATCCTGCCCAACCAGGTCTACGAGTACCGTATCGCTGCGGTGAAGGCTAACGAGGTTGGCACCTACAGCGACTGGTTCAGGATCGGACCGCTCAACTTGTCGCTCGGGAGAGCACCGGCCAACCTGATGCTCCTGGAGGAAGGCCAGCGCATATTCGACAAGTATCACGAGTTCTGGCTGGGATGGGACCCCATCGGCCCTGCTGACTCCTACGAGGTGCAGCACGTGGCCTTTGACCTCAACACGAGCGGCCAGAGGATGAAGACCCGGATCGTTACCGACACCACGTACTTTGTTACCGCCTCGTCGCGCGGGGCCATCAGGGTGCGGGCCCGCCAACTGGACACTAGCAGATGTGCCGCCGCGGACGACAACCGCTGCCTCAGCGAGTGGACGGCCTGGCACCACGCTCGCTTTGCCCCCACGGTGCCCATCAAAGCGCCGGCCCCGATCGACGATACCGCCGATGCCGCCACGGTGAAGCTGCGGGCCGACGTCGAGAAAGTCATTCGGGCCGCGACCGACCCCTTGGGCACCACTGTGAACCCTCGGCTCGTACTCGAGTTCCTGGTGCTGCTGACCGCACTGATGCTGGCTGGCACGACCTTTGCGCTCAGCTGGCGGCGTGGCATGGCTCCCCTGGGGGTCGGGATGGGAGCCGCAATCTTGGTGCTGGTACTCTTTACCGGATACCGCGTGCTGGGCACCAGTGTGGCGTGGGCGATCGCGGCGCAGTTACTCGTGGCAATAGCAGGATTTCTTGCCGTTGTGAAGCGGTTCGTAGGAGCTCGCTAATGCTCCTCATGAGACTGCTGATCGCCCTGATCGCCATCCACGTGGGCCTCGGCTTCACTGCGCTGGTCTATTCATACTTCGCGGGCGATGTCGCCGACTACGGAGCCGCAGGAATTTTCTCCCACACGGAGATCGGACGCTTTGTCAACCTGGAGACCGATCCTGAGGACCGTCAGAGCAATTGGGCGAACCCCCGGGCCATGTACGGCATCGTCAACAACTTTGGCGACGCCATCAACGGACTGCTCACGTTCAACTACACATTCCTCAATGAGATACAACCCGATGACGGACTAGCCTACAACGGGGTCATAATTCTCAGGGTGATCGGGACCTTGTTCTCGCTTGGGTTGGGGCTGGCGTTTCTGCGCATCCTATTTCAGAGCAACATCCTCACGAGCAAACTCGGGTTCGGGTTGGTGGCGTTCGGCGCCGCCAGTACCGTGGTCTCATCAGTCGTCGGAGCGACCACAGGAGGGTAGCGACAAAAAGGACGACCAAAGCAAGTGGATATTCACAACTACCTACGGTAGGTTAGCCACAGCACATCCACCAGTAGAGGACAGGAGTGAGTCAATGATTGAGCGACACCCCATGATTGGCCGGCAGCCGCCTCTGTCGCGAAAGGATCTTTTCTTTAGCTTTCACGGGCGCATCAAGCGCTCCGCTTGGTGGAAATGCCAGCTTGTGATATGGATCGCCGGTTTTTTCGCCCTCAGCGTCATCGCACTCGTTGCCCTCGGTCTCGACGGGGTCGCCATCCTGGCGCTCGCACTCATGCCCTTTTCCTTGTGGTGCACCCTGGCGGTCAGTGCAAAACGCTGGCACGACCGAAACAAGTCCGGGTGGTGGAGCCTGATCATTCTCATTCCATATATCGGGGCGGTGTGGATGCTGATCGAGCTCGGGTGTTTGAGCGGGACCAAAATGGACAATAAGTTCGGCCCCGAACCGTATTAGGAGCATCTCATGCCTGACATCATCGGACAACTCAACCGCTGGAGATTGGGCCTACCGAAGACCCTCAAGCCGTCCGATTCGGTCGACAAGGTCCAGGCCGATAAAAGTGACCGCCAGGATGAGTCGGTCACCCCTGACGACAACTACGTCCCCTGGTACCACGATCAGGACTACGCCTCAAGCCTCGGCTTCACGGACTCCTACGACACAAGGCGTGATACCACGAACGACGGCGGCGAGTCCGATGAAAACGGAGTGACCTATCACGATCCCTTTGACCTGGGTTCTGGCGAGACATCTGAGGCACCTTCTGAGGGCAAGACGTCCACCGTCGACGTCGACCCCGGCGACTCGAACGACTATTGGGGGGACTATGGTTCCTGGACAGGCCAGGGATCTTATACACCGCCGCCGGAGCATTCACCCTCAGAGGTCGACGTGGACCCCGCCGACTCGAACGACTATTGGGGGGACCATGGTTCCTGGACAGGCCAGGGGTCTTATACACCGCCGCCGGAGCATTCACCCTCAGAGGTCGACGTGGACCCCGCCGACTCGAACGACTATTGGGGGGACCATGGTTCCTGGACAGGCCAGGGGTCTTATACACCGCCGCCGGAGCATTCACCCTCAGAGGTCGACGTGGACCCCGCCGACTCGAACGACTATTGGGGGGACCATGGTCCCTGGACAGGCCAGGGGTCTTATACACCGCCGCCGGATTCACGCTCAGAGAGCATAGGCTCCGTGGACCCGATCGATTCGGGTTCTCACGAGACTTCTGACGACATCGGTACAGAGCCGGCCGACGTGGTGTCGGACTATCACAATCTCTATGTCCCGATGTCCGTCAAAAGCGATTCTGATCGGTCAGGGAGGGGCACGGGGAGCGACGTTGAGGACAATACTGGGGATATCACCACTGCTGACAAAATCGGCCCGCAAATCGGCTTCCGCGAAGATCAGGCGGGCGACTTACTCCCTGGCGTCGCTCAGGAGAACGCACACCAGTATGTGACTTCGGAATTGGCGCGGCTCAACCGCGAGGAAGACCGGGCGGCGATAGAGCGGTACTACCAACTGGGGTTAGAGTCCCTGAAGCAGGAGGGGATCGAGTTGACCCCCGAGCTGGATGCCCAGCTTTGGACCAGCTCCGAGCGCCTGCTTCACCAGGAGAAGAACCCATCGCTCATGCAGCAACCGCCTGACCAGGGTTACTTGCAGCTTCTGCCAGATCTAGTGACGAGGATGCTAGCAAACCCCAGACTTGCTCCCGGCCATCTGTCTGGGGCTGAGACAGTGAACCGGCTCGCCGCGGACTATCTTTTCCGACCCATGCGAGCTGCATTTGAAACGGCGCCGCAAGCGTTTCTTTACCCGACCTCTATAGGGTTTGGCGCCCTGTCCCATTGGGAGCGGCAGAAGCACGGCATCCCAACAGGCTCCAACCCACTGACGACGGGGTTTCAGGAAGCGAATCGCAACTGGAGGAATCGGTCAGCGGGAGATATTCTTGAGTTGACGCCGCTCGGCGATGCGCAGGACATATTTGCCGGCTTGGGGCTCGCAGCGCGAGGCAGGCCGGTTGAAGGTGGTCTAGCGATAGCCGCAGGCTTGCCATTTGTCACCGCTAAAGCCGGTTCCGGCATCAGCCAGGCGGGCAAGCTGGCGACAGCGGGCATGTCAGAGTTGATGTCAGAGTTGGATCCCAGCTACCACCAACTCTACGGGCCAGATACTGCGCGGAAGCTCTCTTCAATCGAGCAAGACGTGGTGGAGAAGATGAAGCTTTATGAGCGCTTTCGTAAGAATCCCGATGTGAGTCCGGACACGGGCATGAAGGTGCTTGCGGAAGCGCCTTGGAAAGACCCTCTGACAGGGACAGAGCATAATCCGATCGCGGATTGGGTAGCGTCCCTTCCGCCCGAGCAGCGCGGGCAGTGGCACCGGTTCAACGAAGCCCTCAGCTTTCACCACAATCTGGTCACAGAGTCCCCGACGGGCCCCTCACGTGTTGCTAAAGCCATGGCACCCGTTGGCCCTGCCGCGGTGGCAGTTGGCGGCATCGTATCCCCTTACGTTGACATTCCCCCGCATGGTGCGACAGTTCGAACGCTGGACGAGATGGGGATCCCCGACCCTACGCGGCAGACCATCACGCTGCCGTCCGGCGTAACTGTCCCGATCAAACACTCAATGCCGAGAGAGAGCATAGGCTCCGTGGACCCGATCGACTCGGGTTCTCACGAGACATCTGACGACATCGGTACAGAGCCGGCCGACGTGGGTAAGTGGACGATCCACCCATCCCTTCTGCAACCGCACCTTGATGAGGACCGCCTATTCACCGAGACGACCGGCGAGACAACCGAGACGACCATCACGCTGCCGTCCGGCGTAACTGTCCCGACCAAACACTCAATGCCGAGAGAGAGCATAGGCTCCGTGGACCCGATCGACTCGGGTTCTCACGAGACATCTGACGACATCGGTACAGAGCCGGCCGACGTGGGTAAGTGGACGATCCACCCATCCCTTCTGCAACCGCACCTTGATGAGGACCGCCTATTCACCGAGACGACCGGCGAGACAACCGAGACGACCATCACGCTGCCGTCCGGCGTTACTGTCCCGACCAAACACTCAATGCCGAGAGAGAGCATAGGCTCCGTGGACCCGATCGACTCGGGTTCTCACGAGACATCTGACGACATCGGTACAGAGCCGGCCGACGTGGGTAAACGGACGATCCACCCATCCCTTCTGCAACCGCACCTTGATGAGGACCGCCTATTCACCGAGACGACCGGCGAGACAACCGAGACGACCACCCAAGCCGAGACGACCGCCGATACGACCGATGAGACGACACCGACGGCGGTTGACGCTGAGCTCCCTATGATCCCATTCACCGAGAGATACGGACAACCGACAATCATCTCCGCCGAGACCGAGACACCCGTCGTGACCGAGACGCCCGTCGTGACCGAGACACCCGTCGTGACCGAAACGCCCGCCGTGACCGAGACACCCGTCGTGACCGAAACGCCCGTCGTGACCGAGACACCCGTCGTGACCGAAACGCCCGCCGTGACCGAGACACCCGTCGTGACCGAGACACCCGTCGTGACCGAAACGCCCGTCGTGACCGAAACGCCCGTCGTGACCGAGACACCCGTCGTGACCGAAACGCCCGTCGTGACCGAGACACCCGTCGTGACCGAAACGCCCGTCGTGACCGAGACACCCGTCGTGACCGAGACACCCGTCGTGACCGAAACGCCCGTCGTGACCGAGACACCCGTCGTGACCGAAACGCCCGCCGAGACCGAGACACCCGTCGTGACCGAGACGCCCGTCGTGACCGAAACGCCCGTCGTGACCGAAACGCCCGTCGTGACCGAGACACCCGTCGTGACCGAAACGCCCGTCGTGACCGAGACACCCGTCGAGACTGAGACACCCGTCGTGACCGAGACACCCGTCGAGACTGAGACACCCGTCGAGGTGCCCGCGCGCATATCGGTGAACCTCCCAGCCCCAACCGACGTCGTCAGAACGCCGGCGGAACACGCCATCACCGCCAGGGCGCGCGCCCGTGCCCCCGACGACAACACAAAGCAAGATGAGCCCCCACAGCCCGCCCCCCGACCGTCTGACTCCTCCCACCCACGGGCAATCGCGCACATCGAGCGCATAGTGTATTCGTACGATCCGGAGACTGATGACTACTCCGCTAGGGTGGTCCATTCATCGGACCCTGTGGTCACTCAGTGGGACGAATCGCCGCCAGAACCCGAAGAGCGTCCTGTAGGCACCTACGACGTCATCCCCTCGCCAGGTGGGGTCGAGTTCGATAACGTTGGGCGCGTCACGATCCCCGACGACATGAAAGTGACGCTGAAGCAGGAAGCTGAACAGCAGGGCGAAGCTGTCTCAAAGGTCACCACTCTTCGGTACGACCATGACCTCGATTCGCGGAATACACGCACGCGCACGAACAGGTACCGATTGCAACGGATGAAGGACCTCTTGACGTCGGGCAGACGTTTGGGGGAAGGCAAGGGACTGGATCCAAAATACGCAACCTTGGCGAAGCACTTGGCAGCTCAGGAAAAACAGAGCGGCAAGAGCGGCAAGAGCGGCAACCAGCGGAGGTCCAGCAGTCGGGCGCGTGAACGACGGCCGTCCTATCGCCTGCCGGAGATCGTGATTGTCCAGGAGGGCGGGGGAGGGCCGAGGATAGGTGGACTGTGAGCTGTGCGGGTTGAGAGAAGTAGACTCCAAAAAGCAATTGCTGTCTGAGAGGCCTGCCGTCGGTCGATTCGAGTCTCAACTTGAGACCTGCGACAAACATATGTTTGCTGACAGGGTACACAACCCGCCGACCTAGCTTTGATCGGCGCCTCGGAGCGCTCACCCCTTTTGTTGCAAGTGACGCTCTGGAAACATCGGCGGTTCTTCGACGCGGTCCGGCCGCGAACGGTAGGCGTTGCGGATTGTCGTGACCGACGGTTTCCGCCGCTGGCCAGACTCCATTGTCATGATCGGGTGTCCGCGGTGAATTGACGCCCAGGACAGGCCCGCGGCGCGCTGCCGGACTACGTACTCGATGTCCACAGGCACCGACGGCCGTCCAAGCTGGACGCCCTGGGCCCTGGCGCGCTCGATCCCGGCGCGGACTCGCTGGCCGATGATCGCGCCCTCGAGCTGCGCCCAAGCAGCCGAGATCGTGAACATGAGCTCGCCCATCGGCGACGTCGTGTCTATGTACGGCTCCTCGACAGACACGAACCCGACACCCCAGTGCTTGAGCTGGTCCAGCGCCAGCACGCCGTCGCGGACTGAGCGGAAGGCGCGATCGAGCCGGTAGACCAGGACAACGTCGAACTCCCCGCGACTCGCGGCCCTCATTAGCAGGCGCCAGGACTCGCGGCGCGCCAGGTCCTTAGCCGAGGCGTAGTCGACGTAGGGGTCGCCCACGATCGTCCATCCTCGTCGTTCACAATGGACTTCCAGGGCGTGGATCTGAGTCTGTGGGTCCTGGGCCTTGTCTTCAGTGCTTACGCGGGCGTAGAGGGCGACCCTCTGGACTCCAGCTCCCAGGCTGATAACGCGGAGCGTCGGTTCGCGTTCGTCTTGTGGCGTCACTTCTGATCTCAACTCCGCGCCTCACCCCCGTCCGAATCGCCACCAGGACCGTCGCCGTGGCGACTGTACCCTCTCCTCCTCACCGGCCGGGAGCATCCTAGTGACTGCGGACGCCAGGTCCTGTTCCCGATCGAACCTCTGCATCAGCTCCTGGTAGCGCCATTCCGCCTGTACGATCTGCTCGCGTTGCCGCTCTACGAGGTCCTCAAGGCTCCTCACGCGCTCCTCGAGGCGGGCAACCTGGACAGTCATAGACTCGCTACCTGTGTCGTCCTCTGGCACGTCATGTGACGCGTCGGCTGTCTCGTCGCTGTCCAGCCACACCCAGACTCGGTGGCGAGTCCCCGCAGGCTCGCGGTCGACCGTCAATTCACCTCGATCTATCATCCGGTCGATGGTTCTCAACGACCGCCCCAGGATGTCCGCGGCCTCCTCCCTGCTGACGCGCCTCATGACGTCCGGTGGCCTGTCATATGACGCCTCCCGATCCCGTGCATGTTATAGAACCATCATGCTGAAAGACGGGAACCCAGTCATTGCCCGTGGGTTTGAGCCTATGCCCGCAATGCCGTGAGTGGTCCCCGCGCCAGCAATTGGTATCGTCGTTCCAGCCCTGGCAGGTGTAGCAGTACACCCATCCGGCCGATTCGAGTTCCCGTCTTTCAGCTTCGTTCATTGGACAGGCTCCTTCTGACCTCCTCGTGCCGCCAGGTCATCCACTCCGGAAGGTCGAACATGTAAGATTGTAACCAGTCCACCCGCGACTGGATCGACAGATGGCATGACTGACAGAGCGCGACCAAGTTCGACGGGCCGGCATTGGCCGGGTTCATGTCGAGATGGTGGACCGTCAACACCCGCTGCTTGCCGTTGTCGGGGTGTGTGCATCGGTCGTCACACGCCGCGCGGTTCGTCGGTGTCTCGTGCGGATGTCCGCACCGCTCACACCGCCAGCCCGCACGGTCCTTGACTGCCTTGGCGATCTCCTGCCAATCGGAGGGGTAGTCGCCTTTGCCATCAGCGCGCTGTCGCTGTGTCCTAGTCAATCCAGGCGCCCTGTTGCATCCACCCACTCCGTCTGCGCCGCTGTCACTCGCCCGCGCTGCCGCTTCAGCTCCGCGAAGATCACCCTTGGTGCTCGGACGAGCACCAGGTCAGGGAAGCCCGGATTGGACCGCCGCGAGTCGTAAGTGTGGTACGTCCGCCAGCCCATGAGCTCGGCGAGCTGCACGATCTGGCGCTGGAAGGCGCGCTCGGACAGCGCGGTGTCGAGCACCTGGCGACCGTCGAGGGTCATGTGTCAGCGCCCTGACGGTTCAGAAGCGGCGCGTCCTCGACGATACGGCGGTGGGCCAGGTCGACGTACTCGGCGTTGAGTTCGATCCCCAGGAACTTCCGACCGTGCCGTAGCGCCACGACTCCCGTCGTTCCGCTTCCGGCAAACGGGTCTAGGACGGTAGCGGGCACCGGCTCGGAGTCGTGGTCGCACGTCGGCTGCCAGCCCACGGTCTCCGGAGGCTCGAACGGGTTATCGTCGGTCCGTCCACGCGCTCTAAGTGCATCGCGCACCTGTCCCATTCTCTGACCCCGCGCGCTGCCATACTCCCGGTCAGCGTCATGGGGTAGAGTCTCTTGCCGTGACTGTATGCGCCGATACGGTGCGCCGCAGTCCGAGCAGACCCCTCTCTCGCTTGTCCCAGCCAGGATGCAAGGCTCGACCAGGGTGATCGGGAATGTGGCGAAGTGGGCGCCTCCGTACGGCTGAGTCGCTATGTGCCAGACGTCCCTTCTGCTCGCACCGAACGCCTGCTGGTCGGCCTTGGTTCCTTCGTCGAGTTGACCATCGTGTAGACGGACATGTCCACGCTGTTTCGCCTTCTTGAACTTGGCATCGAGATAGGCAAGTTGCTCAGTTCGACCGGGGTCCTGTCGTTGGGGGTATCGACCTCTGAGGTTTGACTCATCGTGGTTCACGTTCCATCCGGAGGGTGTTCTCCTGGCCAAATTCTCCAGCGCTCTCCGCCCCGACCTGCTACCGTTGACGCCACTGGTGCCGTAGTCCTTCGGGCCGCCGCTCTGTTCCCAGAACGACGGCTGGCTGATCCTCACCAAGCTCGCCTCAGCCATCGGCTCGCGAATCGCGACGTGGTCGTAGTAGTAGCGCTCAGATCTGGTCAGCAGGAACAGATACTCATGCGCCCTGGTGGGCCGGTCCTTGACTGACTCGGGCATGGGGTTGGGTTTCGACCAGACGATGTCGCTCCTTAACCACCATCCGTCGGCCTGTAGCGCGAAGGCCACGCGCCAGGGCATCCCAATCAGGTCCTTGGGCTTGAGGCCGGTCGCGCGCTTCTGTCGACCATTTCGCTCCAGGTCGGCAGCAGGCAGATATGCCTGTTTCCCTCCTGTTTTGCCCCCCCACTTTCCATCGTTGGCGTAAGAGTCCCCGAGATTCAGCCACAGCGTGCCGTCTTTGCGCAGCACACGCCGCACCTCGCGGAATACCTCGACCAGGTGCTCGACATACATCTCGACCGTCGGCTCGAGACCGAGCGATCCTTGCCAGGCTCCGCATCGTTGGCAGACTCTGCTTTCCCATGTCGGCCGTCGCTCCTCGCCCGGTGGTGCTCCTTGAAGGGTTGAACCGTTCAAGGAGCTAGAGGACCCGCCCCCGTGTATTCCCGCGCCGAACTCGTGATCGCAGTCGGGTTCGCCGCCCCATATCTGCGAAGGCAAACCGTAGTCACGCAGGCCGAAGTACGGCGGGCTGGTAACCACGCAGTGAACGCTCTCCGGATCTATTCCGCGGAGCTCATCGAGCACATGACCCTGTCGAATCTCCCAGGAGTTCACGGCGCCCTCAGTGTCCGAGCCGTGAGAGTGAGTAGCGCATGAGCCGCCACCAGCGGGACCACGCCGTTGCCCAGCAGCCTGAGCCGGTGTGATCGATCGCCAGAGGCGGCCAGCCCATCAGCCACGTTACAAAGCGCGGGTTCAAACGCCGGCACTTCGGCGAGCACTCGTGCCCATCCTTCGAGGTCATCCGGCCCTGGGGGGAATCGAGTACTTGACGCCCCAGGAGCCTGTTCGTTGGTACATTGCCCGCACTGACATCCCTGTAATCTCTCGCGGTCGGCGTTCCCCACGTCCGCGCTGTCTGAGGCAGGCTCAAATCGCCGTTCCCGTGTTTGATGATCGGAGCCCTGGTCCCATCCGTCGCCAGTGGAGTCGGCCATTGTTGATTCGCCGCGCCCGCCAGCGTCGGATTGCCACGCTTGAACTCGGTGCTCAAACGTTCCCCGTCCGCCGCCATCGGACTCGGCCATGCGCGTGCACTGCCGTCCAATTTCGCAACCGGCTTGTCCCGATCGCCGCCCGCATAGGCATACGGCCCGCGAGACACCACGGGGGTGGGCCACCGTCTCGTTTCCCACTCCAGCCCGACCTGAACCTTCTTTCCATCCTTGTTCGTGTACGTCCGGCCCCTCTGCTCCGCGTGCGCCGCCATGCGTCCGCCGTTCGGAACGTTGGGAGTAGGCCAGTGCGTGCTCGCCATGCTCAGCGTCAGCCCGAATCCGTTGTTCCCGTGCTTCTCCTTCGACTGAGCTCGACGCTCCGGCCAGCTCGCGTCCTGGTCGTTCTGCGGCCCGGCGTTCGGCGTAGGCCAGGACAAAGAACCGTTGTCTGACGTGCGGTGCGCCGATCTCCACCGCCGAAAATAGTCCTTCCTCAGTCCGGTAACCCATTGCTCGTAAGTCTGGCCCAATGCACTCGTGGTAATACCGAACGATGCCTGGAACATTCTCCAAGAAGACGACGCTGGGTCGGACTTCCCCGATGATCCGGGCTGCGTCGGGCCACAGGTCTCGCTCGTCGTCAACTCCTCTCCGGAGTCCGGCACCGCTGTGTGGCTGGCACGGGATTCCCCCAATGAGCCAATCCACGACTCCACGCCACGCTGTGCCGTCGAAGGTTCGCAGATCGCTCCAAACAGGGGCCTCGTCCATGAAGCCGTGCTCCATCGCCGCCTCCAATAACGCGACAGCGAAGGCTTCCCGTTCCACGTAACAGACTGTCCGAGCAGCCGGAACAGCCAGTCGGAATCCGAGGTCGAGTCCTCCGCCTCCGGTGCAGATCGACAGCACTGTGGGACGTAGAGCCAGCTCATCGTTCATCTCGCCATCGTCTCTGCGATCACCGAGGTCGACGCGTCCAAGACGGCGCGTGTGACCCTGGTCCGCAGGCTCCAGTGTAGGAAAGACTGCTTCATATGCTTGGGTACTCTCTGACCCTAAGATCGCCCGGCCATTCGTCCCAATCAACACCCTTGCGGTCGGTCGCGCCCTCAGCTCGGTGCCAGGCCGTACCAAGTTGCTTCACGAAGATCGGGACTCCAGCGCCGGCACACTGGCCAACGAGATCCCGGACCCACGCAAGGTCGAGCGGACGCGCCCGGGCCCCTGATTCTCCGCCGACGATCACCCAGTCGACGTCTTCCAGGTAGTCCGTCAGGTCGAGGGGTCTCAACAGCGGCTCGCAACTCAAGAATCTGACTGCCGCGGGGGATTCGACGAGGAATGGAATCCGCTGGTCGGCCCAGACCTGGTTTTCGACGGAGACCCCAAGCCAGACGTTGGGCAGTGGTGGGAGACGTTCATGCAGCCCAGTCCAGTCGAACCACTCGGCCATCCGTTCAGGCCGCTTGGTCAGAATCTGGAACTCATGCCGACTCGCTTCCGACATGACATCGAAGACCTTGGCGATAAAACTATCTGGTACGAGCTCGTGAAATAGGTCGCTCATGCTGTTGACGAACACACGCCTAGGGCGCCGCCACCGGAGCGGCTGATCCAAACGTTCGGGATGGAGCCGGACGTTCTCCCCGGCGTTATCCGGCGTCCAGGGCGCTGAGGTGTGTCCGAACCGACGCGAGATCGTTTCCGCATAGCAGTGTGCGCATCCCGGGCTCACCTTGGAACAGCCGGTCACAGGATTCCAGGTCGCCTCGGTCCACTCGATCTTGCTCTTTCCAGCCATAGTGTCAGCTCCTGTCCTTCGGCCCGTCCTGGGTACGGGCGCGACGGGGGACTGGTGACCACACAGTGGACGCTCTCCGATCCCATCGATCGCAGAACCGCCAGGGCGTCCCCTGCTTGATTTCCCAAGTCGGACTCATTCCACAGGGTGCAGCGGGTGAGGTCCCATCGTCTATATCTGTGCCTCGACTACTCACCCGCTCTTTCGCTTATCGGTTAACGCGGCGAATCCGACGTCCGCGATCTCTGCCCGTAGGTCCGCGACCGCGTCCGCCAAGGCCAACGTCGCGTACGCCTGGACGGCCGCGGTGGGGGGAATGTCCGGGACCTGAAGCAGTCGCTGGGCTTCTTCGTAGTTGATCACCCTCCTAGCCGCCCCAACTGTCCTGCTCGCTGCCCTCTCAATCCTGTCGGCCATCGATCACCTCCTGAGTTAGTCTTTCTCCATTAGCCAGTTCGAGCAGGACGTCCGCATGGCAGAACATCGGGTTTGCCCCGGAGCCGTCCCACTCGTGGCACCAGCACGCTAGGTCAAAGCCTCGGAGCGCCTCGAGGCCATCGAGGAGCTCGGGCGACGACAGTACGTGCTCGCGGTACTTCTCGACGACCTCGCGACGCTTCCCGTCCCTGTCCATGAGGAACGGGTTTCCCCAGCGTGACCGGCGGTCAACCGCCTTAGTACAGTGCGGGAGCTTCTGACCTCTCTTCATCCGAATCACTTTCACGCCGTCTGTCACCTCCACCAGAATTGCCCCCTGTCGACGACTAGGGTGAGGCAGTGGTCCCGGCAGGAGACGTCGACCTCGAATCTCCTGGCGTCCGGCCACGCTCGGTACTTCGGCCGCATGGAACGATCGCACCAGGGACAGGAGGTGATGTAGACCAGCTCGCCGCCGATCGAGCGGACTTCGACGGTGATCACGATCTCGTGCAGTGATTCGACCGGACCGTCGTACCGAGCGACGTGGAGCCTCGCACTCGTGAGGACTGTCGGCGAGGACGGAGTTGAAGGCCTCGGGGCGTCGCAATGATGGCCACAGGCAACACAGCGCGCGAACTCTCCGCCGGCGTCGAGCCCGAGCCAGAGCCGGGACCTGCACCGCGGGCACCGCAGCGCCGGCGCGGTCTTGATAGACACGTCGCTCAATGCCTCCCTCCTCGTCCCGAAGTCACGAACAGGGCCCCCTGACGACCGTCACGCGCACAGACGATCGCCTGGAATGGTCTAGATCCCTCAACGCAGAAACGGCACCGGACCGGCGCATCAGTTGAGCAGCTGCCCGGGATGGGGCATTCGCTGAGGCCCGCGTTGAGCGCAGCGGCCTCGACACTGACCCACTTGTCTATCCCGCGGGCGAAGCGCTTCGACCTCAACTCGTCGAGTCGATCGAGCTCGTCGAGGGCGTCTGCCTCCTTGATGAGCCACCTCTGCCCGGCTCGGAGTTGATCGACCAAGTCGCCCATGCCCAACTCCCTGGGCCGCCCTACTCCAGCTGAAACATCTGCTGAAACCACTTTCTCTCCTCGTTTCTGGGAAACTTTTTGGTGAAACCACCGTCACTCCGTCACCCTTCCGTTCAAATCCTCCTGATTTAGCTTTGATTTTCCCGTCAATGAGGGGTGACGGTACTAAAGTCAACCGTCACCAACCGTCACCAACCATCACCAGAAGAAAAAGCTTATTGAGACAAACAAATCGGGTTTTGGGGTGAATAAATGGGATTTCGGCGTGTCGAAATCGTTGATAGTGCCCGTGTGCTGCCCTCTCAGGAGCCATTTTGGGTCCGATCTGGCCCAATTGGTGACGGTTGGTGACGGTAGGTGGACCCAACCGTCACCCGTATTTTGATTGGATCCAAAGCTAGAATGAGTCCCCGGACCGGAAAAGGTGACGGTGTGAGGGTTGAATCGCCTTATGTTTTCCTGAGAATTTATCTTTTGAGGTCCTTATTGAGACTGCGATTTGCTGATGAGACGAAAATCACAACGGGGAATCCTCGGAAATTTCCTGCTCTTCTCGGACACTAAACACCCAAGGTTGCCCCGTTTTGGTCCTGGGCGGTCGCTCAATTTCGTAGTCCTGGCTCAGTGCCTGTCGGAGATTTTCGAGGCGATTGCTGAGTGCCTTCGGCGTGTTGATGTTGAAGCGCATGTCAAACTCCTTCGCTAGGTCGTTCAGCTCCTTTCTGAGCTCCGCTGAGAGAATCGGCCGACCGTTGTTGGGGGTAGCGCCGAGGTCCATCTGGCCTGCCGGACTCGGCTTGTTGCGCCCGACCCAGATACCGAGCAGAGTTGTGAGTGTGTCCTCCTCTGTAGCGAAGGTGTGCTGCGACGTCCTAATCTTGGTCAGGACCTCGTCGGTCTTCTGGGACCGGATCTCTCCCAACCCCCGGCCGATCCGCGTCGCGACGCGTGCGAAGTCCGCCATGCGCATACTGGGGTCGGCGACCTTCACACCGTCCAGCGGTACCCTGAGCGTCCGCTGGACGGTGTGCGCGTAGTCGGACATCAGCTGATCACGGAGAACGGAGACCTCAGCCTGGATGTCGAATTCGGCTCTCTTAGACTTGAGGGGCTTGAGGCTGAACAGGAGCGTCCTGCTGGCGACGTCCTCACGCCTGAGCGACACAGTCGGCGTCCGAGCGGTGACACCGACCATGCAGGAGATTTTGAACCTGTTCAGCACGTTCGTGGTGTGTAGCTGCCTCTTCGAACGCCTAACGCCTGTGGCTACCTGAGCGAGGGCGTCCGGGAGCCATCGAACGAACTGGTCGACGTTGTCGTACGCGACGAAAAACGAGTGGCTCAAGTTGACCCAGAAGTCCTCCTCACCCTTCTGGTCCTGCAGGATGGAGTCGACATCGAAGTCGGGGCCGATCAGCAGTCGCCCACAGGTCCGCAGGAGCGTGCTCTTGCCGCTCTCTCCAGGCCCCACGGCCATTGCGAGCACCTTCGTCGGCATCATCGACTCGAAGGCCATCGACACCAGCCAGAGCTCTAGCAGGAGCCGCTGGTCCACGACCGAGAACACCCCCTCATCGGTGAAGTTGGTGGGCGCGATCACCTTGTCGTAGATGAGTCGGTCAGGGTGGTCGGGGCGGTAGTCCCAGGGCTCCTGATCGGGCATCGGCGTGAACAGCACACCGTCTGCTCCGTTGTCGCGGATCCGGATGTCGTAGTCAGCGATCCGAAGCACCCGCCCCGCTCCCATGTCGAGGTACACGACGTTCTCCTCGATGTCGTAGTAGCTGAACTGGCGTACCACGGAGTGCTGCCCCCGGGTGTGTGCCTCAACCAGAACGTGCTCGAGGAGATAGCTGTAGAGCGGGTCTTGCCGGTTGATCTGGTAGCGGTGTGCCAGGAGGATCCGGAGGTCGCGTTCGTCCTTGTCCAGGGGCACGAGCTTCCGGGTGTCCTGGTCGAAGAAGTAGGCGACATCCGACCCGTTGACCAGATAGCCATGTGTCCCCAGTAGCTCCGTGATTCTCACAGCGTGTGGTCGCAGCTTCGAGACCTGCCAATCGGGTTCTCCGGGTGTGGCTTGTCCGCTGGTGTCACGAGGAGGTTCGTACGGGGGAGTCCTGTCCAGCACCTCGCCGAGCTCGTCGACGATATGGCCCTGGTCCAGCCAGTCGCTCACGTCTCCCTTATCGGGAATGCCCTGCAGCTCGATTATCTTGACCTCACGCGCTTGAGGGAAGATCGACCTGGCGACATCGTGAGCGTGATCCAGGCCGGCCCTGTCGTTGTCCGGGATGACCGAGACTCGACGGTCGCGCAGCTCGCGGTTGTAGTATTGCCGCCACTTGCCAGCGCCCCCGCTGTTGGTCGTGGCGACGAGCCCCAGGCGTCTGAGCCTGTCGACATCCTTCTCTCCTTCCACGATCCAGACCCACGTCTCGCGGTCGGCGGCGCGGAGTTCTGGGAGGTGATATAGGACCGGCTGAACGCCCTTTAGGTTCCACAGCCACTGTCCGGGCTGGACTGGATCCGGCCGGCGCTGGACGATCGACTTCTCCGCTCCGGGCGGGACGGCGAATCTCACGACCTGGAATCGCAGTGTTCCATCCGGATTGTGGTAGTCGTAGGTTCGCTCAATCTCCCGCTCCCAGGGCGGTCGGTCCCGGTCGTCGACGATGCCCCAGGCTTCGGCAAGCTTCTTCGGGCCGCCTTCTCCGCAGACGAAGCACTTGACGATCCCTTTGCGGACGTTGATTCCGAGGCTGGGGTTGCCGCCCTCCCGGTCCGGGTGCCAAGGACACCACGCCTTTGCTTCACCTCCGCCCTTGGGCTGAACGACGATGTCGGGATGGGCCAGCAACTGCTCAACTCGGATCGCCATTCCTACCTCCCTCCAGTGTCTTCAAGGGCTTCGTTCCACGCCGAATCGCAGAGATCGCAGACCCTGGGTTTCAGACCGCCTTCTCGCACCTCGGCAACAGCAAGCTCCACAGTTGCGACGTCGGTCGCGTCTCGGACGTCGCACTGGAGCCTGAAGGTCCTACCTGGGAACGTCAGGCGAATGTTGGTGACGTGTGGAACGGTCAACTCGAGCTGATCGGTCATCGTGGCTCCTCTCGCGGCTTGGGTGTCGTCAGTTAGGTCCGTATTCCCATGGAGCGGCGGTCGACGCGGAATCGGCTCCCTCCGCTTTCTCCAGCTGCACGCGCTCCCACGCGTCCTGTAGGTGACGCCACGCCTCGCGTAAGAGCACCCAGTCCGGCTCATGGTCCTCACCGCAGCTCGGGCAGGCGGTTTCGCCACTGTTTGAGGGGAGCTCTGGCTGAGGCCGGAGACACAACGCGATGTAGCTACCGAGCTGTCTCTGAATCCGGTTCTCAAGAGACCGGTCGCCTTTGAGCTCCGCGCGCCGAAGCTGGCGATGCAGGTCGCGTACCGCTTCGTTCCTGAGTGTGATCCGGGTGGTGCTTCCGTCATCGGTATGAGACGGGGCGGACTGCTCGATCGCGCCGTGGATCAGTGCATAGTCGTGACCCATCCCAAACCCTCGTAGGAATGCGGCAACCCACTCCTGCTGGTCTCCGTCGATGCTGTCTTCGGTATGTATGTAGCCAGCAATACCGATGAGTGCGCGGTTCTGGTCGTCCGAGACCCGCTCGACGATCGTGGGGAACTTCTCAGTGTCCAGGAGCCGGCGGACCAACATGGCATCGGTGGCGCCGATGTCGGTCATCGATCCATCGGGATGCTGTATCCCGAGATTGATTCGGTCCTTCATGATTCGCTCCTCGTTGCCTTCAGTCTCGCCGGTCTACTGCGGGGGCTGGCGGGCGGTACGTGCGGACGCCGGCCCTGATGGAGCCTCGGCAATCCCGGAGTCGTACCCGAGCTTCCACCAGAGCATGTACAGGCCCGCGAGGTAGTCGTCCATACCCGGATCGTGTCCCATCAGCTCGCTGGAGATCGCCCTGAGGCTCTGTTTCTGCGCGTAGTCAAACGGTCCGCCCTCCATCACTTGGATAAGTGCTCCAATCTGTTCGAGGACATCTCCGCTCACGATCCAATCCTGGGATCCAGCCTTGGCCGCAGCGACATCCCGGATCACGACGCAGGGGTCGCACCCGCATTCGTCAACATGATCGTCCTCGTCAAGCCGGCAACGAATCTCGAAACGGGCTTTGTCTTTACCCCGAGTCCAGCCTTCGCCATACCCATCCTCGTACCCTCGCGAATAGTCGTCGTCGCCAAGGGCGATCGCTGCTTCAACCATCCCTAGCCAACCTCCCGCGTACCGAGCAGGAGCGCCTCGGGAACTTCGTCGTCGACCTCCTCCTTCTCCTGGTCGCGGCGCACGAGTGCGGCGTCGCGACCGCGGTCAGACCTCTGCTCCCTCCTATACTGCGTTTTGGCACAACTTCCTCCTCGGTTATAATGTCGGTACACTAAAAGTGCGATGGAGTACGAGTGGGACGAAGAAAAGAACCGCTCCAATATGGCCAGGCACCGCGTGGACTTCAACGCCATGAATGCCTTTGAATGGGACAGCGCCGTGGTCGACATCGACGACCGGCACGACGAGCCACGCTGGATGGCCAGGGGCTTCATCGGCGTGGTGCTGCACACCGTCGTCTTCGCAGAGCGGGGGGACA
Organism: Dehalococcoidia bacterium; assembly: GCA_965249365.1. Lineage (GTDB taxonomy): Bacteria > Chloroflexota > Dehalococcoidia > Lucifugimonadales > UBA1123 > VXRN01. The sequence goes on along the minus strand of OZ252229.1, from coordinate 2,930,507 downwards.
ACATCCGCATCATCAGCCTGCGTAAGGCCAGCCCGGGGGAGATCAGAGACTATGCCAGAGCTTAAGCCAGGAACAGTTTGGCCATCACCTTCGAAGGTCGATCTGACACGAGAGCAGATCGATGAGATCGCCGCGGGCCCTCTTACATACAACGAGATCGAGTCGGAGTACGGTGAGGAGACCGCCATCAACGTCGGGATCGCCAGGGACCCTGACACCGTGGAACTCACGAAAGAGGACTTCGTGAGAATGCGGCCGGCGAGTGAGGTCCTACCGCACATCGTCGAGAGGTACCGTCGCACTCGCGGCAAGCAGAAAGCGCCCACCAAGGAAAAGGTCACTATCAGGCTGGATTCGGACATCGTCGCCCACTTTCGTGACAGCGGCCCTGGCTGGCAGACGAGACTCAACGACACCCTGCGTGACGTCTTTCTCGGTTCCTGACGCCGCTCCAGACCGCGCTGTCCCACCTCCCTCACCACTAGCTGCGACCTGACCCATTCGTGTCGGTCCGATCGGCCCCAGAGGTCCGGAGTGATCGCCGAGTGGCGTGGTCAGGGTCGTCATGGGGGACGACGACCGGCGTGATTCTCTGCTTACGGAGAGCATCGAGTTCCTCGGCAGGCGTAAGATCGCTGACAACCTTCTCGATGCGTGTGGGCTGGAACGCCGTAAAGACGCCGGGTCCATAGCGTGTCCGCTCGTCTGTCTGGCCCGGGATCCATTGCTGAGCGCCATCTGGGATTATCTTCAACTTGGAGAGATACACCCAGTCGACGCCGAGCTCGAGGTCCTTGGGCACCGCGGGGATCCGCTTGGAGATGCCAAGAGTCGCGGCCTCTGCGTTGAATGACTCGGCGGTGTAGTCGTCGCCGACCCACATCAGGAAGCCCTTAGCAGGAGGGGTGCACACGGCGCAGTATGTCGCGAGGCGCTCGTCGTTGCAGGGGTGGTGTCCGCCCCAGAGTACGGTCGGTTTGATGCCGGAGATCCCGCGGTTGAATCGGGGCTGCTCGCCACAGGTACCGCAGGGCTCAATCGGGAGGGGCAGACGGTCACAGCTGAAGCCCCAGCCGTCGCAGACTAGGTACAGCCCACCGATCTTCCTATATCCACAGCCGCGCCGTGCTTCTACTGCCACTCTGACCCCCGTGATGGAGATTCCTGGCCCTCAGCCGAGGATGACCATCCCGGAGGAGTGGCCGAGGGCCAGGGTGGTCAGAGGACAGGCGACCTAGCTGTTGGTGTGAGCGCCGGGTGCGCTCCGGCTAGGCCGACATCACGGTCTCGCCGCTGTCTGTAGCTCAAAGAAGATGCCCCCGAGTCCTCTGACCGGGGGCAATAATAACTAGAGGGGAGATGTTTGTCAACAGGGGGGAGAGGATTTGCGAGGCCGCCCTCCCTTGTTGCGTGGTGCAGCCATATAGCCGATTAGATCGCTCTCGGACACGACCAAGTACCCGCCACCACTGGCCGGCGCGCGCAACCTGGCTCGGACGCGGACATGTCCTCTTCTGGTCCACCATCGAATCGTATTGACACGGATGTCATATTTCTTGGCGGCGGTAGGTAGGTCGATCAACCCATCCGGCAACTTCTCGAAGACGGGAAGCTCCTGATCAGCCCACTCCTGGTTGACATTGAATCCAGCACCGACATGGGCGCCATTAGCGGTGGATCGATCATCTAGAACGGTAGCCTCAAACCTCACGAGCTGGTGGAGCTCCTCTTCAGGGCCGCCACTCTCAAGGAAGCTGCGAATCGCCTCCTTGACCGCGGCCGTCTGTTCTGATTTCGCCTTAGATTCTACCATAGCCGCCCCTTCCTAGATCAGCTCACGCTCCACGAGGTAAGCTCGTCCACGTTCGTCGAGTTCCCAGACATCTGGTGACACGTTAACCCTGCTTAACTTGAAAAGGACGTAGCCCTCTCCTTTGAGACCGTTGAGCCGATACTGAGCGCGTTCCCGAGCGAGGTTGCATTGGCTTTCGACGTCCTTCAACTCAAGTGAACCTTCAGGTGAGCGAGCAATCGCCAGTAAGATACAAAGCTGTTCCTTGGAGAGTTCGTCCTGCTGACCCCCTCCCCTGGCATTTCGGTCAGAACCGTCAGTTAGGTCCGGTGCTCGACTAACGTCAGAGAAGTCCGTGAAACTACCTGCCTTGATCCACCTATCGCCCCGGGGCTTTTTGACCTCACATTCACATTGCTCTAGGAGCTCGATGAGTTCATTTCGTTTCTCGGTCGAGCCATCCATCCTTAGGACATATAGACCTTCGATGTCTGAGATCGATCTGCACTCCCCTAACTGGACAAGAATCGTTCGATCAGGAAGAGCCTGCAAAGCCATACCCAACTCGATCAGTACATTCGGCCTTGGCTGATACATGACAGGTTCATGGTCCGTTCCGTCGCCAGATTTCCACAAGTCACGACGCAACTGGACGGCGTCGTCTGGGGTGAAGAGGACCACTACAGCTCGTCCAAGAGAGAGAGCTTCTTTTACCGCTTCAGCGATATATGGTGACGGTCTCCCCGTCTTCGCGATTGCTTCGCTCCAAGGAATCGGCATCAGGCCGAGGGACTCAAGAAAATCGAACATCGCCTGTCGGTTGTCTTCGTCGCGTCCATGTATAACGAAGACCTTGCGGGGATCCGTTTCGCTGTTTGTCGACACGTCCATCGAGGCTAATCCCTCAGCGGTTTCTAGTAATGCAGATTAAGAAGATGATCAGACCTCCGGTCCACATCAACGCGGTCCCAGCAGGCCCAACCTCGCGAATCATCCAGATAGTCCATCCGATCCCAAAGACCACCGCGAGGGCGATGCTTGCTAGTCCCAGATGCACATGTATCAGCCCCTTCATAGCGTCCCTCCTAACTCGAGAGCTCCTCACGCTTCTGCTCAACGTCTGACGTTGATCGATTCCCAAGTTCCCAGTCCAAGGTATCCATACGGGTGAGATTTGACTTGGAGTCAGTCATTCGTTTTTCTCTTCGAAGCGACCGGTCCGCTTGGCGCGCCTGACGACTGAGTACCAGATCGCAACCCACAGGATGCCGCCACCAAACAGTCCGGAGTAGGTCAGTACCTTAGAGAACGTAGGCCCCAAATCGGCCGCCGCCATCGCCAGACCAAGGAACCAAATGAAGCCGACGACTGCACCGACCGCGCCTCCGCCTCCACTGATCTTTGCCTTCGGTGTTACGTACTTACTCTTTCTGTGATCCTGCAACGCCGTTGGGACGGACGTTCGCTCCGCTGCGGCACGGAACTCTTCCCTCGGGATTTCGACAACCGGCGGTTGCCGCGGTCCTGGGGTCCTTCCGGCGAGGACGGACCTGAACCGCGACCGGAACTCCCGATCCGTTTGATTGCTCTTGAGTATGTTGCATGGCGGACATAACAACTGGAGGTTGTCCCTGTCGTTACTGCCCCCTCTGTCGACGGGGTTGCGGTGATCGATGTGCAGGTATTCAACCTCCATCGCCCGGCCGCAGTACATACAGCGACCTAATTGGTCCTCGTGCATCTGCTCTCTGAGCTCTGCACTAAAGCGGATCCTCCTGGTCGGCCGAACGGCGCGTTCACCCTCCCTAACTCTCAGCGACATCTCAATAATCAAGTCGAGGCACCATGTGAAGGCGACTACCAGTCCGGCCACGGTGAGTGATAGAATCCACTTCAGGTTCATCCAGCAGTTCCTTTTGCTCTGGAAGAGGGTGTACCGCTCGGGCCCTCGGAGGTGGTTTCTCCGGGGGTCCATTTCATTGACGCAGGTTGCCTCGCTGGTATGCGTCGTCGGGATTTGGGAGACCGAAGGCTGGGTCGGGCACCTTGCCCGCGGATTCTGGCAAGGGTCGCCCGATGATGGGGTAGGGGAGTTAAGTGGGATTGGTCGGCGGTCAGACCGAGGCTAGCGGAGCCGCGGATCGCTCCGGGTCTGGTCTGGACTGTGTAGGGGAGTGGTGCTCCCATCGCGGCGCTCCAGGCGGTTTCTGGAGCGGGAGACCGGATTCGAACCGGCGACAGCCTGCTTGGAAGGCAGGAACTCTACCGCTGAGTTACTCCCGCTCTCTGGATATTAGGATAGGGACGGTCATTGCAACGGTCAAATCAGGAGGCAGGAGTGGGAAAGGGGGGAAGAGGGAAAGAGAGGTGTCGGGATTGAACCTCATGTCGTTGGGGGCGCCACTCATGGGCGTCCAGGTGTGGAGTTGGTCAACTAGGCGGTTGGGAAAGAGTGGTTACCAAGTTCAGATAAGTTCCACACTGGTAGCGGAATGGGTGGAGTGGCGATAGAACCTGGTCGAATTATCGACACTTTGGCATTATAGTCCGAAGGATGTGGCATTGAACGACGAGTTTCGGATTACAATCACACCTGAGGCAGAGGGCCAACTCCGGGCAGTAAGCGACCAGAGGGCCGCCAGGCAGATTGAACGGGAGACGTTAGAGCTCGGAATACATGACGCGAGTCGGTCGATGGCGAAGATCGTAGAGACCCTGAACGCGACCCCAGGCGTCGTATCCGTACTGCGGTACGGGAAACCTGTGCTCGCAATCATAACTTGGGACGACTACGAGGGCCTCATGGAGACCCTGGAAATCGCTCAGGACCCAGATACGATGGAGGTCTTTCGCCGTGCCGTGAGTCAAATCGAAGCCGGCGAAGCGGTGCCATTTGATGAAGTCGCGGCAGACTTGGGGATCTAGCTGCAGCCCTCGTTGGCCGCGTCGGCGAGACTCCCACGCTCCCGTGATGCTCTGTCATCCTAAGTGAAGCGAAGGATCTCCCGCCCTCGGACGCCGGCGCCCTCCCCACCCCTATGCAGGCAGGATGCCCGCGCTCCCAGTGGCTTGCGGGCCGGCCGGCGTTGTGGCGGAACACTACTCCATGTCTCCCCAGGTCGGACCGGACTTGAGCTCGACCACGAGGGGCACGTTGAGGTTGAGCGAGGAGGGCATCAGCTCCACAACGATCGCGGACATCTGATCGAGCTCGTCATTGGGAACCTCGAAGATCAACTCGTCGTGCACCTGGAGGATCATTTTCGAACGCATCTTCAGGTTGATCATGCGGTCCATGATTCGGATCATCGCGATCTTGATGATGTCCGCCGCGGTGCCCTGGATGGGCATGTTGATCGCGGCGCGCTCCGCTGCGGACCGCATGTGGAAGTTTCGAGTCCTGATGTTAGGGAGGTAGCGTCGGCGGCCCAATGCAGTCTGTACGTAGCCGAGGTCCCGGCAGCTCTGAATCGTGTCCTTGACGTAGTCCTGGATCTTCGGGTAGCGCTCGAAGTAGAGGTCGATGAAGTGCTGCCCCTGCTCCGGAGACAGGTCGGTCTGCCGGGAGATTCCGAACGCGGTCAGCCCGTACAGCACGCCGAAGTTGAGTATCTTAGCGAACCGGCGCATGTCCGCGGTGACGTCGCTGATCGGGACGTCGTAGACCAGCGATGACGTCGCGCTGTGGATGTCCTCGCCCCGGTGGAACGCGTCGACGAGTGCGGGGTCTTTGGCGAAATGGGCTAGGACGCGCAGCTCGATCTGTGAGTAGTCGGCGGCGAGAAGGGTGGAGTCAGGGGCGTCTGGAGCAATGAACGCCTTTCGCACCTGGCGTCCCAGCTCCGTGCGAACTGGGATGTTCTGCACGTTCGGGTCTGCAGAGGAGACGCGACCCGTCGCCGAACCGGTCTGGTTGTACTTGGTGTGAATCCGGCCGGTGTCCGGGTTTACGAGCCCAGGCAGCGCGTCCACGTACGTCGACTTGATCTTGGAAAGCTGGCGGTACTCCAGGACGTTGTTGAGCACCTCATACGATCTAGGGTCCGCCTCGGCGATCATGCCTATGTCGAGCTGGGCCTTGAGACCATCCAGCGAGGCTGCGTCGGTCGAGTACCCGGTCTTGGTTCGCTTCGTCGTCGGTAACCGCAGCTCGGTGAACAGAATGTCTCCGAGCTGCTGGGACGAGTTCAGGTTGAACTCGTGGCCGACAGTCATGTACATGTCGTTCCGGATTCGGTCGAGCTGGTCCTTGAGGTCGATCGACATCTCCTTCAGGGCCGGAACGTCGACCGCCACGCCGTCTCGCTGCATCCTGACGAGTACTGGAACGAGGGGGATCTCGTAGTCGCGGAGCATGGTGTCGATCTTCTTCTGCCGGACCTCGTCGACGAGCTTCCTCCGCAGTCGTTCTGTGAAGTCGGCGTCGGCGGCCGCATAGTCCGCGGCCTTTTCGATCGCGACCTGGTCCATCGTGATCTGCTTCCGGCCCCGTCCGATGAGGTCGGTTATCGGGGTCATCTCCTCGCCCAGCATATCGAGCGCGAGGTTCTTAAGACCGACTGAGCTCGTTCCCGCGGCGTGCGCGGCCAGCATCGTGTCGAACTCCAGCCCTTCGACCCTGATGCCGTGGTTCTCGAGGACCATCATGTCGTAGTTGGCGTTATGGGCCGTTTTAGGTACCGCTGGATCGGTAAGGACCGGCCTGAGGGCTCCGAGAACGTCGTTGATCGGTAGCTGGCGGCCCTTGACGTGCCCCACCGGCACGTACCAGGCGTGATGCGGCTCGGTCGAGAACGACAGTCCGACCAGACGCGCCCGCATCGGGTCTTGGGAGGTCGTCTCTGTGTCGAAGGAGAATCCGTCTCCCGTTGACAGCGACTCGATCATCGTGGCGAGCTTGTCCGGCGCGTCGACGATCTCGTACACGGATGCTGGGGTCTCGCCAGCGAAGTCGAACGAGGTCTGCTGGCCGTCAGAGCCGTTCTGAGAGGTCGGAACTCTGTTCACCATGCTGAAGAACTCCAGCCTGGTGAGCAGCTTGACGACGTCGGGGCGTTCGAAGTCGCCGAACACACACTCATCGAGGTCGAGCGTCACGTCGGCGTCTCGCTTGATGGTTGTCAGGAACTGGGCCTGGCGGGCGAGATCGCTGTTCTCAGTGAGGTTCTTCTTGGCCCTTGGAGGCTTCACGGATTCGAGGTTCTCCAGAATACCGTCGATGGTGCCGTACTCGAGAAGGAGCTTGATCGCGGTCTTCCTGCCGATCCCGGGAACCCCAGGGATGTTGTCCGAAGAGTCCCCTTCGAGGGCCTTGATGTCGGCGACGGATTCCGGGCCGAGACCGCCGTATCGTTCCTTGACTCCAGCGACGTTGTAGAGCGTGCGGTTGCCGACGGCGTGGCTGAGCAGAACGCTGACTTCGTCTGAGACGAGCTGGAGCGTGTCGGTGTCTCCAGTCAGGACGACTGTGTGGATCCCAGCCTCCTCGGCCTGTCTGCACAGCGTGCCAAGCACATCGTCGGCCTCGTAGCCGGCCATCTCGAAGATCGGAACTCGGAACGCGCGCATTAAGTTCTTTACATGCTCGAACTGCGGCCGCAGCTCCAGAGGCGTCGGTGGACGGTGTGCCTTGTACTCCTTGAAGGCTTCGTGACGGAAGGTCGGAGCAGAGACGTCGAAAGCAACGGCGACGTGGGTCGGCCGCTGGTCGTTGAGAGTCTTGAAGAAGATGTTGAGGAATCCAAACGCGGCGCGGACGTCCTCCCCGGTTGACCGAACATTGAGAGGTTCGCGAATCGCGTGCCAGGCGCGGTGGACCAGTGCGTGACCGTCAATCAGGAGAAGAAGGGGACGTTGTTCCAGCATCTGTTGGGACTCTGGCGCGGCCATGATGCACACCTCGCTTGGATTGAGGCGATTATACAGGGTCGAGAAAAGAGGAGTGAGGAAAGAGAGTCGGCGGGGTATCACCGAAGGAGGGGAGGTGGGGCGCGAGGCGTTAGACCCCGGTAAGTGCGCGCAACTCTCCGAGAACTGCGGCGACGTCGGCCTCTGACGGGCCCTCGGCGTAGAGGCGGAGCAGCGGCTCCGTTCCCGAGAACCTGACCAGTGCCCAGTAGCCGTCTTCCAGCATGTATTTGACCCCGTCTGTATCGTCGATTCCGATGACCGGCCGGCCGCCGAGATCGAAGGGACGGGCCGTCGTGACACGTTGAGTGATTCCGCCCCGGAGGGCGGGGTCGAACTGCACGTCCCAACGGTCGTAGACGTGGACACCGACCTTCTCGAAGAGCGTGGTCCTGAGATCGACGATGTTCTCGCCTGTCTTGACCACCATGTCCAGCATCAGCAGGCCGCTCAGGATTCCGTCCCTCTCGGGAACGTTGCCGCGGAACGCGTATCCGCCGCTCTCCTCGCCGGCCGCGAGGGCGTCCACGGCCATCATCTGCGGGCCAAGGTACTTAAAGCCGACAGGGGTCTCGATGACCTCGACTTCGCTGGCCTCCCCAAGCTTGTCGATCATGCTGCTCATGGTCAGGGACTTCACGAGGGGACCGCGCTGACCGAGGACGTCGAGCAGGTGCATACACAGCAAGCTGAACGTCTCCGTGGTCGTGACGAACCGGCCGTCCTCGTCGACGACGCCCAGCCGGTCGGCGTCGCCGTCGGTGGCGAGTCCGATGTCCGCGGTCGTGTCCTCGAGAGTGTCGATCAGGGTGCGGAGGTTCTGTGCGATAGGCTCGGGCTGGCCCAGTCCGGGGAATGCCGGGTTGGCCTCTCCGTGGATCTCGACGAGCCGCGTGCTTCCGCCTGACACCAGAGCGTCGAAGTAGCCCGCACCGGCCCCGTACATCGAGTCGACGACGATGTTGAGCCCCGCGTTCCGTATCGCCTCGAGATCAACGAACTGTGCGACGTGGTTCAGGTAGTCAAGCGTGGGGTCGAATCGCTCAAGGAGTCCTCGGCGCTCGGCTTCGCGCAAACTCATGCGCCTGACGTCCGCGACGTTGGCGATCTGCCGCTCGAGCTCCCCAACGATCTCGTTCGACGCGCTGCCGCCGTAGTCGGGCTTGAACTTGAAGCCGTTCCACTGCCAGGGGTTATGGCTGGCGGTGATGATCGCCCCGGCTCCGGCGGTCATTGCGACAAGCGAGTGGCTGATGACCGGAGTCGGCGCGGCGCGGTCGCAAAGGAAGGTCGGGATGCCGTTCGCGGTGGTCACCTCAGCGACGGCCTCGGCGAACTGCCTAGATGCGAAACGAGTATCGTAACCGATGACGAATCCGCGTGACGCGAGACCGGCGGCGTTGACGTAGTTCGCGGTTCCCTGTGCGCAAAGGCGGACGTTTTCGAAGGTAAAGTCCTCGGCGATCACCGCGCGCCACCCGTCTGTACCGAACCTGATCTTGTTTTGAGAGTCGGTCACGACGGCTTCTTGTAGCCCCCACTCCCTCGATGGGAGAGGGCTGGGGTGAGGGTGATCCTGGTTCTATAAGGCCGGTTCATGCCCGACCTACGATGACGCCGCGTCGCCGACGCGCTTGACGAAGCCTTCTCGGCGCAGCGTGTCCGCCTTATCGGTACGCTCCCAAGGGAAGTCCTCCTCCGGGCGTCCGAAGTGGCCGTACGCCGCGGTCTTGGTGTAGATCGGACGCCGAAGGTCGAGGTCATGGATGATCGCACCTGGCCTCAGATCGAAGTGCTTCGTGATCAACGAGTTGATTTCCGCGTCGGGAATGTGGTTCGTCCCGAAAGTCTCGGCAGACACGGAGATCGGATGCGCTATGCCGATGGCGTACGAGACCTGGATTTCCGCGCGGTCCGCCAGCCCCGCCGCGACGACGTTCTTCGCCACGTATCGAGCCGCGTACGCCGCCGAGCGATCGACTTTGGTCGGGTCCTTACCGGAGAAGGCGCCTCCGCCGTGTCTGGCCATTCCCCCGTAGGTGTCGACGAGGATCTTCCGCCCGGTGAGGCCAGAGTCTCCCACCGGTCCTCCGATCACGAAGCGTCCCGACGGGTTGACCACCCACCGAGTGTGTCGGTCGATCAGGTCAGCCGGGATGACCTCTTTGGCGACCGCCTCCACCAGATCCCGCTGGATGACCGACGGGCTCACCTCAGGGTTGTGTTGGGCGCTCATCACCACCGTGTGGACGCGCTTCGGGACTCCGAACTCGTACTCGATGGTGACCTGCGACTTTCCGTCGGGCCTGAGGTAGGGGAGCGTGCGCTCTTTTCGCACCGCCGCCATGCGCTGGCAGATTCTGTGGGAGATGGCGATTGGTAGCGGCATCAGCTCGGGGGTCTCGTTACAGGCGTAACCGACCATCATCCCCTGGTCGCCTGCGCCCAGAGAATCCGCCTCGTGGTTCGTATCGGATTCATCGCTGCGTGTCTCCAAGGAGTGCGTCACGCCGCTGGAGATGTCGGCGGACTGCTCATGGACCGAGACGGCGATCCCGCACGACTGGTAGTCGAATCCATACGAGGAGTCCTCGTAGCCGACGTCTCGGATGGTGTGACGGACGATCGACGGGATGTCCACGTAGGTATCGGTCGTGATTTCACCCATGACGAGAACGAGTCCTGTCGTGGTGCACGTCTCACACGCGACACGACTCGCCGGGTCGGTCGCCAGGATTGCGTCCAGTACCCCATCCGAGATCTGGTCACAGAGCTTGTCAGGATGACCCTCCGTCACCGACTCCGACGTGAACAGATACGAGGGGCTTTGCACAAAGCTCTGTGCCATTCGGTCTTCCTCCTGGTGGGCGGACGCTGGTCCGCCACTTCTCTCGACTAGATTCCCAGCCGCTCTCGCTGATCGCCGCTGAGTACGACCAGTGTTGCCCGCCCCTCCGCGACTACTATGCCCTCGCATTCGAGGTTGGCTTCGATCGCCATCTCCCGGCCATCGCGGCGTGCCAGCCACGATGACGCCGTGATCGACCGTCCGATCGACGCCGGTCTCCTGAAACGGGTCTCCATCGATCTCGCCATCGTGACGATGCCTCTGGCGAATGGCCAGTTTTCCATGATCTCGTAGAGCAGGGCATTGATGATTCCGCCGTGGACGACCCCGGGCCAGCCCTCGTGGTGGGTCTCAGGGATGAACTGTGCTGAGAGGCGTCCATCATGGGACTCGAAGGTGAGTCCGAGCCCATGCGGGTTGTCGGCGCCACATCCGTAGCAGTTGGCGTACTGTGTTATTCTTTCGTTCAGTTGTTCCCCCAACCCTCACTAGGGGCGCCCCGACATCGTCGGTCCTGGTGTAGGGGTTCGCCGCGGCGAACGAACCGCCCATCGCAAGCGCGATCAAGTACCTATGTCCCAGCTTGCCAGGTAGTGTTCCTGTTCGTCGCTTAGCGAGTCGATCTGAATACCCATAGACTCTAGTTTGAGCCGCCCGACCTCTTCGTCGATGTCCCGCGGGACCGGGTGGACCTGGGGCGAAAGCGTATGGGCTGTCTGCGCCAGGTACTCGACTGCCATTGACTGGTTGGCGAAGCTCATGTCCATCACGGCCGACGGATGGCCCTCGGCGGCGGCGAGATTTATTAGCCTGCCCTCTCCAAGCAGATAGAGCCGCCGGCCATCGCCCATCATGTACTCTTCGACGTACGGCCTGACCGTCTGCTTCCCGTCGGCCATCTCCTCCATCGACCCTATGTCGATCTCGACGTCGAAGTGACCGCTGTTGGCGACGATGGCGCCGTCCTTCATCGCGGCGAGATGATCGCGTCCGATCGCCTTGATCCCCCCGGTGACGGTGACAAAAATGTCGCCGACCTCGCTCGCTTCGGCCATCGTCATGACCTGGTGACCGTCCATCGCGGCCTCGAGCGCACGGATCGGGTCGACCTCCGTCACGATCGTGTGAGCGCCCATGCCGCGGGCGCGCAGCGCAAGTCCTCTTCCACACCAGCCGTATCCGCAAACCACGACCTTCTTTCCGGCCCAGAGGATGTTGGTGGCCCGCGTGATGCCGTCGAGCGTGCTCTGGCCAGTGCCGTACCTGTTGTCGAAAAAGTGCTTGGTGTCCGCGTCATTGACGGCAATAATCGGGTACTTGAGCCGGCCGTCCCTCGCGAGGCTGGTCAACCTGATCACACCGGTCGTCGTCTCCTCGGTCCCACCCGCTACGTCGGACAGCAGGTCGGTCCGTTCGGAGTGGAGCACGGCAACGAGGTCAGCTCCATCGTCCATTGTGATGTTCGGCCTCGTATCGAGCGCGGACTGGATGTGACTGTAGTAGGTGTCGCGGTCCTCCCCCTTAATAGCGTAGGTCGGGATCCCGAACTCCTCGGTGAGCGCCGCCGCGACGTCGTCCTGCGTACTCAGCGGATTGCTCGCGCAGAGCGCGAGTTCGGCGCCTCCGTCCCTGAGCGTCAACATGAGGTTGGCCGTCTCGGTGGTGACGTGGAGGCAGGCCGCGACTTTGAGCCCATTCAGAGGCTTCTCGCTGGCGAACCGCTCGCGAATCGTCCGAACGACGGGCATCTCGCGGGCCGCCCACCCGATGCGCCGGACGCCGGACGCCGCGAGGGAGGCATCGAGTATGTCGCCTTTTGCGGCGCTAGCTTGGGTTTCTGTGGTGGTCAAAGTCTCCTCCTGGGGGATCTGTCCGAGGTTGGCTAAGAATCCTGGCCCCGATTCGGGGACGCTGAGTCGCCGTGCAAGAGTGGTCGCGGGCGAGCAGCCTGCGCTCCATCTGAGCGCCCCCACCCCGTTCGTCCCCGGATCAGGTCCGGGGCAGGCTCTGAGCTCGTCGAAGGACGAAGTACCTGGGCGCCCACAGAGGACGCCCCGACATTGCTCCTAATGGTCTTCAGAGGTAGTCCCAGCTCGTAGGGAAACCGTTCGAAGGCGGTGAGGCGAGCGAGTGCTTCGAAGCGTCGCTGTATGTCCCGCCCGGTGAGCGTAGCCAGCCTGTCTGCGCTGAAGTCGGCGACGGTGAACGAACCCATCGCGCATCCGACCACGGCTGCCCGCCGAATCCCGGCGTTCGACGTGTCTCCGGTAGCGGCGAGGGCTCCGATGAACCCCCCCGCGAACGAGTCGCCCGCGCCGGTTGGATCGACGACGGTGTCCAGCGGCATCGCCGGCGCCGCAAAGGCGTCGGGTCCGTCGAACACCAGTGCGCCATGCTCACCGCGCTTGATTACGGCTACCCGCGGCCCGGCCTCCTGAATCCGGCGCGCTGCGCGGACGAGGTTCGCCTCACCGGAATAGCTCCGCGCCTCTCCTTCGTCGAGGAAGAGCATGTCCACCTCGGCGACGATCGCGTCCAGGTCCGAGCGGCGTCCGTCGATCCAGAAATTCATCGAGTCCAGCGCGACAACGCTAGGCCTCCGGTCCATTTGGCGGAGGACGCGAAGCTGCAGGTCCGGGTCGATATTTGCGAGGAACAAGTAGTCCGCTCCGCGGTGCTCTTGGCTGAGGACCGGCTCGAACTCGGCGAACACGTTCAAACGCGTGTCGAGCGTCTCCCGCTGGTTCACGTCCTCAGTCGAATAGACCCCGGACCATTGGAACGTCTCCCCGGGGACTCGCTCGAGTCCCGACAAGTCCACGTCGTGCTCGAGCATCAGATCGACGTACGACTGCGCAAAGTCCGATCCCACGACCGCGACAAGGCTGACGTCGGTGAAGTAGCTCGCGGCAAGTGAGAAGTAGACCGCCGACCCGCCGAGGGCCATCTCGCGCCGACCCGCGGGAGTCTGGACCGAGTCGTACGCTACCGATCCGACGACTAGAAGGGACAAGTTACTTCTCGGCCCCGTAGCTGGTTGGGTAGCCCTTTTCGATCCAGGGTCCGGTCCCGTCTTCGACGTTGTACAGAATATCGATGTCCAACCCCATTGCGGCCGCCATCTCGCACGCAAGCCCGCTCCGGACCCCCGCGGCGCAGATGAACAGGAGGTTCTTGTCCTGCGGCAGCTCGTCTATCCGAGCGAGGAGATCGTCGACGGTGATGAACGTAGCATCCTTGACATGACCGTCTACGTACTCGTCCATGCGCCGGACGTCGACGAATACGTAGTCGTCGTTGCCGTGCAGTTCAGCGGCTTCATCGATGGTGATCCTCGTGTACGGCTCTCCCGGGATCTGTTTTGGCATGATGCCGACTCTTCCTTTCCTTGCTCTAGTCCAGATACTTGCTGACCAGAGGCCCAAGTCGTTCGCGGGCCTGAGGCGGTATATGGTCTCGACTTGTGATTATTGCCGCTTCCAGCGCGCGATCGCAAATACAGTCGCGCGCGCCGAGGTTCCGGGTGGTGATCTCGCTTACGATCCGCTTGGCTACCTCGATGTTCTTGATCAGGTTTCTAACGACGACCTCGACTGAGACCTCCTCTTCGGAGTCGTGCCAGACGTCGTAGTCGGTCACGAACGCCAGCGTTGCATAGCACATCTCGGCCTCGCGGGCCAGCTTGGCCTCAGGCAGCGCCGTCATTCCGATGACGTCGGCGCCCCACGAGCGGTACAAGGCCGACTCCGCTCTCGTCGAAAACTGCGGCCCCTCGATCACGACGTAAGTACCACCGTCGTGGACCGTCACGTCGTCCGGCGCAGCCATCACCAGGACCTCTCGGAGGTCGCAACAGAACGGATCGGCAATCCCGACATGGGCGACGACGCCATCGCCGAAAAACGTCGACTGCCGCAGCCGCGTCCGGTCGATGAGCTGGTCCGGGATGACAAGGTTCAGGGGCTCGATGCTCTCCTTGAGGCTGCCGACTGCGCTGATCGACACGATCCGCTCCACGCCGAGAGACTTGAGGGCATAGATGTTGGCCTTCACCGGGATCTCGCTGGGAGAGATGCGATGGCCGCGGCCGTGGCGAGGGAGAAAGGTGACCGGCACGTCGTTCAGACGCCCCTGCACGAGGACGTCGCTGGGGTCCCCAAACGGGGTGGAGACACAGATTTCACGTCGTTTGGTCAGACCGTCGACGTCGTACAGTCCCGATCCACCGATGACACCCATGCCGGATTCAGCCACCGCGGGTCTCCAGCATGGCGGCGATGCTGCGAATGTACGGGGGTCGCACCACGCCCATCTCGGTCACGATCCCCGTGACGTACCGATTGGGGGTCACGTCGAAAGCTGGGTTGAACGCCCCGAGTCCGTCGGGAGCGAAGCGGTCCGGACCGTATCCGAGTACCTCTGACTCGTCGCGCTCCTCGATCACAATCTCGTCACCGGACGCGGTTCTCGGGTCGAACGTACTGGTCGGGGCGGCGACGTAGAACGGCACCCCGTTCTCTTTGGCGAGCACGGCTAGGCCGTAGGTGCCGATCTTGTTCGCGACATCCCCATTGGTCGCGATTCTGTCGGCGCCGACAGCGACCGCCTGAGCGATTCCCCGGCGCAAAAGCAGTCCCGCTGCGGAGTCAGCTACCAGGCTGGCGTCTATCCCCTCGCGGTGCAGCTCCCACGCAGTCAGCCGGGCGCCCTGGAGCAGGGGGCGGGTCTCGGTGGCATAAACGCATTCGAGCCGGCCGTCGCTCCAAGCCGTCCGGATGATCCCAAGTGCTGTGCCATAGCCGCCCGTCGCGAGGGCGCCCGTGTTGCAGTGCGTCAGGACACTGCTTCCCCACGGGATCAGCTTGGCGCCGTGGCGCCCGATCGCCCGGTTATTCGTGACGTCTTCACGGTGGATCAGGACGGCCTCTCCGGCGAGGTTAGTGATAGTCTCTTCGACGGACTGGGCGGCCGCGGCGCGGGAGAGCATTCTCCGGATCGCCCATCCGAGGTTTGCCCCGGTCGGCCTGGCGGACCGAATGTCGCGCGCGGTCTGGAACAGCCGATCGGAGAAGTCTCCGTTGGCAGTCTGGCCCAGCTCCATCGCTGCCAGAACGAGCCCGTACGCTCCAGCGATTCCAATGGCCGGGGCGCCGCGTACGGCCATGTTGCGAATCGAGTCGACGACTGTGGCATAGTCGGATGTCTCAAGCCACGCCTCCTCGTGCGGCAATCGGCGTTGATCGAGAATCCTCAACGAGTCCCCCATCCAAACGAGGGGGCTGAATTCTGGAGCTATCGATTTCAATTGATCTGTCCCAACCATACATTCGTCCTGTCGCGCGCAACGGGCAGCCCGTTCGTCCTGAGCACTTCGACAGGCTCAGTACAGGCTCTGTCGAAGGACGAAGCACCTCCAGATAACCAAAAAAAGACTCCTCAGCGTGAGAGAAGTCTTTCGGTAGGTTCGCTACCGCTCTCATCTCTCGAACGCTTCAGCGCTCGCCGGAATTGGCACCTGTGTCGGGTGAGTCAACACCGCGACAGGTTGCCGGGCATCAAGGGGCCGGTCCCTCCGCCTCTCTGGATAAGAGCCACGAGTATTCAGTTGTTCAACAGTTCAGATGGTATATGCTGTAGGGCTAGCATGTCAAGGACAACGATAGACACAGAGTATGATCCACTTCGATCTTGGACTGTAAGTCCAACAACTCGCACTCTCTCGGTCTGCCGGATGGTCGGCGGCTCCCGTGCTTATATGTCATCTGTACCTCTGAGTGTTCTGTTCAAGACCCGACTCGCGCATCCGTTTCCTAGCGCGCGCCGCCCTCCTTTCGTCCTGAGGAACTCGACGAGTGCAGTACAGGTTTCGTCGAAGGTCAGGTTCCGTGGTAGATGCCTTCTCCCTCCGTTCGTCCCCGGATCGGGTCCGGAGCAGGCTCTGAGCCCGTCGAAGGTCAGGCTCCGTGGTAGATGCCTTCTCCCTCCGTTCGTCCCCAGCCGGTCGAAGGACAGGCTCCGTGGTAGATGCCTTCTCCCTCCGTTCGTCCTGAGCCCGTCGAAGGACGAAGAGCACTCAGCTCGATGCGATGTGTCTCAGTTCGTCCCCAGCCCGTCGAAGGACAGGTTCCGTGGTAGATGCCTTCTCCCTCCGTTCGTCCTGAGCCCGTCGAAGGACGAAGTGCACTCAGCTCGATGCGATGTGTCTCCGTTCGCCCCCAGCCGGTCGAAGGTCAGGCGCCGTGGTGGATGCCGTGGGTCTCCGTTCGTCGCCGGATCAGGTCCGGGGCAGGCTCTGAACCCGTCGAAGGACGAAGCGCGTTCTGCTCGGTCGAGTCCTTTAGTAAGGGACAAGACCCTCTCCGTCTAGGGCCCGGCCGCCCCTCGAGAGTCGTCGTAGTTCAGCCCAGTCGCCTCTGATCAGGGCTTCCTTCTTCCGCCTGGTCCAACCCTTGATCCTCCGCTCCATCTCCAGGGCGTCTGCCCTGTCGGCGAACTCGTAGGAGTAGACGAGGCGAACTGGCCTCCGATTGACCGTATAGCCCTTGATGAACCCTCGGTGGTGTGCAGCCAGTCTCGATTCCAGATCCTCGGTGTGACCTGTGTAATATGAGCCGTCCGAGCAACGAAGTATGTAGACATGGAAAGACGTCATCAAGATGTTCAGATTATACGACGTCGGCTGGCAGCTTCGTCCTTCGACGGGCTCAGGACGAACGGGGACTGCTGGCAGCTTCGTCCTTCGACGGGCTCAGGACGAACGGGGACTGCTGGCAGCTTCGTCCTTCGACGGGGACTGCTGGCAGCTTCGTCCTTCGACGGGCTCAGGACGAACGGGGACTGCTGGCAGCTTCGTCCTTCGACGGGCTCAGGACGAACGGGGACTGCTGGCAGCTTCGTCCTTCGACGGGCTCAGGACGAACGGGGACTGCTGGCAGCTTCGTCCTTCGACGGGCTCAGGACGAACGGGGACTGCTGGCAGCTTCGTCCTTCGACGGGCTCAGCGAACGGGGACTGCTGGCCTCGTCCTTCGACGGGCTCAGGACGAACGGGGACTGCTGGCAGCTTCGTCCTTCGACGGGCTCAGGACGAACGGGGACTGCTGGCAGCTTCCTTCGAGGACGAACGGGGACTGCTGGCAGCTTCGTCCTTCGACGGGCTCAACGGGGGACTGCTGGCAGCTTCGTCCTTCGACGGGCTCAGGACGAACGGGGACTGCTGGCAGCTTCGTCCTTCGACGGGCTCAGGACGAACGGGGACTGCTGGCAGCTTCGTCCTTCGACGGGCTCAGGACGAACGGGGACTGCTGGCAGCTTCGTCCTTCGACGGGCTCAGGACGAACGGGGACTGTGGCAGCTTCGTCCTTCGACAGCTCAGGACGAACGGGGACTGCTGGCAGCTTCGTCCTTCGACGAGGACGAACGGGGACTGCTGGCAGCTTCGTCCTTCGACGGGCTCAGGACGAACGGGGACTGCTGGCAGCTTCGTCCTTCGACAAAGCCTGTACTGAGCCTGTCGAAGTACTCGGGACGAACGGGGACTGCTGGCAGCTTCGTCCTTCGACGGGCTCAGGACGAACGGGGACTGTCTGGCAGCTTCGTCCTTCGACGGGCTCAGGACGAACGGGATCTGTCTGCCAGCTTCGTCCTTGGACAGGCTCAGGACGAACGGGGACTGTCTGGCAGCTTCGTCCTTCGACAAAGCCTGTACTGAGCCTGTCAGTACTCGGGACGAACGGGATCTGTCTGCCAGCTTCGTCCTTGGACAGGCTCAGGACGAACGGGGACTGTCTGGCAGCTTCGTCCTTCGACAAAGCCTGTACTGAGCCTGTCGAAGTACTCGGGACGAACGGGGACTGGCTGGCAGCTTCGTCCTTCGACAAAGCCTGTACTGAGCCTGTCGAAGTACTCGGGACGAACGGGGTCTGGCTGGCAGCTTCGTCCTTCGACGGAGCCTGTACTGAGCCTGTCGAAGTGCTCAGGACGAACGGATGGCTTGGTCCCTTGAAACAGATGGGAGCCCAGTCCATTTCCGTTGCACATGTGGGAAGGTTCACGCGATTTCTTCGCGTTCCAAGAACAGGGGCGGGCACCGGGCCCGCCCCTGCGGGTTGTCTACTTTGTCCCTAGCGGACTAGTAGTCCATTGGAGGCATTGCGGGGGTTGGGCTGGCCGGCTCGGGGACGTCGGTGATCAGGGACTCGGTGGTCAAGACCATCGCGGCGACCGAGGATGCGTTCTCGATGGCGGCGCGGGTTACCTTCGCCGGGTCCATGATGCCCTTCTCGAGGAGGTGGCAGAACTCGCCGTCCTCGGCGTCGTAGCCCCAGTCGCCTTCGCTCTCGAGGCTGTCGGCAAGTATGACCTCGCCAGAGACGCCGGTGTTCTCGGAGATGAGCTTGAGCGGCCGTTGAAGCGCGGTCCTCAGGATCGTCGCCCCCGTGGCCTCATCGCCTGAGAGGTTGAGCGAATCGAGAGAGGTACTGGCGCGAAGCACGGCCAGCCCGCCCCCGGGGACGATACCCTCTTCGACAGCAGCCCGGGTGGCGGACAGGGCGTCCTCGACCCGGTTCTTCTTTTCCTTGAGCTCGACCTCTGTCGCAGCGCCGACCTTGATGATGGCGACTCCGCCGGACAGCTTCGCGAGACGCTCCTGGAGCTTCTCGCGGTCGAAGTCGGAGGTGGTCTCGTCGACCTGCGCCTTGATCTGGTTGATCCGTCCCGAAATCCCGTCCTCGGAGCCCGCGCCGTCCACGAAGGTGGTCTCCTCCTTGGAGGCGACGATTCGGCGCGCTCGGCCGAGGTCCTCGACGGTGACGGAGTCGAGCTTGCGGCCGACTTCCTCGCTGATGACCTGGCCGCCGGTGAGAATGGCCATGTCTTCGAGCATCGCCTTGCGACGGTCGCCGAAGCCGGGGGCCTTGACGGCGACGCAGTTAAGCGTGCCGCGGAGCTTGTTGACTACGAGGGTGGCCAGCGCCTCCCCCTCGATGTCCTCGGCGACGACTACAACGTTCTTGCCCACCTGGAGGATCTTCTCGAGCGCCGGCAGCACGTCGGACACAGCGGAGATCTTCTTGTCCGTGATGAGGATGTACGGGTCCTCGATCGACGCCTCCATCCTGTCTTGGTCGGTGATGAAATATGGAGAGATGTAGCCGCGGTCGATCTGCATTCCCTCTACGAACTCCTGCTCGTAGGAGAGACCTTTAGACTCTTCGACAGTGATCACGCCATCCTTGCCGACCTTCTCCATGACGTCGGCGATAAGCTCGCCCATCTCATCGTCGTGGGCCGACAGGGACGCGACCTGCGCGATCTGCATTCGGCCCTCGACCGGTGTGGACATCTCTTCGACAGCGTCGCGCATGGCTCCGACGCCCTTCTCGATGCCTCGCTTAAGCGCCATGGGGTTCGCGCCGGCTGCGATGTTCTTGAATCCCTCGTGGATGATCGCCTGTGCCAGGACGGTCGCGGTGGTGGTGCCGTCGCCGGCGACGTCGTTGGTCTTGCTGGCCGCCTCTTTGAGAAGCTGGGCGCCCATGTTCTCGAACGCGTCCTCGAGCTCGATCTCCTTTGCGATCGTGACGCCGTCAGAGCAGACCTGTGGCGGGCCGAACTTCTTGTCGAGTACTACGTTTCGGCCTCGCGGGCCGAGGGTTACCCCGACTGTTTCGGCCATGATGTCGATGCCGCGTTTCATCGCGGCCCTTGCTTCCTCGCTGAACTTAAGCTTTTTAGCCATTCGTGTCCAGTCCTCCTTCTTGAGACTTGATGAGCTACTTCTTGAAGAGAATGTCGTCCTCACGGAGGACCAGGTATTCGATCTCGCCCTCCTTATACTCGGTTCCTGCGTACTTCGAGTAGATGACCGTGTCACCGACCTCGACTTCCATGGGGACGCGAGTGCCGTCGTCCGAGAGCCTGCCAGGGCCTGCTGCTACAACGACACCCTCTTGGGGCTTCTCCTTCGCCGTATCGGGGATGTAGATCCCGCCGGCGCTCACCTGCTCCTCGCCCTCAAGGGGTTCGACAACCACGCGATTGCCGAGGGGCTTGAACGAGACCGTAGTTTCCGTCGCCATCCTTACTTGTACCTCCTAGTTGAGATCTGTTTCTTCCTACTCAATCAGATTAGCAGACTATCAGGCAGACTGCTAATCTGATGATAACCAACGGCCTTTTGGGGTGTCAACGTCGTTGACCGGGCGGCGATGATGTCAATATCATCGCCCCATGGATGAACGACGACAGGCTGGCCGCCTCGTCGGCGCGGCCCGATTTGGAGCGGCGCTGATCGAGGGAATGCGGCCGCGCCAGTGGATCAAGAACCTGCTTGTTTTCCTGCCGCTGCTCTTCGCGCTGAACGAGGCGTGGGAGCTGGAAGACCCCGCAGGAGCCTTGACCCTCTTTTGGCGCGTCGCCATAGCACTCCTTAACTTCTGCATCCTCAGTGGTGGAATGTACCTGTTCAACGACGCCCTCGACGTGGATCGGGACCGTGCCCATCCGACGAAACGGTTCAGGCCGGTCGCTTCCGGAAGGCTCAGGGCGGACGTCGCTCTCGGCGTTGGAATAGTACTCACCGCCGGAGCTGTTTATCCGGCATTCGAGTACGAGACCCTGTTCGGCGTGGTCGTGCTAGTTTACGTCCTCATTCAGTACACGTACTCGCTTTGGGTGAAAAACGTCGTGCTGCTGGACGTGTTCGCCGTAGCGTCCGGATTCGTGCTTCGAGTCCTGGCGGGCGCGGCCGTCCTCGGCCTCCCGATCTCCCCGTGGTTGTACCTGTGCACGGGCCTCGGTGCGCTGTTCATAGCCCTCTCGAAGAGGCGGAGCGAGTTGGCGCGCGCAGGGGAGTCCGCAGTCGGGCAACGGGACACGCTTGGAGCGTACACGCTGCCGATGCTCGACCAGATGATCGCCGTGGTCGCGACGTCAGCGCTGGTGAGCTATGCGCTCTACACATTCACCGCCGGAAACCTCCCAGACAACCACTCGATGATGCTGACGATACCGTTCGTCGTATACGGGCTGTTCCGATACATGCAACTCGTCCACTCGCGCGATGCCGGAGAGAGCCCGGAAACGATCATGATCACCGACGTGCCGATGATCGTCACGGTGTTACTATGGCTCGGGACGGCCGGAGCCAGCCTCCTCCTGGGCAGGTGACGTCCCTGCCATAGAACACAAATCAATCTGTGCTAGACTCCGGCGAGCTCTCAGCCTGCTCAGTCGACAGGAGAATGTCCGTGGTCCCTCCAGGCGATCCCTTCGGTGTCATTCCAATCTGGCTCGCGGTCTACCTGCTGACGTTCCTCGCGTTTGGTGTCGCCGGGTACGTCGTGTATCGGCGGGTGTTCAGACTGATCCTGCTGGGAAAGGACCCCGTGCGATTCGACCAGCCGATACGGAGGATCGTCGGAGCGGTGCCGTACATCTTCGGTCAGAGCAAGGTGCTGCAGAGCGTTTCACTGCGCGATTTGGCGGGCCTTGCTCACTTCTTCATCTTCTGGGGTTTCCTGTCGTTCACGACCAGCTACGTCCTCTACATCTTCGGGGACGCGATCTGGCCGGAGTTTTCCGAGACGGTCCTCACGGACTCTGGTGTCCGTGTCTTCACCGCTTACCTGGATGTGCTGGCGGTCGTATTTCTGGTGGTCCTTCTCTGGGCAGCCGTCCGCCGCTGGGGAGCGAAGCCGCGAAGGCTGAGCTACGACCTGACGCAGAATGCCGAGGCGGCCATCATACTGTTGCTGATCGCGTCGCTGATGCTGTTCACATTGTTGACCGAGGCGTTCTACGTGGCGGCCGGGGGAGAGGGACCGCACGCGGACGCCCTGATCGGAAGGCCGATCGGTGAGGCGTTCGCCTCGGCAGGCGTCGATGGATCGCTCGCGAGCGCACTTCAGTCCCTGTTCTGGTGGCTCCACCTCGCGATCATCCTAGGGTTCTCGATCTATATCCCGCTCTCGAAGCACATGCACCTCGTCGCCGCGCCGATCAGCTTCGTCACACGAAAGCTTGAGCCGAGGGGAACCCTGCCGACGCCGACTGACCTGGAGACCGCGGAGGTCTTCGGCGCCAGCCGAATCCAGGACTTCACGTGGAAGGAACTCCTCGACGGGTACTCTTGCGCAGTGTGCGGCCGTTGCTCCGACATCTGCCCCGCGAACATCACGGGGAAGATCCTCTCGCCGATGCACATCGTCGAGAACATGAAGGAGCACGTACTAGAGTTCGGCCCCGGCGTCGCAGCCGGAGAGGATGCTCAGGAATCGAAGCCACTGATCGGCAACTGGGTCCCCGAAGAGGCGCTCTGGGACTGCGTCACCTGCGGTGCGTGCATCCAGGAGTGCCCCGTCGGCGTCGAGCACGTCGATTCGATCGTGGACATGCGCCGGTTCCTGGTCATGGAGCAGGCGTCGATGCCGGACACCGCCATGAACGCGCTTCTGAGCATGGAGCAGCGAGGCCATCCCTGGCGCGGCACAACCTATTCCCGGACTGATTGGGCCCAGGGCCTGGACGTTCCCACGCTCGCCGAGCACCCAGAGGCCGGAGTCCTTTTCTGGGTCGGGTGCACGGCAGCGCTCGAACAGCGGAGCCAGAGCATTGCCCGGTCGATGGTATCGGTACTGAAGAGGGCAGGGGTCGACTTCGCGATCCTCGGCGACGAGGAGACCTGCACCGGCGATCCCGCTCGTCGGATGGGGAACGAGTACCTGTATCAGATCTTGGCGGAGCAGAACATTCAGACGATGAAGACCTACGACGTGAAAACGGTCGTCACGATCTGCCCGCACTGCTTCAACGTGATCAGGAACGAGTACCCCCACCTCGGAGGGGACTTCGAGGTCGCGCACTACACCGAGTTTGTAAGCCGGCTGATCGACGACGGCCGCATCAAGCCGGTCGCTGAGATCAGAGAGACGATCGCGTACCACGACTCCTGTTACCTCGGAAGGCACAACGGCATCTACGACCCTCCGAGGCAGATTGCGAAAGCGATACCCGGAGTCGATCTGGTCGAGATGAGCCGCTGTCGCGAGCGCGGGTTCTGCTGTGGCGCCGGCGGCGGCCACATGTGGATCGAAGAGTCCAAGGGCCAGAAGATCAACCACGCAAGGACCGAGCAGTTCTTCGAGACCGACGCCAAGACCGTCGCCGTCTCGTGCCCGTTCTGCCTCCAGATGTTCGAGGAGGGAATCGGCTCGCTCGGCCGCGAAGGCCAGGTGCAGGCCAGGGACTTGCTGGAGATTCTGGACGAGAGCCTGTCGACGGAGTAGCATTGGGTTTGACTAGTGGATCAACTTCATTGAAGTGACTATCAGCATAGACTGGCAACAATTCAACAGTCCCCTCTCCCTCAGAGCCTGCCCCGTACTCGATACGGGGGAGAGGGTTAGAGCCTGCCCCGGCGAAGGCCGGGGGTGAGGGTGAGATCGCCCATCATCTCAAGAGTGGTGGACCACTAGGCTGCAAGTGGCGTAGGCCGTCGGGGCTAGGGACGCTGGGGCGCAAGTCTGACGGAGAGTGAACATGGCTGTTCCTAACCCTCAGGTCAAATTCACCTATCAAGATTACCGTTCCACGTCTGACGACGAGCGCTACGAACTCATTGACGGAGAGCTAATTCGTATGGCTCCAGCTCCGAACACTCAGCACCAGCGTCTGGTCTTAAGAATCAGCAAGTTCATTGACGAGTTTGTCGCTGTGGAGGGACTTGGCGAAGTGTTCGTCTCTCCGGTAGATGTTGTCCTCTCCGACAGCGATGTCGTACAGCCGGACCTGCTGTTCGTTTCAAATGAGCGAGCATACCTGGTTACAGAACTCAACATCCGGGGTGCGCCCGACCTCGTCGTAGAGATCATTTCGCCGTCTTCTTCGGGCCGCGACAGGAACGTTAAGCGGGCTCTCTATGCCCGGTACGGAGTCGGAGAGTATTGGCTTGTCGACCCCGAGCCTGGAACGGTGACCGTCCTGCTGCTAGCTGATCAGGGATACGAGCTAGTAGGCATCTACGGAGAGGGCCAAGAATTGACTTCCCCAACGCTTCCGGGCTTGACTCTGAACCTCGACGACATCCTATAGGACGGAACGAAATCCCACGCGCCACCCGACCGTCCCTGTAGGGAGAGTCCATCCGGGCGCCGGGTTCTCGGCGACGATGTCGCCCAGCTTAACAATCCCGAAGAAGATCTGCCGGCCTTCTTTAGTCGTCTCAGTTCCTTTCTGTTTCGACCGCCTCCCGAAGCCACTCACGGAGCTCCGGCGCGAGGTCGTCCCGCTTCAGCGCGGCCGCGACCGAGGCCTTGAGCATTCCGAGCGGTGTACCGACGTCGTAGTGCTCGCCCGCGAAGCGATACCCGTAGACCCCCGGATGGTCGATGTGCGCGGCGATCGCGTCCGTGAGCTGAATCTCCCCCAGCGCCCCAGGGGGAACACGCTCCAGGGTCTCGAAGATCTCCGGCCGTAGAACGTAGCGCCCGATGATCGCGAGGTTCGACGGGGCGTCCTCGAGCCGGGGCTTCTCGACCAGGCCTCTGATTCTTGCGCTCTGGGCCTCCGCATCCTCGATGTCAACGATGCCGAGATTCGGGACCGCCGCGTCATCCACCTCTTTGACGGCCAGTACGTTCGCGCCGGTGTTCTGGTGCGTCTCGATCAGTCCGCCGATCGTGGGCTGATCCCCCCAGATCACGTCGTCGGGCAGGAATACCGCGAACGGCTCATCGCCGACCGCGTCACGCGCCATGAGGACGGCGTGCCCCAACCCTTTCTGCTCATCCTGTGTGACGCATCGGATGTCCGCCATCCGCGAAATGTGCCTCGCCTCATCCAACTTCGCATCGTTTCCTCGGGACTGCAGCGCCCGTTCCAGATCGGGAATGGGTTCGAAGTAACGCGGAACAGCCTCCTGGTTACGCGACACGATGAAGATGATGTGCTCAATCCCGGCCCGCGCCGCCTCTTCGACGCTGAAGTGAATCGATGGTCGATCAAAGACCGGGAGGACGTTCTTCGGGACCGACCGGCTTGCTGGCAGGAACCTCGTGCCGAACCCAGCAACGGGAATGACCGCCTTGCGAACTGTCAATCTTAATCCTCGATCATGCGGTGGCGACTCTGCCTGTTGCGTAGAGTCGTCTCAGGTCAGACTGTCCGGTGCCGATCGCCAGCAGGAATACGAGGAACAGCACGCCTGACACGTACAGGATCGGCGGCGACGAGAAGGCGTCTGCAATGAATCCGTACCCCAGGTTCGCAAACGCCATGATGCCCCCCGCGTGCAGGATGTAGAGGCTGGATATCCGTCCTCTGAGCCTGTCGGGCGCGATGGTCTGGACGTAGGTGTTTGTGAGTGCCATGAACGTCGACTGCGACGCGCCCATTCCCGCTGACGCGATGATGGCCAGGACGACAGCCGGACTCAATATCAGGATCGCAGGATCGAGTCCTCCCTCCGGAACGATCGGGGTGAACGCCAGCGTGACCGGGGTCACGCCGCTGAACACCCCTGTCCATAGCAGCCACTGGCCCTTCTGCCGCTCGTCCCTGACTCCGGCCATCAGGATCGTTCCGACAAGCGACCCCGCTCCGAAACCCATCACGAGGTAGCCCAGGATCGAGCCGTCCAGGGCGCCAAGCTGGTTCCTCGAGAAGACGGGGAGAATCGACTCGAACGACATCACGAGGGCGCAGTGAAACGCGACCAACATCACAAAGATTGCGATCATCTTGTTCGTGTAGATGTAGACCAGTCCGTCGGCCATGCTTCTAGCCAGGCCGTGTCGAGGGACGGCTTCACCCTTCGACTTGGTCCGTGTGATGAGCAAGAACACGGTCCCGAGCACCTGAAACGCGGTGCTCAGCACCAGGACACCGTTGACTCCGACAAAGTCGACCGCGAGGAGCGGCGACGCGATAATAAGCCCGAAGAACCGCGCTCCGTGCCGTGTAGCGGCATTCAGCGTGATCGCGTTCAGCAGGTCCTCGCGCGGCACCTGGTTCGGGATCAGAGACGCCATCGCGGGCTCCTGCATGGACCTGAGCGATCCGCCGACAAAGGCCAGGACGGCCAGGTGCCAGAGCTCGAGGACACCGCTGATCGCCATGGCTGCGACCAGCCCTGTCACAGCTGCACTTCCAACGAAAGTGACAACCGCCATGTTGCGTCGGTCGAATCGATCGGCGAGCAAACCGCCGATCGGTGACACCAGGAGAAACGGCAGCATTGACGCGAACGTGATGATGCCGACCCAGCTGGACTTGTCCGACTCCTGGAGCACCAGCCACGACACGGCGACGATGAACGTCCACATCGCAGCGCCGGAGCACATGTTGGCCGTCCAGGTGAACCGGTAGTCGCGGTGCTTAAGAGCGGCCAGGTGGGGGATGTCCACCGTCCGGCGGATGTGTCGCGGCGTGTTAAGCTTCAAAGGCGCGTCCGAACGGCGGTAGAGGGAAGGAGGGTGGTGGAGATAGGGGGGCTCGAACCCCCAACCTCGGCATTGCGAACGCCGCGCTCTCCCAATTGAGCTATATCCCCACGGCCCAGTAACAGCCGGATTATACCATGCGACCGATTAGGCTCGCCAAGAATTGCACCCTTTGCACTGGGAGCGCGGGCACTTGTGCGCCGTGGCGCATCCTGCGCGCACCGGGGCGGTGCGGCCTAGCCCGTCTCCGCAAACTCCGCCGCCCCACTGGGAGCGCGCGCCCCACTGGGAGCGCGGGCACTTGTGCGCCGTGGCGTATCCTGCCCGCATCGGGGTCGGGCGGCCTAGCCCGTCTCCGCAAACTCCGCCGCAACGTGACGCCGCTGTATCTTCCCCGTCGCGGTACGGGGCAGCGAGTCGACCAGGTAGACCCTGTCCGGGACCTTGAACTCCGCGAGATGGCCACCGCAAAACGATCGAATCTCGGCCTCCGACCCCTCGCTCGACAGCACCACCGCGGCCTGCACGGCCTCTCCGTACTTCACGTCTGGGACCCCGAAGCAGACGGCCTCCGCAACACACGGATGCTGCAACAGCACCGCGTCGACCTCGAGTGGCGAGATCTTCTCGCCGCCCCTGTTGATCAGCTCCTTGATCCGCCCGGTGAGTGTGAGTACTCTGCCGTCGTCGAGGAATCCCTGGTCTCCTGTGCGGAACCAGCCATTGGTGAACGCCTCCGCGTTCGCCTCGGGATTATTGTGGTAGCCGTGGGTGACGTTCGGCCCGCGGATCACGACCTCGCCACTCGTGTCCAGCCCAAGCAGGACGCCGGCCTCGTCCATGATCGAGATTTCCACCCCAGTCCCTGTGCCGACCGTGCCCGGGGCGCGCTGGCCCGGGGGTAATTGATTGGACGACATCTGATGCGAAGCTTCTGTCATCCCGTAAGCCTCGAGTACAGGCGCACCGAAGCGGGTTTCGAGATCACCGAATACTGACGGGGCGAGCGCGGCCGAGCAGGATCGTATGAACCGGAAACTCTCTGCAGGTGCACCGTCGGAGTCGGCCCGCATCAGGAGTATCTGGTGGATCGTCGGGACCGCTGAGTACCAGGTCGCACCGTAAGATCTCTGATCGTCCCAGAACCGGCTCGCGCTAAACCTCGGAGGGATGACGACTCGTCCCCCGGTTAGCAGCGTTGACAGCGCTGCGCCGATCAGACCGTGCACGTGAAACAGCGGCATAACGATCAGTGATGTGTCGTCCGGAGTAAGCTCGTAGGTCGCCGCGATGTTGTTGAGCGACGCGACGAGGTTTCCGTGGGTCAGCGGAACTCCTTTCGGCCTGCTGGTGGTCCCCGAAGTGTGGAGGAACAGTGCAACGTCCTCCGGCGACGGCCCTGGCGACGTCGCGCCTCGCAGTCAGCTTGACATCCTCTCCGCTCAAGTACGAGGCGTCCGGCGTCATCCAGCGAGGCGTCGATCGTCTCGGATACCGAGCTGATCCGGCGGCGTCGCGCCCAGGGTGAGGCCCCGGGCGGAAGGATTGACCAGTTGCGAGTCCGCGTCCTCCATGAAGAACCTGAACTCGTCGGACCGTGTACGCCGGGTTTAGCGGCGCGGAGATCGCCCCAGCCCTCGTGACCGCAAGGAACGTGACGATGAATTCGAGCCCATTCGCCAGGACGATCGAGACAGCCCTACCTGGCTTGACGCCGGCGGCCGCCAGCGTCTCCGCGACCCTTTCGACTTCATCCCTCAGCCCACCGTAGTCCACGGTTGGCCCGTCAGGAACTACGATAGAAGCGTCTTCGGCCGGACGCCGGTCAAGGATGTCTGCGAGAGTGGTCAAACTGGCCCCCTTAGACGCTGAATCTGATCACGGATACTGTCACACCGTCTGTCCGTCCTGTCAACCAGACGGGCGACGTCACGCCACTGGCATCTGACGGTGTCCGGCTGGACCGTTCCTCGGAAGACGAGGTGCACTGGAGACTCTTCGGCAAGATCCAGTCCCCTTTCAAGCACCTCTTCTACGGAGGCCGTTTCGCCCTGTACGCCGGCCGATCCGCCGATTGGACCTGAGAACAGGTCAAGTCCGCTCATTGGACCAGAATCCACCGCCTAATCGCAGTTCGTACGTAGGGGCGGTTCGCGAACCGCCCGCACCCACCGAAGTCGCGTCTCAATCGTTAAGCGGGGGATCTGGGTTGGGCGTCTTGTGCAATCTCCGTTCAGGCAGGGCGCGGGAACACTCGAGACGGACTCCTCAGCTACTTGCTCTGCAGAGACGCCGGGATATTACGTTGCCGTATCGTCGCTACTGGGAGGCGAGTCGTCAGGGCCTGCAGATTGAGCGTATTGGCCGGACGAAGACCCGGTGTCGTTTCTCACACTCACATCAGTCTGAGGACCGGTCCGCGCGCCGCCGTCGGTAACAGCTGTAGTGACCGAATCGACACTGGGACTTGTCGTCTGAGGCTCAATCGTAGGAAGGCCGTCGTTGAGAACCGTGTTAGAATCGTCGACTTCATCCGCGAGATTGACCGGATTCTGTTCGTTGGCAAAACGCGATATTTGCATACTCACCACAACGATGGCGGCCATCAAACAGAGCAGTGTTCCGATCGTTCGCATCACTTCGTTACGCATCTTGTACTAAAGTGTGTAGACTTGCCGATCTGCCAGTTTTCTTTTTCAATCTCAGGAGCGACTCCAGCTCGCAATCTGTGGTTACGGGTAGTTTGAGGGTCTGGGTGAGTGTCCTCAGGGATGATCGACCCCGACAATTGAGCCATCATTTCGGGTTTGCCGGAAAGGCGCGGCCATCATTTCTAATTCGTGCGACTCTTTGGACATCCGACCCGTCAGGCGCCATTGTGGACAATCTCAATCCGTTGCCCGGACCAAGGACCGCGATCCGCGATCCATCGGGTGACCAAGAGCAGTAGGTTCCGTCACCGACCCTCCGCAGATCCGATCCGTCCGCATTCACTACGTACATATTCCCGCGTCGTGAGGCGTTTTCGCTCCCGAATCCGAACAGGATCCGTGAGCCGTCTGGTGACCAATCAATACTCCCTCCAACATATCCTTCAGTGAATACAAAAACGGCGCTGTCGCCACTTCTTTCAGATCGGACCCGTCGGGCTGAATTGTGAGCAATGTCACGCCTTCTGTGTCTTTACGTAGGAACGCAATTGACCGCGAGTCCGACGACCACGCTATGGGCCCTAGGACCGATCTTGTTCCCTCAGTTCGTGCCGCTATTAGCCGGCTCACGCTCGAACCATCGGCGGATACAGTGTAGATCGCGGTGCGTCTAACCCTCCCAAGGTGCAGTTCATCGCCTTCGGCCAGTTCGTTTGCTGCTAACGGGAATGCAAGCATCTCCCCGTCGGGAGACCACTTTGGCCCGTCAGCCCACTCCCAAATCGTCGTGAAAAGTAGGGACCGGAGTCCCAGGGGTCTGTTGGAAACGCGAACAGCCTGCGAGCTTCCGTGCCGTCGGCCGCCATCGTATAGATTCCACCGTCCTGGGAGTGTTCGCCCGAAACCGGTTCGTCAATCTTCAGGAACGCGATCTTATTGCCGTCGGGCGACCATGTGGGCGCCGTGTCAATATCCACGTTGTTCGTGAGCCGCCTCCTGTCGGACCCGTCGAGGTCTGAAGTCTCGATTTCGAAGTTTTGCGTCACTCCATGGCCGGATCGACGCTTGGTCCGGTGTCGTGACGTGGCGTATACGAGCCGGCTTCCATCCGGGGAGATCTCAGGGGAGTAGTCGACGTGATACTTTCCACTGCCACCGGTGATCCTCTCGGCGCTCGATCCATCTGCTCGTGCGATGTACAGAGAGCCGTCCTCGAATACTCCGTTGTCTCTCTTCCCCACGTCTCGGGTGAAGACGATACGTTCCCCATCGGGCGACCAATGCGGCCCCGGCCCACGGTTGGCATGTGCGAGGGTCCCTCCCCACGTCTCCGTTGCCGGCTTGTATCCCAGTCCACAGAACAAGTCGAATCCCGAGAGCGTGGATAGTGGGAGGAGGAGGAAGATGATCTGCAGTTGATGGACTCTGAACTTCAATTGAACTCCTTCATGCAGCTATCTCAGTCCACTTACATTCCAAAAGCGTGAGCGTTCTGGATCAGAACCGAACCTCCAATCTCGTACTCTTTGATCGAACCGAGAATTGCCTATGGGTCCTTTGGAACGAACTCGTACAGGGCGCGAATCGCCATGAGATCGAACGGATGAGGATAACAGTCTGGTTCCTCGTAGCCGGCATTTGGCCAACCGGGGAACCGGTCACGCGCATCTTCGTCATAGTTCATCACTGAGGTTGGTATCGTAGGATGAGAGGCAGTATCGGGCTGCGTTCCAGTGATAGGATAGTCCACGTTGGACAGCCCTAACGCATGCCCTGCCTCATGTAGGATGGTAGCGTATTCGAAGTATTTTTCACCCTCATCGTCGTCAACTGGTTTCGGATCAGTACCGTCTATGCACGTATTGAACACCACATTGCTTGGCACCGGTGGTACGACATCGAAATTCTTTTTGTTCAGGTTCACGTCCACTCCGCGAATAGTGTTGCTCGCCTGACGGCTACTTCCCGAGCCTTGAATGTTCAGCTCGAGTACAACTTGATACTGGGCCGACCTTAGGGAAATATCCCCGTCCAGGTACCTCTGCACAATGCGAGCTATCGCGAGCCTTGCGTACTTAGGAAACTCAACGCCGGCGTAGCCCGTGAATGACGTAACGCAAGCTGGCCGCTCGGCGACGCAAACCTTGAACGCGTCTGACTTGAGTTCTCTGAATGAGTAAATCGTTGTAGTCGACAGGTCGAACAACCTCACTTCGTTCTTGTCATCGTCCTGCTCAATAAACTGCTCCATTGTCCCACCGTTCTCACCGGCGCACTGTCCGAAAGTGTGTAGACTTGCCGATCTGCCAGTTTTCTCTTTCAATCTCAGGAGCGACTCCAGCTCGCAATCTGTGGTTACGGGTAGTTTGAGGGTCTGGGTGAGTGTCCTCAGGGATGATCGACCCCGACAATTGAGCCATCATTTGGGGTTTGCCGGAAAGGCGCGGCCATCATTTCTAATTCGTGCGACTCTTTGGACATCCGACCCGTCAGGCGCCATTGTGGACAATCTCAATCCGTTGCCCGGACCAAGGACCGCGATCCGCGATCCATCGGGTGACCAAGAGCAGTAGGTTCCGTCACCGACCCTTCGCAGATCTGATCCGTCCGCATTCACAACGTACATATTCCCGCGTCGTGAGGCGTTTTCGCTCCCGAATCCGAACAGGATCCGTGAGCCGTCTCGTGACCAATCAATACTCCCTCCAACATATCCTTCAGTGACATACAAAAACGGCGCTGTCGCCACTTCTTTCAGATCGGACCCGTCGGGCTGAATTGTGAGCAATGTCACGCCTTCTGTGTCTTTACGTAGGAACGCAATTGACATCGAGTCCGACGACCACGCTATGGGCCCTAGGACCGATGTTGTTCCCTCAGTTCGTGCCGCTATTAGCCGGCTCACGCTCGAACCATCGGCGGATACAGTGTAGATCGCGGTGCGTCTAACCCTCCCAAGGTGCTGTTCATCGCCTTCGGCCAGTTCGTGTGCTGCTAACGGGAATGCGAGCACCTCCCCGTCTGGAGACCACTTTGGTCCGTCAGTCCACCCCCAAATCGTCCTGCGAGGGCCAGTGTCCCTAGGGTCTGTTGGAAACGCGAACAGCCTGCGAACTTCCGTGCCGTCGGCCGCCATCGTATAGATTCCACCGTCCTGGGAGTGTTCGCCCGAAACCGGTGCGTCAATCTTCAGGAACGCGATCTTGTTGCCGTCGGGCGACCATGTGGGCGCCGTGTCAATATCCTCGTCGTTCGTGAGCCGCCTCCTGTCGGACCCGTCGAGGTCTGAAGTCTCGATCTCGAAGTTTTGCGTCACTCCTAGGTCAGGGCGAAGCTTGGTCCGGTGTCGTGACGTGGCGTATACGAGCCGGCTTCCATCCGGGGAGATCTCAGGGGAGTAGTCGACGTGATACTTTCCACTGCCACCGGTGATCCTCTCGGCGCTCGATCCATCTGCTCGTGCGATGTACAGAGAGCCGTCGTCGAATACTCCGTTGTCTCTCTTCCCCACGTCTCGGGTGAAGACGATACGTTCCCCATCGGGCGACCAATGCGGCCCCGGCCCACGGTTGGCATGTCGGAGGGTTCCCCCCCACGTCTCCGTTGCCGGCTTGTATCCCAGTCCACAGAACAAGTCAAATCCCGAGAGCGTGGATAGTGGGAGGAGGAGGAAGATGATCTGCAGTTGATGGACTCTGAACTTCAATTGAACTCCTTCATGCAAACTATCTTACTCCCTTTCCATTGCGGAACGTTGAAGGTTTTGGATCGGACTCGTCGACTTCATCCGCGAGATTGACCGGACTCTGTTCGTTGGCAAAACGCGATATTTGCATGCTCACCACAACGATGGCGGCCATCAAACAGAGCAGTGTTCCGATCGTTCGCATCACTTCGTCACGCATCTTGTACTAAAGTGTGTAAACTTGCCGATCTGCGAGTTTTCATTTTCATTCTCAGGAGCGACTCCAGCTCGCAATCTGTGGTTACGGGTAGTTTGAGGGTCTGGGTGAGTGGCCTCAGGGATGATCGACCCCGACAATTGAGCCATCATTTCGGGTTTGCCGGAAAGGCGCGGCCATCATTTCTAATTCGTGCGACTCTTTGGACATCCGACCCGTCAGGCGCCATTGTGGACAGTCTTAGCCCGGGACCCCAACCGTCGGGACCCAAGACGGCGATTCGCGATCCATCAGGTGACCAGGATCCGTAAGTTGTGTCACCGACCCTCCGCAGATCCGATCCGTCCACATTCACAACGTACATATTCCCGCGTCGTGAGGCGTTTTCGCTCCCGAATCCGAAGAGGATGTGGATACTGTCTGGAGACCAATCAATACTACCTCCAATGTACAAATCTGACGGAAAGCGAAACGGCGCTGTCGCCACTTCCTTTAGATCGGACCCGTCAGGGAACATCGTGAGCAATCTCACACCTTCTCTGTCGTACCGTAGGAACGCAATCGACTTCGAGTCGGGGGACCACGCAATCGGTCCGAGGACCGATTGCGTTCCGTCAGTTGGCGCCGCAATTAGGCGTCTGAGACTGGAACCATCGACTGAGCCAGAGTAGATTGCAGTCTTAAGGATCCTCCCAAGGTGCTGTTGATCGCCTTCAGCAATCTCGTCTGCAGCCAACGGGAACGCAAGCATATTCCCGTCAGGAGACCACTTTGGCCCACCAGCCCACCCCCAGTTCGCGGATTTGGGACCGGAGTCCCAGGTGTCAGTTGGAAACGCCAACAGCCGCCGCGTTTCGGAGCCATCTGCCTCCATCGTATAAACCCCACCGTCCACAGGATGTTCGACCGACACCCGTGCGTCAATTTTGAGGAATGCAATCCTCATCCCGTCGGGCGACCAGGTGGGGGCCATGTCAGCATCCACGTTGTTGGTCAGCCGGCGTCTGGCGGAACCGTCAAGGTCTGAAGTCTCGATCTCGAAGTTCCGCGTCACTCCTAGGTCAGGGCGACGCTTGGTCAGGTGTCGGGTTGTGACGTATACTAGCCGGCTTCCATCCGGGGAGACCTCAGGGGAGTAGTCGACGTGATACTTTCCACTGCCACCGGTGATCCTATCCACGCTCGATCCGTCTGCTCGTGCGATGTACAGAGAGCCATCCTCGAATACTCCGTTGTCTCTCTTCCCCACGTCTCGGGTGAAGACGATACGTTCCCCGTCAGGGGACCAATGAGGCGCCAGCCCACGTTCGGCAAGTGCGAGAGTCCCTCCCCAAATCCTCGTGTCTGGCTCATATCCCAGTCCACAGGGTAGGCCAAATATAAGGAACGATGAAAGTGGAAGGAGTATAGGTAAGATGATGTGCAAGTGATGGACTCTGGATTTCAATGCAACCCCTTCCTGCAACTAACTCAGTTCACTTACATTCCAAAAGGGGGAGAATTCTGAATCAGAATCAAACCTCCAATTTGGGATCTTTGATCGAACCGAGAATGCCTATGGGTCCTTTGGAACGAACTCGTACAGGGCGCGAATCGCCATGAGATCGAATGGATGTGGATAACAGTCTGGTTCGTCGTAGCCGGAATTTGGCCAACCGGGGAAGCGTTCACTGGCATCGCCGTCGTAGTTCATCACTGAGGTTGGTATCGTCGGGTGCGCGGCAGTATCGGGCTGAGGGCCAGTGATCGGATAGACGACGTCGGAAAGTCCCAGAGCATGCCCTGCCTCATGTAGGATAGTAGCGTAGCGGTAATAGGGATCACGGAACCGGTCGTCGTCGCTTGGCCTGGGGTCGCTACCGTCGAAGCACGTATTGAAAACAACGCTAGATGGTGTACTCGGGACTCTGTCGAACACCGCTTTATCTAGACTTATATCCACGCTAACGATTTCGTCTGTCGCCTCACCGCTCTTTCCCCAGCCGTGTAAGTTGAGGAGGCGAATCACCTGCAACTGAGCCGACCAGAGGAACAGATCCCCGTCCAAGTAGCTCTGGACGATGCGAACTATCGCGAGCCTTGCGGACTTAGGAAACTTAACGCCGGCGTAGCCCGTGAAAGACGTCACGCAGGCCGGCCGCTCGTCAACACAAACCTTGAACGCGTCTGACTTGATTTCTCTGAATGAGTAAATCGTTGTAGTCGACAGGTCGAACAGTCTCACTTCGTTCTTGTCATCGTCCTGCTCAATAAACTGTTCGATCGTTCCACCGTTCTCACCAGCGCACTGTCCGTTGGGAACACGTTGAAGAGTCACGAACCCATCGGTAGCGGACTGCCACTGTGCGAAGGCGTGATCGATCGCGGCGATCCACTGTACTTGCTCGTCGATTGACGGTGTGCCAGCGTCGTCCGGGAATTTATTCTTGCAGATGATGTACTCGAATGTCCGGTTCTTGTGGTGTCCGAAGAAAGTGTAGGTGGCGACTCGTTCTCCGTTCCCAGGGAAGTCGTCTGATGGCCAAACGTATGCATATCGCACGGAAAACACATTCAGTCCGACAGGGGCCGGTTCGTACTTATAGTTCAGCTGGAAAGCGTGAATCTCTCCTTTCTCAAGACCTGTAACTGTCTCTGACACAGTTACCCCGGAACCCGGTTGAGGGACCTCGACAGGAGCGTCGTAGTCGCGGTAGTACGGCCAGGTTTCTCCGTTTGGCCAATCAACGCTTGAGTGGTCAGCAGGCAAGGACCCCAGAGCGTTGTAGTGTCCCAGTGTTCTGTATCTAATCGTGTATGAGTCCACATCGTTTCCACCGAGTTGGAGAATTCTGTTCCACTCTAGAACAGCTTGGCCATCGTCGGTGCTGGCACCGTTGACTCTTCCCCCTGAAAGCAGGAGCGGATTGTCAACTAATCTGATTTTGTCGCTGGGATCGCTGTCGACTCGAGCGCCTCCACTATCTCTTGCAATAATAGTCACATCGAAATAGTCCTCGTCTGCAAATCCCCTGTTCACAAACAAACGGTCGAGTTTGATATCGAGAGACTGCTCGTAGGATTGAACGGTCTGGACAGATCCGGATGCCGCGGTTACCGTCACCCGGTAAACAGTGTCATAGTCCGCGTCTCCAACGTCGCTATTTGGGTCCTCGCTCAGTATCCACGTTAGCCGGACCTGCCGTAGGGGCCGCGGCTCGACGTCGAGTCCAACGGGCTGATTGAGCTGATATGGGGTCGTGCTGACGACGATCCCGGACCAGTCGCCGCAGAGGCCGGCGGAGTTGCAGGCCTGGACCTGCACCTCGTACGAGGTGCCGTGACCGAGTCCTGAGATCGTGAAACTGGTTGGAACCGCGGTCCCTGCAGGCGAGCCTGCTGGTGGCTCAACCACGTTCGTCTCCCATGAGTCTCCCAGTCCCGGGGGCGCGCGCTGGTGTCTGACCTTGTACCGCTCTATAGGAGACCCGCCGTTGAACGGAGCGCTCCAGCTCACCACCAGCTCCTGAACTCCCGGAGTGACCGTTGGCGTAGAAACTTGATCGGGAGGTGCAACGACCTTCACGCTCTTGTCTACCGACGCAAGAAGTGTAGACGTATCAACAGTTCCCGAACTCAGGGTCGCGCTGACTACGGCGTCCACGTAGTCACACCCGGTTGCTGTGTACGTGCGCTCGAGGGTCACCGCATCCGCAGTGAACTCCACTACTTTCTCAGTCACGGCGGTGCCACCACAGTCCGCGTTGAACCTCAGTTTCGTCCTGTTCGAACTGACGGTGACAACATATTGATTCGAGGCGTTCAGTCCATTGGCACGGACCTTGAACTGGGCGTCTTCAGTTGTTTTGATGATTCCCGGCAGGTTTACCAAGGCGACCCCCGGGGTGGGAGTCGGAGTGGTAGGGGTAGGGGGAGGAGGAGGAGGAGGAGGGGCCGTCACGGTCACGTTCTGGATGACAGTGGCAACGACGTTTCCTCCGGCGTTCTTCAGATCGGCACGCACGCTCCCTGTACCGACGTTGCAGGCCTGCAGCGTAACGAGAGTGCTCGTGTACGAGGATTGCTGGGGCAGGTTGACAAACTCATCGTCGTGGTTGCTGGAGCAGCTTGATCCAAGTGACAGCTCCGGCGGGCTCGCTGTCAGCCCGATGCTGTATTCGACACTCGTCGACAGGTTGGTCGCTCGAACCCGGAACTGATCGCTCGCTCCTTCTTCGATCGAAGATGGGAGACTGAGAAAACTGACCTCTGGCGTGGGGCCCGCTGTGGGGGACGGTGTCGGCGTGGGCGAGAGGATGGTCAGAGTTGTATCGATCGTGCTGATCTCCTCGTCTTCGCCCCCCCCTTCGACTTCTACACTGAGTACGGCTGTTACTGTGGCGTTACCGTAGTCGCAGCCCCTTACGGTGTAGCTCTGTTCAAACGTGTCGGTATCCGACGCCTCGGACGTCACACTCTCCGGGTCCTCAGGGTTTTCGGGGCACTCCGGCTCGAAGGTGAGTTTCACGACGTTTGTGCTGAGGGTGATCGTATAGTCGATCGAAGAGTCCAGACCAGTCACCTTGATGTCGAATGATGTACTCTCCCCCTCGGGCACCTCTGGTGTGACTTCCTCGAACCGCATCCTGGGCGTCGCAGTTGCGTTCGAGGTTGCCGTCGGCGTGGGAGTCGGCGTGGGAGTCGGCGTGGGCGTAGGCGCGGGGGTCGGCGTCGCGGTCGGAAGGAATACGGTGATGGTCCGGCTGATGGATGTGACGATGCTACCACTCGTACTCAGCCTGACTCTTACCCTCTCGCTGCCGAGATCGCAGCCGTGTAGATCAAACTCATAGCTGGTGTACGTTGAACCCCCAGCCGCAATGTCATCTGTTTCCATGCCGTCGAGGGGGAGGAAGCAGTAATTGAACGAAATAACCCACTTGAGCCCGGTGAGGAGTTCGATTGTGTAATCATGGCTACTGGAGAGATTAGCTACGCGAATCCTGAACGAGTCACTCTGGTCCAATGGGATCGACGACGAAAGATCGTCGAACCACATCGTGGGCGTCGGAGTCGGAGTTGCGTTCGGGGCTGGAGTCGGGGTTGGAGTCGGGGAGTTGACGTATAGATTCTTCGAGTCGAGCTGGAATCCGTCCGACGCGGTCACAAGCCTGATCCTCCCAGTGCCCGGAGAACACCCCTCTGCAGTGAAGTTGGAGTGCAAGCAATACTACAAGTGCCTCTGCGAACATTGAGGTTCGCCGCGCCTGCCCGCCGGTGTGGAGCGCTCGAACCCCCAACATCTACTGTCAACCGCACCGGAGAGAAAGCGGCGTGTTGACACCTCCATTTGCCGTACGTAGTATTCGGACTCGTTGGGTCGGCGTCGCGGAGTTGACGACGACGCCGGTTCCGCTGAGGTGAGGAACATGCTGACCGATGAAGTGAAAGCCCTTGTCTTCGACGTGTTTGGGACTGTGGTCGACTGGCGGGGGAGCATCACCCGAGAAGGTGAGCAGCTAGGCGAGCAAAAGGGAATCGCCCACGTCGATTGGGCCGGGTTCGCTGATGCATGGCGCGCCGGGTACGGTCCGTCGATGGCTCGCGTGCGAAGTGGGGAGCTCCCCTGGACGAAGATCGACGTCCTGCACCGGATGATCCTCGACGAGCTGCTCGAGAATTACGGGATTGAAGGCTTGACCGAGAACGAGAAGGTCGACTTCAACAAGGCGTGGCACAGGCTTGACGGCTGGCCGGACTCGCCGCCGGGTCTCACGAGACTCAAAACGAAGTACGTTATTGCGACACTGTCAAACGGCAACGTGGCGCTGCTGACCAACATGGCCAAGTACGCGGGCTTGCCGTGGGACTGCATCCTGTCCGCCGAGCTCGCGCAGGCACTACAAGCCCGATCCCGAGACCTACCTGATGGCCGCAGACATCCTCGGGCTGGAGCCGCCGGAGGTGATGATGACCGCCGCGCACAAGGGAGACCTCCAGGCGGCCCGCGCACAGGGGCTGAAGACGGCTTTCGTCCCGAGGCCGGGGGAGCACGGTCCCGACCGCCCCGTCGACGAGACCCCCGAGGACTGGATCGACGTCCAAGCCACTGACTTCAACGACCTCGCCGAGAAGATGGGGACGTGATCGGCCGGGCATGAGTTTGGACCACCACGGGCTGGCCGCCCGCGCTCCACAAAGTCGGATGGCCTGATACGAATGTCCGGCGGCGAACACAACGCTCTCGTCATGCAGTCTGGAGGGCCTACGCGCGTCCTCAACCGGAGCCTGTACGGAATCGCAAGCGAGTTCAAGAAATCCGGAGCAGGGGCGCTGTATGGTGCGCCGCACGGACTCGAAGGCATCCTGGCTGGCCGATCAGTCAACCTGTCCGAGGTCTCAGAGGGACAATGGGCGTCGGCGGCAGCCGCACCGGGGGCCGCGATCGGGTCCACGCGCAGGCGTCTCCGTGATGAAGACGTGACGCCAATCTTCGAGTATCTCGATCGTCTCCGAATTCAATGCTGGTTCATCATCGGCGGTAACGACTCCGCGGAAACAGGCCACACGCTCCAAGTCCGCGCCCGGGAGGTCGGCTACGACCTGAGAGTCATAAACGCTCCCAAGACCATCGACAACGATCTGGTGCTGACCGACCACTGCCCTGGATACGGCAGCGCGGCGCGGTTTGTCGCCACCTCGGTAATCGGATCCGGTCTGGACGCGGAGGCGATGAAGACAGCGTCCCCGATCACGATAGTCGAGGTGATGGGCCGCGACACCGGTTGGCTCGCTGCCGCCTCCGCTCTCGCCAAGCGGCAAGCCGTCGATGCGCCCCACATGATCTGCACACCTGAGGTCCCCGTCGACGAAGAGGTATTCGTCGCGAAAGTCGAGAGCGTCTACCGGCGCTATGGATTCGCGGTCGCTATTGTCTCGGAGAACACCCGGGGCGTCGATGGCGTCTTTGGAAACGAGTCCGAGCCGTGGTTCGTGGACGACTTCGGACACGAGTACTACGATGGTCCGGCTCGATATCTCTCCGGACTGGTTTCAAGACGTCTCGGAGTCCGCGCCCGCTACGAGAAGCCAGGGACGATCCAGAGGTCCTTCTTCGACTCGGTGTCGGAGTCAGACGCCCGGGAGGCGGAGCTGGTCGGGCGTGCGGCCGTCGCCGCAGCGCGAGACGGGCTGAGCGACGTGATGGTCACGTTGGAGCGAGACGACGCTCCAGAGTACCGTTGCTCGACTGGCACGGCGCCGCTCGCACTCGTGGGAGGACGCGTCCGGCAGATGCCGCCGGAGTTTCTCGATCCGGACGGCTTCTTTGTGACCGAGGAGTTCCTCGAGTACGCAAAACCGCTTGTGGGTACGCTTCCGATCTTTGGTAGGCTGATATGAAAAGCTTGTCACACTTTTGAGGGGGACACAGTCCCCGCAACGGGAGCGGACTAGAATGACACTGCCGTCGAAACAGACACTCCTGATCGTGGTAGCAATCGTCGCGGTGCCGACGGTTGCCGTGGCATGGTGGCTGTTGTCCCCGCTGTTCATCGACAAGACCGTCGTTGAAG
Organism: Dehalococcoidia bacterium; assembly: GCA_965249365.1. GTDB lineage: Bacteria > Chloroflexota > Dehalococcoidia > Lucifugimonadales > UBA1123 > VXRN01. The sequence continues at coordinate 2,889,413 of OZ252229.1, read as the reverse complement.
AGTTCCCGTACTCCGCGAACGCGGTCATGCCGGAGGGCGTTACCAAGACGGAGGCCGAGGGGATCATGTCCGGCATGGCCAAGGTGAACATGGACAAGACCGAGGTGATGCCGTCAGAAATGGCGGAGGCGACCATCGTCGCGACCGGTCAGTTCAGGGACGCCGACAGCTTCCACAAGGGGAGTGGGGCAGCGAAGCTGTATCGCCTCGCCGAAGGGGAGGCTCTGCTTCGACTTGAGAATCTGGTTGTGACCAACGGCCCGGACCTTCACGTGATCTTGACTCCGAACCCGGACCCGAAGAACAGGACGGACGTCCATGACGCAGGATACGTCGACCTGGGGAAACTCAAGGGTAACCGGGGAGACCAGAACTACGATGTGCCCGCCGGCTCTGACCTCGGATCGTTCGGCTCCGTGGTGATCTACTGTATGCCGTTCCACGTGGTGTTCAGCGTGGCGACGTTGGAGGCCTCTGGGGGCTAGTCCGGCCCACCGCTAACAAGGCCCTCAGCAACCAAACCCTCTATTTCCTCTTTCCTGGTAACTGTTCAGACTTGAGGGGAAAGGAGCAGACTGCGGGACTCGTGGAGGGGATTTCGGCCCTGGGCCCGCCATGCACCGGAGAGCGATGCCAAAGTCACTTTGCTGTTGCTGCCGTGTTGGGAGCGAGTTCCTCCACTGATCTTACGGCTGACCACCAAATGCCTCAGGCTGCGTTCAGCGGCATTGTTCTCGGACGGCACATCAGGGTGCGACAGAAAGACGAACAACTCCTTGATGATCCGTTCTATTCGCCGGCAGAGTTTGGCTTGCGGCGCCAGGGGGCGTCCGAGAAGGGCTGGCACAGCGACAGTAGTCTCTTCTCCAACACTGACTCGATACGACGTGCTGGCCGCACCTGGGCATCAGCATCACAGCCACTGCCGGTTGAGCCTGGTGCGCAGCCATGTGAATAGCCCGGACGATGGCACCGAGCTCAGCTTCAACTGATGTACCGCTTGCATGGACCACTGGATGCTTCCTATGGGCAACCGACCCTCTTCACGAAGCGTCACCATCAGACTCAGCAGCTTGACTCCAAAGCGCTGACGCCCCACCACCACTCCCTCCAGAGGAGGGTCCTGTGGCAACCGCCGCTTTCGGCATCGTCGACACGTCCGAGCTACGATGAGGTGCTCCCGCAGCGGCGGCCCGGAGCCATCGGCAGATCGATGACTTCCCGCCTACGCAGCACCCAGCCACCCGACAGTCCTGTCCCGCAATCCGGACACGACTCTTGGGCATGCACCACCTTCCGGGTGTGCTCCAAACGCTGGCGGGCAAAGCCCTTGGGACGCCGTCTTCGCTGAGCCCTAGTCTGCGGCCGACGCCGCTTGGAAGACCGCTTATTGCCCGGCATTCCCGCAGACGGACCGCGACCGGACGACTCGGCTTCCAGAACTACGATGTCCCCGCCGGTTCTGACCTCGGGTCGTTCGGCTCCGTCGGGATCTACTGCGTGCCGTTCCACGTGGTCTTCAGCGTTGCGACGCTCGAGGCCTCTGGGGGCTGGTCCGGCCCAGCGCTAACAAGGGCCTTAGCAACCAACCCCTCTATTTCCTCTTTTCTCTCTCCTCTTTCCTGGAGCCTATTGACACATGTGTTCTCATACGTTTATCATTAGATTAACGAACATGTATTCCATTCGGCAACGGACTGGCGACAGAAGCCAGATCGCCCCCGAACTACACAGCGCAGCGAAGCTCCTGACATCCTGAATTGACAGACATCCAGAAACAGCATCAGACCGAGGCAGAGAGCCTCCAGGAAACCCTGGACTCCTACGCCTCACACATCCGCACCGCCACCGACGGCGGCGACGCCATCGTCGACTGCCTCATCAGGATCATGGAGGACGACTCGGTCGGCGCAAAGCCCCATGAGCGGCTCGACGCTCAGCTCCTTCTGGACAGCATCGGCTTCGGGCGTCTCGCCGCTCAGGAGGCGACCCGTCCACGGCCGTCCCCCGAGACCAATGTGGCCCCCGGCCCGCCGTCCGCCGCCAGGTCCCCCTCAACCGCCGGCATCCGACGTCCGCGACGGCCCACGGTCGTCCTCTCCGCAGAGAACCTCGTCCACCTTCCGCCCCTCGTTTGGCACAAGACCGACAACGGACGGACCATGTCCGAATTCCTCACCTCGGTCGTCAAAGGGGAGTTTGAGGACTTCAGGCCCATCCACCACATCAGGGCCGCAAAACAGCTTGCGGCTCGCGGCTTCAACAGGGCCCAGGACACCTCAGCGGACCTGCCCGACCTCTCCATCGACGACACTCTGACACTGATCCAGACCCTCACAACCGCCATCGAAGAGCGCAAGGCGCGCAAGGCGGATGCCTCCACCGATGAGGTCTCCGCGTCCGACGCGAGCCAGGGCCGTGCAGATGCGGACGACGACGACAAATACTTGACCGAGTTGCTTGAGGGCATTCCCGAAGACATCGAGTATCTCACCGCGGCCGAAGCCCAAGTCGCCGACCCGCGTCTGACGGTGCTCGACAGCGACTATGCGCCTGCGTGCCCCAACGACACGCACCTGCCCGGCTGCGACTGCGTCGCCCGAGCCGACCACCGGAGACACCGTCCTCGACCTCCTACTCCACCTCCGCGACAATCCCCCTTGACCGAAGGTAGATCCTTCATACTCTATCGTCTCCCGGCGTCCCGCTCCGCCTCCCTACCACTGCCTCCCGGCCTCCGCGGGACGACCGGGGACCTGGGCGCCCCCTCGTACCCCAGGGTCTTTCGATTATCTGAGAAGCAGGCTCTTAAGCCAGACAACTAACCCCCTCTCCCTCTGGGAGAGGGCTGGGGTGTCATAGATCCGCCGTGGCGGGAGGGTGATTGACGCCGATTCCCTCTCACCGAGTCCAACAATCGAAAGACCCTGCTCGTGCCCGGCAGAACCGGACTTTTCTCATCGCGGGTGATATAATCCCGCCGAGGAGCCGTTCGCTCTTTCTCCTCTCGTCGATCCACCGCTATCGAAGCAGAAAGAGTGCCCGATTTGTTTACCCATCTGCACGTCCACACCGAGTACTCGATGCTGGACGGACTCAGCAGGATCGAGCCGCTGATCCACCGTACCAGGGAGCTGGGCATGGACAGCCTGGCCATCACCGACCACGGTGGAATGTACGGCGCGATAGACTTTTACCAGCTAGCGAAGTCGGAGGGAGTCCGCCCCATCGTCGGTTGCGAGCTGTACGTCGCACCCGGCAGTCGCCACGAGCGCAACCCCAACGAGCGCAGCCCCTTTCACATGACGGTGCTGGCCAAGAACGACGTCGGATACAGGAATCTCGTCAAGCTCGTCACCCTGTCGCACCTCGAGGGATTCTACTATCGGCCCAGGGTGGACAGGGATATCCTGGAGCGGTTTCACGAGGGCCTGATCGTGATGTCCGGCTGCGCGAGCGGGGAGGTGCCACTCCTCATCACGCAGGGCAGGCACGATGACGCGCGCGACGCGGTGGGCTGGTACCGTGAGGTCTTCGGGGACTACTACCTGGAGATCATGCGCCACGGCGATGTGCCAGACCTTCCCGCAATCAACTCCGGCCTGATGGATATCCACCGCGACCTCGGCATCCCGATCGTCGCCACCAACGACTCCCACTACGTCAGCAAGGAGGACGCGAGGCTTCAGGACATCCTCATCTGCATCCACACGAACACGAACGTGGAGGACGAGAAGCGACTGCGGATGGAAGAGGACTCCTACTATCTCAAGAGCCCCCGGGAGATGGCGGATATCTTTCTAGACCTACCGGAGGCGATCTCGAACACACAAACGATCGCCGAGATGTGCGATCTGGACATCGACTTCAGCCAGCTAAGGCTGCCACAGTATCGGGTTTCGGAAGGGATGACGCCGTTTGAGTACCTCTCCAAGATCTGCTGGGAGGGTCTGGCCGAGCGCCTGCCCGACGCTGGCGACGACGAGAAAGGGCGCCTGAAGTACGAGCTGGAGGTAATCCGGCAGACAAACTTCGACAACTACTTCCTCGTGGTCTGGGACATCGCGCGCTTCGTCCGCGAACGGGACATCTTCTTCGCGGTTCGTGGGAGCGCCGCGGCCAGCCTGACGCTGTACTGCCTGGGCGTTACCAACGTAAACCCCCTTCCGTACAGGCTTGTCTTTGAGCGCTTCCTGAACCTGGAGCGCAAGGAGATGCCCGACATCGACATGGACTTCCAGGACGATCGCCGAGAGGAGGTGATCAACTACGTGGTCGACAAGTACGGCAGCGAGCACGTGGCTCACATCATCACGTTCGGCACGCTCGGGGCGAGGGCTGCGATCCGGGACGTCGGACGCGCGCTCGCGATGCCGTACGCCGACGTCGATCGGGTCGCGCGGATGATCCCGACCCGCCTCGGTATCACCCTCGAGGATGCCAAGACCGAGCAGAACTCCGAGCTCGCCGAGGCCGTGGCCGTAGACGACTCGATTCGCAACCTCGTCGAGACCGCCCAGGGACTGGAGGGTGTTACGCGGCACTCGAGCACGCACGCGGCTGGCGTTGTGATTTCCGAGCAGCCACTCGATGAGGTCGTCCCGCTCCAGCGTCCGCAAAAGGCGGACGATAACGGCTCGGTCGCGACGACCACGCAGTACGCGATGGATCCGGTCGCGGCGCTTGGGCTGCTGAAGATGGACTTTCTTGGGCTGGTCAACCTGACCGTCCTGGCGAAGGCGCGAGACCTGATCGCCCGGACCAGAGGCATCAACTTCGACCTCTCGCAGATCCCACTGGATGACGCCGAGGCGTTCAAACTGCTGTCCAGGGGCGAGACCGTGGGCATCTTCCAGCTCGAGGGCGGTGGAATGACCCGGTACATCAAGGAGCTGATGCCCACGACGGTCGGAGACGTCGCTGCGATGATCGCGCTGTATCGGCCCGGGCCGATGGAGCACATCTCCACGTTTATCGACGCGAAGCACGGCCGCACCCCCGTTTCCTACCTCCACCCGGCGCTGGAGGAGATTCTCGAAGAGACCTACGGCGTGATCGTGTACCAGGACCAGGTGCTTCACATCGCACGCACCTTCGCAGGGTACACGCTCGGCGAGGCCGACATCGTCCGCAAGGCGATGGGCAAGAAGATTCCCGCAATCATGGCGCAGGAGCGGGAGGGGTTCATCGACGGCGCAAAGGGCAAGGGTTTCAGCCAGGAGCTCGCCGAGCAGGTCTTCTCGCTGGTCGAGCCGTTCGCGGGATACGCATTCAACAAGGCGCACAGCGTCAGCTACGGGCTCATCTCGTACTGGACAGCGTACCTGAAGGCGAACTACACGCCTGAGTACATGGTCTCACTGCTTAACTCCTACACCGGGAACTCCGACCGGGTCTCGTCGGCAATCTCGGAGTGCCAGCGCCTCAAGATCCCCGTGCTGCCGCCGAGCATTACCCGCGGAGGCACGGAATTCACGATCGAAGTCCAAAACGACGGACAGACGGCGATCCGGTTTGGGATGGGCGCCGTCAAGAACGTCGGAACAGCGGCCGTGGACGCGGTGCTCAGGTCCAGTGAGGGCGCCGGGCAGTTCGAATCGATCGAGCAGATGTGCCGGGACGCGGACATGGGCGGGATCAACCGGAAAACACTCGAGTGCCTGATCAAGGTAGGGGCTTTCGATGACTTCGGAGACCGCGCGGCGGTACTCGAAACGACGGACAGAATCCTGACCCTCGCTCAGAGCGAGTCCAGACTTCGTAACTCGAACCAGAGCTCGATGTTCGACCTGTTCGGACAGTCAGTACCGGCTCCGCTCGCCTCGATCGAGCTTCCCGATACCCGTGCCTCGGATTGGGAGAAAGAGGAGTGGGAGCGGGAGCTTCTAGGCGTCTCACTCTCCAGCATCAGTATCCTCGGCAGTATCCTGAATTCGACCGACTCTAAGCAGGTCGTCTTCAAGAGCGAGATCGAGCAGTCATCGGCGGGCAAGCGAGTCTCACTTGTGGGCCAGGTTGCGTCCGTGACCCGCCGGTACACCAAGACGAACCGGCCGTTTATCATTACCAACCTGGCGCTCATGGACGGTCAGATCGAGGTGTTCGTCTGGGAAGACCAGATCAGCGAGACGGATGGTCTGTGGATCGAGGGAAAGATCGTGGCCGTGACCGGTACGGTGCGCCTCCGGGAGGACCAGTTGAGCGTCAGCTGCCTCAGGGCAGGGGAGTACTCCAGAGACCAGGTGGACCAGTCGGACCCCGATGAGGAGCCCGTGCCAGCCTCCGACGTCGTGTCAGAGGCGGCCCCTGATTCAGATGGACGCGTGGAGAGCTCCGCCGGCGACATCAATGTGAGCAAGGAGACTCCCGAGGCGCCGGCGAGTCGGAACGGGTCTCGGGAGCATCATGGCGGCGACGCAAGAGACGGGTCCGAGGTCCAGTTGGCGCACTCGAAGATCGAGCATGGCCAGCGGCTTAACCTGCGGATAAGGGAGACCGACAGTCCGGTCGACGACCGGATAATGCTCGATGACGTAAAGCGCCTGCTCCTCGAACACGACGGCAGGGACGAGGTGACGTTGGAGATCGCGGCGCGCGGTCAGCTCTATCGAATGGAGTGGTCGCCGATCATCAAGGTCAGCGCGTCCGACGAGCTGACAGAGAAGCTGTCTACGGTGCTAGGGGAGATGGGCTCAGCGAGCGTGGAGCCGGTCGGTTAGTCAGCCCCACCGTCAGAGCCGGGGTCCTGTCACAGGTCGGTGGCGCACGACGGGCGATCACTGGGGGCGTCCCCACCGGGCGACGACCAAGATCGACTTGTGATACAGCCTCCAACGGTCGCCCCTACCACAGGGTTTTACGCTAGAAGAGGCGTCGCCCGGCCGTCTCGAGGTCCAGCAGCTTCCGCTTCAGGTCCAGTCGTGTGTCGCCCTTCCCGAAACCGCGCAGGCTGCCGTCGCTCCCGACGACCCTGTGACACGGGACCACGACCGGGACCGGATTGCGGGCCATCGTCTGACCGGCCGCTCGAGACCCTGCGGGTGTCCCGGCTCTCGATGCGAGCCACCGGTAAGTTCGGGTCTCACCGTAGGGAATCCTACGACACGCCGTCATGGCCTTCTGGTGGAAAGTGGACGAGTATGGAATGTCTACCTTAACGTCTTCGAATCCGCGGTTGCACCCTTCGAAATATTCGATTAGCAGTTCTCGGATGTCCAGGACACTGGTGGCATCGCGAACCGCGTTCAATTCCGTGGCGGTCAGGCTCGAAGTGCATTCAGCTTCTGAGTCTTCCGGGAGCGAGACGCGACTGACCCCTACGTTGGTCGCGATCACCCCGACCCATCCCAGCGCGGTCTCGAACACGTCGTAGCGTGGGGTCGTCACGACCCGGACTGTTGGCTCTGCGGAATCAGCCTGCGGAACACCCTCCCCGCCAGCTTCAGCCGGATGCTCTTCCACGCCCGAGACAGCTCGTCCTCGCCGTCCTCATCTTGTCCGTCCTCGTCCAGGACCTCTTCATTCGGCGTCTTGGGGGCATAGCGAAGGACGGCGTACGTCTCAGAGATCTTCGTTGCGCCCGTGGCGGTGCCTGGCACAGCGGCCGAGATGAACGCGCCGTACTCGATCGGTGTCTGTCCGGGGCGCCGGCCCATACCTGCCAACCAGCCGATTCTGGTCAGCTTTGCGTAGAGCTTTGCTTCCGGTCCGAGTGGTCCGAGTCCGAAGTTCCAGATGAAGGACCAGAGGAGCCAGACGGCCGCGACTGAGCCGATGGCCGTCGCAACCGGGACAACGTACTTTGTCGGATCGAACGAGATTAGGGACCCGCCAAGTCCTCTGCCTCTCAGGCCGCCAAATGCATCGAGCGCGGGATCGAACTCGTCTAGTAGGGGGTCCAGACCGCCGCCGGAGAGGTCTCCCAACTCGGTTTCGTCGAACGACTCTCCGATCGTGGCTTCCGCACGCTGGTGTTGCTCGAATTGAGGGGTCGGCTCGAAGTCGATCCAGCCGTAGCCTGGGAAGTACACCTGTACCCACCCGTGGCTGTCTAAGTCTCTGATAACCCGCTGGCCGAAGGTGTCGAGCTCTCCCGGACCGTAACCGGCGGCGATTCGCGACGGGACGCCGACAACTCTGAGCATAACGGCCATCGCGGAGCCGAAGTAGTCAGAGTATCCGGTTTTCGATTCGAATAGGAACCAGTCGACCCCATCGGAGCCTGCCGGAGGAGCCTCGATTTCCTGGGCGTAGGTAAACTCGGGACTTCTCAGGTAGTTCTGTAGTGCGATGGCCTTATCGAAGGGGTTGTCCTCTCCACCCGCGACCCGCTCGGAGAGGTCGCGGACCCGCTGGGACAGCTCCGGCGGAAGCTGCAAGTAGTGGTCTGTAAAGAATCTGTCGTAGTCGGTTGGCGCTTCGCGAAGCTCGTCGTTGGTAGCAATTGAGACAAAGGCGATGGTGCGGTAGGGTTCGTTGGCCTGAATCGGACGGTTCGAGTTCAACGCCACGAGGTCCGGAGCCGTCGGAGCCTTCCGCTGTAGAGTGACCGTCCTGGCGAAACCTGACTGGTCTCCTTCTACGTCTGTCACGAGAAGGTCTTGCGGGAGCATGTCAGCAATCTTCGAGTGGGCGAGATCGACGCTGTGGCGCCGCATGTCGACCCTGAACTCAGTGGCCAGCTCCTGGATGTCTTGAGGATACGCTGCGTCTTGCGTTGGATCTATTAGGTCGATTCGAAACTTTCTCGGAACGAGGGATTCGATGGTGCCCTCGTGGCTGACCCAACTGAAGTCTCCTCCAATGAGTATCTGGTCGGACTCGAAGTCGACCTGCATGACCTGGTTCTTCGGTATGCGCTTTAGGCTGTCGACTGTCGGCGGTGGGAGCACGTCTGGCCCGGTCTCCAGGTGTTCCGTCTCTGTTGCGATCCATCCCTGGGGCGAGTAGTAGTTGTAGGTCTGTTGCATCCAGTAGGAAGGGTAGTCCGTCCTCGCCCAGCCGACGGCCTCGCCCCCGAACGAGATTCTGCCGATGAAGGGCAACCACTTGCCGAAGAATCGGCCTGGATTGTCCTTCTTGGACGGCAGAGACGCGAACAGCCTCGCGAAGAAGTCCTCCGCAGCCGCGACAGGCGCGCGTCCGGTTCTCCAGATTTCGGCGGCCCTGTCGTTGGTGTAGACGCGCATCGGCAGAAGCACCGCGACGATGACTACGGCGATGCTGAACCAGACCGTCGCGTGCAGCGTCAGCCACCCGGTCGTAATGCTGAATCTGATGTTGAGCCTTCGCCATAGTTCGTGCTTTTGCACGATGCTCATCCTTACTACGAGGATCATCGCGAAGAACACAAAGACGAAGAACCTGGGGACAAAGCTCTCAGGTAGAAAGCTCAGGTTGGTTAGGATCGCCACCCCGAGCAGCAAGACCGCGACCCACACGTTGTTTCGTCTGAATATGAACCAGGTGCTGAAGAAGCCGGCGATCCAGCCGAACGTGAGCATCATGATCGCGAAAGGAAGGAGGTCCGTGCTGATTCCGCCGCCGGTCGCCGCATCCCACCAAATGTCCAGACGCGCGGCCATCTCCCTGATCTGTTCGATCCTGTTTTCGCCTCCAACAGTGCTGGAGGCGGTCCACAGCACGCTGACCGTGCCGATCAGAAGGCCCAGCGGTATGAATAGGAACCACGGGCCGCGGGTCTTCGCGAGCAGGAGGGCGATCACGGCCGACCACAACATCAGCCAGATGAGGCCTGTGGGTTCCACCCACTCGGCGGCGTTGACGGCGTCACCGACGATTGCCATCGTGACGAGGAGCAGACCAAACGTCGCCCATCCCTGGCTCGGGCTGTACCGGTGGAGGAGGACGAGGAGCCAATGGCGATCATTCGTCGGACGCGTGTCAGATCCTGACCCTGTCGGCAACGGAATAGAGCGAGCGGTCACGATGTGGCCTCGACGAGGTCTTCAGGTCTCGCCGTCAGAGTGTACGGATGAGACAGGGCGGTCCGGATGTCATCTCCCATCCGGACGACATACGGCTGAACACCGGCGACAAGGACTGACGGGACAACGGACAAAGTTTCGAACAATCCGCCAAAAGACTGCGCGTCCACGAGGACTACCACGATCCTGACACGGCGCCTGCTGAGCTCCCGGACGGCGAGGGTCCAGTCCTGACGATGCGAGGAAGTGATGATGATCAGGGAGCTATGGGTGCCCCAGAGCTGCTCCTCCCTGGCAAGGACGTCCGACAGAGGCGTCGTGCCCTCAGCCTTGCTCGTGGCGAGGTACTCCATGATGCGGTCGTACTGCCCGGCGCCCGTGTCCGCGGGAAGCAGGTAGCGTCTGTCGCCGTAAGAGACGAATCCGACGGGAAGCTGCGCAAGTTGGTAGCGGCGGGCGAGAGACGCCGCGATCGAGACGGCGTATTCGTCGGTGCTCTCCTCGAGCTCGCCGGCGTGAACGTCGCGATGGAGGTCCACCAGCAGCCAGACGTCGCTGGACATCCCCAGGTCGAACTCCTTGGACATCAGTCTTCCGGTACGCGCGGTGCTGTTCCAGTGGATCCGGCTCAGGCTGTCGCCGGAGGCGTACTCGCGAACGCTCGCAGCGTGCGGAGTGAGGTCGTGCGATCTTCGTCGGGTGTTGCTCTCGCCGGTGAGGTAAGCCGCGCCTATGTCGAACTCGGGAATATCGTGGGTCCTAGGGTAGACGATCAGGGGTTCCTGATCGCCGAACTCCTTGTCCCGGCGAAACAGGCCGAAGGCGTCGGAGTTTGTGACTCGGACGGGACCGAGGAGGTACACTCCCCGCTTGCGCGCCGGCGCCATCGTCAGCCACGACCTAAATCCCTTCGATGAGAGGCTGACGGCCTGGCCATTCGAGTATCCAGGCATGTCTGTGAGGTCTTCCACTTCAATCGTGGGTTTGGGCATCGGGCTCAGGTTTCGGACGGTTATCCGCTCTTCAATTCGGTCCCCGACCCTGGCCCGTTTCGTCCGACGGTCCACGCTGACGTCGAGGCCGACCATCGTCAGCCAGTTCCAGACGAACGCCAGAATCGCCGTTAGTCCGAGTATGTAGACCAGCCGGTAGAACAGGCCGAATCCCGTCGACATGGCTGTGAAGATGGTAAAGACCATCAAGCCCAGGATAAGGAACGCACGTTTCTGTATGAAGAATCTGCCGCGTCGAATCGGTCTAGCTCCTGGCGGCCGCGCGGGCCTGTCCACCGGGGACTGGCGTAACGTCCAGAATTGTTGAAACGACGTCGCCGCTTGAAACGCCCCTCATCCGCGCGGCTGCAGAGACGATCATCCGGTGGCTTAGCATCGGGATCGCGAGGTCTTTCACGTCGTCGGGGAGCACGAAGTCCCGTCCCCTGATCAGCGCGATTGCCTGGCCGCCCCGGAAGAGCGCGAGCGACGCGCGCGGGGACGCGCCCAACGAGATGTCTTCGTGCGTCCTCGTAGAGTCGACGAGGCTCACTATGTACTGCTTGACCAGGTCGTCCACGTAGATGTTTCGAATCGTCTCCTGGACATGCACGACGTCTTCGGCGGTCGCGACGGGCTGGAGGTCCTCGATCGGGTGGGTGAGCTGCTGGCGTTCGATGATCTCCAGCTCTTCCTCGATCGTCGGATATCCGAGGTTGATGATCACAAGGAACCGATCAAGCTGCGCCTCCGGGAGCGGGAACGTCCCCTCGTACTCGACGGGGTTCTGCGTCGCCATCACAATGAATGGTCTCGGAACCTGGTGCGAGACGCCCTCGACGGTCACCTGTCTCTCGTCCATCGCCTCCAGCATTGCGGACTGAGTCTTCGGAGTCGCGCGGTTGATCTCATCGGCCAGCACGAGCTGGGCGATGATCGGGCCCTCTCGGAACTCGAACTCCCCATTCTTCTGGTTGTAGATCGAGACGCCAGTGACGTCGGTTGGCAGCAGGTCGGGAGTGAACTGGATCCGCTTGAAGGTGCATCCGACCGACTTGGCGATGCTCCTCGCCAGCATCGTTTTGCCGACGCCGGGCACATCTTCGATCAGGGCGTGGCCCTGGCAGATCAGAGCGACGACGCCGAGCTCGACGGCGCGACTCTTGCCGACTATCACCTTCTCGACGTTGTCGATGATCCTCTGAGCCAGCTCCCTAGCGCCATCAAACTCCTGCAAGATAATCTCCTATCGTGGGGCCAAAGTAGGGTCTACAGCGATTATACAAGAACATTCGGCGGCCTGGGTGTCGACGGTTTCGAGAGGCCGCTCGGAGCGCGGGCGTCCCACCCACGTCGGGGTTTGGGGCCAGCCAGTCGGGCGCTGCCGCGGGACGCTCGGTTCACGAGAGACCTGTCATCTGTTTGGCGGTGAGCATCCACTCGATCCATCCACACGGCCCGTAGCCCGGGGATGGCAGACGCAACTTGCAAAGTGCTCCCTTTCTCATACGGATCACCGGTCCCCAGGTCCCTGTTGTCAGCACCGAGATGAGGCCGCTGAGGTCAGGTTCGTGGCCCACGATCATGACGTTCGAGTCGGCGTCGTAGCTGGCCGCCAGGTCCCCCATCAGCGCCGAATGGTCTCCTCCGGGTGCTAGCGTGTCGGAGGTGACCAGTCGGCCGCGTCGCTTCAGTTCGCGATGAACGATCTCGGCGGTCTGCGCGGCCCTGACCAGAGGACTTGCAATTGTCATGTCTAGGGAGAGTCCGAAGGAATTCAGCCCCCGGACCTGGCGTGCCAACCGTCGCCTACCTCTGCGCGTCAGGGGTCGAAGCCCATCGTTTTGGTATTTGAAGTGGTCGCGGTCCTCAGCGATTCCGTGTCGGAGCACGTACAGGTCCATGTCGAGGCCTTTTCCACCTGATAAGCTCGATTCGCGATTTCCAAGTGACGGGATCGGAGTATGCGGGCTCTATCAGACCGGCTGAATTGTAATTCCGAAGAACGAGAAGTAATATAGCACGAAATCGCAGATTTCGATGCCCGGTAGGTGGACCGATGTCGAACAGGAATACACTACGTCAAGGGCGTGGACCGGGCATACTTCCATTTACTAAAGATGCCGCGACGGTGCTTACAGGGAAGAAGTGGACGCCGATTCCGGATGCGGAGCCCATCGACGATCCTCTGAACATCGCCCCTGACGTCCGGGCCAGGTACTTCCGTGAAGACATATATCCATACGCGGAACGAATGCGCAGGAAGGAATACGAGACACAGAAGCTTCCTCTTCAAGTAGAGCTCGTGAAACTCCAGAACTGGATCAGAGACGCCGGCGAACGCGTGATAATCCTGTTTGAAGGTCGTGACGCTGCCGGAAAGGGCGGTACCATAAGACGCTTCATGGAGCACTGGAACCCGCGGACTGCGCGTGTGGTCGCCCTCGATAAACCCTCCGAGGTCGAGCAGGGTCAGTGGTACTTTCAGCGGTACATTACGTACTTTCCCTCCGCAGGGGAGATCGTTCTGTTCGACCGGTCCTGGTACAACAGGGCGGGCGTCGAGCGAGTCATGGGCTTCTCGACCGACGCTGAATATAGGCTGTTCATCCAACAGGTTCCCGCACTCGAGAAGATGATCGTCGACAGCGGCATTCGTCTCGTCAAGCTTTACTTCTCTGTTAGCCAGACAGAGCAGCGACGGCGGTTCGACAAGCGCTCAAAGGACCCGCTCAAGCAGTGGAAGATGAGCCCGATCGACATCCAGTCTAGGGACAAGTGGCGGGAGTACACGGAGGCCAAGGAGGCGATGTTCCTGCTGACACACCTCGACGTAGCGCCTTGGACCATCATCAAGTCCGACGACAAGATGCGGGCACGGATCAACGCGATGCGACACGTTCTCCACATCATGGACTACCAGGGCAAGGACAGCACCGTTGCACACGCGCCCGACCCATCAATCGTCGCCTCGTCTCATGAGGTCTACACGGCCGGAGCTCCGCTGGCGTAGGGCCGTACGCCAGTTTGGTGTCCATCAGGGACTCTCGAGACAACGTTCTGCTGGTCGACATACGTGCGACCCCGATCGAGCGCATCACATCCGACGGCCTCAGGACGAGCGACGGCTCACGCTATGAACTGGACGTTATCATCTTTGCCACAGGCTATGACGCAGTGACGGGAACTCTGACGCGGATCGACGTCCGCGGGGATTGCGGACAGCACCCCGGTCATGCGAGCCAAGCGCGCCGAAGTGTCCGCCAACGGCTACGAAGGATTTCTCCTAGAGTAAACCGGCGGTGACCCGGCCGGCCCCAGGCAATCGGCAGGCCGAGTTCCGTCGTTAGGTACGTTTGTCGTAGAGAACGATCGAGTTCGCTTCAGAGAACTGTGGGCCCTTCAGGATGTGACCCGTGAAGAGCAAGCCCTTATTCTGGGACATCAAGTTGTCGTAACTGCATGCTGCGAGCTCTGGACCGGAGAGGACACCTGGATCGAAGATGCATACTCGGTTCACCTCTCCCCCTCCGAGCTTGCCTCGCTTATTCACGAAGCGCATCAGATCGGTATCCGCAGATTCGATGCCAAACGTCCTCAACAACGCCTGTCGCAACTCATCTGAGAGCTCGTGAACTCGTTTTCCGAATGGCCATATTCTCAACTCGTCTCTCCCGTTCGTGTGATCTGAATTGATGAGGGGAGGCGCTCTGCTTGCCTCCCCTCATCACACTAGATCTCAGTATCTCCTAGTGGTCGTCGGTCTACGCTGTTGTCTGAAGCAGTCGTTACAGTAAACTGGGCGATCGCCTCTAGGCCGAAATGGAACGGTGGTGTCTTTGCCGCACTCGGCGCATACGGCCGGGTGCATTTCCCGAGGGCCTCGATCGTACCCACCGCCGAAGCCTTCGCTGTTCCGCTGGCCTCGCTTCAGTTGACGACAGTCTCGGCAGCGCTTGGGCTCGTTTGTATAGCCCTTCTCATCGTGGTACGCCTGATCATCGGCGCTGAAGATAAACGATTGGCCACAGTCCGCGCATGTAAGGGTTCTGTCCTGGTAATTCACTGTTTACCTTCTTTCCGTAGAGACTTCACTAATAGATCCCGTCACCATAGGTTTAGCCGCAACAAGCTCCGGGGCAAGAAGACAAGGAACCGAATGATGATCTAGGGAACCAAGCAGCGATGGTAGGAACTCAGTGTGCTGCCACCTCTACCATTCTAACACATAACCTGTGACGGCATCATGTGAAGCCAGGGCCGTTTCGCTGACGAGGCTTACACCTATCGCTCGGCGATCGCTTCGAAGCCCCGATCGAAGGTCTTGATCTCATCGACACCACGCCTATGACAGCTTGCGAGGTGGCATAGATCTCGGGCTCCTAGCATCGGATGCTGATCGTGAAGCTGCCGAGCCAACTCGACGTCTTCCTCTTCCAGAGCCCAGACATTCACCCGGGCTCTAACGAGCAGCGACATCGCCGCGTCCAATGTGTCCATGCGGGAAACCGGCAGATACGCATGAAGTAGCTCCTGCAGCACTTCCGATGAGGTGGTCAGCGGTGTGCGGCTGCGATAGCTCTCAGCGAAGAATTCGCGGGCAGGTGATCGAAGAGGATGGGGCCTTCCCACCGCGTACATGAACACGTTGGTATCAACGAAGATCACGTATCAGTCGCGCCTTGTCTACGGGAAGCGTTGATGACCGCCAGGTGTTCGTCCCAGTCCGGTTCCAGCTCAGGGCCTTCCAGTAGATCGCATTCATTGAAGAACGCCTGAACGTCGGCTAGGGAGTCGAATTGCTCAGCGCGCTGCGCCCTGTCCAGCCGGTCTCTTGCGGCGGCCCTTAGCCATGCGCTTAGGCTCATTCCCTCCAAGCGTGCCTGGTGGACGAAGCGGTCGCGGTCTTCATCTGGAATAACCAACTGAACTCTAGCCATGCCATTCATCCGTAATTGAGGTGGGTATGTGTAAGTATTGTACACATGGCTATTCACCGAATCAACGCCTGCGATTTGGCCCCAGGCCAGCGGAGCGCGGTAGACGTTGTCAGATGTACGTAACAATCGAGGAGTGTATGGTCGACGAAAGACTCCAGTGCAGTACGGCGAGTTCCCACCGGGAACGTTCAATCTGAACCTGAAGGAGTTGGGCGTCAGCGAGACGGCAATATGCAGGCTGCTCGGGGCCCCGACCACCGCTCGCACATCAGCGGTGTGGAGAGGGAACTGAGAACGCTTGGACGGGCCCTGGTCGTCGAGGACATCCCCTCCTGCGAGTCCGGCGCGATCGATCCGCTTCATGGGTGCGTCTGAGCGCATATACGGGTCAAGCTCTCCGGGAGAAGCGACGGAGTCGGCCGCCGGTCTGACGTGCAGATCCGCGCCTGTCGGTAGCCAGGAAATCGCCGAGAAGTTCTGACCGACCGGCTATGTGTGCGCCGACCAGTTTAGTGCCCTCTCCAGGTTGGCGACGTATTCGGCGAATGCACGGCGCCCCTTCGGCGTCGCCTTGACCCACGTCCGCGGCTTGGAGTCCAAAAACTCCTTCGTCGTGACCAGGTAATCGGCATTCTCGAGCTTCCGTAGATGGGTGGTCAAGTTGCCGCCGGTTAGGCCGAGTGTCTGCTGAATGAACCGGTAGGCCAGCCGATCCGTTTCGGGCTGGGAGACCAGCATAGTCATAATCCGCAGTCGGGTGGGCTGGTGGATGGTCTCGTTGAGTACTATGGGTTCGTCGGTCAATGGGCCCCGCTCTTGCGTATCCACCACGCACCGAGAGACCACCACGACTACCATCAATGCCGCCGACACCAACATAGCCTCGTAGCCGTCCACGAGGTAGCCTGGGAATGTAGAACGCTGCAGCGAACCCCAGCGCCCACCGCCGCTAACACAGGGCGGTGCATGATGCCGAACAGTATGTATGCCAGGGACACTATCCCCAGGGTGACGCCCGGTATGTTGTCCCCGTCTTCTGCGTTCCACATTCCCGCTGCCGCTGGAATGAGAAACGCCGCTACGATCACCGCGAGCCAGTAGAGGAACACCCTTATGCCGGCGCTGCGAGCCGCGTCGCCGGGCGCGATATTCTTTCCAGCCCGGTGTCCTATGATCGCGCTTCCCACCATTCCCGGCACCATCAGGACGCCCCACAGCACGCCGAAAATCCACGAGCTGCGCTCAACGAATTCGGATGCCAGCGTCAGGACCGCGTATTGCGAGACGACTCCCAGAGTGAATATCGCGGCCCAGAGGAGCATTATCGTCGGTGTTCCGGCGACGTACATCGAACTGCGTGCCCGGTCCATCGTCTCATGAATGGTCCGCCAACTATCTTCTGGGGTGCCGGCTCCCGTTTCGCCAACCGAATCCGCCATCGTGCGCCTCCTTGTCATCGAGTCGGTCGTGTCCAGGGCTGCGGTATGGAACCGCCCACTTGACCACTCCTATCAGCATGCGCTACAAGTATATTGAAAACTCGTTTGTACTGCAAACTAAAGGAGTGCGTGGCTATGAGACCATCGGACGCACTAGCGGTGCAGGTGTCGTCGCTGCGGAAACTATACGGCAACGTCGTGGCTGTGGACGACCTGAGCTTCGGGGTCGAGCGCGGTAGCCTGTTCTGTATCATCGGCCCCAACGGCGCCGGAAAGACCACGACTGTCGAGTGCCTCGAAGGGCTGCGCCAGCCAGACGCCGGCTCAGTTCGGGTCGCCGGACTCGATCCCATTGCTGATCGCTCCAGCTTTGTCCACAGAATCGGCGTTCAGTTGCAGGATATCGGCATTCCCCCGCGCATGAAGCCACAGGAGGCCCTGACGCTGTTCTCTGCCCTCTACGACACGAAGGCTGACCTGTCCGAACTAAGCGATCAGATGGGGCTCGAAGAGTGTATTACCAGGCCATACGGCTCGCTGTCTGGCGGCCAGAAGCGGCGCGTCAACATCGCGCTAGCTCTAGTGGGCGGCCCCGAAATCGTGTTTCTGGACGAACCGACCACCGGCCTCGACCCCGAGTCCCGCCTCCGTTTTTGGCAATACCTTCAACGGCAGAACGTGCGCGGAATGACGGTCGTGGTGACTACTCACTACCTTGAGGAGGCGCATGAGTTCGCCGATACGATTCTGCTCATGAACAAGGGGAAGGTCCTGACATCCGGCCCACCTGAGCGGCTCATTGCGGATTCGGGTCTGGAGGTGAGGGTCGTATTGCGGCGATCAAATGCTGGGACCGTCGGAGAGGACGAGTTGATGGCTCTGCAGGGAGTGGCCCACGTCCGCGCATCTGATAAGAACTTCTACGTATATGGAGACGGCTTCGCTGTTCGCAACGTCTCCGACCTTCTGGCCCGGCGGGGATTCTCCCCGGGCATACTCGAGACGCGGTCGGTCAATCTGGAAGACCTCTACTTGCTCGCCGTCGGGAACGGTGGCCCGGAAGGAGGTTGGGAGTGAACGCCGCAGCCCTTCGCTCGCTGATCTATACGGAATTGCTTCTCGCGCTCCGCGAGCCTATCGCAATGTTCATGTCGGTGGTCTTACCTCTGGCCGTCTTGCTCGCCCTCGGATTCTCCGTCGGCAGCATCGAGATCCCGGTAGACATAGAGCCCGGCTTGGTGGAGACGTTTCATGTACGGGACGTTCTACTTGCCGGCAACATCGCCTGGGTCACGGCCGCCTTCGGCGTCATCGTGTTGCCGCAGACGTTGGTGGAGTATCGCCAGCACGGGATATTCCGGCGGTACAGGGTTACACCGATGCCGTCATTTATGCTGATTGTCACACCGCTGGCGGTGGGCGGGGCGGTCATCGTCGTGTCTCTGGCTCTGATGCTGGTCGTGGGATGGTTGGTCTTCGACATCCGCTTCGCGGGCAACCCGGCGATGGTGGCGCTGGCGATACTAGTGTCATATGTCGCTTTTGCCGCCGTGGGAGCGGCCATCACCGGCCGCATTCGAAACACCAGAACCGCTTTGGGCTTGGGGCTCATTCTGTTCGCGCCCATGTTCGTATTGAGCGGTGCGTTCGGCCCACGGGAGTCCTTCCCGTACGTGGCCCAACTGGTGGGCGACTGGCTGCCGCTCACCCACGCCTACGATCTACTCACGTTCCTCTGGCTGGGCGCGACCTGGGGAACCGGAACAACTATCGGCATTCCGGTATGGGCCTCGTTCGTTTACCTTGGGGCAATTGCGGCGGTGTGCATCGCTGCTAGCGTCCGACTGTTCCGGTGGGATTGACCTGACTAAGGCCATACGTTTTGCTCCGTATCACGCCTCTCGGTCACCGGGAAGAGTCAAAACGGAATCCCAAGGTCTTGGATCTGATAAGGCTAGTGGGCCTACGTGCACTGTACTATCAACTTTTCAATTGGTCGTGGCGTTGTAGGTGCCGCATGTACGCCGCTCACAAAAAGCCTCCGGTTACCACTTACTCGCTTGGATGAAGAACTTGGCCGCGTAGAAATTTAATTCCTCGCCAGCTTCCAGTCTCTCCTGAAGTGCGAATAGGTATCGAAGATGGGTCTCTACAGTGAATCCGGGCACTTCCCAAGGGATGGCCTTTGGATAATAGACGATCGCCCCCACGTCGCTGAACGCCAGGCGGCCCTCCCACTCCTCGACGTTCACGATGGTCAAACCGACCGCTTCCAGCATTGGCACACAGATTGCCGCTGTGACGTCCGGTATCTGGGGATTTGCATCGAAGGCGGCCTGCAGGTCCCATGCCCACATTCCGTGGATCTGTTGTGTCAGAAATGTGCCACCCTCGGTGAGCACACGCGCGACCTCGTTCGGGTTCAACGCTGCGTGTCGATTGAGGACTAGGTCAATTCACCATCTCCGAAAGGCATTGAGGCGGTATCGGAAACTGGAGCTTTGACAACCTTAACTCCCAAAGGTGAGAGCCGTCTGGTCGCAAGCTGGAAGTTCGGGAGGTAATCCTCGGTGGCGATGACCTTTGCAGGCCAGTGATCCTGCAGTCTCAGCAGCTTCTCACCACCGCCAGTGTCCATGTCGATCACGGACGAAGACCGCCGCATGAGCTCGGCGGCGCGGTCCAGATACGACCACTGTTCCCGTCCTTGTGTCATCCGACCATCTAGGTACGAGAAATCCCAGCCGATGAAGGGATGATGCTCCTCGTGCAGCCATGTTTGAATGCGTTTGGCCCGGTTCATGGTCGGCAATCTCTACTCATCCCTTCGATAGGCTGGCTGCGGAGAATCCCTCCTCTCCTTCTCCGTGCTCAATGGGTCAACGCAACGTCCCAGTTCTCAACAGAGTACACATGGGCCGGGAATGGTCGGCGAAAGAGGAATCGAACCTCTGACCGTCTGTGTGTAAGGCAGACGCTCTAACGAGCCGAGCAAACCGACCGTTGACCAACTGACGCACTTCTCGGGTTTACGCTGCCGTGAATCCCCCATCCACCACCAGCTCCGCCCCCGTAATATACGATGCCTCGTCTGACGCCAGGAACAGGACCGCGTAGCCGACCTCCTCGGTTCGCCCTCGCCGGCGCATCGGAACCGACTCCACCATACCGCTCCGCATCTCCGGATTCCTCGCCGCGCTGGACGACCGCATCGGCGGCATCACGCCCGGATGCACCGAGTTCACCCTTATTCCGTCCTGCGCGTACTGCACCGCCGCGGACTTCGTTACCGTCCGCACCGCCCCTTTCGATGCGTTGTATCCCATGTGGATGACATTCTGGCCCACGATTCCGCTGATGGACGATATATTCACGATGGAGCCGCCTCCCGCCGCCTGCATGCGCGGTATCACGCTCTTCATGCCCAGAAACACGCCCTTGGCATTGATGTCCATAAAGGTGTCCCAGCCCTCAGTGCTCATCGAATCCGGATGGTGCGTGCCGCTGATGCCGGCGTTGTTTACCAGTATGTCCAACTTCCCGTACCGCGCCACCGTCGCCCCGACCGCCTCCACCCAGTCGGATTCGCTCGTAACATCGAGCCTGATGAACACCGCATCGCCGCCGGCCTCGGCTATCTCCGCCTCCACCTGTCTGCCTTCTTGTTCCACGATGTCGGCGATGACGACCTTCGCGCCCTCGCGCGCGAAAATCCTGCACTCCTCGGCGCCCATCCCGTTCGCGCCTCCGGTGACAATCGCGACCTTCCCTTCGAGCCTCATAACTCACCTCAATGTATCCCTTCTATCGCCAGTTGTATGGACTGAGTTGACTATGGCGGTGCGGCTCGTTGATTCTACCACCACTGTTTTGTCCTGATTCACGGTGGCATAGGCGTTCTGCCGGGGGCCTCATGTGGCGGCTAATCGTCTCCTTGACCGTTACGCAGACCAAAAGTAGCCTCCCTGACGGGGAGAATCATGGAACAGCACTACCTTGGAATAGACGTCGGCACAACGGCGGTCAAGGCTCTGGTAGTCGACGAGCTCGGATCGGTTGTGGGCGACGCCGAGTCACCACTTGAGATATCGGTGCCCAAGCCTGGTTGGGCTGAGCAGAATCCGTCCGACTGGTGGCAAGGTACTGTTCATGCCGTCAGGGCCGCGTCCGCTCAGGCGGGAGTTCGCGAGGTCAAGTCGATCGGGCTGTCTGGTCAGATGCATAGTTTGGTGCTGCTGGATAAGGCAGACGGCGTGCTGAGGCAGGCTATTCTATGGAACGATGTTCGCACCACCGACCAGTGCCGCTTCATAACCGATACAATTGGCAAGGCAGGTCTGCGTCGGCTGGTGGGAAATCCCGCACTTGAGGGCTTCACGGCACCGAAGCTGCTGTGGATGCGAGAGCAGGAGCCCGACCTGTTTGAACAGGCGCGTACGCTCCTTCTGCCCAAGGACTATATTAGGGTGGCCATGACCGGCGAGAAGGCGACGGACCCCTCGGACGCCGCAGGCACCTTGCTGTTCGACGTACGCCAGGGCGGCTGGTCGGACGAGATGATCAGCGCGTTACAGCTTGATCCGATAATACTCCCGACTGTGCAGGGCTCTACCAGCGTGACTGGCGGACTCACCGCGGCGGCGGCTGAAGCCCTTGGCCTGGGACGGGGGACGCCAGTAGAGTCGGGGGAGGCGCGGACAATGCGGCGGCCGCGGTCGGCTCGGGTGTCGTCGAGCAGGGCGCCATGCAGACCTCCATCGGCACCTCGGGCGCGGTGGTGGCTCCGATTGAACGGCCCCGAGTCGATCCCGGCATGCGTATACACTCATTCAACCACGCTCTTCCAGGCACCTGGTACCTAATGGGAGTGGTCTTCGCGCTGAGAGACTCACTCGAGTTGGTGAGGCGGCTCAGGGTCGACGCAGCCGAGGCCGTGGCAGTTGGTGGAGGTGCGCGCAGCGCCTTTTGGCGACAGATGCAGGCCGATGTGCTCGGCGTACCCGTTGCTACCGTGTCGCCGTCAGCCGGCGCTCCGTACGGCGCAGCGGTGCTTGCGGCGGTGGGCTCTGGCGCGTTTGTATCGGTAGAGGAGGCGTGCCGAGCGTGGCTTCGACCGCTCGACCGAATAGAACCCGACCCCAGATCCGTGGACGCATATCGCGAGGCATATGAGAACTACCGAAGGCTCTACCCGCGGCTGAAACGCGAATTCGCGGAGCGCGCGATAGGAGAACGCATTTCATGAGCCGAGGATGAAGCCCTCATTGCCATTGTCCGCGACCTCGTCGCATTTTTCGCGGTAGGTTCCTATGCCACCGGCGTAAGGCATGAACACACGGGGCTTCCCAGGAAGGTACCGCTTGACTCAGTTACGAGCCGGTTATCCTTGCTTCGATGCGCGCGAGTTCGCCGAAGGTTGCGATCGCTTCTTTGCCCATGGGCGCGATAGCCGCCGCTCCGAGTACTGTCACCTGACCGGCTTCCAAACCAATCCCTCTCTGAGATAGACCATTGGCTAGCCAAACTAAGACATCCAAAGGCTCACGTCGACGCTCGAGAGGAAAACCTGGGACGGGAGAGCCGTCAACAGTTAGTTCAACTTTAAAGTCACGCAGAGACAGTTCCCGCCAGTCCTCAATATCGTTGCCGACGACGACCCCAAGGCAACCGGCATTGTACGCATACTGTTGAAGAAAATCAGTTTCAATTTGCGTATTAAGTCTTTCGCCCGAAAAACGCGTACCACCGATTTCGAATGCAGGCATCAGCACGACATGTTCCGCTAGTTCATCGGAGTTGTAAGCCGCAGATCGAGCCGGAAGATCAGTTAGCAACCTGAAACCCAGCTCGGCCTCAACGATTACATTTGCATGACCGTACTGTTTCTCAGGCAGCACCGCGGGACTCCTTAGAAGAGTTGGTTCAAAGATACGCCCAACAAGAACGCCGCCTACCTTCCATCCAGCCACGCTCTGCCCAATGAGTCGCGCCAGCTCGTCCTGGATGGCGACTGCCGCTTCCAGGTCTTGGGGACAATGTTCTCCAGAAAGGCGTTCAATTGTCTCGTTCTCCTGCCAACTCTTCGCCAGTATTTCGGCGGCTGGAGCAATCTGATCCGGTGTCATCCGTGTCTTTCCCCAACGTGTGAAATATCGTAGTCACAATTGTGGATCAGTATCGGCCACCCGTGAGCTGCAGCGTGACTCCAGTGATGTACCCTGCCGCTTCGGAGGCGAGAAAGGCCACCGCATCGCCGATGTCGCTCGGCTGGCCGATGCGTCCGAGGGGAATAGCCTTGACCCTCTCCGCTCTCTCCTCGTCGGTGGTGGTGGCGCGCTGACCTGGCGAATCGATCATCCCCGGGGCGATGGCATTCACACGGATGCCCATCGGCCCTACCTCGACGGCGAGATCGCGCGTAAACGCGACAACGCCCGCCTTTGCGGCGGCATAGGGCACGTGAGGAATGGTGTAGCGGAACGCGGCGCCTGACGCGAGGTTCACGATCGCTCCCGAGTTGCGCTTTTGCATCTCCTCCACCACTCGCTTGCAGCAAAGGAACACGCCCTTTAGGTTGACGCCAAGCACCGCATCGTAATCGGCTTCGGTCTGTTCCGAGAAGTGTTTTTTGATAACCAGTCCGGCGTTGTTGACCAAGATGTCGATCTGCCCGAACCGTTCGAGCGTCGCGCGTACCATGCGGTCCACGGAGCTCGCGTCGGTCACGTCGGTCTGGACGCCCAGTGCCTGCACGCCCAGCGCTTCGATCTCGGCGACGGCCGCTGGGATATGCTCCTCTACCAGCTCGGCCAGCACCACATTGGCGCCCGCCCGGGCCAGCTTCAAGCTGACTCCCAGGTCGATCCCCTGGACCCCTCCGGTCACGATTGCTACCCGTCCGTTTAGCTGCAATTTCTTATTCCCCCCATTGCGTTTGGACTATTCAACCGCCGCAACGATCTCTTCATCCACCCGCTGCAAATCTTCGACCTACGCTTCATTCGAACGTTACTTTGATCTCGCCAGCATCGCCGTAGCGGATCACGAATTCGGCGCCCAACGTCGCCAGCACGGGGACATGCGGGCTTCCGGTAGAGATGACCTGGCCGGCGCGAAAGCCCAGACCGCGCTGCGACAAGTCGTTGGCACCCCACTGCAAGGCGGAGATCAGCTCGTCGAAACTGCAGCGGTTTTCGCGCGGATGGGTCAAGCTGTCAACGTGTCGGCCCCTGTAGGTGGTCTCCTGAACGTGTTTGCCGTCAACGTACACCTCGACCGGCAGCGTGGCTAGGTCGAGATTCTGCCAGTCCGCAAGCACGTCGCCGATGACAAAGACACCCGCATTGGCGTTGTCGGCATTGCCCATGAATAGACCACTTTTGGAATAATGTGTGCTCCAGCGAGTATCGACCGCGTCGATGGTCATGACGACGTCGGCGACGGCATCGCGCACTTCGGCCTCGCTGTAGGCCTCTTCGCGGGCCCACAGGTCGCCGCCCAGGCGAAAGGCAAACTCCCCTTCGATTACCGGGACGTGGCGAAAATCGGCCAGCCGGAAGTGCGCCGGGCTGTGTTGGGTGAAGTTAACGTATTCGCGGCCGAAAAATGGCGGATGGTCCATATCGAACTGCCGCATTCCGACCCGGCTGGTATTGCCGATTTTCCAGCCTGCCAGTTCAAAGCCCAGGCGCTCGTCGAGCGCATCCTGGACCTGAAAGGCCTCCTGCAAGTTCGTCGGCAATAGCTCTTCGGACAGTTCGGGCGCGGAGGCGCCGCTGAGGTAGGCCTCGGCCAAGGCATCAGCAACCGCATCGATCTTGCTCTGATTCACACGTCGCTCCCATCACTGACATTTCCCAGAAGGTTTTCCTTGCCCTAAGTCCTCATGGCAATCCAAGCTACCTGAGATTCAGCTCCTTATACCCGTTTGCCGCCACTTCGTCACAACGTTTTCTGTACAGTGGTTGACCCCCAGAGTACTGGGTTGTGATCCGGGTCTTCCTACCTTCCAGATTAATGTTGATGCCAGTGAACCACGAATCAACCTGGCTCCTCAGCAGCTTCCTGTCGTGTTCCACTACAAGCTCATGCCACTCCCTTTGGGCTTCCAAGCTGGCTTCGGCTCGCGTGAGGCCGCATTCATTCATGAACCTTATGACATCCGTTATCCACTCCACGCCGTATTCGATGCCGCGCGGGTGGTTCCCTGTCCATGCGTGGGGTCCTGTAATCATGAACAGATTAGGGAAGCCATCGACCAGTATCCCCAGAAAAGTCGCCAGCTCATCTTTCCACTGGTCTTTCAGTTTCCGCTGATCCACACCGCGGATATCTATCTTGTTGAAACTGCCAACTACCGCGTCGAACCCCGTGGCATAGATTATGAAGTCGAACTCGAACTCCCTATCGGTGGTCAAAATGCCGTTCTGGGTGATTCTCAGAATGGGAGTCTCGCTAATGTCTACCAGTTCGACATTTTCCTGGTTGTAGCATTCATAGTAGTTGGTTTCCAGAGGAACGCGTCTGGTCCCAAAACCGTGGTCTTTTGGAATTAGCTTCTCCGCTACCTGGGTATCGTCAACACGCGCTCGTATCTTGTCAGCCAGAAAACCGGATATGGCTCTGTTGGCTTTGGGATCGGTAGAAATATCTTTGAAATTGCCTTGCCATATCCCAAATCCCGGACTGGAGTACAGTTGCTCCCAGAACTGATATCGTTCTTCCTCGGTCACTTCAAAGGTGCCCCTGGGATCTGCAGTGTGTATAAATCCGGCATGAGTTCCGGCACACACGTCAAACATCTCGCGATAGCCGGCCCTAATTGCTTTCATCTCATCCGGACCTATCTTCGAGTTGTGAAGAGGGGCACACCAGTCCGGTCGAAGCTGGAAGACAGTGAGTTGCCCGACATCTTTGGATACTTCTTGGATTGTCTGCACTCCCGTAGCCCCAGTTCCGATAACTGCCACCCTTTTACCTGTGAACTTTACGGGAGTGTGAGGCCATCGAGAGGTGTGAAAGGGCTGTCCTTTGAAGGATTCGATGCCTTCGATTTTCGGTAGAGTGGGTTCAGAGAGGTTGCCAACGGCCGTAATCAGGAACCTGCTTCTGTAGGTACTCCCATCCTCCAGTCGGGTCTCCCAGCTCCGTGCGTCGTCATCATAGACAGCGGATTTGACCTCGCTGGAGAATCGGATATCTTTCAGCAGGTCGAACTTATCGGCCACGTACTGCAGGTATCGCAGAGTCTCGGGCTGTGCCGCGAAGTGTTCGGACCAGTCCCACTCGTCGAGCAGCTCCTGGGAAAACGAATATCCGTAAGAGTAGCTTTCAGAATCGAACCGGGCGCCAGGGTAGCGGTTCCAGTACCAGGTCCCTCCCACTCCTGTGCCTCTTTCGAAGACCCGGACCGTCAGACCCGATTCTCGAAGCTTGTACAGCTGGTACAAGCCCGCTATTCCGGCCCCTACCACGATTGCATCGTAGTCAAGGTCTGTCTTGGGAATGACCATCGTTCTAACTCCTCTTGGCGTGAATGGAGTCGCGTCCGCCTTAAGCGGTCGACGGCATCTACTGCTGCAATGTGCGGTCAGAGGATTACATCGTGCCCCTGAGCCTGGGGTCTAGGGCGTCGCGCAGACCGTCGCCGAAGAGATTGAAGGACAGCACGGTGAGGGTGATAAGCAACCCGGGATACGCGATCATCCACCATATCGGAATAAACGACTGCCTTGTGGACTCACCCAGCATTTTGCCCCATGTTGGAGTTGGAGGGGCAATCCCCAACCCCAGGAAGCTGAGAGAGGCTTCCGTGATGATAATTCCCCCTATGTTCATCGTAAGCAATACTATTAGGACAGCTCCGCACTGGGGGAATATATGTCGCCAGATAATCCTCATCTGAGAAGCCCCGACGCACCTGGCGGCTTCCACGTACATGGTCTGTTTTACCGACAGAGCCACCGATCGCACAACGCGCTCGACGGCTCCGACGCGGGTAATCGCTAGGGCCAAGATAAGCTGCAAGAAACCGTCGCCGAATACCAGGATCATCAGATAGGCAAGGATCAAGCCCGGCAGGGAGAGTAGTATCTCGATGAACCGTTCGCTGAGGAGGTCTGTCTTTCCTCCCAGGTAGCCGCTCAGGATGCCCCATACCGTACCGACGATCATCCCCAGGAGGACAGCGGAGCCTGCTATAAACAGCGACACTCCGCCCCCATAGACCAGCCTTGACGTTAGGTCTCTGCCTAATAGATCGGTCCCCGTCCAGTACTCCGCACTAGGTGGAGACGCCAGATTGTCGTAGTCAGCCGACAAGGGGTCAATGGGAAGTAAGAGAGGGCCACCGAATGAAACAATCACAACTGCCAGGCTGACGACGCCCCAGAAGGTGTGCCAAGGGCGCATCCGCGCAAAGGCTATTACGTTACTCCAGATTCTGGAGGAGACAGTTCTAGGCGCCCTGGAGGCGAGGGTCGATTCCATTCAGTCAAAGACCCTTCGCCTATTCAAAGGAAGCATTCTTTGACTATCGATTAGCATGAGCCCAGATCCCCCGTCGGAGGATCTAGCTGCGACATTGGTAGGCGCGGGCCGTTCGCGAACGGCCCCTACGATTAAGCGGGCGTTTGATAGTGGATTTGGGATGACGTTATGCAAGTCTAATTCGAGGATCGATCCAGCCATACAATAGATCGACGAGCAAATTCGCAAGGATGAATACCATCCCGTATACCAAGACGAGGCTCTGTACTGTGGTCATGTCTCGCAATATGGCAGCATCGGACATGGACCTTCCCAAGCCAGGGGTTTGGAATGCCACTTCAACGGCCACTGATCCGCCTAAAGCGAATCCCAGCATGACACCGCTTAGTGACAGTACAGGCATCAACGCGTTGGGCAGTGCGTGACGAACAATTGTTGCGCTCTCTCTCATCCCCTTCGACCTGGCCGTTCTCACGTAGTCCTCTCTCAGCACCTCAAAAAGAGAAGACCGGGCCATACGAGCAATAATAGCGGCCATCGCCACGCCCATCACGACAGCGGGGAAGACAACAATCTGAAAGTGATTCCATGGGTCCTCCCATAAAGGCACGCCGACGCGGGGGGGAGCATAACCCCAATAGGTGACTGTTGAAAGCAAGATGAGCAGCGCCAGCCAGAAACCGGGTATCGCCAGGAACAGCACGGTCGTGAAGCTGGTGACCATATCCGAAACAGAGCCTGGTCTTACCGCGCTTATTATGCCGACGGGCAGGCCTATGATCCAGGAAATCGCAACTGCGATTATCCCTATCTCGGCGCTTGTGACGCCTCTGTTCTTGATAGTATTGATTACCGGGGCCTTGGCGCCAAACATGGCGTTGCCAAATGAACCGGTCAAGACATCTCCCATCCAGTCCGCATATTGCACTACTAATGGACGGTCGAGACCGAGGTCCTTTCTAATGGAGGCTATTGCTGCTTCAGACATTGCCACCATTTGTCGCGGGTCCAAGTATGCCACCAAAGGGTCGCCCGGCAAGACGCGCATGATCGCGAAGATCATCACGGTCAGCCCGATCAATGTCGGTACCGCCAGCAGTAATCGTCTCACCACATACTTCTGCAAGACGACGCTCCGATGCCCTTATAAAACCAGGTGGGGTAGGGTCGAGACCCTACCCCACACTATATTCCAGCAATCCGATCCTTTTTCCCCTTACCTATTCAACCAGACGTAGTCCCACTTAGCACCCATATAGGCTCCGGTGTAAGAGCACTCATCGCACCGGTATGCTTTGAAATCTTTCGACCACCATTCATGGTTAACGTAGCCCATGGACAACGGAAGCTGCGGCATATTATCCGCCATGAGATCAAACAATCTCTTTGAAACTTCCAACCGGGTCTCGGGAGTGGAATTTCCCAATTCCACTAACAGGTCGTCGAACCCCGGCATGTTGGCCCCACTCCTGTTCATGCCGCCAGGTTTTGCGTCAATGTATCCAAGGGTGTACGCCAACCACTCCTCCGGATAGGGATTGTGCATGGGGAAATACATTTCAGCGCCCATGTCATATTCCCTGTCGTGGAACTTCTGGTGGTATGTGCCCATCTCGTTTTTTGAGATCACTGAATCAATATCTAGGTTCTCCTTCAACTGAGCCTGATAGCTTTGGACCACAAGTTCAAAGCCTGGGTCTTCCATAGTGATGATGGTTAGAGTCGGGACATCTGCGCCACTGGCATAGCCTGCAGCTTTCAGAAGCTCCTTGGCTTCGGCAATATCTTCCGGTGTCGGGCTTCGGAAGAACTTAGTCTCAGCGAGCTGAGCTTCAGTCAACGAATAATTACCCAATTCAGGGCTGTATGGCCAGAATCCCCCATGAAACTCTAGTTGGAAGTACGGTGCCATAACCTTGCGGACTATGTTTGCGTCCATACCAAGCGCAATCGCCTTGCGCATGTTCTTATCACTCAACGGCCCAGTTACGTTGTTCATTGCAACCCCGGCCGCATCGGGTATTGTGTGATAGCCATGATTAAGGCCTGGGTGCGAGGCGAGGGGTCCGGTCGGATCGTTACTATCGGCAGGTGTAATGAACATGGACCAATCAACCTGACCGGTCGCTACAGACGCAGTTAACTGTGTCGAATTGTTCTTTCCCCAGATGAAGTGAATCCCATCCAGATAGGGAGCATTTGGGTTCCAGTAGTTGGCATTGGCCTCCGTGAGCACTCTGTCATCATTTATCTCCGTCATAATGAAAGGCCCTGAGCCGCTAGACTCCACGGGGCTCACCTCATGGAAGCGGCCGTTATGTTTGGAGAGCTCGGCATCGTCGGCGATCTTGAGGTACTGCGAGCTCCATCCCGTCATCAACCACTGCAGCGGTTTCACGTCGGCCTTAGGTATTGTGGCTACCAGCGTGTAGTCATCGGGCGTGCTAAGTCCAGAGGGAGCGAGTCCCCCCGATGACAACGTGCCTCCGATTGGACTTCTCCCACCCTCATGGTAGCTCGTCGGGTCGATAGCGCGAATGATACTGGCCTTTACATCCTCTGAGGTTAGTTCGGAACCGTTGTGGAACTTCACTCCCTCTCGGAGGTGGAAAGTGTACGTCGAGAGATCGTCCGAGACCTCCCAGGCGTAGGCCAGATCGGGAACAACCTCTGAGGAGGGATTCCTAGCGTCCTTAACCAACAGCTGGTCATACACCAGGCTCATCCAGTTCTGGCGGGTATTCCGACGTCGAACTAAAGATATCGTAGCTGCCTGCCGGCCCGTGTTGATGGATGCGGGCTATCCCCCCACGCTTGGCATTTGGGCTAGTGGCGGCCATGTAGAAATGCGCCTCAGCCGGGCTAGGCGTCGCTATGACGACCTCCCTGTTAATTACTTCCTTTTCGATCACTATGGTCTCGCCGGGGACCTCTACCTCTTTGATGACCTCCTTTTCCACCACCACGGTCTCACCGGGGACCATTACCTCTTTGATTACTTCCTTTTCGATCACTATGGTCTCGCCGGGGACCTCGATCGTCTCCGTTGCGCCGCAGGCCGCGGCGAGAACCAACAGCAAGGCCGCTCCTGCAGCGACCGATATTCCAAAAACCTTACGCATTTCCGTGCCTCCTTGAGCTTGAAGCCCACAATCTCCACTACGGCGGGGAATCGTCTCCCCCCCGGATTGGGCGAGTATATTCCCGCCAGCCCCCCCCCCGTCAAGTTGTCGTTTATCCCCCAGGTTCACCACCTAAACCAGCTTCCCGCAACCCAACCACGTCACTTCGTCTTCCCGGTCCGCCGCGGTGGTGAAGTGGTTTCCGGCTCTCCAACCGCATGGTAGTACCAGCGGCCGCGCCGATGGGAGAGAGCTGGAGCCTCCCGATTGTCGGCTACCGGTACATCTATCGTGGGAGGGCTGGTCGCATCGCTGCTGCCCCGGCCAATGGGCGTCAGAAGCTCGGCTTGCTGGCGAAGGGGGTCAGCTGGAGCTCGTGGGTCCAGCAGGACCTGTCCTGGGTGTGCAGATAGTAGAAGGCCTCAGCGATCTTGATGGGATTCATCAGCAGTCCAGGTTGCTGCTGGCTGCGCGGGAGGGCCCGCGTCCCCGGAGAATCGATGGTGCCGTCGATCACGACGTTGGCGACATGCACACCGTACTCGGAGTACTCCTCGGTCAACGCCTGCGCCAGCGTCCGCATCATCACTCGCGGATAGTACAACGACTGTCCTGTGTACCGCTTTCTTCCCCGCAACGACGACGAGTTATTGGAGATCAGAATGGAGCCCTCGCCTCGCTGCCGCATGGCGGGCAGGACCTCCTTGACGACCAGGAAGGGTCCGCTGCTTGAGATGTGCTGCGCGGTCTCGAACAGCTCGAAGGGGATGTGTTCCAGCAGCTCCTTTTCCGGCGGAAGGTCGCGCCCCTCTAGGTAGCCCGCGTTATAGACTAAGACGTCCGGATCGCCAGCCTGCTCGCGAATCTGGGTGAACGCGTTGGAGATCGAGTCGGGGGACGCCAAGTCCAACTCGACGATGGTGCTCTCCCCGCCCTGCTCCCTGATCGCAGCCTGCAACGCAGCGGCGTTGGCGGCGTTGCGGGTGGTCAACACGACCAGGAACCCCTCGCTTGCGAATTTTTGCGAGATCGCTCCCCCAACGCCCCAGCGCACGCTGACGGGCAGATCGCTGTCGTCGAGCTCCCTGCCGTGGATCAACCGGGTGTTGCGACCGTCGGACTGCCACTTGGACGTCGCTCCCACCACGACGGCGATCTGTTTTCGGGTAGCGTTCATGTCCAATTCCTTTCGTTCAAGTGTCGACTTCCCACGGCTGCCATAGGTTGGGCCATTTGGTGGTGATCATTCTAAGTCAAGACGTCATCGTGCCCTTGGACGAAACGCCGCCAAGTTCAAAGACCAACGCTCACCGACCCCGGCAGTTGGGGCTACCTCGCGGAACCGGCCGTCCTGTGGACGTGCTCGCGGAGTGCTCCATTGATGTCCGTCTGATATCCGCGACCATCAGGAGCACGAGACTTGAACCAGGCGATGATGTCCGCGTCCAGCCGCAGCGTAATCTGCTGCTTCACAGGCCGGTAGAAGACCCCCCGCCTCGCATCGGACCAGTCGAGAATCTCTGGGGCGTCGGTCGTGTCAATTCGGTCTTCTGGCAGAGCTTCCAACGCCCGTATCTGCGCCTGAACGTCTGCCGGCAGCTCAGTAATGTCTTTCTTCATAAGCCTCCCTCTCACGTCTCGTCGCCTTGCGTGCGGAGATGATGCGCCCGGACTCTTCGCCGGTCTCCGTGTCGAGAGCGGGCCGGGTGTGGACTACCATCACGACTTGAGTGCCCACCATCCCGATCGTTCGCCACCTTTGTTCATATGGATAGGAGTCTTCCCGCGTCGCTGACAGAGGGTCGTCAAACACGAAGACCGCGGCCTCGAAGCTGAGGCTGTGCGCTCGAAGGTTCGCCTCATTCTTTGGCTGATCCCAAGTCCAACGCAAACGCAGTCGGCCTTCACTATACTACGAAACGGTAGTTACAAGAAAGGCTCGACGTCAACATCCGCTCCGCTGCTGTTGGCTCGGTATCGGACGATCGGGCGGGGAGCAGGGTCTGACTATAGGTCCAGCGGTGCAGGGGGAAGGGCGTTTGGCTACGAGACAACTGAGCTAGTCACGCCAAAGCCCAGGGCGCGGTACAGGACAGGTTAGCCCCTCCGTCGAATCTTGGGATCCAGCGCGTCCCACAGACCGTCCACTATCATGGTGACTGCCAGTTCGCTGATGAAATTGGCCCATTGTGTCGCAGGATACGACTCCCATTCAAGTGTGCGGATGCTTCCTGACCGGGACGAGATGAGACTCCGGATCCGGCCCCAACCACCGAACCGCGCTCGCGAGTTCTGGCAACCCACTGTGATGACGATTTGCACACATCGTACTATGATCCATCCATGCCCCACATCTTCGATTGGACTACCGACAGGGATCAGCAGCCTCGCGAGGTTAGAGGCGTTTCATTCGAACGAGTGGTATCGGCAATTGAACAGGGCGGTCTGTTGGATGTTGTCCAGCATCCGAATCAGGACCGATACGCCGGGCAACTTATCTACATACTGGAGGTAGACGGCTACGCGTTCCGGGGGCGGTTTGTGCTCTCAGCGATGCGGAAGTCTGTGTGACGTCCCAGCGCGCCGGACAGCATCGTCGTCCCACGCATCCTCTGAATAGTGGCCGGTCTAGGCCATCACGAGTTCGAGCCGGGTGCAACCGTCGCCCGTCCATTCGCAGAGTCGTTCTCTCGCTGTTGGATCCGGGATACGCAAACTCGAGACTCCTCTCTTCGATGCTCAGAGTTTGGCTGGATTCGCCGACTGTTCGCACGATCTGCCCCCTGGCGGCATCCGTGCTGTCAGTTGACTGGCTGTTGCGACTCGATTTGACCCGAACTTGGGCGGTGTCGCTTGGATAGCCGGAGTGTTGTTTCGACAGATGGCCGCGGGTGTCCTATATTGTCAGCGTGCGCAAGGTGATCATAGTAGTCTTCCTGATCGTCTTCGTTGTTGGGGAGGCGGTCTGCTGGCGGTCTCCGGGACCCGACGACTCGCTGTTCTGTATCCCGATGCTTGTGCTGATGGCGATGAATTGCTCGCCCTCCGGCGCTGATGCTTCTCCGTGTTCGTCCTCGCCCCAGCAGAGGGCCGTTCCGTCTGCCAGAAGCCCGCACGTGTAGGCGAACCCGCTGCTGAGCTCGGTGAATCGCTCGCCACGCGGAGGGGAGTTCTGGTCAGCCCAGCCTTGGCCCCCGCTATGCGTTCCCGCGATTGCGCATCGCAAAAGGGCCCAGGTCCTTCACGAGCCATGGGTCTCCCCGTTCAAGCGGCACCACCACCGCATCGAATCGCTCCTCGATTTCATGGCGGACCGACTCCGGGACGACCCCTGCATAGAGCTCGCTCCCATCGCATGCGCCTGCCGACCGGCGACCGACAACAGATCTGAGACGTATCCCATGTCCGGAGACACGTCGGGCTCGACCCAGAGATCGGCCCGAGCAGACCCCGGGTCCCACCATTTCCAGATGTTCAATAGCACCGCAGAGGGCGGACGGGCGCCGACGGTAACGCGGCGGCCGTAGAACGTCACGTCCGTTGGAAAGTCCGACGCCTCTGGCGTCAACATGGGCCGCCAGAGGTACCGCCAGCGGTACGAGGCCGACTCGCGGTGGTTGAGCGCCAGCAGATGCGCCGCCTCCGTGTCGTAGTCCCCTCTGAGCCGGCGGTCCTGGAACACGGGCGCCTCGACGCGGTCCAAACCTCGGACACTCAGCCAACCGTTTCTCCATACCTCCGCATAGCCACGCCGGGCCAGGACGTCCCAGCTCCCGCCCGAGCCCACAGGCCGGCACCAGAACCGATCGTAGCCGCGAGCGCGGGCGCGCGACTCGCACAGGTCCAGAACCCACTCCTCAATCCCATCCTCCAGTAGGTCCTCGCAGAACTCCAACAGCTCGAGATGAGCGTACCGTCCGAAAGGCTCGGGCTCTGTCGCATAGCAGATCTCGACGCTGCCCACGATCTGCTCCGAGTTGCGCTCGACCACCCAGCAGTCCCAGCCCAGGTCGATATAGGCTCGCACGTGCCGCGAGCAGAAGTACTCGTGCATCCACGGACCGCCCATGGCGAACCAGCCCACGGGAGAGTCGTCGTCCGGCGCGACCGCCGGTTCCAGTGTCCGATGGAGCGCGACGATCCCCGGCACGTCTCCAAGGCGGGCAGGACGCAGTGCCAGGCGGTCTCCACGCCATTCAAGGTCACAGTCAGCTGCGGTCATCCAACCATCACCTCAGGCTGGTTGCTCCAGCTAACCGGACTCTCGGTCAGATACACCACACACTTACGTTTGCCGATGAGCGGCAAGAAATGCCCAGCATAGCGCTCCTGAAGCTCCGTGAGCCTCCAGTCTTTTCCTGTGATCTGCTTGCGACAGTTCATCGAGCCGCAAGCGCACTCCCACTCCGTTGTGAAGTCCTCGACGGCCTCAAAGAGCGCGTAATCCATTGTAAGCTCCTCACCGGGCGAGATGCCCCTGCGGGTGACTAAGGTCACCGCATCGGCCATCCAGACGTTTGGATCGCACGAGTGGTTCATGAAATACGTTTGGTCCTCCCCTCGCTCCTCAATGCTGTAGAGGTCGTCGTCGAGTTGAATGATCACCTTGTCCTCGGCTCTCGCACGTTCCGCCGCTTTCCTGCCCACGAATGTACCTCCCCAGATCACGACGGTCTCTCCTGTGCTAAGAGGCGACGTCGCGAACATACGACGGCCGTGAATCGGAGATTCTCCTATTCCACCCTTTGGAGACAACCACGATTCTGTCGGGTATTCGTGCGGTGTTTTCAATGGATAGTCTCCTGAGGCCTCAGTCGCCCTTGTCGCCGAGCAACGGCTTCATGGCCGCGACCGTTCACGTAGTAGTTCGAAGGCGGTCAAGTCATACCGGTACCGAATCTGTAGTCCCCCGTCTCGAATCCCGCCGTCACGCCTCCACGCCATGGCCTCGTAGAAGGCGATCCCACGGTCGTAGCCCTCCACCGTCCACAGAATCGCCTGATGGTAGCCGTCCGCAGCAAGATATTGTAGTGCAAGTGACATCAACATCCTGCCGGTACCTGCGCGCCAATACGGTGGATCAACAGCAATAGTGTCAACCTCGCCGAGTTGAGCATCCTCAGGATCCCGACTCGGTCCAATCCCGACGAACCCGATGATCGAACCCCTAACCTCCGCGACCCACCATCGGTATGGGATGGGCTTGGCAAGATCATGACGCCAGCGCTCGAAAAGCTCTTGCGTCACTGCTCTATCGGCCTGCGACAGCAACTTGCCAAATCCCGCGTTCCATGAGTCGATGTAGATCCGCGTTACGACCTCAGCGTCAGCCGCCGTAGCCGATCGGAGCCTTGGTAGCAATCTTTGCGTCCTGTCCTGTGGAGTCCCTTTGATTTCTCTCATGGCGTCCCTACGAACTTTACTCCAGCGCCTTCTTCTGGTCATTCCTACTTGCAGGGCGTAGTCCCTCTAACAGTCCTGGCAGTTCCCTCG
This sequence comes from Dehalococcoidia bacterium, assembly GCA_965249365.1. Taxonomy (GTDB): domain Bacteria; phylum Chloroflexota; class Dehalococcoidia; order Lucifugimonadales; family UBA1123; genus VXRN01. The sequence goes on along the minus strand of OZ252229.1, from coordinate 2,852,992 downwards.
GTGAGGTTTCTTGCAGCCTGGTTACAGGGACTGCACAAGGCTCGGAACAGGCTCACCTCCCAAGAAGTCCGATACGGTAGTAGTCTGGAAGTAGTGGACAATCTCAACCCTCTAGCCTACACGACCAACCTGAACCTCAACGTGAAAGTTCTTGATTTTGTCCAGTTTGGTGGGCGATAGAGGACTCGAACCTCTGACCTTCTGTGTGTAAGACAGACGCTCTAACCAGCTGAGCTAACCGCCCATGTTCGCCAACCGCGGCTGTTGACGTTTTGTCCCCGACGTGTGGGGGAGGGGAGCGCGCTTGGCGGGACTCGAACCCACGGCCTCAGCCTCCGCAGGGCTGCGCTCTATCCAACTGAGCTACAAGCGCACTATGTTGAACCATCTGGTGCCGAAGGAGGGAGTCGAACCCACACACCCGTAAGGATACTACGTCCTGAACGTAGCGCGTCTACCGTTCCGCCACTTCGGCACTGTTGGGAATCCGTCTCGGTTTCGCGGATGATCTCGTCCACAGCCGGACGGGAATCAGTGGTGGGCGATCGAGGATTTGAACCTCGGACCTCTCGCGTGTGAGGCGAGCGCTCTAACCACTGAGCTAACCGCCCTGGGCTATCGCTCGGGGAGTGGTTCACGGTCGTGATGCTGCTGTTAAATGCTTCATCGTCGGACTCTTGCCCTGCGACGCTACCAAGGAGTGGCAACGACAGGGTTCGAACCTGTGACCTAGCGCTTATGAAGCGCCCGCTCTACCACTGAGCTACGTTGCCACCTGATGGATCCCCTGGGCGATGATCATAAGGTATCCCAAAAGTTGGTGTCAATTTAATTCAGACACTCAGTGGTGCTCGCCGGTGATGGGACCGACGCTGCCCAGCCGCTTGGGCAGGCCGCGGAAAAAGTCGCCCCAGGTCGGAGGATTCGGTGCCTGCTCCAGTAGCCGAAGTAGGACATCGCTTCCGTTTTTCATCAGCGGCGCCCCATGGCCTCCACAGACGACATCGAAGTCGAACTCCGATAGCCTTTCGAGTGAGCGGATGTAGTTCCCTCGATCGTAACCCGGAAACGGCACGGACCGGCTGATATGCGTCCCGTCACTGAAAATCGTGTCTCCCGAGAACAGGACTCCTTCCTTTTCAAGAAGAAAACAGACGCTCCCCGTGGTGTGTCCCGGCGTGTGTATGACCCTGAGGCCACCGCCGACGGGCAGCAGATCGCCGTCTTCGACCAGCGTCGTCACCGGCGTCTGCAGGAACCGCGGGACCTTGAACGGGCGGATTGCCCTGTCGTGCAGCGTCACTTTGTTGCGGTCGCCTCGAACCGTGTCGGAGCGATGCGCGAAGACGGCGGCGCTTGTGACCTTCCCGATCGACCTGGTGCCGCCCGTGTGGTCAGGGTGGGAGTGTGTGACCAGAATCTGCTCTAGCTCGGAGGGGTGTCTCCCGATCGAGCGTATATAGCTGATGATTCCTTTGGGGTCCCACGGCAGCCCGGAGTCAACCAGAGCGAGACTGTCCCCGACGATCAGGTATGCCCTGGACAGCCTTACGCTTGGGATCGCGTGGACACTTGGTACTACGATCAACTGTCGACCTCAAGGGTTTCTATCTTCAGTTTAGGTGCTCAAGGGTGCGCGCGGTAGACCCCAGAGTCTCGGAAAGCGGCTCCTTCGTTAGTATTGTGCGTTCCCAGGGGCTTGGATTTCAGATTGTTTCCGCAAAGGGAGCACAGGCGTATAATGGCCCCGATCCAGCCAGAGGAGCCGTGCCATGAACATCGGGATTTCTACTTTTCCAACCGACTACTCGGTCGATATCGCAGTCATCGCCGCAAGGGCGGAGGAGATGGGATTCGAGTCGCTGTGGGTGCCTGAGCATCCGATAATTCCCGTCACGACGAGCAGCCCCTGGCCGGGTTCGCCGGACGGGGTGATCCCGAAGGTGTACGCGGACATCGTGGACCCCTTTGTTGCCCTAGGACGCGCCTCCGCCGTCACCTCGACGATCAAGTTGGGGACCGGCATCTGCCTCGTCCCCGAGCGAAACCCGCTGCTGCTGGCCAAGGAGGTCGCGACACTGGACATGTACTCTGGCGGGCGGTTCCTGTTCGGAATCGGGGCTGGATGGCTCAAAGAGGAGACAGAGATCATGGGCGGCGACTTTCCCCACCGCTGGACGCAGACGCGCGAGGCGATACTGGCCATGAAGTCGCTTTGGACCGACATGGAGAGTGAGTACCACGGGCGGTACTACGACTTCCCGCCGGTCTACTCATTCCCCCGTTCAGCGCAGCGGCCTCATCCGCCTGTTTACCTCGGCGGGATGGCGAAGAACGTGTTCAAGCGGGTTGTCGAGTGGGGAGACGGCTGGATGCCGAACCGCGTTACTCCCGGGGACATCAGCGCGGGAAGGCAGAAGATGGATGAACTCGCAGCCGAAACCGGGCGCGATGCGAACTCGATCTCTATCGCGGTATTCGGGCAGCCGGCGGACCGGGAGCTGGTCACCGAGCTCTTCGACGCGGGCGCTGACCGTGTGATGATCCGAGTCGAGACGGCCGATGAGGCCGCAACGTTCGCCCAGCTCGAGGACATCGCCGCGGCGGTCTTGTCTTGACTCTAGCGGTCGATCGCTTCGAACAATCCGAAAGGACATAGTGTTATGGCACTAAAGGTGGATACAGATGCGCTGAGGCGAGACTCCTACAGGTATCTCTGGATGCACAATCGCGACTGGACCCAGATGGCCGAGGAGGGCGAGCCGATGATCGCCGTCGAAGGCGACGGCGTACGGATTACCGACTCGGAAGGCCAGAGCTGGATTGACGTCAACGGCGGGTACAACTCAGTGAACGTCGGGTACGGCCGGACGGAGATCGCGGATGCCGCTTACGAGCAGATGACGAAAATCCATTACTTCCCCAACGGCACGACGACCGGGCCGACCGCGCTCCTTTCGAAGAAGCTTGCCGAGATGACGCCCGGGACGCTGTCGAGGGTCTTCCCGGTTTCGGGCGGATCGGAGGCGAACGAGACGGCGATCAAAATCGCCCGGGCCTACCACCGGCGGCGCGGCGAGTCGCAGAGGTACAAGGTAATCAGCCGACAGGGCTCGTACCACGGCACCACTGCGGGTGTGCTCTGGCTTGGCGGCTCCCCGCTGGCGCCGCGCTTCGACTTCGAGCCGTCGTATCCGGGGATGGTCTATGCGCCGCAGCCACTGCCGGTCCGGAACGGCGATCAGGTCGAGACCGCCTCCGAGTGCGCCGTGCGCTGCGCCAACGCCGTCGAGGACCTGATCAAGTTCGAGGGGCCGGAGACCGTCGCGGCGGTGATTGCCGAGCCTGTGGCCGTCCCGATGGGCGCGGTCGTGCCCGGAGACGAGTACTGGCCGATGCTCCGTGAGATCTGCGACAGGTATGGAGTCGTCCTGATTGCCGACGAGGTCATCAACGGATTCGGACGGACCGGCAAGATGTTCGCCATCGAACACTGGGACGTCGTGCCGGACATCATGACGGTTGCCAAGGGAATCATCAGCTCGTACCTGCCGCTGGCCGCGACGATCGCAACTGCAGAGATCGCGCAGGTCTTCGCGGGCGAGAACGATTACCTGAGGCACGTGCTGACGTCGAGTGGCCATCCGGTGTCCGCTGCGGCTTCGCTGAAGAACATCGAGATCATCGAGGACGAAGGCATGGTCGAGAACGCCGCTGAGGTAGGCGCATACTTCAAGGAGCAGCTCGAGGGAATGAAGGGCGACCACCCGTCGATCGTCGACGTGAGGGGCATCGGGCTTCTCCTCGCGATGGAGCTTGCGAATGATGCTTCGACCGGACGAGAGTTCGAGCCCGAAGACCGGGTCGCCGAGAGGCTTAACGAGAGCTTCAAGCGGCACGGGCTGATCCTCCGGACTCCGGGCCCGATCATCAACATGGGACCGCCGATCTGCATAACTCGCTCAGAAGTGGACGAGATCGTACACGCACTCGACCTCAGCCTTTGGGAGCTTGAGGGAAATTTGGGGATTGCACAGTATGCCTAACGTCGGAACGAACACATTGGCGCCATCCGGCGAGGTTCGCCAGGCCGCGCTGGATCATCTATGGATGCACAACAAGAGTTGGTCAGCCACCGCAGAGGCCGGCGGCCCGACGGTCATCGTCGAAGGTGACGGCATCACGATCAAGGACGCAGAAGGACGCTCATGGATCGACGCCGGCGCGGGATACGCCAGCGTCAACGTCGGCTACGGTCGTCGCGAGCTGGCGGACGCGATGCGGGAGCAGATGTCGAGGCTTGTCTACTTCCCCCAGGGCTCAACCACGGAGCCGCTTGTCAACCTCGTCACCAAGGTCGCTGAGATAACCCCGGGGAATCTCGAGAGATCGTGGCCGGTCACCGGCGGGTCGGAGGCGAACGAGACGGCGATCAAGATCGCCAGGTCCTACCACAAGCGGCGAGGCGAGTCGGGGCGATACAAGGTCATCAGCCGGAGAGGCTCGTACCACGGGGCTCTCGGCGCGACGATGTGGCTCGGTGGGAACGGCGGAAGAGAGGACTACGAGCCCGCCATTCCCGGCATGGTCTACGCTCCCCAGCCGGGCGTCTTCGATCCGCAGTACGCCGGAGAGAGTCCCTCGCAAAACGCCGTGCGCTGCGCCGAGGCGATCGACGATCTGGTCCGCTTCCACGGGGCATCGACTGTGGCTGCGGTGATCGCCGAGCCGGTGTCGTCGTCAATGGGCGCCGCGGTACCGGGAGACGAGTACTGGCCGATGCTGAGGCAGATCTGCGACCGGCACAGTGTAATCCTGATCGCCGACGAGGTGATAACCGGATTCGGCCGCACCGGGACGATGTTTGCGATGGAGCACTGGGACACCGTGCCTGACATCATGACGATGGCGAAGGGGATCACATCAAGCTACCTGCCGCTGGCAAACGCGATTGTCACTCCTGAGGTTGCGGACGTGTTCGCGGGTAACGATAGCATCTTCAGGCAGGCCCTCACGTTCGGCGGCCATCCTGTTACGGCCGCGGTCGCGCTCAGGAACATCGCGATTCTCGAGGACGAGGGCATGGTGGAAAACTCGAAAATCGTTGGCGCCCACCTGCTGGACCGGCTGCACGAGATGGCCGTCGATCATCCGATGATCGGTGAAGTCCGGGGCTTGGGCCTGCTTTTGGGGATCGACCTGGTAGCCGACAGGGAGACGAGGTCCAGTCCGAACAAGAATCTCAAGCTGGGCAAGCGACTTACCGCTGCATTTGAGTCCGAGAGCGTAATCCTGAGGAGCACTGACGAGCGCGTTTCGTTCGGTCCGCCGCTCTGCATAACACGTGAAGAGGCCGACGATTTGGCCGACCGAATCGACAGGGCGCTTTCCAAGGTCGAACGAGGCCTGAAGACCGCCTGACGCCCAAGTACAACGTTCACACAATCTTTCCATCGAGGCTGCCGTTTGCTATACTCGACGAGGTTTGCGCGCCGTTTCGCCGTGGATTATTTCCCGTTGAATTTTATTCTCTCGGTGTCTCGACGCGTCCGATAGACGCAAAGCAAGAGTTGACGATCGCAGAGGTATGAAGGATGCCCGCCTACGCGGTTCTCGGTGCCCAGTGGGGCGATGAGGGCAAGGGAAAGATAGTCGATTTCCTGGCGAAGGACGCTAGCATTGTCGCGCGGTTTGCCGGCGGCAACAACGCCGGCCATACAGTGGTTAACGATCAGGGCAAGTTCAGCTTCCACCTGATCCCGTGCGGGGTTTTCTGGCCCCAGGCGCTCAACGTCATCGGCAACGGCGTGGTGGTCGACCCCGACGTTCTGCTGCAAGAGATCGAAGACCTTGCCGCGCGCGGCATCGAGATCTCCGACCGGATCGTCGTGAGCGAACGCGCTCATCTGATCATGCCGTATCACGTCATCCTGGACGGGTTGGCCGAGCGCGCCAGGGGAGCCGGCCGTATCGGCACGACCGGCAAGGGGATCGGACCCGCATACGCAGACAAGGCCGCCCGTACCGGTGTCCGGGCCGCCGACCTGCTCGACATTGAGGCGCTCATCCCAAGGCTGCAGAACATCCTCGAATACACCAACGCGGTGATTACGAAGGTCTACGGCGGTGAGTCGCTGTCGTTCGACTTCGTCATCGACAAGTGCCGCGAATGGAGTGAGCGGATGGCCGAGTACATCGGTCCCGCCGAGAAGATCGTCAATCAGGCGCTTGCGGCTGGCGAAAACGTGCTGCTCGAGGGCGCTCAGGGCGTGCTGCTCGACCTCGATCACGGCACGTACCCATTTGTGACCTCTTCGAACCCTACGATCGGGGGTGCCTCCGTAGGAGTCGGCGTCAGCCCGACTCATATCGAGGGGATCACGGGCGTATTCAAGGCGTACACGACGCGCGTCGGCACCGGCCCGCTCCCCACGGAGCTGCACGATGCGACGGGCGAGACTATAAGGGAGCTCGCGCAGGAGTTCGGAACGACCACCGGCAGGCCTCGTAGGGTCGGCTGGTTCGATGCCGTCGCTGCGAAGTACAGCGCCCTGATCAACGGGTACACATCGGCGGTGCTGACGCGCCTCGACGTCCTTGACGGGTTCGAGACGGTCCGAATCTGCACACACTACGTGACTGAAGACGGCACGGAGACCGACGACTTCCCGGGCGGCGTGGCAGCGTTGGAAAAGGTCCGCGCCGTGTTCGAGGATATGCCCGGTTGGGACAGGCCCACAGCCAGCGTCCGCAGCTTCGAAGACCTTCCGCCGGCGGCAAGAGACTACGTCGGGCGAATCGAGGAGCTCATCGGCTGCCCGATTGACGTCATCTCAACAGGTCCCCATCGTGACGAGACCGTCATGGTCCGCGCCATGATGTAGGTGCGAGCCCCGGATCTAGGCCCCGTTTGCCGGCAAGTCGACCTGGTATTGGTCCATCAGCGGATCGAACTTGCTCGTGAAGTCCTCGTCGGCCTCCCAGAGCGGGAGACGGGGCTTTCCGATGTCCATCCCCGCACGGTTGACCGCGTGCTTTACCGGGATGGGGTTCGTCACCCAGAACAGCGCCTTGAAGATCGGCAGGAGCCTTCGATGCTCGGCGGCGGCGCTCTCGATGTCGCCCTCGAGGATCATACCCATCATCGACCTGATCTGCAGGCCTACGATGTGAGCGGCCACGCTCACGATCCCGTAGCCGCCGGTACACATGATCGAGAACGTCTCGTCGTCGTTGCCCGACCAGACATTGAAGCCGTCCGGCGCGCCGTCGATGATCCTCGTTATCTGGACCGGGTCGCTTGAGGCCTCCTTGACGCCGACGATGTTGTCGATCTGCGCGAGCCGGAGTGTCGTGTCTTCTGTCATGTTCAGTGAGGTCCGCGACGGCACGTTGTAGAGGATGCCGGGTAGGGGAGTGGCCTGGGCGATGGCCTTGAAGTGCTGGTACAGCCCCTCCTGCGTGGGCTTGTTGTAGGCGGGCACGGTAAGGAGCAGGCCGTCCGCTCCGACCTTCTCGGCCTCTACCGAGAGCTCAATCGACTTGCGGTGATTGTTGTCGGTCGTCCCCGCAATAACCGCGCCCTCTTCGCCGATCTCTTCCTTGACCTCGGCAAAGAGCCTGATTTTCTCATCATCGCTCATCGAAGGAGACTCGCCGGTCGTCCCGCCGATTACCAGCCCGTCCGACCCCGAGTCCAAGAGCGCGCGCGCCAGTTGTCGAGCCTTTGTGTAGTCGATCTCGCCGTCGTCGTTGAACGGCGTGACCATCGCGGTTAGAAGGCGTCCGATCTCAGCCATGTCAACCTCCCGGGTCTGGCAACCTACCGCATCAACAGGTCTCTTTCGAGCATCTCCTCGGCTATCTGAATGGCGTTCAGCGCGGCGCCTTTACGGAGGTTGTCGCACGAGAGCCACATCGCGATGCCGTTGTCGAGGGCGAGGTCGGTGCGGACCCGTCCGACGAGCACGTCGTCGTCGCCCTCGGCCAGGATGGGCATAGGATACACGTTGGATTCCGGATCGTCCACCACGCGGACTCCCGGCGCCGTCTCCAAAATCTCCCGCACCTCGCCGGGACTGATCGAGTCGGTGAACTCCACATTTACGGCCTCGCTGTGGCTGACTACGACGGGCACGCGGACGCATGTCGAAGAGACCTTGATATCAGGCGCGTGCATGATCTTCCGCGTCTCATTCTGCATCTTCATCTCTTCGTTGGTGTAGCCGTTGGCACAGAAGGGCTCGACGTGCGGGAGCACACTGAACGCGATCTGGTGCGGATACACGTCGGCCGACGTTGGTCGTCCCTCCAGCACGTCTCGAGCCTGGTCCCTAAGCTCCTCTGCGGCGGCCGAGCCAGTGCCGGTCACCGACTGGTACGTGGCGACGATTACGCGTTTGACGGCGTTCTGTTCGTGGAGGGGGCGAAGAGCCATTACGAGCGGCGTCGTGGAGCAGTTCGGAATCGACACGATCCCCTCGTGATCGTCCAGGTCGGCGCCGTTGACCTCCGGAACAACGAGAGGAACGTTCGGCTCCATCCTGAACGCCGAGCTGTCGTCTATCGCGACGGCGCCCTTCTTCGCGGCGAGCGGGGCGATCTCGCGACTTACCTCGCTGGTGGCGGAGATGAACGCAAAGTCGACCTCGCTCAGGAGTTCCGGTGTAGCCGTCTCGACCGTCAGCTCTTGGCCGCGGAGTTCGATCTTCTTGTCGACCGAGCGCTCGGAGGCGCAGAGCCGCACCGTGCTGGCCGGAAAGTCTCGCTCTTCGAGGATACTCAGGAATACGCGGCCAACCGCGCCTGTGGCGCCGATCACCGCGATTCTACATTCGTTCAATCGGTTCCTCCCGCTGCCGTTACAGTGTCATGCTGAGGGCGCAGCCCGAAGCATCTCATGACCAATCAACTTTGAGGCCCAGAGATTCTTCGGCTCCGCTCCGCCTCAGAATGACATGATTGTAGGCCGCTCCGTCTCAGAATGACATGATCGTGGGCCGCTCCGCCTCAGAATGACATGATCGTGGGCCGCTCCGCCTCAGAATGACTGGAGACACTTGAGTTGTTCGGATCGATTGCAGCCCTAGCTGAGCCCCATCAGGTTTTCTAGCCCGACGGTCAGGCCCTGGCGCTGGACGACCTCCCGGATCGCGATGGCGACCCCTGGCATGAAGCTCTCTCTGTTGATCGAGTCGTGCCGAATGGTCAGGGTCTGGCCGAGGGCGCCGAAGACAAGCTCGTGGTGAGCCACTCGGCCAGGCATCCTTGCGCTGTGGATACTCACCCCTTCGTAGACACCGCCGCGCGGCCCTTCGAGAAGCTCCTTCTCCGCGGGAACGTTCGTGAACGGACCTGACTTCCCCTCGACCACCGCGCGCGCGATGGCGAGCGCGGTACCGGATGGTGCGTCGATCTTGGCCTCGTGGTGCGTCTCTGTGAGGTCCGCGTAGTCGAAGAACTTCGCCGCGATCTTCGCGAGGTGGGTCATCAGAACCGCGCCCATCGCGAAGTTGGGGGCGATGATTATCCCGACACTGTGCTCGTTGGCCAGGCCGTCGGCCTCCTGGTAGTTGGACTCTACGAGCCCAGTCGAGCCGATAACCACGTTGACCTTCGCAGCGGACGCGACGCGCATAACGTTCATGGCCCCATCGGCGCTTGAAAAGTCGACCACGACGCCGGCGTCGGACAGGACGTCCGCGAGGTCTGCGGAGATGGGGATCGTGCCCGAGCCGTCGGGTAGGGCGATCTCGTTCGATCCGGCCATCCGGTCGGCCGCACCGACCGCTCGCATGTCATCCGCGGCGGTTACGGCGCGCAGCACCTCCTGACCCACCTTGCCCAATGCTCCGTGCACGACGACATTGATGGACGGCATGAGGTACCTCCTGGTCTTCAGTAGCACGAGGGCGACCCGTCGAGCCGCCCCCAATGTAGTCTACATGCTGTGCCGGTTAACTAGTCTCTCCGCCGACCACCGCCGTCCCCGCGGTTTCGGCCGCGGCCTCCTCCTCCCGGTCGGTAGCCGGATCTTCCGCCGTCAGAGTCGCGGGTTCTCGGACCTCTGTCGCCAGCATCGCGGTCCCTGTTCCTCGGACCTCTGTCGGGGGAGGAATCGCGGTCTCTCGGACCTCTGTCGGGGGAGGAATCGCGGTCTCTCGGACCTCTGTCGGGGGAGGAATCGCGGTCTCTCGGACCTCTGTCGCCGAAGGAGTCGCGGGTTCTCGGACCTCTGTCGCCAGATTCGCGGTCCCTGTTGCTGGGTCCTCTGTCGCCAAAGTCCCGACCGCGGCCTCCGCGGTCGGGTCCGTTCCTTCTGGGTCCGCCGCCGCCGCCACCGCGTCGCCCAGCGCGCTGCCGGCGCTGTGCGGCTTCGAGCGGGTCGCCCTCCTCGTCGGCGTCACCCAGTAGAGCGCGGCGGGAGAGCCGGACGCGGCCCGCAGGGTCAATCTCGATGACCATCACGGTGATGTCGTCACCGACGTTCACCTCGTCCTCGACCGTCGGGACCCTGTAGTTTGCGAGCTCGGAGATGTGGACCATCCCGTCTTTGCCGGGGAGCAGCTCGACGAACGCGCCGAAGTCGGTGGTTCGGACGACTCTGCCTGTGTAGATCTCTCCGATCTCCACGTCCCGGGTGAGGTCGCGGATCATCTGGATGGCCTGCGCGGACGCGTCGCCGTCGCTCGACCCGATCATGATGGTGCCGTCGTCCTGAACGTCGACCGTCGCGCCCGTCTCTTCGACGATACCGCGAATAGTCTTTCCGCCGGGGCCGATTACCGCGCCGATCTTGTCGACGGGAATCTTGATTGACTCCATCCTCGGCGCGTAAGGGCTGAGCTCGGCGCGGTACTCGGGAATCGTCTCCTCGATGTTATCGAGGATGGTCTCCCTCGCCAGCCGGGCCTGCTGCAGCGCGTCGTGGATGACGTCGTAACCGATACTCTTGACCTTGATGTCGAGCTGAATTGCCGTTATCCCGGAGGAGGTGCCGGCGACTTTGAAGTCCATGTCGCCGATGTGGTCCTCCAAGCCCTGGATGTCCGTGAGAGTGACGTATCGGCCCTCCTCGCCGGTGACGAGACCGATGGAGATGCCGGCTACCGGCGCCTTGATTGGGACACCGGCGTCCATGAGTGCCAGGGTGCAGGCGCAGACTGTGGCCATCGAAGTCGATCCGTTGGAGCTCAGGCACTCGCCGACAAGTCGGATCGTGTACGGGAACTCTTCCTCTCCGGGTAGGACCGACGCCAGCGCTCGCTCAGCCAGCGCGCCGTGCCCGATCTCCCTGCGTCCGGGAGACCGTACGGGCCGCGCCTCACCGACCGAGAACGGCGGGAAGTTGTAGTGGAGCATGAACCGTTTGAACTCTTCGGGGCTGAGGTTGTCAATCTTCTGCGAGTCCCCGACCGAGCCGAGCGTGCAGACGCCGAGAACCTGAGTTTCGCCCCTGGAAAAGAGCCCGGAACCGTGTGTCCTCGGCAGCAGGCCGACCTCACTCGAGATGGACCTTATGTCGGTTAGACCGCGTCCGTCTGGACGCTGACCGGACTCGAGAATGCGCTTCTTGAACGCGACTTCGAGGGACTCGCCGAAAGCGGCGGAGAACGCCTGACGATCGACGTCTTCTCCGAACTTCTCGGACGCCGCGTCCTTGATCTCATCGACTTTCGCGTCGTTCTCGCCTGGTGGAAGCTCGAGGGCTTCCGCGAGGGAGTCCGCAACCTCGTCTTCCATTGCGGCGTTCAGGTCTGGATCGTAGCCTCTGGAAGTGTACTCCAGCGGGGGCTTGCCATACTCGTGCGCCAGCTCTTCTTGAAGCTCGATGATATGGAGATTCTCCTCCTGTGCCAGCTCGATGGCCTCCAGGACCATGTCCTCAGAGACCTCGCTGGCGCCGGCCTCCATCATGATGACTCCGGACTTCGAGCCGGCGACGGTCAGGTCAAGCTCGCCCTCTTCGATCTGCGCGTACGATGGATTGATCACGAACTCGCCGTCGACGTATCCAACCCTCGTCGCGGAGATTGGGCCTTCGAACGGGATGTCAGAGACGGTCAGCGCCGCCGAGGCGCCAATGATCGCCATCACGTCGTACGGATTGGTGGTGTCCGAAGACAAGGGGGTAATTATTACCTGGACCTCGTTCTTGAAGTCCTTCGGGAATAAGGGTCTGATGGGACGGTCCGTGAGCCGAGCGATGACTACGGAGTGCGTCGTCGGCCGTCCCTCGCGTTTGAAGAAACTCCCGGGGATCTTGCCTCTCGCGTACAGCCTCTCTTCGACGTCTATAGTCAACGGGAAGAAGTCGATGCCCTCCCGTGGTCTCGACGTCGTGGCGGTAACCAGCAGGACGTTGTCGTAATACTTGACGACGACGGAACCGTTCGCCTGTTGAGCCAGCTTTCCCGACTCAAATGAGAGCGTACTGTTTCCAACGTCACGTACAAATGGGGTGGTAATCAAGCGTAAAGCCTCCTATGCGGGACCCATAGGAAGAAGAAAGCACCCTTGGGAGGGTGCGAAGAATGGAATTAGCCTCGTAACTCGAGTCTAGTGATCAGCGTTCTGTAGCGTGTTACGTCCTCATTGCTGAGGTAGCGAAGCAACCGTCGCCTGCGACCGACCATCTTGAGGAGTCCACGCCTTGTGGATTCGTCGTGTTTGTTCTCTCTGAGGTGCTGGGTTAGACGGTTGATTCGGGAGGTGAGCAGTGCCACCTGAACCTCTGTAGATCCCGTATCGCTCTCGTTCGTCCTGTACTCAGTGATTACGGCCTGCTTCTCCGCCGCGTCCAATCCCGTCTCCTGGGTCCCTTCTGTGTATTGTATCTCTTTCTTCTTCGAGACGAATTCTAGCACGGCGGCGAATTGCGCGGCAAACCGCGCTAGACGTTCGAGAGGAATTCTGTGACCGCGCGCTCGAACCCTGAGGGGTTGTCGCCCATGACGAGGTGCCCGGCGTTCTCGACGGTCGCGAGTCTGCCATTGGGAATCCGACTGTGCATGTCGCCGGCCGTGTCGAGTGCGATGATGTCGCTCTGCGCCCCGCGCACGACCAGCGTCGGACACGCAAGGCTTTCAAGGTAACCCCAGAGGCGGTCGCTTGTCTCGGGGTCCTGCTGGAACCTGCGCGAGCCGGGCTGCCTTAAGCGCTTGTCGTACTTCCAGGTCCACTTCCCGCTCGGAAGCTGCCTGAGGTTGTGCAGGATCGATCCGCGCACCTGCACCGGGTCTCGCCTGGGATTGTACTGAAGGACGCGCTGGACGAAGTCGTCGACCGAGTCGAGCTCGTCATCCTGCTGGACGAAGTTTCTGATGTTCTGCGACCCGGCGCGCATGTTCTGGGGACCCGCGTCCACGATAACTAGCGCGCGTACCCGGTCGCTATGGGACGCGGCGTAGGTGAACGCGTTTCGCCCACCCATTGACAGGCCCATAAGGACGAACCGGTCGAGATCGAGTGTCTCTGCCACGGCGGCGATGTCCGTCTGTTGGGATTCGGGCGAGTAGTCTCCGTCCTCGGCCCAGTCGCTGTCCCCGTGTCCACGCTGGTCCAGTGCGACAACGTGAAATCGATCGCAGAACGAAAGGGCCACGAAGTCCCACGAGTGACAGGTCTGCGCGAAGCCGTGGAGCAGAACCATATGAGGCGCGTCAGGATTCCCCCAATCGAGGTAGTGAAATCTCATACCATTCGCCTCGACGAACCTGTCTTCCGGGACCGCCTCCCGCTCGAACGTCACGCCCTGAGCGCGCGCCGCGTCGTGAAGGGACAGACCGGTGTTTTTGGGAGCTGTTGTCAATGTGGGTCCTCCGGTGTCCTGATCAGTTGAGCTCTGGCCTGTGTAGGCGCCACTCGGTGCTCTGCTCGTATGCATTCGCGGCGCGCAGAATGGTCCTCTCCTCCCAGGCCCGTCCGGCAAGCTGCATTCCGATTGGCAGGCCGTCGGACGTGAACCCGCAGGGCACCGAGATGGTCGGCTGACCTGTCAGGTTGAACGGACGCGTCAGGCGGGACATTAGTGACATCGCATCCACCTCCTCGCCGGCGACTTCGACGACCCGCTGGTCGATCCGTGGGGCGCCGGTCGCCACGGTCGGCGCGAGGAGTAGGTCGAACTCGGACATGGCTTCGTTCAACTGCTCGTTGTACGCCGTCCTCGCACGCTGCGCGGCGATATAGTCCACGGCCGGCGTCAAGGCGCCCTGGTGTAGGCGCGCCTTGACGTCCTCTCCAATGTCGGCTGGTCGGTCTCGGAGCTTGTCGAATAGCGTCTCCGCCGCTTCGGCCATCAGGATCGTGCCCGATATGCCAAGGACGTGGTTCAGCACCGGGATCGAGCAGCGCTCGACGCTCGCGCCTAGTTCGGCCAGTACGCCAGCCGCAGCGCAGACAGCCGCCGCGACCTCCGGGTCGATCACATCGTAGAAGAAGTCGTCAGGGATGCCGATTCTCAGCCCACGCAGCCCTTCGTCGATCCCGGCAGTGAAGTCCTCCCTTGGGACGTCCGCGGATGATGGGTCTCTCGGGTCGTGTCCGGCGAGGGCATTCAGAATGATTGCAGAGTCCAGGACGGTGCGGGTCATAGGACCGACGGTGTCGAGACTCCAGGCCAGCGGATAGACGCCGTGCCTCGAAACACGGCCGAAGGTAGGTTTCAGACCGACAATCCCGCAGAGACCGCTTGGAATCCTGATCGACCCCCCGGTATCGCTCCCCAGCGCGCCCATGCACTGACCAGCCGCGACGGCGGACCCCGATCCTCCGCTCGAGCCGCCCGTGATCCGCGATGGGTCCCACGGGTTGTGGGCCGGACCGTGATGGGGGTTCACGCTCGTTCCGCCCAGAGCGAACTCGTGCATCTGCAGCTTGCCCAGCAGAATAGCGCCGGCTACCTCGAACTTCTCCGTCACCGCTGCGTCGTAGTCCGGCACGAAGTCCCTGAGGATCTTCGTGCCGACGGTCGTCCGGATTCCCTTGGTGAAGTAGAGGTCTTTGAGTCCAATCGGGATGCCGTGAAGCGGTCCGCGGCTGCCCTGAGCGCCGATCTCTCTCTCAGCACTACGGGCCTGATCCATCGCACGCTCCGCGAGCAGCGTGATGAACGAGTTGAGGGTATCGTCGGTTCTGGAGATTCGATCGAGGTGCGCCTCGGTCAGATCGACCGGGGACAGGCGGCGCGATGAGATGAGATCAGCGGCGTCGGCAATTGAGAGGAAGCAGAGTTCGTCCACTGTCATGAATGGCTCGCCTCTGGACGAGGTCGTCCGAAAGTGATGGCCGGTTCGTGACGATCCTCGATCAATTCTGCGAACGCCTCAACGTCTGCGGCCGAGCGCTGTGCCCGCAGTGCGATGTCGGCGACATCGGCGTCATCCAGGTCGAGACCGAGCGCGCGGGCCTGCGCCCTGATAGCCTCTAAGTCGAGTTCACGTGGAGTGGGTGGCATTAGGCTGCTCCAGTTGGCTTACGTTGCGGTCTGCATCGTCTCCTGATTATCGCAAAACAAGTGGAAGCTGTCAGGAACCGTTCGCCCCGAGCCGGTCGTCAAGCTCGCGAGAGCCTAGTCGAAGGACGGTGTTGGGGCGGGACATGTGATCTTGGGACAAGCACTTCCATTTCCGGGTCTCAAACTCGCGCGTGTCGTACAGGAGGCGGTTGCGCGTCCCAGTGATCCTGCTCGGACTCCGCGAGTAGCGAACCGATGTTCCGGACCTGTCGATTGATCAGTGCGGGACCGAGAGCGAAAGCGACCACGAGCGCCCCACCGATTGCGACCGCGACCGGGACGCCGACAAAGGTCGACAGTGCACCGGCCTGCATCCCTCCCAGGGGCATGATGCTCCAGGTCATCCCGTAGAACCCCATCACGCGGCCCCGCATCCTGTCCGGCACCAAGAGCTGCAGTGAGCTCATGATCGAGATCATGTAGCTCGAGCTCGATATTCCCATCACTACCATGATGGCGGCGGCCAGCGGGAACGACCCGACGAACCGTGACGTCAAAGCGAAGGCCACGATCGACAGACCGAATGCGGCTCCGCCCCCAACAATCAGCAGACCCTTTCCCTTGAAGTTCCCCATCGACCCCAGATACATCGTCACTGCCAGGGCTCCGACACCGCTGATCGTCATGAGGAACCCCTGGCCGTCCGAATCGACCTTCAGGATGTCCACCGCGAACGCGGGCATCATCGTAATGTAGGCCATGCCAAAGAAGCTGTTGAAGAACGTCATTCCGATCAGGAACGAGAAAATCACGCTTCCCCCGATGAACTTCAGACCGTCGAGCATGTCCCGCATTGGACTCTGCGTCGATCCGGACTCGATCTTTGGGATCTGCAGGAAGAAGATCACGATCGCCATGATGACGAAGCCGCCCCCGGCGAAAAGGAACGCAGACGCGGTTCCCAGGAGTTTGATAACCAACCCCGCGGCCGCGGGCGCGACGATTCGCATCCCCTGCCAGATCGCGGAGTTAAGCGCGACTGCGCTTACCATCACCTTGCGGTCGATCAGGTGCGGGTAGAGCGCCTGCCTCGCCGGTTGATCGAATGCGTTTACCGCTCCCGAAACGAACGCGAGGACGATAATGTGCCACACCTCCACGACCTCAGTGATCGTGATGAAGGCGAGAAAGAAGATGAGCGACGCAGTGATGAGCTGAGTCACGAAAATCAGCCGGCGCTTGTCGAGCTTGTCGGCAAACACGCCGCCGAACAGGTTGAGCGCTATTGCCGATGCGGCGTTAGCGAGTCCGACGTAGCCCAGGTGCAGCGCCGAGCCCGTCAACTGGTACATCAGCCATCCTTGGCCGAACATCAGCATTTGGAAGCCGCCGACGGACGCGAGCGTGCCGAACCAGTAAGCGCGATACTTTGGGTACTTCAGCGCGGGAGGAACGGAGAAGACAGAGTGCAACCTGTCGGTGATCCCGGTTGTCGACTGAGTATTCACCTGATGGAACCGACGGACAGGAGGGACGCTAGCGATCTCACGTCAGTCGAGTAGAGGGATCCTGCCCCAGGTGACCGAGTCAGGGTCGCTGGAAAGGTCCTTCTCGCGGATGGTTTCCCGGATCGAAAGCAGTGTCGCATTGACCTCGTTGGTCACGTAGACCCAGTCCGGCTCCTCCGGAAACCAGTAGGGGGAGGTGATGCGAACGACCTTGCCGTCGGTCGGGTTCAGGTAGATGCCAAACTTCTCAACGTGTGGCAGCACGTGTTGCTCCTATGTCGGGATCGGGATACGTTAGCACAATGGAATCTGCCGTAGCAATTACTCGACCGTGACGGTCTTGGCGAGGTTCCTCGGCTGATCGACGTCGCATCCGCGTCGCACCGCGAGGTGGTACGCCAGTAACTGCATCGGGATCGATATCAGGAATGGGTTGATCAGCTCCGGAGACTTTGGGACCCTGATGACGTGATCGACCTCACGAGGGGTGTGATCGTCTCCTTCGGAGATCACCGCGATGATACGTCCTCCTCGGGCCCTCACTTCGCTTATGTTGGACAGCATCTTGTCCCACAGGGAATCCTGGGGAGCGATTGCCACCACCGCTATGTCTTCGTCGATCAGCGATATCGGGCCGTGCTTCATCTCCCCTGCCGGGTACCCCTCTGCGTGGATGTAGCTGATCTCCTTGAGCTTCAGTGCGCCTTCCATCGCGAGGGGGAAGCCGGCTCCTCTTCCGAGGTAGAGGAAGTCTGTGTGACGACCGTACTCCCGCGCCAGGTCCCTGTACAGGTCCTCCCTCGTGAGCATCGATCCGAGCATGTCCGGCAATCTCGACAGGCAGTTCACGATGTACCGTAGCTGTGCATTGCCGATCGTGCCTCGACGGACGCCAATCTCAACTGCCAAGAGGAGCAGGGCGACAAGCGAGTTCATGAACGTCTTTGACGCCGCGACGCCGATCTCGAGGCCGGCGCGTATCTGAAGGGTCCGGTCAGCGACCTGTGTAGCCTGGGTGCCGGGGTAGTTGCACAGTGTGATCTGATTCGCGCCGAGATCCCTCGCGAGTTTCATGGCGGCCAGCGTGTCGGCCGTCTCCCCTGACTGGCAAACCGAGATCACCAGCGTGCGGTCGTCGATGATGGGTTCCCGATATCTGAACTCTGAAGAGTTGTCGAACTCGCACGGTAAGCGTGCGAGCGTTTCCATCCAGTGCCTGCCAAGCATCGCGGCATGGAGGCTGGTCCCCATCCCCAGGAATACGACCCGGTTGACTTTCGCGATTTCCGCCGAAGTCAACTCGAGCTCGGACAGGTCCACGGTTGAGCTGTCGAACAGTACGCGTCCCCCGAGTGCGCTGATTATCGACTCAGGTTGCTCGTGGATCTCTTTGTGCATAAAGTGCTGATACGCGCCCTTCGCAGCGGAGACCACGTCTCGTTGGACTCGTGTCGTCTCCTTTGCCAGGGGTTCTCCGCCTAGCGTCGTGAAGTGGCTCTCCTCGTCCGTCGCAGAGACCATCTCGCCCCCGTTCAAGTAGATTACTTCACGGGTGTGCGGCAGGAGCGCAGGGAGATCGGACGACAGGATCACGCCGTGCTCCGCGTGCCCGACGACGATCCCGCCTGCGTTGCCGATTCTGAAGCCGACGATTCTTCCGGGCTCCCGCGTCGAAAAAACCACGCCTGCGTTCGAGCCCTCCAGCCTCAAGGCTACCAGCCGCACGGCCTCTTCGACGGAGTACTCCTGATCGAGGTAGTACTCGATCAGGTGCGGGATGCACTCGGAGTCGGTCTGGGAGCTGAATCTATGCCCGGATGCCGTGAGCTCCCTTCGCAGGACGGAGTAGTTCTCGACAATGCCATTGTGTACGACGACCACGTCTCCGGCGCAGTCGGTGTGCGGATGCGCGTTGACGTCGGAAGGCCCTCCGTGGGTCGCCCAACGAGTGTGGCCGATACCCATCGCACCTCTGGGCGCGACCCCGTCGAGCGACTCGACTAGGTTGGCCAGCTTCCCGGTCTGCTTTCTGAGCGCGACGCGTCCGTTAGAGCCGAGGACCGCAATCCCGGCGCTATCGTAGCCGCGGTACTCAAGAGTTTCGAGGCCTTCTAGCAGGATCGGCGCGGCCTGTCTGTTGCCCGCGTAGCCGATTATGCCGCACATAGGTGGTCTCCTGAGGTGCACTGGGTCGTGGGGACGACCCCTAGCGATAGACTCTATCGCAGGTGTGGGCTGAGATCAACGACCTTGGCGTTCAGTTGCTTGCAGCGACGGTTTCCGCGCGTAGTACCCGTGGTAGCTCTCGGGGATCAGCTCGCACACCCTCGACATCAGCTCCCCGGTCAGGGAGAGCAGCAGCTCACGACTTGGTTTCCCTTCAATCGCAGGAAGTGAAAACGGCTGCCCGATGTTTACACGGATCCTCCCGGTTGGATTACAGACCCTCATGAAGGACGTGTTGTTTTCTGTTCCGGTCACTCCCACGGGAAGCACCGGTGCACCGGATTTCAGGATCAAGCTGACGGCGCCCGGCTTTGCCTCGTTCATTGATGCCGTCCGGCTCCTGGTGCCCTCCGGGAAGATCACGAGCGCCGCGTCTCTTTGCAGAATTCTGAGTGCCCATCGAAATGCGCGGGCGTCGACACCGACGCGATCGAGAGGGAACGCCCCGTACTGAGTCAGGAACCATCTCCCAACAGGGCCGCCGGCTTGGAAAATGTCGTCCTTGGCGAGAAAGTTCAGCCTTCTCGGTAAACTGACGCTCAACATCGAAGAGTCTAGATTGCTCAAGTGGTTCGACACCACGATGAGGGGACCCATCGGCGGGACGTTCTCGGTGCCGGTCACCCGCCAGTCGGCGAAAATCCTCAGCGTGATGCGCTGTACGAAGTTGCTGACGTTGTAAACGGCGTTCATTGGCGTCCCTCCACTGCTCCGATAATCAATTCTGTCACCTCGTCAATATCCATATCATCTGTATCCACAACAAGTGCGCCCTCGGCGACTGAAAGTGGAGACTCGGCCCTGTTGGAGTCGATACGGTCACGCTCTTCGATCTCTCTGCGCACTCGTTCACGGTCAATCGAGGCACCACAGCGCGCCCGCTCAACGAATCGTCTGTCGGCCCTAACGTCGACTGACGCCTGCAAGTAGATCTTGGTTCCGGCGTTGGGCAGCACCACCGTTCCGATGTCCCTTCCCACCATGACCACGGAGCTCTCCTCCGCGATGCCACGCTGCTGCGGAACGAGTGATTCCCGGACGCCTTTGACAGCCGACACTTGCGAGACGGCCTCTTCGACCTCCGGCGTCCCGAGGTCATCGGTTACGTCGGCGCTGTTCACGATCAACCTGTTACCAGTTGGAGACTGCACCAGCCTAATTTCGAGGCGGCTGGTCATCCTACTGAGCGCGTCCTTGTCTTGGAGGTCAATGCCCTTCTCGATAGCCGCCCAGGTGGTAGCGCGGTACATCAGGCCAGTATCGAGGAAGAGGATTCCGAGACGCTCGGCGACTAGTCTGCCGACCGTCGTCTTCCCAGAGCCGACCGGTCCGTCTATGGCGACCGCGTCTCTCTCCAAGATGCCCCCCAATTCCAGTGTTGCAGCCTAATTATACGTGAAAGAAGTCTCTGACCTGTTCTTTGAAGTCCTGCTCCCGTCTGACGATGCGACCTTGTTGCAGAAGCGTCTCGTTCGTCGGCTGCGGCGCCGCACGCGGACTCGCCGGCTCAGTGCCTATCACCCCCGCGTCTTCCAGCGCCGCAATCTCCCCTTCAGAAGCTCCCAGAAGACCCGAGAGGACGTCTCTGTTGTGCTGGCCCAGCGTCGGGGCTCCGGCGAGGATCTCCCCGGGCGTGAGTGAGAATTTCCAGGGGCGGCTGGCGTAGGGGAGGGGTGGGATCGCCGACTCCGCCGAGTGCTGAGTGATCTCATAGAATCCGCGACGATTGAGATGCTCGTTGAACAGCAGCGCCTTCCCGTCGAGCACTGTGCCAGCAGGGACGCAGGCAGACTGGAGCGACTGCTGAAGCTCATCGGCGTCGCGGTCTTGCGTCGCTCCGCCTATCAGCCCGTCTAGCTCGTCGTGGTTACGCCGGCGATCGGACGGATCGGCGAAACGGGAGTCGGCGATCCATTCTTGACGCTCCAGCACCGTACAAAGGGCGGTCCACTCGCGATCGTTCCTTACGCTGATGGATATCCAGCTATCGTCCCGGGCGCACGGATATGTGCCCTGCGGAACCCAGGTGGCGTCGCGGTTTCCGATCCGGCTCGGGCCGCGGCCGTTGACGGTGAAGTCCATGAGCGCTTCCGGAACGGTCGCGCTCAGCGTCTCTGTCTGAGAGATATCGATGAACTGCCCTCTACCGGTCACCGCGCGGTGGGCGAGGGCGGCCATGATTGCGAAGACGGTGTGCTCGCCGGCCGTGTAGTCGGCATATGGAAGCTCCGGGATCGCCGGCGGGCCGTGCTCATAACCGGTTGCGGAAGCCAGCCCCGATGCGGCCTCCGTCCCGAAGCCGATCGCGCCGAAACCGCTCCAGGGTCCGGCGTACCCGTATCCGGTGGACGACACCATTATGATGTCCGGCTTGACCTTTCGTATCGTCTCGTAGTCGAGCCCGAAGTTGCTGATGACTCTCGGTGTGAAGTTCTCGGCGAAGACGTCGCTGACCGCGATGAGGTCGACCAGTGCGGCACGTCCCTCGGCCGCAGTGAGGTCCAAGGTGAGGCTCTTCTTGTTCCGGTTCTGCTCGTGGAAGTTGACGGCTCGGTTCCAGAAGGGACCGGATGCGTCGTTCTCATAGAACCCGGACGTCCGGTATCCGTCGACTCGCGTGCAGGACTCGATCCGGATGACCTCGGCGCCCATGTCGGAGAGCAGCTTGATCGCAAACGGAATCGCGATGAGCTGTCCCATCTCGACGATTCTGACTCCGTCGAGTGCGCGTCCGGCCATCAGACTACCCCCGACGCACTGAGAGTGGCCAGCGTGTCGGGCGACAGGCCCAGGTCATCGCAGTAGACCTGCTCGTTGTGCTCCCCGAGCATGGGCGCCGGGCTTTTCAACTTCCACGGTGTGCCTTCCAGTTTGAACGGCGGACCGGGGTAGTCGGCGGAACCTGCGACGGGGTGGGAGACCTGCCGGAAGTACTCCCGGTGCTTGTACTGGGTGTTCTTGTGTACTTCGGACGCGTCCTGGACGACGCCGTAGATAAGACCGCGCCGTTGGTTGGCTCTGTAGAACAGGTCGAACTTGTCGCGTCCCACGAACGTCTCGGAGATGACGCGGTCCAAGTCCGGGGCGTTCTCGATCCTGGACTCCGGAGTGGAGAATCTCTCGCTCGCCAGCTCGTCCGACTCGAGGAAGTCGGTCATCGTGGACCAGTCCGCTCCTCCGAACGCGATTGGGACGACGTAGCCGTCGCTGGTCCGGACCGGGGATCTTGGCATCTCGCCTGACTCGCGGGGCTGGCGCCACTTGACCGCCCCGGTGTAGGTGAATGCGGATGTGGCGTCGCGCAATCCGGAGGCTATGCACTCCTGGATCGAGACGTCCACCCACTGACCTTGTCCGGTCATGAGACGGTGGAAGTATGCGATCAGCGCGGCGGACGCGGCGTCCGTACCCGCCTTGTACTGCGCTTGGTTGAAGGCGTGCTTGAGCGGTTCTCTGTCGTTCGAGCCGAATATGTACTGGACCCCCCCGAGCGCGTACTCGACGATGTCGGTGGCCTCGTAGTCCCGGTATGGGCCTGTCTGTCCGAAGTTGGAGATCGAGACCATCACTAGCGAGGGATCGTCGCGGCTGAGGTCTTCGTACGACAGGCCCATCGCGGGAAGCGTTCGCGGACGGTAGTTCTCGACGAGGATGTCGGCGCGGTCCGCAAGCCGGCGAAGCAGTGACCGCCCTGTACCGGACTTGAGATCCAGGGTGATCGAGCGCTTGTTGGTGTTGAGGTAGAGGAATGAGAGGCTCTTATCGGGGTGTGGATCGTCACCGGCGAACGGTCCGAATGTGCGCTGCGGATCGCCAGTACGCGGACGCTCCACCTTGGTGACCTCGGCCCCGAAGTCGGCGAGCAGCTTGGTACAGTATGGACCTGCGATGTGATGGGTCAGATCGAGGACTCTAACGCCGTCGAGGGCAGTGGTCAATCCATCCTCCATTATCCCGCGGGCGATTATAGCGTGATCGTCAGCCTATTGCCGCGTTCGACCGCCACTCGTATAATCCTCCCGAACTCGGCCTGACAGGCCGTCAAAATCAGGAGTGATAATGGCCGCAGAGATTGTAGTGTATGGCCCCAACGAAGGTGCGCTCGCCACCTATCAACGAGTCGCCCCTGGGGGCGTCGAGATCGGTTGGGTTGACTCCAGTCAGCCGCTGGAAGATCAGGCTCCGGAACTGGCGGATGCACAAGCGATCATCGTCGCGGGTGCGGGAGTCTCCGTCGAGGTCGCCAGACTCGCGCCGAAGTTGAAGCTAGTGCAGACGACGAGCGCCGGCACCGATACCCTGGACAAGACCGCACTGGGTGAGATGGGCATTCGGGTCTCCAACAATGGTGGTGGGAACGCGGTCGCCGTGGCGGAACACACCATCGCCTTACTCGTCAGCACGATAAGAAAGCTCCAGCTTCAGTTCAATGCGGTCAGGGCTGGGGAGTGGGCCGCGGATATCCGCACAGCGTGGTTCTCACAAGCCAACGAGATCGCAGGGAAGACCGTTGGAATCGTCGGACTGGGGAGGATCGGCTCTCGCGTCGCCCGCCGCCTTCAGGGCTGGGAGTGCGAAATTATCTACGCGGATGTCGTCGAGCCAGAGCCCGGAATTGAAGAAGAGCTTAACCTGACCAGGGTCTCGCTGGACGAGCTGCTCCAATCGTCGGACGTCATTACCCTGCACGTACCGCTCGGGGCTCAGACCCGAGGCATGATCAGCGACCGAGAGTTCGACCTGATGAAGCCTACAGCGGTGTTCATAAACGCCTGTCGAGGTCCCGTCGTAGACGAGGCCGCGCTGATTCGCGCGCTCGAAGCCGGCAAGATCGCGCAGGCGGGGCTGGACGTCCTGGAGGAGGAGCCGACGCCGGTCGACAACCCGCTCCTGAAGATGGACAACGTTCTCGTAACGCCGCACATGGCGTCGTTCACGCAGGAGTCCGGTGAGAAGAGCCGTACGTTCGCGACGTACAACGCCGCCCGAGTCGTACGGGGCGAGGACCCGGAATCAGTGGTCCTACCGGACTAGCCGGGCGAACCTCTAAACATAGATATAAAGGATGCACGGAACAGGCGGATCACACGTCCGCATCTGAACTATCATGTTGACCCACGTATGTCTACGTAGGGTCCTCTAGTTAGCAGGGCAATCGCATACTACGAATTGAGTACAGTCAAGAGGTAGTCGGGATCCCATCCGGCGGTTTTGCGTTTGGCTTTGACTCCGACCTTGAGCGTTGATTCGGCTTTGAGCATGTTGAGCGCCATTCGTCTGAGGATCGAGAAGTTCTCCGCTGCGTTTCCCACACGGACTCTACTGTCGTCCTCGTTGAAGGCCACGTCCAACGTCCAATGCAATGAGTTCTCTATCGCCCAGTGTTCTCTTACAGCCGAGAGCATCCGATCAGCTCGCTCAGACAGACTTGATATGTAGTAGCGAACCTCTGTGGACTTTCTGCCATCAATCTCACGCTCTGACTCGATCATAGCTACGCTTTTGAGTTGAGGCCACTGGCCGCAGTCGTTGAAGTAGCCGATATACTCGCTGTCTGAGATTGTCCAGCATCGTCGTGTCTCGATTCGACCATGACCCTTGTTGACCGTCTCGTAGTAGTCGTGATCGACTCTGGTGAAGTGTGTCCTGCGAGCATCGGTGAACATGTGAGTTACGTCTTGGTGGAGTTGTGGTTGGTTCTTCTTCAGCGCCAAGACGTAGTCTGCTCCCCGATCTATGATCGTCGAGGCGATCTGCGTCTGACATCCCATCGCGTCTATGGTCACTATGCAGCCGGACACATCAAGCGTCTTTAGCAGCTGTGGTATGGCTGTTATCTCGTTGGAGCGCTCCTCCACGCTGGTCTGTCCCAGAACCAGGTGATTGGCCGTCGCCCACGCGCTGACCATGTGTATCGCCGACTTGCCAACGTACCTGTCATGTGACCCACGCAGCGTCTTGCCGTCTATAGCCACCACCTGCCCCTTGGTCACCTCATTGACAGCACTCACCCAGTCCACGAAACACTCCTCAAACTGTCCGGAGTCGATCATCGCAAACACACGTCCGAACGTGTCGTGCGAGGGGATGCCGTTGGGCAGCTCTAGCAGTCGTTCGAACCACTCCCTCTTTGACTTTCCGAACATCTCCACATCCACCCAGGAGTCCGCCCCGCATATGACCGCGCATACCGCTATGACAACAATATCGATCAGACTATGGCGCTTGGCGCGATCGTCTCGTGGATCAACAAGTATCGAAAATCGCTCTATCAGACTGGCAGAGGGCGTGGACTCCATGAGGTCACTCCTTATTCCATTTGACCTCAATTCTAAACCAAGTCTTATACATCAACCAATATGCGATTGCCCTGCTCTAGTTAGGGGGAACAAGCTCCCGGCTGACTCCGACGCGGTCGATGACGTCCAACGGTGCCGCGTCGAGCAGAGATACGGCGTCTTCGTGGTCCAGCCCGGCGCCGCGGGCTACCTTGAGGGCGAACTCACGAGAGAGCAGGTCCTCCGGAGCGTGTGCGTCCGAGTCCAGGACCAGCCGCGCTCCCGCGTCCTTCGCCGTCTGGACGACGTGTCCGTTGGCCATGCCGTGGCCTCGTCGGCCCGACACCTCCAGGAACACGCCGTTGTCGGCCGCGATTCTTGCCTCGTCTATGGTGATCAGGCCGGGATGGGCCAGGATGTCTACATGCTGACTCGAGACGGCGGCGAGATTAGTACCGGGCACGACCGGTTCGGTGATCGTCTCGCCATGAACGTTCACGACAGTCGCACCGAGCCTCCGGCATTCGCGTGCCATGTAGTCGATGTCTTCGCTTGGAGTGTGCGTAATCTCTACTCCGGGCAGGGTGAGGATGTCCCACCGGCTGTTGGCCATCGCACAGTCGGCGATCAGAGTCCTCAGTACGAGCTCCATGTTGCCGGGCCCTACGTGATCGGTGATTGCCATCACGCGGTATCCCCGGTGCATCGCGCGGCGGATCAGCTCGATGGGGGACAGGACGCCGTCGCTCAGGAACGTGTGTGTGTGAAAGTCGAACATACCCGGCTAACCGCGCCTGAGCTCCTCCGCCAGGCTGCGCATCGCTGGCCCCGTCTTGCCCATGTAGAACGGCGGAGGCGCCGGCGGGTGGTTGACCTTTAGGCAAACGAATACCGGTCCCGGCTGGGCCATAACCTGGGGGAGCTCGCTGACGAGGTCTTCGAGGTCGCTGAACTCGTACGACGCAACGAATCCGGCGTCCGTAGCCATGGCCGCGAAGTCATACTTGCCCGACCCTGGAACAGGTTGGCCGCCGGTCGTGAAGTAGACCCCGTCCTCGAAGACGAAGTGCACGAGGTTTTCCGCGCCGCTTCCAGCGATGGTGACGAGAGTCCCAAGGTTCATCAGAAGGGCGCCGTCCCCGTCTAGGCAGATCACCTTGGTGTTCGGTTGCGACAGCGCAATTCCGAGGGCGACGGATGAGGCTTTGCCCATCGCGCCGAAGATCGGCAGGTCGCGTTCTGGGATATGGGATACGGACTCCCAGTACCGGTTAGGAGTCATCGTGCCCACAACGACGGCGTCACCGCGCAGGTCGTTGATGGCTTTGGCCGCGTCGAGCGAGGAGATCATACTCTGGGCTCCTGATGAGTCGTTCGGAGGGCATCGGAATTGTAGAAGGTTGCTCGTACTGCTTCAACCAGCAGCCACTGGGGGCGCGGGCATCCTGCCCGAACGGCGGGGAGACGGAGCTCCTCGTCGGCGCCCGGTGGGGTTGGGAGTTAGCGCGTGTCGCCTCGGTTCGGGTCGCCGGAGTACTGGAACCGTTCCGGCAGCTCGGAGATCACCCCAAGGGCCAACAGCACGCGCTGCGCCACGAACTCAGCGACCTCGTCGATCGTCTGCGGCCGGACGTAGAACGCCGGCTCCGGCGGAACGACTGTGGCGCCGAGCGTCGCGAGCCGGGCGAGGTTCTCCAGGTGAATCGGACTCAGCGGAGACTCGCGAGGTACCAGTACGAGCGGCCGTCGCTCCTTTATAGTCACGTCAGCGGCCCGGCGGATCAGGTTGTCGGAGAGTCCGTGGGCGACCGCCGCCACGGTCGCCATGCTGCACGGGACGATCGCCATGCCTCGCGCTGGGAACGTGCCGCTGGCTATCGGAGCCGCAATCTCTGACGCGCCGTAGTAGGCGAATCCGGGCGAATCCGACCACTGCTCGATGGCCGTTCCGAACGACTCGTCCATCTCCTGATTCCAGACCAGGCGTGCGGCGGCGGAGGCGGAGGCAACCACGCATACGCCCTCCTCAAGAAGCGCGTCGACGGTATGAGACGCGACGAGCGACCCACTCGCGCCCGTGATTCCAATCACGATCGGCCTATTGCCGACGTAGCCGTTAGCGCTCACTACCAAGCTCCATCGCGTTCATCCTGTCTATCTAAGTCAAATTGCTGCGTCCGACCGCCGTTAGATGTATATCGCCAACAGCGTCGTTGCCAACACGGTCGTTGAAACATAGGCGTTGATGCGGCCGAACGCCACGCCCATACGAGACAGATCGGACGGCGAGACCAGCCGGTACTTGTAGACCAGGATACCGGATGCAACGGCGCACCCAACAAAGTACGGCCACGCCAATTCCATCCACACGCCAAGCGCCGCGAGACACAGAACGGCAAACACGTCGAACGTCCTGGCCATCCGAAATGCGTTGACTACGCCTAACCGTGATGCGATGGAGTGGAGCCCCTGTGCCCGCTGAAAGGCGTAGTCTTGCGAGTGGTAGATGATGTCGAAGCTTCCCGCCCACAGCGCGACCGCAAGGGAGAGCAGGACCGCCTCCCACGGCAGTGTCCCTGTGACCCCGACCCATGCCGCGGATGGGGCGATTGCGAGCGCCCAACCGAGCAGGATGTTGGCGGCCCAGGTGAACCGCTTCGTGTAAGGGTACAAGATCAGATAACCGGCAGCCACAGGCGCGAGCGCCAGCGCGAGCGGGTTGAGCTGCGACGCTGCGAACATGAACACGGCGAGCGACGCGGCCGCCAACGCGATCATCTCAGGGGCGGATAGGAGGCCGAGCGGGAGGTGACGGTTGGCCGACCGGGGGTTCCGCGCGTCGATGTGCCGGTCGATAACCCTGTTCGCCGACATGCCGACGGTCCTCGCGCCTACCATTGCGACGGTGATCCAGGCAAACGTTTCCCACCCCGGAAACCCGTCGGCGGCCAACACCATCCCGGTGTACGCGAAAGGTAGAGCAAAGATGCTCTCGTGGAACTTGATGGCGTCCAGAAAAAGCGGCCCCTTGCGCCACATTGGACGAGGTTGTGTGTTTACAGTCAGAAGCCGTACTCCTGCCACCGGCGGTCCACGAGCTGCTTGACGTCCTCGCTCATCACGATGTCAGGAGGCCAGTCCCGAGAACCAACTTCGCCGGGGAGCTTCGCCGTCGCGTCGATCCCCATCTTGCTTCCGAACTTCGGTGTAGGCGTGGCGTGATCGAGGTCGTCAAGAGGCCCATCCGCAAAGACGATGTCGGTGGATGGGTTGATGTTGTTGGTCACCCGCCAGGCGACCTCGGACACATCCTGCACGTCGACAAAGTGGTCGACGATGATGATCGTCTTGGCGAGCATCATCAGCCCGAGTCCCCAAAGTGCGTGCATCACCTTTCTGGCGTGTCCGGGATACTCCTTGCGAATAGACGCGATCACCAAATTATGAAAGATGCCCTCAGCCGGCATGTTCATATCGTGTATCTCGGAGAGGGTCATCTGGAGGAGTGGCAGCATGACGCGTTCGGCCGCCTTGCCCATGAAGAAATCTTCGGTCGGCGGCCTGCCGACCATGGTCGTAGGATAGATCGCGTCACGCCGGTGTGTCATCGCGGTGACGTGGAAGACCGGGTACGGCTCGGCGGGAGAGTAGTATCCCGTATGGTCTCCAAACGGGCCTTCGTCCCGCAACTCGCCAGGCACGACGTACCCCTCGAGAATATACTCTGCGTGCGCAGGAACCTCGAGGTCCACGGTCTTGCATGGCACAACCTCGACGGACTCGCCTCTGATGACGCCCGCAACCGCGAGCTCATCCATGTCCGGTGGCAGCGGCATCGAGCCGGTCCACATCGTCGTCGGGTCGGCGCCGAGCGCGACCGCGACTTCAAGGCGGTCGAGACCCTGGTCCTGCGCTCGACGGTCGTGCCGGGCGCCCACCTTGTGCGTCTGCCAGTGCATACCGGTCGTCTTCTTGTCGTAGACCTGCATGCGATAGGTCCCGACGTTACGCCTGCCCGATTCCGGATCGCGCGTGATGACCATCGGGAGCGTGATGAACGGCCCGGCGTCCATGGGCCAGCACCGGATGATCGGCATCTTGAACAGATCGACGTCTTCACCCGTAAGAACGACCTCCTGGCAGGGTGCGCGCCTGACGACCTTGGGCTGTGATCTTGCGAGACCGACGAGCTCTCCAATCGCCTGGAGCTTCCCGGAGATGCCAGTGGGCGGCCCCTGCGCCATTGTGAGGAGTCCGCGGACACGGTCTGACAGCTCCTCGATGTCCTCCACCCCCAACGCGAGCGCGGTTCGCCGGTGGGCTCCGAACAGGTTGATCACCAAAGAGGATTCGTGTCCATCAACGTTCTCGAACAGGAGCGCGGGTCCGCCGTTCTTGACCATCCGGTCCGTGATCTCGGTAATCTCGAGATCGGGACTGACCCGGGCGGCGATCCGCTTTAGCTCTCCGCGATCTTCGAGGAGAGCAATGAACTCTCGCAGGTCATTGAATCTCATCGGCGATCAGCAGCGCTTACTCGGGGTTCGAATCTCGGTGGAGGATACGTCGTTTCGGAACGAGGTCTCCGGAATCTCGGAGAACATCTCTTCGAACTCCGGGAGTAGTGCGATGTTACGGAGGGTCTTGAATCCGTCCCTGTCGACGCGTCCGGCGACCAGGAATCCGCACCTGTGGTCGCGCATCTCCCGGAGCGAGGCGCGCATCTTGCTAGGGCTTCCATCGTAGTACTTCGGATCTATCAGCCGCTCCAGCGTGTCGACTCCGATCACGAATGTGCAGCCCGGAACAAGCTGGGCCTTCTTGTAGAACACCGGCGCGTTGGTGACCAGAACGTCACCCACACCCGCGAACTGCGCCAGACGAGTTCGCAGCTCCGCGGGCTCGAGGGGAAGCTTATCCACGTTTGTGATAGACACCTCGTAGCACACCGGCGC
This sequence comes from Dehalococcoidia bacterium, assembly GCA_965249365.1. Lineage (GTDB taxonomy): Bacteria > Chloroflexota > Dehalococcoidia > Lucifugimonadales > UBA1123 > VXRN01. The sequence goes on along the minus strand of OZ252229.1, from coordinate 2,822,568 downwards.
GTCGAGAATCCGCTCGCCTGCGCACTTGAGTTCGAGATGTCCGCCATGGAGCGGGTTGAACGATCCGGGAAAGACTCCGCCATCGAGTTTCGGGTCGACGCGCTGGGTGCCGTCCGCGCGGACTAGGACCGACCCAACGTGGCCGTGCGCGAGGGCGTCCAACGGGTCTCGAAAACACACCGCGGAGCGGCTAATTACCTCGCCTCTCAGAAGGTTCGGAACGATCAGATACGGGACTAGCCCTGCAGTCTCGGCAATCGCGTTGAGGACCAACGTGCTGACAACCTCGTCTTCGCCTGCGCGGTCACGGCGGCCCCTTTTGAGCGTCAGGGACTTGACCAGGGCTCCTTCCGAGTAGTGGACCGCGACGTGACAGCGGTGCTCGCCGCGCTTGAGCCGATCGGTCGCGATCGTCGCGGTGCAGGCGACGCCCATGAGAGGCGAGTCGTCGTCCGCCAGGGAAGCGGCCCGGAGGTACGCAGCCCGCGCCATACGCCTAGCCGTCTCCTCTGATACGAACTGCTCCGGCTGTTCGCCAAGGTAGTCGACGACCGCCGAGCCGGAGTACGGTACCTGGATGTCCAGCACGGTCCGGGACGCGCCGGCCACGCCGAGTATCCAGCCGATCGCCTGCGTCCCTGCGCCCGCGACTGCGATAGAAGCCATGTGTTTCGAGGAGTGAATCGCCTCGATCAGCTTTGCGACTTCAGAACGCATCCACCCTCCCTGATTGCAACACTACTATAAGCTCGCCCATTGCTCGGTGCAAACGGCTCCGAGCGTGTGAATCGGCGCAGCTGGAAGTGGCGCGCCTGGAAGGATTCTCATATTGCGAGTATGTTACCCTCATGCTAGGATTGTTCCAATACAAGGTATAGTTCGGAGGAATGGTTGGACTCGGTCAGCGAGATCGTTGCCATCGTAGGACTGGTCAGGGATGTCGTCCTGCTGGTTCTGCTGTCAGTTGCGCTCATCGCGCTCGTTATCGTGTTCAACAAGGTGCGGCAGGTTCTCAATGCGGCGAAGTCTACGGCTGAAACGGTACGGGAGACGGTGACTAAGGTTGCCGACCGCGTCGTGGAGCCCGCGACTTCCAACGTAGGATGGGCGCGCAGACTCGGCGGCGCAATTGGGTTCCTTTCAGGAATAGCCCGAAATGGAAAGAGCAAGAAAGACAACTAGCCAGGAGGGCTGAAATGGACGATCAGAGAAACGGCGGGGGATTTATCCTCGGCCTCTTCGTAGGCGGGACAATTGGAGCCTTGTTGGGACTACTGCTCGCACCGAGGGCAGGGTCCGAAACCAGGGCCGAGTTGCGGGAACTTGGCGACACCTGGAGGGCGCGTGCCGACGAATTGGCCGCCGACGTGCGCGGCTACGGGGCCTCCAGTCTCGAAGACATCAGTGGCCGAGTGGGTCCGGCGGTCGACTCGCTCAGGGAGCGTGGCTCATCGGCGATTGGGGCGGTCCGTGAGGCTGGTTCGGGCGCCGTGGCCAGTGCCCGCGAGGGCGTGGGCGCGGTGAGCTCGAGGCTCCACGCCGGCGACGGGCACAAGCCCGAAGCCGAGACAGAGGAGACTGCGGAAACCGCCGAGGAGAACCCCAAACAGGCGTAGCAGCGACAAGTAACGAATAGAACTCAAGAAGTTCAGGGGCTGGACCCGGATTCGGGTCCAGCCCCTCAATGTCTTTTCGAGCGGGCCGACTCTGTGTCTGCTGTCAGTTGGCGGCCCTCGCGATCGGGTACGAGCCGAGGATCTTGAACATCGACGTTCGTTCTTGGACACCGGCCAGGGCGTCCCTCACGATGGAGTCCTCGCGATGTCCCTCCATATCGATCAGAAAGACGTACCGGCCGAGGCTACGCCTGTCGGGCCGCGACTCGATCTTGATCATGTTGATGTCGCGCGTCGCGAGCTCGCCCAGCGTCGCATACAGGATTCCAGGGGCGTCCTGCGCGAAGTCGAAGCAGATTGATGTCTTGTCGTGGCCGGTCCGCTCGCCGTCTTCGGGGGCGAGAACCACGAATCGTGTCTGGTTGTTGGTAGTGTCCTCGATGTCGGAGTCGAGGATGATCGCGCCAAGTATCTCGGCCGCGCGTCGGCTCGATATCGCGGCGGCAGGGAGGGTGCTCTTGCGCATGTCCTCGACCGCCCCGGCGGTGCTGAGCGAGGCGACGTGTTCCGCGTTGGGCATGTTCCGAGTCAGGTATCGCCGGCACTGTGCGATTGCCTGGGGATGAGAGTAGACGACCCTCACGTCTTCGACAATCGTCCCCGGATCTGAGAGTAGACAGTGGTGGATCGGGACGACGACCTCGTCCTTAATCTTGAGGTCAGACTCGTGAATCAGCAGGTCTACCGTGAAGGTCACCGCGCCTTCCAGGCTGTTCTCGATCGGTACGACGGCCCGATCGGCGTCACCTGTATCCGCGGCGCGAACCACCGCGGGGATACCGTTGTACGCGATCCTCTCTGCGCCCGGGTCGTAGTCCACCGCGGCCTGCTCGCTGTACGTACCTTCGGGGCCCAGGTATGCGAGTCGGATAGCCATCACAGATTCTCAATCTCTTCGGCCACCATTGCCTCAAGACCGCGTTGAAACTCCGAGACCAGCGCCCGAGTCGTATCCACGATGACGTCGATTCCCAGCCGCGAGAAGAGGTCAACGTGCTCCGAGACTTCAACGAGCGCCATGACTGTGCCGACGTCGAACAGGTGCTTGGCCATCTGACAGATGACGAGGTTGTCCTCGTCGTTGCGTCCGGTCGCTATCAGGAGCTCTGCACGGATCGCGCCGGCCCTTCGGAGCACGGAGGACTCGGTGGCGTCCCCGACGATCGCGATGCTGCCAAGCTCGTCTTCGATGGCAGCGCACCGTCGAGGGTCACGGTCGATGACCGTGATCTCCTGGTCAGCTTCGATCAGAAGTTGGGCGATCTCGGTCCCGATCCTTCCTGCTCCTACGATCAGGACGTACATTTCGTAAGTGGCGGCTGCTAGAGCAGGCCGGTCACGAGGTCCCTCACGACGTTGGCCGGGCTGATGGTGGTCAGTCCGAGCCGTTCGTAGAGGTCCCTCTTGATCGGATCGTCAATCCGACAAATGACTGTCGGGATTCGTAGAATGTGGAGTGCGATCTGCGCGGCGGTCACGTTTACTGAGTCACTCCCCGTGACCGCGATGAACACGTCCGGGTCTCGTGTAGCGACCCTGCGAAGATGGGACTCGAGCCTGACGTCCCCGACCACGGGCATGATCTGACCGCTCTCTGTCATTCTGGTCGGAAGCCTGTCAAACGCACCCGGCGTGAGGTCTAGGATCTGGACCGGCTTTCCAGCCTGGCTCGCGGCGGTGGCGATTTCCGCCCCGGTCCGGCCGCAGCCGCCGATCGCAACGCGTTGCTCGGTGCCCCTTCGATCCGGATACCTCGGATAGCTGTTCATCTCAGGGCCCGGATGCGCGAATCGCGCTCTTCTGAAGGCTCAGGAGGTGGTTCTCGACAAACGATGACTCGGCAGGGCGCATGTCTGAGAACATACGGGATGTATTCGCCGAGCGAATAGGACCCGTATACCTCTTCGTAAGGCATTCCGATGACGATCGCGTCCACGTCCTTGTCTACGGCCTGCCGGACGACCGCTGCGCCCGCGCTGCGCGACTGGACGAGCTGCGCCTCCACCACACACCTGTAGTCGCTGGCCACCTGTTCCATGTCGCGGAGCGTCTCCTCGGCCTCCTCTGAGGCGAATCCGATTTCGGCGTCAACCGGCGAGTCACGGCCGACCTCGATGACGTAGAGCATGTGCAGCGTCGACCGGCTGGAATCGAGCAGACGACAGGCCATGCGGACGACATGCTCGTCAGAGGCGCCTCCGCTGACCGAGGCCAACACCACACCTGTGCGTGAACCGTTGGGGTTCCCGAATCGTCTCTGATTCGGCCTCTTCAGCCAACTGGTCAAGTCGAACCCTCTGGCCCTGCGACTAACCCGATTCTACCGCAGAGCCGCGGCCGCTAACTGGGATATCTCTTGCGTCGAGCTATCGAGCTGGTCCAGTATTTCATCGCGTCCCGCCAGGACGAGCCAGTCGCCACCGCGGAGCCGATCGTCGGTATCCGGATTCAGCGTGATATCCCGCCCCCGCCTGAGGGCCAGTACGACGAGACCGTACTTGTCCCTTGGGCTGGAGAAGCCGAGCTCCTTCAGGCTCATACCGACGAACCGGTCCGGGACCCTCAATTTGCTGATGCCGAAGTTCGGGGTGATCTCGAGGTATTCCTCGACGTTCGGATTAAACATGCTGTGCGCCAGTCTGTTTCCCATCTCCTCTTCGGCGTGAACGACTTTGTCCACTCCTATCCGATCGAGCGTGTTACCGTGAAGTTCGTTGTGGGCGCGTGACACCACGTAGGGGACGCCCATCGTCTTCAGCAGAACGGACGTCATGATGCTGGAGACGACGTCCGATCCGATTGCAACGACAGCCGCGTCGTAGTCGGGGATTCCGAGCTCCTTCAGGACGGCGTCGTTAGTGCAGTCACCGGTCAGCGCGTAGGTCGCGGTACCCATGATGTGCTGGACGCGGCTGTCTTCCTTGTCGATCGCCAGCACGTCGTGGCCAAGGTTGTAGAGGGAGCGCGCGACGCTTGAACCGAATCGTCCGAGTCCCAAGACTGCAATCTGCTTCTTCAACTGCGCACCTCCGGAAGCTGGAGATCGTTCGCCCGAAACCGGGCTCAGGTCAGCCTATTGTAACGCGTTCCTGGGCGAACCGGTACCTGTCGACCTCGCTCTGTTGGGCCATCGCGATTGCTACCGTGAATGGACCGACTCTGCCGACGAACATCGCGATGACCAGAACGAGTTGCCCCCACTGTGACAGGGCGGGCGTGATTCCTGTGCTGAGACCGACGGTCCCAAACGCCGACACGCTCTCGAAGAACACGTCGAGAAACTCCAGGGACCCGTCAGTGATGCTGAGCGATACCGATACGAGGAACACCGTGGCCGTGGAGATCGCCCCAACGACGAGTGCGCGCCGTACCAGTCCCTCCGGGATCTCCCTGCCGAAGGCGGCGGCCCGAGCCCGTCCTCGGATCGTCGACAGGACCGCAACCAGGATCACGGCCAGCGTATTCAGCTTGATCCCACCTGCTACCGACGCCGATGCGCCCCCGATGAACATGAGACTCGTGAGGATGAAATTCGTCTCCTGTTCGGTCTTGCCGTAGTCAAGAGTGGTGAATCCAGCAGTTCGACCGCTGACCGCCTCGAACAGGGAGGTGGAGACCTTCTGGCTCACCGGGAGCGGTCCGAGGGTATCCGGGTTCCGGTACTCGAACACTATGAACACGCCGGTCCCGGCGATTATCGTGACAGCGGTCAGGATCAGCACGAGCTTGGTTGTCAGTCCGAACAACCTGAATCGGCGTTGCCGAGCCACGTCGATGATCACCCCGTAGCTGATCGCGCCGAGGAAGATCATCCCGGCGGTGACGCCGATGACTGTACCGTCTGTCTGAAAAGCGGACAGGCCCCCGGGCTCTCGCAAGAAGACGAAACCCGCGTTGTTGAAAGCTGAGACCGCGTGGAAGAGTGCCATGAGCAGCGCCTGGTCCGGCGGATACACGAACCAGAACCTGATCGCCAATATGATGAACGCGATGAGCTGGGAGCCGGCAGCAAATATCACGATACCAACTGTGTGTCGTACGAGCCCGCCGTGTCCGACTCCAAGCAGGTCGCCGCCGTAGCTCTCGCGGATTAGGAGCCGCTGAGAGAGCGTAACACGCTGTCCGGCGACGACAAGTGCGAACGTCGCGAGTGACATGAACCCCAGGCCGCCGACAAAGATGATGCAGGCCAGCGCGATCTGCCCGGCGGTCGTCCAGTAGGTCGCGGACTCCTGGACAACCAGTCCCGTAACGGTTACCGCGGATGTCCCGGTAAACAGTGCGGTCAGGAATGGCGTGAAGCCCCCTCCGTGATGCGTAAACGGGAGCAGCAGTACGAGTGTGCTCACCGCGATGAGGCCGGCGAAGACGTAGATGATGATAAGAGGAGAGGTCAGCGCCCGTGACTGCACCTTTCGTGAGTCGACGGCCACCGTCACCGGGCTCAGTTCGGCCCGTCTCGGGTGCCTTACTATGCGGTCGCCTGGTTTAGGGGTCCATCTGGGGCGCAAGTGGAGGTCCGTGGAGATATTTGACTTGCCGGCCAAATCGTGGCAGACATCCTCTGCCGACGTCGCCGGGATTCGATAGCGATTCTAGGAGCGCCTGTTTCCGATTGTCAACGCACTGTACTTTTGAGTGCTCTTGTTTGCCTTGGATATTTGGCCGGCCCCTCGTAGCGTAGAAGTCAATCCGCTATCCGATCCAATTGATCGAGTGAGCGGGAGAGTAGTACTCGATGCGTCCCCTCAGTCTCCGGCGTCCCCACCTCCACCGGCCGCACTTCAGCCGTCCCCACCTCCATGCGCCTCACCTCACACCGGACCAGACCATCTGGCTCCTGTTCGACAGGAATCTGAGGCCGAGGGCGAAGAGCTACCTGTTCCAATGTGCGCTTGCGACGCTGTCGCTCGTGGCCATCCTCCTAGTGCAGGAGGCGATATTCTCCGCCGGGATCGTGGTAGCCGTCGCGTCGACCGCGTTCACGATCTTCGTGTTTCCGGACAGTATCGCGTCGAGGCCTCGCCGGGTTGTGGGAGGTCACATCGTTGCGATCCTCGCCGGATCGCTACTCTTCTTGATACTACAAACGCCCTCTGTAGAAGCCCTGACCGCCGGGTCCCAGCTCGGGACGAACGTCGCGGCAGCGCTGGCGGTCGGGCTGGGGATACTGCTGATGGTGGCAACCAATACAGAACACCCGCCGCCGGCGGGTGTCGCGTTGGGTATCGTGCTCGATCCCTGGCAGTGGTCCGCGCTCGCGTTTGTCATCGCGAGCGCGCTGCTTCTGACGATTGTCAGAATCGCCCTGAAGCCGAGGTTAATCAACCTGCTCTGACCGAAGCCTCGCCCTCAGGGCTTGATGAGCATCCGCGTGGTGCCGACCTCGTCCTTCCTCTGGGTCAATACGCTGTGGTTCGTCTCTTCAGCCCAGACAACAACGTCATACGCGTTGAGGACGTCGGGGATGATGACCTCGATGAAAGACTGGGAGTCGACCTCGATCTGAGCTGTCAGGGCGGCCAGGATGCCGGCGCATGTCTTCCCGGTACCGTCGATGACGACCCAGCCGTCGGCGCCAGTGGCGCCGTTTCCGGTCGCACCGTTGCCCGCCATGATTTGGGCTTCCCTGACGCTAATCTGGCCGGACTTCCTAAGATCGAGCTGTCGTCGGAACTCGCCGACGGCGTCGCGGTGGACCGCCGCCACTCGATCGCCTTTCTGACACACGGCGCCGCGAACTCCGACGATGTCGGGGTTGATGCGGGCGAGCTCATCGAGGTCTTCCATCTTCAGATGGCCCGACAGGGCGGTGGACATTCCAGACCGCTTCCCGGCGAGCACCATGTCCCTGAGTTGCGACTCGGGGATGAAGTCGAAAAGGTTTCTTCCGTCCTTGGTTAGCGTGTCGATGAGCCAGCCGTCACAGTTGCTCTCCTCGGCTAGACGGACCATGTGACTGGCATCGAGGCCGTCGTACAGCGGGTTGTCGGCGAACAGGGAGCCGATGAGCTTCGTATCGAACCCGTCGAGCGCCTCCCGGCACTGCTGGAGGACGTCGACGGCGACGCTGTACTCGGTCTTCATGAATCCGACCTTGACGGATGTCGCGTCGAGCACCCCTGCGGCGTACACGGCCATCGCGACCGTGCCGGCCTGGTTGGGGACGACCCCCAGCGTGACGCTCGCATGCCGGGCGCCCGGAATCGCGTCTCGGACGGCCTTGACGGTCAACGGGTGCGCGGAGCCTACGAGCGCTTCCTGTAGGTTCTTCACGTCGACGATGTCCGCTCCGCCGTGAAGCGCCTCGATCGCCTCCTTGAGATTCTGAACGCTGACCATCAGCAGCATGGACTGTTACCTCTTAGAGTTGGGGGTGTCAAGGCCGGTGCAACGTGCCCGGTCTCAGGGCGTCTTCGAGAATGCGGAGTCAACATCCTCTTTGAGCTCGGCCTTTTCCTCCTCCGACAGGTCGGCTAACGGAGGCCGCACATGCCCATGCACAAGTCCCATGAGCTCGCCCCAGTACTTGCACATCGAAGCGGGGAGTGCGCCTCCAAACTTCTGGACGGTGTACCCCCACCATTTGTCGGAGACCTGCTTGATCGGCCTCACATGGGTGTCGTAGAACTCGTCGTCGAGGTCGCCGCGCATCGCCTTGTCGATGAACTGGACGTAGTAGTTCTTGTCCGGCGTGTCGAACCGCCAGTCCGAGGTGTTGGCGAACATCACCTGCTGCTCGAAACCGAGCTCGCGTCCCTTGAAGAGAATCCACTCGTCTGGAGTACTGATTATCGAGTCCCTGCCGACCAGCTCGTGAGTTTCAATCGACAGGGCCTGATTGAAGCTTGCCTCTTTCACCCCGACGACATTCGGGATCTGGCAAATTCGCTGGAGGCCCTGGGCGCTCATTAAGGTACCGAACTGCGGCGAGTTGTAGTACATAATCGCCAGGTCGGTGCTATCGGCCAACAGCTTCACCCAGTCGACGACCTGGTCTTCGGTATTCGTGACAAAGTAGGGGGCGGCGACGATCAGAAGGTCGAAGCCGACACCCTGCGCGTGCTCCGCGAGGCCCACCATCGCCTTGGCCGACGTGTGGGAGACGTGCGCTCCAATCGGCCAGCTCCCTGCGGACTCCTCGGCGACGATGTCGTAAACGCGGAGTCGTTCTTCGTGTTCCAGGCTCCAGAACTCGCCCATTCCCCAGGTACATCCCGCACCGTGTGTGCCCAGCGATCTGACGTGGGCGATGTTGCTCCTCAGGCCGTCCTCGTCGACCTCGTCGTCGTCGGTGAACGGCGTCATCAGAGTAGTCCACTGGCCGCGGAGATTCTCTCTCGCCCAGTCCATTGCCTCAGATTTTGTGTACTCAGCCATGTGTCCCTCCGGGGCTTATATTCGGGCCCACCGGGTGCGGTTAATCGGTGCCAAAAGACAGGCCTACACGCGCGATTATCTTAGCTTTGGTCGTAGATCGTGTCAATAAAAAGGAGAGGGCCTGACTTCGGCATTACCGAGCAGGCCCGCGTTCGTTGGAGTCGACCGCCCCCTGGACGATCAACCTCTCATGATCAGCTTGTTTTCTGTCCTGATGCAGCGCGTGCACACGTACATTTTAGTCGGCTTGCCGTCCCGGACGACCGTGGTGCGTTGGACGTTTGCAAACCATCGCGTCCTCGTCCGCCGTTTCGAGTGGCTTACGTTATTGCCGGATTGGCCGGCCTTATTGCAGATCTGACACCTGGCCATCGGGTTCCTTTGACTGCCTTCGGGGCTTGGAATAGAATGACGTCGCGGCTCCAAACCTTAGCATATGCTCGATCTGACGGGCAAACACGCGTACACATGTCTTCTCCGCGCGCGCGCTCAGACCGGTATGATGGCCTGGGCCTCCTTAGGATGTTCGAGTCGGCTTTGCGACTTATCGAGGCCAACGTCCCGGAACTCAATCGGCTCAACGTGTTTCCCGTTCCGGATGGCGACACAGGGACAAACATGTACTTGACGCTGCGGGATGTTGTGTCGAATGCAGGGCCTGAGTCCCACTCTGTAGCCTACACTTCGAGGGCGATGGCGAGGGCGGCTTTGATGGGCGGACGCGGAAACAGCGGCGTACTGCTGTCTCACTTCTTCATGGGAATGGCGGACGCCCTCGACGGCTGCGCCGAGTTCGGCGGAGAGGAGCTGGCTAGGTCCCTCGCCTCGGCCTCCGTACAGGCATATGGTGGAATTGGCCACCCGCGCGAGGGGACGATCCTGACGGTGATGCGGGAGTCGGCCGAGGTGGCGAGCTCCGCTGGCGCCTTGGAGCTCGGGCCGATGCTCGACACGGTGTCAGATGCCGCAGTTGACTCCGTGGCTCGCACGCCGACGATGCTCTCTGTCCTGGCGGAGGCTGGTGTCGTGGATGCTGGCGGATACGGCTTCTACGTGATGCTGGAAGGGATGCGCCGACACGTCACGGGTACGGGGGACCTCGATGAGCTGATGGTCCCGCCCCCGCCTGAGTTGTCCGACGGGATGATCACGCAGGAGTTCCTAGAGGGCATCGAGGACGAAGAGTTCGGGTTCTGTACCCAGTTCCTGCTCAACGGGTCAGACCTGAACAAGGACGCGATCATGGCTCGTCTCATCGAGGTTGGGCAGTCGCCGGTCGTGATCGGAACGGACGAGCTCGTACGCGTTCACGTGCACACGGACAACCCCGACGAGGTCGTGGCCTACGCCTCAACGCTTGGCGCCGTATCGGGCGAGAACATCCAAGACATGGACGAGCAGCGGCGCCGCTACTCCGCGGACCGGCGCGCGGAGCTCGAGGGCGACGACGCGACCGCCGTCGCGGTGGTTCAGGGAGAGGGACTTGAACAGGTGCTGAGGGACCAGGGAATCGAGCACTTCGTGAGCGGCGGGGATACCATGAATCCAAGCGTCGCTGACCTCGTCCGGGCGGTCGAGGACGCGCCGACCGACTCGATCATACTGCTCCCGAACAACCCCAACATAGTCCTTGCCGCGGAACAGGCGGCTGGCCTCTCGTCCAAGAGGGTACGCGTAGTCCCGAGCAGGACGGTTATGCAGGGGATCGCCGCCGCGTTGGAGTTTCTCCCGGCTGAGCGTCCGCTCGACGAGCTCGCCGAGCTGATGGAAGACAGACTCGGGGAGGTGGTAACCGGCGAGGTGTGCCTGGCGTCCAGAGACGCGCAGCTTGGGGGCGTCGCCGTCGACGAGAACCAGGTAATGGCGCTGTTGGACCGCGAGTTGGTGTTTGCAGCTGACTCGGTGGAAGATACCCTCTATGGTCTGCTCGATCTGGCGCTGACCGAGGAGTCGGAGCTGGTCACCCTGTACTGGGGTGAACCGCTGAACGACGCGGAGGCGGAGTGCCTCGTCGAGCTAGTTGAAGAGCGATACCCGGAGATCTACTTCGAGCTGGTGAGCGGCGGCCAGCCCCACTATCATTTTTTCATGTCAATAGAGTGAGGAGACCATCATGGCCGTTAGAGTAGTCACAGACAGCACATCCGACCTCCCGCGCGATATGGCCGGCGAGCTGGACATCACGATCGTCCCGCTAAACTGCCACTTCGGTTCCGAAGTCTACAAGGACGGAGTCGATCTCACCACGGACGAGTTCTTCGACAGGCTGTTCGGGGGTCCGGAGTTTCCGACGACATCCCAGCCGTCGATAGGGGAGTTCTCCGAGATCTACCAGTCCGTCGCCAAAGATGCCGACGGGATCGTCTCCGTTCACGTCTCTAGCAGGGTTAGTGGGACGTTAAGCTCCGCGCAACAGGGCGCGGCGCACGCAGACGTGGACTGTCCAATCGAGGTTGTCGACACGCTTCAGGCGTCGATGGGAGTCGGAATGGTCGCGATCGCCGCTGCGCGCGCGGCACAGGCCGGCGGGTCGATGGAGGAGGTTACGGCCGTGGCGCGGAGCGCGGTCGACCGGTGCCAGTGTATCGCACTCCTCGATACGCTCGAGTATCTGATCAAGGGTGGGCGCATTGGCAAGGCAAAGGGCACGCTAGGACAGCTTCTGCGGATCAAGCCCCTGATCATCGTCCAAGACGGTGAAGTCCACGACCTTGCGAAGGAGCGGACGCGAAGAAAGGGCATCGCCAGGCTCCAGCAGACAGCGGAGCAGTTTGCGCCGTTCGCGTCCGTCGCGGTCATGTACAGCACCGACCGGAGTGAGGCAGAGCGACTAGCTGAGTTCCTCGCACCGCACACGAGCGGATCCGAGGCCCCCTTTGTCGTGCGGTTCGGCCCGGTGCTCGGGACATATGTCGGCCCAAACTCACTTGGCGTTGGCCTGCTGAGCGAACCGTCATAGGCAGCGGTCGATGTGCCGGCGGCGCCATGAAACCTGACCTTATGCTCCCGTGACCGACTCAGACTCCCCGGCGAGGTCGCTCTACAACATCCTCCGTCAGGAGCGCACGTTGGGCTTCAACGACGGCGCTGTGATCGGCGGTCTCGACGCGTTTCTAGAGCGTTTCTCTCCACAACTAGAGTCCGTCGTCGGACGAGTCACGAGCTACGCGTCTCTCACTCCTGAGCAGAGATCGGACTGGGCAGAGGCGGTTGTTGCCAGAATCCGCGACGACCTCAAGGACGGAGGCGTAACCGACAATCCGGCGCCTCCAACGGCCGCCGCTCGGACACCCGGCTCCAGGAGACGTGCTCCGGCCAAGACCGCGCGACGTCCGGTGAAACTGTCGGACGAAGTCACTGCGCTGAAAGGCGTCTGGAAGCAAAACGTCCCCCGGCTCGAAAAGCTTGGCGTGTCTACGGTGAGCGATCTGGTGCAGCTCTTTCCAGTACGTCACAACGACTTCTCGAATGTCAGACCTGTCTCGCGGTTGGTGCCCGGGACGGATCAAACCGCGATTCTCACGGTCTGGGAGGCCAGCCAGACTATGCTGGGTCGGCGGAAGTCGACTCAGGCCGTGCTCGGGGACGACACGGGCAACATACGCGCAGTGTGGTTCAACAACCCTTGGATGGCCAGGCAGCTCAAGCAGGGCAGCACGGTGGTCTTGAGCGGCAAGGTCAGCGTCTTCATGGGCAACCCGGTATTCCAGAGTCCGGAGTACGAGGTTCTTGATAGAGGGGACGACCTCGTCCACACGGGCAGGCTTGTGCCGGTCTACTCGTCAACCCAGGGCCTCTCGCAGCGCGTTCTTCGGGCGCTCGTTAAACAGGCGCTGGACTCGTGCCTCGATCAAGTAGAGGAGTTTCTTCCTGACGACGTCTCGCATCGAAACGGTCTGATTGGTCTGATGACGGCGATCGACCAGGTCCACTATCCGGACGACTGGGAAGGATTCAGGACCGCTCGGCGAAGGCTCGCATTCGACGAGCTGTTCCTTCTGCAGCTTTCGGTCGTCAAGCGGCGGACTGAGTGGAAGGAGGATGGGGGCGCCGTACCGCTGTCGGTCGACGCGGGGACGCTCGACGAGTTTTTGGGGTCTCTTCCGTTCAGCTTGACCGGCGCCCAGATGCGGACGCTTAGGGAAGTCCTGGTCGACGTCCAGTCTGACCGCGCGATGAACCGCCTCCTTCAGGGCGACGTGGGGAGTGGCAAAACGGTCATCGCGGCTGCCGCGATGCTGGTCGCCGTACACAACGGACTCCAGGCCGCGCTGATGGCGCCGACGGAGATACTCGCGGAGCAGCACTTCCTGACGATCTGCGGCCTGCTCGGAGGATCCCGCTTCGACCCGGCTGGCGGGAGCATCCAGAGGCTGGAAGTCTCCGGACTCGAGCGTCAACTGGTTGTTGCTCTGCTACTTGGCGGCCAGCGCAAGCGCGAGCGGGATGACATTCGCAGCCTGCTGTCGGCAGGAATGATCGACGTCGCGATCGGAACTCACGCCCTGATCCAGGAGACGGTGGACATCCCGAATCTCGCGCTGGCGGTCGTGGACGAGCAGCACAGGTTCGGAGTCGTTCAGCGCGCATTGCTCAGGGACAAGGGACACCGGCCGCACCTGCTGGCCATGAGCGCAACTCCGATACCGCGTTCACTGGGCCTCGCTCTTCACGGGGACCTGGACGTCTCTCTCATCGACGAGATGCCGCCGGGACGCCGGACGATCCGGACACGTCTCGTCGACAGCGATCGGCGAGACGCTGCCTACGCCTTCGTCCGAGACCAGCTTGAGGCCGGTCGCCAGGCGTTCGTCGTGTGCCCGCTGATCGATGAGTCGGAGGCGATCCAGACGAGGGCGGCGCAGGAGGAATATGAGCGGCTGTCGACGAAGGTTTACCCCGACCGGAAAGTGGGGCTCCTGCACGGACGCATGTCCCTCCGGGAGAAAGAGGCCGTGATGGACGAGTTCAAGTCCGGCGAGATCGACGTTTTGGTCTCGACGCCGGTCGTCGAGGTCGGGATAGACGTGTCAAATGCGACCGTGATGATGATCGACGGCGCGGAGCGCTTTGGACTGTCGCAGCTCCACCAGTTCAGGGGTAGGGTAGGGCGCGGCGAGCACCAGAGCTACTGCCTGCTGCTGTCGGACTCGCCCGGCGCGGACGCCGTGAAACGTCTCAAGCTGCTTGAGCGTATCTCCGACGGATTCGAGCTGGCCGAAGAAGACTTCAAGCTTCGAGGGCCGGGAGACTATCTCGGTACCAGGCAGAGCGGGCTACCTCCTTTCCGCATCGCCAGAATCACCGACCATGAGATCCTTTCCATCGCCCACCGGGAGGCGCGCCGAATCCTCGCTACAGACCCTGACCTTTCCAAGGATAGCAACCGGTCGCTTGCGTCCGTGTTCGACGAGTACCGCAGTAGGTCCACCTGGGAAGTCAGTTGATCCGGCGGGTATGGGGCATAAGTCCGACGTTGACACCCCCATTGACGGTACGTATAGTGGGAATCCGATTCCACGGTGCTTCTGAGGGGCCGGGGTTGGATCGAATTCCAGTAGTGAGGGATGGAATGGCAAAGATCAAGCACATAGCGATTGCGAGTCAGAATCCAGACAAGACAGCGGATTTCTTCAAAACTGTTTTCGATCTCGAAGAGGTGGGCAGGGTCGACAACCCGAACGCCTGTGGGTACTACCTCAGCGACGGTCACGTCAATCTGGCTATATTGAATTTCCGAAACGAGATCGTGGCGGGCGCCGAGTTCGGTACTGACTACGCCGGGATACATCACATCGGATTTCAGGTGGACGACGCTGAGGCGACCGAGGCCCGGCTCAGCAAGATGGACTCGCATCCGCGAGACGACATCAACAAGGCGCTGCATTCCAGCATGGGCAGCGGCCACAACGGTCGGAACGTCGAGACGAAGTTCGGCGGACCCGAGGGGATCATGATCGACATCTCGCAGTCCGGATGGATCGGTACGGACGGGGACTAGTAGAGCTCAGACGTCATAAGGCCAAGGAGACGGGGCGATATTCGAATCGCCCCTTTTCTTTTCCTCTACTGGTGGAAGAGGTTGAGCGCCGAGCCGACCTGGAACCACCTAATCTGCTCCTCGGCGAACGAGTGGTTCAGGCTCAGCTCCTCTGAGGTGCCGTCCGAGTGGTGGAGCGTCGAAGACACCGGCTTTCCGGGCGCCAGATCCGACAGCCCCGAGATCGTTATGTGATCGTCCTCGCGTACGCGGTCGTAGTCCGACGGGTCACTGAAAGTCAGCGCGAGAAGGCCCTGTTTCTTCAGGTTCGTCTCGTGAATGCGGGCGAAGCTGCGTGAGATCACCGCGGCGCCATTCAGCAGCCTGGGCGACAGCGCGGCGTGCTCACGGGAGCTCCCTTCTCCATAGTTGTCATCGCCGACCACAACCCATCGAATGCCATTCGCCTTGTAGTCCCGAGCTACCGTGGAGACGGCGACCCCGCTGTCACCAGTCCGAAGATTGACCGTAGTTCCGGTCGCGCCCGTGTGCGCGTTCGTCGCGCCCATGAACATGTTGTCGCTGAACCTGTCCAGGTGGCCGCGCAGCGACAGCCACGGGCCGGCAGGGGAGATGTGGTCCGTCGTACACTTGCCAGACGCCTTCAGCAGGACCGGTACGTGCTCGAAGTCGTTTCCGTCCCACGCCGGCCATGGCTCCATGACTTGCAGGCGCTGGGAGTTCGGATCGACCTCGACGCTGATTTCGCTGCCATCGTCAGGGGGCGCAATAAAGCTGCTCGCGCCGAAGTCGAAAGCCTCTTCCGGTACCTCGGGGGCGACCGAAGGAGGATCGAGTCGGAACGGACGCCCGTCCCCGCCGGTCAGCTCGTCGGTCAGCGGATTGAATGAGAGTCTTCCTGCGATCGCGTATGCGGTGACGATTTCCGGACTAGCGATGAAGTTCATCGTCGTCGGAGTCCCGTCGTTTCTCCTGGGGAAGTTACGATTGTATGAGGTGACGATAGTGTTTGGCTCGGTGTTTGTCTCCCTTGCCCTTCTCCACTGTCCGATGCACGGGCCGCAGGCGTTCGCGAGCACCGTGGAGTCGATCTTGTTGAGCGAGTCCATCTGGCCGTCTCGTTCGATGGTTGCACGCACCTGCTCTGAGCCCGGAGTGACCATGAAGGGAACCGCGGACTTCAGTCCGCGCGCCGCGGCCTGTTCGGCAACGTCGGCGGCACGGCTCATGTCCTCGTACGACGAGTTCGTACATGAGCCGATTAGGGCCGCGGCAATGTCGTCGATGAACTCGTTCGCGGTGTCGCCGACCTCGGCTGCCAGCTCGGAGATCGGCCTTGCGCGGTCGGGAGAATGTGGTCCGACAACGTGCGGCTCCAGGTCGGAAAGGTCGATCCGGACGACCTGATCGAAGTAGCTATCCGGGTCGGCCTCTACCTCGGGGTCTGCTTCCAATAGCTCGGTAAACTGATCTGCGACCTCCGCGAGGCCGGGCCTGTTGGTGGCCCTCAGGTAGTCCGCCATGTGCTCGTCGTAGGGGAACATGGATGTCGTCGCGCCGAGCTCGGCGCCCATGTTCGTGATCGTGGCCTTGCCGGTTGCGCTAAAGCTCCTGGCCCCCGGGCCGAGGTACTCGATGATGTTGTTCGTCCCGCCGGAGACCGTGAGCAGCCCGGCCAGCTTGAGGATGACGTCCTTGGGCGCCGTCCACCCTCTCATCCGGCCGGTGAGCACGACGCCGATCCGCTTGGGCATCAGGACGTCCCACGGCAGGCCGGCCATAACCTCGACCGCGTCGGCGCCTCCGACCCCGACCGAGCACGCCCCGAGTCCGCCGGCATTGGGCGTGTGAGAGTCAGTGCCGATGATTACATGGCCGGGGAACGCGTAGTTCTCCAGCGCCACCTGGTGGATGATCCCGGCGCCCGGCTCCCAGAAGCCGACGCCGAATTTGGCCGACGCGGAGCGCAGGAAATCGTAGACCTCGCTGTTCTCGGCGAGCGACTCGCGAAGGTCCTGAACGCCCTCGTGCCTGGCCTGGACGAGGTGGTCGCAGTGGACGGTCGTCGCGACCGCGACCCTGTCGCGGAGCGTCTGCATAAACTGGAGCATGGCTGTCTGGCCGAGCACGTCCTGCAGGATGACCCGGCCGGGACGAACCCTGATGTAGGTCTCACCCGGGACGATCTCCTGTCCCTCAGGGTCGTCCAGATGAGAGAGGAGCACCTTCTCCGCGAGGCTCAGAGGCCGATCGAGCCTTCGACGGATGATCGCGAGGTTCTCGACCATCTTCTCGTAGGTCTGCGTCGCAAACTCCGGAGTGGACTCGATGGTTACCATGGCTGGGTCCTCCTGTAAGTCGGCGTCCGCCTCTGGGCTGTCACCGCAGCCCACCTGTAGTCCGAATCGGATTGATTATGTGAAGAGACACCCTGCCTCGTCCATCCGATCGCTCGTGGGGCGGGGCGGGGTGTCTCAAAGTTCCTCGACTTTGGGGCCTGCTTAGCGGGACATCCCAAAATACTCGTAGTTGATGTCGATGAAGTTGTCCCACTCGGGTGGGACATCGTCCTCGGCGAAGATGGCCGTCACCGGGCACACAGGCTCACAAGCTGCGCAGTCGATGCACTCTTCTGGGTGGATGAAGAGCATTTTGTCATTTTCTTCATCCAACCCGTAGATGCAATCGACTGGACAGACGTCAACACATGCTCCGTCCTTCACGTCCAAGCACGGTTCCGCGATGATGTAGGTCATTCCCTTTCAGGCCTCCTGTCGAGGGTTTCGGTGCTGCCGACGCTTGGAGTGGCGTGGTCAGACAGGCCCCTTGCGGACTCCTCGGATGGCCATCTCCAAAGCCGACCTAATTATAGTCGCGGCGCTCTCCCATTTTCAAGAAACGTGACCCAGACAACGACCTGCCGATTGGATCGCATACTCTTCTGGTGCAAGGAGCCATCCGACGCGCCAGCCCCGAAATGTCATGCTGAACGGAGTGAAACGGGGTCTAATCCTGTCCTGAGCGCAACTGAAGAGGATCTCACGTCCCCGGCGTTGATTGGCGCGAGATGCTTCGTCGTCCGCTGCGCCTGCCCGCCGTGGAGGGGCGACTCCTCAGCATGACGGAAGGCGGTGCATTTGCGAAACGGCAGTGGTGTCTCACTAGATACGGTCGATCTAGTGATGAACTCATTCTCCGCCTCCAGCAGGCCGGTCGTCGTGCTGCCGGGAAATCACGACACGGTGCTGACTCGGGGTCTCTGGACAGGTGAGGTCCCGCCTGGCGTCTCTATCCTGTTCGAAGCTGACGGGGAGACGATGTTCTTCGACGAGCTGGGGCTGGCCGTATGGGGTCGTCCCGTCTACGACCACCATCCTGGATTTCGACCACTCGAGGGCATTCCTTTGCGGCCTTGGGACGGGTGGTACATCGCCATGGGCCACGGTATGGTCACCGACTTTCCTGAGTCCGAGTGGCGATCATCGCCGATCTATCCGGAAGACATCGCGGCAGCAGACTGCGACTACATTGCTCTGGGACACGCCATTTCGGGACACGTCCCGAAATGGCGTGTCTGCCTACTACTCCGGTGCGCCCTCGAGGTTGAGTAACCCAGGCGTGGCTTTGGTCGATCTGGACCCGGACGCCGATTTGACGGTGTCTCACCGAAGCATCAACGATCTTCCGTAGAGCCTCAACTGAGAGAGCGGCGGAAAGACCGGGTTGCTCCAGGTCTCAGCGGTAGACTTCGTCGCGGCCTCCGAACCTAGCAACCAGGATGCGCAACTCATCGTCTTGAATGTCGCAGATTGCACGGTAGTTCCCCACTCGATAGCGGCACGATCCGCCCATCGGTCCGGTCAAGGCGTGTCCACTCTGTCGAGGATCGTCCTGTACCGCAAGTCGCTGGCCCGTTCCCGGCGACAGTCGAATTGAGCTCGCCATATCGCCATCCTCCCATCGTTGTGATGCGTGTATTCAATGTATTTCACGAGCGCGTCGTCAATCTCTTCCCATTTGAAAGGCTGCCAGCAGTACACCGCTAGGCCCCGTCACTCCCTGGTACTCCACACTTGGGCACAGAACCAGTCTACAAGGTCGGCCAACTCAGGGTCGGAGTCGACAATGCGGATCAAAAGCGCCCTCAACTCGCTGGCGCCAAGTTTGGACAGGAGGTCTTCAGAGGGAGGGCGCACGGAATCAAGATGATTATCGTGAATAAAGATCAGCATGGCAGCTACGACGTGCTTGCAGTAACCCCCCCAGTCGTATGGACAGGTGCAGGATGCACTGAAGTCATCCTCGTGCAATGAAACGTCAACGCGGTAGGGTTGCCATTCGCTGCCCGACACTTCGACATAAGGCCAGTCTCCCCGTTGAATCACCGACTGTATCATCCCCGAATTGTAGTAGGCTCTGCCGCGTTCGAAAGAGCTTTGTGAAACTTTCGTAAGAATGCTGTCCTCGCTCATACCGGGTTTGATTGACATATCGACACTCCCGCGTGCCAAATTCAAATGAGTAGTCCATTCACCGGCAATGCCGGTCAGCTTCGGCATGTTATCGATTTCGCCTTATATGATGCTCCGGCTTCACCCTTGGAGTCCAGTACCGTGCTGTGGGGCTGAGCTGTGGCAGCGCTTAGCGCTCAAATGACGAGATACACACAGCTATGCCTTCATCCGAGGGACTGTCCGCGTCCGGAAGGCGGTGGATCAGCAGCGTATTGAAGTTCGAGTCGTCGAAGTTCCAATGCCGGACGTCGCTCGGCCGCGTCTGTTGGTCCATAAACAGGCCGGCGCTCACCGCATCGATAACCGGTTTGATGAAATTCTCAACGTCCAAGGGTTGGTATCCGTCTATGAGCAGGCGTAGCGGTGGTCGTTCACTGCCAGCCAGTTCTATTACCGGCACAGCCCAGCCCCCGATGTTCGAGTGTGTCAACACGATCGCGGCGTCGTAGGAATCCATTGCCTCTCCTTTAGGCACCAATCGGCGTTGCAGATTGCGGGCGGCGCCCAGATCTGCAAACAGAAGAGCCCCCGGCTGAAGGGCCGGGGGCTCGGGCTTTCTGGTAGCGGGGGCAGGACTCGAACCTGCGACCTTTGGGTTATGAGCCCAACGAGCTGCCGCTGCTCCACCCCGCGACGATGTAGTTTTACCTGAATCCTGTCCTGTGCAATCACTGATGAGCCCAAATGTGGGCCAAGTCCTCGGTCGATTAGTACCGCTCAGCTGAAACGATTACTCGTATTACACCTGCGGCCTATCTACCCGGTAGTCTCCCGGGGACCTTACTCCTCCGACTAGTCGGATTTTGGGAAATCTTATCTTGGAGTTGGCTTCGCGCTTAGATGCCTTCAGCGCTTATCGCGTCCAGACGTGGCTACCCGGCGGTGCTTCTGGCGAAACAACCGGTACACCAGAGGTCTGTCCTTCCCGGTCCTCTCGTACTAGGGAAAGCTCTCCTCAGATTTCCTGCGCCCATGGCGGATAGAGACCGAACTGTCTCACGACGTTCTGAACCCAGCTCGCGTGCCGCTTTCACCGGCGAACAGACGGACCCTTGGGACCTTCTTCAGCCCCAGGATGCGACGAGCCGACATCGAGGTGCCAAACCTCGCCGTCGATATGAACTCTTGGGCGAGATAAGCCTGTTATCCCCGGGGTAGCTTTTATCCGTTAAGCCACGGCCCTTCCACACGGAACCGTAGGATCACTTTGCCCGACTTTCGTCTCTGCTCGACTTGTAGGTCTCACAGTCAAGCTCCCTTATGCCAATACACTCTGAAGGTGATTTCCATCCACCTTGAGGGAACCTTTGGGCGCCTCCGTTACCTTTTAGGAGGCGACCGCCCCAGTCAAACTGCCCACCTGGCAGGGTCCCCCGACTTCATCGGGGTTAGGGCCGAAGTCATAAAAGAGCGGTATTTCAAGGTTGACTCCGCCGCGACTGGCGTCACGGTTTCACAGTCTCCCGCCTATCCTACACATTCATAATCCCAGTCCACTGCCAAGCTGCAGTAAAGCTCCACGGGGTCTTTTTGTCCTGCCACGGGTAACCCGCATCTTCACGGGTCTTGCAATTTCACCGAGCCCCTCGTTGAGACAACGCCCAGGTCGTTACGCCGTTTGTGCGGGTCGGAACTTACCCGACAAGGGATTTCGCTACCTTAGGACCGTTATAGTTACGGCCGCCGTTCACCGGGGCTTCGATTCAGAGCTTTGGTCGCCGAAGCTTCCGAACCCCTCCTCTTAACCTTCCGGCACTGGGCAGGCATCAGCCCCTATACTTCGCCTTTCGGCTTTGCAGAGACCTGTGTTTTTGGTAAACAGTCGCCTGGGCCTCTTTGCTGCGGCCTGCAAGGGCCTCACCGGCAAGCGGTTACACCCCGCAGGCACCCTTTCTCCCAAAGTTACAGGGCCAAGTTGTCGAATTCCTTAACGAGGGTTCGCTCGAACGCCTCGGGACTTTTACCCCAGTCTACCAGTGTCGGTTTGCGGTACGGTCACCAAATCCTCTTGCAGCGAGGCTTTTCTTGGCGGCATAGGTTCAGCGGAATCCCCCAGGGCTCTGGCCCTAGAGTTTTTCGCCCCCTCAACTCGTAACGCTGGAGCGGATTTGCCTACTCCAGCATGGCCTACAGGGCTCAACGCGCCGTATCCAATGACGCGCTCCGCCTACCTTCCCGCGTTCCCCCTCTGCTTTGTAACAAGAAATCGGTGGTGCAGGAATTTTGACCTGCTGTCCATCGCCTTCGCTTGTGCGCTACGGCTTAGGCCCGACTTACCCTACGCCGAACAACGTTGCGTAGGAAACCTTAGACTTTCGGCGTTCTGGATTCTCACCAGAATTAACGCTACTCATGCCGGCATTCTCACTTCCCAGCGCTCCACCGAGGTTCACACCTCGGCTTCGACGCCCTGGCAACGCTCCCCTACCATCCGCCATTGGCGGATCCGCGGCTTCGGTGGTGAACTTTAGCCCCGTTACATTTTAGGCGCAGGACCCCTCGACTAGTGAGCTATTACGCACTCTTTAAAGGGTGGCTGCTTCTAAGCCAACCTCCTAGCTGTTTTGGGAATCCCACTTCCTTTCACACTTAGTTCACACTTGGGGACCTTAGCCTGCGGTCTGGGCTGTTTCCCTCTTGCCAATGGAGCTTATCCCCCACTGACTCACTCCCAAGAACCATCTGAAGGCATTCGTGGTTTGGTTGGGTTTGGTAGGCTCACGCCCCCTAGCCCATCCAGTGCCCTACCTCCCTCAGACTATCGTTGAGGCTGTACCTAAATACATTTCGGGGAGAACCAGCTATCTCCGAGTTCGATTGGCATTTCACCTCTACCCACAGCTCATCCCAGCCATTTGCAACTGACACGGGTTCGGCCCTTCACTCGGCATTACCCGAGCTTCAGCCTGGCCATGGGTAGCTCACCCGGTTTCGGGTCTAATCCATACAACATTGCGGGCATAGTGGAGCCTCGTCGATCGGCTTCGCGGTTGGGACCGGCCCTCCCGAGGGAGGGCGTCGCCCGCGCGCTAGGCGTCCTGAGTTGGCTCCGCCCGCGGCACGCCCTGTTCGGACTCGCTTTCGCTTCGGCTCCGGGACTCGTATCCCTTAACCCTGCTGCAGAGATTAACTCGCCGGCTCATTCTTCAATAGGCACGCAGTTAGCCGCCTAAGACGGCCTTCCACGGCTTGTAGGTCTACGGTTTCAGGTCTATTTCACTCCCCGCCTGGGGTACTTTTCACCTTTCCCTCACGGTACTGGTTCACTATCGGTGGCCAAGAGTACTTAGCCTTGGAGAGTGGTCTCCCCAGCTTCCCACAAGATTTCACGTGTCCCGTGGTACTCAACGACACGCCAGGAGTCCAACGCCTTTCGCCTACGGGACAATCACCCTCTTCGGTCGTCCTTTCCAGGATCGTTCGGCTAGGCGGTGGATTTCTTACTCCTTGCTCCCTACTGAGACTGGAGCGGGCGGCGTTACAACCCCTGACAGACATAGGCTCTCAGACCACTAAGTCAGCCAGGTTTGGGCTCTTCCCTTTTCGTTCGCCACTACTCAGGGAGTCTCGGTTGATTTCCTTTCCTCGGGTTACTTAGATGTTTCAGTTCACCCGCTTACCTCTCGCACGTGGCGAGGCCCTTGGTATGACCCAAGGGGGGTTTCCCCATTCGGGAATCCTCGGTTCAGCTTGCTAGACAGCTCGCCGAGGCTTTTCGCAGTCTTGCCACGCCCTTCTTCGGCTCTTGGCCCCAAGGCATCCACCGTAGACCCTTAGTAACTTGGCCCACATTTGGGCTCATCTGTAATTGCTATTACTAAGGGACAGGATTCAGTTGTTAAGGTGCATGTGTGGCCGGGTTATCCCGACCTCGCCGAGGCTCGCACGACATCGCCGTGTTTGCTCAGCAGAAAGCTATTATACTAATCGCGGATAGTCGAGTCAAGAAAAACTCGCCCGACTTTGGCCCTTGGGTCGCGGCCGCGATTCCGATATATAATGGCCCAACTACTTCGATCGATCAGGTGATTAACCGATGAAGCCTACGATAGATCTTCTTGTGGATGAGGAGATAGTCTTCGAAGACGACCTCGTCGTCGTCACCAACCGGCGGCTTATAGGAAACTTCGATACGTCCGAGGACGGACTGGACGCCGTCGAGCTGAGGGTCGTGGGAGCGCCCCGCCAGTTCAACGGCGGCTACGAGAGCAAGCGGACTGCGGCGCTGCAGCTACTTGCGGGCGGTGTGGCCGTCGTGCTAATCGGCGCGTTTGCTGAAGGGCGAGGTATGTTTCCCGATCTCGTTGCGGCCCTCATTTTCGTGGTCGGCGCGACCGCGGCGATGGTCGGGCTCTACCTGCTGGTCAACAGCCTTTTCCGGCGGCCGCCGAACACCACCGTCATCTTCCCCGTGTTCGAAGGGCCGGACGTGATCGCGTCCTATCCGGATCGGGATAACCCTCAAGCGGACCAGCTTGTCACGGCGTTCGCCAGGGCAAAGCGCCGTATGGCCCTCTAGCGGCTAGTCGTCACCGGCCGGGGCCGTCTGCCCTGTAGTCTCGATCGGCTGTTGAGCGCCACTGGGTTCGACTCGGAGCAGCGTCAGGATCAGCGCGCATACCATCAGCGCTCCGGACACGACGAACGCGCGGCCCATGCCGGCCACGAATGCGAGTTGCACTCCGTCGCCCCCGCTCTGCGTCACCTCCGACAAGCTGGGCTCGTAGCCGTGTGCGGCCATTGTTATCGTCACGAGAGTCACCGCGAGGGCCATTCCCGAGACGTTTGCCGAGGTGCGTGTCAGGTTCACGAATGCGGAGACTATTCCATACTTGCTTCGCGGAAGCGTGCTCATGATCACGCTGGTATTGGGCGAGCTGAAGGCCGCCATCCCCATGCCGGAGAGCACCATCCCAAGGATGACGTGCCACGGCGGCGACGAGGTGTCGAGAGTGGACAGGATGAACATCGCTGCGGAAGATGACGCCATTCCCGCCGCAGCCGGCCAGCGGGTGCCGACCTTGTCTGACAACCTGCCGCTGAGGGGTCCGACGACCGCGATGCAGATCGATCCGGGGACGATGAACAGCGCCGCACGGCTCGCATCGTAACCAAGCCCCTGTATCAGGTAGAACGGCATCAGAAAAAAGGTTGCCGATCCACCGAGGAACGAGGCGAATCTCGCCCCGATCGCAAGGGAGAACACTCTGTTCTGAAACAGCGACAGATCGAGCATTGGATCGTTTGTGTGCTGCTCCCACCAGATGAATCCGACAGTGAGGACGAACGCCATGCTGAATCCGAACGCAATTGGAGGCGCCGTCCAACCGACTTTCCAGGCGTTCGTCATCGCAAGCAGAAACGCGACAAGAGCTCCGGATGAGAGCGCGGCGCCTAGCCAGTCGAACGAGCTCCGACCGCCGCTCTCGACCTGTTCGCGTGAACGCCCCCTGAGCACCAGCGCCGCGGACACCATCGCGATTACAGCGACTGGCAGCCCGGCGAAAAAGATTGCTCTCCATCCTAACTGAGACACCAATATCCCACCGATCATCGGACCTGATACCGCGCCGGTCCCGATGATCGCCATGTAGAGGCCCATCGCCTTCCCGCGCTCCCTATCTGGAAAGACCTCGGTGATCAGCGCCATCGAGTTTGCCTGGACACCCGCCGAGCCCATTCCCTGTACGATCTTGACCGCGATCAGGAACCCGAGACTCTGTGAGGTGCCGCCCGCAAGTGCCAGCACGGAGAAGACCGCGAACCCGAGGAGATAGACACGCTTTCGTCCGATCATGTCGGACAGCCGACCCATCGGCATCAGCATCGCGCTGGTGGCGAGGCTGTACCCGAGCGAGATCCACTGGACGGTCGGAATGTCGGCGCCGAACTGTTCGGCGATGACTGGGAGCGCAATGTTGATCCCGGACTGGTCCGCCACGTTCAAGACCATGCCGATCGCAAGAGCGCCGTACACCCAGTACTTGTAGCTCGGGCTGTTGAGGATGGCCGGGATAGGGCCCAGCCTCACAGGAGATGGCATTAGAGTTGTGCCTCCGGCTAGGGAACCGTCGCCGGGGCTGCCGCATCTTCTCGGCCCGAGGGCTTGAGGGCGGTGAGCACTATGGAAACCGCTATGAACGCTCCCAGCGTCAGAAAGGCAATTCTCAACCCCGAGACGAAAGCCGACTCGACACCGGCGCCGCCAGCCGAGACCGCATCTAGGCTCGGCTCAAACCCGTTAGCCGCCATAGTGATCGTGGCTATTGACGTCGCTATCCCCACTCCGGCCACGCTCGCGATGTACCGAGCCATGTTCAGAAACGCGGTGGCGACACCGTAGCGGTGCTGGTCCACCACACTGAGAACAGAAGTTGTGTTTGGCGTGTAGTAGATACCCATTCCGAAACCCTGCATAGTCAGGGCGAGGGCAACCGTCCAAGGGCTGGTGTCCGGCGTTAACCCGACCAGCAGGGTCAGGGACGAAGCGATGATTCCTAGGCCGATGAACTCGATTGGTCGGGCACCGAATCGATCTGCAAGCCTGCCCGACAGCGGTCCTGCTGCAGCAAAACCGAGTGCGGCTGGAGCGATGAACATTCCGGCACTCCGCGCTGAGAGACCGAGGACGTCTACCAGAAAGAACGGCATCATGCTGAATACAGATGTCCCGGCCAAAAACCCGAAGAAGCTTGCGAACGATCCGAGAGCGAACGTTCTGCTGCGAAACAGGTCGAGGTCTAGAACAGGCTCCGCGCACCGCCGTTCCCAGAAGATAAATGCGAGTAAGAGACCGATGGCGACCGATAGCGCGGAAACCGTGATCGGGGATGTCCAGCCCAGGCGGTAGATGTTCGTCATGACAAGGAGAAAGGTCGCTGCAGAAGCTGCTGATGCAACTGCGCCGGGCCAATCGAAACCCGTCGTCAGACGACCCAGTCCGCGTACGGTTGACGGGTCGCGGTGGAGCGTGAACGCTGCGCCAGCCAACGATGCGAGGCCGAGCGGAATACTCAGGACGAACACGCCTCGCCACCCGAACTCGTCCACGACCGCCCCTCCCACGATCGGTCCCATGACCGCGCCAAGTCCAACCATGGTCATGAACATCCCGATCACTCGCCCGCGGTCCCCGGCCGGAGCGGAAGTGACGATAATCGCCATGCCAGTGGTCTGGATCATGGCGGCGCCCGCGCCTTGGAGCAACCTGCAAGCGATCACGACCAACAGTTCCGTCGACACGGCAGCTACTCCTGCTCCTAGGATGAACACAGAGTACCCTGCGAGGTAAATCACCTTCCGCCCGACCATGTCGGATAGCCGCCCGGCAGGAAGGAGAAGTGACCCGGTAGCAAGCATGTACCCGAGCGCAACCCATTGGACTAGCGGAAACGTGGCGCCGAAGTCGGTCGCTATCAGCGGTAGGGCAAGCGTGATCCCTGTCTGATCGAGAACGGACACGAACGTGCCGCCGGCGATAGTGATGAGAATGTTTCGACGGCGCCGGCGGTCGAGGAAGGGGGTCTGAGACGAGTCCAATGCGGGTTCATATTAGCACGGGGGAAGCGTAATTCGGGAATCAGTCTGTCAGTCTGTCAGGGTTCAGGGCCGGGTCGTACTGCTCGAAGGCGGTCCCGCTCAAGACCGCCGGCCCCTGCCATCCTGAGGGCGAAGCCCGAAGGATCTCACGCCAACAGCGTCGAGGACCTAAGATTCTTCATTGCGCTGCGCTCCATTCAGAATGGCTAACACGGTCGATTCTCCGTCATACCGCGCGATTGACAGCACGCGTCATTCCGGCATAAGCCGAGATGCCGAGTCACGGTCAGCCGCACCTGCCAGTCCCGCGTTCCAATCGTTAGACGGCTGACCCGGGAGGTACGCCATTCCTTGACACCTCCTGCTCCTCAACTACAATTGGCTTCGACAGCATCACGGAGGAGGGAGTGCGATGATTGAAAAGTTCGGAAGCCTGTTTGCGGGGCACATCGATCTCGAAAACATCGGTTTCGCCGGAACGGCGGCCAACGACAGGTTCTACTCAAATGAGCGGCTCATCACGGTCTTCGACAAGACCGAGGCGATGTGTACGCTGATGGACGACCTCGGCTACGACGTGTTCTGGATGGCGGAGCACCACTTCCAGCCCGAAGGCTACGAGTGCATTCCCAACATCCTCCAGCTCAGCGTCCACCTCGCGCACATCACAAAGCAGATCAAGATGGGGTGCGGATTCAACATCGCCCCTATGTGGCACCCCCTCAGGCTCGCCGAGGACTTCGCGACGGCGGACATCCTGACCGGTGGGCGGGTCATCTTCGGCGTCGGTCGCGGCTACCATACTCGCGAGGTCGAGGCGTTCGGCGCGCCGATGCTTAGCCAGGACGAGAACCGCGACCTGTTCGAGGAGCAGGTCGACATCATGTTCAAGTCGTTCAACGAGGAGTCTTTCTCCCACCACGGCAAGCACTACACCATCCCGCCGGAGGTCCCGTACCGGGGCTACACCCTGAAGGAGATCACACTGGTTCCGAGACCAATCAACCTCCCGGTCGAGTGCTGGCAGCCGATCGTAAGCGCGGGAGACCGTGGGCTAAACTTCATGGCCAAACACGGTATCAAGGGGATCATCGGCGGTGGCGCCGCGCCCGGTGGCGCGTCCGACAAGGTCGTCCGACGCTGGCAGCAGATCCAGGCGGACCACGGCAACGAGACCGAGCTCGGCGGCGGTCTCATCCTCGGAATCTCATTCTTCATCGCCGACAGCGAGGAGGACGCGATTCGCCAGGCGACACCCTTCTACGAAGAGAACATGAAGATGTTCGCGCCCCTCGGCTTTGTGAGGGGGCTTACGGACGAGCAGATGGACGCTCTCGGAGACCCGGCCAGGGCGCCGCACGCTGACCTCCCGTCGCTGAAACAGGCCATCGACGCCGGCTCTTGGATCGTGGGCCGTCCCGAGCACATCATCGAGAAGATGGAGGAGATCGAGGACATCTGGCCCGGTCTCGACCACGTCAACATGGGGCTGCCGGTCGGAACGCCGCAGAGCGTTCTGCTGGAGCAGCTCGAGGCTTTCGGCAGAGAGGTGATGCCTCACTTCAAGAGCCGGGTTCGCGAGCTGGAGGCCGCTCCTGCAGACGACTAGCAGCAGAGTCGGAATACCGGTTTCTTAGTGGGGGCGGGTTCTCAACCCGCCCCCGTTGCATCTACTCGGAACCTTTGGGGGGACCTGTTCAATGCCACTGATCATCGGCATCACCGGATCGATTGCCACCGGCAAGTCGACGGCGTGCTCCGTGCTTGTCGAGATGGGCGCGGTCCACTGCGATGCGGACCGACTCGTCCATCGAATGTACGACCCCGGCACCGACGCATTCGACCGGATCGTCGCGATATTCGGTGAGGAGATCGTAGGCGACGACGGGTACATCGACCGCCGCAAGCTAGGCGCCAAGGTGTTTGGCATGCCGGAGGAGATGAACAAGCTCACGACCGCAATCGGAAGCATCGCCGACGGAGTCAAAAGCGTGGTGGATGGTTGGAACGAGTCGATGGACTCAGACGAGGTTGCTGTACTGGAGGCCGTAAACCTGATCGAGGCCGGATACGGTCGGTGGTGCCATCAGGTCTGGCTGTTCGCCTGCGACCAGGACGTCGCCCGACGTCGGCTGGCTGCCCGCAACCGGTTCTCCGAGGAAGAGGTCGAGCAGCGTCTCGCCAGCCAGCGGCGATGGGAGGACCGTGAGCCCGCCGCCGACCTCGTGATCTTCAACAACGGTACCGAGGAGCAGCTGAAGTCCGAGGTTATTGGCCACTACGAGCGCATCAGCAAGCTCTGGGAGACCTGCGCGTTGGAGCCTTCCCGCTACACCGCTTGGTCGGAGGAAGAGAACCGCGAACAGGAACCGGAGACCTTTCCCGTTTCATTTCGCCCACGTTTCGTCACCTGACCGGGTCGAAGGTGACTTGAAGGAGGGGTGGGAGTATGATGCAAATGTCGCACTTCGGAATTGTGTCGGATCTTCATCAGTGCAAGATCACTGGACAAGGAGGAAACGGAATGAGTAAGGCACTTGGAATCAGTTGGGTAGTGATCGCTGTATCAGCGGCGTTGCTCCTGGTGGCCGCCGCGGCCTGCGGCGAGACAAAGACGATCGAGGTCCCCGGTGAGACGGTGGTGGTGGAGAAGGTGGTTACGGAGACGATCGAAGTACCTGGCGAGACCGTCGTCAAGGAGGTCGTCAAGGAAGTACAGATCCCTGGTGAGACCGTGGTGGTGGAGAAGGTGGTAACTGAGACAGTGGAGGTCCCCGGCGAGACCGTGACTGTCGTCCAAGAGGTCGTCAAGGAAGTACAGATCCCTGGCGAGACTGTGGTGGTGGAGAGAGTAGTGACGGAGACTATTGAGGTCCCCGGTGAGACCGTGGTGGTGGAGAAGGAGATCGTGAGGACCGTCGAAGTGCCCGTCATCAAAGAGGTTGTCAGAACCGTCCAGGTCCCCGGCGAGACGGTCATCCAGGAAGTCGTCAAGACCGTCACCATCGAGGTCCCCGCTGAGCCAGTAATGTCAAAGCCGACTCTTCCCCTGGCCGGAAGCGAGCTCATCGCGGTTGTCAGCTCGGTCGGTGTCCCTGTGTACCACCAACCGGTAGCTAGCGCCCTCGTCGAGGAGATCATTCTCAAATTAGGCTTACGGGAGACGCTGCTTGACTACGACGGTGAAGCGCTTTCAGGCATGATCGCTCCAACGTGGAAGTTCGAGGATCTTGACGGCGAAGGGGGAATCACCTGGGACATCCGGCGGGGTGTTTCCTGGCACGACCTCTCGTATGGGACTGTTGACGCGGAGGACGTGGTCTGGACTTACGAACAGATGACCCGTGAAGGTACAAACTCCGGACTGCGCGCTGAGTGGTGGCTTGCTGACTACAAGAATGCGAGGGCTCTGGGTAGCCACACATTGCGTTGGGACTGGAGAGAAGGGCCCACCCTTCGTTGGCCCCATATGGCCCGACATCGAGCCGCTGGCACCCCGATCTCGAGTAAGCAGCAATACGAAGACCTCGGTGAGGACTACGTCAATTTCCATCCGATAGGGACGGGGCCCTACAAGCTGGTGCAGCACGTGGACAACGACATAATCGTCCTGGAGGGTGTCAAGAACCACTGGCGAAGGAACCCCGGATTCGAGACGGTGAAGGTAATCGAGGTCCCAGAGGAGACTACTCGCATTGCGATGTTGTCGAACGGTGCGGCAGACGTCACCATGGTTACCATGTCCTTGCTTGACCAAGTTGTAGGCATACCGGGAGTAAGGCTGGATACTGGTCAGGCAAGGGGTGATAAGTCAGGATTCACCATTAATTTCGGGGGGAACTGGACCATCACCCATGATAAAGATGGGAGACCGGTGGAAGAGAACACGGAGTTCCCCGTGGGCGTCCGGCCTACTGACAGACCCTGGGTGGGTGATATCAGCGACCCCCAATCCGTGGAGAACGCCAGAAAGGTGCGTCTGGCGATGTCCAAGGCTATCGACCGCCAGGCAATCTTCGACGAAATCATGAGCGGGGCGTCGATCGCCTGCATCGCTTACTTCTATACCGTCGACACCTGTAACCCACACTGGGACGAGACGTGGGGGGTTGAACACGCATATGATCCCGCCGCGGCCAGGGCGTTGCTAGCGGAGGCGGGCTACCCCAACGGATTCGAGTTTACGTTCTGGCCACGCTTAGGTCGATTCCCCACGTATGACGAGATCGCCGTGGCAGTAGCGGCCATGTGGGAAAACATTGGGCTTTCCGTTAACGTCGACGCCAGCCCGTCTTCGGCTCGCGCGGCACAGTTCCGCGAAAGGACGCTCACAGATGTTTGGGCCGCTCACTGGATCGGTGATGCTTCGGATCCGATAATGTTCACGGACTTTCTATCAGATCAGACCTTCGGGTTGGTCAATTACAACCCCGGCTGGGACATCCCGGAATCCTACGAATTGGTGGAAGCTGTGAAGACAGTGACTGACTACAACGAGTTTTGGGCGGACCCCGCAAGACGTTGGTATGAGGTGCTCAACCGCGATTTGTTCGCTCTGGGCACCATATCCTGGAAGGATCCGTGGGCGGTTGGTCCCAAAGTCGGCAACTTTGACATGCATCAACATGGGCGTCAAATTCCCGAGCTGGAATCGTTAGAGCCCGCGCAATAACCGTAGCGAACAGGTGTAGGATCACCAATGACGGGAATGGGCCTGTTCATTGCCAGACGCCTGGTGCTGGTGCTCATTACTTTGTGGATCGTGACTCTCGTGGTGTTTTCCTTGTCGCGAGCCTGGGGCGACCCACGCGAGATGTACTGGAACAAGGGTACAACGAAGGGACAGTGGGATGCCTGGGGCAGGGAGTGGGGGCTGGACAAGCCGCTGCCCGTTCAGTATCTTGTCTGGATCGGAAATGCTCTGCGCGGCAATCTGGGCCTGAGCATGGTCGCGAGAAAGCCGGTAACCGAGTACATGTTTTCCAAACTGCCCGCAACCATGCTGCTGAGCCTTGCCTCCGTTGGATTTACCCTGTTGGGTATTCCCATCGGCGTTTTTGCGGCCGTCAAAAGGGGCACGATTTGGGACCTGGCTGGACGCTTCTTCGCCGTCGTGAATCAGGCCGTACCAGCCTTCTGGCTGGGCTTGATGCTGATACTCGTTTTCTCTGTCCAGCTTGAATGGCTGCCCGCTGCCAAGATGCAGGATGGGTGGAAGAGCTTTATCTTGCCCACAATCACGTTGGGAGGGTTCGGTTCGGCAGGTCTGCTGCGCCTGGTGCGGTCGGGCATGTTGAACGTCTTGGACGAAGAGTACATCAAACTGGCCCGCTCTAAAGGCGTGAAGCGAAGGACCGTCATCTGGAGACACGCGTTTAAGAACGCGATGATCGCACCCCTTAACTATGTGGGCATTATGTTGGGTGGGCTCGCGACCGGTGCGGTTGTGGTAGAGACGGTTTTTGGGTGGCCGGGAATGGGCCGACTCGCTCTTACATCCGCGGTTATGAACGATTTTCCCACGGTAGCCGGTCTCGTGCTGTTCTTCACCGTGTTGTACGTTGCCGCCAACTTCCTGGTGGATGTTGCCCAAGCATGGATCGATCCAAGAATCAGGTACACGTGATCTGGTGAGGGTAGCATCTGGCCAGTCCGAACCCATGCGGATCGGCGGGTACCGGCAGTTGTTCGTCGACGATCACGTCGTCGAGAGGCGTATCAATTGTCGGCGGGAGTTCAACCAGGTCGAGAAAGCGAGCTTCAACCCCATCGTCGTGTGCGACAAGCCCTGGGAGCGCGGCGAGGGGTGGTACATCGAGCGAATGACACTGATCGATGATCCGCACCACGGCCCGTTACGGATGTGGTATGAGACGATCAAGACCTATAAGGACCGCCCCAGCGAGACGTACATGTGCTACGCGACATCGCAGGACGGTCTTCACTGGCACAAGCCAAACCTCGGTATCGTGGAATTCGACGGGTCGAAGGACAATAACATCGTGGCGCAGCCCAAATCAGAGGGCACCTCGATGCGGTGGTTCGACCTCGACCCGCGCGAGAAAGATCCATCAATCAGGTACAAGAGTCTGGACCGCGGGCCGAACGGTCAGTTCATCCCCAAATACTCAGCTGACGGTTTCAGAGCCACCACCGCGCCGGACAAGCTGACCCGGATGACATTCTACGACGACTGCACGCCGCCGGTTTGGGACCCGCAGGCGGATTGCTGGGTCTTCTACCGTCGCTCCTGGAGCGGCGGGATTCACGGCAAGGGCACGCGACAGCAAAGCATCGCCCTCAGCGAGGACCCCACCCTGCAAAAGTGGTTCCCCAAGAACCAGGTCATCATCGACGCAGATGACCTGGACGCGGATGAGGCGGCGCGGCGCGGGGCTGACCTTGGCGAGTTCTACGCCATGATGGGTTTCCCTTACCAGGGCATGTGGTTCGGCGGCGTCGAGCTGCTCTGGCGGACCGTCGGGCACCGCGACGAAAACGGCACAATGATCAACAACGACGACGGTCCGCAGGACATGCAGCTGGCGTGGAGTCGCGACCTGATCCAGTGGCAGCGCCCCAACCCGCGCCAACAGTTCATCCCTCTGGGCGCATCGAACCATTGGGACGCAGGCATGATCTACGGTATCGCGCGGCCGCTGATCAGGGACGACGAGATCTGGTTCTACTACAACGGCTTCCGCTGCGATCACTTCTGTGACTCGCTCTATGGGGACAACACCTTCGACAGGATGAAGTCTGACCCTCGTTGGTCGGGCACACCGTGGCTGCACGACCACGAATGGAATGCCAGTTCGGCCGCAATCGGTTTGGCCAAACTGCGGCTCGATGGTTTTGCTCATCTCGAGACCGGTTATGTGGCCGGCCTGATGACTACCAATCCTCTGGTGATGACCGGTCGAGCGATTGGCATCAACGCCGCCGTGGACGGAGGCATGACGATTGTTGAGATTCAGGACGAATCCGGCCAGCCATTGGAGGGTTTCTCGATTGACGACTGCGATCCGTTCACCGGCGATTCACTTCGCCACGAAGTTACGTGGCGTGGCAGTGCCGATCTGAGCAGCCTTCGAGGACGGACGGTCAGACTTCATTTTCGAATGCGGCAGACGCGTTTGTACGCGTTCTGGTTCGTGGACGGCGGCGAATCGTCGCCAAGTCCGCGCCAGCGGGTGCGTACCGCAGTCGAGGCGCTGCCGCCCGATCTCGTCGACCAGTTGGGCGAAATGGATGTGCCGGAGCGGATCGATGTTCGACAACTTCTCATATCCTACCGCCGCCACGGCATCCCGGCGACCCGGACTAGAGAAGAGGCGCTACTCCTCGCCACTGGACTGCTCGCCGAAATCAAGCAGGCCCCCGAGAGATTCGACGAGATCGCCCGTGAACATAACGAAACGGCCTGGGACGAACACCACGAGCGGTCGATGTGGGGCCCGATGGTCCGTGGGCAGGTGTCGCCGGAGTTCGAATGGGTCGCTTTTCAGCTCAGTGTGGGTGAAATCACACCCGAGCCGGTAGATACGCCCGCCGGGTTCCAGATCATCAAGCGCGTCGGTTGATCGCAACGTGAAACCCCTACCACGAACCACCGTGAATGCAGCTAAAGAAAGCTGGACCCCAGATCTTTAGCCAGTCGCGAGTGCCCGTCTTTTGGCTCATGGCGAGGCTGCACCACCGGATCCGCAATTGGCCGATAGTACCCGGCGTGGTCTTGCTCACGTTTGTTGTGATGGGGGTATTCGCTCCGCTCATATCGCCGCACGGGCCCACCGAAGCGACACTGCGCGACAGGCGGACGCCCCCTGCGTGGCTGGACGGGGGGACCAACAAATACCTGCTCGGAACGGATGCTCAGGGTAGAGGTATTCTGAGTAGGGTGATTCACGGCACCAAAGTCTCTTTCTCGGTTGCGGGCTCGGCCATCGGGTTGGGGATGGTCTTCGGCACCCTCTACGGTCTGATAAGCGGCTACTTCGGGGGGTGGACAGACGAAATACTAATGCGTATCGTCGAGATCTTCTTGGCGGTGCCATTGATAATGGTGGCCCTGGTATTCATCGTTGTGGTGGGTCCCAGTTTCACCTCAGTAGTCAGCCTCCTCGCTCTATTTAGCTGGGTACAGTTCGCCCGGCAGGTGCGTGGGGAAACCCTGTACCTGAAAGCGTCGGACTACGTGGCGTTAGCTAAAGTATCGGGCGCGTCGACCATGCGCATCCTCCTGCGTCATATCTTCCCCGGTGTGGTCAACACCGTCGTCGTAGTGGCGACACTAAATGTGGGGGGCCTGATCCTGACGGAATCAAGCCTTAGTTTCCTCGGAGTCGGGATTCCACCACCGACTCCTTCGTGGGGATCTATGGTGTCCGACGGTCGAAACTACCTGGCCAGCTCTTGGTGGATATCCTTTTTCCCAGGAATGGCAATCTTCGTGACCGTGATTGGGTTCAACTTTTTGGGGGACTGGCTACGGGATACTCTGGACCCGCGGTTGAGACAGGTTGCGTGAACCTGTAGTAACCGTCCGGCCGACCGGTGCCCGTAGGGGTTCGGCCCTCCACGGCGGGCAGGCGCGGCGAACGAACCGCCAGCACCCAAGGACATTCGCAGTTCAACTTAGCCCCTCCTCTCCCGCAAAAGCACTTCCCGTTACCCGATACTGAGCCTGCCCTGCCCGTCGACACAACTTATGTCATCAACATCCGCCAGGGCGTTAACTGGCATGATAAGCCGCCGGTGAACGGTCGCGAGCTAACTGCCTATGATGTAGAACATTCCTTCCACCGCTTGTTGGGAAATAAATTGACAGGGACGGAGTTCAGTGACGCCAAACCTGGGGTAGGGGCAGGTAGCCTCGGAGGTTTGCCTTGGGAATCGGTAATGGCCACCGATAATAATACGGTTGTTATGAAGCTGAAGGAGCCAGATTTCTGGGCCGAGCGCCTTATGTTGGACTGGTACTTTATGTATATACAGCCCCCCGAGATGGTCGAGACATTCGGGGACGATTGGGATTGGGACAAGGTGGTCGGCACCGGGGCCTATATGATGACTGACTTGGTCCCGTCCAGCTCTGCAACCTGGGAGAAGAATCCCAACTACTGGGGCTCCGACGACAAATATCCGGAGAACCGCCTGCCCTATATTGACACGTTGAGGGCTCTTGAAATCTATGAACAGGCCACAGTTCTGGCGGGACTGCGCACGGCTCAGCTCGATATGATAAGTTGGCATGGCAATGGTCACTTAAAGTCTATCGACCAGGTAGTGAGTCTCCAGAAGACCAACCCCGAACTCGTGATGATCCCGTGGTTTGAACGGTCGAATCATAGTCATCTCTTTAACATGTACGAGGCGCCCTTTGACGACGTTAGGGTGCGCCGCGCAATGCAGATGGCACTGGACCTCGAGGCAATGAACGATACCTACTTTAGGGGTTATGCGGATATGACACCTCGGGGGCGCATAGGCCTTGAAAACAAGGGGTATCACACTCCATTTGAAGAGTGGTCCGGAGAGCTTAAGGGATACTATACCTATGACCCGGAAGGGGCCGAGAAGCTGCTTGATGAGGCTGTACATCCTCGTGGCACGGACGACATGAGATTCAACGTCGAGTACTTAGCCACCGATCAACAGGATGTGAGCTACGTAGAATTATCCGCCGCATACTGGCGTGCAATTGGCCTTAATGTGGAGATTTTGAAAGTTAGCACTCCAGAATTTGGGCCCAAGAGGAATGCTCGGCAGTATGATTTGGTGGGGTGGATTGCGGGAGTCAGGGCTGACCCACTGTGGCAAATGAGTTACATGTGGAGCGGCAAGGCGGCTGCGCACATGCCCCTCCAGGATGCGCAATATGACGCCATGTATGAATCCATGCTAGCTGCTCCCACCGCGGAGGGGCGGCAGGAGATAGCTAAAGAGATGGACGATCTCATAATAGACCAGCACTGGGTCCTCTGGGGGGGTATAGCCCCAGCGTTTGACGTGCACTGGCCGTGGGTGGCAGGTTATGCCGGCGAACATGGCATGGGATCAGCGTCAAACCTTGTTGCTTTCAGATACCTCTGGATTGATAGTGAGCTGAAGAATGCAATGGGGCACTAGCATCCGCCGGTTGGTCTCATCGTGGTGTAACTGACTACTGGTCACGCCGCCGTGACGAGCCCATACTCACGAGGCGGTGATATGGGCTTAGCCAGGCGGGTAGGTCCCGACGAATCGGGATGAAATGTGGGATGGCGGGTTTGTGCCGCCATCCCACATTTAGTAATGCCGATAAGGAGAACGAAATGGCAAATAGGCTGGAAGGCAAGGTCGCCATCATTACCGGCGGCAACAGCGGTATCGGTGAAGTCACCGCCAAGGTGCTGGCCGGCGAGGGTGCCAAGGTCGCGCTGTTGGCCAGGAGGCTGGACAAGGGTCAAGCTGTGGAAGCCGAGATTCGCGATGCGGGCGGCGATGCCACCTTCATTACCTGCGACGTAAGCGACCACGAGTCCGTCGAGCCAGCGGTCGCGCAGACCGTCGAAACGTATGGCGGGGTAAACATTCTGGTCAACAACGCCGGTGGCGGCGGGCCCGGAGGTAGAGCCGGGGAACCGCATCGGCTGGAGAGTAACGAGACCTGGGACCGCGTCATCGGTGTCAACCTGACAGGTCCATTCTATATGACCCGGGCCGTGTGGCCGCATATGGTGGCAGCCGGCGGCGGAGTGATCACCAACATATCGTCCGGTGCGGCGACCATGGGCTTCACCACGAAGGTCCTGGAAATCGGCAGCGAAAGTGGGGGCTTCGACGTGTCCAGCTACTACGCGTCCAAAGCCGGCCTCGAAGGCTTGACCCGTATTACCGCCAGCATGGGCGGGCCCGACAACATCAGGGTCAATACCATCCGTCCGCAGCTGATCGTCGACAAGCAGGGCCGTCACTGGCTCGAGGGGCTACGCGAGCTGCTGCAAATCCAGGATGGCCAGCTCCAAGGCGTGGACATTGCCAATGCCGTACTATTCCTCAGCTCGGAGGACGCCCGCTACATCAACGGCGTGGTCCTGGAGGTTGGTGGGGGCTTCATGTCCAAGCTGTAGCTAAATCGATGTATTGAAAAGTGGCAACTTGTTATTCCGGACGAAGACCCGGAATCCAGGAAACGCAACCGTCTAGATTCCCGCCCCGATTCCGGTCCGGGACAGGTTCGAGTCCGATTGAAGCGGAAAGGGGCTGAGGCGGATTTCTGCTGGCCAATGTGCGCCTTAGATTCTTCGTCGCTTCCCTACTCAGACGCCGTCCTGAGCCCGCCGAAGGAATGGCATTTTGGTACCAATACACGGGGTCGATCGATCCCTCTGTTCTAATCCGAAGAACGATGAGGTGTGTCAAATGAGGGCCTATGTCATAAGGCGCTTACTGCTCGTAATCCCCACTTTGTTTATCCTGACCATCCTGGTCTTCCTGCTGGTCCGCTTCATCCCGGGCGATGTAATAGACGTTCTAGCGGGTAGTATGTGGTGGGAAGGGCAAGACGAAATGGACGAGGCACGCCTCAGGTCTCTGCTGGGAATAGACGTGCCTGTCTACGTGCAGTATGGACGCTGGATGGGAGTGTTGCCGACCCCTGACTGGTTTACCGGTGAGTCCCACTTCAGAGGTCTCCTCTAGGGCACTCTTGGCACGTCACTGCTTGGCAGTTTTGCGGTAGAAGAAAGAATATTAGAGAGCCTGCCGGTAACCATTGAGCTTGGCGGCATGGCACTCGTACTCGGGCAGTTGATCGCCCTGCCGGTCGGCATCTACTCGGCGATTCGCCAGGATACGGTCGCCGACTACCTGGGGCGCACCGTCGCAATCATCGGGCTGGCAACTCCAAACTTCTGGCTAGCAACTATGGTCATGATATTCTCGGCAATCTGGTGGGGCTGGGCGCCAAAGATGGAATACATTCCCTTCACGGAAGACCCGCTGGGGAATCTCGGGATGCTCATCATTCCCGCCGTGATTCTGGGGACGGCCATGGCTGCAGGCACGATGCGGTTGACGCGCACCATGATGCTGGAGGTGCTCAGGCAAGACTATGTCAGGACGGCTAGGGCGAAGGGTCTCAGGGAGAGGCTGGTTATTCTGAGACACGCCCTCAAGAATGCCCTCATTCCGGTAGTCACCGCGATAGGCATGCAGTTGCCTATCCTGGTAGGTGGCTCCGTTATCATGGAGAACATATTTAACCTTCCGGGGCTGGGTCGTCTCATGGTGGATGCACTCAGTAGAAGAGACTACCCAGTGGTCTCCGGAGTAAACCTGTTTTTCGGCGCCGGAGTTATGGGGATCATTCTGCTAATCGACCTGCTGTATCCCTATTTGGACCCCAGGGTCCGATATAGCTAAAGGGGGGAAGTCGGGGAGATGAGCGACGCGATAGGGATACCATCAGCGGTGAGTGAGCCTATAACGCGTACCCGGCTGGCTGATTTCTTTATCAGGCTGTGGCGGGACAAGCCGCTGGGTACTGCCAGCGGCATTATCATACTGATATTGATACTTGTGGCTATCTTCGCCGATGTTCTGGCTCCTTATCCATATTGGGAAGTGCACCCGATAGACAGGCTTCAGGGCTCATCTGCCCGGTATCTCCTGGGTAACGACCAGTTGGGGCGGGACATGTTGAGCCGCCTTGTCTACGGGGCTCGTCTTTCGATGATTGTCGGTCTGGCGGCGACCGCTATCAATGTTGTAGTCGCTCTCCTGGTAGGCGGCACTTCAGGATTCATTGGTGGCAAATTCGATCTGGTTATGCAGAGATTTGTCGATGCCTGGATAGTCTTCCCGGGACTGCTCATATTGTTAACCGTAATGTCCCTGGTGGGACGGGGTATACCACAGATAATACTGGTCCTGGGGATATCAGGAGGCATCGGCGGCTCAAGAGTAGTCAGAAGCGCCGTGATCGGCATTAAAGAGAATGACTACTTTCTGGCGGCGCAGGCTATTGGGAGCCCCACCACCGCAACCTTGCTGCGGCATGTCCTGCCCAACATTATGCCCGTCATGATCATCATATTCAGCATCAGCGTCGGGGGAGTGATTATGGCTGAGGCCGGTCTGAGCTTCCTGGGGTTCGGTCTGCCAGCCGAGGTTCCCAGTTGGGGAGGGATGCTCAGCCGGGAAGGACGTCTATACATGGAGATGGCGCCATGGCTGGCTCT
This sequence comes from Dehalococcoidia bacterium, assembly GCA_965249365.1. Taxonomy (GTDB): domain Bacteria; phylum Chloroflexota; class Dehalococcoidia; order Lucifugimonadales; family UBA1123; genus VXRN01. The sequence continues at coordinate 2,782,232 of OZ252229.1, read as the reverse complement.
CTGGCCTGGTCTTGCCCTGACAATTGCCGTCTACTGTCTAAACATGTTCGGCGACGCCATGAGAGACCTCCTCGACCCCAGGCTCAGGGGTGGCGAGCGCTGATATCGTGCTGGGTCGACACAGCTATCCGGCGCGCCCCGCTCCTGAAGCAGCCGCAGTTACACCCATCGCCTCTGCGACCAACTCGTACGACCGTTTGCGGTCTTCGAAGTAGTAGCAGTTCGTGACGACCCCCAGGTCGCCGGTCTGGTATCGCTCGGCCGCGTCCAGCATTCCCTCCCTCACCTGGCCAGGGTCGCCCTCGATGTAGCCCTCGGTCGACTCTGCCATGTACGCCTTGGCCTGGTCGTCCAGCGGCCAGTCGATCGCCTCCTCCGGGGGCAGCAGCCCGCCCGTCGTGAGGCCCAGCGCGGAGACGACCTTGTTGAGGCTTCGAGACGCGCCCACGAATCGCGCCTCCTCTTCCGTCTGGGCGCAGATCACCTGTAGACCGACGTTGACCTTCGGCTCATCGAGGTACTCCGACGGCTGAAACATCTGCCTGTACAGCTCAGCCACGCGCGGTCCGTATCGGCTGGTGTTGCCAAAAAAGTCGGCGAAGCTGAATGGCAACCCCAGGTGCGCCGCAAGCTGTGCGCTATAGTCCGACGAGCCCAGCAGCCAGACCTCCGGCACTGTGTCCGGTGCGCCACCAGGCTGTGCGTTGATCTCATGGAGAGGATGCCCCTCGGGCATGGTCCCGTTCAGGAACCCGAGGAGGTCGCCGACCATCTGCGGGAACTCTTTGAACACGTCGACCGGGGGTCGCGGATGGCTGAGCGCCGCCGCTGTCAGCCGGTCGCTTCCAGGAGCCCGGCCGACGCCGAGATCGATGCGGTCGGGGAAGAACGCGTCCAGTATCCGGAACTGCTCCGCCACCTTCAGCGCCGAGTAGTGGGACAGCATCACTCCGCCGCTTCCCACTCGAATACTCTCGGTGCTGTTGGCGATCTGCCCGATGAGAATCTCGGGGCTGGTTCCCGTGAACGAGGTGGAGTTGTGGTGCTCCGCGACCCAGTACCGAGAGTAGCCGATCCGCTCGGCGAGCTGCGCGAGCTCCACTGTCTCGCTGAGTGCGTCCGACGGCCTGCCTCCTTTGCGCATAGGAGACTGGTCGACGACGCTCAGTACTATTTCATGAACTGCTGCCATTCCACCGTGCCCGGAATCTGGCTGGTTTCCGGAGGTAGTCTAGTGACAAGGGACGCCAACGACAAGGGCGCCCCCTGCGGGACGCCCATAGACTCCGGCAGTCGCGATCGAGAGCGTCGTCACGCAGTCTGAAGGTTCCCCGTCATCCTGCGGTGGCTGCTCGCTGACCTGACGACGGCGCCCGACACGATTCGGGCCGCGCTTTCGACAGACAGCCTGTCCATGTTGATCACAATGTCGTACTGACGCGTGTCAAGCGGGTCGGTGTCGAACAGACCCTTGTGGATGGCGATGAACTCCCTGTCCGCCTTCTTGAGTAGGCGGCGGGCTACCTCGGGCCGGAGCATCTCCTCCATCTCTGCTTTTTTGATCCGCCTATCCAGCGGCGTGTCGACGAAGACGTGGAACGTTGGGCGGCCAGCTGGGACAAGCCCGGGCGCGCCGTTGCCGTGGAGGATCGTCGTGCCGGCGGCGACCAGCGAGCTAATCGTACTCTTCAGGCCGGCGACGTACTCCTCCTTCGACAGATAGTCGTACGGCTCTGGATAGTCGTTCAAAGGAATCGCGCCAACGAAGTCAGTGGGCGACTCGAGAGCACCGTAGCGCTCCCACGGTGCGAGGGCGGCACTGAGCATCCGCGCCCAGATCGACGAGTATGACGTCTCGAGTGAGAGCACCTCGCCCTCCGTCCGGTCGAGGGTCAAGCAGAGCTCCTTCCCGATCTCGTCGTCGCAGAACGTCGCCCTCAAAAGCCGGGCTGTCTCCGCTCCCACGTGCTCCGAGCCGCTTCCCGGCAGTCCTGTGACGGTGATGATTGGAGAGGCCGTGGTAGCTCCGCCCCTTCCACCAATCCTCCTGTCCTGGTAGTCGTGGACAGAGAGGGCGAGGATCGTCGCTCGGAGCGTTCTTCGATCCGTCGTCGCGGCCATGACGCGATCGCCTACGTGCGTGAAACCCAGTCTCCCGAACAGTCTGAGCGCGGCTACGTTGTTCTCCGGGATGCTGACCCATGCCTGGTCGACGGGGTAGTCGGTGAACACGCGGTCGAGGAGCTGCATCGCCGCCGCCGCCCCGAACCCGCGGTTCCACAAATCCTTTCGACCGATCAATAGAGACAGCTCGACGTCGCCGGACCCGTCGAAGACGGCCTGACTCTCTCCGATGTGCCCCTCGCCGGCCGCGTAAATCGAGAAGATACATCTGCCACGGTCGAGCTCGAAGACGCGAGCCCAGTCTTCAGAAGAGGCCGTGAGCATGAGGCCGGGCTCGTAACCCCGGTGCACGGGGTCGCCGTATGCGTAGTGACCGAACCATCGCGAAGAGACCTCGTTGTCGCGCAGCCAGCCGTCAATTCGCTCTACATCCCTGCGTTTGACCTTCCTCAGCTGTACAGTAGGTAGCATGATCTGAACCTCGTCCCACCTGATCGCTCCATCTCTCCGTCGCGGAATCCCAATCTATTTAACGAACATTGACACTATTCTAGGTCAAGTAACACTGACAAAGCCGACGCTTCGAGCCGTCTAGTCTTTTATAAATATTGTGCAATAGTGCACAATATAGAGCTAGATTTGTTCATGAATATCGTTACAGGAATCGTGTTACTTTCTATGCTCGAAACTGACTAGAATCGACCCGGAGATCTAAGTGGCCGCATCCACAGTCGGGTGGTCACAGCCGCACGGTACCGGACTGGGGCACGAGTCGGGCGCACTAATTCCACAATCCTGTGAAGGAGGTTTGATCCAGCCGCCGAGCGGAGACACGACTCAGCGGCTGGAGGTCGGTAGTCAGCGTGGTCGGTGACCGGTAGTCAGACCCTGGTGGTCTCCCACTCTTCGATGGGGCGCCGCCCCATCCCAGGACGGACCCGCAGAATATGCCGAGCGTGTCCGTGCCGATGATCGGTACTCGGGTGGAGTTCACGACTGGTCGATCGAGAGTCTCGGACATCGTCCGATGGCTCACCGCTCGGAATCCCACATATCATGTCTCCGTCGTGATATATCTCTACGGTTCTCATAATCCACCCCTTTCTTGTCCGGTTAATGGGACGTCTTTAAGGGGAGACTAGAGGTGATCTGTTTGTTTGTCAATATTGTGCATTTAATAACAAAATATGCTTCTTAACTTTCATGAAAGCGGTTACATAATCGGAAATGCATGACTTCAAAGGCGACAGGAGGCCGCTGCTATTGCAGCGGCCTCCTAAGCGCCGTTCGAATAACTGGACCTGTGGTCTACTTCCTTACGAGCCCAATTGTGGCGGACAGACCGTCAAAGCTGTGATCCGCGACGTGGGCCGGAGGAGGCGCCTTCGCGCTTGCGACGGCGTCGCTGAGTGTCTCCTGGCGGATGTAGTCACCGTGAGCCGCGAAAAGCGCGTCGAGGTCGTCGCCCTGGTAGTACATTTCAATGCGGTCGGAGATCTCGTATCCGGCGTCTCGGCGCATGTTCTGTATGCGGTGGACCAGCTCCCTCGCTTGTCCCTCCAGGAGGAGCTCAGCGGTAATGTCAGTGGTCACCGCTACGCAGTAACCACCGTCGGATACCACACTCAGACCTGATTTCTCTGTCCTGGACAACAGAACGTCTTCTGATCCCAGCACGATGTCGCCCACTTGGAGAGTGTGGCTCGGGTCGGTGAATCGGGCGACCTCCTCAACCCTCAGCTTAGCGAGGGCCGAGCGAATCTCCCCAACTCTAGCTCCGTATTTCGGCCCAAGTACGGGTAGATTGGGCTGTACGGAGACGTCCATGAGGTCGAGTTCGGCCCCGACCACTTCGATCTCCCTGACATTCAGCTCGTCCAGGACCTGCGGCTCCGCGGAACTCATCATGTCGCGCTCTGACGCACCCCTTGTCGACACGAGGAGCTTCTGCAATGGCTGACGAACCTTGAGCTGCGCGCGGCTCCTTGCGGCTCGACCCATCGAGGAGACCCTCTGGGCGAGGCGAGTGACCTCGTTCAGCTCTTCGTCCACGAGTGACATGTCGGCGACCGGGTAATCGGAAAGGTGAACGCTCTCATGTGAGTCCTCTCGCCCCCGTACCAGGTTTCGGTACATCACGTCGGTCACAAACGGGATGATAGGAGCCAGCAGCTTCGAAAGCGTGACCAGCACCTCGTACAGCGTCGAGTACGCCGATCGCTTGTCGGCGAGATCGTACTCACTCACCTCCGAGCCGGCGCCGTTCTCCCCGCCGAGCAGCCCGCTCTTCCAGAAGCGGCGGCGGCTCCGCCTGACGTACCAGTTGGACAGCGACTCCACGAAACCTTCACACCGACGCGCTGCCGGATCCGGCTCGAACCGCTCCAGATGTCCCGTCACGTCGGCGACGAGCTGGTGGAGCTCAGACAAGATCCACCTGTCGAGGTCTGGCCGCGCTGCGACCGGAGGTGCTTCATGAGAGGCATCAAACTGGTCGATGTTCGCGTACGTGACGAAGAAGCTGTAGACGTTCCAGAGGGGGATGATGAATTGGCGTCGGACCTCCTCCGCGGTTCCAAATCCGAAGTTGATGTTGTTCGCGGGGACGTGCCTTGCGAATGTCCAGCGCATCGCGTCGACGCCCATGCGCTCGGCGGCGTCCTCGAACCAGATCGCGTTTCCAGCCGATTTGTGCATCTCCTCTCCGTGCTCGTCGCGCATCATGGCGTAGCTGAACACGAGCTTGAATGGCTCGGTCTCGGTGAGAACCGCGCCCATCGTCAGCATGCTGTAGAACCAGTTGCGGAACTGCCCGGGGAAGCTCTCGGAGATCCAGTCCGCTGGGAACCACTCGCTCCAGTGGTCCTTGTCCAGCCGGTAGTCGAGCGTTGAGAACGGGACGATCCCCGCATCGAGCCACGGGTTCCCGACGTCGGCGATCCTCGACAGTTCGTTGCCGCAGCCGGAGCACCCGATCTTGACGGCGTCGACCCAGGGGCGATGAGGGGAGTGGCCTTCAAACTGTTCCCAGCCCTCCACAGCCCGCTCCTTGAGCTCGGTCTCGGAGCCGATCACCTCGAAAGTCCCGCAGTCCTCGCAAGGAAATATCGGAAGCGCGAGGCCGTAGTATCGCTTCTTCGAGATCATCCAGTCGTCCATGTTCCGGAGCCAGTCGAGCTCGCGGGCCTTGCCGAACGCCGGTATCCACTCGATCTTCTTCGTGATCTCCATGAGGCGCTCGCGGATGGGGTCCATGTTGATGAACCACTCGTCCACGAGCCTGAACACGAGCTCCGTCCCGCAGCGCCAGCAGACCGGATAGCGGTGTCGGTAGTCTTCGAGGTGGTAGAAGACGCCTTTCCCCTTGAGGCTGTCGTAGATCGGTCCGTTGCATTCGAACACACTCATGCCGGTAAGCCAGTCGAAGCCCTCGACGAAGACCCCGCTGTCATCCAGCGGCGCGATGACCGCGAGGTCGTTGTCCTTGCCAAGAGCGAAGTCCTCCTTACCTGCTCCGGGAGCAGTGTGGACGATTCCGGTGCCCTCAGTCTCAGAGACCTCGTCCCACTCGACGACGACGTGCGTCACGCCGTCTTGCGCCGGAAGCTCATCGAACGGGCCTCGGTATCGGAGTCCGACGAGGTCTCTGCCTGGCAGCTCTTCCAACACCTCGTACTCTCCACGGAGCACCCCGACGCGCGCCTTGCCCAGGTACAGAACGTCGTCGCCGTTTCGTACTTTCACATACGTGAGCTCCGGATGGACCGCCGCGGCAACGTTGGACGTGAGCGTCCACGGCGTCGTCGTCCAGATCAACAGCGACTCGCCATCGCGGTCGACGAGAGGGAACTTGACGAACAGTCCCGGGTGCGTGACCTCGACGTAACCCTCCGTGACGATCTCATGCTCAGAGAGCCCGGTGCTGCACCTGGGACACCAGGGCATCACGTCGGTGCCCTCGTAGATCAGACCCTTCTCGTGGCAGGTCTTGAGGAAGTTCCAGATGTTGTAGTTGTTCTCGTCCGACTTGGTGTGGTACGAGTTGTCCCAGTCCATCCAGTAGCCGAGGCGCTTCGACTGCTCGTCGATCACTGCGGCGAACCTGTCAACCCGGGCCTTGCACAGCTCGACGAACTCGCCGACGCCGAAACCTTCGATGTCCCTCTTGGACGTGAATCCGAGCTCCTTCTCGACCTCGACCTCGATCCAGAGCCCCTGGCCGTCGTAGCCGTTTTGGAACCTTTGGCGGTAGCCCTGCATGTTTCGGAACCGCAGGAAGAGGTCTTTGTAGCTGCGTCCCCAGGCATGGTGGACGCCCATCGGGTTGTTCGCCGTGATCGGCCCGTCGATGAACGAGTACCGCCGGTCCGAGCCCTCGTTGCGGGCTCGGTACTTGGCCGGAATGTCGTTTTCGTTCCACCGGTCGATCGTCTCGCGCTCCATCTTCGCGTAGTCGACCCTGGAGCTAACTGGTTCAAACATCTTGTCTATCTCCCTCTCGACCTATCCGTAGCTGCACCGACTTAGAAGGGGTCGCATCCGTTTTTCCGGTCCATGCCGGATTCCAAGTACCTCCTCCGTCGTCCCGGCGCAGGCCGGGACGACGGAGGCGTTGCGTGCCCCGCTCTTCTGATAGTTCTATTCTGGCCGTCGTACGGCCATCGTGATTCCGGCGCAGGCATGAACGAACCTACGAAGCGGCTCACCGTCCGGCAATCCGGGGGTGCAGGCCCAATCCGTACTGACACTTACAATTCTTCAAATTGCCCACTTCCTCCGACTTTTCGGATGTGCTCCTCACTGTTATCGTTGTGCCACAACCCACATCCTGCTGGAGTCGATTTCGAGTGGAGTGAGCTCGACTGAATCCCATCGCTCCGTCCCAAGTCCTCGCCGGTACGTCCAACCAGCTTCTTCAAGCAATGATCTCACTTCGTGCAGGCTGTAGACACGGTTGTCGAAGTCCAACCTCAGTCTGAGATGCGGTATTCTCTCCTCGTTGTGGTAGAAGTCCCATGTGTTGAAAACATGGGACTTCTCTAGGTCAAGACGCCGCCGCTCGAAGATGCAGTACTCTCCAGCAGTTTGCCACTCTTCGGGAGCGAAGTTCTTCACAAGATAGTCTCGGTGGATGGTCATGACGATCAAGACACCCCCGACCCGCGTGAGTTGGCCTACGCCGCTGAACATCCGCACGTCGCCGTCACGACCGTAGTAGCTGTGCGACGTGAACATGTTGATGCAAGCGTCGAACGCGGGACTGTCGACCAGTAGGCGATCGATAGAGACTGCATCGCCGGTCAGGAATTCGGCTTCGACGCCCTCACTTGCCGCGTACTCGATGGCATATTCAACATTTTCTACGAAAAGCGTATGTGTCCAGTGGGCTTTCTCGGTCTCTGCCTTCATGTCGGCTCCGGTTTCTCTTGAAAAAGAAAACTCCCGTCCCAGCTCATGGGACGGGAGAAGTGATCCAAATGATCGGATACCCGCGGTACCACCCAAGTTTCCGTTCGCCGCGCGTGCCCGCCATGGAGGGGCGAACGGACCCTCGACCCCGGCGGTCCGCTACCGTCTTGGATGCGCCGTGGCGTGCGAACGACCGGGCCGCCCTTATAACGGTGGGCGACTCCGTCGGAGCCTACTCGCTCAACCTTATCGGCTTTCGGTCCGAGGCTCGGGAGGGATGTTCAGAAGGGTCCCGGCGCCTGCTCTCACCCTGTCAGGCTCGCTGATCCGGAATTTGCCTTCCAACTCGTCTCCGTCTTCGCCTTGAGGTTCTTCTGCTGTCTAACCCCAGATTAGCAACGCTCCGACCGGAGCGTCAACCAGCTGCCTGGTTACGCCAGTGACGCGTTCACGCTCAGCTCGACGTTGCCGACCAAGGCGCGAGAGATCGGGCATCCGTCCTTGGCCGCCTCCGCAGCCGCCGCGAACTCCTCCTCGCTGACGCCCTCGACGCTACCCTGAACCGTCAGCGCGCTGGACACGACCGTCGGCGCGCCGTCTACTACGTCGAATGTCACGTCCGCGCTGACCTGGAGCGTTCCTGGCGGAGTCCCCGCACGGGTCAGCCCGGCGGACAGAGCCATGCCGTAGCAGGACGCGTGCGCCGCCGCGATCAGCTCTTCCGGGCTGGTGTTGCCCTCGGGCTCGCCGCCGCGGGTCGGGAACGTCACCGCCAGATCCGAGAACGTGCCCGACGTGGCCGCGGTCACGCGACCGCCTCCGTCCATCAGGTCCCCTTCCCAAGTCGAGTTGGCCGTTCTAACTGTTGCCATTCTAAGTCCTCCTCATGAATTCTGATCGTCGTCTCGTGACTCTGGCGATTTCGCCGCCCGACGCGATTGTATCACCTCCGGCCCGCGGTTGACTGGTTCAAGAACCGACAAATACAATCGGGCCCTAACGACCACCCCAACAATCAACGAGGAGAGCGATCGTGGCAGTAGTAGGATCAGGCGATTTTCGATACGAGCGGGTCCCGGAGTGGCCCAACATGCCCAAGTACTGGTCGTTCGGACTGGCGTCCGACGGCGCTGTGAACTCCAAGGACGAGGTCCACATCTTCAGCCGCGGCCTGCACCCGCTGACGATCTGGGACACAGACGGCAACTTCATCAGCTCCTGGGGCGAGGGGACCTTCTCCGCAAACCCCCACGGAATCTACATCGCGCCGAACGACAACGTGTGGCTCGTCGACCGCGATTTCCACATCGCGACTGAGTACACCCCCGGCGGCGAGGTCATTCGAACACTCGGCAGCAAGCTCGATCCCTCCCCGTCTTTCGCCGGCATGCCGTTCAACATGCCTTCAGGCCTCGCGATCGCGCCGGACGGCCACATGTTCGTGTCCGACGGCTACGGCGGGCACCGAGTGCACAAGTTCACGACGGACGGCGAGCTGGTCAAGTCCTGGGGCAGGCAGGGGACCGGCCCCGGCGAGTTCGCGCTTCTCCACAACGTCTGGGTCGACCGGCACAGCCGGGTATTTATCGCCGACAGGGAGAACAGCCGGATCCAGATATTCGACGACGAAGGCAACTTCATCGAAGAGTGGACCGACATGGTCTCGCCGGGCGACCTGTGGATTCAGGACGATATCGTCTACGTCATCGAGCAGGGCGGCGGCAACGGCGTCAGCATCTGGACCATGGATGGCGAGCTGATTACCCGGTGGAGGGGAAACGAGGGCGTCGGAATGGGCACACTCCTCGGCGGCCACGGCATCTGTGTCGACTCCCACGGTAGCATCTACGTCACGGAGATCGGCAGGGGCGATCGCGTCTCGAAGTTCGTAAGGGTGTAGCTACTAGCCTGTGACAATGATCGCGGTGGTCAGGGCGCTCTCGCGACCGACAACGCCACGACCCGCTCTGCGCCGGCGCGTTTGAGCGCAGACGCGCACGCTGAGGCTGTGGAGCCGGTGGTTATCAGGTCGTCGACCAAGAGCACGCTCTTGTCCGTCAGATCCCCAGACGCCTGAAATCCGTTCAGCACGTTGTTCCACCGCTCGCGCCGCGTATCGGTATCGAGCTGCGACGGCGCGTCCCTGATTCGTTCGAGGACATCGATAGCGACCGGGATTCCCAGGATTGGGCCAAGGGTCTCGGCGATGAGGACCGCCTGGCTGTAGCCGCGCTGGCGGACCCGGGACCGGTGGCTCGGAACCGGGATAATGACGTCGTACGAAGTTCGGCTTCGACGTTGGTACCTGGCGAGAAGACCGGCGAGCTCGGGCGCGATAGTCCGTTGACTTCCATACTTCAGTGCCGTAATGGCTCGGTGTATCGGACTCTCTCGGACATAGAGGTACGGCGACCTCGTTCCATCCATCGCCGGATGACGCTCCCTGCACCAGAAGCAGGTGCCGCTCACCCCAGGGCTGGCGCAGATTCTACACGAGGGCTGGCGTAGGGCGGGCAGCGTCTCAACGCAGTCGGAGCAGATGAACTTGCCTGCGGCCGAGCATCCGAGGCATCGGATCGGATAGAGGACATCGAGTGCGACGTCCATGGCCGTTTTCGCGAGGTGAGCAGCGCTCTCGACCAAGGCGGGCAGGGTACCCAGATCTAGCCTACGAGCCAGCGGCTCAGCTCGTCGCGGTTCCGATCGAGCCAGGCGATGTTGATCGACATCCGCTCGAGACCCTGGCGGATCGTGCGGTCGGCGGCGGGAACGGGATGGGTCTCGAAGAACTCTCTGACCTCGTCCTGCTTCTCGCGGGTCGTGAAGAGCGACGAGATGCCCACGAGCCGCATTAGCGCGAATCCGCCCTCGCCGTAGCGCCGATCGAACTCGTCCCAATTTTCCTTGACGAACTCCCATGCGAGCTCGCGCCCGTGCCGGTTGGCTGCCACGAAGACTACGATGCGGATCGTGTCCTGGCTCCTCACGTGCTCGTCGACGAGCGACCTGTCGAGCGTCTCTCCGAGGAGCGACTCGTCCTCGAAGCTGCAGAGAGCCCCTAAGAACCTCATCTTCTCCTCGTGCAGCGTGGCCGACTTTTCGAGTTCCCACATCTGGTCGTACAGGTTGCGGCCCCCCCGCTGGGCCGCCATCGAGAAGGTCACCGAACGGAGGTCGGCAGTGAGATTTGTGGGGTCGTCGACGTACGTCTCAAAGCGACGTGCCGCTTCGACCAGCGTATCGTCGTCCGCGTACCGCCCGAGCTGGCCGAGAATCGTTGATCGAAGTAGGGCGTCTCGGTGCCCCTCTCCTTCCCGCTCATCCCAACCGATGCGTTCCCCGATCGGCTTGAACACGCTCCGTCCGAACGCCTGGTACGCGGTATGGAACTCCTCGTCCGACAGCAGATTGTTGAGCGCGCCCAGCGAGGCCGCGAGGTCGCCCGCGACCGACGCGTCGGTCTCGTTCGAGTAGGCCTCGACCAGGCTCAGGTACGCGGTAGCTGAGATGTGGCCCGCCTTCGCGAGCGCGTACGCGTCCGACTGGAGACCGAGACGGTCCTGCGCCGGCAGCGTGAGGTTGGAGATCGGCGTCTTGAGTCGCTCGAGCTCATCCTCGGAGTACCGGACCCGGTAGAAGCCGGACTGCCCGGGGTTGATCTTGATCCACTCGTCGATAGTTCCGTGGGACGCGGGCTCCAGAGTGAGGTCAGCCGCCTGGCTCTCCATCAAGGCTCTGACCGGCTCCGCGTCGGACGCCGATCGCGCAGTGACCGGGACCTTCCAGATCGTATCTTCAGCCTCTCCCTCACCGAGAATGTCGTCATAGAGGAACCGCGACTGGGACAGGTCAACCTCAATCGCTTCAGAAGATCGGTCGACAGTGGCGTCAAGTACGGGATAGCCGGTCTGCGACGTCCAGGTGTCCATGATCGCGGCCACCGGCTGTCCGGAGGCCTCTCCGAGCGCGTTCCAGAGGTCGCGGGTCCGTGCGTTCCCATAAGCGTGACGCTTGATGTAGATTCGAAGCCCTTCGCGGAATGCTTCTTCGCCAAGGTAGTGCTCCAGCATCCGCAGCACCGATCCGCCCTTCGAGTAGCTGATCGCGTCGAAAAGCTGGCCGATTTCAGCGGGATTGTTCACCTCCTGCTCGATCGGGTGAGAGTTTCGGAGGCCGTCCAGGTTCAGCGCGTCGTTCGTATCGTTCGTCAGAAACTGGGTCCACATCTCCCACTCAGGGTGTAGGTAGTCGACGGCCTTGTCGCCCATCCAGGACGCAAAGCTCTCATTGAGCCACAGGTCGTCCCACCACTCCATCGTGACGAGGTCGCCGAACCACTGGTGCGCCATCTCGTGCGAGATGATCGCGGCGACGACCTCGCGCGTCCCAGCCGAGCTGCCCTCGGGATCGACGAGAAGCGCAACCTCCCGATAGGTGATCGCGCCCCAGTTTTCCATCGCGCCCGCCGCGAAGTCCGGAAGTGCGATGTGGTCGAGCTTTGAGAGAGGGTATGGGACGCCGAAGTAGTCGTGGAAGTAGTCGAGGAGCGCCATCGAGGTCTCGAGCGCGAATCGGCCCTTATTCTCGTTGCCCCTGGTGGCCCAGACGCGCATCAGCACGCCGTCGCCTGTGGTGTCCTGCACGCAGGCTATGTCGCCTACCACAAACGCCAGCAGATAGGTCGACATGACCGGTGTCGGAGCATATCGAACGGTCTTCTTCCCGTCTTCTGACACTGTGGTCGAGACCGGCTCGGTGTTCGAGATCGCCTCCAGTTCGTGGGACACGGTCAGGGTGACGTCGAAAGTGGCCTTGATCGCGGGCTCGTCCCAGCACGGAAACGCGCGTCTCGCGTCGGTGGACTCGAACTGGGTTGCCGCCATCCAGCGCTGGTTTCCGTCCTGGTCGCGGTACGAGGAGCGGTAGAATCCACGCAGCTTGTCGTTGAGCTCGCCGGCGAACTCGATGTCGAGCGTTGCTTCGCCGACTGGTAGCTGATCGTCGAAAGATATCGTGAGCGTCTCCATTTCCTCGTTGAAGCTCATCGACGCTGCGTCATTGGACGTTCCGTCTGGCAGCGCTACGCAGACCGACTGTACTTCTATCTCCGCGCTGTTGAGGACGATCTCTGAGACGGGCTCGAGCACCTCAATGTTGATCGACTCACTCCCGGAGAAGGTGAACGCGTCAATATCGGGTTCCAGCGTTAGGTCGTAGTTGGTCGGACGGACGGCGGTGGGAAGCTTCCACTGGTTGGGAGAATTCATTCTGTGTCCTCTAACGTTGGGTGGATAGCGCGGCTACGATGCGGTCCAGTTCGGCGCCCGCTTCTCGGAGAACGCGCGTGGGCCCTCTATCCTGTCGGCCGAGGAGTTGTGTCTCTGCGCCTCGCTGTAGTTGCGAGACATGGCGACGTCCAACGGCCAGTCGAGTCCCGTGTACGCCATCTGCTTACTCGCCCGAACCGAGAGCGGCGCACACTCCAGAATCTCGTTCGCCCATCGTTCCGCTGTCGGCATCAGCTCCGGGAGTGGTACAACCTCGTTCACTAACCCGATCCTATACGCCTCCTGCGCAGTGATGCGGCGTGCCGTGAGCATCATGCCCAGTGCGATCTTGGTTGGGACGTGGCGCGGCAGTCTGAATACTCCTCCTGCCCCCGCGTACAGACCGACTCTTGGTTCGGGCAGGCCGACCTCTGCGTGGTCGGCAGCTATGATGATGTCGCAGGACATTGCAACCTCGAGACCGCCTCCCAAGGCATACCCGTTTACCGCCGCGATCATCGGTTTCCAGCACTCGAAGTTGGAGGTGATTCCGCCGAACGGTACCCGGGCATATCGCGTACTCGCATCCTGACCGCCATGCACGCCCTGGTCTCGCTCCGCCGTGTATCGTAGATCGTTTCCGGCGCTGAAAGCGCGCTCGCCGGCGCCGGTCAAAATCGCGACCCAGGCGTCAGGGTCGTCGTTGAACCGGGTGAACGCGTCGTATAGCTCGGCGTTGGCCGGTGGATGGAGAGCGTTCAGCCTTTCGGGACGATTGATCGTGACGTACGTGATCCGATCCTTCTGCTCGTAGTTGATGAATTCGTAGGACATGGGTGGCCACCTCGCGCTGGTCTGGCTTGAAACGGGGAGAGTATATCAGAGGTACGCCTCACCAGCCCTCGCCCCAGCGCTCGCGATAGGCCACCTCCTCTACCGGAGCGCGCGTCGTCGGCCCGTACCTCGCCGGCGCCGCTGGATATCCAATCGGGAGAAGAGCGGCAGTTTCGACGTTCTCGGGGATGCCGAGCAACTCCTTGATCTCTTGCTCGTAGCGCTTGTGGAGGCTAGTGAGACAGCTCCCGAGACCGAGGCCGCGGGCGGCGAGGAGGACGTTCTGGACGGAAGGGAAGATCGAGCCGCCTCTCCCCATCGAGGACGGCCCTCCGTCGTGTTCGATGCAGGCAATCAGCATCACGGGAACCTCTGCTAGGTGGCGGGCGAGGTGGTCAGCAGACCGGCGGACGTGGGACTGGATGTCAGGGGGCTCCGGATTCTGCGCGCCGTAGGCGCGCTCCCAGCTATCCTCGTAGTAGTCCGCGATCTTCTGCTTGGTCTCCCGGTCGCGGATCACCAGGAACTTCCAACCCTGTCGATTGCCCCCGCTTGGCGCCTTAGTCGCCGCCACTAAGAGCTGGTGGATCACTTCGTCGGACACCGGCTCGTCCGTGAAGTAGCGTATCGCCCGCTGGGTGTTGATCGCCTCGAAAAGGTCTATCTCGGATGCCATGTCGAAACTCCTCAGGTTTTGCCCCAGTTTACGACTAGTCGATTTCCACGGCAACGTCCCATCGTCCTCCGATCCGTCTGCCGTTCTGGCCAAACATTGGGACAAAGCCCGATATGTTGTCCTTCAATACAGACTGTATATGGTACCATTATAAAGCTGAATAGACAAAATATCATCGAGAAGCGCGTGGACAATGTCCGAGTCATTGTCCATGTGAAAGAAAGCCCAGATGCCGAGCTGGAACCTCAACTTCGAACTATACGTCGATCGAACGGACCCTCAGATGCTCGAGTACGTCGCGGCGACACGATCCCTGTCGCGCACAATTCGAGACATCCCTGTCCCTCCCCACGTGCAGCACAGGCTGCACACGCTGAACATTGTGAGGGCTGTCCGCGGCACCACAGGAATCGAGGGAACCGAAGTGTCGGAGAGTGAGGTGTCTGAGGTTCTGAATGCGCCGGAGGGACAACGGGTGCTTCAGGCGACCCGGCAGAGGGAGGAGCGCGAAGTTCGTAACGCCAGCGCTCTGATGACATTCGTTGATGACGAGTTGCGCAGGGAGCCTGGACGCAGATTGACCGAGTCCCTGGTCAGGGAGTTCCACCGCGTTCTGACCAGTGGAATTGACTACGAGCACAATGACCCAGGGCGATACCGCTCACTGGCCGTGACCGCTGGTGACTACCAGACGCCCTCCCCTGACGAGGTCCCCGATTTGATGGCCCGGTTCTTTGATTGGCTGAACCAGGGTCTGGGCAGAGAGCTCGATCCGATCGTTCAGGTGATTGTTGCACACTTCCTCTTGATCAGCATCCATCCGTTCGGCGACGGCAACGGCCGGACGTCACGGGGTGTCGAGAGTTTCCTGCTCTATCGTGCCGGCATAAACGTCCGAGGCTTCTACTCCCTCGCGAACTACTACTACCGCAACCGATCTGAATACGTCGACCTGCTCAACCACGTCCGATTCGTCTCTGACCCGGACGTCGGTCCGTTCGTTGAGTTCGCTCTGAGAGGGCTGGTCGAGGAGCTGGAGCAGGTGCACGCCGAGCTGATCTCCGAAATCCGAACGATCTCATTCCGGGACTTCGCCCGGGAGCAGCTTCAACTCTCCGGTCGGCTTGGCACCAGGACCGGTAACAGACAGCTTTTGTTCCTGTTTGCGCTGGGAGACCGCGACGTCACGCTGTCCGACGTGGTCGATAGGCTTCACCCCGTGGCACGACTCTACCGTGGCGTGGGACGGAAGACTGTCACCAGGGACCTGAACGTGCTCAAGAGTCTCGACCTGATAACGGTCGAGAACGGAGTGATCAAGGCGAACACTGGCGTCATGGATCAGTTCGCCGTGACATCCTGATCGGAGGGTCTGCACCAGGCATCCCGTCGGACAAGTGCACTTCTCCTCCCCGAGAGTCACGCACTGATCGGCGACGGGGGGCTTGGGCGTCTGCTATCATTTGGCGGCTGATCGAGGGAGGCACGCCTGTGAAAGTAGGGACCCGACTGACGGGAAGGGCGCCGAAGGAGATAGCGGAGTCCGCAAAGCGCGCCGAGAGGATCGGATTCGATACATACAGCTCGGCTGAGACCAGCCACAATCCGTTCCTCCCCCTGACAATCGCGGCGGAGCACACGGAGGCAGTCGGGCTTCGCACGTCGATCGCCCTCGCGTTTGCGAGGAGCCCGATGGACGTGGCCTACATCTCCTGGGACCTGCAGGACATGTCCGGCGGACGTTTCACCCTCGGCCTCGGGAGCCAAGTGCGAGGTCACATCGTAAGGCGGTTCAGCATGAACTGGTCCCCGCCGGCGCCGAGGATGCGCGAGTATATCCAGGCCCTCCGGCACATCTGGAATGCCTGGCAAACTCAGGAGCCGGTCAAGTTCCACGGGGATCACTACGACTTCAATCTGATGCCACCATTCTTCAACCCCGGACCGGTAGGGACTCCCGACATCAAGGTGTTCATATCCGCGGTCAACCCATACATGCTCCGCGTTGCCGGCGAGGTCGCGGACGGGGTCCTGCTCCACGGCTTCTGCACTCCGCAGTACACCCGCGAGGTCATCATCCCGAACCTGGAGATCGGCGCCGACAGGGCCGGCCGCTCGGTCGAAGAGATCGAGATCAACGCCGGTGGATTCACCATAACCGCGGCCACGGAGGAGAAGGTCGAAGCGCAGAAAGCCCGCGTTAAGGGACAGATATCGTTTTATGCTTCGACCCGGAGTTATGAGTCCGTGATGAGCGCGCATGGCTGGGAGGACACCGCGGCGCGACTGTACCGGATGTCAGTCGAGAACCGATGGGGAGAGATGGCGGGAGAGATCACCGACGAGATGCTCGAGACGTTCGCGGTGGTTGGTACGCACGACGAGATTGTATCCAAGTTGAAGTACGCCCACGGCGACTACGCCACGTCGATCGGGTTTGACATACCGACCGATACGCCGGACGATGAGGAACGGCTGTCCGCGATGGTCCGAGAGCTTCAGGGGGACCGCAATTGAGAATCAAAGACATACGCGCCGTGCAGGTCGACCTCAGGCCGGACATCAAGACCCAGCCGCGGGTCCCGGCCGACCCAGAGCCAGGCCACTTCACCAGCCCGATGGCGCGGTACGAGACGGAGTTCCCGGGCAGGGGCTGGAACCGCGACTGGGGGAGGACAGCCTGCGTGGTCACCGCCGACGATGGCACCTGGGGTCTCGGAATCACCGCCATGGCCGGACCTGTGCTGTCAATCATCAACGACCATTTCGCGCCGCTGCTCAGAGGCCAGAACGCTATGGCGGTCGAGAAGCACTGGGACCTGATGCGCAGGGCGTCTTCTCCCTATGGAACGCACGGACTGACCAGCTACGCGATCAGCGCCGTCGACAACGCACTCTGGGACCTCAAGGGCAAGCTTCTGGGACGACCCGTGTACGAGCTCCTCGGCGGCCCCGTCAAGGACCGGATCTTCTGCTACGCCTCGAACACCTTGCTGACCTATGGGACCGAGAACTACATCGACTGGTTCCTCGAGCTTGGTTTCAAGGCGGTCAAGCTGTTCGTGCGCCACGGACCGGAGGACGGGATCGAGGGACTGCGGAAGAACGAAGAGCTTGTGGCGCGGACACGAGAGCAGGTCGGGCCGGACGTCGAAATCGCAGTCGATTCCTGGATGTCTCTGAACGTCGAGTACATCGTCAGGCTGGTCGAGGCGCTCAAGCCCTATCGGATCAAGTGGCTCGAAGACTACCTGCTTCCAGAGGATATGGACAGCTACTTCAAGGTGCGGCAGCGGGTTCCGGGTCAGACGCTTGCCACCGGCGAGCACTGGTACACGATCCATCCCTTCGCGCTGGCCGCAGGTCAGGGTCTCGTCGACATACTTCAGCCGGACATCGCTTGGGTTGGGGGCGTAACGGCCAGCGTCCGCATCTGTCACATAGCCGAGGCCCACGGAGTCACCGTGATTGGCCACGGCGGGATGAACTACCCCTACGGCCAGCACCTCGCCTACGCGATGCCGGTGATCCCTTGGGGCGAGCGCTCAGAGGGAGTGTCTCCTCCCGGCGTACCCCTTGAGGAGATGGTGCTTCTGCCTGGCACGCCGGTGATCGAGGACGGCTACGTGACGCCGAGTGACGCGCCCGGATTCGGCCTAGAGATTGATTTGGACTGGCTGGAAGCACGGGCGGGTTAGCCAGGGTCAGGATCAGACGATCACTCCCATGTCCCGCATCGCGGCGACCTCCTCTTCGGTACAGCCCAGGATCGACTTGAGGATCTCGTCGGTGTGCTCCGAGTAGCGAGGGGCCTTGGTCACCAGATTGAGCTCGTCGGACATCTTGATAGGGATTCCGACCATCCGATAGCCGCCGCGGACCGGATCGTCGACGTCGACGATCATCTCCCTGGCGATAAGGTGATCGTTCTCGATGATCTCCTCCGGGCTGATGGTCGCACCAGCGAGCACTCCGGCGCCGGCCAGAGTGTCCATCGCCTGCCATTTCGTCCGCTGTGACGTCCACTCGGTGACGATTGCCGCCGCCTCTTCTGGGTTCTCAGCCCGCGCCTGTTCGCTGTCGAATCGGGCGTCCCCGATCAGGTCCTCTCGGCCGATCGCTGCGAGCATCATATCCCAGCCCTCGCCGCGCGGATGGATCATGACGTAGTCGTCCGGTCCGCCCGGGGCACACGGAAACACCATCGGGAATCCCCTAAAGCCCATGAACCCATGACGGCCTCGCATCCTGCCGTCAGCGAGCGTTGGCGTGAGCCGCATGCGCATCAGGTTGACGACGGAGTCCTGCATCGAGACCTCCACCATCTGGCCTAGACCGGTGCGCTCCCTCTTGTGGATCGCCGCGAGGATGCCGATGGCCGCGTGCAGGCCGCTCCCTGAGTCGCCGACTCCGGGGGCGAGTGTCACGGGCGGCCTGTCCTGGAATCCGGTTGTTGTCATCGCGCCGCCGACCGCCTGGGCGACGAACTCGAACCCCTTGTAGTCCGAGTACGGGCCATACGTCCCGAAGCCTTTGATCGTCGCGTACACGAGCCGCGGGTTGAGACGGTGGAGCTCATCCCATCCCATACCGAGCCTGTCCAGCATTCCCGGAGAGAAGTTCTCTACGAGCACGTCCGCCCACCGGACCAGTCCAATGAAGATCTCCTTACCGCGCTCGGACTTGAGATCGAGCGTGATCGCCCGCTTGTTGTTGTTGAAGATCAGGAAGTAGACGCTGTCGACGCCCTCACGATGTGCGAGGTCGACCCTGGTGCTGTCACCGCCTCTGGTGTCCTCGATCTTGATGACGTCGGCGCCGAGGAAGCCGAGCATCTGTGAACAGGATGGTCCAGCCTGCACGTGCGACAGGTCGAGAACCTTGAGGTCCGACAGTGAACTATCCGGCATCGTGTACTTTCCCTCTCAGTTCTGTCCGGATACGATTCTGTCGATGGAATGGACCGCCTCGTCGAGATGCCCATCTCGATTCGTCACGCGATGATCGAACTCATCCACGCACTCCATCTCGGCCCGCACCGTCTTCAACTTCAGCCTGAGAGAGCTCGCCGTCTCAGTATCGCGCGCGCTGAGCCGGCTCTCTAGCGAGTCGAAGTCGGGAGCCTCCAGGAATATAAGGGTTGAGTCTGGGTATAAGGCGCGGATCGTGGCTGCGCCTTGGACGTCGATCTTGAGGATCACGCTGCGGCCCAGCGCCAGCGCCCCTGTAACCTGGGAGCTAGGCACGCCGTAGAGGTTGCCGTAGACTTCGGACCACTCCAAGAAGCCCCCAGTGTCAACCATCTCCTCGAACCGATCGCGTGTCAGGAAGATGTAGTCCACGCCGTCTACCTCGCCGGGGCGCTTCGGACGCGTGGTTGCGGTCACGGTGAAGTGGTATGGTCGGCCCAACTCTTTGAGCCTCACGAGAGCGGCGTCCTTTCCGACGCCCGACGGACCCGACAGGACGAACAGTCGCCCAGATCGCTCGCACATACGAGGGTGTGGCGACACCTCAGCTCCTGGCTGTCAGGCTGCCAAGCGCGTCCCAGAACGAGGGATACGAGACGTCTGCCGCCTCGGAGTCCTGGATCGTCGTCTCCCCTTCGGCGACGAGTCCGGCAATCGCCATAGTCATCGCGATCCTGTGATCACCGCCGCTCGCGACCGTCGTGCCCCGGAGGGCGAACCCTCCCTCGATGACCATGCCGTCTTCAGTCTCATGGATCTCGGCGCCGAGCGAGGACAATCCATTGACCGTCTCAGCGATCCTGTCGGACTCCTTGACCCTGAGCTCTTGCGCGTCCCGCACAACCGTACGGCCAGACGCCCGAGAGGCGGCCATGGCCAGTGCCGGGATCTCGTCGATCACTCGCGGGATGATGTCCCCGCCGATCTCTATCCCACGGAGCTCGCTCGACTCGGCGATGAGATCTGCAGACGGCTCGTTACCGTCCTCGCGCACGTTCTCGACCCGTATGTTCGCACCCATCTCACGCAGCACGTCGAGCACCCCCGTGCGCGTCGGATTGATCCCAACGCCCTCGACGGTAACGCGCGCATTCGGATGTGCCGCACCCGCGACTAGCCAGAACGCCGCGCCGCTGATGTCGCACGGCACCTGGATGTTAAGCGAGTTCAAGCTCGATCGCTTAACAGCGATCCGCAGACCGTCCTTCTCGACGTCGCCGCCCATCGCGCCCATCATCCGCTCGGTATGGTCGCGCGACTCGGCTGGCTGGACCGCAACGGTCTCGCCGGAAGCGAACATCCCTGCGATCAGGATGCAGGACTTGAGCTGTGCGCTGGCGACTGGCATGTCGTACTCTACGCCGTGGAGGTCGCCGCCGTTGAACGCTAGGGGAGCGAGCGAGCCGCCGTTGCGACCGCTCACGGTGGCCCCCATCTGTCCGAGAGGACTCAAGATTCGCTTCATCGGACGTTGGCGGAGTGACGCGTCGCCGTTAATCACGCTGAAGAACGGTTGAGCGGCCAGCAGGCCGGAGACAAGTCTCATCGTCGTCCCGCTGTTTCCGGAGTACAGGACGTCTGTCGGCTCGGCGAGACCAGCGGCTCCGCGGCCGACCACCCGAAAGCACTCACGATCGCCCGATACATCGCAACCGCGGTGTTCTTCGATCTCGACCCCAAGTCCTCGCAGGCAGGAGAGCATCGAGGTGCGGTCGTCTCCGACGCAGAAGTTCGACACGTGCGCCTCGCCCTCAGAGATCGCATTCAGGAGCGCCGCTCGGTGCGATATCGACTTGTCTCCCGGGGGGACTACGGTCCCTTCGAGCCGCGCGGCGCGGCGGACGGTCCGATCCATCTACCGGTTCCTCCTCATGTACGTGAACTGCCGCCGCGTCTCGTCCTCGCCGCTCTTGAGCGACCGCATCCGGTCTGCCAGCTTCGACCCAAACATTGCGTTCATCATCGACTCTCCGGCTGTGGGCAGGGTGGGGGAGGCGTCAGGGACGACTGCGTCCGCGTCATACTTCGCCTTCAGCTCCCATGCCTTGATGAACCGTTCCAGCAGGGCCGCGTCGCCCTCCTTGATCTCGTTTCTGAAGTTGTATAGCTCCAGAATGAGCTGGTCCACCCAGTGAGTTAGCGACTCTGGGTTGGATATGCACAGCGTCTCGTTGTCGAGCGGATCGTTGGTCGCGTGGCGCCCGAACGTCTCGAACTCGGTGTCTGCCATCTTATGCATCTCGCGCCACCCGTCGCTGCCCGCGGTCGCGGTGACAAATGCCGATGACAGGATGACCGGCAGCTGATACATCGCCGCCGCATACGAGTCGTGCTCTGATGGATCAAGGAATATCGGACGCGCACCGAGCGCCTCGACCAGGCCGATCACCGTTCGAATAGCCTGCTCGTCGGCCGTCTCAGAAGGTGTCACCGTGTATCGGGCGCCCTGGAAGATCGATGCGTCAGCCTCTTCAACGGACTCCGGCACCCTCTTAAGCAGTGGATGGCCGCCGACGAAGCTAGCGTCCTGCCTCAGAAACTCTTCAGCCCATCTTATGACGGGCTCCTTCACCGTCGAAGTGTCGGTGACCACGGTGCCCGGATCGACGATGGGTCCTATCGCCTCCATCAGGTCGCGCACCTCTGCGATCGGGGCGTCCAGCACGATAAGCTGTGCTCCCGAGACCGCGGCGCGTAAGCCGGACTCCGTCCTGTGGGCGGCGTTGATCTTCGATACCGTTTGATTCACGCTCCGCTCGGAAGACGTGATCACAACCTCCGTGTTGCGCAAGTTACGGGCCATCAGGGCCAGTCCGATGGATGCGCCGACCGGTCCGACTCCAATGATCGTTATTCGCTCCAATGTCTCACCTCCGCGCCTGATCGTAATTCCGCACTACAGATTATCATAGAAGATCAGCGCCAAGCAGTGCGCCGCTCAGAAGGTTTACGACCGGTCCGAGGATTCCGGAGAGAATCCTGAGGTCCGGAGAGAAGAACCCCAGGCCGATGATCAGGAGCAGGATAACCGGCCCATAGGGCTCGAGTCTGGCGAACGCCGCTGCCGCGTTCCGAGGTAGGACGCCCACGGCGACCTTGAATCCATCCAACGGCGCTATCGGCAGCAGATTGAACACCGCGAGGATCAGGTTCCAGAAGACCGCGGAGATCAGGAAGTACTGGAGAACTCCGGAGCCAGGGCGCCCGAAAACGGAGAAGTCGAGGGCGTTCGACTCGACCAGTCCGGCGCGAATCGGAAAGGCAAAGATCGTCGCGGCGATGACATTGGCGATAGGCCCCGCGATCGACACCACTGCGGCGCCGGATCGCCGGCCGATGCGCAGGAAGATGGGGTTGAAAGGGACCGGTTTGCCCCAACCGAACCCGGCGACGAAGATTAGCACCGTTCCTACCGGATCGAGGTGAGCAATCGGGTTCAGGGTCATTCTACCGAGGTTCTTGGCGGTCCTGTCGCCGAGTGCGTTGGCGGCCCACGCGTGGCTGAACTCGTGGAAAGTGATCCCGATCATCAGCGCGAGGGCAAAGCTGAACAACGTTATCAGCGCAAGAGTTGGGTCTCTCTGAAAGAGGTCAAGCGTCGAAATCAGCAACGTTGAATCAGTTCCATCCTACCGACCTGAATCATCACGGCATCACCACCAAACTGCGTGCCACTGAGTTTCCCGCGTCGAGCCTGCCCCTGAGGAGGCTGGGGCTGGAATCCACGAGCCGGCCACGGCGGAGTACCGCCTTAAGAAGAGAACGGAGCGACCGAGTCGCTCCGTTTTCCATTGATACCTAGTGGCAGGACCCCTGAAACTAGTGGCCTCCGCAAGCGCATCCACCGCCACCGCCACCGCCACCGCAGCCACATCCGCCACCGCCACCGCCACCGCAGCCACATCCGCCACCGCCACCGCCGCCGCATCCACCACCACCGCCACCGCACCCACAGCCGCCCTGAGCCTGGAAGTTGGGGTTGCTGATGACAAAGCCACTTCGCATCAGACCTTCCATGTAGTCGATCGTCGCGCCATCCAGAAGCGGAGCACTATCGGCGTCCACAAGCACTTGGATCGTGCTCGTGTCAACGACAAAGTCATCGACTCCTACCTCCTGCTCGACGCTGAGCATGTACTGGATGCCGCCGTTTGCGCCCGGCATCACCATTACACGGAGCAGTCCCTGCTCTTCGCCCTGCTCTTCTAATATGTCCTGGAACTTCTCAGCGGCCAGATCACTGACCTCTAGTAGCGCAGTTGTTGCCACGTGCAGTCCCTCCGCAGCCTGATTGAATGGTGGATTCCGAGGGGCGGACCTTCGTGTCTACCCGGTATGGAATGCTATCATGCCGTCTCCGGCCAGTCAATTTACGTAGTTTATCGCCGTTGACACGTGTTTCTGTCGATGGCTATACTCGCTCGAAGAAATACCTTGGTGGTTTGAGCGAGGCGGCCCCACCCGTTCCCATCCCGAACACGGCAGTGAAACGCCTCAGCGCTGACGATACTGCGCTCGCAAGGGCGTGGGAAAATAGGCCACTGCCAAGGTTTTTTTCGTGAGTCCCTCTGCCAAACAACAGCGCTAGCTGGTGCACTCGAGCTACTTTACCCGTCGACCGCGCCTTGAACGGCTTTCCAGCGATTCGCCACCGTGTTACAATTCGGCGACTTCCACAAATACCCAGGGAAGGTTGAGCGTGCCACCAACTAGATCGAATCGCAAGCTACCGGAAGGAAGATTCCGGAAAGCAAGGTGGGTTTGGCTTTACCAGTCGTAGATGATTAACTATAATGAGGTTGCCTGAACTTAGACCGGAAAGTTGAAAGCATGACAGTAGAAGAAGAGCGAGAGCAGGTGTCCACCGAAGAGGATATGGGGCAACTGCTCGAGGAGATGATGGGCGAGATCAAGAACGTCCGTCGAGGAGACGTTGTAGAAGGCGTCGTGATGAGGGCGGACGACTCGGACGGGCTTTTCGTAAACATCGGCCAGAAGTCTGAAGCGCACGTACCGACCAACGAGATGCGGACGGTCGAATCCGAAGATATCGGCATCCTGGTAGGTGGGTCTGTCATAGCTATGGTCGTACGCCCGGAAACGGCCGACAACCCGGCGATTCTGTCCGTCGATAAGGCGATCGGGGAGCAGGGGTGGAGGTTCCTCGAGAAAGCCATGGAGGCAGGCGAGGTAATCGAAGGAAAAATCTCCGGATTCAACCGGGGAGGGTCAATTGTAGAGGTAGAGGGAGTCCAGGGTTTCGTTCCGATGTCGCAACTCGTGTCCGTTCCCAGGGACCGGTTTCGGCTCTACCAGGAGAACGGCAGCAGCATGCCGCAGGAAGAGCAGGACTCGCTCCAAGAGGCCCAGAACGCCGAGCTCGGAAAAGAGATCCAGATGAAGGTCCTCGAGGTCAACCGGAGCCGAAACAGGGCGATCTTCTCGGAGCGCCAGGCGGTACAGGAGTCCCGCGACGCACTGAAGGCAAAGCTCATAGAAGGCCTGAACGAGGGCGAGACCCGAAAGGGAGTGGTCACCGGCATCAGCAGCTTCGGCGCTTTCGTCGATTTGGGAGGAGCCGATGGGCTGATCCATATCTCCGAGCTGTCGTGGAGCATGGTCAACACCCCCGAGGACGTCGTGAGCGTCGGCCAGGAGGTCGAGGTATACGTTCTCAGGGTCGATGCGGAGAACAGGAAGATCGCGCTGAGCCTCCGGCGACTTCAGCCGGAGCCGTGGGAGACGATCCACGATCGGCACACGATCGGCGATGTGGTCAACGCTACTGTCACTAAACTGACGAACTTTGGGGCCTTCGCCCGAGTCGAGGACTCGATAGAGGGCCTGATCCACATATCGGAACTCTCAGCGAGGATGATAAACCACCCGCGGGAAGTTGTGAGCGAAGGCGAAGAGGTCAAGGTAAAAATCCTGCGCATAGAGCCAGAACGTAGAAGATTAGGACTAAGCCTGAAACAGGCGGACGAACAGAGCTACTTCTAGCATCCGCCGGCCCTCGAATTTCCGACTGAGGAGACGCTTCCAATGGCAAGCAGGTTTGAGAAATTCTCGGAAAAGGCGCGCAGAGTCCTTTCCCTTGCACAGGAAGAGGCTCAACGGTTCAATCACACGTACATCGGGACCGAGCACGTTCTGCTCGGTCTGGTGCGCGAGACCGATGGAGTCGCTGCCAAGGTACTCACCAATCTCGGCGTGGAGCTCGCCAAGGTGCGCTCCGCCGTCGAGTTCATCATTGGTAGGGGCGAGCGCACCTCAACGGGTGAGATAGGGCTGACTCCAAGGGCCAAGAAGGTCATCGAGTTGGCCGTAGACGAAGCCCGCCGACTCAATCACAACTACATCGGCACCGAGCACCTGCTCATCGGCCTCATGCGTGAGGGTGAAGGAGTTCCGGCCGGGGTCCTCGAAAGCCTCGGCGTTACCCTCGACAAGATCCGCGCTGAGACGAGCCGAATCCTCAGTCAGAACGTCCAGCAGTCTCCGAGTGGAGGCAGCGGACGCTCCACCTCTCGTACACCGACACTCGACCAGCTTGGAATCGATCTTACCCAGGCCGCACGGTCCGGCAAGCTGGACCCGACGGTTGGCCGAGAACAGGAGATCCAGCGAGTCACGCAGATACTGAGTCGGCGAACCAAGAACAACCCGGTGCTCGTGGGCGAGCCCGGCGTCGGCAAGACCGCAATCGTCGAAGCACTCGCCCAACGCATCTCGAGCAACGACGTTCCCAGTACGCTGCAAGGCAAGAGGCTCGTGACGCTGGACATGGGCGCGCTCGTCGCCGGGACGAAGTACCGCGGTGAGTTCGAAGAGCGGCTAAAGAAGGTCGTCGACGAAATTCGCAACTCGGGTAACTGTGTCCTGTTCATCGACGAGGTCCACACCATGGTTGGGGCAGGTGCTGCTGAGGGTGCGGTGGACGCCGCGAACATCCTCAAGCCGTCCCTAGCCAGGGGAGAGCTCCAGACTATCGGTGCAACGACGCTCGACGACTATCGCAAGTACGTCGAACGCGATCCGGCGCTCGAACGCCGCTTCCAGCCCGTCAGGGTTGAGGAGCCGACCGCGGACGAAACCGTCGAAATCCTCAGGGGCGTCAAGAGCCGCTACGAGGAGCACCACCAGCTCGAGATCACTGACGACGCCCTGCAGCACGCCGCAACGCTCGCCTCCAGATACATCGCCGACCGATTCCTGCCGGACAAGGCCATCGACCTTATCGACGAGGCCGCCTCGAGAGTCAGGATCAACTTCACCACCGCGCCGCTATCTGTGAAGGAGGTGACGAAGATGCTAGAGAGCGTCCGTAAGGAGAAGGACGAGGCGATCGCGGACCGACAGTACGAGTACGCCGCGGAGCTTCGTGACAGAGAGGCGACGATAGCCGCCAAGCTCCAGGAGATTGAGCAGAACTGGAAAGAAGAGCGGGCGGACGAGAGTCCCGTCGTTACGGAGGAGGACATCGCTGAGGTCGTTAGCATGTGGACCTCCATCCCGGTTACCCGGCTTGCGGCGACCGAGACGGAACGCCTGATCAACATGGAAGAGGTGCTCCACGAGAAGGTGATTGGCCAGGATGAGCCGATCGGCCTCGTGTCAAAGGCCGTACGCAGGGCCAGAGCTGGACTAAAGAACCCGCGGCGCCCAACAGGCATCTTCATGTTCCTCGGCCCCACCGGAGTCGGAAAGACGCTGCTGGTGCGCAAGCTCGCGGAGTTCCTCTTCGGCTCAGAGGATGCGCTAGTACGCATCGACATGTCCGAGTTCATGGAGCGTCACTCGGTCGCCAGACTTGTCGGCGCCCCCCCCGGCTACATCGGCTACGACGATGGCGGGCAGCTAACCGAGCTGGTTCGCCGCAAGTCGTACTGCGTAATCCTGCTCGACGAAATCGAGAAGGCGCACCCCGAGGTATTCAACATCCTCCTGCAGATATTCGACGACGGCCACCTCACCGACTCGAAGGGCCGGAAGGTGGACTTCCGGAACACGATCATCGCGATGACCTCCAACATCGGGTCCGACCTGATCCGACAGGACAGGTCGATCGGATTCTCCGCCCGATCGGACATCGGCCAGTCCGAAGACGCCGCCTATGAGCGGATGAAGAACAACGTGATGGACGAGGTGAAGCGCTTCTTCCGGCCGGAGTTCCTCAACAGGATCGACGGTTCCGTGGTCTTCCATGGACTGAACCGGGAACACATGCACCAGATCGTCCCTCTCGAGCTCAAGGATGTCACGTCCAATCTCATAGAGAAGGGCATCGACCTCAGAGTGACCGACGCTGCGAGAGAGTGGCTGGTCGAGAAGGGATACGATCCGCTGTACGGAGCGAGGCCGCTCCGCCGAGTCATTCAGGACCATGTCGAGGACAAGCTATCGGACGCGATACTCGGAGGCGAGCTCGGCCCGGCCGATACAGCTATCATTGACGTGGTGGACGACGCCCTGGTGGTCAAGGCCGAGTCTCCGTTCTCGGTGGCATCGACTTAGATCAAGCAGACCCTATATAGAGTCCAAGGTCTGGGGCGTTCAACGTACCCAGACCTTTGTGTTTGAGAGACATGGCGCGAAGGCCCAACACCGTCTACGTCTGCGATAGCTGTGGCGCCGAGTCGGCACGGTGGGAAGGACGCTGCGCCAGGTGCGGTAGCTGGAACACCCTTGGCGAGGTCCGAATTCCGTCTTCGGGCGCGAAGTCGAGGGCGTGGACGGGATCGGCTCCGGCCAAGGCCGTGGAGCTCCGCTCCGTAAACACAGAGGACCACCCCAGGCTTGAATTCGGGTCTGGCGAGATCAACCGGGTGCTCGGCGGTGGCCTCGTGCCGGGATCAGTCGTGCTGGTGGCGGGTGACCCGGGGATCGGCAAGTCGACGCTTCTGCTCGCGGTTGCCGCGGACGCCGCCCGCGAAGCTCCGGCCCTGTACGTAACCGGAGAGGAGTCCGCGTCCCAAGTCAAGCTCCGTGCGGATCGCCTTCGACTCGTCGACAGGGGCCTGTATCTGCTACCGGCGACGAGGCTGGCGGATGTCTTCACTGAGCTAGAGCGGCTTCGTCCTTCGTTCGCGGTAGTTGACTCGATCCAAACCGTCTATGCCGACGAGCTGGATTCCGAGGCTGGCAGCGTGTCGCAGATCAGGGAGAGTGCCGCCCGTCTCACGCAGTGGGCCAAGTCGACGGGCACGCCGGTTGTCCTGACGGGGCACGTCACCAAGAGCGGTGACATCGCCGGCCCGAGGGTGCTCGAGCACGTCGTCGACGTAGTGCTCCAGCTGGAGGGCGACCCGGTCAGCTCATTCCGCCTGTTACGATCCGTAAAGAACCGGTTCGGGTCCACCAACGAGGTTGGCGTGTTCGAGATGACCGACCGCGGACTGCGGGACGTCCCCGATCCTTCGGCGCATCTCATGGCGCAGCGCTCAGGCGGCTCTATAGGGTCGCTCGTCGTGCCCGTGATAGAGGGGACCCGACCGCTCCTCCTCGAGGTGCAGGCGCTAACAAATCCGTCGCTGCTCCCGGCGCCCCGCCGGGTCGCTTCCGGGGTCGACTACAACAGGCTGCTGTTGGTGTGCGCCGTACTGACGCGGCGAGCAGGAGTGTCGCTCGCGAGCCAGGATGTGATAGTGAACGTTGCTGGAGGAATGCGCGTGACAGAACCCGCCGCGGATCTCGCGATCGCACTGGCCATAATCTCGAGCGTGCGCGATGTCGAGATCTCCGCTGGAACGGCCGCGATAGGTGAGATCGGACTCAGCGGGGAAGTTCGACAGGTCTCACAGACCGAACGGCGGCTGGGCGAGGTGAGCAGACTGCGGCTGGGCCGATGTCTACTCCCCGCCGCGTCATCGGGTGACAAGGTCGGCAAAGGGCTCGAGGTCATCGGCGTTCGATCGCTTCGAGAGGCGATCGGGGCCGCGCTTGGGCGCAAAGCGACTCGGGCTGCCGATCCGGTCGCGGCGCCTGACTAGAGGGAGGATATCTACTGAAGGCAGCACTGTTCCAATGCATCGGCGGCGCCAGCGGAGACATGGTGCTCGGGGCGCTGGTCGACGCGGGGCTTTCCCTCGACGTTATCCGCGATACGCTGGATGCGATGGACGTCCGGGGGGTCTCCCTGAACGAGTCGCGGGCGCAACGCGGGGGCGTGACCGGAACGCTCCTAACCGTAGATCTCGACGAATCGGCAATGGACACCAGACGGTTCGACGACTTCATCGCGACCGTGCAGGCATCCCGTCTGTCCAACAGGGTGAAGAGCCGATCAACCGCGGTCTTCGAGCGGATGGCGGCCGCGGAAGCCCGGGTTCATCGGGCTGATCCGGGTGAACTCCACCTCCACGAGCTCGGGACCCTCGACACACTTGTAGACGTCGTGGGGACCGTCGCCGGCCTCGAGGCGCTTGGTGTCGAGAACGTATTCTCCTCTCCGCTGCCCATGGGCTCCGGGGTCTTCAGAAGCGCACACGGCGTCTTGCCCGTCCCGTCGCCGGCGGCGGCGCAGCTCTTTGCGATGGCCGACGCGCCGCTCGTTCCCGCGCCTGGTGGCGCGGCACGAACCGGCGAGATGGTCACCCCAACAGGAGCGGGCATCATCACGACGTTGGCCGAGTTTCGACAACCTAAAATGAGCGTTGCGTCGATGGGCTACGGAGTTGGTTCGAGGGACCCCGAGGAGTATCCGAACGTTCTAGCACTGTGGGTCGGGGAAGTTGACGAAGCGGCTCCGGTCGGAGGCCTGAGCCTTATCGAGACGAACATCGACGACTCGACGGGCGAGATGCTTGGCTTCGTCCAGGAACGGCTGCTCGAGATCGGCGCCCGCGACGTGTGGTTCACGCCGATACAGATGAAGAAGAACCGGCCCGCGACAATGCTCAGCGCGATCGTTTCCGAGCGAGGCGTCGATCGCGCGGTCGAGCTGGTGCTGCGAGAGACGACCACGCTGGGAGTCCGAGTCCGGCCGATCACGAGGTACGAGGCGGATCGAGAGATAAGGAAGATCGAAACGTCCCTTGGCCCTGTAGCGATCAAGGTCAAGACGCTCGACGGTGTGGCAGTCGCAGTTAGCCCAGAGTACGAGGACTGCCGGCGGTTGGCG
Source organism: Dehalococcoidia bacterium (assembly GCA_965249365.1). Classification (GTDB taxonomy): domain Bacteria; phylum Chloroflexota; class Dehalococcoidia; order Lucifugimonadales; family UBA1123; genus VXRN01. Next base: position 2,751,830 of record OZ252229.1, on the reverse strand, counting down.
CTGCAGCTCGGACTCCCCCTCCAACAAGTCTTTCGTATCGTAGGACGGGAAGCCGAGGACGCGGTCGGAGTCGCAGGCTTGCCCGGCTAACGTTGTATTCCCTAGAATCGACTTAACAGGCGCGCGCATCTGTCCCTGTTGGAAGGCGCGTCTCATTGCACTATCGGGTTCGGGCGATGCCTGGCCCGCATCGAGCCCCAGTGGCGCAATTGGCAGCGCACCCGACTTGTAATCGGGAGGTTGGTGGGTTCGAATCCCCCCTGGGGCTCTTCTTGTATAGTTTGATGGTCAGCGTAGCCGCCGTTCGGCCTGAGCCTGTCGAAGGACGAATCGAAGCCGATCGAAGATTCTTGGAATAGTCTGATAGTCAGCGTAGTCGCCGTTCGGCCTGAGCCTGTCGAAGGACGAATCGAAGCCGATCGAAAATTCTTGGATTGGATTACAGCGCTATGCTAAACTACACTCTGTCAATCGTGGACGGGTGGGTGAGTGGTTAATACCACCAGACTGTAAATCTGGCGCCCGGAAGGGCTACGTAGGTTCGAATCCTACCCCGTCCACCATCTCCTGATGTCCAAGAATTAGCAAAGAACCGGGCCCACATAGCTCAGGAGGTAGAGCGCGTTCTTGGTAAGAACGAGGTCAGCAGTTCGAGTCTGCTTGTGGGCTCCAGAGCACGGAGGAAACTGATTCAATGGCAAAGCAGAGGTTTCAGCGAACAAAGCCCCACGTTAACGTCGGCACGATCGGCCACGTCGACCACGGGAAGACCACGTTGACCGCGGCCATTACCAAGGTCTTGGCTTCTACAGGTCTTGCGAGCTTCCGTCCCTTTGACTCCATTGACAACGCTCCTGAAGAGCGCGAACGCGGTGTCACCATCGCGATTCAGCACGTGGAGTACGAGACGGACGCCCGGCACTACGCACACGTCGATTGCCCCGGCCACGCCGACTACATCAAGAACATGATCACCGGCGCTGCGCAGATGGACGGTGCGATCCTGGTGGTTAGCGCTCCGGATGGCCCTATGCCGCAGACCAGGGAGCACATCCTGCTCGCCAGGCAGGTGGAGGTCCCAGCGATGGTCGTGGCGCTGAACAAGGTCGACGCCATGGACGACGAGGAGCTCTTGGAGCTCGTCGAGTTGGAGATGCGAGAGCTCCTCTCCGAGTACGGATTCCCCGGCGACGACATTCCGATCGTCCGCGTCAGCGCCCTCAACGCCCTGGATGCCGAAGATGACTCCCGAGAAGGCGAGTGGGCGTCCGGAATCTGGGATCTGATGGATGCGGTCGACGAGTACATTCCCGTTCCCGAGCGACCACGCGACCAGGCGTTCTTGATGCCAGTTGAGGACGTGTTTGGAATCAAGGGTCGAGGTACCGTGGTCACCGGTAGGGTAGAGCGCGGCATGGTAAAAATGGGCGACAGCATCGAGATCGTCGGCGTGAAGGAGACTTCGAGCACCGTCGTGACCGGAGTCGAGATGTTCCACAAGATCCTCGACGAGGGAGAGCCCGGGGACGCAGTCGGCGTCCTGCTCAGGGGTGTCAACCGTGACGACGTCGAGCGCGGGCAGGTGCTCGCCGCGCCGGGCAGCATCACACCGCACACAGAATTCGCCGCCCAGGTCTACGTACTGAGCAAGGAAGAGGGCGGTAGGCATACCCCGTTCTTCGACGGCTATAAGCCCCAGTTCTACATCAGGACAACTGATGTCACGGGCGAGATAGAGTTGCCGGAGGGCGTTGAAATGGTGGTGCCCGGCGACAATATCGAGATGAAGATCAAGCTCATCACCCCGGTCGCCCTGGATGAGCAGCTCAGGTTTGCCGTCCGAGAGGGCGGTAGGACTGTCGGTTCCGGCGTTATAATCGACGTCCTAGACTAGCGGCAAGGAACCAGACCGGAAACTCGTGCCCTCTCGCTGGGTTCAGTCGAGAGGGCACGAAATGTAGAGGGCTCGTGTTCTCATGGACACGCCTCCGGAACCTAGATTACCATAACTTGAATGCAACGGCCCTCACCGGTCGAGGAGCAGATACCAGATGGCCCGTCGGGGAGAAGTCAGAATCCTGGTTACTCTCGGATGCACCGACTGCCGGGAACGAACCTACAACTCGAGCAAGAATCGCAGAAACGACCCCCAGAGGATTGAGCTGAAGAAGTTCTGCCCGAGGTGTCGACGGCACACGTTGCACAGGGAGACCAGGTAGCAGTGGCGAGAGAACCAGGGGTCAGTCGGAGGGTCGGCGCCGAGGTCGCGCGTCGGGCGTTCAGCGTCCGCGCGCTCGCTGAGGTAGTTGGAGAGCTCCGTAGGGTTACCTGGCCCACGAAGGAGGAGACCTTCAGGTTGACGCTGATGGTCATCGCCGTCGCCGCTGCCATCGGGGCTTTTCTCGGGCTAGTCGACCTCGGTTTCGCGAGACTGATGGCAGTACTGCTGGGTAACTGACAAGATGACACAGACACAGACTCAGATCACACATCCCGACCCGGATACCCGCTGGTATATCATCCACGCTTACTCGGGACAGGAGAAGCGGGTCAAGGACAATCTCGAGCAGCGCATAAAGACCATGGACATGCAGGACAAGATCTTCCAGGTCGTGGTCCCCACAGAGGATGAGATGGAGATCAAGGGTGGCGAGCGCAAGTTGGTCTCCCGGACGATCTTTCCCGGCTACATCCTTGTGCAGATGCTCATGGACGACCAAAGTTGGTTCGTAGTACGCAACACTCCCGGTGTGACCGGATTCGTCTCTGCGGAAGACGAGAGCGAAAACAGGCCAAAGCCCGTGCCGCTCGAGAACAAAGAGGTGGAAGCAATCCTCCGGCAGATCGAGACCGACACGCCGAGACCCAGGATCGGTCTCGAAAAGGGTCAGAGCGTGCGAATCACCGATGGCCCGTTCTTGGACTTCATGGGCACTGTGGACGACATCTCTCAAGAGCGCGCCAAAGTGAAGGTGCTCGTCTCGTTCTTTGGCAGGGAGACGCCCGTTGAGCTCGACTTCCTGCAGGTCGAGAGGGCCTGACGTCCCTTCTGATCAACAAGCTTATTAGCCTGGATTAGGATCGAAGATTGGCAAAGAAAGTCCGTGCCATAGTCAAGCTGCAGATCGAAGGTGGGAAGGCGACGCCCGCCCCGCCGGTCGGACCGGCGCTCGGACAACACAGCGTCAACATAATGGTGTTCGTGAAGGAGTACAACGAGCGCACCGCTCAGCAGGCGGGAACGATCGTTCCGGTCGTGGTGACAGTGTTCGAAGACCGGTCGTTCACGTTCATCGTCAAGAGCCCTCCTGCGTCGGAGCTTCTCAGAAAGGCCGCGGGTGTCGACAAGGGAAGTGGCAACCCCAAGGCCGAGCGAGTCGCCACCGTGTCCCGCGATCAGGTCAAGGAGATCGCGGAGACGAAGCTCAGCGACCTCAACGCGGCGGACATCGACGGCGCGATGAGGATCATCGAGGGCACCGCGCGCAGCATGGGCATTGCCGTCCGCTGATCGAGCGACTTAGCAAATCAATTTAGAGGGGCCTTCCACCATGGCAAGCCGAGGAAAGAGATACAGCCAGGCCGTCGGACTTCTTGAGCCCGAGACCGACTACGCTCCAGAAGAGGCGATCGGGCTTACCAAGCAGACTGCGAGTGCCAGTTTCGACGAGACCATCGAGCTTCACCTGAGGACCGGAGCCGACCCGCGGTACGCGGACCAGATGGTCCGTGGAGTGGCTGTGCTTCCGCATGGAGTCGGAAAGCGGGTTCGGGTCCTGGTGTTCTGCCAGGGCGAAGCGGAGACGATAGCCCGGGACTCAGGCGCAGATTTCGCCGGGAGCGATGAGCTCATAAGGGAGATCGAGAACGGTTTTCTCGGCTTCGACGTCTCTGTCGCGACACCGGACATGATGGGCAGGGTCGGCCGGCTCGGCAGAATTCTGGGCCGAAGAGGCCTGATGCCAAATCCCAGGACCGGCACCGTGGTACAGCCCGAAGACATCCCGCGCGCAGTATCAGACGCGAAGAAAGGGAGGGTCGAGTTCAGACTCGACCGGACCGGTCTGATCCACGTTCCAATCGGCAAGGCAAGCTTCGAAGACGATCAGCTAATGGAGAACCTGACCACACTGATGGATAACATCGTCAGGGCGAGGCCCGGGGGCGTTAAGGGGCAGTACATCCGAACTGCCTATCTCACGGCAACAATGGGGCCGAGCGTTTCGATGGATGTTGATCGACTGACTACGCTTCGAGTAGAATAGCCAAGCAGCCAGAGACAGCGGGTTTCCCGCAGGGAAGTAATACTCCGCCCGCCGAGGCCGAAGATCGCGCACGTTGAGCGCACGCTCGAGTCCGTGATTCCGCGCCCTGAGTCTTTGGCTCAGGGTTTTCTGTTTGGATGAGACGGGAGAAATGAGTTGCCAACACAGGCGAAAGTAGACCAGGTCGAGGTACTCGCCGAGAAGTTCGATCGAAGCACGGTCGTCATCTCCACTGACTACACGGGGCTGCCGGTAGGCGAGATGACCGACCTCCGACGCGCGCTGCGTGAGGCGGGAGTTGAGTACCGGATCATCAAGAACTCCCTCGCGCACCTCGCCGCGGACAAGATCGGCAGGGCCGCGATCAAGGAAGTTGTCGAGGGCCCGACCGGCGTAGCGCTGGGATACGGTGATCCCACCGAGCCCGCGAAAGCGCTGTCCGCGTTCATGCGATCTACCCGGTCGTCACTGACGATAAGGGGCGGCGAGTTGGACGGCAACGCCCTGACACCGGCACAGGTGGAACAGCTTGCCGCAATGCCGACACGGGACGAGCTGATCGCTCAGCTGCTCATGCGTATGAATGGGCCAATCAGCGGCCTGGTAAACGTGCTCAACGGCCCCATCGCCGGGCTCGCCCGAGTGCTCCAGGGACACATCGATAACCTACAAGGGCAGGAGGCGTGAGGTAGGATCGCGATCCGACCGCATCCAACTGCGTACGGACCTAAACCGCGCAATCAAGACCGGAGGACGACACCCATGGCAATGAGTAAAGAAGAACTGATAGACGAGATCAAGGGACTCTCCGTCCTCGAGCTGGCTGACCTGGTAAAAGCCCTCGAAGAGGAGTTCGGCGTCTCCGCCTCGGCTCCTGTCGCGATGGCGACGGTACAGGGTGTGGCCGGCACCGCCGAGGCCGCGGCCGCTGAAGTCGAGGAGCAGACCGAATTCAACGTGACGCTCAAAGAGATCGGACCGAACAAGATCAACGTGATCAAGGCTGTCCGAGAAGTCACTACCCTGGGACTCAAAGAGGCCAAGGACCTGGTAGAGAGCGCCCCGACGGTCGTCAAAGAGGCGATCCCGAAGGATGAGGCCGACTCTCTCAAAGAGAAGCTCGAAGGCGCCGGCGCAGCAGTAGAGGTCGCCTGAACTTTCTCCTCCGCCGCGGTGGATCCAAGGCGGCTGGGGGCCCCCAGTCGCTCGTCCTGAGCTTGTCGAAGGGCGGCCCGAGACCCACGCTCGCTCGCCCTGAGCGCTACTAGTCCCCTCTCGCTCGCCCTGAGCGCCACTAGTCCCCTCTCCCTTGACGGGAGAGGGCTAGGGTGAGGGTGGATCCTGGGAGCCCAATGATATCTCGCTCGCCTCCGCCGCGGCGGATCGAAGGACGGCCCGGGACCCATACTCGTGCGCCACGAGCTTGTCGAGGGGCGGTCGGTGGTTCGAGGTCTAGACCGAGGCCAAGTAAGGAATCGTTTGCGGTCCTTCCGGAATTACGCATAGGCGCGCGTCCGGCCCCGCTGCGGCCAACGCCTCCTCGGTTGCTTCTTCGACGTTCTCGATCGGCTCGAGATGCGCCATCCTGACCTGCTCGTCCGACAGACCGGTCGACATCACCTTGACATCCGCCTTGAGTTGGATCTGCGCCTGAATCTGCACCTGCCACTGGTCATGCACGTCGTGGCCCGGCGCGTTGATCATCTCCAGGAGTCCCCGCGGGTCCTGCGCCGACTGCAGCAGCGAGCTGTACCTGCCGTGATCAGGGACGCCATCCGAACACTCCGCGGCGCAGATAATCGTGCCTCCTGTTCGAACGACCTGAGCGGCGGCCGACATCCCCTTCACCGCCTGGTAGAGGTTAAGATCGAGCGGGTACCCGCTGTTGGTCGTCACGACGACGTCGAACGGCGACTCCACCCGCTGCATCGCCGTGGACTTGGCGAACCGACACGCCGTCCTGTGCACTGCGACCGGCTCCCCCGCGTAGACGCTCGTTATCTGGTGGTCCCTATTTAGGGTCACGTCGAGCGCGAAGTCCACGCGGGTCTGAGCGGCGATCTGCCGGATGGAGTCGTGGATCGGATTGCCCTCCGTCAGTCCCCAAGTGGACCGCGGATGCGCGATCATATCCGCGTTGTGGAGCCTCATGATCGTCTCGAATCCCGCGAGACCCGGCGCGACCATCTTGGGTCCCCCAGAAAATCCGGCGAAGAAGTGGGGCTCGACGAACCCCGTCGTGATCCTAACGTCGGCACCGACCCAGTACCGGTTCAGCAGGATCGGGATGCCGTCCGGAGTCCTTCCAACGTCCACCAGGCTCGAGGAGTCGAACGCGCTGTGAACGACGACCGGGTAGCGTTCGACGATATCGGCTCCCAGCATCTGCCGCAGCTCGTCGGTCGAGTTGGCGCGATGAGTACCGGTTGCGATCAGGATAACGAGGTTTTCGTCGGGCAGGTGCGACAGCTCTCTGAGGAGGGCCGGCAGAACGGTGGCGCTCGGCATCGGGCGCGTGATGTCGCAGACCGAGATCGCGACGACGTCTCTCGGAGACGCGAGTCGCCTGAGTGGGAGAACACCGCCGACGGGATCACGCAGCGCGGTCCTGATCGCTCCCTCCTGGTCGGGAAGTCCGGGCAGATATAGTGGCGTGACGACAGTGGTCCGACCCTGGGGAAGCTCGATGTCGAGTCCGTCCCGTCCGTACGCGAGCCTGATCTTCATCGACCGGCAAGCTCAGGGGGGACTGTCCAGACCTCTCGCTCGTAGGGGAGCCCCCTGCGGTCGATTCTAAAGGTCGACTGCCGCAGCGGGCGCCGGGGAGACTGCCTCTTGACCCAAACGTCCGAATGTAGCAGCCCAGTGTGAGGCGCGGTAAGCCCTTCAACGTAGTAGTGCATTGGAATGACGATTCTGGGACCGATCGCTCCAACGAGGGCGTCGACGAGACCTTGGTCGAGCACACCTCCGGAGCCCCCGATACCGATCATGAGGACGTCGATGCGTCCGATCTCGTCAAGCGTTGAGCCCGGGATATCCAGGCGGTTGTCGCCGAGGTGGCAGTATCGCACGCCTTCGTGAGTGACGACGTAGATGAAGTTCGTCGTCTCCCCGGTGCCTCGATGAAGATCGCGAATCCCGGTTATCTCGGTGTCGCCGATGACCCTGAGACCGGCTTCGCTCATAATTGCAGTCCCATCGGGGAGGGTCTCTACCCCGTTGTGGTCCGAGTGGTTGTGTGTGACGGCGACGAGATCCACGGCGAGCGAGGGAAACGACTTCAGGAACCACGGGTCGTCGGACTCGTTGCCGAAAGGGTCGATCAGCAGGCTCGCCCCCGATCGGTCCTCGAACAGGAATGCGCAGTGCCCAATGTACCGGATGGACATTCTCTAGCCGTCGGTCCTCAGAAGCGATTCGCACAGGTGCGCCGCATCGACCAGGTCCGGGATCGTTACGTACTCACGAACCGTGTGCATCCCGTGGTCTGCCATACCGACGACGACGGCGCTGATGTCGTGAAGCCGGAAGACGTTGCCGTCGGTCCCGCCCCCGGAAGGCTGCATTGTCGGCGTCAGCCCCAGGCTCTCCAGCGCCTCTGAAACCCTCGCGACCGCGGGGTCGTCGGCAGACAGGGAGTAGGCGACGAACTCGGTGTGGAGATGGCAGTCGATCGACGCCTCGGGATACAGGCTCTTGACCTCTTCGACAGCCTCATTAACCTGAAGTCTGATGCCATCCAGGCTTTCGATGTTCCGGCTTCGGAACTCGCCACGTACGGTCGCCTGCTCGGGTACGGCGTTGCGCACTGTCCCTCCCTCGATCGTCCCAACGTTGAACGTAGTCTCTTCATCCAGTCTGCCCTGAGGGAACCTCGTGATGATCTCGGCGGCGATTCGGATCGCGGAGAGGCCTTTCTCAGGCTCAACCCCGGCGTGGGCAGCGCGGCCGGTGACCTCGATGTCGAATCCGATGTACTCCGGGCTCGACGACGTTATCTGGCTCGGAGGTCCTTCTCCGTCAAAGACGACAGCCTCGGTGCCCCTGATCTGTGAGAAATCCAGGTTCCTCGCGCCGACCAGGCCAATCTCTTCTTCCCTCGTAAAGGCGACCTCGATCGACCGGTGGGGCGTACCGTCCTCGAGGATTGACTCCAATGCCTCCATGATGGCCGCCACGCCGGCCTTGCAGTCGCCGCCCAGGATCGTGGTACCGTCAGAGACGATCCGCTCCCCGTCCACCGACGGTTTCACCCCGCGTCCGGGCTCGACGGTGTCCATGTGGGCAGACAATATGATCGGGTCGTCGCCACCGTCGGTCGCGATGACGTTTCCGTAGTCGTCGCGCTTCACCGATAGCCCAATACCCTCCAGCCTGGCGACGAGGTTCTGGGCTACAGCCTCCTCCTCTCCGGATGGGCTGTCGATACGCACGAGGTCGCAGAACGTTTCGACGATCCGGTCACGGCTTATCATTCAGCGGGTCTCCTTGCGTTTTGCAGCCTTCGGTGCTGGCCCAATTGTCCATTGCCCCGCGGTGGCTGTCAAGCTGACTCCGATGTTGGACACCCAGAATTCTCGCATGTAGACTACGTTTCGGTTCGATGGAGCAGATACAGAAAAAGTACAGCGCAGAACTCATCAGTGAGATGCCCAGAAACCAGAGGCCGCGAGAGCGTCTCAGGTCGCTTGGCGCGGGTCACTTGTCAGACGCAGAACTGATTGCGATCCTTCTTCGAGTCGGGGTCCAGGGAGAGGGGGCGGTAAGCCTTGCCGGCAGGTTGCTGGACCAATTTGGAGGACTTACGGGGTTAATTCACGCATCGGTCGCAGACATGAGCAATCTTCGCGGAATCAGCGACGTCAAAGCAGCGCACATCCAGGCGGCGCTCGAACTCGGCCGTAGGATGAATCTGATTCCGGACAACCGGCCAGCGGTCGGGTCGCCTGAAGAGCTCTACTACACTCTCGGCGCGGATATGGGCGCCCTCACCCAGGAGACGCTCAAGGTAGTTCTTCTGAACAGCAAAAACCAGGTCGACTCGGTTGTCGAGGTCTACAGGGGCACGGTGAACTCCGCAGACGTGCGGGTCGCCGAGGTGCTGCGACCGGCGATTCGGGAGAACTCGCCCGCGTTCATTGTGGTCCACAATCATCCGTCGGGAGACCCCACGCCCAGCCCGGAAGACATCCTCGTAACACGAAGGATTAGCAAGGGCGCCAAGGAGGTCGAGATCGATCTGTACGATCACATGATTATCGGCCATCGCAGCTTCGTCAGCATGAAACGCAGAAACCTGGGCTTCTGATGAAGGTGCTGGTCATGGCGGCCGGTGCAGTCGGGGGCTACTTCGGCGCGGTCATGGCCCGAGCCGGCACCGACGTGCGATTCATCGCGAGGGGCGAGACGCTGCGGGCCATCCGCGATCACGGACTCACGGTAAGGAGCGTCACTTCAGGAGAGTTCACCGTTGAAGTATCGGCGAGCGATTCGGTCGACGGATCCTGGTCACCCGATCTCGTCCTCTTCTGCGTCAAGAGCTACCACAACGAACTCGCGATCAAAACGATCGCCCCGGCAGTGGGATCCCAAACTGCGGTTTTGACTCTTCAGAACGGGATGGGCAGCGGTGATGACCTCTCTCGGGCGTTCGGCGACGAGCGGGTCATGCTGGGCGCGGCGTACACCGAGGCGGGTCACTCGGAGCCCGGCGTCTACGAAGAGCATGGCGGCACCTGCCGGATCGTGTTCGCTGAGCCAGACAGCCGCCCCTCCGATCGCGCAATGACGATATTGGACGTCTTCAAATCGTCTGGAATCGACGCCAGCGTGGCGGACGACATCGAACATGCACTGTGGACCAAGCTTGTGTTCATCTGCGGCCTGAGCGGGATGACCTCCATCACAAGATCGTCGTTCACAGGGGTCATGGATACGCCGGAAACCGCAGAGATGACATTCGCAGTTGTGCGAGAGGCGGCGGCGGTCGGGATCGCTGCTGGCGTGAACCTGGCTCCGGACATTGTGGAGTCAACCATGGTGACGTTCCGCGAGGAGAAGGACGCTCTCGTATCGTCCATGCATGCCGATCTTGTCGCCGGACGGCCGCTGGAGCTGTCTAACCTGAACGGAAAGGTTTCGGAGCTTGCTAGAGGACTAGGTGTTCCGACGCCGGCAAACGACTTCATCACGGCATGTCTGACACCGGCGTCGAACCGCGCCGCCGCGAGTCAAACCCGATGACCAATCCCTGAGTGTACTCGGCGCGGAGAGCCGCAGACGATCCGCGACAGGAGGATTCGACTTGAACTACACCTACGACCCGGAAGACGTTGAGCGCCGAGAGCTCGCCCCCGGCGTCTTTCTCAGGACCATGTGGGGCGACAAGATCATGTTGAGTCTGGTCGAGATCGCCGCGAACGCCGAAGTGCCTTTGCACGAGCATCCGCACGAGCAGGCCGGACTGGTGCTCGAAGGGGAGTTCGATTTCACGATCGGCGGAGAAACGACCAGGGTTAAGGCCGGCGATACCTACATCATCCCGGGTGGGGTCCAGCACTACGTGAAGGCAACGGACCAGCCCTCCAAGGCACTCGACATCTTCAGCCCACCGAGAAAAGACTATATGAGCTGAGTGGGAACACTTGTCCGGCCCGTGGAGACGGGCCTCCACCGGGTACCCACAATAGACGCCCCTACGACGTGAACCAGTACCCTTGTCGAACCGACCCACGACGGAAGACGCGCTAGGGGTAAACCAAAAGGGGCGGCCCTGCGACCGCCCCTTTTTGCGTTTCAGGTCAGGTTGTCACCGATCGACTACGTCCCGTAGCGCACCTCGGCGACGGGGTCGCTGTACTCGACGCCCTTGGTGCTCCAGAAGACGGCTGCGATGTCGTCCACAGCGGCCACGAGGCCCTCGGCGTTCTCCATGCTGACCGTCTGCTTGCATTGGCCAGCCAACTTCAGCGCCGCGTTGAACTTTGCCGCGATCTCGTTAGCGTCCGTCCCGGGCCAGGTGTAGTCGGCCCACAGTACCCGCAGCTCATGCTTGCACAGCTCTGCGTGCTCTTCCTTGACCGTGATGTAGCGGGACAGCGAGTTCTGTGACGAGACATCGCCGCCTTCCAGAGCCTGGATCCGCAGCACCATCTTCTGCACGGTCTGGGCGGCGATCTTGGCGGAGATCGGGTCGTAAATGCCGCATGGGATGTCGCAGTGCGCGCTCGCCTCACGAATTCCCAGCAGTCCTCTCAAAGTCGACGCAAACGTCATAGCTCGCCTCACTCCTTTCTGTTTAGAACGGTTCTAGATTGTCTCACGGCTAAGACGATACAGAAACAGGCAGTCGTTCGCAACCCCCGCAGGTTCACAGCTTTGACCCTCCGGCCAGGAACTCGAGCACGTCGGACACGAAGGCGTCGGGCGTTGAGCGCTGTGGCGCGTGTCCGGCGCCACTGTAGATCTTGAGGCTTGCATTGGGGATCATTCGAACAGCCCGGAGGGCCTGTTTTGCTGGGAAGTAGAGGACCCTCGACCCCCACAAAACCAGTGCGGGGCACGTGATTTGGCTGAAACTCTCCTCATCGGTCTCCACCAGTTTCGGAGCAAGACGCGGATACGGCGGTCTAGCACCCGTCACGCGAAACGTAAACCAGGAGACTGTGCTCAACACGCGGCCCAAAGGTGACAGCCCGCCGAAACCTACCGGCGCAACCAGCACCAGTGACGTTGCGCGGTTTGGATGCGCCTTGGCCATCTCGAGGCAGACCCTCGCGCCAACCGAATGCCCGATCAGCGCCGCCCGCTCGAGGCCGACGGTGTCCATGAACGCGCGGACGAAGTCGGAAAGGTACTGGACCGTGTGGGGTCGGTCACGGCGCGTCGTCTGCCCAAATCCGATGAGGTCCGGGGCGTAGACTCGGTATCGACGCGCAAGGCGGCTGACGATCTGCGACCAGTCGTTCCTGTCCCCGGCTCCTCCGTGGATCAAGACTACGGCCGTACCGGATTCACCCGCGTACAGGTAAGGAATAGGGTCGCCCGATACTCGGGCGTTTCGCTCGACGACCCTTCCGGTCGACGATGTGCTAACTTCTGACTGAGACATCTTCCGAGGTGAGTGCCGTTGCGCGCCTGGGTCGCTCGACCCTCTCTGTTCGTGGTGAGGGGCAACAGTATGATTCCATCCTACTACGACGGGGATATCGTGTTGGTTCTACGTCGCCGTCGGCGGCTAACCCGGGGAGACGTCGTGCTCATACAAATGCCCGAAGACGCAGGGCCAAGAATGCAGATCAAGCGTCTGGTCGGACTGCCTGGCGAGCGTCTGAGGTTCGAGGACGGACTGCTATTCGTCGATGGTCGCCATCACCCTGAGCCTTATCTTGGTGGCCTGCCCGCGACTCCAGGGGCCTATCCACAGGACTGGCGCGTCCCCGCGGATCATTTGTTCGTCATGGGGGACAATCGTGTTCGCAGCACCGACAGCCGGAGGCTCGGACCGATACCCGAGTTCGCCATCGTCGGACTCGTCGCCCGGAGGTTTTGGCCGCTGATTCGCAGGCCCAACTCGGGGCAAGACTAGACGGTGTCTGCCGTCCCGTCCCCTCCCGGCGGCGTAGAACCCATTTCTTCTTCGTCCGGGCCGTGATGGCCCAGCGCCTCCTCAAGGCGACCGATCGGGATCGCGGGGAGTGTGACTACCTCGACGCCCGCGGAGACTCCGATCTCCATCGAGAAACGCGCCGCGGACTCGTTGTCCGGAGCAGAGAGAATGCTGACGAAGTCGTACTCACCAAGCACCGCGTAAAGGCCCATGATCCTTGTGTCCGGGATGTCAATGGCTTGTTCGGCCGCCAGGAGGCTGTCCGGGTTCTCCATCAGCTTCCGACGGCCCCTTGGAGTCAGTGTCAGGAGAGTTATGTACGTCGGCATCCCTCGTCACCTCCATCGATCTAGGTACGGTCGGCGGCGAGCCACCTCGCGACTTCCTTGGCGTGGTAGGACAGGATCACGTCGGCGCCGGCGCGTTTGATCGAAGTGAGGATCTCCATGGTAATGCGGCGACCGTCGATCCACTCGTTCTCCGCGGCTGCCTTGACCATCGAGTACTCGCCACTGACATTGTATGCCGCAAGTGGGGCATCGAACTGCTCTTTAGCGGCGGCCACGACATCCAGGTACGCGAGGGCCGGCTTGACCATGACCATGTCAGCGCCCTCTTCGATATCCAGTGCGATCTCGCGCATCGCTTCTCGAATATTCGGCGGGTCCATCTGGTAGCCGGTCCTGTCTCCGAACTGGGGCGCGGAGTCGGCCGCGACCCTGAACGGCCCGTAGAACCCTGACGCGTACTTAGCGGAGTATGCCATGATCGGAAGATCAAGCATCTTCGCACCGTCCAGTGCGCTCCGTATGGCCGCGACCTGACCATCCATCATCGCCGATGGCGCGACCATGTCCGCGCCCGCCCGGGCCTGGCATACGGCCATCTCGCCGAGAAGCTCGAGCGTTGCGTCGTTGTCCACCTGCTCGCCGTTCAGTACCCCGCAGTGCCCGTGACTGGTGAACTCGCAGAGGCAGACGTCTGTGATCACGGTCATCTCTGGGACGGTCTGCTTGATGACGGTGATCGCCTCCTGGATTATGCCTCCGGGGTCGTATGCCTCGGTGCCGCGCTCGTCCTTGTGCGCGGGAATACCGAACAGCAGGACGCTGCGGATTCCGAGGTCGGCCGCTTCGCCGACCTCGTGGATCAGGTGATCGAGCGAGAGCTGGAAGATACCCGGCATCGGCGGGATCTCCGTCCTCGTGTCCCTGCCGTGCGTAACAAACATAGGGTAGATGAAGTCATCAGGAGATAGCCGGGTCTCCTGCACCATGCGGCGCAATCCGGGCTGCTGTCGCAGGCGGCGCAGCCGGGTCGACGGGAATCTGGAACTTCGGTCCTCGATCATCTACTTGCGAACCACTCCGCCAAACTCGAAACGAGTCCTTCGATGGTGGGGGCATCCGCAACTATATCAACTTTCAAACCCAGCCTTCCAGCGGTCTCGGCGGTGACCGGCCCGATGCATGCGATCGTGGAGTCGTCGAGGCGTGAAGGGTCGCCATCAAGAAGCCTCAGCAGGTTCCTCACGGTCGAGGAGCTGGTGAAGGTAACCGCGTCCACTCCCTCGGCGACCAGACTCGCCGCAGCGTCGCGGGACTCCTCAGGAATGACAGTCTGGTAGCACACAACCTCGTCTACCAACCCACCATGGGATCGAAGGCGGTCCGGCAGGTCCTGTCCGGCGATTCCGGACCTCGGCAGGAGGATTCGTTTGCCTGCCACGCCGTGGTTTCCCAGGTCTCGCGCTAGGCCCCTCGACGTCGTGGTGGTCGGGGTGAGATCGGCCTGGACTCCTGCCTCGGACAAAGCGACAGACGTTGCCGGGCCGATGCAAGCGATCCAGACCCCCTGCAGGACGCGTGCATCCCGACCCATCGATCGGAGCCGGTCGAATACTGCCCGCACCACGTTGGCACTCGTGAATACAATCCAGTCATACTCGCGCGCCGACGCTAAGCGGACGTCGAACTCTGTGAAGTCGCTCAAAGGCTGGACCTCGATGGTCGGTACTTCCAGGGGGACCGCCCCGAGCTCGGCCAAGCGGCTCGACAGACGGCCGGCCTGATTGCGAGTTCTGGTGATCAGGATTCGGCGTCCGAACAGGGGCAGTGTTTCGAACCAGCTCAGCCGCTCCCTGAGCCGTACGACGCTGCCGATCACAACGGCCGCGGGCGCGCCGAGGCCGGCCGATTTGGCCTGCTCAACAATTGAGCCCAGGCAGCCGGCTACCGTCGTCTGCCAGGGTAGGGTGCCCCAGGTGACGATGGCCGCCGGGGTATCGGCCGGCTTGCCTCCGGCGAGCAGGCCAGACACGATGGTCTCCAGGTTTCGCCAGCCCATCAGCACGACGAGAGTCCCGCCCACAGCGGCAATCGCGTCCCAGTCGACTTCCTCCGATCCGGCTGATGCCGTGCTGCCTGCTACCACGGTGAACGAGGAAGCGTGGTCGCGATGCGTCAGAGGGATCCCGGCGTATGCCGGCGCGGCGATGGCGGAGGTCACTCCCGGCACGATCTCGAACGGGATGCCGGCTGCTTGGAGCGCTTCTGCCTCTTCGCCGCCTCTCCCGAGCACGAAGGGGTCGCCCCCCTTGAGTCGCACGACGGACCTACCATTCGATGCGCGGTCGACGAGTGTCCTGTTTATGTCTAACTGACTGCGCCCACTTTCGCCGACAACCTTGCCGACATCGATCAGCTCAGCGTCTGCAGGGGCGTGGGCTAGAATTCGTCCGTCAATGAGGCGATCGTAGGCGATGACGTCGGCGCTCTGAATCAAGCGTAGCGCCTTGAGCGTGAGGAGCTCCGGATCACCGGGACCGGCCCCGACCAGTGCGACTCTTCCTGTCTTCAAGCGGAGCCGTCCCCGTAAAGGATCGCGTCCGCGCCGGTCTCGATCAGCGTCCTGGCCGCCGAGCGTCCGGCCTCAGTCGGATCGCCGGCCGGACCTCTGTGGCCACTTCTGTAGAGCTTCGAGCCGTCGGGCAGACAGGCGGCTGTGAGCAGCACTAGCTCGTCATCTTCGATTACGGCGTAGGCGGCGACCGGCACCCGGCATCCGCCTCCGATGGATTCGACGAAAGCACGCTCGGCGGTCACCTCGACCGATGTGTTTGCATGATTCACGGATGAGAGCAGGTGCGCCAGCTCCTGATCATCGCTTCTGATCTCGAGGGCGAGCGCCCCTTGGCCCGCGTCGGGGACGCAGACGTCGGGGGCTAGAAACTCGGTGACCTCGGCCAGGCGTCCCAGCCGCTCGAGTCCGGCTGCCGCGAGCACAACGCCGTCGTAGCCGTCTACTCCCACCTTCGACATCCTCGTATCGACGTTTCCGCGGATCGGCACGAACTCGACGTCAGGCCGTACGGCGAGGATCTGCCCCGTGCGTCGTGGACTGCTGGTTCCCAGCCGGGCGCCAGTGGGAAGCTCTGCGAGGGGCATTCCGAACCTGTTGACCAGCACGTCCCGCGCATCGCTGCGGGCGGTGAACGCGGCTATGGCGAGGCCCTCCGGAAGCGCGGACGGCATGTCCTTCGAAGAGTTGACCGCGACGTCGATCAAGCCGTCGATCAGTGCCTGCTCCAGCCCCTTCACGAACGTCCCCCGTCCCAGACTCAGCAGCGGGGCGTTCTTCCGGCGGTCCCCGTCTGGCGTTATCTGGACGACTTCCATCGAGATACCCGGATGGGCGTCGCGAAGTGCGTCGACAGCCTCTTGGGTCTGGACCAACGCGAGTGCGCTGGACCTCGTTCCGAGCCTGATCGTCCGATCAGTCATTGGCGGCCGCCGGTTCAGCGTGCTCGAGGAGACCGGTCATCAGCCGGCCGTAGGCCCCATCGTCGTCGCCGGACTGGACCATCTCGAGAAGCCCTTCGGTGATGCATGACTGCCAATGGTCGGGGGCCACCCGGATGCCTCGTCTCCTGAGCTCGGCCCGCGCTCTGGAGAGAACAGGCGCGAGATCCGCGTACTCAAGGATTCGGCTTCGCTCCAGCTTCTCCCGGAAGGTCCGAGCGAGCGCCGGGCTCGCTCCACCGGTCGACGTGGCGACCGTGACGTCCCCACGTCGAGCGACGGACGGCGCGATGAACGTGCAGAGGTGGGTCACGTCTACCACGTTTAGTAGCACGTTTCGCTCCCCTGCCTCCTCGGCGATCTGTCGGTCGACCGCATCGTCATCGGTCGACGCGATCGCGATGAACGCGGGCTCGAGATCGCCGGGCAGGTATCCTCTCTCGATCCAGGTGACAGTCCCGTCGTCGCTCAATGCGCGGACGGCGGCCGTGACGTGCGAGCTGATGACGATCACCCTTGCGCCGCATTCCAGGAGCTTGAGCACCTTCTCTTCGCCCAGCGCGCCACCGCCGATCACAATGCAGTTTCGGTCTCTGACGTCTATGAACGCGGGATAGTATCGCGCCACGAATGTCCTCCGGATCCGACTGTGAGGATAGTTTACCGTATCCCCGATCTCCGACGGGATGGGGTCTAGGTCGGCATTGTAGAGGCGTCCTCTGTGGGCGCTCGGGCTCGGAGGACGGGGGAGCACGGGCATGACGTACACATCGGGGCGGGACGGTTTTGACAGGTCGGTCAGGGCGGATTATTGTTGGTAGATTCAGTTAGCTGGTCAATCGCAATGACGCTGCAACGCGCCAAAGGACAGCTGCTCAGGAAGCTTGCCCGAGATGTGTCCGATTCGAGGGTTCTGGACGCGATGTGGCGCGTCCCGAGAGAGAGTTTTCTGCCGGCTGCGGTCGCCCACCTCGCCTACGAGGACGTGGCGCTCCCAATTGCGGGAAATCAGACCATCTCACAGCCGACAATCGTCGCTATGATGGTCGACGCGCTTTCGATCAGACGGCTCGACAAGGTGCTGGAAATTGGAACCGGGAGTGGATACCAAGCGGCCATCCTGGGTGAGTTGGCGCGGTGCGTCCTGACCCTGGAACGAATCCCCGAGCTTGCTGACGCGGCGAGGCTGCTTCTCCGCGATCTGGGGTACGGAAACGTTCGGGTCGATCTCGCTGGGCCGACACTGGGACTGCCGGAAGACGCGCCGTACAACGCCATTCTGGTGGCCGCGGGTGCGCCGAGGCTCCCCAACGCGCTGGTAGACCAGCTCGCAGACGGCGGACGGCTGGTTGTACCCGTCGGTGATCGGACGGAGCAGACGCTGCTGAAGGTTGTCAAGGCGGCGCACGGGCCAGTCTATCAGTCGCTGGGAGCGTGTCGGTTCGTTCCGCTGATCGGGGAGGACGCGTGGCCTGATGAGGACGCTCAAAGTAACCCGGCATCTTGAGAAGCGCTCGATCGTTGTCATCAACTGGTCAGGTACCTATACTTGACTGGGTTTGAGAACGGTTCAGGAGGAGCACCGCGCGGATGCGCTTTGAGGTCGTGATCGGGCTGGAAGTTCACGCCCAACTGCTGACTCGGAGCAAGATGTTCTGCTCTTGCAGCGCGGACTACCAGGACGCGTCCCCTAACACCGTCGTCTGTCCCGTGTGCATGGGTTTGCCCGGGGTGCTGCCTGTCATTAATCGGAAGGCCGTCGAGCATGTAATCAGGACCGGGCTCGCCCTGAACTGCGAGATTGCGAGCTATACGAAGTTCGATCGCAAAAACTACCCCTACCCGGATCTGATGAAGGGATACCAGATCTCCCAGTACGACCTACCGATTGCCTCGTCGGGCCGCATACCCATTGAGGTCGATGGTGTTAGCCGCGAGGTGGGGATCACACGTGTCCATCTTGAAGAAGACGTCGCAAAGTTGCTACATCGAACGGAGGAGTTCGGCGAGGGTTACTCACTTCTGGACGTCAACAGAGCCGGGGTGCCACTGATGGAGATCGTCGGCGAGCCGGACCTTCGGAGTCCCGAGGAGGCGAGGGCGTATCTCATCCAGCTCCACTCCATCCTGCAGTACATCGGCGCCAGCACCGCGAACATGGAAGAGGGGAACTTCCGCTGTGACGCCAACATCAGCGTTCGTCCAGAAGGCGAGTCTACCCTTGGAACGAAGGTCGAGATCAAGAACATGAACAGCTTCCGGTCCGTCTTTCGCGCCCTCGAGTTCGAGACCGAGAGGCAGGTCGCGGTGATCGAAGACGGTGGGCGGATCGTCCAGGAGACCCGCGGCTGGGTCGAAGAGCGTGGAGCAACGGTCTCGCAAAGGACGAAAGAGGGGGCATCCGACTACCGGTATTTCCCTGAGCCCGACCTGCCTCCTCTAGAGATTTCAGCCGACTGGGTTGCCGAGATTGAAGCGTCTTTGCCCGAGCTGCCACAACAGCGGAGGTTGCGTTTCATCGAAGACCTGGGACTGCCGGCCTACGACGCGGCGCTTCTAACCTCAGAGCAGGCGGTCGCCGACTATTTTGAGACGACCCTGGCGGCACAAACCGAAGACGGACCGGCTAGGACAGCCTTCGCCAAGGCGATTAGTAACTGGATGAACGGAGAGCTCGCGCGTCTCCTCAACCAGACGGGCGCAGACATCGGTTGCATCAGGGTCCAGCCCAGTCAACTCGCGAAGCTGCAGGAGATGGTGGATGCTGGTTCACTCAGCTCCACGATGGCGAAGACTGTGTTCGAGCGGATGTTCGAGACCGGCGAGTCGCCAGACGCGATCGCGGAGTCGGAGGGGATGGCCCAGATATCCGATACCGACGCGGTAATGACCGCCGTCGAGGAGGCGATTGCTGCAAATCCTGACCCTGTCAACGACTACCTGGGCGGTAAGCAACAGGCGATGGGCTTCCTGGTCGGGCAGATAATGAAGGCGACGAGGGGTCAAGCCAACCCCAAGATGGCGAGTCAGCTCGTTCGAGAGAAGCTCGAGGCCATGCGTTGATTGCTCCTGGCCAAGACGGGTCGGGGCTGCCTCCGAATGTCCCTATCAAAGATCGGACTCGTCGATTCCTCCGACTCCTCCAGCCGGGGATAGGATTCAAGCGTTGGGGCCTCCTGGGGGCCGTGGGGATTGTGCTGGGATCTATCGGATTGGCGTTCTTGCTGCGTAGGATCTTCGATGTTCCGTTCCCAGATTTCTTACCAGGGCATCTCGAGGGGTTTCTCCTGCTCGGCGTTGGTGGACTCGTGTCCATCGCGGCACTGGTCGGTCTGTATCGGACGTTGAATCGCCTGATGCTCAATCCGCAGCGGCTCGACGCGATTGCCGACACCCTATACAACCGGTGGTCGCGTGGAAGGGGTCCGAAGATAGTGGCGATTGGCGGTGGAACGGGGCTATCCGTGCTTCTCAGGGGGCTGAGGGCGCACACTGACAATCTCACCGCGGTTATCACCGTCGGAGACGACGGGGGCAGCTCAGGCAGGCTGAGAAGGGAGATGGGGGTCGTTCCGCCCGGGGACTTCCGTAACTGTCTCGTGGCCATGTCAGATGACGACTCGCTTCTTCCGGAGCTGTTCCAGTACCGATTTGAGAGAGGAAACGGTCTGAAGGGACACAGCTTTGGAAACCTCTTCATCATCGCTCTGACCGACGTCGCGGACAGCTTTGAGGAGGCGCTGGTGGAGTCAAGCCGCGTGCTTGCGGTGCAGGGCAGGGTCGTTCCGGCTGCGACGGGAAGTGTCGAAGTCGTCGCCCGATTCTCAGACGGCAGTGTGGTTCGCGGCGAATCGAAAGTGGGGGCGCAGGATGGTGGCGCGATCGAGCAACTGATGATCCACCCTGAAACCGCGGAGGCGCACCCTCTCGCGGTCGAACTGATCGAGGACGCGGACGTCGTTGTCATTGGACCCGGCAGCCTCTACACGAGCATTCTCCCCAATCTTCTCATCCGCGGGATTTCGAACGCGATAAGGCGGACTAGGGGGACGGTGGTGTACGTCTGTAACGTCGCGACCGAAAAGGGCGAGACAATGGGATACACGGTCGGTGATCACCTGGAGGTTCTCCGACGTCACATCGATAAACGCCTGGTGGACTACATAGTTGTTAACGATAGGCCGGTCGATCTAGGACCGCCGTTTCTTGGCCATCCAGTTGTTCACGACGGGTCGTCGCTCGGCGACGTTGAGGTCCTGTCTGCAGACCTTGTTGATGACAGACATCCGGTGCGTCACGACTCTGCGAAGCTTGCAGATGCAATCATGTCGATTCAGGAAGCCGGGCTAGGAGATGATCGGGAGAGCCTGATTGCGGTAGAATAGAGCGTCGAATCAATCCCGGCTCGAGAGCGGCACGACCCAGATGACAATCCTAAGCATCGTCCACATCATGATTTCGATAATGCTCGTGATCGTGATACTGCTTCAGGTCAAGGGGCAAGGAACCGGCCTGTTCGGCGCCGCCGACAACTCGTTCAGGACGCGCCGCGGAATAGAGTTGGCGCTCTTCCGATTCACGATCGGGCTGATAGTGGTCTTCCTCGGCCTATCGGTCGCGAGTGCGCGAATCTTCTAGCCGCCGGGGAGCCTTGCCGACCGCGGTCAGACAACGGCGGTGGCTTCGATCTCGATCAAGTAGTCCGGGCTGACCAGCGAGCTGATGAACACGGTACTGGATGCCGGACCAGGATTTCCAAAGTACTCTAGCCTGGCCTCGGAGTACGCTGAATAGTCTTCAGGATTCACGATGAACGCGGTGATCTTCGTGACGTCGGCGCGGGTTGCTCCGGCAGCGACAAGCGCCGCGTCGATATTTCGAAGGCACTGCTCCGACTGAGCCAAGGCGTCGCCTTTGCCCACAAGCGTACCTTGCGAGTCGACTGACACCTGTCCTGAAACGAAGACGGTGTCTCCGGCTCGGACCACGGGCGAGAACCCGGACGGCCTGTTGTCCGGATTCGGGAAGAACGCTCGTCTCGCCATTGGTCTGCCTCCTCCTGGGGCGGTCTAACTTCTTAGCTGGAGGAGCTCGATGCGCGTATCGTCCGGACCCGCGATAAAGGCGACCAGCGGGCCGTTCGGGACGTCGATTGGGCCTTCCTTCAGCACCGCCCCCATACCCTCCAGCCGTTCGATCTCAGCATCCAGGTCGTCGATCGTGATCCCGATGTGTTCGAGACCCCAGTGGACGTCGGCGTTGCCCTCGTCCAACTCTTCACCGGTACGGGCGCCGGAGATATTGACCGTGACGCCACCGGGGGTCCTGGTCACGACAAACTGGTCTCCGTAAGGCCTGACGACATCGCTCACGATGGTGAAATCAAATGCGGTCGCGTACCACTCGGCGGTCTTTCTCGGCTCGGGGGCCTTCAGGTGGACGTGATTGAACTCGTATCCCATGTTCAGTCCTTTGTAACGGGTTTGGCCGGGGGAAGTTTAGTTTAGTTGAGGGGATCAGTCCAGACGTGAACTCTTGGCGCCTCCGTGCCGCTCCCTTGCGGGCAAGATACGCGCGGTCCCGGTGGGGAAGGTTCAGTCCAACTCGCGGAGAACCCTGTACATGTGCAGGAAGAACTTGGAGATCTCTTTGACGTACACCGGCGGACTCACCGGCTTGGTCGGGTCCAGGTGGTTGAACAGCGAGAACTCGGTGTGATAGACGCCGCCTCTGTCGGCTAGCGCCTCTGCGAGCCGGCGCGACTCCTCAGAAGGGACCAGCCGGTCCTCTCTGTCGTGCATGATGAGGACGCGAGCCTCTAGGTCCTCTATATTCGTGCTCGGCGATATCGAGTCGAGGGTATCAATCGTCGACTTCGAGAGTTGGGGGATCAGCTGAAGCGCATCCTTGGGACCGACACCTTGAAGCAAACGTCTGGCTGCCCACGCCTCTCGTGACAACGAAAGAGTAGCCGCGTCCGTTAGCTCGGCATCCTTGGTCACGAAGACCCTAGTCAACAGCTCTCGTTCGCCTCCGTTCGGCACGCCCTCTATAAGATGGGCCGTCACAACGCGCTTACTGAGACGGTCTGGCGGCCAGAACTCCTCGTAATCGTCGCCGAACCTTCTGTTCGACACGACCGCAGCGATAAGGTCTTTGGCGTCGTAGTAGCCTCCAAAGAAGTTCACGAACTTGACGTTTTCCCTGATCCGTGGGTCCTGCGCCGCGACCGTGGCAAGCGACGCGCCGACACAGAAGCCTCCCATGCCTGAGCGCTCCGGGTCGACTCTTTCGAGGTCGATCATATACTCGAACGCGCGGATGAGGTTCTCTACCTCGCCGACCTCAACGCGCTGCTCGGTCATCGTGTCCGACCACGGGATCATCACGACCGTTCCGGCGCGGGCCAGTCCATTGGCCAGCCCGACGACGCGCGCGTCGTCCCTGCCGGCGGGGTTGACTCCCAGAAACAGTAGGACTCCGCCGTTTACGCCGTCTCCCTCCGGCGTGTAGAGGTCTGCGACGCCGAGACCACCGTCTATTGGGAAACTCACCTCCTGCCTCGTGGGCTCACCAGTCACCCACTCCTGCGGCTTGATCGGGATCGTAGGAACAACCTGAGGGATAAAGAGCGCTGTCTCGACCGCCGTCCGTCCTTGGGGAGTTGCGATCGCCAGCAAGACGACGACTGCCAGCAGCACGCCCACCGTGCGCAGTATGCGCCGGCGCCACAGACGAAACGCCTCATTTCTCAACAGCCTCATGCCTGACCGCTCCCAGAGAGGTTCGCGTACAACTCTACCACTCCCTCGCCCAGAAGGCAGGCCGCCAGGGCAATCGCATATTGGTTGATGTATAAGACTTGGTTTAGAATTGAGGTCAAATGGAATAAGGAGTGACCTCATGGAGTCCACGCCCTCTGCCAGTCTGATAGAGCGATTTTCGATACTTGTTGATCCACGAGACGATCGCGCCAAGCGCCATAGTCTGATCGATATTGTTGTCATAGCGGTATGCGCGGTCATATGCGGGGCGGACTCCTGGGTGGATGTGGAGATGTTCGGAAAGTCAAAGAGGGAGTGGTTTGAACGACTGCTAGAGCTGCCCAACGGCATCCCCTCGCACGACACGTTCGGACGGGTGTTTGCGATGATCGACTCCGGACAGTTTGAGGAGTGTTTCGTGGACTGGGTGAGTGCTGTCAATGAGGTGACCAAGGGGCAGGTGGTGGCTATAGACGGCAAGAC
Organism: Dehalococcoidia bacterium; assembly: GCA_965249365.1. Classification (GTDB taxonomy): domain Bacteria; phylum Chloroflexota; class Dehalococcoidia; order Lucifugimonadales; family UBA1123; genus VXRN01. The sequence goes on along the minus strand of OZ252229.1, from coordinate 2,727,907 downwards.
GCTGCGTGGGTCACATGACAGGTACGTTGGCAAGTCGGCGATACACATGGTCAGCGCGTGGGCGACGGCCAATCACCTGGTTCTGGGACAGACCAGCGTGGAGGAGCGCTCCAACGAGATAACAGCCATACCACAGCTGCTAAAGACGCTTGATGTGTCCGGCTGCATAGTGACCATAGACGCGATGGGATGTCAGACGCAGATCGCCTCGACGATCATAGATCGGGGAGCAGACTACGTCTTGGCGCTGAAGAAGAACCAACCACAACTCCACCAAGACGTAACTCACATGTTCACCGATGCTCGCAGGACACACTTCACCAGAGTCGATCACGACTACTACGAGACGGTCAACAAGGGTCATGGTCGAATCGAGACACGACGATGCTGGACAATCTCAGACAGCGAGTATATCGGCTACTTCAACGACTGCGGCCAGTGGCCTCAACTCAAAAGCGTAGCTATGATCGAGTCAGAGCGTGAGATTGATGGCAGAAAGTCCACAGAGGTTCGCTACTACATATCAAGTCTGTCTGAGCGAGCTGATCGGATGCTCTCGGCTGTAAGAGAACACTGGGCGATAGAGAACTCATTGCATTGGACGTTGGACGTGGCCTTCAACGAGGACGACAGTAGAGTCCGTGTGGGAAACGCAGCGGAGAACTTCTCGATCCTCAGACGAATGGCGCTCAACATGCTCAAAGCCGAATCAACGCTCAAGGTCGGAGTCAAAGCCAAACGCAAAACCGCCGGATGGGATCCCGACTACCTGTTGACTGTACTCAATTCGTAGTATGCGATTGCCCTGGGCAGGCCGCCCTTCCGGGATACTGCGCAGCGGAGGCGGATGTATAATGACCTCCGATCCCGATGAGTCCGAAGACGACAGTCCCACATGTCGGCGTAGCCGTCCTTGCGGCCGGCAACAGCCGTCGGATGCACGGTGTCGACAAGCTCTTCGCGAGGATCGCGGGTGCGCCTCTTCTGGCCCACTGCCTGGAGTCTTTCAACGCGTCGTCACAGGTCGGCCAGATTGTCATCGCGGCCTCCGAGTCCTCGATCGGAGCGATTCAGGGGCTCACTGACGAGTATCAAATCCACAAGGTACGGTCGATCGTCGAGGGCGGAGCGCGCCGGCAGGACTCGGTCCTCAACGCTCTCCGTGAGCTGGAGGGCTGTGAGATTGTGCTGGTCCATGACGGTGCCCGGCCGTTCGTCGACGGGGACATGATCAGCCGCGCTGTCGAGACGGCACTCGCGTCCGGCGCCGCGTGCGCGGCCGTACCCGTCAAAGACACGATAAAGGTCGTAGGTGACGACATGATGGTGGTTAAGACACCGGAGAGGTCGAGCCTCTGGGCTGCCCAGACTCCACAGGCGTTCAGGTACGATCTACTGTTTCGGGCCCATCGAGAGGTGACGAACGACGCAACTGACGATGCCGCGATGGTAGAGGCGCTCGGGCACCCTGTAAAGCTCTTCAGGGGGTCCTACGAGAACATGAAGGTCACGACGCCAGACGATATTCCAATCGCGCAGGCGGTCGCCGACTCGCGTCAAGCGAGGCGAGATTGAGCGTCAGGACCGGAATCGGCGTGGATGTTCATCCGCTGGTCGCGGGGCGAAGATTGGTTCTCGGTGGCATCGAGATCCCATTCGAAAGGGGACTCGACGGCCACAGTGACGGGGATGCGCTCACTCACGCGATCATCGACGCGTGCCTGGGCGCGGCGAATCTCGGCGACATTGGCACGCAATTCCCATCGTCCGACGAGCGTTATCGAGACGTCCGCAGTACGCTGCTGCTTGGTACGGTCGCTCGGCTGCTGTCCGATGGTCTGTGGCGGCTCGAATACCTCGATGCTACAATTGTCGCCGAACGTCCAATCCTCATAACGTACATTCCCGACATGCGCGCCGACCTCGCACGCGCTCTCGGGGTGGACGACGAGCTGGTCAGCCTCAAGGCCACGACTACCGATCACCTCGGATTTGTGGGCCGCCAGGAGGGGATCTGTTGCGTCGCCATCGCCACCATAACGAGAGAATGAGACTTTACGACACCCTTACAGGTCAGGTTCGCGACTTCGACTCGCCGAACGGTACGGTCCGGATGTACGTCTGCGGGATCACTCCGTACTCGTCGTCCCACATCGGGCACGCGATGTCCTCCGTCGCCTTTGACGTGGTCCGCCGCTACCTGGAGTACAAGGGATTCGACGTTCTCCACGTCCAGAACTTCACCGACATCGACGACAAGATGATTGTCGCTGCTCGGGAGCGGGGGGTTTCGGTCTCCGATCTCGCGGACGAGAACATCCGCGAGTATGTCGAGGCGATGAGCGAGCTCAACGTTATCCCGGCTCACGAGTATCCCAGGGCAACCGAGGAGATTGAACAGATCGTTGAGATCATCGGGGGCCTGATCGAGAAGGGGTACGCGTATGCCGTGGATGGGGACGTCTACTTCAGGGTCAGGCGAGACGACGACTACGGGAAGCTCAGCCACAGGAGCATCGACGACCTCCTGTCGGGGACGCGGATCGAGGTCGACGAGCGCAAGGAGGACGCGCTGGACTTCGCTCTTTGGAAGTCTCAGAAGCCCGGTGAGCCCGCCTGGGATAGCCCTTGGGGGGAGGGGAGACCGGGCTGGCACATCGAGTGCAGCGCAATGTCCATGAAATACCTAGGGGAGACGATCGATATCCACGGCGGCGGAGAAGACCTCGTGTTCCCGCATCACGAAAACGAGATCGCGCAGTCCGAGTCGCTCACCGATACGATGCCCTTCTCGCGGTTCTGGCTTCACAACGGGATGCTCCGGCTTGGGACCGAGAAGATGAGCAAGTCGCTGGGCAACATCATCACGCTCCCAGAGGCCCTCGAGGCGTACGATCCGCAGGCTCTCAGGTTGTTCTTCCTGAGCTCGCACTACCGGTCGCCGCTGTTCTACAGCGAAGAGAGCGTCCGAGGCCAGGAACGGGCGATTCAACGGCTCCGGCAGGCTGTATCGGCAGAGTCTGGGGACGGTCTATCGCTTGACGCAGAGGCGTTCGAGAAGCGATTCATCGAGGCGATGGACGACGATCTCAACACGCCCAGGGCGCTCGCGACGCTGTTCGACTTGGCTAGGGAGATCAATCGCGCCCGAGACGAAGGCAGGGACGTAACCGAAGCGCAGTCGATCCTGGAATCACTGAGCGGCGTCCTCGGTCTGACGTTGGAGGAGCCTGCGTCGTCCGGCGCGGGGGTGGAGCCGTTCATCCAGATTCTGGTCGACGTCCGCTCGGAGCTCAGGGCTGCAAGGCAGTTCGCAATCGCCGATGCAATCCGCGGTCGCCTGTCGGACCTCGGCGTCAGCCTCGAAGACAACCCGGGCGGCACAACCTGGCGGCTGTGATACTGGAGCCAACGGGCGGATTCGAACCGCCGACCTGCGGTTTACGAAACCGCTGCTCTACCACTGAGCTACGTTGGCCCGACTAGCGTCTGAATTGTAGCAGGTGGCTGACGGGCGACGGCAGTTGATCACCGTCACCCTTGGCATGGACTTCGTTGGAGCAGGCCCCAACCATCACCCATCATTGGCGAGGGTTGGGGCGGAAATTCGTTGGCCTTATCTCTCGATGGGGGCCCCGACGATGGAGCCGTACTCCGTCCACGAGCCGTCGTAATTGCGGACTTTGCTGTACCCCAGGATCTGCGACAGGACGAACCAGGTGTGCGAGCTTCGCTCGCCGATCCTGCAGTAGGCGATCGTCTCCCCGTCGTCGGTGATTCCCCTCCCGCCGTAGATCTCGCGCAGCTCTTCGACAGACTTGAATGTCCCGTCATCATTGACGGCAGTCAACCAAGGAATGTTCGCAGCACCGGGGATGTGCCCCCCACGCTGCGCGCCTTCTTGAGGAAAGGCCGGAGGCGCGAGCAGCGTCCCGTTGAACTCGTCCGGCGACCGGACGTCCACGAGGCCGGTGTTGTTGCTTGTCGATGCGACACCCAGGACGTAGTCCCTGGTCGCTCGTATCGAGGGGTCCGGGTCAGACGCTGAATACGACTCCGAGTCAACGGACGTCGCGTCCGTCGTCAGCGCACGGTCCTCAGCGATCCACTTCTGACGTCCGCCATCCATGATCTTCAGGTCGGCGTGACCGTACATCCTCAACTGCCAGAAGGCGTAAGTGGCAAACCAGTTGTTGTTGTCTCCGTACAGGACGACCGTCGTGTCGGAGCTGATGCCAGACGCTCCCAGCAGCTCCTCGATCTGTTCGCCTGTCAGGATGTCTCGGGTCAGGCCGTCGTTGAGCTGGGTCGCCCAGTTCCAGCCGACCGCGCCCTGAATGTGGCCTTGATCGTAGGCTTCGGTGTCGACGTCGACTTCTACCAGCCTGACGTTCGGATCGCCGAGATTGTCGGCGACCCACTCAGTTGTGACGATGGATTCCGGGTGGGCTACGCTCTCTGACATTGGTTCCTCCTCGCGACTTTCCTGTCGCCTCCGCCGTAGCGGGTGTTCGATGAAATGAAGTTCCGGGCTAGCCGGTTAGCGGTGCGCCGCCGCAGAAGGCGACGTAGTCAATCAGCTCGGTCACTGTGGGGTTGTCCCCACAGAGCGGGCAGTCAGGATTGCGGCGGAGCTTGACCGTTCGGAAGTCCATGTCCAGCGCGTCGATCAGCAGGAGACGCCCGGACAGTGAGTCTCCAATGCCGAGGACCAGCTTGACGGTCTCGGTGGCCTGTATCGTCCCCACCATTCCGGGAAGCATTCCGAGCACTCCGGCCTCGGCGCAGCTTGGGACCTCGCCGGGAGGCGGAGGGGTCGGGAACAGGCAGCGGTAGCAGCCCTTGCCGGGCAGGAACACCGTAGCCATGCCGTCGAAGAGCAGAATGCTGCCGTCCACCAGCGGCTTGCCGGCAAGATAGGCCACGTCGTTGACGAGGTACCGGGCTGGGAAGTTGTCGGCGCCGTTGACGATGATGTCGTAGTCCCGGACGATCTCCATCGCGTTGTCGGAGTTAAGCGGCGCCTCGTGGGTGATTACGTTGGTCTCGGGGTTGTAGGCGTTGAGGGTCTCCACCGCCGACTGCACCTTCGACTTCCCGATGTCTCCGTCGTAGTGGAGCACCTGGCGCTGGAGGTTGGTGACGTCAACCGTATCGAAGTCGACGATTCCGATGGTTCCCACACCGGCAAGTGTCAGGTAGATCGCGATCGGGGAACCGAGTCCTCCGGCTCCGATGATCAGGACCTTCGAGTCGATCAGCTTGCGCTGACCTGCGCTGCCGACCTGGGGCATGATGATGTGGCGGCTGTATCTCCGGACCTGGTAGGGGGTCAACGGCCGCACTTGAGTTGTTGTCATTACGTTCCTCCGATTGGGTCTGCCGATTTGCCTGTCGGACTCGACACCGGAATGCCGTCAAGGCGAACTGCCGGAATCAAAAAGCCCCATGTCCGAACGCGTTGCGTTGGCATGGAGGCTCGTGTGGTGCGGTGGCCATCAGCGAATGGCCGTATCCGCTAGGGTTGTGGACAACCTGCCTAACGCGGTGCGGAGGCGGGGATGTTACAAGCGCAAATGGCGGCCAATTCTGTGTGAAGCAAGTCTCGGATTCCCTCGTACTGGGTTCAGTCCCGAGTATAGCATGGCGCTATCAGGTACTCAAACCTGATCATCCACCGGGCCAGGGTCTTTCGATTGTTTGACTTGGTGAGAGGGAATCGGCGTCAATCACCCTCACCCCAGCCCTCTCCCAGAGGGAGAGGGGGTTAGTTGTCTGGCTTAAGAGCCTGCTTCTCAGATAATCGAAAGACCCTGTCCACGGGGCGTTGACCCCTGACCCCAACTAAGATGCGAGTATGCGGCGGCTTGTGATGGTTTCGAATCGAGTTCCTTCCGCGACTGATCTCGATCCGTCCGTGAAGGGTGCGGGCGCGGTGGGTGGACTCGTTAGCGCCGTGCGCGCGTCGCTCATTCGGACCGGCGGTCTGTGGATGGGATGGAGCGGACGTACCGCGCCCAGGAGACTGCAGACAGGCCCTTCTGTCTCGGCGTCGAATGGTCCCGTCGAGCTCGCGACCATCGATTTGACGAACGACGAGGCGAATCTGTTCTACACCGGGTTCTCGAACCGCACGCTGTGGCCGCTCCTTCACAGCTTCATCGAACGAACGCAGATTCGCCACGACACGTACCGGACATACAGGCGCGTCAACCGTCGATTTGCACGTACGCTGATGTCCGTCATCCACAAGGACGACGTCGTCTGGGTTCACGACTATCACCTGATTCCGCTCGCGCATGAACTCAGGCAAATGGGTTGGGAGGGGAGACTGGGCTTCTTCCTTCACACCCCGTTTCCGTCGCACGACGTGCTGACGACTCTCCCCTGGGTGGAGGAGCTGCTATCGAACCTGGTCAGCTACAATTTGATCGGCGTCCACACGCGTCGCTATGAGCGGAACCTGATCGACTCGCTCTGGACTGTGTTGGGTGGCAACTGGAATGGCTCGACTTTCGAGTACCGAGGAAGGACAACCACGGTAGGCGCCTATCCAATTGGTATTGACCCTGGTGCGTTCAGGAAGGGCGCACTGGCATCAGATCTATCGCTCAGGGGGATGTTGGGCCTACCCGAGGAAGTCAAAGTCATCGTCGGCATCGACAGGCTCGACTACACGAAGGGGATCCCGCACAGGCTGCGGTCCTTCGAGATTATGCTCGACCATCACAAGGAGCTTCACGGAAAGGTAACGTTCGTTCAGATCTCCAACCCGTCCAGGGCCCGAGTCCCAGAGTACATCCGTGAACGCGAGGCGGTGGAGCGGTTGACAGGTCAAATCAACGGTCGCTTTTCGGAAGGAAGCTGGGTCCCGGTGAGGTACCTGTATCGGCAGTTCTCGCAGTCCGACCTGGCGGCGTTCTACAGGGATGCGGACGTCAACATGGTGACCCCACTGAGGGATGGAATGAACCTGATCGCCAAGGAGTTCATCGCGTCGCAGGTCGACGAACCGGGAGTCCTGGTTCTCTCGCAATTTGCCGGCGCGGCCGCGGAGCTGAACGACGCGGTCATCGTCAATCCGTTTGACGCCGACGGGATGGCTGAGGCGCTCTACGAAGCTTTGGAGATGCCTCTGGGAGAACGTCACAGACGTTGGGAACGGATGAACCAAATCGTTTGGCGACACACAGCGTCGTGGTGGAGCGAGACGTTTACTCGCGACCTCTGCGGCGGCGATTAAGGAGTTCAATTGACTACGACCGCGCAGCCTTCAACATACGACGAGGTTAACGTCTTCTTCGACAGGGCCGCCGAGAGGCTCGGGCTGCCGGGCGGCGTGCGTGACCTTCTGAGGAGTCCCTGGCGGGAGTTGCGCGTCTCGGTACCCGTCAGAATGGACGACGGCTCGATAGAAGTGTTCAACGGCTACAGAGTCCAGCACAACGGCGCCCGCGGACCATACAAGGGAGGTGTGCGCTTCCACCCGGACGCCGATCAGGAAGAGGTCAGGGCGCTGGCGTCGCTGATGACCTGGAAGAACGCGCTTGTGGACATCCCGTTCGGCGGTGCGAAGGGGGGCGTGCAGTGCGATCCCCTTAAGCTCAGCACCGACGAGCTCAACCGGCTCACACGCCGCTACACGACCAATATCCAGCATCTCATCGGGGTGAACAGGGACATTCCGGCGCCCGACCTGGGCACCAACGCGCAGACCATGGCGTGGATGATGGACGCCTACGGACAGATTCACGGCTACACGCCGGGGATAGTCACCGGAAAGCCTGTTGAGCTCGGCGGGTCGATCGGGAGAGAGCAGGCGACCGGACGGGGTACGGTCTTCGTCGCACGCAGCGCGGCTGTGGACCATGGAATGGACCCGATCGGCGCTCGGATCGTGGTGCAGGGATTCGGGAACGTAGGCTCGTGGACCGCAGTACTAGCGGAAGAGCTCGGATGCAAGGTGGTGGGCGTGTCCGACGTCAACGGCGGCGTCCACAACGACAGAGGCATCGACGTCGCGGCACTGCTGGAATACCAGAGGGAATCAGGCACCGTTGTGGGATTTCACGGTGCCGAGGACGTGGACAATGAGGAGCTGCTGGAGCTGGACTGCGAGGTCCTGATTCCAGCGGCAATCGACCGCGTCGTCCACGAGGGGAATGCGCCGAGAGTCAAGGCGAAGCTCGTCGTTGAAGCCGCCAATCATCCGTTGACGCCTGAGGCTGACGAGATACTCGCTGACCGGGGTATAACGATTGTCCCAGACATCCTCGTTAACGCCGGTGGAGTGATCGTGTCCTACTTCGAGTGGACGCAGAATCTCTACCAGCACAGGTGGACGCTGGACGAGGTAAACACGGAGCTGGATGCGATCATTACGAAGGCATACCGCGAGGTGCGGGAGACCGCTCTAAAAGATGGCCTGACCTATAGGGACGCCGCTTTCGGCATCGGCGTCGGTCGCGTTGCGGAGGTGGCCCGGATACGGGGCTTTATCTAAGGGGCAGACGGCGACTGTTCGACCCGACCGTCACGCATTCGAACGACCCGGTCGCACTGCACACCGATCTCTCGGCTGTGAGTGACGATGATGAACGTCTGCCGGTTCTGCCGATTGAGTTCGACGATCAGGTCCATGATCTCCTGGGCGGTCTCCGAATCGAGGTCCCCGGTCGGCTCATCGGCCCAGACGATATCGGGCTCGTTGACGAGCGCCCTCGCGACGGTGATACGCTGTCTCTGACCGCCTGACAACTCCGCCGGCCGATGGGACGCCCAGTCGACGAGGCCCACCATCTCGAGGCACTCCATTGCGCGACTTCGCGCCTGCGCCGACTTCACCCCGCTGACGAGCATTGGAAGTTCGACGTTCTCGACAGCGCTCAGCACCGGGAGGAGGTTGTATAGTTGGAAGACGAACCCCATGTGCCGCGCGCGATAGTCCGTGCGGCTGTCGTCGTCCAGACCATGCAGCGCGACGCCGCCAATGGCGATCTCGCCCTCGTCCACGCTGTCCAGACCGGATAGACAGTTGAGCAGCGTCGTTTTACCGCATCCGCTAGGGCCCATGATCCCGACGACCTCGCCCCGCTCGACGGAAATATCGATACCCCTCAGTGCATGAACGTTCACGCCCTTGCCACTGCTGTAGGTCTTGTGAATCCCCTGTGCGACTACAATAGGGCCGCCCGTTGTATCCTGCATTCGGGTCCTTCCCCTGTCCGTAGTTCCAGTGCTCCCGACTGATCCACCGAACATTGTTGTTGTCTATGAAACTTGGCGTCAATCGCCCATTGGGACTACTACTCCCCCTCGCCTTGACCCTCAATCACACAGGGCGTAGTCTTGGGCAGGTCAGACCACGATGCCTCGGAGGTTGCGTTGGAGTTCGGCTCGTTCATGGAGTTTCACACCAGGCCGGGCCTGTCTCAGGCACACGCCTTCAGTGAAGGCTTCGCCCACGTAGAGGAGGCAGAGTCTCTCGGACTCGACGCGGTCTGGCTCGCGGAGTCGCACTTCAACCCTCAGAGGTCGGTGCTGTCGGCTCCGCTCGTGCTCGCGGCGGCAATCGCAGGACGAACCAGTACACTCAAGATCGGCACCGCCGTTCACGTCATTCCACTTGGCAATCCGATACGAATGGCCGAGGAGGCTGCGACCCTTGATCAGGTGAGCCAGGGCCGCTTCGAGTATGGCGTCGGCAGGAGCGGCTTCCCCGGTTCCTACGAGGGGTACGGCATCGCGTACGGTGAGAGCAGAGACAGGTTTTACGAGTATCTCCAGATCATCAGGACCGCATGGGGCTCAGAGAGGTTCAGTTACGTCGGCGAGTACTACTCCTACGACGACGTATGCTTGACGCCAAAGCCATTCCAGCAGCCCTATCCTCCGTTCAGGATCGCGGCGACGACGACGGATACGTTCACCGTACTCGGGGAGCTTGGATACCCAATTTTTATCGGCGTCCGAGGGCTCGGAGTTTCGCAGGTCGCTGAGCAGATCGCGCAGCATAAAGACGCCTGGAAGGCCGCGGGTCACGAAGGGCCGGTCGACGTCTCGCTCCGCGTACCGGTGTACGTCGGAGAGACCGAGGAGGAGGCTGTGACGCTCCCTGAGGAGAGCTTCATGAAGCAGTTCAAGCGGCTCGGCGCCCAACTCGCTAACTCGATATCCAGAGCCGGGACCGATCCGCGTGAGGAGAGGGCCGAGCGAAGCTCACAGCTCGCGCAAATAACGTGGGACGAAGTGAAGCAGGAAAAGGTCGCCGTCGGCACGCCCGAAATGGTCGTCGAACAACTTGGTCAGATGCGGGACAAACTGAGCCTGTCGGGCGTCGTTGCAGAGTTCAACGCCGGGGAACAGATTCCGCCGGATAAGATCGCGTCTTCGCTCCGACTGTTCTGCGAAGAGGTCGTACCTGCCTTGAAATAGAGGTCACATAGATTAACAGGATGGACAGCGTCTTCCTTGCGAGCCCAAATCATGAATTCCGCTCATACTGTGTAACTCACGACTATGGAACGTACGGATAGGCCTCTCGTGAGACATTCTGACCGGTACCACTCTTTGTCCAGCAGATCCCGAACATCTACGTAGAAGTCACTGGTCATCGAATTGCTGCTCGCAGTCGACATAGGTAACACAAATGTCACCGTCGGTGTGTTCGACGGCAACGAACTCAAGGCGACATTCAGGATGTCCACCGACACGCGGAAGATGCCCGACGAGTACGCCCTGGCCGTCAACCAGCTGCTTCCCCTGCAAGGCGTATCGATGTCGGACGTCACCGCGATCGCGATGTGCAGCGTAGTCCCACCTCTGACTCCCAGCTTCAGTAATATGGCGAGAACCTACTTTGGCATCGAACCGCTCGAGGTCGGCTCGGGGACGCGGACAGGGATTCGCGTGCTGTACGATCCCCCACGCGACGTTGGAGCCGACCGGATCGTGGATGCGGCCGCGGCGTTTCAGATGTACGGAGGGCCGGTCATCGTGGTCGACATCGGTACCGCAACCGTGTTCGATGCCGTGACGGATCGTGGGGACTATCTCGGAGGAGCGATCGCGCCGGGAATCTCGATCGCTGCAGATTCGCTATTCCACGCAACCGCGATGCTGCGCCGCGTCGAGCTCGCGGCGCCCCCGACGGCGATCGGCAAGAACACGGTTCACGCTCTACAGGCGGGGCTCGTTCTCGGTTACGCCGAGCTCGTGAAGGGGATGGTTGGCCGGTTCAGGCGAGAGCTTGGGGAGAGCTCAAGAGTAGTTGCCACCGGCGGTCTCGCAGACGTTGTCGCAGAGGAAGCGGGGGTCTTTGACCTCATCGATCCCGACCTTACGCTCACCGGCCTAAGGATCGTCTACGACATGAACTCCGACAGGCGTTAGTCATGAGCAACCTCAATGGGAAAAGCGTTGTGCTTGGAGTCTCAGGGTCGATCGCCTGTTACAAGGCGGTGGACCTCGCCAGCAAGCTCGTCCAGGCAGGCGCCAGCGTCGAAGTGCTAATGACCCCGGCTGCGTGTGAGTTCCTGACCCCGCTGACCTTCGCCGCGATCACTCATCGACCGGTCGTCACCAACATCTTCGAGCCGCAGTCCGAACTGAGCATAAACCACGTTGCCGCCGCCGAGCGTGCGGACATCGTGGTCGTTGCTCCGGCTACCGCGAATATGATCGCCAAGATAGCCCACGGTATGGCGGACGACCCGGTCTCTGCGACGGTTCTGGCAACCCGCGCGCCGGTCCTGGTTGCCCCCGCGATGGACGCCAACATGTTCGAGTCTCCGGCCACTCAAGTGAATGTGGAGACGTTGATCGATCGAGGCATCCACGTTGCGGGGCCGGCTGATGGCCGTCTCGCGTCCGGACTCATCGGGAGGGGGAGGCTGTTGGAGACCGCGGACCTGCTCGGCCATATCAGTACGGTGCTGGGCGAGGGCGGAGACCTCCATGGTCGGAAGATCGTCGTCTCCGCGGGAGGGACGCAGGAGGCGATCGATCCGGTCCGGATGATCGCGAACCACTCGTCAGGCAAGATGGGCTACGCGATCGCCGAGGCCGTTCGCGACCGGGGAGGCAATGCGGTCTTGGTCGCGGCGCCGACGGCCCTGGACCAGCCAACCGGAGTCCGCGTCGAGAGGGTGAGGTCCGCGTTGTCGATGGGCGAAGCGCTGGTACGCGAGTGCTCCGATGCCGACGCGGTCATAATGGCGGCCGCCGTAGCGGACTGGCGCCTCGAGCACGTTGCTGACCACAAGGTCAAGAAGGGCGACGCCGATAGCTGGTCGATCGAGCTGGTCAAGAACCCTGACCTGATCGCCGGACTTTCCGGTGAATCGCTGGTCAAGGTCGGTTTCGCCGCCGAGACCGAAGACCTGATAGAGAACGCTATGAACAAGTTGGTCTCGAAGGGTCTCGATCTGATCGTCGCGAACGACGTCACCGCCGAGGACGCCGGATTCGCGTCGGACAACAACCGTGTCATCATTCTCGACCGCGAGGGAGCGGTAGACCGACTTCCACTGATGTCCAAGTACGACGTGGGCGTCGAAGTCCTCAATCGAGTCATCCCACTGTTCAAGTCCTGACTTTAGTGAGCACAGAGAGGTGCAGCGAATGCCAATCGTAAGAGTTGAGATGTGGCCCGGCCGGACGCACGAGCAGAAACAGCAGCTCGCGAAGGCCATAACCGACGCTGTCGTCAACATCGGAAAAGCCCCTGCGGAGGCCACTTTCGTGATCTTCGAGGACGTGCCGCGGGAGAATTGGGCGCAGGCGGGAACGCTCGCATCAGACGAGTAGCTCTCCTTGACATCGAGAAAAACCCGTCCATATACTTGAAGGTAACTTAACCAACAAAGGCTGAGAACAGGACTAGTAGTCCTCCAGTCGGAGCCTCAGAGAGCCGGGCAAGCTGAGAGCCGGCGCTTGCGAGGGGGACGAATGGACCTGGGAGCCGCCAACCGAAGTCCGCTGCCGCAGATGGTAGGCTTGGCCGGAAAGGGCACCGTTATCAAGGCCCGGGGCATTGAGGCTCCCTGCCTCCGTGCCTGAGAGAGGTCGTAGCCGGTATGGCGACGACGAAGTAGGGTGGCACCACGGTTTCCCAACCCGTCCCTTTGAGGGACGGGTTTTTTTTGTCGCAGTTAAGGCGAGGTCCAATCTGGAATCGAACGGAGGGGAGCGATGAGTACGCAGGCATCGGCGATACTTGTGCGTTCAGATCAAGAGTCGACGCGGCGGCGCGTCTTCAGTGGAGTACAGCCTAGTGGTGACCCTCAACTAGGGAACTACCTCGGCGCGTTCAAGCATTGGGTCGCCCGGCAGGACGAGAAGGTGAACTTCTTCTGCATCGTGGACCTTCACGCAATTACGATCGACATAGAGCCAGACGACCTGCGACGCCAAACGCGTGAGCTGGCGGCCGTGCTGTTCGCCTGCGGCATCGACCCGGAAAAGAGCACGCTGTTCGTTCAAAGCCACGTCACAGCCCACGCGGAGGCGTGCTGGATCCTCAACTGCGTCACGCCGGTCGGCTGGCTGGAGCGGATGACCCAGTTCAAAGACAAGGCCGCCGGCAAGGAGCGGGTCTCGACCGGTCTGCTCGACTATCCGGTCTTGATGGCGGGAGACATCCTGCTGTACAGCGCACACGAGGTTCCCGTCGGGGACGACCAGCGTCAGCACGTCGAGCTTTCTCGCGACATCGCGATGAGGTTCAACCGCCTGTACGGCGAGACGTTCGTCGTACCCGAGGCGATAATCCCGGACGTCGGGGACAGGGTGATGGGACTGAACGATCCGCAGGTCAAGATGTCCAAGAGCTTCTCTCACATCCGGGGTCACGCGGTGCGCCTCTTGGACGAGCCGAAAGAGATCGAGCGATCGTTCATGCGAGCGGTAACCGACTCCGGAAACGAGATCGCTTTCAGCGACGATCCGAGCAAGGCAGGGGTGAACAACCTGCTCGAGATCTATAGAGGTGTGACGGGGAGGTCGGACGCCGACGTGTTGAACGACTTTGCAACCGCGCGGGGCTACGGCGACCTGAAGCGTGGCGTGGCGGAGGTCGTCATCGAGACGCTGGCGCCGATCCGCGAACGCTACTTCAAGCTGATGGACGACGCCGCGGAGCTCGACAGGCTACTTACGGTGGGTGCTGACCGAGCCCGCGAGGCGTGCGATCCAAAGCTTCAGGAAATGAAGGAGCGGGTTGGATTTGTTTTGCCTAACTGACAATTCGGAGGAGAACTGAAAAATGTACTATCCGCCGTTGGATCAGGTCGAGGCGTACGCCGGGGACGCGAACCTGATCCCAGTTTACAGGGAGATTAACGCCGACCTGGAGACGCCGGTATCGGCCTACCTCAAGGTCGCCCACGGGAACTACTCGTATCTTCTGGAGAGCGTCGAAGGCGGCGAGCGAATCGCGAGGTACAGCTTCATCGGCACCGACCCGCTCGAGATCGTAAAGACTGGGCCTCACGAGAAGTTTGGCGAGATCGATCCTCTGAATCCCGTGGAAGAGATGCTGTCCAGATACAAGCTGGCTGGCGTCGAACATCTCGACAAGTTCAATGGGGGCGCGGTCGGATACATCTCCTACGACGCGGTACGCTACTTCGAGAGGCTTCCGACGCCGGAGCAAGATCCGCTCAATCTGCCGGAGTCGATCTTCATGCTGTCGACGACGTATCTCGTTTTCGACCACCTTCGCCACAAGATCAAGGTGGTCAGCCACGTGCACCTGACGGGAGATACGAGAAGTGCATACGAGGACGCGGTTGGTCGGATCGACCACGTGATCCGCCGACTGAATGCTCCCCCGCAGCTTCCGGAACCCGACTTGAACCAGCCGACGGATGCCGCGGTTGAGTTCAACATGACACGTGAGCAGTACGACGCAATGGTCGAGAAGACCCGGAAGTACATCATCGCCGGCGACGTGATCCAGACCGTCGTGGCACAACGGATGTCGCGTCCGACGTCTGCGCATCCGTTCCAGATATATCGCTCACTTCGCGCGATCAACCCTTCGCCGTACATGTACTATCTCGACCTCGACGGATTTCAGATCGTTGGGGCGTCGCCGGAGCTGCTCGTTCAGGTCGTGGACGGCCAGATCGCTGTTCATCCAATTGCCGGGACCCGGCGGCGCGGAATGGATGAGGCAGAAGACCTCGCGCTTGAAGAGGAGCTGAGGACCGACGAGAAGGAGCGGGCCGAGCACATAATGCTCCTGGATCTCGGCCGCAACGACGTAGGGCGGGTCTCGAAGCCCGGGACCGTGGAAGTGACACAGATCCTCGACATCGAGCGCTACTCGCACGTGATCCACCTCGTGTCGCACGTCACCGGCCAGCTTGAGGACGGCTATTCGAACTACGACGCTCTCAGAGCTTGCTTCCCCGCGGGGACGGTCTCGGGCGCGCCCAAGATCCGCGCGATGGAGATTATCGCCGAGTTGGAGCCGGACCGGCGCAGTGTCTATGCTGGAGCGGTCGGCTATTTCGACTTCTCAGGAAATATGGACACGGCGATCGCGATCCGGACGCTCGTGGTCAAGGACGGCGTCGCCCATGTCCAGGCGGGGGGCGGGATAGTCTACGACTCGAATCCTGAGTCTGAGTACATGGAGACGCTGCACAAGGCTAATGCGATCCTCACCGCCATCGACGAGGCCGAGCAGGCCGTCGACGTATGAACGAGCGCGCTTTGACTCCGGGTAGCTGCCAGTGGAATACCTAAACTCACAAACGAAGTGCAACACCTTGCAAACGCGTTGCCTTGAGACTCAGATACAAGTAGATCACTATCGAACAGCGATGCGCGATTGTCCGATTACGCTCTGCGGAATGGAAGTTGACGGTGCAAGTGATCCGTTCATCCTGAGCCTGTCGAAGGACGAACGGACTACTCGCCGGGCTGAATAGCACTCAAACCGAGTACAAAGGGGACTCACTGTGATACTGCTGATAGACAACTATGACAGCTTCACTTACAACCTCTTCCAGTACTTGTGCGAGCTCGGCGCGGAGGTCACCGTAGCGCGCAACGACGAAACGTCCATCGAGGAGATCGAAGGGATGGCTCCCGAGCGTATCGTCATCTCCCCGGGCCCATGCAGTCCGGCTGAGGCAGGGATCTCGAACGACGTGATCCGGCACTTCGGACCGAGGCTCCCGACGCTTGGGGTCTGCCTGGGACACCAGTGCGTCGGACACGCCTTCGGGGGCACCGTCGGAGGCGCCGGCGAGATCATGCACGGCAAGATGTCGTTGATCCACCACGACGGCAAGGGCTTGTTCGATGGACTTCCCAATCCCTTCGAAGCGATCAGGTATCACTCGCTCGCCGTATATCGTGAGGATATGCCCGATGACCTGGAGGTCACTGCGTGGACCGACAGCGGCCTCGTAATGGGTGTCCGTCACAAGACGCATCCGATCGAGGGGGTCCAGTTTCATCCCGAGTCGATCATGACCAAGGTGGGGAAGGACATTTTACGAAGGTTCCTCGACATGCCGGCTGAGGCCGCTCAAACAGGAGGTCGACAATGATCCAGGACGCGATACAGGCGGTTGTCGACGGCCGAGACCTGTCCACAGACGAGGCCGCCGCCGCCATGGAAGAGATAATGACCGGCGAGGCCACGCCCGCGCAGTTCGGTGCGTTGGTTACCGCGCTTCGGATCAAGGGCGAAAGCGTAGATGAGATCAGCGGCATGGCGCGGGTGATGAGGGAGAAGTCGCTGCACGTCCAGGTGGACGGCCCTCTCGTTGACACCTGCGGGACTGGAGGGGACGGCTCCGGCAGCTTCAATATCTCGACGACGGCAGCGTTCGTCGTGGCCGGCGCTGGCGTCAAGGTCGCCAAGCACGGCAACCGGGCGATGTCCGGGTCGACTGGATCGGCAGACGTCCTGGAATCGCTGGGTGTTAACATAAACCTCTCGCCGGAGTCTGTGGCGCGATGCCTTAACGAAGTCGGATTTGGGTTCATGTTCGCTCAGGGATTCCATCCTTCGATGAGGTTCGCGGCTGGTCCGAGGCGCGAGATAGGGATCAGGACGGTGTTCAACATCCTCGGTCCGCTCACCAATCCCGCCAACGCAGACCGGCAGCTCATCGGCGTCGCGGATGCGGCGATGGCAGAGCGGATGGCACGCGTCCTCGGGAGCCTGGGCAGTACAAAGGCGCTGGTCGTCCACGGCTCCGACGGAATGGACGAGCTGACGATTACCGGCCCTTCGACGGTATGGCAGCTCGAGGACGGCGAGGTGACGCAGTTTGAGGTGACGCCGGGCGAGGTCGGCCTGAGAGGGTCCACAGCGGAGTCGATTCAAGCGTCGGACTCGGAGCACAGTGCACAGATTGCGCGCTCAGTGCTCTCGGGAGATTCAGGTCCCGCCCGCGACGTAGTGCTTCTGAACGCCGGCGCGGCGCTCGTCGCGGCAGGTCGGGTCGAGTCTCTTGGCGGCGGGGTCGAGCTTGCCGCTCGGTCTATCGACCATGGCGACGCAGGCTCAAGCCTCGATGCGCTCGTCGAGTTGAGTCAGTCGCTGGAGTGATGATCCGGCTGCACCCGGCGATCGTCGACACGAGAGCGGTCCTGTTCGACTTCGACTTCACGCTGGCGGACTCATCTGTCGGTATCATGGCCTGCGTCAGGTATGCCCTCGAAGAGATGGGACTTCCGGACTGCTCGGACGACCGGATTCTGAAGACAGTGGGACTGTATCTGCCGGAGACGTTGGTCGCCCTACACGGCGAGAACCAGCGCGCCAGGGGCGTGGAGTTCCTCGGCCTCTTCACGGAGAAGGCAGATCAGGTCATGGAGGACGGTACTCGACTGTTTCCGGATGCTGCGGCAACCTTGCGCGCGGTCAAGAGCCTTGGGCTTCCGATCGGGATCGTGTCTACAAAGTACCGCTACAGGATCGAGTCGATCCTGGACAGCAAAGGGCTGCTGGACACTGTAGACGGGATTGTCGGAGGGGAGGACGTTTCGCGACACAAGCCCGACCCCGAGGGCCTGCTGACCGCGGCGCGGATGCTCGGAGTGTCTCTGTCGGATGTCGTCTATGTGGGCGACAGCGAGGTCGACGCGCGGGCAGCTCACTCCGCGGGGATGCCTTTCGTCGGGGTCCTGTCCGGTACTACAACCGCCGACACGCTCTCCGCGTACCCGCACCGCGCGATGCTAGAAAGTGTCGGCGAATTGATCGAGGGCAACGTCTGCTAGAATTGATGTCCAGGAGTAGTCTCCCGATGGTAGTACGAACTGACTCCCCGGATATCCTGAAGAAGATCGTCGACGTCAAGAATCGGGAGGTTCAACGCGTCAAAACCGAAGTGCCGGTCGAAGTCCTGATCGAGAGAATCGAGAACCGGGACGCCCCGCTGGAGTTCGGCAGAAAGCTCGTCGGGCCCAAGACAAAGGTCATCGCCGAGGTGAAGCGGGCGTCGCCGTCGAGGGGTGTCCTCAGGGAAAACCTCGATCCGGCCGACCTGACGAATCAATATGTGGAAAACGGCGCGGCCGCCATCTCCGTCCTGACGAACCGGGACCACTTCCAGGGGAGCACCGCCGACCTCGAAGCGGCCGGCGCCGTCGCCCATACGGCCGGTGTTCCCGTTCTCAGAAAAGAGTTCATCTTCGACCCCTACCAGGTACACGAGGCGCGGGCGATCGGCGCGGACGCCATCCTGCTCATCGCGTCCATGCTCAACCGCCGGGAGTTGGAGAGCCTCAAGGAGCTTGCCGAAGACTACGGCATGGAGTGCCTTGTTGAGGTGCACAATCGAGATGAGCTCGACACGGCGGTCGCGGTCGGCTCGAGGATAATTGGCATCAACAACCGAGATCTCAGGACGTTTCGCACGACGCTGGAGACAACCTTCGAGCTCGCGCCCGACGTTCCCGGGGACTGCGTGCTGGTCAGCGAGAGTGGACTCCGGACACCTGAAGATCTGGAGAAGGTTCGCGAGGCAGGCGCGTCCGCCGTGCTGATAGGGGATGCGCTTGTAACCGCGCCGGATCCCGGCGCGAAGCTTCGAGAGCTGACGTGACCATTTTCAAGATCTGCGGATTGAGGGACGTCGGGAGCGCTCTCGTAGCCACGGAGTCAGGGGCGAGCCTGCTTGGGTTCAACTTCGTCGAGGGCGTCCGGCGGCAGCTTCAACCTGAGAAGGGCGCTGAGGTGATCTCGCAGTTCAGGGCCGCGTGCGACGGACCGATGCCGAGCATCGTCGGTCTCTTCGCGAACCAGCCGACTAAGTTCGTCGACTCCGTTGCCGGGCAGTGCGGACTCGACTATGCACAGCTCTGTGGAGACGAGCCGCCGGAGTTCTGGGACGCGCTATCCGTACCGGTGATCCGACAGGTTAAGGTCAGAGACGATCTGGAGCGGTCCGAGTCTGTGGCAGCCGTCCTCCGAGAGGTCGAATCCACCGCGAGCTCAGGGCATCTTGCGCTGCTGGACAAGCACATCGCGGGTCGGCTCGGCGGAACTGGCTCGACCTTCGACTGGGAGGTTGCTCGAGAGATCGCAAAAGACTACCAGGTCATCGTCGCGGGCGGGCTGACTCCAGAGAACGTCGCAGACGCGATCCGCGTGTCCCGCCCGTGGGGCGTCGACGTATCGAGCGGCGTTGAGACCGGGGGCATCAAGGACCCGAGCCGGATACGCGCTTTTGCGGATGCGGTCAAATCGACTGGTTGACCTCAACGGTGGCAAAGCCGATAAAGCTCAAGTCTCACTCCGTGATCATCGACGCCCCGCGCGATCTTGTGTACCAGATGCTGACGTCGTTCCGGCGCGGGCGGATTCCCGGCGACACGGCCGAGTCTTCGAAGCTCCTGTCCGAGGACGGAGACGTCAAGACCGTCGAGTTCAAGACAAAGGCAGGACCGTTCACGTACACGACTGTGGAGGAGGTCACGCTCGATCCTCCGAATACGATCGGTTTCAGGCACCTGAAGGGTCCCTTACACCTCGCCGAGGAGGAGTTCAGCCTCGATGAGACTGACGACGGTGGAACACGCCTCACGCACAGCGGCCGGATCGTCTGGAGCAGGTTTCCGTTCTTTGGCTGGTTTGGGGGCATGATCTACACGAGACCCATGTTCCATCGAGTAATCGTCCGGCACCTGGCAAACGTAAAGAAGGCCGCCAAAGCCAGAGCCGCCAGAAGCCACATTTTCAACTGCAATAGAGGCGGATAGGCTCTGGGTTACCGGCAGGCCCGCTCCCTAGACGCACCATAGGGCGTGTGCTATGTTCGATTGCGGAATTCCCGACCCCAAGAGGTGGGCTTGAATGCACTCTCACGACGTACTCATCGTAGGCGCTGGGCTGGCGGGGATGAGGGCCGCGCTATCAGCCAAGGAGAATGGCGCCGACGTGGCTGTCATCTCCAAAGTACACCCTGTTCGCAGTCATTCCAACGCCGCCCAAGGTGGGATTAACGCCGCACTCGAGCATGCTGGTGACGACTGGCACGACCACGCCTATGACACCGTGAAGGGGTCCGACTACCTCGGCGACCAGGACGCGATCGAGATCATGTGCCGCGAGGCGGGTTCCGAAGTCATCCAGATGGAGCACTTTGGAGTAACATTCAGCCGAGACGACGAAGGCCGCCTGGGCACGCGCGCTTTCGGCGGCCAGGGCAAGGCGCGGACGTTCTTTGTCTCCGACTTTACCGGCCAAGCGATGCTCCACGTTCTATACGAGCAGACTATGCGAGCCGGCGTCAGGGTGTACGAGGAGTGGTTCGTCCTCGATCTAATCGTCGATGACGGCGAGTGTGCCGGCGCGGTCGTGATGGAGATCCGGTCCGGCGAGATCCACGTAATTCGCGCGAAGGCGGTTATCCTCGCGGCCGGCGGACTCGGCAGGGTCTTCGAGCCGTCGACCAACGCCCTGATCTGCACCGGGGACGGCATGGCGCTCGCCTACAGTAACGGCGCCTCGCTGATGGACATGGAGATGGTTCAGTACCACCCCACGACCCTCAAGGGCAGCGGGGTGCTGATAACCGAGGGGGCGAGAGGCGAGGGCGCGCACCTCCTGAACTCCGAGGGTGACCGTTTCATGGAGCGCTATGCGCCGAACATGATGGAGCTAGCCTCCCGCGATGTGGTTTCGCGCGCCGAACAGACGGAGATTAACGAGGGACGCGGAATCGACGGGTGCGTGTTGCTAGACATGCGGCACCTCGGCGAGCGCAAGATTCGCGAGCGCCTGACGCAGATTCTCGACATCGCCCGCGACTTCGCAAACGTGGACCTGCTCGAAGAACCGGTGCCGATCAGGCCTGGGATGCACTACCAGATGGGAGGCGTCAAGACCGATGTTGACGGCCAGACCCATCTCCCCGGACTCTACGCGGCGGGCGAAGTCGCCTGCGTTAGCGTTCACGGGGGCAATCGGCTCGGCGCGAACTCTCTCCTCGACACTCTGGTATTTGGGAGGCGTTCGGGGGAACATGCCGCGGATATCGCGCGCTCCAAGTCGCATAGAGACATCGACGACTCCGCTGCTGACGGTCAGAAGGGCCACGTCCAGAGGCTCCTCACCAATGAGAAGAACGGCGACATGTTCGGCCACATCAGGTTCGACCTCGGGAGTGCGATGAATGAGCACCTCGCCGTCTATCGGAATCAGGCAGGAATGGAGTCGGCCCTGGAGACGATTCGCCACCTCCGTGAGCGATACCAGTCCGTCTACGTCCAGGACAAGGGCAAGACCTGGAACACGAACCTCATCTTCACCCTGGAGCTCGGATTCATGCTCGACTGCGCGGAGGCGATAACCCTGTCGGCGATAGAGCGCAAGGAGAGCCGCGGAGCTCACACCCGCGAGGATTTCCCGGACCGTGACGACGAGTCGTGGTTGAGGCACATCCTGGTCAAGCATTCCGAGGACGGGCCCTCGCTCGACTATCAGCCTGTCGTGATCACGCAGTGGGAGCCACAGGTCCGAAGCTACTAGCCCGGACGCCGACCGCTATTCGCGATCACAACTAACCTCAAGGAAACACCGCATGCAAGTTACGTTCAAAGTCAGGAGATACGATCCGGACTCCGATCGGCCTGTCGCGCACTACCAGGAATACCAACTGGAGATGACGGAGTCCAACACCGTGCTGGACGGCCTCATCCGGATTCGGGAGGAGGTGGACGGCACCCTCGCACTGCGCTGCTCTTGCAGAAGTGCGATCTGCGGATCGTGCGCGATGCGGATCAACGGGCAGGCAGGTCTCGCCTGCAACACGCTGCTCATCCATGCCCTGCCGCGGGACGGTGGCCCCATCGTCGTCGAGCCGGCGGGCAACATGGAGGTTCAAAAGGACCTGGTCGTCGACTTTGCCCCGTTTTGGAGCAAGGTCCGAGCCGTACAGCCGTGGCTTCAGCCGGAGGGGCCCGAGCCTCAGACTGAGTACATCGCCCCAGCGGAGGACATGCAGCACCTGACAGGCGTGATGGCCTGCATCATGTGCGGAGCGTGCGTCTCCGACTGCACCGTCCTTGACGTCGATGAGAACTTCCTCGGCCCTGCGGCGCTTGCGAAGGCGTACAGATTCGTCCGCGATCCGCGCGATGACGCGGACCACTCGAGGCTCGGCGCCCTCAACGAGTACGGGGGTGTATGGGACTGCACGCGATGTATGCAGTGCGTCGAGGTCTGCCCGAAGGGTGTGGACCCGATGGGTCGAATTATGGCCCTGCGCGACCGCGCGATGGACGAAGGATTCACGAAGACAACTGGGGCGCGGCACGCCAATGCGTTCGCCGACTCGGTCGAGCATAGTGGTTGGCTCGATGAGACCAAGCTAGTCGTCAAGAGCCACGGAATCACCAACGTCCGCGAAATGATCAAACTGATTCCCGTCGGAATAAGGGCTCAGCTCGCAGGAAAGCGCCCGCCGCTGATCCATAAGAGCATCCCCGGTATCGAGAACGTCAGAAGAATCTTCGATAAGGTAGAGAGCAAGCGATGAGGTATGCACTGTATCCCGGCTGCGTCTCGAGGGGCGCGTGCCCGGAGTTGTACTCGTCGACCCTCGAGGTGTGTCGGCGGCTCGGTATCGAGCTAGATCTCATGACGATGCAAAGCGCGTCATGTACCGGTGCCGGCGTCCTCCAGGAGAAGAACGAGCGGCTCGGCGACACGCTCAACGCGAGAACGTTCGCAATGGCTGAGCGAGCCGGCCAGCCGATCCTGACCATCTGCTCGACCTGCCAGGGCGTGATGTCTCAGGCCAACGTCCGGCTTCAGGACGACGAGTATCGCGCTTCAATCAACGAGGACCTAGCTGAAGAGGGACTCGAGTACAGCGGTACCGCCGACCCCAAGCATCTGCTGTGGGTGATCGTCGAAGAGGTCGGAATAGGGAGGCTCGAGTCGATGGTCGTCCGGCCACTGCCGGGTCTCAAGCTAGCGCCGTTCTACGGCTGCTACATCGTCAGGCCCACCTCGGCCCTGAAGTTCGACGAGCATCCCGAGCGGGAAGACTCGCTGGAGCGGGTAATCGAGGCCGTGGGTGCGCAAGTGGTCGATTTCCCGGGGAAGACCCTCTGCTGCGGGTTCCCTATCCTCACGATCAACGAGACCAACTCGCTCAAGATGGTCGCAACGCACACAATGGACGCGAAAAGCAGGGGAGCGGACGCGATGGTCACGCCGTGCCCGCTGTGCCACCTCAATCTCGACGGCTACCAGCCGCAGGCGTCGAAGGCCAGCAGCCCGATGGCGCCGATCGACACCCCCATTCTTCATTTGCCGCAGCTCATCGGCCTGGCCCTAGGGATCGATCCCAAGGAGATGAGGCTCAACCGCCATATCGTCTCCACCAAGAAACTCCTCAGCGAGCTTGCCGTGTCGCCGTAAGCGGTGAAGTCACTACTGCAAGGGTAGTGGGGGCTGCCACCACGACGGTGCGTCGCTGACCTCGATTTCGGTGACCCATTTCACCCACTCGAATCCGCGCCGTCCGGGTGCGACGAGCCTGAGTGGAAACCCGTGTCCGTGGGACAGCGTCTCGCCTGTGACCTCCGTCGCGAGGAGCAGACCGTCGGCCTCTCCGATCGGGAACCGGCGATAGTAGCCCGTAACTGAGTGGATGACCACGCTCCTGGCAGGATCGGTCGGCCCTGCCTCCGTGAGGATCTGGCCGAGCCGCACTCCGCGCCAGGTCTGGGTGGAGTGCCAACCGCCGGTGCAGTCGATGGTCGCTGGCAGATCGGCGTCGACGGTGAGGTCTTCGTATCCCAATTTCAGCACACTGTCTACCTCGCCAGTAACGCGGAGCGTCCAGGTACTCACTTCGATCGGTTGTGGCCGGTCGTTCAGCCACGATACGCGCGGGAACGCGTTCGCGGTGAAGTCGCCGGCGTTGTACGAGCCGGTGAATCGCCTTCGGTGGCCCGCGAGATCGGCCGCGCGCGCGATGCCCTCTGACAACTGCCAGCCGACAAGTCCGACGGCGGCAGCGGCGCCGGCCCTGAGGGCAAGCCGGCGTTCGGCCCAGAACCCGATCGGATGCCCGCTCATCATGTGCCACGCGTGCCAGGCCAAAAACGGCAGGATGGCCGCCCCAACGTAGATGTGCCAGCTAACGCCGCTGAAGAGCCACCAGTGATATGAGCCTAATAGGGACCATGCGAAACCCAGACCGAGGGTAACGATCAGAAGCGCCGAAAGCGCGATCGAAGCGAGCCGAACCGATGCACTTCGGGGCCATCGTAGGGATCGCACCACGTTTACTGTCTTCCAGACGAGAACCGCCAGGATTCCGTACCCGGCGACTCTGTGAAGCTGCATGTAGATAGCGCGGTCTTCAGACCCAGACATCAACCCAAGAAGGCCGGACACCATGTCCAGCGCGATAAAGATGAGGAGTAGGGTATTTGCCCAGGGAAACCGCATTTCCCAATACTACGACAGAGGGCGAGTTCCAGACCCGCCCCTGAGAACTTCGAGTCTGTTACCAGTGTCAGTCGTCCGAGTTTTCCGCCATCACGTCGACGAGCTCCTGGACAGCCGCAGCCGAGCCTTCCAGCGCCGATTGCTCGTCGGCCGTGAGCTCGAACTCGATGATCTCTTCGACCCCACGGGCGCCGAGCCTGACCGGAACACCGACGTAGAGGCCGTTGATGCCATACTCGCCTTCGAGGTATGCGGTGCACGGCAGGATCTCCTGCCGGTCGAACAGGATCGCCTCCACCATCTGCATGATCGAGGCTGATGGGGCGTAGTATGCACTGCCCGTCTTCAGCAGGTTGACGATCTCCGCACCGCCGTCCTGCGTGCGCCGGACGATTTCTTCGATCCGCTCCTTCGACAGAAGTTGGGCGATCGGCCGGCCGCCGACGGTGGTGCTGCCGGTTACGGGCACCATGGTGTCTCCGTGTCCTCCCAGGACGTAGGCCTCGACCGAGTTGACCGAGACGTTTAGCTCCTCGGCGAGGAAGGTGCGGAACCTCGCGGTGTCCAGGATACCCGCCATGCCGACGACTCGGTGTTTGGGGAATCCGCTAACCTGGTAGGCGCGTTGCACCATCGCGTCGAGCGGGTTGGTGACAATGAGCAGGATCGAGTCCGGCGAGTGCTTCACTACCTCCTTCGTAACCGAGGTGACGATCTTCATGTTGGTCAGAAGCAGGTCGTCCCGGCTCATGCCCGGCCTGCGAGCGATTCCGGAGGTGACGACGACTACGTCAGAGCCGGCGGTCGGCTCGTAGTCGTTCGTTCCGATCGCGTCCGCATCCGATCCGAGGACGGGTCCGGACTCCAGCATGTCCAACGCCTTGCCCTGAGGCAGACCCTCTACGATGTCGACCAACACTACGTCCGCGTAACCCCGATCGAAGATTCTCTGCGCCGCAGTCGCGCCGACGTTTCCCGCGCCGACGATAGTTACCTTGCTCCTTGCCATTCTGTGGACCTCCGGCGCATTTGCGCGGTCGCGGGCGGTTGGCGAACCGCCCCTACAAGTCGGTTTTCGTGTTACAGGTGGTCGCCGGACGGGTGCGCCTTAGCCCGTCGCATCGACGTACTCCTGCCACCGGTCTTCGACCGTCGAATCGGCTACCGTGGCCATCAGGTATTGGCCGAACTCCGCGCTGGTCGCGCCGGTGTCGCGCCCTGTCATCACGATCTTTCGCTCGTACTGGCCGCAGATGTCGATAGCCTTGTGGAGCTTCGAGCCGATGTCGGTGAAGCCGATGTGTTCGAGCATCATCGCGCCGGCCCTCAGCAGTGAGCTTGGGTCGGCGAAGTGCGCCCGACCGGTTGCGACCATTCGCGGAGCGCTGCCGTGGATCGCCTCGAACATCGCGTTCTGCTTGCCGACGTTGGCGCTCCCAGCGGTTCCGACGCCGCCCTGAATCTGTGCTGCTTCATCCGTAAGGATGTCGCCATACAGGTTGGGCAGGGCGAGCACCTGGAAGTCCTTCTGGCGCGCCTCATTGATGAGGGCGGCGGTCATGATGTCGATGTACCAGCCGTCCCACTCGATGCCCGGGTAGTTCTCTGACACCTCGCGCGCGATGTCCAGGAACTTGCCGTCGGTAGTCTTGATGATGTTCGCCTTGGTGACGATTGTGACAAGGTCCTTACCGGTGCGCTGGGCGTGCGCGAAGGCCGCATCGATGATCCTGCGGGATCCCTGCGAGGTGATCACCCTGAAGTCTATCGCCAGGTCTTCGGTCACGTTGATGCCCTGGCTTCCAACTGCGTACATGTCCTCGGTGTTCTCACGGAAGAACGTCCAGTCGATACCTTCTGACGGAATCCGGATCGGCCTGATGTTCGCGAACAGGTCCAACTCCTTGCGCATGGCGACGTTCGCGCTCTCAAGGTTCGGCCAGCCGTCGCCACGCTCAGGGGTGTGCGTCGGGCCCTTTAGCGTGACGTGACAGCCTTTGATCGCCTCGAGGACGTCGTCAGGAATCGACTGCATCTGCTCGGCGCGGTTCTCGATGGTGAGTCCTTCGATGACCTTGAACTCAACCTTGCCGCTATCGACCTCGGGCCGCAGGAGGTGTTCGAGCACCGTTTGAGTCTCGGCGCTGATCGTTGGACCGATTCCATCGCCGCCGAGCATTCCGACCACGACCGGTGAGACCGCTGAGTAGTCCACCCAGTCGGGTTCATTCTTCAGGCGTTCCACCCGCTCGAGCTGCTGGGCGACAACCTCCCCGAAGTGCTGTTTGGCGGCCTCGATAATCTGACTGTCAGCCACGTTCGGCTCCTTTCCTGGTTGTTCTGTTCGGTTGCGAAGACATCAGAATGTCACCGCGTCATGAACTTGTAGCTTGGGACGATATGACTGCGAGCACCTGGTACCTGGCAACCTGCGTTCCCGCGGCGACCGGCAGCGACTGGACCGTTCCGTCGACCGGCGACGGGATTGTGTTCTGCATCTTCATGGCTTCCAGTACAAGCACCGGGTCGCCCGCCTTGACCGCCTGACCCACGTCGACCGCGAGGCTCAGCAGGATTCCGGGCATCGGAGATTGTATCGCCGTCTCGCCCTCCGCGGTCTCTACTTGGGACGTAGAGCTCTGTTGGATGGCGGGAGGTGGGGCCGCGACTGTAGCAGAGGCTGCTGATGGTGGTGACGGTGTCGCGGCCGCTCCCACCGGGTCGACGTCCACCTCGAAGAAGCTGTCTCCGACGTAGACGTTGAAGCGCCGCGTCCTCGCGCTCCTGGCCGGCGCGTCCCCTGTCGCCGCCGCAGTTCTCTCCACGCCGTCCTGCGGCGGTGCAATCGGCTTCATCTCTTCCGGGACCGGCTCAAGGCCGTGCTTGATCCGGAGAAAACGTTCGCCAGTCTGAGGATACAGCGCGTAGATAAGGACGTCGTCTATGTCGTCGGTGATCTCGGCGACCGCGTCCCTTGCAATTTCCAGCTCAGGGTCGATCGCCGCTCCGGGCCGCCCCGGAGCCGGAGGTATTGATCCTCCGTCTTCGGCTGCGACCTTGTCGATCAGCTCCTGGCTGACATCCGAGACGGGGGACCCGTAGTTTCCCCTGATGTACTCTTTCACAGGGTCTGAGATGACCGTGTAACGCCCGAATACGACGTTGTTGACCGCCTGCGCGCCCACCATCTGGCTCATCGGAGTGACGAGCGGCGGGAATCCGAGGTCGGCGCGCGCCTTTGGCGTCTCCATCAGAACCTCGGTCAGCCGGTCCAGCGCGCCGGCCTCCCTTAGCTGTGAAACCATGTTCGATGCCATTCCACCTGGAATCTGGTGACTCAGGACGCGAGTGTCGATAACCGAGGACTTTCTGGGCTCCATCTGGGGGCGATACTTCACGAGTACGTTCTCCAGCTCGTCGCCCAGATCGAGCAGCGCGTCGAGATCGAGTTCCGGGTCACGATCGGACCCGATCAGCGACGTGACAATCGGCTCGACCGCCGGTTGCGACGTTCGAAGCGCGAGAGGCGCGAGGCAGACGTCGATGACGTCGACTCCCGCCTCGACGGCCTTGAGCGCCGACATCGACGCCATCCCGCTCGTGTAGTGCATGTGAAGCTGGATCGGAACGTCGACCTCAGACTTCAGCGTCGAAACAAGTTTGTAAGCGTCATACGGCGCGAGCAGTCCTCCCATGTCCTTGATGCAGATGCTGTCCGCACCCATGTCGCGGAGGTTTCGGGCCTTGGACACGTAGTAGTCGAGGTTGTAGATAGGACCGCCCATTCGTCCTTCGTCGGTCACCGTGTAGCAGACGGCGAGCTGCAGGTGCTTCCCCAAGCCCTTGATCGCCGCGGCGGCACGCTCGAGGTTGGGCTCGTAATTGAGGGCGTCAAAGACTCGGAAGATGTCGATACCGTTCTCCGCGGAGCGTTCGACGAATGCGTCGACGACGTCATCCGGGTAGGTCCGATACCCGACGAGCGACTGTCCTCGAAGCAGCATCGACAGGGGAGTGTTCGGGATCAGCTTCCTCAGCGTCCTGAGTCGGTCCCAAGGGTCGTCGGCCAGGAATCGGGTCGCCGTGTCGAATGTTGCCCCGCCCCAGACCTCCATCGAGTAGAACCCGATCGAGTCCATCGCGGCGGCGAGGGGAGCCATGTCCTCGGTCCTCAGCCGCGTGGCGAGAAGGCTCTGGTGGGCGTCCCTGAACGTCGTGTCGCTGAGCTTTATAGGCGTTGCGGTCATTTGCTGGGAGCCCGGAATCAGTCGCGGCCTCGCCACGAGACATTGGCGCCGAATCCTCGGCCCACCTCCCTGGAGGCCATCCGCCACGACGAGAACCCGGCGATGGCGCGGGACACGGACGCGGCCTCGTCTTGGAGAAATTCCTCGACCGCCGCGATAACGGCCGCGACCACCGTCGGGCTCAAATCGCCGTTGCCGCTAATGTGCCGAACGTTCACAGGGGGATGCTGCCGTGCTTCTTGTGCGGTAGCTGTTCTCGCTTGTTCTCGAGCATCTCGAGCGACTTGACGATCTTCGACCTCGTCTCGAGGGGATCGATCACGTCGTCGATCATCCCGCGGCCTGCTGCAGAGTACGGGTTCATCAGCCGCTCCTCGTAGTCGGCGATCAGCTCCGCTCGTTTCGCGTCTGGGTCGTCAGAGCCCCTGATCGCGGAGCGGTGTATGATGTTGACCGCTCCATCGGCGCCCATCACGGCGACCTCCGCGGCCGGCCACGCGAGGTTCACGTCGCTACGGAGGTCTTTGCTGCTCATCACGATGTATGCACCGCCGTAAGCCTTCCGCGTGAGCACGCTGATCTTCGGCACGGTGGCCTCGGCGTAGGCGAAGATCAGCTTCGCGCCATGCCTTATGATGCCGCCGTACTCCTGGATTGTCCCCGGCATGAACCCCGGAACGTCGACCAATGTGACCAGAGGGATATTGAACGCATCGCAGAACCGCACGAATCGAGCGGCCTTGACCGAGGAGTCGATGTCGAGAACGCCAGCAAGGTGGTCAGGCTGGTTGGCCACGATGCCGGCGGTCCGGCCGTCAAACCGGGTGAATCCGACCAGGATGTTCGGGGCGAAGTGCTCGTGGACCTGCATGAACTCGCCCCTGTCGACGACCGCGGAGATCACGTCCAGCATGCTGTACGGCTGGCTCGGGTTGTCCGGGATCACGTGTGCAAGTGCCGGGTCCGCGCGCTCAGGGTCGTCCCCTATCTCGACCCTCGGCGGGTCCTCCATGTTGTTGAGTGGCAGGAAACCGAGCAGACGTCTGACCTCGGCCAGGCATTGCTCCTCGCCCTCGATGGCGAAGTGCGCGACTCCGCTTCTCACCGAGTGGGCGCCCGCTCCTCCGAGGTCTTCGTGCGAGACGTCTTCGCCCGTGACCGACCGGATTACGTCAGGCCCGGTGATGTACATCTGACCGATTCCCGACGCCATAAAGATGAAGTCAGTCAGGGCAGGGGAGTACGTGGCTCCGCCGGCGGCGGGGCCGAGGATTACCGAGATCTGAGGGATGACGCCGGACGCCCACACGTTGTTGTGGAAGATCCGGCTGTATCCGCCCAGGCTGTCCACGCCCTCCTGGATACGCGCCCCGCCGGAGTCGATCAAACCGATCACCGGCGCCCCGACGCTCATCGCGAGGTCCATCACCTTGCAGATCTTCTGAGCGACGGCCTCGGACAAAGATCCGCCGAACACGGTGAAGTCCTGAGCGTAGATGAACACACGTCGTCCGTCGACCTTGCCGTGTCCGGTGACGACGGCATCGCCGAGGAAGTGCTGGCTGTCCAAGCCGAAGTCGGTCCCACGGTGGACGACGAAGGTGTCGATCTCCTCGAACGAGCCATCGTCGAGGAGCAGGGCGATCCGCTCTCTTGCGGTCAGCTTGCCGCGGCTGTGCTGGGCGTCGATGCGCCTCTGACCACCGCCGATCTTGGACTGCTCACGCATCTCCCGAAGCTGAGCTCGCCTGTCGACCTTGCGTCTAATTACCATCCCGGAGCGGCCTTCTGTAGCTATGAATTCCCCGAACAAGTGTACAGAGATGGATACCTCCGGGCAAGAAGACACTCCGCGAGGACGGCTGGTATGGAGCGTCGTCAAGACTGGGGTTGCAGCCAACACCCTTAGGCGTGACAATCCTTCAGTACCCATCTATCACGAGGAGGATGAGAAATGAGACTGCTGATTGCCGGATGTGAGTACTCGGGAACGTCGACGCTGGCGTTCGCGATCGATGACTGGATGCACGAGAAGATGGGTGTCCGGTTCCCGTTGATCCACGATCACTGGAAGATCCCTGGAACGAACGGGCATCCCCAGCCGGATATGACGGACGAGGAGAAGAGCGCGGTGCTCGCGCTGAGCCCTGCGCTCAAGGAGATGACTCAGCGGCACAGCCTCTACTACCACATTCAGCCGAACATCTGGAACGGCCCGGATTGGCTGTCGATCGGCCACCACATCGACGACGGCGTGTACGGCCCGCTGTACTTCGAGTATGGAGGCGTCGGACAACCGCACGATCGGGTCGTCGTCGGAGGGCAGGTGGAGCAGTCGATACTACGTTTCGCCGATGACGTGATGCTGGTGCACGTCAAGGCGTCTGCCGAAGCGATCGCGGAGCGGATGCGGTCCAGTCCTCACCCCGATAGCCACCTCAAGGAGGAGGACATTCCCGCGGTGTTGACCGCCTTCGAGGAGGCGTGCGAGAGATCGCTTCTGAAGCACAAGATCGTCCTGGACACGAGCGACTCGACGGTTGAGGAGACGATGGCGGAGTTCGAGGCGAAGATCGAAGGGTTCTTGAGCGAGGCGGATCGTTCGCGGATGGCGGCGCACGGCCGTTCGAAGATAGGAAGTAGGAGTTAGGAGTTAGGTGAGAGTGCCCCGCCCCACCCCGCGATGCGGGCAGGATGCCCGCGCTCCCGGTGGTGCGTGGACTTTAGTAGGAGCGCCAGCGGTTGGCGATGGGCATCCGGCGGTCGCGACCGAAGTTCCGGGGGGTGATCTTGATGCCCGGAGCGGCTTGGCGGCGCTTGTACTCTGAGCGGTCCACGAGGCCAATCACCTGCTTCACGATCTCCGGATCGTTCCCGGACGCGACGATCTCACTGAAGCTGAGGTCGTCTTCGACGTAGGCCTTGAGAATCGGGTCGAGGACCTCGTACGAGGGTAGGGAGTCTTGGTCCAACTGGTCGGGCCGAAGCTCCGCGCTCGGCGGCTTGTCGATCACCGTCTGCGGGATCACGGTCCCGCCATCGAGGGAGTTCCGGTACTCTGCCAGCTCGTAGCACGTCACCTTCGGGACGTCCTTTATCACCGCGAAACCGCCCGACATGTCGCCGTAGATCGTCGCGTAACCGGTCGCCATCTCGCTCTTGTTGCCGGTCGTCAGCACGAGCCATCCGAACTTGTTGGACAGAGCCATGATCAGGTTGCCGCGCGCCCTGGACTGCACGTTTTCCTCCGCGACGCCCCAGTCGGTCCCCTCGAAGCTGGGAGCGAGGGTCTCCATCATCGCGTCGAACGTCCCCTCGATGGGCAGAGACCAGAGCTCGATGCCGAGGTTCTCGGCCAGGAGCTTGGCGTCGACCACACTCCCCTCCGAGGAAAAACGCGAAGGCATTGAGACCCCAACGACGTTCTCGCTCCCAAGCGCGTCCACCGCGATCGCGGCGACAAGGCTCGAGTCGATCCCGCCCGAGAGCGCGACGAGGACTTTCTCGAATCCGCACTTGCTCACGTAGTCACGCGTCCCAAGCGTCAGCGCCTGGTACACCTCCGCTGGTCCGTCACGATAACCTGTTGTGCGGGCGCCAATCGGCTCACGCGAGCCGCCCTCGTCGTTCCAGCCGGACACTTCGATAAGCTCCGCCCGGCCGGACTCCGGCAGAGAGGACGAGTCCTCCTTGCGAGGGCGAGGCTCCCTGAGACGTGACCTGAAGACGGACTCGACGTCCAGATCGACGATCAGAAGGTCTTCGACGAACTGGCCGGAGGAAGCTACGACCTCGCCAAGTGGGTCGAATACGATGCTCGCCCCGTCGAACACGAGCTCATCCTGGCCGCCGACCATGTTGACGTAGGCGAGGAATACCTCGTTGTCGGCGGCCCTGGTCGCGAGCATCTTCTCTCTGAAGCTCCGCTTGCCGGCATGGAAGGGCGATCCGTTGATGTTGACGATCACCTCGGCGCCCTTCGCGCGCTGTGCGACCGTCGGTCCGACCGGGTACCAGATGTCCTCGCAGACGTTGACCCCGACGGCGGTGCCGCTGACCACGTACACCTGGGGAGTGTCGCCGGGGCGGAAGTATCGGTCCTCGTCGAACACGCCGTAGTTGGGTAGGAACTGCTTGTGGTAGATCCCGTACAGTTCCCCGTCGAACGCCACGGCGGCGGCGTTGTAGACCTCGGACGCGGTCGCGTGGGCGAAACCGACAATCACCGCGATGCCGCTCGACTCGGCTGCGATCTGCTCCATGCGTCTCTGGTTCTCGTCTAGGAACTGGGGCTTGAGCAGGAGATCTTCGGGCGGATAGCCCGGGATCGCGAGCTCGGGAAACGCGATCAGGTCCGCGTCCGCCTCTCGCGCCTGCGCCACACAGTCGATGATCTTCGACGTGTTGCCATCGAGGTCTCCGACGGTGACGTTTATCTGCGCCAGGGCGATTCTGAAGCTGCGCATCTCTCTACGATTCTACCGCAACAGGCGCGGTGACGGACCGCGGACGCAGACTCTAGCCGTTGTTGACGAACGTCCCTATGCGGTCGAGCGCCTTTTCGATGTTCTCGGTCGAGTTGGCAAAGGAGAACCGAACGAAACCATCGCCGTACTCCCCGAACGACTCGCCAGGCAGGCACGCAACGCCCGCGTTCATGAGCAGGTCGTCGGCGAACTTCTTGCTCGTCATGCCTGTGTCCTGAATGTTCGGGAACGCGTAGAACGCCCCCCTTGGGACAGGGCAGCGAATTCCGGGGATAGAGTTGAGCCCGTTTACGATCGTGTCCCGACGCCGCCTGAACTCCGCGACCATCGCGTAGGAATCGTCCTGGGGTCCATCGAGGGCCTCGAGCGCTGCCATCTGAGTGAAGCTCGCGGTGCACGACACGCTGTTTGTCGCGAGCCGCGAGACGGGCTCGACGAGCTCAAGCGGCATCACGCCGTATCCGATCCGCCAGCCGGTCATCGCGTAAGACTTCGAGAAGCCGTCGAGGATGATCGTGCGGTCCCGCATCTCCGGGAAGCTGGAGATCGAGTGGTGCTCACCCTCGTACAGGAATCGGCTGTAGATCTCGTCGGACAAGATCGCGAAATCGTGCTCCCTGGCCAGGTCGGCGAGCCGTTCCAGGTCTTCTTTCGGGATCACCGAGCCGCAGGGGTTGTTCGGCGAGTTCACGATCATCAGCTTCGTTCGACTTGTGATCTGCCCCTCGATCTCGTCGACGGCGATGTTGAATCCGCGAGACTCGTGGAGCTGCATCGGGACGGGCACGCCTCCGACGAAGCTGATCATCGACTCGTAGATCGGGAACCCCGGATTTGGGTAGAGTACCTCGTCTCCCGGGTCGACGACCGCCATCACCAGGAAGAACATGATTGGCTTGCCTCCGGGCGTTACGACCACGTTGTCGCCCGAGTACGAGACGCCCCGGGTCTTCCTGATCTCTTCAGCAACGCGCTCCCGGAGTTGCGGGTAGCCGGGGGATGGATTGTAGTTTGTGTAGCCCTCGTCGAGTGCGCGCTTGCCGGCCTCGACGATGTTTGAGGGAGTGTTGAAGTCCGGCTCGCCGATCTCGAGATGGACGACGTCCATACCCTCTGCCTCGAGTTGACGGGCCTTGGCGAGGACCTCGAAAGCAGTCTCGGTTCCAAGGCGTGTCATCCGTTGGGCAATCTTCATACGGTGGACCTCTATAAGGCAGGCGGGTGAGGACGTTTCGCGACAGTATACACTGTGGAGAATGGGGTTGTGGTAGAATCCAGACGCGCCCAGCCGCACTCTTCAGAGGTACTCGGCTTGAAAGTCGTACTCGGTATTCCAAGGGGATTCTGCGCGGGAGTTGTCCGCGCAATCGACGTTGTCGAGCTCGCGCTCGAGCGGTACCCGCATCCGGTCTTCGTCAAGCACCAGATCGTCCACAACCCGTATGTCGTGCGGTCCCTGGAGCACAAGGGTGCCCGGACGGTCGAGGACGTCGATGAGATTCCGGAAGGTGCGACAGTTGTGTTCTCCGCGCACGGCTCGCCGCCCGAGGACTTTGTTAAGGCCGAAGAACGAGGCCTGCGGGTGATCGACGCCACCTGCCCACTCGTCACAAAGGTCCACAACGAGGCACAG
Source organism: Dehalococcoidia bacterium (assembly GCA_965249365.1). Taxonomy (GTDB): domain Bacteria; phylum Chloroflexota; class Dehalococcoidia; order Lucifugimonadales; family UBA1123; genus VXRN01. The sequence continues at coordinate 2,692,600 of OZ252229.1, read as the reverse complement.
CGATACGCCCGCGAAGGGCGCAGGCTGATCCTGGTCGGTCATCGCGGCCACCAGGAGGTCAAGGGCACGATGGGCCAGATCGGTATGCATCTGGTCGACGACCGGGAGGAGGAGAATCTGCCCGTGTGGACAGAAGATACTCCCGTGACAGTGTTGACTCAGACCACGCTTTCAGTGGATGACACAAAAAAGGCGATCTCGCAGATCGAGGGGCAGTTCAGCGACGTTCTGGTTAGAAACGATCTGTGCTACGCGACAACGAATCGGCAGGCTGCGGTGAAAGAGCTGACAGCGACCGTGGACCTCGTCCTGGTGATAGGGGCGCAGAACAGCTCGAACTGCAACCGTCTCCGTGAGGTTGCGGAGGCGAACGGCGTCACCGCGTACCTGATCAACGGGGCGGAGGAGCTGGACGAGACGTGGTTGGAGGGCGTTGAGACGGTCGGGATCACATCCGGCGCGTCGACGCCGGAGGAGCTTGTTCTGTCGGTGATCGACGTGCTCGCGCCAGACGAGGTTTCGACGATCGACGGGGTGGCCGAAGATGTCAGCTTTGTGCTGCCGCGAGAGTTCCGGGACTAGAGGGATATGGCAACCAAGGGAAGGATCGATCGCGGGGGCCACAAGAATGTGGCCTCCATTGACGAAGAGTATGTATGACGTAATCGTCGTTGGCGCTGGACCGTCCGGCGCCACCACCGCGCGCGAGTGCGCCGCCAGGGGGATGAGGGTGCTCGTCCTGGACAAAGCCGAGTTTCCCAGGGACAAGCCCTGTGGAGGCGGAGTAACGTACAGGGCCAGGAAGCTGCTCCCGTTCGATGTCAGCCCCGTCGTCGAACGTGTGGCCACGGACGTCCACATGACCCTGCGCCAGGAGAACGGCTTCACCCGCGGATCAGATCTCGATCTGGTCTACATGACGCAGCGCCGGCTGTTCGATCAGGCCCTGCTCGAGAGGGCACTGGACGAGGGCGTCACCCTCAGGGAACGCGCTCCTGTTCGCGCCGTCGATAGGGGAGCGACAAGCGTCTTGGTCACGGCAGGAGCAGAGACCTTCCGGTCAAGGGTGGTCGTCGCCGCAGACGGCTCCAACGGCCGCACCGCTACACTTGCCGGCGTGGAGCAGCGGCTCTGGCATCAGCTCGCGATCGAGGGCAACGTCTCCCCGCCGGACGGGGTGCCTGAAAGCTGGAGCAGGACGTTCGGTCTGGACATCGGGGGGATGCCGGGCGGGTACGGGTGGGTCTTCCCAAAGGGAGACCACTTAAACGTCGGGGTCGGTGGCTGGAAGTACACGGGTCCGACGCTCAGGAACAACCTCTTCGGACTGACCAGGTACTATGGCTTCGAGGCGAGTGACCTGTGGGGAACCCGAGGGCACCACCTGGCCATCCGCCGGCCTGACTCGCCGCTCGTTGACGGAAACCTGCTGCTCGTCGGCGACGCGGCCGGCCTCGTCGACCCGATGACCGACGAGGGCATCTACTCCGCGCTGTGGAGCGGCCGGTCAGCGGCGAAACACCTCGCTGCCTACGTCGATGGACAGGTCTCCGATCTAAGAGGATACGCAAGGGACGTCGAGACGGGCCTCGTCCCTGAGCTCAAAGTCTCAAGGCGGTTTCACGATCTGTTCCACCTCACCCCCGGATTCTACGTCTGGGCGGAGCGGAGGACGTCGGTCCTCTGGAGCCTCGCACGGAGGATCCTCCGCGGAGACCAGACCTACGTTAACGTAACGTTGAAGCACCCAGCGACGGCCACTGCTGTCGACTTCCTCTCCGACCTGGTGCGCGTCACGCCGATGCTCCAGAAGAGGTCGGGCCTGAAAGACCCGGCCCCTCCTCAGAGGTTCTTCGTCAAGGAGCCCGCGCGGTAGTGCGGGCCGCTGTTCCGCGAGACGCCTCTCCGCATGTCCTTCTGAGGCGAAGCGAAGAGACCGTTGCGGACATCTGCGGACTCCGGGGCAGTTGCCGCAGAACTAATATGAAAACATGCGAATCGTAGTCGACAGCCTGTTGGAAGGGGCACGCCGCGCTCGCGGGACCGTCGTCATTGTCGACGTCTTCCGCGCTTTTACAACCGCTGCGGTCGCTCTGGACCGCGGAGCCGAGAAGATCATCCTCGTCGCGGAAGTCGATGAGGCACTCGATCTCAGGGACCGCGGCGTTGGCGAGGTCTGCATGGGTGAGGTTGGCGGAATTAGGCCGGACGGGTTCGACTACGGTAACTCCCCGTCTCAGCTAGGCGAGGCGGACGTCGGGGGCAAGACGATAGTCCAGTCGACGAGGGCGGGAACCGTCGGAATGACCGCTGCGAAAGGGGCCGACCGGTTATACGGCGGGTCGCTGGCTGTCGCGTCCGCGACCGTCGAGGTCGTGCGCTCCCTCGACCCCGGACTCGTGACCATCGTGGCGATGGGATCGGAAGGCCGCGTTCGGACGGACGAAGACGAACAGTGCGCCCTTTTCATGCGCAACCTGTTCCAGGGCGCCCGACCTGAAAACGAAAGCGTCCGCGACGTCGTGCTTGCGGGCGCAGAGGCGCGGAAGTATGGAAACCCCGCAACCCCACACTTTCCCGCAGCCGATCGCGACTTGGCCACGAGAATTGACTCCCACAGCTTCGCGATCAGGGTAGATCGAGAGGACGGGCTGCTCGTCGCTCGTCCCGAGTTCCCAGACAATTCAGGAGTGTAGAATTTGGAACACAGACAGCTAGGTAGATCGGGTCTCCAGGTCTCCGCTGTAGGACTTGGCGCGAACAACTTCGGCGTCCGCGTGGACTATGCGAGGTCGGAGGAAGTGTTGCACGCCGCGCTCGATAACGGCGTCAACCTTATCGACACGTCCAACAGCTATGGCGGCGGACTCTCGGAAGAGTTCATCGGGCGCGCGCTCAACGGCCGCCGCGATCAGGCGGTCATAGCGACCAAGGTCTCCAGTCGAGTCGCCGAGGGGCCCAACAACGCCGGCAACTCCAGAAAACACATCATCGACCAGGTAGACGTCAGTCTCCGCAAACTGCGAACAGACTACATCGACCTGTACCAGATTCACTGGTGGGACCCACTAACGCCGATCGAGGAGACCCTCGGCGCGCTGGACGATCTGGTCCATCAGGGGAAGATAAGGTACGCGGGTTGCTCGAACTTCGCCGCGTGGCAGGTGTGCGAGTCTGTCTGGACCGCAAAGACGCTGGGCATCAGCGGCTTCTCAAGCGTCCAGCCCCGGTATTCGATGCTCTACCGGCAGCCGGAGGCTGAGCTGCTGCCGTTCTGCGCCAAATACGGCCTCGGCGTGCTGCCGTTCTACCCGCTGGAGAACGGGTTCCTGACAGGGAAGTACAGACGAAACGAACCCGCACCCGACGGCACGCGGCTCGCGCAGAACGATCGCGGCGTATTCACTGAACGCAACTTCGATCTGCTGGAAAAGTTGGAGAGCTTCGTTGCGTCGCGTGGACACACCATCCTTGAGCTGGCGTTTGCATGGCTGCTGGCGTGTCCGGAGGTCAGCTCCGTGATTGCGGGCGCGACGCGACCTGAACAGATCGAGTCAAACGCGGCGTCGGTCGGCTGGTCGCTGACCCCTGACGAATTTGCCGAAGTGAACAGGATTCTTAACGCGACATGAACTTCGGATACGTAACTGCGCAGAACTGGGGTTTGCCTGACCCAAAGGACGTCATAGATCTCGCCGTTCGAGCGGAGGAGTTGGGCTACGACTCAGTCTGGGTAAACCATCACATACTGAACCTGGGGTACATCTACGACAGACTGGAGGGCAGGCCGTATTACGACGCGTTAACGACGCTCACCTGGATTGGTGCGCTCACCGAGCGCGTGCGGCTCGGCACCACCGTGATCGTTTTGCCGTACCTCAATCCGCTGGTGTTGGCAAAGAGTGTAGCTACGCTGGACTCGATGTCAGGAGGTCGCGTCACGCTTGGCGTGGGCGTCGGGATGCTAAGGGAGGAGAACGAGGCCCTGGGCAGCGACTTCTCGACCAGGGGAGCCTACGCGGACGAGTCGATCCGGATCATGCGGGAACTCTGGACCGCGGAGGATGTGGAACATCATGGGCGATTCTTCGACTTCGGCCCCTTAAAATTCTCCCCGAAACCGGTCCAGCAGCCGGGCGTTCCTATCCTCATCGGCGGCACGAGTCCTCCCGCGATGAGACGCTGCGCCCTCATTGGCGACGGCTGGCACCCCAACGGCGGAACGATCGCGCAGATTGGGGAGCAGTTCAGGGCGATCAAGCAGATGGCCGAACGTCACGGGCGGGATCCTGGTGATATCCAGCTAGTAGTCCGCTACGAGGTCGACGTGCTGGAGACGGAGTCAGGCGACGAGTCGACGCCGATGATCGGTACACCTGACGAGCTGGCGCGCAGTGTCGCGGGACTTCAGGAGATCGGCGCCTCGGAGATCGTGCTTGGCACCAGCACCTCGGACGTCGATCGAATCCGCCGCATTCAGGAGGTCTTTGCCGAGCGCGTCATGCCTCTGGCGTCAGGGTAGCCTTTCCGCGCCCTCCAGCGGCTGGACGTCGAAGGCGTTGAGAGCGCATGCGAGCATACCGTAGTAGCCCATCGTTGCCGTCAGCTCGGTTACGCCCTTTACGCCGAACCGGTTCTGTACCCGATTGAACAACGAGTCGGAGACGCGTTTGTGCCTGAACATCTGCCGGCCGTACTCGACGATTACGGAATCGTCGTCGCTCAGGGCGTCGAGCGGTCCGCTGGTTGCGACAGCTTCGATCGCGGCCTCGCCGACCCCTGCGTCCCTCGCCATGACCACGTGAGCCGACCACTCGTAGTCGCTGTCGAACTCTCTCGCGGCGGTGATGATCGCAAGCTCTCTAACGTCCGGATCGAGCACTGATTCGAACCTGAGATATGCTCCGAGATGTGCGGCCCGGCCGGCAACCTCCGGGCTGTTGAGCAGCACCGAGAAAGGGCCGCTGACCCTGCCGCGGCTGCTCGCGATCGAGTCGAAATGGTGGACCATTTCGGCGGGGACATCCTCTCGTTGGACGATCTGCGGGACCCTCGGCACTATATTCCTCCCGAAGCTTGACTTTGACTGGGGTCGTGGCTAGTGTACCGACCCGTCAGCGTACGGGCAATGAGATGTGGAGGGCGAACCATGACCATCGTCGATAGGTTCTCCCGAGGGGCGTCCCCCGACGCGCGGACCGCTGTCCTAATCCAACACCACCCGTCCGAGACTCTCGGTTCCAACTTCGATTCCGTACTCGACGGTAGTGGATATAGCGTCGTGACACTCCGGATATACGATGACGCGCTCGACTCCGAGTCGTTCGACGCGCCCTCGATCGGAGAGATCGACGTGCTGATCTCCCTCGGAGGTCCGATGTCGGCTAACGACCCATATCCAGCGTTCGCCTGGGAGATGAAATACCTGCGGGCCGCTGCCGAGGCGGGCGTGCCGGTCGTTTCCGTCTGCCTCGGAGCCCAACTGCTGTCCCGCGCTCTCGGCGGGGCTGTAAGTCCGACTGGTGGCTACCAGTTCGGGCTCAGAAAGCTCTGGGTTTCTGAGGAAGGAGCCGAAGACTCCGCGTTCGGGAAGATCACCGCTCCGCTGGTCCCGACGCTCCATGGCGACTCATTCACGGTCCCCCAAGGGGCCGCGATCCTGGCGGAAGGTTTCGTGATGCGCCGCGACGGCCGATACGTTCGGATCAACATGGCGTTTCGGTACGAGAACGCATACGGCGTCCAGTTCGAGCCTCAGCTCACTCCGGATCATTTGAGAGACTGGAACACCGTATTTACCTCCGACTACGAGATGATGGGGAGCGAGTTCGATCCCGAGGAGGAGGCGATGAGGAACATTCGCGAGTTCGCAGGTTTCGCTCCGGTCCATGAGGCTCAAATGGCCGCGTTCTTTGGGGAGATTCTCGGATTATCATCCAAGTCTTCTGGGGTCCACCGCGAGCAACTCTAGATCAGTGCGCATGCTGGTCAACTTACAGGTCGTCCGCCAACCGTGGGGGGTTTCGCCTTGAATCGGTCCCAGAATACCGCACACCCCGAGACTGTCAGCGCCACGAATGCTGCGATGAGCGCCTTCATAGCCGCGCCGTGGAGGTAGCCTCTGGTGACATTCGTGGCGAGCTCCACGCCCTTCTCGGAAACAGACTGTATCGTCCTCGGAAAGTCGCTGTGCTCCAGACCCGGCGGCACCACTTCTCCTAGGAGATACGAGTAGAAGACGGGCTCCGCGATGGAGAATCCGGGACCCACGACAGCCGCGAAGATCAGAGATCCGATCGCCACTGATCCGGCCGCCCAAACGACCTTCGTTCGCAGCGAGTCTCGGGCCGTCGCCCCGATCAGTATCGCAATGACCAGGGCCAGCGCCGACATCGGGACGACCAGCCACGGAGCCAGCTTCAGCGCCGTGCGTCCCTGGCCTAGAAGCGCGGCAACAGCCGGGTGAAGCGCGGCAATCAGGTCTTCGTCGGTGAAGACCACCCCGTTCCTAATGGTTTGTCTCGCTTGATCGAGCTCCGCTACGGCCTGTTCACCGCCGAGTACCCCCAGGTCAGCCCTGAGGTCTTCGTCCGTGTAGACCCAGCCGTCTGTCAGAAGCGCCCGCAGCACGTACACCAGCTCTTTCACCCCGGAACCGAATCGCCTTTCCAACTGTGTGGCAAGGTCATCCTCGGTCAGGTGGAACACGTCAGGGACCGATGTAACGACGATATCCTCGACGGTGGACTCGATATCGTCAGCGTACGCGTCTATCTGCTCGAGCACGGTCGTGCGGCCGGGGTCCACGGCCGGTATGCAGGGAGGGACGCCGCTGAAGTTGACCATGACGACGTCGGGCCCGCAGTCTGGAACGGCACTCACAATCGTACGATATGCGTCGGCTGCTGGTCCCATAAGCTGGGGAAGGACGACGCTCTTGAGCTCCCGGAGGTCCACGGAGACGTGAGGTTCGTTCGACTGTCCGGTCAGATACAGAAGCAGCTCTCTGATCGCGTCCTCGGTCTGGGAATGCAGGGTCTGTAGAACAGGCGACAGCTCGAGGGCGCCGCTGACATCCAGCTCTGGAATCTGTACATCCGACTCCGGGAGGCTTGTCGAGAGCTCCTCCGTGATTGACTGGACAATAAGGTCTTCCAGGAAATCGTCGTACCATCCGCTTTCAAGGAGTGCCGTTGCCAAGGACTCAGCAGCGACGTCAGTACGCTCCTCCAGTTCGACCCGGACTGTAAACGTGTCGGTCTGGCCCCTCAAGTAAGGCGTGATTTCCTCCAGCGCTGTCAGGGCCTGATCTTCGATCCACTCTTCCGGGAAAACCGAAGTAACGGTCTTGGTTACGCTGCCGCGGTCCAACTCCGCGCCCAGGTCCGCCCGCGTTCGATCGATCCTGTCCAACGCCGGATTCAGCAGCAATTCCGATACCAGCTTCTCGGTCTCGACCTTTCGTAGAAGGACTTCTGCCTCCGCTGTCAGTATCGGGACCCGGTCGTCGATAGCGACGTTGATCGAGAATCTGTCGCTTCGTCCTGCGAGCCAGTCCACCGGCCTTTCCAGTCGAGACTCTAGTGTAGTCCTCAGCCACTCCTCGGGAATCACCACGCCGGCCGAGTCGGCGAGGTCAGCAGGTGTCAGGCCGGTCACGTCGAACAGATTTTCTTCTACCGGCGGCGCCAAGTCCATCAGACCGCTGTCGCGAGCCTCCTCGACAAGTGAAGCCGGCACGCTCCTCGAGATGAACTCATAGACGTCGGTGTCTCGGATTCGGTCCTTGTAGAAGTGCTGGTTCCTCAAGGAGCCGAGTGACTCGATCGCGAGAAGCGAGACGGCAATCGCCGGCAGCAGAATGATGAACAGTACGCACCTGACCAACCATCGAATCGACGGACTGTCGAGTCTTGATCGGCGGCGACGAGTAGTCCCGCCGGATGCGCGTCTTGCCCGTTGTCGGCTGGCACTGTGCGGGTGCGGTGTTTCTCCCTCGGCGTAACGATTCGCCGTCACCTGATCGCCCGGCCCGGTAGTGCGCCGGTGTGGCGGCCTCCGTCGATGACGACCTCTCCGTTCACTATTACGTACTCGATACCGATCGGGAACTGCTTCGGCTGCGTACGCGTTGCTGGCGCCTTCACCGACGCTGCGTCGAAAACGGTGATGTCCGCCGCCATGCCGTCCCGAAGGATCCCCCGGTCTCGCAGTCCGAGCCGTTGCGCGGGGAACGAGGTCATCTTCCGAATCGCGTTGGGAAGCGAGACCTGACGCTCTTCTCTCACGTACTCTGCGAGGATAACCGGGAAACATCCGTAGGTCCGGGGGCTTGGGAAGTCGCCGAGAAGGACCGCGTCGCTGCCGACCATCGATAGCGGGTGGGCGACGAATGACGGAAGCGTCCTGGGGTTGAGCCCCTCGGCGACGTAGCAGGTCTGGAGGTCTTCCTCAATCAGCAGATCGCATAGAGCATCGACGGGGTGCTGCCGGCGCATCTCGGCCACTTCCGCGATCGAGCGGCCTTCGAATCGGTGGTTCTCAGGGTGTTTGAAGTAGGTCAACCACATGTCGTGCCAGGTCGGCGCCCGGGGAACAACTTCGTCCCTGAGCCTTGATCGTACTTCTTCGTCGGCGAGAGCGTTCTTGAGCGGCCCGGGACCGCCCTCGTGTAACCAGTCTGGAAAGACGATGAGAATCCGGGTGCTTCCAAGGCTGTACGGGTAGCTGTCGAACGTGACGTCCTGACCGGACTCGGCGGCGTCTTCGACGAGGCCTAGTAGACGTGGAGCGCCGCCCGGTGCTGGCGATTTCTGGTAGAAGTGGGTTATGTGGACCGGTACACCGCTCCGCTGCCCGATCTCGATCGCTTCCCTGAACGGGTCGAGGAACCTGTCGCCCGACTTGTAGCGCACGTGAGTGTGGTAAATCCCGCCCAGCTCGGCAACCTGCTTCGACAGCTCGACCAGCTCATCGGTGTCCGCATAGCCGCCCGGAGGATAGTCCAGCCCGGTGGACAGTCCAAGCGCGCCCTCCTCCATCGCCTCGCGAACGATCGCCTTCATGTTGGCCATGTCGCCCTCGGTCGCCGGAGTCGAGTCCCATCCAATCGCGTCGATGCGGACAGGCGAGTTGCCAAGTATGTAGGCGATGTTCACCGCCGAGCGGCGGTCGAACATGTTCAAATACTGCTCCACCGTCGACCAACTTCCGGGCAGGGGAGGGTTGCCGTCCAGACCTGAGTTCAGCTCGACAAACTGACGAAAGTCCTCCTGAGACCTAAACGGGGCGTACGAGTTGCCGTCGACGCCGATCAGCTCGGTAGTGACGCCCTGCCTGACCTTTGGTTCGTGCTCTGGCTCAGAGAGCAGCACCAGGCCGGAATGGGCGTGCATGTCGATGAATCCGGGACAGACTACGAGGCCGGTCGCGTCGATGGTCCGACTAGCCTCAGTGCCCTCCATCGAACCGCGGAAGATCAGCACTCGATCGGCGTCGACGCCGACCGAGCCGTAGTAACCGGGATTACCGGTCCCGTCGACGATGAGTCCATTCTCGATCAGCAGGTCTAACACGCGCAGCGCCTCACAGGGTTCTCGTCGATGACGATTGTACAACCCTGGCCGGGGGTGCGCTTACAGGCAGCGAGGGCATCTCGTACACGAGGGCGGGACTCTCACTCTTCGTTCCCATGTTGTCTCTCGTCTCCTTACACTGGCTAGGCGAGATTCGCCATTGGTATAATGGGGACTTAACGGCGGCGGCGGACTAACCTTTCCTCAACCGCGTCGTTCTATTCGATGAGTCCGGCAGCGAATGCGAGGTATCAGCACATGTTGGATATCAGGGGCCAGTTGGCCGAAGTAGCCTCCCGAGTCTCCGAGCTAACGGTGCGTCTTTGACCTCGACGTCAAGTCTGCGGAGATAGCCGAGCTGGAAAAGCAGGCGTCAGACCCAGCGATCTGGGAGGACAACCGGAGGGCGCAGTCGGTGATGCGAAGGATGTCCGGCCTCAAGGATGAGGTCGACTCTGTGTCTACAATCGAGGCCAGGGCGAACGACCTCGACGAGTTGATCGAGATGGCCATGGCTGAAAAGGATGAATCGCTGACAGAGTCGCTCGCGGACGAGGTGTCGGAGCTCAGCTCAATGCTCGATCGGTTGGAGTTCCAGCTCATGCTCTCAGGCGAGTACGACGACCACAACGCGATCCTCGCCCTCCACGCAGGCGCCGGGGGCGTCGACTCACAGGACTGGGCGCAGATGCTCGTGCGGATGTACATCCGTTGGGCGGAGCGCAGGGGTTTCCGGGCTGAAATACTGGACGTTTCCGCAGGGGAGGAGGCCGGAATCAAGAGCGCGATTGTTCAGGTGACTGGAAAGAACGCTTACGGCTACCTTAAGGCCGAGAAGGGAGTCCATCGCCTGGTCAGGATTTCGCCGTTCGATGGAAACCATGCGAGGCACACGTCCTTCGCGCTCGCGGAGGTGATGCCGGAGGTGGAGGCCGGTGCAGAAGTAACCGTAGAGCCTGACGACATCAGGATCGACACTTTCAGAGCCGGGGGACACGGCGGCCAGAACGTCCAAAAAAACTCGACCGCCGTTCGGATAACCCACCTCGAGACCGGAATCAGAGTGGTCTGCCAGAATGAGCGCTCGCAGCACCAGAACAAAGAGATTGCGATGCGCATCCTGCTGGCCCGTCTGGTCGAGCTGGAGATGCAGAGGAAGGCCGAGCAGCTGGCGAGGATCAAGGGCGAGCACATCTCGCCGGAGTGGGGGAACCAGATCAGAAGCTACGTTCTTCACCCGTACCAGATGGTCAAGGACCATCGCACGGAGTATTCTGTATCGGATACCGAGGCGGTCCTGGACGGTGACCTCGACGAGTTCATATTAGCGTTCTTGAAGTCAACGGTTGGCGCCGCTGCGTGATCGGCGCTCGGCGAAACAATAGCTGAACCGGATTGTGTTTGCTCGCATCCGATGAATTGGAAGGATGGCTGGGGCATGAGACGTTCAACGCAGATACTGGTTGCAACTTTGATAGTACTGGCGGCTCTGGCGATGGTTGCCTGCGGGGAGCCGGAAGACGGCGGCGGCGAGCCGAAGGCGAAACCACCCGTCGCGGCAGCACCTGACGCGACACCCACGGCTACGTCGGTCCCTTCGGTGGCTGCAAGTGCTAGCACACCGGAATCGAAACAGGAAGAGACGAAGCCGGAAGAGGCTCCGACTTCACCGCCGGCCGCGGCCAAGGTCACCGAGGAGATAGAAGAGGCATTGCCTTCCGGAGGCACGCTACGACGCCTCTGGGCCGACCCTCCGACTCTCGACCCGCACCTGGTGACGGACACCACGTCAGCGGGACTGGTCGTCGAGATATTCAGTGGGCTCGTCGCCCTTAACACCGACTTGCAGTTGGTTCCCGACATCGCCGAGCGCTGGGAGGTCAACGACGACAGCACGGTCTACACCTTCTACCTTCGCGAGAACGCGAAGTTCCATGACGGAACGCCGATCACGGCAAACGACTTCAAGTGGTCGATCGAACGCTCCGCACACCCAGACACGGCCTCCCCTGTTGCCGATACCTACCTCGCGGACATCGTCGGACTTGAAGCAGTCCTCGAGGGCGAAAGTACTGACATCTCTGGGATCAAGGTTATCGACGAGCATACGCTTCAAATTGAAATCGACGCGCCGAAGGCATATTTCCTCGCGAAGCTGACCTATCCGACCGCCTACGTACTGGATCGCGGGAATGTCGAGGCCGGCGGCAGGAACTGGGCAGATACGCCCAACGGTTCCGGTCCGTTCAAGCTGAGGGAGTACAGGATCGGCGAAAGGATCATCCTCGAACGCAACGAGTACTACTACCGCGAGCCTGCAAAGCTTGACTCGGTCGCGATGAACCTCGCGGGCGGCCAGTCGATGGCCATGTACGAGAACGACGAAATCGACATTACCGGTGTCGGACTGTTCGACCTGGACCGCGTGTTGGACCCCAACGAGGAGTTGAACAAAGAGCTCGTTGTCGCGCCGCCGGACTTCAGCGTGTCCTACGTCGGGTTCAATACGAGCGAGCCGCCATTCGACGACCCAAAGTTCAGGCAGGCGCTCAATCATGCCGTGGACAAGAAGCTGATTGCCGAAGAGGTACTCTCGAAGTTGGTAGAGCCGGCGTACGGGATACTTCCACCCGGTTTCCCCGGCTACAACCCGGAACTGACCGGCCTCGAGTTCAATCCAGAGCTGGCCGGGCAGCTTCTTGCTGAGTCGAAGTACGCCGATCCTGATACACGGCCACGCATCGTCATCACGGTCCCCGGAACGGGCGGAACGATCGGCCTCGACCTGGAAGTGGTCATCGAGATGTGGAAGGTGAATCTCGGCGTGGAGGTCGAAATCCAGCAGGTGGAATGGGCCACCTACCTCCAGGACCTCAACCAGCAGAAGTTCCAGGCCTTCGCCGGGCTGGGTTGGGAGGCTGACTACCCCGATCCGCAGGACTTCCTCGATATCCTGTTCCACACCGAGAGCAGCCTGAATCACGGAAAGTTCTCGAACCCGACGCTGGACGCCATCCTCGAAGAGGCTAGGACGGAGCCCGATGTCAACAAGCGCGTGGAGCTGTACCATGAGGCAGAGCGTATAATCGTCGAAGACGCCGCGTGGCTCCCGTTGTGGTACGCCGGAGAGCGCTTCGTTCTGATCAAGGACTACGTTGATGACTACAGGGTCACGCCGATGATTATTCCCAAGCTGAAGCATGTCCACTTGACCGACTGAACGCAGATCCAGTGTGGCTGTATATCACCCGGAGGATTCTCTGGCTGCCGGTCCTGCTACTGGCGGCCTCACTCATAACGTTCACTCTGGGTAGGTTTGGTCCGGGCGACCCCGTCCAGGTGATGCTCGGGAACCGCTTCGATCCGGACTCCGCGGTGACCAAGAACCTCAGGGCCAAGCTGGGCCTCGACAGGCCGTTTGCTGTCCAGTACTTAGACTACGTCTGGAAGGCGGCTCAAGGAGACTTCGGAGAGAGCTACCGGTTCCGAGGCCATGCCGTCAGTTCGCTGCTGGTCTCGAAGATCTGGGTCTCCTTCCAGGTGAACGCGGCTGCGATGATCGTCAGCTTGGGCATCGGCCTCCCGCTGGGGTTCTACATCGCGCACAAGCAGGGTACCTGGCAAGATCCCAGCGCGGTTGCGACCTCGCTTGTTTTGATGTCGATCCCCGTGATGGTCAGCATCCCGGCGTTCCTGTGGCTCACGTGTCTGAAGCTCGACCTCCTTCCATGTTCCGGTTGGGGCGGTTTCTGGGACGTGCGGATCATCACGCCTGCCGTCACGATGGGGATCCCCGGCGTCGCCGGCCTGACGAGATTGATGCGCGCCAGTACGCTGGACGTCATGGGTCAGGACTTCATTCGCACCGCCCACTCGAAGGGGCTGTCGCCCATCCTCGTCGACTACCGGCACGTGTTCAAGAACGCGATCATTCCGATCATCACCATTCTGGCCTTCGCTCTCGCCGGGATGCTCAGCACCGGCTTCATCACAGAACGGATCCTGGGTATTCCGGGCGTCGGCAACCTCGCCATCGAGTCCATTTTCAACCGCGACTACCCGGTCATCATGGCCATTACCCTCGTCGGCGCAGGTGCGTTTGTGGTTGCAAACCTACTCGCTGACATCGCCTACTCGATCGCTGATCCCAGGATCAGATACCAGTGAGCAGGATGCCGCGGAGTACGGCGATTGAAGACCTGGAGCTCGCCGGGTCGGAGAGGCGCAGCCGTGGGCACCTCGCTAGGGCCTGGTCGCGCCTCGTCAAAAAGAAGCTGGCGATGGTCTGCGTCGTGACGCTCATAATCGTTTACAGCGCAGGCATCCTCGCGCCCCTACTCGCGCCTTACGAGTACACCGCCCAGGACTATACCGCGATCCGCAAGCCGCCCAGCTCGGAACACTGGGCCGGGACCGATCTCAAGGGACGCGACCTCCTGACCCGCGTGATGTGGGGGGTCCAGAACACCGTCATTATCACTGTTGTGGCCATGGCCACGGGAGGTCTTCTGATCGGCGTCACGCTGGGTCTGATCTCAGGATATTTCGGCAAACGTGTGGACGCGCTAATCATGAGGGTAGGGGAGGTCTTTTCGTCGTTCCCCGATATCCTGCTGGTGATCATCCTCGCGGCCACTCTCGGACCTAGGATCCGGGATCTTATCAGATGGATCGACGACAACACTTTCATCGACGGCCTCGTTAAGTCGGGAGTCGGTGATTACGCCGTAATCGCGCTCGCGCTGGTGTCGTTCAGCTGGATCGGGATGGCCAGGCTGGTCAGGGGGCAGGTACTGTATCTCAAGGAGATGCAGTTCACAGAGTCCGCGCAGGCGATCGGCGCGAGAACTCCTCGCATCCTGTTCAACCACCTCTTCCCCAACGCAATCAGCCCGATCGTCGTGTCAGTCTCAATGGGCATGGGATCGATGGTCGGAACGGAGATCATCCTGAGCTGGCTGGGACTAGGTATCCAGCCACCCAGGCCCAGTCTCGGCGTGATGCTTCTCGAAGCGGGCAGCCTGAGCGCCCTTCGGGAGGTGCCGTGGATGCTCCTCGCTCCAGGCTTCGTCGCGTGGACTTTGGTGCTGTCCTGGAACCTTCTCGGCGACGCTCTTAACGACGTGCTCAATCCGAGGACCCGCTAGTACGGCCCATGAAGCTGTTCCTTGTCGACGGCACCTACGAGCTGTTTCGATCCCACTTCGGCGCGCCCCCGCGAGTCGCCCCGGACGGTCAGCCCGTCGGAGCGGTCACGGGGCTCGTACAATCGCTCCTCATGCTGCTGCGGGAGCAGCGCCCGGACTTCGTTGCTTGCGCCTTCGACAGCGTCGTTGAATCGTTCAGAAACGACCTGTTCGACGGCTACAAGTCCGGGGAAGCGGTGCCTCCGGAACTGCTCTCCCAGTTCCCAATTGCCGAGCGGGCATCGCGCTCGCTTGGGATCACCACCTGGCCGATGGTCAAGTTCGAGGCGGACGACGCGATCGCCACGGCCGTCGATCGCTGGAGAGCCGAGGCAGAGCTCGATCAGATCGTGATCTGCTCGGTGGACAAGGACCTGATGAACCTCGTTGAAGGCGATCGAGTGGTGCTCTGGGACCGCAGGCGCGACATCACCTACTCAGAGCCGGAGGTAATAGACAGATTCGGAGTCGTCCCATCGGCGATTCCGGACTATCTGGGCCTCGTCGGTGACTCCGCAGACGGCATCCCAGGGATCCCGCGGTGGGGCGCCAAGAGCACCGCGGTTGTGCTGTCGGAGTACCGGACTCTTGGAGCGATCCCCGACTCCTACGAACACTGGTCGGTGACCGTCCGTGGAGGGAAGACCTTGGCTCAGAATCTGGCGCAGAATCGCGCGTCGGCCGAGCTCTATCGGACGCTCGCGGTGCTACGAAGGGACGTCCCCCTTGTCGAGGCCCTGCGGAATCTCCGGTGGGCCGGCGTCCCTCGTGATGAGTTCCTGAGCTTCTGTGACGACCTGGGTCTGGAGAGGCTGAAGACTGCGCCTCTCGCGTGGGAGTAGAGGAGAGGGAGTACCCCCGGCGGGACTCGAACCCACGCGCCTGGCTCCGGAGGCCAGCGCTCTATCCACTGAGCTACGGGGGCACCACAGGTTGCGTCACTATATCAATTGCGGTTCGGAACGGACAAGGGGCGACCGCGGTCCCAAATCCGAAGTTGGAGTGCCACCAAAGCCTAACTCGTCTATAGTATTATTGGTCTGGCGCTGGTAGTGAAGGGAGAAGCCATGCTCAAATGGGTGTGGAAACCACTTGACATACCAGTTGGGGGTGCATATGATTATGCCGCGTTTGTGCAGCGCCGGAGCGCGCGGCGAAACCTATTTATGTCCAGTCGTCGGCAACCTGAACTTCGGGTCTGACAACGAGGACTCGGAACCTCAGGAATGATCTCGAGAGGGGGTCAGATGAGAAGGCATTTCCCTATGAAGGGCATTACCATTGCCCTACTGTCTTCGGTACTCGTAATAGCGCTAATAGCATGTCAGGGGCCTCCAGGAAAGCCGGGTCTCGCCGGTCTTCCTGGAAACCCGGGTAACCCGGGAGCGGCGGGACCGCCGGGAGATCCCGGAGAGCCAGGAATTTCGGGTCTGCCGGGTAACCCCGGTAACCCCGGTCCTCCAGGCCCTCCAGGCCCTCAGGGCCCGTCCGGACTTGATGGTCTGGACGGAGTGTCACCGGAGGCCGCGGTATCTGTGAGCAAGAGCACTCTTGCCACGGCGGGCGACCCGGTAGTCGTCAGAGGTTCGGGCTTCCTACCCGGAGAGCCTATAACTCTGACACTGACTATCGGACCTGAACAGTCCATCATCCTCGGTGGAGCGACCGGCGCGCAGGTCACCGCCAACGGCGCCGGCGCGTTTAGTCACGCCTTTGATGAGATCGGTGGAGCGTCCGGGAGCCAGGCGGCTGCGATCGGACAGCGAGGAGTCCATGCCCAGGGCGCTGATGGCAGCAAGGCCAGCACTCCGGTGAAGATCGTCCGCGCACCGGTCCCTGATGCATCCGTCGCGACTCTCCTTGCCAACGCGACCGCTGCCGGCAATCCCATCACGATCTACGGCGCTGGTTTCAGTGCCGGTGAAGCGATATCGATCATCGGCGTCGCGGCCGCTCAGGGTGGGAACGACAGGATCTTGGTCGGCGCGAGCGCGAACGACTCTGGTGCCTTCCAGGTCGACGCCCCGAACCCGATGGATCCGGGGGTCTACACACTGCGCGCGGTCGGTGACGCAGGTTCGTCGGCAGCCGGCGTCCTCGCGGTCGTCGAAGAGAAGTAAACTTCTCACACAGTTGAAGAGTATAAGCTAGAGGGCGCCTCCGCCGCTAAGGCGGAGGCGCCCTCACTTGCTCGGAAGATGCCGTTTCCGCCCATCTCCGTGCAACCAACCATTTCGACGAATGGTGGACCGCACAGGGGTCGGCATGCGGCCGACTGGCTGGCAGACTGACTGAGACGTCTACAACCTTCTGACGCGGAGGTTCTTCGGCCGCCGACCCACGGTGTCGACAACTTCAATGCTCAGGCCATCGTACCTGACGGTGTCGCCAGGAACAGGTATCTTTCCGAGCTGCTCGAATACGAACCCCCCGATCGTGTCGAATCCGTCTCCGACGACGTTGACGCCAATCGATTCGTTGAGATCATCGAGCTGGAGTCTCGCGTCCACGATGAACTCAGAATCGCTGATCGCCTGAATTACTGGCTCACCGGAGTCGAACTCGTCGTGGATCTCTCCGACAATCTCCTCCAAGAGGTCCTCGATCGTCACGATTCCCGAGACACCGCCGTACTCGTCGACGACCACGGCGAGATGGACCCGTAGCTCCTGGAACTCGTCAAGCAGCTCCTCGAGGTTCTTTGACTCTGGGATGAACAGCGGCTCGCGGGAGACTTCCTGGGCAGTGACCTCTGCCGGTGAACGTTCCGCCGCGAGCTCCTGGAGAACGTCCCTTGCATGCGCCACGCCCTGGATGTGGTCGACATCTACATCGTAGACCGGGATGCGGCTGTGACCAGCGGAATTCATGACCTCCGCCAGTTCTGCTAGCGTGGTGGTCGACTCGACGGCGACGATGTCGACACGCGGTACCATGATCTCGCGGGCGACGGTCTGGTCGAGTTGGACGACTCCCCGAATCATCCGGACTTCGTGCTCGTCGAGAGGCTCGTCGCTGGTGTCGACTCTGAAAGCGAACTCGAGAGACTGGTCCGGCGAACTAGCCGAGGACTTCAGAGTTGCTGGAGACAGCCTCTGTAGAAAGAGGAGCGGCCTGAGTGGGAAGGACAGCAGCCAGGCCGCGAGATACATCGCTCCAGGTATCGAGCTGGCGAATCGAGTACCCGTCGACATTGCGGCTAGTGTGACCCCCATGAGCGCAACTGCGGCTACGGCCGCCCCGGCGATCAGGAGATGCCATTGGAGCCCCCAGATGGCGATCACGAACGCTATCATCGAGACAATCGCGGCTGTGGATGCCAACAGGCTCAAAGTCCTGAACGGGGCGGTGGGCCCAGCGCCGAGGGTAGCGAGCCGTCTGAGCCACCTACGGTCTCGTGAGTCTGTGTCCAGAATGTAAGACGAGTTCGGCTGAAGCCTCGCGGCGACTGCCGCCGCACCGAGGTCCGACAACGCCAGCACAGCGGTGGACACTAAGAATGCCAGGGCCGATAACGTACTATCGCTCTCCAATTCGCTGCCCCACTGTCAAGCCTCTCGTGAGGATCGACGTCTGATTCTTGCGGGCGCGCCGATCGCCCCGGAGTCCGGTGGTACGTCCTTGTTAACAACCGACCCTGTGCCAGTGTACGACCGGTCGCCGATTGTCACAGGCGCGACCATCATAGTGTCGCACCCAATAAAGACGTCGTTACCGATAACGGTCTCGTTCTTGTTCTCACCGTCGTAGTTGCAGGTGATCGATCCGGCGCCGATGTTCACGTTAGAACCCACTTGCGCGTCGCCGATGTAGCTGAAGTGACCAGACCTGGTCCCGCTGCCGATCCGGCTGTTCTTGATCTCGCCGAAATTCCCAACGCGCACGTCTGATTCGAGGTGGGCGCCCGGACGAATGTGGCTGAACGGGCCAACGTGTACATCAGACTCGAGCGTCGCTTCCCGCGCCACGGAAGCGACCACAGAGCTTCGATCGCCGATAGTAGAGTCGACGACAATCGTATTCGGACCAATCACGCACGCCTCGCCGATCTCGGTAGAACCCTGAATGTGCGTGTTGGGGTGAACGACCGTGTCGATCCCAATAGTCGCACCGTAGTCGATGTAGACAGACGACGGATCAGGCATCGTAACGCCTTCGAGCATCCAACGCCGGCGGATACGGTCGCGAAGAACAGATTCTGCGATGGATAGATCGACCCTCGTGTTGACGCCGACCGCCTCGTCGCCGTCGTCCAGAAGCACCGTCGCGACATCGTACCCTTGCTCGACAGCCAACTCGACTAGGGACGTCAAATAGACTTCCCCGGAGGTCGATGGTTCAACATCTGGAAGGTTGTGCCAAAGCCACCCGGTCTGGAAGCACAACAGTCCCGTATTGATCTCTTCTGAAGTGAGGGTGCCTGGATCTGCGTCCCGCTGCTCCACAATTGACTTCACACGTCCGGAACCGTGCCGGACGACCCTACCGAGTCCGTTGGGGTCGGTTGAAGTCGAAGTCAGGACCGTTATCGGCGCTTCAGATCGGAGATGTGTTGAGATCAGCGCGTCTACTGTCTCGGGCGTCAGCAGCGGTGTATCCCCGCACATTACGACCAGATTGTCGAATCCGTACGTGAGCTGCCGTGCCTGTATGAGAGCGTGGCCCGTTCCAAGTGGCCGGTCCTGTTGGGCGAAAACGTAACCCGGTCCGAGTGTGTCCTCTACAAGGGACATGCCTCCAGGCACCACACAGACGATGGTATCGAGTCCCGCTGACCGCGCCACGTCGCCGACAATAGAGACTATCGGAGCGCCGCAGAGGCGGTGAAGGACCTTCGGAATCCGGGACTTCATCCTCGTGCCCTCACCGGCGGCAAGAATCACGGCAGCGATCAGAGTCATGGGGGAGAAACAAAAAAACGCCCGATTGAGGGGCGGGTTACACCCGATTCAGGCGTGGATTTGCGGATTCGTCTATCAGATGAGTCGTCCACTAACAGTAATCCTAGCAAAGGTATGCCGGTCTGTCAATAATTAGGTCTCGATCTGGCTTCGCGGTAATGGCCGTCCAACGTCTCGAGCGCCGTCCAAGACTACACAATGAAGAAGCTCTACGATGGGTCGCGGCACGCCGAAAACCCACGGATCAGGTGGGGGAGTCCGACCAATTCGATAGCCAACTGGTCATGGGTCTGACTTCTGGACAAGGAGGTACCTCTCTCCTATGCTTAGTCGGCGCCGGCGCGCCACGTCACCGGCAACGACGAGGGAAGGAGCTAGTGTTGGCCACATTCAAGGTAGCGATTCAGAGACCTACAAATGTCACATATGCGCTCGGCGAGGGTGCATACGATCTCGAGATGGAGTACTTGTCGACAGTTGATGCCGAGATCGTCGAAATAGAGGCGGCGAGTCAGGGCGAGTTTATCGAGCAGGCCAGGGACTGCGACGCCCTGATCTCCCGCGGAAACCCCGTGACGGCGTCCATGATTGATGGTCTGGAGAACTGTAAGATCATCGCACTCGGCTCCGTCGGGGCCGACTCGGTAGATATTCAGGCAGCGACCGCACGCAAGATACCCGTCACAAACGTGCCCGACACATTCATTGAAGAGGTCGCCGACCACACGATGATGCTGATCCTCGCTACATACCGTCGGCTTACGCTGATGGACACGATGGTGCGCGCCGGACGCTGGGGCGAGGGCCGACCGTACCTGAATCAGTTCCCGCGGCTTCTCGGCCAAACTTTGGGATTCGTCTCGTTCGGCCACGTCGCGCGCGCGACGTCTATGAGAGCCAAGCCGTTCGGCGTGAGGATGATCGCGTTCGATCCCTATATCGAAGAGCTGGTGATGACCGGCCACGGTGTCGAGCCTGTAGGACTAAACGAGCTCCTCGAGCATTCGGACATCATCTCCATGCACGCTCCCTCGACCTCCGAGGTCTACCACATGCTGACCGAGGAACACTTTCGTAGGATGAAGCCCACGGCGCTGTTCATCAATAACGGAAGGGGCCCGACAGTCGATGAGGAGGCTCTGATCAAGGCGCTCCAAGGGGGTTGGATCGCTGGAGCCGGACTGGACGTGACGGAGAAGGAGCCGGTCGACCTGGACAACCCACTTTTGGGAATGGACAACGTGATACTGACTCCACACGTCGCGTCCGCGTCCGCACGGATGTCGCCGGAAGCGAGGCGCCGTGTCGGTCAGGAGATCTCCCTTGTGCTAAGCGGGCGCTGGCCGCGCACCTGCGTCAACCCGGACGTCCTCGATAAGACCGATCTGGTCCGCTGGCAGCCTTACTCGATGGAGCGTGGGCCAGGATCGGGCTAACCTGACCTTCTGGGCGGCCTGGCCGTAAGAGTTGCGGCTGCCGTCAGCGCGCCTAGCACAGCGAATGCGAAAAAGGCGCTGAAGTAGCTGCCTGTCAGATCGAAGATTGCACCCGCCGCCACGGCGCCGATCGCTTGTCCGAGGGATGTGAACGGCTCGGTTATGCCGCGGATCGTGCCCAGCGACCGCCTGCCAAAGTAATCTGCGTACGCGACTGGCGGGACGCTGAGCATCCCTCCAAGTCCGAATCCGAATAGCGCCGAGTACGCCAGACCCTCGAGCGTTGTATCCACCGTGATGAACAGCGCCGCTCCGACGGCCATCGTGGCGGCAACCGCCGCCATCACGTAGCGCGCCGGAACGCGCTCGACGACCCAGCCCCACGCGATGCTTCCAATCCCCAGGAACGCGGCGTTGAGAGTTATCCCAAGCGTCGCCACGATTTGACCGAGATCCTGGTCTCTCAGGAAGGCCGCGGAGTGGATGTTGATGCCGGCCTGCATTAGGAAGAGCGCGCCGGTCGCCGAAGCGAGGATCCACAGTGCCGGAGTACGCATCGCCTCCCTGGCGGACCACTCCGGTTCCACCGGTGCGGCGGCTCGGCCTGACGGATCAGACCCGCCATTGCCGTCTCCGTCGGGAAGAAGGCCCACGTCCTCCGGGGACTGGGCGATCAACAGTGACACGGGCAGAAGCGCGACCGCCCAGACGATTACACCCAGGACGATCCACGCCTGCTGCCATCCCCAGACACCGATCACTAGTCCCGCGATGAGAGGGAAACTGATCATTCCCGCCGAGTGGGTCATAGTCAGTATGCCGCTTGCGCGGCCTCTGAGCCGGACGAACCAGCGCGACACAACGACGGACGCGCCGATCTGGACCGGACTGGAAAAGATTACGCGGCCCGTTCCGTAGGCCAGATAGAACGCAATGGGAATCGTCGCCCAGGCGAGCGACACCGTCGAGACGCCAAGTATCAGTATACTGACCGCCAGCACGACGCGGGCGCCGTATCGGTCGATAAGCCACCCGACTACGGGCGAGGCAAATGAGGAAATCAGCCCTCCGAGGCTCGCCGCTCCAGCGATCAGGGTGCGGCTCCAGCCGAGGTCCTCGGCCAGGGGAAACATGAACACGGCGAGCGTCAGGCTCGCCGCGGCGTTTCTCACGAATTGCGAGCTTCCAGCGGAGTATAGAACCACCCATCCGTAGTAGAACGGCGTTCTGTGGGCCAGACGCGGCGCCAGATTCAATAGAGCATCCCCGCTGTATCTCCTATGGTTGAATGAAGCCCGTGGGATGCTACCACCGCCGAATTGAGACGGTCAATCCAGGCCGTCGCGACCGGGCGATCGGAGGCGTAGATGTGTTTGGCGGACCGCCCTGGCCAGTGTCTCGGTCCGCACTCGGCTCGAGAGATTCTACTTGTGAGTGGCTGTTGGCGGATGCTAGAATTCGGCGAAGTGCATCGTACGAAATGCACCCCAAAACCGATGTCGAATGGCCGCTTTCCGACGGCTGGAGGGTGAAGAAACTTGGCTAATATCAACGTGGCGATTATCGGTGTCGGAAACTGTGCGTCGTCACTGGTTCAAGGGATTCACAAGTACGCCGACGCAGGTCCAGACGACAGCATCCCAGGGTTGATGCACCCGGTACTCGGCGAGTACGGAGTGGGCGACATCAAAGTCGTGGCTGGATTCGACGTCGATGCCAACAAGGTCGGCCTTGATCTCTCCGAGGCGATTTTCGCCGAGCCGAATAACACGATCAAGTTTGGCGACGTTCCCCACACCGGCATAACGATACAGCGTGGAATGACCCTCGATGGGGTAGGGCAGTACATGTCCGAGGTCATCGAGAAGGCGCCCGGCCCAACCGACGATATCGTCGGGATACTGAAGGAGCGCGAGGTTGACGTCGTGATCAACTACCTTCCGGTCGGCTCCGAGGACGCGACACGCTGGTACGCCGAGCAGATCCTGGCCGCAGGGTGCGGGATGATCAACTGCATTCCCGTTTTCATAGCGAGCGGCGACGGCGACTACTGGCAGCGGCGATTCCGCGACGCGGGCGCGCCAATCATCGGCGATGACATTAAGTCGCAGGTCGGTGCGACGATCGTTCACCGCGTCCTGACGCGCCTGTTCATGGACCGCGGAGTTGACCTCGAGCGCACATATCAGCTCAACTTCGGGGGAAATTCCGACTTCCTGAACATGCTCGAACGAAGCAGGCTCACCTCCAAGAAGATCTCGAAGACGAACTCAGTGCAGTCCCAGTTAGACGTCGAGATGGACCCGGAGAATATCCACATAGGCCCATCTGACCACGTCCCTTGGCTGAGCGACCGGAAGTGGGCGCACATTAGGCTCGAGGGCAACAGCTTTGGCGACGTCCCTCTGAACATCGACCTCAAACTCGAGGTGTGGGACAGCCCCAACTCTGCGGGCGTGGTGATCGACGCGATCAGGTGCGCGAAGATCGCGCGGGACCGCGGCCTCTCGGGTCCGATCCTCGGACCCTCGGCATACTTCATGAAGTCGCCGCCTGTACAGTACACCGACTCGGTGGCGAAGCAGATGGTCGAGGACTTTATCTCCGGCAAGGACAACTAGCTCCTTCGGATAACTCCTCTGAACTACTCTACCGCGCTTCTCGATTGAACCGACGCCCCGCACAACTGGCGAATTCGCCTTAATGCCGATAGAATACGACTAGTCGCGGCGTCGACAGCCCCCGTCTGAACAGCCCGGATCTCACGGACCGCGGGTGCGCCCGGCGGAGGCTCCCGAGCACATCGCACAGACTAGGGAGTGGGTATGGATCGACCGCTGAAAATCGGCCTGTTCTCTCCGTACGATCATGCTGTGCCCGGGGGCGTCCAGAGCCACATCAGCGAGCTTGCAGGGCAGTTTAGAAGCTGGGGTCACGAGGTTCGCGTCGTCGCCCCGAGCTCGTCTCCGTCGGCCATAGAAGACCCAGATTTTGTTCCGATGGGAAGACCTGTGCCCGTCCCCTCAGCCGGTTCCGTCGCCAGAGTCTCACTGTCTGTTTGGCTCCGACCCAGAATCCGCGGGCTCCTCAACCGAGAACGCTTCGATATCCTCCATTCGCACGAGCCGCTCGTTGGCTATGTGCCGTTTGGCGCGGTCCGGCTTGTCGATACGCACTCCACCGTCAACGTAGCTACCTTTCACAGCTACAGGGGCCGCCGGGCTTGGTGGGCCATTGGGTCCGATAGACTGGCGAATCCGCTGCTGAATCCACTTCACGGCCGCATCGCTGTATCGGAGCCAGCGTCTGAGTTCATCAACAAGCACTTCCCGGGCGACTACAGGGTTATCCCAAATGGCATCCGTGTCGATGACTTTGCGTTCGCCAGTCCGATTCCGGAGCTCATGGACGGGAAGATCAACCTGATGTTTCTCGGACGGCTGGAGAAGCGCAAAGGGCTGCGGTACCTGCTGACGGCTTACAGCAAGCTGAAGTGGGACTGGCCCGAGCTGCGTCTGATCGTCGTCGGCGGAGGAAATCCGGACGCCGAGTCGTACCGGATTATGAGCGAGCGAAACCTGCAGGACGTGATCTTCACAGGTCGGGTCTCTGACGAGATGCGGGCTCGCTATTTCAAGTCCGCTCACGTCTACTGCTCGCCGGCGACCGGTAACGAGAGCTTCGGCATCGTGCTGCTCGAGGCAATGGCCGCCGGCACCCCGGTCGTCGCGACCGACATCCGGGGATATGCGAGCGTCGTCAACCACGGCCATGACGGCTTCCTCGTTCCACCAAAGGACGAGGACGCGCTCGCCCAGGCGATCCAGGCATTGATCAAGGACCCCGAGCTCCGTGCGCGACTGTCCGAGAACGGAGCACGTACGGCCGACACCTTTCGATGGGAGCGTGTCGCGTCGAGGGTCATGGACTACTACAACGAGTTCGTCCCAAAGCCTGCCGCGACCGCCGGCCGCTAGGTGACCTATTGATAGGGAGAGACAAGGCAAGGCAGGCCGTGTCCGACTACGTCGAGACCCCCGTCGCGCTCCTACTCGGCCGAATCGGCTTGACGCCCAACCTCGTCACGCTGATCGGCCTCCTGATCTCCGGCCTCGCCGCGTACCTGATCAGCATTGGAATCTGGTGGGGCGGCGGAGTCGTAGTCCTAGTTGCGGGAATCTTCGACCTGTTTGACGGCGCGCTCGCCAGGAACACCGACCGCGTCTCCAAGTTCGGCGCGCTGCTGGACTCCACGGTGGACAGGGTTTCTGAGGCAGTCGTCCTCCTCGGTCTCCTCGCGTTTTACGTCGCTCGGGACGATGACGTCGGCTCGATCCTGGTGTACGTCGCAATCGTCGGGTCGATCATGGTGAGCTACCTAAGGGCCCGCTCCGAGGGCCTGGGAATCGAGTGCAAAGTTGGAGTGATGACCAGACCGGAACGTGTGGTTACCTTAGGAATCGGACTAATCGTCGGACATTTTGTGCCAGAAGTCATGCTGGCGGTCCTGGCCGCAATTGCGGCCCTGACGCTCTTCACGACCGTCCACAGGCTAGTGCATACTGGGCGGGCGCTGGGAAGGGAAGAGTAGGACAAGTGTTGAGGCTTATGTTGCATCGCGTCATGAGGGTATCGTCGATCGCCGGAGCAATCGTTACGATTGTAGCGGCTGCTGGGGTGCTGTCTCCCCGCACTGACGTTGCCGCGGATGATGAGCTCCCGATTCGCGTCGTCGAGTCCGGCGTTGTGAGCGAGTTCAGCGAAGGAATGCGCTTTTCAATCAAGGTCGAATCCGACTATGACGTCGAGGAGATCTCAGTCAAGTTCCGTGTCGGACAGCAAGACATCGCAGTTTACGAGTACTTCGACTTCGATCTGGGGAAGTCGATAGACTCGGAACTCTTTTGGCGCACGGCCGCACAGGGCAAGTACATTCCTCCTGGTACGATCATTAGCTACAGCTTCTTGATCGACGACACGGAAGGTAACCGATTCGAAACAGAACCGGTCGAGTTCATTTACGTTGACGCCCGGTTCGACTGGCAGGAGGTCTCCGAGGGGCCCATCGCGGTCGCGTACCACGGACCCGTCAAGACCCGGGCCGAGACAATTCTCCAGGCGATCCTCGACACCATGGAGGTGATGGGGCCGATCTTGGGCGCTGACACGTCGGTCCCAATTCGGGTGACGATGTACAACAACGTCAAAGAGATGTTGGAGGCCCTCCCACCAGGCTCGACCACGATCCGCCGCGAGCTCATCACGGAGGGTCAGGCCTTCACCAACGTGGGCACTCTTCTCGTTCTCGGTGGAGGAAGGCGAGCCAAAGGCACCGCGTCGCACGAGGTCACCCACATCCTTACTCATCGCGCCGGTGACAGTATTATCGCGAGGGTACCATCATGGCTCGATGAGGGTCTCGCCGAGTTCGGAAACGTCGATCCGGGGTTCTCGTACGACATCGCCCTGGAGTTCGCGATCGGAACCGACAGGGTGCTCCCGATAACGTCCATGCCCGTTCTTCCCGGCGATCCGGAAGATGTGATCATCTTCTACGGCCAGGCAAGCAGCGTAGTCCGGTTCATGGTCGGCGTGTGGGGTCCGGCTGCGATGCGAGAACTGATGCGTCAGCTCAAAGAAGGTACAAACATCGAGGTCGCGATCGAACAGATATATGGAATGTCGAGGATCGAGCTCGAGAACCGGTGGCGTGAGATCGTTGGCGCTCCTGAGTATGTGGTGCCGGATCGTGAGAGTGCCAAGCCGACACCGATAGCACGGCGCGCCGTCGGTCTGTTCAGCCTCACGCCTCAGGCGGGCACCGAGACGGTATCGACGATCGACACAACGCCCACGCCGACCGCCGAGCCCTCTACCGCGACGCCGGCTCCGACCGCGACCGCGCTTCCGGAGCCGACTGTACCGCCGCCGCCACCACCGACGGCTACGGCGCCTCCCACGCCCGACGTCGCGACCGACGCGGAAGATGCGCTCGGCGCCGCCGGTTGCAGCTCCCCGGGCCGCAGAGGAGCCGGCATCGGAGATCTGGCGATGCCGCTGCTTGCGTTCGGCCTTGTCGGACTCGCTCTGCACAGACGAGGTCGATAGCGCATGGAGGATCAGCGCGATTGGATCCGCGCGGTTGAGCAGACCTGGGTCGTCAGATACCCGAGGCAGAATCTTGCGACGTTCGGGATGACGACTCTCTCCTACTATGTCGTGACCGAACCGATCTACAGGGACATGGAGCCGGACAGCAGCGAAGGTGTGGTAAGGATAGGCAAGGTTGTCGCTGAGAAGCCGGCGATTGTGACGCCCTACTACGCCATGAATCTTGAGGGGTTCAGCCCGGACGCCTACCGGTATCTCGAACATCTCGCGGACCAATATGGAGCGAATAGTCCGGGAATCCTGTACCAGTATCGTAACGAGGCCGAGAGGATGGATATCCTCTCCGGCAGGCCCGAGGACATTGCACGACGCATCAGCGACGACCTGGAGAGCCAAGGCGAAAATCTCGCCGTGGTCATGGTCGGCGTCGACGAGCTCTGGGACGTCGCTCTTCTGAAGTTCATCTACGAGTTCACCTCCAAGTCCGCGATGGAGAATGCCAGCGAGTTCAAGTCGCGGGGTCTCCTCGATCCCAGCCCCGCCGCCGGTGGACTACCTATCGCCGCGATTCAGAGCATCGACCGCATGTTCAGAGAGGTAGAGCTGGGGCGAAACCCGGAAGACCTCAGGCGTGAGCTCGATCGCTGGGGGGCGTTCGAGTTCTACGAGGACAGGTTTCTAGGCCTCTTCCGCCGCCGTTAGACAGGGCTCGGTCCCCGGCTAACCCGGGTTTCGATCTGGCGTTGTACAGCACGAGGTGGGGCATGATCAGAGACCGTGCGGGATGGACGTACATACGTCGAATCGGCATGACGCTCCGGCTCTGCGCCGTAGCGATCGTAGCGATGACGCTTGTGTCCATCCGAGGTGACGCATTCGCGCTCGACGCCGCGCAGATTGCGGCCGCACCTCATCGATACGACCTCGTCGGCTGGCACCTCGGAAACATCCTTACGAAGTGGGTCCATCGCGCCGGCAGATCGCTCCCGGGACGGGACATCTCGGAGGCAGAGCGACTGGCGCTGGTGGGGGAGTACTTCCACCTCGGACGGGAGCTCGCCCGGCTTCGTGACGGGATCGATGGCGCTGCTGCTCAGGGGATCGAGGGCCGGGATCTGCTGGAGGGCCTGGAGGCCGCTCTCTACCTCACCCGGGCACGCCGGATCGAAATCCGCCCAGATGTCGAGGAAGCGATCGAATCAGTAGTCAGTACCGCCATTCGCCGCGAGGGTATGGCCGGTCCGGGTCCTCTCGTACTTCCCCCGGTCGACATCCGGCTGGCCGAGCCTCCTAAGGTCCTTGTAACTTCGCCTCGCAACCGAATTGAACGTCTGACGGACGTGCTGCTTGACTCCGACGTGACGATCTCAGATCGCGAGCGGATCGAGGCTGAGCTCATGGACGAGTCGGATCTGTCCGCAGCCGTCCTCGACGTCGGCGGAGTGGCAACATATCCGGCGTCCGTCTTCAGCGGGGCTGACCTGCAGTGGACGCTTCAAACAGTCGCGCACGAGTGGCTTCACCACTGCCTGTTCTTCAGGCCGATCGGGCGCAACATGCGCGACTCTCCGGAGATGGTGGTACTCAACGAGACCGTCGCCGATCTGGCGGGACGCGAGATCGGTGACTCCATCCACCGCGGCTTGGTGGATGCGATTCCGCAGACACCCCATCCGACTCCTGTTGAGAAAGGCGCCGCGTCCCCGTCTCCACGTCCGGCTGAGGGATTCGACTTCAACGCAGAGATGCGCGAGACTCGGTTGGAGACCGACCGTCTTCTGGCCAAAGGGGAGGTCGAAAAGGCCGAGGCGTACATGGATTCCCGGAGGCGGCTCTTCGTTTACAACGGGTATCCGATTCGGAAGTTGAATCAGGCATACTTCGCGTTCAGCGGAACGTACGCGGAGAGTCCGGCGTCTATCAACCCAATCGGGGCCCAGGTGCGACAACTGAGAGAGGCTTCCCCCGACGTTGGAACGTTCCTTCGGCTCGTTTCGGGAGTCTCAGACTACGGTGAGTTTCTTCAGCTTCTCGCCGACACGACTTAGAGACGTCTTTAGCGGGCGTCAGGTACGGGACATCCGGCGTCCCCATGCCGCGCCGGACACTCCCGAGTTCCAATGGCAATTGGACCGATGCGCGAAGAGTCTGATTGCGTGATCCCCGCGATTTCTATCGTACGCGGCCCGTCCATGTGTTAACATACTTGCAGAGAGCGGCCGGCGCCACCGGCCGCATGGGCAATGGATATCTGGGGATTCTACAGATTTGTACCGACCGGAAGAGCCAGAGGTAAACTTAGACCACGTCCTGGAGCGAATCCGGGACTTCTTCGGTCGCTTCAAGATAGGGGGCGGCGGTCGATCCTTCGGCTCGATGGCCATCATCCTCCTCTTCGCAGTGGCGTTCCTGATTTGGATGGGCTCGGGGTTCTTCACGGTTCAGCCAGGTGAGGAGGCGGCTCTCAGACGGCTCGGACGCTTCGAGAGCATTCAGGGCACTGGACTCCACTGGTGGTGGCCGACTCCGATCGGTGCCCGCGACATAGTGAAGGTCGATGAGAGGCGGCAGCTAGAGGTCGGCGTGCGAGGCGATACGCCATTCCTGAACGAGTCTCTGATGATCACCGGCGATCCTGACGAAGCTGGGCAGCCCGGAGAGGCGCCCAACATCGTCGATGTGCAGCTCCTCGTGCAGTATGACATCAAGAGCCTCGAGGAGTACCTGTACCGCGCGGTCGACCCAGCCGGTCAGTCGATAAAGGACGCAACGGAAACTGCGCTAAGGCAAGTGATCGGCAGCCGGCCTATCGACGACGTTCTGACGGATAAAAAAGAGGACATCCAGGCTGAGACGAAGATCCTGCTCCAGGGCTTGTTGGACGACTATCAGACCGGCATCAACATCCTCGAGGTCAAGCTTCTCAACGTGTTCGCTCCCGAGCAGGTCCGGGACGCGTTCGACGACGTCGTACGTGCCAAGGAAGACAAGGCAAGGATCATCAACCTCGCCGACGCCTACAAGGAAGACATCCTCCCAAGGGCAAGAGGTCAGGCCGCGAGGTTGGTCGAGGCTGCGGAGGCGTATAAGCAGGAGCGCGTCGCGATCGCCGAGGGTCAGGCGCAGCGATTTCTCTCAGTGCTGTTCGAATACGAAAAGGCTCCCGACGTAACGCGCCAACGCTTGTATTTGGAGGCGATGGAGGAAATCCTGCCGGGAATCACGAAGTACATCATCTCTGAGAAGTCCGGTGGAGGACTGCTGGAACTGCTGCCGCTGACGCCTGACGGCCAGATGCCTGAGGTCTTTGGAGCGGCGCCTTAGTACCATGTTCAGACTCATCGCCGTAACACTTGTATTCGCAGCGGTTATCGCCGGTGTTGTTGGTCCGCAGCTCTTCTTCGTCGTAGACGAGAAGCAGCTTGCAATTGTGACCCGGTTCGGCCAGGTCCGGCAGTCGATCCACACCCCGGGCCTCCACGTTAAGACCCCCTTCATCGACACTACTACGTACCTCGACAAGCGCCTCTTGATCATCGACGCTCCCCCCAACTCGCTGCTCACGAAGGACAAGAAGCGGCTGATTATCGACGTCTACGCCCGCGGTAAAATCGTTGACCCCAAGAAGTTCATCGAGACGGTCAAGTCCGAATCCCAGGGCAGACTGCGTGCGATCGCCATCATCTCCTCGGAACTGCGGACTGAGATCGCGAGCGACAATCAGGCGGATATAATCACGACGAAACGCCAGGACATTATGAATAAGGTGCGGGACACCGTTCAGCCGAAGATTGCTGACATCGGGCTCGAGATCGTCGACGTGAGGATCAAGCGGGCCGACTTCCCGCCGGAGATCGCCGAATCCGTCTATGCCAGGATGCAGGCCGAACGCAAACGGAAAGCCGACAAGGAGCGCGCCGAGGGCGCCGAGATCGATGCTGAGGTACGGGCGACCGTCGACAGAGACGCGACGATCATCCTGGCCAACGCCCAAAAACAGGCCGATATCTCACGCGGAGAAGGGGAAGCCCAGGCCGTCCAGATCTTCGCCGATGCGATCGCCGCCGACCCGGCTTTCTATTCATTCCAGCGGTCGCTCCAAGCGTACAAGAAGATATTCGACACCAACTCCACAGTCGTTCTCCCGGCCGATAGCGATCTGTTCGAGTTCCTCCAGTCGTACGACGGGCTGGACGGAGCGTTCGACGGCAACTAGCGCTGCCGCTTACCGACGCTGACTACCGATCCGGACGGCACGCGCCGCGTCCGATTCCTCTAGCCTCCTGAGTCGATGTCGCTGCATCGCGTTTTTGTCCGGGTCTTCGATCCGTTCAATGAGGCCAACATCGAGGACTGGTTGGCAGAGCTTGCGAGAGTCACGCTATCGACCGAGGCTGATTCCGCCGAGTGCGAGTTGAGCGTCGTCGTGACCGATGACGACACTGTAGCGTCGCTGAACGAGGCCCACCGAGGCCTGTCCGAGACCACTGACGTGCTGTCCTTTTCAAACGTCCACTCCGGGACGCACTACGGGCCCAGCGAGCGCGTCGGGATCGAAGATTTTGAGTTCGTCCTGCCGCCTGACACTCAGCCCACATTGGGGGAGGTTGTCATATCCCATTCGCAGGCTCAGAGACAGGCCGATGAAGCCGGACACCCGCTCAGGGACGAACTTGCGCACCTGCTTGCCCATGGAATATTTCATCTGTTAGGTTACGATCACGAACGGGAAGACGACGCGGCGGTGATGCGGTCGAAGGAGAGGCAGGCGCTGGAGGCGTTTAGGCGGCTTGAGCTGCTTCCGTAACCGCCATCCGCAACCCGCCTTCTACACGTTCACCGGAGCCCCATCCTCCCCGAGACACTTGCACGGTCCCGTAGGCGGGACTCTTTTGCGCGGAGTGTTGCCACAGTCGCCTCCCGGTAGACCTCCGACGCTGGATTCCCGCTTTCGCTGGAATGTCGGTTATGCGAGAATCCCCACATGGCTGAAGTTCTCTACAGAAAGTGGCGGCCGCGGGCGTTGTCCGAGGTCGTCGGGCAGGATACGGTCACCAGAACTCTCAAGGCGGCTGTATCCACAGGGAGGCTCGCCCACGCCTACCTCTTCTGCGGCCCCCGCGGCACAGGGAAGACCAGTACGGCGCGGATACTTGCGAAGGCCGTAAACTGCCTCGATCCTCAAGACGGAGAACCCGACAACAAATGCGCTCGCTGCATTTCTATCTCGGAAGGACGCGCGCTAGATCTGATCGAGATCGACGCGGCCAGCAACCGCGGTATTGACGACATCCGCGACCTCAGCGACAAGATCGCGTTCGCCCCGTCCGAGTTCACCCAGAAGGTCTACATCGTGGACGAAGTCCACATGCTCACAGACCCGGCGTTCAACGCGCTCCTGAAGACGCTCGAAGAGCCGCCAGGTCACGCGCTCTTCATCCTCGCGACCACCGAGGTACACAAGGTCCCCCTCACGATCGTCTCGAGGTGCCAGAGATATGACTTCAAGCGAATTCCGCTGGCAGCGATCACGTCGAAGCTCGCCGAGCTCTGTGCCGCCGAAGACGTGGAGACCGACCAGGAGGCCCTGGACCTTATCGCGAGGCACTCCACCGGCAGTCTCAGGGACGCCGAGAACCTGCTTGAACAGGCGGTAGTCTCGTACGGCTCTCCGCTGTCGGTCGACCAGGTGGGCGACATGCTGGATCTCTCCGGAGACGAAGACGCTCTGGACCTCTGTGAGCGCGTCGTGGCGGGCGACGTGGCGGACGGGCTTGGTATCATCAATCGCGTCGCCGCGCAAGGGTCCGACCTGAGGCAGCTCCAGAGGGCGCTGACCGACTTCCTGAGAGCGGTTATGCTGAACGCCGCCGGCGCTCCAGATTCGGCGGCCTTCGCCGATGGTACGTCTCAGAGGCTTGCAGAGATGTCAAGAGGAGTCGATCAGGGCAGGGTTCTCAGGGCGCTCAAGGCGTTCTCCGATGCCGACCTGAGACGGGATACGTCCTCCCCGCTCCCCCTCGAGCTGGCGCTGATCGAGTCGAACATGGCTCCGCCTGTCGTCCAGCAGGCGGCTCAGCCGGGAAGGCAGTCCAGAGCACCGGCCGCGGCGCACGGTGCATCGAGCGGCTCGCAATCCGCTCGCTACCGGAACCAGGGCACCGCGCCTCCGCAGCCTCGGCAGCCTTCTCGCCCAGCAGGGCAGACTCCTCCACAGCAGGGGTCGACGCCCACGCGTTCACCGGTCGACGGCCCGCTACCCGAACAACCCGATGAGCGGCTGGCGGCCGCGTGGCCCGGAATCCTCAGGGCGCTGAGGAATACCGGCAACCGTTTCAAGCTCGGCCCGCTGCTCAGAAGCTCGCGAGGGTATAATCTTGAGGACAATCGGATCGTCGTCCGGTTCGCCCACAGTTCCCACATCGACCGAGTTCGTGAGGAAAGTGGCAACCCGGCCGTTCAGAGAGAGCTGAAGCAGGTGATCGCCGAGTCAATGGGCGGTGACTATGAGCTCGTCCCGGAGCTGGTTGCGGGCAATGGCGGGTCTGACATGAGAAACGCGAACCAGAGTCACCTCGTTAGGGCCGCCCAGTCGATGGGCGCCCGTCTCGTAGAGACGATCGAAGAGGGGAGAGAAGAATGAACCGTCGCATGCTGCGCCAGGCCCAGCAGCTACAGAGAAGGATGGCGCAGATCCAGGAGGAGCTCGAGTCCGCGACCGTTGAAGCGAGCGCGGGCGGAGGCGTCGTTACCGCTGTCGTTACTGGCAAGATGACCGTCGAGTCGATCGAAATCGACCCGGAGGTTGTCTCTCCTGACGACGTCGAGATTCTTCAGGACCTTGTCATCGCCGCCGTCAACGAAGGGCTCCAGAAAGCCCAGGAGATGGCGAGCTCTAAAATGGGTGAGGTGACTGGCGGCCTCAATATCCCCGGCCTGACCTGAGATGATCACACCTGGCGCATACTCCGCGGCCCCGGTCGCGAAGCTGGTCGAGGAGCTTCACAAGCTGCCCGGCATCGGTCCCAAGACCGCCCAGCGCCTCGCCTTCTACCTGATTCGGATGCCCGAGGAGCACGCTCACGAGCTTGCCGGAGCCATCGTGGCCGTCAAAGATCGCGTCTCGATGTGCTCCCGCTGCTTCAACATCACTGAGGCCGATCCGTGCGCCATTTGCTCCGACCCTCACCGCGATCAGAATACAGTGTGCGTCGTAGAGGAGGCGCTTGACGTCCTGGCCCTGGAGAGGACGCGCAGCTACAATGGCCTGTATCATGTGCTCCACGGAGCGATCTCACCGATGAATGGTATCGGTCCGGACGACCTGAAGATTCGGCCGCTCCTCGATCGGCTTCGAGAGGAGCCAATAGGGGAGATCGTGCTGGCGACGAACCCGAACCTGGAAGGGGACGCCACTGCAATGTACATCCACAAGCTGATTCCCTCCTCGGACCTATCGGTTACGAGGCCCGCGAGGGGTCTGCCCGTGGGAGGAGACATCGAGTACGCGGACGAGTCCACTCTCGGCCGGGCGATCGAAGGAAGGCAAGCGTTCTAGATCCGAGGCCGTGGTTCCCAATGAGGTTCCGTACTTACAAGACCACCGGTCTCGTGCTCAGGCAGTACGACCTCCGCGAGGCCGACCGCATCCTGTCGATGCTCACTCCCGATCTCGGAAAGGTTCGTGTGGTCGCAAAGGGGGTACGTCGATCCAAGAGCAGGCTCCGAGGCCGGTTAGACTTGATGAACGTCGTCGACTTCGCCGCGGCGTATGGGCGCGATCTCGACGTTGTAACCGAGGCGCAGATCCGGGACGACCACCAAAACGTGCGGTCCGACCTGGCGCGGTTGTCGATGGCGGTCTACGCCTGCGAGCTGATCGACTCGTTGGCGCAGGAGGGGGCGCCGAGCAGGGACATGTTCGAGTTGGCGGTTGAGTCCCTGGATTCGTTGGGCCACGCGCGAGACCCCTGGCTCACCCTTCGCTGGTTCGAGGTCCGCATCCTGGACGTGTCAGGATTCAAACCAGAGCTCGAGAGGTGCGTCGAGTGTTCGAAGGGACTGGAGCCCCGGGACTACCTGATCGACCTCGCCCTGGGTGGTGTCCTGTGTCCCGCCTGTCGCACGCGAGGTATGGGCTGTATGGTCGGAGTTTCAGAGCGCGCCATGAGGGTGCTCAGGCACCTGCAGCGAACGCTGTCGACTGAGGCCCTGACGCCGTTGAGGATCGGCGCCGGGCTCAGGTCGGAGATCGAGATGATCCAGACAAGGTACGTTCGCTCGGTCATCGAGAGAGAGCTTAAGAGCGGTGATTTCGTGAGGCTTACCACCGACATGACACCGCTCACGGACGGCTAACACCGGTCGGATCATGGTCGCGTAGAGGCGACGCAAGGAGGATGTCTCATAAGTCGACCTTGATCGCCAAACCGTGGTTCGACAGGCTCACCACGAACGAATCTTAGCTTTGAAACCGTTCGCCTCCGCCGCGGCGGATCGAAGGGCGAGCAATCGGGAGATCAAGCACTAGTGAGACACCCTACATGCGTCGCCCGCTTGAGTCTTTGACTTGGCGGGGGACATTAGGCGGTCTGTCGATCTAGTTTCCAGGTAGCAAAGGAGGGGCCAGCATGGACTCGAAACCAGTCATCACCAGCGTTGAGGTTATCCAGTACGAGACGGACGCAGAACTCCACAACGTCGACCCCGAACTAGAGCTTCATCACCTATTCGCGGTCTTCTCGCCGTACTTCTACAAGTCCGGCAACGGATTCAAGAGACGCGCCCACGCGATCCGTATCCACACCAGCTCCGGGATCACCGGCGAGTACATCAGCATCGGCTTCGCCGCGACTGACTTCGCCGCCGTCGACAGGTTCGCTCCGTCCCTCATTGGGAGGAACCCGCTGATCCGCGACGAGATCTACAACGACTTCAAGCAGGCGATGCGCCAGCAGGCCCGCATGGGGGTCGGGGTCGTCGACGTCGCCCTCTGGGACCTTGCGGGCAAGTACTACGAAGCGCCCGTTTACGAGCTGCTAGGAGGATCGCAGCAGAAGCTGCCCTGCTACGCAACAACTCCCTTTGCCAGGACGGGCCGGGCCGATTTACAAGACCCGGAAGACTACGCGGACCTTGCGGAGCGGTGTCTCGAGATGGGCTTTCCCGGCTTCAAGATCCACCCGTTCACGGTGGCGCCCATTAAGGACCAGATTGCCATCGTCGAGGCGGTCGGCAAGCGGGTCGGCGGCAAGATGGACCTGATGATGGACGGTTCCTGTTGGGTGCGGACGTTCGGTGACGCCGTCAAGCTCGGCTGGGCGTGCGACGAGTACAACTTCTTCTGGTACGAAGACCCGTTCTGGGACGGAGGAGTCTCGATCCACGCACACAAGAAACTGAGACAGCTCATCAAGACCCCCCTGCTCCAGCTCGAGCACGTCCGCGGGCTCGAGGCCCACGTCGACTTCATCCAGGCCGAGGCCACAGACTTCGTACGCGGAGACCCGGACTACGATGGCGGAATCACCGGGGTGATGAAGATCGCTCACGCTTCCGAGGGCTTTGGCCTCGACGTCGAGCTTCACGCCGCAGGCCCTGAGAGACGGCACCTCATGGCGGCTATGCGCAACACCAACTACTACGAGATGGGATCGTCGATGTTTCTGCCGATCAAGGACGGATACCGGGACGGCTACGACGCGATCGACAAGAACGGCTGCGTCGACGTCCCCGAGGGCCCCGGCCTCGGCGTCGAGTACGACTGGGACTTCGTCGAAGCCCACCAAACCGGCCGATCCGTGTATAAGTAAGTTCCTTCTCGATGCAACAGGTTGCTCGGGCCGGACGTTGACATATACCGTCCCCCGAGCCGGCGGGCTGCCAGAACAGGTAAGTTTCGGTTAGCCGGTCCGCTCCACCAATAGTGCGCGAACGGTTGGTACAAGCTCATTCGGTATCTGCATCACCGTCTGACTCGGGTCGTCGAATGCGGCTTCGTCTTCGGCGACTTCCTCGTCCTCGGTCTGCGATTCGTAGTGGCTGAGGAGGCGTTGAACACGGCCCTCATCCCAACCCGGTGGAAATCGAGTGCCTGTTTTCATCTTCTTCTCCTTCGCATGCGCCGCCGATAGGCGGCTAACGGTCTGCCTCTTAGATCGTAAGCGGTGATGACGAATGCGTGATCCTGTTCTGCATTTGGGACATAGATCACGCGGAGGAACCGCCCGCCTGCGGACCTGCCGATGGCGATGCGGGACCCATCCCTTCCCGGACGATCTTCGCCGGGCGATACCAAGACTTCCTCAACTTCATACTCGTCGATACCATGCGAAAATATGTGTGGAGAGCCGGTCGCTGGGTCAATGTAGAATCTGAGGTACACCGTGATAGGGTCAGGGTCTGTCCGGTTGTGGCTATTCCATCATCCTTCGATTTGCAACTCTAATGAATCCATTCAAGGAAACGGTGGCTTCTTCGCTAGGTTGAGGGTCGCACCGAAGGTACCGCGAAGTCACCGAAAGCAAGACACCCCTGCTCGCTCAGTGCAGAGGTGTCGCTGCTTTGACCAATTAGTCGAGTTACCAAAGTAGAGCGAACGTGGTGACGGAATCGGCGACGCTTAACTCTTGGGTAAGTAGTTACGCCTGCCGCTACCTGAAGGATTCCTAGTCCGGCTTGGCCAATTGGGGTTACCCCCTGCCTTGCCGCCTCCGCCTTTTCCGCCCTTCGTCTTTGCCCGCATCACTACAGCTTCCCCTACTACCTGTCTGTGCCTGAAGCGTAATTCCAGACGGAGCTCATGTCAAATATCTGAGAATCTCGCTTCCGGGATGGAGTATGACCGGGTGGGGAGATCTCCAGATCGCCAGCGCGACGTCGGACCTGGACACCGTCCTGGTACTGGGCCGCTTCCGACCATATACCCAACAAGTTCATCACACCACTCAGTGGCGCCAGAGGTCGCAGCTTGGCCTCGGAGAGCACGCCATCCTCCCACCCGGAAGTCTTTCACCTCGGAGGCTGAAGTGGATTCCTTGGTTTGGCTAGTCGTGGCGAATCTCCTGCCGTTAACAGCGGTCGTGTTCTCCATCGCGCCACGTGCTCGCTTTGCGATCCCGTCGTCTGGGCTGGCTACGGTTGTCGTCGGGACCGTTGATCTAAACCCCTGGGGGGCGCGAACTAGATTTGTATTGGCAGTTGTCGGGAGTCGACCCACTTGGTCCGCGGGGACCCGGCTTGGGCGTCGAGTACGACTGGGACTTCGTCGAAGCCCACCAAACCGGCCGATCCGTGTACAAGTAAGTTCCTTCTCGATGCAACAGGTTGCTCGGGCCGGACGTTGACAGAAACAGCCGCCTGTTGCCAGAATCAGGAGCGCAGGATCTCAGCGAAGATAGTCTTGATTGGGACAAGTCTCTAACAAGGCAGAAGTACCTGAGGATGAGGAACGAGTTTACAGCCGTTATCGAGATCGACGGAGAGTGGCACATCGCGTATTGTCCAGAGATCCCGGGCGCCAATGGTCAGGACAGATCAAGGGATGCCGCACTTGAAAGTCTCGTGAGGCAATCGCGCTAATTCTCGAAGATCGGCGCGAGGACGGACTACGAGGTGTGCCGGCCGATGCAGTGCGTGAGATAGTCACTGTGTCGTGAAGCGTGGAGACCCACTCCGACATCTTTGAAGGAACGGTTGCAGCCTGAAACGCGAAGGACGCTCGCACTCACCGTGGCAGAATCATTCTACTGGGACTGCTGAGGCCGTCCCTCGACACAGCGAAATCCCCGATCAACTGGCCAGAAAGATTTGCCGCACTTTGTCGATCCCTGAGATCGGCAGATAGCTTCGGAAGGCAACGTGCCCCTGTAGCTCAGGAGGATAGAGCACCGGTTTCCTAAACCGGGTGCCCCGGTTCGAGTCCGGGCAGGGGTACCACCTGTACGGTGGACAGAACTCCGCGCCGCCGAGGGAAACAGCCACATATGGTAGGGACGACAAAGCCGACGCGACAGCATATGTCTCTACTCTGACAAGGCCCCGATTGTAGTCGGACTTAGTATCAAGTCCGATGGCGGTCTCGCCGGCCGGACCAGTTCTCGAGGCAATGGCGGCTCGAGAGATCCAGACCTCCCAGGAGGCGCGCAAGGCCTACCGAACCAGTCAGGCGGCTCGGGGGGCAGGAAGTGGACTTGCATGGCACCTTTGCGGTCGACGACCGTGAAGGCTACGGGCAGATCTACTACGGTATGCCCGGTTCTGGCATCATGCGGATCGACCCGGACCTACAGAAGCAAGAGATCATTGGCCTGCCGGACGAGCTGACACCAATGAACTGTCACAGCACGAAGCTCGCGGAATTCGACGGTAAACGGCGACTCATTCTAGCCGCGAATAGTGAGGGGACGGCGGCGGCGTAAGCGGCGGTGGATTTGCCTGCGGGAACATCCACGAACGCGACGTGTCGGTCTTGGGAGTCTCGCTCCAGTCGTCTTTCGTATGCCCGTCGTAGTCGAACCGGACTGCGCCCTCCAGGATAGTTATCTGGTTGATCAGCCGGCCCTCCGCTTGCATGATCCTGTACCCGGTCGGCCCGCTGTCGATAAGGCCACAAGGACGGTCCTGGAACTCGAGGACGGCGATGTCCGCCGGTGCGCCGGGCGTCAGCGTGCCCAGCTCAGTGTGATTGATCCACTCCGCCGGCTTCACAGTCGACCTTTCGACAACCTCGGCCATCGGCATCCCCATGGCCAGAAACTTGCTCATCACCTCGGGCATCGTCGCGCCGGCCCTGAGGAAGCTCCACCGGTGCATGTCAGTCGAGATGGCATCCGGCGGGAACCCCTGCTCCAGCGCCGGGATTGCCATGGAGAACGAGAAGCGCTCGGCCCCGTGGCCTACGTCGAACTTGATGCCGCGCTCGCGGGCCTCCACGAATGCG
This sequence comes from Dehalococcoidia bacterium, assembly GCA_965249365.1. Classification (GTDB taxonomy): domain Bacteria; phylum Chloroflexota; class Dehalococcoidia; order Lucifugimonadales; family UBA1123; genus VXRN01. The sequence goes on along the minus strand of OZ252229.1, from coordinate 2,652,451 downwards.
GGCTTCACCTTGCCGTCGTTGCCGATCATCGGCCTGCCCAGGGCGTAGCAGCGAGTGAGCCCGTCCCCCGGATTCATGTGCTCCAGGAGCAACTTTTCGAAGGGCCGGGTGGGCCTGCCAAACTGGTCGATAAGGCAGAATGTCCCTGAGAGCCTGGCCGTCTCGACACCGCAGTCGACCGACTCCCATCCGGGCCCCATGAAGTGCGCCGACTTAACGCCCACCAGGATGTCGCCGCGCCGCTTGATAAAGTCCGCATTCGCTTCGGGGTCCATGTCGGAGACGTCCTGCTCGGTGCTCCCTGCCATTCCGAAACCGGCGACGTTTAGCAGGACGAATACGCGGACGTCAGTCTGCACAACCACGTTACGCTCGAAGGCGTCAAAGTTGCGCCAGCCCGTCCCCGCGCAGTCGACCATCGTCGTCACTCCGTAGGGCAAGCACATCTCGTCCGGGGACAGGGCCCCCGACCCGGCATGTAACCCAAACGAGTGGGCGTGCAGGTCGACGAGCCCCGGCACTACGTACCAGCCATCGACCCATGCCACGCGGGCGGCCTCTGTTTCTGGAATGTCGGCCTGTACCGCCCCGATGGCCCTTCCGGAAACCCCCACGTCTCTCGGCCCGTCTATACCGTTGGCCGGGTCGATCACATGTCCGCCCCTTAGGAGAAGATCGTACTTCGGCACGGTTGTCCTCCTCTTGCGTGTCGGTCCTGTCTTCCCGTCTCAGTCCCTATCGCTCGGGAGGCGCATCATAGTGCGTGGCTGGCCGAGGGGCAATCCTCTACGTGGGGAGCGTCATCGCGTCATCGCCCCACCTCCCCAGGCCCTTCGTCGCCCTGGCTCAGAGAGGGTTCAACGAGGAGGAGCTGCGCAAGATTCTTGGCTTGAACTTCATTCGGGTCTTCCGGGAGGTGGTCGGCTAGCCAGGCCCCGGTCTCGGCGATAGCCTGTCGCGCCTGTAGAACGCCCCGGTATTCGGCGCGGGATGCCCCTGGTATGACGTAGTCCACCACTACCCCCCTGTCGTTCCCATGTGCCACGAGACCGTTTTGAAAGCACTGGGGCGCGTCACTACAATTTGGGTCGCGTTGACGGGCGGCTGGTGGGTATTATCGAGAGGTCTGCCGCGCTATTGCCGTCACAGAGACTGGATACGTCCCGCCCGTTCGAAGCTACCCAGAGCCCAGAAGGAGGAGGAACGACAGCCATGAAGACAAGAGCCGCCATCGTGACCGCGCCGGGGCAGCCCGTCGTCATCGACGAGCTGGACGTCCCGGACCCGAAGCCTGACCAGGTCATCGTCAAGCTGTTCTCCACTGGCGTGTGCCGGAGCAATGTACACGACGCCACAGGAGCGAATCCCGTGCCGTACCCGGCCCTGTTGGGACACGAGGGCGTCGGCGTCGTGACGCACGTCGGGCGGGACGTTACCCGCTTGAAGGAAGGCGACCACGCCATCGTGACCTGGATACCACGTCCGGGATTTACCGGCCCTCTATCGGACTTTTGGGACATCCTCGGTCCCGTCGGCGTTACCTACCGGGGACAGATCGTTTCCTCGCCCTGGTACACCTGGGCTGAAGACGCGCTCGCTCCCGGGGAGATAGTCATACCCATTCCCAAGGAGGACGCCAGTCTCGAGAGCTGCATTGTCGGGTGCGCGGTGCTGACCGGCGGCGGCGCCGTGCTGCATACGGCGAAGGTCCGCCCCGAGGACTCGGTGGCCGTTATCGGCGCCGGAGGCGTGGGGCTTTCGGCCATCAAGATGGCGTCTATGCTTCAGGCGTACCCCGTCATCGCCGTCGATGTCACGGATGAGAAGCTGGAGTTCGCCACGGAGTGGGGAGCTACCCACACGGTGAACGCCTCCGAGGTTGACCCTGTCGAGGCGATTCGAGAGATTACCGGCGGCGGCGCTGACTTTGTCTTCGAGGCGATAGGGAAGCGAGAGACCCAGGAGCAGATCCTGCCCTCAACGCGTTCGGGAGGGACGGGAGCCAACAACGTAGGTGGCATGGCCGTGCTGATTGGCGCGCCCGCCCCCGAGATAACCCTTGACGCCTCTCACTTCGTCGTCAATCAGCGGCAGTACCGGGGCAGCCAGGGCGCCAGCGTGCCGGAGAAGGACTTCCCCATGTACCTGCGCTGGAACCGCGAAGGGAAGTGGCCCCTCGACAAGCTGGTCACCAGGCAGTACAAACTGGACGATGCTAACCAGGCGGTCGAGGATCTGGCCGCCGGTAGAATCGCCGGCCGGGCTATCATCGTGCTCTAGCCAGGGAACGACGCAATACCCCCTCTCCCTCAGGGAGAGGGTGATGTCACAATCCCCCGTTTACAAGTGTAGGCAAATGCAAAAACAACCACGAATCTCAGTCAACACACCCCCTCTCCCTGAGGGAGAGGGGGCTAGTTGGTTGGGGCGAACAGCGACGGTCTTTATCTAAGCTGCCGCCTTTCCAGTTCGGGAGTTTCGCCGTTCGTCAATGGGTGGCGCGCGCGGCTCCTGTCCTGATTTGGTAGGCGGCTGTGTCACGCCAATCACAGTTCAGTCACCTACTCACCCATTATCCCTTGTATATTGCCCCTTTCCCCTCGATATCCCAACATTTGACCGGGGGGGGCGAAAGTGATAGAAAGGCACAAACCGTACAGCCGGTGGGGTTCGTGCGGCGGGAGGCCGTTACGGTCGGCCAAAGCCTCCAATGCCTTCAGAGGTTGAGGAGGCAATAAAAGAATTCACCGAGAAGTCGAGGATACTTGGACTTGTCAGGTATCGCATCTAGCTGTTTAGGGACACACCTACAGAGGAGGTTGATATGAAACTCAGTAAGTTACTCGCTCTGATGTTGCCGCTGGTGCTCGTGATGGTTCTGGCGGTTGCGTGCGGAGAGGATGAACCTGCGCCGGCTCCTGCACCTGCGCCTGCCGGAATAACCGCCGCGGACTTGCAGGCCGCAATGGCGAGCATCCAGATACCCGCCGGCCTGTCCGAGGCCGACGTCAGCAGGATAGTCGAGGGCGCAGCCCAGCCCGGGATCTCGGCCGACGAGGTCAGCAAGATAGTCTCCGACCAGCTGGACGCCCAGCCCGGCATTACCGCCGAGGACCTGCAGAAAGCGGTCGATGACGCTGTGATGGCGGCGGGTGGCATGACTGCCGCGGATTTGCAGGCCGCAATCTCGGGCATCCAGATACCGGAAGGCCTGTCGCAGGCCGACGTCACCAAGATTGTCGAGGGCGCGGTGCAACCCGGCCTCTCTGCCGCCGAGGTCAGCAAGATAGTTTCCGATCAGTTGGATGCGCAGCCCGGCATCTCTGCGGCGGACCTGCAGAAGGCGGTCGATGGCGCTGTGATGGCGGCGGGAGGTATTACCACCGCCGACTTGCAGGCCGCGGTCGCGGGAATCCAGATACCGGAAGGGCTGTCTGAGGCCGACGTCACCAGGATAGTCTCAAGCTCGGTGCAGCCCGGGCTCTCAGCCGCCGAGGTCAGCAAGATAGTCTCAGACCAGCTGGACGCGCAGCCCGGCATCACCGCCGAGGACCTGCAGAGAGCCGTAGATGCCGCGGTGGTGTTGGCGGTTGCGGCGGCGGTGCCAGCGACTCCCGCGCCGGCAGATGCCATGCAATATGGCGCCCTCGACGTCGCATTTCAGCAACTTCTCACGTTCGGCAATGACCATACCGTCAGGACCACCCCGGAAACAGGGGTTGCCTCCACCATCGCCAGCGAGCCAATGCTGAGGCTGGACAGGAATGGACAAGTCGTTCCCGGGGTCATTTCCGACTGGTCTCTCGACGACTCCAGCACGGGGTGGACGTTCAAGGTCCAGCAAGGCGTCGAATTCCACAGGGGCTGGGGCAATTTGACCAGCGATGACATCATCTTCACCCAGCAGGAAATCGGCGGGGAAGACAGCATAGACTCTTCGGCGAGCTTGTCGCGGGGATACTTCGCCGTTGAAGGCGGAGGGACTGCCAAAGTCGACGATTACACGTTTACCGTAGACCTGGTTGTGCCCAAGAGGGGCATCCTGGACTACCTGATTCAGCCGGCGTTTGTTCTCAGCAAATCCGCCTACGACTCGCTAGGGCGGGAAGTGGCGGGGCCGCTGGGTATCGGCACAGGGCCCTGGCTGTTTGAGGAGGACAGCCTCCACGAATACTGGAGGTTCAGCGCCCTACAAGACCACTGGCGCAAAGCCCCTGAGTTCGCCGAGCTAGTGTACTGGCAGATTCCCGAAGAATCCGCCCGGCTGGCTGGCTTCCTGACGGGAAAACTGGACACCTTCCTGATGAACTTCGACTCAAAACCCTCCCTGGACAAGGTACCAGGCATCCAGTACATGGCGATCCCCAACGGTACCTCCGCGCACCTCGGGCTGCATCCTAACCATTATGTGGGGATGGGAGAAGCGGACTTCGAAGAACGGCGTCCTGGCGCGTTCAACTGCCTTAAGGACGACGCTTGTCCCTGGGTATCCCCGAACCCGGACATCAACTCTCCCGAATGGGAGCGGGCCAGAAAAGTCCGGGAAGCCATACTTATCTCCGTCGATAGGCAGGCAATAGTGGACAGTTTCCTGGATGGCGAGGGGTTGCCCCAGTCTTTGTGGACCTGGGAAAACGCGGTACACAGGCTCCCTCCCAAATACAGGGAGTGGGAGTTCAACCCAGACCGTGCCCGGAAGCTTCTGAATGAAGCCGGCTACGAAGATGGCTTCGATATGATCGTAACTGCCAGTACCCGCGGTGTCGCCGGTGAACACGCATCCTGTGAGGCCGTGGCGGAATACTTGGAAGATATCGGAATCCGTACCCAAATAGACCGCGTGCCCTATACCGTCATCGGGCCGAAACTTAACACCCGGAGTTACGTCGGAGTGAGCTGCCATGGCACAGGTGGCCGGGCCAGCCCGGCGACCATAATGTACATTCTCTATGGAAGTGAGTCGGGCTTTTCGGGAGGATTCGACCATCCCATAATGGATCGGTTGATGGACGAAATGAACGCCGCAGTAGATGAGGAGGTACACTGGGCAACACTGAACGAAATCGCTGCCTTCATCTACGACAACGCTATGGACAGCGGGTTGTACACCGTCAACCTTCTGTTCCCGCTGGGGCCCGGGGTTGTCGAGTGGTCGGAACACATTAACTATGCGGAGTCAAGGGCGCTGGGAGCGTACGAATACGCGAAGCACCGGGCAGAGTAGTACCCTGTCAGCCTGAATCACAATGGCGGGCGCCGACCCCCAACACTGTCATGCTGAACACAGTGAAACGGAGCGAAGTATCTCCTGACCAACCGACATTGGAGGTCAGGGGATGCTTCGGCTGCGCCTCAGCATGACAGCATTACCAATTGACCCGCCAAGCTCCCTCAGCTTCTAAGGAGGCCAACCGAATGAGTGCAATGAGTGCAGAGTCGAGTGGCCTGTTCAATCTGGCGGGACAGGTGGCCGTGGTAACCGGAGCCGGAAGCCGTGGGATCGGTCGAGCGTTGGCCCGTAGACTTGCTGCAGCCGGCGCCTCGGTAGCTCTTCTTGACCGTTCGACGTCCGGCGTGGAGGAGACAAGCGCCCTGATATCACGAGCGGGCGGCAAATCGATCCCGCTGACCTGCGATATCGTGGACAGAGATGCCGTGCGAGCAACAGTGGAGGCCGCGGAGAACGAGCTGGGACCGATCGACATCCTGGTCAACAACGCCGCAATCGCGGGGGTGACCGGGTTGGACTGGGAGGTGGACCCGGCAGAGTGGTGGAGGGTCATGGAGGTGAACGTGCTGGGTCAGTTCCACGTCGCCCAATCTGTCTTGCCGGGTATGGTTTCACGGCGTAGCGGCCGGATCGTCAACGTCTCCAGTAGCGCGGGGGGCCGGGCAGTTCCGGGCTACTCGAGTTACTGCAGCTCCAAAGCGGCCGTGACCCTGTGGTCCGAGTGTCTCGCCGCTGTGACGGCAGACTACGGCGTGATCGTTCTCGCCTTCACTCCTCCAACCGTCCGTACCGACCTCAACGAGGAATTGGCCAGCCGACCGGACAATGACAACCCCGTCATCCGGGTCAACCGGATCGTCAAAGAAAGACTTGAGGAGGGCAGGGACGTACCCATCGAAAAGGTGGTTAAACAGCTCATGTACGTGGCCACCGGTTATGTCGATGCGCTGTCCGGCCGCCAGATCGACATGTTCGACGACCTTGACGAGCTGTTGGACCGCTCCAAGGAGATCGAGGAGCTCAATCTAAATGTAAGCCGCGTCCGCCTGCTAGATGGGAGGGCGCCAGGTCAACCCTAGTTACCGGCATTGCATTGGCCTAGTATAGGTTCCAGATGCATTTGCCTTTCTCAGACTGATCTCAATTCTGGATTCCGGCCTGCGCCGGAATGACGGTTTGATGGACTCAGCTTCTATTCTGATTGCAAACGACCTCTGTCTTGCCGAAATGACTCTAGAGGGCTAGCCCAGCAACATGCAACGGTTTTTGGCGCGCCGACTCGTTTTAGCGATAATCACTCTTTTTGTTGTATCGGTGATTGTTTTCGCTATGGCTCGGATAGCTGGCGACCCGCGCACAATCATGCTGGGCGACTTCACCACCCGACAGCAGTACGAGAGGCTCGGTGAGAGGCTGGGACTGGACAAGCCCTACTACGAACAGTACTGGATCTTTCTGACGGGCGCCTTACGAGGCGATTTCGGAACCTCAACCGCAACAACTACACCAGTTACCGAATTGATCTTGGAGCGTCTCGCAGCAACGTTACAGCTTGCGGGCGTCGCCTTCCTCTTCTCCATAATAGCGGGGGTACCGTTGGGAGTCCTGTCCGCGGTGAAACGAGGCAGTATTTACGATCAGATCGGCAAGTTTGTGGCGCTCATCGCCCAGTCGGCCCCATCATTTTGGATTGGCATTATGCTGATCTTTTTCTTCTCCGTAGGCTTGGGGTGGGTGCCTTCTTCAGGTCGCGGAGAATGGAACAGCATCTTTCTTCCAGCCATCAGTTTAGGATGGTTCTTCCTGGCGGCCAACATGCGGTTGGTGCGCTCAGCAATGCTCGACGCGCTTGATTCCGAGTACATCAAGCTGGCCAAGGCCAAGGGTGTGAGCAGCACGGGGGTCATCTGGAAGCACGCCCTGCGAAATGCCTTGATCCCCCCACTGACCCTCGCCGGGGTTGCGCTGGGCAACTTGGTTGCCGGGTCGATCTCCATAGAGTTGGTCTTCGCCTGGCCTGGGTTGGGGCAGTTGTCAATTCACTCCACCTTAAATTCCGATTACCCAGTTCTCCAGGCAGTGGTACTCGTCTTCACCCTACTGTACCTTGCGGCCGCGTTTCTGGTGGACGTGCTGTACGCCTTCATCGACCCTAGAATCCGTTACGCTTAGAGGTTCGAGAGCTCACAGTGACAGAATCAGTCCTTCACCGCCCATCGCGCCGGATTAACAGAATACTGGATATTTGGCGGCTGATCAGACGGCTGCCGATTATATCCCTAATCGTTTTGGCGGGGGTGGTGGTTACCGGAGTCTTCGCCAACTTCATTGCACCCCATGACCCAACTGACGCCAGCGTGAGACAAAGACTCATTCCGCCATTCTGGGGCGGCCCAAGGACTGCGGAAAAGCTGGTGGTGGAAGTCCCTCAGCCCGGACAACTCAGCTCCCAAGTGTCACTGGAAAAGGCCCGCGAACAGGATCCGAACGCAAGATTAGGCGACACCATATTGATGACCTCCGGGCCTGGGACAAAGGCCGGAGGCAGTACCGAGTACCTGTTGGGCACAGACCATTTGGGGCGAGACATCCTGAGCCGGATCATATTCGGGGCGCGCATCTCGCTGATCGTAGCGGCGGTGACTCTTGGGATCGGCGGCGGGCTAGGAGTGTTGTTGGGGCTGGTATCCGGCTGGTATGGGGGATGGGTGGACGAGGTGGTGATGCGCCTGGTCGACCTTATTCTTGCGATACCGTTGGTTCTCGTGGCGCTGGTATTGGTGGTCACGATCGGCCAGTCCTTCGAAATGATCATCGGGGTACTGGCGGTGTGGATATGGCCGCGGTTTGCCCGCATGGTGCGCGGCGAGGTACTACAGCTGAAAACGTTGGACTACGTGGCCTTGGCCAAAGTCGCCGGATCGTCCACCCCCAGAATACTGATCAATCACCTCTTGCCGGGGACTGCCAACACCATCATAGTCGTGGCCACATTGCAGGTGGGCATCGTTATCTTGGTGGAGGCGACGCTGAGTTTCGTGGGCGCCGGGATACCCCCGCCCGAGCCGGCCTGGGGGGCCATGGTAGCCGACGGTCGAGACCAGATGTCGGGTGCTTGGTGGGTGGCTGCCATGCCTGGCCTGGCAATTCTTCTCACGGTTATGTCCCTAAACCTCTTCGGTGACTGGCTCAGAGACAAGCTGGACCCGAAACTCCGCCAAATCGAGTAGCCGCAGCCACCAGTGGTGAGAGAGAGGATACTCTCTCTCCCTCAGAGCCAGGGAGCGAGCGAATGTCCCCTGTCCCTCTGGGCTGGCACCGTACGCGATGCCCGACCTGAAGGTGATACCTCTGCCGGCCAAACTGACACAGTATCATCACTGCAATGTCGGGTGTGCGGACGGTCACCCGACTGTCATTCCGAGCGCAACGAGGAATCTAAGGCTCCTGCCTTCGCAAGATGTTGCCTTAGATCCGGCGGCCTCAGATTCTTCACTCCGCTTCGCTTTGTTCAGAATGACAGTGCCGGGGCGGTTCTCTGATCAGTGGCAAGGGCCCGACAATCAGATGCCTACCCTTGAAAGCACGGCGCCCGCGCGCGTGAGAATGTGATCGCACCTGCAGAACGCTTCAGTATTCGGCGCGAGAATCCCCTAGTTTGACGTTACCCCCCCCCCCCGTACAAGGTCGCACACTGGCTTTGACAACAGCGGGGGTTGGTGTAGGATACCCGGCAACGACACGCTCATACAGGAGGTTGATATGAAACTCGGTAAGCTAGTGGCTCTTATGTTGACTCTGGCGCTTGTGACTGTGCTGGCGGTTTCGTGCGGAGAGGATGAACCTGCGCCGGCTCCTGCACCTGCGCCTGCCGGAATAACCGCCGCGGACTTGCAGGCCGCGATGGAGAGCATCCAGATACCCGCCGGCCTGTCCGAGGCCGACGTCAGCAGGATAGTCGAGGGCGCAGCCCAGCCCGGGATCTCGGCCGACGAGGTCAGCAAGATAGTCTCCGACCAGCTGGACGCCCAGCCCGGCATTACCGCCGAGGACCTGCAGAAAGCGGTCGATGACGCTGTGATGGCGGCGGGTGGCATGACTGCCGCGGATTTGCAGGCCGCAATCTCGGGCATCCAGATACCGGAAGGCCTGTCGCAGGCCGACGTCACCAAGATTGTCGAGGGCGCGGTGCAACCCGGCCTCTCTGCCGCCGAGGTCAGCAAGATAGTTTCCGATCAGTTGGATGCGCAGCCCGGCATCTCTGCGGCGGACCTGCAGAAGGCGGTCGATGGCGCTGTGATGGCGGCGGGAGGTATTACCACCGCCGACTTGCAGGCCGCGGTCGCGGGAATCCAGATACCGGAAGGGCTGTCTGAGGCCGACGTCACCAGGATAGTCTCAAGCTCGGTGCAGCCCGGGCTCTCAGCCGCCGAGGTCAGCAAGATAGTCTCAGACCAGCTGGACGCGCAGCCCGGCATCACCGCCGAGGACCTGCAGAGAGCGGTCGATGCCGCGGTGGTGCTGGCGGTGGCGGCAGCGGTACCTCCGAGTGTTGCGCCGGCGGAGGCTGCGCAATACGGCACCTTCGACGTTGCATTTCAGCAAGTTCTCACGTTCGGCACTGACTATACGGTCAGGACCGCCCCGGAAATAGGGTTTGCCGCCACCATCTCCGGCGAGCCAGTGCTGAAGCTGAACAGGGATGGACAAGTCGTCCCCGGCATTATTGCGGAGTGGTCTGTCGACGACTCCGGCACGGTGTGGACGTTCGAGGTCCAGCAAGGCATCGAATTCCATAGGGGCTGGGGAAATGTGACCAGCGATGACGTCATCTTTTCCTACGAAGAAATTGGAGGGGAAGACAGCGTAAACACTTGGGCGGGTACGGCGCGACAGTATTTCGCCGTTGAAGGCGGGGGGATAACCAAAGTCGATAACTACACGTTTACCGTAGACTTGGTTAATCCCAAGAGGGGCATCCTGGATTTCATGATTCAGCCGGCGACGTTTGTTATCAGCAAATCCGTCTTCGACTCGCTAGGGCGGGAAGCGGCGGGGCCGCTGGGTATCGGCACCGGGCCCTGGCTGTACGAGGAGGACAGCCTCCACGAATACTGGAGGTTCAGCGCCCTGCCAGATCACTGGCGTAGAGCCCCTGAGTTCGCCGAGCTGGTGTTCTGGCAGATTCCCGAAGAGTCCGCGCGGCTGGCTGGCTTCCTCACGGGAAATCTGGACACCTTCCTGATGAACTTCGACTCAAAACCGTCCCTGGACAAGGTACCAGGCATCCAGTACATGGCGATCCCTAACGGTACAACTCAACATCTCGGGCTGCATCCTAACCACTATGCGGGGATGGGAGAAGCGGACTTCGAAGAACGGCGTCCGGGCGCGTTCAACTGCCTGGCGGAGGACGCATGTCCCTGGGTATCCCCGAACCCGGACATCAACTCTCCTGAATGGGAGCGGGCCAGAAAAGTCCGGGAAGCCATGCTTATCTCCGTCGATAGGCAGGCAATAGTGGACAGTTTCCTGGATGGCGAGGGGATGCCCCAGTCTTTGTGGACCTGGGAAAACGCGTTGCACAGGATCCCTCCCAAATACAGGGAGTGGGAGTTCAACCCTGACCGGGCCCGGGAGCTTCTGAATGAAGCCGGCTACGGAGATGGCTTCGATATGATCGTAACTGCCAGTACCCGCGGCGTCGCTGGTGAACACGCATCCTGTGAGGCCGTGGCGGAATACTTCGAAGAGATCGGAATCCGAACGCAAATAGACCGCGTGCCCCAAACCGTCATCGGGCCGAAACTCAACGACCGGTCCTACATCGGACTGAACTGCCACGGCACAGCTGGCCGGGCCAGCCCGGCGACCATAATGCACATTATCTATGGAAGCGACTCAGGTTTTTCGGCAGGATTCGACCATCCAGTAATGGACGACTTGATGGCCCAAATGAATGCCGCCATAGATGAGGAGCTCCACTGGGCGAAACTGAACGAAATCGCTTCCTTCATCTACGACAACGCTCTGGACAGCGGGTTGTACAGCGTCAACCTTCTGTTCCCGCTGAGCCCCGGGGTTGTCGAGTGGTCGGAACACATCAACTATTCGGAGTCAAGACTACTAGGATCGTACGAATACGCGACGCACCGGACAGAGTAGAACCCTGTCAGCCTGAATATGACCAGATACCAACCACCCCCCCCCTCTAGATTCCCGCCTCCGCGGGAATGGCGGGGCGGGGTGGAGCGATACTAGGCCGCCGGTGCTAGACACAGCCACAACGTCTTGCAGCAACGCCCCCCACGGTGGTAGCTGTGTCCTTTTAGTATGCGCCGTCTCGCGAGACCGAAAACCCCCTCTCCCTCAAGGCTGACAAGGGTAGGCAAATATCCCCTCTCCCTCAAGGCTGACAAGGGTAGGCAAATATCCCCTCTCCCTTGAGGGAGAGGGTTAGGGTGAGGGTGAATTCCTCGCGTACCAATCTGACACAGGCTCCCCACAGTGTCGGTGCTATACGATTCTGTCAGTTCTACTTACAATGGCAGCAAAGGAGGCCTACCGAATGACTGCAGAACCAAGTGACCGGTTCAATCTAGAGGGACAGGTGGCAGTGGTGACCGGAGCCGGAAGCCGTGGGATCGGTCGAGGGTTGTCCCGTGGACTTGCTGCGGCAGGCGCCTCAGTGGCTCTTGTTGATCGTTCGACGTCCGGCGTGGAGGAGACGGGCGCTCTGATATCACGGGCGGGCGGCAAATCGGTCCCGCTGACCTGCGATATCGTGGACAGGGATGCCGTGCGAGCCACAGTGGAGGCCGCAGAGAATGAGCTGGGACCGATCGACATCCTGGTCAACAATGCCGGGATCGCGGGGGTGACCGGGTTGGACTGGGAGGTGGATCCGGCAGAGTGGTGGAGGGTCATGGAGGTGAACGTACTGGGTCAGTTCCACTTTGCCAGGTCTGTCTTACCAGGGATGGTTTCGCGGCGGACCGGTCGTATTGTCAACATCTCCAGTGGCGCGGGGAGCCGGGCAGTTGGGGGATACTCGAGTTACTGCATCTCTAAGGCTGCCGTGACCCTGTGGACCGAGTGTCTCGCCGCCGATACGGCAGATTATGGCGTGGCCGTACTTGCCTTCACTCCTGCAACCGTCCGTACCGACCTGTCCGAGAGCTTGGCCAGCCGACCGGACAACAACAGCCCCGCCGTCAGGGGGACAAGAGAAACCCTCGCGGAGGGCAGGGATGTACCCATCGAAAAGGTGGTGAAACAGCTCATGTACGTGGCCACCGGCTATGTCGATGCGCTGTCCGGCCGCCAGATCGACTTCTACGACGACCTCGACGAGCTGCTGGAGCGCTCCCAGGAGCTCGAGGAGCTCAATCTAAACGTAAGCCGCGTTCGCCGGCTTGACAACAGGATGCCAGACAGACCCTAATTCCCGGCATTGCCTTAGCCTAGTCCGGTCCAGGGACATTAATGAAAGATATAAGGATGAGCAACTCATTCGATCTGACAGGTAAAGTTTCAATCGTCACCGGTGGAAACGGTGGGATAGGAAGAGCCATAGCAATAGGTCTTGCTAAACATGGTTCGGATGTTGTCATCGCAGCCCGTAACGAAACGAAAACAGAGCGTGTTGTCAATGAGATCCTTTCTATAGGGCGACGCTGTATTGGTGTTCAATGTGATGTGCTAGAGAGAAAAGATATCATCAATACAGTAGAAGCCGCTGTTAGTGAGCTGGGGAGGCTCGATGTCCTGGTTAACAACGCAGGAATCGGTCACGGAGGAGAACTTCCCCAGGATGTCGAACCAGAGACGTGGGACACCGTCATCGCCACTAACCTTACCGCACCTTTCGTGTTTTCCCAGATCGCCCACCCTGCACTGGTCAAATCCGGAGGGGGCAAGATCATCAATATAGGCTCGGATTATGCATTCAAGGCCGCAGGCGGAAATGCACCATATTCCGCAAGTAAGGCTGGACTGTTGAACTTGACAAGGTCCCTGGCGCTGGATTGGGGAAAGGACAATATCCAAGTGAATATGCTTGCGCCTGGTTGGAATCGAACTGATATGACTGAAGGATTGTTTGAAGACCCTGACAGTTGGAGAAGATATCCATCCCACCATGACGGCCCTCGGATTATTGCTGACACACCAGCCGGTAGAATAGGGGAACCCGAAGATCTAGCCGGAACAGCTGTATTTCTTGCTTCCAGCGCGTCAGACTTTTTGACTGGGGAATACATCCATGTAAACGGAGGCAATACTGCTGGAGACATGGCATGGCCACCAAGTCCCGGCCAGCGAGCGTAGAACCGTCTCCACAATTGGGGCTGACCGGTGTATGTGAAACGCGAAACTGGCACGAAGTCCAGCCGACAAGCGCCCTCTCCCTCTGGGAGAGGGCTGGGGTGTCATAGATCCGCCGTGGCGGGAGGGTGATCGACGCCGATTCCCGCTCACCAAGTCCCACAACGAAAAGATCCTGCTCGGCAGCGTGAAATGACTCTAGAGGGCTAGCCCAGCACCATGCAGCGTTTTTTGGCGCGCCGACTCGTTTTAGCGATAATCACTCTTTTTGTTGTATCGGTGATTGTTTTCGCTATGGCTCGGATAGCAGGCGACCCGCGCACAGTCCTGCTGGGCGAATGGACCACCCGACAGCAGTACGAGAGGGTCGGCGAGAGGCTGGGCCTGGACAAGCCCTACTACGAACAGTACTGGATCTTTCTGAAAGACGCGGTTCGAGGCGATTTCGGCACCTCAACTGCAACAACTACAGCAGTTACCGAACTGATCTTGCAGCGTCTCGCAGCAACGTTACAGCTTGCGGGCGTTGCCTTCCTCTTCTCCATAGTAATGGGAGTGCCGTTGGGAGTCCTGTCAGCGGTGAAACGAGGCAGTATTTTAGATCAGCTCGGCAAGTTTGTGGCGCTCATCGCCCAGTCCGCCCCGTCATTTTGGATTGGTATTATGCTGATCTTTTTGTTCTCCGTAGGCTTGGGGTGGGTGCCTCCTTCAGGTCGCGGAGAATGGAACAGCATCTTTCTTCCAGCCATTAGTCTGGGATGGTTCTTCGTGGCGGCCAACATGCGGTTGGTGCGCTCAGCAATGCTCGACGCGCTTGATTCCGAGTACATCAAGCTGGCCAAGGCCAAGGGTGTGAGCAGCACGGGGGTCATCTGGAAGCACGCCCTGCGAAATGCCTTGATCCCCCCACTGACCCTCGCCGGGGTTGCGCTGGGCAACTTGGTTGCCGGGTCGATCTCCATAGAGTTGGTCTTCGCCTGGCCTGGGTTGGGGCAGTTGTCAATTCACTCCACCTTAAATTCCGATTACCCAGTTCTCCAGGCAGTGGTACTCGTCTTCACCCTACTGTACCTTGCGGCCGCGTTTCTGGTGGACGTGCTGTACGCCTTCATCGACCCTAGAATCCGTTACGCTTAGAGGTTCGAGAGCTCACAGTGACAGAATCAGTCCTTCACCGCCCATCGCGCCGGATTAACAGAATACTGGATATTTGGCGGCTGATCAGACGGCTGCCGATTATATCCCTAATCGTTTTGGCGGGGGTGGTGGTTACCGGAGTCTTCGCCAACTTCATTGCACCCCATGACCCAACTGACGCCAACGTGAGAGAAAGACTCCTACCCCCATTCTGGGGCGCTCCAAGGACCGCGGAAAAGCAGGTGGTGGAGATCCCTCAGCCCGGACAACTCAGCTCCCAAGTGTCACTGGAAAAGGCCCGCGAACAGGATCCGATCGCAAAACTAGGCGACACCATACTGATGGTGTCCGGCCCTGGGACCAGGGCTGGAGGCAGTTCCACATACTTGCTGGGCACAGACCAATTGGGCCGAGACCTCCTGAGCCGGATTATATTCGGCGCGCGCATCTCGCTGATCGTGGCGGCGGTGACTCTTGGGATCGGCGGTGGTTTAGGAGTGTTGTTGGGGCTTATATCCGGCTGGTATGGGGGATGGGTGGACGAGGTGGTGATGCGCCTGGTCGACCTTATTCTTGCGATACCGTTAGTTCTCGTGGCGCTGGTATTGGTGGTCACGATCGGCCAGTCCTTCGAGATGATCGTCGGGGTTCTTGCGATATGGATATGGCCGAGGTTTGCCCGCATGGTGCGCGGCGAGGCATTACAGCTAAAAACACTGGACTACGTGGCCTTGGCCAGAGTCGCCGGAGCGTCCACTCCCAGAATCCTGATCAACCACCTGTTGCCGGGTACTGCCAACACCATCATAGTCGTGGCCACATTGCAGGTGGGCATCGTTATCCTGGTGGAAGCGACGCTAAGTTTCGTGGGCGCCGGGATACCCCCGCCCGAGCCGGCCTGGGGGGCCATGGTAGCCGACGGTCGAGACCAGATTTCGGATGCTTGGTGGGTGGCTGCCATGCCTGGCCTGGCAATTCTTCTCACGGTTATGTCCCTGAACCTCTTTGGTGACTGGCTCAGAGACAAACTGGACCCGAGACTCCGCCAGATAGAGTAGCCGTGGGCAAGAGCGGCGAGAGAATATCCCCTCTCCCTCAGGGAGAGGGTTAGGGTGAGGGTGAAACTACAGGTGGAAAGAGGCGCCTCGATGCAAAAGTCGATATCCGGGGCCTAGAAGTTCAGTGGAGGTCATTCATGTCAAGCGAACTGGAACAGCGCTCCTTCGGACGTACTGGTGAGAAAGTCAGCGTTATCGGCCTCGGCGGCGCCGCTCTATACAAACACTCCTACGAGCTTGGGGTAGCGACCGTCAAGCGTGCGCTCGATCTGGGCGTCACCTACTTCGATACATCTCCCGCTTACGGTGAACGTAGTCCGGATGGCCGGTGGCTGGCCGGCGGAGTCTCGCAGCTGATCATGGGTGAGGGACTTGACGGGACCACGAGACCGCATCTTCTGGCAACGAAGCTGATTAACTACACGACCGAGGCGAAGGGCTTCATCTCACGATCCCCGGATGTGACAGTTCCAATTCGCTACCGCACGGTGGCAGACTGTCGCGCGCAGTTACAGGACAACCTGCGCGCCCTGCGCCGCGACAGTGTCGACGTGCTCCTCGGGCACGACGGCGAGTTCGCGAAGGCCTGGATACCCGACACGAGGGATGACCAAGAGCTTCTGGACCTTGATGAGGAGCACGACTTCGCGAACGCAGCCATCATGCAGGCGCTTCGTGAAGCGAAAGAGGAGGGGCTGTGCAGCTACATTGGCCTCAGTGTAAACCGGTCCGAGACTATGGCACATCTCCTACGCCGAGTAGAGCTGGACGTGTGCCTGTCGGCCGGGCAGTATTCGCTGCTGGACCGCCGTTCCCCACAGACGGTGCTGCCGGTCGCTCGTGAGCGGGGAGTCGCCTATATGGTGGGAGGGATCTTCAGAAGTGACTTCGGCGCCTCAGATGAAGCCTCGTCGTCCCAGCTCGCCCCTAAGGATATGGTTGGAGCCGCATTTTCAGATGAGCGCCTGATCAAGTTGGCCCAGACGACCGGCATCTCGATCGCGGCAATGACGATCCGTTTCTTGGTAGCAAATCGGGAACTGTCGACCATACTCGTGGGCGCATCCACGCCGGAGGAGATCGAGGAGAACGTCGCAGCCGCGCAGGCAGGTCCGCTGCCGCCCGATATTCATCAGACCCTTGAAGATCTGTAAACGAGGACGGTCGCATAGGTGCACAGAGACTGCCCCAGAACCACCACCTAAACCAGCGTCCCGCAACCCACCGACGGCACTTCGTCTTCCCGGCAGGATGGGGCCACGATAGCGTTGACCGACACCGCACCTGTTTGGGAGCGTACTCATTAGGTGAGCGGAGGATCTGGGTCGCTACGCCCCAGATTGACAGCTACAGTCACCTGTTGTAAGAATCTACCGTGTAGAGTCTCGGACAATGCAGCTCTTCGTTGGGCTAGCGTCTAGCGACAAAGAGGTACCGCGAGGGTGAGAAACGAGTTCACGGCCGTTATCGAGATTGATGGCGAGTGGCACATCGCGTACTGTCCGGAGATCCCTGGCGCCAATGGTCTGGGCAGATCTAAGGATGCCGCTCTTGAAAGTCTCGCTGATGCGATCGCGCTGATTCTCGAGGATCGGCGTGAGGACGGTCTTCGAGGAGTGCCGGACGACGCAGTGCGTGAGATTGTCACTGTGTCGTGAAGCGTGGCGACTTACTCCGACATCTTCGAAGGAACGGTTGCAGCCTGAAACGCGACGGACGCTCGCACTCGCTGTGGCAGAATCCCTCGACTGGTACTGTAGAGGCAGTCCCTCGACACACTGAAATCCCCGATCAACTGGCCAGAAAGATTTGCCGCAGCCTGTCGGTCCCCGAAATCGGCAGATAGCTCACAGGAGCGTTCACCTGTTGATCTTGGACCACCGCTGACCGCCTTTCCGGACGATTGGAAGCCGTCCACGGGGAGCGGTCCATCACCTCGGAGACGGCCCTGCTATTGGGTCGCTTCTTTGGAAACTCCGCGAATTTCTGGATAGGCTTGCAGAGCCAATAGCCGTGGCGACGCTTTCGTCGGAGTAACTCTAAGGTCCGTGTCCCGGGGCTCTGCGATGTACGTCCAGCGCACCGATGCAATGGAGATCTCGGGATCAGAAGGATAGAAACATGAGCAACTTTGAAAAACTGCAGGACCGCCTGGCAGCCGGGGAGACAGTCTTGATGGACGGGGGTATGGGCTCGGAGATCGAACGGCGTGGGCTGGCAAGCCCCACCACTTGGTCGGGCGGTCCGATGCTCACCCATCCCGAGTTGGTCAGAGAAATCCATCAGGAATACATAGAAGCTGGCGCCGAGATTATCATTACAAACACCTTTAGCGCAGGGCGTGACGCGCTGGAACATGGCGGCCTCGAGCACAAGGTGGCCGAGGCCAACAGGCTGGGAATCGAAGCGGCGGTGCAGGCGAGGAGAAACGCCGGGAAAGAGGACTCGGTGGTCATTGCCGCCTCCATGTCTACAATGGCTCCCAAGGAACACGCGGAAGTTCCGGTGCCCTACCAGAAAGCTCTGGAGACCTACCGGGAGCAGCTCGGAGAGCTGGCCAAAGGGGGCCCGGACGTCGCGGTGGGCGAGATGTTGGTCCGGATTTCAGACACGCTGGCGGTGATAGAAGCGGCAGAGGAGTTGGGTCTCCCGGTGTGGGTCGGGCTCTCCCTGGTCCGGGATGGAGACGGGCTCTACCTGGGAATCCAGGACAGGCACGGGAGGCGAGACCCTTCAAGACGCCATGGATGCCATCAAGGACAAGGACATCGCGTCGGTGTTCATAATGCACACGCCTGTCGACGACACGGGGCCCGGGCTGGAGATAGTCAAGAAGAACTGGTCGGGAACCTTCGGCGCCTACGCCCATTTCCCCCGCCTCGGCGGCCCAACCAAGGGGAATGCCATTGACCCACAACAATACCTGGAATACGCCAAGGGGTGGAGTGAACAGGGTGCGCTGATAATTGGAGGGTGCTGCGGCACGACCCCCGACCACATCCGGGCGCTCAGGGAGTGGCTATCCGGCTCCTAGCCCGGAGTCCCCTGGGCTGCCGTACTACATCATGTCCATCCCTCGCTCCATGCCGTAGGAGATCGATCCGATCCCTTGCAGGGAGAGCTTGGAGGGAAGCGTCGCCCTACTTCCACCTTGAATCAATGCCTCCCATCGAAAAGTTGGCAATGCAGTCCGCCTAGGCCCACCGACGAGCAGTTGAATCCTCAAATCCAGGACTCACAGCCGTATTGTGAGATCGAAGGTTCTACCTACAGTCAAGTTAGGGGTACCAGACTGTACAGAATCAAGAATCTTCACACCAAAGTTCATCTTGATGTCCTGGGAGTCGGGACGAGAGAGTAATGGTCCGACCACAAATCTGGGATACGAGCCGAGCAGTGGGGGTTCACTATGGAGACTGAGGACAGGTGCGGCCTCCTGTCCCGTTGCCTCTCGCTGGACCTTGAAGTCGGCGTCGGGGACCGTCGTATCCGCGCTTTCGCTGGAGTCCGCCCAGATACTGGTCAGTCCCTAATCTTCCCGACGGAGGGTGACAGCGTGACCGCTGCATTGGCCAGACTGGACGACCTTGCCGAAAGTGCAGACTTCCTATTGGGCCACAACCTGATCGATTTCGATTTACCTCAACTCGAAGCCGTGAATCCCGGTTTACGGCTACTGCTGCTGCCGGCGGTGGATACACTCAGACTCAATCCCTTGGCCTTTCCCCGTAACCCCTATCACCACTTGGTCAAGCACTATCAGGACGGACAACTCAAACGCGGGCGCATCAACGACCCGCAACTGGATGCCCAGCTTGCGCTGGAACTCTTCGATGACCAGCAAAGGGCCTTGGGCGATGCACCGCCCGACCTGTTGACAGCCTGGCATTGGCTGACAACGGCGGACGATGACTCGGGATTCGATAAGGTATTCGAGTCTCTGCGGCACTCGCGAAGGCCTTCCGACGACGAGGGGTATGACGCGATCCGGACGGGTCTAGCCGGCATCTCCTGCGAGACGCACGCTCGCGAGGTTGCAGCGGACGGGGTCCAATACGGCTGGGCGCTGGCCTATGTACTGGCGTGGCTGTCGGTATCTGGGGGCAACTCAGTGATGCCTCCCTGGGTGCGACATCAGTTTCCCGAGACGGGGCGGATGGTCCGCAGGCTGCGAGACACCGCGTGCACCGATCCTGCCTGCGGCTGGTGTCGGGAACGGCATGACGCCCACAAAGAGCTTACCCGCTGGTTCGGCTTTCCCGACTTCCGGCCTGAGCCTATCGACGAGGCTGGCTTCCCAATGCAGCAGTCCATCATCGAGGCGGCGATGGCGGGGGAGCATGTACTGGGAATCCTCCCCACCGGCGCCGGCAAGTCGCTCTGCTATCAGATACCGGCCCTGTCACGCTACGATAAGATCGGCGCCCTGACGGTTGTGATCTCACCTTTAGTTGCCCTCATGGCTGACCAGGTGTCCGGACTCGAGGCGAAGGGGATAGGTTCCTGCGTCACCATCAACAGCCTCCTGTCCATGCCAGAGCGGGCAGATGCCTTGGACCGGGTGCGGCTGGGGGATGCGGGCATCCTGTTGGTCTCGCCGGAGCAGCTTCGCAGCGTCTCACTACGCCGTGTCCTGGACCAACGAGAGATCGGGACCTGGGTGTTGGATGAGGCCCACTGCCTCTCAAAGTGGGGACACGATTTCCGGCCCGACTACCGATACGTAGGACGCTTCATCCGCGAGAAGGCAGGGAAGGAACCAGTGCCGCCGGTGTTGTGCCTGACCGCGACAGCCAAGCCCGACGTCCAGGCCGAGATCGTGGACTATTTCCAAAGAGTGCTCGGCATCAAACTGAGAGTCTTCGACGGCGGTGCCCAACGCACCAACCTGGAATTTGTAGTGGTGCAGACGAGCAGCGCAGAAAAGTTCGCCCATATTCACCAGATACTGACGGACGATCTGCTGCCCGACCAATCGGGCGGGGCCATTATCTACTGCGCGACGCGACGGAACACTGAAGAGATCGCCGGGTTCCTTCGGGAGAAGGGGATGTCGGCAGACCACTTCCATGCGCGGCTGTCGCCCGAGACCAAGAAGAACGTCCAGGAGAGCTTCATCCGCGGGGCCTTGCAGGTTATTGTCGCAACCAACGCCTTCGGCATGGGTATAGACAAGCCGGACGTGAGGTTAGTGATCCACGCCGACATTCCCGGTTCTCTGGAGAACTATCTACAGGAGGCGGGCCGCGCTGGACGGGACCAGGAGGCGGCACGCTGCGTACTGCTATACACGCCGGACGACGTGGAGCGCCAGTTCGGAATGTCGGCCCGTTCGCGGCTCACGCGGCGGGAAATCCACGGCGTACTGAGGGCACTGCGGAATCTGGACCGGAAGAAACGCCTGGACGGCGAGGTGGTGGCCACCGCCGGCGAGATCCTCGGCGAGGACGATGACAACGCTTTCGAGCGAGATTCCGCCACCGACGACACCCGAGTGCGAACCGCAGTGGCTTGGCTGGAGGAGACAGAACTGCTGACCCGGGAGGAGAACCGGGTACAGGTGTTTCCGTCCTCACTGCGGGTGAACTCGGTGAAGGAGGCACGTTCCAAGCTCGCGATGGCCCGTATCACGGACGCCTATCGCCGCCAACTGCTGACCATCTCCGAGGCGCTGATCGAGGCTGATGCGGACGAGGGGATCTCCACCGACGAGCTGATGGCCGCATCGGGTCTGACCTCGGAGGGAGTGCGACGCGCACTCTACGACCTCGAGCGACTGGGCATCGCCAGCAACGATACCGTACTGACCGCCTTCGTCCACACAGGGGTGGAGCGTGCCTCGCGGAAACGATTCGAGGAGGCCTCCGAACTTGAGCAGGCCCTGATCGCACTCTTGCGAGAGACAGCTCCGGACATCGGTAAGGGCGATATGTCAATGCTGCATCTCCGCCTCGCCACCCAACGGCTCAAGGACGACGGTCATTCCTATGCGTTGCCGGAACGCCTGCGGCGGATCGTCCGAAGCATCGCTGCTGACGGGCGGGACGAGGGTGGTGGTGGTGGCAGCCTTGGGGTCCGTGGGCGTGACGCGGAGACTGTACAGGTGACGCTGCAGCGGGAGTGGGGCGCGTTGGAGAAGACGGCTGCGTTGCGCCGCGCAGCCGCTAGGCGCCTGTTGGACCACTTGCTCGCTTGCCTGCCGCTGGGAAGTCGGGGCACTGACCTGCTAGCCGAGACGACCCTCGGCAATCTCCTGACGGCTATCAGGTCCGACCTCATCCTGAGGAGCGAAGTCAAAGACCCCACCAAGCTGATGGATCGTGCCCTGCTCTGGCTGCACGAGCAGGAGGTCATCAGGCTGAACAAGGGTCTGACCGTGTTCCGCCCAGCTATGACCATCCGCCTGAAGCCAGAAAGGCGCGGCTTCGCCCAGGCCGACTTTGCATCCCTCAAGCTCCATTACGACGAGCAGGTGCGACAGATCCACGTGATGGCAGAGTACGTGCAGCAGGGCCTCAGGTCCATGGCTAACGCCCTTCGCTTAGCCTTGGACTATTTTGCGCTTCGCGAAGAGCACTTTCTGCTTCGCTGGCTGCCAAACAGAGACAGGGAAACCTCGAGGCAGACCACCCCGGAATCGTGGCGAACCATCGTCGACAGCCTGAATAACCCCATCCAGCGCCGCATCGTGGCGGACGAGCGTGAGCAGACGACCGTGCTGGTGCTCGCCGGCCCCGGCTCCGGTAAGACACGCGTGCTGGTTCATCGGATCGCCTATCTGATACGGGTGAAGCGCGAGAACCCTCGCGGCATCCTGGCTCTCGCCTACAATCGACACGCCGCGGTAGAAATCCGCCGCCGTCTTGCTGACCTCATCGGTGACGACGCCCGCGGGGTTACGGTGCTGACCTGCCACGCGCTCGCCATGCGACTCGTTGGCGCCAGTTTTTCGGGCCGCGCGAATCGTTTGGAAGAAGGGGACTTTGCGAGGGTCCTCAAGCAGGCAGCGGCCCTGCTGCGCGGGGAAGGACTGCCGCCCGACGAAGCAGACGAGCATCGGGCACGACTACTGGCGGGATTCCGTTGGATACTGGTAGACGAGTACCAGGACGTTGGCAAGGATCAGTACGATCTGATTTCCGCCCTGGCGGGCAGAACGCTTGCCGACGAAGACGACAAGCTCAGCCTATTCGCGGTGGGCGACGACGATCAGAATATATATGCCTTCAGTGGCTCGTCGGTGGAGTTTATCCGCCGTTTCGAAGCTGACTACCGAGCCAAGCCCGCCTTCCTGACCGACAACTACCGCTCAACCGGCCATATTGTCGCGGCCGCAAACGCCGTGATCGAACCGGCCCGGCGGCGGATGAAGACCGGGCATCCAATCCACGTCGATCGCGGGCGCGCAAAGGACCCGCCCGGCGGGGCGTGGACTGACCTTGACCCGGTCTCCAGTGGTCGAGTCCAGTTACTCCCAGTTGGCGAAACCCCTGTCTCCCAGGCGCAGGTGATCGTCACCGAACTGAAGCGGTTGGCGAGCATCACTCCGGACTGGAGCTGGTCTAACTGCGCGGTGGTGGCCCGCGATTGGAGATATCTGGACCCGGTGCGTAGCCTCTGCGGACTCGAGGCGATTCCGGTGCAGATGGCGAACGAAGAGTTCTCGGGCGTCTGGCATCTGAGGGAGACTCGGGCGCTCGTAAACTGGGTACGCGGGCGAGCCTCCAAATTGGTGAGTGGTGCGGATCTGAACGGCTGGGCGGTCAAGCAACCCCTTGGCCCTTGGGCCGAACTGTTGCAGGAAGCCATAGCCGAATACTCGCTGGAGACCAGTGGCGCGGAGACATCGGTGGACTACTTCATCGAATGGCTGGCCGAGTGGGGACGGGAAGTACGTCGCCGCCAGCGCGGGTTGCTGCTAATGACCGCCCATCGCTCCAAGGGCCTGGAGTTCGACCATGTGGTTGTGCTGGACGGAGGTTGGGACCGCGTTGGCCGCGGCGAGGATCGAGATGCTCCGCGTCGGCTGTACTACGTGGCAATGACACGTGCAAGGCAGACCCTCACCCTCGCGCGCTTTCCGGGGTCTCACCCGTTCCAGGACGCCTTGCAGGGCACTCCCCCGGTGCTGCATCGCCGGACGTCCGTCAATCTCCCGCTGGCAGCGCCGGAACTCGAGCGACAGTTTCGCCGGCTCAGCCTGCGAGATGTCTTTCTCAGCTTCGCTGGGTATAGGCACCCTGGCCATCCGGTGCATCGGGCTATTGCTCATCTCTCGCCTGGCGATCCTCTGCAGGTGCGGGTCCGGTCGAATCGTTGGGAGCTTCTGGATCGCAACAGGACGGTTGTAGGACAGCTTGCTGGCGGTTTCGAGGCCTCCATCGGGATGCACTGTACGTTCGCCACCGTCTTGGCCATCGCAACTTGGGACCGCGACCGCTCGGAACCGCAATACCGGGACGGCCTTCACTGCGATACCTGGGAAGTTGTGGTGCCGGAGCTAGTGTTCGGGCCTGAGCCTAAGGCCGAAATTTCTTGATTCTGTACAGAATCGCCCCTGCGCGGGCGACTTCGGGTGCTAAGAGAGACACTCCAGGTCCCGGTTGGCCCCGTACCGCTCGATTTGGGACAGGACGGCTTTCTTCCGCTCGGGCGAGGTGAACGACGCGACGATCCCGTTGCGAGTAAACTCCAACAACTCGGACGGCTCGAGGCCGAGGCTTGCCGCCAGCACGTACTCTGCACCGATGGTCGTGTTGACGCTGAGAGGATCGTCCGAGCAGAGTGTCACCGGGATACCAGCGTCAACGAGGGTCCTTATCGGGTGCTCTTCGAGTGACGGCACTGCCCCGAGGACCACGTTGGACGTCAGACAGCACTCCACCGTAGCTCCTGCGTGGCGCAGCTCGTCCAGTAGCGAGGTGCTGGAGGCGGAGTGGACTGCGTGCCCAATTCTGGTAACGGACGGAACTCGCAGAGCATCCAGGAGATCGGCGGACGAAAACTCACCGGCGTGGACTGTGATGCCTAATCCGGCATCGGAAGCACGATCAGCCCATGAGTGGATCGCTTCCCATTGGGTCCGACCGGCCTCCAGCTCGTAAAGAATCGGGATGAAGTCAATCCCGGCGAGGCCGGCGTCTTTGGCCTCCAGACAGAGGTCAAACAGTCGGTCCCCCTCAGGTCGTGCAGGCGATACGACCGAGATGATCGCCTCGGCGCAAAAGCCCAGATAGACGCTCTGCGTCAATCGCTCTGCTTCTCGGAACTTCGGCATAAGGTCGGGCCACGACTCCCAACCTGCCCCGAAGCGGATTTCGACTAGCACCGCCCCGTCTAGCGCGGCCGAAAGCATGGCATCCGCAACCCAGCCCACGAAGTGATCTCTGCCGAGCCGGTCTAGCTCGGGCACATCGAGGTTCCTCTTGAGCGCCTCCAGTCTCTCGATCCCTGCGGGCATCTGTCGGAGCTGTCGGCTCCAAGCTTGCCAGTCGTAGGGGCTCCTGCCCTCGCGAAGTGAGAGGAATCGATCGACGCGTGCCCTCGTCTCGGCGTGCAGATGTATATCCGCCTTCGGCAAAACGGCTCTTTCAGCGCTGATAGGGTCCTGTCTCTTTGAGTCCATACTACTGAACTGTACGCTTCTTATGCCTCGGACGAGATTGCGACGGAGGGAAGACGGCTCTTGACCCAGGACGGCCGGGTTGTTCATTCTCGATGTAAGGTGAACTGATGAGCGAAGACCGTAGCGAGAGGGTCGAGCTGAAGACCGAACGCCTGCTGCTCCGGCCGTTTGAGTTTGGTGACGTCGACGACGTGCTAGCTTACGCGCCTGACATGGAGTTCGGACGGTAACTTCCCCAGCCACATCCTTACACACGCGACGACGCGGTAGAGTTCGTCGTGCGTCAGGTACTCGCCGACTGGTCGACCGAACCGACCTTCGCGGTCGTCCTCCAGCGACACGTTGTGGGCGGGATCAGCCTACGCATCAATGAGACTCATGAGACTGGAGAACTGGGCTATGCCTTGGCACGGTCGCAGTGGGGCAGGGGGCTTACCCCGGAGGCGTCGAGGGCTGTCGTCCAATGGGCGTTTGAGAGGTATGCGCTATCCAAGGTCTACGCTTGTGCAGACCTGAGAAACCGCCAGTCGTGGCGCGTCATGGAGAAGTTGGGCATGACGCGCGAAGGCGTGTTGCGGAGCCATGCCAAGTTAAGGAACGAACGAGTAGACGACGTATACTACGGAATCCTACGAAGCGACTGGGAGGAACTGGCCTAGCACTGCCCGCCTCTTGGGATTCGTGCAAACAGGCGGCGACTCTCGACGCTCGATACCGCGCCCTGGACCCCGTCTCGCACCACCACGATACTTGAGCTTCGCGGAATCGGCGTCGGCCTTTTCTAGTCCCTCGCGTATCATCGTCCCAACCCATGCGAAAGTCGGTTGATCCGAGTGGCGATGATACCGCAGACAAGTTCAATAGTGTTCTCCGTATCCGGGCTCCCTTTCACCAGCTCTGAACATGGTAAAACACTCGATAGTTGTGGAATCGAATGTCCGTCGATCGCAATCAAACGCGTCACGTTATCGACATTAAGATCCCACGTAATCCACAGATCGACGCTGAACCGTGGCCCCCCGGTAACAGGAGGAGTCGAGAACCGGAAGTGGTGCCTCAACTCAACAGGGCTGTGAGAGTTGAAGTCTGACTGGCGATTGGCTAGATAGTGGTTCATGGCTTGGTCCCAGTTCCTCTGCAAGACAAAACTCCCAAAGGTCGCTATCCGCTCGTCAAACTCAACATAGGACCTCTGGACAAGTCGAAGCGTCAGATCTTCGGCCAGGAGACGGAGCTCGGCATCCAGGCCGTCGAGCGTGGGTTTTATGTGGCTCTGGAACAAGACATCCAGCGGAGCGACAGTGGAGTCCGTCGGATAGGGAGTGTTTCTTTCCCTGATGAAAGGCGTGGTCTCGTCGCTCGCTTCGAATCTTTCAAGATGGCCCGGTAGTTCATCTAGGGGGATGATCTCGCCGTTACTTCTCGATTGTCTAGTTGTGCCGCCGTACACAACGGTTCTGGCAGCGACATCGTGGATCAGCTCGGCAACGCGATTCATCGAACCGAAGTAGCTGGAGGACGGGGTTGAACCTGCCTTGACCTCCATTACGTTGGTCCCGTAGCTGGTCTGATACAGAAGATCGCATTCGAGGCCCCGAGAGTCGCGGTAGAACGACAGATTTGGCCGTTCACCTCGGTTGTAGCTGTGCTTGAGGACCTCGGCCACGACTGCATTCTCAAAGAGCGGGCCACGGAGTGGGTGAGTGGCGATCTGGGAAGCTCGTTCGATCCCGATAAGGTAGCTTGCCAACCCAACATCGTAGAAGTACAGTTTCGGTGATCTGACGAGCCGCTTGCGGATGTTCGCGTGAAATGGCTGTAGCTGGTAGACGATGTAGCTCGTCTCCAAGATCGTAAGCCATTCTCGCGCTGTTGTGTGCGATACGCCCGCGTCCGCGCCTATCGAGGACAGATTGGTGAGCTGGCCAATCCGCCCTGCGCAAAGTTGTACGAATCGGCGGAAGCTGGACAGATTTCTGACTTCACCAATCCGGCGTACGTCGCGCTCGACGTAGGTCTCGAAATAGTCTCCGAGCGCCTGTCTGGGTTCCAAGCCCTGATCGTGAATTCGAGGATAGAATCCGGAGTACAGGATTTCGTCAGTCTCAGTCCTTGTACCCGTCCGTCGTAGCTCCCCTAGGGAGAACGGAAGTAGGCGGAGCAGCGCGGTGCGACCTGCTAGCGATTGGCTGACTGCGTCGGAGAGTTGGAATTGCTCGCTGCCCGTGAGTATGAAGAGGCCGTTTCGTCCATCTTCATCTGCGAGAACTTGGAGGTAGGACAGAAGCTCCGGAACATGTTGGATCTCATCTAGGATCGCACCCTCTCCGAACTGTGAGAGAAAACGCCTGGGATCTGATTCCGCGAACCCTCTTTGGTCTGGCGCTTCCAGGTTGACATACGCCAAGTGAGGAAAGGCTGTACGGCACAGCGTAGTCTTTCCAGATTGCCGTGGCCCGGTCAGAGTAACGAACGGATACTGTTGAAACAGAGAGAATAGTCGGGGAGTGATGTCACGCTCGATCATGACGAGAAGTATAGTGGTGGTGCGTGCAGATTGCAAGTAGTACTTTCAATCCCCACGATATTACACGGATATATCTAAGTTATGGATATCCGTTTGGAACGTGTATTGCCCTAAGCAATGAGGAATATCGTATTATCCGCTGCTACAGATTGAAGGTACTACTTGCAATCTGTGCACATTTCTACCGGAAGACGGTTGAACGGCGGGTTCCTCGGTTATCGCGGTGCGGAGAGACGTGTTTAAGTCCCGGAGCCGCCCCGCCGGACGATCTGATCAGGCCGTTGGATCGTGGTCAACTGCATCGAGGATTCATGCCCTGACCCCCAGGCTAGACCCGCGACCCGGCCTTCTCTCTTTGCTCTTGGGTGATCTGGACGACGCGGTCAACGAGGTGGTTGGGGACCTCCTCGAAGTGGTCGAATTCCATCGTGAAGCGGCCCTGCCCCTGCGTCTGGCTGCGGAGCTCGGTGGCGTAGGTCAGCATCTCGGCCTGTGGAGCTTCGACCTGGACTGACGTCGTCCCGTCGCCGCCTGGCGTCATACCCTGGATTCTGCCGCGGCGGGAGTTGAGGTCGCCGATGATGTCGCCCGTGAAGTTGTCCGGGACAGTGATCTCGACCTTCATGATGGGCTCGAGCAGCACCGGGTTGGCCTGCTGGAGGCCCTTGGTCGCGGCGTGCCCACCCGCGATCTCGAACGAGACGCCGGACGAGTCGACAGTGTGATAGCTTCCGTCGACAAGGGTGGCCTTCATGTCCACGACGGGGTATCCGGCGACGACTCCGTCGCTCAGCGCGCCTCGCACTCCCTTCTCGACGGACGGGATGTACTCTCTGGGCACCACGCCGCCGACGATGGACTGGTCGAACTCGAAGCCCGAACCGCGGGGCAGGGGCTCGACCTCAATCCAGACATGGCCGAACTGACCGTGTCCGCCTGTTTGTTTCTTGTGCCGGTACTCGACGCGCGCCCGCCTGCTGATCGTCTCTTTGTACGGGACTCGCGGGACGTCAAGCACCATCTCGACTCCGAATTTCCTGCGCATCTTTTCCAGCGCAACTTCGAGATGCGTCTCACCCTGACCTCCCATAATCATCTCGTTGGTGTTTGGGTCGCGGCTGATCGTCAGCGAAGGGTCTTCTTCGACGATCCGAGCCAGCGAGCTGGTCATCTTGTCGATGTCGGCCTTCGACTTCGGGTAGACCGCCATGAGGTGTACAGGACCGGGGGCACTCACCCCGTCGAGAGTTATAGGCTGCTCTCGGGCGCTGATCGTGTTGCCGGTCAGCACCGAGCTCAGCTTCGTGACCGCGCCTATGTCGCCCGCGGCGAGCTCAGAGACTCCGTCTTGCTGCTTTCCTCGGACCTCGAAGACCTGCGCGACGCGTTCTACGTCGCCCGTAGAGGCGTTGAGGTGCTGCGTGTCGCCCTTGAAAGTGCCGGAGTAGACTCTGAAGTAGGAGAGTTTGCCAACGAATGGGTCGGCCGAGGTCTTGAAGACAAGGGCCGCAAGCGGACCGTTGCTATCGGACTCCTGACCCGAAGCGTCCTGCACCAAAGCGTCTGCGGGAGACGGCAGGTACTCGACCGCAAAATCGAGCAACTCGGAGACGCCGATCGCCTTTGGAGGAGACCCAGCCAGAACTGGAACCAGCGTCCCATCGGACACGCCCTGCCTAACTCCGGCGACGATCTCGTCCTGCGTGATCTCTTCACCTTCGAGGTACTTGGTGGCCAGATCGTCGTCGATCTCGGCGACTGCTTCTACCAGGCGCTCACGGGCGCCCTCCACCTCCTCGGCGACTTCGTCCGGAACGTCGGCGCTCCGGTCGAGGAGGTTGACGACGCCTGAAAGAGACGACTCGGCGCCCACGGGTACGTTGATCGGGACGAGGTATCTGCCGAAATAGGACTGGAGACTCTCGACAACTTCGCCGAAGTTTGCATTGTCGCGGTCCAACTTGGATACGTATACGATTTTCGGGAGTTCGCTCGCCTCGGCGAGCTTCCACATTTCAAGCGTGCCCACTTCGACCCCGGACTGGCCCGCGATGACAATCACGACCGAGTCGGCGACTCGAAGTCCGGACAACACCTCGCCCCTGAAGTCCGCGTAGCCCGGGGTGTCGATCACGTTGACTTTGTGCGAACGCCACGGTGTATTGAGGATGGAGGCGCTAACACTGGTGCCGCGCTTGTGCTCTTCCGGCTCGAAGTCGGACGCGGTCGTCCCGTCTTCGATAGCCCCCATTCGAGTGGTTACCCCGGCCTTGTTGAGCATTGCTTCGGCCAGTATGGTCTTGCCCGCTCCACTGTGCGAGAGAAGGACTAGGTTCCTGATCCGCTCCGTGGGGACGTTGGCCATTCAGATGCTCCTAGTACAGATTGAGAGTGTCTCACATTGTATTGAAACACCTCAATCGGCGCAACGCTGACCGCCCATCGTGCTAGAATATCCCGCGACCGGCGACGGCCGGCGGATAGTGACCACGCGGAGGTACACAGTGGCAGATTTCGAAGGGATTCTCCCGGCGATCGCGACACCGATGGGCGAGGACGGACGATTCAATGAGGCGGCCTTCAGAGAGGTTATGGAGTTCAACATACAGGCGGGTGTGAACGGTTTCTGGGTAGCCGGCGGCACCGGCGAGAGCGTGCTGCTAGACGACGATGAGAACATGGCGATCGCTTGGGCGGCGGCGGACCAGAACCGCGGACGAATCAACAACATCATGCACGTGGGCGCCGCGACCACGCTCAGGGCCGCGCGGCTCGCGGAGAATGCGGCCGCGGCCGGCGTTGAGGCGATCTGCTGCGTACCCCCGTTCTTCTACGCGCAGGGAGACGATAGCATCGTCGAACACTACAGGACCGTCGGTGCGGCGGCGGACCTGCCGCTGTTCCTGTACAACCTGCCCGGATCGACCGGTGTCGAGATCACGCCCGAGCTGATGGCGAAGATCCAGGACAGAGTCCCACAGCTCAAAGGCCTGAAGCACTCGTCGATGAACACGACGAACGTCTACTACTGGGCGGACATGGGCCTCGAGTGCCTGATCGGAAGCAGTGCGTTGATGCTTCCCGCGTTGACGATCGGTGCGACAGGCTGTGTGGACGGCCCGCCAAACGTCGCGCCTGAGTTATGGGTCGAGATCTGGCGAGCCTACCAGGCAGGCGACCTGCAACGAGCCGAAGAGGCACAGAAACGTGCAGTGAAACTGACGTTCCTCGTGCGTGAGTTCGGCATGCACCGGGTGATCAAAGGGCTTCTGAGCTATCGCCTCGGCATTGACGTCGGTGATCCTCGACTGCCGACATCCCCGCTAACTCCCGAACAGCGCGAGATGGTCATCGCACGTGCGGAGGCGATCGGAGTAGGGAGAGTCGCTGTCGCGCAGTCGGACGACTGAGTTGCTCGAGTCGATCGATGACGTCAATACACTGACGTTTGATATCTTCGGGACCGTACTGGACCTCGCCGGTAGCCTCGAAGCGCCGACCGGTCGTTTCCTCGCGTCGTTGGGGTCCGAGCTCACTGGAGCTAAGTTCTACCCGCAATGGCGCGCGAGGCAGAGGATCGAGCAGTATCAGGACTCCCTGATGATGCTTGGCCACAGCGGCTACCGCGAGACCTGCCGGCGCTCACTCGTCTACACCCTCCGCGCGAATGGGATCGAATTCGCCGATGAGCAAGTCCTAGGTTTCATGGAGGTGTGGGAAGGGCTGTGTGCGTATTCGGACGCCGAGGAAGGCCTGTCGCGGCTGAGCACCAAGTTTAGACTTGTAGCACTGTCGAATGGGGAGCCGGACTACCTTGCTAGACTCGCGCAAAAACGGATCGACGTCGAGTTCGACAGAATCATTTCCGTGGACGAAGTCGGGGCTTTCAAACCCCATCCGTCCGTATATCGCCACGCCGCCAATGTGCTCCAGACTGAACCCCGACTAATCATGATGGTCGCTGCCCATTCCTTCGACATTATGGGCGCCGTCGCCTGCGGCTATCGCGGCGCGTTCGTGAACCGTTACGGACTGCCTTACGAAGAGACGACTCTTTATACGCCCGACCTCGTTGTGGACGACTTCAATGAGCTCGCTGACCTGCTCATGGGAGACGGAGGATAGTGGCCCAGTCGCCGGATCTCATCGTTGTTGGCGGTGGCGTTGTGGGAACCGCGGTCGCCTATTTCGCCGCGAAGAGCGGAATGTCGTGCACGGTCCTCGAACGCGGACGGATCGGACGGGGCTCTTCCTGGGCCGCGTCCGGAGTCCTGTCCTCCTCCCCCGGAGACGGCCCGTATGCCAAGCTCGGTCAGCGCAGCTATGGGCTGTTTCGTGAATTGGCGCCGATCCTGGCGGAGGAGTCAGGTGTGGACATCGAACTGGCCCAGTGTGGTGAGCTGATGCTTGCGCTCGACGAAGAAGACGTGATCGAAATGCGAGGGCTCGTCGAACACTTCGTCGGGCTTGGTGAAGAGGCGGCCTGGGTCGATCCCGACGACCTGTTTGAGATGGAGCCAGGACTGAACCGTGCTGTCTCGGGGGCGATGTTCACGCCTGACGTATGCAGGGTGAACAACCAGCGACTGTCCGATGCTCTAGCGGGAAGCGCGGAGCGGAACGGCGCAGTTGTAAGGCAGGGGGTCGAAGTCACCGGACTGACGTTCGCCAACGGCCGCGTAACCGGAGTCCAAACCGCGGATGGACCGATCGCCGCTGGCAGCGTGGTACTCGCCGCCGGAAGCTGGACCGGAACGATGGATCGATGGTTATATGGTGAGGAAAGTCCCAGCCACGGTGGGACCGCAATCGTCAGGCCGGTGAAGGGCGTGAACCTCAGTCTGCAGCCGACAGCGGGAAACGTTTCAACAATAATACACGGCTCCTGGGGGCTGGTGCTCCCCCGGAACGACGGCTCCACGATCGTGGGCTCAACCGTGGAGGAAGTAGGATTCGACTGCAGGGTGACCGCCGCGGACATACATGCGATACTTGGAATCGGGACGGCACTCGTCCCATCGCTCAGGGAAGCGGACCTGAACTGGTCCGTTGCCGGCCTGAGGCCCGGATCGGGAGACGACATGCCCAGTATCGGAGCCCTGCCGGGTTACGACAATGCCTACATTGCGACGGGCCACTTCCGTAACGGGATTCTACTGTGCCTGGCGACCGGTGAAGCAATGTCGAAGATCCTCAGCGGCACCTCGGAGCCCTGGCTATCGGCTTTCGACCCAGTCCGCTTCTTCTAGTCGAACGACCCGTCCCAGGGAAAAGCCCAAGGAGGCGCCGATGTCGGTGAAGATAGGAATCGGTTTCGGAGGCTGGCCATTTCCATCTGCCGACCCTGAACATCTTTGGGAGTACACCGACACCTGTGAGAGGCTCGGTGTGGACTCACTCTGGCTCAGCGACAGGGTAGTTGCGGAAACCCTGAACATGGACCCGATGATCGCATTGTCATTTATCGCGGCCCGCACCAAAGACCTGAAGTTTGGCACCAACGTCCTGGCCCTTCCGCTGCGGAATCCAACCGTTCTGGCCAAGGAGATCGCGACTCTCGATTTTCTCTCAGGAGGACGCTCGCTTCCGGCGGTGGGACTTGGTACTGGGGACGAGCGCGAGTACGAGGCGTGCGGAACGCTCAAGCGCCAGCGTCCCGGTCGGACCGATGAGGCGATCGAGGTGATGCGTCTCCTGTGGTCGCAAGATGACGTGACATACCACGGCAGGTACTTCACTCTCAACGAAGTGACGGTCCAGCCGAAGCCTGTCCAAAAGGACCTGCCGCCGATCTGGATCGGCGGACGCAGTGAGCCCGCGATCAGACGCACCGCCAGACTCGGAGACGGCTGGCTGGTCTCGCAGGCGACCCCAGAAGAGGTGGCCGAGGGCGTAACACAGATCAAGGCGATGGCGCCCGAGTTTGGAAACGAGATCGAGGACGATCACTATGGCGCGCTGTTCAGCTTCTGCATCGCGGACACTTACGACGATGCGCGACGAACTGCGGAGCCTTACATGCTGCGTCGGAGGACCGATGTCGACTACGATGGCTTCTCGGCATTCGGGACCGCAGAGAGGCTTCGGGAGTTGATCGACGCCTACATAGACGCCGGCGCGACGAAGTTCGTGGCGCGTCCTGCCTGTCCGCCCGAGATGATGAACGCCCAGCTCGAGGCGCTCGGTCAAGAGGTCCTGCCAGCCTATCACTGAAGGCCTAATACCAACGCGTCGGGGCGACCCTTGGGATAGCTCACGGTGGCGCGCGATCGAGCCAGCTGCCGGGGCGACCCATAGGTCGCCCGAAGCCCGACATCGCATCGGGGCAAATAGACTGGAGCCGGCCAATGACTAGCCACACCGTCCGCTTAGGCGATGCCGAGATCATCTCGGTTACGGACGGCCACCTGCACTTCGCTCCCTCCGAGTTCTTTCCGTCTGTGGACGCCGAAGAGTGGGAGCGGTACAGCGACCACCTTTCTCCCGAAGGGCTGATCCGGATGAACGTCGGATCGTTTGTGGTCCGGGTCGGCGGGACGACGGCGCTGATCGACACCGGGCTCGGCCGTGGGGACCATCCGTTCGACAACGCCGAGTGGGGGCTGCTAGAGGCCGACCTGCTGCGGAAAGGGCGTCGACAGGGGACAGGTAAACCACGTCGTTATCTCGCACCTCCACAGGGATCACGTCGGCTGGAATATGGTTGACTTGGACGGCGACCCGACTCCGTACTTCCCCAATGCGAGATACTGGATTCCCAGACCTGACTGGGATGTGTTTACGCGCAGGGCGGGGATGAAGATGTTCGCCTACATCGCCGAAAAGGTGAGCCCGCTCCGAGATCTTGGCGTCCTCGAGCTTGTGGATGGTGAACAGTCCATCACCGACAACCTCACCGCGTTACCGACTCCTGGTCATACGCCGGGACACACCAGCGTCCTCGTTTCCTCTGCAGGGAAGAGCGCTGTCATACTCGGAGACGCCGCTCACATCCCGATACAGGCTCATCATACTGACTGGAGCCCTCGACCTGACACGAACCCGAAACTATCGCGGCTTAACCGGGCGGAGTTGTTTGATAGAATGGAAAGAGACCACTCTCTCGTTGTCTCTGGGCACTTCCCGATGCCCGGATTCGGCAAGCTGGTGAGGGTCGAGGGTCGCCGATACTGGCAACCGCTGTAGGCGGCAGCCCAACTCGATTGAGGATACAATCCCAAGGAGGGCCCTGATGGTACAGGCGCACAGGTTGCACAAGAGCCGCGACGAGAAAGTTCTTTTCGGGGTCGCCGGGGGTGTCGCGGACTACTTCGACCTCGATCCGGTGCTCGTACGTGTGGGGTGGATCGTGCTTGCGATCGCAACCGGCGGCGCGGCGCTACTCGTCTACCTCGTGATGGCGTTCGTCATGCCGGACCGGAATCTGAGCGCCGCGCACAGCGACTCGAAGTCGGCCGAAGAGGTCGCGGCAGACCAGGAGGGGCCGGTGAGTGAGACGGTCCGCAGACGACGGTACAAGACCAGGAACCTCCTTGGAATCGGACTGATCGCCGCTGGGGTTATCTTCCTACTAAACAACCTGGGCGTCTTTGGCTTTATCAGGTGGGATATCGTTTGGCCCGCGACGATAATCGCTCTCGGGCTCGTGATCCTCATCCCACGTCTGCGGGGCTAGACACAGTGGTTGAAAAGAGCCAGAGACGACCAGCCCGGCGGCCACGGTTCTCCCTTGCGGCGCTGCTTCTGGTGGCGCTCGGCGTCGTTCTGCTCCTGAACACGACCGGCGTCGTCAGGCCCGCCATCTGGCTGGAACTCTTTCGATACTGGCCGGTGCTGCTCATCCTGCTCGGAATCAGCGTAGTTTTCGGACGCCGAATGCCACTGGTTTGCGCCGGTGTGGTCGGGTTGATACTGGCCGGGACGATCTCCGCGGCCTATGTCAGCGTATGGGAGCGAGAGGCGGACGATCTAAGAGCGGTGTCGTACACTGCCCCGCTGTCGGATACCGAAGAGCTGCAACTCAACCTTGAGTTCTTCGGCGGCGCGGTCACCATTTCGGCGGACCCGTTCGACTCATCGACCGATCCCAGGCTGCTGACAGCGGACTTCAACCTCGGCCGGACGAGAGTCGTCGAAGAACGGACCGGCAAGCTAACACAGATCAATCTCACGATAGAAGGTCTGGCATTCGGCGACGGCGACGGTGGTCCGATCGGCCTTTCGGATTCGATCTACAGCCTGGTGGATCTCTTCGAGGATCAGAGCAACTGGGACATTACGGTCTCGAAGGATGTGGCCGTGAGCATTGACGTTAAGGCTGGCGCAGCCGACCTGGTCCTGGATCTAACCGACCTGGACGTTGAGTGGCTCTCAATTGGCGCCGGGGCGTCGGACATCATTGTGTGGCTTCCGTCTAATGCGGGCATGACCCGGATCGTAATCGATGCAGGGGCGGCCGACGTCGACCTTGTGGTTCCCCAGGGTGTAGCTGCGAGGATCGACAACGACACGTTTGTCACTTCTACCAGGATTGACCAAGCGCGCTTCCCTCGAACCGATGACGGTTACCAGTCACCCGGCTATTCCACGGCGAAGAATCGGGTCAGGATCGAGATAGACGCTGCCGCGGCCGACCTTACCGTCAGCTGACCTTGTTTCGGTTCCACCTCCTTCGTACAATGCTAGCCGCCAGCGGCTAAGCTCTCGTCCCGGAGGCCCAGCTTGTACACCATAGACCTTAAAGGCAAGAACGCCCTCATATTCGGCGTAGCCAACCAGCGCAGCATCGCCTGGCACATCGCCCAAGCCCTCGATCAGGCGGGGGCGAGGGTCGCCCTCTCCTACCTCAACGATCGCATCCTGACAAGTGTCGAGAGGCTCGCGGGTAACCTCTCGTCCGAGCCGGCGCTCGTCGAGTGCGACGTGAGCGACGACTCAAATGTAGAGCGCGCGTTCGCAGAGCTCGCAGACCAGATGGGAGGGCTGGACATCGTCGTGCACTCCATTGCCTTCGCAAATCGTGAAGATCTGGGCGGTCCGTTCATCGACACGCCGCGCGAGGGATTTCGGGTCGCGCTCGACATCAGCGCATACTCCCTCGTCTCCGTCGCCAGGCACGCCGCGCCCTTAATGAAGGACAGGGGCGGCAGCATTGTCACCATGACCTTCCAGGCGTCTGGCCGCGTGTTTCCCGGATACAACGTTATGGGCACCGCCAAGGCCGCTCTTGAGAACGAGGTGCGCCAGCTCTCCTGGGACCTGGGACGCGAGAACATCCGGATCAACGCGATCAGTGCGGGCCCGGTGGACACGCTGTCATCCAGGGTGATCGCGGGTTATCGCGACATGAAACGCGCCCACGCTGAGCGCTCGCCAATGGGCCGTAACATCACGCACGAAGAGGTCGCCAACACCGCCCTGTTCCTGTGTAGCGAAATGGCCTCGGGAATCACAGGCGAAGTCATCCACGTCGACACCGGCTACCACGTCATGGGAATCTAGGTGGGGAGAGAGGAGAGAGGAGTGAGAAAAGAGGGTTGAGTTGGGCCGAGACGATTCTGAGTTGCCTGAAGGACGCTGAGGTATCCCTGATCGCCTACGTCCCCGACGTCAGCATCCACCAGGTGACCAGCCTAATGGAGGACGACGACTACTTCCACGTCGTTTCCGCTACGCGCGAGGAGGAGGCGGTCGGGATCGCCACCGGAGCGTACGCTGTCGGGCGCAAAGCCGCTGTGTTCATGCAGTCCAGCGGGTTCGGCAACACGGTCAATGCGTTGGCGAGCCTCTGCATCCCAGCCAGGGTCCCGCTCCCGATGTTCATCAACCTTCGAGGCGAGATCGGAGAGTTCAACATCGCGCAGGTCGCAATGGGCCGGGCGACGCGTCCGATCCTCGACACCCTTGGGATCCAGCACTTCACGCTAGACACCGACGACCGGCTCGCGCTCCGAGTGTCTGGGGCGCTGAAGCTATGCTATTCGGCACGCCAACCGCTCGCCCTCTGCCTTACTCCTCTCCTCCACGGTGGCAAGCTTGCATAGGTTCTCTGCCACGAAACGGCTACTGGAGATCGTCGACGACCTGCCGATCGTCTCCAACCTCGGCCCGACCACGGACGAGCTCTGGCACGCCGGTCACCGTGATCGAAACTTCTACACCTACGGCTCGATGGGAATGTGCTCCTCGATCGCCCTGGGTATGGCACTGTCGACCGACGAGACGGTGATCTCACTAGACGGGGACGGCTCGCTGCTGATGAACATGGGTACAATCGCGACGATCGGCCGAGAAGCCCCGACGAACCTGATCGTCATTGTTTGGGACAACGAGCAGTGGGCGCAGACGGGTTATCAGGCCAGCCACACCGCGTTCGGTACCGATCTCGAAGAGGTCGCCAAGGGTTGCGGAATCGAGAAGACCGCCACCGTCCTCGACGAGGAAGAGCTGGAGTCCGCGGTCTTGCGAGCGCTCGAAGAGGAAGGCCCGTGGTTCATCGTGGCAAAGATCGTCGAAGAGGAATACCTGCCCGTGGCCCCAATCGAGCCGGAGCTGACGCTGTACCGGTTCAGAGCGTCGTTTGTAGCGCCGTAGAGTAGCCCGTGGCCCCCTCCGACCGGTGTTCACACTTACCGGTTCAGGGCGTCGTTTGGAGCACCTTAGAGTACCCAGTGGCCCCGATCGAACCGGAGAGCTGACCCTCTATCGCTTCAGGGCGTCAGGCCCATCGTCATAGGGCCTCTGGTGCCGGAGTTGCGGGCTCGGCGGTCGGGATGCTTTCAGTCTGTTGCCCCATTCTCCCTCGAATCTCAGGCATGAGCAGCGACACAGCTACGAGTGACAGGATGCCTAGAGACGCGAATACGACGATCGCCGTCGCCGGTGATGACGCCTCCGCCAGGGCGCCGATCATCAGTGCCCCGACCGGTCCGGCCCCGATCGCAAGGGAGATGACTCCGAGCGCGCGCCCGCGCATCTCTTCCGATGCCGAGATCACGACTATGGTGGACTGCATAGTCCCGAATCCGGCCATCCCCAGCCCCAGGAGGACGAGCACCGGGAGCGACACGGCGAACCACTGTGACCACGCAAATATCAGGACCATTATCAACCCGATTGCGGAGCCTCCGACGTATACCCTGCCGTGGTAACTCAGACGGCTCGCCGAAGCGATTAACACAGAGCCTATGATGGCGCCGAGACCGTCTGCCCCCATCATGATCCCCATCAACCCGGGGCCGACATTGAGCGTGTTGGTCGCTATCACCGGCACCATCTGCATGTATGGGAACAGAAGCAGGTTCATGAGAACGGTGATGACTACGGTGGCCAGTATCACCCTGTTGGTGCGGACGTATGCGAATCCCTCTACGAGGTTTCGCGCGATGCTGACGGACTGCGTTGACCTCGTTCTGCGCGGCAGTCTAAGTGCGATCATGAAGAGGATTGATACGACGTAAAGCGAGACGATTGCGAAGTATCCGCCAGTAACTCCTACCGCGGCGATGAATCCCCCGGCGATTGCGGGGCCTACCATCCTACTCGAGTGCATCCCGACAGAGTCGAGCGCCATCCCGTTGGTGACCCGCGCCCGGCCGATTAGGTCCAGGACGACCGATCGCCGCGAGGGCATGTCGAATGCCCATCCCAGTCCGCTGACGAGGACAACGATGTACGAGTGCCAGAACTCGAATGTCCTGGAGAGAAGCAGGCTGATCATGACGATGGCGGCTACGAGGTTTACGACCTGCGTACCGATCAGGAGTCGCCTCCGGTCAGCGCGGTCGGCCAGAACGCCTCCGATCGCGCCGAAAACGAGCAGCGGGATCATCCCGAAGAATCCGACGAGCGCGACAAAGAACGGAGAGCCAGTGATGTCGAGGACGAGCCATATCAGCAGCGTCATCTGCATCCAGCGGGACACGTAGGAAAAGAAGTTCGCGGGCCAAAGCAGGCGGAATCCACGGTTGCGGAACGCGTCGAAGGTTGAGGGAATCCGCGTATGACGCGGCCTGAAGCGTGAAGTGGCAGCCATGAATCACCAGTCAGAAATTGTAGCGGGCGGGCAACCGGTGATAAAGGCGAATTCAGACTCTAACTGGAGCGAGCGTACCCTGGACGGTGTGGGTCACCGGCCACTGGGAGCGCGAGCATCCTGCCCGCACGGGGAGCGTGGGGCGGGCTCAGCCTGGAGGCGTGGGTCACCGGCCACTGGGAGCGCGGGCATCCTGCCCGCACAGGGATTGGGGGGGTGGGCTCACCCTGGACGGCATGGGTCACCGGCCACTGGGAGCGCGGGCATCCTGCCCGCACGGGGGTTGGGGGCGGGCTCACCCTAGAGGCGTGGGTCACCGGCCACTGGGAGCGCGGGCATCCTGCCCGCACGGGCGTTGGGGGAGCGGCTCACCCTGGACGGCATGGGTCACCGGCCACTGGGAGCGCGGGCATCCTGCCCGCACGGGGGTTGGGGGGCGGCTCACTCTGGACGGTGTGGGTCACCGGCCACTGGGAGCGCGAGCATCC
Source organism: Dehalococcoidia bacterium (assembly GCA_965249365.1). GTDB lineage: Bacteria > Chloroflexota > Dehalococcoidia > Lucifugimonadales > UBA1123 > VXRN01. Next base: position 2,612,027 of record OZ252229.1, on the reverse strand, counting down.
TGCCCGCACGGGGTTGGGGGAGCGGCTCACCCTGGACGGCATGGGTCACCGGCCACTGGGAGCGCGGGCATCCTGCCCGCACAGGGATTGGGGGGGTGGGCTCACCCTAGTCGGCGTGGGTCACCGGCCACTGGGAGCGCGGGCATCCTGCCCGCACGGGAGTTGGGGAGCGGCTCACCCTGGACGTCGTGGGTCACCGGCCACTGGGAGCGCGGGCATCCTGCCCGCACGGGGGTTGGGGGCGGGCTCACCCTAGAGGCGTGGGTCACCGGCCACTGGGAGCGCGGGCATCCTGCCCGCACGGGCGTTGGGGGAGCGGCTCACCCTTCGACGGCGTGGGTCACCGGCCACTGGGAGCGCGGGCATCCTGCCCGCACGGGGAGCGTGGGGCGGGCTCACCCTGGACGGCGTGGGTCACCGGCCACTGGGAGCGCGGGCATCCTGCCCGCACGGGGAGCGTGGGGCGGGCTCACTCTGGACGGCATGGGTCACCGGCCACTGGGAGCGCGGGCATCCTGCCCCCACGGGGGTTGGGGGGCGGCTCACTCTGGACGGCGTGGGTCAACGGCCACTGGGAGCGCGGACATGCTGCCCGCACGGGGGTTGGGGGGCGGGCTCACCCTTCGACGAGCTCAGGGTGAACGGTGTAGCACAGGCTCAATCGCGGACGACCGCACCCAGCCCTCGATCTCCGTCCGGGGGATTCTGAGCCGGGTCCAACCACCCTGGACGTCGATCAGTACCGACTCGCTCCCGGACTGGAGGGCGAATCGAGGACCGTACCTCTCGGACGGACCTGTCCTCAAGTCGGTCGACTCGGCGGTTACGACAGCGATCTGCTCCCAGTGCGACCTGTTGAGGCTGCTACCGAATGTGAGCGAACCAAACGCGACTACGCCGGCGATCGCCACGACGCCAATCCTTGCCGCTAGCGCCGATCCTCTTAGCTGTCGACTCAAAACGAATGCGTATACGGCCCCCCCCAGCACCAGCCACATCAGGAGCGTGATCAGTGCGGTCTGATTGAGCGTGATCCAGGGCGCCATACCGGAAAGCTGCGCGAGCAGCGGCAGCGGGTGCTGCTGGTAATTCGCCGTTTCGAGCTTGGCACGTGCCAAATCCAGATTGTCCTGGATGTCGTCGTCCAGGGGAGCGAGTCGATTCGCCCTGAGGAAGTTGAGGATCGCCCGCCCCATGTCGTCCATCCGAAAGTAGGCGTTGCCGAGGTTGTAGTGGAGAGCGGCGTCCTCGTAGCCCAGACCGAGGAGACGCTCGTAGCTCCGCGCAGCCTCCTCGTAGTTGCCGTCCTCGTAGAGCAGGTTTGCGGCAGCGAACTCGTCGAGCTCGGTCGGACCGTCGGCCGCTACGGCGGACACGAGACCGACGGAAATAATCAGGACCACCCCGATAAGCGAGATCAGCTTCACTGGCTGAGCTCCTGGTCAAGGCGATGCACGATGTCGGCGACGTCCTCAGGAGCGCCTGCCGGGTCCATCGTGCCAGCCGGGGTGAACCTGATCTCATCCAGTCTCACCAGGATGTCACGCAGCCGGAGAGCAGTCCGGCGATCCGCGCCCCGCTCCCCGACGGCCGCCACGACCTCTTCAACGCGCATCCCCGAGGTTGGCCGCCCCAGCGCCGCGCCCAGGTATGCGTGTAGCGCCGCCGCCGCCGCGTCCGGCGCCGTGGCCCCGGACGTCAGGGCCGAGAGCCCGGCGAGGGCCTCTTGTCTAGCCTCAATCGGGGCCCGAAGCTCCGCCATGGCCGCTCGACGCCGTCTGGAATACCCCAAGCCCGCCGTGATCAGCAGACCGGCTATGGGGACCCCCCAGACCGCCCAGTAGATCGGGCTGGATGTGACCGTACCGATTGGACGGCCGACTCTACCCGGGACCGGCTTGATCTCCCGGATGTCGACAATCGCGTCGGTTTCTTCTGCGGGAGAAGTCGTCGACGGCATCGGCGTAGCAGGGGCCATCGAAGGATCTTGCGCGACGGAGATTGGGATCGGATCAGACGAGATCGTAACGTACTGCTCCAGATTCGGATCGAAGTAGGAGTATTCGACCCCAGGCAGCTCGTAGTCGCCGGGACTGTCCGGAATGAGTACGAGGTCGAACAGCTTGACTCCGACCAACTTGCCGTCTGCAACCTGCTGTTGATGCGACGTGTCGCCGTCGAACGAGCGCCATCCGGCCAGGGATGGCCAAACGGGTGCCGAAAGTCGTTCGATGTTCCCCTCGCCGCGGATCGCTACCCGCAGTCTTACGGCTTCGCCGACTGTCACCGAGTCGAGGTCCACCGCCGCCGCAATGTCAAACTTTCCGACGGCCCCCGTGAACGAAGCGGGTTCGTCCGGAGGCAGCGGGCGCACGGCGAGGTCGATCTGCTGTGATTGCTGCCCTTCTCTGCTGAGCCCGTATATGAACATTCGGCCACGCTCAATCGAAATAGTCCCGGCCAAAACTGGGAACAGCACGGTCTCTATCTGTCTGACGAAGTAACCGCGGCCCTTAATGGTCTCGGGAAACTCTTCCTCGCTGGGCGGCTCGGGAGTCCAGAAGCCTGCGAAGTCAGGAGCGCGGTACAGTCCTCTGGCAGCTAGAAGCGTCCCCGCAGTCAGTTCGCTTCGGGAGTAGAAACTGAAAGCATAAGTGACCTGCTCACCGATGTATGGAGTCTCGTTGTCCACAACCGCCTCGGCGAAGTGGCTGTCAGATGGAATCGACGACAGTCCTGGGGACGGAGTGGCTAGCGGCCCCGGCGTAGCCGTGGGTCGAACCGCCGGCCGCGACACCGTCAGCGTGAAGGGGTCAGTCTCGAACGACTTGGACGCCAGGTCGATCCTGATTGGCCCTATCGCAATCGTCCCAGGGCGTGTAGGCCTGAACTCGAACTCAAAGGTGGTCACCGCCGTGAAGCTGCCCCCGTCGTACCGGTGCTCTGAATGGACTCGCCGGCCGACTTGGACGAGACCGTCTATCGGCGGGATCGCGGGATATGGGATGTTCGGTTCGCCCGTAATGGTGATCGTCAGGGTCACGGTTTCGTCCATGGACAGGGTCGTGCGGTCGACGGACGATTCAACCTCTACAGACTGCGCGTGCGCTGGCGCCACGAATGCCGCCCCCGCGAGAACAACGGCGACAACGATGCTGAGCGTTCGGAGCAACGTCAAGGGCAGACTCACTTACCACTCACGTTCTGGGCGGACACCGCTCCTGGTCCGGTTCCGGTTCAATCTGTCCTGGAGCGTCTCGGTCTCGTCGGCGATCGACTCAAGGAGCTGGCGGGCCTGTTCCTCGGTAAGGCCTGTTGGCGGAACCGGAAGTGGAGTCGGAGAGGAGGACGCCTCCGGGGCGTTCGGGTTCGTGCCGGCCGAAGCAGGGGTGTCATCAGAAGGGGACTCCTCGCCTTCGCCCCGCTCGCCGGACCCCTCGTCATCTTCATTCGGCTCCTGCGAGCTATCGGGGTTGGGTTGGTCCGCCTGCTGTTCTTCCTCCTGCTGCTCCTGCTGCTGTTCTTCCTGCTGCTGTTCCTCTTCGGGGTCCTCTTCGGCGGGCGGCTGTTGCTCCTGGATCAGCGCCAGGGTTAGCTCGAGATTGTGTCTCGCGTCCTCGTCGGAGGGATCGAGCCGGAGCGCCTGCTTGTACGATTCGGCCGCATCCTCCAACTCCCCGGACCTGAAGAGCGAGTTCCCGGTATTGAATGCGGTGTCGATCGCGAGCTGCGACCTGGCGAGCGGTAGAGCCTCGTCGTACCTGTTCGTAGCTTCGCCGAATAGGTCCTGGCGGTAAAGGGAATTGGCGGAGTTGTAGATCGATCCCGTGCTGTCCGGCATCACCTCCACCGCTCGGTCGTACGCCTCCACAGCCGCATCGAAACGGCCCTGGTCGAAAGCTTCGTCTCCCTCCCTGATCGCGTTTGGTCCTTCTCGATCGCATCCGATAACCAGCGCGAGCGGGAGCAGAAAGATGATCGCCATGGCTTCTCGTCGGCGGCTCATGCGGGCCGCCTCCACGGACGTCCACGACGAGCGTCCCGACGCCGGTCCGCAATCAGTCCCCCAGCGAAGAGAAGTGCGATAGCTGCGATGGTAAACAGCTGGAAACGCTCTACTCTCTTCTTCCGAACTTCGCTCTCCGATACGGCGGACTCCAGCTCACTGAGACTGTGGGCGATCCCGGCCGCGGAGCCTCCCGCTCCACTCTCCCTGAAATATCGGCCGTTTCCCGCCTCCGCGATTTGTCTCAACGCGTCCTCATCGACGCGAGACAGCACCATGTTTCCGCGCCTGTCCTGCTCATACCCGGCGAGCACGCCGAAGTCGTCGCGTATCGGTATCGGGGCTCCCTCGGCGAATCCGATACCGACTGTGTAGACGACGATCCCGGCTTCCGCGGCCGTGCGGGCTGCCTCTACAGCGCCGCCCTCGTGGTCCTCTCCATCGGAGACGATCACGATCGCCTTCTGGTTGGGTCTATCTTCGTCAAACCCCCCGGACGCCACTTCGATCGCCTTGGCGATTGACGTCCCCTGCACCGAGACCATGTTCGGCGACGCGTTCTCGAGGAATGTCCGGGCAGTGGCGTAGTCGTACGTCATCGGGAACTGAACGAAGGTCTGGCTGGAAAAGACGAGGAGACCGACCTCGTCCCCCGTGAGTCTTTGCATCAGGTCGGCGATTGCGATCTTTGCACGGCTCAACCGGTTCGGCTTGAGGTCTTCGGCGAGCATCGACTTCGACACGTCCATGGCCACCATAAGCTGGACCCCGCGACGCTCCACGATCTGCCTGCTCTCTCCCCACTGGGGCCGCGAGAGCGCGACGATTGCAAGTGTGAGCGCCGCGACGAACAGCGCCTGCCGAACAATCCGTCCACGGGCGTTGACCCCCGCGGTCAGGCGGTCTACCAGGTCCGGGTTCCCGATGAGCGCCAGTGCCGAACGACGCCTGCGCGCCGCACCGAAGAGAAGCACGGCGACCAGCGGGACCGCTGCGAGTAACGCGAGGTAGAGTGGGTTGGCGAAAGTCATCTCAGGGTGCCGCTCTGAACACGGTCGATAGAGCCAGCAGTTCCAGGAGTAGGAGGATAGGGACCGGGATCAGGAACCATCCCGCAAGCTCCTCGTGCTCTGTATATACGGCCAGCTCCACCTCGGACTTCTCGAGCTGGTCGATCTCTTCGTAGATCACCCGAAGGCCGTCGGTATCGGTTGCGATGAAGTACTTTCCGCCGGTGGTGTCGGCGATCCTTCGAAGCGTCAACTCGTCGAACTCGCCTCCTCGGTATTGGATTCCTCCACCGAACGCCGACTGCATCAGGTCCGGGTTCCCCATCCCAACGGTGTAGACGCGGATTCCAAGGGTCTCCACCGCGGCCGCGGCGGTGATCGGGTCGATGTCGCCGTCGCGGTTGAACCCGTCCGTCAGAAGCACGATTACCTTGCTCTTCGCCTCCGAGTCTTTGAGCATGTTGCCCGCTACGGCAAGGCCCATGCCGATTGCCGTCCCATCGGACAATCCCATGCGAGAGGCCAAGTTGACCTCAGATAGCAGAAACCGTAGTGCGTCGTGATCGAAGGTCGGTGGTGTGTGAACGTAAGCGTCCCTGGCGAACACCGTAAGTCCGATCCGATCGTACTCCCGCTTGTCGACGAACTCGTCGATCACCTGTTTCGCGGCTTCTAGGCGGTTGATTGGGTCAAAGTCGAACGCGGCCATAGATCCGGAGATGTCCAGGGCGAGCGTGATGTCGACGCCTTCACCGGTGACAATCTCGGTAGCTTCGCTCGTCTGCGGGCGCGCCGCGGCGACGATCAGCAGTGCCAGCGCAAGCCAGCGCAGGACGGACACGTACGGGCGGGCGGCGAGCTTCAAGCTGCCGATACCCGAGTGCGCCGCGAACGTGCTGGCGAACCTCACTCCGGGAGGACGAGCTCTGCCCGCGGCAATCAGCGGAAGCAGCACCGGAACGAGCACGAGTGGAAGCAGGGCGAGCAGGACTGGTGTTGCGAACTCGATGCCCATCAGAGCCCTCGTGACCGCTGTTGCCTGAAGTACGTTGGAAACCTGGATGAACCTACGGCGAGCCGGCGCACGGTCTTTCGCGAGTCTTCGATCCTGAGCTGCGCCTCGTCAGGGTCGGGTAAGAAGCGGGCGAACTTCACCAGGTCGCTCTCCTCCAGCACGACGGACAAGTCGTTTACGTCGGTCCTTGCGGCCCCAGCGCTTCGGAGCGATTCCACTGTCTGGGGCGTTGTCATCTCGTGCGCTGGAACGGCGTAGCTGCCATCAACGAAACCGCGGAGGCAGGCGGATAGCAGTGTATAGTGCTCTTCGAACCTGGCCCTGGCGGGGAGATTCAGGCCGTCTAGTCGATTGAGCTCGGCGAGCGCTGCTTCCAGGGGCGTCAGTTGTTGGCCGTCGACCAGTGCCGCGGCGGGCGCCATCCGTCTTCGCCAGAAGTGGTTGGCGACTAGTGCGATGACGGCGAGACCCAGGACCCCCCCCCCGGCATACGGCCAGACCGGCGCCGATGGCCCTACAGCCTGAGGGCGCAGGTCTCTGAGCTCCTGGTCGTCAGGATTCCGGAGCGGAATCACGTCGACGTCGATCGGCCGAGCCGGCCGGTTTATCATCGTGCCGTCCGGTCGACGTACCGACACGCTAAGCGCTGGCGTCGAGTGTTTCCCCAGGTCGAAGAGGACGGCTTCGATCTCGACCGATGAGGTGAAGGTCCCGTCTCCGTTGTCCCGGACGGGCAGGGGAGTCTGTTTTCTGACCTCGAAGACCCCCCAATCTGCCGGTACCGAAGGGAAGACAACGTGATGGTCGGCGGGATGGCTGGCAGACAGCGTGAGGGTGAACCTGTCGCCGACGGCGACCGACGGTGGGTCGACGGACAGCCCGACACTAACCGGAGTCGTCTGCGCCCAGCTTGTCGTGGGCGAGAAAAGCCAGACTGAGAGGATCGCCGCTAGTGCGATGGCGCCGGCGCGAAATATGTTCCGCCGACCGTGGCGTTGCGCGCTCAACGTCCGCGCCTCTTCGCCCGCTGTCGAAAGAAGTTATTGAGGTCCGCGACGTACTCCCGGCCGGTTACCACCGATAGCCTGTCGACCGCAAGTGAGCGCATCATGCGTAGCTTCTGGTCCTCGTGATCGGCGATCTGATCGGCGTAGCTCCGTCTCCATCGCTCGTTGTCGGTATCGACCCAGATGATCTCCCCGGTCTCAGCGTCCTCCAGAGCAACGATGCCGACGCGAGGTATCTCAAGCTCGACTGGGTCGTGTATGTCCACTGCGACCGTGTCGTGGCGGCGCGAGGTCGTGGACAGCGCGAGTCGATAGGACTCTGGCGGCGCCATGAAGTCTGAAATCAAGAACACGATGCTGCGTTGTTTCAAGAGGAGGCTGCTCGTCGTCAGCGCGAGGCTGATGTCCGTCCCGTAGCTCTCGGGCTCGAACACCAGCAGGTCCCGCACCATACGAAGCACGTGGCGGCGGCCCTTCCGTGGCGGGACGAGCATCTCCACCTGGTCCGTGAACATGAGAAGACCGACCCTGTCGCCGTTGGCAGTCGCCGCGAAAGACAGCACAGCAGCCATCTCTGCCGCGAGCTCACGCTTGAAGCGGTCGGCTGTGCCAAAGTCCGACGAGCCGCTCGCGTCGACGACGAGCATCGCCGTCAGCTCCCGTTCCTCCTGGTAGCGCCGTACATATGGCGTGGCCATACGCGCGGTGACGTTCCAATCGATGCGCCTCACGTCGTCTCCGGCAACGTAGGGTCGTACCTCGTCGAACTCCATGCCCCGGCCTTTGAATACCGACTTGTACTCTCCGGCAAGCACGTCCGTTACCAGGTGCCTCGATCTAACCTCGATTCGCTTGATCTGTTCGATTAGCTCCGGAGACAGCATGAACGAAACTCAGGGCACTTCAACATGGTCCAGGATATCCCGCACGATGTCAGATGAGGAGATCGACTCCGCCTCGGCTTCGTACGTCGGTATGATCCGATGACGCAGCACGTCGGGAGCGACCTGTTTCACATCTTCAGGGGAGACGTAGCCTCGTCCGCGGATGAACGCGTTGGCCCGAGCCGCGGTCACCAGGTAGATTCCCGCGCGCGGCGAAGCACCGTAGGCGATCATCGGCCGGAGGGCGGAGAGCCCGTTCTGGTCCGGGTAGCGAGTCGCCATCACAAGATCGAGGATATAGGTCTTGACCTTCTCGTCGACGTAGATCGACCGCACGACCCTCCGAGCCTCCATGATCTCCTCAGGTTCCACCGCCGGCAAAACCTCCGGCAACTCCTCACCGGTCATTCTGTCGATGATTTGCTCTTCCTCCGACCGGTTGGGATACTCCACCTGCACTTTCAGCATGAACCGGTCGATCTGCGCCTCGGGCAGTGGATAGGTCCCCTCCTGGTCGATGGGGTTCTGGGTCGCAAGGACAAGGAACAGCGGCTCAAGCGGATAGGTTGTATCTCCGATGGTGACCTGGCGCTCCTGCATCGCCTCGAGTAGCGCGCTCTGCACCTTCGCGGGCGCCCTGTTCACCTCGTCGGCCAGGACGAGATTCGCAAATATCGGGCCCTTGTGAACGGTGAACTCGGCCGTCCGCGGGTTGTAGATCTGCGTCCCTACGAGGTCCGCCGGCAGCAAGTCAGGGGTGAACTGAAGCCTCGAGAACCCCGCGTTGATCGCCTGCGACACCGTCTTGACGAGCAGTGTCTTCGCCAGGCCCGGCATCCCTTCGAGCAGGATGTGCCCGTCGGCCAGCAGTCCGATCAGGACGCGATCGACGAGGGCGTCTTGCCCGACGACGACCTTGCGGATCTCGGAGAGCAGACCCCGGAGAAACGCTGACTGGCCTTCGACATTCCGGTTGAGTTCGCGGATTCCGGCGAGGTTCATTGTCGTCTCCAAGGCGGGTGTATCGGGAGACCTTTCGTCCGCCGGAAGCTGGACGGTCAGACACGCTGAATGTCGGTGGTTCCGCCTATCGGCGGGACTACGCGCTTGACGGATTCCGGGTCTGGCGCCTCGGCGAAAGTGGCAGGCTTACCCACTCAAGTATACGTCATCGAGCGGGGGCGCGGTTTGGACCGGTCTCCACGCGGAAGGGATGAGCAAGCGTCCGATGAGTAGGGATGCGACTCAGGTTGCCGCCTGTTGGGTGCTATGCTACATTCAGCGCGCTGCAAAGCTCATTCCCACGATCACCGCGGCCCCTGGAGGTCAGACATGCCCAGACCGTTCTCAGTCACTTTCGACTACAACGTGCCGATACTTATGCGCGATGGGATCACGACCTACGCGGACGTATTCAAGCCGCGGGTGAGGACGCCCGTCCCGGCGCTCTTGCAGCGGACCCCTTACGACAAGTCCGCTCCGATGAATAGGACCGGGACACTGGACGTTGTTCGGGCAGCGAGCCACGGCTTCGCTGTGGTGGTCCAGGACGTGAGGGGCAGGTTCTCCTCAGAGGGCGACTTCTACACATTCTTCAACGAGATCAATGACGGCTATGACTCGGTCGAGTGGGTCGCGTCTCAGCCGTGGTGCAACGGCAAGGTCGGTATGTTCGGCGTCTCCTACGTTGGCGCGACCCAGTGGCTGGCTGCGAAGTCGGGCGCGCCGTCGCTCCTCGGCATAGCTCCCGGTGTCACCGCGTCGGACTATCACGAGGGATGGGCTTGGCAGGGCGGCGCGTTCGAGCTGGGGTTCAACCTGTCGTGGTCGGTAGGTTCGCTCTCCTTGGCGAACTTCGCAAACCTCGCCAGGCGGTTCCACCTCCCTGACGACGGCCTCGACACCCTCATCTCCGCTAAGGACGACCTCACACAGTGGTTCCAGTACCTTCCAATGAAGGACATGCCCCAGCTCAAGGGAGAGCTCGCGCCGTACTACTACGACTGGATGGCGCATCCGGAGTACGACGACTATTGGAAGCAGATCTCCATCGAAGAGTCGCACCAGGATATCGGTATTCCCGCCTTCAACTTCGGCGGATGGTACGACATCTTCCTCAAGGGAACGATTAGGAACTACGAGCGGATGCGGGGCATGGGCGCAACCGACGAGGCTCGCTCCGGACAGCGCCTGGTCGTCGGTCCGTGGATCCACGGGGGCGCCCCGCCATCTATATCTGGGGAGTACAACTTCGGCACGCGCGCTGCGGGCGCGGCGATCGACCTGATGGGCGAGATGCTGCGTTACTACGACTATCTTCTGCTCGACGAGGACAATGGGTTCACGGACGACCGGCCGGTCCGCATCTTCGTCATGGGCGAAAACGCCTGGCGGTATGAGGACGAGTGGCCTCTCGAGAGGGCCGAAGAGACGAGCTTCTACCTTCACAGCGGAGGCAGATCGAACTCGCTCCACGGTGACGGGATACTGAGCCGCGAGACGCCCGGCGATCAGAACCCGGACGTCTTTGTCTACAATCCGTTCAACCCCGTACCGACGGTCGGCGGCGGACTCTGCTGCGATCCTGCCTTCATGGCCAGCGGAGCTTTCGACCAGCGCTGGGTCGAGGCCCGCGAAGACGTGCTCGTGTACTCGACTCCTCCGCTCGCTGAGGACGTCGAGGTGACCGGCCCGGTCTCGGTCACGCTGTATGCCTCGACGAGTGCCGCGGACACCGACTTCACCGGCAAACTCGTGGATGTCGACCCGTCAGGCTACGCGCGCAACCTCACCGACGGCATCATTAGGGCGCGCTACCGGACTCCGAGGACAGAAGCGTCGCCGATCCAGCCTGGGACGGTCTACGAATACACGATCGACCTGTGGTCGACGTCGAATCTGTTCAAGAAGGGCCACCAGATCAGGCTGGAGATTTCCAGCTCGAACTTTCCGAGATTCGACCGGAATACCAACAGCGGAGAGGAGATCGGTTCGGACTCACGGCTCATACCGGCGCTTCAGACCGTCCATCACTCCGCCGAGTACCCGTCGCACGTCAAGCTGCCGATAGTGCCGCGGTAGGGGCGGGGCGGCCCTAGTCCAGGAACTCCATGACAATTCCAGCGAACTCGGCCGGGTGCTCGTGAGGGAACATGTGGCCCGAGTCGGCCATCACACGTGAGCTGGAGTTGGGGATTAGCGACGTAAGAAGCTCAGCGTACTCCGCCGGAACGATCTTGTCTCCGTCTCCTACGACCACCAACGTCGGGCTCTTGATCCGGCGGGCGCGCCTGATCAGCCCCTTGTCCGGGATCGGCCACAGGAACTTGCCGACCGCGGTCAGGGACTGGACTCGATGGATGATTTGCCAGCCCAGCTCCTCGTCGTCCTGCGGCTCAGGGTAGAGCCTGTTTGCGATGGCTGAGTCCGGATCGGCGAATAGCGACTCGCGGATCTCGGTAATCGGCGAGGCGTTATAGTCGAGCCCTGGGTTCTCGTCTTTCCAAAGACCGGCGGGTGCGGCCAGGACCAGCCTGCCAAGGTTGGAACCAGTGATCGCTGCCAGCTCGGCCGCTACCATTGCGCCGGAGTAGTGTCCAACAACGTGAGGCCGGTCGAGTTCCAGAGCCTCGATCAGATCGGCGTGGTACAGCACGAGGTCTAGCAGGTCGTTGATGTGGTCTATGTCGCTGTCGCCCTCGAACCCCGGGTGCGTCGGCGCGTACACCGTATAACTCTCAACCAACTCATCCAGGAACCTTGGCCACGTCGAGTAGCCGAACGCGCCGTGCAGGTACAGCAGCGGTGGTCCCGACCCGCGAGAATCGTAGCTGGTCAAGATCGGCCCGACTCGGATCGTGCTTTTGGCTGTCGTGGTCATACCCTAGCCAACCGGCGCCGGCTCGGCCCGCTCTGAATGCTCGATCGGCTGCGGCCACCACCGGTCCTCGTACTCGTCCCACATGTCTTCGAGGTACGGCTTGACCTGGGTCGCGAACAGCTCCGTGTTCTTCATCGTCAAGTCGCGGGGCATCGAGCCGATCTGGAGCAGCGTCATCAGGTGCCCGACCCTCAGGCCTTCCACGGCCTTGCGCAGGTTCTCGATAACCGTCTTAGGACTTCCGGCGATGATGTAACCCTGCTCAATGTAGTCTTCCCATGAGAGGCGCTGCCTGAACCTGCTTGCCGCGGCGCCCACCTGCTGGACGGCGCCGGACTTGATGGTCCGGATCGTGCGGTACCCGGGCGCTTCTGCGAAGCCTTCGTAGACGTGCAGGCACTTCTTGTAGAAGTAGTCAACGTGCTCTGCGTACAGCTCCTTGGCCTTCTCGTCGGTCTCAGCGACGCAGACGAGCTGGAGGAAGCCGGCGCGGTACGGGTTGTCGTCGACCCCCAGGTTCTCCATCTCCTTCCAGAAACCGTCCATCACCTGGATGCCGCGCTTGTAGCCGAAGTAGCTCAGATAGCAGTAGACGTAGTCCATCCTGGCCGTCCACTCCCAGGTCTCCAGTGATCCGCCACCCGGTATCCACACGGGCGGGTGGGGCTGCTGTAGGGGCCGCGGCCAGATGTTGACGTATCGGATCTGGTTATGTTTGCCGTTGAAAGCGAACGGCTCCGGCTCGCTCCATGCCTTCATCACGAGGTCATGGGCCTCATAGTACTTCTCGCGCAGCGTCGCAGGGGTCTCACCGTAGGCGTAGTTCGTGTCCATCGACGTGCCGACAGGGAATCCGGCTACTAGCCTGCCCCCACTGATGCAGTCGAGCATCGCGAACTCCTCCGCGACACGCAGGGGCGGGTTGTACAGCGCGAGGCTGTTCCCCAGGACGACGATCGCCGCATTGCTGGTCCGCCGCGTCAACGTGGCGGCGGGGATGTTCGGTGACGGCATGATGCCGTAGGCGTTGTTGTGGTGCTCGTTGATGCAGATGCCGTCGAACCCGACCTGGTCGGCGAACTCCAGCTCGTCGAGGTACTCGTTGTATAGCTCGTTGGCCTTAACCGGATCGAACAGATGACTGGGGACGTCCACCCAGACGCTTCTGTACTGGTCTTCGAAGTCGGGTGGCAGATACCGGTACGGCATCAGGTGGAACCAGCAGATCTTCATGTCGTGATTCTCCTATTTGGAATCGGGTACTAGTGAGGGGTTGTTCGAATCCTCCCGCTCCTCTCTCCTCTTTCCTCGTCCCCCTACTCCTCGTCCTCCAGGGTGCTCGTGTCACCTTCCGGAAGCCCGAGCTCTCGCGCCTTCAGCAGTCGACGCATGATCTTGCCAGACCGCGTCTTCGGGAGGCCCGGGATGAAGTCGATCTCGCGAGGGGCGACCGCGGCGGCGAGCTTCGTCCGGGCGAATCGCATTATGTCATTCCTGAGCGCCGTGCTCTCCTCGTAACCGTCCTTGAGCGAGACGAATGCCTTGACGACCTCCATCGCGATGGGATCAGGCTTCCCGATCACTCCGGCCTCGGCGACGGCCTCGTGTTCGATCAGCGCGCTCTCGACCTCGAACGGTCCTACCAGGTGACCAGCGGTGTTGATCACGTCGTCCGCGCGGCCGACGAACCAGAAATAGCCGTCCTCGTCCATCCTCGCGGTGTCGCCGGTGATGTACCAGCCCTTCTTGAACCGCGAGTTGTACATCGGCGTGTTCTGCCAGTAAGTGTGGAACATCGACGGCCAGCCGGGTCGCGCAACCAGGTTCCCATCCTCGCCCGGCGGCACCGGGTTGAAGTCCTCGTCCACGACACCGAGCTCTATGCCCGGGATCGGACGACCCATCGAGCCGGGCTTGATGTCCATGGAAGGGTAGTTGGCGCACATGATCGCGCCGGTCTCGGTCTGCCACCAGTTGTCGTGGAAGGCGTGGCCTATGGCCTCCTTGCCCCAGACCACCGCCTCAGGGTTCAACGGCTCTCCCACGCTGGAGGTGAATCTCAGGGACGACAGGTCGTAGCGCTTGGGTACGTCGTCGCCCGCCTTCATCAGCATGCGGATCGCGGTCGGGGCGGTGTACCAGACAGTCACCTTGTGCTTCTGGATCTGCTCGTACCAGGCGCTGGCCCGGAAGCCGCCCTCGTAGATGAGCTGCGTCACGCCGTTCGTCCAGGGCGCCAGCATCCCGTACGACGTGCCGGTCACCCAGCCCGGGTCGGCGGTGCACCAGTATATGTCTCCGTCGTGGAGGTCGAGCGCCCACTTCCCAGTGGCATACTGTTGGACTACAGCCTGGTGGCGATGGACAGCTCCCTTGGGCTTCCCCGTCGTGCCGGACGTGTAGTGCATGATCGAGTAGTCGTACTGCGAGGTATCGACCGTCGTGAAGTCGGCTGACGCCTTGCCCATCTCCTCGAAGTAGTCGAGGTCCTGGGCGTCGATCGGCGCGGGGTCGCGCCCGTTCTTGTTCACGACAATGATGTGCTGGAGATCGAACAGCTCCGGGATGATGTGCGCGATCTTGCGTCGCAGATCGGGCTGCGTGATCAGCACCTTGGCTGCCGAGTCCTGAAGCCGGTCCTTGACGGGATCGGGGCCGAACGCAGAGAACAGGGGCCCTGCGATCCCGCCGGCCTTGAGGATGCCGAACACCGAAATGTACTGCTCGGGGATGCGGTCCATGAATGTGAAGACGCGGTCGCCGACCTCGATTCCCAGGCTCTGCAGCACGTTGGCGAACCTGTCGGTCTGGCGCTTCATGTCGCCAAAGGTGTAGTCTTCGCGCTCGCCGTTCTTTCCCTCCCAGATCATCGCGACTTTGTCACGATTGCGGCCATTCGCGTGGCGATCGATCGCCTCGTGAGCCTTGTTGAGTCCGCCGCCAGGCAGCCAGTCGAGCTCCTTGAGCATCTCCTGCCAATCGAACTTGTCGACGGATTCGCGATCGAGGTTCGGGGCGACGTCGAACTCGCTCATATCGGGCTTGCGAATGATGTCGAAAGAGGCTCCTGTAGTCATCTCTCATCCTCCCGCGGAAGAATTGACTTGGCATCCGGCGCCGGGGCACGAAATGAGACGGGCGCAAGGGGTCGAAATCCGGCCCTATTATACACAAATCGTTCCCAGCCGCCCCTTCGTTCGGGCGATCGCGTCACACTCCTCTTTCCTCTTTCCTTAATCCTATCTGCTGTTCCTTGACCCTCCGATAGGCCGTTCATATAATGGCGCCAGCTAACGCCCGAACGGGGAGAGACGATTGACCTACGAACATCTGCTGCTCGATATCAAGGACCACGTCGGCATCATCAAGCTGAACCGGCCAGAGGTCCTGAACGCTATGAACCGCAACCTTTTCGGTGAGATCGACGCCGCGATCAGCCAGCTCGAAGGGGACGACGATGTGCACGCGATCATCCTCACCGGGTCGGGCGATCGGGCGTTCTCGGCCGGAGCCGACATCCACGAGATGGCGGAGCAAGCGAGGTCGGACAACCCCCTTCCACCGGATCCCCGGCGCTCAGAGTACTCCTGGCACATCGCCTCGACGACCAAGCCGACGATCGGCGCGCTGAACGGGCTGGCCTTCGGTGGCGGTGCGGTACTCGCGTCGAGCCTTGACATCAGGGTCGGGTGCGAGCGGACAAGGTTCAGGTTTCTCGCCGTCCAGTACGGAAGAGTGAACTCCACCTGGAGCCTTCCGCAGCAGGTTGGATGGCCAATCGCAAAGGAGCTCTTGTTCACGGCCAGGGTCGTCGAGGCCGAAGAGGCGCATCGTATCGGGCTGCTCAACCACCTGGTGCCGTCTGACCAGCTATTGGACAAGGCGATGGAGATCGCGGGCCTGATCGCCGCGAACGATCCACGGATGGTCCAGGGCGTTAAGGAGCTGCTGATCCAGGACATCGGAGACCCCTGGCGAGGACACTTCGAAAACGAGATGGCCGCGCAGGCCGGGAAACTGGCGCCAACGCCGGTACTCGAGGGATTCAAACCATTCCTCGACAGGAAGGGACGGAGCTAAACTCATGACCGAACTCAACACCCCGCTGGAAGGCCTAAGAGTCCTCGACCTCGGACGCTATCAGGCCGGACCTAGATGCGCGCTGATGTTCGCCCGGATGGGCGCGGAGGTGATAAAGGTCGAGTCGATCTCCGGCGACGAGAGCCGCCGAAACGGCCCGCGCGTCAGGGGCCAGAGCGCCTACTGGGTGCAGTACAACTCGGGCAAGAAGAGCCTCGCGATTAACCTCAGGACCGACGAGGGCAAAGACGTCCTGCGCGACCTGGTCAAGGAGTCAGACTTCTTCCTCCAGAACTTCCGGCCCGGTACGATCGACATCATGGGCTTCGCGTACGAGGAGCTCAAGAAACTCAACCCCAAGATCATCATGATCAACGTCTCGGCATACGGTCAGTATGGCCCGTACCGCGACCGCGTCGGATTCGACCCGATAGGGCAGGCGATGGGCGGACTGATGTCGCTGACCGGCTTCCCTGACGACCCGCCAATTCGGACCTTCTTCCCGCTGATCGATCGGATCACCGCGCTGCACGCAACGATCGGAGCACTGGCAGCGCTTAGAGAGCGCGAGATTTCCGGAATAGGACAGGAGCTCGAAGTCTGCCTCGCCGACACTGGCTACACGGTCAACGAGATTCCTATCTCAGCCTACCTCGGCGACGGGTTCGAGCAGACGAGAGACGGCAACGGCAGCGGCACCGGTGGCACCTACCAGACCAGGGACGGCTGGATCATCATCGCGGCGAACAACGAGTCGATGTGGCAGCGCATCTGCGAGGCCATGGACAAGACCGAGTGGCGGGATGACGCGAGATTTACGACGCGCGACCTCCGAAGTCAGAACTCCGATGCCCTCGAGAAGGAACTGGCCGTCTGGTTCATCGACAAGGACATGCAGGCAGCCGCCGATCACCTTGCCTCGTACGGAGTCCCGTGCTCCCCGGTAAACAACACGGCACAGGCCGCTCGCGACCCGCATCTCACAGAGCGTGAGGTCATGATGGAGGTCCCGGACCCGGTGGCGGGAACCATGTGGGTGACCGGGAAGTCGATCAAGTTCAGCAGGACGCCTATGGTCGTCGGCTCAGCGCCGGTAGTCGGTGAGCACACGTCGTCGATTCTCAGGGACATACTCGGCTACGACGAGGTAAGAATCCAGTCCCTGCACGACGCCCAGGTGGTCAGCTCCCCGGACAGTGCGGCGGCAGCGGCCGACTAGGAGTGAGATATGAGGGGTGAGAAGTGAAACTCCTACCGGGCCGGTTCTCTCCTCTCTGAGGGGTCCATTGAACGAGTCAACATCGCTTCGAGGGAAAACTGCTCTCGTCACCGGCTCCGGCCGGAACATCGGCCGCGCGACCGTCCTCGGGCTCGCCCGCCGAGGCGCTGACGTCGTGGTAAACGCCCGCACCAATAAGGCTGAGGCCGAAGCCGTCGCCGTCGAAGCCCGCGACATCGGCGCACGGTCGATCGCCACGATCGCCGACGTCGCCGACCAGGGACAGGTCTACCGAATGGTAGCAGACGCCATCTCGGAGTTCGGCAAGGTCGATATCCTGGTCAACAACGCAGGACTGCGACAAACAAAGCCTTTCACTGAGATGACCGTCGAAGATTGGCGCGAGGTCAACGCCGTCAATATGGACGGCCCATTCTTCGCCTGCCAGGCCGTGGTCCCGGGGATGATCGAACGCGGTTGGGGGAGGATAGTCAACGTGTCCGGCCTCAACGCGTTCAAGGGTCGCTCGGGTTGGGCACACGTCAGCGCCGGCAAGATGGGCGCTCTGGGCATGACCCGCGCCCTGGCGGCGGAGCTGGCGCCCCATGGCATCCTCGTCAACCACATCGTTCCGGGCGCATTCGATACCACGCGCACCGAGGGCCAGAGCACGCCCGTCTCCCCAGGCCAATCCGACACCATCCCGGTCGGCCGCCTCGGCCTGCCTGAGGAGATCGCCCACACGGTCGCCTTCCTAGCGTCAGACGGAGCCGCTTACATCTCCGGTCAGACCATCCACGTCAACGGCGGAGCGCTGATCGGGTGACGGTGATCGTATGGCTCTTTGCGAGCTACAGGGAGACAGCGGGCACGAGCCGGGCCGTCTTCAGCCTGGCGCCGGGAGCGACGGTGGGAGAACTCGCCGCCGCCGTGGTACAGCGGTTTCCCAGTCTCCCCGAATGCGAACGACTGATTGTCGCGGTAAACAGCGAGTACCAGGACCACGACTTCGTGTTGACCGATGGTGACGATGTGGCGTTTATTCCGCCTGTAAGCGGTGGATAGAGGATCATGATCGAAATTACACATGATGAACTGGAGATAAACACGGTCTCCGACCGGGTCGCGGCTCCAGGTGCGGGTGCGGTGGTCGTGTTCGTTGGGACTACCCGCGACAACACCGCTGGGCGCAGGGTGCTCCTGCTCGAGTACGAAGCGTACCGTCCGATGGCAGACGAGCAGCTACAACGGGTCGCCGCCGAGATGCGGGAACGTTGGGAGTTGACCGGAGTCGCGATCTCCCACCGGCTCGGGAAACTCGAGATTGGCGAGGCCAGCCTCGTCGTCGCCGTATCTTCGCCGCACCGTAAGGAGGCGTTCGACGCATGCCACTTCAGCGTCGATCGGATCAAGCAGATAGTGCCGATCTGGAAAAAGGAATACTTCGAGGACGGCGAAGTCTGGGTGGGCAGCCAGGCGGAGTTCGACCCGCTCAAGTCTCGAATGTGAAGTCGATCGTCTTGTGAAAGGGAGTCATTGGCGAATTTGTGAAAAAATTATCGAAACGCGCTGGCTTCGCCCCCAGACGTGAACCCGAGTGTTGTACATCCACCGTCCATCGTACATTGGGCGTGGGAGTCCGCAATTACAATTCACAATAGTACCGAATTTCACAATCTGTTTCCTTGATGGTTGGGGCGTTCTCTGATATAGTTCCTCCAGACGCGAAGAGTTCCCACATACGTACAGTACGCCCTGTCACTGGCGTCAAGTACACCGAAAGTGAGGCCTGTACGCGTTCTTTGTTATCTGGGAGCCTCCGAAACGTAAATGGAAATTCAGAGTTACCACGTCTGGACAGTTGGCTGCCAAATGAACAAGGCCGACTCTGAGAGGCTCGAAAGCGCCCTCGGGCAGATGGGCCTTTCGCCCGGGGCCTCGGCGCGGGAAGCAGACGTTATCGTCCTCAATAGCTGCGTCGTTCGCGAGAGCGCGGAGGACAGAGTAGTCGGGATGCTGACCCACCTCAAGCCAGTGAAGGAGCGGAATCCGGAGAAGGTCCTGGCTCTAATGGGCTGCATGGTCGGCCCGCGAAAAGATTCCCTCGCAGAACGGTTCCCGTACGTCGACGTCTTCATGCAGCCGCAGCAGTACGATCCCCTCATCGAGCTCGTGGGCGACCGTATTGGAGTCGACCCGGAGGGCTGTGTTGGCCCGCTGTCCGCAGCTCCTGCGGTCGCCACCTATATCCCCATCATTCATGGCTGCGATAAGTTCTGCTCATTCTGCATCATCCCTTACCGGCGGGGGAGGGAAGTCAGCAGGCCCGTCGATGAGATCGTCGATGAGGCGGAGCACCTCGTCCGCAGAGGCGTGAGAGAGGTTACCCTCCTCGGTCAGAACGTGGACTCCTACGGACACGATCTGCCGGGTGACATCGATCTTGGCGACCTCCTATCGGCGGTGGACGACGTTGAAGGACTGGAACGAGTCAGGTTCCTGACCTCCCATCCCAACGACATGAGCGATCACATAATCGACGCCGTCGCCGACCTCGACAAGGTGTGCGAACACGTGAATCTACCGTTCCAGGCGGGTGACGATCGCGTGCTGGCCGAAATGCGTCGGGGCTACACAAACGGGGAGTACCGACAGAAGATCGAGCGAATCCGCGAGCGGATCCCTAACGTCTCTCTGGCGACTGACCTGATTGTCGGCTTCTGCGGCGAGACCGAAGAGCAGTTTGAGCGAACCGTTGAGCTGGTGCGCGACCTCAAATTCGACAAAGTCCACGCTGCCGCATACTCCACACGGCCAGGCACCATCGCCGAACGATTGATGGATGACGACGTCCCGCCGGAGGAGAAGAAGCGCCGGTTGAAGGTGATAGAAGCTCTACAGGAAGAGGTTGCAACCGAAATAAACTCGAAGCTCCTCGACACTACCCAGCAGGTCCTTGTCGAAGGCAAACGGAAGAAACGCTGGTTCGGACGTAATCGCAACGACAAGCTGGTCTTCTTTGATGCGTCTCAGGATCTGACCGGCGGGCTCGTAGACGTGAAAATCGAGCGTACCAGCCCCTGGTCCCTCCAGGGAAGCCTAGTCGAAACGAGATAGTCGGTCGCAGCCAGGCGGTAGTGGCCAAGATCCGCCCGGGGTTGGAGAACCATGGTTACCATCGATAAGAAGCCCGTGACGATTCCGATTACCGAGATCGAGCAGTCCGCGTTCTGTACCCCCGAAGACGAACTGGTGTCCAAGACCCTGGAGGACGAGTTCGCGGTCGGTGTCCGGTGGCAGAAACTGCCGATGGAGTACATGCGGCAGTCTCCGGATGAGCTCGCGCTTAGAATCCGTGAGGCAAGGGCCAAACTGGCGGACAGGCTGATTGTGCTGGGTCACCACTATCAGAGGGACGAGGTAATCCGGTTCGCGGACTTCCAGGGCGACTCATTCATGCTGTCGCAGTACGCGGCTTCGCAGGAGGAGTCCGAGTTCATCGTCTTCTGCGGCGTCCATTTTATGGCCGAGACGGCGGACATACTGAGCAGTCCGTCCCAGAAGGTGATCTTGCCCAACCTCACCGCCGGCTGCTCGATGGCCGACATGGCGCAGATCGACGACGTTCTCGACTGCTGGGACGACCTTGAGGACGTCCTCGGCGACCGGAGCGGAGCCATACCGATCACCTACATGAACTCGACCGCTGACATCAAGGCGCTGTGCGGACGGAACAACGGGATCGTCTGCACGTCGTCCAACGCCTCGGCCACGTTCGAGTGGGCGATGAGCCGCGGGAGCCGTGTACTCTTCCTCCCCGATCAGCACCTCGGGCGCAACACCGGGCTGAAGATGGGCATAGAGCTGAATGATATGGTCCTTTGGAACCCGTTCAAGGTACTCGGTGGCAATACCGAGGAGCAGCTTGCCAACGCCAGGGTGATTCTGTGGCAGGGCCACTGCTCCGTCCATACGAGATTCACCACTACGCAGATAGAAGGGGCTCGCGAAAAGTACCCGGACGTCAACGTGCTAGTTCACCCCGAGTGCACGATGGAAGTCGTGGCCGCTGCGGACTACAACGGGTCGACCGAGTACATCAGAAAGATGGTCGAGGAGGCTCCGCCGGGCTCCGCGTGGGCGATCGGCACCGAGATCAGTTTGGTGAACCGGCTCGCCGCGCAGAATCCCGACAAGCTGGTTTTCTGCCTCGACTCGGTGATCTGCCCTTGCTCCACGATGTACAGAATTCACCCTGCGTACCTCTCCTGGGTGTTGGACGGCCTGAACGAAGGCGTCGTGGTCAATCGGATCGAGGTGCCTGAGGACACGGCTGCCGAGGCTCGCGTCGCCCTCGACCGAATGCTCACAGTGGTGTAGCCGGAAACCCATCATCAGAGATCGAACAGGCCCATCCCTGCTCAGGGGATGGGCTTTGTCTTAGGGGGCGATGCTACTCACCCGTGACATCATGGACCTGATCGACGTGGCCCTCTCTGAGGACCTCGGCTCTGGCGATCCAACGACAGACATCCTGATCGATCCCGATCTGACCGGGACCGTGGAGTTCGTCACCCGAGACTACGGCGTGGTGGCCGGCGTCGACCTCGCAGCCGCGGTCTTCCGCAGGGTCGACCCCGGACTCTCAGTAAAGATCGTCACGAAAGACGGAACCGGCGTCAGACCCGGCGATCGGCTGCTGACGATCACCGGCTGTGTGGCGTCCATGCTCAAAGCTGAGAGGACGGCGGTAAACTTCGTCCAGCACCTGAGCGGGGTCGCGACCGCGACGAGACAGTTCGTTGACGCGGTCTCCGCGTATAAGGCCCGAATCGTCGACACGCGTAAGACCACTCCAGGCCTGCGGAAGTTGGAGAAGTACGCTGTCACGATGGGCGGAGGCTACAACCACCGCCAAAACCTCGCTGACGGTATTCTGATCAAGGACAACCACGTTGCGTCGCTGGCGCCGCAGGGTCTGGGCATCGGTGACGTCGTGCGTAAGGCGGTCGAGGGCGCGTCCCACACGATCAGAGTCGAGGTAGAGGTGGATACCCTGAAACAGCTCGAAGAGGTTATCGACGCGGGAGCCGACCTCGTGCTGCTTGACAACATGACCGTCGAGCAGATGGTGGCCGCCGTGCGATTCGCGGCGGGTAGGGTGGTGCTGGAGGCCTCCGGCGGAATAACCTTGGAGTCGGTCAGGGACACAGCCGAGACGGGAGTCGATATCATCTCGGTCGGTGCCGTAACCCACTCGGCGCCCGCGATTGATGTGGGTGTGGACATGGTGATCGATAGATGAGGCTTTCGACAAGAACCTACGCCGGGCTGTTCTTCCTTCTCGTTGCATTGATCGTCCTCGCCGTCGTCGGTACGCGCGCGGGGACCTTTGGCGACGGGTCGACCTGGCCACCGGACTTCGCCGTCAATAGGATCGCCGTGGTCGGGTACGACGCGAAGGTCCGTCTGTATGACCCCGATGGGAGCAATGAGCATCAGATCACGCGGGGACAGGGCATCTTCACATGGCCGACCTGGTCCCCGGACGCGCGGAGTATCGTCTACTCAGGCGTCGTCGAACAGTCGCCGGGCGTGCCGGTTGTAACACTGTTCTCCTACGATAGGAGACGTGACGAGTCCACAGCAGTCCACATGGGCAAGCCAGGCTTCGCCGGCCTTCTCGCCGCTGGTGTTGTCCACTATCCGCTCTGGTCGCCGGACTCCAGCAAGCTCTCTTTTGTCGTCGTGACAGAGGCGCACGGCCTGACTCTGTATCTGAGCGACCGGATATCTGGTGGGCAACCGAGCTTCATCCTGGACAACGGCCCCTTGTGGACATCCTGGTCGAGCGACTCCAGCCAGCTCGCGATTCACCGCGGCGGCGAGCACTTTGTAGTAACGATGGACGATCCTCTGATTCTCCATACGATGTGGCTCGAGCCGTCGATCTCCTACCGGGTGCCGGCATGGCGTCCGGGCCGTGATGAATTTACGATGGCTGAGCCGGTTGGACCCGACGCGTTCGCGATGTTTACAGTTCCGGTGTTTCCTCCGCTGGGGCAGATCGCTTTCCAGCCGAAGGCGGTTACAGGGCAGAGCTCCGCTTTTCTATGGTCGCCGAGCGGCTCCCATATCGCCGTAGGGGACGATGCGAGGCCGTTCCCGTTCGGCAGAAACCCTGTGCTCGTGTATCGCCAACTAAGGGTCCTGGACGGCTCTACGTTCGAGGAGACGGTTAAAATCGATGACAACGTGGTGGCGTACTTCTGGTCCCCCGATGGCGCCAGAATCGCATACGTCACGCTGACGAGCCCCAGGGGACTGCTGACGTGGTCGGTGCTCGACGTCGCGTCCGGCGAGACGACCGAGCTGATTGACTTCCTTCCCTCGCCGGATCAGCTAACCATGTTCCAGTTCTTCGACCAATACGCCTACTCCCACCAGCTATGGTCGCCAGACAGCAGGAACGTCGTCTTCGCGGGCATTCCAGCCGACCGGCCCGCGTCCGCGGCGTTTCAGACTCAGCAGCGGAGCCAGGTCTACGTACTGGACACCGGACCGTCTCGAAACGCTGATCCTGTCGCCCCGGGAGTTCTCGGGTTCTGGTCCCCGATGTAGTCCGCAGCAACTGATGGCTGAGGTTCCATTGTTCGGGTCTGGCTGCGTGCTGTAACATTTCAGTGATCCTGTCGGCCCTCTTAACGGGCGTCCTCGAGGTCTCCGAATCAGTACACGGTGGGAAATCAGTTGTATGATGTCTTGATCGTCGGCGCGGGTCCGGCGGGCAACATTGCCGCACTCGAGTCCGCGCGGAGAGGGCTGAGCGTCGGCGTCGTCGACTACCGGCGGCGTATCGGAGACAAGCTTTGCACCGGCGTCATCGGCGTTGAGTGCGCCGCCCGCTTCCCCGTGCCGCCGGAGCTGATTCGTCGAGACAGCAGATCGGCGATCATCCACTCCCCGGCAGGCCGGCAGTATCGGGTTGGCCGGCCTGACCCACAGGCACTCGTCGTCGACCGAGTAGGCTACATCAATTCGATCGCTGAATCCGCTCGGAAGCTCGGTGTCGATTACCACATCGGATACCGTGCCGACGATGTGCTAAGAACCACGGATGGCATGCGCGTCTTCGCCCACGATAGAGACACCGAGAGCTCGTTCGAGGGACGCCTACTCCTCATCGCGGCAGGATTCGGCCCCGCATTCACTAGCACCATCGGGCTGAGGAACGGTTCCAGCCACGACCACCTTGCTGGGGCACAGTTCAGCGTCGCCACACGCGGCGTCGAAGAGACCGAGGTCTTCTCCGGCTCAGAGGTCGCGCCCGGGTCATTTGGCTGGCTGGTGCCGACGCGAAACGATGAGGCGCTGCTCGGAGTCATCTCCCGTCGCCGACCAGCTACGTATCTCAGGAGGCTTATGGACCGGCTCAGCTCCGGCGGAGCCGTGGTCGGACGACTGTCGGACGAGCGAAGGTGGGGAATCCCGCTCAAGCCTCTCTCCAAGACCTTCTGTGACAGGGTGCTGATGCTCGGCGACGCCGCCGGATTCACGAAGCCCACCACAGGCGGAGGAATCTTCTACGCGATGCTGTCAGGGTTGTTCGCGGCGGAAACCTGCGAAGCTGCCTTGGACTCCGGGGACCTGTCCGAAGAAGGCCTGAAGTCCTACCAGGAGCGTTGGAAACGCGAGTTTGGGCCGGAGCTTCGCATGGGCTACTTCGCGAGGCAGATCTACGAGGCCCTCGACGATGCGCAGATCGAACGTGTGATGGAAGTGTTCCTGTCGGAGGACGTTCAGAGCGAGCTCGTGAAGTCCCCCGAGTTTTCGTTCGACCGGCACGGCGCCACTATTATGCGCACAATCGGCCACCGTCCAGTGGCGTCTTTGTTGAGGGAGATCGGACCGTCCGTTCCTCCGTTGATGGCGCGGATCTTGAAGTCCGCCATCTTCGCCTGACCCTTGGATCGTCAGCCGGCGAAGGTCTGGTAGAGCACCGCCATCCGAGCGTACAGCGAGTTCTCTGCCTGCCGGTAGAACGCCAGACGGTGGTCTTCCACCTCGATTGTGAAGTCCCCACTTCGTTGCATGGGATCCATGATGATGCAGTGCGGCTTCAGCGCGTCCATGAACCTCCTGTCGATCACAAGCCTTTCTTGCCCTCGCGAAAGTAGAAGCTGCATGTGCGCCGAGGTGCGTGGCCCATTGAGGTAGACGGCATCAGCCTCGGTGAGGGCGCCGACGTCCGCCTCCTCAACGAACTCGACCCCGCGGTCGGTGCAGTACCGGACGACATCGCCGGGGACCTGACCGCTGAAGGGCACGAGAATCACTTTCACGCCGTCGAACATCGCCAACCCCCTGAGGAGCGCACTGATGTTCCGGTGTTCTAACCTGCCGACCACGGCAACGGTCTTGCCATCTACTTCTCCCAGCTCCCGGTCGATCGTGTAGAGGTCGGCCAACGCCTGGGTCGGATGATCGTCAGCGCTTCCGCCGTCGATCACAGGCATAACGTCGATAGCGGCGGCGCGATCGATGACGTGGGCGTCCCCTGTCCTGATCACAACAACGTCGATCTTCAGGCTGGCGAGAATACTTGTGATGTCCGCGATATTCCTCGTG
This sequence comes from Dehalococcoidia bacterium, assembly GCA_965249365.1. Taxonomy (GTDB): domain Bacteria; phylum Chloroflexota; class Dehalococcoidia; order Lucifugimonadales; family UBA1123; genus VXRN01. Next base: position 2,586,298 of record OZ252229.1, on the reverse strand, counting down.
TTGTGGACCGGGAAGAACTGGGTGGCGTCCTCGGTGTGGTGCGCCTCTCCGCCGAGCAGACCTGCCGCACGCTCGAAGGACGTTCGAGTGAGAAAGCTGGGCTCGTAGAACAGGCAGTAGAGCGCCTTGCCCCGCATCGTCGGTGGGTGTTCGTTCATGGCCCGAAGGGACTCACAGAGCGGAAACAGCTCGGACTCGACCCACTCCCGGGTCAGTCGTGAAGTATCGGTGAGGTGTCGAAGAGACGGCATCGATGTGCTCCAGATATCAGGTACAGGCAGTTGATTGTACATGAGCGAGTCCGCGCCGGTCGACGACTTTTCTTGTTTGACAGCGTTCGGGGCCGGTGCTAAATTAGACGGGACGCTTAGCAGCCGCGAATCGCAACTGCTAGCGACGTGGACACGGTCGGGAGACGGCGATTGCCAAGATATGACTACCGCTGTACGCAATGCGGTCACCAGTTCGAGTTAAGGCAGAGCTTCGACTCGGCGAGGGTTGCCGACTGCCGCGAGTGCGGCGCGCCCTCGCACCGGAAGATTCACGCGCCGCCCGTGATCTTCAAGGGCAGCGGCTGGTACGTCACCGACTACGGTAAGGGTCGGGGGAACAACGGACTCGGCGCCGACAAGGCGGAAGAGAGCTCCGAGAAGTCGGACTCCGGCGTTGAGAAGAGCGGATCATCGAAGTCCAAGAAGGCTGAGAGCAAGACGGAGACGGCGTCCGCTTCCACATCGTCCAAGAATGACTGACGTTTGCGCGCGCTGATCCAGCGGGTCGCGGAGGCGTCGGTCTCCGAAGGTGACGAAGTCCTGGGCAGAATCGGCCCGGGACTTTGTGTTTTTGTTGCGTTTGCCGCGACCGACGGTCCGGCCCAGATCGACTACGTTGTCGACAAGACCGCGAACCTGAGGATATTCTCCGACGAGGAGGGGCGGTTCAACCTGTCTGCCCTCGACATCGGAGCCGAGCTGCTGGTAGTCAGCCAGTTCACGCTCTACGGCGACACCCGCCGCGGACGAAGGCCCAGCTTCAGCGCGGCGGCCCCGCCCGCCGAGGCGAACAAGATGTTTCACTCGGTCCTGTCCAGGTTCCGTGAGACCGGACTTGTTGTCGAGACCGGGAGGTTCCAGGCGCACATGGAGGTCACGATCCGCAACGACGGTCCGGTCACGATCATGCTTGACTCGGATGATCAGAATCGGCCACGACGAGGTTAGCCGCTAGACTCGGTCTCGATGCCCATCTTCCGAGCCAGTTCGATCAGCGCCTGTGCGCGTTTCACCACCGGCACGTCGATCACCTTGCCGTCTAGGGACGTAGAACCCCGGCCCATCGATGCGGCCTCCTCGAACGCCTCGATCTCTCGCTGCGCCTTCAGCACCTGCTCTGCGGACGGGGAGTAGACCTCGTTGATGACGTCGATCTGCGCCGGATGGATGGCGAAGCGTCCCTTGAAGCCTATTCCTCGCGATTCGCGGGAGTTGGTGCGAAGGCCGTCAGGATCGCGGAAGGCAAAGTACGGAGTGTCGAGCGCAAGCACTCCTGCTGCCCTCGCCGCGACGGCAATGACGCTCCGGGCATAGGCCAGCTCGCGGTCGTCGTCCCTGCGCTCGATCTCCATGTCGTTTGTGAAGTCTTCTCCGCCGAGGGCGACCGCGACGATCCTGCTAGACGACCGGCAGATGTCGTAGGCATTCATGATCGCTGCCGCCGACTCGATCCAGGGAACCAGTTTGATCGCGCCGGGTTCCAGGTCGGCCATCGACTCGATCCCTGCGATCAGGTCTTCGATCTCGGCAACGATCCCTGGGTTGTCGACCTTCCCGACGGAGACTCCGTAGACATGGGGGCCGGCGACTGCGGCGAGGTCGGCCTCTAGAAGCCCCGTGTCGAGGGAGTTGACCCTGGGGATCACCGGGACCCCTGTCTCGGCGGCCTTGTGGAGGTAAGACGCGGTTACGGCCCGGGCGTTGGGCTTCTCGTCCCAGGGCACCGAGTCCTCGAGGTCCGGGACGAAGGCGTCTGGGCGCAGGCCGAGCGCCCGCTCGAGCATCCTGGGCGTGTTTCCGGGGACGAATAGCAGACTTCTCAAGAACACCATACTGTTCTGGATCTCTCCTGCGGTTGAGTCGGCCACAGGTTAGCACATGCGTGACTCCACAGAGCGATTTTGAACGTAGGGTATAATGAGGGGTAGCGGGGGCGAGTGATGCTTCAGAAGCCGACGACGTCGTTCGGCGCATCCGCTCCCGAGACCGGGCCCAGGTATACGCTCATGCTCAAGTCACTAGCCAAGCTATTTGGCGGCTCTGACGAGAAGGTCATCGCCAAGCTGCAGCCCACCGTCGACGAGATCAACAGGATCGAGTCCGAATACGAAAGGCTGTCAGACCTTCAGCTCCTGTCCAGGACGGGGGAGTTAATCCAGATGGTCGGGGACGGCGCCGATCTGGAACTAATCTTGCCGGAGGCGTTCGCGACCGTTCGCGAGGCGTCGAAGCGCACGCTCGGACAGCGGCACTACGACGTTCAGCTAGTCGGCGGAATCGTGCTGCACCAGGGCAAGATCGCCGAGATGAGGACCGGCGAGGGGAAGACTCTTGTCGCCACGCTCCCGGCGTACCTGAACAGCCTGACCGGCGAGGGCGTCCATGTTGTAACCGTGAACGACTACCTCGCCCGTCGCGACGCCCACTGGATGGGCGAGGTCTACGCGAAGCTCGGGGTGACGATCGGCGCGTTGCAGAACCAGGCCGCGCTGGTGTACGACCCAGATTACGATGAGGGCGAGCGCGGCTTCGAGCGCCTGAGGTCGGCGACCAGGCAGGAGGCATACGCCTCGGACATCACGTACGGGACGAACAACGAGTTCGGCTTCGACTATCTGCGCGACAACATGGTCACCCAGCTATCCGAGCGCGTTCAACGCGGTCGCTCCTACGCCATCGTCGACGAGGTCGACAACATCCTGATAGACGAGGCTCGGACGCCGTTGATCATCAGCGGTCCGGCCGACATGTCCGCCAGGGACTACTTGCGGTATGCGAGAGTTGCCCCAACTCTGCAGCTCGAGTCGGACTACACGATCGACGAGAAGCACCGAACAGTCGCTCTCTCTCAGGAGGGTATTTCCAAGCTAGAGAAGGCGCTGAGCGTCTCTAATCTGTACGGCCCGGAGAACTTCGGCACAGTGCATCATATCGAGAACGCGCTCAAGGCGAACGTGATCTTCAACCGCGACCGTGAGTACGTGGTTCAGAATGGTGAGGTCGTGATCGTCGACGAGTTCACCGGGCGGTTGATGCAGGGCCGCAGATACTCGGACGGTTTGCACCAGGCGATCGAGGCGAAGGAGGGCGTGAGGATTCAACCTGAGTCCATCACGTACGCGACGATCACGCTGCAGAACTACTTCAGGCTCTATCAGAAACTCGCGGGAATGACCGGGACGGCGGCGACCGAGGCCGAGGAGTTCAATAAGATCTACAAGCTCGAAGTGGTCTCCGTACCTACGAATCAGCCGATGATCCGGGAGGATACCGGGGACCTCATATTCAGAGACCAGGGGGCGAAATACCGCGCTGTTGTTCGGGAGATCGAGGAACGCCATACGGAGGGACAGCCGGTGCTCGTCGGTACGACCGACATCGACAAATCGGAAGTTTTGAGCGACATGCTCAAGAGCAAAAACATTCCACATGAGGTTCTCAACGCGAAGCAGCACCAGCGAGAGGCGCTGATCGTCGCCCAGGCCGGCAAGCCCGGGGCCGTGACGGTTGCTACGAACATGGCCGGCCGTGGTACCGACATCGTTCTCGGCGGAAGTCCTGACATCGAGGAGATGGACGCCCGCGAGTGGGAGACGAACCATCAGGGCGTGCTGGACGTCGGGGGTCTCCACATCATCGGGACGGAGCGGCACGAGGCGCGTAGAATCGACAACCAGCTCCGTGGTCGTGCGGGTCGACAGGGAGACCCCGGAGCGACCCAGTTCTACGTCGCGTTGGACGATGAGCTGATGCGCCGGTTTGGCGGTGACAGGATCCGCTCGATCATGGACTGGGCAGGCTTCGAAGAAGACGTTCCGATCGAGAACGGGATGATCGACAAGTCCATCGAGAATGCCCAGGTCAAGGTCGAGGCCTACCACTTCGACATGCGGAAGCACCTGGTTGAGTACGACGACGTGGTTAACACGCACCGCGACGTCATCTACGGAGAGCGGAACAAAGTGCTCTCGGGCGCGGACCTCAAGAGCAACATCCAGCAGATGGTTGGGTCCCGCCTGAGTGAGATCGTACAGTCGACTATCGGCGATGGACGGCCATCGGACTGGGATGTCGACGCATTTGTCGCCGAGCTAGGAACGATTCTGCCGCCGCCGGACGATCTACTGGACTACGATCAACTCACCGCCCTAGGCGTCGACGGCATCGAAGATCGCGTGCTGACCCACGCCGAGCAGATGTACGAACAGATGGAGGAGTTCATCGGGCCGGAAGTAGTGCGGGAGATCGAACGCAGGCTGATGCTCCAGGCGATCGACGCGAACTGGGTGCAGCATCTCACGTCGATGGAGAACCTCCGCCAAGGGATAGGGCTTCACGCGTTCGGACAGCGGGACCCGCTCGTCATGTACAAGAAAGAGGGCATGGACCAGTTCCAGCGATTGCAGGATAAGATCCAGAGCGACATCGCGCACTCGATTTTCCGTCTCCAGCTCTCGATGGACCAACCCGGCGCCAACGGACGCTCTAGCTCGGCCCTCCGAAATCAGGTGTCGGGTAGGGGTCAGTCGCCCCCCAGGATGCCAGAGCGCGAAACGGATGTGTCCCGCCTCGGGCACGGGAGCCGAGGCTCCGCAACCGCAGGCCCGTCGGGCCGCAAGGTGGGCAGAAACGCGCCGTGTCCGTGCGGCAGCGGCAAGAAGTACAAGCGATGCCACGGAGGATGAGTGACCAACGCTGAGATTGCGGGGACGTTCGAGACCATCGTCGGCCTGCTGGAGATGAAGGGTGAGAAGTCCTTCACCATTAGGGCCTATCAACGCGCCGCGAGGACGATCGATCGGTTCCCTCGGGACTTCGAGGTGATGGTCAGAGACTCCGAGGATCTGACCGAGATACCCGGCATCGGCAAAGCTATTTCGGACAAGATCGGCGAGCTGGTTCGCACCGGGGAGATGCTGTTCCTGGAGAGGCTCAGAGGTGAGTTCCCTCCCGGGGTGATAGAAATGCTGGGGATCCCGGGCCTCGGTCCCAAAACCGTGGTCCGGATCTGGAAAGAGCTCAATGTAACCACGGTCGAGGCACTCGAAGCCGCCGCCGAAGACGGGAGCATTGCATCCCTCCCGCGCATGGGCAAGAAGAGCGCGGACAACATCCTCCGCTCGATCCAGTTCGCGCGATCGAAGGGCGACCGCTTCCCAATCGCCCGCGCCAACGACATCGCCCGTCGTGTCAGACGGTACTTGGAGGATAGCTGCCCGGGCATCGAACAGCTCGTCGTCTCTGGAAGCCTCCGACGGTTCGAGGAGACGGTCGGAGACCTGGACCTGGTCTGCCTAACGGATGATCCCGCGGCGGCGCTCGATGGGCTGGCGTCCATGAGTGGAGTGGCCAATGTGCTGGGACACGGCGAGAAGAAGACGTCAGTGGTCCTCGACTCCGGAATGCAGGTCGATCTGCGCGTCTGCGAGCCAGAGCATCTCGGAGCGATGCTCCAGTACTTTACCGGCAACCTTCACCATAACGTCATGCTCAGGGAGATCGCAACCGGCCTCGGACTGTCGCTCAACGAGTACGGACTCAGGAACGTCGATTCCAACGAGCTCGAGACCTTCACGACGGAGTCCGCGCTCTATGAGAGACTCGGACTGCAGTACGTTCCGCCCGAGCTCCGGCAGGGCGGGGGAGAAGTTGCCCTCGCCAAAGAGGGTCGTCTGCCCGAGCTGGTGCAGTCGGCGGACATCAGGGGAGACCTACACTCTCACACCGACTGGAGCGACGGCAGGGACCCAATGGAGGCCATGCTGGCCGAGGCGCGAGACCTGGGCCTCGAATACATCGCCATCACCGACCACTCCGTCGGGCGCGGGATCGCCAACGGCCTGAGCGTGGAACGACTGGAGAGGCACGGCGAGCGGATCGCCGAGCTGGAGTCCGAGATCGGAGGCATCCGCGTACTGCGCGGGACAGAAATGGACATCCGTGCCGACGGCAGCCTCGACTATGACGACTCGGTCCTGGAGAAGCTGGACTGGGTCGTCGCGTCCGTTCACAGCGCGATGGGACAGGACGCCTCCACAATGACCGCGAGGATCATCTCCGCGATGCAGAACCCTCACGTGTCCGCAATCGGCCACCTGTCCACGCGTTTGATCGGTGAGCGGAAGCCGGTCGACGCCGACTACGAGGCCATCTTCCGCGCGGCTGCAGACACCGGGACCGTGCTTGAGATCAACGGTTCCCTGGAACGCCTCGACCTCAAGGACGCCCACGTCAGCCGCGCGCGCGAGCTCGGGGTCCCGCTGGTCATCGACACCGACGCACACACAACCGAGTCGCTCGGCAATCTTGAGTACGGCGCAAAGCTTGCAAGAAGAGGCTGGTGCGAGCCCCGTCATGTCGTCAACTGCATGAGTGTCGGCGAGTTTGTTCGGTGGCTGAAACTGGATAAGAAGGAAAGAACAAGGGCATTATCTCGCTATGGATGAGTGCACGACGACGGGCGGTGAGGGTAGCGACCAGGCAGTCACCCATCTGAAGACCACGCTGGCCGAAGGGACCCCTTGGCCAAAGGCCCTGCTCGAGGCGATGTCGGTCTGGACCGCGCCGGAGGAGATCCACGACGGCACCAGGCTCGTCTACCTCATCTCCGACGAAGCATTCGACTGGCTTACGCTGGCCTGCAGGCTGTCGTCCGAGGCGCTAGACGCGATCCCGATCAAAGAGCTGGAAGACCTGCTGTTCACCGGGCGTCTGCCAGACTACGTAGGCGAGGAGGAGTTCAAGGAAGCGCTCGGCACCGAGAAGTACAGCGCCTACCTGAATTTCTTCTACGGCGTCGAGGTTGAGCTCGCGCTCCAGGACACGGTCGAAGAGGAGGTGGCAAAGCGCTTCTACGCTAGCGGACGCCAGTATCCGGCGGACCACACTGACTCGGCGTTCCAACGGATCTATCGAGCGTCGCGTGAAGAGCTGCTCCACAGATTCCGGCAAGACCTCGAGCGCCTCCCGCGCGAGGTTATGACGCTGACCGAGATGAAAGAGTTCACGTACTGGCTTTTCAAGCGTCGACTTAGGGTGTCGGACAAGGCGAAGGTCGCGTCAGACACGCGAAAGGGGATCGCCGCCCTGGACTCGGCGGTCCAGATTCCCGAGGAGATCGGGGTGCTGGCCTCCTGACGCGGACACCCATTTGGGATGTCCCTCGTTGCCCCGCTGCCTTGCCCTGCCACCGGGCGCCAACACGGCACGCTTCCGCGTCGGGAGCGCTCGCGGCGGGCAGATTACCGGAACATGTCCCTCCTGCGGTCACGGACCAGCTCTTCGTGGCCGATTCCGCCTGCCAGATACGGGTAACCCCTGATGATCGAGACGGGAATGCCAACCGCCTTGAACTGGACCAGCTCGGCAGCGGCGGCGAGCTCGTCGACAATGGCAATTGTGGTTACGTGAAGCTCGCGTCCCTGGGCGTCGATGGTCCCCCGATAGTCGATCATCGGGTTCATCCCGGCAACTCCGACTGCGAAGTTGACATGTCCGTCGCGCCAGGCGCGGCCGAACGTGTCGGAAACGATTACCGGAATCGACAGACCTGTCGCCTCCGCGACGTCCGCGCTGATGGACTGCGCCGACGCGTCGGAGTCCACCGGCAGGAGACAGACTACGTCGTCGCCCGGGATGTTCGACTGATCTATCCCGGCGTTGGCGCACACGAAGCCGTGGTGCGTCTCCGAAATGATCACGCCGCGGTCTGGGTCCATTCGGACGATCGACCTGCTCTCCTGCAGGATGAGCTCGATCAGCCTGGCGTCCCTACCGGAATCCCTGGCGAAGCTCGTCGCGAACTCCGATGGGACGACAGTCGATAGCTTTACGACTCTTCCCTCGGCCTTGGAGACGATCTTCTGTGTGACGACGAGGATATCTCCGGCCTCGATAGGCGTGCCCTGGGCGCCGGCGGCGACGACGATTGTCGAGCCGAGGTTGTCTCCCAGCTGAATCTCCGGGATACTGGTAACCCCAAATATCGAAACTGCGGGAAATTCCTGTTCCATGCTTGACATCATGTCCGACGGCGCTGCGGATGTCAACGATAGTGCAGCGATCCGGCAATCGAAACGACCGACGCATTGGCGCCGTCCGCCGGGCACTGGTCGTATGCCATAGTGACGCCTTTGGACCCATCGAGCAGCTTGAGCATCAGGTAGATGGGCGGGAGGCCGCAGATCCGCCTTCTATCGGACTCTGCTCGCGAGATCTTGAAAATCTTCGAGGCGTCGCCCGCCCGGATCGCGTCGAGTGACTCCGAGTCTTCCGTGGTCAGTCTCGACTTCATGGTGCTGTCGAGCGGCTTTGCGTCGCCAAACGCTGGTCCCACGTGCGCGAGATCGCCGGCAGCGATGACAAGCGACCGGCGCGACTCGATTGCCTCGCCTAGCACCGAAAGGGCTGCCTCAAGCCTGTCGTCTTCGTCAGGGTGTGCGTCCCCGCTCGTGAAACCGTGGAATGAACCGCAGAGAACAGGAACGATCGACACATCGCGCTCCCGTACGAAGTGGTGGAGCCAGACTGCCGCGAGCTCGATCGAGTGTTCGTTCGTATGGTGCAGCTCCTCGGTGAACGCCCGGTTCCCGAGAACCGAGGCGAGCTTCTCGACAACGTCACGATCAGTACGGAGCGTCCCGTAGGGCGTGGAGTAGTTTTGGACAGTAGGCGTGAGCCGCGCAGGCCCGCCGAAGTGGTCTGTGCCGAGGATGACCACAAACTCTACACCTTCAAGGTCGGAGGCAGCGCGTGTCCACACCTCCGCATAGGAGGCGTGACCACGGTTGTAGTCGATGTGGGGGCACAGCATACCGACGAGGTCGCCTTCGGGCCTGCCCCACTCGTTCAAATCGGCAACCTCCGAACACCACTCGTCGATCTGGCGCTGGAGGTCGTCTGGTGACTCAGGGTAGACGGTGCCGGCGTGGGACATCTCCCGCCGCTGAGCGTTCCTGTACGCTCTGACCGCGGCCCTGTGTGCAGCCTCGTAGGCGCCGTTCTCGAGCATCAGGGCCTGGTCGAGCTGTGTCAGGATCGACAGTACGTCCTCGTCGGTCAGGGACAGGCCGACCCTGAGCTCCATCGCGGTGCGGATTTCCGGCGCGGTCCGCGACCCGTCAAGGAAGGCCAGGAGAGGGGTGACCGGCTCAGGCACCATGATTGTGGCGTCGGTCATTTCAGCGGGATCGCGGAGATAGAGGTACCGCAGCCTACCTCGTTGGACCCACATCGGCTCCACCATGCGCAGCTTGGGGCGATCAGGAAGATGTTGAGCATTCAAGTTGGTTGGCGCTTTCGATCTCAGTGCTGAGCAATGCTACCATGCGCGCCATCGGGCGGGCGATGACCGTTGAGGAGGGGGTCTGCCTCTGTGCTACAATCAACTCCCCCGGAGCCCACGATCTAGGAGTCATGCGCGATGCCGATTGCAGAGGACCTCAAAGTATTCGCCGGCAACGCCCACCCGCAGCTCGTTCGAGATATCTGCTCCTACCTGGAGATCGAGCTTGGAGCGATAGATGTCTTCAAGTTCAAGAACGACAACACATTCGTGAAGATTCTCGAGAACGTCCGCGAGCGCGACGTATTCATCGTCCAGCCGTTCAGCTACCCCGTAAACGACAGCATCATGGAGCTGATGATCATGCTGGATGCGGCGAAGCGGGCGTCGTCGGGCCGAATAACGGCGGTCCTGCCATATTTCGCCTACGGTCGCAGTGACAAGAAGGACCAGCCCCGAGTTCCGATAACAGCGAGGCTCATCGCGTCCATGATAGAGGTCGCCGGAGCGGACAGGGTGCTCACTTTGGACCTCCACGCGGGACAGATTCAGGGGTTCTTCAGTATTCCCGTCGATGAGCTGACCGCAATCCCGATGCTAGCCCGACAGTTCGCGAACGGTGAAGACGTCGTCGTGGCGGCAACAGACGTCGGGGGCGCAAACCGGGCGAGAGACACCGCCGACATCATCAACGCGGACATCGCGATCGTCCAGAAGCGCCGAGTCGGCAACACCGACATGGTCGTTGCCGACGAGCTGATCGGCGAGGTTGCGGGCAAGAAGGCGATCATCGTCGACGACGAGGTGACGACCGGAGGTACCGTTGTCGCCGCTGCCAACGCCCTGATGCAGCACGGTGCGGAGCAGGTCTACTGCGCCGTGACTCACGGCGTTTTGTGCGGACTTGCTCCCCAGGCGATTGAGGCTAGCCCGGTAGTCGAGATGGCCGTGACGGACTCGCTCCCGATCGGGGATGAGAAGCTTGGGTCCAAGATCCGCACGATATCGATCGCGTCTCTCCTCGGAGAGGCGATCCATCGTATCCACAGTGGGATGTCCGTCGGTGCGATGTTTGAGACTGCCACTCCGGTGGCCAATCTCTGAACAATCGACGAATCCCCGCCCCTCAGCAACTTGTGAAACTCTTCTCAAGTTGATAGAATTTGGCCATGTCAAACACAGGTGAAACCACCGAACTACGTACCGGAATCTACGCGGATATTCAGAATCTCCAGGACATTGCCCAAGATGTCCTCGTTGCACTTGTCCGGCGTTGGCCGGACAACATGCCTCCCCCTGCCAAGCTCAACCTCTACGTCAGGGCGGACCACGCCCACCTGTGGAAGGTCTGGGCCACCGACGCGTTTGCCAAGATCGACGTCAGAGTCAAGGGCGTTCAGCACTACAGCCTGGCCGCCACGAAGAACGCGGCAGACATGGCGATCGCTGTCGACGCGATCAGCGACTTCAACCATCAGCGTGTCAGCCATGTCGCGGTGGTCAGCGACGACAGCGACTTCATCTCTCTATACGCCAAGCTCGCCGAGGAAACCGAGACCCTGGATTCGTTCATCAGAGAGGACTCGGTGCCCTTCCTCTGGGTCTTGACCGACCGGAGCGACACAAAGTCCAAGCTGCTCCACGACTTCTTCCCGCGCTCGTACGTGTACATCGTGGACCGGAACGCGGCGTACTACTACGACTATGACGATGAAGAGGATGAGCCTGCCGTCGACGTCGACGAGATCGAGGACTCTGTGCCCGCCGAGGAGCCCGCCGACTCGCCGTCTACGAACGGCCGTAGCCAGGCGCTGAAATCCGAGCGTGAGGTCTCGATGACCGAACGGATCGCGCTCCAGCTTATCAGGGAGATGCCGGTCGGCAAGTTCAAGAGCACCGACTGCCAGGACATCATCCGTTCCAGCTTCCCCGCTCACCAGCTCGCTGCGGCAGACGGTCCAGCGTTTGGGATGATCTTCAGGCGGGACGTGCTCCCGTTCATGCAGGATCGCGGCGTCAAGGAGATCGGGAACAAAAAGCCGCGCCAGTACGAGATGACCCACGAGGCGAAACGCTCCCTGGCCCGCTTCTAGCTTCACTCCTGCTCCCTCAGACTCCTCGCCACCATGACGCAGGTGAGCGACGCTAACAGGCCGGTCACACCCATCGCTCCCAGCGCCCACGTCACAGACGTGACCCCGGCGAACCACCCCACGAGTAGGCTCGATCCCACGACAAACCCTTGGGCGACACTCTGAAGGCTCGTGATCCTACCCCTGAGTCGGTCCGGCGCCAGAGTCTGAGTTAGCGTCCCGGCTGTCGTGCGAAACGCGGTCTGACTTGCCGCGAATAGCGCGATCGCTCCTAGCGCGGCCGGTAGGACTCTGGCTTGCGTGAGCGCCAGCGCGAAGACCGAGCTCGCGACGGACATTCCCAGGCAGACTGCCCCGCGTCCGAAGAAGAACCCGAACGACGCGATCGTCAGCGCCATCAGCAGTCCCCCGAATCCGTTGATCGCCAGGATGTAGCCACCGACGTCAGCCCCCTTGTCCAACACCTCGTCGGTGAATAGTGGAAGCATGAATATCACCGGCTGGAGCACGAAGTTTGGTACGAAGGCCAGGGTGATCAGCAGGAAGATCACCCTGTTCCCGGACCAGACGTACCTCAGGCCTTCGAACAGTTCACGGAAGAACCCAGGTCCCGTCGCCGAGCTGCTTGCTCGTGCCACCGTGTACGGTGTCTTCATCGGAGCGAACGCCAGTATCATTCCGACGTAGAGGAGAGCCTCCAAGGTGAAGTTCCAGAAGAATCCGAGGTTAGCGACCAGGATTCCGCCGACGAACGGTCCGATGGCCCTCGTGCCGGGGATCGTCAGAACGTTCGTGGCGTACGCGTTTCCCAGCATCTCCCGCGGGACCGTGTTCGCGATGAGCGCCTGACGCATCGGCTGGGTAATGGACAGAAACGCCCCGCTGACGACCGCGTAGCAGAAGACGTGCCACACCTTCACGAGCTCCAGGGCGACAACCCAGGCGAATCCGAACGCTAGCGCCGCCATGAGTCCCTGAATCGACATCGTCAGCTTCCGCCGGTCGAGCCTGTCGCCGAGGACGCCGCCAATAGGACCGATGATCAGGCCGGGCAGGGCCGTAATGCCCCCTACGCTGACGACGAGAAGCGCCGAGGAACCCTGTCCATCGGTCAGGCGCTGCACGAGCCATCCCAGGGTTAGGAGCTGCAGCCAGTGGGCGGTGTTGGCGAAGAAGTTTCCGACCCAGAGGAACCGATAGTCTCGATGGGCATTCCAGGCGTCGAGCGTCCGCGGCCTTGGAAACGTAACTCGCCGGCGTATCGTCTATCCTCCCCTTGAAGTGCCCGCCAGAGATCATACACCAGCGGCCCATCGACAGTGGGACGCCGGTTGACACGCGTAATACCATGAGTCCGCGCCCTTAACCCCGGTCGATCACAGGAACGAAGTTGTTACGTCCTAACACCAGCTGGCCCAACTTCACGGAGGGCGACCTCGACTTCGTGGTAGACAACCTTGCTCCCGGCGCTGTCGACGCCGAAGCGGTAAAGCGTGCCATGACCGAGGACTCGCAGTTTCGCGCGGCGATGATAGGGGATGAGAGACTCCTCGATCGCGTGCTCAACGACGAGGAGATATTCCTCCACATCTCGCCCGCGCTCTACTTCGAGGTGCTGCTGAGACGCTCCTACAGCGAGCTGGAGGTTGCGACCTACACGGAGGAGCGGGAGGGACGGGCGTCCATACCCGTGTTCGACACTCCCGATGTACTGAAGTTAATGGAACGACCGGGGGTGGTCGAGTACCTGGCGTCGATGATGGCGTCGTTCACGCGGATCCAGTCCTACACCGTACCGGTCAGGGTCAGACGCGGAATCCGCCGTCGTGTCCGCTACAGCGACATGGACGTCGACAGCCTGATGAAGTTCGCCGCGGATGCGGAACACGAGCAGAGGTTTGGATACTACAAGCGTATCGCCGATGTCTGCCTGTTCCTGTCCGGCGTGTTTCCCGACAGCACGGCACGGCGGCTGGCCGGCGGTGGAGGCAAGCTGCCCTCACCGAGCTGGCGGCTTCGTAGAACGATCGAAGACTACGAGCGGGACGGTCGCCGGTTCTACGGATTGGCCCACGGCCATCCGGCGGCGCATGCACTGGAGCTCACTTCGGTCTTCGAGACTCTGAAAGAGAACTTCACCGCAGCGAGGAAGCCGTTGGCGTTCGTGGCAACCCGCTTCCTCCATGCCCGGCGCAGGGAGCTGTTCGGCCTGGCTACGACCTAGCTTTCGTGCGAAGTCTAGCTGGTGCCCAGGAAGGGACTCGAACCCCCACACCCTCTCGGGTAGCGGATTTTAAGTCCGCCGCGTCTACCGTTCCGCCACCTGGGCGACACGGTGGATTGTACCATGGTCCTTGCCAGCGACCCGTAATTGCCACCCCGCCCAATGCGGGCAAGATGCCCGCGCTCCCAGTGCCGCCCAATGCGGGCAAGATGCCCGCGCTCCCAGTGCCGCCCAATGCGGGCAAGATGCCCGCGCTCCCAGTGCCGCCCCGTGCGGGCAAGATGCCCGCGCTCCCAGTGCCGCCCAATGCGGGCAAGATGCCCGCGCTCCCAGTGCCGCCCAATGCGGGCAGGATGCCCGCGCTCCCAGTGCCGTCCGTTTTGAGAGCGCTACAGGAACAGGGGCGCGAAGACCAGGGCGACCATGCTCATCAACTTGATGAGTATGTTCAACGACGGTCCAGACGTGTCCTTGAACGGGTCTCCTACGGTGTCGCCGACAACCGCGGCCGCGTGCGGTTCGGAGCCTTTGCCGCCGTGCGCGCCCGCCTCGATGAACTTCTTCGCGTTGTCCCAGGCTCCGCCAGCATTGGCCATCATGATCGCCAACAGGAATCCCGACGCGATCGAACCGATCAAAAGGCCGCCCAGTGCTTCCGCACCGAGGATCGCGCCTATGATAACCGGGGCGGCTATCGCGAGTACGCCGGGAAGGACCATCTCCCTCATCGCGCCCCGCGTGCTGATGTCCACCGCGCGGTGGTAGTCGGCGGGCGTCGTCCCTTCGAGCAGCCCGGGGATCTCCCGGAACTGCCTCCGAACCTCCTGGACCATAGCGTTGGCGGCGCGTCCGACGGCCTGCATCGTCAGCGCGCCGAACAGATATGGCATAAGCGCTCCGATGATCAGACCCATCAGGACGTCGATATCACGCAGGTCGAATGAGGTCACGCCGGTAACCGTGGAGTAGGCAGCCATGAGGGCAAGCGCTGTGAGCACAGCCGAGCCGATCGCGAATCCCTTTCCGGTGGCCGCGGTCGTGTTTCCCAACGAGTCGAGGGCGTCGGTTCGCTCCCGCACCGACGGGTCGAGGGAGGCCTGTTCGGCGATGCCGCCGGCGTTGTCAGCGACCGGCCCATAGGCGTCGGTCGCGAGCGTTATGCCGAGCGTCGAGAGCATTCCGACCGCGGCGAGCGCGACACCATACGTTCCGGCGAGGTCGTTGGCAACCCACATCGCGACCACGATGACCACCGCAGGGACGAGCGTGCTCATCATACCGAGTCCGAGGCCGCCGATGATGACTGTTGCCGGTCCGGTCAGCGCTTGGTCGGCGATGTTTCGGGTGAATCCGTACTCGTACGACGTGTACACCTCCGAAGATGTACCGATGATCTGACCGGCGACGAGGCCCGCGAGAACAACCCAGAAGAGGTTGAAGTTCATATCAAGCAAGATCAGCGCGATCGCTGTTCCGACGAGAACGAATATGCCGGCGCCAAAGATGCCGAACCTCAGCGACCATAGGAGTGAGCCCATGCTGGCCCCCTCCTTCGTTCTAACCAGGAACGTCCCCAGGATGGACGCGAATACGCCGATGGTCGCGATCAGCATTGGAAGTACGAGGATGTTCGCGTCGAAGGCGCCGGGCTGCACCATACCCAACGCCGCCGCTCCGACCGCTCCGAGAGCGATCGTCGCGATGATCGAGCCGGTGTAGCTCTCGAATAGGTCCGCGCCCATTCCTGCCACGTCGCCCACGTTGTCGCCCACGTTGTCGGCGATCGTCGCGGGATTCCTCGGATCGTCCTCGTCCATCCCCTGCTCGATCTTGCCGACGAGGTCTGCCCCGACGTCGGCGGCCTTCGTGTAGATACCGCCGCCGACCCTGGCGAACAGGGCTATCGAAGACGCGCCGAAGCCGAAGCCTGCGACCACGGTGATGTCCTGGAATATCAGATAGACGGCGGTGATGCCGATGAGTCCGATACCGACCACGCTCGCGCCCATGACCGTGCCAGAGTTAAAGGCGACGCGGAGCGCCGAGTTCAGACCGATGGCGGCCTGGACCGTCGTGCGCGTATTGGCTCGGACCGCGATGCTCATTCCGATGAATCCGGCCAAGCCCGACCCGATCGCGCCGATCAGGTACGAGATCGCCGTTGCTGGGATCTGTGGCGTCTCCTTGGGGATTCTATTCGCCACGTCGTAGTCGATGAAAACGGCGAGCACGATGAAGATGATGACGACGAAGATCGCGAGCATCCGGTACTCGCGCGAGAGGAAGGCCATTGCGCCCTCTCTGATCGCGTTGCCGATGAACCGGACCTCTTCGCTTCCTTCGTCCGACTTCAGCACCTGGATCGTAAGGATGCCCGCAAAGGCGAGGGCTACGGCGCCGGCGCCGATCGCCAGGTAAAGGATATTCACGGTACTCCTCCACAAAAACGGCCTCGCCAGTAGTCTGGGAGGCCGCGAACATCTGGGCTCTTACACCGTCGCCACGATAACATCGGCTACCGATGCGGGTCAAGCAAGCGTTCGCGCAGTCGTTCGTCTCCGCCGCGGCGGATCGAAGGACGAAGGACCGCGTGGGCAGCCCCTCGATCGTACCTACTCCTCGATCTGAGAAATCCTCTCGCTGAGCTCACCAATCTGGCGCTCGAGGCTCCGCTGCCTAAGCGCTAGCGTGATGTCCCCGCGCGTCCGTTCAATCACGCCCCGCATTACGTCCGTCGTCCTTCGGAGTCCCCTGGTGACCGCGTCCGGATAGTCGATCGTGACCAGGACAGAGTACACCTCGTCCATGATCTCCAGCAGTTCCTCGCAGCGATCGAACTCGTCCGACCTCAGCCGGTCCAGCACCAGGCGCCTCAGCTCGCCGATCGCTTCGGCCAGGCCGTGGATGTATACCGCAGGCCCAACGCCGAGGTCTTCCTGACTGGGCAGGGGAGAGCCCTCAGCGAACGCAAGGGTCGCGTGCGCCTCGACAAACTCCTTCAGCGCATCCTCGACGTAGCCGCCGTAGTAGACCTCGGGATGCTCCTTCCGGCCGGACTCGAACTCGGCGCGGACTTCGCTGGCCTCGCCGATCAGGCGCCGGGCCTCGTCGAACTCGCCGCGGTGGGTAGCGCGGATCGAGTTCGCGGAGCAGCGGATCAGCCTCCGAGACGCCGTCAGCGCTCGCTCCCGCGTCGCGTGCGTAGCTCCGAGCATCTCGTTCGCGGTCTCTCCGGCCTTCCGGATCTCGGACATGAGCTGTTCGGTCGACACCCGTTTCACGACGAGGTCGCCCTATCGTACAGCGAGGCCAACTCCTCGGTAGCGGACCTAGGATTGTCCGCGTAAGTGACCGCGCTGACCACGCAGACGCTGTCCGCCCCTGCGGCGACCACCTCCTCGATGTTGCTGCGATTGATCCCGCCGATCGCAACGATCGGCTGGCTCACAGCGTTCTTCACCCGCGTGATCATCTCCGGACCCAGCGCGGTCCGGCCTGACTTGCCCATCGTAGTCGTGCTGTAGATCGCGCCGACGGCGATGTAGTCGACCGCGTCGCCCCAGGACTTGAGCGCCTCGTCCATTCCGCCGTTCGAGTTGCCGATAAGCTGATGTGGCCGCAGCACTTCCCTCGCGGATGCGACCGGCAGATCGGTCTGACCGACGTGGAGAACGTGGGCCTCCGAAGCAACGGCGAGGTCGGCATGGTCGTTCATCACGAACAGCGCATCGTACTCGTCGCACATCTCCCTGAGCGTCTCGGCCACGGACAGCATCGGTCCTTTGTCACTAGACTTGTCCCTGAGTTGGACTGCTCGTGCTCCGCCTTCAAGCGCGGCGCGGGCGACTTCGATCACAGACCGCCCTCTCGTCGCCTCAGGGTCCACTATCACGTATATGCCGGAGAGCCTTTTCGCGTTCCTAGCCCTGATGTCTCCAGCGACCTTCGCCTCCGCGCGATTCAGCACGAGCCCCGCTCTGCGGACGAACGCCTCCCCAAGCGGAGACGACTCGCCGGATGAGATCGAACCCAGCGCCTCGACCTGGCCGCGGAGCGACTGGATCGCCTCGAGCGCCAGCGCGGGATGGTCGTCTGTGAGCGCAGCGTGTGCCTGTCTGCGCCTGGCGTTTTCCTCCCGGCGCAGGTCGGCCGCCTCCGGAAAATCGAGCGCCTCGCGCATCATCTTGATGTCCGAGTACAGCCCGAGCGGGGCGGTAACGTAGACCTCCAGCAGCCGGATTCCCTCGACAATCGCCGTCGTCTGCGCCTCGACGTATGGGTTCAACAGTGGGCCTCGCCGATCTGTGTTTGTGGCGCCATACAGCGCCGGTCGCGATTGTAGCACAGCGTGCATTACAGCTTCCGGCGGCTTACAATGGCCGCTGAACACGGCTTCTAGCACTTCCGGAGAAGAGATTTGGCGCGCCATAAAGTCTCGGTAATCAAGGGCGACGGAATCGGCGTCGAGGTGATCGAAGAGGGCATGAAGGTGCTCAACGCGGTCGGCGGAGAGTACGGGATCGAGTGGGATTGGGTTGAACACCCCTGGGGAAGCGACTTCTACAAGGAGAACGGTTTGGTGATGCCGGCCGACGCGCTCGACACGCTCGCCGAGTCGGAAGCAATCTTCCTCGGGGCGGTCGGACACCCCGACATCCAGGACCACATCACCCTCGGGGGCCTCCTTCTGCCGATCCGGCGCTCCTTCGATCAGTACGTCTGCGAGCGCCCCAGCGTACTCTATGACGGGATCGAGTCGCCGTTGAGCGGCTACGGCGCGGGCGACATAGACATGATCGTGATCCGGGAGAACACCGAGGGCGAGTACGCCGATGTCGGCGGGTTCGTCTACCCCGACTTCCCCGAGGAGCTCGGAATCCAGTCAGCGGTCTTCACGAGAAGGGGATGCGAGAGGATCATCCGCTACGCATTCGAGGTTTCGAAACGACCCGGACGCTCAAAGCACGTGACGTCGATCACGAAGTCGAACGCCCTCGGCTACGGGATGCTGGTCTGGGACAGAGCGTTCGACCGGGTCGCGCCCGAGTATCCCGACGTCGAGACCAACTCGCTGCTCATCGACGCGGCGTGCATGGACTTCGTCCGGCGGCCGGACTCGTTCGACGTGGTGGTTGGGAGCAACCTCTTTGGGGACATCCTGACCGACATCGGCGCGATCGTTACCGGAAGCATGGGGCTCGCGCCGAGCGGCAACATCGACCCGGAGCGCCGATATCCGTCGATGTTCGAGCCGGTCCACGGCTCCGCGCCTGACATAACGGGGCAAGGCGTCGCTAACCCGCTCGCTGCGATCCTGTCGGGCGCCATGATGCTGCGACATCTCGGCCAGGACGCCGCTGCCGAGTCGATCGAGCGAGCGAGTCTCAGCGTAGTCTCGCTAGGTGAGACCCTCACTCCGGATCTTTGGGGCACTTCAACAACAGAGGCGGTCGGCGACGCTGTGGTGGCCGCGCTGACGTAAGGCCTCAGAGGACAAGACGTATTGGAGTTGGGCGTCAAACGCAATCGCGGGTATCCTGGGCGCTTGGGTGGCCTGGAGATAGCGACACCACACCACCCCTGGGTTCCGCCACGCCGCGGCGCATCCAAGACCTACGCCGGGACGACGGGGAAGCGCACTGGGAGCGCGGGCATCCTGCCCGCATCGGGGAATGGGGCGGTCGCACTAGTAGAGCGGGCATCGTGTTCGCAGAGAGGTGAACCATGACTGATGTCGTCATCATCGGAGGAGAGGTAGTAACGCCGGGAGGAGTCGGGCACTTCGACGTCGCGATCACTGGAGAGGCTATCTCGGCCGTAGCCCAACACGGGGAGATCGACCGGAGCGATACACGCGTAATCGACGCGACCGGCAAGATCGTCGTCCCTGGCGGCATCGAGCCCCACGCCCACATCGGCGGCCCCCGCCAGCCGGAGAGGTCCGGGGCCGAGGCGGTCTCCCGCGCCGCAGTCTGGGGTGGGACCACCACGGTGCTTGATTTCGCGACGCAGGTCCCAGGCCACGACCTGCGGCACGCCCTCGACGAGGCCGCCGAACGCTGGTCGGGGAACGCCTACACCGACTATTCCTACCACCCGATCCTGACTAACGGCGCCGACCGCGCGTCGATCGACCAGATCCCTGAGCTCGTCGCCGAGGGCTTTCCCAGCTTCAAGATATTCACGACCTCGATCCGGCCGCCCAGTCCTCAGATGCAGAACAACAAGACCGACTTCGGCCGGCTCACCCGCGTGATGCGGAACGTCTCAGAGTCTGGCGGAATGCTTCTCGTCCACTCCGAAGACGACGACATGGTCCACTACAACTACGACCACGCGCAGGACGACGGCTTGTGGGACTGGTGGAACATGCACCACATCCACTCTAACCTGTCCGAGGACGTCTCGTTCAGGCGCGTCATCCGACTGGCGAGCAAGACTGGTTGTCCCGTCTACTTCGTCCACGTCAGCGCAAAGGAGGGCGTGGAATCGGTCGGCCAGGCAAGGATGCTCGGCCTGCCGATCTACGGAGAGACCCTCCACAACTACGCCTGCTTCAACGCCGACAGCTACCAAGAAGAGAACGGCATGAAGTACCACACCTATCCGTCGCTCAAGTCCGAGGACGACCGCGAAGCGCTCTGGGCGGGTCTCCTCGACGGCCGATTATCGACGGTGGCCACAGACCTCGTCTCAACGACGTGGGAGGAGAAGATCAGGTTCAAGACCGTCGCCGACGTCACCGGCGGGCACAACGGCATCGAGACTCGGATGGGAATCGCCTACTCTGTCGGTGTCGTCGACCTCGGCATGAGCCTAACTCGCTTCGTTGACATCACCTCTGCCAACGCCGCCAAGATCTTCGGCATGTACCCGACAAAGGGCGCGATCGCCCCCGGCTCCGACGCCGACATCTGCATCATCGACCCATCGGTCGACAGGCCGCTTACCCTGGATGACCTCCACCTCGAGGACTACTCGATCTGGGAAGGCTGGCCCGTCCACGGCTGGCCCGAGACCGTCCTGCTTCGCGGCAAAATCGCCGTCGACAACCGCACCCTCACATGCTCCCCCTCCGACGGCCGCCTGCTGTCCCGCTCGATCTCCGAGGAGGTCACGAAGAGCTCGGTCTGCTGACGAAGAACGCGCTGTGACTGGCCTAGAGCCTGCGGGAGTGGTTCGCCCGGGACCCAGGGGTGGGGTGGCGTAGCTGTCCGGTGGGCGATGCGCCCGCGTTTGAGGGAACTCAAGAACGCAACTGACCGAGCACGCCCCATTCCCACGAACGCGGGAATCTACCGACTGCTACGTGAGATCAAGCGTCGACCCTACGGGTTAGGTGTGTAGGTTCTACCTCCGGTCAGGGGGGATTGTCACGGAGGTGGAGTAGGAGGTCGAGGACGGTGTCTCCGGTGGTCGGCTCGGGGACGCAGTCGCAGCCGGGCAGGTGCGTCTGGTTGGGGCACGCCGGTGCATATTCGGGGTCGAGGACGTTCAGACGTGGGTCGGCGATCGGGTTTTCGAGAGGGTCGAGATACTCGATGTCTTCGGGAATGCCCTCGAGCAACTCGGTCAAGTAGTCGTCGTTCTCGTCCGCGTCTGCAGGCCCGTGGCTCACGTCGGACGCGTGACTGGACGATCCGGCGGCGGCGGCATCGGCCTTGCGCGCTCTGCGCTCTTCGATGGCGGTTGTGAGCGTCTGGATCATCGCCAAAGTGTCGTCGATGGAGAGGTCGGGCAGGTCCGCTGAGGTGTCCTGGGCCCTGTTGAAGCCGCGAGCGGCGAGCTGTTTTGCGGCCCTGATGTGGTGGATGGGCCTGAAGTCCTCGAACTCTCCCTTGACGACCGATGTGAGGAAGTCGGCCATAGTCCGTCCGTCGTCGGTCTTGTGCCGAACGAGGGGCGGAAGGTGGACGAGGTTCTCTGCGGAGAGGACGACCGTGGGCCGTCGCGGACGTCGGATGCCGGCGGTTGAGGGGGTCTTGGCGGCGGACGGCGGGGCAGGGGCCACGTTGGTCTCGGGGGACTGCCGTGTAGGGGCCTCCTCCTGAGCGGCGAGACGCCCGAAGCCGATGCTGTCCAGCAGAAGCTGAGCGTCGAGCCGCTCGTGGGGCTTTGCGGCAACCGAGTCGTCCTCCATGATCCTGATCAGGCAATCGACGATGGCGTCGCCGCCGTCTGTGGCGGTGCGGATGTGTGAGACGTAGGAGTCCAGGCTTTCCTGGAGACTCTCCGCCTCGGTCTGATGCTGTTTCTGGATGTCCGTCACGTCAGGATGTGAGGAGCTTCAGTGCGCTGTGGACGTCGGCGGGTGTTGCACCTTCGACGTCGCCGGTGACTACCTGCCACAGGAAATCCCGGAGTCTTTTGCTGTTGTCTGTCTCGCGGTTGAGGATCTGTGACAGCTCGCCGTCGGTACCGTAGCAATCCACTCGCTTCCTGTAGTCGCGAACGTAATCGGAGAGTATGACGCGCTGGCGGGGTGTTAACCCGACGTGGCGTCCCTCGACGACCTCGACAAGGAAGCGGGCCACACGGCGGAAGAGGTTTAGGTTACTGACCAGCACGACCTCCATAGCGGATTCTGGTTGTCCCGGTTCTTCGAGACTAAATTGAATAGTCCTGACGATGATCTCGCTGGCAGCGCTGACGCGATCGTTGAGGGTCATGCCTTCGATCTTGTCTTCGAAAGTGTCGATGAGAACTTGGAGTATGTCGAGACCGTCGTTGGTCTGCTCAAGGACATATCGCCGCATCTCGAGAGCGGCCTGTTCGTCGGGTGTTAGTCTCATTCGTAAGCTCCTGGAAGCGTGTTGCCCATTCGAATACATAGCTGTTAATCTAATATTACATATACAGAACGTTTGTGTCAATGCGTGATAGGAAAGAGGAGAGAGAAAATAGGAAATAGAGGGATCGGGTTGTGGAGAGGTTGTGACCGGTGGTCTTGTCGTTGGAGGGTGCGGGTGGTTCGTCCAGCGTAATAGTGCCATCTGGTAATGGCGGTCCTCGCATCGAGTCTGCCTACCTCGGCACCAGCCGGTAGATCTTCTCGTCGAAGGACAGGATGTACAGCTCGCCGGATGGGTCTACTCCGAAGGATGAAATACGCAAATCGGAGTCGATTAGCTCGAGATGCTCCGTGACTGTAACCCCGTCATACCGCAGCGCCCAGATCTTGCCGCTGCAGTAGTCCCCGTAGACGTAAGCGCCGAAGAGCGATGGCAGTCGGGAGCCCCGGTACACATAACCGCCTGTGACCGAGCAGCCGTCGCGTCGCCCGTACTGGACTACCGGAGGCTCCAGGCCTTCTCCGTTACACGCTGCGCCTGGCGGGAAGCAGGAATCGCCCTCCATGACGTTCCAGCCGTAGTTGCGGCCGGGCTCGATGAGATCGATCTCCTCGAATCGGTTCTGGCCGACGTCCGCGGCCCACAGATTCCCGGTCTCTGGATCGAAGGAGAAGCGCCAGGGGTTGCGGAGACCATAGGCCCAGATCTCGCCCCGTACCCCATCGTCCTGTCCCATGAGGGGATTGTCGTCGGGGATCGTGTAAGACCCAACCGCATCGACCGTGCTGACGTCGATTCTGAGTATGGTCCCCAGCAGCGTCGACCTGTCCTGTGCGTTGTCGAATGGGTCGCCGGCTTTACCGCCGTCACCGACGGCGATGTAGAGGAAGCCGTCCGGACCAAACGCGATCTGCCCTCCGTTGTGGTTGCTGAAAGGCTGCGGTATCTCCAACAGCACGCGCTCGCTGTCAGGGTCGGCGAGGTCGCGTCCATCGCCGACTGCGAATCGCGAGATTACCGACCGCCGAGAACCTGCGGCGGAGTAGTAGAGGAAGAAGTAGCCGCTGTCGACGAACTTGGGATCGAAGGCGAGCCCGAGCAGTCCCTCCTCGTTGCCACGAT
Organism: Dehalococcoidia bacterium; assembly: GCA_965249365.1. GTDB lineage: Bacteria > Chloroflexota > Dehalococcoidia > Lucifugimonadales > UBA1123 > VXRN01. Next base: position 2,562,512 of record OZ252229.1, on the reverse strand, counting down.
CACTGACTCGGTCCCGGATGTCCAGGAACGTGGTCGCCTCAGCCACGTCTGGGGCGTTCGGGAAGACCATGATCCGGCCCGGCTGTAGCAGGAGGAACAGCCTGTCGCTCCCGTCCCCTGCGTGGGTCAGGTAGGTCATCCGTGGAAATGACAGCGAAGGAAAGACGCGCTCCACGTCTATCCGCACCAGAGGCTGAGGGATGGTCGGCGCGGTCGGCGGGGGGTTGACGTCGACGGCCCGCGGCGCTGGAGACAGCGTAGGCGCCGTCGTGGTGGGAGAGGGGTCTGGGTCCGAATTTTGATCCGCGCAACCCGCTGCGAGCACGACCCCGACGATGAAGAAGAGCAGTGGTATCGATCTCATTCTGGGCATGAGCCTCACCCCCGCTCTTCATACAAACGGCCACGTCACGACATATGATTTATAGCTGAGGACACCGCATTGGGTCTAGGGCGGCCGGGTCGCCGCGAAGTGAAATCGCCGTAAGAGGCCGCCCCCAAGGACGGAGAGGTCCCGTCCCGAGGCCGCAGCAGCGATCCCGTCACTCCACGGCGACGCATGGAGGCTGTCTCATTAGTGCTTGGATCGGCGAATGTCCGCGTCCCCACCCCGATGCGGGCAGGGATGCCCGCGCTCCCAGTCTAGTCGGCATACACTCTTTCCTCTGTCCTCTCCCCTCAACGATTCTTGACCCGTTTCTCGGACCTGTGCTAGTTTTTCCGTACAACAGACAGCCAAAAGGCTTTGAAGGGAAGTAGTAGGGGGAAGGTCGGCTGAAGCGAGCCGGGGATGGTGGAAGCCCGGCGCAGTGAGTCCCCTGAACTCGTCCCTGAGCCTCCGGCGCGAACGACAGTCTCCTAGCGCCGGACGGTAACGCACCGTTATCGCGCAACGAGCGTCCGTTCGCCGCGGCGAACGGAAACTTGGGTGGTACCGCGGGTACAAATTTCAGGCCCGTCCCTTACGAGGGACGGGCCGTTGTAGTTTAGAGGGATTGGTCTTGTAACTGAGCCCTACGGCGTGGCTGGGACAATCAGAGAAGAGAAAGGTCGAAGATGACCACGGAAACGACCCGGCAGAGACGAACAGGCTACGGCCACCAGGACATTGAGGCCAAGTGGCAGGAGAGGTGGGAGGAGAGCGGAGTCTACGCGGTCCGCGACGACGATCCGCGCCCCAAGTGGTACGAGCTCCACATGTACCCGTACCCGTCCGGCGACCTCCACATCGGGCACTGGTTCGCGATGTCCGGCGCCGACACCCACGCCCGCTACATGCGGATGAAGGGCTTCAACGTACTCCATCCGATGGGCTTCGACGCCTTTGGACTCAACGCTGAGAACGCCGCGATCAAAGGCGGAGTTCACCCGTTCCGGTGGACGATGTCGAACATCGAAAACATGCGCCGGCAGCTCCGGTCTATGGGTCCGATGTACGACTGGGACCGTGAGGTCGTCACCTGCACCCCGGACTACTACCGGTGGAACCAGTGGCTGTTCTTGCAGCTATACCACAACTACCTGGCCTACCGGGCGAGCGCCCCGGTCAACTGGTGCCCGTCGTGCCAGACGGTGCTCGCCAACGAGCAGGTCATCAACGGCGAGTGCGAGCGGTGCGACACGGCCGTGACTCAAAAGGACATGGCGCAGTGGTTCTTCCGGATCACAGAATACGCCGACGAGCTCCTGGACCACTCAAAGATCGACTGGCCAGAGCGAATCAACACGATGCAGACGAACTGGATCGGCCGCTCGGAGGGCGTCGACGTCGAGTTCGATGTCTCCGAGTATGGGCTTGAGCAGTCTGAACTCACGACGTTTACGACGAGGATCGACACTGTGTTCGGCGTAACGTTCATCGTGCTCGCACCCGAGCATCCCCTCATAGAACAGCTCACGACTGACGACCATCGCACGGACGTCGAGGCCTACGTCGAGCAGGCGCGCCGTCTGACGGAGATCGAGCGTCTCTCGACCGAGAAGGAGAAGTCCGGTGTTTTCACCGGCGCCTACGCCGTCAACAAGCTGAACGGTGAGCGCGTCCCGATCCTCGTCGCCGATTACGTCCTGTTGAGCTACGGCACCGGCGTCGTCATGGGAGTGCCCGCCCACGACCAGCGCGACTTTATTTTCGCGACGAAGTACGGACTGCCGATCCGCGTCGTCGTAGCGCCTCAAGGCTGGGACGGCTCCGACTTCGAGGAGGCGTACCTCGACCCGGGGACGCAGGTCAACTCGGGCGAGTTCGACGGGCTGCCCAGCACGGAAGGTCTGGAGCGGATAGCAGATCACATTGAGGAGCATGGCTGGGGCGGACGCGCGGTCAACTACCGGATGCGCGATTGGCTGATCAGCCGCCAGCGCTACTGGGGCACGCCGATTCCGATCGTCTACTGCGAGAGGTGCGGCGAAGTGCCGGTGCCTGAATCCGACCTCCCCGTGCTCCTGCCGGAGGACGCGGAGTTCCTGCCCACCGGCGATTCGCCGCTCGCGCTTCACGAGGGCTTCGTGAACACTTCCTGCCCCAACTGTGGCAGCGGCGCGAAGCGCGAGACCGACACGATGGACACATTCGTCGACTCGTCCTGGTACTTCCTGCGCTACGCCAGTCCGAAGTACGAAGACGGACCGTTCGACAGGCGCGCGACCGATCTGTGGAACCCGGTCGACCAGTACACAGGCGGCGTCGAGCACGCGGTGATGCACCTGCTGTATGCGCGATTCTTCGTCAAGGCGCTGCGAGATCTCGACATCGTTGACTTCGACGAGCCGTTCGTCCGACTCCTGAACCAGGGAACGATCGTCTTCAACAGTCAGAAGATGAGCAAGTCTCGCGGCAACGTAATCGCGCCCGATGACTACGTTCAGGACGTCGGGGCCGACGTCGTACGCACCTACCTGATGTTCATGGGCCCGTGGGAGGCAGGAGGCGAGTGGAACGACAACGGGATCAACGGCATGGCCCGCTGGACGAGCAGGGTGTGGGACCTCTGCCACCGCGACGCCCGGATTCTCGACGATCTAGCGGACGATGCCGACGCCATCCGCGATCTGCGCAGGTCGTTGCACCAGACGATCCGCAAGGTCTCGGACGACGTCGATAAGTTCAAGTTCAACACCGGCATCGCCGCGATGATGGAGTTCTCAAACACCCTAAACGATGCGTGGGAGTCCGGCGGAATCGACACCGTGGTCTGGAACGAGTCGCTGAAGAACCTCGTTCTGATGATGGCGCCGATCACGCCGTTCCTCTCCGAGGAGCTCTGGGAGCATCTCGGCGGGGATTTCAGCGTCCACCAGCAGTCGTGGCCGGAGTGGGACGAAGCGTTGGCCGCGGATGAGACGATCACGCTGGTCGTCCAGGTGAACGGCAGGCTTCGGGACCGCATAGAAGTTCCCGCAAGCGTCTCGGAGGAAGACGCGAAGGCGGTCGCTCTCGAGTCGGAACGGGTCAGGAACTACACAGAGGGCAAGGAGGTCCGACGCGTGGTCTACGTGCCTGGCCGCCTGGTGAACGTGGTCGTGTCGTAGCTCCCCTACGCGATCACCTTGAAGTTGTACTGCGTGGTGTTCAGTGCACCGTCGGCGAAGCGGGACATCCGCAGAGGTGTGATGTCCACCAGTTGGGACTGGCCTTCGACGATCAGCTCCGCCATGCAAGTCCCAACGGCAGGCGCCAGCTTGAAGCCGTGGCCGCTGAATCCCGTGCAGATGTAGAGGCCGTCGATCCCGTCGACACGGTCCATGACCGGATGCAGGTCCGGCGTAGTGGTGTAGAGCCCGGCGTATCCGTGCGCGAGCTGTCCGTCTTCGATCCCGGGGATGCGACGAGCGAGCCGTCCCCAGATGTCCGCCACAAAGTCGGTGCTAGCGCGCTGATTGTAGGTATCCGGATCGACCTCCTCCTCGCGGTTGCCGTTGCCGACCAGCGTGAGGTTGTCGGCCTCGGGCCGGAAGTAGATGAGGTTGGCCATGTCACCTCCGCCGGGGTGGTGACCGACACCGGTCTCCGAGCGGCGGATGAGGATCACCTCGTGGCGCGTCGGCTCCAGCGGCAGGTCGATATCGAGGTGAGACAGAAAGCGGGACGACCACGGGCCGGTCGCGATGACGGCGGTATCGGTTTCGAAAGATTCGCTCGATGTCTTCACGGCGACGACCCGCCCGTTCGAGACCTCGACGGACGTCGCGGGCGACTCGAGGACTACCCTGGCGCCGAACTCCCGAGCGCGACTCGTAAACGCGAGCGCCGTCCCTGACGGGTCGCCGTGCCCAGACTGGTCCTCCCACGCAAAGCTCTCGTCCTCTTCCAAATGGAACGCGGGCGCCAGATCCTTCGCCTCCATCCAGCTCACAATGCGCGTATCGATTCCGACGCCCTGCTGCATCGCGATGTTGTGAAGGAAGCCCTCTGCCTCCGCGGGAGGCGCGAAGACCATGTACCCGGTGCGTACCCAGCCCGGGTCGCCGTCTCCGCCCACGACGTCCGACCAGTTCTGAAAGACGCGCAGGCTCTCCCAGGCCAGCCTCGCATTGACCTCGGTCGAGTAGTGCATTCTTATGGCTCCGGACGATCGCCCGGTCGACCCCGCGCCGAGTGTTGATTGCTCGAGCAACACCGGTCCGTTCACGCCTCGTAACGCGAGATTATAGAGGATGCTAGTCCCCATAACACCTCCACCAATGACAACAGCATCAGTCGTTTCCGTCATCAGTCCTCCCGATCCCGCACCCGCGTATCGCGGCGGTTTTGGCCTATAATACGCGCGACTCCAAGCCCATACAATCGAGGAGATGATCCCACATGGAATTCAGGATCGCGGTCCTGCCCGGCGACGGCATTGGACCGGAGGTTGTCGCCGAGTCGATCAAGGTGTTGGACGCGGTTGGACAGCGGTTCGGCCACTCGTTCGAACTCCCGCGAGGCCGAATTGGCGGTAATGCCATCGACGACTTCGGCACCCCTCTGCCGGACGAGACGGTCGAGCTTTGCGAGTCCGCGGACGCCGTCCTCTTCGGTGCGGTCGGCGGTCCGAAGTGGGACAGCCCGGACGCACCGACGCGTCCGGAGGACGGTATTCTCGCCATCCGAAAGAGCCTTGGGCTCTTCGCCAACCTGCGGCCGGTGAAGGTCTACCCGGCGCTGATCAACTCCAGCCCGATCAAGCCGTCTCTACTGGAAGGAGTCGACCTTCTAGTGCTGCGAGAGCTGACCGGCGGGCTGTACTTTGCGCGTCCAAAGCGCCGCTGGACCACCAAGACGGGACGGAGGGGTGTCGACACGCTGAGGTACACGGAGCACGAGATCGAGCGAATCGTCCGGGCGGCGTTCGAGCTCGCACGCGGCAGAAGCGGAAAACTCACGAGCGTTGACAAGTTCAACGTACTGGAGTCGTCCCGTCTCTGGCGCCAGGTCGCGACCGAGGTCCACGAGGACTACCCAGACGTCGAGCTCGAGCACATACTGGTCGACGCCGCCGCGATGGCGCTGATCAGGAACCCTGCCAGCTACGACGTCATCGTGGCAGAGAACATGTTCGGCGACATCCTGACAGACGAAGCGTCGGTGCTCTCGGGCTCGATGGGGTTACTGCCTTCGGCATCTCTCGCCGGATTGCCCGGTGTGACCGATGGTGCCGAGGAATCGGTCAGCCTGTTCGAGCCGATCCACGGCTCCGCACCCGACATAGCGGGGCAGGGGATCGCGAATCCGATCGGCATGGTGCTGAGCGTGGCGATGATGCTCCGACTCGCGTTCGGCCTCGAAGATGAGGCGTCTGCCGTGGAAGAGGCTGTCGAGGGCGTCCTCGCCGAAGGCTATCGGACGCCGGACATCGCCTCTGACGGCGGAGAGGTCGTGGGAACCCAGCAGATGGGTTCGGTACTGGCCGGCAGGGTGTAAGTGGGTAGCATATGGCCGCCTAACGGGCTTCGTCCTTCGATCCGCCGCGGCGGAGACGAACCGGGGGGCGAAGGTGCGGCCTTCGGATCGGCTGAGTGTACGGCGGTCGGACTACCGACTGGCGCCGGCGTTTGACTATACTTGAACGAATTTCAAACTCGCGGGGAGGCGACGATGCCGGCCGATGAGGGCATGCCTACGGCGTATGAGCCGGGTAGAGTTGAGCGGCGGATATACCAGGGCTGGGTCGACAAGGGGTATTTCACACCCGAAATCGACCGTTCGAAGAAGCCCTTCGTCGTCATCATGCCGCCGCCGAACGTCACCGGCGAGCTTCACTTGGGCCACGCGTTGACCATCGCTCTCGAAGACCTGATGATCAGGTGGCACCGGATGCTGGGAGAGCCGACGCTCTACCTACCGGGAACCGATCACGCTGGAATTGCGACACAGGTCGTTGTCGAACGCGACCTCGCGACCGACGGACTCTCGCGCCACGACTTGGGGCGCCAGGCGTTCGTCGAACGAGTGTGGGAGTGGGTCGACGACTACGGCGACCGCATCTACAGGCAGATCGAGCGGCTCGGCGCTTCCTGCGACTGGTCGCGCAGGTGTTTCACTTTGGACCAAGGCCCGATCAACGCGGTTAGAACGACATTCGTCAACCTCTACAAGCGCGGGCTGATCTTCAAGGGAAACAGGATCACAAACTGGTGTCCCCGCTGCCAGACGGTTTTATCCGATCTCGAGGTGAAACACCGGACGGAGAAGGCGAAGATGTACCAGATCCGGTACCCGCTCGCCGACGGCTCCGGTCACGTCGTTATCGCCACGACTCGCCCTGAGACGATGCTCGGAGACACCGCGGTCGCCGTCAATCCGGAGGACGAGCGCTACTCCCACCTAGTTGGGCTACAGGCGATACTTCCGATCGTTGGCCGCGTTCTGCCAATCATCGGCGACCCCGCAGTCGATCGCGAAGTTGGGACCGGCGCGCTCAAGGTGACGCCTGGACACGATCCAGTCGACTTCGAGATCGGCGAACGTCACGGGCTGGACACCGTGAACATCCTCAGTCTCGACGGGACGCTGAACGAGGCGGCCGGCGAATTCCAGGGGCAGACCGTCGCCGAATCCCGCGACAACGTCGTGGCCCGCCTTCAGGCCGACGGCGATCTTCTGGAGGTGGAGGACTTTGAGCACGCCGTCGGCCACTGCGACCGGTGCGACGACGCCGTCGAGCCGATCGTGAGCGACCAGTGGTACGTGAAGATGGCACCACTGGCGAAGCCGGCACGTGACGCCGTTGCGGACGGCCGAATAAAGATCGTCCCCGAGCGTTTCACGAATGTCTACTTCAACTGGATGGACAACATCCGTGACTGGCCCATCAGCAGGCAGCTTTGGTGGGGACACAGGGTCCCGGTCTGGTACTGCGAGTGTGGTGAGCAGATCGTCGAGCTCGAAGACCCCGATGCCTGCCCGAAGTGCGGCAGGCTGGATCTCGATCGCGATCCGGACGTCCTCGATACGTGGTTCAGCTCGGGACTGTGGCCGCATTCGACGCTTGGTTGGCCGGACCAGACCGAGGACCTTGACTACTTCTACCCCGGGTCGGTCATGGAAACCGGGCACGACATTCTGTTCTTCTGGGTCGCCCGGATGATCTTTCTGGGCATAGAGAACATGGGGGACATCCCGTTCGACACGGTCTATCTACACGGGCTGGTGCGCGACCCCCAGGGCCTGAAGATGTCGAAGACCACCGGAAACGTTGTCGATCCGTTGGACCTCGTGGAGAAGTATGGCGCCGACGCGATAAGGTATGCGTTGACCACCGGTACTTCCGCCGGAAACGACATGCGCATGAACGAACCGAAGATCCAGGCGAGCCGGAACTTCGCCAACAAGATTTGGAACGCATCCAGGTTCGTGATCGGCAACCTCGAAGGGGCATCAGGACTGGAGTCCTGGCACGATCTCGGAGAGCTTTCCCACCGCGAGGACCGATGGATCATCAGCAGGCTGAACAGGGTAGCCGCGCAGGTCGACGATCACATGCAGCGCTTCCATTTCGGTGAGGCGCAGCGCGAGATCCACGACTTCTTATGGACCGAGTTTTGCGACTGGTACATCGAGATGTCGAAGATCAGGCTGCGCACTGATGCCGCGCCGTCGCCGCTGCCGGTGCTGGCCCACGTGCTGGAGAAGACTCTCCGGCTTCTGCACCCGTTCCTCCCGTTCATCACGGAGGAGATCTGGTCGAGGCTGCTGACTACGCTTCCGGAGGCTCCTGACCGGCCGGAGGCGTTGATCGTCGCCGCTTACCCTATGGGCGACCCCGGACGCTTCGACGACGAGGCGGAGACCGAGGTCGAGTCGGTCATCGAGCTCGTTCGCAGCGTACGTAATCTGCGGGCGGAGTTCCGGGTGGGAAATAGCGAACGGCTGGATGCCGGCCTCGCCGTCACGGGCGACCAGACCGATGTGTTTGAGGAGTCCCTCCCGTTCATCCAGTCCGAGGTCAGGATCAGTCTCGAGCTGACAGGTCCGGCCGCTGCTTCGCAGACCTCGTCGGCGGAGGCGGTTCAGGTGCTGGGCTCCGGGACTCTGACTCTGGACCTCGGCGGGGCCATCGACCTGGGTGAGGAACTGAATCGGCTGACCTCCGAGCTAGGCGAGCTGCGGAAGTATTCCGATCGTTTGGCGCGCAACCTCGCGAACGAGAATTTCGTAAACAGAGCGCCCGAGGACGTTGTGGAACGTGAACGCGACCGGCACTCCGGGACTATGGAACGGATCTCGCGGCTCTCGGACCTGCTGGATCGGCTGTCAGCGTAGCACTCAGGCACCGAGCCGGACTAGACCGCGCTCATGACCTTCATCCGATCGATAGTCCCGTCCGTAAGTCGTGACGGAAATGTCGTGCTTGTGGCGGCGGCGATCCGGTCGTTAGACTACGGATTCCTGAGCGTGTTCCTTGGCGTATACCTCAGCGTCCTCGACTTCTCGCCTGTTCAGGCCGGGCTGGTGTTCAGCGCGACCATGGTCGGAGGTACGCTGTCCAACGTCGTCGCAAGTTGGCGGGGTGACGCCATCGGCCGTCGGAGACTTCTTCTCGTAATGGCCGCGCTGATGGGGGTCGGCGGCCTGCTTTACCCGCTCACCGAAGCGACCGCGCTGCTGATTGCCATCTCGATCTTCGCGATGACGAGTTCCACCGGTGGGGACCGGACGGCGTTTCTGACCCTGGACATGGCGATCCTCGCCCAATCGGGCAGGCCGGGACAGCGGACGGTCCTGTTCAGCTGGTACAACCTGCTTGGGAGGCTCACCAAGGCGATCGGCTCTCTTTTGATAGCGATTCCTGCCGGGCTGCAAGCCTGGTTCGGCATGGGCGAGATCGAGTCGTTCAAGCTGATGTTTCTGGTCTACGCAGCAGTCGCTTTCCTCGGCGTGGCGGCCTACTGGACGCTTACGCCGCGAGCCGAACCGATCCCGAAAGAGGCGCTGGATGCCGAACCCCCGCCTCAGATGTCGCGAAGCGCGCGCACCATCATGATCCAGCTTGCCGCCCTCTTCAGTCTGGACTCGCTCGGGGGCGGCTTCATGGTGCATAGCTTCCTCTCGTACTTCTTTGCCAACCGCTTCGAGCTTGGGCTCGGGTCAATTGCGACCATCTTCTTCGTTGGGCAGATGCTCAACACGATCTCCATCATGGCTGCCGCGCCAATAGCGCGCCGGATCGGTCTGATCGTTACGATGGCTGCCTCGCAGGCGATCGCCAACTCGATGATGATACTCATGGCGCTAACGGGGAACGCTCTGCTTGCCGTGGTGTTCTTCATGACGCGGGAGCTGATCAACGACATGGACATTCCGACCCGCCAGTCCTACTCGATGGCGATCGTTCCTCCGGAGTTGCGGACGGCAACTGCAGGGGTCACGAACCTGGGAAGAACGTTGGCGCTGGCAATCAGTCCCGGAATCGCCGGCTTCGTCGCGCAATCGACGGCTTTAGGCGTGCCGATAGTGGTGGGAAGCGTCATAAAACTCGTCTACAACGCCGCACTGTACGCGATGTTCAGGGGCGTCCGGGCGCCGGAAGAGACGGATCGGGCTAGTTCGGGGAGTGGTAGACGGAGTTGAACAGCAGTTTGTAGGTGCCGCGCGCCTGCGCCCTGAAGTGGGGTCTGAATCCGAACAGTACGACCCGCCCGAGTCCCACCGGGATGGTCACAAGCGCGGACAGCCCAGCTATCTTATCGCGGCCGATGAGCCACCCGCCCAAAAGGGTGTCCTCCTCGGAGAATCTCGCGACCTCCGTACTCTTTTCGGCCCTGTACGCCGGTCCGTTGGTGAACAGCGCCGCAGCGCTGCGGGGCATGCCGAAGCCAATCGGATTGCAGGTGTCGACCTCGATCTTGAGGAGACTTCCTGGCGCGAAGAAGTGCGACGGCGAGAGGCTTGACAGTGCATTCCGGACCGGAAGCTCGAGGTGCCGAACGAGAAACCGCGCGGAATCGTCCCAACCAATGAGTGTACCCCCACGCTCGGCGAACTCCTTGAGCCGCTCGACTCCCAGGTCGCCGAGTCCGCCGGAAAACCTTGGAGAATGCGTGGTGCTGCTGAATCCTCGATGGATATGTCGGATGGACTGGTGCGGGACGATGATGCAGTCGAACCGGCCTGAGAGTCCACCCTCTCTGACATCGCGGTCGACGAGCGAGAAGTACCTGAACTCGTAGTCGTCGAAGAGGAACCGAGTCCAGCCCTCCTCGATGCACGGAACGTAGCTGGAGTAGAGCCCAATTTTCGGCGGCCGCATAAGCTTGAGACCCTCATCCGGCCGGCGCCACAGGGGCAAGACGTCCAGTCCGACTGAGCTCTGGGCCAGAATCGATCGGTTTGCCTTCGAATCGGGAACAACCCACGTCCCCGGGGGAAGAACGTCTTCCTCGTCGGGCAGCTCGCAAGGCGATCGAAAGACGGGCGACCCCTCGGCCATGAGCCGGTTGATCGTGCGCGCCGAGCCATTGGACTCGGGACGCACGGCGTAGGCCGGAGCGTCAGACGACAGAGTCTGCGTCCGCTCCGGAACGCGCGGTTTGGCCGCCAGCGTCAACTTCACGGGCTGCTTGATCTCCTGGCACGCGACCCCCATCTTCAGCGGGAGGCAGTGTACCGTTGCGTCGTACGGGTGCTTGGGCGGCCCGCCGGGGTACTGCCTGGAGTCTGGATAGTCGCCGACCTCCAGCATTGTCTGGGCGAATGAACCGAATGGCTGGCGGTTCAACACCACCGTGTCGCCGGGCTCTATCCGCACCTCGCCGGTCGTCAGCGAGTCCTGCGACTCGTGAAGCTCTACCTCGGCGAATTGAAGAAGGTCCTCGAGCTCCGCCGCGGCGCTCTTGTCGTGCTGCTCTTTCGGTATGACGTAGCCGAACGGATTTCCCGTGTGCGTTGAAGCGCGTCTCAGCACGTCGTGCGAGTTCCTGATCCACCACTCCCGGTTTCGCGCGGCGTGCTCAAGGCACGCCATAGAGGCCGAGAGATCGTATTCGACGACGTCCCGCAGCGCCCAACGGCCTCCGGCCCAGGGCAGAGGATGGTTCCAGGACCTGGTCTTTGGCTTCTCCCCGCGGTCGTCCCTCAGCCGCGCCTTCTGGACTTCAATCGGCGAGCCGATCTTCACACTGGCTGCTTCGGATAGGACCCTCACTCCGCCGTGATAGTGCGGGTAGGATCGACTGGGACTGTAGGAGTCGTAGACGACGTTGACGGCGACACCGGCCTTCCCCTCCGCCGTTAGCTGCGCCGCCATGTAGGTACCCAGCACCGACAGCTCGCTCTGAAGGACGGGATCGACGTTCGGGCCGATGGGATCGACGAGTGGCGGCAGAATCATGCGCATGCCGTCTGATCGCGTCTGATGCAGGTCGTACGTTATGTGCGGACGCCAAGCGTTGTGGACGTGCTCGACTACCAGACGTGTCTCCTGCTGGGTGAACATGAACCAGTCCCGGTTGTTATCGTGTCCCGCGTACTTGTGATAGAGATACGGCGGAATTGAGCCCTCGAAGTGCGTACCGATTGAGGCGTCGTACCAGCCCTTGACGCGGACCAGGCCGTCCGGGTTCATGCTCGGAACCAGCAGGAGGACGACGTTGTCGAGGATGTTGACGACTCTAGGATCGTGAGACGAGGCAAGCAGATGGGCAAGCTCAACGGACATCTGAGTCGCCCCAACTTCGGTTGCGTGAATACTGCAGGTGATCGCGACCACGGCGCGGGCCTCACCGATCAGCCGGGCCGCGTCACCGTCGACCAGTGTCCGCGGATCGGCGAGCGACTGTTGGACGCTCTTGATTTGCCCGCACCTAGACAGGTTTTCAGGTGAGCTGATCGTGCACAGCACGAACGGGTTGTCTTCGGTCGACCTGCCGACCTCACGAACGTCGATCCGGTCACTCTGGCTGCCTAGCAGATCGAGATAGCTGACGATCTCAGGCCACCCGGCGAGTTTGCGATCGTCGCCGGGCTGGAATCCAAGGTGTTCGGCTGGTGTGGTAATATGCTCCATCGAGTCCGGGCCCTGGGTTTGAGCGAGTTCGATTGACCCGGCTCCGGGCGATAGCATACAACAAGCCGGCACCGCCTTGACAACGGGCCTGCGGCGACGGAGATAACGGAGAGAATGACTGATCCGACGAACACGATACTCGTCGTCACGCCCCATCCGGACGACGCGGAGGGAGGGGCGGGCGGCACGATTGCCAAGTGGACCAGGGACGGAAAGAGGGTGGTGCTGGTCGTTTGCACAAACGGGGACAAGGGGACGAGTGACCGAACGCTAGAGCCTGCGCGGCTGGCGGAAATCCGGGAAGAGGAACAGCGCCGGGCCGCCGAGGTGATGGGCGTGGAAGAAGTGGTCTTCCTGCGGTTTCCGGACCAGAACCTCGAGGACTGCAGGGAGTTCAGACTCGCAATTTCGAGAGAGATCAGGAGGCTGAGGCCTGACCTGGTACTGACTATCGACCCATACCGCCCGTACGTGAGACATCGCGACCATTACATGACCGGCAGGGTGACGCTTGACGCGGTGTTCCCCTACGCGCGGGACCACCTGGCGTTTCCAGAGCTAATCGAAGAGGGGCTGGAGCCTTTCAACGTTAGTGAAGTGTGGCTGTTCAGACCGGCTGCACCCGACCTCTACATCGATATCACCGACACGTTTGAGACTAAGTTCGACGCGCTGTACTGTCACGTGAGCCAGATGGGTTCTCCCCGAGAGGTGCGCGAACCGAGGGAGCGGGTGCGGGCCGCCGAGGATGGGAAACGGAACGGAGGGGGGTTGGCCGAGCGGTTCAAACGGATTGTGATAGGGCGCTAGTCCGGCCCAAATCCCTCGATCTTCGGCAGCTTGCCCGATCCACGGAGAAGTCCGAGCGCTTGCTTTTCGAGCTGACGCACGCGCTCCCGGGTCACCCCAAGCTCCCTGCCGACCTCTTCTAGCGTCCGAGGTCGATCGTCGATAAACCCGAACCTCAGCGCGAGAACCATCCGAAGCCTGGGGGGGATGTCTTCCAGCGCTTCGATCACGTCTTCGCGCGTGAGCATCCGCATCGCGACCTCGTCCGGTGACCAGCCGCTCGTGTCCTGGATGAAGTCTTCGAGTGTAGACTCCTCCTCACCCACCGGAGTCCCAAGCGAAATAGTGTGCTGCCGCTGGCGCATCAGCATCTCCACCTGCTCGGGCGTCCATTCCAGTTCGATGGCAAGCTCGGCGGGCGTTGGGTCGCGGTCCTTGTCACGCATCAGCTTGCGCTCGGCGGTGTTGAGTTGTTGGAGGCGCTCGACTACGTGGACGGGCAGCCTGATCGTGCGACCCTGGTCGGCGAGGGCCCGCGTGACAGCCTGGCGTATCCACCAGGTGGCGTACGTGCTGAACTTGTATCCCCGGTGCGCATCATACTTCTCGACTGCGCGCATCAGCCCGAGGTTGCCCTCCTGAATTAGGTCGAGCAGAGGCAGGCCTCGGCGTAGGTAGCGCCTTGCGACGCTGACGACCAGCCTGAGATTGGAGTTGGTCAGACGATCCGAAGCAGCCCGTCCGCGCGCGGTAACGAATTCCCACAAGCTTTCGATCTGCCGCTCGGCGCCGTTGAGCGCGTCGATAAGCACGCCTGTGCCAAGGGACTCGTCATACAGAAGCGGCCCGAGCGCGTCTTCTACCTTCGCGACGGCGGTGGGCGGGAGCAGCGCAGACGCTCTGGACAGCGCCGTGATAAGCGGGGCCGACTCATCGACCTCGACATCCTTCGCGTCCGCTGCCACCTCGCGCAGGGATTCGCTTGGCGGATCGTCGAGAAGCGTTCGGACCTCCTCACTGGAGAGCAGAACGCTTGCGGGAGTTTCCAGCGGCAGCTCAATAGAAGACTGCGAAGCGACGGCCCGGAGCAGCGCGAGGTCACGAAATACTGCGAGCAGGAAAGCCGACGCGACCTCGTTGGTCGTGGGGTCCCGCCCGAGCTCGTTGGCGAGACGGGAGCGGGTGTCCTTGAGTAGCATCCACCGTTCGACGTCGAGCCCGAGGTCGAGCTCCTCCGGCGCGGTGAGCAGCGCATGCTGCCCGATGCTTCTGAGGTACTCCCTGACGGTATCGGTGGGCTCGTCCCCGAACTCGCGCTCGGACACGACCAGTCCGTCGGACGTCCCGTCGCCGACAGCCCGCCGCGTCGGGGGCCTGTCTCCGACGAGATCGGTCCGCTCCTGTTCCAGGTAGTCGTCCCGGAAGGTCATCTTATCTCTTCCTCAAGACTTTCAAGAACGTCTGTGCAAACGATATCAGACATTCGTTCTCCCGTCGACCGACCGCAACCCGGCGCACATTGTCTGAAACCCTCTCTGTTATCATGCCATGAAATCGGACTCCGTGCGGGACAATCCTCCACGAAGTCCATAACTACGGGAGACGGAATATGACGAAGAATGTGCTGATTACGGGGATGAGCGGGCTGATCGGCGGGCTCCTGAAAGATCATCTGATCGAGTCAGGAGGCTACGATCTGACCGCACTCAACCGTCGCGCGGTCGAGGGCGTCCGGACGGTCCAGGCCGACATCGCGGACCTGGATGCGATCCGTCCTGCGTTTGAAGGACAGGACGTGGTGGTACATCTCGCGGCGTACCTCGGCTCCCAGGACTGGGAGGGCCAACACGCGGGAAACGTCGTCGGGACGTACAACGTCTTCGAAGCTGCCCGCGAGGCCGGAGTGAAGCGGGTGATCTTCGCTTCGAGCGGCAACGCGATCAGGGGATTCGAGAAGGTCCCTCCCTACTCGGACATCGCCGCTGGCAATTACGATCGCGTCCCGGCAGACTTCCGCAGGCTCACTCACGAGGACGTGCGGCCGGAGGCGTTATACGGCGCCGCAAAGGTCTGGGGCGAGGCGCTTGCGAGGCACTTCTCGGACGCGTTTGACATGAGCATGATCTGCGTGCGGATCGGCTTGGTGACGCAGGGAAACAGGCCACGAGTGGTGAGAGACAACGCGGTCTACCTGAGCCACCGGGACATAGCGTCTCACCTCAAGGCATGCATCGACGCGCCCGACGATCTCGGGTTCGGCATCTTCTTCGCGGTATCGAACAACCGCTGGAACTACCGCGATCTATCTCATTCCAAGGAGGTTCTCGGCTGGGAACCCCAGGACTCCGTGGACGACATAATAGTCACGCCGTAAGAAGGAGCGTTGGTCAATGACCCAGTTCATAAGGATCGACCGCGACAAACGGCTGAAGGACGAGCCGGAAACCGGACACAATCGTTGGCACCCGGACCTTCCCCCCATCATCGAGGTCGGTGAGAACGAGAACGTCGTCATCGAGACCCGCGACGCGTCCGACGGGCAGGTCACGCCCGACACCGCGCCTGAAGATTTCGAAAAGATGGACCAGAAGGTCAGTCACCCCCTTACGGGCCCGATCTACGTCGAGGGCGCGGAGCCAGGCGACCTGCTCGAGGTCGAGTACGTTGATATCTTCCCGCAGACCTACGGCTGGACGAGATTCAGGCCTGGAGCCGGGTTCCTGAGGGACGTATTCACCGAGCCCTTCATCGCGCACTGGGACATCAGCCGCGGGTCCGCCACCTCAGATCAGATTCCGGGCGTGCGCATTCCGGACGGCTCATTCATGGGGACTGCCGGTGTTGCGCCGTCTCGCAGTCAGCTCGAAGAGTGGACCCGCCGAGAGCAGGAGCTTCTCGACCGAGGCGGAATGGTCCAGCCACCCGACATCCAGGACGCCGTACCCGGTGGCCGAATAGGGGAGGAGGGGCTGAGGACAGGGCCTCCGCGCGAGAACGCGGGCAACATGGACGTCAAGCAGCTTACGCGCGGCTCCCATCTCTTCATCCCCGTCGCGGTGGAGGGTGCGCTGTTCTCGATCGGAGACGGCCACTTCGCCCAGGGCGACGGCGAGGTGTGCATCACCGCGATCGAGATGGGTGCGACGGTCTCCGTCAGGTTCACGGTCCACAAAGGAGAGGCCGAGCGTAAGGGCATCCGGTTCCCGCGGTTCTCCCACCCAGGTTACTTCCTCCCGCCGGAAGCCTCCGTTCCCCGCAACTTCGTCGCGACCGTGGGCTACCCGATCCGGGAAGACGGCACCCAGGAGGGTGAAGACGTCACCCTTGCGGCGCGGAGCGCTCTGCTGTCCATGATCGAGCTCCTGGGTGAGAGGGGTTACAGCGCAGAGCAAGCGTACGCGATCTGCTCTGTCGCGGTCGACCTTCGAATCAGCAACATCGTCGATCTGCCGAATGTGACGGTGTCGGCGTTCCTACCCGAGGATATCTTCGTACGGTAGGGTCGCGTCCGGTAAGGCGCGGCTCCTAGCTGAGGTCAGGCAGATCGGACTCGGCGGAGAACAGATACTTCGACCAGTACGACGCCCGAAGCTCCTCCAACGCCTCGTCCCACAGCCTGAGCGAGTCTCTAAGGGGACGAATCGCCTCCGCCGCGTCGATGCAACCCCGCAGGTCAGCCCTGAACTCCGGGATCGACGTGTATCCTCGATCCGCGATCCGTTCGAGTATGCCCTGGGCGGCCGACCGGTGCGCCTCATCCGCGATCTGCGAGTACTCTTCAGAGAGCGTACGAGAACGCCTGTCGAGTCGGCCCAACAGCCTCGCGTCATTCACCAGGCAGTACTCCTCGACGACGGTGGGCGTCGGCTTGGGCGTCGTGTACCAGCGAAAGAACTCCAGCAGTACGTCGTTCAGATCGAGCGCCTCTAGGCGCTGGGTCTCGGGTCTCGGTGTGAGAAGGGCGCCGAGGTCGATTACAGTGGTTTCACCTGACCTCGGTCGGTAGAAGACGTTCTGAGGGGCCAGGTCGTGCGCCATGAGGCCGAATTCCAGGCAGCTCTCGACAACGTCTAGGACCTTGAATACGGGACTGTCGACGCCGGTCACACGCAGACGGTGGAGCACAAACAGGTTCAGCGGGAGGGCGATCGGGTGGCCGCGTACCTGGTCGACGACGCTCGCGAGAAGCGGGATGCCCCGCGCTCGTTCCTCGACCCCGACGGTGTAGTCGCGCCCGAGGTCGTCTCCGAAGTACCACTCGAAGCCGTCTGGCTCAGTGAGAAAGTGAAGTTGGGCAACCCCTGGAGGCCCGCAAGTGCGGCGTCTGACGTCAGCCTGCAGGGCCATCCGGCATTGTACGTCGTCGTGGATACCGCGCTTTACCAGTGAAGGGTGCGGTCGTTTGACAACGACGGGATCGCCTGTCTCTTCGTCCGAGGCAGCAAAGACCTGCACGTCCGCGCCCTCACCGAGGACGCCGCCAAGTCTGTATCGGCGAAGTTGCCTTGGGTCTGACTCTCTCATTTAATAACGGTCCCGGCGCTAGAGGGGGATGCTCCTGAAGCGACGGGCGTCTAGGGTTCAACCCTGAAGGCGTGCCGCGACAGCCGGCCCAACCCCAGCTCCTCCGACGCCTGAATGATGATGTCTGTCGCGGCGTCCAGGTTCATCTCGCTGGTGTTTATCACCAGGTGGAAGTAGTCGGCGGAGTCGGGAGTGTCGATGCCGAAGAACCTCCGGAAGTAGTGCAGACGGGCTTCGTCCCTGGCCCGAATCGACTCCTCAGCTTGGGCCTGCGACATGCGTTCGCGGACCATGATCCGCTCCACTCTGTCCTCGAAAGTGGCCACAAGGCCGATGCGGAGTACGTTGGGATGGTCCTGGAGGATGATGTGGGCGCCGCGACCGACGATGACGACGTTGTCGCCATCGGCAAGCTCTTCGATGACCGTCCTGATCGCCGCGATGTACTGGTCGTCGTCGATCTCATGCCCTCGAGTCGCTATCAGCGTGGGAAGCTCATCGTACTCGGAGACCAGAAACTCGGGATAAACGGTCCCGAAGTACGGGTCCGGTCCGCCGCCCGTATATGCCGTCCGCTCCATGATCCGCTGAACGATCCTGGAGAACCGCTCGGAGCGAGTGGGCGGCCGCTGTTCGCGCTGGTCGAGAGCCTCGACCGTCGCCTGGAGCTCCCGCGCGACGTTGGACAAGATCAGCCTGTCGACGTAGTCGGCGTCGATCCTCCTGGATAGCTCTGGCCCCAGGAATCGTCCACCACCTCCGGCAAGTCCGCCGGTAACAATAACCGCCATCCGATTCCTCACTTTCCCTGGTTACGGGTATCACGGCCGGCTCTCAGTTGCGCCGCATCTTTCTAACCGTGATAATGCAGATTGATATGCTGTCGCCGCGCGGCCTTGTAGCAGTTTCGACCCGGGCGCTTTCCGAATTCAAAGTCAAAGAGATTATATGCGGTGGCAAAAACGTGTCAACACGGAGGCCCTTCACGATCTACCGATAGGGTGTCCGCGTAGTGGAGGCGGCTGATTGAGTCTCAGAGAGACGACGAAAGGTTCGACCGATGCGCAGCTAGCCGCCGCGCGTCGGCAGATCGTCGAGCTTAAAGATAGAGAGCGGAAGAACGCCCGCGTCACCGAGGTGTTGACCCGGCTAGCCGCGCTGGCGAATCATGGCCCGAACGCGATAGTCGAGATCGAGCCTGACGGTCGAATCGCGTACCAGAACAACGCCGCCCGCGAGCGGTTCCCAAGTCTCGCCACCCTGGGCTCCAAGCACCCGCTCCTGGATGGTGTCACCGATCTCGCCGAGACGATGATCCTCAACGGCGACCGCTCGAGGACGCGGGTCGTGCGGTTCGACTCAAAGACCTTCAGCCAGGTCATAGTCGCGGATTCGGGCAAGCGTCAGATCGCCGTTTATAGCGACGACATCACAGAAGAGAACAACGCTTTGAACGCGCTCGAGGAGGCGTCGTGGGAGGCCGAGGTGCTTGCCGCGGAGAACGCGCTCCTCGCCGAAATCGGCAGGATCATCACCTCATCGCTCGATATTGATGATGTCTATGAAGGGTTCGCTCAACAGGTGAGGAGGTTGATCCCGTTCGATCGCATCGCGATCAGCATCGTCGACCTGGAATCGGAGATCTTTGTCAACGAATACGTCCTGGGAGTCTTCGCGGAGGGACGGGAGCGGGGAATCCGCGTCGAGCTCGAGGGGACCATGGTCGGCCACGCCATCGAGCGCGGGGAGGCGGTCATCCTTCAGGGAGACATCGAGGCGCTATCGCGTCGATTCCCACAGATGGTGCGCTCCGGACTCAACTCAGTTGTAGCCGCGCCTATCTTGTTCCAGAACGAGGTGCTGGGAGTCCTACACCTGCGGTCGCGGCAACCGGAGGCGTACACGGAACACCACGCGGACCTCGTTACTAAAGTTGCGGCGCAGATCGCGCCGGCGATCGCCAACTCTCAGCTCTACTTCCAACACACCCTTGCCGAAGCCGAGGCGAAACGGCTGGCGCGGCTCAACGCCGCGGTCGCCGAGATCGGCAGAATCATCACCTCATCGCTGGATATCCAGGATGTCTATGCCGGTTTCGCAGAGCAGACGCGCCTGCTGATTCCGTTCGACCGGATCGCGATCGGCCTCGTCAAATGGGAGACGAGCGAGTTCACTACCGCATACGTAATCGGGACAGAAGTCCCCCATCGCGAAGTCAGAGACGTCACCAGACTGGTCGGAACGTTTACTGAGAGAGTGGTGAACCAGGACCACGCAATCGTGTTTCACCCGGTGAGCTTGGAAGACACGGAGAGGACATACCCTGGTCTCGCCCCCGTATACCTGATGGGACTCCGGTCATTCTTGAGTGTGCCCCTCTTTTACAAAGACGAAGTGGTTGGGGTGCTGCATTTCCGCTCTTACGAGTCCGACGCGTACAGCGATGACCACGTCGAGACCGCCGAGATGATAGGCGCCCAGATCGCCGGTGCGATCGTGAACTCGCAGCTTCACGCGGAGACCGTTGCGGCCGACAGGGCCCTTCAACGCCAGACGGAAGAGCTGGAGAGGTCGAACGCCGACCTTGAGCAGTTCGCGTATGTAGCCTCACACGACCTGCAAGAGCCGCTCAGAGTCATCGCCGGGTACGTTCATCTGCTCGAAGAGCGATACGCCGACCGGCTGGACGAGGACGCGATGGAGTTCATCGGGTTCGCGGTTGACGCGACGCATAGGATGCGGGGCCTGATCGACGGACTTCTCGACTACTCTCGCGTAGACTCTCTAGGAAGCCCGTTCCAGGTCGTAGACTGCAACCGCGCCCTTGCCGACGCGATTGCGGACCTCGAGGTGTCCATCAGGGACTCGGAGGCTGAAGTGACGTTCAGCCCGCTCCCTACCGTCCTCGGCGACCGCGTTCAGATCGCCCACCTCCTGGAGAACCTGATTGCGAATGCGATAAAGTTCCGCAAGGATGATGAGACCCCGCGGATCCGCGTGACCAGCAGCCGCGGGAAGGATGACTGGCAGATCTCTGTTGCCGACAACGGTATCGGCATCAGGTCCAGATATCAGGACCGCATATTCGGGATGTTCAAGCGTGCGCACAAGAGAAGCAAGTACCCTGGGACCGGCATCGGACTGGCCCTCTGCTCCAAGATCGTCGACCGTCACGGCGGACGCATTTGGGTGGAGTCCGAAGTTGGCGAGGGCTCGACATTCCGCTTTACGATTCCGGCGAGTGAGGAGGCCTGACCAATGACATTGGGCAGCGATAGTAGACCCGTAAACATACTGCTGGTAGAAGACAACCCTGCTGATGCCCGTCTCACCCAGGAGGCGATCAGAGACACCGACTTCGAGTACCGCCTCCACCTTGCCGAGGACGGCGACGAGGCGATGGAATTCTTGAGGAATGTTGGCGAGCACTCCGAGTCTCCTAGGCCGGACCTGATCCTGCTGGACCTCAACCTCCCAGGAATGGACGGCCGTGAGGTACTCGCCGAGATCAAGGCCGACGACAGCCTGGGCGCCATTCCGGTCGTGGTTCTAACGACGTCCACTGCGCAGCAGGATCTCCTCTACTCGTATGGACTGAGGGCGAACAGCTACGTCAACAAGCCCATCGACAGACTGCGATTCAACGACATGATCAGGAGCGTGATGGATTACTGGATCAATGTATCCACGCTGCCGGGATAGCGGCGGCCAAATGTCCGGAAGCAGGAGACGACAGATCGTGGATAGAAGATTCTGGCTCGTCAAGTCAGAGCCGGGCGCCTACTCGTTCGACGACCTATTGAGTGAAGAAGACCAGACCGCCGAGTGGGACGGCGTTCGGAATTACACGGCCCGGAATACGATGCGCGACCAAATGCGCGCCGGCGACGGAGTCCTGTTCTACCACTCGAACTCGAAACCCAACGCGATCGTGGGGTACGCTACCGTGGTGAAGGAGGGATATCCCGATCACACCGCATGGGACCCCCACTCCGACCATCCCGACGCCAGGAGCACTCCAGACAACCCGATTTGGTACATGGTCGACATCAAGGGTGACAGCAAGTTCAGGAATCCCATCACTCTGCAGCAGATCAAAGAACACCGCAGCCTGTCGGACATGGTGCTGGTCAACAACTCCAGGCTGTCGGTACAGCTGGTGACCAACCGCGAGTGGAAAATCATCCTTACGCTCGGGATGAGCGACTGAGCCTCTACTCGTGGCGGGGTGATCCCAACCTGAGCGAAACGAGCGACAGGGACTACCTCGAACAGGTCATCCTGCACCTGACCGACGAAATCAGCAGACAGCCAGACTCCGCAGCGCCCCTCTTTCAACGAGGCAACGCCTACCTGGACTCCGGACGCTTCGAGGATGCGGTCAGTGACTACACCGCGGCCATCGCTCTCAATCCCTCCGACCCAGTCCCGCTGAACAACCGCGGCATCGCGCTCCGGTACATGGAGCGATTCGACGCCGCGATCGAAGACTACACCGACGCCATCTCCCTCGATCCGGAGTACCGGGACGCCTTCACGAATCGGGGGATTGCGCGCGCGGACAGGGGCGACCTCGAAGGGGCAATCGTCGACTTCAGTAGGGCGATCGAGCTGGATAGCTCGTTCTGGTTCGCCTACAGCCAGCGCGGCCTCGCCCTGTGGGCGTTGGGGAGACGGGTGGAGGCGGAAGAGGACTACTCACGGGTGAGCGCCCTGCGTTCATCCTAGTGGTTCAACATCATTGAAGTGACTATCAGTAGAGACTGGCAACAATTCAACAGTCCCCTCTCCCTCAGGGAGAGGGTGAGATTGCCCATCATCTCAAGAGTGGTGGACCACTAGGGACTTCCGCGCGTCCCTCCACGTCGCATGACCCGCCACAACGACAAGCAAGCGCGCTCATCTTGCAGCGCTCGGGTTCGTCCTCCGACACAGCCTGTACTGAGCTCGCCGAATTGCTCGGGACGAATCGGCTCATTGCTCAAATCCGTCGAATATTCGTTCTAAATCCCATTGACCGATACAAATGTTCTGTTCTAACATTAGAACAAGCTTCGGCTCATGAGGAGCCACCCGTTCTCTCGACAGCGGTCCAAGGCGGGCCGACTGATAGTCCCGACGAGGAGACCAAGTCAACTCCTCCTCTCTAGCGAACGGCCTGTCCCTTCCTTCCCCCGGAGGAGGGACGGGCCGATTCTATTCTTGAGGCGGGATCTACATCCCGCGGCCGCTGCGACCGCTGCGTCCACCGCGTTGCCCCCGTTCATCATCCTCCGTCCGGAGGTCGCGGCGAGCGGCTGAGTCGTTGCGACGATCCCGTTCGACGAACGAACGTTGTATCTGCGGGAGTTGGACCCCCCCGGGAACCGGAGCTTGCGGCGATGGACAGGGCGCGGCCGAGATCCACGACCGTCGGTCCGTCGGCGCTTAGTCTAACTTCGACCGTCTTGTCGTCCGGGATACGGAGAGCTCGCTCCCCATCAAGGGCTATCGTGCCGGGTCGGAGGTCGACCCTGCTGGGCGGGGAGTGGACGTCGATTACTTCCCAGTCAGCGATTTCGACTCGGCGGACCACCCCGGGAGCGACTGCCGCCAGAACTTTCGTGGTTCCGGCGCCAGGCTTGACTCGGATCCCCACGGGCTCTTCAGGGCTCGTCGGCCTGAGCTGTCCGCCGATCGAAGAAAGGCCTATGTTCGTAGCCGCCGCACGCGTGAGGAACAGCTCGTGAATCGTACCGATGTCCCATACGGCTCGCGCGCCGACGAACCGCTCCGTGGTAACTGCGAGATCGACGAGCGCCAGGTCAGCCAACACTCCGTCGACCAGCACCTCCAGACGGCAGTGCCGGGTCGTTGCCTCCTCGACCGACGCCCTTCCGGTGGCGATGGCGCCCGCGGCCAGCCCTGCGACGGTTCCTTCTATCATGCTCGGGAAGACGTTGTTCGTTCCGGTCGAGATCGGTACCAGAGGGATATCCCCGCACTCCTTTGCGACCGCGCGGTTCGTCCCGTCTCCACCGAGCGTAATGATGCACGATACGTCGGCGGCCAGCATCTCCTTCGCAGCCCTCGAGCTATCGAGCTCAGCGTTGAACACGGGCATCTCAACGAAATCAGCGGAGAGACGGAGGTCGGCGCCGTCAAGCGCGCTTCTCCCCATTGCGCCGCTATCGGGCATGAAGAGCACGCCCTCCACCCCAGCAGCGTCCAGACCGGCCAGGGTCCTCTTGAGGATGTTGACCTTCTCGTGGTTGGGTACGAACCTTCCCTGGGCGACGATCCGCCGGATGTCCTTTCCGGCAGCGGGATTGGCAATAATGCCGACCGAGCTCATAGCGGCAAGCTGGTCCAGTCGGCACTAGCCCTCAATTCTGAAGCCGAGCGGGTCTTCATCGAACACCAGTGAGGCAAGCGCCTCCTCGGCGACCTCTTCGATCGCGTCGTCGCCGCGTCGCAGCGCCTGGATCAGGGCGCGTCGAGCGAGATCGCCGCCGATCAAACCCAGGGAGCGGACCGCGGAGAGCTGCACCTGGGTGTCGTCGTCGTTGAGGAGGGACATGAGATGCGGGACGGTGTCTTCTTCCCCCAGGAATCCGCAGGCCGCGGCGGCTTCATAGCGGATGGCAGCGTCCGGATGCCGCGTGTTGAGCAGGACGGTCGGGAGCCAGGAGGCGTCGGAGCTGCGACCCATCGCGTAAATTGCGCTGCGCTTGAGTCGAATGTCGTCGTCGTTGTATGCGCGATCGATGATCGCGCGGATCCGATCGGAGGGGATCGGCGAGACGGCCTCGATTGCGCGCAGACGAGTCTCGACATCCTCGTCGGGGTCTTCGATCACGGCGACGAGCGCGTCCCCGATCCGCTGCCCGTCGCGACGGATTAGCTTCCCCTCTTCCGCCATCTCGACGAACCTGCCGAGCGTGGTCGCCGCCGCCGCCCTCACCGCCGGAGACGGGTCTGTGGCGAGCAGGCCGGCCAGCGGCCGGATGTTCGTCCGGTCGTCCGAGTCAATGAGCGCGCGCGCGGCCCTCGATCTGACGCCCGCGTCTGAGTCCCGGAGGCAGGCCCGAAAAACAGGAAAGAAGTCCAACTCGATGTTGTCGACCGTCAACTCGTTCATCCGGTCCAGCAGCTCCCGACGTCGCTCCTCAACGATACCTTTCCAGGACGCCATGACGTCGGCGACCTCGGCCCGCGATAGCCCGGAGAGCTGTACCAGTCCAGTCTGGCGAATGGGACTGGCGGGGTCTGCCAGCTCGACGATAACTTGGGACATTGTCATAAGGACCACTCCGGTCCGGGTCCAGTACGCGCGAGCGCCGGCGTCTCTCACGACTTCGCTGGAATCGACATCGGCGGTCGACTCCTGGTGAGACGCCCTAACCCGAAATCAACCGCCTATTTGCCAGATGCCCGTACGGGTTCGCCTCGCCTGCCCGCCGTGGAGGGGCGAACGAACCGCCCGCACCCACTGACGTCGCAGCTCGATCGTTAGGCGGTGGATCTGGGCTGACTGGCCCGCGTTGAAAGTAATCTAGAGTCTCGCGGTGTGTCAAGGAGGGCTTTGGAAGTGAAGTATAATCTGGCGGAGAACGCGGTTGCGACAGACGATCGGAGCTGGAACATGGCGCCTACCAGGAAACGCGTTAAGGTGTCGGATGTGATGGAGCACCTGGGGCCGGTCTACGGGCCGGTCGACTGGGAGCCGCGGTACAACCCGGCAGAGGAGTTGGTCTACACCATCCTCTCGCAGCACACCTCGGACATCAACTCGGAGCGTGCGTTCGTCAACCTGATGCGAACGTTCGGGAGCCTGGGCGAGATCGGCGACGCGCCGGTCGAGGCGATCGAGGAAGCGATCAGGTCCGGGGGCCTCGCGCGGCAGAAGTCGGTCCGGATTAAGGAAGTCCTGAACATTGTTCAGAGCGAGCTCGGCTCGTTCGACCTGTCGTTCCTCGCGGAGATGCCGCTGGAAGAGGCCAAGACCTGGCTGAAGCGGCTCCCCGGAGTCGGCCCCAAGACGGCCGCAATCATCCTGTGCTTCTCACTCGGTCTGCCGGCGATGCCCGTTGATACGCACATCCACCGCGTCTCGCAGAGGCTGCGTCTGATCGGCCCGAAGGTGTCGGCCGACAAGGCCCACGACATGCTGGAAGCGAAGGTGGCGCCCGAGGAGCGGTTCGCGTTTCACATGTACCTGATCAGGCACGGCAGACAGGTGTGCAAGGCCCAACGGCCCCGGTGTGAGGAGTGCGTCCTGGCCTGGGGATGCCCTTCAAACGGCAAGATCAGGCCCAAGCGCACTCGGAAACGGAGGACGGTCTCCAAGCGCAGGTGATCGGAGCCCGCGCGCGCGACGCCGGCGCTCCCACCTGCGAAAGACTCAGGCGGAGTAGATGATGTGGCCGGCGGTCTGATCGCGATTCAGGCGGCGGTTGAGGTGGAGTCCCTCGAGAACGAACTCGATCGCGGACGCGATGGCGGCGGGATCGTCCGACGACTCGATTCGACTCACGAGTTCGCTCAGGTTGCCGAGTTGTGGGAGCTTGTCGGCGTAGCTGTTGGACGGTACGTCCGAGCCGGTCTCGACCGTGAGGCCCTCGTCGAATCGGGTCAGCACGGCGTCGAACTCACGCGCGCTGAAGTAGCGCCCGAATGTGTTCTGGACCGCTTTCTTGACCAGCCCGTCCACGACCTTGAACTCCCGGCCCTCCTCGACGCTCTCCATCTCGACCTTGCCGTTCGTCGAGGCGACGATCGCGGGCAGGTCGCTCACCCTTGGGCTCGCTGATTCGTCCAGCCTCAAGCTGCGCTTGAACGCGCTCCCGATCACCGTCTCGTAGTTGGAGATCGAGACTCTGAGGCTTACGCCGGACCGCTGGTTTATCTCGGGACTGCGCCGCGCAAGGCTGGTGATCTCAGCGACGACTTCCTTCATGTAGTGTGGGACGACGACATGCTTCTGCGCGTCCGAAAAGGCGGTGTGCTCCTGCTCCATTATCTCGATCTCTTCGTGGAGCTCGCGGGGGTAGTGGGTCCTGATCTGCGCGCCGTACCGGTCCTTCAGCGGCGTGATAATTCTGCCCCTGTTGGTGTAGTCCTCCGGGTTAGCAGACGCGACCAGCATGAGGTCCAGCGGCAGCATGACGCGATACCCTTTGATCTGGACATCGCGCTCCTGCATCAGGTTGAAGAGGCTCACCTGGATTCGCTCTGACAGGTCGGGGAGCTCGTTGATGCTGAAGATTCCTCTGTTGGTCCTGGGGATGAGCCCGTAGTGGATCGCAAGCTCGTCCGAGAGGTAGCGGCCCTCGGCGATCCGTATCGGATCGATCTCTCCGATCAGGTCAGCGACCGTGATGTCCGGGGTCGCCAGCTTCTCCGAGTAGCGTTCGTCGCGACCGACCCAACGGACAGGGACGTCGTCCCCAAACTCGGCGACGCGCTCCTTGCAGCTTCGACAGATTGGGGCGAACGGGTTGTCGTTCAGCTCGCAGCCGTCGATAGCGGGGATCGCTTCGTCCAGAAGGTCGACCATGTCCCGTATTAGTCTGGACTTGGCCTGTCCCCGCTCGCCGAGGAAGATCATGTCCTGACCCGCTAGGACGGCGTTCTCGAGCTGCGGGATGACGGACTCTTCGAATCCGATGATTCCGGGAAACAGCTCCTCGTTGTTCCTGATCTTCGCGATCAGGTTCTTCCTGACCTCCTGCTTAACCGGAACGACCTGGTACCCGATTTCTCGCAGATCGCCAATCGTGGCCGGTCGCGATTCGGACGGCATTGTGGCTGTCTCCTTGAGGAAGTACCAAGATAGCGGGTTCAACCGGATCATCCGCAGGGTAACGGTCAGCGGATTTGATGGGTCAGTCTTGCACAGCAGGTTTGAAGATGCAACCGAGTACAGTTGCGCTCCCGCAAGCCTGCGAGGGGCCGACATGGGCGACTCGCCGCGCTTGCCCGCCGTGGAGGGGCGAACGTCGCCCATGTAGCTCGCACACCAGCTTTGAAGACGCAGCCGTCAACTGGCGACCCTGGCCTCCTCGTTGGCGGACCGTGCACGGTTGCGATAACCTCGGACAAAGGAGCGCGAATATGCCAAACTACATCTGCCGAACGTGTGGCGTACAGTTCGCCGAAACCCGTGAACCGCCAGCCGAGTGTCCTATCTGCCTCGACCCCAGGCAGTATGTCGGCTGGGACGGTCAGCAGTGGACGACGATGGAGGAATTGATCGCCGATGGCCACCGGAACGAACTGCGCGAAGAACAACAGGGGTTGCTGGGTATCGGCATTGACCCGTCGTTTTCCATAGGGCAGCGGGCACTCCTGCTCCAAACACCGGGCGGCAACGTTCTCTACGACTGCGTCAGCGTGGTGGACGAGACGGCTGTGGACAAGATTCGGGGTCTGGGAGGGATCGACTTCATATGCTTCTCCCATCCTCACTTCTACGACAGCATGGTCGAATTCAGCGCCGCTTTCGGTGACGCGCCTATCGTGATCCCTAAACTGGACCGCGAGTACGTGATGCGCTCTGATCCGGCGATTGAGTTCTGGGATGGAAAGTCGCTCGAGCTCGTGCCCGGAGTGACGTTGGTCCAGTGCGGCGGCCACTTCGACGGAAGCGCGGTCCTCCACTGGCGAGACGGGGCAGGCGGGAAGGGCGCCCTGCTCGTTGGCGACAGCATCACCGTGGTGCCGGACCGGAGGTACGTCAGCTTCATGACCAGCTATCCGAACCTGATTCCGATGTCGGCGGAGAAGGTCAACGGGATCTTGGCGGCGATTGAGCCATACCCCTTCGACAGGATCTACGGCGGGTGGTGGGAGAGGAACGTACCTTCCGGGGCAAAGGAGGCGGTTCGACGCTCTGCCGAGAGATACGTATCACACATCGATGGCGGTTGAGCGGAATAGTCTACTCCACCCATCCCCGGGCGCGTTCCACAGCGCGCAGCCAAGTCTGGTGAAGTCGGCTTCGGTCGGGCTCTCGCATACTCGGTTGGAATCTTTCGTCCGACTTCCAAAGGGAGCCGATCTCATCGAGATCAGACCAGAAGCCGACTCCGAGCCCGGCCAGATAGCCAGCGCCCAGTGCGGTCGTCTCCTTTACGGCGGATCGTTCCAGTCGGGTTCCGAGGATGTCTGACTGGAACTGCATCAGTAATCGATTGGCAGAGCCTCCTCCGTCGACCCTCAGCGATGACGGCGCCTCTCCGACGTCCAGGGCCATCGCGTCGACGACGTCTCGAGTCTGGAAGGCGATCGACTCCAGTGCGGCCCTCACGAGGTGCGCCCTCGTGGTCCCTCGGGTCAGTCCGACGATCGTGCCACGGGCGTACATGTCCCAGTGTGGGGCGCCCAACCCGGAGAAGGCGGGAACCACGTAGACGCCACCACTATCAGGTACCCGCCTTGCGAGATCTTCGGACTCGGCTGAGGTCGAGATAACTCCCAGCCCATCCCGCAGCCACTGAACCGTCGAGCCAGCGGAGAACACGCTTCCCTCGAGTGCGTAGGTCGTCTCTCCATTGACCGTCCAACCCAGCGTGGTGAGAAGACCGAAACTGGAGTCGACCCTCGTCGTCCCCGTGTTGACCAAGGCGAAGCAGCCGGTTCCATACGTGTTCTTGGCCATCCCGGTCTCGAAGCACGCCTGGCCGAACAGAGACGCGTGCTGATCGCCGGCCACCCCGGCGATAGGGATAGGCTGACCCGCTGACAGGTCGCCCGCAACGTATCCGTAAATCTCGCTCGACGAGCGGACTTCCGGGAGTATCGCTCGGGGAATGCTCAGCGCGTCGAGTAGGTCGTCATCCCAATCCAGCGTGTCGATATTGAAGAGCATTGTTCGGCTGGCGTTTGTGGTGTCGGTGGCGTGAACCGCCTTATTGCTGAGGTTCCACATGATCCACGAATCTACTGTGCCACACGCCAACTGCCCGCCCTCGGCGCGTCGCTGTCCGTCCGGGATGTTGTCGAGAAGCCACCGGATTTTCGTCCCGGTGAAGTAGGCATCGATTGGCAGACCCGTTTTGCGCCGGACGCTGCTCTCGAGACCGCGGTTCTTCAACTCCTCGCACAGCGACGCGGTTCGCCGGCATTGCCACACTATCGCGTTCGCAACGGGCTCGCCGGTCCGGCGGTCCCACATCACCAGCGTCTCTCGCTGATTTGTAATGCCAATGGCGACGATTGACCGGGGATGGGCTTCTGCCAGCTCCAACAGCTCCTCGGTCGTCTCGAGACATGATTCGAAGAGCTCATTGGGATCGTGCTCGACCCACCCCGGCCTTGGATAGATCTGTCGAATCTCCCGGCTCGTCGTCCACAGAGGCGAGCCGGTAGAGTCAAGCAACATCGCCGTCGTACCGGTTGTGCCCTGATCCAGAGCGAGTATGTAGCCGTTGCGTTGCAAGTCGTGCCTCCCATCGAGCCAAGTCCTCTTCGGTTGTGCCGAGTCCCGGGATCAACCATAATGTCACGGTTGAGTCTCAGGAAGGGAGACCGGGCCGATGAGCAGTCGCACGATCCGGGTCACCGCCGGCGGTGTAGAGGTCGTGGCGGACCTCAATGATACCCCAACCGCCGACGCGATCTGGCACTCGCTTCCGATCTCTGCGTCCGCGTCTACCTGGGGCGACGAGATCTACTTTCGGACCCCGGTTCGAGTTGAAGAGGACGGCGCTGTACCGACGGTGCCCATGGGCGCAGTTGCGTACTGGCCCCCTGGGCAGGCGCTGTGTCTGTTCTTCGGGCTGACTCCCATGAGCGTTGCGGATGAGATCCGTCCGGCGAGCCCGGTCAACGTCGTGGGTGAGATACGAGGCGATCCGACCGTTCTCAAGCAGGTCGCCTCCGGTTCAGACGTGTTCGTCGACAAGGAATAGGAGACTCGTCGATGGGATTTTCTGCCGACATGAGGTCAAAGGCCGCGCCGATCTGGGAGATGGAGCAGGCGCACCCCTTCGTCACCGGGATCGGAGACGGAACGCTCTCTCTCGACAGGTTCAAATACTACATGTGCCAGGACTACGTGTTCCTGATCGACTTCTGCAGGGCGATCTCGCTGGCCGTTGCCAAGGCGCCCCGACTCGAGGACATGGGGTGGTTCGCCGGCCTGATCAATGAGACCCTGAACACTGAGATGTCTCTCCACGTCGGTTTCTGCGCCGACTTCGGCATCTCTAAAGAGGACCTGCTCGCGACCGAGCCGTCTCCAACGACCTGGGCATACACCCGCCACATGATCAACACGGCCCACCAGGGCACCGTGGGCGAGATCGCAACGGTAATACTGCCATGTTCCTGGGGGTACAGTGAAATCGGACAGAAGCTGTACTCAGAGGGTCTTCCCGACAGGCAGCCGCTGTACGGTCGGTGGATCGAGATGTACAACTTGCCCGAGTTTGCGGACCTCGCGGCGTGGCTTCGCGGGTTTGTTGACGCCCGTGCAGAGGTTGCCGGAGTTCCTGAGCTCGAGGCAATGGAACGCGCTTTCGTCACCAGCAGCCGGTACGAGTACATGTTCTGGGACGCCGCGTGGCGGATGGAGGGGTGGCCTGTTTAGTCCGGCAGTGCAGTCCCGGCCGGATCCAGCCGTGCCCTCGACGCGGATGACTGACACCCCACCTGATCGCTGTATCTCCGGCGGATGAAGTGCGTCTGATTCGCGGAGACAACTACCGCTACTGGGCGTTTGCCGCCCTCGCCATCGGGCTGTTCACCTCGGTCGCAGACCACGGAAGCGTCACGGTCGCGCTGCCGACGATCTCGGAGCATTTCGGCGCCGATCTGCCAACGACTCAGTGGGTCGTGATTGGGTACACGCTTACGATCAGCGCACTACTCCTACCGATGGGACGCCTCGCGGACTTCGCCGGTCGAAAGAGAGTGTACGTCCTCGGATTCCTGATCTTCGTCGTGGCCGGCGTTGCCGCCGGGATGTCGCCCAACATCACCGTACTGATCGTCGCCAAGGTCATACAGGGCGTTGGCGCGGCAATGACGCAGGGGACGTCCATGGCGATGATCGTCGCGAGCTTCCCAACCCATGAGCGCGGCAAGGCGCTTGGACTTCAGATGAGTATCGTCGGCAGTGGGGGAGTGGTGGGTCCGGCGGTGGGCGGCCTTCTGGTTGGAGAGCTCGGCTGGCGCTGGGTGTTCTTTGGGACTTCGGCTGTTGCGGCCGTCGCGATCGTGTCGGCACTGGTCCTGATCGACTCCAGGAGGACGGGGCAGGGCGCCAGGTCCGGGTTCTCATACGACTGGGCCGGCGCGGCGCTGTCAGCGATTGCACTGATCGCTATCCTCCAGGCAATGACCTGGGCGCCCGCTCTGGGTTATGGAAGTCCGTTCATCATCGCGGCGTTTGGCGCGTTCGTTGCCCTGTTCGGAGTGTTCGTCCTCCACGAGCTGCGCTCTCCATCGCCGATGATCGACCTGCGCCTCTTCAAGCGCCGCCTTTTCACGCTGGGAGTGGCCGCCAGTTGGCTGAATTTCATCGGGATGCAGTCGGTCCGATTCCTCATGCCTTTCTATCTCCAGGCGGTTCTGGGGCTGTCGCCGACACAGGTGGGCCTGGTCATCGTTCCCGGCGCGGTGGCCATGATCATCACCGGACCGTTGAGCGGAAGGCTGTCCGACAGGTTCGGTTGGCGGTGGTTCACGGTGGGTGGACTCCTGATCTCCGCCGGAGGTCTCGTGATCCTGTCCACGCTGCAGTCCGATTCGCATTTGGCCCTCGCGATGGCGGCGATGATAATGCAGAGCGGAGGAATCGGCATCTTCAACGCGCCGAATAACAGCTCGGTACTCAGCGCCGTCGAGCCGAGCAAGTACGGAGTGATCTCTGGATTCCTCAACCTCGTGCGCAACTCCGGGAACCTGTGCAGCATCGCGATCGCCACGGCGATCGTCACAGCCACAATGAGCGCACAAGGGTACGAGCCGACGCTCGCCTCTGTATCAGTGGACGGCGCAGAGGAACTGCTCTCCGCCTTCACCGCCGGTCTCAGACTGACATACCGGATCATGGCGGTGGTGGTCCTCGCCGCGATCGTCGCCTCCGCATTCAAGGGCAGCCGCTACGTCCTACCCACAGAGCAACCCGTCACCGCCGAGGCCCGAACGACAAGGTAGATAGTCCAGACTGGACACGTCGGGAGGACACCGAGCGACGAGCCAGTTCACAGCGTTCGGGCGTACAATAGTCAGACCCAGAGCGCTGTGCTCGTCACGATCGCCCGACCGCGATCCCCCACCCGCATGCGGGCAAGATACGCCACGGCGCACAAGTGCCCGCGCTACCAGTGCCCTCATCCCCCTGCCCACGGCGACCCACCGACAGCCATACGAAACCAACCCCCGACCCCAACCAACCCCTCTCTTTCCTCATTCCTCTTTCCTCTTTCCTCAGGCCGCCCCTCTCGTTCCTCTTTCCTCGTTCCTCTTTCCTCAACAAACTTGACACCAGAACATCCGTACGTGCATAATTAGATTATAACCAGTTGCCTATAGAGCATACCATCATGTCCCTATCACAAATAATCAAAGAACAGACCAAAGACGGCGAGACCGTCGTCTGCTTCCTTCAGGACGTCATGAAAGGCGACCTCGAAGGATTCAAAGAGGGCCACCGTATACGGGCCGCAGAGCTCCTCACCAGGTTCGGTCACGAGGAGGCCAGGGCCTACATCCGAGAGTACTCACAACCCGCGTCCCCTGACGACGACCCGGCCACCCGCTCACGTGACACCAGGTTCGACAAGGCCCTTTCAAAGGCCATCAAGGAGGACA
Source organism: Dehalococcoidia bacterium (assembly GCA_965249365.1). Classification (GTDB taxonomy): domain Bacteria; phylum Chloroflexota; class Dehalococcoidia; order Lucifugimonadales; family UBA1123; genus VXRN01. The sequence continues at coordinate 2,528,913 of OZ252229.1, read as the reverse complement.
CCGGCGACGGTCGATACGTCTCCCGATTCCTCCTGAACCTCGTTGACGGCGACCTAAGGTCCTTCAACGAAGGCCACCGCATCAGGGCCGCGGCAGAGCTCATGGTCCGACTCGAAGGCATCGTCATCGGCTACACAAGCACCCGGACCTCTCCCAAGCGTCCCAAGGCCCCTGTCACAAGACCCACACCCGTCCGACCCAGGAACACCGCCGCTCCTGTGGCCCCCGTCCCTGCGCCGGGCGTCACTGCCAACGCGGCAGCCTCGGCTCCCGGATCGGTCGCCACCATCGACACCGACGCCCCCACCAACTCGGCAGCCTCGGCTCCTGGATCAGTCTCCACCATCGACACCGACGCCCCTACCAACTCGGCAGCCTCGGCTCCTGGATCGGTCGCCACCATCGACACCGACGCCCCCACCAAGTCGGCAGCCTCGGCTCCCGGATCGGTCTCCACCATCGACACCGACGACTCGGTTGGCACGCAGACCGAATCTGCGGATCAACATTCAGACCCTGACGACAGGTGGGCCGGACTCGCCGAGCTGTTCGAGTCCGTAATCATCAACGACCGGCTCGACGACGAAGAGCCCCAATACGAGCCCGACCTCTCCATGTGGGAAGACATCTACTACGACCCAAAGGACATCGAGCCATACGTCGAAGAGGTCCTCGAGGGACTCGAAAAGAGACTGCTCGCCAAGAAAGCACGCCGCGAGCAGGTCCGCGAGGAGCGCAAGAAGCGCGCCAAGGAGGATGAAGAAAAACGCAAGGCCGAAGAAGCCAGGGCCGCCAAAGAGGCTGAGGAACAGGCCGAGCCCGAAGACCCCGGTCCGCCCTCACGCGAAGAGCATGAGCTGCAGCCGATCATCTTCGGACCCGAACCCTACTTCCTCTACCAGAACTGCGGACATCCGCAGTGCGACCTCCACAAGTACTACCCCGAAGACTACTACTGACCGCCGCGCACTGCCGCGCACCAACCAAACCCAATACAAGAGGGACTCCGCCCACGGACCACCCTCACTATTCACAATTCCTAATTCAGAATTGAGGATCCAAACACGCCCATGCCAAACCCTCACTCGTCACTCCTATCTCCTCACTCCTCGCCCCCAACGGGCGGCCCCAACCCCTCTCGTTCCTCGTTCCTCGTTCCTCTTTCCTCAACAACCCTCCCCTCCCTCGCGCACGCCGACTACTCCTGGCCCCTCCAAGCAAGAGACAACCAAATCCCTCCGAAAGAGCTCTGGGCTATCTGGCTACTCCTCGCCGGTCGCGGGTTCGGCAAGACCCGCACCGGCGCCGAGTGGGTCCGTACGCGTGTCGAGTCCGGTCGAGCCTCCAGGATCGCTCTCGTCGCCCGTACACCCGCCGACGCACGCGACATCATGATCCAGGGAGAGTCCGGACTACTCAACGTCTGCCCCCCGTGGTTCAAGCCCGTCTTCGAGCCCACCAAACGAAGACTCACCTGGCCCAACGGCGCCACCGCCTTCCTGTTCTCCAGCTACGAACCAGACCAGCTCAGAGGACCCCAGTTCGACACCGCCTGGTGCGACGAGCTCGCCTCATGGGAGTACCCCAGGGAGACCTGGGACAACCTCGCCTTCGCCGTCCGACTCGGCGACGATCCCCGGTTCGTCGTGACCACAACACCCAAGCCCATCGCACTCCTGCGAGAGCTCGTCGTCCGACCTGACGTCATCGTCACCAGGGGCTCCTCCTACGACAACGAGGCCAACCTCAGCTTCGGCTTCTTCTCCCAGGTCAGGTCGAGGTACGAAGGCACCCGCACCGGACGACAGGAGATCTACGCCGAGCTCCTCGACCAGGCCGAAGACGCCCTCTGGGAGAGACAGTGGATCGACGACGCCAGGGTGGCAGAGGCCCCCAACGACATCGAACGCATCGTCGTCGCCATCGACCCCGCCGTCTCATCCGACAGCAAGAGCTCAGAGACCGGCATCATCGTCGTCGGGACCGACTCCCGAAAGCACTGCTACGTCATCGCCGACGGTTCAGGACGCATGTCCCCAAACGCCTGGGCCAACCGTGCCATCTCCCTCTACCGCAACTACAAGGCAGACCGGATCATCGGGGAAACCAACAACGGAGGCGACCTTGTCGAAGAGGTCCTACGCGCCGCCTCTAGTGGCCGGCGTTTGCCCTACAGGGCTGTCAACGCCAGCCGGGGAAAGCACGCCCGCGCCGAACCAGTAGCCGCCCTCTACGAGCAGCACAAGGTCCACCACGTCGGCATGTTCCCGGAGCTCGAAGACCAGATGTGCACCTGGACGCCCCAGTCATCCGCCCACGGCTCCCCCGACCGCATGGACGCCCTCGTCTGGGCCGTCACCGAGCTCCTCGGCCGCACCGGCTTCCGAGTCCGCCCCTGACCCTAATGCCGATCCCATCCCCCTCCCGACCACCCCAGGACGACTACAACGAGGGTGTCTCACTAGTGCTTGAATCCCGGAATGCCAGCCCTTCGATACGCCGCGCCTGCCCGCCGTGGAGGGGCGAAGGGCCTGCCCGCCGTGGAGGGGCGAAGGCGAACGATTCCAAAGCTAAGATTCGTTCGTGGTGAGCCCAAGATTCGTTCGTGGTGAGCGCGTCGAACCACGGTTTGGCGACCAAGGTCGACTTATGAGACAGACTCCAACGGTCGCCCATCCGACCTGCCCCGATACCGCGGCGCACGCGATGCGCGCATTCCCCTCTCTTTCCTCTTTCCTCACTCCTATCTCCTCTCCCCCCCCACCCCCATGCGGGCAAGATGCCCGCGCTCCCAGTGCCCCCTATCCCCCCGCCCGCGGCGACCCACTAACAGCCACACGAAGCCGACCTCATCCCCAACCAACCCCTCTCTTTCCTCGTTCCTCTTTCCTCGTTCCTCTCCCCTCACTCCTCTCCCCTCACTCCTCAAGCTCAGACCACTCTTATTGACAGTCTATGACAGCTTGCATACGCTAGCGGTCGCCTTAGAATGGTCTACCCACCGCCGATCTTGTAGATGCCAAACTCCCCAGACAGACAGCCGCTTTCGCCCTATCGGGTACTGGACCTGACGGAGGGCGGATTCAACTGGTGCGGGAAGGTTCTGGCCGATTTCGGTGCGGACGTCATCAAGGTCGAGCCGCCGGGAGGAAGTCCGACCCGGGAGAGAGGTCCATTCGTCGGCGGTGTGCCGGGACCCGATCGGTCGCTGTTTTGGGCGGCATACTGCGTCAACAAGCGGAGTATCGTGCTCGACTTGGAGTCGGATCCAGACGTCGATCGTTTGCGGAGTCTGGCGCGGGACGCCGACATCCTGATCGAGTCGTCTCAGCCGGGCCACATGTCGGACCTCGGTCTCGGCTACCAAGACCTGTCCACGGACAACCCGGGACTCGTGTACACCTCCATCTCCCCGTTTGGACAAACGGGGCCATACTCATCGTATCTCGCACCGGACCTGGTGGCATGGTCGATGGGCGGGATGCAGTACATCTGCGGGGACGAGGACAGGCCGCCGGTCCGTGTCAGCGCCCCGCAGGCCGAGCTTCACGCAGCGGCGCAGGCCCTCGCGGGGACGATGGCAGCGTTCTGGCATCGGCAGATGACCGGTGAAGGGCAGCACGTAGACGTCTCGATGCAGATAGCCGTCATGTGGACCCTTATGAACGCGACACCCTTCCCCCCGCTTCACCGGACGAACCTGGAGAGAGCCGGGACTCACAGATCGACCGGATTTGTATCCGTTCGGCAGGTTTTTGGGTGTAAGGATGGTTACCTGACGGTAATGCAGGCGCCGCGGACACTCAGACCGCTCACCGCGTGGATGGCGGAAGAGGATTCGACGCTGGGCTGGCTTCTCGCGATCGACTGGGAGGACTGGAATCTCGCAGCCGCTATCGCACGGAACGACCAGCTCGCGATAGATCGGTTCGCGGCAGTCCAGCGTGCCGTGGAGGACTTTCTGGCAACCAGGACGAAGCGAGAGGTCTACCTCCGGGCAATCGACGACGGGATGCTTATCGCCCCTTGCCAGACCGTCGAGGATATCGCGCAGAGCGTCCAGCTCGACGCCAGGGACTTCTGGCGCTCCATCGAGTACCCGGCACTAGGGCGGGACCTGGAACAACTGGGCCCGTTCATCAAAATGGGCGAAAGTCCGATCGAAGTAAGGCGTCCCGCGCCGTCCGTCGGTGAGCACAACAGCGAAGTTCGCGATGGAGTAGCCGCACGGCCCGCCGGCACAACAGGACACGCTCGGTCCTCTCCCAGACGGCCGAAGGTAATGCCTTTCGATGGCCTCAGGGTGCTGGACTTCACCTGGGTCGGCGTCGGCCCGATCACGACGAAGCACCTCGCGGACTTCGGTGCGGACGTGATCCGGATCGAGTCGGTATCGAGGCCGGACGTCCTGAGAAACGCCGCTCCGTTCAAGGCCGCGGAGCCCGGGATCAACCGCAGCCAGTTCTCTGCGAACTACAACACGAGCAAACGCGGACTTGGCCTGAATCTCGCAAGTGAAGAGGGTCGTTCGATCGCGCGACGGATCATCGAAGACTGGAAGCCCGACGTCATCGCTGAGAGCTTTACGCCGCGCGTGATGACCGGTTGGGGACTTGGCTACTCAGACGTGCGAAAGCTGGTCCCGGACGTAGTCTACTTCAGCACCTGCCAGCAGGGGCAGACCGGTCCGCACTCGAAGTACGCCGGATTCGGACAACTCGCAGGGTCACTCGCGGGATTCTACTACGTGACTGGCTGGCCCGACCGCGACCCCGCCGGACCGTACGGGGCCTACTCGGACTTCATCAACCCGCCCAACGCGGCAGCCGCGATAGTCGCGGCGCTGGAGTTCAGGAGAAGGACGAGCAAGGGCCAGCATCTAGACCTCTCACAGTACGAGTGCGCAACGCACTTTCTGGCCCCCTACATCATGGACAACATCACCAATGGGACAGTGCGCGAGCGACGGGGAAACCACGACGACGTCTCTGCCCCTCACAACGTATATCAGTGCGCCGATCGGGAGCGGTCGTACACCGGAGTTGGGCCGTCGTGGATCGCGATCGCGGTCACCGACGACGCCCAGTGGACGTCGTTGTGCGACTCGATGGAAAGGCCCGATCTCCGAGACGACCCTCGCTTCGCCACCGCGGAATTGAGAAGAGAGCGCTCCAGCATCCTGGACACGCAGATAGGAGAGTGGACCCGGGACAAAGACGCCAGGGCACTGATGGGCAGGCTTCAGGCCTCAGGAGTTCCCGCCGGGATGGTCCAGAGCCAGGCCGATCTGTGGGAGGACCCACAGGTAGAGCATCGTGGTTTCTTCCAGTGGCTGGACCATGCGGAGTGCGGGATGATGCCGTACGACGGACTCGCGTACCACCTGTCAAAGACCCCGGGCGCTCTTCGGATGCCGCAGGCCCTTGTAGGCCAGCACAACAAAGAGATCCTGGGTGAAATCCTGGGCTTTGACGATGACGAAATCGCCAACCTCGTCGCAGACGGGGTTCTAGAGAATTCGTAGCGGATAGGAGGTCGTTGACATGGCAGTGGCGCTTCAAGGTATCAAGGTTGTCGACCTGACCAGGATGGCCCCGGGCCCGTTCTGCACGATGGTGCTCGGAGACCTTGGGGCGGACGTCCTGCGCGTCGAGGAGCCGGGTGGCGGCAGGATGGCGCAGGCGCGCGGCGCCCAGCCGAGTGACGATGAAGTCCGGCGACGGGCTGCGTTCAACGCGCTCAACCGCAACAAGCGGAGCATCGCGATGAACCTCAAGGAGCCAAAGGCTCAGCGTGTACTGCACCAGCTCGTAAGCGACGCCGACGTGTTCGTCGAAGGGTTCAGACCGGGAGTCGTCAACAGGTTGGGCTGTGACTACGGGACGCTCAGCGAGCTGAATCCACGGCTGATCTACTGCTCGCTATCAGGGTACGGACAAGACGGGCCCTACTCACGGATGGTCGGGCACGACATCAACTACATTTCCGTGGGTGGAGCGCTCGGCGTAATCGGACAGGAGGGTGGGCCTCCAACCATCCCGTACAACATCGTCGCGGACTACGCCGGAGGCGGTTTTCACGCCGCGACGGCGATCCTCGCGGCGATTGTGGCGAGAGGACACACCGGCCGGGGCCAGTACGTGGACGTCGCGATGTCCGATGGCGTCGCGTACATGCTTGCGTCGTTGATATCGGACTACTTCACAAACGGTACCGTGCCCGAACGCGGTGTCATGGGCCTCAATGGAGGCGCCCCCTACTACAACGTCTACGAGTGCAGGGACGGCGGATACCTGAGCATCGGCTGTATCGAGCCGTGGTTCTGGGAACCCCTTTGCCGCGCGCTCGATCGCGAAGACCTGATTGAAGGCCAGTTCGACACGGAACGGGCCGAGAAGGTCAAAGCCGAGCTCCAGGCGATCTTCCTGACCCGGGACCGCGACGAATGGTGGGCGATGCTGTCCGAGAACAGCAACATCGCCGTGGCGAAGGTGGGATCGATCGACGAAATCGTCAAAGACCCACAGAATCTGGCCAGGAAGATGGTGATCCAGGCCGGATCGGTCAACGGGGAAAACGTCACCCAGGTCGGGATAGGATCAAAGCTGTCGGACACCCCGGGGTCGGTGAGGTCGCTCGGAGCGACGGTGGGTAAGCACGCTGACGAGGTGCTGTCGGAGTTGGGGTACTCGACAGAGGAGATCGTCGAGCTCAGAGAGTTGGGGGCGGTCTCATGACTCGTTCGAGACGACCCCGCTGCTGATGCGACGGGCCATTACGCGGATTTCATCGGATACGTCGACCGTGTAGCTTCCCTCCGGTTCCAGGCCGCGGAGGCCCGCTGGGATCTCCCGGACTCGGTCGCCGTGAAACGATCGGACCTCCGAAATGCTCGGGGGTTCGTGAAGCCTCCGGCCATCTCGGATCACGGGATTGAGCAGTCCGCGATAGTCCGGGGAGAGCGCGAGCTCCGAATCACCGTGGATCAAGTCGCGTTCCATCGTCCCGCCTTCGCCGACCAGCCGGGATACCTGTTTGGCCCCGGGCAGCGTGGCCTTGTCCGCGCTCAGCTTCATTACCGGTCGGCCGTCGTACTCGACGAGCTTGTAGACGAAATCCGTGTAGGGGGCATCTGCGGATGTTCCGACGCGGGTTCCGACGCCAAATCCGTCGATGGGCGCGCCCAAGCTCACGAGTTTGTCGATGGCGTATTCGTCGAGCCCGCCGCTGGCGAACACCGCCACGCCCTCGAGCCCCGCGTCGTCGAGCAGCGATCGAGCTTCCCTGGACAGCGCGTCGAGGTCTCCACTGTCCAACCTCACCCCGCGCAGCTCATGTCCCTCGGAGCGCAGCTCCTGAGCGACGACGACCGCATTGTTGACTCCCGCTACCGTGTCGTACGTGTCGACGAGAAGAGTGGAGCTGTCTGGAAACGAGCGAGCGTACGCGCGGAACGCTTCCAACTCAGAGTCGAACGCTGTGACGAACGAGTGCGCCATCGTTCCGAAGGCCGGGATACCGAATTGAGCGGCGGCCGCAACGTTGCTCGTCCCAGCGAATCCCGCGATGTAGGAGCTCCGGGCCAGCTTAAGCGCCGCCTCCGTCCCGTGGGTCCGCCGCGCCCCGAAGTCGACGACCTGGCGCCCCCGTGCTGCCTCAACGGCCCTCGCCGCCTTGGTTGTGAGCATCGACTCCAGGTTTACGATGTTAACGAGGGCTGTCTCAAGCAGTTGGCACTCGATGATCGGCCCGGTAACCTCCATGACCGGCTCGTGGGGGAAGAAGACCTGTCCCTCATCCATCGCGCGAACGTTTCCAGTGAAGTGGATGCCTTTGAGAAACTCGAGAAACTCGTAACTGAAGTCGCCGACGCGTTGGACCGCGGCGATGTCGTCGTCGGAGAACGAGAGGCCTTCGAGATACTCGATTGCCGACTCGAGTCCGGAGAAGACGTAGTATCCGCGACTTGGAGGGAATCGGCGGAAGTAAAGGCTGAAGGTTGCCTGGCCGGTTGTACCGCTGTCGAGGTATGCCTGTGCCATCGTTAGCTGGTACAGGTCGGTGAAGAGCGCGGAAGGGACGGGCGAGTTCGGCATTGTTTGGAGGCTTTGCGCCAGTGTAGGATTGCGTCGAGGAGGCGTCAAGAGCCGTCGAATACAACAACGTAGGAGGAAGTCCAATGGCAATCCAGACCACAGAAACCGTACTCCCGGTTGCCACTCCCGAGTCAGCAGGGATCGATCCGGAGCGTCTGGCAAAGCTGGACGCGTTGATTGAGGGCCACATCGCTGAGGGTAGATATCCTGGAGCTCAGATCGCCGTCGCTCGTGATGGCAGGCTTGTCAGGAGTGCTTCATTCGGAACATCCAGGGGTGCCGAGCCTGCGTCGGGGTCGGATCTGTTCCTCCTCTTCTCGCAGACGAAGGTAATTATCGCCAGTGCGGTATGGCAGCTCGTCGAGTCCGGCGAGCTGAGGTTCGCGGACAAGATATCCGACCACGTCCCCGAGTTCTCCGCGAACGGCAAGGAGGACATCACCCTGTTCCAGGTGATCACCCACCAGGGAGGGTTTCCTGGTGCTGAGGTCCCTCCCGAGGCGTGGGCCGACCACGAACTTCTAAGAAAGACGGTCAGCAACTTCACGCTTGAGTGGACCCCCGGCTCGCGAATTCACTACCACGGGTTGTCGGCGCACTGGGTCGCCGTTGTGCTGATCGAAGCGGTCACCGGGTCCGATTTTCGTGACTACGTCCGGACCGGGGTGATCGACCCGATTGGCCTCGGATCACGACTCTTCGTTGGCGTTGACGAGGAGAACGACGCTCGGTGCGTGGAGATGCTCACGGCGGATGAGGGCGGGCAAAGATCGGGACTGATGGCCTCGCTCAACACGCGTGAGTTCCACGCTGCGGGCGTGCCGGGAGGCGGAGGATACGCGACCGCCGAGGGGATGGCTGCCCTCTACCAAATGCTGCTGGCCGGAGGGACCCTGAACGGCACGAGAATCCTGGGTCCGCGGGTGATTCAGCTCGGTACCAGGAACCACACTGGGGACCGGGTCGACGAGAGCATGGGCATGCCGATGCACCGCGGTCTCGGCCCGCACGTTCGCGGAACAACGCCGACTATCAGGGGCCTGGGCACGATCGCGTCTCCGTCGACGTTCGGTCACGGAGGCGCGGGAACGTCGTACTCATGGGGCGATCCGGAGTCGGGGGTCTCGTTTACGTACCTGACCAACAAGCTTGCGCCTGAGCCGTGGCACAGCGCCCGGCTGGACAGGGTGTCGAACATAGTCCACGGGAGCATCGTGGAAGTGTAGGAGACTCACGGCGCCTGTGGGGCGTACGGAACCAGGCGCCCGTATCCGCTCGACTCCGGCCTTCGCCGGCATGACGGGCGGACGAGCATCGTGGACGTATAGCTGGGAGCCAGGGTCAGGAGTCGCCAGATGCGGCGCGCTCCCGTTCCACTAAAGTCCTGCGCAGGATCTTCCCTGACGGGTTCTTCGGCACGGCGTCGATGAACTCCACCTCGCGAACGTGCTTGAACGTCGCGACCTTGGCCGCGACGAAGCTCATCACCTCCTCAGCGGTAAGCTCGACACCCTGTCTCCGGACGACGAACGCCTTGGGGATCTCACCAGACTCGAGGTCCTCCTTACCGATGACAGCCGCGTCTACGATCCCTTCATGTTCTAGAAGGACGCCCTCCAGTTCAGCGGGCGGCACCTGGAACCCCTTGTACTTGATCAGCTCCTTCTTGCGATCTAGCACCCAAACGTAGCCGTCCTCGTCCATGCGGACGATGTCTCCAGTGTGCAGCCAGCCGTCGGGTGTAAAGGTCTCAGCCGTCGCCTGGTCGTTGTTGAAGTACCCCTTCATCACCTGCGGGCCCCTGACGATAAGCTCACCCGCCTCGTTCGTCGCTACCTCAGTCGCGCCGGTCTCGACGTCGACGACCTTCTCCTCGGTATCCGGCAGGGCTGGACCGATCGAGCCGTGTCTGATCAGGTGCGGTTCCATGAAGTCGGCGTTGGTGACCGGGGATGTCTCAGTCATCCCGTAGCCCTGGATGATGGGGATACCCATGACATCCTGAATCCTCGCTTGCATGTCGGCGGAAAGGGGCGCCGCGCCGAAGAATCCGACCCGAAGGGCAGACAGGTCGTGGTCGGCTACGCCTGGATACTGGGTCAGTCCGAGACCGACCGGCGGGACCGTGAAGAGCATCGAGACGCGGTGGTCCGCGATGAGCGAAAGGAACTCGTCCATGTCGAATCGACCCATCATCACCTGGGTCGCACCTGCGCCGATCGCACCGTTCATCAGTACGTTCAACCCGTAAATGTGAAAAAGAGGAAGATGTGTGAGTATCACGTCGTCTCGTCTTATCGATGCCTCTTCACCGGTCCGGTCGAGGAACTGGCTGAGGTTGGAGACGAGATTGTAGTGGGTCAGCATCACACCCTTCGAGAGACCGGTAGTGCCGGAAGAGTAGGGAAGCGCCGCGAGGTCGTTCTTCGGTTCGATGCTGATCCGCGGCGGCGATGGCGAGGCACTCTCCAACAACCCCCAGAACGAGTTCTCATCTGACGAGTTGGACCTGATGACGACCTCGCGGCTCACGCCCGCTACCTCTGTGAGGGCGTTGTCCGACATCGGCTTCAGAGATTCGTGGACAATCAGCACTGACGCTTCGCTGTCGTTGAGCTGGTGAGCGATCTCACGTTCCCGGTAGCCGGAGTTGACGGTCGTAACGACGGCGCCGGCCTTCACGATCCCGTAGAACGCGATTACGAACTCGACGCAGTTGGGCGCGAGAATTGCCACTCGGTCCCCTTTGGTGACGCCAAGACGCGCCAAGGCAGAGGCGAATCGATCGGAGTACTCGCCGATCTGACGATACGTAAAGTTCCGGACTCCGTCCACGACCGCGGTCTGCGTTCCATGCCGACGTACCGCTCGAGCGAGCACGTCCTGGAGAGGATAGGTCTTGTAAGGGGCGAGGGACTTCCTAAGCTCCTGGACAGTTGTCATGCGGGACCTCCCGGAATGGGACTCATGAGCTCGACCGCCCTGCCGCCGCGGTAAGGGCAGAGGGAGCCTGCCTCACTACTAGCTCAGAAACATCCTGACGTTGGCGTGGGGGAAAGAGACTTCGATCGCTGCCTGCTTCAAACGCTGCATAGACTTCGAGTAGGGCATGTATCCCTGTTCTCCCTCGACGATCGTGTGGGGGCACACCTGCCCGAGTTCGGTTTCGGGGCACATGTGGGTGTCTGCCTCCGCGTCCCAGAATCCCACTAGCCGCATTGGAAAGTAGAGGGTCTCTGCCACAATCTTGAGGTCGCCCATGATCTCGGTCGGCCTGAAAGCCGAGTCCGTCTCGATGTGCACCGTCGCCGTCTCCATCTTAGCCCCCGAAGTGGTCCCAGCCGCCGCTGCCGATCTGTACGGGTTTTCCTTCGGAGTCAAGGACCGTGACGCCACCGTCGCCGTCTTCGATTCTTCCAACGGTGGTGACCGGTCCTTCGAGCTCTTCGCTCGCGACTTCGAGGATTTCTCGATCGGCCGCGAAGAGTAGCTCGTAGTCCTCGCCTCCGGTCAGCGCGAGCTCTTGCCACGTATCTGGGAAAACGGTCCTAACCGAGTCGGAGACCGGGACGCTCTCCAGGTCGACCACGGCGGAGACACCGCTGGCGGTGCACAGTTTACCGAGATCAGCCACGAGTCCGTCGCTCACGTCCATCGCGCATCTGAACCCCGGCGGCACGCAGTCCGCGACCCGCTGCGACTCTGGGAACCGGACGGTTGTGGGCCGCGACCAGACTCTTCCGCTCAACACTTCCCCCAGCAACGCCGGACATCGGATCGAGAATCAACTTGAGGCCCGCCGCGGATCCTCCGAGCGATCCAGTGACGGCGATCTGCTGTCCCGGGAGCGCCGCGCTTCGTCTGAGCAGAGGCTCGGCTCCTTCTGCAAAACCTTCGAGCGCGATCGTGACGAAGAAGGCGTCCGAGCGCACGACGTCGCCGCCGATCAGCGCGCCGCCGCAGTGCTCGCACGCGTCCATCATCCCAGCGTACATCGTAGTCAGCCCATCGACGGGCAGGCTCGGGGGCAGCCCGAGTGTCACCATCGCGAATGAGGGAGAGCAGCCCATCGCGGCGACGTCGCTGAGGTTCGAAGCCATCGCCTTCCACCCTAGGTCGCGCCACCCGATCGAGCCGATCTTGAAGTGGACGCCCTCGACCATCGTGTCGGTCGTCGAGACCACCGTGAGTACCGGGTAGCGCCAGGCGGCCGCGTCGTCTCCGATGCCGATTTCGACCTCGATTCCATGCTTGCGAAGGAGGTCGATCTGCCTGGTGTTTCGATCTCGGATCGAAGACTCCAGCAGGCCAATCAGTTCAAATTCTCCAATGTCGCCGATGAGCATGCTAGGATTATAGATTGGGTCGTTGCGTGGCTCAACTTCGGTGAATCCCCAGCCGTTTGCAGCCGGGCGTTGATGGGTTAACATAGCGACGCGGCCGAACGACCCAACGGACCAGGGGGAAGTGAAGAGTGCGGTTTACAGACATCATCTACGAGAAAGAAGACGGAGTCGCCTGGCTCACCATCAACCGTCCCGAGGTCTACAACGCGATACGGGGCCGGACGACCGATGAGATGGCCGTGGCGCTCAAGGACGCGGGCCTTGACCACGACATCAGGGTCGTGGTGATCTCGGGCTCAGGCCCAAACGCCTTCTGCTCAGGCAGGGACCAGGGCGAGGACAGGACCAGTCCGGAGTACTCCGGCACTTCGGAGTCCGACTTTATGGAACTCGTCAAGCACATCCCGAAACCGGTGATCGCCATGGTCGACGGGTTCGCGATTGGCTCGGGCAACATCCTGGCATACACCTGCGACTTCACGGTCGCGTCGACTCGCAGCACCTTCGGGCAGACCGGCCCCCGCGTCGGCAGCCCCGCGTCCGGCGCCGGCGTCGGATACCTCTCGCACGTCGTCGGCCAGAAGCGCGCGCGTGAGATATGGATGCTGACGCAGCAGTACTCCGCCGAACAAGCAATGGACTTTGGGCTCGTCAACTCCGTTGTGCCGCCGGCAGGGCTCAGGGACGAGGTTCTCAGGTACTGTGCCCTGATAAAGAACAACAGTCCCGTGATCCTCCAGCTTCAGAAGATCACGTTCAACGAGTCCGCGGAGTACCTGGAGGCGGAGGAGAGTCCGACCGAACGCTACGCGTCGCACTACCCGGAGACCGAAGAGTCGGAGGAGCGGAGGCTCGCGTTTATTGAGCGCAGGCCGATCGACCCTTCCAAGAACCTTCCAATTACCTTGACCGACGAGCAGAAGTCTCTGCTGGAGTAGGCGAATTCCATGACCAATCTAAACCTGTGTCTGAGGTTGCCTTTCGAGGCGGCGGGCGTCGAATTCAACATCGAGGTCAACGAGCCCGACCATGAGGGCCACGGTCCGACATTCTCGCTGACGGTCTCCGATCCAAAGAGCGGTGATCGTGTTCCGTTCACCTCCGGGTCGTCTCCGGTGCTCGCGGACTGGGTCCGGGGGTACACGCGGTGGCTGTACCGCGCCCGGGTCTCCGCGCAGTACGCGGAGGACTCTATCTCCGGAGAGTTCGCGGCTGGCGCCGGAGCGGAGCAGGTCCTCGAGGGACTGCAATTTGCATGTGACATGATCCGGCAGCGGTTTGAGCTGTACGAAGAGTCGATCCTGGTCCGCTAGTCCACACTTTCTCTCAAGTATGTCTCGCGTTCTGTGGCTGATTGTCATTGTGTTCACAGTCAGATGACTGGCATACTGACTCGCAGTCTTGAAGTGCGGAGCGGTTGTTGGAACTAGGCCGCATTGGGGAAAGAGTCAGAGAACGCGTCTCCGTCGCGACATACGGTCGGAGATCCGCGCCGAATTCTGACGACTTCAAGACGGCCTCCGAGTCGGCTCTCAACTTGACTCGCCGCTTCGGACTCGGGGCCGGGAAGGTGGCGGTCGAGGCCGTCTCCGGCGCCATTAAGGCGGCGGACGAGATCACCGGCGAGACGACGGAGTTCGTCCGAGACGCCGTAGTCGGGGTGATAGAGGGGACGAACCAGGTGGCTCGAGCGGGCCGGCCTGTTGTTCGAGATGTAGTCTCGGCTGCGGTCCGCAGCTCCACCGAGCTCGGCGGGAGCATCCCTGAGGCCAGCCAGCGAGCGGTTGAGGGAGCCATCGTGGGCGCGGCCGCGGTCGGTGTCGAGAGCGGGCGCGCGGGCGTGCAGGCCTCGGCCGGAGTGGCCGCGGCTGTGCGCGAACTTGGTGGAGACTTCCGAGAGATTGTCGCTCCGGCCGTACACGGCCTCATCATCGGCGTTGTGTCCACGTCCGGCGATCTCTTCGAAGCGTCCCGTGACATGGCGAAGTCGCTAATCGCAAACGGGGCGAGCGCCGGAGAGGACCCCGCAGAGCTTGGCAAGCTGATTCTCGACGAGGCGATCAGGGCCACACGAATCCACAAAATCGGCACCACAGACGCAGTGATGGGATCGGCCCAGGGCTGCTTAGAAGCCGCGTACGAGCTCGGCCCGGGCGTCGGGCACTCCGTCCGGGGGACAGTCCTGTCTGTGGTCGACGCGCCGATCAATGCACTTGCACCGTCGATAAAGTCGTCGATATCGGAGGCTCTGACGAGCCTCTCGGACGACCTTGGCGCTCGGCCGCAGGCGTGGCGCGGCGTCGCCATTTGGAGGGCTTGCGTCTCGCTGTTCAGGGTCACTGGGATCGATGTCGGTGCGGCGCTCGCATACTACATGATGCTCGCATTCTTCCCCTTGTTGGCGCTGGTCGTAATTGCCTTATCCAGCTTCGTGGACCCTGAGCGAATACGAAGTACCGTCACCGAGGTTGTTGCCTTCTACTACCCCGCCTCCCAACAGGCCGTGAGTGACGCGATGGAGCACCTTTTCGCCGCACGACTTGCCGCCGGTTTGATCGCCTTCGGCGGCATGATCTTGGGTGCCATGGGCCTGTTCATGGCGGCGAACAGAGGCGTAAATCGCGTGTTTGGAAGGCCCCCGCGCAAGCCGCTAAGCGCGACGGCGTCCACAGTAGCGATCGTGGTTTTAGCGGTTCTACTGTTCCTGATGTCCATCGGGATGACAGTGGTGTTCCAGGTACTTCTCAACGCCGCTGAGAGTCTTCCGGACTTGGGTCTGCCGCTCAGCAAAGTAATCTGGACGGTCACCAGGGTCGTGTCGGGCGTCGCACCTTTCATAATCACCGGGTTGGTGTTCATGGTGGTGTATAAGTACCTGCCAAATGATCGGGTCCGATGGAGCGATGCCACCTTCGGAGCCCTGGTGACCGTTGTAATCTTTGAAGTGGCCAAGAACCTCTTCTTCTTCTCCGGGAAACTCGTCAGCCAGCATAGCGTCCTCTACGGCTCTCTTTCATCGATCATATTGCTCCTGGTCTGGTCGCACGTTGGAGGCGTCATCTTCCTCTACGGAGCCGCGTTGACGAAGCAGGCCATGGACCTCAGGCCAGAACCTGCCGCGTCGACGCGCCGCCGGGAGTCGGAGGTCGACGATCCGGCAAAACGGGAAGCGGACATCGCGCTGGGTCGCTCCCAACCCCAGTGGGCATGGAGAAACGGGGAGGATGTCCGCCGGCGCCGACCTTAGGCCGGTCGCAGTTCGGTCCGTCCCTGGGTCAGCGCAAGTCCGGCTATCACGAACATCACGGCCACCGTGACGAACGCGAACGTGTAGCTCCCTGTCTTGTCAAATGACGCGCCGGCAAGGATCGGCCCGACACCGAACGAAACGGCCGCCGTCAAGTTGATCATCCCCATAATTCCGCCGTAGTGACGTACGCCGAACGCGTCCTGAACGACAAGCTGGAAGAGCGCGCCGAACGCCCCGTTGAAGAAGCCGAAAAACGTCACGGAAACCCACAATACGACCGGGTTTCCCGCCCAGATCATCACGATGAGGAACACGGCTTGACCGGCGAAGTTGATCATCAGCGCGTAGCGCGACCCGATCCTGTCCGCGAAAGAGCCCATCGTATACTTGCCGACGATCCCGAATACGGCGAAGACGCTGAGCGCGGACGTCGCGAGGCGAATCGAGACTCCCAGATCGGTCAGGTGAGTGATGATCTGAGGCAGGATCGCCGCGTACGTGAACGTGCCGAGAAGGATCGCAAGCGCGATCGCGTAGAAGGCCCGACTGTGAAGCGCCTCGCCGAGCGTCCATCCCGGAAGATCGCGTATGGCCTCACGCTTATCGTGGCCCGGCTCCTCCACTGAACCCGCTGGGTCCGGGGCGTCGCGAACGGCGAAGAATGTGTAGCCAGCCAGAGCTACTGATATCACCCCGAGAAGGACGTAGGACCCCTCCCATGAAACCAACGGCAGGGTAGCGCCAAGGAGGGGAGGGAAGATGAGGCCCCCGAAGTTGTTGCCCATGGCGGTGATGCCCATTACACGACCTCTGGTGCGTTGGAACCAGAGTCCGACGAGCTTTCCCGCCGAAAGTATCGACGCTCCAACGTAACCGGTGTACTGGATCAGGCTCACCGCGTACCAGTGCCACAACTCAGACATCAGTGGCCTCAAGACGAAGCTGATGGCGATCATGGTCAGCGATACCACCATGATCAGTCTGACGCCATAGCGGTCCATGATGCGGCCCAGGAAAGGGGCCAGGATGCTCCCGACTGCGGTGAACGAGAGAGACGCGCTGATCTGCGAACGGCTCCACCCGAAGGTTTCTTCCAGTGGCTCGATGAACAAGCCGAAACTGTACTGTCCCGCGCCGGTACCCAGTGCGGCGGCGAGGAACGGTGCGGAGACAACCCACCAGCCGCGGTGGATATTCAGCCTGTTTCTTGGGATGAGGATGTAGTCTACGTGTAGCGGATGCGGAAATGACAGCAGCGTCGTGGGTCGACATCGTACGCATCGCCCTCATGTTGATGCCGGACATCGCCATTCCCAGTATAACACCGGGGACCGCGAACTGGACGAGATTCCCCTTGGGGTCTTCGAAGAACGGGATGTCCATGTTCGAGCGCGACCAACCGAACGGGTTCGAGGGGAAGCCCACGGCCATGACTCTTAGCCAAGAGTTGGGAATCGCTACATCCGTGAGCGACCTACGCACCCCGATGTCCATCGTCTCGCCCTTGTCGACCCGCATACCGAGTGTCTTGGTCCCGCCGATCAGGAGTCTCCGACTAGCAAAGCACAAGTCCTGCAGCCACACGAAACCGCCTCGTGCACCCCATCCCCCACCTCCCCGTAACCCTCGGGGGAGACTAGGGTATCTGGCGTCGGCCGGTGTCGGAAGCGCGCTGTATGGCGTCCACCAGCCTGTGACGAGTGACGGCAGTGTCGAAGTCCGGCTCGGTCCGTTCTCCACGTGTGATCCCGTGCGCGAACCGACTCCAGAGCTGCGCTATGTTGAACGGCGGCCCTTGGGGGACCGACTCAGGCACCCAGGTGTTATGTGGTGGGATGGCGATCTCATCGAGGGCTAGTGAGTCCCCTTTCCCTCCCATCAGCCGGACATTACTTGTCGACGGGCTCTGCTGGCCGGAGAGCACCAGGGTTCCCTCACGGCCGTACACTTCCAGCCTGTAGCCACTTCCGTGCCAGGGCACGCTACACACTTCCGCCGATGCCACTGCC
This sequence comes from Dehalococcoidia bacterium, assembly GCA_965249365.1. GTDB lineage: Bacteria > Chloroflexota > Dehalococcoidia > Lucifugimonadales > UBA1123 > VXRN01. Next base: position 2,511,212 of record OZ252229.1, on the reverse strand, counting down.
CCGCTGGTTAGCGTGCCGCTCACCAGGATACTGTCGGGCGCCGTAACGTCCACGATCCGACCGGTGTCGGTTTCGTGCCATTCCGGCACCCGGGTGCTGACCACCGCGGACACCTCTTCGAACTCGCCGAGACACATGCACATGGAGTCGATCGAGTGGCCGAAGGGGATAGTCAGCGTGGTGGCGCCCAACGCTCTGTCCCTCTGCCACGTTCTGTCGGACGTTCGGGTCAACACTCCCGAACTGAACTGGGCCAGATGGCAAGAGATCACGTCGCCCACGTATCCATCGTCGATCAGCTCTTTCAGAGTCAGGACCGCCGGCGAGCAGCGACCCTGGAGCCCAACCATCGTCCGGACTCCTTGTCTGCGAGCAAGGTCGGCCATCTCCTGAGCTTCCCCGAGGTTCGCGCCGAGAGGCCATTCGGTGTAGACACTCTTGCCTGCCTCAAGCGCATCCATGGTCAGCCGATGGTGTAGTGGCACCCTGACCACGACGGCCACGGCGTCCAGTTCCACTTCACGAAGCATCTCGCGATGGTCGTGGAAGGCCAAAGGTGCGCCGAACTTGGCGGCGGACTCCTTCGCGGTTTCCTCGTGGGCGGTACATACGGCCGCTAGTTCTACCTCTGGGAGGTTCGCGATCGCGGGCATGTGGGCACGCGGAGTCCACCCGTAGTTCACGTTGGCGCCGATTATTCCGAGCCGGATTTTTTCGTCAGTCATCGAAACCCCCTTTCAAGGCGTCTAACATACCACTACTGAGACAGGAATCGGCCACCGGTGCACCTGAGGGCCGGCGCAGCTCCGCCCAAGAGAGCTGGCCGCGGACGGCAACGCCGAGACCATAGGCTCGTGACGAGCATCGCAGGTTCCCTGCTCTAACGACAGGGTCATATGAGCCAGCGGTTGGCATACTTCGGGACACGGCGTTCGCCGTTTCGCACAGGCGGTCATCGCTGGTTGGCGCTGCGGCGATCGCGGCGGTACGCTTGCTGCTCTGGCTCCTGAGGAATGAACTGGTAACTGGGCGAATCACCGGTCCCAGGGGTGATGCCAGGCGATCTCTGACAGGGAACATCGTGGAAGCAGCAGCATACATGGGCGAATCGGTATCCCGCTCAGGGGCATCGCAAAGAGACTGAATCTGACCGTTTTCGACGTCTTGAGAACTGAGATGGTCGGACTTACTGTTGAGGACATTGCGACTATCTTCATGGCCGTCACTGGGGTCCTGTTTGTCATACTTTCAGCTTGTTTGGGGTTGTCGCACGGAAGGCGATGGCTCGAGGGATGTACCGACTAGGAGACGTAGGTGAGGTGACCGGGACCACGCAGCAAGCACCGGGCCCCACGGGTGTGAGATACGTGATCTGGGTTGAGGAGTCGGCCTATCAGTACAACTGTGACCGTGAAGTCCTGGCCTCGCTATCGGAAACAGGGGAGATGACACCCATCTTCGAAGGGGAGGACGGCGTTATCTACAGGGTGGCAGATGACTGAAGTGCGTTCTGGAACCAGGTTCGTTGTCACGCCCGGTCCTTCCGGGTCGAATCAGAAGGACGAACGTTGAAGACGCCGTCTGTTGAGCCCGGTTCAAGAGCGGTCAAGTGCGAGTGCGAGACGAAGTCAGGACAAGGGGTACACCAGTGTGGCGAACGAGAGCCTTGACCGGCTACGACGCTCCGTCCGGGTCAAGTCCCAGGGCGACCCGCCCGTATTCCTGGCCGCCCAGGTCCATGATTAGGCCGTCTCGGTGGGCCACGGCCTGAGCGTCGCGGTGGAAGCGCTGTAGGGCCACCGAATCGAAGAGGGCGTGGCCGCCGCTGACGTCGAATAGCCGGTTGACTGCCTTCAGGCAAAGCTGGGTCGCGAACGCCCTGTCCCGGCTGAACCTGGCCCGCTCCAACGGCGTGAAGAGCTCACCCTCACTAGCCTTCCGAAAGATCTCTCGAATGTCGCTGTCCATCAGCGCCTGCGCCGAGTCGACCTCGGCGGAGGCTTCGGACAGGCGAAGATGGATAGCTGGAGAGTCGGCAGTCCTGCCTGGGCCGGATGTTCCCTCCAACCGCGCGACAAACTCGTCGATCATCCCCCTGGCGATCCCCAACATGGGCCCTACCAGGTCCCATCCCAACAGCACAGGGACCGGCACCCGGTATCTGTCCTGACCGTGCAGCTCCCAGGCGGTCCAATCGCCGTCGCCCGCCGTGGTCACATCCAGCATACGATGAGAGGGCACGAAGGCATCGGAGACCACAACGTCCTTGCTCCCGCTCCCGCGAAGTCCGGACACGAACCAGGTATCCACGATCTCGAAGTCGCCGCGCGGCACGAGAGCCCAGTTGCGTTCCCCGATGCCGGAAACGCCGAGTATCAACCAGCTTGCGGAGTCGCAGCCGCTGGAGAACTCCCACCTCCCTGACAGGCGGTACCCGCCTTCGATGGACTCGGTGTGAGACTTGCCCGTGTCCAATGAGCTGGAGCAGAGCACATCCGGGCTCGTCCCGAACACCTCCTCCTGGGCCCGCAGCGGCCAGTAGCCCACCAACCAGGCGTGAGCGGCCCAGAGGCAATAGCACCAGGCGGTGGAAGGGCAGCCTCGTCCGAGCTCGGCCGCCACGTCCAACGCCAGTCCATAGTCCACGTCGAGTCCGCCGAACCTCTTGGGGACCCCGATCCGAGCGAGCCCCGAGGAGAGCAGGTCCGCGACAGTCCGATCAGGGATTCGCCGCATCTTCTCAGTGTCGGCTCGCCCGCTCTTTGAGGACCGGTACCAGCTCAGATGCCCGTTTCAGCAGCTCGTCGGCAGTTGGCATTTTCGTCACTGGATCAGCCCGTTCCATAACAAGAGATGTTCAACACGCAGAATCAGCCGGCCACTTCGGATCGTGATACCCGAGGGGCACTGTAGGCCTGACCCAGCGGGGCTGGGTTTCGGAGAGTCGCAGCACCGGCCTCAGATGGCGCAGCGAGCCGCCCGGAACCTTGGAGACCGTCGACCAGCCCTCGATCTCTTCGGGTGAGAAGTCCTCGACTACATCGAGGAGCTCCGATTCCGGGACCTGGCCCAGGCCGACGAGCCAGCGTCCCGTCTGTGCCAGGGATGTGCGTACGAGCCAGCTGCCGCCTTCCCGAGCTCGCCGCGCCAGGGCTACCAGCGTTCCGAACGCCATGAGATAGCCGGTCAGATAGTCGATGGCCGAGACCGGGTAGAACTGGGGACCCGGCTCGGCACCTGGAAACAGCTCGCCTTGGCGGCTGGTGATACCGCTCACGGTTTGCACCACCGTATCGAAGCCGCGCCTCGAGGCCCACGGCCCCACTCGGCCGAATGCCGAAAGAGATACGTAAACAATGCCCGGTCGCAGCTTCGCCAGATCTTCGGGAGCGAGTCCGCGGCGCGCAAGGGACCCCGGTCGGTATCCCTGCGAGAAGACATCCGCCTTCGTCGCGAGGCCCTTTAGGGTTTCGAGGTCTCTCCTAACCCTCAGATCGAGGTGGGCGGAGAGCTTACCGTGGCCGGTGTCAAGCTCCTGGGACGAGCTGCCGGGCAGGTGGTGAGCGGTGATCTTCATCACGTCCGCTCCATGTTCGGCGAGGGTGCGGGCGCAGGTCGGTCCCGCCAAGACCCGGGTGAGGTCCAGGACCCTGACCCCGGATAGAGGCCTGACGCCGTCTGGAAGCGGTTCCGGAGGGCTGTCACCGATCCTCTCGATCTCCAATAAGGGTAGGGTGGCGACTGCCGCGGCCTGCGGGTGCAGGCCCCACTCCTCCATGGAGCGTACCATCCCGCCGGCTCCATCCGCGGCGATGATCGCTTCCTCCAGCTCGAGGGCGTCCCAGCGGGCCACGGCTTCGCGAACCGCGTTCGGGTCCTCCTCGACGTCGAGTACACGGAGGGCCGCGTCACGGTGGTTGGGAAAGTTGCAGTGAAGGTAGCTCCACCGTCGGTTTTTGGCCGGATACACTCCCATCAGAGAGTGTCGACTGGTATCTACCGGGGAGCCGTCCAGTGTCATGTACCGGCTGCTCCGCAGCGACGCCGTGGCCTGTTGGGTATCGACGCCTACAGCCTGGCGGCGTCCTGTACGGAGATCCCAGAGGTCCGAAACGGCCAGTCCTACGGCGGCCAGGCTCGCCGTCGGCTGCCTGCCCAATGCGGAAGGGCGTCGGCAAGATCGGGTCCATTCCGCCGGCGATCTCTACGTCTGCTGCGCGGTTGGCGTCCCAACCTGCGATCGGAAGCAGCGTGGAAAGAGCTCGATCAGCCACCCTCTTGAAGGTTCCCTTCTTTCAATTACACATGTTGGTCAACCAGGATTTGATTGCCGTCCGGGTCCACGATGAAAAGGCTGGCAGGTCCGGCGCTGTCCTCGTCTGCCTCGCTGAGCAACTCTACACCTTGCGCCTTGAGCTGCCGCTGCAGCTCGCGGATATCCGTGAACGTTTCAAGGGGTTGCGCTTCACTGTCCCAACCTGGATTGAAGGTCATTATGTTCTTGTCGAACATGCCCTGGAAGATCCCGATTGTGTGGCCGCCGTTCCTGAGGATCTGCCAGTTCTGTGAAGGATCGCCTCCGACGACCTCAAACCCGAGCTTCTCATAGAAGTCTCTTGAGACTTCGAGGTCCTCAACGGCCAAGCTGATCGAAAACGCACCGAGATCCATGTTCCACTCCTTCTGCCAGACGGTCGCCTGGTATGTTAGGGCACTGTTACGTATTGAGACTAAACCGTTCGCGGATTCAGATCCGCAGCTCCAATCGAGGTCTTAGCAGGCGGTCCGGCACTTCAGTTTCATACATGAACTCGACCAGCAGTCGATGGACCTCTCTGGCTTCGTCGAAGTGGGATCCGATTACGTTCTCAAGCTGATGTGGATCGGAGGTCAGATTGTACAGCTCCGATCGACCCTCTTCTGGGCTGTAGAGCAGACTCCACTCTCCCGAGGTGATGGTGGTGACCGGATGGTCTGCGAGAGGGCGAAGCAGGTCGTCGACCGAACGGACCGGATCGCCAGGGTTTGCGAAGGGGATGCTGCTGACCACGTACTCCCGTCCGGGTACTTGTCGGAGCTCATCTTGCCGAACAGGTCGCCGTGCTCGCCGAAATAGAAACCGTGGTCGGTGGTGAAGATGATCACCGTCTTGTCCATCAGGCCCATGTTCTCCGCGGACTTCAGCAGGAAACCCAGCCACGTGTCGACCATGGTGATCTCGCCGCAGTAGGTAGCGTGACCCTTCCGGAGCTGCTCCTCATCGTATCCCGGCACGTCATGCCAGTTGCCGTACAGCGGCAGCACCACCTCGCCATCGTATCCCGGCCAGTAGAGCTCTGTGTAGTGGGCGGGAGCATCCCAGGGTTCATGGGGGTCCCAGGTGTCGATGTAGAGGAAGAAGTCCTCCTTGTAGTGATGCTCCAACCACTGCATGGCAGTCATGAAGGTTCTAGGGGCATTCCGGTCCGATTCGTGTCGCCACGCCGCCCGGACGTCCAGGGACTCATGATGGTAGCCGGGCTGAGGGACAAGAGACCACATCGTGTCCTGGCCCCGGTTCATGAAGAAGGACTGGAATCCCCGGTCATAGTTCATCCCGTCCCTCAGGTAGTATGGCGTGTCGACTGACGCGGCTGTGTGAAAACCGCGACCGGCCAGGATCTCCGCCAACGTTGTGACCCCGGCTGGAAGGGGCTCCCATCCCATAAACGACATCGTCCAGCGCCCAGTTTGATGGTCTGCCCGCGTTGGCATCGTCGGAAATCCGGCGGCGTAGTGACCGTCGAATCTGACCGAGCTGGCTGCCAGCGCGTCGAGGGACGGTGTCCGGATCTTTGTGTTGCGGTACGCGCCCACGTGGTCCCTGCGGAACGTGTCGGCGACTACCCAGATGACATTCATCCTCAACATCCTCGTAGTCTTCTGGGAGCAACCGTACCACAGGTCACCACACGTCGACAGACATTCGGACTACGGGGGTTCAGGCGGGGAAACGGGTGGCCCTGGGCTGACTGAATGCAGGGCTTTTGAGTCGGTGATTCCTTGTAGCATTCGCATCAAGTCGACAAGAGGTTCCGGTCCATGCGAGGTGGTGGCGATCACCGCGAATGCTATGAAGATCCCTTAGTCCTCTTTCCGTTCAGCATTGTCCCGAGGGGGGTGTACCTAACCAGGCACCTGTAGGTCACAATCCCGAGGACTCCGGTCACGAAGCACGCCGCCAAGAACTTCAACTCCGAGCTCCAGCTGAAGCCTGTCAGGTACTTCAGCCAACCCTGCCTGTCGAGGTGGGCAAGATAGAACGTCAGGAAGGCCACAACCGGCAGATGGATGATGTATATCCAGTACGACGAGTCTGCGAGCCAGCGGACCCACGCGCGAGGTGAGCGCAGAAACCGCTCGAATAGCCCGACTAACCCGACGCTGAACAAGGCCGCCGACGCTCCGTAAAAAGCGGCCTCCATCAGCCACAGGAGTTCGATTGTCTCCTTGTCGACGCCCTGCTTCGACGCGTCATCCATCGCCCCGAGCAGCAAGAGGTGTACGAAGAACACCGCTGCCGCGCTGGCCCAGAGCGCGGCCAACGTTCCGGTCCCCTTCAGACTATCGATCAGCTTCCGTCTAGCGTAGAGCCCGTACCCATAGAAGAAGAGCAGCATGCCGTATAGCACGTCCGCGACGTTCAGCGGCCAGAGAGGCTTTGACTCGTTGCCGGCCCGTAGGACGAGCAGGAGCGCGGCTCCCAGTATCAGCAGCAGTGGTATCCTCGTGTAGACGGCGTTGGCGAGGTGGGTGCAAAGGGGAAGACAGGCCGCCGGACGGACGATCGTCTGCGCATACAAGAGCCTTCCCAGCGACCGGAGGGCTATCAGCGCAGCGTACGTCAGCAGCAGGTAGTAAAGAAACCACAGGTGGGCAACGAGTCCACCACTGGATTCGAGATCCCGCCTCTCCTGTAGCACATCGTGCAACATATCGAGGGAAATGACGCCGGACCATCCGTAGACCCAGATCGGCGGGATTATCACCGCCATTACCGCCCCGAACAGCACCAGCGGGAGAGCGATCCTCTTCAACCTATCCAGCACGAAGACCGACGTGGAGCGACGGTCCAGCACGAGATGGGCGAAGAACCCCGCGAGCAGGAAGAACGTCGGCATCCGCCAGGTGTGGATGAAGTCGAAGACGAGAAACATCAGGGTCGACTGGTCGTCGTCCGCCGGCCAGATGTGCTCGAACTCCGCCATACGTGAGACGTAGGGCAGCGACGCATGCAGGACGATGCCCAGTAGCATCGCGAACCCTCTGAGGCCATCGAGGCCATGGTATCGATCGGGAACGGGCGGCGCGCTTACGTTGCTATCGGTGAAGCCTCTACTCAAGTCCCGACTTCCCGCCGTTGCTGGCGAGGTATTCCCTGATGACCGCCCGGTTCTTCAGGAACCGGTCCAGGTCGCCGACCATCACAAAGGGATTGTCGGCTCCCGCGGCGTCCAGGGGAGTGGACTCCACTACTGTCGTTGAGTTGATGTCTGCGCCCTTCTCAACAAGCAGTACGACCATGTCCTTTATTCCCCAGAATGCGGCCCAGTCGAGGGGAGTGCCCTGGTACGTTTCCCTCGCCTTGATGTCGATGTCAGCCCCATGGTCGAGCAGGATGTTGACGGTCGCTTCGTTGTCCTTCAGGACCGCCAGGTGCAGCGCGGATGCCCCAGCAAAGTCGTATCCAGGCGGAATAAACGTCTCGTTCGGGTCCGTCCCGAACTCCATGTGCTCTCGCACCACTGCCACGTCGTGCTCGTCGATGGCCTCCAGCAACGATGTACTTGGAGGCTTCGGCCCGCACCCCACTGAAGCCAGCAGAGTCCCCAGAACGAGGATTGCAATGCCAGTCTTGGCCGCTCTCTGGATATCCGTCTCCTGACTGGACCCAGTCTCTCTGGATCCGTACGAATTCGCGGATGGTAACCTGCCCGGTTCGTTGTGCCACCGCGGTGATTGTATCGCAAGGGTTGGCACGGGATCGGGAGGCAGCATGACTATCGGCGCGGGAGGCCCGTAGCTCACCGGCCACCACCTTCCCCGCGGTGTCGGGATCAATAGCCGATCAGCCCTAGTTGAAGCCGCGGTCAGACCTCGCTGTCGGTACCGACCACAGCACCTCGCTTCCGGACATGGCCCTAGCCTCCGCCGCGAGTTCAGACAGGAACCTTGTCACGCCGTCGGCGTGCTTTGTCTGCCGCGCCCACGTGTCGATCCGGTGGCCCAGATGCCGCCTCCGACCCTGGCGGTCCGTCGTGAGGGCCGTGCTCCAGATGCCCTGCGTGGTGGGCAGCTGGGCACGGTCCCTGTGGGTGACGTAGCGTATGCCCTCGGCGGACAGCGTGTAGCGGGTGTCTCCACGTCGTCCTTGTCCGTCGACAAGGCCCCAGGTATCGACGAGGCTGTGCATCATCTGACTGATCCGTCCCTCCGAGACGCCGAGCCAGCGGGCCAGATGCTCACGAGGAGTCATCGGGTGGTCGGTCACGACGTCGAGCGTCCGCTTCGCCGACAAACTGATGCCGAAGGCGGGCGCAGCCTGCACCGTCCGCTCTGGATTGGGTGTCAATGCCCCGCTCCCGACTCCGCGACTCTGTGGGCAGCCCTCTGTTGCGGCTGCCCTGGGAACTTACGAACTCGAATGTATGGTACTAACTGCCGAATAGGAACGATGTCTGCTACAGAACGCGGAGGTCCCGTCTTTCGAGCGCGTCCCTCGACTCCTCGGCGACGTAGCAGTCTCGGATGTTCCTGTCCTCGCAGAACCTCGTCGTCAGCCTCTGCTCCCAGACGCTGGGCGTCAGGATCAGGACGGTGGCGGGGCGGCGCCTGTAGTCGTACTCCGCTATGGCCCTCAAGCCGGTCGTAGAGAGATCGGCGCCGCAGAGCCAGCCCCTGGCGGACTATGCCGAAGTTACGGCCGTCGTGGAGCGTGATGGTGGCGTCGAAGCGCCCCCTGCGGTGGAACTCAACACGGGACCGGAGCCCGTCGATGCCGGGGGACATCGAGGCCGCGAGACGGTAGAGGCTGGCCACCGCGTCCATCCTGCGGATGAGCAGCGTCAGCCACTCCCTGGACGCGGGGTAGGCCCGCACGAAGTCCGAGGGAGTCGCAAAGCCGAGGACTTCAGTGGCTTCACGAATTCCCTGCGTCGTCAGGTGGTACCTCTGGCTCGACGGCAGGTGTGCGGTGCCGTGGTTGACCCTCCCGACGATGCTGTCGGCGAGTAGTTCGGTCAGGTTCGGTGGACCGTGGCGTGCGGCTCGCCGAGAATACCCGTCAGCTCCGTCGAATCGACGAACGGCGTCCGGCTGAGGGCGTCGAGTAGCTGTCGTTCGGTGAGAGCCAAGCTAAGGTCCTAGTTCCACACTTTGCCGTGTTCGCGTCGTTCTCCAATAGACAGTCGCCCAACTTCCATTTTCGTCGGGAAGGAAATCTTACGTAATGCCTTGTAAGCCATTGTGCCCAAGTCGACTTTGTAGCAAAGAGTCGAGCGTAGTGTTGGGTTAGCCTCCTTGACTGGCGAACGGCATTGACTTGAGCCAGCCTTGGATCGTATCCTTGGACAGTATCCAAGGCTATTCAGCCTAGCTTTTTGGGAGGGAGATGACAATGGCTTCAACCGACCGCCTGCTGCCGACGGGCGAATGCTGGTGCGGGTGCGGCAGCGATACGGCCATTGGCTCATTTTTCCTGCCGGGCCACGACAAGACCGCCGAGTCAGCGGTGATCTCCGTCGAGTACGGCGGAGTACCGGAGTTTCTGGACCGTCACGGCTATGGACCCGGTGGCAAGAATGCCAGGGAGGAAGTCGCGAAGTGGCGAGCCAAAGGAAGACGAGTGAGATAAGCACAGTGGCTACTACCCAGACAGCAAAGCCAAAAGACGATGCCATCAACACGGGCCACGAGGCCGAATACTGGCGCATGGCCGACACCCTGCGGGGCAGCATGGACGCCGCCGAGTACAAGCACGTCGTACTCGGCCTTGTCTTTCTCAAGTACATCTCCGACGCCTTTGAGGAACGGCACGCTGAGGTGCTCGCCGAATGGGGTAAGGACGCCACTGAGGACCGGGACGAGTACATCGCTGAGAACATCTTCTGGGTGCCTCCCGAGGCACGCTGGCAGTATCTCAAGAACCAGACTCGCCAGCCCAACATCGGGCGATTGGTCGACGACGCCATGGTCGCCATCGAACGGGACAACCCGGCGCTCAAGGACGTGCTGCCCAAGGATTACGCCCGGCCCGCACTGGACAAGACCCGTTTGGGGCAGGTGGTCGACATGGTGAGCAACATCAAGGTCGGCGGCGCCGAAGCCCGCGCCACGGACGTGCTGGGCAACGTCTACGAGTACTTCCTGGAGCAGTTCGCCCTGGCCGAGGGCAGGAAAGGCGGCGAGTTCTACACCCCGCGCTCCGTCGTGCGCCTTCTCGTTGAGATGCTGGAACCGTACCAGGGCCGTGTGTACGACCCGTGCTGCGGTTCTTCCGGCATGTTCGTTCAGTCGGTGGAGTTCATACGTGCCCACGGCAGCGGCAACGGGAACGCGGGCAGAGCCAAGGGCGACATCTCCATCTACGGCCAGGAGTCCAACTACACCACCTGGCGCATGGCCAGGATGAACCTGGCGATCCGGGGCATAGAGGGGCAGATCGAGCACGGCGACAGCTTCCGCAACGACCGCCACCCGGACCTGCGGGCCGACTACATCCTGGCCAATCCGCCCTTCAACGTCTCCGATTGGGGTGGCGACCGACTGCGTGACGATAAGCGGTGGGAGCACGGCGTCCCGCCTGCCGGCAACGCCAACTTCGCCTGGGTTCAGCACTTCCTTTACCACCTTGCGCCACGAGGCATTGCAGGCTTTGTCCTTGCCAACGGCTCCATGTCGTCGAACCAGTCCGGCGAGGGTGAGATACGCAAGAACATCATTGAAGCCGGCTTGGTCGACTGCATCATCGCCCTGCCGGGCCAGCTGTTCCGGTCCACCCAGATACCCGCCTGCCTCTGGTTCCTGCGCCGGGGGCGGCAGGAAGGGAACCGCCTAGGCGAGACCCTGTTCGTCGACGCCCGTAAGCTGGGCTACATGCTCGACCGCACGCGTCGTGACCTGTCCCAGGAGGACATCGCCCGTGTCGCCGACACCTACCACGCCTGGCGTGGGAAGGAAGGCATGGACGGGTACGCCGATGTACCGGGCTTCTGCAAGAGCGCGACGTTGGAGGAGATTCGAAGGCACGGTCACGTCCTTACCCCCGGCCGCTACGTCGGCGCGGCTCCGCAGGAGGACGACGGCGAACCCTTGGAGGAGAAGATGGCCAGTCTGTCAGCCCAGTGGCGGGAACAGCAGGCCGAGGCCCAACGGCTGGACGCATCGATCGAGGAGAACCTGACGCGCTTGGGATTTGGGAGATAGAGGACGCCTGATGAAGCTGGATTTGACACCCCTGGAAGACGCCGTCGCCCAGTTGGAAGAGGCGCTGGACATCTACAACTCCGACTTGGCGTCGGACCACCCTCGCCTTAAGAGGCATCTGAGGGCCGCCGTAATCCAAGCGTTCGAGTTCACCTACGAGCTGTCATTCAGGATGCTGAGGCGCTATTTGGAGCTTGCCTCTGCCAATCCCGCGGAGATCGACGAGCTCGTCTTCAACGACGTCATCCGCGAAGCCTACAGGCAAGCCCTTCTCAGGTCAGAGCTCCCTGAGTGGCTGGAGTTTCGCAGGAACCGAGGCACTACCAGTCACACCTACAACGAAGAGAAGGCGCAGGAGGTATTTGAGAGTGCTCCGGACTTCCTCCAAGAGGCCCGTTATCTCCTGAATCGACTCCATGAGAGGAACGAGTCACTTGACTAGCCCGGTGGACATCCGGCCCGACCATCTTGAAATCGTGCGGGGCATCCTTCGCGAGCATCTGTCCGCGGGTGTCAAGGTCTGGGTGTTCGGGAGCCGCGCGAATTGGAGCACGAAGGACTCTTCAGACTTGGACCTGGCCGTGGAGGGCGACAACGGTCTGAGCCACAAAGTGTTGGGAACGCTGAAGGACGCTTTCGAGGATTCAACTCTTCCCTACACGGTTGACGTTGTGGACTTGAACAGGATTGGGGACTCATTCAGGCAGATCGTGAAGTCGCAGAGGGTTCCTCTGCTCATGGATGGGGCTAACACCAACACTATACCTCTGGCCGGAAGTAACGGACGGGGGAACGAAGTTAAGCTTGGCGATGTCGCCACAATAGTCATGGGACAGTCACCACCTGGGAGCACCGTGTCCGATGAGGCTGGAGTCGCCCTTCTGAACGGTCCGACAGAATTTGGTCCGCATCATCCCGTACCAGTTCAGTTCACCAGCGACCCTCGAAAGTTTGCCCAACCGGGCGATGTGCTGTTTTGTGTGCGAGGATCGACCACAGGCCGTATGAATTGGGCTGATCAGGAGTACGCTATTGGTCGCGGCGTGGCTGCCATTCGACACACGGAAGATCTGACGCTGCAACCTCTGCTGCGGGGAGCGATTGAAGTCGCGCTGCCAGAACTGCTCACTGCGGCCACTGGATCAACCTTCCCTAACGTATCCGCAAGTCAGATTGCTGACATTCCTTACCCAGATTTGAGCGTGAAAGAGCAGCGAGCCATCGCCCACGTCCTCGGCACACTGGACGACAAGATAGAGCTCAACCGCCGGATGAACGAGACGCTGGAGGCGATGGCACGGGCGCTGTTCAAGTCGTGGTTCGTCGACTTCGAGCCGGTGCGGGCCAAGATGAAGGGCCGCTGGCATCGCGGCAAATCCCTCCCCGGCCTCCCCGCCGAGCATTACGACCTGTTCCCTGACCAGCTTGTGGACTCGGAGCTCGGGGAGATCCCGGAGGGGTGGGATGTGAAGCCGGTGGGGGAGGTGGTGGAGCTGAATCCCCGAGAACCGATGAAGCGGGGCACCTTGGCCCCGTACCTCGACATGGCTGCCCTGCCTACCTCTGGCTCCAGTCCGGATAACCCGGTTTTGAGAGAGTACAAATCAGGTACGCGCTTCCGCAACGGCGATACTCTGCTGGCCCGAATAACTCCCTGCTTGGAAAACGGCAAGACGGCCTTTGTCCAATCGCTAGCGAAGGGTATGGTGGGTTGGGGATCGACGGAGTTCATAGTGTTGCGGGCCGTTCCGCCTGTTCCGCCCGAATACACATACCTCCTAGCCCGCAACGACGGGTTTCGGGAACACGCCCTCCAGAGCATGACGGGAACGTCGGGGCGGCAGCGAGTCCAAGTTGACGCATTGGCTCCTTACCCTCTACCCGGCCCGCCCACTGAATTCTGGAATAGGTTCAGCGCATTGGTCAGCCCTCTATTCGCTCAGATTGAGGTCAACTGCCAAGAATCACTTGCCCTCGCTGCCCAGCGTGATGCGCTGCTGCCGGGGTTGGTGTCGGGGAAAGTGCGGGCGGATAATCACAACTTTGCTCGCCAGGATGCAGTCAGATGACTTCGTTGAAGCGAGGCCCACACGCCGAAGGGCTAAAGCTGGCTCGGTTCATCATGGTCTTGAGCAGCATGTCTCCTTTGTTCTTCCTATGGAGCATCCGAGGCACGAACTTGATCCCTGACATGTACTTCGTTACCGGCTGTCTCGTGATGGCAATCCTACCAACGGGCTTTTTGCTGCTAAGAGAAGTGATCGCAAGAAGGCAAAATGACACACGTTCGTTGGTAGTCGGCAAAACAGAGGACCACCGGGGGCATGTCCTCGTTTACCTGTTTGCGATCCTCCTTCCCTTCTATAGGCAGAACGTCGATGCTTGGAGGGACTTCTTCGCGCTCCTTGCAGCGTTAGTGTTCATAGTTTTCCTATTCTGGCATTTAAATTACCACTACATGAACATAGTCTTCGCGCTTCGTGGATATCGCATCTTGAATGTGCTGTCTCCTGAAGGGGACAGCGAGCATCCAAGCATGGTGCATTTCGCTCTAATCACTCGCCGTTCGACGGTGGAGCCAGACGAAAGACTCGTGGCATTCCGCTTGAGCAACACTGTCTACTTGGAGAAGAGCCAACGAATCTGAATTTCGACATTGAGAACGTTGAGACAACAGAGTTTGGTGTCGGTCGCTACGTTGGGTCGGACAGAACATACGCTGTGGTGCCCGTTCACTTGGGCGTGCAAACAACACTTCAAGGGATGGTTGCAGGTACCTGTCAGAAGATGGAAGCTAGCGTGGAATCACCATCTACCTTCAATCCTGCTGAAAAGTACGCGAGTGGAGAGTATCTGACGTTACCCATCGATGACGACCTCGCGCGTCGTCTTAGAATGCTTCATGAGGCACCGAATCTGACAACTGCGAACGACTACCTGGATTGGATGACCAAGTGCTTTTGTTACTTCGCTCGACTATGGGATGCAGACGGCAAGCAATTGACCGCTCTGAGAAGGGCGACACAGTTCAAGGGCGCTCTTAACAAGCAAAACCGCATCCTGTCACTGGCTAGCGACGCGCTTCGAGTCATTGATGGTCCCATCTTTCAACTTAATGCCGACTTTGACGTCATTGTGGACGCCGATACAGTTCACATCATCTACCCCAATAGTTTCAAACTCTTAGGCCAAATCGAGGAAGCAATCGCGGAGGCCGTGCCACAGAATGTAGCTGCAATTGCTCAGTCGGTAACTTACGTTGATTGGGAGAACGTGGAAGACTATGCTGCCAGTCACTCTCGCGCTGCAAGCCTTTTGGCATCGATCCGCACCAACGGGTACGCTGAGAATCTGGATAAGTCGGCGCTTGAGTCACTCTGCCACGGAACAAGTGTCTATCTTGAAGATGTCCAAGGGAAGATAGTCGTGCCCGACGACCAGATATTGCCATTCCTTGAGGTGGTTGACCGGCGCAGGTATGAGATCGGATTGGTGCCCCACACACCAGAGCGGTACAGGGCGTCCAGCCGCACAAGAGTCGGGGGAAGCTGATTGTAGATGGCCACGCTCACCGAAGCTGACGTTGAACAGATCATGCTTGACTGGCCATTGGGCCTCGCCCGCAATGAGGACCCCAGGGCTGGGCCTAGCAGCCTTTGCCCTCAGTTGACGAAACAGATGACTATACTTCGGAGGTGCAGTGAACTATGGCCATGAAGCGAGCGTTCATCAGCTTCGACTACGACCACGATGAAGAACTTAGGGACGCATTGGTGGGTCAAGCAAAGAATCCTAACTCGCCGTTCGCAATCGCGGACTGGTCAGTCAAGGAGCCATTTGAGGGCAATTGGCGGGCTAAGGTCAGGGACCGGATACGTAGGACCGATCTCACCATCGTTATATGCGGGGAACACGCTCATACAGCGAAGGCGGTTGCCGCCGAATTGACAATTACCCAAGAAGAAGAGAATCCGTACTTCCCGTTGTGGGGCCGTCCTCGTGGGAACTGCACCAAGCCTGCGATGGCACGCAGTTCAGACAAGATATACAAATGGACCTGGGAGAACCTAAAGAATCTCATTGCTGGTGCGAGATAGCCAGATGGATGAGCAGCCAGACAAGGGCCTGATTCGACAAGAGAAGGAGTCATACGGTGATTCCTTCGTCTCAGACCTCTTGGAGCAGTACAAGCTCTACGTGCAATCTGCTGAGAATGTTAGCTCACGCCGTGTCACATCAAACCGCTACCTGCTGACCATCAACGCCGCGCTGGTTGCGCTGTACGGACTACAGTCCGCAAACTTCGGCCAGGACTACTGGACGCTACTTATTCCTGTCATAGGTATTCCCGTATCCTTGCTCTGGTATCTGATTATCAAGTCACACGCTGACCTGAATCGCATCAAGTTCGATGTGATTCACGAGTTCGAGCAGCATCTGCCAGCCGCGATGTACAGGTATGAATGGAAGTTGGCTGAAGAAGGGCAGGGTAAGACTTATCGGGCAGTGACCACCATCGAGCGATGGATACCTATCCTCTTCGCCCGACTGCATGTGGTCTTGGCAATCATGATTATTCTAGCCATCGCTGGCATCATGGACTGGACGAAATGACGACTATCACTGAGGCCGATGGGGAATCCGCCGCTCTTAGCCGTCTGTCCGGCCTCGGAAAGAGGCTTTAATGAAGACTGACTTAGCTGCGGGCCAAGCAAGGTCTCTTCTCTGGGCGGCGAAACATATGCAAGACCTTCTCAATGTCGTAGCCAAGGTACCGAACCCAGACCCGCTGTAAGCCTCAGGCTGTTTCTTCTCTGCGATTCTGTTGCGGGCGTTCGCCGCAGAGGTTGCGCTCAAAAGCTTGTATTTGCAAGAGACTGGTAAAGAGGCGGATTGGGTTCATGACTTATCGAAACTCTTTGAGGAATTGCAGTGCACGACACGCAAATCTCTTGAACGCCGATTTCAGCGTATACGACAGTGGTCAAGCATTTACGATGGTCGGGCAACCACGATGGAACAGGTCATAGCTGTTCACAAAGATGACTTCGTTTATTGGAGATACGTATTTGAGCAAGAAGGCGAAAGCCACGTCGAACTGCTCGATCTGGAACCTGCCGTGGAAGCGATCATCGAAGAACACTCGGCTCAGCTTAGCCAAGAGCCAGGAAATGTGGGTTGATGGCGACTATCACTGAAGCCGACGTTGAGCAGGCCGCCCTGGACTGGTTGATCGGCCTAGCGTGGCAGGTGGCGCACGGTCCGGACATCGCCCCCGACACCCCAAACGCTGCGCGCTACGAATATGGCCAAGTGGTCCTTGAGCGTCGGCTGCGGGATGCCCTCGCCGCGTTGAATCCTAGCCTTCCAGCATCCGCGCTGGACGATGCCTGCCGCAAGCTCACCCGCCCGGAAGGATCGACGCTGGAGGCGCGCAACCGGGCCTTTCACCGGATGTTGGTCGATGGCGTGACGGTGGAGCATCGGGACGGCGAGGGGCGCATCCGAGGCGCGCAGGTACAGGTCATCGACTTCGACACCCCCGCCAACAACGACTGGTTGGCAGTCAACCAGTTCACCGTAACCGATAACAGGAACACGCGCAGGCCAGATGTCGTGCTGTTCGTCAACGGCTTGCCCCTGGGCGTGGTAGAGCTCAAGAACCCCGCCGACGAGGACGCCACTATCTGGACGGCGTGGCAGCAGCTTCAGACCTACAAGTCGGAGCTGCCAACCCTGTTCTCCATGAACGATGCGCTGGTGGTCTCCGATGGAACCGAGGCTCGCATCGGCACGCTGACATCCGGGCGGGAGTGGTTCAAGCCCTGGCGCACCGTCACCGGGGAGACGCTGGCTGACCCACACCTCACAGAGCTTCAGGTGATGTTGGAGGGCGTCTTCGAGCCGGACCGCTTCCTCGCCATGGTCCGGGACTTCATCGTGTTCGAGGACGACGGCAGCGGCGCGCTGGTCAAGAAGATGGCGGGCTATCACCAGTTCCACGCCGTCAGGGTTGCGGTTGATGAGACCCTGCGGGCTGCGGAGTTGCAACGCACAGAGGCGCGGGTCGCCGAAGAACAGGGACGTTACGAAGCCGGACGCAAGCCAGGCGGGGAGCCCGGCGACCGCCGCATCGGGGTGGTGTGGCATACCCAGGGGTCGGGTAAGAGCCTCACGATGGCCTTCTACACCGGGGCCGTCATCCGGGAGCCGGCGATGGAGAACCCGACAGTCGTGGTGCTCACGGACCGCAATGACCTCGACGACCAGCTATTCGGCACGTTCTCGCGTTGCCAGGATCTGTTGCGCCAGCCGCCAACCCAGGCCGAGAGTCGCGCCGACCTGCGCCGCAAGCTGTCGGTGAACGCCGGGGGAGTGGTGTTCACCACCATCCAGAAGTTCTTCCCGGAAGAGAAAGGCGACACTCATCCCACACTATCGGAGCGGCGCAACATCGTCGTCATCGCCGACGAGGCCCACCGCAGCCAGTACGACTTCATCAACGGTTTCGCCCGACACATGCGGGACGCACTGCCCAACGCGTCGTTCGTCGGCTTCACTGGTACGCCCATCGAGCTTCAGGACGCCAACACCCGCGCCGTGTTTGGGGACTACATCAGCATCTACGACATTCAACGTTCCGTCGAGGACGGGGCCACGGTGCCTATCTACTACGAGAGCCGTCTCGCCAAGCTGGCGCTAGATGAGCACGAGAGGCCCAAGATAGACCCGGATTTCGAGGAGGCCACCGAGGGCCAGGAGGTGGAGCGCAGGGAGAGGCTCAAGACGAAGTGGGCACAGCTGGAGGCCGTCGTTGGCTCGGAGAACCGGGTGAAGCAGATTGCCGAGGACATCGTGGCCCACTTTGAGCAACGGCTAGGGGCCATAGATGGCAAGGCGATGATCGTCTGTATGAGCAGGCGCATCTGCATCGACCTCTACATGGAGCTGGTTCGGCTGCGCCCCGGCTGGCACGACGACGATGACGACAAGGGAGCCGTCAAGGTGGTAATGACCGGCTCTGCCTCTGACCCTCTGGACTGGCAACCGCACATCAGGAACAAGGCCCGCCGAGAGGAGTTGGCCCAACGGTTCCGCGACCCCAGTGACCCTCTGCAAATCGTGTTGGTACGGGACATGTGGCTGACGGGCTTCGACGCGCCGAGCCTGCACACTATGTATGTGGACAAGCCGATGCGAGGCCATGGACTGATGCAGGCCATTGCCCGCGTCAACCGGGTCTTCAAGGACAAGCCTGGCGGCCTCGTCGTGGACTACCTGGGGCTGGCCCAGGACCTGAAGCAGGCGCTTGCCACCTACACCGAGAGCGGGGGTACGGGGCGGACGGCGTTGGACCAGGACGAAGCAGTGGCGGTGATGCTGGAAAAGTACGACGTGTGCTGCGCCCTGTTCCACGGTTTCGACTGGTCGCGGTGGACCACGGGCAACGCACAGGACCGGTTGGGACTGTTGCCGCCCGCTCAGGAGCACGTCTTAGCCCAGGATGACGGTAAGGAACGCTGCCTGAACGCCGTACGCGAGCTGTCGCAAGCCTTCGCCTTAGCCGTGCCGCACCCGGAGACGTTTCGCATTCGGGACGACGTGGGATTCTTCCAGGCGGTGCGGGCGGCGCTGTCTAAGCGGGCAACAGGAGAGGCCCGCCCCGAGGAAGACCTGGACCTGGCCGTGCGCCAGATCATCTCGCGGGCGGTGGCCTCCGAGGGAGTGCTGGACATCTTTGCCGCCGCAGGTCTGGACAAGCCGGACATCTCGGTGCTCTCCGACGAGTTCCTGGCTGAGGTGCAAGGAATGCCTCAGCGCAATCTCGCCGTCGAGCTTCTACAGAAGCTACTCAAGAGTGAGTTGAATATCCGCCGTCGCAAGAACGTCGTTGAGGCTCGGTCTTTCGCGGAGATGTTGGAGCAGACCCTGCGCCGCTACCAGAACCGAGCGATAGAGGCGGCACAGGTCATCGAGGAGTTGATTGAGCTTGCAAAGGAGATGCGGGAGGCCAACGCCCGCGGCGAGCAACTGGGCCTGAGCGATGACGAGCTGGCCTTCTACGACGCGCTGGAAACCAACGACAGCGCAGTGCAGGTGCTGGGCGACGAAACCCTACGCGACATAGCCCGTGAACTGGTCGAGACTGTTCGAAACAACGTCACTATCGACTGGACGCTGCGGGAGAATGTCCGAGCAAATCTCCGGCGGTTGGTCCGCCGCATCCTGCGCAAACACGGCTACCCGCCCGACAAGCAGGAGAGGGCGACGCAGACCGTGCTGGAACAGGCAGAAGTGCTGTCTGAAGGCTGGGCGACCGTCTGAGTTCGCTGTAGAAGGGACAGCGCTTCCCTATACCGCCAGCTTGAACCGCAGCGTGAAGGTTCTTGATTTCGTCAAGTTTGGTGGGCCATCGTGGACTCGAACCACGGACCTCAGTCTTATCAGGACTGCGCTCTAACCGTCTGAGCTAATGGCCCACTGAGGGGGTGTCAGGGAGTTGGCTGGCTGCTCTCGACGTCGTACTCGACGACGATCTCTACCGGGGCGTTCCTGGCTACGATCATCTGCAGCGGCTCCGAGGGGCTGTCGTTGACCGGCTGGTGCACCGAGTTCGGCGGCACGTAGATGAGGTCGCCAGGTCCGATCTGGTCTGATCGTTCGAGTGCTGAGCCCGATAGAGATCTCCCGCTTCCGCTGACTACGTATACCGTGGACTCTCAGTTGGCGTTGGATTGGGTCTTCGCCCGCCGTTTTGGTGTCGTGGTCATTGGGCCTTGGCCTCATCCTGTTCGCGGGTGATCTCTATCCCGGCTTGTATCTCGCCGACGGTGACGGCGGAGATGTAGAGCTGCTCGGCAGGTACGTGGGAGATCCAGTCCAGGACGCCGCCGTGAGGCCGTGGACGCCTCTGCTCGGAGACAACATTGGTATCCAGTAGGTACATGGAGCTACTCGACCGCCAGCGGCGCACGATGCCGGCGCGCCGCTCTAGGCGGTGTCAGCTCCTCGGTCCTCGCCTCTGAAGCCAGGAGCAGCTCTTTCAGGTCCGGCTTGGTCATCCGCTCCAACCTCCGCCACTGCTCGATAGGGAGGACCACGGCGGCCTCCACGCCTCGCTTTGTCACGATCTGCGGCCCGTCGGCCATCGCGGTGTCGAGAAGCTCGCTGAACTTCGACTTGGCATCCTGGACCGGCCACACTCTACCCATGGTACACCTCGACGCGAACTAAGCTGACTAGGTCTCAGACTAGCTTATTCTGATGGCCGCGGCAAGATTCGAATCTGACAGGACGCGGGAACGACTCGGACGCCTACGTGGGGAAGAGCCAAAAATGCGGATGATGAGTGGGCCATCGTGGACTCGAACCACGGACCTCAGTCTTATCAGGACTGCGCTCTAACCGTCTGAGCTAATGGCCCACTGAAGGGTGTCGTCAGGCAGTGGCCTGAGCTGTTTCCGGATCGTACTCGACGACGATCTCGACCGGGGCGTTCCTGGCTACAATCATCTGCAGCGGTTCCGTGAGGCTGTCGTTGATCGGCTGGTGCACCGAGTTCGGCGGCACGTAGATGAAGTCACCAGGTCCGATCTGGTCTGATCGTTCGAGTGCTGAGCCCGATAGAAATCTCCCGCTTCCGCTGACTACGTATATCGCGGACTCGCAGTTGGCGTGGTAGTGGGTGCTCGAGGCACATCCCGGCGGGATCGTCGCTATCGCGAGGTGTATCCCCTCCGCGCCGGCGAGCGCCTTTGACACTCCCGCCAGCCTCGTCATGCTCCCCGACGAGACCTCGACCTCGAGGCCGTCGGGGTGGATGACGGTACACGTTGATTCCAGTTGCAAGGCCACGGTGTCGAGTATAACTTTGGGCTGAAAATCGTGTCAACTTTGTTTAGGAGTGAGGAGTGAGAGGGGCTGTTGGGTAGATGCACGGGATTGACAGGATAGTCGATGAGGTCTCAAGGGGTGGAGCATCTCGTAGTAATCGTGTGTATCCTGTCTGTTAGTGTAGGAGCATGGTGAGGATCGCGGATGGGTAGAGAGGACTTCAGATTCAGCTGCAGGGTGCGTGTCCGTTGGTCGGACTGCGACGTTCAGGGAATCGCGCTCAACGGCATGTACCTGTCGTTCATCGAGGTCGCTCAAGCCGCCTACTTCAGAAACCTGGGCATCCGGCTATACGACCCGGAGACCCGGGCGCACTTTGACACCGCCACGGCGAAGGCCACTCTTGAGTACGTGTCCCCGGCCCGGCTCGACGACGTTCTCGAGGTGTGCTGGAAGGTTTCGGCCATCGGAAACTCCAGCTTCACGTCTCTCATAGAAATCTACCAGGCAGGAACGGACCGGGCGATCCTGCGGGCTGAGATCATCAACGTCAACTTCGACGCTGAAGTGGAGGCATCCAGGCGCGTGCCGGACGATCTTCGTCGGCTCATCGAGACCTTCGAGTCTAGGGGAGAGGTGATCCCGCTGGACGAGCTTCCGGAGCTGGAGGGCCTGGTTCGGTCGGAGGAGTTAGGGTAGGGGCTCCGCGCCTCCATGGAGTGGGGGAATTCTGCCGGCGCCGGGATTGGGCCGGACACGTCCGTACTTCGACTGGGCTCAGCACGAACGTGTCCTCCTCTACTATGACCGCGGGCGTCTCTTCTGATCAGCACGAACGTGTCCTCCTCTACTATGACCGCGGGCGTCTCTTCTGATCAGCACGAACGTGTCCTCCTCTACTACCACCGGGGGCGTCTGTTCTGGTTAGCCGGACGTGTCCTCTTCGGCATTTACCGCGGGCGTCTTTTCTGATCAGCACGAACGTGTCCTCGTCTACTACCACCGGGGGCGTCTCTTCTGATCAGTACGAACGTGGCCTCCTCCACCGTGACCGGGGGCGTCTCTTCTGATCAGCTCGAACGTGTCCTCCTCTATTGTGACCGCGGGCGTCTCTTCTGATCAGCACGAACGTGTCCTCCTCTACTATGACCGCGGGCGTCTCTTCTGATCAGCACGAACGTGTCTTCCTCTACTATGACCGCGGGCGTCTTCTCCGAATAGAGACACGTGGGGGACCCAGATTCGTCGTCTATCGATTGGAACGCTGGACTGGCAGGTGCAACTGAGCGCAGCCAGGCAGCCCTCTCCCCCCTGCATTCTCCGCCGCGCCTGCCCGCCGTGGAGTGGCGGACCGGTCAGATGGATGTGGTCGGTGGCGTGGACCGACGCAGACTTAGGCGGCGGATTGGGGGGACGCTGCGTTTGTCAATCGAAGGACCGGTTGGTAGAATCTTGGCTCAGCGGGAAGCCGCGCTGAGCGGGTGTAACTCAGGGGTAGAGTGTCTGCTTCCCAAGCAGAATGTCGTGGGTTCGAATCCCATCACCCGCTCCACCGAACCAGTCCTGACATTCCAGGAGCAACCGGGGGTTGATTGTGCGGGCGAGATCCGCCGCCGCGGACAGGTGCCCGCCCTCCAGATCAGGCGCGGCTCTTCGCACCCTAGCTCTGGTCGTCTTGGTCGCTGCCGCCGCCTGCGGCCGGTCTGACACCCCCGCGAATCCCGATCCTACCCGAAACGCAAAAAACCAACCCAACGTCTTGTTTAGAAACGATGGGGACGGCACGTTCACGGATGTCTCGGAGATCAGCGGCGCGGACGATCCGGGCTACCGCCGCGGCGCCGTCTACCTCGACTTCAACGGCGACGGGTGCCTCGACCTCTATCTCGCCAACATCGGTACATCGCCCCTGCAGGCGCAGATCTCCCGCCTGTACAGGAACCGCTGCGACTGGGGAAACGATTGGCTGATCGTGAAGACCGAGGGCACCGAGAGCAACCGTGACGGCATAGGCGCACGGGTGACCGTCACCGCTGACGGCCTGACCCAGATCAGAGAGGTGTCCGCGGGTGGCAGCAACAAGTCGCAGAACATGCTGCCCGTGCACTTCGGGCTGGGAAAGTCAAAAGTAGTCGACACAGTCGAGGTGCGATGGCCGAGCGGGATCGTACAGACCTTGACCGATCTCCCGGCCAACCAGAAGATCACGGTCGTGGAGGCCCGGTAGCCCATGACTTCGCTCAAGATCGACCACATCGCGTACGTACTGACACTGGACCCGGAGCGAAGGATCCTGACGGACGCGGCGATCGTTATCGAAGGAGACACGATCACGGCCGTGGGGAAGTCGGACGACTTGGCTCAAGTGTCGGCCGATCAGGTGATTGATGGGACGCGACTTCGTCGCGACACCGGGCTTCGTCAACGGGCACATGCACGTAAGCTACGCCCACGCGACGCGCGGGATCTTCCCAGACGATCTTGGGCCCGCCTACCTTCCCAACGTCTTCAAACTGCAGTCCGTCTATGACCGCGGAGGAGGAGACGCTCACGTCGCTGCTTGCGATCACGGAGCTTCTGAAGTACGGAACGACGACCTTCGTCGATCCTGGCAGCACGAAGCACATCGAGGCGTGCCTGGAGGCTTACCGTACCGCGGGATGCAGGATAGTCACCGGGACGCACGTGACAGACAGGCCGAACCCGCTGAACGTCCCCACCTACGACACGGCCGAGGCGTTGGACATCACGCGGTCGACAATAGAGAATTTTGACGGCGAGCTCGGCGGCATGGTGCGGGCGTGGGCGATGCCGTTCTCGACCGAGTACGCGTCGGCGGAGCTTCTCGACGGCTGCGCGGGGACCGCTGAGGACCTTGGCGCCCGGATGACCGTTCACCACAGCTTCTCAGAGGCCGGCCGGGAGCGCTGGATCGAGGTGACCGGCTCGACGCCGACGGCGTACCTCGATGAGATCGGCGTCTTGAACGACCGCACGCTGCTCGCTCACGCCCTCGGAATTACGCGCGAGGACGTCGCCACGATCGCCGGGTCGGACGCGTCGGTCGTGATGTGCCCGACCGCCGCGATGAAGGGCGGGGCGGGGACGTTGGGCAGACCGGACTTCTGCCCGAGCTGGTGGAGGCGGGAGTCAGGGTCGGATTGGGCACCGACGCGGCCAACAACTCGAACCTCGTTGAGACGCTGCGTTCGGTCTACCTCGCCGCAATCCTGTACAAAGACGCCCGGCGGGACGTGACAATCATTCCAGCGGAGACCGCACTGGAGCTCGCCACGATTCGCGGCGCGGAAGCGCTCGGGATGGCAGACGAGATCGGCTCGATCGAGGCCGGCAAGCGTGCCGACCTGGTGCTGTTCGACACCGTGAGGCCGGAGTGGAGGACGCTGTTCAATCCTGTCAACAGCCTGGTGTACGCCGCCGACGGGCGAAGCGTGGACACCGTAATCGCTAATGGTAAGATTGTCGTGTCGGGTGGCCGCGCGACGTTTGTCGATGAGCGGGAGCTGATCGACGAGGTCCAGTCGATCGGAGAGGACATGCTGAGGCGGACCGGCGTATCATTTCCCTCGCGCTGGCCAATTTTGTAGAATGTCGCGTCCGCCGTTCACGGATCGAATGACAAAATCTTCGCCTCCTATCACCAGCGAGCGATCGTTCTCCGATCTCTGGGAGCGGTGTCTAGAGCTGCGGCCCAGGGTCGTCGACAGGGACGGCAACGACTACGAGGTCATCTTTCCGGGGATAAGAAACCCCGGCCCGGGCCCAGACTTCAAGGGAGCGGTCGTGCGCCATCGCGGCCGGACGATAGGAGGAGACGTGGAGCTCCACCTGGAACCGTCCGGCTGGAGAGCTCACCGCCACCACATCGACCCCGCCTACAACGGAGTCGTCCTGCAGGTGGTGATCCGCGACGGGCGAGGCCCCCAGCGAGTGTCAAGTCCTCCGACCGCCCTCGCATCGTTCTCCGAGACGGACCAGGGTTCGAAGAAAGTGTATCCCCCGACGATCTTGAGGCGCGAGGCCTGGGGCGCTTTGCGTCGAAGAGCGCGGGCTATCTCCTCAAGATGGACGGCGGGGCCGATCCCGATCAGGTTGTCTATGAGGGCCTCATGGAGGCGATGGGGTACGCACGAAACCGCGCTCCGTTCCTGGCGCTGGCGAAGGCGGTCCCGGTCGGTAGATTCAGGACACTGAATGGCGAGCCGCCGGACTCAGCCGCCTTCGCGGTCTCGGCCGCGCTGCTGGTCGCCGGAGGGCTCGTCGACACCGTCGATGCCGGGGAGCGAGACCAGGTGAGGCGGGTCGCGCGCCGAATGCGTGTCCGACGACGGCTGTCTCCCGACGCCTGGAGCGCATTCAGGGTCCGGCCTCGGAACCGGCCCGCGGCCAGAATCAGCGGCATAGCGCGGACCATCGTGCGACATCTCGACGAAGGGCTGGCTACGGGATTACGGACGGAGTTCGAGGATCGAAGTACCGCCGGTCTGGTCCTCTCGATCCGCCATCGGCCGTACATCGGTCATGATCTGGCGCGAACCGTGGCGGCCAACGTTCTTCTACCGGCGCTCCACGCCTGGTACACACTGAGGGGCGGTCGAGGCGCTGATGGAGTGGTCTCGGCTTTCCGGTCCATGCCGGCTCCGCCCCAGGACTCGGTCACCCGCGGCATGGCAAGGGCGGTCAGTGCACCCGCGCCCAGAACGGCTGCGCAGCACTCTGGTTTGCACGCCCTCGCCCGGTCGGCCTCCTGGCCCGGCTCTAACGTCTGAGGGCTAAGGGGAGCCTAGCTCCCTCAGAAGCCTTTGCGCCTCGCGGATGTGGTACTGGTCCCGGATCGGATGTGCGACTGCCAGCGCGAGTTCGAGATCGTCCCTGGCCTTCTCGATGTCTCCCTCATGGATGTACAACTCGGCGCGCGCCACGTACGTCCCAGGGAATCCGGGTTCGAGCCCGATCGCAGCCTCGTAGTCCTCCATCGCCAGGTCGTACCGCTCGTCGCCGAAGAACGACAGTCCCCGGCCGTAGTATGCCCGCCCGAACTCCGGCTGTTTCTTGATGACAACGTCATACGCGGCGATCGCGTCATCGAACTCCTCCACCTCCCGGAGTCGTACCGCCCGGGTGTATTCAAACAGTCCTGCCTGCGGCGTCACCGCGGGCAGGGGGTCAGGGGTGGCGGTCGGTGTGGGCTCGGGAGTGGCCGTTGCCGCTGGTTCCGGCGTCGCCGTGGGCGGAGGGGTGGGGGACGGGGGCGGGGCCGGAGTCGGGGTTGGCTCCAACGTCGGTACCGGCGTCGGCGGAGCCGCTTCCCCGGAGCATGACGCTAGCAGCGCGATCAAGACGAGTATGAGCGTAGTAGGGAAAATCTTCAGCATCGTCAGACTCGGTGAGACAGTTGTCGGCGGCGGTTATTGCTGCAACCAGAATAGCACAGCCGAGGCCGCGCGAGGCCGCGGTTCCATTCCAGGATGCTGTATCAGTTTGGTAGGTGGACATTTCACCCTCACCCCCGGCCTTCGCCGGGGCAGGCTCTAACCCTCTCCCCCGGATCAAGTCCGGGGCAGGCAGGGAGAGGGGATTTCCGGTCCCGCAGCCCGGCGCCGACTAAGTTGAGACAGGTTCCCATTCCAGCACCTGATGAAATACAGTAGGCCGGAGACCACACCCGCGTCAGCCAAGGAGAAGTCGTGATCAGATCGCTGGACGGAATCGGCCCTCGTATTCACCCGACCGCATTCGTCAGTGAGGCGGCCTACGTGATCGGTGACGTCGAGATCGGAGAGGGCTCCAGTATCTGGCCAGGAACAGTCGTGCGCGGCGACATGGGCCGGATCGTCATCGGGAAGTACACCTGCATCCAGGACAACTCCGTCGTCCACTGCGACACCGACGCCAGGATAGGGGACTACGTTGTGATGGGGCATCGAGTGGTGTGTCACGCCAAGACCGTCGGCAGCCGGACGCTGCTGGGAAACGGCTGCGTGGTCAACGACGGGGTCCGGATCGGGGACGAGTGCGTTGTCGCCTCCGGGGCGGTGGTGCTGGACGACATGGAGGTGCCGGCGCGCTCGATCGTGGTCGGCGTTCCGGGAAGGGTGCGGGGCGAGGTTCAAGAGAGGCACCTGGAGCTGGGGGAGTACTTCAACAGCGTCTACCGGCTGAAGACGCAGCGCTACCTGCGCAACGGGGGACTGGGGTCGTGAGGAGTGAGGAAAGAGGAAAGAGGAATGAGGAGTGAGGAGTGAGGATCCGGCCTCACTTCGAGACGGGAAGGGCGAACGGGGTGCACCGGACGACGACGGAGGATCGAGGGCCCTACATCCGGTCAGGCGCGGAGATACCCATAAGCGAAAGACAGCGTGCGAGGGCGATCCTGGCGGCTTCGCAGAGGCGTAGCCGGGCCTTTGACAGACCCTCCTCGCCCTCGACTGTCGATACCACCCGACACTGTCCGTAGAACCAGTGGAACGCCGTCGCCAGCTCCTGGGCGAAGTGGGGCAGGTGGTGGACCTCGAGACTCGCCGCCATCAACTCGATCAGCTCCGGAAGCTGGACGATCCGCCTGATGAGCGCCAGCTCGGCCTCGTGCGTGAGCAGCGAAACATCGCCGTCGAGGGAGTCGATCCCCCGCGCCTCTGCGTTGGCCAGGATTCCGGCGATCCTGGCGTGCGCGTACTGAACGTAGTAGACGGGATTGTCGGACGACTGGCGGACCGCGAGCTCCAGGTCGAACTCCATCTGCGTGTCCGCGGCCCTGGCGAGGAAGAAGTACCTGCACGCGTCCGTCCCGACCTGTTCGACCAGGTCGTCGACGCTGATCAGGTCCCCGGAGCGCTTGGAGAGCCGCACCAGCTCGTCGCCCTGCTTGAAGGTGACCATCTGGTAGATCATCAGCTCGAGCCGCTCGGGGTCTACACCCATTGCGGACACCGCCGCTTTCATCCGGCTGACGTGGCCCTGGTGATCGGCGCCCCAGACGTCGATCACCTTGTCGAACGCACGGTTGATGAACTTGTCGTGGTGGTACGCGACGTCCGAGGCGAAGTAGGTGGGAAGCCCGCTCGAGCGCACCAGCACCGCATCCTGCTCCTCCCCGAGCGCGCTGGCCGCGAACCATACGGCGCCGTCCCGCTCTGCCCGGTACCCGCGCTCCTCGATCAGCTTCATCACGCGGTCGAACTCTCCGTCGTCGTACAGAGACCTCTCCCTGAACCAGACGTCATATTCCACCCGCAGTCTCGATAGCGAGGCCTTGATCGACCCGACCATCATATCCAGTCCGACAGCGCCGATCTCGCTGATCGCGGAGTCAGACTGCAACCCGAGGAAGCGGTCGCCGTGCTCAGCCTTGATCGCCTCCGCAGCGTCCTTCACGTACTCACCGTGGTATCCGTCCTCCGGCACCTCGGCGGTCCGTCCCCACTCCTGTAGGTAGCGGGCGTAGACGGTCTGGTAGAACATATCCATCTGGTTGCCGGCGTCGTTGACGTAGTACTCGCGCTCGACGTCGTAACCTCCGGCGGCGAGGACGTTGGCGAGGGCGCTGCCGATCACAGCTCCGCGGGCGTGGCCCACGTGTAAGGGCCCGGTGGGGTTGACGCTCACGAACTCGACCTGGACTCGCGTTCCTCGTCCGACGCTGGAGCCGCCGTAGGATCCGCCAAGGCGGATGACCTCGTCGACCCGGGAGGCGAGCCACCGCTCGTCGAGGGAAAAGTTTACAAATCCTGGGCCCGCGAGCCAGACATTCCCGACGATCTCAGATTCGGGAAGTGCCGCGACGATCTGCTCTCCAATCGCACGAGGGCTCATCCGCATCGGGCGCGCGAGCTTCATTGCGAGGCTGCAGGAGTAGTCGCCGTTTTCAGGGTTCCCGGGACGCTCGATGGAGAGATCCGAGACCTCCACGGCTGGAAGCGCCCCGCTGGATTGAGCAGCTTCGAGCGCCGCGCGAACCAAGGTCGAGACGCGTTCCCGGACAGCAGTCGTTGTCATGTACGGCGCGCGATCGACTCAGGGCGCGACGTGAATGGACGTGCCGTTCGCCTCGCCTCTGCGGGAGATGGAACCGACGACCGCCCGCGTACCGACGTCCCGCGCCTTCAGCGCCTCGATGAGCGCGGCAGTCCTGTCCGGGTCTACCGCGATCAACAGGCCTCCGGAGGTCTGGGCGTCCGCGAGAAGTATCTTCTGAACGTCCGAAATCGAGTCGTCCCACGATACGTCCGGCTCCAGAGAGGAGAGGTTCCGGTGGGTGCCGCCGGGAGCGACACCGTCCTCGGCCAGCTCGGTGGCGCCCGGGATGAAGGGTATCTCTCCGAACCTGATCGTCGCGCCAGCGCCGCTCGCCCTGGTCATCCCTCTCAGGTGACCCAGGAATCCGAAACCGGTCACGTCGACGCAGGCGTGTACCCCGACCTCGGTCATGGCGCCGGCGGCGTCGCGATTGAGCGTGCCCATGATTTCGACAGCGTGGTCGAGGACTTCCTCTGACACGACACCCTGCTTACCGGCGGTCGTGATCACGCCCGTGCCCAGAGGTTTCGTCAGAACGAGATCGTCTCCGGGCATTGCTCCCGCGTTGGTGACCTGCGCACCAGGCCTGACGACGCCGGTCACGGACAGCCCATACTTCGGCTCTTCGTCGTCGACCGTGTGGCCGCCGACTATCAGCACGCCCGCCTCCTCCGCCTTGTGCGCGCCGCCGATGAGTATCGAGCCGAGGATCTCTTTTGGCAGCGAGACCGGAAAACCAACGATGTTCAGCGCGGTGAGTGGGGTGCCACCCATCGCGTACACGTCGCTGAGCGCATTGGCAGCGGCGATCTGACCGAACGCATACGGGTCGTCCACTATCGGCGGGAAGAAGTCGACCGTCTGAATCAACGCGGTGTTATCGTCCATCCGGTAGACGGCGGCGTCGTCGCCGGTGTTGAGCCCGACCAGGAGGTTCGGGTCCGAGATCGGCGGTAGCTGGCTCAGGACCTCTCCGAGGTCCTCAGGGCTGAACTTCGAGGCTCAACCTGCGCAGCTTGCCAGGCTGGTGAGGCGAATCGCTTCGTGCGTCTGGGCCAAGAGGTTGCCTCCGTCGAGGGTTGCTGAAGTATAGCACAGGGCCCCCTGTGCAACGGGTAAAGTTCGGGGTCCGGTCGGACCACCGTCGTTCCGATGCTGTACCAGTTTGGTAGGTGGACATTTCACCCTCACCCCCGGATCAAGTCCGGGGCAGGCTCTAACCCTCTCCCCCGGATCAAGTCCGGGGCAAGCTCTGAGGGAGAGGGGATTTCCGGTCCCGCAGCCCGGCGCCGACTAAGTTGATACAGGTTCCGTCGTTGCTCGAAGATTGCGGCAGCCCACAGCCGGATATAGAATGCGCTGAGTCCACAGAGGGAGGATGCACGTGTCAGGAGAGCGAATAACGGTCGGTAACGTGGAGATCGTCTCGGTGTCGGATGGACAGGGCGACATGACTCCGACAGACGCATTCCCGGACAGCACGATGGAGATCTGGCGGTCTGAGTATGGGGACCTTCTCGACGACGCGGGTCTGATCCATCCCAGATATGGATCTTTCGGGATCAGGTCCGGGGGGAAGACCATCCTCGTCGACACCGGCCTCGGCGGCCCCGATGGGACGCTGATCGGCGAGATGTCCGGGAGAGGCTTCGAGAGGGGGGACGTCGATCTCGTGGTTCTAACCCACATCCATCCGGATCACGTGGGGTGGAACCTGACAGACGGCTCGCCGACCTTCCCAAACGCCCGGTACCTCGTTTCCAGGGCCGACTGGGACCACTGGACCCAGCCCGGGGTTCGCGCGGCGGCTCCTCACGTAGACGCGCAGATGCTCCCGCTGGAGGGCTTAGATATCCTCGACCTCATCGAAGGGGAGTACAGTGTCACCGACGAGTTGACAACGGTGCCCACTCCCGGCCACACGCCGGGGCACATCTCGATGATGGTCGCGTCCGCGGGTGAGAGGGCTTTCGTCCTGGGGGACGTCGCCCACACCCCGGCGCAGGCGCACTACACCGACTGGAGTCCGGTATTCGACGTCGATCCCGATCTCGCCCGTCGGACTCGCCATCGAGTTCTCGACACGTTGGAGAGTGAAGGGACTCTGGTCGCGTCGGGTCACTTCCCCGACCCGGGGTACGGCCGGTTCGTCCGAGACGGTGGCCGGCGGGTCTGGCGGTCTGTGTAGTTGGACGCGCATGCGCCGGCCCTGACTGGCGAACAGGCGCGGTTCGTCAAGAGCGCCCGCGTCGGGCATCTCGCGTCCGCGTCCCGCGACGGGCGGCCGCACGTCGTGCCCGTCTGCTTCGCGCTGATCGAAGAGAGGGTCTACGTCGGACTGGACTCCAAGCCGAAGTCCGTCGATCACCTGAGGCTGCGCAGGGTGCGAAACATCCTGGAGAACCCGAGGGTGTCTTTCCTCGTCGACAGGTACAGCGAAGACTGGACGCGGCTCGGCTGGGTGCTGATGAGCGGGCGGGCCGGGCTGGTCGAGTCTACCGCGGAACGCGCGGAGGCGATCCACGTCCTCCGCGGCAAGTACGAGCAATACGCGGACCTGCTCCCTGACGAGGCACCGGTCCTGCGCATCGGTGTAGAACGGACTTCCGCCTGGGGCGACCTGACCCCGTGGAGGTAATAGAACCCGGACTCGGCCCGCACCGCGACTGCGTCGTCCTACGCATCGCGAGTTGGATCGCAGTTCCCCTACTCGCCGCCGCGATTGCGATTGCGTGCGGCGACCCCGCGATCTCGGACGAGACCGCCGTGGTCCTGGAGCTCGAGCGCGGCATCGAGCTCCTCGAGAAAGGCCACGTGGAGCAGGCGCAAAGGGCCTTTTCTTCGGCGATAGATATCGACCCGACCAACGCCGAGGCGTACGCTCGCCGCGCTTTTACGCACCTTGCGCTGGACAGCGCGCCGGGGGCGGTCAGCGACCTGAACAGAGCGCTCGATCTCAACCCGGATCTGGCCCTCGCTCACAACTACATGGGACTGGCGCTCGCGCTCGCGGGTCGGAACGACGACGCGGTGATGGAGTTCACGCGTGCGATCTCGCTTGCGCCTGGGCTGGCTGAGGCGTACCTGAACAGGGCGAGCGTCTACCTGCACCTGGAGGACCCAGACGCGGCTCTCGCCGACCTCAACGCCGTGAGCGAGATCCAGCCTGACGTTCCGGCGCTGTTTCTCGTCCGCGCCCAGGTCCACCTGATGCTGGGCAACACCGGCGAGGCGGAGACGGACCTGCACCAGGTGCTCTCACTGTCTCGGGACGAGAACGAGCTGGCCGTGGCGAGGCAGCTTCTCGCCGCGATTCGCTGAACGACCGCGTATGGGGATGGAACTGGGCGAGGGCGAATCGGGGGCAGAGTCCCGTCGAGGCGGACTGAGTGGTATCGGCTGGCTGCTCGGGATGTGCGCAATGCTCCTGCTTGCGCTCCTACCGTTCTCGAGTTACGTGGCCGCACTTCCTCTCATACAGCGCGAGTGGGGACTCAGCAACACGACGGCTGGAGTCGTCTTCTCGGCGTACCTCGCGGGCTACGCGGTATCGGCGCTGCTCGTGCTTCCGCTCACAGACCGGTTTCCGACCCTCTGGGTGTTCTTTACGTCGGCTGCCGTCTCAGTCGTCGGCAACGTGCTCTTTCCTCTGGTGGCCCAAGGAGTGGTCGTCGCGTGCATCCTGAGATTTGCGGCTGGTATCGGGCTGGTGGGAATCTACATGCCCGGACTTCGGATCATCTCTCGAACGTTTCCCGATTCGAGCCGCGGTCTCGCAATGGGTGCATACGTCACGGCGTTCTACACGGCGACGGCGGTCTCCCTGGCTGCCACGGGACTCTTGATGGATGTGATGGAGTGGCGAGACTCGTACCTTGTTCTGTCCTCGCTGGGGGCGCTCAGCCTACCGCTCGTCCTGCTCTTGGTGAGGGGAGGGGAGGAATCCGGAGGGGCCTCGGCCTCAGGGCGCCTGCAGCTCCGAGTCCTCTCTGATCGCCGGCCAAGGGCGTTCATCGTCGGGTACTCCCTTCACGCGATGGAGCTCTACGCGGTGCGCGTCTGGCTCCCGGCGCTCCTGGCCACGGCGCTGGTTTCGCGGGGGGAGGACGTAGCGACCGCAGCCATCACCGCGGCCACCGTCGGCGGCATCGCGCTGGCTGCCGGCTCGGCCGGACCGGTGATGGGTGGCGCCATCTCCGACCGGTTCGGACGTGCTCGGAGCGCGATGGGTATCTTCGTTCTGAGCGGGATTGCAAGTCTCGCCATCGGTTGGATCGCAGGCGCACCCTGGCCTGCGGTAGTCGCCGTAGCCTGCGTGCTCGGCTGGGCGGTGGCGGCGGACTCGTCGATCTATTCGACTGCGATCACAGAGTCGGCGAGGCCGGACCTGCTGGGATCTACGATGGCGGTCCAGGCGTTTCTCGGGTTTATGGGAGGGGTCGTGGGCCCTGTCCTGATCGGGGCGGTCCTCGACCTAGTGCCCTCGCCGCTGCAGTGGGGGGTCGGGTTCAGTGCGGTCGCACTGCTTTCACTGGCGGCCCTGGCTACGCTGTATCCGGTCCGACACGATCCCAGAAGGAGCCCCGATGGCGACGCCGGATCCTAGACCGATCGAGGCGATTCTGTTCGATCTCGACGACACGCTCATCGACCGCGACGACGCGCTCACCCGGCTCAATAGGCACTGGTACCGAACGCTACCGCGGGAGCATCGGCCGGACGGCGAGGATGAGTTCGTCGCCCGTATGTTCAAAGAGGCCGACAGATTCACGTCACCGTTGAATCTCTACCAGTCGATGATAGACATCTGGCCGGGTAGCTTCTCGGATCCTGAGACCGCGCTCAGGGCGCACAATGCCATCATGCCTCGTATGGTGCGACTTGAGAGTCGCACACGCGGGATGCTCAACTACCTGAGGGGCACTATGCCGCTTGGAATTGTGACCAACGGAGGGACGCGGATGCAGTGGGCCAAGGTCCGAAACACCGGCGTTGACGTACTAGTCGACGCGGTCGTCGTGTCAGAGGAGTTCGGTGCCCACAAGCCCGATCCGGCCATCTTCAAGCACGCACTGAACCTGATTGGGACGGAGGCATCTCAAACCCTGTTCATTGGCGACAACCCCGTCGCGGACATCTGCGGAGCGTGGGGCGTGGGACTCCGGACAGCGTGGATGCACCACGGCAGGGAGTGGCACGGACTCGAATGCCGACCGGACTATAAGCTCGACTCGGTCTGGGAGGCTCCGGAGCTAGTCGCTCGGTAGACGGCTATGTCGCCAGTCGGCGATGATCTGGTCGTCGTCGGGGAAGGGGAGGGGCGGCAGGTCATCGGCGGTGAAGAAGGCGACGTCCTGAGCTTCGTCTCCTGCAGTGGGCTGACCTCCGACGATATTTGCGGTGTAGGCGACCAGGATCACCGGTGCGCCGCGGCGCGAGTAGACGCCAAGCAGACGGTCCAGCTCGACGTCGACGTTGGTCTCCTCCTTCACTTCCCGGACGGCGGCCTCTTCGATGACCTCTCCGCGGTCGACGTATCCCGATGGGAAGCTCCACCAGCCGAGCATCGGGTCGATGTCGCGCTTGACCATAAGGATCTCGTCCTCCCGGCTCGCCAGAACGACAACGGCAACCTTCGGATCGAGAAAAACTACCGTGTCGCAGGACTCGCAGGACGGTCTCGTGCGTCCCCCGACGCTTCGCTGGGTCAGCTCCTTCCCACAACGGTGGCAGTATGTATTGTCTCCGGCCAGCGTGATTCCCCCCTCGTATTAGGCCCTGGCGATTATACGACACGCAATCACTGATTGACTCTCAGCGCGTCTGGGAATATATTTGCGCTGCTGAACCACGTGAACACGGATACGGAGAACGATATGGGTTCCATGCGAGAGAACAGGGTTAAGGCAAAGCTGAATGCGGGCGAGGTCTCGGTCGTCCTTTCGGGGCACATGACAACGGAGATAGTTGACTGGCTCGGTCCGCTGGGGTTCGACGGCGTGTGGATCGAGGGCGAGCACGGACCGGTCGACTACAAGGACATCCCCGACATGACCCGCGCCGGCGATCTCTGGGGGATGACCTCCATCGTGAGGGTCAATCAGAACGTCCCCGGAGTGATCTACAGGACGCTTGACGTTGGCGCCCAGGGGATCGTGGTGCCGCACGTCAATACGAAGAGGGAGGCCGAGGCGGTCGTCTCGGCCGGTAAGTTCGCCCCGATCGGCGAGCGAGGTATGTTCAGCAGCCGCCAGAGCTACGGCGTGGACGACTACCTCGCCGAGGCGAACGACCATAGCCTGCTGGTTGTGTTGATTGAGGATATCGTCGCCGTGAACAACCTGGACGAGATCCTCGAGGTGGACAACATTGACGTTTTCTTCGTGGCTCCCAGCGACCTGGCGCAGTCGATGGGCCTGATCGGGCAGCTCGGACACCCCGACGTGACGAGCACCATCGAGGGCGCGCTCAGGAAGATCTCCGCCTCAGGCCGCACCCCCGGGGCACTCGCTGGTGATTCCAACCTCGAGGCCTACCTGGACATGGGCGTGAGGTTCATGATGACAAGCTGGCTTCCCTGGGCCGCCGCCGGCGCACAGGCGTTCCGGGAGAGGCTCGCGCCGGCGACCGGGTAGTCCGGCCCGACCCCGTCGCGGCGGACGCCTCACGGACACCAGCCATTCCCGCGAAAATGACGCCGTGACCAATCTCAGAAATCTCATGGCCGAGCGTATGCCACCCGCGTTCCTGAGTGCCGCGCGCATAGTCGGCTCGGCAGCGGCGAAGACGGGAGTCGAGGCGTACCTGGTTGGCGGCTCCGTCCGGGACCTGTTGATGGGCGTCCCAAACCCTGGCGATCTCGACGTGACACTAGTCGGCGCGGACGACTCGACGTTCGACCGGATCGCGTCGATCGCCGCTGGGAAGGTCGACAAACGGTCTCAGTTCACGACGGCGCGCCTCCGGCTGGGCGAGCTAAGCGTCGACCTCGCGATGACGCGCACCGAGGACTACCCCCATCCGGGGAGCCTGCCTGTCGTCCGTCCCGGGACGCTGGCGGAGGACATGGCGCGCCGCGACTTCTCCGTGAATGCGATGGCGGTGTCTCTGGCCGTCGGGAACTTTGGCGATCTCAAGGACGCTACCGGAGGTCAAGCGGACGTGGAGACCCGGACGCTGCGCGCCCTGCACGCCGGGGGCTTCCGCGACGACGCGACGAGGATACTGAGGGCGGCACGGTACGCCAGCCGCCTCACGCTCACGCCCGACACTGGGACGCTGACCGCTATCCGGGCCTCAGTCGGGTATGTTTCGACGATCTCCCCAGCGCGTGTTCGCGACGAGTTGGGTAGGGTCTTTCTGGAGGGTGAGGCGGCGCCAAGAGCGATGTCTTTGCTCGACGAGTGGGGCGCCCTCTCGGCGATCTATCGATCTCTGACCTACGCGTCTTCGGCGTGGTACGAATTCCCAAATGCCGCGAGAGACCGGCCGGCGGTGGCGGTTGGGTACGCCATTCTGGGCTCCGGTCTGAGAGGACCTCAAGTAGACGGCGTCGTCGCGAGGCTCCGTCCTGCCTCCTTGATCGAGCGCGTGCTGCGGGAGTCGGCAGCACTCGGCGAGTGTATTGCCGCCGGCGGGATCGTCGACGTGTCCAACAGCGTTCTTGCCAATCTGCTCGATCCGCTCGAGGAGGCGACCGTTGTCGGCGTTTCGCTGGCCTCGACCGGCAGCGACCGTACGCGTCTTGACGATTACTTGGAAAGGTTGAGGCGTGTGCGGCCCCTACTCACGGGTGACGACCTGATCGACATGGGAATCAGCGAAGGACCAGAGGTCGGTCGCATCCTCACTGAGCTGCGCAGAGCGAAACTCGACGGCGGAGTGGCGACGGTGGACCAGGAGCGCGCCGTTGTCCGGGGATTGATGCGGCGGGACGGGGCGTAAGGGCACCCATTTTGGGGGCAGGACGGGGCCGTCACTCTAACCGAGCGCCACCCCCGAGCCGAGCCCCGGTTCGGTCATGCCCGATGGATCCAGGATCTCGTCGAGCTCTTCCGACGACAGCTCCGTCCTGACGATCGCGACCTCCTTAACGGTCTGGCCGGTGGCCTGAGCCTCCTTCGCAATGTCCGCCGCCGCGTCGTAGCCGATGTGAGGAACGAGCGTCGTCACGATCGCGAGCCCGCGGTCGACCATATCCGGGCCCGCCGAGGTCGCGGTGAGTCCCGACACGCACTGCCCCGACAGGTTTGTGGCCGACGCCGCGAGCAGGTCGATTGACTGGAGCAGATTGTACGCCGCGACGGGCATCATCACGTTGATCTCGAAGTTGCCGGACTGTCCCGCGACCGCGACCGCGGCGTCGTTGCCGATCACCTGGGCGGCGACCTGGCAGACCGACTCCGGAATCACGGGGTTGACCTTGCCGGGCATGATTGAGCTTCCAGGCTGGACCTCCGGAAGGGTTATCTCGCCGATCCCGGCGCGAGGGCCTGAGCCCAGCCAGCGGATGTCGTTGCTGATCTTCATCAAGCTCACGGCGACGGTCTTGAGCGCGCCGCTGGCGGACACGATGTTGTCCAGCGTGCTCTGCGCCTGGAAGTGGTTGGACGTCTCGCGAACCGGGACTCCGAGCGTCTCCGACAGCCGCTCGCAGACGCGGGACGCGAACTCCGGATGAGCATTGACGCCGGTGCCCACAGCCGTGCCGCCCAGGGCGACCTCCGACATCTCGTCCTGCGCCTCTTCCAACCTGGAGATCGCACGGTCGATCTGACCGGCGTAGCCCACGAACTCCTGGCCGAGCCTGACCGGCGTCGCATCCTGCAGGTGCGTCCTGCCCGTCTTCAAAATCGGCATGAACTCGGTCGCTTTGGAGTCCAGAGCCGCCCTCAGCTCTCGGAGGGCCGGAACCAGATCGTCGTGGATCGCTACCAGCGCGGCGATGTGAATAGCCGTTGGGATCACGTCGTTGGACGACTGGCCCATGTTCACGTGGTCGTTCGGATGGACGGGCGTCCTGCTTCCCTTGGCGCCGCCAAGGTTCTCGATCGCCCTGTTCGAGATCACTTCGTTGGCGTTCATGTTCGTCGAGGTGCCCGAACCGGTCTGGAAGATGTCGACGACGAACTGGTCGTCGAAGTCGCCTTCGGCAACCTCGCGTGCCGCGGCTACTATCGACTGGGACAGGTAGCCGTCGAGGAGACCGAGATCGCTGTTCACCTCCGCGGCTGCGAGCTTGATCGTCGATATCGCCCTGATGAACGAGCGTCCGAATTTCAGGTCGCTGATCGGGAAGTTGAGCACCGCGCGCATCGTGTTCGCACCGTAGTAGGCGTCTACGGGAACGTTGAACTCGCCCATCGAGTCGCGCTCGATCCTGAAACCTTCTGTCTCTGCCACTCCGTTCTCCTGCGTTCTGCTGTGTACTTCGATCGAGTTTAAAGATGCTGGATCAGAAACTCTGCGGCTACTTCGCCGACCTCCTGCTGGTGGCCTCGCATCGAGTGGTCGGCGCCGGCGACGTCGTGGAATCGGACCGGCCCGCGTCCACCGTCAAGAAGCCGCTGGATCTCCAACGAGGGAGCGACCCGGTCTTCGGAGGCCGCGATCACCAGCCTCGGTCGCTTGTCGTTCAGGAATCGGCTGCTTCGGAGAGCCGCGAGGGTCGGGGCTACAAGCACGAATGCGGAGGCGCCCCGTAGTCGCCTGAATCCGTCGAGGAGAATCGTAGCGCCTGCGGAGTAACCCACGATGCCTACGCGCTTCCGCCCGACGCCCGGCCAGCTCCGGAGCACATCGATCGCGGCCCTCGCGTCGTGGTGCTCCTCCTTGCCGTTGGTGAACTCCCCCTGGCTTCCTCCGACCCCGCGGAAGTTGAACCGCAGGGTCACCATTCCCTGTTGATCTGCGGCCTGGCATACCGCTGTGACCAGCGAGTCGTTCATGTCTCCGCCGAGCACCGGGTGGGAGTGGCATACGGCCACTGCGGCCGCTTCGTACGCCCCTCCGTCAGACGGAGTGGAGAGCACCCCTTCGAGCTCGAGCTTCTTGCTATAGAAACCGATTGCCGTTTGTCTCATCCCGCAGCTACCGCCTGAGCCAACTATCAAGGAACTCAGTGACCAGCACTCCCACGGCTGACTCATAGCCGCGGAAGAAGTGGTCCGCCCCTTCGACAACCTCCACCTGCCTCGGGTCCGCGAATCGCTTGGAGAGGAACCGGAACTGATCGATCGGGAAGTCGTGGTCGGTGTCACCTTGGATCAGCAGCTTGGCTGGCAGGATTTCGAGCCCACTGAAAGCGCGTACCTGTGGGGAAGGGCAGGCTATGGACACGACCGCTCCGATCGAAGAGGACTCCATCGCGACCTGAATTGCGACCG
Source organism: Dehalococcoidia bacterium (assembly GCA_965249365.1). Classification (GTDB taxonomy): domain Bacteria; phylum Chloroflexota; class Dehalococcoidia; order Lucifugimonadales; family UBA1123; genus VXRN01. Next base: position 2,471,493 of record OZ252229.1, on the reverse strand, counting down.
CGGCGCCGAAGCTGTAGCCTGCAATTCCAAGGCGGGTGGGGTCGATCTCCTCTCGCAGGGAGAGGAAGTCGACCGCTGCGGCCGCATCGTCGGTCTCACCGGCCCCCCAACCAAACTCCCCACCGCTGCATCCGACTCCCCTGAAGTTGAACCGGAGCACTCCGAAGCCATCGGATACGAGGCGGTTGGCCACGCCAGTTACAACGCTGTTGTGCATGTCCCCTCCGTACCTCGGGTGAGGGTGACAGAAGACTACTCCGGGAACCTTACCTTCTGCGGCATCCGGAAGGTTGAGCTCGGCCTCCAAAATGAGGTCGCCACTGCATATGTCCAACGGGATTTCCATGAGCGATTCGAGCGAGTCAAATGTTAGGTCACGGTATAGCGTTTGACAAGCGCGGTTGCTAGAATGGCACAAATGCGAACAGTAGACCTTAGAAGCGACACCGTGACGCATCCCTCACCGGAGATGCGGCGGGCCATGTACGAGGCGGAGCTTGGGGACGACGTCTTCGGCGACGATCCGACCCTGAACGCCCTCGAGGCCAAAGCCGCGGAGAGGCTGGACAAGGAAGCAGCCGTCTTCGTGGCCAGCGGCACGATGGGCAACCTGGTATCCGTCCTGTCGCACGCCCAGCGGGGCGACGAGATCATCCTGGGGGACAAGGCGCACATCTTTCGCAGCGAGGCCGGAGGGTCGTCCGCCCTGGGTGGAGTCTCGTTCCACACAATACGCAACGACAGCAGGGGAATGCTCGATCCGGACGACATCAGGGCGGCCGTCCGCCCGATCGACCCGCACATGCCGCGTACGGCGTTGGTATGCGTTGAGAACACGCAGAACATGTGCGGCGGCGCGCCGCTGACTCAGAACGACATGCAGGCGATTTCAGCCGTGGCGCGTGAGCACGACTTGCCCGTACACGTAGACGGGGCGCGCATATTCAACGCCGCCGTTGCGCTTGAGGCGCCCGTGGCGGAGCTGGCGCGAGAGGCCGACTCGCTCACGTTCTGCCTGTCCAAGGGTCTGAGCTGCCCCGTGGGCTCGGTCATCGTGGGTTCCGATGACCTCATCCAGGAGGCGAGGCACTGGCGCAAGATGGTCGGCGGCGGGATGCGCCAGGTTGGGGTTCTCGCTGCGGCAGGAATCGTCGCGCTTGACTCGATGGTTGAGCGACTGGCTGAGGACCATGCGAACGCTCGACTTCTGGCCGAGGGACTCGCCGAAATCCTCGGCATCTCAATCGACCCGGAGTCTCTTCCGACGAACTTGGTCTTCTTCGATGTGGAGCGCGAGGACAGGGGCGACCTGCACCACGAGCTTGTCGAGCGCGGAGTCCTGGGCGGGGGAACAGGGACGCGCTGGCGGTACGCCACCCACTACGGGATCACAGCGGACGACGTAGACTATGCTCTGTCCACGGTGAGGGACGTCTTCTCGAACGGCACCTGACTGGCGCGGCCAACAAGGCTGGGCCCAGTGGGTCCGCGGACGGGCAGTTCCCCTTCTCCGCTAACTGCGAACGCGATCCGACCCCTGCGATGTTTCTCCTAATCCAAAACCGCCGGTTCAGACTGCTGTGGATAGCGGCCGTGTTCGGCGACGTCAGTATGATCACGTTCATCACCGTCCACGGATGGTTGGCGCTTCAGATAACCGACTCGCCGTTTTGGGTGGGTGCAACAGCCGGCGTGACCGGTGTCGCCATGACGCTGGCCGCCCCGGTTGGCGGAGTCCTGGTCGATAGATTCCGGAAGAGCGACGTGGTGCGCTGCGCGTCGGTTCTGAGAGGAACGGCGGCTGCGGTGCTCGCCGTTCTGATCTTCTCTGACTCAATTCAGCTGTGGCACGCGATGGTCTTCGCCCTTGCAGCCGGGATCGCAGACGCGGTCCGAGCCCCGGGAATGAAGACACTTGCGATGGACATTGTAGGCCGGCAGAACTTGCTGACAGCAACCGCCGCCCTCATGGCCGCCATGACGGCCATAGGGGTTGTCGGACCTCTGGCGATCGGCCCGACCGTCGACTACGCGGGAATCGGCTGGGCCTACCTCGTAATCGCCGTCGGGGACTTCCTCTTCATCTGCACTATGACCTTTGCGAACGTCCCACCCGTGGGCCTGCGTTCTGAACGAGCGTCACCGTTGGAGGAGTTGAGGACCGGCATAAGCTACTCGCTACGCCACCCGCTGATCAGGATTATCCTCGGAGCCATGCTCGTCACCGAGCTGTTCGGCTGGTCGGTGGAGCCGATGCTTCCGGTGTTCGCCAGAAACGTTCTGGGAACGGGCGCCTCCGGTCTCGGCATGTTGTTGGCTGCGGGGAGCGCCGGCGCGGCGGTCACCGCAGTCATCCTGTCCGCGATGGGCGACGTTAGGCAGAAGGGGTGGCTCATGGTAGCCGGGGTCCTCGGATTCGGGTGCTTCCTCCTGCTGTTCGCCACATCGCGATCTCTGCCCGTGGCTATGGCCGTTTTCGTCCTCGTCGGAGTCTCTTCTGCCCTGTACGAGGCGACGACGGGCACGATAATGCAAGCAGAAGTTGACAGCGCGATGAGGGGCCGCGTGCTCAGTTTCCAGGCGATGCTGTGGGGAGTGTCCGGAGTGACCGGCTTTCACACAGGGGCTATCGCGACATATGCGGGCACCCCGGTGGCCATTGGAATCGGAGCCGTGTTTGTGATCGTCGCCGGCCTGGGACTCACCAGGTGGGCAGGCCGACTCGGTCGCGTCGAAGAGAGTCACGCGGACGGCACGTAGAACTCGGCCGTCGCTCCGCGCCTCCCCCATGCGGGCAAGATGCCCGCACTCCCAGTACCAACTCCTTCACCCCTCGCTCCGCACCTCCCCCATGCGGGCAAGATGCCCGCGCTCCCTGGACGAACCTCCTCACCCCTCGCTCCGCCCCCCCCATGCGGGCAAGATGCCCGCGCTCCCAGTTCCAACTCCCCGCTCCTCACTCCCCCCACCAATCACGCAGTCGCTCCGCCATTGTCGCCTCGTCGCCCTCTTCGGACGGCGTGTAGTAGCGCCTGCCCTTCAGTCCAGGAGGTAGGTTCTCCGCTTTGACGAAGTGTCCCTCGTGGTCGTGCGGATAGTCGTAGTCTCTCCCGTATCCGAGGTCTCGCATCAGGTCCGTCACCGCGTTTCGTAGGTGGAGCGGGACGGGTTCGGTCGAAGTGCGTTCGGCGTCTCGCATCGCGTCGTTGATGGCGGTGTATGAGCTGTTGCTCTTGGGGGCGGCGGCGATGTACAGCGTCGCCTCCGCGAGCGGGATTCGCCCCTCCGGCATGCCGATAGACTGCACCGCGTGATGCGCAGCGACCGCGACCGTGAGCGCGTGGGGGTCGGCGAGTCCGACGTCCTCCGCTGCGTGGACGACGAGGCGCCGGGCAATGTAGAGCGGGTCCTCGCCCGCGTGGATCATCCTGGCCAACCAGTAGACGGACGCGTCGGGGTCCGAGCCCCTGATCGACTTGATGAATGCCGATATCGAGTCGAAGTGGCGGTCTCCGGACCTGTCGTACACCGACGCGCTGCGCTGGACCGCGTCCTCCACAGCCTCCACGGTAACGGCCCTGGTGCCGTCGGGCGAGGGAGGTGTCCCGTTCACCGCGAGCTCGAGGGTGTTCAGCGCGACCCGCGCATCGCCGCCGCTCAACCCGATCAGTGCTGTGGATGCATCCTCCCCAAGCTCAGGATTGAGGTGCGCGAGACCTCGGTCTCGGTCTTCGAGCGCCGACTGGACGATCCCGGATAGCTGCTCTGGCGTAAGCGGATCGAGGGTGTAAACGCGCGAGCGGGAGAGCAGGGGAGAGATGACCTCGAAGGAGGGGTTCTCGGTCGTCGCGCCGATCAGCACCACCGTGCCGTCTTCGACGAAAGGGAGGATGACGTCCTGCTGCGACTTGCTGAAGCGGTGGATCTCGTCGATGAACAGCACGGTCCTCGTGCCGTGCATCCCCAGCCTGTCGCTGGACTCCGCGACGACGCGCCGTAGATCGGCGACGCCCGCGGCCACCGCGCTGATCCGCTCGAAGTGCGCGTCGACCCTTCCGGCGATCAGGTACGCGAGCGTCGTCTTGCCTGTGCCGGGCGGTCCCCAGAGGACAAGGGACGGCACATGGCCCGACTCGATAGCGCGGCGGAGCACCGTGCCCTCGCCCATTATCCGCTCCTGGCCGACGAACTCGTCGAGCGTGCGGGGGCGCATCCGCTCCGCGAGCGGCGACGTCGAGCGCATCCGCTCGACTCTGCTGTGATCGAACAGGGTCACCTCGCCCTCGTCAGCTCCTGGATCGCATGTGACACCACGGCGTCCTGCTCCGGCAACACGGTTCTCGGGTCCAGAAGAACGTCCCCACCATCGATTCTTCCGACGATCGGCGGGTCGTTCGCGCGCAGCCGGTGCTGTACCTCATTCGCACCGAGTCCAAGCGAGGAACAGTCGATCCTGAGCGCGACGGATTCCAGAAACGCTCCCGGCAGGCTGCCGCCGCCGATCGCAGATGTCGATTGGACAACGGCTGCCTGACCCGGCCCGCACTCTACCCACTGCTGGGCCCGTGCGCGCAGCTCGGTGGCCGGCGCTGATATCATTCGCCAGGTTGGTACCTTCTCGGTGACCTCGTCGCGGAGGTAGTGGAGCATCGTAGCCGCGAACGCGGCCAGGCTCAGTTTGTCGGTGCGCACCGCCCTGGCCAGTGGATGGGATGCCGCCTTCCGGACATATTCGCACTTTCCGACGATGACACCGGCTTGGGGGCCGCCCAGCAGCTTGTCTCCTGAGAAGAACCCCAACGAAACACCCGCGGCAAGGCTGTCCTGCGGCATCGGCTCCTTCGGCAGGCCAAACTCGCTCGTGTCCATCAGGCACCCGCTTCCGAGGTCGTGGAGCACCGGGACTCCAGTCCGCTCTCCGACGCGCACCAGCTCCGGGATCGTCGGCTGGTGCGTGAACCCGAAGACCTTGAAGTTAGAAGCGTGGACGGAGAGTATCGCGCCTGTGCTGTCCGTGATCGCGTTCCGATAATCTTCGGCGTACGTCCGGTTCGTCGTGCCGACCTCCACCAACGTCGCGCCACTCTGTCTCAGCACGTCCGGAATCCGAAAGCCTCCGCCGATCTCCACGGCCTCGCCCCTGGAGACGATGACCTCCTTGCCTGTGGCGACGGCGGCGAGGCCGAGCATCACCGCCGAGGCGTTGTTGTTGACGACGATCGCGTCCTCCGCGCCAGTCGCTCGACACACCAGCTCAGAGATCCGGGCCTGTCGCGATCCCCGCTCGCCGGTTTCAAGATCGAACTCGAGGTCGGTGAATCCGGCAGCCGCGTCTTGCACGGCCTGAACGCTGTCCTCGCTCAACGGCGAGCGTCCGAGATTCGTGTGCAAGATCACACCTGTCGCGTTGATCACGGGTTGCGGCCACGGCCGCCAAGTCTCCTTTGCCCGTGACAACACGCGTCCCACCAGCTCCGACAGCGAAGCGGGTTCGTCCCCATCGGCAACCGACTCCCTTGCGGCGGACAGCTCCTCGCGAACCATCGCCACGACAGCCTCGTGTGAGAAGACGTCAATCAGCAGTGCCACGTCCCGCTCGGCCAAGACGCGGTTCACCGCCGGAAGAGCTCGGAACCTTGAAGCCGCCATTCAACCATCCTCCTTGGCGGGCTTGCCGCCTGTTCTGGGATTATAACTCGCGCTCCGTTGCCATTGGAGAAACACAACTTTTCTCTCTCCTGTGACTTCACGAACATTGACCCTGTTTTGAGCCCTCTAGTAGAATGTGAAGACTTTCTCAATTCCGGGCGGCGCATGTTCGTTATCGGCCTCACGGGCGGAATCGGCACCGGCAAGACGCAGGTGTCGGATATCCTCCAGTCTCTAGGCGCAACGCCTATCAACGCAGACCAGGTGGGGCACGAAGCCTATCTCCCCAAGACCGAGACCTGGCGCGAGGTCGTAGACGCCTTCGGCGCGGACATCGTCGACGAGGATAATCAGATCGTTCGAAGCAGGCTCGGCGCCATCGTGTTCTCCGACCCGGCGCAGCTCGACCGACTCAATTCCATCGTCCATCCCCGAATCTATGGTATGATCAGCGACCGGATCGGGGGGCTCAAGTCTCAAGGCGTCGAAGTGGTAGTTGTCGAGGCCGCTCTGCTGATCGAGGCCAACTGGACGCCGCTCGCCGACGACGTTTGGGTCGTAACCGCCCCCCGCGACGTCGTGCTGTCCCGGCTGTCAGACCGGGGCATGCCTACGGAGCGCGCAGAGTCGATCATGGGAGCGCAGATGCCGCAGGACGAACGCATCTCGCACGCCGATGCCGTCGTCGCAAACGACGCTGGACTCGACAAGCTCGAGGCTTCTGTCCGGAAGATGTGGGAGACACGCGTTTCACCACGGTTGTAAGGAGACCATTCAGAGATATGACAACACCGACGCGGAGCCTGTTTCGCAGCTACATCATCGAGGAGTATCACCTCACCGAGGAGCCGTACTACCTTCCAATAGGGGATGAGATCGAGCTGTTCGAGGCAGCCTACGCCCAGAAGATTCCGGTCATATTCAAGGGTCCGACCGGCTGCGGCAAGACGCGGTTCGTGGAGTACATGTCGTACCGGCTCGGCCAGCCGCTGACTCGCGTGGCCCAGCAGCCGCGACCCGGAACGGGAGGGAACGGCAGCGTCGAGCTCGAAGACCGCGACCATCTCCCACTGGTGACGATCGCCTGTCACGAAGACCTGACAGCCAGCGACCTCGTAGGGCGGTACTTGCTCGAGGGCGAAGAGACGGTGTGGATCGACGGGCCCCTGACACGCGCCGTAAAGGTGGGCGGAATCTGCTACCTGGACGAGATAGTCGAGGCGCGGAAGGACACGACCGTCCTGATCCACCCTCTCACCGACCACCGCAGGATTCTGCCAGTCGAGAAGCGGGGCGAGCTGCTCGAGGCGGCTGAGGGGTTCCTTCTGGTCCTCTCCTACAACCCCGGATACCAGAGTGCGCTGAAAGACCTCAAGCACAGCACTCGCCAGCGGTTCATCGCAGTCGAGTTCGACTACCCGCCCCGCGACATCGAGGCCGAAATCGTCGCCCACGAGTCCGGCGTCGACGAGGACACCGCGATGCAGCTCTCCAAGCTTGGAGAGAAGATCAGGAACTTGAAGGAACACGGACTCGGAGAAGGGGCCAGCACCAGGCTACTGATCTACGCCGGACAGATGATTATGCAGGGGATCGCCCCCCGGCGCGCCTGCCAGGTTGCGGTCAACTGGGCGGTCACCGACGACTTCAACATCCAGCGCAGTATCGAAGAGCTGACGACCTCGATCTTCGAGTAGCGGATACGCGTCGGGAGGGGACAAGACCCTGATTTGGGCGCCGACTTCATAGCAGACACGAGGAACGCACTGAGTCATCGCGAGGCGGTGACGACGGAGGACCACTCACTCGTCCCGGCCGCGGTGTTGCTCGCAATCCATGAGGTCGACGGCGAGCTCTGCCTGGTGCTCCAGAAGCGCTCCGAGCAGGTCGAGCACCACAAGGGGGAGATCTCGTTCCCGGGAGGAGCGGTTGACCCCGAAGACGAGTCGTACCTCGGCGCCGCGCTCAGGGAGTCGAACGAGGAGATGGGCATCCTCCCCGAGGACGTCGAGGTGCTGGGGCGGCTCGACGACACGCCCACAACGTCGGCGTTCATGATCTCGACCTTTGTCGGCTCGATCCCATCCCCGTACCGGTTCAGGCCTTCAAAGTTGGAGGTCGCGGAGGTGCTGACCGTGCCGATCTCCCACCTCAGGAACCAGGAGTTCGTCAGGGAAGAGGTCCGCCTCGACGGAGGTGATCTCGTGTCGATGCCGTGCTACTCGTACGAAGGAAACGTCATTTTCGGCGCGACGGCCAGAATTCTCGGTCAGTTCCTTGAACTGACCGCGGACGCCCCACTCTAAGGAGGCCCAGTGGCTAACGAGCAAGCTGCGACACTCGAGGAGCTCCGGGCGGAGTTTCGCCGGTTCCCGGCGCCTGTGGTCGACGAGTTCGACAAGGCCCGCGCAAAGATGCCCAGGACGATGGAGGGCGGGCACGTCATACTCTGGGGTCAGGCCGGCCTTCAAATCGCTGACCAGACGGTGAGGTCGTGGGAGGCAGCGTCCCAGTACTTCAAGGTCAGCCCGAAGGTCGTCGCGTACATGCCGTTCAACTACTTCATGAAGTGGACAGACTGCGGCGCGGACCTGTGCAAGGACTCGCCGACGCTGGCCGCGGCCTACTTCGAGGCCTCGCCGGCGGCAATGGGAAAGTTGCGTTCCAGGCACATCGAGAGCTGGGCGTCTCTCGGAGGCAGCCTCTACAAGGGGACGTGGAAGTCCAGCACGCTGGCCTGCAAGTTCTTCGCCTACGGCCCCGCGCTGATGGACAGCTTGACCTTCCCGGAGCTGGAGCGGTTTGCGGCGTTTCTGGACACCCTGGCACACAGATCATACGACCTGGCCGGGGAGTGCCTCGCGCTCGGGATACAGATCTTCCCGCTGATAGGGGAGGACAAGACCGCTTTCATCACGCTGGCGTCGACCCTCGTCGAGTCCGGATGGCGCGAGGTAAAGAGCTTCTTCGACGCCGGTGCTAAGGCGCTGCCGAAGATTGAGCCGGAGCAGCGGTTCAGGTTCCTGAAGATCGCCGAAGACCTGGTCCAGAAGGGCGGGTCTAACATTCCGGGGGTCATGCTCGAGACCTCGCAGGCGTTCTCGACGATCGGCACAGAACACCACGAGCGGGTGCTCAGCCTGGCGGAGGGACTCATCCTGGAGTCTCCGGAGGCGGTGCCTGAGTTCATCAAGTCCGCCGCACAGGTGATGGACCGCCTTTCGTTGGCTCAGCTCGAGCGCTGGTACGTCGAGGGGGTCAGCATCCTCAGACAGAATCCAGACGGTGGCCTAGCCTACTTCAAGATAGAGTCGGCACACTCCGAGTCGGTGCTCGAGGCGCTGTCTTCAGGCGTCGAGTTCGATCGGATAAAGCCGATCATGGAGATGTACTGCCGCGGCCTCGCCGGGGAAGAGATCAAGCTGGCGGCGGCGCCGGACCTCGTCGACCGGAACATCGGTTGGGTGTCAGCGGAGTCGCCGACCACCGAGGGTTCGACCGTCTTCGTTCCCGACACTGTGGACCGCTACCACTCCAAGGACGAGAACTTCTCCTGGTTCAAGGTCGTCGCGACGCATCAGGTCGCGCATCTCGAGTTCGGGAGCTTTCTCTTTGAGTTCGAGCGGCCATCGGCACTGTTCGAGGACCGGCGACACGAAGTCGAGGCGGAGCGCGACAGAGCCGGCCTGGAGGACGCCGCTGCGACGGAGACCGGACTCGAAGGAGAGGGCCTCGAGCGCGCGTGGATCACAGACATGCAGCGGTACTTCAACCTATTCGAAGACCGCAAGTTGGCGCTCGACGTCTTCACGGTTGTGGAGGATGGCCGGCTTGACTTCCGAGTCAAGTACGAGTATCCGGGAATCAAGGCCGCCTATGCGCGCGTGCAGCTTGACTCCTCAGAGGATAGGCCGGACATCACCGAGATGCCCGCGCGCGCGGCGCTGGTCGAGTTCCTCGTGCGGCTCAGCCTGCAGCAGTACCGTGAGATCCCGGCGCCGCACGACTACGTCGATCAGGCGCGACAGATCGTATCGATCGCCCGTCAGATCCTGAACGCCGAGGCGACCGTCGAGGACACCGCCGAAGCGACGCTGAGGATCTACGCGGTCATATCGTCCATCCCCAACGAAGAGGTGCCTCCGGACGAGTGGGACGACGTCGACGTCGACAACGATCAGGAGGAAGAGTACACCGACCCTGACGACATGCAGGACCTCCTGCAGCAGATGGCGATGGGAATGGAGATGGAGATCCGCCCAGAGGGCGAGCAGGACTACGAGTCGTCCGAGGAGGTCGACTACCGGGGCGACTTCAAGCCCGAGTTGGTCCAGCTACTGACGCAGCTCCGCATGCAGCAGCAGGAGGGCGCGGGCGACGCGTCCGGAGAGCCGATCACGCAGGAGCAGCTCGAAGAGATGCTGCAGAATAGCGCCGAGCTCGATCTTCAGGCCGTCGAGGGTGACCTGCAGGAGACGCAGGGTATGTTCGCTGACAACCTGCTCAAAGAGGCGGGGATGCAGCTTTCCGACAACCCTGAGTTCAGCAACGGCCCGTTCGTTCACGTCGACGAGGACGGCGACTCTCTCGATGCCAGCGAGCCCCAGACCTTCGTCTACGACGAGTGGGACTTCAGGGCGGGGGACTACAAGCCCCGCTGGTGCATCGTCAGGCAGAAGACGATGTCCGAGGGCGATCCCAGCTTCTTCGGGGGTACGCTCCACAGCTACGGCGGGCTGGTGACGCGGATCCGCCGTCAGTTCGAGATGATGGTCCCGGAGATGTTCCGCAAGGTGCGGAAGCTCGAAGATGGCGAGGAGATCGACATCGACGAAATAATCGAGGCCATCGTAGACATGAAGACCGGCGCGAGCCCGTCCGACAAGTTCTACTGGCGGCGCAACAAGGTACAGCGCGAGGTTGCCGCGGCGTTCCTGCTCGATACCAGTGCGTCGACCGCCGAGGCGATCGACGAGGGGAAGCGTACGGCCGACGACTGGGACGCGCCCGACGACCCCGTCGAGTACATGGTCTGGCTGCGCACGAGAAGGGGCGAGGCGGCGAGACGTTCGTACAAGCGCATCATCGACGTCGAGAAGGAGGCGATCGTTCTGATCGTCAACGCGCTCGAGGCGATCGGGGACATCTACGGCATCTATGGGTTCTCAGGCTACGGCCGAGAAAACGTCGAGTACTACACGATCAAGGACCTCGATGAGGTCTTCTCCGACCGCGTCAAGCGTCGGATCGACCGCGTCGCGCCGCTACACGCCACCAGGATGGGCCCGGCGATTCGCCACACGACGGCGAAGCTGGAGAAGGCGGACGCTCGCACAAAGATCCTGTTTCTTGTGAGCGACGGCCGGCCCCAGGACAGGGGGTACAGCCGCGAGGGTGTTGAGAAGGAGTACGCGGTCCACGACACCCGCATGGCGCTCGAAGAAGCACGCAGGAAGGACATCAACACATTTTGCCTGACCGTGGACAAGAATGGCCACGACTACCTCAAGACGATGTGCTTGGACATGGGCTACGAGGTGTTGGACAACATCTACGATCTGCCCGAGCGGCTGCTGTTCCTCTACCGCCGCCTAACCATGTAGCCTCGAACGGAGCGGCGAGGCGGACGCACTGGGAGCGCGGGCATCCTGCCCGCATCGGGCGGGGACACTGGGAGCGCGGGCATCCTGCCCGAATCGGGGCGAGGACACTGGGAGCGCGGGCATCCTGCCCGCATCGGGCGGGGAGATGCTTACCCCTATCCCCAGCGTGACTCGTGGCCGCCGGAACCCGTTGAGACGAACCTCTCCAGCTCCAGCAGGGCGTGAGTAACCGCGCGAGCGCGTATTCTGAGCCGGCGAGTAGGGTAGGACGCCGAAACGACATCCGTCCCACCTCCCGCGACTATGCCGATGTGGGTCGTGCCGACGGGTCCCGACTCTTGAGATGGGGCTGTCACCAGCCTGGTAATTGCCAACCCGACGTCGGCGCCCATCAGGTCCGTCACGGCATTCGCGAGCGCCCCTGCTTCGCCCGGCGTGGGACTCCCGGGAGATTCGGAGAGGGCATCCAGCGGCCCTCGTCCAACATTGCCGTTCGAAAGGACGACAGATCCGGCCAGCGTATCTCCGGCAGCGTCTGACTCGCTGAGCGTGCTGGAGAGCAGTCCCGCGGTAAATCCCTCCGCCACCGCGAGGGTCAGTCCACGCTCTTTGAGGGCGCGAAGCGCCGCCGCGACTGGCGTGTCGTCGTCCTCGCCCCAGATGGCGTGCCCGGCGACCCTCCTGATCTCCTCCTCCACCGGCTCGATCAGCGCGCGCGCTTCTGGCTCGGTCGGAGCGTTCGCGATCGCGCGGAGGTGGATCCCGTCCTGCTTCGAGTAGATACCGAGGCTGGGATTCTCGCTGGTGAACAGCGGCTCGAGCATCTCGTCGAGTCCGCCCTCGGTGATCCCGAAGGTCTTCAGCGTCCGCGTTACAATGACGATCTCCGGATTGAGGGCCCGCAACCTCGGCCCGACCTCGTTCTGCCACATGGAGCTGATCTCGCGCGGAGGCCCTGGCATCGCGACTATCACGTGGCCATCTCGCTCGACCCACCACCCGGGCGCGGTGCCCATCGGGTTGGGGATCACCTCTGCGGACGGAATGAGCGTCGCCTGCTTTACGTTCGTTGCGGGCATCTCAATGCCGCGGCTGTCGAACTGAGAGATCAGGTGCGCTAGGAGATCGTTCTGGACCTCCATCTTTTGACCGACAACCGCGGCGATCGACTCTCGCGTCAGGTCGTCGGACGTGGGACCGAGGCCGCCGGTCGTGAGGGTCAGGTCGGACCTGAGCGAGGCGCGTTCGATCGCCTCTTCCAACCGGCCGGGGTGATCTCCGACCTTGGTGGCCCACCTGAGCTCGATCCCGATCTTGGCGAGCTCATCAGCGAGATACGAGGAGTTGGTGTCGATTGTCTCCCCCATTAGAAGCTCAGTCCCGATGGCTATGATCTCAGCGTTCATAGTGGAGAGTTTACCCCACGAGAACGTGGCGCGGCACAGTGGATGTGGATTCCCAAGCGCTGAGGCGTATTGAAGACTTGCCCTGGGAGGACGGATACGGGGAGAAGATGATCTCGGCGTTCATTCCGAGTCTTCGGACTCAGACTCCTCACCGTACGGGACGTTGGAGACGAGGTCGAAGAACGTGTCTGACCACTTTGCGTCGAGGATGACGACAGGTGTCGACGTGATGTCCGACGCCGGAACCGCATAGTAGTTCTTCCCGTCAGGAGTCTTATCCCCGATGAGGAACAGCACGCCGTCGGTGAACTTGGTGCCTCGGTCGGTGACGCCCGCGAAGCGGATCTCTATGTGGTGGCCGTCGTCACTGATGCCCCAGTCGCCGTAGTCTCTGTCGCGAACACGGTACTGATCAACGGTGATCCCACCAGGTCCGCCCAGCAGCGGGAGGAACTCCGCCAACTTTTCGGGGTCGAGAGGCCGGTTCTCTTCGTCTGTGGCAAAGTTTCGCGCAAACCACACATCCTCTTCCTTCTGGAGCCTGAGGTGTGGCGCGTCCGGCTCGCCGGGTTCACCCAAATAGATGTTGAGCTCGACGATCGTCTCCGGGTCGCGGGTCTGCCACCACTTCGGGATCGGCGGCTCGTTTGCAATGCGGGCGAGCACGTCGCCCCAGGAGTCCGCGATGAGGTAAAGCTGCGGGAATCCGATGACCTGGCCGTAGTGGTGGTATCCGTCGGTGGTCTCGTCCCCCAACCTGAACTCCAGTGACCTGTCGCCGATCAAACCGACCTTGGCCACGAGCACCGGCGCATCGAGCCCGTACTCAGCGGGGTCGTCGATAGTAGGCCGGACTTCGGAAATATCCCTTCTGGTCGAAGGACCGCTCAACAGCAGTACGATGCCGCCCCACCGGTAGTGATCCGGGGGAACGGTCTCGATGTCGTCGAACTCCCAGGAGCCCTGGTCGTTCTTGTTGAAGCCGACACTGTCCTCACCGGCCGTTACGTCGATCTTGACGATGTCGTCCATGCTGACCTGGTAGAACCAGGGACTCCTCGCCTGGCGCTCCGGGGTCTCGGCGAACGGATTGAAGTACGCGAAGGCGCCTACGGCAGCCGCAACGAACACTAGCAGAACGGTGAGCTTCCAGTTCATTTCCCGGCCCGCCTACCGACGCCGCCACCATACTACAACCCCGAGGATCACCATAAGGCTCGGGGGGAAGAACCAGCTCGACCACTTGATGAAGTCGCGCTCACGGCGGTTTACGACCAGCTCGCGGAACGGGATGAACTTGGGCCTGATCGCAATTAGATCGTAGTCTTCCGCCAGCCAGTTGACCGTGTTCAGGAGAAGGTCAGCGTTGTCGCTGCTCGCGAAGAACTTGTTCCTCGCGAAGTCGGAGTCGCCGAACACGACTAGCTTGGCAATCTTCTCTTTGACGTTCAGCGGGCCGCTCAAGGAGCCCCCCGCCTGCATGACAGCGACGAGGTCGAACGTTCCTCGAATGTCCTCATCGGCGTCGTACTCGGCCGCCTCGGGATTGGTCTCGATCCAGCTCGCCGGCGTCGTGCGGGCGAGGGGACTGTAGGTCATGTACGGTGGAATGTCCTCGGGTCTCAGGGATGGCTGTATGGCAGTGGCGTCCGGGAAGAACGCGACGTTGAGCTGATCGGCGATCGGGACACCGGTGATGGCGCCGGTGACGAACTGACCGTTCGATCGCTGGACAAGGGGTGTTGTAACCTCACCAGCGACGTTGCTAATCAGATCGGCGACCGGCAGGTTGTTTACGAGAATCCCCCAGTCGGCCAGGAGGCGCCGGTAGGAGTCCGGTGCGTCAGGATCCAGGAGAAAGATGACTTTGCCTCCGCTGAGTAGATACTCCGTGAAAGCGTCGGACTCCGCCGGCTGAAGATCGCTCTTCGGCCCGGGGACGATGACGACGGCCGCGTCTTCGGGGATCGTTCCGTCCTGTATCAGGTTGAGAGTGCGGACCTGATAGTTGTCTCGTTGCATCCCGCCCATCGCGAAGTCGAATCCGTTGTCGTCGGTCGAAAAGGTCGCGGGGTCACGAGTGATCGCCGCCTCCTGGTGGCCGGTCAAGAGGTACACCCTCTTCTGTTGGGTGCCCGTCGCCACCAGAATCCCGGTGACGAAGTCCTGCTCGGTGATGCTTACCACCTCCTGGAGGGAATCGGTTTCAAGGTCTTCGAAGACCACGACGGGGTAGTCGGTCACCCCGTACTGAACGGCGATCGTCCTGTTGAGCTCCGGATCGACGAAACGGTACGTGAACTTGACGGTACGCCGCGAGAACTCGTTCAACAGGTCTTCGGCCTGCTGTCTCGCAAATGCGGTGTCGCCGCTACCAGGGACAAAGAATGCGTTCGCGCGAACGGTCCCGTCGAGCTCCTGCAGAACCTGAACGGTCTGCTGAGACAGACTGAACACTCGCGTGGCGGTCACGTCGAGTCTTGTTGGATTTCGGAACAGCAGCAAGTTGATCAGAATCACTATCACGAAGAACGCTACGGTCATGACCGCGACGTTGGTGCCGTATCGCCCCTGGCGCCCGGCCATGAACATCGCGATCGATCTCGGGGAGAGCACCAGCGCGACGAAGAGCAGAACGAGGCCGATAATCAGGACCGAGATCGCGAAATCCCGCAGGGGAAGAATCGTCAGATAGACGACAATGCCAACGATAACCGCAACGATTCCTACGACTGCGCCGATCGCGCTCCAGAGTCCCGCGGACCTCAGAGAGTCAACCATTCCGAGCAGGGCCGAGTCGCGACTGTCACGTTGTCTAGCCACCTACCGCCACCTTCGAGTTTCAAGAGACCTGATTGTCAGAAAGATGAATACCGCGGTGATAGATACAAAGAAGACCACGCTCGAGGTATCGATAACGCCGCGGCTGAAGTCCGCAACGTGCGCGTTCATCGATAGTCCGTTAAACACGTCGGCTGCAATCCCAGTGAAGAGGTCCGCGATCCTGTTCACAAAGGATAACATCAGCAGAATGGCTATCCCGACGACGCCGGAAACGATCTGGTTCCCGGACAGGGAGGAGCCGAGCAGGCCGATTGCGAGCGCAGCCGCCCCGTACATGACCAGCCCAAGATATCCGCTGAAGACGGGACCGATGTCCGGGTCTCCAAACACAAACAGCAGCAGCGCGTAGTAGAGAGTCACGGAAATGATTGCCAGCAGCGCCAGGAGGCTGGCGATGTACTTGCCGATAACGACCTCCCAGTCCCTCACGGGGGCCGTTAACAGCAGCTCCAGCGTCCCAAGCTTCTGTTCCTCTGCGAGCAGCCGCATCGTCAGGAGCGGCGCAAGGAATATAATAAAGAAGCTGGCCCACTCGACGATGCCCCTCACACTGGCCTCGGAAAACGGCGCGGTGACCTCGAAGACGAAGAAGACGCCAGTCAAAGCCAGGAACATGGCGCCCACCGTGTAGGCCGCCGGAGTGGCGAAGTATATCTTGCTCTCTTTCCAGGCGATATGGAGCGTGTTCACTCGGACCCCTCGGCGCCTTCCTCCGGGGCGGGCACGTCGTCGGTTGTCAGCCGGAGGAATATCTCCTCAAGAGACATCGTTACGGCTTCGAGCCTGTGCAGCTCCCACCCCGCCTCGATGACCGCCCGCGCGAGGTCTGCGCGTATCTCTTCGCCGAGCTCCGACTCCACCCGGTAGTGCGGCAGCTCGCCGCGCTGGATGTTGATCCTGGAGACGTCCTTGACTCCGGCCACACCCCCGAGCACGCCGATGACCTCCTGCTGCGGGCCACGGACCTGAAGATCGACTCGCTCACTGCCGAGGAGACGCCTCGCGAGGGTCTCCGGCCGGTCGATGGCCACGATCTCGCCTTCGTTGATGACGATGACGCGCTCGCAGATCTCGCTGACCTCGGGAAGGATGTGGGTGCTCAGAATCAGCGTGTGATCGCCGCCGAGGTCCTTGATAAGCTGCCTAGTCTCGACGACCTGAATCGGGTCGATCCCGATCGTGGGCTCGTCCAGGACGAGCACGTCCGGCTCGTGGAGGATGGCCTGCGCGATCCCCAGGCGCTGCCTGAACCCCTTGGAGAGCTTGCCGATGATCGAGGTGTGGTAGTCCTCAAGGTGGCAGATTGATACGACGTCGTCGATCCTCGCCCTGATCCGCTCTGACGTCATCCCCCGGAGCCTTCCCATGTAGTCAAGGTACTCGCGAACCGTCATCTCCGAGTAAAGGGGAACGGTCTCAGGCATGTAGCCGATGTGGCGGCGGGCGTCCAGCGACTCGTTGACGATGTCATAGCCGGCCACGGTCGCGCTCCCGCTGGAGGGCGGGAGGAAGCCCGTGATGACCTTCATCGTCGTCGACTTTCCGGCGCCGTTGGGGCCCAGGAATCCGACGACCTCGCCCTGTTCGATTCGGAATGAGACGTCTGTTACGGCCGGGAAGTTCCCGTAGTACTTGGTCAGCTCGTTGACTTCGATCATGATGTCTTAGTCCTGTGGCCCGGGGCCTGCCTCCTAAGAGGTGGCGATAGGACAGGTCCCACTACTGATTACGCTCCAGAGGCCTTCGGGGTTTTCTCGCAGACAACGCTAACGGAACCGAAGGGATTCTACCGAATTGGCCTTCCGGTTATCAAGGTATGTTGTCGTGTCTTCGTGACTAGTGCTAAGCTAGTTTTCCGCCGTCGGCGGGAGCTGCGGAGTCGCAGTGGCGGGCCGACGGAAACTTAAGGGGAGTAATCCACTTGCACCTGGTGATAGATGGGTACGGGGGCGACCCCGGCTCACTGCAGGACACGGATCTGGTCTCGGAGTTTCTTGACCGTCATCCTGAGCAGATCGGCATGACCAAGATCGCGCCCCCTCAGGTACACACCTACAGAGGCAAGAACCCGGACGATTGGGGAGTTTCCGGCTTCGTTTTGATCGCGGAGAGCCACATCACTGTCCACACGTTTCCCGGCCGAGGCTACCTCAACGTGGACATCTTCTCTTGCAAACCATTCAGCGAGACCGACTCCGTAGACCTCGTCAAGGCGACGTTCGGCCTGACGCGCGTGGACAGCAAAGTTCTTCAACGGGGCCTGGAGTACCTGGACTCACGCGAGGCGCACGCGGCGATGGTCAGAGAGAGGGCGGTCCTCGAGCCCTCGGCGCCGGATGCCAGCGTCTAAAGCGGTACAGGACTTGCCAGAGGAGTCTTACCACTGGGGGACGTTCCTCGACACGCCTCCCTCCGAGCACCTGAACGAGAATTCCCGATTCGTGGTAGTTCCGGTGCCGTATGACGGGACCACGTCCTTCCGCTCCGGCGCCAGGCACGGGCCTCGTGCAATCATCGAGGCGTCGAGGCACCTGGAAGACTACGATCTGGAGCTGGGGATCGACGCCTCGACGCAAGGGATCTTCACCAGACCCGAGGTCGTCCCGGACCTTTCCGGACCCAAGGAAGTGATCGAGCAGGTGTGCCGGGAGGTGTCTCGCGTCGTGCGGGATGGCAAGGTCCCGGTGGTTCTAGGAGGGGAGCACACGGTCGCCATCGGGGCGGCGCGCGCGTGCATCGAACGGTTCAGTGACCTGAGCGTACTCTACCTCGACGCCCACGCCGACCTGAGGGACTCGTACATGGGGACGGAATGGGGTCACGCGTCTGTCGCGCGCAGGATTTCTGAAATTTGCCCGATAGTCGAGATCGGTGTCCGGTCGATCAGCGAAGAAGAGCACGACTTCGCTATCGATCGAGATCTGCCGATTCTGGCCTGGCCACCGGAGCCCGATCGGGATCAGGCGTTCCGGAGAGCGATCTCGACGCTCACAGCTGACGTCTACGTCTCGATTGACCTGGACGTGCTCGACCCGTCCCTAATGCCGGCGGTGGGTACGCCGGAGCCGGGAGGTATGAGCTGGTGGGACGTTACGACACTCCTGAGGGAGGCAACGCGATCGTCTCGCATCGTCGGCTTCGACGTAACCGAGCTGAGTCCCGCGGAGGGACCGGGCTCGTGTTCGTCGGTCGCGGCGCGGCTCGCGTATAAGCTGATGGGCTACATCGTAGCTGGCCGGAGGTGAGATCATGCTACAATTGACCGGGCCCACCAAGTTCCACGCCTGAAAGGGGCGCACGAGATGGTTTCGACCAACGGGTTGATCTACATGGATCACGCGTCGACGACTCAGGTTAGACCTGAGGTGGTCGAGGCGATGATGCCGTACTTTTCGGAGTACTTCGGAAACCCGTCCAGCATCTACACCCTGGCTCAGGAGAGCCGCGGAGCCGTCGACACGGCGCGTCGCACGATAGCCCGTGCGCTGGGCTGCCGCGCCAGCGAGGTAACCTTCACTTCAGGTGGGACCGAAGCGGACAATGCGGCACTCAAGGGCGTCGCATTCGCTCTGCGGAACGTTGGCAACCACCTGATTACCACGGCCATCGAGCACCACGCGGTGCTTCATTCGTGTCACCAGCTCGAGCAGTTCGGGTTCGAGATTACCTACCTGCCGGTCGACGAATATGGCCTCGTCGATCCCCGGGAGGTCGCGGACGCGGTGAATGAGCGGACCATCCTCGTCAGCGTAATGCTGGCGAACAACGAGATAGGGACGATCGAGCCGGTAGGAGAGATCGCTCGACTGGTGGCGCAAGAGGCGACCAAGCTGGACCGGAGGATCTACGTCCATACCGACGCAGTACAGGCCGTCGGTGCGATCGACGTCAACGTCCGCGAGCTCGGCGTCGATCTGCTCAGCATCTCAGGGCACAAGCTCGGGGGTCCAAAGGGGATCGGCGCGCTCTACATCAAGCGCGGCACTCCGTTCGAACCGCTGCTGGTCGGCGGAGGTCAGGAACGAGAGCGACGGTCGGGAACGGAAAACGTCCCCGCCGCGGTCGGGCTGGCGGAGGCCGTCAGGCTCGCCGAGTCCGAGCGGGCGGTCGCGTCCGACTACCTGGAACGCCTCAGGGACCGCGTGATCGACGGCATTCGAACACGGGTCGATGGGGTCAAGCTCAACGGCCATCCTACGCGACGTCTGCCGAACAACGTCAACGTCTCGTTCGAGAACGTCGAGGGCGAGCCGATCCTGTTGGGGCTGGACTTTGCTGGAATCTGCGCCTCCAGCGGGTCGGCCTGCTCTTCGGCGTCGCTAGAGCCATCGCACGTTCTCACGGCGATCGGTCTACCGGCGGATCTAGCGCAAGGCAGCTTGCGTATCACATTGGGAACGGAGAATACCGAAGGGGACGTGGACTTTCTGCTCGATACACTCGCCGACCTCGTGACGAGGCTGCGTGCGATGCCGTCGCTATCGGGTGTGTGAGTCCCTCTCTTCAGCTATCAGCCAAGGACGAGGTATACAGTCGAAGCATGAGTTTGAGCGTATTTCGCGACCTGATCAAATCGAACCTGCGGGGCCTGATGTGCCTGGCGCTATTAGTCTCGGTGTTGGGGGTCCTCGGAATCGGATGCGGAAGCGAGCCCGACCTCATAGCCGCGCGAGGCCGGAGCATCGAGATCCACACCGGGCGGCCGGTGGTGCTCGACAAGATAACCTGGACGACCACCAACGGAGAGCACCGTGTGATTCGTCCGAGGGCATCGAACCGGCAGCTCGCGACCGTAATGGTGACGGTCGTCAATCGCACAAGCACGGTGATGCCGATATTGATCGATCCGGAGGCCGCGAGGCTTGGAGACAGGAGAGGGGAGAGGATCTTCGCGCTCGATCCGTTCGAGCGCTCGGTGGAGACCCAACCCAATCCCCAGGATGAGGAGGTCGATAAGTACCTCCCGCTCCTCTGGGGCGACATCCAGCTGGACCGACACTTCCAGGTCGAAGGCTGGATCGTGTTCGACGTCCCGAAAGGACTGACACTGGGAACGCTGTGGTGGGATGAAGTGGACGACGTGCTTCTCGACTTTATCGACTACAGGCGGAGACGATAGGGGTCGTGGTTAACGAGTGCTACCGGACTGGCCACTCATGGCCTATAATGGAACTATAGAACCCATGACGACAGAACTGGAGCTTAGAATGTCACACGCCGTAGAGATAAGCGACTCGACGTTCGAAGATGAGGTAGTCAACTCCACGACTCCCGTCGTCGTCGATTTTTGGGCCGAATGGTGCGGCCCGTGTAAGGCAATTGCGCCGATGGTGGAGGAGCTTGCCGGCGAGTATGAGGGCAAGGTCAAGTTCACCAAGCTGGACGTCGACTCGAACCCCAAGACGCCAATGCAGTTCGGCATCCGGGGGATCCCGACGCTGCTGATCTTCAACGAAGGCAAGCCCGTCGACCAGGTCGTCGGTGCGGTGCCAAAGTCAATGCTGAAGAAGAGGGTAGAAGAGGCGATCGCCTAATCGTCTCCAGCCCAGGCAGACATCACCGGGCCTGACGCTTCTGCTTCGTCAGGCCCTTTGCATAGTACGGGGGCGGATAGGGCCTGGTGGCTCTCGCGGTCTTCAAAACCGTCCGGCGGCAACCCAGCGGTTGGCGCGGTGGGTTCGACTCCCTCTCGCTCCCGCCAGGTTTCAAAGCGCTGCCCCAGGACGGGAGCCGGGCGCCCACAACGAACGCCCCTAACTTCGTAGATCGGGGATCAGCGCTGGGCTAGGAGAATTCCGAGTACGTCAGGGGCGGCCTTGGCGGCCAGATCCCTGAGCTGCTCCACCGTCCTGCTTCCCAGCGGGTGAGGGACAACCACGTATGGGTAGTCCGGAACGCCGCCCAACGCGGCCATCGCGTCGGCGCTGGTGATGAAGGGCTCGGTGCAGATTACCGCCGTGGGTACGCCGCGTCGCTCAAGTGTCAGTCCGTCGTGCACACTGCACGATGAGCAGGACCCTCAATCGCCGGACGACGTGATTACCACGTCGCAGAGATCGACGAGCTCGTCGATGATCTCCTCGGGGCACGGACGCGACGCGTTGTACTTGTTGCGCTCGACGACCGACCCGAACTCGTACCGGTCGGCAAGCACGTCGTGAATCGCGGTCAGCATCTCCTCGGAGTTGAGCTTGCCGTTCGCCAGCAAGCCCAACCGTGGCGCACCGTCGAGTGACGGTGGCCTGTCGGCGACCGCCGCATCCACGGGCAGTGGAGCAACCGTTGGGTCCAGTACAAGGACCCCTGATCCGTTGTTCATTTTCGACCTCCGTTCGTTTGTCTACTCGTATCAACTTGGTGACGGAGCGAGAGCCCGAGCCCCCTCCCCACATAGGAATCACACAGGAGAAGGCGCCGGCCATACCGCCCGCGACGACGACCGTGATCGCATCCGCGGACTGGACCGAGTGCAGACTCTTGTCAGAGTCTCCTACAGAGTCCTGGATCATCCGGCCAGCCGCCCTCCACTCTGAGATCGGTCGCTGGGCAGTCTCGTACAGGAACGCCTTGACCTGCGTCTTCGACCAACCGGCCCGCTCGAAGTTGCCCACGTGCTCGGGGCAGAGCACGACGATCAGCTCGCCCTGGTTCCAGCCCGCACCCCCGGCTAGCATCGCGTCCCTGAACGAGATCAGGATCTCCTCGGGACGCTGGGACGCATGGTTGTCAACCTGAATCGGAGAGAGTCCCGCGAAGAGAGACAAAGTGCTGTCGTCCGCGGAGTAGCCCCTATCCGTCTGGAGCGGTCCCCAGGGAGAAACATGCTCGGCCTCGGCGATGCACCAGGTGTACTTGCCGGGATGCCCGAGGGTCGCCTTGTCGATCTCGCCGGACGCCGATCCTGTGGCGTTGATGATGATCAGCCTGATCGCGCGCCCAATTGTCGCGTTGGCAAGGTGCCCTGGGCCGAATACGCTGACGCCGGAGTTCAGGCCGATCTCCGATGCGATCGGGCCGTTGACAATCATCAGCGCCGCGGCGCCTTGCGTGCTCGCGGTGACCGCATGGAGATTGAACTCTGGCTCGCACATCGCCTCGACCGCGGTCGCGACGATCCTGAAATACTCGGGTCTGCACCCGGCCATGACGGCATTGACCGCGGCCTTTTCAGCCGTGATCACTCGGCCCTTCGTCGGCTCAGTACCGAGGATGTCGGACGCGGCGCGGCCAACCGATTCAAGGCACGATGCAACCAGCTCCGGGGTCGGGGGAATGATGGGAAGACCGTCCGTCCAACCGCGTTCGGTGTACCCTTGGACGACGTCGTGCCAAGAGTCGAACTCGATCTGCGCGGAGCTTAGTTTCAGATTGGTCATACTGCCTCGCCGATTGCGGTGACGTGATTATATTGGCGAGCCATCTTGTGGTCAATCAAGATACCGTCCGGTTCATGTGCTACACTTCCGCCGACCCGCCAATCGCTCCAAACACCTAGCGAGCCCCCTCTCCGCATGTCCTCTCTTCTCCCCAGAAAAGTCCTGTTCGGAAACCCGGAGCGCACGTCGGTCACCCTGAGCCGTGACGGTACTCGGATAGCCTATCTCGCCCCCTTCAACGGCGTGCTGAACGTCTGGGTCGCGCCGGCGGACGCGCCGCTCGAAGCCCGACCCGTGACGCACGACACTGAACGGGGGATAAGGGCGTACTTCTGGTCGTACAACCCCGGGTTTATCCTGTACATCCAGGACACCGCCGGGGACGAGGACTGGCACCTGTTTGCAGTCGACATCGAGTCGACTGAGGCACGTGACCTCACTCCATTTAAGGGAGTCACAGTCCAGATCGAAGCCATCTCGGAAAACTTCCCCGACGAGGCGCTCATCTCGATCAACAACCGCGACCCGCGCCTCCATGACGTCCACCGCGTCAACATCCTGACGGGTGAGATGGAGCAGGTTGTGCTCAACGACGTTGGAGCCACCCGCTTGTTGGCGGATGATCAATTCAACGTGCGGCTTGCAATCGTCGTCCCGCCGGAGGGCGGTGGCTCTATCTTGTCTCGCTCTGAATCAGGAGATTGGGAAGAGGCGATCAGGTACGGAACAGAGGACGATCTGACCACGTTCCCACTGGGGTTCGACGCGGAGGGCGCCACGCTGTACATGATGGACAGCCGTGGGAGGGACACCTCAGCCGCCGTCGCGATCGATATGGCGTCGATGGCGGAATCGGAGCTGGCTTCAGACCCGAGGTCGGACGCCTCAGGCTTCCTTATCCATCCGGGTTCTCGCAAGCTTCAGGCCGTCGCCTTCGAGTACGAGCGCAGATCCTGGCAGGTACTGGACGAGTCGATAGCCGCCGATCTGGAACGAGTCGACGATCCCTCACAAGGGCAATTCGAAGTCGTGAGTCGTACCTTAGACGACAGCAAGTGGATCGTGGCATACGAGAAGGACGATGGGCCTGTCAGATTCTACCTCTACAGTCGCGAGTTTGGTCGCCTCGAGTTCCTCTTCTCGGACCGCCCTGAGCTTGACGGCGCGAATCTGTCCCGAATGCGCTCTGCGATCGTAAAGTCGAGGGATGGACTGGACCTGGTGGTCTATTTCACACTGCCAGTAGACTCTGACGTAACCGGGTCAGGGACGCCCAATGAAGCCCTACCGACGGTTCTGCAGGTCCACGGTGGGCCGTGGGGGAGGGATACCTGGGGTTACGATCCGCATCACCAGCTCCTCGCTAGCCGCGGATACGCCGTCGTCTCGGTGAACTTCCGCGGTTCGACCGGTCTCGGGAAGGCGTTCACCAACGCGGGAAACCTCGAGTGGGCGGGGAAGATGCACGACGACCTGATCGACGTCGTGAAGTGGGCGGTAGAGTCGGGGATCGCGGACCGTGATCGGGTGGCGATCTGGGGTGGAAGCTACGGCGGCTACGCTACACTCGTCGGATTGACGTTCACACCAGACGTTTTCGCTTGCGGCGTCGACATCGTCGGACCGTCGAACCTCAACACGCTTCTGGAGTCCGTTCCCCCGTACTGGGAGCCGATGATCGCGATGTTCCGCACGAGGGTCGGGGACAACACGACCGAGGATGGGCGCCGGTTCCTCAACTCCCGTTCGCCGCTATCCAGAGTCGACAGCATCGTGCGACCGCTGTTGATCGGTCAGGGAGCGAACGATCCGCGTGTCAAGCGGGCGGAGTCCGACCAGATCGTAAACGCGATGACCGAGCGCGGTATTCCCGTGACATACCTCCTCTTTCCGGACGAAGGTCACGGCTTCGCAAGGCCGGAAAACTACTTGTCGTTCGCCGCCGTCGCCGAGGCGTTTCTGTCGCGGTGCCTCGGAGGACGATTCGAGCCGATCGGTGGCGACTTCGAGGGATCTTCGATCGAGGTCCTTGTGGGCGCAGCCGAGGTCCCTGGTCTACGAGACGCGCTGGGATCAACCTGATCGACCGAAACGGAAACTCGCGCCGCATCGTGACGCAGCCAATTCCGCGGCGCCGCCTTGGAGGGCTCGCCGCACTGCAATCCACGGCGTTTACGTCGTTCAAGCAAGGAGAAGATCGCAGTTGACCACAGCAGCACCGACGATAACGACCATCAGCAAGTCCGAAGCGATGTCGACCGGCGGCATGGTCGCGACTAAGGACGTCCACGCAACCAGAGCGGGTCTCCAGATGCTGGAGATGGGAGGCAACGCAGTAGACGCCGCCGTCGCCGCCTGTTTCGCGATCGGGGTTGTTGAGCCTGCGTCGAGCGGTATCGGCGGGGGAGGGTACCTCGTCTACCAGGTCGGCGACGCGGGCGGAGTCGTGGGATTTCCGATGAAGGGACCCCTCGGGGCGACCGCTGACATGTACCAACTGACCGGGGAAGCCGCGGTCGGCAACTTCGGATGGGCCGGCGTAGCCGACGACGATAACCTGGAGGGGTTCCGATCCATCGCGGTGCCCGGCGCGGTCGCGGGCCTCTGCGAGACGCACAGACGTTTCGGCAGGCTTCCCCTCAGCGACGTCGTCGCACCTGCGGTCGGTCTCGCCAGGGACGGCCACTCTCCAGGCTGGCACAACATCTACTCGCTTGGGTTGATGGCCTCCAAGCTGTTGAAATACGGCGAGCTCCGGGGCGTATTCATGCCCAACGGCTCGCTGCCAACCGGCGACCTGTCGTCCCCCGCGAGCCACAAGCAGCCCGACCTTTCGGACGTCCTTGAGGCGATCGGCAAACAAGGCCCGTCCGCGTTCTACTCGGGAGACATCGCCGCGGCAATCTGCTCTGACATACAGGCCAACGGGGGAATCCTGTCCGAACAGGACCTGGCAGAGTACCGGCCGTTTGTTTGGGATAGAGGATTGGAGTTCAAGTACTCCGGCCACACCGTGCGCGTTCCCCCGTTCGCCTGCGCGGGGACGACGTCGGCGATGACGCTGAAGTTGCTCGACGGCTTCGACGTCTCCTCGACTGGGCACAACTCCGCCGACTCCCTCCATGCGTACATCTCTGCGGCGAGGCTCGCCTACGTCGATCGATTCCAGTTCATGTCGGACCCTGCGTTTGTGGACGCCCCATGGAAGGGGTTGGTTTCAGACGGGTACACGGCGAATCGCAGGGCGCTGATAGACGCTGACCGTCTGTGCAGCATCGAGCCGGGAGACCCGTGGGCCTCTGACGAGGGGTCTCCGAGCGAGACGCTCGAGGCCAGCGCTCCCGCACTCGACTCCGGCACGACGCACCTCTGCACGATGGACAAGGACGGCAACGCGGTCTCGCTGACGAACACAATAATGGCCGGATTCGGCTCCGGGATCGTTCCAAAGGGAACCGGGGTTGTCATGAACAACGGGATGATGTGGTTCGATCCCATCCCGGGGCGGGTGAACTCGATCATGCCGGGCAAGTATCCGCTGAACAACATGACTCCCGCTCTGGTGATGGACGGGGACGGGGTGCGCCTCGCGGTCGGCGCGTCCGGCGGACGCAGGATCACTAACTGCGTGACGCAGCTGATCTCGAAGGTCGTCGACCACGGCATGGGGCCGCAGGAGGCGATCGACTCTCCTCGCGTGGATTGCTCACTCCCAGTGACCAGCGTCGACCCGCGTCTCCCTTCGGACGTCGTCACTGAGCTCGAGTCCCGAGGCCACCGGATCTACGTCATCGGCGACGGCCACGTCCAGGGCGGGTTCGCCAGCTTCGCGAGCCCGGTCGCGATCCTCCGCGACTCCTCCGGCTTCCGCGCCGGCGTCGACACCTTCCACTCGGCGTACGCAGAGGGGATCTAGGGAGACGCTCCCACGTGGACCGTCAGTCGTAAGTGCCAGGTGGAGAGAGCTCGTAGAAGACAGAGTATTGCGAGACGGGAGAATCTTCACCGTCGACCGTCGCCCAGACCAAAATGGTGTAAACCCCGGCACCATGCTCTTGAAGCAAGCTTTCCAGATCCGCTTTGACGTAGAAAACCTCGGGGCGTACTCGCCATTCATCTGCCGTAAGCCAGGGAACCACTATGCTCGCCGTTGACTGGGACTGGCTGGCGTCATAGGCGTCCTGCCAGAATTGATGCGCTTCGTCGTGCGAGGTAGGAGGCGGGGCATCAGCGGCAATTGCGTATGGGTCTGGGCAAGGCTCGTATTCCAAGGAAAACTCGTGCTCGTCCCAGAACCAGCCCGGTTGGAGAGGCTCTCTCAATGATGCAATCAGCCGGCCACCGTCGTAGCAGTAAGTCCGCGCGACTTGTGCCCGGGTTAGGGGTTGAGGCGACGGGTCATAGTAGATCTGAACACCGAGACCGGAGAGAGCTTTTGCGGTTGCGCCGTTCCTGAGTGTTCCTTTCAGCTTGAGTACGCCGTCTTCGATGACCGGGGTTGTATCGTACCTAACGTAGTCCCCTTCGAAGTGCTGAATCGCCACGAAATTGAAGCGGTCCCAGGCGAGTCCGATGTTGACTTGCTTATGTGTAGGGTCGAGTATGTTTCGGCGGTGACCGGAACTGTCCATCCATCCTGCCATCGCATCCCGGACCTCGGTCTGGATATCTCGGTTCTGACGATATCCGTCTGACTCAGTTATGCAGTAGCTAGTGCCATGCCCGTTTTCGCCGTTCGACTGGAATCCGCCTGCCAAGCTGTAGCGCATGTACGGCTTGAGCCCGTCTAGACCCCAGTGTGACGCGAAGCAGTTCTCGAAGGAACTCTCAGCGTGCAATTGGGCGGCGCGGTTGTCTCCCAGCCCGACAGGATTCAGCCCCGCAGATTCTCGCTCCTCGTTGATCAACTCGAGCATGTAGCGTTTCAACTCGAGATGCCGCAGATGTGGACCGACGTCTTGATCGATAGGAATTTCGACCCGACTGCCTCGATTTGAGTCTCCGTCGGTTCCAGGTTCCGTAGTTGAAGACTCGCGACTTTCAGTCGAGGGCCGGTCCATGTCCCTGATCGCTGCGCCGCGGACCTCGACGGCTGTAGGAGGCTGCGAACCGACCAGTGCTGAGTCCTCAGAGAGACCGCTTGGGAGCATCTTTGAATCGCGGGCTTCGGACGCGATTCGGCCAAGTACAGCCGTGGGCGTGCCGGCTAATTCGATGGCGGTGGCGGCCCAAGAGAGTCCCCGGTCATCCAAGCGCCGAACGACTTCGCCTTGTAGCTCGTCATCAGAGCTGACGGCTAGAACGGTTACAGTAGTAATCACCGCAAGGACCGCGACCAAGGTCACCAGCCGCTTTGCAACGCGATGGGCTACGTTCGCCCTACGGCGCCGCCTTTTTCGCCTCCGCTCGGTCGGGAGGTTGACGACCTGGGCGCTCCCTGCGGAACGTCGTCGCCGACGTCTACGTCTACGCCTTTTGGGCCTGTCCTCTGTTTGGCCCCCACCGGTCTGAGTCTGTCGATCAGGGCTCCGTTTCGAAGTGCCCTTCCGGGCCCGGGGTGGCAGCGTCGACTCCAGTAGATCGTTGACGAGACCTCTAATCGTCGACATCTGACGACGAGAGGTTCCTGTCGACCTCCTTGGGCGCGGGCGAGAACGGGGGACCGACCGTCGCCGTTCGGTCTCACACCGTACGCACGTACAGGCCGACGGGTGGTCTGAATACCAGTTTGATCGCGCCGGCACTCGTTTCTCCGCAAGTCGGACTGTCTGATTCCGAGACCCAGTCGTTGGAAATGGGGTAAGCCGACAGTATGGTAACACTTGCCGCCGAATCTAAAACTATCCGATCGAACCGCCGACGAGGAAAGATCTCTCTGTAGCGGCCCTCTAGTACAATCAGTGCAGATTGGAGGCAGATCTGATCGAGCGTGACTTGCCAGTGAGCGGACCGAACGACACACCACTTTGGAAGAGTCGGATTGTCAAGAATCCGGGCATCCTCGCGGGCAAACCGACGGTGAGGGGAACTCGTATCTCTGTCGAACTTATAACCGACCTGCTGGGAGGCGGCCGCTCCAAAGCGGAAATTCTTGCCGCATACCCCCATATCACGGCCCAAGATATCGAGGCCTGCCGCCAGTACAGGGCAACCGGGGCAAAGTTGTCAATCGTTACCTGGGCAGATATCGACGCTATAACGGATGGTACGTACGAACCCAAGAGATCGTGAGGATACTGGCGGACGAAGTAGCGACTCAGTTCATTTCCAGCACTGTTGCAGCGTGGGACCTGTGGCCTCCAGGAATCTGGACGATCCAGATACGTCACCAGCCAGAAGCCCCCACCGCGAGCGCCTCATGAGGCGCTCGCTCAAGGTCGAACTGCCCACGTGATGACCCCTTGCCTGACAGGGCGGGCGCGTTTGATTCTGTAGCCGTCGGCGGTTGACTCGAGATAGTCGAGGACCACTGCTTCAAGTTTCTGCTTGGCAGCAGTGTCAGAACCTATGAAAAGCCTGAGTGTCAGCTCTTCTGTCGCGGCCTCGATGGTCTCGAATCGTGGCGGCCTGGCGGAACTGAGCATCTGTATGTCGGGATAGATCTCCATCTCCCAGAGGACGTTGATCAACTCCGGTAGGGCGGGGAGATTGATGCGTTTCTCGCCGTAGACCGGCTCCCAGAGCGCCGCAACGCCCGACTGCGGAGAGTCTACGAAGGATACCAGGATCACTCGCCGCTTTGCCTGCGCGGCAAGCTTTTGGATGAACGGCCGAATGTCGGCGATGCCGTAGACTACGTGGGAGCAGAGGACGACGTCTGCCGGCTCCACGCTGGCGGACTCCCAATCGGAGTAGAGGCCCGCGACGTTCGAGATTCCCACTTCTGATCTCGCCTCGCGTAGCTGTTTCAGCATGGACTCGGACGGGTCGACGACGGTTACAGACCTACACTTGAAGGCAAGCGGAAGCGCGTATCTCCCCGCGCCTCCACCGACGTCGAGAACGGTCGCGTCCTCCGGTACCAGGTCTAAGATGGCGTTGAGCGCCTCGTCGTCAGTTCTGTGCGGGTCGGCCCTGAATCCATGCGCGAGGGTACGCCAGAAGTCGCCCCTTTGGGCTGACTCGTCCATAACCTTGAGAGACTGCGCGTGATGCGACTCGACCCGGCGTCTCCATGCCTCCACAGCAGATGACATGCTTCTGAGTCCTACCTCCGCTACAGATTCTCACCATTCACTCGTCGTTCCGGATTATTCCACGAACGCGAGGATCAATCCACCAGGTCCTAAGAACACTTGCGCTCAACTGCGATACGTAGTAGATTCTCACCATAGTTTTTCGCAGATCAAGCGCCTGCTGTAAAGGAGCGTTGCGATGGCATCTCAGAACGGAAACGGGCGGAAGGCACTGGTAGTTGTCCAGCTATCGGGAGGCAACGACACACTCAACACTGTCGTCCCCTACAATGACGGACATTACCAGGACTACCGGCGGACAGTCAGGCTGGACCTCGATCAGCTTCATCCGATCAGCGACGACCTTGCTTTCAACCCCAGCATGGGGCCGATCAAGAGCCTGTGGGACAACGGTAAGGTCGCCGTAGTCAACGGGATCGGGTACCCGAATCCCAACCGGTCGCACTTCAGATCTATGGACATCTGGCACACTGCGCTGCCGGAAGACATCGGCACGGAGGGTTGGCTCGGTCGGGCAACGAAAGAGCTCGACCCCGCCGGCGAAAACGTGCTAACGGCAGTCAACTTCGGCCGCGGCCTGCCACGAGCGCTCGGTGTTCGCGGCGTTCCCGTCGCGTCGGTCGGGAACCTGGAGACCTACGGGCTGTTTCCCGACGTAGAGGACGAGGTCATGCGCAAGTACGCCCTGGAGGCTTTCGCGAAGATGTACGGCGGCGGGCAGGGCAGAGACGCGGTCATGGACTTTCTCGGTCAGACCGGGACGGACGCGCTCAAGGGTGCGGACATCCTCAGGACAGCGCCTGAGCAGTACGAGTCCACGATCGAGTACGCCCAGAACCCTATCGCCCAGAGTCTCCGGAGCGTCGCGCAGGTGCTGTTTGCCGACCTTGGGACCAGGATCTTCTACACACAGCACGGCAGCTTCGACACCCACTCTGGGGAGATCGTGAGCCACAAGAAGCTGTGGGACGATGTCGCCGGCGGGATCGGAGACTTCTACGCCGACCTGGAAGAGTGCGGAAGACAAGACGACGTCGCGATCCTCGTCTTCTCGGAGTTCGGTCGCAGGATCAAGGACAACGGCTCCGGCACAGACCACGGCTCGGGCGGCACAGCGTTCATCATTGGCGGGGAGGTCAACGGCGGACTCTATGGCGAGTACCCGTCGCTGGCACCCGACAAGCAGCTCGAAGGAGACCTGCACTTCAACAACGACTTCCGGATGACCTACGCGACGCTTCTGGACCGCTGGTTCCACCTGGACCCTGACCCGATCGTCAATGGCCGCTTCGAGCAGTTCGAATTCCTTCCCGCATAGCCGATTGAGGGAGAACGCAGACCGGATCTAGTGCCTTCTCGTTCCGCCGAGGGGGCTGAGTGAGGTTACAAATTCCAATGACTACCGCCGATATCGATCTGATGGCCCACCTCATGAGGCGAGCCGGATTCGGGGCGTCCCGCGAAGAGCTCGAGGAGAACTTCGCTAAGGGCTACGAGACCGTTGTCGAGGAGATGCTCCATCCGACTGGTGACCGCGGCGTCCTCCCGGACGATCTAATTCGGAGATACCACGTAGACCAGTCTGAGCTGCGGGCGCTTGACGGCGCCGGCGCGAACTGGCTCTACCGGATGATTACCACGGAATATCCACTTGAGGAGAAGTTGGCGCTGTTTTGGCACAGCCTGTTTGCCACCGGCTACTCGAAGCTCAACCAGGCAAGAGCACTGCTGAACCAGGTTGAGATGTTCAGAAGGGTCGGATTCGGGAAGTTCAACGACATCCTGGTGGAGCTCTCCAGGGACCCGGCCATGATCATCTGGCTCGACAACAACGACAATCACAACGGCGCCATCAACGAGAACTACGGAAGGGAGCTCCTCGAGCTGTTCTCGATGGGCATTGGCAACTACTCCGAGGACGACATCAAAGAGGCGTCTCGCGCATTCACCGGGTGGACGCTGAAGAACGCGGAGTACATGTCGATGCGCGCAATGAAGGACTCGATCTGGCCGTACGGCCGAATCGCGTGGAACTTCGAGTTCCGCGAGTCCGACCACGACGGCGAGGAGAAGGAGTTCCTGGGCGAGCGCGGCCAGTTCGACGGCGATGAGATCGTCGAAATAATCTGCAGACAGGAGGCGACTGCTCGATTCCTCTGCACGCGGCTCTTCCAGTTCTTTGCCGCAGACGAAGTCGACGAGGAGGGCAGTGCCGCAATCGAACAGATGATGGCGTCGTACTTCGAGTCCGGCTACGAGGTCCGTTCGGTGCTCCGGACGCTGTTCAACTCCGACTACTTCAAGTCGGACCGGGCGCGCTACGCAAGGGTAAAGGCCCCTGTGGAGACAGTTGTCGGCGCGGTCAGACTGGCGGGCTCGTACCGCGAACCCACACTGGGTGTCAACCAGTTGGCGAACCAGGCGTTCTTCATGGGACAGGGCCTGCTTCAGCCTCCGACGGTTGAGGGCTGGCACGAGGGAATCGAGTGGATCGACAGCGGGGCGCTTGTTGAGCGGGTTAACTTCGCGGCCAAAGAGCTCGGAGACCCATCGAACCCGGGTGTACGGGCCATTGCGGATCGACTCGCGAGGGATGGAGGACACCGGCAGTCTCCGGAGCAGATCGTGGACGGCTGTCTCGATCTGATGGGACCAGTCCACGTTGAGAACGACACGCGCAGCGCGCTGATTGAGTTCGCCTCCAACTTTAGTGACGTGGATCTCGAGGACGCCGGGTCCGTTCAGACGGTAGCAAACGTGATGCGACTAATCGCATCGTCCAAAGAGTATCAGCTGGCGTAGACTCTCATCGCTGAAAATCCATTCGACGAGCCGGCGTCACCGACGCCGGCTCAGTGCCGACAGGAAGGCCATTTCATAGTAGGGGCGGCGAATCAACGTGACTACACAGGCCATCGTGAATAGGGCGACCATTGGCTACGTAAAGACGGTCGGCATCGTCAACAACGGGTACAACGGCAGAGGGTTCGCAAACCCATACGACATCGCGTTCAGACCTGACGGCAGGATTTACGTCCTAAATCGATGCGACCCTGGGCGTGCCTCCGCGATTAGGATCGGAGTCTGCAACCTTGATGACGAGTACCTCTTCGAGTTCGGGAACGGGCACGGATCGGGTCCAGGCCAGTTCGTTTGGCCTGTGGCGATGGCGTTCGGCGGCGACGACCGGCTGTACATAACGGACGAGCAAAACCATCGAGTCGCGGTCTACGATGCCGACGGAGAGTACGTCACACAGTGGGGTCAACGAGGTAGCGATCCTGGATGTATGGATGGGCCGACTGGGATAGCGATCGATCAGGAAGGCAACCTGTTCATCGCCGACCAGGGGAACGGCAGGGTCCAGAAGTTCACTCCAGACGGCGACTTGATCCTGAGCTGGGGAGAACCTGGGTCAGAAGACGGCGAGTTCAATCTCCCGTGGGGTGTTGGGGTAGGCCCGGACGGGTCGGTGTACGTTGCCGACTGGAGGAACGACAGGGTCCAGAGATTCACCCCTGACGGGGAACATGTACAGACACTTGGCTCGTCGGGCTCCGACGAAGGTCAACTGAGTCGACCGTCAGGAGTTGCAGTGGACTCCACAGGTCTCGTGTATGTTTCGGACTGGGGTAACGAGAGGGTCCAGGTGTTCGACCAAGATGGCGAAACCGCCGGCATACTGCGGGGTGAAGCAACGGAATCGCAGTGGGCGATAGAGTACTTCTCGGCCAACCCGGAGGAGTGGGAAGTCAGGGAGATGTCCGATCTGGTTCCCGATCTTCCGGAGCAGTTCTCCACCCCTTATCACATCTCATCGCAGACAGAGCCGTATTTCTGGGGGCCCGTATCCGTCAAACTCGACCACCGCGATCGGCTCTACGTTGTAGAGACCAATCGCCACCGGTTCCAGGTGTATGGAGAGGGCTTTTAGACCCGATACAAGGGTCGAGCGCGCAGACAAAACCATCCGGTTCCCCGAGTGTTGGACCGATCTCCGAGGGTAGATAAGTGCTAGCCAGACTTCAGTCTTCGAAGGCGTTTCAGCTATTGAAGAAGTTGGACTCGTGGATAACCTGGGCTGTCGTGGGTCTTGCGGTGGGCGCGGCGCTGGGCGTGAACTCCGCGTCGGTCTGGATCGTGGCCATCGGCTTGGTCGTCTTCGTCGGATATCTGGCGCTCCACGGGCCGGCGCGACGCGAGACGGAAGGCCGTTACTTCGCCTCAGGTGGGGTCTTCATGATCGCCTGGTTGGTGGGGTTCGTTATCAAGGGCACACTTCTTTGAGTTGGGTCCCTTGCCTGTGACGGCGCCCGGCTCGGACCGTAACGACCCATGCCCGCGGAAGTGATGCCGGGGCAGGTCGAGCTCTTCGTCACCTGTATCGTAGACCAGTTCTTCCCGGAGGTCGGAGAGGCTACGTACCGTGTCCTCAACGCGGTGGGCGCGGACGTGTCGTTCAACCCCAAACAGACGTGCTGCGGACAGCCCGCGTTCAACTCGGGATACTGGGACGAGGCAAGACCGCTGGCTCGGAGACTTCTCAACCAGTACGATAGCTCAAAGCCGGTGGTCGTCCCCTCGGGCTCCTGCGTCGCGATGATCCGGCATTACTACAAGGCGCTGTTCCAAGACGATCCCGAGATGCTTCGAAGATCGGCCGCACTCGCGCCACAGGTCTACGAGTTCAGCGAATACATCGCGTCGGTGATTGGGATCGAGCGACTGAGCGGTCTGCTCCGCGATGAGGCGACGGAGACGAGGGTCGCCTTTCACGAGTCGTGCCACGCCAAGCGCGAGCTGGGCGTCGACGCTGAGCCCAAGTCGATCCTCGAAGGCCTGTCGGGTGTGGAAACGGTACCACTGTACCAGGCGGAGGTCTGCTGCGGCTTTGGCGGAACCTTCTCCGTCAAATACGCGGACATCTCAGGGGCGATGCTTCGCGACAAGCTGGAGGCGATCGAGGCTAGCGGTGCCGACGTGGTGACCGCCTGCGATTCGAGCTGTCTGATGCAGATCAGGGGCGGGCTGCAGAGGAGGGGAAGCTCGGTTCGGATAGCCCATCTGGCTGAGTTGACGGCCGAGGGCCTGAAGGGCCGTTAGCCGATGGAAGTGAAGACAGCCCGGTTCAAGGAAGGCTCCGCCGCGGCGATCGCCGACGAGAGAATTCAGCGCAACCTCGCCGGGTTGTACTCCGGATTCCACAGCGCCAGGCTCGATGCTGCCTCTGCGACCTCGCAGTGGGAGGACCTGCAGGCGAGGGGACGCG
Organism: Dehalococcoidia bacterium; assembly: GCA_965249365.1. Lineage (GTDB taxonomy): Bacteria > Chloroflexota > Dehalococcoidia > Lucifugimonadales > UBA1123 > VXRN01. Next base: position 2,436,150 of record OZ252229.1, on the reverse strand, counting down.
AGATCAAGGCGCACGTGATCGAGAACCTCGACTACTACCTCGACATGCTGGCTAAGAACGTCGAACGCGCAGGGGGAAACGTGTTCTTCGCCAAGGACGCCGAGGAGGCGTCGGCTTACGTGGTCGACCTCGCGGTGAGCCGGGGCGTTGAGCTGGTGATCAAGAGCAAGTCGATGCTGTCCGAGGAGATGGGCCTGAACGAGCGGCTCGAACAAGAGGGCATCGAACCCGTCGAAACCGACCTGGGCGAGTACATCGTGCAGCTAGCCGGCGAGACGCCGTTTCACATCATCGCCCCAGCGATCCATAAGTCGCTGGAAGAGGTATCCGAGCTCTTCGCCGACCGTCTCGGCACACCGCGGTACAAGGAGATCGAGGACCTGGCCAGAGAGGCCCGCGATCGGCTCAGGCAGAAGTTCTTGTCCGCGGGCATGGGCGTTACTGGGGCGAACTTTCTCGTGGCCGAATCCGGGACCGTCACACTCGTGACGAACGAGGGGAACGGGCGGATGTGTACTTCGATGCCGAAGGTCCACGTCGCGATCTCTGGAATGGAGAAGGTGATTCCGTCGATGGAGGACCTCGGCCTCTTTCTCAGGCTGCTCATACGGTCGGCGACTGGCCAGATGCTTTCCAGCTACGTCACGACTGTGACAGGCCCGCGGCGCGTTGACGACGAAGATGGGCCGGAGGAGTTTCACCTGGTGATCGTCGACAACGGCCGGTCGCGTTTGCTGGCCGATCCGGACCTGCGGGAGTCGCTGTACTGTCTGAGATGCGGCGCCTGCCTCAATGCGTGTCCAGTCTACCGGAAGGTCGGCGGCCACGCCTACGGCTGGGTCTATCCCGGCCCGATCGGCGCCGTTGTGTCGCCGATGCTCACGGGCCTGTCGGCCGCCAAGGACCTGCCCTACGCATCGACGCTGTGCGGAGCGTGCAAGGAGGCCTGCCCGGTCAAGATCGACATCCCACGGATGCTGCTTTACATGCGCAAGGAGCTCACTCAGGGCGAGAGGTATCCGGAGCACAGGTCAGTAGATCGGGGCGAGCGCGCGGCGATGAAAGGATGGCGGGCGTCGGTGTCCTCAAGCACGACGATGCGGTTGGCCAACATCCTCGCGAGGCTCGGTCAGAAGCTGATGTCGCGGGACGGCGGGATCTCTCGGCTACCGGGGGCGCTGTCGGGGTGGACAGATCACCGGGAATTCCCTCCGGTCGCCAAGCCGTTCAGGTCCCGCTGGCGAAAGTTGATCGGCCAGTGAGCGGCCGGGAGGAGTTCCTGCGGCAAATCCGGGAGTCGCTTGGTCGCAGGGACGTCGACGTCGCACCGCCGGAGCCTCCGTACTCGGTCGGGCCCGAAGTGGAACTGGCGGAACGTGCGAGTGCGGTCAGGGAACTCGCGAGCCGGGACGCGGCAAACCTGGCCGACGTCCTATGCAGAGTAGCGGAGGTGGCTGGTTGGAGGGTGGCTCGCGTACATGACGCCTCAGAGGCCGGAGATCACGTTCTGAAGCTCGTACGGCATATTGAGGCGCGGTCCGCGGTCCACTCAATGCATCCCGTCGTACGATCGGCGATCAGCGGCGACCGCTTCGCCGAAGCCGGGATCGCACTCACGCCGGTTAGCGTTGGCAGGGAGTCGTCGTCGGCCGAGGCCGACCGAGCGCGTCTACGGTCCGTGATGGAACTGGCGGACATCGGGATCACGGGGGTCGACTACGCAATCGCCGAGACTGGGACATGCGTCATTATCGCGCGGCCCGGCGCCAGCCGCCTCGCCTCGCTACTACCACCGGTGCACGTCGCACTGGTCGAGCTGGGTCAGGTGCTGCCGAGCCTGGACGAGCTGTTCACTCTCAGGCGCGACGACTTTCGCAACGGCGAGGTCGGGAGCTACATGAACCTGATCACAGGGCCGAGCCGGTCGGCGGACATCGAGTACAAGCTGGTAACCGGCGTTCACGGCCCGGGAGAGGTACACCTCGTCCTGGTAGGGTAGGGGGCTATCGGGCTGGTTCAGCCCGGCCGAGAGTCTTGGATCCCACGCGCATCATCCGGACGGCGCGCTCGGTGGCGTCGGCGATCAGCCTTTCCGCATCCTCGGACGCCTCCTTCAAGCTCATGGGGGCGGGTGTAATCGACGTCGCAGCGTCGATGCCGTGGTCGTGGACGAGCTCGTAGCGGTCTCCGAGGGTGCCTGCGATCGCCACGACCGGGATTCCGAATCGCGCCGCACGGCGAGCGACCCCAATCGGGGCTTTGTTGTAGATGGTCTGATAGTCTAGGGCGCCCTCTCCAGTGAGGACGAGATCGGCCCCTTCCAGCTCGGCGTCCAGCCCCGCAGCATCCAGGACGATATCGACGCCGGGCCGCAAATCGGCGTTCAGGAACGCCATCATCCCGCCTCCCAGACCTCCCGCCGCTCCTGCGCCCTCCACGTTCTCGATGTCCGCACCGACATCGCGGCGCACCACGTCGGCGAAGTGGTGGAGTGCAGCGTCGAGAAGATCGACGTCGTCGGGAGTCGCGCCCTTCTGCGGTCCGTAGATTGCGGATGCGCCCTCCGGACCGGTCAAGGGATTTGTGACGTCGCATGCGACAGAGAACGACGACTCGCCAATTCGAGGATCGGCGGATGTGAAGTCGATCTGACCGAGGCCGGCAAGGGCGGCGCCGCCGCGTTCGAGCTCCCGTCCGTCGCGATCGATTAGCTTCACTCCGAGCGCCTGCGCCATACCTGCGCCGGCATCGTTCGTCGCGCTGCCGCCGATACCGACGATGAAGCTACGGAAACCATCATCCATCGCGGCTGAAATCGCCTCGCCAAGGCCGTAGGTCGTGGCTCGCAGCGGGTCTCTTTGATCGGGAGACAGCAGGGCGAGTCCGGAGGTCCTGGCCATCTCGATGACTGCAGTCTGCCCGTCGCCCATGGCGCCCCATTGCGCGTCGATCTCGTCTTCCATGGGTCCTAAGACGCGCGTGGTACGAATCTCACCTCCTGAGCCCTCTATGAGCGTCTCAAGTGTGCCGTCACCACCATCGGCGACTGGAACGAGAGCTGTTTCGGCGTCGGGGAGCGCCCTCAGGAGTCCGGACTCCATTGCCCGTGCGGCGCCCAGGGCAGAGATACTTCCCTTGAACGCCTGAGGGGATATGACGATCTTCATGGCTCGGAATTATATACCAGGGACGTATCTTGAGCTTGAATCTCCCATCGTCCGAACTGTGACGAAAGCACAAATGACTCTATTCTGATATAATAACCGTACGGCGGAGTGGATAATAACTCAATGGTGATGTGGCGATATTGTCACAGGATATGCGCTGGAGGTTGAGATGGCTCGGCAGAAGATCGCTGGACCTACTCGCCAGCTCTACGCTCAGATCAGAGAAGACATCTACCTGGCTGCGAAGGCGCGCGCGGCCGAGACCCGGGTACCGCTGAGGGTGTTCTTGGAAGAAGCTTTAGAGACGGCACTCGGATCCGGCGGCGGCGGCGAGAGTCAGGCCCGGCCATCGGTGTGGGACGACGAGTACCTGGCGATGCAGCGTCGGCAACCGATCGGTTCGCCAGTGGAGCTCACTGACTCCGAGGCATCTTCAATCTTGTTGGAGGCGATTAGCGACAGTGGATGCTGAACTGATCCTGGACACTCCTATAGTGGAGAGCCTCTGGAACGGTGGGCCCGGCACCGACTGGGTCGGACCTGTGGCTCGAGGGGAGGTGCGTGCGGCGTTGAGTGCGCTGTCCCTTTTGGAGCTCATCACCCGGACCCCCGACAGGCAGGCAGAGATTCAGCTCTCCGCGTTGATAGGGCTGACCCGGGTTATACCGATGGACGCGAATATCGCGCGGCGGGCGGGGACGATCGTACGTGACCTGGAGACCGAGGACGAGGGCGCGGCGCTCGGCGCGGTGGTTGCGGCGACTGCCCTGGAATCGGATTTGCCAGTCGCATGCGTCGACGATGAGTTCTTCACCGCGATGGGGTGCGAGATTGCCGACGCTCGTTGAGACGCCGCCGCGCGCGGGTGCAAACCTTAGTCTATAATTAGATCAAGGTTCTCCGACCTACGTCGGACCGCGAGTTTGGCCGACGGCATTGCTGGAGGGTGGCGGAGGCACATGACCCGGTCGATCTCATATCTACACCTATTTGCCATCGTCGTCTTTTCGGCGGCGCTCGGCGCAGCAGCTGCCGGGGCTGTGATGGCCCAGAATGCGGGTTCTGAATCGGAGATCATGGTGGGCCGTCTCGAGTCTCCGGTCGATCCAATAGCAACGCGGATCCTCAATGGCTGGCTGGCGGACGCCGAGTCCGCTGGCGTGCAGCTCTTCATACTGGAGCTGGATACGCCGGGGGGCTCGATCGACTCGACCAGAGACATGGTTGGAGCGATTCTGGACTCCCCCGTGCCCGTGGCCGTGTACGTCGCGCCGTCGGGAGCCAGGGCCGCCTCCGCCGGGACGTTTCTCGTCGCCGCTGGGCACATCGCGGCGATGGCTCCCGGTACTAACATCGGGGCAGCATCACCCGTTTCCATGGGTGGAGACGATCTTCCTGAAACGCTAAAATCAAAGGCAACCGAGGACGCAGCCGCACTACTGCGTGGTATTGCGAGCCAGCGAGGCAGAAACTCAGACGCTTTGGAGAAGACGATCTTCGAGGCTGCGTCGTACTCGGTCGAGGAGGCGCTGGAGCTTGATGTCATTGACGTTTCCGCTCCGAACCTCGCAGATTTACTGGAGCAGATCGACGGGCGGGCGGTGACGGTTTCCGGAGTTGAACGGACACTTAGCACCGACGGGGCCCTGATCCGTCAAGTGGAGCCAACTCGAGTACAGTTGTTCCTGCAGTGGATCGCCGATCCGCAGATCGCGTTCATCCTGCTTGCGGCGGGTGGGATTCTGGTCCTTGTCGAGATGCTTAGCCCGGGCGGCTGGGTCCCGGGTGTGACAGGCGCCGGGCTGCTCATCCTCGCGTTCCTTGCGTTGGGAAGCCTTCCTGTGAACTGGGTTGGTCTTGTACTGATCGTCGCAGGCCTGATTCTCTTTTTCATCGAGCTTCAGGCTGCGGGTTGGGGCGGTTTCGGCGCTGCGGGGGCGGTGAGCTTCATTCTTGGCGGTTTTCTGCTGTTCGGAGACACCAGCGTCCCAGGCCTTCCCGCGCCAGACGTCCGGGTCGGTCTCGGCGTGTTGCTAGGGACGGCTGGCGTGATGGCAGCGTCTCTTTTCAGTCTATGGTTTTTCGTGAGGAAATCGAGAGATCTCCGGAGTGCGACAAGAGATGATGAGATCATTGGTCAGATCGGCATCGTCCGAACGACACTAGACCCCAAGGGGACGGTCCAGGTCGCTAGCGAGCTATGGTCCGGGGAGGCGGGCAATAGTGATACCATCGAAGAGGGAGAGAGCGTCGTAGTCGCCGAGATCGACGGCGTGATGCTCATTGTGTTCAGGGCTACGAGCCTTGAAGCAACAGAGAGGAGTTTCTTGTGATTCCATACATTAAGGTCGTACGGCAGTATGAGCGGCTTGCGTTGTTCATGCTGGGCAAGTATGCAGGTATGAGGCAGCCCGGACTACAATTGCTGTTCTGGCCGTTTCATCGCACTCAGAGCCTGGATTTACGTGAGGAGGTCCTCGACATTCCACGGCAGACCAACATCACGCTCGATAACGCGCCGATCGACATCGACTTTCTGGTCTACTTGCGCATTATGGACGACCATGCTGAGAAGTCCGTACTGGATGTCGTGGACTACCACAGCGCGGTCGTCGGGATAGCGACGACGACCCTTCGAGCGGTTATCGGCGAGATGAACGTCGACGATGTGCTCTCGCAGCGCGAGCGCATTAATGAAGCGCTGCGGTTGAAGCTCGATGAGATTACAGCCCGCTGGGGTATTAAGGTCACCCAGGTTGAGATCCGCGAGATCGAGCCGGCGCGCGACATCCAGGAGGCGATGAACCGCCAGATGTCCGCCGAACGTCTACGAAGGGCCGCGGTCACCGAGGCACAAGGAACTCGCGAAGCTGCGATAACCGTCGCGGAGGGCGAAAAGCAGTCCGCCATTCTGAGGGCCGAAGGTCACCGACAGTCGGAAATCCTGACCGCGGAGGGGGACCAGCAGGCAGCGGTGCTCAGGGCGGAGGGGTTCAGCACCGCGCTGGACAGGATTCACCAAATTGCCGCGCAAATCGACGCTAACACGATGAGCCTTCAGTACTTCGACACGCTCAAAGAGCTCGGCCATAGTGCAAGCACGAAGTTCATCTTCCCGATGGAGTTCACGAATCTGCTCAGTCCGTTCATCAACGCCGCAACTGGAAACGGCAGCTCCAACGGAGACTAAGGCGAATTCCCGTAATCCCCTCGTTTGCTGAATGCCCGTATGAAGGTCCTCGGCCGCCAGGGGAGAAAGAACTCATGAGACAGGCTCCAACGGGCGCCCACGGCAATGTCCTCGGGTCTCACCAAATGACTGGCTGTTGAGCGTGGGACGGGGTGCGCGTTATTAGGACGCTACAGAAAGTCCTTGATGGCGCGGGCGACGGTGATAGTCAGCCCGGGGGCGGCGGCGATCTCTTCAACTGTCGCCTCCTTGATGCCCTTAATCGAGCCGAACCGCCGGATCAGCATTCGCTTGCGTTTCGGCCCGACTCCGGGAACAAGATCGAGGGACGACTGGACTGACTTCTTCGAGCGACGCTCTCTGTGGAACGTGACTGCGAACCGGTGGGCTTCGTCTCTCGCGCGCTGGACGAGGAACAGTCCCTGTGAGTTTCGAGGCAGCACGATCGGGTCTTTAACGTAGGGAACGAACAGCTCTTCGTTTTCCTTCGCCAGGCTCGAAAGGGGAACGTCGTCGATTCCCAACTCAAGAAACACCTGGAGCGCCGCCCCCAGGTGGCCCTTGCCCCCGTCGATGATCACGAGGTCCGGAACGATACCCCATGCCGTCTTCGCGTCGTCTGTCGCAGCGTCGTCGCCGGAGTCCCTCAGCTTCTTTCTCACTTCGGACAGACGCTTGAACCGACGGGTGAGCACCTCGCGCATCATTGAGTAGTCGTCGATGCCAGCAACAGACTTGATCGCGAATCTGCGATAGTGCGCCGGCTTCGGCTTCCCGTCCTCGAACACGACCATGCTGCCGACCGGGTTCGTGCCCTGGATGTTAGAGATGTCGTAGCATTCGATCCGGGACGGGACCTCGGGCAGGCTGAGCGCGTCCTGGAGCTGTTCCATTCCGATTTGATTGTTCGTCGACTCGTGGATTCGCCGAATCGTCAGCTGCTCGAGTCCCTGTGCCGCGTTCTGGGCGACCATGTCGACCAGCTTGCGTTTCTCCCCGCGCTGTGGAACGTGAAGCTGGACCGCCCCTTGACGCTTGCTGCGGAGCCAGGTTTCGATCGCCTCGATATCGTCAGGCAGAAACTGGAGTAGGACACGGCGCGGCACATACGGATTGGCGGTGTAGAACTGCTTGACGAACGCCGAGAGCACTTCAGAGGGTTCGTCGCCGTCGGCGCGGTGCATGAGGAAGTTTTCGCGCCCGATCAGCTTGCCCTGTCTGATGAAGAAGACCTCGACCCAGGCGTCTCGCCCCTGCTGGGCGAGCGCGATCACATCGGCGTTCTCCTTCGACAGGTGTAGGACCTTTTGCCCCTCGTGAACCTTCTCGATCGCGACGATCTGGTCTCGCAGCACGGCTGCGCGCTCGAACTCCAGCGACTCCGCGGCTTCGTCCATCCTGGAGCGGATTCCCCCAACGACCTGGTCCGTTCGCCCCTCGAGGAACAGGGCGACCTGGTCGATGATCTCGTGGTACTGCACGTCGTCGATGGCGCCGATGCACGGTCCCGCGCACCGGTGGATGAAGTAGTCAAGACAGGGCCGGTCGTCGTTCCCGGTGATCGTCTTGGTGCAGGAGCGGTATGGGAACAGCTTCTTGACCAGCGCCAGCGTCTTGCGCACGCTCGACGCGCTGGCGAACGGGCCGAAATATCGCGCACCGTCCTCCTTCACCCTGCGGGTCACGTAGACAAGCGGGAACTCCTCAGTGGTGTCGATCTTGATGAACGGGTATGACTTGTCGTCTTTGAGACGAGCGTTGTACTGGGGCTGATGTTCCTTGATCAGGTTGTTCTCAAGTATCAGCGCCTCCTGCTCGGACTCGGTGACGATGAACTCGAAATCGTCGACACGGCGGACCATTCTCCTGATCTTTGGAGGCAGGCCGTAGGGAACGCCGAAGTATGAGCCGACCCTACTTCGGAGATTCGCGGCCTTGCCGACGTACAGGATCGTGCCGCTCTTGTCCCGCATGATGTAGACGCCCGGACCAGTGGGCAGGGCGCGAAGGCGTTCTGCGAATGTCGGCGCTTGAGTAGCGACCACGTTGCCCTCTCAGAGCTTAGACGACCCCGGCGCGATGGGCAGCGCTTGACCGGCGGACAAGACCGCCGAGCAGGTCATGCCGTGCGGCCACCTACCTGAGCACGACTGTCAGTACGGCGAGCACAACTGCGATCATACAAGTAAGTACGCCGATCCTCTTGAGCTCGCTGCCGAGGTAGCCGTACATCGGCAAAGGACCTGACTGTGAGCGGGGCCTGGTGCCCCTGATTCTCGATCTTGGTGTCGCCGCGGCCACCGCCGGCCGAGACACAGCGGTCCGCGGAGCGACGGGGGCGGCCGGCACGGTCGCCACGGCGGAAGCCGTGCGCGCTTCGGAGTGACGCGACGATTGGGAGTCTTGAATTGCAGCGCCCTCCGGGAGATCCGAATCGGTTCGGTCCCTCCCGCCTCGCCGGCGCTTGCGCTGGCTCAGCCGGGCCTGTCGCGATGCGGCTCGTTTGCTCTTGCTGGGCATTCTGTCTTGCCTCCTGGGTCGACTGGGGCCATCTAAGGATACGACCAGTCGACTGGCCTTTTCAATCAGGCCCTCGGGTGGGCGCGATCATACTCCTGTCGAACGTAGTCGCTCGTCAAATGAGTATAGACTTGAGTGGTCTTGATGCTGGCGTGCCCAAGCAGCTCCTGGACGTGCCGAAGCGGCGCGCCGCCGCGGAGGAGGTGGGTTGCGAAGCTGTGGCGCAATGTGTGGGGAGTGATCTTTCCGTTCAGACCGACGCGCCCGGCGTAGCCTTTCAGAATCAGCCAGAATCCTTGCCGCGTCAGCCTCGACCCCCTGCGATTGAGGAACAGGGCAGTCGTAGAGTCGGACCCGGAGAACGCAGACCTTGACCCAGAGATGTAGGACGCCAGCGACTCGGCAGCCTGCTCGTGGATCGGCAGGACCCTCTCCTTGCCGCCCTTGCCGAAGCACCTCACGTAAGCGTCGTCCGTATCGACATCCTCCAGGTTCAACGAGATCAGCTCGCTGACCCTCATGCCGGTGGCGTACAAGAGCTCGAGCATTGCCAGATCGCGGACGGCTTCCGGCGCAGTATGGTCGGCCGGCGCAGCGAGGAGTAGGTCGATCTCGTCCTCGGTCAGCACCTCAGGCAGGGACCGCCCGATCCGGGGGGAGCTGAGATTCGACGTCGGGTTGCCGTGTACGACACCCTCCATCAGCAGAAATCCGAAGAGCGACTTGGTCGACGCGATCTTGCGGGCCCTGGTGGATTGTGAATATCCTAGATCGACGAGGTAGAGGGCGTAGTCAATGACCGTCTGCTCGGAGACATCGGCCCAGCTCGACGCCGGACCCGTGCCGTTCTTTCTGGCATGCAGGAAGTCTACGAGCTGGTTTAGATCGTTGCGGTAGGCGGCCAGCGTGTTAGGTGAGACGCCTCTCTCAACCGTCATATAATGCAGGAAGTTGTCGAGGCTGTCCTTCATCGGCATGCCCGTGGGTTCAGTTGATCGGTAGGCGTAATTCTATCACACGCTCGTTCGGACTCAGGTCCGTCTACGGTCGTAACTCAGTTACGGACTACTTAGAACCGGTGCTTCTGCGCCGATGGGAAGAGCTCCGCACTTGGTGGGCTCGGGAAGTAGCATATGGTTGAAATTGTAGTAGGTCCGATCGTGCAGTCGTTCGGCCCGCTGGTCCTCGCTTGGCACGGGTTGTTCACCCTGCTTGCCGTGGGCACAGCGGTCATTCTTGTTGGACGCTGGGCGCCGATGCGGGGAATCGACCCTGACGACATTTACTCGATCGCGATCTGGGCGATCATCGGCGGAATCGTAGGCGCCAGACTGGTCCACGTCGTCGACAACTGGAGCTTTTACCAGGGCAATCCCGGCCAGATGATAGCCATCTGGAGCGGCGGGATCGGGTTGTGGGGCGGGATTCTTGGCGGATTGCTCGGCGGAACCGCGTATTCCCTATTGCGGGGACATCCGGTGGGCGCCATCGCCGACATCACGGCGCCCGCGTTGTTATTAGTCCAGACGATCGGACGGCTTGGGGACATCGTGAACGGGGAGCACTGTGCGAGGGCGTGGGACTTCGCGCTCGGCTTCATCTGGACGAACCCCGCGTCCGACGCGTCGCGTTGTGTGAACGGCGTCGGCGTGGCTGTGCAGCCGGTGATCGCCTACGAGATGATCTGGAACATGCTTGCACTGGTCCTGATCTGGAAGCTGCGTGGCCGGCTACGTCCTGACGGAATGCTGTTCGCGCTGTACCTAGGTCTCTACGCGCTGGGACGCTTTTGGATCTCGTTCCTCAGGCAGGACAAGGTCTGGGCTCTGGGGATGCAGGAGGCCCACTTCATCGCGTTACTTGTCCTGGCGATCACGGTGCCGCTTCTATTAATCAAGGCACGGCCCGTGCCTGCAGGGGAGATTGGGGAGGCGACGCCGATCGTACGCAGGAGCTCAGAGACGAGGGCACAGCGACGCCGGCGGGAGCGCAGGTAGAGACGGGATCAACCGTGCGAGGAGATTCGTTCGTCCTTCGACAAGCTCAGGATGAACGAATCTCCTCAGATTTCGGCAATCGAACGACCCTTTCTCCGGATCAGAGTGACGGTTGTTGGGCGAGCTAGTCCTGAGACGGAGCGAAGTCTTCGATAACGAGCTGGAGGCTTGTGCGTCCCCGCCACGAATTCAACTCCATCGTGTAGGCGACATCGACGTAGGAGACAGGCGCGGCGAGAGCGGCGCGATCGCCCTGACGGAACGCGATCGCGTCCCACACCGATTGGCCGTCGTCAAGCCGGAGCTTGAGGTGGCGACCCGATCCGACCGGGCGCGACTCCACCACGCGAAGGCGGTCCGCGGCGAACAGAGGTTGTGGATTCCCTTCGCCGAACGGCGAAAGCCGGCCGGTAAACTCAAACAACTCGCTGGCGACCTTAGAAGGGCCAATGACGAGGTCGACATCCAAAGAAGGCTCAGACCCTCCTGTGTTGTGCGCCGGGGGGGGAATCGCCTCGAATCCATCGGCCAGAAGGCGAAGGTTTTCGTTCGGGATGGTGAATCCGGCCGCCTGCTGGTGTCCCCCGTACCGGAGGAACAGATTGCTTCTGTCGGTCAGAACTTCGAGGATGTCAAAGTCCCGCCTGCTGCGAGCGCTGGCCCTGCTCTCGGCTTCGCCGACCGAGACCGCTATCGCGGGCCGGCCGTACTTGTCGGACAGTCGTGATGCTACGAGGCCGAGTATCCCTGGCTTCCAATCCTTGTGTCCGACCATGAGTACCCCGGGAAGCGCGCTTCCCCAGCGCTTTCTGACCTGCGACTCGGCCTGATCGACCGCCGTGTGGGTGAGCGCCTGTCGCTGTTCGTTGTACTGGCGCATAAGCGCCGCAACTCCCCGCGCCCTATCGAACTCGGTGGCGGTCAGCAGCGTGAGGGCGATCCCGGCGTCGTCGAGACGTCCGGGTGCGTTCAACAGTGGGATCAGCCCGAAGGACAGAGCCGAAACGTCGAGCTCTCTGCCGCCGTATCCGGCGACGTCGATAAGCGCCCGCAGGCCAGGGATCGAGGTGCGGCTCATCCGCCGGAGCCCTTCGCGGACCATGAAGCGATTCTCCCCGACGAGGGAACCGACGTCGCCTACCGTGCCGAGCGCAACGAGCTCGAGCAGCTCAGACGGCTCGTCGACCCCCACGTCGGAGAAGAGCGCCTGGACCAGCTTGTAGGCCATCCCCACCCCCGTGAGGTGGTCGAACGGATAGGTGGAGTCTGGTCGCTCGGGGTTGACCATAGCCTCGACGGGGTAGGGGGGAGGATCGAACATCGTGTGATGATCGGTGACTATGCAGTCGATTCCCAACTCCGAGGCTACGGCGATCTCGGCCTCCGAGCCGGCGCCGCAGTCAACGGTGACCAGGACGGACACCCCCTCGCCAGCGAGCAGCCGAAGAGCGTCGTCGTTGAGCCCGTGCCCTTCGTCGACTCTATCCGGGACATAAGGGATCGCGGTGGCTCCGAGCGTGCGCAGGCAGTGGATGACCACGGCGGTGCCGCTGATCCCGTCGATATCGAAGTCTCCAAATACGCCGATCGTCTCGCCGTCCTCAGCCGCTCGCCGCAGTCGTGCGACGGCCGGGGCCATGTCTGGCAGCATGAACGGGTCGTGGAGGTCTGACCGGCTAGGCGAAAGAAAGGATAGCGCTGCCGGCCGCGAGCGGATGCCGCGGTTGTGGAGAAGCTGAGACTGAAGAGGAGGGAATCCGAGCGCCTCTACGGCCCGCTCCGGGACGGACGGACTGACAACCCAGTTCCCCTTCAACCCGCAGTTTCCGTGGCACGAAGCAGAGCGGCGGCTAGTCCTCGTACTCCTGGAAGACCAGGGACGCGTTGTGTCCGCCGAATCCGAACGAGTTGCTCATCGCGGCGCGAACGCGCCCGCGTTTCGGCATGTGTGGAGTGTAGTCGAGATCGCATTCGGGGTCCGGGTTCTCAAGGTTGATCGTCGGGGGGATCGCCCACTTGGAGAGCGCAAGGACGGTGACCGCCGCCTCCAGGGCTCCGCTGGCGCCAAGCAGGTGGCCTGTCATCGATTTCGTGGAGCTGATCGGGATCTTGTAGGCCTCCTCCCCGAAGACCGTCTTGACCGCCATCGTCTCGTACTTGTCGTTCAGCGGCGTCGACGTTCCGTGGGCGTTGACGTAGCCGATCTCCTCTGGCTGCGTCTGGGCCTGCCTCAACGCGAGGCTCATTGCGCGCGCGGCGCCCTCGCCTTCGGGCGCGGGCTGCGTGATGTGGTGAGCATCGGCGGTCGAGCCGTATCCGGTTATCTCGGCGACCGGTTCCGCGCCACGCGAGACCGCGCTGTCCAGGCTCTCAAGCACCAGTACCGCGCCTCCCTCTCCGAGGACGAACCCGTCGCGGTTGGCGTCAAAGGGTCGCGAGGCGCCTTCGGGATCGTCGTTGCGTTTGGAGAGGGCGTGGCAGGCGTTGAATCCGGCTACGCCGATCGGGCAGATCGCCGCTTCTGAGCCTCCGGCGAGCGCGATATCGACATCGCCCCGCCTGATCGCCTCGAACGCCTGGCCGATCGTGTCGGCGGCACTGGAACAAGCTGAGACCGTGGAGTAGTTCGGTCCCTTCGCGCCGACCAGCATCGAGACCTGGCCAGAAGCCATGTCGGGGAGCATCATCGGGACGAGGAACGGCGAGATCCGGTTCGGCCCTCTGTTACCTAGAACGTCAATCTGAGTGGACAGCGTAATGATGCCACCGATCCCGCTGGCGATCATTACAGAGACTCGTTCACTGTTGTCTGGGCCGACTTCAACGCCCGCCGATTCCACGGCCTCAAGGGCGGCGGCGGCCCCTAGCTGGACGAAGCGGTCCATGCGCCTGGCCTGTTTGCGACCAACGAGACCGTCTGGATCGAAGTCCTTTACCTCCGCCGCAATGGTCGTCCCATATCCCTCAGCATCGAAGGCGGTTATCGGAGCGACGCCGGACTTTCCGGCGAGCAGGCTCTTCCACGTTGTATTGGTATCGAGGCCGAGGGGGCTGACGATGCCGACTCCGGTTACGACGACTCGGCTGGGGATCATACAGTATGCCTCCAGAGCGGCTACGACGAGCGGTGTCCGCTCAGCTTCCGGTGGAGATTATATCAGACTCGGTCGGAGGGCCGTCCCGACGAACGCGGATTCACCGTCTCAGCCGCCGGGTGCGGTTCGAAAGAACGCGCGGCCCATCGCCTCGTACAGATCGGCAGGGTTTCTAACCGGTATGTCGACCTGCCTGGTCGCACCCGAGCTGTCCCTCACCTCCAACTCTATGGCGCCGGACAACTGGCGGCCAGACAGAACGACGGACACCCAGGAGCTGTCCGGCCAGTCCAGCGCCCAGGTGCACCGGTAGATGAGGGGCATTTCACCCTCGTGATGAGCGTCCAGCTCGACCCCGCGCGTGACATCTATCTCCGTGGGCGCCTGACGCAGCGCTTCGTCAAAGCTGGTGAGGGCGGTGCAGATCGTCACGTCGTGCTGGTCGGCCACCGACCAGAGCTCGCAAAGCAGCTCGAGGTCGGAGTCGTGCGTCGGGAGTTGACTGCGCGCGCGCTGCAGAAAGTCCGCCGCCTCGGCGCGATACCCGACCAGCTTGCGCGTCCAGTGGACCCAGGAGTTCAGCTCGGAGAGTTGATCGTCGTCGCCCATCTGCCCCATGATACTATACGCGTGGCCGAGGACCTGACATGGAGCGGATGGTGAATCGATCGACTGACGTACCGAACGGACGGCCCAGGGTCCGGCTTGAGACCCACGGCTGTAAGCTGAATCAGGCCGATTCTCAGGTACTCGCCACCGAGTTGGCCAAGGCGGGCTACGAAATCGTCGTCAACGGACCCGCGGACGTTTTCGTGTTGAACACCTGCACGGTCACACACGTCGCAGACCGGAAGGCACGGGGCGCAGTTCGAGCGTATCGAAGACGGAATCCGGACGGACTCGTCGTGGTAACTGGCTGCTACGCTCAGCGGGCGCCGGACGAAATCCGTGCGATGCGCGAGGTCGATCTCGCGATCGGCAACGCGGACAAGCCAGCGCTCGTGGACATGATCAGCGAGGCGTTCGCCGCGCCTGCCACGGCGTGCGCGGTAGGGTCCGATGAGTCGCTCGCTCCGGCGCTCAAACTGCGTTCTCGCGCGATGATCAAGATCCAGGAGGGCTGCGATCAGGTCTGCGCCTTCTGCATCGTTCCCAAGGTGAGAGGCAGGGAGCGGAGCGTCCCACTCAATGAGATCGTGGACACGGCCAACGCGTACGAGGAGGCGGGCTGCAGAGAGGTGGTTCTGACCGGGACCCAGCTCGGATCGTACGGATTCGACCTCGACGGCGCCGACATTACAATCCTGCTTGAGGCTTTGCTCAGCGGCACTGGGCTCCCCAGGATCCGCGTCTCGTCTCTCCAGCCACAGGACCTCTCAGACGACCTTCTCGAACTGTGGGAGGACTCCCGGCTGTGTCCACATTTCCACGTGCCCCTGCAGAGCGGCAGCGACCAAATCCTCAAGCGGATGCGCCGGAGGTACACCTCTGCTGAGTTCGAGAACGCAGTGGAAAAGATCAGAGAAGCGGTCCCGGGCGTATCCGTCACGGCCGACGCGATAGTCGGCTTCCCCGGCGAGACCGAGCTCGACTTCGACGAGACGGTCGGGACGTGCCAGTCGGCGGGTCTGGCCTCGGTCCACGTATTCCCATACTCGGTCAGACCAGGAACCAGTGCCGCCCACTACGAAGAGCAGGTTGCTCCGACCGTCAAGTCGCGTCGGGTCCGAGTGCTCTCGGAGTCCACCGACAGCGAGGCGAGAAGGTTCAGGGAAGGGTCGATCGGCGAGACGCGACCAGTGCTCTGGGAACGTGAGGTGTTCGATGGGAACAGCGGCTCCTGGACAGGTCTGACCGACAACTACCTTAGGGTCAGGACGCGTTCCGACAGCGAGCTGTCAGGCCGGATCACGCTGGCGAGGCTGGAGTCCCTGGAAGACGAGGTGCTAGACGCGAAGGTTGTTGGGCCCGCGTTCTAGACCTCTATCGGGACAAGCTGGGGAATGCCGGAGCGCTCTCGGACGTAGGCGGAGTTACACTCGTTGCCGTGTCCGAAGACGATCAGCCAGCCGTCTTCCATCGCCATCTGCACCAGCTCTTGCTTCTGGACGAGGGTGTCGTTAGGGAATTCGGCCGTCGCGGGAATGTGATGCAGCGGGAGGTGGAATGGGGTCGGAATCAGGTCGCCTGCGTAAACGAGTCGCTCGCTCCCGTACTCAATGAAGACCACCTGGTTGCCGAGCGACGGTCCGGGAGTGTGCCTCACGGTTACGCCGGGAATAACTTCGTCCTTCTCGTCCAGGAATCGGATCATCTCGCGCTCGAACAGCGGCTCGAAGTCCTCTTCATAGAAAGCCTCGACGTACCGGGCGTTAGGGGCCTGGGCAGCCTCCCAGGACGACCGCTGCATCATATACACAGCCTTGGGAAACATGGGTATAGCTGTCCCCGACCGGTCGAGCTTAGTGCAGCCGCCGCTGTGATCGAAGTGCAAGTTGGTGAGCACCACGATGTCGATGTCCCTTGGGGTCAAGCCGTGTGTCTTCAGGCCCTTGACCAGCTTGTTTCCGTTGAGGCTGAAGTCCTCTTTCATCTCAATCATGCGCTTATTCCCGGCGCCGGTGTCGATCAGAACGTTTAGGCCGGGTGTCCGGACCAGGATGGCGTTGAGACCAAGCCGAATCCGGTTCCTTCGGTCTGGCTTGACGAACTGTTCCCACTGGCTTTTGGCGAGCTGGCCGAACACGACACCGCCGTCGACCATAAAGGTTCCGTCTTTGAGCAGGTTAATGGAGATGTTCCCGATATCCACCTGACCATCCTCCTTAGAATATGCGAAGAGTCGCGCACCGAAGCGCGTGGTGCGGGAGGGGGATCGTATCGAAACGGGGAGCCTGAGAGGCGATCGTGGACTTCTGTCGAATTAGTAGCTAATTCTTGTGAGAGTATAAGAAAACCACGAATCGTTGGGCCAGTTCCCCCGGTGCCCACCGTATCCACTCTATGCAGATCCTGGCTGTGTGTCAAGCGGAAGTCGCTTTATATCCTCTCGGAAAAAACGCGAAAAAATTTTATACTTCGTCTGACCGATGGTTAATCCATCGCCGTCCGATGGGGGCACGAAACGCCTACCGTAGGTCTTCGACTGTCCCTTTCAGGGCTTCCAGGGTCTGATCGACGTCGACCTCGGTGTGGACAGCGGAGAGGTAGAACTTCGACCCGCCTTTGAATACTCCGCGTTCCCGGACCCCCGCATTGAAGCGCGCCATCATCGATCGGTCGGCGGACAAGGTCGCCCGATAGTCGTTGACCTCGCGGTCGGTAAAGAACACGTCGAACAGGACGGACTCGCCCGTCACGCGCGCGGGGATCTCGGCCTCGTCGAGCATCTGCTGCAGGCCGTCCTTTAGCCTCGCCCCTCGCGACTGCATCGACTCGTAGGTCCCCGGTCTGCGGAGAATCTCCAGGGTCTTCAGTCCCGCCACGGCAGCGATCGGATTGCCGCTCAGCGTCCCGATCTGGGGCATGAAGTCTTCGGCGGGCACAGCGGCGGCGTCGAGGTGCGACATGATCTCGTCGCGTCCCGCAACCGCTGTCAGCGGGAATCCTCCGGCGACCGCCTTTCCGAGCGTGCAGATGTCCGGCGTGACACCGTAGTATTCCTGAGCGCCTCCGTAGGCGAACCTGAATCCGGTGACCACCTCGTCGAAGATGAGCGGGATCCCGAACTCACTAGTGAGCGCCCTCAGACCCTGGAGAAAGCCTGGAAGGGGAGGTATCAGCCGCTGGAAGGGTTCCAGAATGACGCCACCGACCTCGTCGTGATGCTCTTCCAGGATTAGCCTGGTGGTGCTCAGGTCATTGAAAGGGGCTACGAGGACTTCGTCCTGGACGGATCGTGGTATCCCCGCCGAGTCAGGGACGGGACGAGGGAACTCGGGTGGCTGCGATGGGCCCATGCTCATGAGGGCGTAGTCGTTCATCCCGTGAAACCCGCCCTCGAATTTCAGTATCTTGTCCCTTCGTCTATATGCCCGGGCCGCGCGCATGGCGTAGAGCGTCGCCTCCGATCCGGTCGAGCTGAATCGGACCTTTTCGGCGCACGGCACGGCGTCGACGATCTCCTCCGCGAGCTCGATGGCGTGGGCATTGTTGGCGAAGAACGTCGTCCCACGATCGAGCTGCTCGCGGACCACCTCGACGACCTCGGGATGGCTGTGCCCGACGATCATCGGCCCCGAGCCGAGGAGGTAGTCGATGTACTCTTTGCCCTCGGCGTCCCACACGCGTGTCCCCAAACCCCTCTCGATCACGACGTCGTTGGCGACGTTTCCGAGGCTCCCTCCGGGAAGGACGGCGCGGGCGCGTTCGGCCAGTCGGCGTGCTCTATCGGTGGTTCGGCTGGTCATTGGCCTGCTCCTACGGTGTTACGAGCTTCACGACGCGGCCCGGACGGCTCCGGTCCGCGTCGGCGCGATTGTACCAGAGCTCAATGACACACGCGACGCGCCGCACGTATAATGTGCCTGCTCTAAAGGTGGAGGTCAGCGCATGGAAATCAGCGTCGCCCAGGACAACATCGCCGATCGAGGAGACCCGGCGATCGTGGTGAACCTGTTCGAGGGTGTCGAGAGCCCGTCAGGCGCTACGGGGGCGGTCGACCGCGCCCTCGACGGGGCGATCACTCGACTGATATCCCTGGGAGACGTCAAGGGCAAGAGGGGAGAGTTCACGCTGATCTATTCTCTCGGCAAGCTTGCTACGGATCGAGTGGTAGTCGCCGGACTTGGCCATCCCGAGTCGTTCGATATCAGCGTGGCGAGGAACGTCCACGGCGAAACGGCGCGGTTCCTTCGGTCAAAGGGCGTCGGCAGCTATGCCACCGTTCTTCACGGCGCCGGGGCCGGAGGTCTGGACGCTCGGCCCTCAGGCCAGGCGGCGGCAGAGGGTTTGCTTCTGGGACTGTACTCGTTCGACAAGTACAAGTCCGAACCCGATTCGACCAGGGTAGACTCCGTCGAAATCGTGGAGTTCGATGAGAAACGGATCGATGCGATCCGGGCGGGCGTCGACAAGGGTACCGCGATCGGCGAGGCAGTTAACCTCGCCAGGGAGATGGGAAACGAGCCCGCGAACCACATGACCCCAACGCGGATGACCGAGATTGCACTCGAGGTGAGTCACGGCGCGGGGATGGAGCTGACCGTGCTGGAACGAAAAGAGATCGAGCGAATGGGGATGGGCGCGTTCGCGGGAGTCGCGCAGGGTACTGAAGAGCCGCCGAAGTTCATTGTTATGAGGTACGCGGGCGACCCCGACCATCCCGACAACAACCTCGCGCTCCTCGGCAAGGGAATTACGTTCGACAGCGGCGGTCTCGACATCAAGTCCGCGGCCGGCATGCTCACGATGAAGGGCGACATGTCCGGAGGCGCCTGCGTTATCGCGGCGATGAAGGCAATCGGGAATCTAAAGCCCCGGCTCAACGTCTGGGGGATCGTTCCCGCAACAGAGAACATGCCTGGCCGCCACGCGCAGCGGCCAGGAGACATCGTGCGAACGATGAATGGGACCACCATAGAGATTGGGAACACTGACGCGGAAGGCCGACTCGTCTTGGCCGACGCGGTGTGCTACGCGGTCGAGAACGGACTGGGCCGCATCGTAGACGTGGCCACGCTCACCGGCGCGATCCGCGTCGCTCTGGGGGACGGCGCGACCGGCGTCTTCGGGAATGACCAAGAATGGGTCGACACGATTGTGCGCGCCGGGGAGGCGGTCGGCGAGCGAATGTGGCAGCTCCCGACATACGCGTCGTACAAGTCCGAGTACAGCAGCGAGGTCGCCGACATCAAGAACACCGGCGGCAGCGGAGCAGGCGCAATCACCGGGGCGCTGATCATTGGGGAGTTCGCGGGCGAGTCGAAGTGGGCGCACCTCGACATTGCCGCGACTAGCAGTACCTCGAAAACGAGCGGCGTCAATCCCAGTGGATCGACCGGCGTTCCCGTCAGGACGCTCGTCGAGCTAGCGGAGTCTCTGGCGCGAGACGCCGCGTCATAGGTGTTTGACCCGAATTGAACGACCTATGACGATGTGTTACCATTCGGCCATTCGAATCGGGGGCCCATAGAGTTGACAACATCCTCACGTTGGACCTTCATCACAAATCACGGGCTGGTGCTCAGCTACATATCGCACAACTCCACGGGCACCGCGCGGGAGATCGCCCTGCAGATCGGGGTCACAGAGCGTACGACCCATAAGATCATCTCAGACCTCGAGGAAGCCGGGTACATCACGCGCCGCAAGTCGGGCAGGCGAAACGTGTACAGCGTGGACCCAAACCTCCCACTCCGGCATCATACGAAGAAGGACGTGATCGTCTCCGAGCTTCTCGAAGCCCTTACAAGCCGGGACTTTCACGCCATCATGGATCCCAACGGGGACGTCAACGGCGAATAGTCCTCTACCCACGAGGGGCCTGACCGCAGCTTTCGTTGACCCATTTCAGCTACGAATGCTAGAATCCCCGCGTGTTGATGGAGAGCGTGGCCAAGCGGTAAGGCGCCAGGTTGTGGCCCTGGAGATCGAGGGTTCGAATCCCTTCGCTCTCCCCAATCTTCCTCTTCCCGGCCGCTCGCCTGCCGAGACCCCTTCTACTCCGAGGAGCGTACGTTAGTGCCTACGGGATTTGCGTTTGTGGAGACCTTGCGCCCGGGCGATCCGCAGGGGAATCGGATGGTAATCCGCCTCACCACGCGGGAGGGCCACCGAATCGACGCAATCGGCGTGCCGCAGGACTGGCCGTCGAGAACCGGCCCGACGTGGTGCTACGTCCTCGAAAGCGACGGAGTCACCCTGATCGACCCAGGGGCGCAAGGATCGTTCAGAGAGCTCGAAGACGGTCTGTCCGTCGCCGGTTACCGCATCGAGGACGTCGACCGCGTGGTCGTAACGCACGGACACTTGGACCACGATGGCTCCACGCGTCAGACGGTTGAGACCGCGGACGCATCTCTTTGGGCACACACGATGTACGCGGCGCTGATCCGGTACAGCCCGTGGGAGGTGCAGGACCGGAACTCGTCCCCGATACACGCCGAGATGAACCGGATCGTGTCCGAAAGCGAGGACAGGCGAAGCTTGTCGTATGCGGCGAGAAACCAGCGTTACCTCGACGCGAGGAGGGGGCTGACGGTCGATCACGAAGTTGACGACGGCGACCACGCCGGACGCCTGAGGTTTATTCACGCGCCCGGACACTCGCCCGACGAGCTTTGCCTGGCCCTGAACGGCGTCGTGTTTACGGGCGATCACGTGCTCCCGGAGATAACACCACACCCCACAACGAAGGCCGGATACGCGGACCATGTAGCGGAAGAGCTTCCGCCCGGTTTCGACGACCCTTCGCAGGTGTATGGATTGGAGACGTATCTGAGGTCGCTCAAAACCGTGCTTGACCTCGGTGCCGAGACAGCGGTTCTCCCTGCGCACAGGCTGTTCAACCGCGGCCACTTCAACTTCGTGACCGTGAACCGGGCGGGAGAGGTGATCACGCACCACGAACGGCGGATGAGGGAGATACTGAACCGGATCGAGGACCGGCCGGCCGGACTCGAGTCGATAACCACGGGCATCTTCGAGCGGCGGAAGCTGACCGGGGGAAACCGGTTCATGGCGCTCTCGGAGGTCGTTGCGCACGTCGAGGTGCTTCAGGACGTCGGAGACGTCGAGTTCACGGACGACTCGATGTTGCGCCCGACGGGCTCACGGCATTTTCGCGAACTGATCAGGGAACTGCTAAACTGAGATTGGCCTGAGGGCTGATGTCGGATCTGACAGTGCGCCCGTAGCTCAGTGGATAGAGCACTGGTCTTCGGAGCCAGGTGTCGCGGGTTCGAATCCTGCCGGGCGCGCCATTCCCCATCCCACAGGGGACATCTTTATCGAGCGCAGCGGGTTACCCCCCCGCAGAGGGCCTGCCTAGACCTCTCACCGACCTGCGCAGCGTTCCCGGGGCCCACTCGCGTGCGGAGCCCTGCCTGCCAGTCTGGCCGTTCATGGTTCTGACCAGAACGCGATTCCCACCATCCCGGGACCTATGTGGGCGCCCATGACGGGTGTGAACTCCGCTTCGAATAGCTCGACGCAGCTAAACCTGGACTCCACCTCTGACCGAAGCTCTCGTGCCTGCTCGTCCGCCGCGGCGTGCATGACCATCGCGTGGACCGGCGAGTTGCCGACCCTGTCATTCATCAGTCCGACCAGCTTTGAGATGGCGCGCTCGCGGGTGCGAGGCCGTGCGAGGCTCTTTATCGACGAGTCCCGCAGCTCGAAGACCGGTTTCAGGCGGAGAATCGAAACGCCGGCGTGTGCGATTCGAGGCACCCGGCCACCCTTCCACAGGTAGTAGAGCGTGTCTACGTATGCCAGGAGGCGCACCCTGTCTCGAACAGCAAGTACTCTGGACTCCGCCTCTCCAATGCATCCACCTTCAAGAATCGCCTTGAGGGCCTCCCAGGCAATGAGACCCTGCCCGCCGGCCGCGCTTCGAGAGTCGACGACACGGACTTCGAACTCGGGGACGGTCTCTTTTATCCGGTCTTGCGCGGTCTTTGCTGAGCTCAGTGTCGAGCTGAATCCCGCGGACACCGTGATGCAGATTGCCGACCGAGCAATCTCCGATGCGGAGTGAAACGCGTCCAGGAAGTTGCCGGGGGTCGGAGCAGCGGTACTCGTTTGCCCGGCGTGGTCCCGTTGGATCCGATAGAACTCCGCGGGCGCAAGGTCCACGCCGTCTCTGAACGTCGTTCCGCCAACATGCAGGAGCATCGGCACCGTCACTGCCAGCGGGTGTTCATCGAACTCAAGGGGGACACACGCCGAACTGTCGACAATCACCGCGACATCGTGTGCGGGAGAATGGGGGCTCAACTTGAGGGACTACTCAGCGGTTTCGGAACTGCCGCCACGGTCGGTGACGATCTCAGAGAGGTCCTCACGCGTGTCCTTCCAGTTGAAGAACGCGGGGCTCAGGAGCACAACGAGTGAGATAACCGATAACGCGAACGCCGCCACGTAGCCGCTGCCGCCCTGATAGCTCATCCACGCAAGGACTGTGAGGGACGGAGCGGTGACGACCAGAAGCGCTACCCTTGCAAGCCGCTTGCCAATCTTGAGGAAGATAGCGGTCGCGACGGCGATTATCAGAAAGACGATCGACGCGCTGCTATCGAGATGCCGCAACTGCACGGCATTCGCTTCGACCTCGAAATCCCAGTTGTAGAAGAAGAAGAACCAGTAGGCCAGGAAGGGCATGGGCAGGATCGCGAGTGACGCCATGACCCAGTCGGGCCTGGCGACTCTGGAGACGAACTTGACGACGATCCACAGGGAGATTGCGACATAGACGAATGACGCGATGTAGATTGGGACACCCAGTGGCAGCGTCCCCTGGGTTACGACGCTCCAAGCCCCATACCCAACGGCGCTCATCGCGAGACCCCAGGACACCATGGGCGCCGCCAGCGAGTAGCCGAGCCAGGGGTACGTCCAGCGCGGTCGCCCCTTCCGCCAGCCGACGATGCTCGCGGCGACGGCGATTACCAGCATCATGCTGACCCACACTGGATTCGTCCAGATGTGGAAGGCGTAGGTGAAGGCCAGAAGCAGGTGGGGGATGACGGCCAGCGCTACGTGGTACCAGGAGGTCTGGGAGTGGACTTCGTAGAGCCCTCCCACGATCCGGCGGACCGGGCCCAACTCACGAATGGCGGAGGCCACCGCTTCGTCGGCGGAGCGGCCATCGCACTCGAGATCGCGGGCCCTGTCTTCGATGTGCGACTCAAGCTCGTCTAGGATGTCCGTTCTTGCGCCGGACTCGAGGTGGAGCCTGCGCCCAACGCTATCCAGATAGCCTCGTATCTGCCCGGACATAAGAATCCCTACCTACTCACTCGCGCCCGGCTGGGCGACGAGGTTCACAGCGGCCGCGAATTTGTCCCACTCCTGGAGCATTGCCTGGAGGCGGGACGTGCCGAGGTCTGTGATGTAGTAGTACCGGCGGGCCTGGCCGGTCGACGACTCTCGCCAGCGCCCAACCACAACACCGTCTCGCTCCATCCGGTGAAGGGCAGGGTAGAGGGTTCCTTCCTTGAAACTGAAGTAGCCGCTGCTGCGCCGGTCAATCTCCTTGGCCAACTGGTAGCCGTACATCGGCTCGCGCGCGAGCAGCGAGAGAAGTAGGGTTTCGGTGCTGCCCTTGAGCAGCTCTCTGCGGTACACCTGAGTCTAGACCTCCTTTAGGCGTTGGCAACCCGATTATGTTACACGCGGGATACATAGTCAACCGAGGTGGTGTTGCGGCGTCACTGACCGGGCCATTCGAGGCCCCGGTTACGATTGAACGGCCCTCTCGCGCTGATGTAGAATTCTGCCTGTTAGGGGGACTCCACTTTGGAGACGAGCCTGATCGGCAGACTGAGTAACATGCGCGACCTTGGTCCTGCCGAAGTCGAGTTCAGTCGCAGTGTCGCGCAGCAGATGGCAGATTCGCTTGCGGATGTGGGCTTTCAGCGGCTGGACACGCCGATCCTCGAACACACCGACCTGTTCGTCAGAAAATCGGGCGGTGAGATCGCCAGCAGCCTATACTCATTCCCTGACCCCGGCGGAGTGAGCGTCAGTCTCAGGCCCGAGTTCACCCCTTCTGTCATCAGATGGCTCATCGAAGACGGCGCGGGAAACGGCGCCGTACGCCGCCTCCAGTACTCAGGTCCGGTCTTCCGGTATGGAGGCTCCCGGGGCTCCAGGTTCAGGCAGTTCCACCAGGTCGGGGCCGAACTGATCGGGGTCCCCGGTTGTGATGGAGACACCGAAATACTCAGAACGGCCTGCCGGTGCCTGACCGTGGCCGGCGTCCCCAACTTCACGATCAGACTCGGTCACATCGGGGTCGTTCGAGACCTCGTCGCGGCCCTCGGCCTTTCCGAGCCTCTCCAGTTGTTCGTCGTGGCAAACTTAGACGCTTTGACCTCGGACCGCGCCGCGTTGATCGGAAAGGCCTCAGCAGCGGGTCTGATCATGGACGACGACTCGTCCGTTGACGCCGGGCAGAACGCAGATAGAGCGATGCCGCTGGTAGAGGCGTTCCGGAGATCGGTCTCCGGCGCGACCGGCCGGCGTAGTGCTGACGAGATTGTATCAAGGCTCATGGGAAGATTGCGTCAGGCGTGCTCGCGCGAGGAGCTGGAGAACGCTCTCAGCAGTGTCGCGCGGCTGGTTTCAAGTCGCGGGCGGGCAACGGAGGTGGTCGCCAGCGCGTTAGCGCTCCTCGAATCGTCCGGAGCCTCGCTCGCCAACATCGAAGAGCTCGAGGGTACGGTCGCGGGGCTAAGGCTGGACGGCGTGGATGAGTCGGAGATCCGGATCGATCTGTCGTTCGTCCGCGGAATGGCATACTACACGGGTGTCGTCTTCGAGTTTCTGAACTCGTCAGCAGAGTCCGAGTTCCAGCTTGGTGGTGGAGGCCGTTACGATGACCTCGTGCGCGCTTTCGGCGGTCCGGATCTCCCAGCCTGCGGATTCGCGCTGAATCTGGACGAGCTGACCTGGTGCTTCCGAGACCGTGCAATCGAGGGTGGCAGATGACTTCCGCCGAGCTGCGCCTGGCCCTGCCGAGCAGCGGAGCGCTCCACGAGCCCTGTATGTCGTTTATGAGGTCGTGCGGCTTGGCAGTCTCACGAAGGAGCAGTCGACACTACAACGCAGAGATTCCGGCGGTACCCGGTGTTTCCGTGGTTTTTCAGCGGGGATCGGACATAACGGCGAAGGTCGACGAGGGAAGCGTTGACCTCGGAGTCGTTGGTAAGGACCAGTTTCTTGAGAGCCGTCGCGAGGACGGTGAGACAAGGGTGCTGATCGACGGGCTCGGGTTTGGCGGGAGCAGGCTCGTTGTCGCGGTACCGGACGCTTGGGTCGACGTGACGTCGATCTCAGATCTCGCCGAGGTCTCGGTCGAATTCAGGAACCGGGGGCAGGACCTCCGTGTCGCGACCAAGTACCCGCGATTGATCCAACGTCATCTGCTGGCGCACGGCGTCAACTACTTCAGCCTCGTCCAATCGAGCGGAACGCTCGAGGTCGCGCCGGCAATGGGCTTCGCGGACATTATCGGAGACATAACGGAGAGCGGTACCACGATCCGGGAAAACAGGCTGAAACAGATCGACGGTGGAACTGCGATTACCTCCCAGGCCAGCGTCATCGCGCGGAGGATGTCGCCCGACGCCGACGGAGAACGAACAGGCGCCGCCAGGCTGTTTCTTGAGAAGATGGAGGCGCACATGAGCGCCAGAGATTGCGTGAGCCTGACCGCCAACATGAGGGGCGAGACCGCCGAGGACGTCGCGGAGTACGTGCTGCGCAACGGTGAGATCTCGGGCCTCAAAGGACCGACAGTCTCCACGGTATTCGCGCCTGACGGGGAGAGATGGTTTGCGGTTACAGTAATTGTGGAGGAGGTCCGGCTTCTATCCGCAGTCGACAGGCTGAGAGACATCGGCGGAACGTCGGTGACGGTTTCCAAACCCGACTACGTATTTCAGTCGACCTGCGAGTCGTACAGTCGACTTTTCTGAAAACCGGAGCATATGCCCAACCTTCCAGTACACATACAGCTTGCGGGTGCGGCCGCCGAGGAGATCGGCAGCGCAGATCTGGACTCGAACCTGGGATATTTCTATCTCGGTTCGACGTCACCGGACATCCGGGCAATCACGAGACGGGCGCGATCCGAGTACCACTTCGTCGAGCTGGACTTTGAGACGATCGGCAGCGGAATCGAGGCGATGTTCGCCGCATATCCCGAGCTCATGAACTCGGCTGAGCACGATGCGCCTACGCGAGCATTCGTCGCCGGATACATGGCGCACCTTCTCACGGACGAGACGTATATCGTCAGGATGTTCAGGTCGTACTTCGGTGAGGGAGGCGTGTTCGAGGACGAGACTCGTGCGAAGGTCTGGGACAGGGCGCTGCAGCTCGACCTGGACAGGGACGTGTGGGAGAGAGTGGCGCGTACGATGGGGGGCGCGGAGGTCACGCCCAGCAGGGTGAGCGTACGATTCCTGCCCGAGCAGGACCTCAGCACCTGGACAGACTGGGTCTACAGGGTTGTCGACGGCGGATTCACTTGGGACAGACTCAGATTCATGGCTCGCAGGATCTCGGCGGGTGACGATCAGAGCACGGCACTCGGTCACGCGGAGCAGTTCATCGACTCCGTGCACGACTCTCTTCGCGAGCTGTACGACTTGGTGCCGCGTGCCAGCGTCGAAGAGTTCAGATCGGAGGCGGTCGAGACGGTCGTGACCGGACTGAGGGAGTACCTGTCGTGAGGATCGTCGTCGGCTTCGAGGCCGCGGAGTCAGTCTTGTTTCAAAGCCGTACGCTGGACCTGTCCTCCGTCCCCCAGTCGTTCGCCGAGACGACCAGGCGCGTGTTTGGCGCTGATCTAACTCCGCTCGAGTCGGTAGACAGGATAGTCCGAACTGTCCGGGAGGACGGCGACGCCGGAGTAATGCGGATGGCCCAGGCGATCGAGGGGCGCTGCCCAGACGTTTTGGAGGTCGAAGGGGCCGCGATTACGTCTGCGATTAACACGATAGACCGCGACGTCTACCTTGCGCTGTACCACGCTGAGGAACGGATTCGCAGGTATCACGAGAACGTGAGGAAAGTCGACTGGATGGACTTCCGCTACGGGTATGGAGCCGTGACGCGGCCGTGTGAGAGTGTCGGCGTTTACGTTCCCGGCGGCACGGCTCCCCTTCCGTCGACCGTGCTCATGACGGCAGTTCCGGCGAAGGTCGCTGGGGTCGGGCGCGTGATTCTCTGCTCCCCACCAGGGGAGGGGGGAGTCCCGGACCCGGTCGTGCTTGCCGCAGCTCATATCGCAGGGGTCAGTCGCGTCTTCTCGATCGGCGGCGCTCAGGCGATCGCGGCGATGGCGTACGGCACTGAGTCGGTGCCCCAGGTCGATCTGGTCTGCGGACCTGGCAATATCTTCGTAACGCTCGCCAAGAAGCTAGTTTTTGGTGACGTTGGAATCGACGGGTTGTATGGCCCGACGGAGACGCTGATTGTCGGAGACGACGGTGCCAACGCGACACTGTGCGCTGCGGACATGCTGGCGCAAGCCGAACACGACCCGATGGCGCAGCCGGTGCTGATCTGTACCTCGGAACAGTTCGCTCGACAGGTCTCAAGTGAGGTCGAGACCAGGCTTCAACGGTTGGACCGGGTCTCGATCGCGCGCGCGGCGATCGAGGGCCAAGGATGTATCGCGGTTGTAGACGATCTGGACGACGCTATTCAACTGGCAAACTGGTTTGCGCCCGAGCACCTCAGCCTGTCGGTTGAGAATCCATGGGATTGGATCGGCAAGGTCAAGAACGCCGGAGCGATCTTCGTCGGGGAGTTCTCACATGAGGTGCTCGGTGACTACATAGCGGGCCCCAGCCACGTGATGCCCACGTCGGGTACGGCGCGATTCAACTCCGGGTTAGGAGTTCACACATTTCTGAAAACGATCCCGATAGTCGCGCTTAACGAACGGGACTCGGCCATGATTTCAGGAACCGCAGCGATCATCGCGAGGGCCGAAGGGCTCACAGCGCATGCCGAGGCCGCCGAAATCCGGAGCGAGCTCTCCTCGAGGCGATCGGGCAAGACGGAGGGGAGATCGGGCTGATGAAGAAGCAGATCGAACAGCTCATCAGGCCGCACCTGGCTTCGGTCCAGACCTATCAGCCCGTCGATCCTCCGGAGCTCCTTGCGGAGAGAGCCGGGATCCCGGCTGAGTCGATCATCAAGCTCAACGGCAACGAGAATCCATACGGGCCGTCGCCAAAGGCGATAGAGGCGCTCGCCCAGTCGCAGGTCCACATCTACCCCGATCCGTTCCAGCGGAGGCTCAGGGCATCGCTATCGGACTACACGGGGTCCCCACCCGAGAACATCATCGCAGGCGCAGGGAGTGACGAGCTTATCGACCTTCTCTTCAGGCTGTTCATCGAGCCGGGAGACACGATATTGGACTGTGAGCCCACGTTTGCGATGTACGCGTTCTGCGCCAGGATCAACGGCGGAAACGTACGGTTGATACAGCGGAACGAGCTTTTCGATCTGGACATCGAGGCGATCCACGACGCGATCGACCAAACAACCAAGATCATCTTTATCAGCTCGCCTAACAACCCGACCGGGAACCTCGTCACCGAACAGGAGGTCCGCGCGCTGCTCGAAACCGGGCTGATCGTCGTGATCGACGAGGCGTACTACGAGTTCAGCGGAGAGACCGTCGCGGGACTCGTCGAGGGGTATGACAACCTGGTCGTGCTGCGGACCCTGAGCAAGTGGGCGGGTTTGGCCGGTCTGCGCATCGGCTATGGCATCATGGATCCTGGTCTCGTCGAACACATCATCGACATCAAATCGCCCTATAACGTCAACGTCGCCGCTGAAGCCGCCGCGCTCGCGTCGCTGGACGACACCGAGTATCTGCTAGGCAATGTAGGAAAGATCCTGACGGGCAGGCAACGCCTGTATGACTGTCTTTCTGAAATCGATGGAGTCCAGCCCTGGCCATCGTATGGCAACTACATTCTATGCCAGTTCAGCGAGCCCTCGGGTGCGCAGCAGACGACCGACCAACTCGCGGCGAGGGGGATATTCGTCCGCAGCTTCGGATCGCCACGACTGAAAGACTGCTTCAGGGTGGCTGTCGGCACAGACTACGAGAATGAGGCGTTCCTCAACGCCGTGCGAGAGATCCTCCAATGAACACCGCCCAGAGAATCGCCAAGATCGAACGCAGCACGTCGGAGACGCGGATTTCGGTAGAGTTGAACGTCGACGGAACGGGTCAGTACAATCTGAGCGCCGAAAACGGGATGCTGGAGCATCTGCTGGCGCAACTCTCCCGGCACGGGCTCATCGACTTGGAGATCAGTGCGCGCGGAGACACCGAGGTCGGCTTCCACCATCTTGCCGAGGACCTGGGGATCGTGATTGGGAGGGCCCTGGCGGAGGCTGTCGGTGACGGCGCCGGGATCAACCGCGCAGCCCACACCTACATGCCGCTCGACGAAGCGCTGGCTTTCACCGCTGTCGACTTCGGAGGCAGAGGATACTCTGTTATCGACGCGGATATCGGCGACGAGGACTTGGGCGGACTCCCCGGCGACCTGGTGCGGCACTTCCTGGAGTCTCTCGCCAGAGAGGGGCGGTTCAACCTGCACGTCCGGCTGATTTCGGGGGTCAACAACCACCACAAGGCGGAGGCGATATTCAAGAGCCTCGCCCGGTCTCTGCGAGCGGCGCTGGAGTTGGACCCCAGACGGGAGGGGCAAGTCCCCAGTACAAAGGGGACGATCTCGGAGTAGCGCCGACCGGCCTACTCAGACTCCTTCGGACCGAGCTCGAACCTGAAGTTCTCGATGATGGGATTAGCTAGAAGCTGGCTGCACATCTCCGACACACGCTTACTTGCGACTTCGGCGTCTTGCTCGTCCAGCGTGATCTCCATGTACTTCCCGGCGCGTACGTCGGCGACGGACTCGAAGCCGAGCTGATGGAGGCCGCCTCTTATGGTCAGCCCCTGAGGATCATTCACGCTCGGCTTTAGCTGGATGAAAACCTTCGCGAGGAACAAGCGTCACCGCGGGACCTGGAACTCAGGTGCGTTCGGCGAGCTCTCGTGGGAGTTGACGAATGCCCTGATCCGCTCCTCGTCGAACTGGTCAAACCTGTCGATGAAAGTCCACGCGGTGAGCGCGACTCGAGAGTCCATACCCGGGTACGGGCTCATCAGGAGCTTACCGCCGCGGTCCACCCCCTCCTGAACAACTTCGGATAGCTGAGTCACCAGCTCCTCACATCCGTCCGGGCAGTCGTAGTGGACGTTGACGTAGCCGTGCTCGAGGTTGTGGAGCAGGACTTCGGGTTCGAGCGGCTTGTCGTAGACTCCCCATCGAACGGGGGCGAGGGGATAATCGTAGTGCCAGCCGGACGTGGGCGGAACTGAGTTGTAGCTCGCATGGTCCTGGTCCGGGATCACGTGCTCGCGTCCCTGGTCCTCGACTCTGATACCGGGGCCCTCAGGCGGACCGCGCTGAAACAGGGTCTCGAGCGGCAGGCCCGGGATGAACAGGGAGGCGATCAGCGCGGTGGCCACAAGGCCGACGACAATGCCCCCCGAGTATCGGAGGATACGCCTACGACGCTGGCGCCTGGCGCGTCTCGCCGCTCGCGCCTGGGTCGCGGTTATTCGTGATCTTGATCTTCTGGACGCTGAAGCCATCGGTCTCCTGCAAAACTGTCGCGTGTGAAACGATTCTGCTAAACGAGCGTCCCACCTGTCAATTTCCGAAATGCCTCGGCGTACCGTTCGGCGGTCCTGTCGACGACCTTCCGGGGTAGCTCCGGCGCAGGCGGCTCGTGGTCCCATCCTGAGTCGTCGAGCCAGTCCCGGACAAACTGCTTGTCATAGTTCGGCTGGGACTTTCCAGGCTCATAACCGTCCGCGTCCCAGAACCGGCTTGAGTCGGGGGTTAGAAGCTCGTCGATCAGGATCAGCTCCCCATCTATCGTTCCGAACTCCAGCTTGGTGTCCGCGATAATGATCCCGCGCTCACGGGCAAAGTCTCTCGCGAAGATGTAGACCGCGATCGTGGTGTCTCGAAGCCTATCGGCCATCTCCGCGCCAACCATGTCGACGACCTCTTCAAAGCTCATGTTCTCGTCGTGGCCGACCTCGGCCTTGGTCGTTGGCGTGAACAGTACTTCCGGAAACGGATCACCCTCTACGAGGTCTGCCTGCATCGGCTTGCCCTGGACCGTCCCTGACCGACGATACTCCGACAACGCGGATCCGGTGATGAACCCTCTCACGACGCACTCGACGTCTATCCGGTCGGCCCTGCGTACGACCATCGCCCTTCGGGCTAGTTCGTCTGGGATGTCCAGATCGTCGCGGTCCGCCGCAAGGCCGATCAGGTGGTTGGGGATGACGTGAGCGGTCTTCTCGAACCAGAACGCCGAAATCTGGTTAAGCACTGCTCCTTTGTTCGGAATCCCGGTCGGCAAGACGACGTCGAACGCGGAGATTCGGTCAGTCGCGACCATGAGAAGCGTGTCGTCGCCGAGCGGGTAGGTATCCCTGACTTTGCCCCTGTAGAGCAGGTCCGGCAGATCGGTTTCGAGTATGGTGGCCATAGTGTATATCCCCGCGTGTTCAGTTGAGGCCGACGCGTTCAAATATGTCGTCGACGAATCTCACGTAGTATCCGTAGTCGAAGATGTCGTCCAGATCCGGGTTCGAGAGATACTCGCGCACGCTCGGGTCGTTTCGGACTAGCTCCCGGAAGTCGCCGTCCTCATCCCACGTCCGGGCGGAGTTCGTCTGCATTAGCTTATAGGCGTCGTCCCTGCTCATGCCGCGCTCGATCAGCGTCAGCATCAGCCTCTGCGAGAAGAGCAGCCCGCGGGTGAGCTCCATGTTCTGCTTCATCCGGTCAGGATACACCCTCAGCCCTGTGACAACGCCGGTAAAGAGGTCGACTATGTAGTCGAGCGCCATGCACGAGTCCGGCAAGATCAGCCTCTCCGCAGACGAGTGGCTGATGTCCCTCTCGCCCCACAGTGCGACGTTCTCGAGGGCGGTGACGGAGTGCCCCCTGATCAGTCGCGCGAGGCCGCAGACGCGCTCGCTGAGCTCGGGGTTGCGCTTGTGCGGCATCGAGGAGGAGCCGGTCTGCCCCTCGCCAAACGGCTCCTCAACCTCGCGGACCTCGGTGCGCTGGAGTCCTCTAATCTCTGTCGCAAACTTCTCAAGCGAGGCGGCGATTAAGGCCAGTGTCGTGACGAACTGCGCGTGGCGGTCGCGCTGGACAATCTGGTTGGAGATCGGAGCGGCTGCGAGGCCGAGCTGGTCGCAGACGCGGGCCTCGATCGCAGGCGGCGCGGTTGCGTGGGTCCCGACCGGGCCGGAGATCTTGCCGACCGCGATCTCGTTCTTGGCTCGCGCCAAGCGTGCCCTGTTCCGTCGCATCTCGTCCCACCAGAGGGCCAGCTTCAGTCCGAATGTAACGGGCTCGGCGTGGACCCCGTGGGTCCGCCCCATCATGACCGTCGACTGATGCTCGCGGGCGCGGTCGGCGAGGGCATCGATGCAGCGCGCGATCTCATCGTCGAGGGCGTCCGCGGCGGCAACCATCTGGAGGCTCGTTGCGGTGTCCCACACGTCGCTGGTCGTCAGACCCAGGTGCAGCCATCTGCCCTCCGGCCCAAGCCCGTCGGTCACCGAGCGCAGAAAGGCGGTCATATCGTGCTTCGTGATCTTCAGGACTTCGTTCAGCCTGTCGATGTCATAGCTGGCCGCGGACAGCTTCTCCATGTCTTCGGAAGGGATGACGCCCGCCTCGGCCCATGCTTCGCAGACGGCTAGCTCGATCAGCAGCCACTTGTCGTATTTGCTTTCGTCAGACCAGACGCGCTTCATGCGCGGTCTCGCGTACCGCTCGATCATCTCTACGACCCAGGTCTCCTAGCGGCTCTTGAGGCCTTCTCGATACTCGTCGTATGCCGTCCGGGCGGGCTCGTGCTTACCGCCGAGAATCTGCGCGGCGAGAAACGCGGCGTTTCTGGCGCCCCATTCACCCACCGCGACGCAGGCGACCGGAATCCCCGGGGGCATCTGCGCGATCGCGTAGAGGGCGTCGATCCCCTTGAGGTCGCTCGATGGGATCGGTACACCTATGATCGGCAGTGTGGTCCAGGACGCGAGGACGCCGGGCAAGCCGGCCGATCCGCCGGCTCCAGCTATGATGACCTCGATTCCACGGTCGCGCGCGGTCAGTCCATACTCGCGGACTCTGTCGGGCGTTCGGTGCGCCGACATCACCTCGACCTCGTGGTCGATTCCAAGCTGCTTCAGCACCTCGACCGTCGGTTCCATCGCAGGCCGGTCCGAGCTGCTGCCCATTAAAACACCTACAAGTGGCATCAGTTCACCTCACACGTTGGCGGCGATATCGCATCTATAGTACGCGTTTTCGAATCGAATCTGTTCTGCCGTCTCGTATGCGCGCCGTCTTGCGTCGGCGAGCGAGTCGCCGCTCGCGACTGCCGTTAGTACGCGGCCCCCTGACGTTCGAATCACTCCCGAGCCGTCGGAGCCATCCAGGCTCGTACCGGCGTGGAACGTAACCCGATAATCCGAATCGGCGGGGATGTCCGTGACCTCCAGCCCGATGTCGTAGTCTCCTGGGTATCCATCGGACGCCAGGACGACGCCTACCCACGGGCTATCCGACCACTCAACCGTACGCTCCCGCAGGCGACCCGCCGCGGTGCAAAACGCAAGCTCCAGGAGATCTGATTCCAATCTCGGCAGAACGACTTGCGCCTCGGGGTCTCCGAGGCGGCAGTTGAACTCCAGGACCTTCGGTCCGGACGAGGTGAGCATCAGGCCCGCGTACAGCACGCCCCTATAAGGGCTGCCGATCGCGACCATCCGGGCGGCGGCCGGCTCCATGATATCGGATCGGACACGGGCCTGCAGCTCCGCGTCCCAGAAAGGCGGAGGGCTGTAGCATCCCATCCCGCCGGTGTTGGGGCCCAGATCGCCGTCGAGAGCGCGCTTGTAGTCGCACGCGGCGGTCATCTCTGAGACGTACTCCCCGTCCACAAATGCGAACACGCTGAGCTCGGGTCCCTCGAGCCACTCCTCGACCAGAACGGTGTCGGCGGCGTCTCCCACCATGCGGTCCACAAATAGAGACTGAAGGGCCTGGACCGCATCAGTCCTTGTTGGAGCCATCAGAACACCCTTACCCGCAGCCAAGCCGTTCGCCTTGACTACGAAGGGAGGAATCGCCGACTCGATGTCGATGACCGCGGCCTCCAAATCCGTGAAGACCCGTGATGCCGCGGTCGGGACGCCGGCGTCGTACATCACCTGCTTTGCGAACGCCTTGCTCGACTCGATCCTGGCGGCGGCCCGAGACGGCCCGAACACGCGTAACCCCTCGCGGTCGAACCTGTCGACGATCCCGGCGTCCAGCGGCACCTCGGGTCCGACGAACGTGAGATCGACGGATCGACTCCGCGCAAGTTCGACGAGGCCGTCGATGTCCTCAGCCGCAACGTCGCAGTTGACCCCGACCTGGGCGGTCCCGGCGTTCCCCGGTGCCGACAGGAGCTCAGGTGCGTGCGGGCTCGCAGCGAGCTTCCACGCGATGGCGTGCTCGCGCGCGCCGCTCCCAACAACCAGCACCTTCATCTGAACTCACAACCTCGATGACGACGACGGATCGACCTGGACAACGTCACTCCCACTCGATCGTTCCTGGCGGCTTGCTGGTGACGTCGTAGACGACCCTGTTGACGTTCGGCACCTCGTTTGAGATCCGGTTCGACATGCGCGCAAGGACGTCATATGGAATCCGCGCCCAGTCGGCCGTCATGGCGTCGTCGCTGGTCACCGCGCGAATCGCGATAACGTTCCCGTATGTCCTGAAGTCACCAGTAACGCCCACGGATCGCGAATCGGTGAGGACGGCGAAGCACTGCCAGGTTTCCCTGTAGAGCCCGCTCGCCTCGATCTCCTCCATCACGATCCTGTCGGCGTTCCGAAGCGTCTCAAGTCTCTCGTGGGTTACTTCGCCGATGATCCTGATTGCAAGACCCGGTCCTGGGAACGGTTGCCGATAGACCATCTCTTCCGGCAGGCCCAGCTCGATTCCGACCTCTCGGACTTCGTCCTTGAACAGGAATCTAAGCGGCTCTACCAGGTCCATCCTCATGTGCTCGGGGAGGCCGCCGACGTTGTGGTGGGATTTGATCTTCGCCGACACAGTGTCACCGGGCACGTAGCTCTCAATCACGTCGGGGTAGAGGGTCCCTTGAGCGAGGTGATCGACAGTTCCCAGTCCGGCCGCTTCGGACTCGAAGACGCGGATGAACTCCTCACCGATGATCCTACGCTTGCGCTCCGGGTCGGTGACGCCTCTGAGGGCCCCGATAAACAGCTCGACTGCGTCGACATACCTGAGGTTGATTGGCATGTGCCTCTGGAAGGTCTCACGGACGGACTCCGGCTCACGGTGGCGC
The DNA here is from genome assembly GCA_965249365.1 of Dehalococcoidia bacterium. Classification (GTDB taxonomy): domain Bacteria; phylum Chloroflexota; class Dehalococcoidia; order Lucifugimonadales; family UBA1123; genus VXRN01. The sequence goes on along the minus strand of OZ252229.1, from coordinate 2,400,005 downwards.
ATCAGCCCGTTGTTGACGAAGACGCATGTGAGCTGGTCGCCAACGGCCCTATGAACGAGAGCAGCGGCAACGGCGGAGTCCACGCCGCCGGAGAGAGCACAGATGACCTTTCCATCTCCAACCTGGCGACGAATAGAGTCGACGGACCCTTCAACGAAGTGTCCAGGCGTCCAGCTTCCGGAGCACCCGCAGACTGCAAATAGGAAATTGCGGATAAGCTGGTCCCCCTGCGGGGTGTGAGCGACTTCGGGGTGAAACTGGATGCCGAGGCGGCTGCGCCCGTCTCCAAGGACGGCGATCGGCGAGTTGACCGTCCGGGCGAGCGTCCTGAATCCGGGCGGGAGCTCGGCGATGTTGTCACCGTGGCTCATCCACACCTGCATCGGCGACGGCGTGTCCCGAAAGAGCGACTCAGAGCCTGAATCGTGCTCAAGCTCGGCGTATCCGTACTCTCTGCGGGACGCCGGGGCAACTCTGCCGCCGAGCTGATGCACCATCGCCTGCATTCCGTAGCAGATCCCCAATACGGGGAGCCCGGACGAGTAGACCCACTCCGGAGCGAGCGGGGCGTCCAGCTCGTAGACGCTGGCCGGACCCCCGGAGAGAATCACGCCTTTCGGATTCAGCGACTCGACAGTCTCCCAGGGTGCGGAGTGCGAGATCAGCTCGCAGTAGACCCTGGACTCCCTGACGCGGCGTGCAATGAGACGGGAGTATTGCGACCCGAAATCGATGATCAGGACTGTCTCGCGCAGCGGCGATGTGTCTGGCTGAGAGGTCGGGGGTCGCGGTTGAACCTGTTCCGGGTACGCTGCCTTGTCCAGCCGATAGCCGGCTGATGCGGTCTGCGTAGAGGCTTCCGTACGGTTCGAAGGCATGGGCTCCTGCGGGTCTCAGGCTAGCACCTGTGCTATATTTGGGTCAAGTTCAACGACCCCATGAGAACTCGTGCACAAGGCAGTGCGGAATGTCGGAACTCGGCCAACGCGCATCGCTCTCCACCTCGATCGAGGAGGCCGCTTCGGTGCTCCAGGACGGGGGCGTGATCGCAGTCCCGACCGACACGCTCTACGGTGTGGCAGCGTCGATCGAGAACGACCCTGCGGTGCGCCGAGTGTTCGAGGCGAAGGGTCGCACGAGCTCAAGTCCGCTCCCGATCTTCGTTCGAGAACCGGACGACATCTTCAGGTACGGACGCTGTGTCCCTGAGCTCGCGATCCGGCTCGCGGCAGAGTTCTGGCCGGGCAAGCTTACGATCGTGGTGAAGCGTTCGTCGGAGGTCTCCGATATCGTTTCAGGCGGACTGGACACGGTGGGGCTTCGCGTTCCCGATCATCCCGTCCCGAGGGAGATCGTGTCCGCCCTGGCGATTCCGATGACTGCTACCAGCGCGAACGTGAGCGGGCAATCTCCTTTTACGTCGGCTGCCGATGTTCTGCTCCATCTCGGCGACTCTCTCGACCTCGTCTTCGACGGGGGTCGGCTGGATCCATCCGAGGCGTCCACAGTCGTAGACGTGTCGGGCGGTCCGAGGATTCTAAGGGGAGGAGCGATACCGAGGGCGCGGCTCGAGCGTGTGACAGGCGTTCCGTTTCAAGTGTAGAATCGAGCCCGATTAGCCGGCTCGTTTTCGGCTCCGTTCGAACGAGAACGAGCCCAATCACCAAGTTGAGGCCCCGTGGACTCCGGACAGCGTATAGCTCTTTACAGTTCGATGGTGGAAACCGAGCTCGAACGAGTGGTTTCAGACCGCGATCTGCCACTCTACTCCATGATGGAGTACCACCTAGGATGGTCGGTCGACGACTCGGTGCGGACCTCGCCTCCTTCGAGGGAGCTGGGAGCGCTGTGCCTAGCCGCGTGCTCGGCTCTGGGAGGGGAGACCGCCGACGCTCTTCCGGCGGCGGCCGCCGTCGAGCTGGTCCAGAACTTCTGCGAGATCCACGACGACATCGAAGCCGGACGCGTAGCGAGAAACGCCCGCGACTCCGTCTGGTGGAAGTGGGGGCCGGCTCAGGCGATCAATGCCGGGGATGGAATGCACGCACTCGCGAGGCTCGCCCTGTTCGGACTCCTGGACCGCGGTATGACCGCTGAGAGCGTCTTCGACGCCGTCAGGGTCCTCGATGACGCCAGCCTGGCGGCCTGCGAGGGAAGATTCATGGACCTGGAGGCGCAGGAGCGACTCGACATAACGTCCGAAGCGTACTTGAGGATGGCGACGAGAAAATCCGGAGCCCTATTCGCCTCCGCGACGGAGCTCGGGGCGCTCGTCAGTGGGCAAGACGATGACACGAGACGTGCATTCGCCGAGTGTGGCCGCGAGCTCGGCGTCGCCGTGCAGATTGCGGGGGACGTGGCTCAGATTACGGCGGGACTGGATGGTGTCGAGCCCCCGTCCGAAGACTTCATGAACAAAAAGAAGCTATTCCCCGTGGTCAGGGCGTTCGAGATCGCGTCGCCGTCGGAGCGGCGCGCCCTTGGCGACTACTACTTCAAACGGGTCCTTGAGCCCTCCGACGCACGTAGCCTGGCTTCGATCGTCAACGACCTCGGCGCGATCGACGAGTCGCTGTCCGAAATGCGGAGACGACTGGAGGCGTCGATTCGGTCTGCCGGCAAGGTGCTGGACTCAGCTGACGCCGAAGCCGAAATGGAAGACCTCATCAGATACCTCGCCGGTGCGCCGTAGTGTCGCGAAAGCGAAGTCTGCGTGACCTGGAGCTTTCGCCAGGTACACGAGTACTGGTCAGGACCGACTTCAACGTCCCTTTCCACCACGGGACGCAGCAGATCACAGACGACAGCAGAATCGCGGCGTCGCTGCCGACCATCCAGTTCCTGGTCGAAAGACGCTGCAAGATCATTGCATGCTCGCACCGGGGGCGGCCCCGCGGGCGCAGAGATGAAACTCTCTCGCTGGCGCCAGTCGCTCGGCGGCTGGAGGAATTGGCCGGAGCCCCTGTCAAGCTCGCGTCCGACTGCGTTGGGGCAGATGCCGAATCGGCGATCGCCGAGACCCCCGTTGGCGGGATCGCTCTGCTGGAGAACCTCCGATTTCGTCCTGGCGAGGAAGCATGTGACCCTGAGTTCTGCGAGCGGCTCGCGGAGCTGGCCGACTTCTACGTAAACGACGGCTTCAGCGCGGCGCACAGAGATCACGCGTCGACCGCAGGTGTAGCGCGCCGTCTCCCATCGGCAGCGGGGATGCTTATGGAGCGTGAGATCGAGGCGCTGGACAGGGTGACGAAGTCTCCGGAGCGCCCTTTCGTCGTCGTCATTGGCGGTGCGAAAGTGGCAGACAAGTTACGTGTAATCGGACGACTCGCTCCGATCGCTGACTCGATAGTCATTGGCGGAGGGATGTCCGGTGCGTTTCTCTCTGCGGCAGGACGGTCGGTCCGCACAGAGTCGGACGGCGAGCGGGACGTCGCCCTCGCGCGGGATATCCTCACCGAGTCGACGAAGAGCGGACTCGAGGTCATTCTGCCGGTAGACGTTGCGGTATGTGAGTCGATATCCGCGAGTGCTCCACGGGTGAACGTGGAGGTGGATTCGATTTCGTCTGGTTTGCTTGTCGCGGACATCGGTCCACGCACTATAGACGTAGTTCGAGGCAGGGTCTCAGGCGCCAGAACCGTCGTTTGGAACGGTCCAATGGGCGTGTTTGAGTTCCCTCAGTTCGCCGCCGGCACCGCCGGGGTCGCCGACGTGATCGCCGAGGCCAGCAGCGCTTATACTGTGGTCGGAGGCGGCTCAACCGCGGAGGCGGTACGGTCGATGGGCCTTTCCGGTGCGTTTTCACACGTGTCCACCGGCGGAGGCGCAACACTGGAGTACCTCGAAGGCCGCGATCTGCCGGGTATCGAGGCGCTGCCCAATGCTTGAGTCTCCACCATGACCTGTTGCAACGAGCGAACTGGGTGGCCGACCGTTGATTGACTTCCCGTTTCTAGACGACATCTGCCGTCAGACCAGCTCCAAGATCGTGCTGCTGGTCGTCGACGGACTGGGAGGACTGCCGCATCCGCAGACCGGCAAGACGGAGCTTGAGACCGCACACACCCCGAACCTCGACCGGCTCGCTCAGCGCAGCGTGTGCGGCGTGACGACCCCGGTCGCACCGGGGATCACTCCGGGCAGCGGCCCGGGGCACCTCGCGCTGTTCGGATACGATCCTCTTAAGTACGTCATCGGGAGGGGAGTACTCGAAGCCCTCGGAATCGGAATGGACCTGGGTCCGGATGAGGTGGCCACGAGGTGCAACTTCTGTACCGTCGACGGAGATGGGCTACTCATCGATCGCAGGGCAGGGCGCATTAGCTCCAAGGAGTCCGCACCCCTTGTCGAGGAACTGTCGAACATCTCGATTCCAGGCGTCGAGGTGATCGTTCGTCCGGTCCAGGATTACCGGTTCGTGGTCGTGTTTCGAGGCGAAAGTCTGGACGCTAATGTCCGTGACACGGATCCGCAACGCGTCGGCGTCGCGCCGCTCGACGCGATGCCGAGGTCAGCATTGTCGAAGTCAACCGCAAAACTGGCGTCGCAATTCATCGATGCCGCGAGAGAGGCTCTCGGGGACCGGGATACGGCGAACATGATCCTGATGCGGGGCTTCTCGAAGCTGCCGAACTGGCCTCGGTTCCCTGACCGCTATAAGCTGTCCGCGGGCGCGGTCGCCGCGTACCCCATGTACCGGGGCATCGCCGACCTGGTTGGGATGGAGGTCGTGCCTACGGGCGGTGACTTCGACGCGGAGCTCGAGACGGCAGCTCGGCACATCGAGGAGTTCGACTTTCTGTTCCTCCACTACAAGCCCGCGGACGCGGCAGGGGAGGACGGTGACTTCGACTCTAAGGTCGCGACACTCGAGGAGTTGGATCTGCGAGTTCCTCAACTTCTGGAGCTCGGAGCGGAGGTTACCGCGGTGGTCGGCGACCACTCGACGCCTTCAATCCTGTCGGCCCACAGTTGGCACCCAGTACCGGTGATGATCCAATCCCGATTGACGGCGGGCCTCGGGTCAGCGGCGTTTGACGAGACCGTGTGTCGAATGGGACATCTTGAGAGCATTCCGGCAACGTCTTTGATGCTCCAACTGATGGCGCACGCAGACAAGCTCGACAAGTTCGGGGCGTAACCGGCATGTCGCAGAGACCTCTTTAATTGGATATCGTTAAATGCCAATAGCGGCTATTGTTGGGAACTGGAAGATGAACACAACGCCCGGATCGGCGCGGGCCCTCGCCGCCGACATCAGAAGTCGGCTCCGAGACGAGGACCGGGCCACTGTGGTTGTCTGCCCGCCGTCAGTGTCGCTCCAGGGTGTTTCCGACGTGTTGAGCGGCTCGAGAATCACCGTCGGCACCCAGAATATCCATCCTGAGACTCATGGTGCGTATACGGGCGAAATCTCGGCCGCCATGGCGCGTGAGGTCGCCGAATTCGCTATCGTCGGACACTCGGAAAGGCGCTCCCTGTTCGGGGAGTCTAACGAACTGGTCGGACGGAAGGCCCAAGCAGCCTTCGAGGCGGGTCTCGTCCCGATCGTGTGCGTTGGAGAGACGCTGGAGGACCGGAGAGGGGGGCGGGCTGCCGCGACGGTGGTCAATCAGCTTGATAATGGTATGGACCTTCTACAAGACGTTTCTCAGGTAATGGTTGCATACGAGCCAGTATGGGCGATTGGAACGGGTGAGGCGGCCACTCCGGGGATCGCGAACGAAATGATGGCGGAGATTCGTTCCAGACTGGAGTCCCGGTTTGGCAGTCGAGGCTCTGCGGTGCCTCTGTTGTATGGAGGAAGCGTGAACGCTGAGAACATCCAGGGGTTCATGCGCGAAGGCGAGATCGGCGGAGCGCTGGTCGGCGGAGCGAGTCTCGATGCAGAGTCGTTCGTCTCGATCGTAAAGGGCGCCGTCGCGGCCGCTGGCTGAGAGTGATCCCGGATCTCTCATGGGTTTGAACGTATCTACGGAGGCCCAAGCTGACTGACTTTCCTTCTAGAGGGTCTCGCCCGGTCCCAACAGCAAATGAAGGCCGCTCTGAACAGCCATCGGTCCTGGTGATCGTCGGGCCAACCGGCGTCGGCAAGACCGAGTTGGCTCTTAGGCTTGCGGAGCACGTAGCGATCGAAGTGGTCGGCGCGGACAGTAGGCAGGTCTACAGGTACATGGACATCGGGACCGCGAAGCCGGCTCCCGCGCAGCTGGCGGCGGTACCGCATCACGCGGTCAGCATCGTCGATCCGGACCATCCGTTCAGCCTCGGCAAGTACATTCCTATTGCGCACCAAGCAATCAAAAACGTAAAGAGCAGGGGATTGCAACCTATAATCGTCGGCGGGACGGGTCAGTACGTCACAGCGATTATCGAATCGTGGGACGTGCCAGCCGTGGCTCCAAACGTTGAGCTTCGTCGCGAGCTCGAGGACCAGCTACGGACCGACGGTGTCGATTCGCTGGTCGAGCGACTACGGGAGTATGATGAAGTCGCAGCTGACGCCGTCGACAGCTCGAATCCACGGAGGATTATCAGGGCAATAGAGGTTACGGAATCAGGGGGAAGCGCGGGACGGCAGGTCAAACAGCGGTTGCCGGAGTTCAGGTTCGAGGTAGTCGGACTGTCAAGTGACCGCAGCTCGTTGTACGAACGTATCGACAGACGTGTAGACGAGATGATGGATCGAGGATTCCTTGCCGAGGTGGAGAGTCTTCTGAAGATGGGCTACGGCCAAGAGCTGCCTGCGATGTCAGGAATCGGTTACCGGGAGCTGGCCAATCACATCCACAACGGCTCAGATCTGGGTGAGGCAGTGGACCGGATGAAGTTCCGGACTCACAGGTTCATCAGGCAGCAGTCGAACTGGTTCAGTCTGGACGATCCCCGGATTCGGTGGTTCGATATCTCGGAGTTCGGCGCAGCAGTCGATTTCGGGGTCCGCCGGGCCGCCTCCGCAACCCAGGCATAAAGTACACTATATAGCGAGGTCGAACATGCGGTTTTCAAAGCTGCACGGCGCCGGAAACGACTACATCTACGTCGACGCCCGCGGTCTGACGAGAGATTGGCCCGAGATCTCCCGCCGGGTCAGCGACAGGCACTTCGGGGTCGGTGCGGACGGTTTGATCCTTCTCCACGAGTCGGATCTCGGGGACGCCAGGATGCAGATGTTCAACGCAGACGGGTCGGAAGGAGAGATGTGCGGTAACGGAATCAGGTGTTTTATACGTTTCGGTTTGGATATCCAGGCGCTATCGAATAGGCTTGAGGCGTTTGATATCGAGACCGCATCGGGTGTCATGAACGTCCGACCTGTCTGGTCTGACGGAGTCGTGACCGGAGCATCCGTCAGCATGGGAGCACCGATCATCCGGCCGGCCGACATCCCTGTAGCGCTCAATGACGATCTTGGGCCAGTGTTGGACCATCCTCTGTCAGTAGATTCGGAGCACCTGCTGATCAACTGCGTCTCAATGGGCAATCCTCACGCAGTTACATTCCTCGAAGACCCGATCGACGACTATGAGCTCACAAGGATCGGTCCGATGGTCGAGAGACACCCCCTGTTCCCGCAAAGGGTAAACTTCGAGATCGTAAACGTCGTGGACCGGGATCGGCTTCGCATGCGAGTCTGGGAGCGAGGCTCTGGCATCACCCTGGCCTGCGGCAGTGGGACCTGCGCCGCTGTGGTTGCGGCAAGGCTCCACGGCCTGGTCGACGACGAGGTCATCGTCGAGCTCCCGGGCGGCGAACTCAAGGTGATCTGGCCGGGAGAGGGCCCGGTTGTGCTGGAAGGACCGGTCGCGAAGGTCTTCGACGGAGACTGGCCCGATTAGAGTACGCACAAACCTGGTTACATGCATTTAGCGTTTTTGTTTGCTGCCTTCAGCGGCCGACGTTAACATGCCTAGTCGGGATCATGCTGTTTCCGGGACTCCGGATCGCGATGGGCTCGAGACATCGGAGGCTGATCCACTGACACGGGTCTCCCCATCGGCATAGCCTCGGCTCCGAACCTTTACGATCCCAGATATGTGGCTTAACATGTAGCTAAGAGCTGAGTTGACCTGGAGCTGCCATGAAGTTCACTAGTCGCGTAGAGAAGATTCCCCCTTACCTGTTTGTCGAGATAAGCAGAAAGATCGCCCGGAAGCGGGCGGAGGGTATTGATGTCATCTCGTTCGGGATCGGCGATCCGGACCTCGAGACCCCGGGACCGGTGATCGACCGACTCCGAGACACAGCGGGCGACCTGCCGAACCACCGGTACCCGGAATCCGAAGGGCTGCCAGAGTTCCGAAAGGCGACCGCCGACTGGTATCAGAGGCGGTTCGGGGTCTCTTTGGACCCTGACTCGGAGGTGATCTCCTTGATCGGCGCGAAGGAGGGGATCGGCCACGCCGCGCTCTGCTTCATCGAGGAGGGCGACGTCGCGCTCGTTCCAGATCCAGGCTATCCGGTCTACTCGGTGGGAACCTGGTTTGCGGGGGGCGAGTGCCACTGGATGCCCTTAAAGGAAGAGAACGGCTGGCTTCCCGATCTCGGGGCCATCTCTGAGGACGTCGCTAAGAGAGCGAAAGTCATCTGGTTGAACTATCCGAACAATCCGACCGGGGCGATCGCGGACCTGCCATACTTTGAGGAGGTCGTCGAATTCGCTAGGGCTTACGACCTTGCTGTACTGCACGACGCTTGCTACACCGACGTCACATTCGACGGGTTCCGGCATCCGTCGTTCCTGGAAGTCGAAGGCGCGATGGACGTCGGCATGGAGTTCCACTCGCTGTCGAAGACATACAACATGACAGGCTGGCGTCTCGGCATGGCGGTCGGAAACTCGGACATGATCAATGCGCTGCTGATCGTCAAGTCGAACCTGGACTCTGGTGTTCCACAGGCGATACAGCAGATGGGGATCGAGGCGCTGGAGACCTCGGACGCGTGGATCGACGAGCGGAACGCGGTCTACCAGCGACGCCGAGACAAGGTCCTGAGCGTTCTCTCGGAGATCGGTCTCCAGGTCGATCCGCCCAAGGCGAGCCTCTACGTCTGGGCACGCGTCCCTGAAGGATTCACGAGCGGCGAGTTCGCGGAGCAGCTCCTTGAGCAGTGCGACATCGTCGTCACCCCTGGAGCCAGCTACGGGGACTACGGAGAGGGATACATACGATTCTCCCTCACTATCGGCGACGATCTGGTCGACGAGGGACTACGGCGACTCGCGACATGGACTGGAACTCTCTGATCAGAACGACAGGAGTGAGGAGGCAGCGACATCCCAAGAGGTCTGAAGACAACCAAATCTAAGCCCGAGCGAGCGGTTCTGGTCAGCGCCTCTCCGAAGCGCGGACGTCAGCTCTGGCGCCCGGAGGACTCGCTCGACGAGCTCGCGGAGCTGGCCCGCTCTGCCGGAGCGACAGTAGTCTGCAGGGTCTCCCAGAGGGTCGACCGGCCAACGCAGATCTACCTCGGAAAGGGAAAGCTGGAAGAGCTCAAGGACACCTGCGCCGAGCTCAAGATAGAGACGGTGATCTGCGACGACGAGCTTACCCCCACGCAGCAGCGAAACCTCGAGGATGCTCTCGATGGTCGAAAGGTCATCGATAGGACGGCACTGATCCTGGACGTTTTCGCGTCGAGGGCTCAGACGCGGGAGGGTCGACTACAGGTCGACCTCGCCCAGCACGAGTATCTGCTTCCAAGACTTGCAGGACAGTGGACTCACCTGGAGCGGCTGGGAGGAGGAATCGGTACGAGAGGTCCTGGTGAGACGCAGATAGAGACCGACCGGCGGCTGGTGCGAGACAGGATCCAGAGGCTCAAGAAAGAGGTAGAGGGCGTCAGACGCCACCGCAGCCGCCACCGATCGAGGAGAACGTCCAACCAGATGCCCGTCGTATCGCTCGTTGGCTACACAAACGCCGGAAAGAGCACGCTGTTGAACCGGGTGACCAAGGCCGGGGTCAGGGCCGAGAACCTGATGTTCTCCACACTGGACCCGATCACGCGACGCATCGTACTGCCGTCCGGGCTCGCGGCGCTGATGACGGACACCGTCGGGTTCATCCACAAGCTGCCTACGACGCTGGTCGCGGCATTCCGTGCGACCCTGGAAGAGATATCGGAGTCGTCTATCATCGTCCACGTCGTCGACGTGTCGCACCGGAACGCGCCCGAGCAGGTGAGCGTCGTCGAGTCGATCCTCGACGATCTGGGCCTGTCGTCGGTCCCAACGATCATGGTGTTGAACAAGTCAGACCTCCTGCAGCTCTCACATGACGGTGGACGGGTATGCCCAGAGTCAGCGCTAGTCACGCTCGCCGACGCGGTGCTCGTGTCCGCGCTCACCGGAGACGGTGTAGACGGGCTGCTCGAAGCGATCGACGCATGTGTCACACCGGCCGACGTGCCCGTGGCCGCGCCGCTGTAACCGCATTGTCCCCGGGTCGGCCGTCGTCGGAAGTCTCCGGGGCCGTCATTCACCCGCTAGGGGAGTCAAATGCTCCCAGGTCGTATATTCGCACTATAAATGTTATGTAAAGTCGCTGTAGCTAGAACAATGCCGTTGAGGCAATACTTTACATAATGTACTGTTGCCCAGACGACGCCGATTTATGGGCGGCAACTGATACCGCGGCTCATTGAGTCCACTGCGCAGAAAGGCGTAGCCGCGCGGCCGACGCTACAGGAGAGTCGCGCCGTGTTCGGTTAGACGACTGATATCCGAATGATGTCAGACTCGACAAGAGAGGCGACGAGTCTCTGGTACAGGTCTCCGATCGAGTCAGTCACTTCAACCGCTGAGATATCGACCGTCGCCAATCCGGTCAGAATCTCGGAGTCCGTGTCATCCGCCAGGACGACGACGAGTCTGCGCCCCACTTGGCTAATCGCAGCGCCCAAGCACGCCCAGAGCCTGGGCGCAGCCATTTCCTCGTGAGATACGCCTTGGCTCTGAGCGGCGCCGGCACCGGGCCAAACGAAGACGCAACATCGAGCGATGGCCAGCGTCCTGGGAAGTGGTTCCGGTACGAGCGCGGAGTCGGAAAGGTCGATCAAGACCGACGTCGGAACGATCGACAGGCCCGCCAAGAGACAGGTCGAGCGCTCTACGACCGGATCGCCGCGGACCCCAACAACAACAACTCCCGAGTCCTCCGGCCGCCGATTCCGCGCTTCGCCTGCCGGCCCTTCCCCCTCAAGCCGTCCCGGAGCGGCGGCCGGATCTTCGTTGGCTCGGTCGACGAACTGGACCCCCTCATGTTCGGTGATGATTCCTGTGAACAGCCCGTTGTCGCGCAGGAGGTGTAGACACTCCCGAGTCAACTCGCTTCTGATTCCAAGCTGCCGCTCCAGAGCGTTGACCGCGTACACGTCGCCGGGCATCCGCTTGCCCGTGTAGAGATCGTAGAACCGGCGAAACACGTTGGGCGCACGAGCGGCCGCCCTCAGCGCCTGACTTCGCTCTTCGGCACTCGTTGGCGCCGTGAGCGACTCTCCGAGCGGCGTCAGCTCAACGTAGTCGTCGGAGTTTGATCCGACTGTTAGTTCGAAGCCCCGAGAGGACTTCAGCTTTTCGAAGAAGACGCTGCTCCTGACCGAGATGCCGAGCTCGTCCGCAAGCAGCTCGGTGCGGACGGGCTGGCCGCCATTTACCTGTTGGATGGTCTCGGCAATTGAAATCACGTCCTCCAGCGCGTGCCGAGGATAGGGTCGGTTCATTCTGGTTCGTGCAGCCATCTTGTCTCCTCGCCTCGAGACACGTCGCGATTTCAGTCAGATCTCTATTTCTGAATACTTCGATTCGCCGATCGACCAGGGGAAACATCGTTGGGGAACGTCACGGGTCAGCTCCTTGCCGGGTTCCGGATCATTATTTCACATATTTCTGAAAAAGCCCATCGACTATCTACAGCAGCAGCCCCGCGCATATACTCCCGTAGGAAATCTGGTGTTAGAATGACCTCATGAATACGCTGCAAATGTTCCACTCACACACGTCGAATCACCGCGGCTGGATCGCGACACCTCTGATCCTGTTGGCGCTGCTGTTGACGGGCTGCCAGGAAGAGGTCCCGGCGGCGGCTCCAGAGGCGGCGGCTCCAGAGGCGGCGGTTGAAGAGGCGGCGGCTGAAGAGGCCGTCAAAACTGCGGATCCGACTCCGGCAGCGGCGCCGACCGATCCGATGGTCCTCCCGACCGCTGTCCCGTTGGTCGATCCCCCGGGCGTTCCTCAAGGCGTACCGGAAGAGCTTGCGACGGCCTGGGAGGTCTGGAAGATCCTGACCGAGCAGCACGTTGATCGTCGTGACCTCGAGACCGAAAAGTTCGACGAGGGCGCCATAAGAGGGCTGATAGCGGCGCTTGGAGACCAGCACACGAGCTACGTGCCGGCCGAGTACTTTGAGATCGAAAACCAAGACCTCTACGGATCATTCGAGGGAATCGGCGCCACGGTGCAGATGCGCCCGAACGGCTTGATCGCATCGCCGATGTCCGGCAGTCCCGCTGAGCAGGCCGGGATGAGGCCAGGGGACATCATCATCGGGGTCGACGGCGAAAGCATCATCGGACTGAGTCTGCCCGAGGCTGTGAACAGGATCAGAGGACCCAGAGGTACCGAGGTCCGCCTTCTCGTAAGGCATTTGGGAGCGGCAGACGAGGTCGTGATCGTGGTGATCCGTGACCGGATCCCCCTTGAGAGCGTTCTGGTGAGAAGCAGGCCGGATGATCGCTTCGCACACATCAGGCTAACGACGTTCTTTGCTGACACCCCCGGCAAGCTTGCCGACGCTATCCGCGAAGCGCAGGACAACGGGGCGGAGGGCCTGATCCTCGACGTCAGGGGCAACGGCGGCGGGCTGTTGTCGAGCGTGATTGACGTCGTAGGGATGTTCATCGACGAGGGACTTGTACTGTACCAGGTGGACGGAGAGGGCAACCGCAAGGACCATCGAACTGAGGGGCGCGGGCCATTTGCCGACATTCCCCTGGTTATCCTGGCAGACCAGTTCAGCGCCAGCGGATCCGAGATCGTGGTCGGGGCGCTGCAGGACTACAAACGGGCTCCCGTCGTCGGAGCCACGACGTTTGGCAAAGGAAGCGTCAACATCCTGCAACGGCTATCGAACGGCGGTGGCCTGTATCTGACAATTGCCAAGTGGTACACACCGAGCGGACGACTCATCCAGGGTAACGGTGTCGCTCCCGACCATGAGGTGACTTCCCGAGACCCTCAGAAGGCCGACACGTCCCAGTACGAGAAGGCGGTTGAGGTGATGGAGCAGCTCATAGCGGAGCGCGGTCCTGGCGGGGCGTAGCGACTTGAGCAAGAACGGCCGCTCTACCATCGCAGTCAACAGAAAGGCCCGATACGACTACGAAATCATCGAGACAATGGAGGCTGGGATCGTTCTGACAGGGACCGAGATCAAGTCGATCCGGGATCGAAGGGTCAGCATAAGTGATGCATACGCCCGCCCGGTCGACGGTGAGATGTGGCTCTACAACCTCCACATCGACGAGTACGCACCCGCGTACCGGAACAACCACGACCCCAAGAGGCCACGTAAGCTTCTATTGAACCGTGGAGAGATTAGTCAGCTCGCTCGCGACACGGACCAAAGGGGACTCACGCTGGTCCCGTTGAGGCTGTACATCAGGAACCACCGCGCCAAGCTTGAGCTGGCGGTTGCGAAGGGGAAGAAGCGGTACGACAAGCGACGAGCGATCCTCGAGCGGGAGAGAGAGCGGGAGGCGCGAGCCGCACTTGGCGTACGGGGCCGGTAGTCACGTAACTTGGCGACGCTGGAGAGCTCCGCGCCTACGCCGGGAACCTGATAGAATGCCAGCGGCCGGCTCGGGACCCATCCCCTCGCCGGCCGCTGGTGTCTTCGATGCCGCTGGGCGCCGCTACGCGAATCCGAGCTAGCTGACCCTCTTGATCTCGATTGTCTCCCCGGGGGCAAGTGCTACCCGCCGCACGTTGATACCCAGCTTCAGGAGCCAGTATCCGAGTGTAGCCTTGCTCACGCCCAGGTGGTCAGCAGTGGAGGACAGGCCCTGATCTGTCACCATTTCCGGTAGAATCTTCTCCAAAGGCTGGTGGAACTTCTCCTCGACCGCAATCATCTTCTTCGTCTTCCTGGTCATTATCTCTTCCCTCCTTTCCAATGTTCTAGTTTCTATCCTAGTGTCGCCCCCGCAACTGTGTCAACGCGTTTTTCAATACTTTTTCCAGTCATTTCTCAATCAACGACCCGAAATGAAATCAGTATGAAACGATTTCACCGGCTTTCCCGGCGTCCCCCGACCGACCGAAGGCGCGTCTCTCGCCCTTGCCCCCGACGAGTCCTAGCCCATTTTTGCGGTCAGGACCAACGGGTTCGAAGTTCACCGAATCGTCGAGACAACACCACCGCTGGCCGGGAGACTCGTTGTATGCTAGTGTCAGATTCACGATTGTCCTCTGGAGCGGCTGTTCTTTGAGTGCCTCAACATTAGACAGGATCAGAAGAAACCACGCGGTCGAGCACGCTACAGTTGCGGTGTTACTGGATCGTGCGGTCCTACCTCCCATGGGAGGCTACTCGGTTTCGTCGGGATTCATGATCTGGTCGCGCGCCTCGGCTGATGACGTCTTAAGTGCCGCCCGGGAAGCGCTGAAGCTGCTGGAGTCAGGCCGGTCCGACCTTGCGGTGTCGTCATACTGTGGGACGAACCTGGTGACCAGCGCCCTGATTGGGGGTCTGGCGGCGGTGGCGATTTCAAGGGGACGGCGGGGATTCTGGCCCGGAGTAAAGGGAGCCGCCGCGGCACTGATTGCCTCAAGCACACTCGGGCGTCCCCTTGGGAGGTTTCTTCAGCGCCGATTCACTACCCTATCGGACGTTGAAGGTATGACGATCGACAGCGTGCGCGTGATCGTGACGAGGCCGACGGTCGTCGTCTGGGTCGGCACCTCAAATTCTTGACCGTGATATAAGCCGTTGCTAGACTGACCGTACCATCGGCGTACGTGTCCCTGTAGCTCAGTTGGATAGAGCGGCTGCCTTCTAAGCAGCGGGTCGCGGGTTCGAATCCTGCCAGGGACGCTCCTCCAGCTAGCAACTGTCCCGAACAATGTCTCTCAATGCCCCCTAAGCTGTTGGATGAGATCGTCTGACATCTCGTGACATTATAAACATATGATAGCCGAATCATCGAAGGCAAAGGCCATACATTAATATCTCAATATCAACACCAACTCCAAGTTCACGAATCTGAGGTCCCTTGCGGCAGATTTCGGGTGAGCGACGTGTCCATAGAGCCTGAACGTTTCTCAGATTACCTGTGGGGGCAGGCAGAACCCATTTGGAGCGCAATTCGTGGGCATCCGTTCCTGACAGAGCTCCAGCAAGGTACTCTGCCGGTCGAAAAGTTCAGATTCTACATTCTCCAAGATTATATGTACCTTGGGGCATTCGGACGGGCGGCGGCTGCGGCCCTTTCGTTGGCACAAGATACAGAAACTGCACGACGGTTGCTTCCGCGCGTCACAACTCCCGTAGAACGACCGCTCCATAACGACCTGTTTGCAGCCCTCGGTGTAACGACCTCAGAGATCGAGCGGTGTCTCCCCTCCCCTACCACTCTCGCCTACATGAATCACATCGAGGTCATGATGGACCTCGGCGGACTCCCGTGTGGAGTCGCAGCGCTTCTCCCATGTCCTCGCATCTATCATGAAGTGGGGAAAATACTCTCTTCGCCAAAACACCCGGTGTACCGCAAATGGCAATCTTCATACGCCGATGGGCTATTGGAGCGCAGCACCGTCGCCTGGTCGGCAGTCGTTGACGAGTTGGCAGATGAGTCCGGGCCCGAGACAAGGCAGAGAATGAATTCCGCATACCTCACCAGCGCCCGGTATGAGCACATGTTTTGGACGATGGCGTATAATCTCGAAGGGTGGCCAGACCACTTTCAGATCCCCCGGCTAGACCGGGATGAATCGAGGTAGATCCCCATGAGCCCACGCAGGTTTTTCGGATCCGTAAATGCCCCGGACTTTCCTGCGGAGCTGGACTGGCTCAATACCGAGCGGCCTCTTGCTCTCAGCGATTTCGGCGGCAAGGTCCTCATATTGGACTTTTGGACCTACTGTTGAATCAACTGTATGCACGTGTTTCCGCAGTTGCGGAAATTGGAAGAGAAGTACGCCGACGAGTTGGCCGTTGTTGGAGTTCATTCAGCAAAGTTCAACGCCGAGAAGGCTACTGACAACGTCCGCAGGGCGATCCTCAGATACGAGATCGATCACCCCGTAATCAACGACTCGGACTTCATGGTGTGGCGGCAGTACGCCGTCCGCGCCTGGCCAACCCTCATGTTCATCGGGCCCGATGGCAAAGTCGTGGGGAAACACGAGGGTGAGTTCCCTGTCGATGGTCTAGACAACGTCCTGACAACAATGATCCAGGAGTACGACGCAGAGGGTCTGATCGACAGGCGGCCTATGGAGTTCAGGCTGGAGCGAGACCTAGAGTGGGAACGACCGCTATCGTTCCCAGGCAAGGTACTCGCAGCAGAGCACGGGCTGTTCATCTCAGACTCCAACCACAATCGCATCGTATGGACCGACCTGGATGGGAACGCCCAGGCTGTGTTCGGAAGTGGCGAACGAGAGCTAAAGGACGGTCCCGGAGAGACGTCGGCGTTCTATGATCCCCAGGGTTGCGCCCTCGATTGGCCGAACCTGTTCGTTGCGGACACAAAGAACCACGCAATCCGGTCGATCGACCTGGATACGAAGGAGGTCCGGACGCTGGCGGGAATCGGCGAGCAGGCTGTCGGCTTCCACGGCGGCGGCAACGGCAGGTTCGTAGCACTAAAGTCGCCGTGGGACCTGGCGGTCCTCGGCAATACCCTCTTCATCGCGATGTCCGGATTCCACCAGCTTTGGAAGCTGGACCTCGGAACAAGCGAGGCAGTGGTGCACGCGGGCAACGGCCGAGAGCGGATCACCGACGGACCGCTGATGCGCTCAGAGCTGGCTCAGCCGAGCGGAATTGTTTCGGACGGGGCCTACCTCTACTTCGCGGACAGCGAGACGAGCTCGATCAGAGCGGCGTCCGTTGAACCCGGAGGCCGGGTTAGTACCCTGGTGGGTCTGGACCTCTTCACTTTCGGTGACTCGGACGGGGTTGGAGACGAGGTCCGACTCCAGCATCCGCTTGGACTGGACCTGTACCAGGGCGAACTCTGGATCGCGGACGCATACAACAACAAGATCAAGAGGCTGAACCCCGAATCCAAGATGTGCGAGTCGGTTTTCGGCTCAGGAAGACCTGGTTTCAACGACGGAGCTGGTGAGTCTGTCGAGTTCTACGAACCTGGCGGCGTCAGCGCGTTGGACGGGAAACTTTACATCGCGGACACAAACAACCACGCGATCAGGGTGGCGGACATCTGCACCGGCGAAGTTGCCACGCTCGACATCCGCGGGATCTGACGACGCTCCGATGCCAAACCGACTCTCCGCTGAGACCAGCCCCTACCTCCTGCAGCACGCTGACAACCCCGTGGACTGGTATCCGTGGAGCGCTGAGGCGTTCGAGGCGGCCCGTGAACGGGACGTTCCGGTTCTGCTCAGCGTCGGCTACTCTTCTTGCCACTGGTGCCACGTCATGGAGCGCGAGTCGTTCGAGAGTCCCGAGATCGCTTCGCTAATGAACGAACAGTTCGTCAGTATAAAGGTGGACAGAGAAGAGCGGCCCGACGTCGACTCGGTCTACATGACCGCCGTTCAGGCCATGACGGGTCAAGGCGGATGGCCCATGACCGTCTTCCTGACGGCAGACGGCGAACCGTTCTACGGCGGCACCTACTTTCCTCCCGAAGACCGTGGAGGGCTTCCAGCCTTTCCGAGGGTCTTGAGCACCATCGCGGACGCCTTTAGATCTAGACGCGATGACGTGCTGGCGAGCGGTAGGCAGTTGGTGGAGCGAATCGGTAGCGCGTTCTCGGCCCAGCGAACAATCGAACCGCTGTCGGAGAGCGTGCTTCGCTCCGCGTTCGACGTCCTTTCGCGCCAGTTCGACGGCAGATCGGGGGGATTCGGTCTCCAGCCGAAGTTTCCGCAGCCAACCACGCTCGAGTTCCTGCTGCGATTCTACGCCCGGACCGGTACCCCAGAGGCCCTCGAGATGGTCGAGCTGACTGTCGACCGGATGGCCGCCGGGGGAATCCACGATCAGATCGGCGGCGGCTTTCACCGATACTCCACCGACGCCTACTGGCTGGTCCCTCACTTCGAGAAGATGCTGTACGACAACGCGCTGCTCACAAGGCTGTATACGCATGCGTTCCAGCTTACGGGGAACAGCGCATATCGTGAAGTCGCTGAAGGCATCGTCGACTACGTAGTCAGGGAGATGACGACGCCGGACGGCGCGTTCCACTCGGCCCAGGACGCGGACAGTGAGGGAGTCGAGGGGAAGTACTTCGTGTGGCGTCCTGAGCACTTGTCCCGGATACTTGGCAAAGATGACGCCGCGGTTGCGTGCGACTACTTCGGAGTTACCAACGAGGGCAACTTCGAGGGAATGTCTATCCTGAACATGCCTCATCAGAGGGCTGAAGTGGCATCCAGACACTTGATCGACCCGAACGAGCTCGATCGGGTGATCGCGAGGGCGAAAGTTAGGCTTCTGGAGGCGCGGTCGGGGCGGATCCCGCCGATGACGGATACGAAAGTCATCACGTCCTGGAACGGATTGATGCTCGCCGCCGTGTCCGAAGCTGCGGCGGCATTTGGGAGAGCCGACTACCTGGAAGTTGCGCGCACAAATGCGGTGTACCATCTCGGCCGAATGTCAGCAGGCGGCCGCCTGAGACGGACGGATGGCGGGGGTGCAAACGGAGCGCTCGGGTTCTTGGACGACTACGCCGCGCTGATCGACGGGCTCCTGGCACTTCACCGCGCCGATGGGGACATTGAGTGGCTAACGCAATCGGAAGGGTTGGCGCGCTACGCCGTATCGCTGTTTTGGGACCCATTGAGGGAGCAGTTCTTCGACACAGGCTCGGACCACGACGATCTAGTCGTTCGGCCGCGGGACGTGACCGACAACGCGCTGCCGTCCGGTCACTCGATGATGGCGGACGTACTCCTGCGCATCTCGACGATCACGGGGGACGACGACTTACGCAGAATCGCCGCTGCAAGTCTCCGTGGCGTTCAGGCGATAATGTCGCAGTTCCCGACTGGAGCGGGTCACTGGCTCTGCGCCCTCGACACGTACCTTTCGCCGCCGCGGGAGGTGGTAATTCTGACACGTCCCGGCAGGGGAGACGCGACCGAGATGTTGTGGGCCCTCGCCTCACAGTACCGGCCCGGAGCGGTCGTGGCCACCCGGTCGGAAGGAGACGTCGCGGGGAGTGAATGGCCAGTCTTTCATGGAAGGTCCACGCTCGACGGTGCGCCCACGGCGTACGTCTGCAGCAACTACGCCTGTGACCTTCCTACAACCGAGCCCGAGGCAATGGTAGAACAGATCTCAGCCATTTGACATAGCCGAGCGTTCGAACCTGAGCCTCAAGTGCGTCCGGCAAGACTTGGCTACGTCGTCGCTGCTTGGGTAGAATACCGTTTGTTGATCTCCGATACGTTTTCAGCCAGTCTCCAACTGAGGTGGGTATAAGATCGAAGAAGAATCTGTAGACATAAGACGTTATTTCGACATCGTCCTCAGCCACTGGTGGCTGGTTGTTCTGCTTCCGTTGGTCTTTGGGGGCCTTGCCTGGGGATACTCGATCCTACAGGAGCGTCAGTATGAATCTCGTGCCACTATCCTCGTCCAATACAGGGGCGGCGGGAGTTCCCTGCCCTACGCGACCGACTTCAGCCGGAGCCAGCAGTTGGCTACTGTATACGGGCGGCTGTTGACTGCCGAGCCGTTCATTCGCCGCGCGAGGGCCAAGGGGATCATTCCGTCCGACTACACACCAGAGTCCTCCCTGATCAAGGGTACTGCCCTCACAGACCCTCCGACGCTGGAGATCTCAATCAGGCATCGTGATCCGGCGACAGCAGCGGTTGTCGCAGAGGGAATCGCAGAGGAATTCGTGTCCTATGTCTCCCAGCGAGAGCTGAGCGAGATTTCCAATCGACTGGAGGCCGCGAAAGGCCAGGGTCTTGTGATCACGGACGAGGTTGCCGCGAACCAGGTTGCGAACGTCAACCACCTGGAGTTCCTTCCTCCTATCTCGAACTCAGGGGGTCCGGTTGTTCCGAATACGAGGAACAACGTGCTGCTTGGTGTCGTTCTCGGGCTTCTCTCCGCCGGCTTGGGCATCGTCGTACTCTCTAATCTAAACGAGCGGATTCGCTCAGGAGAACAGATCGAAGACGACCTGGAGATGACGTCACTCGGCCCGCTTCAGTGGTGGGCTGACTCGGAGGTCAAAGATACCGGTGTGATCATCCATGACGCCCCCAACTCCCACCATGCTGAGGCGTTGCGCCAAGTTAGAGCGAATATCGAGTTCGCGACAATCGGTACAACACGAGGAGTCTACCTGGTCGGCTCGGCTGGGCCGAGAGAGGGTAAGTCAACGATCGTCAGCAACGCGGCGGTAGCTTTCGCCCAAGCCGGTCGATGCGTTGTAATAGTCGACACCGACCTCAGGCGGCCGTCGATCCACGTCCTGATGGGGATCAACGGTCGCGAACCCGGTCTTACAAACTATCTCGTGGATTCCAGTCTCTCTTTCGGAGACGTGCTGCAACACAGCCAGTTCGGAGTTGACGTGATCCCGGCTGGAACTGTTCCACCGAACCCAGCCGAGCTTCTCGGAACGAAGCGGATGTCCGGTCTCATATCAGAGCTCCGGTCGGCGTACGAGGTTGTGATTCTGGACACTCCGCCAGTGCTGGCTGTGGTCGACGCATCGATCCTCGCTCAGGAGGTCGACAGCGTCATTCTCGTTGCGGACACCTCTCAGGCCACGGTACGAACCGTTGCGAGCGCGCGCGACTCCATCAGAATGTCCGGGGCGGAGATCATCGGGGTGATCCTGAACAAGGCAAGACGGTCCCGGTTCGGATACGGCTATCGGTATGGCCATGACCGATACTCATACGGCACGTACTACACTGAGTCCGAGAACGGCAACGCGAACGGGCGAGGCGACGGTCTCCTAGCACGCGGCACCCGACGCATCTGGTCCGTCGTCCGTAGGGACAGGTCACGAAGATAGCCGATCACAGCTTCCTGCCGGGCCTGGACGCAATCCGTAATAGACCCATGGACCAAGGACGGACAGCGTGGACATAGGCACTGTTGTTGCGCAGCTTAGCGCCGTCGTGGGCGCGGAATATGTGCTGTACCAGCCTGAGGACCTGA
Source organism: Dehalococcoidia bacterium (assembly GCA_965249365.1). Taxonomy (GTDB): domain Bacteria; phylum Chloroflexota; class Dehalococcoidia; order Lucifugimonadales; family UBA1123; genus VXRN01. The sequence continues at coordinate 2,378,616 of OZ252229.1, read as the reverse complement.
TCGTATTCGAGTACGACGGATCGGTCGACAGGGGGCTCCCAACCGTCGTCGCTGTTCCCGATAGTACCGAAGAGGTTTCCCAGTGTGTTCGAATCGCGGCCGAGCACGGGCTTCCGGTCGTCGCTCGAGGGGCAGGAACGGGCTTGAGCGGAGGGGCGATCGCCGGGCACGGGGGAGTTGTTTTGGCGCTGACGCGGATGACCAGGATCCTCGACGTCGATGTCGAGAACCGCGTGGCAACCGTTGAGCCGGGGGTCATCAATCTCGATCTCACCAAGCACGTCTCGCAATACGGTCTCTACTACGCGCCGGACCCTTCGAGTCAGAGTGCGTGTACGATCGGAGGAAACGTCGCCGAGAACTCGGGTGGTCCACACTGCCTGGCGTACGGCGTAACCACGAATCACGTCCTCGGCCTCGAGGTCGTCTATGCTGATGGGAGTGTCGAGTGGGTCGGCGGCCGCCAGAGAGAGTATCCCGGGTTCGACCTGCGGGGGATCCTGATCGGGTCTGAAGGCACACTTGCGGTCGTGACCAAGATCACGGTTAGGCTGCTGAGGCAACCCGAGTCGGTCATGACGCTGCTCGCGGTGTTCAAGCAGCTCGACGACGCCAGCGCGACCGTCTCTGGGATCATCGGCGCGGGCATCGTCCCGGCCGCCCTCGAGATGATGGACGATCTGTGCATCAGGGCAGCCGAGGCATCCGTTCACGCCGGATACCCTGAGGGCGCGGGCGCAGTGCTGCTCGTCGAAGTCGACGGCCTCGCTGAAGCCGTCGAGGAGGAGATCGCGGCCGTCGAAGAGATCTGCGACCTTTACAGTCCACTCGAGATCAGGACCGCGACCGACCCCGCTGAGCGGGAGAGGCTCTGGGCCGGCCGCAAAGGTGTACTGGGCGCTCTGGGAAGACTCGCGCCGAACTACTACCTCGTCGACGGAACCGTCCCGAGAACGCGGCTTGTAGAGGTCCTGTCGCGAATCAAGGGAATCTCCGATCGCACAGGTTATCCGATAGCTAACCTACTTCACGCCGGAGATGGGAATCTGCATCCGTCGGTGCTGTTTGACGAAAGAAAGCCGGGAGACACCGAGGCGGCCCTCAAGATCGGAGGAGAGATCCTCGAGCTATGTGTGGAGATGGGCGGAGTCCTATCAGGCGAGCACGGGATCGGCGTCGAGAAGCAAGAGTACATGCCCCTGATGTTCAGCGACGCTGACATGGAGGCGATGGCGAAGCTCAGGCCTTCGTTCGCAACGAACAGCCTCTTAAATCCCGGGAAGATATTTCCCACGGGTTCGACCTGTAGCGACTTCAGCCAGTCCGGCGCGATCCAGCGGGCCGGACACGGCGCGTACATCTAGGGCCGTCGGGAATGGGAGACGATCAGCTGGGTGGGCCGGCCCCGATCCTTGGGGACATGAACCACGGAACTGACAGCGAGGTCCGTGCAGTCGACGGAGTCTCACCATTTGGAGTTGTGGCCCCCGCATCCGAAAACGAGCTCAGCTCAGTGTTGTCGGAGGCCAATCGGAAAGGCGTCCCGGTTACTCCCTGGGGTGGTGGCACGCGGATCGATCTAGGGAACGCCTTGGCGCGTCGCGGTATAGTCGTCGAAACGGGGAAGCTCAACCGCGTAGTCGCACACGAGTCCGCGGATCTCACGGCCACATTTCAGGCGGGTGCGACCGTAAGTTTTGTACGTGAGGTCCTAGCTCGCGCGGGCCAGCTTCTCGCAATCGATCCTCCTCTCCCGGATAGGGCGACGATCGGAGGGACGCTGGCGGCCGGACTCGCCGGTCCGATGAAGTGGCACTTCGGCCACCCGCGTGACACCGTCATCGGGATGAGGGTCGTCCAGCCGGACGGCCGCGTAACCAAGAGCGGAGGCCAGGTCGTCAAGAACGTCAGCGGATACGACATGTCGCGCCTCCACATCGGTGGTCTCGGAACCCTCGGTGTTATCGTTGAGGCGAGCTTCAAGCTCACACCGATTCCGATGTATGAGCAGACGCTGTTCGCGCCGTTCGACACGGTGGAAAAGGCGACGGAGGCGTCGCTGGCGGTCTTCAACTCGCAGGTCGACCCGCTGGCATTGACGACGCTCGGCGAGAGCGCAGCCAGGCTGATGGGAATCGAATTAGCTGGTCGAGGAAACCACGTCGTCGTTCGACTCGGTGGGCGCCCGCGAACGCTCGATCGGCAAGTGGACGACGTCTCCCAGCTTCTAAATGTTGACTCCGCCGCTTCGGTCGAGTCGCTGGATGGCGCTCCGGCCCGTCAGCTGTGGCGATCGATCGCGGATTTCGGTTGGAGCGACGAGTTGAGGCCTGTGCTCGGGATCCGGGCGACGGTCGGACCGAGTCTGACCGGATGGCTTATGAGCTCGGTCCAAGGTATCGATGCCTCGCCACTCAAGGTCGCCGTGGTGTCGCAGCTTGGATTCGGAACAGTCGAACTGAACTGGTTTCACCCTGAGTCGCGCCAAGCGGACACCGCGACTCTACTCAATCTGATCGGCCGAGTAAGGAATCTGGTCGCCGAGCGGCATGGGGTCGCAGTGGTCCAGCAGTGCCCTCCCGAGGTCAAACGTCGCATCGACGTTTGGGGCGACAGTTCCAACGGGATGACAGTCATGCGAAGATTGAAGGAGCAGTACGACCCTAACAACATCATGAATCCAGGTCGGCTGTCCGGGGGAATCTGATGGTGGACACGCGTCCCACTGTGGATAGGTCGATGTTGTTCTCTGGGCCCGACGCTCCGGAGGAGTCGGAGCTATACAAGTGCGTCCATTGCGGATTCTGCTTGCAGGCTTGTCCGACATACGTGGAAACTGGCCTGGAGACGGAGTCCCCGCGAGGCCGGATCGCGCTGATGAAAGCCGTGAACGAGGGCCGAATAGGAATGACCGACTCGGTCGTCAGGCACTGGGACCTCTGCATTCAGTGCCGAGCTTGCGAGGTCGCGTGCCCGTCCGGCGTCCCCTACGGAAACCTGATCGAGGCGACAATGGCGCAGGTGGAGCGGCGTCGGAAACCACGCATCCTGGCGCGGCTGGCGTCGAGGATAGCTCTCAGGCACATGGTGCCTCACCAGAGGCGCCTTGAACTACTGACGTGGCTCGCCCGATTGTACCAGAGGTCTGGCGTCCAATCGGCAGTCCGGAGCTCCGGAGTCCTGCGGGCTGTCTCGCCATCGATGGCAGCAATCGAGGCGTCTATGCCCCGCTTGTCTTCCCCGTTCTTCAAAGCCAGGGGACAGTCCGTTCCGGCTCGCGGCGATCGTCGCACCAGGGTCGCGCTTCTGTCCGGATGTGTGATGCCGCTGACCAACGGGGCCGAAATGGACGCCGTGGTCCGCGTCCTCACGCGAAACGGATGCGAAGTCGTCGTTCCGAGGAGTCAGGTCTGCTGCGGTGCGATCAACTCGCACGTTGGAGACCTCGATACGGCTCGTCGACTGGCGCGACGAAACATCGACGCGTTCTCAGAGGCAAATGTCGACGCGGTAGTCGTCGCGTCAGCGGGTTGCGGCGCAAGGATGAAGGAGTACGGCCATCTGCTGGCCGGCGACGCCGAGTATGCGGACAGAGCGGCGAGATTCGACGAGACGGTTAAGGACATTCACGAGTTCCTTGTAGCCCTGCCTTTTCGGCCACCGACGAGTCGTCTCGACGTCCGGGTCACCTACCAGGACTCCTGTCACCTTGGCAACGCGCAGCGGATTACAGACGCTCCGAGGCAGCTGATGAGGGAGATACCGGGGGTCGAGCTCGTCGAGTTGCCGAATTCGGGCAGATGCTGCGGCGCGGGAGGAACCTACACAATCACGGAGCGCGACTTCTCGCTGAGGGTGTTACGTTCCAAGATGGACGACTTCGAGACCACAGGCGCCGAGGTCTTCGCGACGGCGAATCCTGGCTGCATGATGCAGCTTCAGTTTGGTGTTGCCGAGCGAGAGTTGCCCGTTCAGGTAAAGTACGTAACCGACCTGTTGGACGAGGCCTACCGGTCGGAAGACGATAACGACTAGCTAGGAACCTCCAACGGAATCAAGTAACGCTGATCGAGGAGACAGACTATGGATCTGGGATTGCATGGGAAAGTTGCGATAGTAACCGGCGGCAGCGAGGGAATCGGTAAGGCCGCGGCGGCTAGCATGGCAGCCGAGGGCGCCGATGTTGTGATAGCCGCTCGGAGGCCGGACGTGTTGGAAGCCGCAGCGACGGAGATACGGGCAGGCTCGGAGCACCGTGCGTTGGCGATTCCGACCGACGTCATGGACCCTGACCAGGTGCGGAACCTCGTCAATCAGACCCTGGAAGAGTTCGGCCGCATCGACATCCTGGTCAACAATGCAGGTACCTCCGCTGGCGGACCGTTTCTCAGCGTGTCCGACGAGGGCTGGCAGCACGATCTTGACCTGAAACTGTACGGTGCGATCAGGGCCTCTCGACTCGTTGTTCCAATTATGCGCCAGCAGGGCGGCGGGCGAATCATCAACGTCACGAACCTTGGCGCCAAGGCGCCCGGCGCCGCGTCGGTACCGACCTCTGTGAGCAGAGCCGCAGGGGTCGCTTTGACCAAGGCGATGTCCAAGGAGTTCGCGTCCGACAACATCCTGGTCAACACCGTGTGCATTGGTCTGATCAAGAGCGGTCAGCACGAGACACGGTTCAAGGCGATGCAGGAGAGCGATCCCGAACTGACCCTTGACCAGTTCTACGAGGACATGGGAGCTCGCGTACCGCTGGGACGAGTCGGTGAGGGCTCCGAGGCGGGGGACATGATCGCATTCCTTGCATCGGAGCGTGCGAGCTACCTGACAGGGATCGCTGTCAACATCGACGGGGGCACGTCGCCGGTGGTGTAGCAGTCCCAGAGCGGGAACTCTTAGCCGCCGGGACCGACTTGGGCGCGCTGACGCAGGGCGTGATCGGCGAGAACCAGCGCCATCATCGACTCGACGATCGGTACGGCTCGGGGCAGAACGCACGGGTCGTGACGTCCCCTACCCTTGAGTGTCGTCTCGTTGCCGTCGACGTCGACGGTGTCCTGCTCCTTCATGATTGTGGCGGTGGGCTTGAATCCGGCGCGGATGACGACGTTCTCGCCGTTCGAGATGCCGCCTTGGATTCCTCCCGAGTTGTTCGTCCGGGTCCTGATCCTGCCAGAGTCGTTGTAGAACGGGTCGTTGTGCTGAGAGCCCGTGAGATAGGTACCGGCAAAGCCTGAGCCGACTTCGAATCCCTTGCACGCCGGGAGTGACAGGACGGACCTGGCCAGATCTGCCTCCAGCTTGTCGAAAACGGGCTCGCCCAAACCGGGCGGGACATTTCGAGCGACGCACTCCACCACCCCACCGAGGGAGTCTCCGTCCTTTCGGGCCTGCTGAATCCGCTCGATCATGCGCTGTGCCATATCGGGGTCGGGACAGCGTACGATCGTCTCTTCGACCTCGTCGGTCGTGACGTAGTCAGGGTCGACCTGCGCCTCGAGGTCGGCCACCCGCTTTACAAACGCGACTATCTCCAGTCCGAACTCTCTGGCCAGGTACTTTCGGGCTATAGCACCGCCGGCGACGCGGCCGATCGTCTCCCGGGCGCTGGCGCGGCCTCCTCCCATCCAGTTTCGGATTCCGTACTTTGCCTGGTAGGTATAGTCCGCGTGAGACGGTCGATACTTGAGCCTCATCTCCTCGTAGTCTCGGCTGCGGGCGTCGCGGTTCCACACAGTGATCTGTATCGGTGTGCCGAGGGTCAGTCCATCGAATACACCGGAGAGAATCTCGGCCTGGTCCCCTTCCCGTCTCTGGGTTGAGATGACGCTTTGACCAGGGCGGCGGCGGTCCAGCTCACGCTGGATGTCGTCTTCGACAAGGGGCATTCGCGGAGGGCAGCCGTCGACGGTTACGCCGACTGCCTGTCCGTGGGACTCGCCCCAGGTTGTGATCTTAAAGTTCTGGCCGAAGGAGTTGCCCATGGGAAACTTTCACCCTCACCTTAGCCCCCTCCCGTCAAGGGAGAGAGCATTCTGCTCTCCCGCAAGCTCTCGCGGGTTATGTTAGCATTTGGGCGTCCTTTCGAGGAAACTGAAGCGGGCCCGGATTGAACACCTGCGAGCGCCTCCCGCCACAGGCGGGCGAGAGCGGCTCGCAGTCCGGGCCCATTCGCTTCCCTCCAATTCGCCCAAAAAACACCTGCGCCAATTTGCGCCAGTTTCGGCCAATAATGTAGCATTAGTTCGTGAAAGTTACTTCAGCTAAGGCTACCGCCGAGGAGGACGAACCCTCGTCTCCCGGCGCGGTCGGAACGTCAGAACAGACCGACCGCGAACCCACAATCAGCTCCAATGGAGCCACCCCTATATCGCTGGAGGCTTCCCCTTCTCCAGGGCGGCCCAGACCTCGCCCAATACCTTCGACCGAGCGTGGCTGGCGATACACTTTCTCCTCGCTGAGAAACCGCGACTTCCTGTTTCTGTGGCTTGGAATGATGTCGATGATGGGCGGCATGCAGATGCAGATGCTCACCCGCGGCTATCTCGTCTACGACCTCACCGGCTCGGCGTCCCTCTTGGGTATCGTCAGCGCGGGATCGGCTGTCCCGATGCTGGTACTTGCCCTCTTCGGCGGCGCCATCGCTGACAGAGTCGAACGTAAGCGTCTTATTCAGATCGGCCAGTTCACCGTCGCACTGCTGGCTTTGGTGGTCGGTCTTGCGATCTTCACCGAGTGGATTCGGTGGTACCACTTGATGGCAGCATCGTTGATACAGGGCTCGATCTGGTCGTTCATGATGCCCGCCAGGCAGGCGATCATCCCACAGGTTGTCGGTCCGCAGAAGATCGGCAACGCAATGGCCCTGAACGCCGCAGGGATGAGTGCGATGACACTACTGGCGCCCGCAATCGCCGGCGGACTCTACGCATGGGCCGGTCCGGCGAATGTCTACTTCCTGATCGTCGGACTCAGCCTGCTGTCTGTCCTGATGACTACGATGGTCGCCACACCGAAGCCCAACGGTCCTGCGCGAAAGCGCGCCATGATGCAGGAGATCGGAGCAGGGCTGGCCTATATCAGAGGCAACCGGATGGTTCTGGTGCTTCTGATGATGGGTTTCGTGACCACGTTGCTCGCATCCCCGTTCAGGATGCTGCTGCCGGTATTCGTCGTTGACATCTACGGCCGCGGACCGGACTCGATGGGACTGATGGTTGCGATGATGGGAGGCGGCTCCCTCGTCGGATCTTTGGCGATCGCCGCGTTGGGGAACTGGAAACGCGGTCTGCTGCTGATCCTCGGGGCTTTGATCTCAGGCACCGCGTTGATGATGATCGCGGCATTCCCCTTCTACTTTGCGGCCGCGGCGATCATGCTCCTGGTCGGGCTCGGGGACGCCGGACGCCGGACGATCAACATGGGCCTAATCATGGAAGTGGTTGACGACCAGTATCGAGGCCGCGTGATGAGCGTCTTCATGATGAACTTTGGTCTGATGCCCCTCGGCGTACTCCCCGCTGGGCTCGCCGCAGACCTGCTGGGCGGACAGGCGATGGCCGGCATAATGGGAGCGATGCTGGTCATCGTTGCCGCGGCCGTCTACCTCACCCAGAAGAGTCTGCGGTCGTTCCAATAGTTTTCGGCGTTACTGGGCGTTGGCGGTCTCCATCTCGCGGGAGACTCCCTCGAGTTCGGCCACCGCACTGGCAACCAGCGCCGGATTGAGCCGGGCCGCGTGGTCGGTGTAACCCGCCCTTTCGAGCATCGTGCCAAGCTTGCCTCCCCTGAACAGGTCGAGAGCCCATCCGAGAGGATCCGGAACCGTCGTCATATCCAGATACAGCCTCTGGTTCTTCGCGACCGGGCCATAGTGGTAGTGCGGCGCACGCTCAAAGCAGTCGAACGTCAACAGCTCGTGTTCCTCACCGCCCACGTCGCCAAGAACGTGGATCGCCACTCCCCTGTCGTTAGAGAGCGTGCGAAACTCGACGCCGAACCGGACGGGACCGGCTTCGAGAACCACGTCGCCGCGGTTATGGATGTTCGTGTTTCGGCCATCGACTGAGAGCTGTCGAGCGTACGACTCGAGCTCATCGATCTCGGAATCGAGATCCGACGTGCGAGCGGTTTCAGCCAGCTCGGGATACTCGGCGCGCTCCAACATCTCCGGCAGGCGCGTCCTGATCTGATTAATCGTCCAGTCGAGCGAATCGCCCTCGGTCGTCTTGTCCAGCACCAGGCGCTGATTCCGCTTCTGCGGTCCGTAGTGGTAGTGCGGCTCGTGATCGAAGCAGTCGAACCTCAATAGCTCGTGCTCCTCGTCGTCGCTGATGTCGCCCAGCACATGGATGCAGACACCCTGATCGTTCAGCAGGTCCCTATACTCGACTCCGAACTTGATCGCGTTATCTCCGAAAACCGTGTCGCCCCGTTCCTTCATGTCTCCCTCCTGATACCGGAATTTATACCGACATTATAGCCTGTTGTATCCCTGTCGGCTCACTCATCCCAAATGAAGACCGCCTTCCCAGTCCTGCCGGTTTCGAACAGCTTGTAGGCCTCGTCCGCCTGCTCAAGCTCGTAGTGGTGCGTAATCAGCTTGTCCATGGGTATGTGGCGGTCCACGACGAAGTTGGCGGCCTCGGCCAACCCGCCGAGGCTGAAGGTCCACGAACCGTAGATCGTGAGCTGTTTATGGATGATTTGGGCGCTGATGTCAAAGGTCGTCGTGTTCCCTTCGCCGACGAAGCACACTCTCCCCCAGTACCGCGCGGAGTCGACGGCGTTGATCCTGACATCCGGGATTCCGGTCGCGTCCAGAGTGGCGTCCGCGCCCTCGCCATTGGTCAACTCCCTAATACAGGACTCCGGGTCTTCGGATGACGCGTCGACTACGACATCGGCACCTAGCTCGTCTGCCAGGGCCAGGCGTTCCGGGATCACGTCGACCGCGATGACCTTTGCGCCCATCGCCTTGGCGAACATGGTCGCACTGGCGCCGACGGGCCCCTGTCCAAACACCGCCACGGTGTCGACGCCAGACACACCCAGTCGCTTTATAGCGTGGAAGGCGGTGCCTGTGCCGCAAGCGACCGCCGCTGCCTGGTCGAAAGGTAGCGCATCCGGCATCTTCACGCAGGTGGACGCCGGGCACAGCAGGTAGTCCTGGTGACCGCCGTCCTTGGTGGTCCCATAGACCTCGTGATGGACCAGGCACATCTGCGTAAAGCCGATGCGGCACATCGAGCACCGGTTGCAGCCGGTGTAGTGGTGCATCATGACGCGGTCGGCTACCGCCGCGGTAGTCACGTTTGGTCCGACCTCAGCGACGACTCCTACGGGCTCGTGCCCAGCGACGTGGAATGGCCCCGAGAGCTCGGAGGCGGGCATCCGATAGCGGCGCAGATCGCTGCCGCACATCCCGGAAGCCATCATCTTCAGCAGCACTTCGCCCGGTCCCGGCTCAGGCCGCGCTAGGTCGCGAATCTCCAGTTCCCGGTCACCTACGAAAACAACACCTTTCATCTTAGAACCTCTCGTCCCACCAAACAGTTCCGCGATCTACATGAACCGACAGAAGTCTGCGACGGCCATCCTTTGTATCGTTTCCGTCTCTGAAGAATTCTGAGTCCACATGCCGTATGCTACAATTCGCTTCGCTAGCCGGCAAGTGTATGGCTTGATCCGGACTATCCCCTCGAACCATTGCACGCCAACCCGTCGGAGGACTATCGATGCGCCCGATTTTGGAAGTTGCCGACGAGCTTGGCCTGAGCCCCGACTCGATCATCCCATACGGTCGGTACAAGGCGAAGATCTCGTTGGACGCAGTCCGCGACGGTGGCGGGCGAGGCAAGATGGTCGTCGTCACAGGAATCACGCCAACGCCGGCTGGTGAGGGCAAGACGACAACGACGGTGGGGCTGACGCAGGCGATGGGCAGAATTGGCAAGAGCGTGGTCGCCACACTCAGAGAGCCTTCTCTTGGCCCTATATTCGGTATCAAGGGCGGTGGGACCGGTGGGGGAAGGAGCCTGGTCGAGCCCGCAGACGAGGTCAACATCCACTTCACCGGGGACGCCCACGCCGTTGGATCGGCCCACAATCTCCTTTCGGCGTTAACCGACAACGTGGCGCAGCGCGGCCAGATCGAAGGATTCAGACCGGAGGGTATAACCTGGCGGCGGGTGACCGACATTGAGGACCGGGCGCTGCGCGCGATAATGACGGGAATCGGCGGGCAGAACAACGCGCCAGTGCGGGAGAGCGGCTTCGACATCGTGACTGCGTCTGAGGTCATGGCGATCCTGGCGCTTTCGCGAGACCTGGCCGATCTTCGGGAACGTCTGAGTCGCATCGTGGTCGGGTACTCGGTCGATCAGGACCCTGTGACCGCCGACGACATCGGGGCGGTCGGTTCCATGATGTCACTGCTTCGTTACGCAATACAGCCAAACCTCGTCCAGACGTCGGAGGGCCAGCCAGTTATCGTGCATGCTGGCCCGTTCGGGAACATCGCCCACGGCTGCTCGTCCGTCGTCGGCGACCGGCTTGCGCTCGGGTATGCGGACTACGTGCTATCGGAGGCCGGGTTCGGAGCGGACCTCGGATTCGAGAAGTTCATGCACATCAAGGCCCGATTCAACGGACTGGAACCGCACGCGGCGGTCATCGTGGCGTCGGTCCGGGCCGTAAAGTATCACGGAGGCGTCAGGAGGAACGATCTGGAAGCAACGAACGTCGACGCCGTGGATCGAGGGATGGCGAATCTGACGCACCTGATCGGCATGATCAAGTCATTCAACCTGCCAGTTGTTGTGGCGCTCAATCACTTCCCGACCGACACGCCCGAGGAGACCGCGATCATCAAGCGAGGGGCGGAGGAAGCCGGGGCGTTTGCCGCCGTCGACAGCAGAGTCTTCGCGAAGGGCGGAGCTGGCGGACTGGAGCTAGCCGAGGCTGTAGTGTCCGCCACCGAGGCGGACGATCCGCCGGTGATCGACTACGCCTACCCGATCGGGGCGTCGATCCGGGACAAGGTGTCCGCGCTGGCGAGTCGTGTATACAACGCGGACGCTGTCCAGTGGTCGCTCGCGGCAAGACGGCTGCTCAGGCGGTTCGAGGCGCAGGGATGGGGGAAGTTTCCCGTGTGCATGGCAAAGACTCACCTGTCCATCTCGCACCGGGCGGCGCTGAAGGGGCGACCTTCCGACTACACATTCGAGATCTCCGACGTCAGAGCGTCGGTCGGCGCGGGCTTCATCTATCCAATCGCCGGGAGTATCGTCACGATGCCGGGACTTCCCGGCTCGCCCCGGCGTTTGGACGTCGACACTGAAGGCCGAATTCTCGGCCTGTAGCGAGAGATGTGAGGGAGGAGGAGTGAGGAGTGAGAGTCTCGCAAGGTTTTCTGAGTGTCCGATCGCCGCAACAGGCGTTTGCCGAGCTGAGGCCACACCTGTCGCCGATTGAGGAGACCGAACTCCTGCCGTCATCCTCCGCGCTGGGCCGTGTGACTGGAAGTGACGTCCACTCTCCCGAGGACCTGCCAGCATTCCCCAGATCGGCAATGGACGGCTACTCGGTCTGCGCGCGAGATACGTTCGGGGCTTCGGAGGTCCTGCCGGCCCTTCTCGAGGTGGTCGGAGACATCCCAGCAGGTCGCGCCCCTGAGCTAGCCCTACGGCTCGGCCAAGCTGCGGTCGCGTATACGGGTGGCGCACTGGCAGGGGGCGCCGACGCGGTTGTGATGACCGAGCGAACCCAGCCGGCTGACGAGTCGTCGATCGAAGTGCTGAGACCGGTCGCGCCTGGAGAAAACGTCGTCCAAGTTGGCGAGGACGTTAGACCAGGAGATCTCTTGCTTCGTCGACGTCACCTGGTCCGGCCCCAGGACATAGGCGGACTTCTCGCGCTCGGAATCACCGACGTTCGGGTCGTACGAAGACCGAGGGTCGGGATCGTTTCCACCGGCGACGAGTTGGTTCCACCCGAGGTCCGCCCAGATTCGGGCCAGATCAGGGACATCAACTCCCACACTGTCTCGGCACGGGTCTTGCAGTGTGGCGGCGAACCGGTACTACTCGGGCTTGAACCGGACGACTACGAAGCCCAACTTTCAGCAGCGCGCGTTGGGATCGAGTCCGTCGACGTGCTCGTGTTCTCCGCTGGCAGCTCGCTCAGCACGAGGGACATGACAGCCCATATCTTCGGTGAACTCGGAGAGCCGGGCGTTCTCGTCCACGGCATATCGATCAAGCCCGGAAAGCCGACGATCGTGGGGGCCGCGCAGGGAAAACCGCTCTTCGGACTTCCGGGGAACCCGGTGTCTGCCATGGTCGTCTTCGACCTGCTGGTCGCCCCTACTATTCGCGTGTTGGCCGGCATGCGGCCGGAGCCTGCGCGAAAGACCGTCAGGGCCGCACTCGCAGAGGACGTTCCCTCGGAGTCAGGCAGAGAAGACTACGTGCCTGTCCGACTATCATGTGGGGAATGCGGAACTCTCGCGACACCGGTTTTCGGCAAGTCAGGCCTGATAACTACTCTCATAAACTCCGATGGCATCGTTCAGGTTCCCCTGAACTCAGGTGGCCTGTACAAAGGCGAAACGGTGGACATCCACCTGTTCGAGTCATGACGGGTCGAAGATACTACCTTGAGGACGTTCCTCTGGAAGAGGCGGTGGCTCGGTATCGTGAAGCCCTGACGCAGGTCGGGGCATTGTCGCGTTCTCCTGCGGAGCAGGTCCCAGTTCAGGACGCGCTCGGCCGGGTTACAGCGGGACCGGTGTGGGCGGCCCGGTCGGTGCCACACTACGATGCGGCGGCAATGGACGGGATCGCGGTGCGCTCGGACGACACTGTCGGAGCTTCAGAGACCTCACCGCTCACACTCTCAGTCCCTGCTCAAGCTCGCTGGGTCGATACCGGAGACTCCATCCCAGACGACCTCGACGCTGTAATCATGATCGAGGTCGTCCGGGAGATCTCTGAGTCCGAGGTTGAGATTCGCGCCCCGGTTCCACCGTACCACCACGTCCGACCGCTCGGTGAGGACATCGTGGCTTCTGAGCTGCTGCTCCCGGAGAACCACCGGATGAGGCCCGCCGACCTGGGGGCGTGCGCGGCTGCTGGGGTGACGGTCCTCGATGTGCGTAAACGTCCAACCGTCGCGGTGCTGCCTACAGGGAACGAGCTAGTCGCGATCGACGCCGATCCGAAGCCGGGGAACGTCATCGAGTTCAACTCGCTTGTTCTCGCCGGGCTGGTTCGGGAGTGGGGCGCCGATCCGACTCGACTGGAACCCGCGCCGGATGACCCAGGGCTGTTGGAGAGCGCGGTTCAGACGGCTCTCGACCACTTTGACCTCGTACTGGTGAACGCGGGTTCGTCCGCAGGCGCGGAGGACTACACCGCGAGCGTCGTCGAGACACTGGGGAGCGTGGTCGTACACGGCGTGGCGATCAGGCCCGGACACCCTATAGTACTCGGCTTGGTTCGAGATCGGGCCGTCATCGGGATCCCGGGGTATCCCGTATCAGCGGCGATCGCGTGCGAGCTGTTCGTCAAGCCTATTCTAGAGGCCAAGTTGGGGCGTTCTGCAGCTCCCGATCCGACCGCAAACGCAACTTTGGCCCGGCGGGTGCAGTCTCCAATAGGCGAGGACGAGTTCCTACGTGTCAAGCTCGGGCAGGTCGGCGACCGCCTGGTCGCGACGCCTCTGCAGCGCGGCGCCGGCGTTATCAGCTCACTCGTCCGCGCAGACGGAATCACACTGATCCCCAGGTTCTCCGAAGGAGTCGAGGCTGGTTCCGAGATCAGCGTCCGACTCCTGCGGCCTATCGAAGAGATCAGGCGCACCATCGTCGCGATCGGCAGTCACGACCTGATACTAGACCTTCTCGCGAGCCGGCTCAGTGGCGTCCCGGGAGCGCCCTTCCTCTCCTCAGCCAACGTCGGCAGCCTCGGCGGGCTGCTGGCTGTGAGTCGCGGGGAGGCGCACTTGTCGGGCACTCATCTGATGGACGAGGAGACAGGTGAGTACAACGTCTCGTACATCAAGCGATATGTACGAAACCGCGAGGTCGCGCTGGTCCATCTAGCCGGACGAACCCAGGGATTGATGGTGCTCCAGGGCAACCCTCTGGGGATTACATCCCTTGGTGACCTGGCCAGGGACGACGTCGCGTTCGTAAACCGGCAGCGGGGCTCAGGGACGCGCGTGCTGTTAGACTACCACCTCGAGCGCGCGGGGATCGACGCCGGCTCGGTCCGCGGGTACGGACGCGAGGAGTATACGCATCTGGCGGCGGCGGCCGCTGTACACGGCGGCAGGGCCGACGCGGCACTTGGAATCCTCCCGGCGGCGGCGGCACTCGGCATCGACTTTGTCCCGCTCTTCGAGGAGCAGTACGACCTCGCGATTCCTACTGAGGTCTACGAGAGCGATCTCCTCGACGCGATGCTGGAGATGATCCGGTCAGCAGAGTTTCAGCGTGAAGTCGAAGACCTCGGCGGATACAACGTCGGAGCAATGGGGACTCTCAAAGCGGTGGTTGGTAGCGGCGCAGGTTGAGATTTGGTAGTCTGGCCCAAATGGACACACTAGATTCAACAAGCTTCGACGTTACGGCAGTCGTGTTGGCCGGCGGAATGAGCCGCCGACTCGGACGCGATAAGGCGGTGGAGCCGTTCTATGGCGAGCCGATGATCCTTCGTGTGATCCGCAGGATGAGACAGGTCGCATCTGAGGTTGTGGTGGTAGTCAACGACGAGGCCAGGATCGGCGAGCTGACCCTCCCCGACGATGTGACGCCGATAGTCGATGTCTATTCTGGAATGGGGTCTCTCGGCGGTATCTACTCCGGACTGGGTGCGGCGACAACTGAATGGTCTGTGCTGTGTGCGTGCGACATGCCGTTTGTCAGTCCGAACTTGTATGCCGCGATGCTGTTGGAGCGGTGCGGGAGCGACGCGGTTGTCCCGCTAGTGGACGGGCGGCCCGAGCCGATCCACGCAGCCTACTCCCAGAGATGCATCGAACCGATACGGGCGAGAATCCTCGCAGACGAGCTGAAGATCGCCGGGTTCTTTTCCGATGTTTCCGTACGGTACTTTGAGGAGAACGAGGTCCGCGCGATCGACCCTGCGCTTCTCAGCTTCTTCAACGTCAACACGCAGGCGGACCTCGACACGGCTTTCCGGCTCGCCACGAGTACGGCGATCGCATGACGCGGACTGTGACAGACGGTAGCGTCAACGTGACCGTCGAGCTGTTCGGCCGAGCGCGTTCTGTCGCCGGAATCCGGGAAATCGAGGTCGCTCTCCCGGCCGCCGCCGGATGCGGTGAGCTGGCCAGGGCGCTATCTTCGGCGCTTCCACAGCTTGGCGGCGTTGCGATCGAGGAGGACGGCTCCGATCTTCTGAACAGCTACACGGCAAACCTCAACGGCGTGCGATTCATGACTGACGAGGCGACGCAGGTCGCGGAGAGCGACCACATATTCGTCTTCTCCAGCCAGGCCGGGGGTTAGCGGATTGTACGGATACCATAGCAAAGCACTGGTCGTCGACCTGACGACCAGGACGTTTTTCCAAGAGGAGTTGGAAGAGAGTGTGGTGCGCAGCTTTATCGGCGGCACCGGGCTTGCCAGCTACCTGCTCTACAAGCACTGCCCTCCCGGGGCCGATCCGCTCGGTCCAGACAACCCGCTGATCTTCGCGTGCAGCCCCCTAGTCGGCAGCCGCCTTACGACATCCAGCAAGTTCGCGGTCGCGGCAAAGTCGCCGCTGACCGGCATGATCGGCGACTCGCTGAGCTCGAGTTTCCTCTCGGTTGAGCTCAAGAGAACCGGCTGCGACGCCCTCGTGATAGTTGGACGGAGCAGCAGTCAGACGCTGCTCGTTATCGAGGACGGCATGGTTGGATTTCGCGACGCCTCTCACCTCACTGGGCTGGGCACCTCCGAGACCGAGCGCAGTGTGCGGGATCAGCTGGGCCGGCGGTTCAGAGTGGCGTGCATCGGACCTGCGGGCGAGAATGGAGTGAAGTACGCGAGCATCGCGAATGACGCTGGAAGACAGGCAGGACGCACGGGCACTGGCGCGGTCATGGGTTCCAAGAACCTTAAAGCGATCGCGGTGAGGGGCCGGAATCCGGCTGACGTCTTCGACAGGGACGGCCTGAACGTCGTCGGCAGAGACCTGTCCGCACGGAGTCTCGGTCCTGCCACCGAGAAGTACCGGACCCTGGGAACGATGGCGAACATCGCCGTCTTCGACCGGCTGGGCGCGCTCCCAACGCGCAACTTCCAGCAGGCGACCTTCGAGGAGAGCGAAGAGATCAGCGGCGAGGCGATGCACGAGGGCCACTTTGTCAAGAATGCCCATTGCGCCAACTGCACAATCGGCTGCGAAAAGATACTAACCGTGTCCAACGGCTCCTCTGAGTCGACCGGGCGGATGGAGTACGAGAGCGCGTTCGCGCTCGGCCCTTTGGTCGGGGTGTCCGATCGGGAGACGGTCATCCGAGCATCGCACTACTGCGACGACGCGGGATTGGATACAATCAGCGCCGGAGGCACGATCGCCTGGGCCATGGAGTGCTTCGAGCGGGGCTTGCTGACCATTGAGGACACTGACGGTCTGGATCTCCGGTTCGGCAACGCCGAGGTACTCCTGCCCTGCCTTGAGGCGATAGCAAACCAAAACGGCAGACTGGGTGCCCTGCTTTCGGAAGGATCGAGATCCGCCGCAGAAACCATCGGCGGAGGCTCTTCCGACTGGGCGATGCACGTCAAAGGGCTGGAGATGCCCGGCTACGAGCCGAGGAGCCTGAAGACGATGGCGCTTGCGCTTGCCGTTAGCACGCGTGGGGCCTGCCACAACCGGTCGTCGGCGTACGAGGCCGACTTCTCGAACCGCGTCGACCGATTCGAGGCCGACGAGGAACGCGGAAAGATTACCGCCGATGGCGAGGATTTCTCTGCCGTTCTTGACTCACTGATATGGTGCAAGTTTCTCCGTAAGGCGTTCGACGAGTTCTGGGTTGAGTCGGCCGACGCGCTGAACCTAGTCACCGGTTGGGACGTGACAGCGGCCGAGCTCAAGGTGGCCGGCGAACGGATCAACAACCTGAAGAAGCTGTTCAACATCCGGGAGGGCTGGAGCAGAGAGGACGACACGCTGCCTGTCAGGG
The DNA here is from genome assembly GCA_965249365.1 of Dehalococcoidia bacterium. Taxonomy (GTDB): domain Bacteria; phylum Chloroflexota; class Dehalococcoidia; order Lucifugimonadales; family UBA1123; genus VXRN01. The sequence continues at coordinate 2,361,417 of OZ252229.1, read as the reverse complement.
TTCTGACCGAAGCGCTCCCCAACGGAGTGGCCAGGGGCGCTGAGTTGACGCGCGACGACCTTGAAATGATGATCTCGTCGTACTATCGAGCACGCGGCTGGAACGACGATGGATCGATTCCGGAGTCCAAACTGGAAGAGCTGGGACTCGACTCTCCGATCGAGGCTCAGTCGCCCTCCTGATGGTCGTTGGCTTGGCGGCGGGCCAACGTCATTCAGCGTTCTGGTAGAATCGCGGTGTTCGAATCCTAGCGACAGGGAGGCACCGCGTACGTTGGACCGCAACGCTCTGCGCCGTGAGTTGAGGGACAGGTTCCCCCGAGATCGCGGGCAGCTATTGCCGGCCCTCCACCATCTCCAACACGAGTTCGGCTACATGCCGGACTGGGCGATGGAGGTCGTCGGCTGGCACCTGGGCATTCCGTCATCGGAGGTCTACGGGGCGGCGACTTCGTACACCGAGCTACGCATCGAGGAACCGGGCGAGACGGTAGTGCGCGTGTGCACCGCACTCGCCTGCGCGATTGCGGGCGCTCCCGGCGTGCTGGACGCACTCAATAGAGAGTTGGCCGTGTCGCCCGGAACGACATCGGAAGACCGACGTTTCACGTTGGAAGAGGCGCCATGCGGCTTCCTCTGCGGGATGGCTCCCGCAATGGAGATCTCAGGTCGGTGGTACGGACGAGTGAACAGGGAGACCGCCATCCAGTTGGTCAGGACGGCATCCGAGAGTGGTTGATCATCCGGTCCGAGCGAGGTATGAAGCGCTCGTCGAGTCAGCACGACTCCGTCAGGGCGAGGCCCTTGACGGCAGACCGCGGATTGTGGTCCAGGTTGGGCACTGCAGCGTCAGCGCCGGGGCTGCAGACCTAGTCCCGGCCATCGAAGGGCAGTTCGGTAGAAGAGCGTCGATCACCGTCGCAGGATGTGACGGGGCCTGCTTCGCCGCACCGACAATCCTTGTCCAGTCCAGGGTTGGAGAAACCATCCGCCTGGAGCGCGTTTCCGCGACCGATCTCAGGCGCGTCGGCATGGCGCTTAGGTCTATGTCCCGGTCAACGCCGTCGGGCGCTGACCGGTTTATCGAGTCTCAGTCGCGAGTATCCCTGGACGGATGCGGCTCGATTGGGGCTGAGTCTATCGACGAATACATTTTCAACGCCGGATACCTCGCGCTATCGCGAGCGCTTGAGGCCGGACCCGACTCCATCATCCGAAAGCTCAAAGAGTCCGGACTCCGAGGCAGAGGAGGAGCGTACTTTCCAGTCGGACTGAAGTGGGAGGGAGCCAGGGGCTTCCAAGCAACTCGGCGTTACGTAGTCGTGAACTGCGAGGAGGGCGAGCCGGGGCTGTTCAAGGACCGCCACCTGATGGAGGGAGTCCCTCATCGCGTCATCGAGGGCGCATTGATTGCGGCGTACGCGGCGGATGCGAGCAAAATTATCTTCTACATCAACGCCGAGGCGAACCTCTCGGCTGCGAGGATGGGAGTAGCGATCGAACAGGCGGAAGAGCAAGGCCTTATTGGGAAGGACGTTCTGGGGTCAGGATTCGGCGTCGAAGTCGAGATCAGGAGAGGCGCTGGCGGCTACGTATGTGGTGAAGAGACGACCCTAATCAACACCTTGGAGGGTGACCGCCGGGAGCCGCGGCTGAGGCCACCCTACCCCACTGAGTCCGGACTGTGGTCACAGCCCACGGTCGTGAACAATGCCGAGACCCTCGGAAGCGTGCCATTCATAGTGAACGAGGGTGCGGAGAAATTCTCGTCGATTGGTGACGGTCAAGACAGCGGGACGAAGATCATAAGTCTGAGTGGGGCAGTACGACGCCCAGGGCTCGTTGAGGTCCCATTCGGGACGTCACTCCGGGAGATTATATTCGATGTCGGTGGAGGCCCTCCCGAAGGACGGACCCTGAAGGCTATCGGCGTCGGAGGTCCGTCGAGCGGCGTATTCCCGCCTTCGATGCTCAATACTTCCATCAAGCCAGGTCTCCTGCACAACTCAGGGGTCATGCTCGGGGCCGGAGGCGTAATCGCGATCGACGACTCGATGAACGTGCTGGACGTTGTCCGCAACCTCGCCCAGTACAACGCGAACGAGTCCTGCGGGAAGTGTACCCCCTGCCGCGAAGGCACGCCGCGGATGGTCGAAATGATTGACGCCCTGGAGAGCGGCGAGTCGTCGGACACGGACGTCGAAGAGCTCGAAAGCCTCGCCCGGCTGGTGAACGAGGCGTCTCTGTGCGGGCTCGGCCAGGCCGCGGGAAACCCGATCTTGAGCGGTCTTCACTTCTTCAGGGACGAGATCGTTCGGTCGTAACATAGAAGAGAGGCGCGGCATGGGCGGCGTCATTTCAGACGACACAGTGGGCCCAGCATCGCAAATGTTAAGATGTCGCAGAGAACATCCCTCGACTTATTTCTCGCGACTTTCGGTTCCTAGGAGTCCTTCAGGTCAGGACACGACGCAAGAGTGGGAGCGGCTTTGAGAGATGAAGCCTGAACTCAGCAAAACGCAATACAAACACATCAACATCATGGATGACGGCCGGGCGATGATTGCCGGCACGAGGTTGAAAGTCCAGGTTATCGCAATCGACCCTGTTCAAGGCGGACTGAGCCCGAAGGAAATCAAAAGCAGCTACGAGGGCCTGTCGATGGGGCAAGTCCACTCTGCACTTGCCTACTACTGGGACCACAAAGAAAAAGTTGACTCGCAAATAGAAGAGGAAACGAGATTTGTCGACCGGATGAGGGCCAAGTATGAGCCACATCAGCGCGAGCTGAAATGCAAGGTGGCCGAGTGGAGGGCGAACGCGTCGGACCCAACCTGAGTGGCGATACTCCTCTACATGGATCACCAGGTCCAGAGCGCTATTACAGATGGCCTTCGAGGCCGGGGAGTTGATGTGCTGACAGCCAGGGAGGACGAGAACACCAGGACAGCCGATCCAGTTCTGCTAGATAGGGCGACTGAGTTGGAAAGAGTTCTATTCACGCGGGACAGGAACTTCTTGGCAGAGGGTGTGAGACGTCAGCGAGACGGCACATTCTTTTGCGGAATTGTGTTCGCACATCAGAGTCGAGTCAGCATCGGACAGTGCATTGAAGACCCTCACGCCATCGTCGAAGTGGAAGACTTGGAGAACCTCATTGGTCGAGTCACCTACCTACCACTGTAGATAGTCGAGACCCTTGGAGAGGCGCGGCATGAATATCACGCTCTCAATCAACGGAAAGAACGTCAGCGTCGACGACGGAGCGAGCGTTCTCGACGCCATTAACCGGTCCGGGACGTACGTGTCTCAGCTCTGCAAGGACCCGGACATGAAGGCGATCGGCGCCTGCCGCACCTGCCTCGTGCAGATCGACGGGATGCGCGGCTTTCCAGCGTCCTGCTCGGTGCCTGCCGCCGACGGGATGTCCGTCCTGACGGAAACGGACGGGGCGCGGAGCTTGCGTCGCGGTGTCCTCGAGCTCACGATGGCAATGTTCCCCGAGAACGGCGAATCCCCTCAGGACTACAGGGAATTGTCAATCGCGGCGGAGCATCACGGGATCGTCGCGCCGAAGTGGACTGGGCGGGAGCGGCAGGAAGTTGATGATTCTAACCCAGTTTTCGACATTGCAATGGACTCCTGCATCATGTGCGGACGATGCGCGCAAGCGTGCCAGGACGGGCACCAGTTCATCGGCGCGATCGACGTACTCGGATCGGGCACGGGTGCAAGAATCGGAACGTTCATGGACCTGCCTCTCGTTGAGTCGGTCTGCACGACCTGCGGATCGTGCCTGGCATCATGCCCGACCGGCGCGATCCGGGTGAAGGCAGAGCTTCCCGCGACGGCGCGGACCGTTTCCACGACCTGCCCCTACTGCGGCGTTGGCTGCGGAATCAAGGCCAAGATCGATTCGAACGACCAGATCATCGAGATCCTCGACGACCCGGACAACCAGTCGTCGCTCGGCATGCTGTGCGTAAAGGGGAGATTCGGCTTCTCCTTCGTCAACCACCCGGACCGGATCGAGAAGCCGCTGATCCGGAAAGACGGGGAGCTCACGCCTGTTGAGTGGGATGAGGCGCTCGACTACGTGGCCACAAGGTTGACCGAGTATCGTGGAGATGCGTTCGGGACGCTCGCGTCGGCGAAGGCCACCAACGAGGACGGTTACATTCAGCAGAAGTTTGCGCGCCTGGTGATGCAGAGCAACCACATCGATCACTGCACGCGCTTGTGTCACGCGCCGTCCGTGGAGGCGATGCTGACCTCGCTTGGCAGCGGCGCGACGTCGAACTCCTACATCGATTACGAGGAAGCTGGGTGCCTTGTCATCATAGGCTCGGACGCCAACTCGAACCATCCGGTTGCGGCATCGAGGATGAGGCGTGCGGTCGTCGAGAGAGGCGCGAAGCTGATCATCATAAATCCGAGGCGTATCGAGATGTGCGACTACGCGGACCTGTGGCTGCGTCCGCGGCCCGGCACCGACGTCGCGTTGCTCAACGCGATGGCCAAGGTGATCGTGGACGAGGGGCTAGCGGACACGGAGTTCGTCGACGGCCGAACCGAGGGATACGACGAATGGTGGGAGACCATCCAGAAGTACGATCTCGGGTACTCTGAGAAAATCACCGGCGTCAGCGCGGAGGAGATCGCGGAAGCGGCTCGGATCTATGCGAGACCGCCGTTCAGCGGATCGTGTCTGATCTGGGGCATGGGGATTACCCAGCACACGATGGGCACAGCGAACGCGCATGGGCTCCTGAACCTCGCGCTCGTCTCGGGACAGCTTGGACGTCCCGGCTCGGGAATCTCCCCGCTTCGAGGCCAGAACAACGTGCAGGGCTGCGGCGACGCGGGATGTCTGCCGAACGCCTTTCCTGGATACCAGACGATCAGTGACGACTCGCTCGCAAAGTTTCAGGGCGCGTGGAGCAATCATTCACTCCCCCCCGAGCCCGGACTGGTGATAACCGACATGGTCACGGCGATCGACGATGGACGAATGAAGGCCATGTACATCACTGGCGAGAATCCACTGCTCAGCGAGCCCGATCTGCATCACGCGGAGCAGACATTCAAGAAGCTCGACTTCCTCGTCGTCCAGGACATCTTCATGCACGAGACCGCCGAGATCGCGGACGTTGTCCTACCGGCGACCTCCTTCGCTGAGAAGGACGGCACGTTCACCAACAGCGAGCGCCGCGTCCAGCGCGTGCGTAAGGCCATCGATCCTGTTGGAGACAGCAGGCCGGACTGGCAGATCATCGGCGAAGTTGCCCAACGCGTCAGTCGAAAGCTGGGGCTCGAGTTGGAGCACGAGTTCGACTTCGATCATCCCTCCGAGATCTTCGACGAAATGGCGGCGCTGATGCCGATCATCTCTGGAATCTCATATGACCGCCTGGAAGATGAAGGCGGCATCCAGTGGCCGTGCCCGGACGCGGATCACCCAGGCACGCGATTCCTCTACGAGACCGATTTTCCCAGGGGTCCCAGAGCGAAGTTCGTCGGCTTCGACCAAGGACCTGCCGCGGACGAGGTGCCGTCGGAGAGGTTCCCACTTATCCTCAACACCGGCCGAGTCCTGTACCACTGGCATGGAGGCACGATCACGCGGCGCGCCGACAACCTGATGGCGCGCGCGCCTGAACTCGTAGTCTCAATGAATCCCGCCGACGGCGAGAGGTTTGGCATCCCAGACGGCGAGTGGATCAGGGTCAGGTCCCGTCGAGGCGACCTGGAAGGACGCGCCGTATATACGGAGAAGCAGCGTGCCGGCGAGCTGTTCGTCCCGTTCGTCAAGCTGCAGGAGCACGCCGCTAACTACCTCACAAACTCGGCGCTGGACCCGGACTCCCGAATCCCGGAGTACAAGGTCTGCGCCGTGAGGATCGACACCGTCGGTGAGGATCGGGGCGTCGGACGCTCCCCTCAGCCTGGCGGGGTACAGAAACGATGACGAGTCCGCTGTCCCAGATACCGAGGCCACAGGCCGATCGCTTCGACTCGAAGAAGAAGGTCTTCCTGGTCCCAAACTACGTCATGCCGCCGGGAATGCCCAAGGAGGGCGAGGAGCTGCTCGCGCGATATTGGTCGGAGGTCCGGGACTCAATCGGGAACCTTGAGCGGACATTGGGCTCCGTCTCCAGGGTGTACCACGAGCTCGTCTGCATCGACGGCGACGAGGGTCTGGCCCAGATCGAGCAGATGAATCCCGACGGAGGACCGTTCATCAGGGCGATGTGCCAGTCGACCGCGGCGCTTGAGGCGTTGGAGGACGCTGAGCTGATCGCGGAGCACACGGACTGGCAGCGCGTTCTCTCGATTCAGCCGATGAGTCAGAAGGTGCTCACGATGGCATACGAGGGATATCAGTCGACGCTCTCGGCAAGGTATGAGGGCATCGCCGAGCGCGTCTCAGATGAACTCGCCGATGGAGAGTCTGCCGCGCTGTTCATTCGTGAGGACCACCGCGTTCAGTTCCCCACCGACGTCCAGGTCTTCTTCGTCGCGCCGCCATCGCTGGACGCGCTGAGACGATGGCTCGACGACTACTTCAGCTCACCGCCGGCTCCTGAGGAGACGGGGCAGTAATACAGTCGACTCACGCCGCACACCGAGGATGATGACATGACCAATGGCAGCGCACGCCTGCGAAGCAGCGAGTGGTTCGAGACATCAGAGTTGTATGGATGGCTCAGGAAAGCCGCGTTCATGGCCCAGGGCTACGGTCCCGACGCTTACGACAACCGCCCGATAATTGGCATCTGCAACACATGGAGTGAGCTCACCCACTGCAACGCCCATCTGCGGCAGCTTGCCGAGGCGGTCAAACGCGGTGTTTGGCAGGCAGGGGGCTTCCCGATGGAGTTCCCAGTCATGTCGCTGGGCGAGTACAACATGCGGCCCACAACGATGCTGTTCAGAAACCTGATGAGTATGGAGGTGGAGGAGTCGATTCGGGCAAATCCGCTCGACGGGGTGGTGCTGCTGGGCGGGTGCGACAAAACGACCCCTGCCCTGCTGATGGGTGCGGCAAGCGCGGACGTACCCGCGATTCTCGTCACCGGCGGCCCCCAACTCAACGCGAGTTGGCGCGGGGAAGCGCTCGGTTCATGCACGGACTGCCGTCGGTATGAGACGGAGCTCCGCGCCGGGCGAATCACGGAGGACGAGTGGGCCGAGCTCCAGACCTGCATCGTGCGGAGTCCCGGCCACTGTATGGTCATGGGCACGGCCTCTACGATGGCGGCGGTCTCCGAGGCGATGGGAATCGCGCTGCCCGGAAACGCCGCGATCCCGGCGGCGGACTCCAGACGCCTGCGCATCTCGGAGTCGGCCGGACGCCAGATCGTCGAGCTCGTCAAACAGGATGTTCGGCCGTCGCAGATCATGACCCGGGAGGCGTTCGAGAACGGGATCCGGGCGCTGCACGCGGTGGGCGGATCGACAAACGCGGTGATTCACATGACTGCGATCGCCGGGCGGCTCGGCATCGAGCTGCCCGGGACGTTGTTCGACGATCTTTCTCGGACAACACCGTTCCTGCTCAACCTCAAGCCGTCAGGCCAGTATTTGATGGAGGACTTCTTCTACGCCGGCGGCTTGGGCGCCCTGCTCAAGGAGGCCCGGCCGCTGCTGCACCTCGATCAGCTTACCGTGACGGGCCGGACTCTCGGTGCCGACATCGACAGCGCGGTCAATCACAATCCCAGCGTTATTCGGAGCCTCGACGATCCTATGGATGCCGAAGGGGGCCTCGCGGTGCTGACGGGCTCCCTCGCGCCCACAGGGGCGCTGATCAAGCCGACAGCGGCGTCGGAATCCCTCATGTCCCACGAAGGACGCGCCGTCGTGTTCGAAGACCACGACGACCTGTTCGACCGGGTAGACGATCCGGAGCTCGACGTCACGCCACAGGACGTGCTCGTGATGCGCTCATCGGGCCCAATAGGAGGTCCGGGAATGCCGGAGTGGGGATTCCTACCTCTGCCAAAGAAGATCCTGGCGTCCGGCGTCCGGGACATGGTGCGCCTGAGCGACGCCAGGATGAGCGGGACGGCATTTGGGACGGTCGTTGTGCACGTAACGCCTGAGTCCGCAGCAGGCGGGCCGCTAGCAGCGGTCAGAAACGGCGACAGGATCAGGTTGGACGTCCCACAGCGGAGCGTCGACCTGCTAGTCGAGGACCGGGAGATCGAGCGCCGGATCCACGAGGCTCCGCCCAAACGCCCCGTCCACACACGAGGCTACGCCTCCATGCACGCCCGCCACGTCCTCCAGGCCGACCAAGGCTGCGACTTCGATTTCCTACTTGCGGACGCCAAGTAGACGGCCCAAGTCACGCACGGTCAAACTCACCTCTCGAGATTCCCAGGTCCCTTAAAATCGCGCTGATTGTACCCGGCTTCAGATCCCGGCCACGCCAACTCGGGATTGACGTCCTGGCTTGCGTTGCGGAATTCATCCAAACTTCATGGTCGCCTCTGCCCTGCCGGTCAAACTCGCACCCAAGTCTCCGCAGATTGCGGGTGATGAGGTCTCTGTAGGTCAAACAGCTACCAAGAGTTCGTTCTTAACCGCGGGTCCAACGATGGACGAGGCAACTTCTCGTGGGAGCTCATCTCCATGATCCGAGTAGGACTCTATAAAGGCGCACGCCATGCTCTGGAGGATGTCGAGAGCCTCGGCAGGAGTATCTCCCCATGCCCTACAACCGGGGAGCGCTGGAATCTCAGCGAGGTACTTGTCTTCGGTCTTTTCGCACGGGTCGTGCATCACATAGGACAGCTTGTAAAACTTCATGGCCCGATGCTCCTGGATCGCGTCGATCGTAAGTTCAGTGTATCAGTCGGCGCTCGCCTGAGCCGATGCTGCCCTTCGTCTAGCTCGGGGACAACATCACGTTGGCGAAGTAATCGGCCCGGAGCTGTCTCCAGCCATACTCTGAGCTGATGTCGTGACCCTTCGTCAGGTGCTCAACGATTCCCATGTAGGACTCGGTCGAGCCGTCCAGGAGCTACATGTTGTTTTCGGCCAAGCGGCGGTTCCGAAACGTCACGAAATCCGGACGATTCAGAATCGCTGGTCCGGTCAGCATTGCCGATGGATCGTACATCCCGTTATACGGTCCCCAGATACATCATCCAACGACTAGCCTGCGACGTCGGTGGGAGCGGGCGGTTCTCGAACCGCCCCTACAGATATCCTGTAAATGGGCGGAGAATAATGTCGGCGAAGTGTCCTGAGACTATCCTGTGCTACCTCGGAGTCTCGGATCGAGGATGTCCCTGAGCCCGTCTCCGAGGACGTTGACGCCGTAAACGACAACGCTGAGCGCGATGCCAGGCCACAAAGACAGCCAAGGCGCTTGGAGCATGTAGATCCGTCCCTCTCTGCTGAGCATGCCGCCCCAACTTGGAGCAGGTGGCGGAACGCCGAACCCAAGGAAGCTGAGACTCGCTTCGGATAGGATGGACCCACCGACGGCAATTGTGAAGATAATGATGATCGGGGCCATCACGTTGGGCAGGATGTGGTGCGTCAGGATCCGCGAAGTAGAACAGCCCACGGCCATTGCCGCCTGAATGTACACGTTCTCCTTGACGCTGATCGTCGCCCCTCGGACGACCCGAGAGCTACGTATTCCGGCGGATACGCCGAGAACCGCGATGATCTGGACTATTCCCGGGCCCAGCACGGCCATGATCGTCAGTATGATTACAAGTCCTGGGAAAGACATCCAAGCGTCGACGAACCGCTGAACCGAGAGGTCCAACTTGCCCCCGATGTAGCCGGAGGCGATACCAATTCCCGCAGCGACGACTGTGTCGAGTGCGGCGGCACTGAGTCCTACGATGACAGAGATCCGAGCGCCGTGAACGATCCGGCTGAACACGTCTCTGCCGATCTGGTCGGTTCCCAACAGATGGTCCCACGACGGAAAACTGAGCCTGTCCCTTAGACTTATGATCTCATTTGGATCGAACGGAGCAATCAGATCGGCGAATATGCTCGTCAGGATCAAGACCGACACGACCGCACCGCCGAAAGTGGCGAGCGGCTTCTCTCTCAGAAGCCGCGCGACAACCTCACCGTAAAAGGACCTGTGGGTCCTTCCGTTAGTGATGCTCTCGAGTCTGTCAGGTCTTGCCTGTGCCATCTTCTACTCTCAGTCGGGAGCCAGAGTTTGTGCTGAGCTCCTCTAGCTGTAGCGAATCCTGGGGTCCAGAAAGGCATAGCTGATGTCAACGATCAAGTTTACTAGTAGTACGAACGCCGCCAGGAAGATGTTGATCCCAGAGATCATGGTGTAGTCTCTGCCCTGAACCGCTTCAATGACGAGGCGTCCAACGCCTGGAAGGACGAAGATCTGTTCCATAATAACTGTGCCGCCGATCAGCACCGGCATCTGCATCCCAACGACCGTCACCACTGGAATCAGGGCGTTCTTCAGGGCGTGCCTGACGATGATTACCGGACCATTGAGACCCTTCGACCACGCTGTCCGGATGTAGTCTTGCCTCAGGACCTCCAGCATCATCGTGCGGGTCATCCTCATGGTGGTCGCGGACATCCCTGTACCCATTAGGAACGCTGGAATCAGAAACTGCCTGATGTTCCCCCACGGGTCTTCCGCAAGCGGAATGTACTGGACCGGCGGGGACCAACCCCACAGAAGCGCTGGAAAGACCATGATGAGTGTTGCCAGCCAGAAATTGGGAAGAGCCAGCATTCCGATTGCAAATGTGCGACCCGCATAGTCGCCTAGCGTATCCTGGCGAATTGCGGACCATATGCCGATGGGTAGGCCAATTATTACCGACATGACGATTGCGAGGATGCCAAGCTCAACCGAAATGGGGAATCGATTTATGATCTGTGGCAGAATCGGCCGCTGGGACCACATCCCGACACCGAGGTCTCCGCGGGTGATAAGCCCCCAAAACCAGATGCTGTACTGAACGTGGACTGGCTTGTCCAGCCCAAGCATCTGCCTAACGTCTTCCGGATCGAGCGGCTCGCCCGTTTCGGTAAAGTGCTCGGCCGCCATGATCTCCACTGCGCTGCCGGGAATCACGCGAACAAGCAGAAACATGATCACCGTGACGATGAGCAGCGTCGGGATGATCAGCAACAGCCGTCTGAGTAGGTAGATGCCCATATTCAGCTTTCAGCTTGACGTGTCGTTCCCGAAGATGATCGTCGGTGCTGCGCACCTGTCGAGTGCAGCGGATTGTCGGGAACTAAGGAGCCCAAGGTTCGGGTTCATTTCGATACTAGGACGGGGCTGGGGATCGCTACTCCCAGCCCCGCCATTACGGACTTCTGACCTGTGAAAGAATACAGGATTTCTAGAGGCTAGTAGCCCATCGAATCCTTGACGCCGGTGTCGTTCCAGAGGTACTTGGGGAAGTTGTAGGTCTCGTCGGTACCGACTGTGGTCTCACCGCCGTACCCTTTGATCCACGGCTGCCACATCGCCCAGACCTTCGGGGAAGGTGTCTCTATATAGAACGACTGCTCGAGCATGTGCGGGTAGACGTTGTTTAGGGCGTCCTGACACGCGGGATCGTTCCTGACCATGTTCTGCGCACACGTCTCGTACGCCTCAACGACCTTGGGGTCATCTACATGAGCTATGGCCCTGCCCGGGCGGAACTGCGGAATCAGGTACGGTGCCACTGTGGAGAAGCCGTAGTCGACCATAGCGTCATATTCCCTCGCGCCGCGGAGGGATCTGTACACGCCATACTCTTTTACATCCAACTCTACGTTTACTCCGATGTTTGCCCACCAAGCCTGAAGAATTGAGATCAAATCCACGTTGGCATCAAACGTCAGAATACTCGTCGAGAACCTTACTCCATCCGAGCCGCGCGGCAAGCCTGCATCATCGAGCAGTTTCTCGGCCTTCTCTGGGTGGTGCTGGTAGAGCTCCTGCACAACCTGTGGGTACTCGTCGAGTTCCATGAACCATGGAAGGAACTCCGCGTAGGGCGCAACAGGGCTGCTGAACATGACGGCGTTTCCACCGAAGAAGTCGTCCTTTATTGCCGGCTGGTCAACCGCTAGGGCCATGGCTTGGCGGACCCTCACGTCATCGAACGGCGGTTTGTCCGACCGTAGGAAGATCATCGAGTCCGGTCGGCCTCCCCGGAAGAACTCGTTCTCTTCAAGGTCGGGCCTGTCGCTGTTCAGGCTTATGCGTTCCTCCCAGCCGACAGCCTCGAGCCAGTCGATTTTGCCCGTGCGCATGGAGGCGATCATCGTGGAGCGGTCCGGAATGATGAGCCACCGCAGCGTGTCGATGTATGGCAACTCGTCATCCGGGAGCAGTGGGTTTGTCCCCCAGTAGTCCGGGTTCTTGACGTACTCGAAGACGCTCGCTTCGACATAGCTGTCGAGCATAAACGGTCCGGTGCCTATTAGGTTCTCCCAGTCCGTCATGTCCCCAAAGTGCTCGATACCATCCTTGGGATAGTGCCGCAGCTTCTGACTTACGCTTTGGAAAAGCGCCCCTATCTTTCCAGGCGTCGACCTGATCTGGACCATGTTGTCGTCAATTACCTCGACAGAGTCGTAGAGGTCCTTGAAGGAAGAGAACTGCCGGGCCGGATTCGGATTCAGAATTTCTTCAGAAAACGTCCTGCTAATGTTGAAGGCGATATCCTCTGCGGTCAACTCTCGACCATTAACAGGCGCCTTGTTGTGAAACTTCACGCCCTCTCGGATTGTGAAATTCGCCGTTGAGTCGTCGACGAACTCCCAGTCCGTGGCCAACTCGCCGGTGCTCAACTCTATGAAGAGCGTGCCGCGAATAAGGAATGCGGCCTCCTTAGTTCCCTGGCTCCCCTTAGCCCAGTTTCCGCTCAAGAGCTCCTCGTTGGTGTGCTCAACTGCGTATAGCCCCGACCATGACGTCAACGCTTCGTCACAGCACCGATTGACGTCGTTGGGCCAGCCACCGATAAACGAACCGCCGTAGCGGGGTCGCTCTACCTCAATTCCTTCGGTGTTCGTCACCATCTCCATACCGGCCTCGCGCATCGACGCGGCCGGCTTTTCCTTGGCCGTAGTAACCGGTGCCGGCGCGGTTGCTGGCATGGCAGTGGGAGCAGGTGCAGCAGGTGCGGCGGCCTGCGGCGCCGCTGGAGCCTCCGGTGCTCCGCCTGCGGCAGCCGCGGGTGCGGCGGGTGCGGCGCCCGCTGGAGACGCGGGTGTGTCAGGTTCTTCCGACGTAGTACAACCGACGACAATTGCGGTCACCATTGCCGCCAGTACTGTCAGGCATGTAATTCTCATAACCGTTGAAAATCCGCTCATCGAACCCCCCTCATGCTAGTCCCCGGATTACTAACTTGCGTCCGGATCCGTGTTTCCTCCGTACGCTAACTAGGCGGGGAGTATATCTGCGGTCAGGCTAGGTGTCAATCTGTGCCATAACCCACGTTCTACCGCCTGAGACCCATTTTGAGTAGTCTTCGGGAGCGAGTTGACGATCCGTCCGGAAGCAACCCATCCGTCGATGGGAGCTTACGGAAGCGCCCCGGGCAATGGTGGGATCGGCGGCGCGCACGCTGTTCCATCGGATGTAAGTCGGCTCCGCCCAGGTACGACTTTAGACGGCAGCCCCAGCTCGCGTCGCCGGACTACCGGCCTTCGTTCGCAGCGAACGTTAGTGTCTTTGTCGTGAACCTGATTCCGTTGGAGCCGCGCGGGAGATCGGCTTCGTCGAGCAGACTCTCCGATTTCTCAGTTCTGGCGAATCTGGACCTTCACCGAGCCGCTGTTCTTGTCGTAGGCGGTCTCGAACGCTTCCTGGATATCAGAGAGGGGATAACGGTGGGTCACCATCGCCTCAATGTTTGTATTCCCTGCGGCGATCATGTCGACCGCGACCTCGTAGTCGTGTCTCCCGTCGAGGACGCTGTAACAGGACGAGAAGATGATCGACTGCTCTCTGAGCATAGGAGTCAGGAAGTCGAACTCGAACGGCCGGCGGAATCCCCCGACAATAGAGATTCGCCCCTGCCTTCTGGTGACCTCTACCGCCTGGTGCGCCGTTGCCGACTGGTGACCGCCGACGGTCTCGATCGTGAGGTCGGCGCCGCGCCCGTCTGTCGCCTCGTGGACCGCGTTGAAAAAGTCCAGCCCCTGGTCTGAGTACACCTCGTCGGCCCCGAGGAGCTTGGCCATCTCCGCCTGCTGTTCGTAGCGGGCGGTCGCAAGCACCCTCCCCGCCCCCAGGCCCTTGGCGGCGACGATCGAAGTCAGTCCGATGTTCCCGCTACCGAGCACCGCGACCGTCTCACCGCCCTGCATCTGGCCCCTCCGTACGCCATGGACGGATACGGCGAGCGGCTCCACGAGGGCCGCCTGGTCCCAGGAGAGGTCGCCGACATCGTAGCACCCGATCGCCTTGCGCTTCATGTACTCGGCGAATCCCCCGCCGGAGGACGGCGACATCGCGCGGCACTGCACGAACTGCCCCTGTCGGCAGTACCAGCAGGTCGTGCAGGCACGTCCGTGTCCTATGATTTCGACGGCGACCCGGCGCCCGAGCAGCCCTTCGTCGACGCCATCGCCAATCTCGACTACCTCGCCGGCGACCTCGTGGCCGGCAGGGAGCTGGTCTGGCTCGGTCTTGTCGACGTTCATCTGGAGGTCGGAACCGCAGATACCGACCGACCCGACACGGACTACTACGTCACCTGGGCCAGGTTCCGGCTTCTCAATCTCGCGGGTCTCCATTCGTCCTTTGCCGTCGAAGAAGGCGGCCTGCATAGTCGTCATCGTTCGGCTCCCTGTGTTGGATCTGGGGATCTAGGCGTTGACTTCGAGGAACGATCTCGCGCCGGCGAGGATCAGTCTCGGCAGATTCACGGCGGACAGGAGGTCTGAGGACATGTTCTGGCCCGCAGCATGAACACGATCCGCGACCGCCGCCTCGGCGGCCTTCACCTCTGGATGGTCGGGCTGTCCGGGGAGACCCATCGACTGCGCCAGATCGTTCGAGCCCCAGGCGAACGCGTCGATCCCGTCGACCTCGAGGATTTCGTCCAAGTTCTCAAACGCCGTAGTTGTTTCGAGTTGGGCCATCACCAGCATCTCTCTGTTGGCCAACTCCATGTACTCTGTCCGCTGGCTCCCCGGCTGGTCGAGCAGGCCCGGGTCGTTGTAGAACGTTCCGCGTCCGCCACCCCAGCTTCGCTGCCCCTCGGGTACGAACCGGCAGGCGTCCACAAGCTGGCGAGCCTGCTCGGCCGTCTCGACATGCGGCCCCAGAACGCCCAGCACTCCCCTATCTAGGAAGAGGTTTATGGTTGACGACATGATGTTAGGGACCCGCGCGGTGACGGTAAGACCGTATCCGTCAGCGGCGCGAGCCATCGCGTCGATGGACTCTGGCGAAAAGAGGCCGTGCTCGCCGTCGAGGTTCACGTGGTCGAATCCCCCCAGCATTCCGACCAGCTCGATTGCCTCGGCGGACGGGTACACGAGCCCAAGACCGAGTCCCTTCTTCCCTTCCCTGTTGTTCGCGAGAATGTTGTTTGTACGTAGTCTTACCATTAGTTACCTCCTCTGAACTGGTGGCATCACGTCGTGGAGCCACGGGACGAGGTCGGCCATCACCGACTGATTGATCTCGTGACCCATCGGGTACTCGTAGTATTTCAGATCGTATCCCTCCTTCAGGAGGTAGTCTCTCGAGGTCCTTGCATCGGCGACGCCGATCATCGAGTCCTGTCTGCCGTGCGCGACAAAGAGCGGGATGTCCCTATGCTCCGGCAGTCTCTCGGACAGGAGACCCGGCGAGGATACCCGACTGCTGAGGACGACCAGGCCGGCAAACATCTCGGGCCTTGGAAGCCCGAATTGGTATGTCATCATCCCACCCTGAGAAAAGCCGCCCATGACGATCCCACCCTCTGCGATCCCGTGACGTTCCTCGACCTCATCGAAGAACCCGCTAAGCAGCTCTTCCGCGCGTGTCGCGGCTCCGTCGTCGCCAGACGACCCCGGAGGCGTCCACGCGTAACCGGTAGCGCCGAGACCGAACTGCATGGGGATCGGCGCGTTCGGGAAGAGGTACAGGTAGCCGGAGCGTTCGATTGCCGGAGCCAGCCCAGCGAGGTCGGTCATGCCCGCTCCGAACCCGTGCAAGAGGACGACCGTCGGGTACTCTTCGTTACTGTCAAACTCGTCCGGCTCGACGATCAGGTAGGTCAGAGAGTTGCCGTCGATCTCCCGTGCCTGCAATTCGGACTCCTCCCCTTCGGCGCCTAGGGTAATGGCAGACCCTGCGGTTGGCAATAGCCGGTTGAAGCTTCGGACACTCAACAACTAGAATCCCGTAGGCGCAGATAACAGGAGAAATTCAGGGAACCATGAGCAAGCTGACAGAACTAATCGGAAAACTGGGCCGTCAATCACCGCAGCCGCTTGGGTTTAGCGCCTTGACGTCCCAGACCAGCTCCACCCCGACCATGGCGCTGATCGCGAGATCGACAGCATCAGAGCTGGCCTCAGCACTGGACGCGGTCGACTCGCAGGTCGTCGACGCGGTCTTACTGGACAGACCGGCTGATCAGGCGGTGGACGAAGACGCGCCGATCTGGGGCGTTTCAACACGCTCCTTAAGCGACGAGGACGTAGCCGAGCTAGTGTCATCTGGCTGCGACTTCTTCATCGTGGATCCTCGGTCCGCCCCGGCCGGAGTCGTGAGTCAGCACGACTGTGCGATGATCGTCGAGTTGGCTGAAACCGTAGAATGGGAAACCGCGTTAGCCCTTCGAGCCCTGGGCGTTGATGGATCACTAAACTCGACAGGGGGGACCGCATCGGACATCGACTTCGGGACGCTGGTGGAAATTCAGCGGACGGCGGCGGCAATCGGAGGCGCGGTGCTGTGGGAGGTCGCCGCTGACGTGACAACCACCGCTCTTGCGGCGCTCAGAGACGCTGGCGTCGACGCGGTCGTTGTCCCGTTGTCGGACGCGAATCTCGTGGCGTCCTGCGCGAAGGCGATCCGGGAGCTTCCACCGCGCAAGCCGCGTCGTGGGAGAGAATGGACGGCGCTGTCGCCCCAGAGCGACGACTAGCCCACGCCGTCGTTGCTTGGTACGTCTTGGTCGCGACTCTGTTAACTGTCGCCAAGATGGCATCGCCACCCCACGGGCGACCACAAGGAGCCCGACACGGGCTCTCACTGGCCGTATTCCAGGCGCTCGATCAGGAACTCTGGTAGGCCGTGCGCCCGCATCTTGTCCTGCGTGGCCGCGATGTCGTATTCGACCCGGTAGTGCGTGATTGTCTCGGAGTCCGAGTCGTAGACGGCGTAGGCGGCGCGAGGATCGCCATCGCGGGGTTGGCCCACACTGCCTGGGTTGACAATCAGTCGCCGCTCCCCCAACACAAAGGGATGTCCATAACTCGGACTCATAAATGCCGCGCCGATCTCGGGATCCGGACGGCAGATGAACGGGACGTGAGAGTGGCCGACGAGGCACCGGAAGGTGTCGAAGTGATTGAAGTTCACGACAGCCGACCTGGCCGAGATTACGTACTCCCAGACCGGATCGCGCGGGCTCCCGTGGACGAGTGTGAACTCGTCGACTTCCGCCCTCAGAGGCTGGTCGCCAACGTACCGACGCTGGGAGTCGTCGAGTACGCCGGAAGTCCACCGGTTTGCCTCTGCGGCAAACGGGTTGAAGTCCTCAAGACTCAACTTTCCCGCTGCGGCGAGATCGTGGTTCCCTACAACCGCCCTGTGCACGGTCTCCCTGACGAGGTCGATGACCGGCCCGGGATCGGGTCCGTATCCGACCAAGTCGCCCAGTGACCACACCTCGTCGACGGTCCCTTGGAGTTCAGCATCCTTGATGACGCCTGTCAGCGCCTCGAGGTTGGAGTGAACGTCGGAGACGATCAGCGCCCTCACCCGGCAAGCACCTCTGCGACTGTTCTGGCGCTCGGGTCTGGAATGGGGAGTCTCCTTGTTGGGTCTGCGGCGGGTCAATATAATACACGACCGTACGCATGGAACTCTGCCTGCACTCCAATTCACCTGAAGCGACGCTGGACATCGGGCGCGCGATCGGGGCCGCACTCAAGCCCGGGGACACTCTGCTTCTGGTGGGCAACCTCGGCTCCGGCAAGACCACGCTGACACAGGGGATCGTGTGGGGTCTTGGATCCGATGAGTACGCGAGGAGTCCGACATTCGTCCTCGTCAACGAGTATCATGCGCGTCTGCCGGTCTACCACATGGACCTGTACCGCTTGGACTCGATCGAGGAGGTCGATGGGCTGGGACTCGACGATTACCTATACGGCGAAGGAGTCTGCATCGTCGAGTGGGCCGACAAGGCGCACGGGTACTTTCCCGTCGATCACATTACAATCGCTATTGAGGTTGTATCCGACTCGGAGAGGTTGCTGAGGCTGTCCGGTCACGACGCTGCGCTTCTTTCGGCCGTATCGGCGGCCTGCGCTGAGCTGACCGGATAGCCCGGGAAGTTCGAGTGGAGCTCCAGATAGACACTTCAACCAGGTACGCATCGGTTGGCCTTTCCGTGGATGGCGCCTGCACCGTCGATCTGTCGTGGCGTTCTGAGCGCAATCACTCGGTCGAACTCGTTCCGGCGATCAATCGCGCGTTTGACCAGGTTGGAGCGTCGACCTCGGACCTCAAGGCGGTGTTCGTCGCGTCCGGTCCAGGGGGGTTCAGCGCTCTGAGGGTCGGAATGAGCACCGCGAAGGCGCTGGCATCGACGCTGTCGATCCCACTCGTGACCATTGGGACGCTCGATCTCGAGGCAATACCGTACACGGGGCTCGGCTGGCCGGTCTGCGCGATCGTCAGCGCCGGACGCGCCAGGCTCTACGTCGGACGTCAAGAGCCGGGTGAACCGACTATGAACGTCGACCTCTCCGGCGTCGACGAGTTTATGGAAATGCTGGCGCCCGGTACTATCTACTGTGGGGAGGCGGTCGCCGACATCGGAGGAGAGATAGAGGTCAGGCTCGGATCTGGCGACAAGGTAGTCAACGTCACGCCGCCGTCCAGGCCGGCCGCGCGCCTCGCGAGAGTCGGATTTGAGAGGCTTGAGTTAGGGGAGACCGCCGACGCGGCATCGGTCGAACCGGTATACCTGCGAAGCTCCCAGGTCACCTCCGCCGCGCGACGGTGGGGCGCAGGCCAATCACAAACACAGACAACCAAGCGAGGAATCTAAGTGGAGACAACACTGGTGCTACTCAAGCCTGATTCGGTCCAGAGAGGCCTGGCAGGCGAGATAATCGCGCGGCTGGAGAACACCGGGCTTAAGATCGTCGGCATGAAGCTGATGCAGGTTTCGCCGGAGCTTGCGAACCTGCACTACGGCGAGCACGTGGGCAAGCCGTTCTTCGACGGGCTCGTGGGTTTCATCACCTCCGGCCCAATCATTGCGATGGCCTTTGAGGGCGACGGAGCAGTGGGGATCGTGCGGAAGACGATGGGAGCGACGGACCCGGCAGAGTCGCCACCCGGCTCGATCCGGGGCGACCTTGGAACGGACATCGGCCGCAATCTGGTCCACGGGTCCGACTCGCCAGGGTCGGCGGCGAGAGAGCTCTCCCTCTTTTTCGACAGGGACGAGCTTTTGAGCTACGCCAGGGCCACGGACGAGTGGATCAGGGAATGACGCGTACCTGCCGGGCGCTGGGCCAAACGGTTTCCAGCCCGTAGAAGTCACGCTGGTCGGGCCCCATGAGGTGGACCAGCACGTCGACGTAGTCCATCAGGATCCAGCCGGAGGTATGCGTGCCTTCGATGTGGTGAAGGTGGGCGCCGCATGCCTCCATCCCGTCTTCGATGTCCTGTACGAGGGCGCGGAGCTGCCGGGCCGAGTCCGCGGTCAGGATCACGAAGTAGTCCGCGAAGTCGCAGGCGTCCTGGACGTCCAGAAGGACGATATGTGACGCCTGTTTCTCGTCGGCGATGTCGAATGCCGTCTCGGCCAGCTCGCGGGATCGTACCAGCGGTTGCTCTGTCATGCAGCGATTATATGAACGGGCAGGTACACGGTCAAATGGCGCGATTGAACACGTTCGAACCGCTGTGCTAGCCTTGCTTCCATGAGCAAGGGGAAGGTAGTCGTAGCCATGAGCGGCGGCGTGGACTCTTCGGTCGCAGCGTTATTACTCCATCGTCAGGGATACGACGTTGTCGGAGTAACGATGCGCCTGTGGTCTCTGGACCGAGGGGACGTGCCAGCATCCAACAGGCGATGCTGCTCCGTCGAAGACGTCGACGACGCACGACACGTCTGTCACACGATCGGTGTGCCCCACTATTTCCTCAACTTCGAGAAGGAGTTTCAGCGGCACGTCGTCGACTACTTCGTCAGGGAATACGACCGTGGACGCACACCGCATCCCTGTCTCGCTTGCAACGACAAGATCAAGTTCGACTTCCTCCTGCGCAGGGCGACGTTTCTTGACGCCGAACACATCGCGACGGGCCACTATGGCCGCATTCGGACCACGTCCGACGGCCGATACCGGCTGCTCAGGGGTGCGGACGCCTCCAAGGACCAGTCATACGTGCTGTTTACGCTTGGCCAGGAGGAGCTGAGCCGGCTCCTTCTCCCAGTCGGAGAGTATGGGAAGGACGAGATCAGGACCATCGCCGAGAAGGCGGGCCTGCAGGTCGCCAACAAGCCGGACAGCCAGGAAATCTGCTTCATCCCCGACGATAACTACCGGAAGTTCGTCGCCGACAGGGTCCGACCCAGGCCCGGCAACCTCGTCCACGCAGACGGCCGAGTGCTAGGAACTCATCCGGGCATCCAGTTCTTCACGATCGGTCAGAGGCGTAGACTTGGGCTCGAAGGGAACACCAGCAAGCCGCTCTACGTAACGCGGATCGACGCCGAGAACAACGAGGTCGTCGTCGGCGACCGCGAGGACTTGTTCAGGACCGCCCTCTGGGCGTCGCGGGTCAACTACGTGTCAGGGTACGCGGCTGGCGGGCCGATTGGAGTAACGGCCAAGATCCGGTACAAGGCCGACGGGGCTCCGGCAACCGTCGTTCCCCTGTCGGAGGACACCGCGGAGGTCCGGTTCGATGAGCCGCAGAGGGCTGTGACCCCCGGTCAGGCGGTCGTGTTCTACAATGGCGATGAAATCGTTGGCGGGGGGTACATAGAAATCGAGGCCCCGGTCGCGACGCCTGTCGGCGTCTAGGAGAGTTTCATTGGACTTCAAAGACCTGATCAGAATTGGCTTCGACGCGTACCTGAGCGATCTCAAGGGCTATCTCGAGGGACTTTCTCCAGAGGAACGGCGGTTCCAGGTAACTCCAGAGACGAACCACATCGACTTTATCGTCTGGCACATGGCGCGAGTCGAGGACGACTTCTTTCAACGGTTTGCCCGGAGGGCGACGACCGTGTGGCAACGGGACAACTGGTTCGGGAAGATGGGGCTGCCCGAGAAGGAGAACGGTTTCAGGTACACCTCCGAGCAGGTCGCCAACCTCCCTGCCTTCGAAATGGAAGACTTGCTGGCGTACTACGACGCGGTACGGGTAGAGACCTACAAGTTCCTTGACTCGCTCTCGGAGGCCGACCTCGCGACAGAGCCTCATCCCCGTAGGCCGGGATTCTCGATCGGGGATATGTTCAGTCGTGTGATGTTCGAGGAGTCGCAGCACGTCGGCCACGTGGCGTTCATCCGCGGAATCCAAAGAGGCATCGAAGAGTAGCCCGGGTCCGAGATGGCGGAACCGAGGCAGAACCCGGACTTCGAGCTGGAGAGGCGGCTTCACCGAGAAGGCTACCGGTTGGTCGCTGGACTGGACGAAGTAGGACGCGGCACGCTCGCGGGCCCAGTCGCCGCTGGCGCGGTTGTCCTCTCTCATCGGCCAAGTCGGAAGCTGTTCGGACTCGTCCGCGACAGTAAGCAGATGACCCCGCAACAGCGAGAGGCCGCGTATGAGGTCATCACCGACGCGGCGGACGCCTGCGCTGTGGGCTGGGCAACGGCCGCTGAGATCGATCGCATCGGGATCGTGCCCTCGGTCAGGCTCGCGATGCGTCGGGCGCTCGACCGACTTCCGATCTCCCCCGACCATCTGTTGATCGACGCAATCCCACTTGGCGCGGTGAACGTCCCGCAGCGCTCGATCGTCAGAGGTGACTCGAAGTCGCTCAGCATCGCCGCCGCATCGGTTATCGCCAAGGTGGAACGAGACCGTTTCATGGTGGAGTTGGACAGCTCGTTCCCAAACTATGGCTTCGAGTCGCACAAAGGTTATGCGACCAGGAGCCACATCGAAGCAGTCCGGCGACTTGGGCCGTGCGCCCAACATCGAATGAGCTTCCAACCGGTCAGGCACGAGTCGCACAGGTTTCGCCGGGCGAGTCCGCCGGAGTCGGGAAGGTGGGCTGAGGAGTTTGTGACCGCGGCGCTGGAAGAGAGGGGGATGGAAGTCGTGAGCCGGAATTTCAGGTCCCGGTTCGGCGAGGTCGACCTGATCACCCTGGATGGTGGCACACTCTGCTTCATCGAGGTTCGAGCGAGACGGTCAAGCGCATTTGGCAGTCCCGGTGAGACGATCTCATCGCCCAAGGCGCGACGGATTATCGCGGCCTGCAACGAGTATCTCCAGTGGACGGAGATCGAGTGGTCCCACTGGCGGATCGACGTCGCGGAGGTACAGTTGGACCGGTGGGGGCGGCCGATTGCGGTGGAGATTATCGAGTCCGCGATCGAGGGGTGACAGAGTCGAAGAAGCGGTCGACTGTGTCGAGGGCGGTCGAGTAATCGTACGTTGCGTAGCGGCGCTGGCGCAGGATGACCGTATCCCCGTTAAAGAAGCGCTCGTAGAGAGCCTGGCGAGAGCCGAACTGGGTCCCGACAAGGTCCCAAGCCAGCCTGAAGAGCCGGACCCTGTCAGCTCCGTCGACCGTCGCGCCCTGGTAGTACTTCGAGATCAGATCGGCCAGGGGACCCTCGACGTCTCGCTCAGTCGGAGTCAGCATCAGGCCGCTGGCCGATAGCTGCTCGATGATCCAGACTATCCGGGTGTGGGCGTCCGGGAACCAGTTGCGCATCGCCTGCCACGGCTCTTCGGCGGGCCAGATGCCGATTCCGTGGTACGGGCCCGCGTCTGCCTCGGCGGCCCGGAGATACGATGAGACGGTCGCTCGGATATCAACGATCTCAGAGATCTTCTCTTGGACGTGGCTGTAGACGTTGATCCCGATCGCGTCCGCGATCTTGTACGTGATCCCGAGCATGAAGTCGAGCTTGGCGATGTTCTTGACCGCCACCTGCTGCATGTACTGCCGCCATAGCTGCACCCTGCGGAGGTTCAGGTTCGCAAGCCCCACGTCGTTGAAAGCGAAGACTCTCTCCCACGGCACCAGCACGTTGTCGAACACGCCGAGGCAGTCCATCTCGTCGTACCTGCCGGAGAGCGGGTAGTCGAAGGACGAACGGCCGCGATCGTATGACTCGCGGCAAATGAACTTGAGGCCCGGGGTCGCGACCGGGATTGCGAAACCAATCGCATACTTGGCGGAGTCGGGCAGGTCGGGATTCAACGGCCTGTAGACCGGGGCGTAGATCTCATCGGAGAACGGCGCGAGAGTGGCGAGGAGCTTGGCGCCCCTGACGATGACGCCTTCCGACGTTGTGTCTACCACTCCGAGGGCGAGGTACGGGTCGGCGAGCTGGCTCACGTCGACAGACCGGTTGGACTGCGGATGACCAAAGGTGTGGGTCAGGCAGACGTCGTTCTCGCTGACGTAGTTGTAGTACTCAATCGCGTTCGTCGTGTACCTGGGATCGTTTTCACCAAGAACGTCCGCGAGCTGCCGCACCGCGGTGATGATGATATTGCAGTAGTCGGGAGTCCGCCCGAGCATCCCGAACGAGGCGCGCGCAGTGGTCTCCAGGGCTCGCCTGCGCCGGACGAGGTCGTCGACCGTCTCAGGGATCAGGTACGAGAGTGAGATCGGGTCGCCGCTGGTCGGAGACTCGAACGACATCAAGTCTCTCGTCTCGGGATCGTGCTGAAGGTCGTAGAGTCCGGCGAGGGTGTTCGCCATTCCGCGAAGCTTCGGGTGAGTTGTTACGTCGGGAACCCGCTCGCCTTCGAGCCAGATCTCGCGGTCGTCCCTGAGGCCTTCCAGGAATTCGCTGCCGGTTCGAACAGCCATTGGGGTACTCCGGTGCCGTGAAAGATGGGCCGTATCCTAGCACACCGATGGGTGGGGGTTGGTCCATGAGGGCCATCCGTCGACAGTGCCAGGATGCGCTGGGGGCGCCACTGGGAGCGCGGGCATCTTGCCCGCAAGGGTGGGGATGGGGCCGTACCTCTACGGGCGCCCACGCCGCGAGTCAACTCGACAGATCAGTCAGAGCAGGGGGTTCGAGGAGTCGGGGAGACTGGATTCGAACCAGCGACCCCCTGCACCCCATGCAGGTGCGCTACCAAGCTGCGCCACTCCCCGAGTGCGGGAAGCATAGCACACGGTTTCTCGGGCCTTCAAGAACTACGAGACTTCGTCGTGGCCTGCAGGCGGGCGCTGTGAAATAGGTACTGGTTGGCGTAGCCCGCGTATCGTCCGAACCTCGCCTGAGCCCACTCTCTCATGCGCGTCCTGGGCATCTTCTTGCTCTCGCCATCCGTGAAGTACCACTCGCGGAGCGCGCGGTCGATCCACACGTCGACCGGGAACGCCTCCATCTTGTCCATCGAGAAGAGGAGAACGCAGTTGGCTACCTTGTCCCCTACTCCATCCAGGCCGCACATGGTCTTCAGCGCCTCGTCGTACGTCGTCTCGCGCTGGGCGAAGAGATCGACTTCACCGGCCGCGACCCGCTCGGAGGAGGCGGCGAGGTATTTCGCCCGGAATCCGAGACCGAGCTCACGCAGGGCTGTCTCACCGGCCCAGGCAATGGCATCGGCGCCCGGAAAAGCCCGCCTGTCCGATCCGGCACCAGGGATCCGGTCGCCAAAAGCGCTCGCGATATCCTCGACGTTCTTGGAGATCCGGGGGATATTGTTGTTCGCGCTGCAGATGAACGAAGTCAAACACTCCCAGGGTTCCTGACGGAGAATCCGCATCCCAGGGTATCGCCGAATCGAGTCCCCTACTACTTCGTCCGACTCCAGCCCGGTGCAGATCTCGGCCAGGTCATGACCCAGACCGAGGTAGTCCGCGAGCAGCGGCTTGATGGCAGAGCTCGGATCGGGATGGCTCGTGAACAGGAGCGAGTCCCCGTCCTGTCTGACTCGCACGAGGTTGCCGAAGACGACGCCCTCGTAGTGGTCACCGAAATCCTCGGACGTTGTTCGGCGCCAGCGGAAGGCCTGGCCGCTCTCGAGCGTGTCTCGGAGGGACATCGGTCCGTCCAGCGAGATCCTCGCAGCGTCGGTCGTCACCCTGAGTACTCCAGCCACCTGGTGACCACGTCACTCACGTTGAAGCCCTTGCCATCCGTGATGCGCATCTTAGGGAGGGATGACAGGAACTCGCGTCCGTACCTCCTGTTCACTACACGAGAATCCAGGATGATTGCTAGTCCGCGGTCACGGTCGCTCCTGATCAACCTACCGAATCCCTGCCTGAACCTGATGATGGCCTCCGGAACGGCGAACTCCAGGAACTGGTTTTCGTACTGCTCCGAACGTGCCTCGAAGATCGGATCGGTCGGTACCGAGAAAGGAAGCCTCGGGATGATCAGGACGCTCAGGGCTTCGCCGGCAAAGTCCACTCCTCCCCAGAAGCTGGAGGTGCCCAGCAGGACGGACCGGGGTTCTTCGAGGAAGCGTGTGGCGATCTGCTGCGGCGATCCGTCGACGCCCTGGGCGAGAACGTCGATTCCCAGCGCCGACATCGGGCCGCGGATCGCCGACGACGTGGCGCGCAGTGCGGCGTGCGAGGTGAACAGCACCATCGTCCTACCGTCTGCGGCGGTTGCCGCCTCCCGAACGATCGTCTCGACGCGCTCCTGGAACCCGGCCGAGTTCGGCGCGGGGACGCCGCGCGGAGTGTACAGCAGAGCGGCGTTATTGAAGTCGAAAGGGGAACCAAGCGCGAGGCTGTCAGCGCCGGTGATCCCGAGACGTCCCGTCGCGTGATCGAAGTTCCCCGACGTGGCCAGCGTCGCGCTAGTCAATACGACCGCGTCCTTGCCAGAGTAGAGGCCGTCGTCCAGCAGTTCGCCGACGTGCAGCGGCGCTCCGTTCAGAGCGATGTCAGGGGCGCCCGACCTTTGACTGACCCAATAGACCGAGTTCTCGACCGGGCTAACTAGAAACTCGCCGGCGCGGTTACGAAGCGTCTCCAGGTTCTGCGCCACGGATACAAGATCGGACAGCAGCGAATCGGCCTCGGGAGCCCCATCGGTGTCAATTCCGTCCAGAGCAGTTACGAGTGAGGAGACCGAGCGGTCGAGCTCTGTGAGTAGCACGCCTGCGTCCTCCCATGCCGGTCCGACGGGCCGCCATTCGTCGCTCGCTCGCATCTCCTCGGTGACCCGTGTCGCCTGTGCGAACGACGACGTGCGATCCAGCTCCAGAGGAGTCGCCTGTTGCACCGCGACAAACAGCCCGGCGATGGACTCGCGTAGTCGCGGGACGGTGGCCTGGGCGTGCGACGTCGCCACCTGAACGGTCTCGGACCGAGACTGGCCAGCGGCAGCTCGCTCCGTGAGCAGGCTACTCTGTAGGAGCAGACCCCGCTCACCGGCGAGCTCTCCGATCGCCTCGTCAAGATCTCCCGGCGAGATAGAGAATCCGAGCTGGCGTGTCGCCTCGGCCTCTAGCTGGTGCGCCTCGTCCACGATCAGGATGTCGTAGGACGGGATCGCGGTGCCGCCGGCGGCGAGGTCGGACAGGAGCAATGCGTGGTTGACGACGACGATGTGGGACGCGGCCGCCTTCTCTCGAGCGGCCCGAAGAAAGCACGGTCCGGTTGGCGAGGGGCACTCGAAGGCGCGATCGGCAGACAGCCGTTCCCAAGCCGCGGCCGCACCCCTGTGCCCGAGGTTCAACTCGGACCGGTCTCCTGTGTCCGTCTCCGGCATCCAAAGCAGGGTCTTCGCGAGCAGCCGAGCGTTGGCCGGCTCGAGTTCCGCGGATGACCGCATCTGGCGCCAACGCTTGTAGCAGATGTAGTTCGCCCTGCCCTTGAGCTGAGTGAACCGCAGCTCCTCCGCGGCTTCAGGATCGATCAGCCGTAGCGCCTCCTTGAGCATCGGTAGATCTTTGTGGATCAGCTGCTCCTGAAGGTTGATCGTATTGGTCGAGACAACAATTCGTTTGCCGTTGGCCACGGAGTAGAGTGCGGCAGGGAGCAGGTACGCGAGGGACTTTCCGACTCCGGTGCCGGCCTCGACGATCAGGCGGTTGCCGCCGTTGATCGCATCGGCAACCGCTGTCGCCATCTCGATCTGTTCGGTCCTCTCTTCGAAGTCGGGAATCCCGTCGGAAAACGGACTCCCCATCGACAGAGCCTCCGAGACCGCGTCCCGGTTGACTGGGGTTCGCCGCTCACGGGGCCTGATCGCCTTTGGCTGAGCTAGACGCTTGGAGAGATCCGCAGCGTCGACACCACCCACCGACCTTGCCCGAGCCGCACCTATCGACGGCTTTCTGAACTCGTTCGCCGAATCGAGCAGTGCTCCGATCGCCCACCCTGAGCGCTGGGCCAGCAGACGTATCTGCTCGATCAAGCCTCGATCGAGCTCGGCGAGGTCGCTGATCAAAGAGAGAAAGACGTCACGCACGGCGCGGGCATCGGCTAGAGCGCGGTGAGCACCTAAAACGGGGCACGACTCGTTCCTGGCCAGCTGGTCGAGCGCGTAGGACTTGGCGAACGGGCGGATCAAGTACGCCAACTCCCAGGTGTCGCATACGGGACGGTCGAAGACCAGTCCACTCTCCCGAAGAAACCCGAGGTCGAACCCTGCGTTGTGTGCGATTATCGTCGATCCCGTAACGAAGTCGGCCAGCCTGGGCGCGACCCGCGAGAACGGCGGAGCGGAGTCGACTTCGTCCTGAGTGATGCCCGTGAGGCCGCGAACGAACCGGGGAATCGGGCGCATCGGATTCACCAGGGTCTCAAGCTCGCCGAGTGTTCCCTCGGAGGTGAACTTGACAGCCCCGACTTCGATAATCTTGTCCGACTCCGCCGACAGGCCGGTGGTCTCAAGGTCCAGCGCGACCCACTGTTGGATGCCTCGGAGTCTTCTCGATGTCACGGCTGGTTGGTATCTCCTTGCCGGGCCGACGTCACACCGCGAGGTTCGGCAGCAGCCACCCGAGCGTTCCGATGGATGAAAGGACGACCCCGGCCAGAGCGGGCCAGTATCGCCTGAATGGTATGGCGAGCGGCAGGGCAATCGCAACACTGGCGGCCGAGACGCCGACGGTGTAGACCAGGTTGGGGCTCCCAAGACCCGCTCCCGGGAACCCGTTCTGCAGAGCCAGAAACAGGAACGCTAGTACGACTCCGATGATCCCCCAGATGGGATACGCCGCGAACACGGCGACCAGGACGAACACTCTGGGACTGGACCGAGACACTGCCTCGGCAAGCTGAGGTGGCGGGTTCCGGAGTACTAGGAACGCCGTTATGCAGCCAATGGTGATGAAGAACTTGGCCATCAGTATTCCGCTGGCCGCGCCCGCGATCAGGATGTTCATCAGCGCGCATCGGCGGCCGGCCAGGCCCGGGTGGCAAACGAGCGCCAGCCCTTGATCCTCTCCATCACGAGCGCAATCGTCGTGGCCATCTCCTTCTTTGAGACCACAGTGTACAGCGCCGGACCGCTTCCCGAGACATGGATCTCTCGCGCACCGGCAGCAAAGAGATCGTTCCAGCAGCGATCGACGTCGCGCGCGATCGCGCGCGCGGAGCTATCAAAAACGCTAAAAAGAAGCTGAGGGGGGACATCCCCTCCACCTCGAATCCGGGCCTCCAGCTTCCTCGTCAAGCCGCCACTGGTAAAGTCGCTCGGCGTCAGCGCACGGTACATCGAGGCCGTTTTGTCTGGAAGATCCACCTCAGGGACGGCGAGCACGAACCACGGGAGCTCCGGCCCCGGGAGCTGACGGATTCGCTCACCCCGCCCCAGCGCGATAGCGGTGCCGCCATCTACCAGGAACGGGACGTCCGATCCGAGCTCCGCTCCCATAACGCGGAGGTCGTCAGTGGATAGTCGGAGGTCCCAGAGCTTGTTGAGTCCGACGAGGGTGGCTGCGGCATCGGCACTCCCACCTCCCAGCCCAGCCGCAATCGGTATCCGTTTTTCGATCTGGATGTCCGCTCCGAGACTTGCGTCACACTTGCGCCGAAGCAGGTCGGCCGCTTTCCAGGCGAGGTTGTCAGTTCCATCGAGAGATGGGTCAGAGCATGACAGGGTCAGCTCTTGCGATGGAGTCAGCGTCACGGTGTCCGCAAGCTCGATAGTCTGCATTATCGACGCCACCTCATGGTAGCCGTCAGTGCGCTTGCCGAGGACCTCGAGGGTCAGATTCAGCTTGGCGTGGGCTTCGAGAACCAGCACGGTCCTCACACACCCTCGTTCCAGGAGGCAAAGAGGGCCGCCCACTCGGGCACGTCCAGCGTCGCGGGACGCCTGCGCCCGTCGACTCCGCACGCGCGCAGAACCTCCTTTACCGGCTCGGTTTCCGCGTCGAGACCAAGGGCGAGGCTGTTCCTGATCTGCTTCCTCGGCGCGCGAAAACCGGCGGCAACGAATTCAAGAAACGCGTCCGGGTCGCCTGTGGGAACCACGGGCGCATCATACGGATCGATGCGTACGACGGCGGAGGTAACCTTCGGCCTCGGGCGAAAGGCCCGCGGCGGCACGGAGAACAAGAACCTCGCGGCGCCGAACAGCTGGACCTGGACGGACAATAGACTCATCCGGCCCGGACTGGCGGTGATCGCCTCGGCGACCTCCTTCTGGACCATCACAACCATCGACGTTGGCCGTCGATCCGACCGCAGATACATCCTGATCAGTGGCGTGGCAACGTAGTAAGGCAGATTCGCCACCAGCTTGTACTCGCCATCGAACACTGTGCTGGGGGACACCTCAAGGGCGTCCTGGTTCAGGACTTCGACGTTCGATGCATATCTGACCCTGGACGGAAGAGCCTGAGCAAGGTCCTGATCGATCTCGATTGCGACCACCCTGGACGCGCTGGCAGCCAGAAGTCGTGTCAGGATGCCCTTTCCGGGACCGACTTCGAGGACCTCGTCAGAACCGGACACATTCGCGGCGTAGACTATTCGTCTCGCAACGTGGATGTCGGAAAGAAAGTTCTGTCCCAGGCGGCTACGCCTGGGAGATCGAGCGTGTCTCTTGACCTGAAGTGAGATCAGCGATCCCTCAGCGTATCAGGTGGCGTTCTAGAGGGCCGTGCACCACCCCTCGATCCCTTCCGACGACGTATCAGACGGCCCGGACTCAAGCCAGGTAGTCCCACGTCGCACGAAGTTCACCGCTTACCGCTGCTTTCTTCCGAACCTGACGGGGTTCACAGCTCTCCGCCGCATGGGACCCAGCTATCAACATCAGTAACCGACGACAGTGGACTCCGGTACAGGACCTCCGGGAGGAATTCAGCCTCGCTAGAGCGGATTGCGAGTTCAGGGCACCGCTATCTCCCCACCTAGCACGGCCTCGAGTCCATACTAGGTCAGCAAGTATGGGGTGTCAAACATCGGCACGGGGACGGCTAAATCCCCGTTCGTCCTGAGCATGTCGAAGGACGAACGGGGATTCACTGCTGTCGTTCGGGTTGGCGGCGTAGAACCCGGTGCGGGTGGGACGCGCGCGCTCCAACGAACTAAGGATAGAGGGCGAGAGACTCGAGGCCGGCTGTTTCGTCGAAGCCGCACATCACGTTCATGCTCTGTACCGCACCTCCGGCTGCGCCCTTGACGAGGTTGTCTAGGCAGGCGATGACGATCAGCCGGTTGGCCTTTACATCAACGGTCGGGTAGATGACACAGTCGTTGTTGCCTGAGGTGTGCTTGGTCTGTGGAGGAGTGGGAACCACCTTTGCGAAGGGTTCGCCGGAGTAGTAATCGCCGTAGATATCCCTGACGACTCCCCTACTCGACGCTCCCTCGGGCACGGCCTCAGCCTTGATCGGCGCATAGCAGCTGACCAGAATTCCGCGGGTCATCGGGACCAGATGCGTCAGAAACGTGAGACGGAGATCGTCGCCGTCCCCGATGGCGCCGAGCTCCTGGACGATCTCGGGATGGTGCTGGTGGCCGTCGACCTTGTATGCCCTAAAGTTCTCGTTCACCTCGGAAAAGTTAAGATCGACCGATCCGCCTCTGCCGGCTCCCGAAACGCCGGACTTGGCATCGATGACGACGTCCGGCTCAATGATTCCGGACTCGATCGCCGGAGCCATCGCCAGGATTGCGGCGGACGGGTAGCAGCCGGCATTGGCGACCAGGCTGGTCTGTGCGATCTCCTTGCGGTGCATCTCCGTCAGTCCGTAGACCGCGGTCTCCATGTACTGAGGGCACGGATGGTCGATCTTGTACCAGTAGGAGTACTCATCGAGGTCCTTAAGCCGGAAGTCGGCGGAGATGTCGACTGCCTTGACCCCCTGTTCGATAAACGGTTCGAGGCGCTCAGCGCTCGCCGCATGCGGCAGTGCGGAGAATACCAAGTCCACACTGTCGGTGATCTCGGGCGTGATCTCGATGTCGCAAGAGGCGAGATGCGGGAATACCTCCCCAAGTCTCTTACCTGCGAGGCTTCGACCGGTAACGGCGCTTATCTCGACTTCGGGATGGCCTTGCAGAATGCGGGCCAACTCCATACCGGCGTATCCGGTGACGTTGATAATGCCGACCTTCAAAGGTAGTCCTCCACAGGATTGGACTCTGGGATTATCCGTTCTTCGCTGTCACAAGTATAGGCTTGAGTGCCGATCGAGGACAACGGTGAGGGAGTCTGAATGGTTCGCAGATGTACTGCGAGAAGACGCGGGCAGTGGGCGACGCTTCCGGCGAGTCGCTCCGCCTCGGACTTTACCGACAGGTCGAGCGGGTCGTCGACCGTGGCCAATGGTGTCGCCCGCGGATTGAAGAGCCGCGACCATATCACCGTTCGCTGCCCTTGAGCCTGGGGTCGAGCAGGTCCCTCATGGCGTCGCCGAACATGTTTAGACAGTAAACGACAATAGTCAGGCAAAGACCGGGCCAGAGAGCCAGCCATGGCGCTACCTCCATGTATAGACGTCCTTCCCGGCTGAGCAGACCTCCCCAGCTAGGAACCGTGGCTGGCAGTCCGAATCCCAGGAAGCTCAGAGAGGCCTCAGCCATGATCACCCCCCCGAAGCTGATGCTGAATATGATGATTACGGGAGGCATGATATTGGGCAGGACATGTCGGATAAGTGTTCTCCATCTTGGACTGCCAGTCGCCCGCGCCGCCAGAAAGTACTCATTCTCTTTAATGCCGATAACGGCACCTCGGAGTACTCTTGAGCCGCCGATGCCTCCGGATATACCCAGGACCAGTACTATCTGTAATAAACCCTGCCCCGCTATGGACATTATGGTTAGCAATATGAGCAGTCCCGGGAAAGCGATCCAGGCATCGACAAATCTCTGCATAATCAGGTCAAATTTGCCACCAAGGAATCCTGAAGTGCCGCCTGCGAGGAGAGCGACCACAACATTGATAGCGGTCGCCGCCAGACCGACAATCATCGAAAGACGAGCCCCGTAGATAATGCGGCTCATGAGGTCTCGCCCCAACCCGTCCGTACCCAGCAGATACCGGGCTGATGAGCCCTGAAGCCTGTCTACCGGGTGCACTTCCCAAAATGGATAAGGAGCCAGAGCATCGGCGAAGATAGCCACAAGAATCAATATCAATATGACAATGCCGCTGGCAGTACCCAGTGGCTTCTCCCTCCACAGCCTGATGAAAAAATCAGCCAGCCGGGTACGCGTTTTAAGCTCACTTACCGCTGATGATATCCCTATCGCGTCGCTCATATGCCACCTTTAGCTGTAGCGGACCCTGGGGTCTAAGTAAGGATAAATCAGGTCGATCATCAGATTGACACTTACAATCGTGGTGGAGAAAACCAGGTTTACTCCGGAGACCACCGGGTAGTCTCTGTCATCGAGTGCGTCCACCATGAGACGACCTAGCCCCGGCAGGTTGAATATGTTCTCCATGATAACGGAGCCGCCTACCAGGATAGGCAACTGCATGCCTATCAGGGTAACTATCGGGATGAGGGCATTCTTGATGGCGTGTCTCAGAATAACTACCCTCTCCTTCAGACCCTTGGCCCAAGCCGTCCTGATATAGTCCTGCCTGAGCACCTCCAGCATCATGGTGCGCGTCATCCGCATTGTGGCTGCAGACATGGCCGTCCCCAGAATCACGCTGGGAATGATGAGCATCTCGAGATTCGCCAGCGGGTCTTCGGTGAAAGGAATGTATTCCATCGGTGGCGACCAGCCCCACCAGATTGCCGGGAAGATCATGACCATCATGGCCAGCCAGAAGTTAGGCGTTGCCATGCCGATGATGGCGGCGGAGCGCCCCGCGTAGTCGGCCAACGTATCCTGACGAATCGCCGAGTAGATGCCGACTGGCAGGGCTATCACGAGCCCGAGTACGAGTGCCATGACGCCAAGCTCAATGGTTACCGGCAGTCCACCTACTATCCTCTCCTCTACCGAAGAAGCGCCGCCAAACAGTGGGTCGCCAAGGGTACCCTGGAGGAGACCGCTAAACTGTGACTCATCGGTAAGCCAGTCAGGGGTCGGCAACACTCCCATCCAGCGTCCATACTGCACGTGTACAGGCACGTCTAATCCCAGCATACGTTCAAGAGCTTCGCGGTCTATCTCGACATTCAGATCGTCCAGCTGATCTTCTATTAGGTCGATTACATTGCCCGGGAGGAAACGGACCGAGAGGAAGACGAGGATGGTCAGTATGAACAAGGTGGGGATTATCAGCAAGAGCCTTCTGATGATATAAGCTCTCATGTGACACACCTCGCTTGCCGGATTCGAACAGAATCTCTTCCCAGCGATTTCGTACAATAATTCAAACTACGGGTCGAAAAACGTGTCATTCCCGCGAATGCGGAAATCCAGATTTACTTCAAATGGCTGCGTTTTCTAGCTTCCTGGTCTTCGCCCGGAATAACAACTTGCCATTTTTCAACACATAGATTTAACTACAGCTTGGACACGAACCCCTCGCCGGCCAGTACCTTGCCGGTGGCTCCACC
Source organism: Dehalococcoidia bacterium (assembly GCA_965249365.1). GTDB lineage: Bacteria > Chloroflexota > Dehalococcoidia > Lucifugimonadales > UBA1123 > VXRN01. The sequence continues at coordinate 2,327,103 of OZ252229.1, read as the reverse complement.
GATGCCGCTGTTGCCGCCGGTAACGATGAAGACCTTGCCTTCCAGCTTGTTTGCCATTTCGTTATCCTCTCGATTTGCGTGGGAAGGGGGATCAATCTGGAGGATACCGTAGCCCGACGGATCGGGATCGGACTCCCTCTCATCCTTGTGTGTTGTTAGACGCTCTTGAATAAGAGAGGTCTAACTAGCGATCGGCATCACTAAATGTGGGATGGCGGGTTTCTGCCGCCATCCCACATTTCATCCCGATTAGTTGGGACCTGCCCGCCTGGCTAAGCCCATATCACCGCCTCGTGAGTATGCGCTCGTCACGGCGGCGCGGCCAGTGATCAGTCATACCACGATGCAACCAACCGGCAGATGCCATCGACCCATTGCCGTTTTCAGCTCTTTATCAATCCAGAGGCGGGAGAAGACAACGTGGCTTTGCGCTGCTCCGAAGCCGCCTTCGGCGTTGTAACCTATGACCCACGGCTGATGCACGCTAAACGCTGGGGCCAGTGGCCCCCATACATACATGAACTCCGCTACAAAGAGCATGTCCATCTCTTTAACTAGGCGCACCTGCTCCTCAGGGGTGGTAGCGGCTAGGAAGGTCTCATACAGGGCGTCATATTCCGCGTTGGCGACTACGTGGTCGGGATTTCCGGTCGAATAAACCGCACCCATCTGGCCCAGTGGATCAGCCTTGACGCCCGAATTCGTCCGACGCATATCGAAATCTCCAGCACCCCTTCTGGCGCCATATTCTGGGATGGTGGGTGTCTCAACTTCTACATAAACGCCAATCGCGCGCCAGTATGCGGTGGCTAATTCTGAATAGGGCAAATCATATCGCTGGAAGTGCATGAGCCCGATCTTGAATCTAATTCCGTCCGAGTCGCTCCGATACCCAGCCTCATCAAGCAATGCTTCTGCCGCTGCCGCGTCATAGGTATGGTATCCCTTGATCTCCTCGGGCCACTCTTCAAATGGGATGTAATACTCCTTGAATTGCGGGGCTATCCGCCCCCGGGGCAACGTATCTGCATAACCCAAGTAGTAGGTATTGTTGATTTCGTCGAGGTTTAGTGCCATCTGCATTGCGCGGCGCACACTGATGTCGTCAAAAGGCGGCTTGCTCATGTTGAACTGAAAACAACCATTTGACCGTTCTGACCACGTGTGCACCACGAGTTCTGGGTTGGTCCACATTAGGCTCAATGCCTGGTCTATAGCGTTTAATTGAGAGGCGCCCGGCCAACCGATGAAATCGAGCTTGGCCGTGCGCAGTCCCGCCAGCAGTGTGGGCACTTCCGGGATGACAAGTCCCTTCATCTGATCAACATAGGGCAAGCGGTTCTCCGGGTACTTTTCGTCGTAGCCCCAATAGTCGGGATTCTTATCCCAGGTCACAGAGCTTTCCGGGACCACTTCAGTCACCGTAAAGGGCCCGGTGCCGACCACATTCCTCCAATCCTGCATGTCCCCGTGTTCCGCGATTACCTCGGGGGGCTGTATAACCATACCGTGCCAGTCCAACATAGTCGCCAGAGCACCGAGTTTTGGCTCAGCCAACTTCATAACAACCGTCGACTCGTCGGTGGTCGATATCGATTCCCAAGGCAAAGCTCTGAGGGCGCCTGCCTGTGGGGAAGGTTCGGTGAAGCCGCTGCCCAGACCCAAATAACGGTGATAGGAATGTTCCACATCCTTGGCAACTAGCTCTCGCCCGTTCATCGGCGCCTTATTATGCCAGTGAACGCCTTGGCGGATGTTGAAGGTATAGGTGAGGCCGTCCCTGGAAACATCCCAGTCTTCAGCCAGCGCCCCCTTTAGGGCGAATTCAGGCGCCTGGTAGCCGCCGATAAAAGGATACGTGTCCCTATCTATTGCCCAGTCCACCATGGCCAGTTTCTCTACAACGCCACTGGTGATGTATAACGCGTAAGAGCCAACATAGGCGTCGGTTGCGCCGGGATTTTGCTTCAGGCCTTGGGTAAGTGTCCCGCCATACTCTGGAGCGATTACCGCCTTGCCGGTGACGGGGTCTGTCACATACTTCTTACCCGGCACCTCTTTCACGATCTCAACAGGTATAGCGACCTCTTTCTCCACGACCACGGTCTCACCTGGGACCTCAACGGTCTTGACGACCTCTCTCTCCACCACCACGGTCTCACCGGGGACCTCTACCGTTTCCCTCACCACCTTTTCCACGATGACGGTCTCGCCGGGTACCTCCGCCTGTCTGACGACTTCCTCCTTCACCACGACAGTCTCGCCTGGCACCTGAACCTCTTTGACCACCTCTTTGACGACGGTCTCGCCCGGTACTTCGACCGTCTTGACGACCTCCTTCTCCACCACCACGGTCTCTCCCGGAACCTCGATCGTCTCCACTGCGCCGCATGCCGCGGCATACGGGACTTCCGCCCCCGTATCGGGGCACGCGGCAGGCTCCGTCTCGGGTTACGGGACATACTTTCGCGGGAGAGACGGGGCTAGGTGAACTGCCTCTTACGCTTGCCTCTACGAAAGACGCAGAGTAGCAGCGAGGGACTATGCACCTGGGTTAGGGGTTGTCCCGCTAAGGACGGAGACACGCCGGACTCAGGCGGTGAATTTCGATCACCGCTAGTGGTGGCAGCCGCGGGCGAGGATTGGCCAGACTGCTTCCACGGCACCGTCCCTGATGCCTATGAACTGATCCCAGCGGTTGACCATGATGTCCTGCTGGGCGCTGAGCAGTAGGATCTGATCACCGACGTTGAGCGGCATCTGTGGGTATACCTTGAGGACACAGTGATCTGGGCCGAGCGAGACAACGCCGATCTCCCCCCTCCCCTCCACGTCCGGAAGCACGCCGTTCGGGGAGGCCAGCGCCCTGTATCCGACGTCCCCGATCGCAGTCCGGTCATCAGGCCTGCTCACGACGGTTGCCAACACCTTGACCGCGTGCTGGAAGTCCTCCATGTACTCACAGTTGAGGCCCATCAGCGCATACGTGCCGCCCTGGATATCGGTCACCTCGGGCAGCTCCGCTGCCACGTCGATCGTAAAGGTCTCCCCTGTGGAGACGATCTCGACTGGAATGCCCGCGTCCTCTATGGCGTGTTTCGCGTCTAGGCAAATCTGAATCCACCGCCGTCCCTCAGCGAACCGCGTCTCACGGTCCGGGTTGCCGGAAATCGATTGGTGACTCATCACGCCTCTGAACGTAACGCCCGGAAGCTCGGTCGCCAGCCTGGCGAGCTCGATCCCCTGCTCAGGACTCCTGATCCCCGCTCGATCCATGGAGGTGTTCACCTCGATGACGACCCCGACGTCCGTTCCATGCTGCGCGGAGATCGCCGACAGTAGGCGCAGGTTGCGATCGTCGTCGAGGGCAACCTTCACGTCGGCGGAGCGCGCGAGAGAGCAGACCCTCGCGATCTTGTCCGGTGTGACGACCTGGCTGGTTATGAGAATGTCGGGGATGCCCCCTTCGACCATCACCTCGGCCTCGGACACCTTCGCGGCACACACGCCTCCGACGGTGCCGCCGGCGTCGATCTGCTTTTGCATGATCGCCGGCGTCTTGATGTTCTTCGAGTGCTGGCGCATCTTGCATGCCGTATCTGCATAGAGCTGCGAGACGAACCCGTAGTTGTGGTCCAGCGCATCAAGGTCAATGAGGATCGCGGGTGTTTCGAGGTCGGATACCGGAGTACCGATCATCGGGCGAGTGACGGTCATATTGAATCCTTACTCGTACAGGCCGCGGGCCGAAACGTCCCAAACTGCTTCCAGCCTGCCGTTCCTGACTACGTGGATGAAATCGTACACGTTAACCGTGTTCGCAATGCTGTGGGGTACCAGCCAGACCTTGGCGCCCAAATCGAGCTCCCAGCTTGCACCCTCGTCCAGAACCAGGCTGCCGTGCTCGGCGCTCATCCTCGGCACCGACCCGCCCGACACGTCCGGTACTGAGGGCATGCCAGTGTCGATGCTCGTGGCCTTCTGCCCCGCATCCAGCCAGACAAGTCCGTGGTCCTGGTGACTCATAACGGTCGTGAGGATCCTGGCCGCCGGCGCCAGTTCTGACCTGGATGCCGCCAGGGCGCTGTCCATCAGCGCGTAAGACCCGGCGATCACCTCGGTCACTCCGTCTATGGCGGCGAGGCAGTCGTAGTTGGCCGATCCGGCGCTTGCGATCGTGGGCGGCTCGAATCCAGCCTTCCGGCACTCGACCGCGGCCTCGAGTAGGGGCTCGATCTCGCTAGCGGTGAGCGCGGCGCGCTCATCGCGGTCCTCGGCGTAGACCGCCAGTCCGGTCGAGACAAGGCCGGCGAATCTGAGGCTCGACGCCGTCTCGATACGCGCAGCGATCTCAGCGGCCGCGGACGGAGTGACGCCAATTGCGTCGTTGCCTGTCCTGACAAGCACAGCCACGCCTAGCTCGGCGTCCGCCGCCACTGCTGCATCGGCGAGATCGTCTACATTCGCCGCGCTGTCGGAGCCGACAGTCAGATTTACTCGCTTTGCCAGGGTCGCTACACGCCGGATCTTGGACGCCGTGACCGCTACGTTGGTGATCGACAGGTCCTCGAATCCGTGCTGGCTGAAGGACTCTGCCTGACTGATTGTGGAGACCGCCTCGCCGCCGACCGTTCCGCCTGCTCGCCACTGCATGTGACCGATCGCGTTGCAAAGATGCGAGTCCAGCCTTGGGCGGAGCTTAGAACCCTCCGACTCTGCAAAGAAGCCGTGGACCTTGTCGATGTTCGACTCGAGAACGTCCAGATCGATGACTAGGGACGGGGTGTCCAACTCCTCGGACGGAGTTCCCAACGGCTTGAAGACGGGACGTTCCATGCAGGACTCCGGGTGCGTGAACTCGTGGTGCGGTGGCCGATGAGAGGCTACCACAGGATTCGGGGGGCGTCCATTGGTGGCGGGTGCTACTTGTCGTTGATATGATTGGGCGGATTCGTAGGAACCTGGGGACGTGACGTTTGAATACGGCCGACTTGGACTTCGATGGTCTTCAACTGATCGACGGAGAGCGCGTTACGGTCGCGCTGCAGTCGAAGGGCGGGAACGGCCGGCTGTCGACGGGCCATCACGAGGCGCTGTTGCTTACGGACAGCCGAATAATCCACCTGTCCGACGGTAACGATCGCAGGGAGTCCATTGTAGCGTCCGTCCACGAGGTCGACGCTGTTGAGATTTCGGCTGCAGGCCAGGGCTACAGCGCGTTTTTGTGGGCGGCACTCGCCTTTGCGCTCAGCGCGATCCTCTTCATGATGATCGATCAAACTGTCTGGAAGTACGCCGCTGCGATAGTGGTTTTCGGGATGGGCGTGTACCTCATAGTCAACCGGCTGACAGAGCCGTCTAAGCCGTCCGCGGTCTTCAAAGTCGGGGCGTCGGAGATCCGGTGGTCGTTCGACCCTCAGGCCGAGGCTGACGCCGTTCACGGATTCATCAACGACCTCTACACCCTCAAGGCCGGTCCGAGTTCCGACACGGGCGGGACGTTCGCGCCGCGTTAGCCGAGACGCAGACTGGGGACCACGTCGAGGTCCCAAGCGTATTGGATCCCACGCTTCATGACGAAGTGCGCCGCCGCGCCGATCATGGCGCCGTTGTCGGTGCACAACCCTGGCCTGGGCACGATAACCTCGACGGGCGACCGGTGCGACATCTCCTCCCGCAGATGGGTGTTTGCCGCGACGCCGCCACCGAGCAGAATCCCCTCGGCGCCGTGCGTCTTCGCGGCCTCGACCGTGCGGCGGACTATCGAATCGACGATCGCCTCCTGGAATGCGAAAGCGACCTCTGAGACCTCGGAGGCGTCGAGCTCTCCATCCTCGGGAGGGGGATACATTCCCTTGAGCTCGGCCCGCCGCAGCACCGCGGTCTTCAGTCCGCTGAAGCTGAAGTCGAGGGAGTTCCTGATCCTTGGCCTGGGAAGGTCCGGCTCTGACCCGACAGCGCCCGCCGCGACCCGCTGAATCTCCGGGCCGCCGGGGAATCCCAGGCCGAGAACCCTTGCCGCCTTGTCGAATGCCTCGCCCGCGGCGTCGTCGCGCGTCCTGCCGATCAGCCGGTAGATCCCGTGGTCCTCCATCAGAACCAGGTCGGTGTGCCCCCCGGAGGCGATCAGGCAGAGAATGGGAAATCCCGGACGTGCCTCGGGATCGACTCCGTCTTCCAGCCACGCGGCGTAGACATGACCCTCTAGGTGGTTGATCCCCACGAACGGCAGATCGCGGGAGAGCGCGAGACCCTTGGCAGTGTTCACGCCGACCAGCAGCGCCCCCGCGAGGCCGGGACCATGCGTCACGGCGACACCGTCGAGGTTGGCCAGCTCCATTCCAGCGTCCTCTAGCGCATGGTCAACGACGGGGATGATCGTCCGCATGTGCTGGCGAGAGGCGATCTCAGGGACGATACCACCGTACTGCGCGTGCATGTCGACCTGTGTCGCGACTACGTTCGAGACGATGTGACGTCCGTCCTCGATGACCGCCGCCGCGGTCTCATCGCACGAGGTCTCGATTCCGAGGATCTTCATCAGATGCCGTGCTCTCGGACTCCGAGCGGCAGGTACGGATGCCTGTTTGCGACGTCCTCGTTGAACGTTAGCCCGAGGCCCGGCCCCTCGGGGAGATCGACGTAGCCACCTTTCTGCCTCGGAAGCCCGTCGAAGACTTCGAAGTAGTGGGGCTCGTAGAACTCGGCGTGGTACTCTTGGATGAGGAAGTTCGGGGTTGCGGCATCCAGGTGGAAGCTCGCCGCCGTTCCAACTGCGGAGTTCGTATTGTGCGGAGCCATTACTACGTGCCTCGGCTCCGCGATTGCGGCGATCTTCTTGAGCTCGGTGATACCGCCCGCGTTACACATGTCCGGCTGCAGGATGTCCACGGCGTCAGCCTTGATCAGCTCGTAGAACGGGAACTTCAGGTATAGGCGCTCACCGGTCGCGATCGGAATGTTGACTTGCTGGCGGACCTGCGCCATCTCGCTGACGTTCTCCTGCGAGACCGGCTCCTCGAACCAGAACGGACGGTACTTCTCCAGGCGCTGGCCGAGGTGTATCGCGGTGTACACGTTGAACTTGGCGTGCACCTCCACGAGTATCTCGACGTTAGGGCCGACCGCCTCCCGTACGGCGGCCACGCGGTCTTCTGCCAGTTTCGCCTCCTCTGGGGATATCGTGTAGTAGTTGTGCTGTCCGAAGGGGTCGAACTTCATCGCCGTGTATCCCATCTCAACGACGTGAAGGGCCTCTTCGGCGTTCTGCTCGGGCGTCCCGGGGTTCGTGTACCAGCCGTTCGCATAGACTCGAATCTTGTCCCGGATGGGACCACCGAGGAGCTGGTAGACGGGAACGCCGAGGGCTTTTCCCTTCAGGTCCCAAAGTGCGATGTCGATCCCCGACAGCGCGGTCGAGAAGAGGCGCCCTCCCCGACCCTGGTTATCCTGGTGCATTCGCATCCAGTGGAGCTCGTGGGCCATCGGGTCTTTCCCGATAAGGTACGCCTCCGTCCACTGCTCGAGCAGATCGGCGACGACCGGATCGTATGAGAGCATTGACGCCTCGCCGATGCCCTCGAGACCCTCGTCGGTCTGGAGCCGGAGGACGAGCCAGTTTCGCTTCGCGTTGCGGTGCCGCGACGAGAAGATATTCGTCTTGATTCCCGTGATCTTCATTGCACCATCCTCGGTAGTTCTCAACTTTGCGTTCCTGGCGCAAACGCGCCTGCCGCGCCCAGATCGTATCGTAAATATGTCAGCGCCGGGACTGGAATTGGCGATGACCTACCGGCCAGGCGGTTGAGCGGGAGCTGGATTCGCCCTGTCCATCCCGGGTGCCCCCAGGAACATCGCTGCTGTCTCTTAGGCTACTCAGCGAGCCTCACTCTGAAGCGTGAGTGCTAGTGGAGGTGGCAGGAGACGCTGTGGCCAGGTTGGACTTCCCGGAACTCCGGTACGTCGGTTGGGCAAGGCTCGAACGCGACGGGACAGCGAGTGTGAAACGTGCATCCCGACGGTGGATTGAGCGGCGGCGGGATCTCTCCTCTGAGCACTATCTCCTCTCGCTGCCGCCGCGGATGAGCTGGGAGGGACGCCGAGATCAAAGCCCTGGTGTACGGATGCAGGGGATTCGTGAACAGTTCTACAGGCTCTGCCTCCTCTATCAGCTTACCCAGGTACATCACGCCCACCTTCTGGCTCATGTACCGAACATTTGCAAGGTTATGAGAGATCAGAAGGTAGCTGAGGTTGAAAGTCCCCTGGAGCTCTTTGAGCAAGTTGAGGATCTGGGCACGAATGGACACGTCCAGCGCCGACACAGGCTCATCCAGCACGATCAGCTTGGGCTGTGTCGACAGCGCCCGGGCTATGGCGATGCGCTGCCGCTGGCCACCGCTGAACTCGTGGGGGTATCGGTCGCTGTGTGACGATTGGAGACCCACAACTTCCAATAGCTCGTTGACTCTAGCCCTGACTTCCTGCTTCGTCAGTCTCTGGTGGGTTATGAGGGGCTCGGAGACGATCGAGGCGACCTTCATCCTGGGGTTGAGTGAGCTCCAGGGGTCCTGGAAGACGGCCTGTACCGACGCCCGGAACTCGCTGCGCTCCTGCCCCCCGAACTCGCTGATAGACCTGCCCCTATAGTAGACCTCCCCTGCGGTCGGAGTCTCCACCATTAGAATCTGCCGAGAGGTGGTGGTCTTGCCGCAACCTGACTCGCCCACCAGGCTGTACGTCTGACCTTCACCGATTTCGAAAGTGATGCCGTCAACTGCTTTGAGTTGCCCAATCGCGCGCTGAAAGACGAGCCCCTTGGTTACTGGGTAGTGCTTCTTCAGGTTGACGACGCGTATCAGTTCCGCGGCGGACTCATGGCCGTTAGTCTGCATCATCATGCCTCCAGCAACTAGCCAGATGCTTGTCGGCAACCGTGAACTCCGGCGGATACTCTTCGCACTTTTCGAACGCGTACTGGCAGCGTGGAGCGAAAGAGCACCCAACCGGCAGGGCGTCAAGCTCAGGGGGCTGTCCCTCGATGGACGGGAGGAAGTCCAGGTCTTGATCGAGGTCGGGCACCGACCGCAGCAGAGCTTCCGTGTAGGGATGGCTGGGGTGATCGAAAAGCTCGACTACGTCCGCTTGCTCGACGATCTTTCCTGCATACATCACGGCGACCCTGTCGCACATTCGGGCCACCACGCCGAAGTCGTGCGTTATGAAGATGATCGCCGCACCGGTCTCCGCCTGGATCTGCTTTAGAAGCCGGAGGTACTGCAGCTGGATCGTGGCGTCCAGCGAAGTCGTGGGTTCATCGGCGATCAGTATGTTGGGTGAACGCGACATTGCTATCGAGCCGACTATTCGCTGGCGCATACCACCGCTCATCTGATGCGGGAAGGCATCCAGGCGGGCTTCGGGCGATGGAATTCCAACGTTTGTCAGGAGCCTCACCGCCCGCGCGCGCAGCCTGGAAACGGGTTCATTGAGGTCCAGTCTTAGGGTCTCCAGCATCTGCGTGGCAATGCTGAAGACGGGGTTGAGCGATGTCAGCGGGTCCTGCATGACCATGCAGATACCCTTGCCACGTATCTCTCGCATCTCAGAAGGGTCCTTCTTCAGCAGGTCTTCGCCCATGTACAAGATTCGACCGCTCTCGATGCGGCCGGACGCTCCGGGTAGCAGTCCCAGGATGGACCAGGCCGTCATGCTCTTTCCGCACCCTGACTCCCCAACGATGCCGAGCGTCTCTCCTCTGCGCAACTCGAAGCTGATGCCGTCGATCGCTTTCACGACACCCGAGCTCATGTGGAAGTACGTCCGGAGGTCTTCAACTCTGAGGACTACGTCATCGTCCATGGTGGTTGGGAAACCGCGGTCTCGCATCCTAAATCCCTGCCTCATTTAGCCTGGGGTCCAGATAGTCGCGCAGCCAGTCTCCGAGGAAATTGAATGCCATGACGACAACGGTGATGGCGACGCCGGGTAATACGGACAGCCACCAGACATCCAGTATGACCGCCCGTCCCTCATTCACCATAATTCCCCATCCGGGCGCGCCGGGCGGCAGGCCCAGTCCGAGAAAGCTGAGGCCGGCTTCCACGAGTATGACGCCCGGCACCGACATGCTGGTTATGACCGCAAGTAGGTTGACCACGTTTGGGAAAACGTGTCGTATGACGATGATCGGTGGGCTGACGCCGGTCATTCTGGCCAGGGTGACAAAGTCCATCTCTTTTATGGCGAGGACTTCGCCGCGAATCATGCGAGCGTATCCAGCCCAGACACCGATGACGACGGCGAAGAGGATGACCCGGATGCCGGCCCCCATAAGGATCACGAAAATCAAAGCCAGAAGTATGCCAGGGAATGCGAAAGCGGCGTCGCAGACCCGCATGATGAGGGAGTCGACCCATCCACCCCGGTAGCCGGAAGCCAGCCCCAGCGCGGTGCCCGCCGCCGCGCCGGTGATAAGGGCGGTCATGCTGATTAAGACGCTGGTGCGCGCGCCGAATATGAGCCGGCTCAGCATGTCACGGCCCAGGATGTCGGTGCCAAGCGGATAGTCCCAGTTCTCGCCTGGCGCGAGCTTGGCATCCAAAATGTGAGTGTCCGTCGGATCGTAGGGCGCCAACAGCTCGGCGAAAGCGGCGCAGATCAGCAGAAGGGCAATGAGCGATAGGGCCAGCCAGGGCAGGCGCAGCTTCTTGGTCTCCTGAAACGCACTGCGCAACCGGGAGATCGAGCCTCTATCTGGAGTCAGCTCAGCTACCAACGGCCACTCCCTGCTAGTCGAACCGGACTCTGGGGTTAACGTAGGCGTAGAGTAAGTCCACGATCAGGGAACAAACGATAAACAGCACCCCGGTGGCCAGGACCGTGACTTGGACAACGGCGTAGTCTCGCGAATCGATTGCGCTGACTGCAAGGCGGCCCATCCCGGGCCAGGCGAATATGATCTCCGCGAGCACGGAGCCGTTGAGCTGGCCCGCAACCATCAAGCCCCCCATGGTAAGGGCGGGAAACACGGCGTTTTTGAGAGCGTGTTTGTAGACGACCAGCTGCTCGCCGAGACCCTTAACACGCGCGAACCTGACGTACTCGCTGTCCAGCACGTCCAACATGCTGGAACGGACGACGCGTATGTTGGCCGATATTCCGCCCCACGTGAGCATAAACAGCGGCAGGACGTAGTGGCTGGGCCCTCCCCTGCCATGGGTGGGGAGCCACTGGAGTATCGCTCCGAACAGGAGCACCAGCATGATTGCGATCCAGAATCCGGGGGTGGCAATGCCCAGTGCGGCAAATACTTTCAGCGAGCGGTCCACGATGGTGTCCCGTTTTACCGCAGAAACGACACCGAGCGGGATGCCAAGCAGCGGGATCAGAAGCATAGATGGGATGGCGAGCTGCAGTGTCGCTGGGATGACTTCGATCAGCATGTCAAGAGCAGGTCGCCCCGACAACCAGGAATTGCCCATGTCACCCTGAACGAGGTTCAACAAGAACTCGCCGTACTGCACGGGTAGAGGCCGGTCCAAGCCCAGGTTCTTCCTGAGCTGAATGCGCATTTCGGGGGTGGCATCTTCCCCAAGCAGACGCTCCGCAGGGTCCCCGGACAGAAATACGCCGATGAAGACCGCCAAGCTGAGGAGAAGCAGGGTGACGATGGCCTGTCCAAAGCGTCTTATGATGAAGCGTTGCATGAAGTATCCCTGGGGACGCCCCCGGTCATTTCGGAGCGTCCCCGATTCGCGACCGCACTGCCCCGACGGGCCGTATAGGGGCAGGATTCAAACCCTGCCCCTATACAATTGGGGGCTACTCTTCCTTCAGGACGATCGTGTGGAAGGCGGTGGCGTGCTGAGACAGCGGGTGGGGCTGCCACGTCACGATGCGCGGCCCCACGCCCCAAGGCAGATTGAGGTACCCGAGGCCGAAGTGATAAGACTCTTCCCTCAGGATCTTGTAGTACTCGTTCCAAGCCGCGTGCTCACCGCTCCGGCCGACTGTGGTACGGGCCTCCTCGTACATGTCCAGTAGCGACTGGTTGTTGTGGAGGTGTGTCCCGAAATTCGGGTTCGTGGCTAGATCGCTGTTCGAGTAGGAGCCCCCGACGATTCCCACCGCGCTCATCCTGCCATCGTTGCCGCCCCAGTACAACTGGCCCTCGTACTCTGACGGTTCGAAGTGTCGTCCGCGTCCCAGTGCCGACTTATCGTGCTGTTTCACGTCCACTTCGATGTTCAGCGCATTGCTTATGCTCTCGGCGGCCAGCGTTGCCGACTCGACCATGAAGGGGATGAAGGGAGAGATGTAGGTGTTGATTGTCATCTTGGGGAAGCCCTCCCCATCGGGATAGCCTGCTTCTGCGAGCAGCTGCTGTGCCATCTCCGGATCGTAGGGGAACGGGTCGAGCTCAGGGCTGTAGCCGATGGTGCTGTTGGTAACCATGAACCAGCCCTTGACCTGCATGACTTCCGGACCACCCCAGAGCCTGTTCTGCATGGTCACCTTGTCGATCGCATACTGGAGGGCGTGGCGCACCCTCTTGTCGAAGCATGGGATAGAGTCCAGCTCGCATCCCTCGGGCATGATCATGAACGCCCTGGCTTCGTCGCTCCAGATGAGCTGTCCGCCGCCGGCCTCGATCTGGTCTTGCTGCTGGAGCGTGACACGGCCCATGTCCGCGTTGCCGGCCCTCAAAGCAGCGACGCGCGTGGACTCGTCAGGAGCGAGCTGCAACTCCAGGGTCCGGAACTTCAGCCTCTGGTCTTGGAAGAAGCCGTTCGCGGGCTGGTGGTAGTAGTCGTCGAAGCGCTCGAAGACCATCTTTTCGTTCAGCTTATGTTCCCGCAGCCTGATGGGGCCGGCTCCGATCGGATTGAGGTCGTAAGCCAGCTCTCCCTGCTCATCGTAGAGGTTCGGCCGCCTGGGAAAGACTGCGCTGACACTGGCTGTGCCCGATCCCCTCGCCGTGTATCGGTGCATCTCCGGGATCGAGACTTTGCTGATGACAGAGATCTCGTCGGGTCCCGTGATGTCTATGCTCTCCATATTCTGAGCGTAGCGGATGCCCGCCCCTACACCGTACTCGAAAGCTCCAGGACCCATGCTGTTGCGGAGCGACCACAGCGCATCCTCGATCTCTATCTCGGTGCCGTCATGGAACTTGGCGCCTTCCCTGATGGTGTACTTCGTGGTTTTTCCGTCATCCGACAGCTCCCATCTCCTGGCAAGACCAGGGACTATGATCATTCTCCCATCGATGACGTCGGCGTCGATGAGGTAGCCGTGGAACTGCCGTTCGTAGTCGGTTGGGCTGGAACCCCGTTGGCTGAAGCGTTCACCGCCGAATGTGGTCGACATCACGATGACTCTGCCCGGGTTGACCATGGCGTCGTCCATCATCGTGTCGACCATCACCTCTTTGATGACCACCACCTCAACAGGCACTTCCTTCTCGACCACCACGGTCTCGCCGGGAACCTCGATGGTCTTCACGACCTCTCTCTCGACCACCACGGTCTCGCCGGGAACCTGTACTTCCTTGACAACCTCTTTCTCGACCACGACCGTCTCGCCCGGTACCTCGACCGTCTCCGTAACGACTTTCTCGACGACTACGGTCTCACCAGGGACTCGTACCTCCTTGACGACCTCTTTCACGACGGTCTCGCCCGGTACCTCAACCGTCTCCGTGACGACCTTCTCGACCACCACAGTCTCCCCGGGCACCATCACCTCTTTGACGATCTCTTTCTCGATGACGACGGTCTCGCCGGGGACCTCCACGGTCTCCGTCGCGCCGCAGGCCGCGGCGAGGACCAGAAGCATGATCGCCGGTCCGGCGACCAAGGCTAGCCGATATCCAAGAACCTTACCCATTCTCTCTCCTCCTTCTCATCCTTTGCTCGAATCCAATGTATTCCGTGCCTGTGCCAGCAAAGACCGGGCGAATCCACGAACTTCAGCGCGCTTCTCAGCACTTCACAACGATCCACACACCTTGGAGGCCTTTGTATCACGACCCTCTTAGCTTGTCAAGGATTTGGATTGGGTCGAAATCCACCGCCTACTCGCCAGATGCCCGTAGGGGCGGTTCGCGAACCGCCCACACCCACCGACATCGCAGCTCAAATGGTAGGCGGTGGATTTCGGTTGGGTGCACACGAGAGGGGCATCGAGAGGAGGGAGTTGGCCGGGATCGAGTTTGGATTCGCGTAGCTGCTGGTGGGTCCCCGCTTCCGCGGAAATGGGAGGGCGGTGTTTGAAGAGTTGGTCTACTTTACGCGGCCTTGGTCTGTACCCGGCCCTCGCGCTCGTGCGGACAAGATGCCGGGATTGTTGTCTACGAATGACGCTTCAGATAAGATGCGGGCGCGGCTCATACGACGAGGGTCGGAGGAGGTTGGAATGGAACAAGGGCGAGACCTTTATATGCTGATGCTCCGACGGATGATGCTGATTCGCGAGTTCGAGGAGAACGTCAAGCAGCTGGTCCAGCGAGGGGAGCTGGTGGGCATGGCCCACTGCTACATCGGAGAGGAGGCCGTCGCAGTCGGCGCCTGCGCAGCGCTTCGCGACGACGACTACATCACCGGGAACCACCGGTCTCACGGTCACCCTATCTCCAAGGGAGGGGACGTCCGACGCGCAATGGCGGAGCTTCTGGGCAAAGCCACGGGCTACTGCAAGGGCAAGGGAGGCTCGATGCACCTGGCGGACTTCGAAATCGGCATCCTGGGGGAGTCTGGCATCGTCGCCTCGGCCCTCCCGGTTGCAGTTGGCGCCGCCCTGGGCAGCAAGATGCAGGGCACCGATCGCGTCGTCGTCGCGTTCTTCGGGGACGGCGCGAGCAACCAGGGCGCGTGTCACGAGGCGATGAACCTCGCGGCGATCTGGGACCTGCCTGTCATCTTCCTGTGCGAGAACAACCAGTACGCGGTGACCACGAGCTTCAAAGAGTCGGTAGCGGTGGAGAATATATCCGACCGGGCCGCCGCCTATGACATGCCCGGCGTACTTGTCGACGGTCAGGACGTAAACGCCATGTACGAGGCGACCGTTCAGGCCGTGAACAGGGGCCGAGCGGGGCTGGGTCCAACGTTGATGGAGGCCCGAACGTATCGATACGAGGACCACTCGGAGGGCCTGGTCCGCATCCTGCGCGAACAGTACAGGTCCGAGGAAGAGGTCGCGCGCTGGCGTCAGCGCGATCCCATCCTTCTGCACTCGCGCTGGCTAATGGAGCAGGAGATCGCCTCGGCTGAAGAGATCGAAGCAGTGCGTGAGGATGTAGCGGACACCATCGCGGAGGCACTGGAGTTTGCACGCGAGAGCCCCTATCCGGACGCTGACGACCTGTTTACGGACATGTTTGCCGACCCCCTCCCAGTTTAGGTGACAGGAGTCGGAAGGGCGGTTCGCGCCACTACGAAGAAGGGGTCTCTCTTCGCAATCGACCAGAGTTCCGGGTAGATAGGAGGCAGATTTCATGCCTGACATGACATACTCAGACGCGCTCAACGCCGCAATCAAAGAGGAGATGCGGCGCGACGAGAGCGTGTTCATCATGGGCGAGAGCATTCGCGGCGGTATCTACGGGGTGACCGGCGGGCTGTCCCAGGAGTTCGGCGATCGCGTCATTGACACGCCGCTGTCGGAGAACGGTTTCATGGGGGCCGCCGTCGGAGCTGCTGCCGTTGGGATGAGGCCGATAGTCCAGTCGCTGGCCAGCTTCATGTGGGTGGCCATGGACCAGATGATCAGTCAGGCTGCGAAGATGCGGTTCATGTTCGGGGGACAGGTGAACCTGCCCATCGTTTACAGATGGGGCATGATCTATGGCGCCAACAGCGCGGCACACCACACGGACAGGCCATACCCTATGATCATGAACATGCCTGGGCTGAAGATTG
The DNA here is from genome assembly GCA_965249365.1 of Dehalococcoidia bacterium. Taxonomy (GTDB): domain Bacteria; phylum Chloroflexota; class Dehalococcoidia; order Lucifugimonadales; family UBA1123; genus VXRN01. Next base: position 2,311,180 of record OZ252229.1, on the reverse strand, counting down.
TCATCCCCTCGACTCCCGCGGATGCCAAAGGGCTCCTGAAATCCGCCATCAGAGACAACGACCCGGTCATGTTCTTCGAAGACAACAGCCTCTCCGGAACGCGCGGGGAGGTCGAAGATGGCGATCACACGATACCTTTCGGCGTGGCCGACGTCAAGCACGAAGGCACGGACGTCACCGTCGTCGCGATCTCCGGCATGGTGCGGCGCGCTATGGCCGTCGCCGAGACACTGGACGAGGAGGACATATCCGTCGAGGTGATCGACCCCAGGACGATAGTCCCCCTGGACGCGAAGACGATACTCGACTCGGTCGAGAAGACCGGCCGCCTGGTCATCGTGGACCCGGCCCACAAGAGTTGCAGCGTAGCCTCGGAGATCTCGGCGATCGTCGCTCAGGAAGGTTTCTGGAGCCTGCAGTCGCCGATCGAGAGGGTCGCCAGCCTCGACTGCCATTTTCCGTTCAGCCCGGCGCTCGAGCCGCTGGTCTTCCCCAACGAGGAGAAGATTATCGACGCGGTCTACACCACTCTGGAGTAGATCCCTATGGCCACCAACGTGCTGCTCCCTCAGTGGGGCATGAACATGGAAGACGGGACCCTGACCAAGTGGCTCGTCGACGAAGGCGACGAGATCGCCGAAGGGCAGCCGCTGGTCGAGGTCGAGACGGCCAAAATCAACTCGGAGCTCGAGTCACCCGCATCGGGGGTCGTTGCCCATATCGTCGCCACGGAAGGCTCCCTGGTCAAAGTGGGCGAGATCGTAGCCGTGATAGGTGCGCCGGGCGAAAACCCGCCCCGGCCGGAACCGGGAGCATCCTCCTCCCCAACCGGCGCCCGAAGGCGACGGCGCGACAGGGGTGCACGACCGACTTCGGGAGCCGCGCGGCAGGTCACGCCGGTCGCCAGGCGCTTGGCGCGGGAGAGCGGCATAGACCTCGATGCCGTATCCGGGACGGGTCCCCGTGGACGCATCACAGAGCAGGACGTACGTGACGCAATCGAGGCGGGGCAGAGGCCGCAGGTCCAGGTAGTCCCCCGGGCGAGGATGCTCGCCCGGCAGGAGGGCATCGACCTCGGGGACGTGAACGGTTCAGGCCCAGGCGGTCGGATTCTAGTCACAGACGTGGAGGCGGCGATCGCCCAGATGGGCGCTGCCGCGGTGCGGTCGGATGCTGTGCGCGACGTGATACCTTTGACCGGCCTCCGAAAGACTATCGCCGACCGAATGTCCATGAGCGTCAGCACCATGGCCCAGGTGACCCTCACCACCGAGGTAGACGTCACGGATCTGATGAAGCTCAGGGAGTCGCTCGTCTCCGCCTGGCGTCCGCACAGGCTGCGTCCGTTGGACCAAGACATCATCATCGCCGCGGTTGCCGAGTCGCTGCAGGCCCACCCTAGGCTCAACTCTCACCTGGTCGACGGAGATGTTCTGCTGCTTAAGGAGGTGAACATCGGTCTGGCGATGGCTGTCCCCGACGGTCTTGTCGTCCCGGTCCTCCGAGGCGCCGACTCTTTGGACCTGCTGGGCTTGGCACGCGGAATGCGCGACCTGGCGGACAGGACGCGGAAGGGGGAGCTGGGCCTCGATGACGTAACGGGCGCCGGCTTCACAATCACGGCGCTGTCCAACTACGACATTGACGCGTTCACGCCCATCATCGACCCGCCGCAGGTGGCAATACTCGGACTGGGCCGCGCCGCGGAGAAGCCGGTCGTCCACGAGGGTGAGATCGCCGTGCGCTCGATGATGCACCTGAGCGTGACCTTCGACCACCGAGCACTCGACGGAATCCCCGTCGCCGAGTTCATGCGCTCCCTCGGAAACAGGCTGGAGTCACCCCAATCCCTGGCGGCCGCGCCCGACGAGGCCTGACGGTTGGCCCTGGTCGGCATTGTCGCGAATCCCGCGGCCGGCAAAGACATCCGCAGGCTGGTTGCCCAGGGCCGATTCGTTCCCAATCACGAGAAGGTCAACATCCTCAAGCGGGTGCTGGCCGGGCTGGACGCCGTCGGCGTCGACAGGGTCCTCTTCATGCCGGATTCGGCGATGCTGGGCGAGGGGGCGCTGAAAGGATCGAGCTTCGACCTCGACTGCGAGTTCGTCGATATGCCCGTGTTCCACGAGGACGTCGACTCTACTACCGCGACACGGCACATGCGGGAAGCGGGGGTCGGCTGTATCGTCACCCTCGGAGGTGACGGCACCAACCGGGTGGTGGCCAAAGAGTCGGGCGACATCCCCATCCTGCCGATCTCTACGGGGACCAATAACGTCTTTCCTACCACGGTCGAGGGCACCGTCGCCGGTATGGCCGCCGGCCTCATTGCCACGGGCGCCGTTGACGTCGGCGAGGTGACGCTGCGTGGCAGCCGGTTGGAGCTTGCGATCGGCTGCGAGACAGTCGAGGTGGCGCTAGTAGACCTGGCCATCTCGTCTGAGCGATCCGTCAGCTCCAGGGCGATCTGGGACACGGAGACGCTCGAAGAGGTCTTTCTTTGTCGTGCCGACACCTCCAGCATAGGGCTGTCCGCCATCGGCGCTCAGCTACGACCGCTTGCACCGGGGTCACAAGAGGGTATCCACATTCGGCTTGGCCCCGGAGGTGAGTCAGTTCGGGCCCCCGTGGCGCCTGGGATCGTCCAGACGGTGAAAGTCCGGAGCTGGGAGGTCATGACCCCGGGCTACAGAAGTACCGTCTCCTCCCGTCCAGCGACTATTGCCCTGGACGGGGAGCGGACATTCACCTTGACCGACGCTGAAATCGCAGAGGTTGTGCTTTCGCCCGACGGTCCTACAGTGGTGGACGTCGGCGAAACGATGAGAGCAGCGGCCCTAGCGGGACACTTTCGATCTGGCTGACGAGACGGTCCCCATGAACACGTCGGTGACTTCACTACCGTCCGCGAACCCGTAGACGCGTCTACCCTTGGGCTTGAGTCCGATAGCCTCCAGCTCGGGTCTGGGGACCAAGGAATCGATCGCTCCTGTATCGACCAGGAACAGCCCCTCCCAAGCTCTTCCCGACTCGGCAGGGTTCCTCACAACGACGGTGACCTGCGTTACACTAATCTGGGATTCCTTCGAATACCTGTAGCAGTGCCATTGGACGTATTGTAACCGCTTGACGATCGCCCTCGCTTATCAGTGCCATTGGACGTATAGTAACCGCTTGACTATATCCCCCGCTGACGACCAAGATGCTAGACCGGACGAGATCTCTGATAAAGCAAGCTGGTCTACAGAACTGCCGCTGGCTCCCCGTAGACGTGTGTCTGAACGAGGTCGCGGCACGGCCGATGTCCTCTCAGCACCGCTCGGTGACACCGGCTGTGTACCGATGCACCGCGAAAGACGTGCCTGCGGCCGCCGCTGTCAACGGGTAGTGGAAAACGAGTGACAAGTCAAAATTGTCAGGTGTACAGTATTGGCTATAGGTGACAGGAGGATGGCGAAGATGGCTAGGAAGAGTCTATTTCTGTTCGTTGTCGTGATAATCCCGTTCACTCTTTCCACCTGTGGCGGTTCTGGAGAACCGTCTCGACCAAAGGCCGCCGAAGGAGAAGTCGCCACAAAGCAACCTCCCGCAACGGAGGCTCCCGCAACAGAGGCGGCTGCGAAGGAAGCACCTACACAAGAGGAATGGCGAAGACTCCCTGTTCCCCGACCTGGATCTTCAGCGAGCCATAAGGGAGGCTATCGACAAACCTGAGGGTCCAATCGATGTCTCGGAACTAGACGGTATCACTTCGCTTGACGTTGGACGCCCCAGGTCGGCTTTCAGCATTCACGTCTTTGACCTGACCGGACTGGAACACTGCACAGACCTCGAAGAGCTCGACCTAGTCTGGAACAGAATAGTCGACATCTCACCGCTTGCTCCACTCACAGAGCTCACTGGGCTCAACGTTGGGGGGAACAAGATAGTCGACATCTCATCGCTTGCCGGACTAACCAAACTGACCGACCTGTGGCTATTCGATAACCGAATCACAGACATCTCACCGCTGGCTTCACTGACCGAGCTCAGCTGTGCTCGACCTTGGCAAGAACCAGATCAGCGGTGAGATTTCCCCTCTGGCGTCACTGGCGAATCTCACCGAGCTCAACCTTCGGTCGAACCAAATCAGCGACCTATCATCTTTGGCTCTCCTCACCAACGTCACTAACCTCACCCTTTCATTCAACGCTATTGAACACGTCTCACCACTGGCATCGATGACCAACCTCACTGTGCTCAACCTCAACGAAAATCAGATCAGCGACGTCTCGCCGCTCGAGTCACACACAAATCTCACTGAGATCAACCTCTCGTACAATGCCCTGAGTGATATTTCGCCGCTGGCTTCACTGACCAACATCAAGGAACTGAACCTTCTATCGAACGAGATAGCGGACGTCTCCCCACTGGTCGGTCTCACCGATGCGACAAATCTCTGGTTATTTGACAACCGAGTGACCGACGTCTCACCGCTCGCTTCACTCACGAGCCTCGTCGAGCTCGAGCTAGGGAAGAATGAGATAGTCGACATCTCTGCACTGGCCCCTCTTGCTAACCTCACCGAGCTCAATCTGAACGACAACCAGATAGTCGACATCTCAGCGCTGGCTTCACTCACCAACCTCATCGCGCTCAATCTCGACGAGAACCAGATCACTGACATCTCGCCACTGGTGGAGAACAGCGGTCTGTCTGAAGGTGACATCATCAGCCTAGCGAACAATCCACTAAGCAAGGCGTCAAAGAACGACTATGTCCCACAACTCAGAGAGCGCGGAGTGGAGGTCAACACAGGAGAGTTCTAAGGGAGTGAGTTTCGGCTTGGAGAAACCCTAGACGTCAGCCTGTGGGCAATCAAAGGCTCGTTGGCTGAAAACGACGGGGGTTTGTTATTCACCGCCCCTGAGCCTGGGATCAAGTAGGTCCCTGAGGCCATCACCCAGCATATTCATGCCGAAGACCACGATGGTGAGGCAAAGGCCAGGGAAGAGGGCAAGCTCCGGCTTCCTCTCCATGTACTCTCGCCCTTCGCTGCTGAGCATGCCTCCCCAGCTTGGAATCTCGGGCGGCAGACCGAACCCGAGGAAGCTCAGGGAAGCCTCCGACAGGATTACTCCGCCTATGCTTATGCTAAATATGATAATCATAATCGGCATGATGTTGGGCATGATGTGGCGGGCGACCATGCCGGTGGTGGTGGTGCCAATAGCCTTAGCCGCCAGAAAGTAGTCGTTCTCTTTGATGCCGATAACGGCACTCCGTACGATCCTCGAGCTGTGGATTCCTCCCATGACGCCCAACACAACAACAATCTGAAACATTCCCTGCCCCACTACCGACAGGACAGAAAGCAAGATGAGCAACCCAGGGAAGGACTGCCATGCGTCGACGACCCTTTGCAGGATGATGTCGTACTTTCCGCCGAAGTATCCGGAGGGGACCCCTATTGCTGCGGCGACCACGACGATAATTGCAGTTGCCGCCATGCCTACGATTACAGAGATACGGGCCCCGAAGATCAGGCGGCTGAGGATATCTCTTCCTACTTGGTCCGCACCGAGCGGGTACGTCAACGACGGTGAGGCAAACCGGTCGAATATGTTGATCTCGTTCATCTCGTAGGGGGCCAGGGCATCGGCGAAGATCCCGCTGAAGAGCAGTATTAGGACTATGACCCCCCCGACGACGGCCAGCCGCTTTTCACCCACCAGCCTGCCGAAGAACTCGGACAGCCCACTGCGTCTCCTCGCTTCGACTTCGGTTATGGGAACTTCCCTGAGTTGACTCATCCTCTGCCCTCAGCTACCTGTATCGGACCCTTGGATCCAAGTAGGCGTAGGATATGTCGACCAACAGATTCGCAAACACCACAGCGCTGGCGATAGCGAGGTTCACGCCAGAGATAATGCTGTAGTCTCTCCGCTGTAGCGACTCGATGAAGAAACGCCCCATGCCTGGCAGGGCAAATATCTGCTCCATGATCACGGAGCCGCCGACCAGTATGGGCAACTCCGCGCCTACTATTGTCACAACCGGGATGAGCGCGTTCTTCAGGGCATGCCTCGTGACCACGACACGCTCTTTGAGCCCCTTTGACCAGGCAGTCCGGATGTAGTCCTGCCGTAACACCTCGAGCATCATTGTCCGCATCATTCGCATCGTGGAAGCCGCCATGGCTGTGCCCAAAATCGCGCTGGGTATAAAGAACTGCCACACGTTTCCCAGCGGGTCCTCTAAGAACGGAATCGGCTCGATCGATGGCGACCAACCCCACCAGATCGCTGGGTATAAGAGAACCATCGTGGCCAGCCAGAAATTGGGAGTCGCCAGACCGAGGACGGCGACCGTGCGCCCCACATAGTCGGAGATAGAGTCCTGCCGGATCGCCGAGTAGATACCGACGGGCAGGGATATCACAAGTCCGACTGCAATTGCCAGGAGACCCAGCTCAAGAGTCACTCCTACCCTGCTCTGGATCAGCGACGTTACCGGTTTCGGATTACGGAGAGAATTTCCCAAGCTGCCCTGAAATAGCCCGGAATAGCTGGACTCACCAGTGTACGGATCTGGGGTGGGCAATACTCCTATCCAGCGCCCGTACTGAACGTGAATCGGCACATCCACACCGAAGAAACGCTCGATGGACTCGCGATCAGCCCAGTGCTCACCCCCATGGCTCCTGGCCATCATCTCCGCCATAATTCCATCGACTATGTCGCCAGGAATGAGACGGACCATCAGAAAGACTATGATGGAGACTAGGAAGAGTGTGACTACAATCAACAGCAGTCTTTTGATCAGGTAGTCGCGCATCTCAGATCCCGAGAGTAGTTCAACTCAACACGACTTGGCTTCCGACCATCGCTTGTCGCTCTGTTCAATCGGAATGGGACCTTGTACTTCCCCTCAATGAGGCGGCCCGCCTAAGGCCGAAGAAGGGTGCACCGTACCCGGCGTACACAGGTCTCACTTCGATTGAACGGCACTGCACATTCGTGGTTGTTGGAGGGCGTAACCCCCCAACAACCTTAGACGCATCAGTCTCTTGAAGGAGTGTGGAGCTAGTGCCCCATATCGGTCTTCAACTCCTGATCGACCCACATGAACGATAGGATCTCAGTGCACCACTCTGGACTGCCTCCACACTCACCCTTATACCCCTTGAGCCACGGCTGATGCAGCATGTAGTCAGGAATTACAGGCAAGGATATCGACCACATCTCCTCAATGTAGAGATTGTTCATCTCCTTGATGATCCTGTTGAACTCCTTGGGATCAGCGGTCAAATTGATTTCAGCCTCGAGAGCGTCATATTCCGGATTACTCGTCCCCCACGAGTTCTTCCACGGCTCCTGGGCATGTCGTCTCACGCGTCCGGGAAGGTATTTGTCGCTGTGACGGGGATAACCGGCATGTATTTCTGCAGACGTTCCCTCACGCGAGCTGGCATAGAATACTGAGGGATCGGCAATCTGATTTACTGTGACATCAACGCCAATCTTATCCCAGTAGGTTGTGACGAGCATTGCCAAATCTATGTCGTGACCGCAGGGAGAGCAGGCATCCCAGCCGATGCTGAATCTGACGCCATCGTCGCCGCGAGGGAACCCAGCCTCATCGAGGACTCTCTCAGCGTCCTCCGGGTCATACTCGTACGACCACTTAACCTGATCAGACCACTCTTCGTATGGTGTGTAAATGGCTTCACCTCCTCCCGGGGGAATGATCCCGTAAGGATTTTGATCGCCATCACCTCCATAGTAGGCAAAGTTGATCTCGGATACGTTAACCGCCTTCTGCATGGCGATGCGCACATTCTTATCGGTGAAGGGGTCGTGCGTACCGATCATGAGAGGGGTCCAGGCTTGCCGTCCCCTTATCTGTACGACCGTCATCTCAGGATTTGTTCGCATGAGGCTTGTCGACCGTGCAAGGTTAAATCCTTCCCCGGGCGTTATTGCGAGCTGACCCGAACGGAGCGCGGCCAGCACCAACGCTATGTCCGTCATCTTGTGAACTTTAATCTCTTCGATGTAAGGGATCTGATTCTTCAGCCCGGGGTATTTCGGATCCAACTGCCAGTAGTTCGGATTCTTGGTGAGAGTGACCGTCGAATCAGGCACGACATCTGCGATCCGATAGGGACCGGTGCCAGCAACGTTCTGCCACTCCTTCATGTCGCCATACTCTTCGATCACTTCTCTGGGCACAACGCGACAGCCTGAACATTGCCACAGGCCCAGCAGCCGCTCTATCGTATCGACCCTGGCAGTATGTGCCTTGACCACCAACGTGCTGTCATCGATGGCCGTAACCGTTTCCGCGGCTACCGGGCTGAACCACCAGAAGTTACCTGGCTCGGTAAAACCATACTTCTCCGATAAGCCAAGATTTCGGTGCCAAGTGTATTCGAAGTCATGTGCGGTCAGATCACGACCGTTCATCGGCGCCTTATCATCCCACTGGACACCCGGACGGATGTGGAAGGTATAGGTGAGGAAGTCCGGGGAGATCTCCCAGCTTTCGGCCAGCTCACCTACAACATGCTTGATTTCCCGAATCCTCGGCGCAGGGGGCAGCGACCAGTTCATGTCGGCCATCTGCTCCAAGACGAAATGGAGAGAGAGGTCTGTACCGGCACCATAGAAAGGGTCAAACTGCTCATTCATCCAACCCGTCGAGACAGCGATTGCCCCGCCGTACCGCGGTTTCTCCACAAGGTCCCCATTAACATCGCGAACGAATCTGTCCTCATCGGCCATCTCAGGCGCCGACTGGTCCGGCATCGCCTTGACCGCGGCGGAGACGATCGCCTCGACGTCCGCAGCGCTTAGAGGGGCCGGACCCCCGGTCTCCTCCTTCCCGACGGCCTGCGTCACCATCTGCTGGATCTCTTCGGCGGTGACCGCTTCAGCGGCGGCCGAGGCAGCCGCTTCCTGGGCCACCTGACGCAGCTGCGCTTCGGTAATACCACCCGCGGACGGGGCGGCGGCAGGCTGTTCCGCTTCACCGCAGGCGACTACAAGAATGGATATCAGAGAGATAGCCAAGACTATCGACAACCACATTCCTCTGTCACTGATCCTCTGTCTTATTCTATGAGACATTGAGCACCTCGCTCCCTTCGACTCCATGACCATTTCCTCAATCGCGATACCGACTGCCACACTGTCTGAGTCTTTGCTCCAACATACTTTCGTGACAGTCCTACACACCTTCACTTCCGTCGTCCCGCCTTTGATTTTGGCCGAGCGTTGCTCCGTTTCCTCCAAGTTGGGGCCCGCAACTCTCACCATGCCAAGGGACGCCAGCATATCATACGTTCTATTTCGCATCAACCACGGCATCACGCCCTGAATACCGCTTCAAAGCGTCACGGGCTTCTTGATTACTGCCTGGCCGTGGGAAAGCGGCTCTGGGAAGTTGGGCGAGCGGGTTGCATACGCCTGCCGTCAGGCCACTATCCGTCGGCCGTTCAGCGACGCGACTAATGGGGAACTCAGAAGTTCAGGACTTTAGGAAGCCGAGCCTCTCGTATTCGCCTTTGACGACCGGCCTGGCATCTACCTCCAGCCAGTCCTCGAGGATCTCAGTGTAGATGCTGCGGAAGTCTAGGTTGAACTCGAGGTCGCCCTCGACCAGCTTATCCTCGTCCAGAGACGGATACTCTCCGTGGTGGCCTCCCCGGACCGAGTCGCCGATCACAAAGGCCACGCCACCGGAGCCGTGGTCCGTGCCGTTTCCGTTGTCTTTGACCCTTCTGCCGAACTCCGAGAAGGCGAAGACGATCACGTCGTCGCTCTTGTTTGCTTGCTTCATGTCTGTATAGAAGTCGAAGATGCCACCGGAGACATCGTCGAGTAAGCTCTCCTGCAGCGCGATTCCGTTGGTGTGGGCGTCAAAGCTGCCGTGCAGCGTGTAGCAGATCCGCGTCCCTATCTCCGCCTGAAGGACCTGGGCGGCTCCCTTCATCGCCTTGGCGAAGGAGTTCTGGGCGTACTCGACGTCAGATGAGTACTTCTCTGTCACGGTCCCGAGTATGTCTGCCCCCTTCAGAGCGTCGAGCCCGGTCTGGCTGAGAAAGTCCATGACGGGCCCAGAACCGATGGCCAGTGTGTACATGTCCCTGAACGCCTGAAGCATCTCGTTACGGTGATCGGACTCGCCCATGTGGGTCATGAGCCCGTAGTTGTCAAGGTCTGTCACAGACGCGACAGGTGCGCCCAAGGCTACCAGCGCCCGCGGGAGGCCGCCAGCGAAGTTCACCGCGGCCACGACATTGTCGTGTTTCGGGTACATCTGGTTTATGGCGTTACCAAGCCAGCCTTCGTTGCCGACCTTGGTCGGCTCGGCGGTATGCCAGATGTCCATGGACCGGAAGTGGGACCTATTTGGCTCCGGATACCCGGTACCGTGGATTATGGCGACCTTGCCCTCGTCGTAGAGATCCTTTATCGGTCCCATAGCTGGGTTCATTCCCAGTCCGTCGTCCAGCGGGATCACCCTGTCCTCTGAAATCCGGACGTTTGGCCTGTTGTCGATGTAACGTGAGTCGGTGTAGGGAACGATACAGTTAAGGTAGTCGTTGCCCCCCGAGAGCTCGACTACGACAATCTTCTTCTCACCCATGTGGACACACCCCTACTCAACTTACGCCCGCGACTCGTACGGACTCATTCCGCGACCAACTCGAACACCTGGAACCGGTGCCGACGGTCTACAACGTATACGGAGCCCTGCTTGTCGAGAGTAACTGCGCACGGGTCCCAGAAGTAGGGCTCAATCCGAGCGGATATCTCAAAGGGATCGTTTGTATCCACATCGTAGACCGGCAAGAAGACGTCACGGGCCCGTTTCTCGTCTTGCTGGGCTTCAAGGTACTCTATGGCCCATGGACTAAGGCCACCCTCGCCTCTGTTGGCGTCCAGGAATCTCCCAGCAGAGTCGAGGACCTGCAATCGCTGGTTCCCCCAGTCGGCAACATACAGATTCCCATCATCATCGACGGCAACGTCCGCCGGCCTGCTAAATTGACCATCACCTGAGCCACTCTCTCCGAATGTGGCGAGATGTTCCGCGTCAGACGTGAACTTCTGAATTCGGTCGTTTCTCCAGTCGGCAACGTACACGTTGCCGTCTCGATCATCACAGATGCCCCAAGGGAGATTGAACTCACCGGGACCCGTGCCCAGTCGCCCCCACTGCCCCAAGAAGTCTCCGCCCTTGGTGTACCTCTGAACCCTGTGGTTCATTGTGTCGACAACAAAGACCGTTTCTCCCTCAACAACGAGCCCAGAGGGCTTGTTAAACTCACCCGGGTCGCTGCCCTGTCTACCCCAAGACAAAAGGGGTTCGCCAGTCCTATCGAAGACCGAGATTCTGTTCAATCTCCCGTCAGCCAGATACAGGAGTTCATCGGCATCAAGGGCCAAAGACGTGGGCTCCATCGTCTGGCCCAGGTCGGTCCCGCGCATTCCAAGCGTGCCGAAGTACTCATGATCGAGAGACACCATCTGTATCCCTGTCGACTGGACTGTCTTACCTTGCGATGCCACAAAGGTTCTTCCATCAGACCTCGTGGCGATGCAGGTCGGAGAGTCGAAACCCCTACCGCCAAACCCAGCGCTGAATCCCACAGTCGTCACGTACCTCAGCCTGGATGCTACTGTAGTCATCTTGAACAGTCCCTTCGGGTTGTTGTCTCTCTAAACCGTCTGGTACTCCTGGCTCGATACGATCAGCTGGATTATCGAGATCGCCGCTCTGTCGAACCGGTCAAACGACTCCTCGTCCGACCAGGAGAGATCTTCGTACCTTGAAGCGTAGTTCTTCAGACCCTGGCGTATCGGATCCAGAACGTCCGATGGGCCGAGAACGTCGAGGCAGTTATCCACCAGCTCGTCTGAGGTCATCCTGTCGGATGTGGACATCGCCTTTACACGCTCGATTATGTCTCGAACTCCAATGTTGTTTGGATCATTCAGGATTCGGCTACAGAAGTTGACCCTCTCGACGTATGCGCCGGTGTTGATCCATTGCGTGCCGCCCGGCCATCCTTCCACACTGGGAGGGCTCAAGAGGTTCTGTCCCATGTTTCCGCAGGCGCCAGCAGCTGCATAGGGATCGTCGGATGGAAGTTCGATCGGACCTGCGAGGCGCATTGTTCCGACAACCATCTCCGCGGGGCTCTTGATCCGCGCGTAGCGGACGGACTCGTCTTTGAAGAAGTCGGACTTGAACAGCAGTCCCAACATCGCCCCGATACTGTGTCCACTGTCGAAATACGCCTCAATCAATCTGTCGATTGCCTCGGGGTCCCTCGGAGGTTCGTGGGGCCACTGAGGAACAGGTAGCTCGTCAGCAACAAAGAAGTGGTAGAGATGCCTGGCGATGAATCTTGCCGTTGCTTCTTGCTCGCAGATGATCCTCACGGCGTCCTGCCCGTTCCAGTTTCCGGTCTGGCCCAGGATGGTCTTTTCTCCGTGGTCGTGATCGTCATCGTCATACTCGAACTGCCACGACATGTAGCCGTACGGGCGGGACGTGTTGTTGTTCATCTTTACCGCCATGTATGCAGGGTTGACGATCCGCCAACCGGTGAACGCCCTGGCAGTCTCTTTGATATCGTCTTCGGTGTAGTTTCCGACTCCCATCGAAAAGAGCTCCAGTATCTCCCTGCCGTAGTTCTCGTTGATGTTGGCGGCGTGGTTGTCCTGGTTATCGAGCCACATGATCATGGCAGGGTCCCTGGACAGCTCGACCAGCAGGTTGTCGAGAACTCCCATCCCATGCTCGCGAAACATGTCGATCTGGTTTGCGATCACCCTCACAGTACTCTTGTATGTAGCCGTTGCGAACACACGGTGCCACAGTAGGCACATCTTCTCCCTGAGCGGTGTGTCCGTCATGACCATCCGGTATATCCAGTGTCCGCTGTCCGACCCGTCCCTGTGGAATCTCCGGATGAGGTCTTCGGGTATGAGATCAGGAGTCCTTGGGTTGAGGAGCTCGTCAACCTTGGCGTCGTACCCGACATCAAGGGCCATCTCGAGCTCTGCAGGTGTCGCGCCAAAGCCGGCTCTTCGGAGAAGATGGGCCATCAGCTTCGCGTCGGTCGCCGCTCGAGTTGTGGTCATGGTCTGTCTCTCTGTTGTTGTTAGATTTCGCTCGCGTCTAGTTTTAGTCACCTTAGACGACTTGCGGGGATGAGACTGTCGCTAGTGAGATCGGATCCTGATGACCTGCCACCGGTCCAGCGCCCGCAAATACGACCGGGTTCTGTCGAAGTTAGTCACACTCTATAGCGTTAGAATCAGCCTGTCTAGCATGTACTATGGGGATTCCCTCGTGGGCTTAATCTGGGACAAGCTTTAGTCTTGACCGATGGTTGTTTGGGGGCTCGAGGTCGTAGTGCCCTTACCTGAGACCTCGAGGTCGGCAGTCTGGCGCCCTCGCTTCGCTAGTGACGAATCATAGCGAGGGTTGCGACCTCGCGGCCGGCGAACGAGAAGGCTCCCTCGACTGGGCCGCGCCGGAAACCGAGCGCCTCAAACATTCTCTGCTTGTCTTCGTCCTCGATCGATAGTCTGGTCGCGAACCGGTCGGCCTTCCGCAGAAAGCCCCACTCGATGGCTGATTCGATCAGTGCAGGGAACGAGTCGCTGAATCGCAAATGAGTGAAGCCGTCGATCCAGCAGACGTTCGCGTCGTCCACGCGCACTGTGGAAATGCCGACCAGGCGTCCGTCATCGGTCTTGGCCGCGAACCACTCGGCGTAGTCCCTCTTCACCAGGTAGTGGTACTTTCGGCACAGTCCCAGGCAGGAACCCTGACTGGCGTAGCGCGTGGAAACCATCGGCTCGGCCAGATTCCCGTCAAGCACCTGCCAGTCGTGGGGTGACAGCAGGAGGGGTATCATCGATACTCGTAAAGACGCGTCACCGGGGACGATGTTGACCGGCGCAGGATCGCGGAAGTAGTCGACCAGAAACTCCTCCGGCGAGTCGCCACTGGTGATGTTGGCCCAAACGGTTGTGCCTGCGATCCTCCGCCACCCGAGCCGGTGATAGATCCGGGCGGTGTCGGGGTTGCCGGTACCGAGGAAGATCACCTCACCGCCTCGCTCGACGAACTCTTCGAGGGCCTCTCTGCTCAGTCGGGACGCGATTCCGCGTCCTCGGTACTCGGGTTCCGTCGACACCTCGCCGAGTCCCGCCAAAAACGAAAGCGATCTCGAGACCACGATGCCGCAGCTGCCGGTGAGGGCCGCACCGTCACGGTCCAGGTAGCAGATGAACTCGTTGTGGTCCGCCTCCTCACCAACGAGAGCCTCTAGCGGGATGTCAGGCTCTTCTCCCTCGAAGGTCCGGCGCCAGAAGCTGAAGACCTCTTTTGCTAGGTCGCAATCGAGAGGAGCTTCGAATCGCTGTGTCACGTTACGGATGTTGTCCTCCGCCAGTCGCGTGATCTCTTTGAGATAGATAGCGCAAACGTCGGGGTAGTATAATCGAATCGGGCAGCTGGAATGGGAGAAAACTACACGATCTACTCATGAACCGTTGGCAGCGGCCTACTTCTCAGCCGATACGGTGGGAAGACCTGGAAGTGGGGCAAGGACCGCAGGAGCATTTGTGCTGGTTCACTGCGGGTAAGAGTATGAAAGGGAAACGCTATGAAATCACTTTCGGTTGCCGTGTTAACGGGAGGACACAAGTTCCATGTCCGACCGTTCATCGACTTCTTCAACGGACTCGACGGGGTGAATGCCTACGTCCATCACTTCAGCGACTGGCTTACCCCATCTGGTATTGACGACCATCCCTGGTTTGCAAAAACACTCGATCCGGTCGGCAGCAAGGCCCTCCATCAGGAGGTGCGCGACAGCTTCGATGTAACACTCTTCTATACGATGCTGAAAGGGCCGTTAGAGGGCGAGGCGAAGGCCTGCATCGACCGTCTGATCGAATCGGGCATGCCCGTGTTTGTCATGCATCACGCGTTGCTCAATTGGAGAGAAGACTCTCTCTGGGGAGAGTTCATCGGTATCACTGATGAACGCAAAATGCGAGACGCGGACTACGGGGGGCCTCTGCCGGGCCTCTGGTTCGGCACTTATCCAATCGAAGTCAATGCAGATCACCCTGCCTCCGCTGGACTGGTGGACTTTGAGATCGAAGACGAGACTTACTCGCTCCCAGAATGCGACGACGACTGCGACGTCCTGCTGACGACCCGGGACGAGCGCTCCATGCGCACCCTTGCCTGGAGCCGTGACCATGGAGAGTCGCGGGTCTTCTGTACGCAGCTCGGCCACGACCCGAGGTCCTGGCGCAACCCTGCCTTTCGGACTCTGGTCCAGAACGGTCTTCGGTGGTGCACGAGCGTCCCTGCGCGAGAGAGTTTAGTGTCAGCCGGAGCGGCCCGCCACTGAGGAGGCGTGCGGCGGGACTGCCACTCCTTACAGGCGCTTGCCCATGGTAAGGACGCCGACACTCAACTAACGCTACGGTAGATGCGAGGCCTGATACGGCCGACCAGTTGACCAATTGGAGACAGATTAATGCGAACCGTCCATATGCTCGGCAACCGAGGGATCGACGTCATAGACACGCCGGAGCCCGAACCGAAGGATGACCGCGTTGTCGTCAAGATCATAGCGTCGGGAATCTGCGGAACAGAGCGACACACCTATGATGGAGAGGCGGCGCGCGACGAGACAACCGGCTTCAACTCCGGTCACGAGGCGACCGGCATCGTCTACAAGGTTGACAGTTCGAGCCGCGTGCGGGAGGGCGACAGAGTAGCGCTGCATGCAGGCGGTTTCTGCGGCAG
This sequence comes from Dehalococcoidia bacterium, assembly GCA_965249365.1. GTDB lineage: Bacteria > Chloroflexota > Dehalococcoidia > Lucifugimonadales > UBA1123 > VXRN01. The sequence goes on along the minus strand of OZ252229.1, from coordinate 2,295,346 downwards.
GTGTAGGTTCTGTCTGACCGGAGACTGGGTGATGTGCGAGAACCGCAGCACACGGGGTAATGAGTGGTCACCCGGGACCCACTCGCAGTATGTATTGGCGTACGATCAGATGTGCCTGCCGATGTCGGACGATATTTCGTATGAGACCGGCGTTCTATTCGGCGACACTTTGGGTGTGACATATCACGCCATCAAACGTCTCAAGCTCACGGGCTTCGAGACGGTGCTGATTACCGGCCAGGGTCCAATCGGGCTATCGGCGACAATGCTGGGTAGATTCCTGAACGCGTTCGTCATCGCGCTTGACGTCGACCAGTACCGGCTCACCCACGCCGAGCTGTGCGGTGCGGACGTGGCGGTGAATCCGGACGCGGAATCCGATGTACTGGCGCGACTGCAGGAGATCGCCGGACCCCGAGGCATCGACGTTGCCATCGATTGCTCGGCCAATCCCGTCGCCCAGACGCTCTGCCTCGATGCACTCCGCAAAGGAGGTCGGATGGCTTTTGTCGGCGTCACGCAAGGCGGTCCTGCGATCAATACGAGCAGGCACTTCATCAACAAAGAGCTGGTGTTGATCGGTTCGTGGTACGCGAGGCCCACTGAGTTCCCCGAGCTCGAGGCGCTTTATCGCAGGGGTCTACCCGCAGACGACCTGATCACCCACCGCTTCGGAATCGAAGAGTCACAGACGGCATTCGATACACTTTTCGGAGGTGGGTCCGCCGCGAAGACGATCATCGATCCGTGGCGGTAGAAGGTTTCCTGGATGTCCAGGACGATCTTGCTTGACGCATTCTTCACCGGCAGTAGCTCGAAGAGGCTATCGCAGGAGTCTCGACCGTGGCTTGCCGTCAAGTTCTCGAGATGTCGCAGTTCAATCGTCAGGTGGTGAATCTGGAAACTAGTACACCGCGTTGACTTTCGATCGTTTCAAGGATACATTTAGGGCCCCCGGCGTGAAAGGAGGGCGTCATGATTCCACCAAAATTTGAGTACTTTGCCCCGGAAACGCTGGATGAGGCGGTCTCTCTACTTGCCGAACACGGCTCCGACGCCGTTGTTCTGGCGGGCGGCCAAAGCCTTATTCCGCTGATGAAGCTGCAATTGGCTCTCCCCGAATACGTTATAGATATCAACCGGATTCCGGGCCTGGCTGACATCAGCGAAGATGGCGGATTCCTTCGCATTGGAAGCCTCACCCGAGAGTCGGACCTGGACAGCTCGGAGTTGGTACGGAGCAAGTATCCGATCCTACACGACACAACATCCGTCATCGCCGACCCGTTGGTACGCAACATGGCTACCGTGGGCGGCAATTTGGCCCACGGGGATCCGGCAAACGACCACCCGGCGACGATGCTGGCACTGGGTGCCGAGGTGGCGGCTTTTGGACCGGCCGGCGAGCGTGTCATCCCGGTGTCGGGCTTGTTCGAGGGTCCTCTCACCACTACCCTCGATCACGGAGAGATCCTCACCGAGATCAGAGTTCCCTTACCACCGGAAGGTAGCGGAGGAGCATACCTCAAGCTGGAGCGTAAGGTGGGCGACTACGCTGTCGCAGGGGTAGCCGCTGTTATCACCGCAAGCGATGGAGTATGCCGCCAAGCGGGTATCGGCCTGACCAATGCCGGCCCAACACCGGTGAAAGCAACCACCGCCGAGTCCTTCCTGGTAGGTAGAGTGCTGGACGATGACACCATCGGCGAGGCCGCGCAATTGGCCTCTCAAGAAGCTCAGCCGACTGCAGACCTGCGGGGGTCCGAGGAGTACAAGCGTGACATGGTCAGAGTGCTAGCGGGCCGAGCGCTTCGCCTGGCTCTAGAGCGAATCAGCTAGTGGTGCGTGCAACTCTGCCCGCCCCGGGAGTTTGAATATGACCACGGAAGCAGGGGTCCAGATCACGGTTACGGTCAACAGAGAGGAACGATCGGAGGCAGTCGAGCCCAGACTCCTCCTGGTCCACCTGATTCGCGAGACGCTGGGCCTCACCGGGACTCACATCGGGTGCGATACGACCCATTGCGGTGCTTGCACCATTATCCTGGACGGACGGCCCGTCAAGTCGTGCACCATCTTCGCGGTCCAGGCCAACGGCCGAGAGATCACGACCGTCGAGGGATTGGAGCAGGATGGACAGCTTCACCCGATCCAGGAGGGCTTTACCGAAGAACACGGCCTGCAGTGCGGATTCTGCACTCCCGGGATGATGATGACCGGCGTCGCGTTTCTGCAGGATAATCCGAGCCCATCCAATGATGAGATTCGGAGAGCCATCTCCGGCAACCTGTGCCGCTGCACCGGGTACGTGAACATCGTCAAAGCCTATCAATCGGCCGCCCAAAAGCTACGCGAGAGGAGTGCCTGATGACTACGCGAACACCGCCCGAAATCGGTGGTATGGGACACTCGGTCCCCCGTAAGGAGGACCCGCGTTTCATCCGGGGCAAGGGCAACTACGTCGATGACATGAAGCTTCCTGGAATGCTCCACCTTGACATCGTGCGTAGTCCGATGGCGCATGCCCGAATCAAGAGCATCGACTCCGAGAAAGCTCTGGCCATCCCGGGGGTCCTGGCGGTTATCACCGGCAAGGACCTGGAACAGTACAACCTGGCTTGGATGCCCACCTTGATGGGCGATACGCAGATGGTCCTGCCAGTGGACACCGTCAAGTTTGACGGGCAGGAAGTGGCCGCCGTCCTAGCCACTGACCGGTACATCGCTGCCGATGGCGTCAACGCAGTGGAGGTAGAATACGATCCTTTGCCTGTAGTGGTGGATCCCTTCGATGCCCTGGAGCCGGACGCTACTATTGTCAGGGAAGACAAAGAGGAGAAAAGCAACCACATTTGGCATTGGGAGGCTGGCGACCGGAACAGCACCGACCGGGCCTTCCGTCAGAGCGATGTCACGGTCAGGGAGGACATATACATACCCCGAATTCACGTCTCCTCTATTGAGACGTGTGGCTGCGTGGCCCAGTGGGACTCGGTGGAAGAGAAGCTGACCGTGTGGATGACCACACAGGCCCCTCACGCGATCCGGACCGTCCTAGCCCTGGTAGCCGGGCACTTGGGACTGGCCGAGCACAAGATTCGGGTGGTATCCCCGGACATCGGCGGCGGCTTCGGCGGCAAGGTGCCGGTCTACCCCGGATACGTACTGGCAATCGCGGCTTCCTTCCTCACGGGCCATCCCGTGAAGTGGGTCGAGGACCGCATGGACAACCTCATAGCCGACTCCTTCGCCCGCGACTACCACATCTCCGCCGAAGTCGCAGCCCGCCAGGATGGGACGATGGAAGCTCTGCGGATCAAGACAGTCGCCGATCACGGCTATACCGACGCAGCGGCCAACCCGTCCAAATTCCCGGCTGGCCTGTTCCATATCTGCACCGGCTCCTACGACTTCAGCGACGCATTCGTCGAAGTGGACGGCGTATACACGAACAAGCCTCCTGGAGGGATCGCCTACCGTTGCTCCTTCCGAGTCACCGAAGCGGTATACGCTGTGGAGCGGATGGCGGATATCGTGGCCCACGAGTTGGGGATAGATCCGGCCGAGTTCCGCATGAAAAACTTCGTCAAGCCGGAGGCCTTCCCTTACAGGTCGGCGTTGGGCTGGGAGTACGATAGCGGCGACTACCACGGCGCGCTGGAAAAGGCGATGGAGATCATCGACTACGATGATCTACGCCGCGAGCAGGCAGAGAAGCGGGAGCAGGGAGAGTTGATGGGCATCGGCATCTCCAGCTTCACCGAGATCGTTGGGGCCGGGCCGTCCCGTCATTTCGATATCTTGGGCATCAAGATGTTCGACAGCGCCGACATTCGAATACACCCGACAGGCAAGGCCACCGCCCGGTTCGGCACCCGCTCCCAGGGACAGGGGCACGAGACCACCTACGCCCAGATCATCGCCGAGGAGCTGGGTATTCCCGTAAGCGACATCGCCGTGGAAGAGGGCGACACCGATACGGCACCCTACGGTCTGGGGACCTATGCGAGCCGCAGCACTGCCACCGCAGGGGCTGCTGGGTCCATCGCTGCACGGAAGATTCGAGACAAAGCCAGGACCATCGCCAGCTACCTCCTCGATGTCGGCGAGGACGACCTAGAGTGGGAGCCCGGTAGATTCTTCGTGCGCGGCTCTCCGTCTTTGGCCAAGACCATTCAGGAGATCGCATTCGCCGCCTACACCGACCATCCACCGGGTATGGAGGCCGGGCTGGAGGCCCACTCCTCATACGACCCTCCCAACCTCACCTACCCCTTCGGCAGCTATATCTGCGCGGTGGACATCGATAAGGGGACTGGCGAGGTCAAAGTACGCCGCTTTGTAGCTGTGGACGACTGCGGAAACATCATCAACCCCATGATCGTGGAGGGACAGGTCCACGGCGGCCTGACAATGGGTCTGGCCCCCGCTCTATACGAGGAGATCGTCTACGACGAGAACGGGCAGAATCTCACCAGCACTTTCATGGACTACCTGCTGCCAACCGCTGTGGAGACGCCAGATTGGGAGACCGACAAGACCTGCACGCCGTCCCCCCATCATCCACTCGGGGCCAAGGGTATCGGTGAGTCGGCCACTGTCGGCGCTCCGGCTGCCATCGCAAACGCCGTAGTGGATGCCCTCTGGCACCTGGGGGTGCGGAATATCGATATCCCCATTACCCCGGACAAGGTATGGGAGATCCTGCGGGAAAACGGAGTAACCGAGTAGAATTGCGTCTAACGAGGGCATTTCGCGTCCCGCGTCAGCCACGGTCAACCGCCCATAAGTCGGGTCCCCGTAGTGGTTAGCCGCGCCTGCCCGCCGTGGAGGGGCGAACGAACCGCCCGCCGATCCACTATCCCGACTGGATAGCCGACGATGTTCGATGACCTGCTGGAACAGGCCGCTGTTCTAAAGGAACAAGACACGCCTTTCGTCCTTGCGACCGTCGTGGCCTGCAAACCGCCCACTTCGGCAAAGCCGGGGGCCAAGGCCATAGTCCAGCCCGACGGGAGCTTCCACGGTTGGGTCGGCGGAAGCTGCGCCCAGCCACTGGTCACCCAGGAATCGCTGAGGGCGTTACAGGACGGTAAGTCTCGGCTGGTTCTCTTGGCGCCTAATCCGGAAGATGTAGATGTCGGGCTGGAAGGGACCGTACTCATTCCCATGACGTGCCAGAGTGAAGGCACGTTGGCAATCTACCTGGAGCCCCACCTGCCCAAGCCCGAACTGATGATCATCGGCCAGTCGCCAATGGCCCGCAGCCTGGCTTCGATTGGCGACAGCCTGGGGTTTCGGGTCTGCGCCTGCGACCCGTCTGCCACAGTAGAGTTGTTCCCTACCGCCCAGATCCTCGTTCAACAGCTGGAAGCCGTTGGTGAGGCGATAGGACCCCGCAGCTATGTAGTAGTCGCCACTATGGGTCACTACGACGAGGAGGCTCTCGAGGAGGTACTTAGAGGTCAGGCCGGGTACGTTGGACTGGTCGCCAGCCACAGAAGAGGACGGGCGGTGATTGACTATCTCCGGGCCAAGGGCGTTCCTGCCGAGGCGCTGCAGAAGATCAAATACCCGGCGGGTCTGGATATAGGCGCTGAGACGCCGGAAGAGATCGCGCTCAGCGTCCTGGCTGAGGTTGTCCAGCGCATGCGCGCGGATCGTCAGGGGGTCTCGCTGGAGCCTGCTCCGACCTCCGAGGTTCAGGCCCTAGACCCCATCTGCGGTATGACGGTTAACGTGGGAGAGTCCCGTTACCACTCCCGCCACAACGGGACTACCTTCCACTTTTGCTGCCTGGGCTGCAAGGAACAGTTCGAGCGGGAACCCGACAGCTACTTGGTTCCCACCGTCTAGGCACCTGAGCCCCGGCTGTATTGGACGGCCAACACCTCCGCCAACGCCCTTCCGTCATTCCGGCGGAGGCCGGAATCCAGGGGCTGGGGGCAGGTCTAGAACACGTCAGAATCTACCGGAGGTTGTACTTGTTTCCTCAGGCCCGGTCGTACTGGACGGCCAACACCTCCGCTAATATGGACAGGGCCAGCTCGGCCGGTGTACGAGACCCTATGTCCAGCCCGATGGGAGACCGGACTCGGGCCAGGTCGTCGTCGCTGAAACCTTGCTCTCTCAACTGTTGCTTTCGTCCCTCGTGCGTGACTCGGCTCCCCTGCGCGCCGATGTAGCGGGCCTGGGACTGAAGGGCGCACGCAAGGGCGGGGACATCGAACTTCGGGTCATGGGTCAGGACTACTAAAGAGGAGTAACCGTCCAGCGGCACGTTCGCCAGCGCTTCCTCCGGCCAGGCATGGATCAACCGATTCGCATCAGGGAAACGTTCCTCTGTTGCGAGCGCACTTCGGGCGTCTATGACTGTGACCTCGAATCCAACCTCTGTCGCCAGACGACAAAGTGATATGGCGACGTGCGTGGCCCCGACGATCAGCAAGCTCGGTGAGGGGCGAAGAACCTCCAAGAACACCTGTGCCTCCTCGTCTTGCCACGGAAGGCTGACAACTTTCGTTCCGCCAGTTCGCAGGAGTCTGTCGGACTCATCAGCCAATCGGCTGTCTAGAGCGGTTGCGATCGATCCGATGGCCCCCCCTTGAACCGGCCTGATCAGCTTTCGACCAATCAGGGACGCCGGGCCCAACCCGACAGCGTAGACTGCGGTCTCCTGGTGCTCTACAGTCCGACGCGCCGCGTCCCACTCCGCATCGGCGACAAATGGTTCAATCAGCACATCGATCGAGCCGCCGCAACTCAGTCCCACCTCAAACCCCAATTCATCGGCGATGCCGTAGTTCACGACTTCCGGCTTGCGACTATCCATGACTTGCATCGCGTGCTCGAAGACATCCGCCTCAACGCAGCCGCCGCTCACCGAGCCGGACATTCTCCCGCTGCGCGTAACACAGAGGCGCGCCCCCGCCGGTCTTGGGGCTGAACGCCGGACCTCGACGACAGTCGCCATAGCGATCTCTTCGCCCTGGCTTAGCCACAGGTCCAGATCGGAAAAGAGCTCCTTCACTCCACCCCTCCAACAGGCGACGGTCCCGTCTTCCCTCACGCCGCAGGTGCGGTCGAGCTCTTCACGGTTCGGGCGCGGTGTAGTTTGGATTCCTGAGCCCACTGACATGCCGTGTGGACTGAACGAATCGAAGACGCTACCGATTGGCAAGGATAGACTCCCACCTAGGAGCCTCTTGAAACACCAACTCGGCCTGGTTGCACTGAAGGCTTACGTTTGCTAACCCGCATTGTGCCAGTTTCCTGGCTATTAGTTCCCTGGCGGAGACTGCCAGCGCGGGATGTATGTTGGCACTGACTGCCTGGCTTAGGATGTTGGCTCCATGATATCTAAGCAGCTCGTAAGCAGCCTCCTCCGGTCCACAGGTGCCGGGAGTCTGCACCGATTTTGCGAGGTCAAGTATATCAGCGAACAGCAGTCGCCATCCCTCGCTAGTAGGTAGGTTGAACTCAGACAAGTAGTCACTAAATATGATGCCATCCATGATAGCGGGATGCAACACACGCAAGGCCAAGTAGTGGGCCTCTAGGGCAGAGAACCTCGATATCAGAAAGTCCTTTACGTGCTGGGGGCTGCTGTACCAGCTTGGATTAGCGTAGAGCGTTTGTTGGTACAGTTCCTCCCGGTGGGGAGATGTCAAATCATAGGCACTGCACCGAGGATCAGGTTCAGCCTGAAGCGGATCTGGCGTAGCTATTCGCTTCGGATCGGGGGTCGCTGTCTGCGTCGGATCGGGAGTGCTGGTAGGCGTGGGTGCTGGGGTACTAGTTGGTGTCGGTGCAACCTTCGCCGCCCGCTCAGGAGTCGATGTCGGGTCTATTTTGAGAGTGCTGGTCGGCGAGGGTGCTGGGGTAGAAGTCGGTGAGTGGGTGGCAGTGGGGATGATGGCGTCGGTGGGTTCTGTAGCGGGAGTAGGCCGCGGGTCATCGTCGCACCCAGCAGCGACTACGATCAGGAGAACCAACAATCCCCCGATGATGCAGAAGGTTGAAACCATGATTCGTGGTCTGAGTGTCAGCTTCCTCCTCCGCTACCGCCACCAACAGGCTCACGTCCCTCCATCCTAGTCTTACTTCTGTCGTCTGAGTCCGAGCCCTTAGACGCATCAGCCTCAGCAAAGCTGCAATCCCCCGTCTCATCTTAACACCCAAACTACGTCCCGCCTATCTGTAGGATCACCGAGGGGACGGTTTTCAAAGACCTTGTGCTTGCTCAATAGAAAGGAGAACCATGAAACGGTTCCTCAGGGGAATGGGAGCTCTAGGCATCCGGACACTGAAGGTCCGGTCTCTTGGATCCGGTTCTGTCTTCAGTCAAGCTAGGCCGGAAAAAGTGGGGAAGCCGGGACTCGAACCCGGACGCCTCTCGGCACATGATCCTAAGTCATGCTCGTCTACCAATTCCGACACTCCCCCATCGGAGCCTGCGGCTTCGGCGTGATTATATCTGCGGTGGATTCGACGTGTCGAACCGTGCGTCATGACCCCAACGCCATCGCCTACTGTCATGCTAAGGAGGCCCTTGGGCCGAGGAAGCATCTCACGACCGACCAAACCCGAACTACTGGAGATTGCCGAGCGCCGAGCCGACAAGGCGGGGGCCTTCGTTACGCTTAGAATGACAGGGCTTGTGGACGTGCCCCGCGTCCTGCTCGCACCCACCAAATCGGCGATCTAATCGGTAGGCGGTGGATATGGCGAGACGATGAACGGAGTTGATCGAAAGTGCTAAGATATCGTCCAGTGCGCCGGTGGTTGGGAGCGTATTTGACGCAACGTCCGTATGCAGTACATGTCGGGCAAGCGTTCGTTCGCCGCAGGGACAGAGGCTCGGCTTCCGGAGACCGGCACCAAAGTAACAATCACAAGCAGAGGTGGATGCTAAATGGCGAAGCAGTTTCAGTTCGATGTAGATGCGCGCCGGGAGCTGATGTCCGGCATCGATACGCTGGCGGCCGCGGTCGGGGCTACCCTCGGTCCGGGCGGCAGAAACGTGGTGCTCGATAAGGAGTTCGGCCCGCCTCACGTATGCAGCGACGGAGTCACCATCGCCAAGGAGATTGAGCTCAAAGAGCCGTTCCCGAACATGGGCGCCCAGCTCGTAAAGGAGGCGTCCAGCAAGACGAATGATGACGTCGGGGACGGGACCACGACCTCGACAGTGATATCCCAGGCGATGATCCGAAACGGATTCAAGAACCTGACAGCTGGGGCCGACGCGATGGCCCTCAAGCGGGGAATCGAGAGGGCCGTCGGCGGGATCAGGGACGAGATTCGGGACATGTCCCGGCCCGTGACCGGCAAGGAACAGATCAGCCAGGTCGCGGTACTTTCGGCACACGACACAGAGATGGGAGAGCTCATCGCCGACGTGCTCGAGCAAGTCGGCCCGCAGGGCATCGTCACCGTCGAGGAGTCCAAGGGGCTTGCGTACGAGACTGAGTTCGTCGAGGGGATGCAGGTCGACAGGGGCTACCTGTCGGCGTACTTCGTGACCGATCAGGACCGAATGACGGTCGAGATCGAGGACGCGGTCATTCTGGTTACGTCGGCCAAGATTTCATCGGCCGGCGACCTCCTTCCGATACTGGAGAAGGTCACCCCAGTATCCAGGAACTTCGTGCTGGTTGCCGAGGACGTTGATGGCGAGGCGCTCGCCACGCTAGTCGTTAACAAGCTGAGGGGAACGCTGAACCCCCTCGCCATCAAGGCGCCGGCCTTTGGCGACAGGAGGAAGGCGATTCTGGAGGATATGGCGATCCTGTTTGGATGCCAGGTCATCAGCGAGGAGTCGGGCCGGACGCTCGACTCCGTGACGGTGGCCGACATGGGCCGATGTGGACGGGTTATCGCTGACAAAGACAGCACGACGTTCGTGGACGGCGGCGGATCAGAGGAGGAGCTCCAGGCGCGAGTCGGGCAGATCCACGCGCAGGCGGAGGAGACGACGTCCGACTACGACAGGGAGAAGCTGGAAGAGAGGGCCGCGAAACTGTCCGGGGGCGTCTCAGTCCTCAGGGTCGGCGCCGCGACCGAGATCGAGCTTCGCGAGAAGAAGCAGCGGCTCGAAGATGCGCTGTCAGCGACCAGGGCCGCAATGGAGGAGGGAATCGTTCCGGGTGGAGGCACCGCCCTACTTCGCGCCGCGCAGAGGGCGTCGTCGAAGCTCGACGCGACGGGCGACGAGCGGACCGGGGTCAACATAGTTCTCGCAGCCGCCGAAGAGCCCATCAGGGTTATCTCCTCAAACGCCGGTCTTGTAGGAGAGGTTGTGCTCCACCGGGTCAGCTCGCAGCAGGACGACTATGGGTTCGACGCCGAGGCCGCGCAGTACGGCAGCATGTTCGAGCTGGGGATCGTCGATCCTGCCAAGGTGACACGCTCCGCGCTCGAAAACGCGGCGAGCGTCGCTGGGATGGTGCTCACCACGGAGTCGCTGATAACCGAGCTCAATCCGATGAAGCTGCCCGCGCCCTACGACGACTAGACAGGAGCCACCCTCACCCCGGCCTCCGCCGGGGCAGGCTCTCAATCCTTTCTCCCCAAGAGAGAGGAATCTACGAGCGAGGGCGAAAACCGGCGAAGCAGGTGGGCGCGTATCACTGGTGAGGTACGCTGCGATGACTGACCAGATGGAGCGGAAAGTGGAAGCTACGGTCGACCCGAACGCGACAATTCAGGTCAAGGGCGTCACCAAGCGGTTTGGGCCTCGCGTCGCCGTAGACAACCTCTCTTTCGACGTGAACCAGGGCGAGATCGTCGGCTTCCTCGGCCCCAACGGGTCGGGCAAGACGACGACGATGCGGATGCTTACGTCGTTCTACACGCCGGACATCGGAACTATCGCGATCAACGGCGCCGATACCCAGGAGAGCGACATGGAGACGCGCGCGGCGATCGGGTATCTGCCCGAGAACAACCCCCTGTACGAGGACATGCTCGTCTCCGAGTACCTGGCGTTCGTAGCTGAGCTCCGGGGCCTCGGCGGAGCCGAGCGCCGCGAGAACCTCGATCTGACCGTCGACGAGACCGGTATCAGCGAGGTCTTCTACCGCCCGATCCACGAGCTGTCGAAAGGCTATCACCAGAGGGTCGGCCTGGCGCAGGCGATTCTTCACCGCCCGGACGTCCTGGTACTCGACGAGCCGACAGAGGGCCTCGATCCCAACCAGCGAATAACGATCCGGGACCTGATTCGTCACCTTGGTGGAGAGCGCACAGTCCTACTCAGCACACACGTGATGCAGGAGGTCGAGAACACCTGCCAGCGCGTCCTGGTGATCAGCCGGGGTAAGCTGGTTGCCAATAGCCCGGTTCAAAGCCTTTTAGACGAGGCTCTCGTCGGCAGGACCGTCCAACTCGAGGTCGAGGGCAACGGTATCGAGGCCGGACTTGCGCAGATCGACGGAATCAGCGCCGTTGCGAGCGAGAGAAATGAGGCCGGACGGAAACACTATCGGCTAGACGTCGAGCCGCACGCCGACCCCAGGAGCGACATTTTCCTCATGGCGAAGTCGAAGGACTGGGTGCTGTGGGAGCTTCACGAGGTGCGCCCGCGCCTCGAAGACGTGTTCCACGACCTCACGTCGGAGGACGATTCGTAGTCGATGAACTCACCGCTGCTCGCCCTGATCAAAAAGGACATCAAGGGCTACTTCGACCAGCCTGCCGCCTATATCCTGATAGTCCCGTTTGTCGCGGTACTGTCGTACGTCCTGTTCAGTCAGGCACTGCTGACCTCGGAGGCCTCGCTGAGACCTCTGTTCACGGTCGAGTTCGAGATTCAGAACCCTTCGCTACCATGGCTGCTGGCGCTATTCGTTCCCGCGGCGACAATGCGTCTGATCGCCGAGGAGAACCGGGACGGTACCCTCGAGCTGCTGCTGACTCATCCGATTCGCGGATGGATCGTGCTGCTCTCTAAGTTCATCTCCGGGTTCGTCTTCGTCGCGTTCGCCATCCTGGCGACGATCGGGATACCAATCGCAGTTAATACCGCGGGCAACCTCGATATCGGAGCGGCGATTGGCCAGTACGCGAGCAGCCTGTTCCTGGCCGCGGCGTTCGTGGCCATCGGTCTGTTCACGTCGAGCCTCACTCGCAACCAGATCGTGGCGTTCATCGTAGGGCTTCTCCTGACCATGCTGCTGATGGTGATGGGACTGGACATTGTTGCGGTCACTCTGCCTGGGCGCGTTGCATCGCTGCTCCATGACCTCAGCCCGGTCACTCACTTCTCCAGCATCGCCAGGGGGGTGATCCACCTGCGCGACGTACTGTACTTCATCGCGCTGGTGTCCACGTTCCTCAGCGCGACGTTCCTCATCGTCAGAGGGAGGACGCTCAGCCATCAGTCGTCGCAGTACAGGAACCTGCAGCTCGGAACGATCGGACTCATCGTGTTTAGCGTCCTGATCGGGTGGTCGGGGAATTCGATAGGCGGGAGGCTCGACCTGACCGAGGACAAACTCTTCACCATGAGCCCGGCCACCGCGGACATCCTCAATGAACTCGATGACGTACTCACGCTTGAGCTCTTCTACTCTGAAGAACCGCCCATCCAGCTTGCCCCGACGTCCAGAGACGTCGGAGACTTCCTCGTAGACTTCGCGGCCGGTTCCGATGGCAGGGTCAAGCTGGTCAGTCGGCTGCCGCAGGGGGACGAGGACGACGCGCGCAGAGCGCAGAACGCGGGGGTCCCGCCGGTCCAGTTCAACGTCCAAAGTCAGGGCGAGCTCCAGATCAAGACCGGATTCCTCGGGCTCGCCATCACGTACATCGACCAGCGTGAGGTGATCCCCTTCATCAGCTCATTCGACGGCTTCGAGTACCGCCTTGCGACTCTGGCGAACAAGATGCTCGAGGAGGAGAAGAAGAGCGTCGGCTTCCTAACAGGTCACGGTGAAGGGGGACTTGCCCAGGGATACCAGGCATTCGGCGGGCTGCTGGGCGACGCCTACGAGGTGAGCGATCTCGACGGGAGCGAGACCTCGATCACCGACTTTTCAGCCTTGGACGTCGTCATCATCGGCGGACCGACCCTCTCGATTCCCGACGAGACTGCCGAGGCGCTCCGCCAGTACATCTCATCAGGCGGGAAAGCGCTGATCATGATCGAAGCGGTCCTCGTCGACCAGCAAAGGGGAATGGTCGCGACCCACAACCGCAACAGCTTCGCGTACTTCCCCGCCGAGTTCGGCGTGGAAGTCTCCGACGACCTTGTCTTTGATCTGCAGTCCAACGAGACCCTGTCATTCGGCACACAGGTGGGCAGCGTCTTCCTACCCTATCCTTTCTGGATGCGGGTCCCTGTAATCGATGAGAAGGTCGCGGGAAACGTCGAGTCGGCGTTGCTGACATGGGCGAGTTCGCTCGGAATCGTCGAGTCCAGCCGCGGCCGTATCGAGGTCGTTCCAATCCTGGAGACGACTGAGTTCGCGGCTATCGACTTCGACTACGGAGATATCTCACCGAACGCGCCGATCTTCCAGCAGATCGGTCCTGACAACCTCGTCCAGAGCCTTATGGCCGTCGCGATCGCGGAGAAGAGCCCGGCCGCCGGGCGTGAGGCGTACAGGATTGTGGTCGTCGGCGACTCACAGTGGCTGTCCGACGGAGTAATACAGAGGTCCGAGGAGAACGCCGCTCTCGCGCTGAATCTGGTCGACTGGCTCGCCCAGGAGGACAAGCTCGCGGCAGTGCGGTCCAAGGTAGTCTCTTCGCGCGACTTGCTGTTCTCGTCCGACACGCACCAGAACATCGCGCGGTGGGCGAACATCGGAGGAGTCCCCCTGTTCGTCGTCGCGATCGGGCTGTTCAGGTCGGGGAGACGACGGCGGGTCGGCTTTACGCTCTATGGCCAACGAACTGGCGGCGGGCTCAGACTGGGACGCAGGCGCAAGGACCGGGAGGGCGACGAGTGAAGAGCAGGCAGGTCGGGTACGTCCTAATGGCGTTGATCGCCGTCGGGATCGCGGGTCTCGTCTTCCGGGTCGTGGCTGCAGGTTCTGACGAGGTCGTGCTTGAGGGCATCGTGCAGGTCTCACCCATCGCGAGCGACAGGGTCCTCGTGGAGGGTGAAGGGATGTCGACGGAGCTGCAGCGGCTCGGAGAGGCCGAGCAGCTTACGTGGTTCGTCGATGATCAGCCAGTCTTCGACCCGCTGCTGGCCCGCTTCTGGCAGGCGGTCACCGACTTCTACGACGCGCAGCTAGTGTCGAACAACCCTAACAACCACGAGCGCCTGGGGGTCATCCAGGGCGATGCGATCGAAGTCTCGTTCTTCCAGGAGCGCAGGTCTCTACAGGAGAAGTTCATCGTCGGCAAATGGAGTCCGGACGTCAGGCTGTGCTACGTCAGACGCGCAGGCCACGACGAGACGTACGGAATCCCCTGCCCGGAGGGGAACATCTTCAACCCAGATCCGGACCGGTGGAAGAATCCGGTTGCAGCGTCGATTCCGCCGAACGACATCGCCGAGATCCAGTTCACGTATCCCGAAGAGCAGTTCCTCCTCAAACCGAATGAAGAGGGCGAGTGGATGATCTACGACCCGACAGGCGGCGAGAATCCCGTTGACCCACGGGCGCTCAACGCCATTATGCAAACGGTGCAGATCGTTGTCGCATCAGGATTCGCAACCGAAGAGGAGGCAGAGACGCTTAACTTCAACGTGCCGGACGCGATGGTGCGGATACTGACGCACGAGGAGTCCGCGACCCCCTCGACCCGCCTACGATTCCTCGCCCGGGAAGACGGACACTTCTACCTCTCCGTGCCTACCACCAAGACCGTCTACATCATCGACGGCCGGGGTATAGCCGGACTGCTGCTCAGCATGGCCCAGGTGACTCAGCAGGAAGCTGGGAACTAGCGGCGCTCGCTCTCGACATCGGGCTGGCTGAGGAAGTCGTCCTCGACTATGGACCTGTTCCGCTTCGCGTGCCCGAGCACCGCATGGGCAAAGACGATCAGCGCGAGCGCGCCGGTCGCGAACGCCGTTTCGATCTTGTGGTCCGCGTACACAAGGCACAGCCCGATGATCAGCAAGTACCCGGCGATGATGCTGAACAGCGAGGTAAATGGGAACCTCTGTCCACCCAGAGCAACGAGGCTCGCAAACGCGATCCCAAAGAATCCGATCCCGTACTCCGGGAAGACCGCAAGCGTGATGCCACCGAGCGTCGCTAGGCCGTCTCCACCCTTGAACCCGGTAAAGATCGAATTCCAGTGTCCTCCGATCGTCGCCCCCGCGGGAACGACGATCCATGCGCCGTCGATACTGAGTAGATGTCCGGCGATCAGTATCGAGAGTGCTCCCTTGGCGATGTCACCAAGGAGAACGACGGCGCCGGGGACCCTGCCGACGTTTCGACGAACGTTGGTCGATCCGGCAAGGCCGGTGCCGGTCCTGAAGATGTTGACACCGCTGCGTCTGCTGACCCAGTTGGCCACCGGCACAGAGCCGAGCAGGTAACCGACACCGACCGCCAGCAGCAGGCTCCAGATTCCCGGCATCGCCAAATCAGACATTGAACATCTTCCGCGGTTGTTGTCTTGGGTGCGTGGCTGAACAATTGTAACATCGCTAGAGCCGGAGTAGTAATCGGGATTCAGACCGGTCCGGCTTAACAGAAACTCAGTCCGGAGTCAACTTCAATGAACCTCGCCACCCACACGCCGCGGCGGACAACAAGCAATGAAACTCGGCTGGTGGACACGGGCGGTTCGTTCGCCGCGGCGAACCCCTACGTTCATCAGACCCAGACCCTCGAGTTTCATACCGATGACGGGAAGCGCGGGCGCGCGGGCTGCCGAACCGCGACGACGCTGTCTGGCGCACAGGGCTCAGGCGTTGACGACGATCGGTCTACCGGAATTGGGGTGTTGCAGCACGACGACGTCGGCGCCGTAGGCGGACTTGAGGTTCCGCGTGGTCAGAACTTCTTCCGGCGGGCCGACTGCGAGCACCCGCCCGTCAGACATCAGGGCGATCTTGTCGCAGAACTGGGACGCGAGCGTGAGGTCGTGAACCGCCGTGATCACAGTGTGGCCTGCTTCGACGAGGTCTCGGAGCAGGGTCATGATCGCGGGCTGGTACGCGAGGTCCATGTTCGCTGTGGGTTCGTCCAGTAGGAGAACCGGCGTCTGCTGAGCAAGGGCCATCGCGATCGCGACGCGCTGCCTCTCACCTCCAGACAGCTCGTCGACAGGTCTGTCGATCATGTCTTCGGTCTCGGTCAGCCTCATCGCCTCGACTGCAATCCGCGCGTCGTTTTCGCTCTCCCACGAGAGTAGGCTCATGTGGGGGTTCCTGCCCATGAGCACGACCTCCAGGGCCGATGCGCGATACGGAAGCTCGATGTTCTGAGGCACGACCGCGACAAGCCGCGCCCGCTCCCTCGCCGACAGCGTCCCGACGTCGGATCCCATCAGGTTGACTGTCCCACGAACAGGCTTGACTGTCCCGGCGATCACCCTGAGAAGCGTCGACTTTCCGACACCGTTCGGTCCGGCAAGTGCGACCAGGCTTCCCCGATCGACTGCAAGTTCAAGTCCGTTCAGAACGCGCCGCTCGCCGTAGGCCGCCCACACGTGGCGGACGTCGACTCCCCTCGCGCCGTCCGACTCGTCTTCTGAGACGCCCGGCGCTGGCCTCTGTACTGACAGCGGGCTCATATGGCTCCGATCCTCCTGCCCCTCAGGATGTACAGGAAGAACGGTGCGCCGCAAAACGCCGTAACGACCCCCACGGGCAGCTCGACGGGGCTGAGCACAGTTCTGGCAACGAGGTCGGCAAGGATCAGGAATGTCGCCCCGACAATCCCGGACATCGGCAGGATGAAACGGTAGTCGACTCCCCAGACGAGCCTCACGGCGTGGGGCGCGATGAGGCCGACGAATCCGATTAGACCGTTGAACGACACCGCGGCCGCCGTGACGAGAGTCGCCGCGGCAACGAGAAGCAGCTTGACCTTCTCGACCTCGACACCGAGCAGCGCGGCGTGCTCTTCGTTGAGCTGGAGCACGTTCAGCACCCTGGCGAATCCGAGCACGATCGCAAGGCTGGGTAACAGGTAGACCAGGACTACACCGCACTCGCTCCACTCGGCCGAGATGAAGCTCCCCAGCAGCCAGCCGATGACGGGACGTAGCTCGGGGTCGCTCCGGATCATCAGCAGGCTCGACACCGCGCCGGCGAGTGCGGAGATCGCCACGCCTGCGAGTATCAGCGTCGTGAGAGGCGTACCTTGCGACGACCGCGCGATCGAGTACGCGACAGCCACTGCTGCGACCCCTCCGGCAAACGCCGCGACCGGAAGCAGGCTGAATCCGCCGATGAAGAGCGGGACCCCCGTCAGCAGGACGATGATCGCCCCGAGTCCCGCGCCGGACGCAACGCCGACCAGATACGGGTCAGCTAACGGGTTCTTGAAGAGACCCTGGTACGCCGCTCCGGACATGGCGAGTCCCGCTCCGACGATGCCCGCAAGCAGCACGCGCGGTAGCCGGAGCTGCCAGACTATAGTGTCCCATGTCCCGGGGACGCTGTCGGGCAACTCGAGCCCGGGCAGTCGAGACAGCACTATTCCGACGACGGCGCCGAGTGGGATGTCGACCGCGCCCCGGGTTGCGGCGAAGGCGGCCACTGCGGTGAAGACAGTGACGCCGACCAGCAGCCGCAGCCACGGGTAGCGGAGCCCTATCAGGCCGGACGTGATCCGTCCAAGGGGGACGTTGGCCACCCCGGTCGTCGTCGTGCGCGAGTTGCCCTGCCCTGCCATCTCTACCTACCTGAACAGTGCCGGGTAGACCCAGCGCGCCAGCTCTTCAATTCCGTCCACGAAGCGCGGCCCCGCGATGCTGAGCGCATCCGTGCTCGGCGTGTAGATCGAGCCGTGCCTCACGGCACGGACGCCAGCCAGGGCGGACTCTCCCAGGATCGTCTCTTCCGCGCCGATGATGATCGTCGGGTCTCTCTCGACGATCACCTCCGGGCTGAGTTGGACGTATCCATCGACGTCTGCAGCCACATTCTCCAGCTTGAGCAGATCGAAGACCTCCTGGATCAGCGTCCCTCGGCCTGGCGTCCAGAATCCGCCTACGTCCTGAAAAACCGTCGGCCCAGTCCCGATCGGCTCCATGACGGTCCGCACGGCATCGACGCGCGCCTCGAAGTCACGCGCCACCGCCTCCGCCGCATTCGGATTCCCGACGATTCGACCCCAGAACCTCACGTTGTCTGCCACCTTGGTGAAGTCCTGGGACAGCGTGGGCAGGTAGAGGACCCTCAGTCCCGTCGGCTCCAGGTCGTCGACGAACCGTTCGAAGAAGACGTAGACGAGATCGGGCTCGAGCTCGACTACAGCCTCAACGTTAATGCTGAACGCATCCCCGACACGCGGTATCGACTCCGTTTCGGGGGGATAGGAGACGAAGGCATGGGTTCCCGCTACTCGCTCACCCTCGCCAATCGCGAACAGGATCTCGACGACGGCGGAATCGTAGGCAACGATCTTCTCAGGGGGGCGCTCGAAGACGATGTCGCGGCCGTCGGCTGAGGCGACGGTGAGCGGGAACACCGCCGGTATCGGCGTGGGTTCGGCCGCCGCCGGAGAATGTCTGCTGGGCGGAGCTGATGCGGCGGGCGCAGGCGCTCCAGGTTGAGCGACAGCCGCGACCGGCGTAGCGGCCGGAGCGGCGGGCAGCGGCGGCTGAGGATCAGCAGGGGCTTTCGTCATCCCCGCCGTCGCCGGGATGGCCACCGCCGCCGGGGCGGGAGCCATTGGCTGCTGGGGTACCTCGAGAGGACCGGCGGAACATCCAAGAACAGCCAGGATCACGAAAAGCACCGCCGCCGCACCGCAGACATGTCTTGTTCCGTTCATTTTAGTCTCCTGATCTCTTCGTTGGCTTGAGGAGACGGACACCTTGGGCTCCCCGGCTGGACCTCGGACAAACGAAAGACCCCGCTTCCTGGAAGCGGGGTCGGTCAGGGCTGCGAGAGCGCCATGCAAGTACCTCTCCTAGAAGGCCAAAACATTGACGGGAGCAGTGGACCGGGCTCGCTCCGCGGTCTGCGGAGCCTACCGTTGCGGGACAGCGCTGGACTTCGACCAGCTTCCTCTTTAAAGCCCTGTGACGGGCACTCCCACCGTCGTAATCGTGATGTTCAAAGAGTTGGACGCTCCTTGGCGTCCGGCTAATGATGGACTCGCCGCGGCCCGGCTGTCAAGTCGGACCTGAGCCGGAGGCGCTCGGCGAAATTCGGCTAAGCATAAAGCTAAATTCGTTGAGTATTTCGTTTAAGAATGTTACAATAAAGGTACAGAAAAAGGAGCTTTGTATGGCCTCAAAACTTGACCAGTACACAGCGACAGACATCCAGGTTCTGGAGGGGATGGAGGCCGTCCGCCGTCGCCCCGGAATGTACATCGGAAGCACCGATCAGCGCGGACTCCATCACCTGATCTATGAGATCGTCGACAACGCCGTCGACGAGTTCATGGCCGGATACTGCGAGTCCGTCTCGATCACGATGAACGAGGACGGCTCGGTCAAGGTCGAGGACGACGGACGCGGGATCCCGGTCGACAAGCATCCCACGACCGGGCTGTCCGGCGTCGAGACTGTGATGACAACGCTTCATGCCGGAGGCAAGTTCGGCGGCAAGGCCTATACGGTGTCCGGCGGACTTCATGGCGTCGGCGCCTCAGTGGTCAACGCTCTGTCAGAGTACACGTCTGTGGAAGTCCTCAGATCGAATCGGGTCTACTATCAGAACTTCTCACGCGGGATACGCCAAAACAATCTGAGGTACCGCCGCGCCCGGGAGGATGAGAGAGGGCTCACCGGAACCGTCGTTACATTCCTGCCCGACCATGACATCTTCTACGAATACGATTACGACTTCAACACCCTGTCCCAGCGATTCAAGGAGATGGCCTACCTCAACAAGGGCCTCCAGATTAGGTTCAGGAGCCACTACCACTCCGACCGCTGGCCCAACAACGAGGTGACCTACTACTTCGACGGAGGCATCTCGAGCTTCGTCACGAACCTCAACCAGACCAGGGAAGTCGTCCACAAGAAGCCCATCTACACGGAGAAGGAGTTGGACGGCGGCACGATCGTAGAGGCCGCGCTCCAGTACAACGACAGCTTCAACGAGTTCGTCTACTCGTTCGCCAATTGCATCAACACGGTGGACGGGGGGACCCACATCACCGGGTTCCGCTCGGCGCTCACGAGGGTGCTCAACGACTATGGTCGGAAGCAGAACATCATCAAGGAGAGCGACACGAACCTTGCCGGCGAGGAGACGCGCGAGGGTCTGACCGCAGTGATCAGCGTCAAGCTGACAGACCCGCAGTTCGAGGGCCAGACGAAGGGGCGACTCGGAAACCCGGAGGTCCGTAACCAGGTCGAGAGCGTCGTCGCGGAATCCGTCCAGTACTACCTGGAGGACAACCCGGCCGACGCAAAGAAGATCATCGAGAAGTGCCTGACCGCCCAGCGCGCCCGCGAGGCCGCGAGGAAGGCGCGCGACCTGATCATCCGCAAAAACGCGATGGACGGCGGCGGCCTGCCCGGGAAACTGGCGGACTGCTCGGAGAAGAACCCTGAGCTCTGCGAGATCTACCTCGTCGAGGGCGACTCCGCCGGCGGGACCGCCAAGGGCGGCCGCGACCGGATGACACAGGCGATCCTGCCGCTCTGGGGCAAGATCCTCAACGTCGAGAAGGCCCGCGCCGACAAGATGCTCAGCCACGACGGCATCCGATCCATGATTACCGCCATCGGAGCCGGACTGGACGACGACCTGGACATCTCGAAGCTGAGATATCACCGGATCATCATAATGACCGACGCCGACGTGGACGGGTCACACATCCGGACGCTCATCCTCACGTTCTTCTTCCGACATATGCGCGAGCTGATCGAGCACGGCCACATCTACATCGCGCAACCTCCGCTCTACAAGATCACCGCGGGCCGCGATACGCACTACGCTTACAGCGAGGGCGAGCGTGAGGGCGTGATGGTCCAGCTCAAGAATCGGCGCACCATCAACCTCCAGCGTTACAAGGGCCTCGGCGAGATGAACGCTGAGCAGCTCTGGGAGACCACAATGGACCCGGAGCGCCGGACGTTGCTTCAGGTCACAATCGAGGACGCCGCAAACGCCGACGAGGTCTTCTCGATGCTCATGGGCGACGTCGTCGCGCCGCGGAAGAACTTCATCCAGACGCACGCTCTAGAGGTCAAGAACCTCGACGTCTAGTGGGGCCTATCCCCTTAGCCCCACATGCCGGTGCTGAAGTAACGCTCGCCAATGTCGTTGAAGATCGTGACGACGGTGCCCGATCGGGCCTTCTTGGCGGTCTTCAGGGCGCCCAGCATGTAGGCGCCTGAGCTCTGTCCCGCGAACAGACCCTTCGCCGATAGCGCCACCGAGACGTCCTTCGCCTCGTCAACGTCGATCGGCAGCATCTCGTCGACGACGCTCTCGTCCAGGGTCGCCGGAATGATGTGTCCCTCGCCGAGCGGCTTGAGTCCCTCCACGCCAGGCCACTCCGGCGGATTGATCCCGACAACCTTGATCGCCGGATCGTGCTCCTTGAGCCGCCGTCCGACCCCACTGATCGTGCCGCCGGTGCCGACTCCGGCGACAAAATGGGTGACATCCGGGACCTGGCTGAGTATCTCCTCCCCGGTCGTGTCGTAGTGCGCCTGGGGGTTGTTCAGGTTGGAGTACTGGTCGCACCAGAAGTAGCGCTCGGGCGCGCTCTCGAACCGGCGCTTCACCTCGTATAGCGTCTCGTCGTAGCCGAGCATGGGATCGGTGAAGATGATCTCCGCGCCGTGGGCGATGAGGCGCTTCTTGCGCTCCTCGCTCGCGTTCTCCGGCATGACAAGTGCGACGTCATAGCCGAGGACAGCACCGATCATGGCGTAGGCGATACCGGCGTTGCCGGACGTGGCGTCCAGGATCGTTTTATCGGGCGTCAGGTCTCCGGACAGAATCGCCTCGATGAGCATTTTCAACACGGGACGGTCCTTGATCGAACCCCCGGGGTTCAGGTGCTCAAACTTTGCGATGACCCGGGCGTCTCCGATGTCCCAGCCCAAGTCTACCTCGGCGACCGGCGTGTTGCCGATCGCCTTGAGCGGAGGGTAGCGGTCAATGAATTCGAGGTACTCCGAGTAGGGAGCCAACTTGCTGTTCACCTCGCCGCCGCGACGGTTATTCAGACTGCGCAGGACGGCAGTATCGAGTATAGCCACCATCAGAAATGGCGTAAAGGCGAGCGGCTCTGTGGTATTTTCTGTAAGACACCAGACGAAGATGCGAGGGCGGCGCAGCGACCTGGAGCAGGATGTGATGACGGACAGTTGCAACACCCGGAGCCGGCTCGAACAGCTCAGGGAACGGATCAGGTGGCACGACTACCTGTACCACGTCAGGGACGCTCCTGAGATACCCGACTCGGAGTTCGACGCGATGATGCGCGAGCTACGTTCGGTGGAGGAGAGTCATCCGGAGCTGGTGACATCGGATTCCCCCACCCAGCGAGTGGGCGGAGCGCCTGCCGAAGGCTTCACAGAGGTCGCTCACCGCAGACCGATGCTGAGCCTCGGGAACGCGTTCAACGACGAGGAGTTCGTCGCGTGGCACAAGCGCGTCTCAGGGCTTCTGGAAATCGACGACTTCGACTTGGTCTGCGAGCTCAAGTACGACGGCCTGGCCGTGGCGCTGAATTACCAAAACGGAGTTCTTCAACGGGGGGCGACGAGAGGCAACGGAGTCGTCGGCGAGGACGTGACGTCCAACCTCCGGACGATCAAAAGCATCCCTCTAAGGCTGAGGGGTGCTGCGACGAACGGACTGATCGAGGTGAGGGGGGAGGTCTACTTCCCGAAGTCGCTGTTCGAGTCGTTCAACGCGGAGCGCGAGCTGGCCGGGCTGCAGACCTATGTGAACCCTCGCAACACCGCAGCCGGCTCGCTGCGCCAGCTCGACCCTCGGATGACCGCGGAGCGCCCGCTTGACATCTTCGTCTACAGCGTTGGGTTCGCGGACGGGATCGCGGTCCCTGACAACCAATGGGACACGCTCGCCTTTCTGAGTGAGCTGGGCTTCAAGGTCAACTCCCACAATCGACAGTTCAACACAATCCCCGCTGTCCTCGACTGGTACCGGTACTGGTTGGAGGGGGTCCACGACTTGGACTACGGCTGCGACGGCCTGGTCATGAAGGTCAGCAGGTTTGACTTTCAGCAGCACCTCGGCGACGTGGGCCGAGAACCGCGATGGGCGGTGGCATACAAGTTCCCCGCGGAGCAGGCCGTCACTACACTCCGGACCATTGAGTTCAACGTCGGCCGGACCGGCTCGCTGAATCCGTACGCCGTTCTCGAGCCGGTACACGTTGGAGGCGTAACGGTCAGGCAGGCCACGCTGCACAACGAGGACTACGTCCGGTCGAAAGACCTGAGAGCAGGAGACCGCGTGGTCGTGGAGCGCGCGGGGGAGGTCATCCCACAAGTTGTGCGCCCACTGGTTGAGCATCGAGACGGCAGCGAGAAAGAACTGGTGATGCCGCAAAGGTGTCCAAGCTGCGGAGAGCACGTGATACGACGCGAGGGCGAGGCGATGTCTTACTGCGTGAACCCGTCGTGTCCTGCGCAGCTCGTCCGGCTCATCGAGCACTTTGTCAGCCGTGGCGCGATGGACATCGAGGGCCTGGGGATCAAACAGGGTCAGGCTCTGATCGACGTGGGCGTGCTGAAGGACGTCGCCGACATCTACACGCTGGCTGCCAGCCGCGAAGAGATTCTGGCGATGGAGCGTATGGCGGAAAAGAGCGTTTCCAACCTCCTGGACGCAATCGAGAAGAGCAAGGATCGGCCCCTGGCGCGGGTGCTCGTAGCACTGGGGATAAAGTTCGTCGGAGGAGAGGTGGCAAACGTCCTCGCGAGCCACTTTGGATCGATGGACGCCATCCGCGAGGCAGGCACAGACGACCTCGTGGCGATCAACTCGATCGGTCCGAAGATCGCCGACGCCGTGGTCGACTATTTCCGTAACCCGTCGAACGCAGCGGTTGTCGACAAGTTGGCCGAGGCCGGTGTGAACATGGTCGAGGAGACCCCGGCGTCAGAGGCCGGCACGCCCCTGGACGGCCTCAGATTTGTCGTGACCGGACGGCTATCCAGATACAGCCGGTCTGACATCCAGGATAGGATCAAGACTCTCGGAGGCGCGGTCTCCGGTTCGATCAGCGGCAGGACGAGCTATCTCGTCGCCGGCGAAGACGCGGGATCGAAGCTGGCGGATGCGGAGAGGCTCGGAGTCGCGGTGCTCTCTGAGGACGATTTCGAAGCGCTGGTCGAAGAGCTTCGCTAACCCTCGGCGAGCAATCTAGGGAACCTCTGAACAACCCGTTGCAAGCCGTAGGGTATGAGCAGTGACGGGATTGTAGGAGATGTTCGCTCCTTTTGTGGTATGCCTAACGATGCTGTCGGCACCCTAAGCGACTCTTCAAGAGCGGGGCATCGCTTGTTTGTTTTGTGGGCGCACGTTGCCCACGTCAGGCCACCAAGTATCCCTCTGCCGTTATCAAGTTGGTCAGCCCCAGCAACAACACCAACCACTGCGTGTTCTTAACCAGCCCTCGGTACCGGACCTTAGCGTAGCCAAAGTGCCGCTTCACGTACAGGAACGGATGCTCCACCTTCGCCCTGACCGACGCTTTGCGCTTCTCCATAAGTGCCGCATCGCTTCCCGGATCCAGTTGCCGACGCCTCCCGGGCCTCATCGCTACCTGCCACTCCACATCCAACTCCCGATTCTCCGCCCGCTTATCGACGCCCTGATACCCTGCATCACCCCACACCCGTTTCTCTCCACCGTGCAGCAGACGGTGCGCCTCCGTCACGTCATGCACGTTCGCAGGTGTCGTAGTCACGCTATGAACAACTCCCGTCTCAGCGTCCGCTCCAATGTGTACCTTCATCCCAAAATGCCACTCATTCCCCTTCTTCGTCTGACGCATCTCAGGGTCTCGCTCACCTGAACGATTCTTCGTCGTCGACGGCGCCTCGATGATGCTCGCGTCCACAATCGTTCCCTCTCGAAGCTGCAGTCCTTGGGACTCCAGGTGACGGTTGATCTCCTCAAACAGACTCTGACCCAACTCGTGCTCTTCCAACAGATGACGGAAGTTCAGGATCGTCGTCTCGTCCGGTAGCGGGCCTGATAGCCTCAGTCCTACGAACCGTCTCACCGACTCGACCTCGTAGAGCATGTCCTCCATACCAGGGTCGCTGAGGTTGTAGCACAACTGCACGCAGTGTATCCGCAGCATCGCAGACAACTCATAGGGCCGCCGGCCCCGGCCCGCCTTCGGATAGAACGGGCGGATGCGCTCTTCCAGTTGATCCCATGGGATCAGGCTATCCATGCGCTCCAGGAATATCTCCCGGCGGGTCTTACGCTTCTTGCCCTCGTACTCCAAGTCCGCAAATGTTGGCTGGTCCATTGTGTCTTCACCCCAAATATCTCTGACTGCCGTGTCACATCGTACTATGCCCACAACCTACCAGACTTGTTCAGAGCATCCCTAGAAGATGTGCGGGACGACGTCGTCCAAGAACCGCTGAAGCTGTCCGCGCTGGTCGAAGGCGGCGAACCTGACGATCATCGTGCCCGCCCCCGCGTCTGCGTACCTGCGAATTCGATCGACCGTCAGCTCCGGTGGCCCATACGGACCCCAGCGGTCGCCCCAGAAGTTCATACCGTAGTACAGGTTGAGGAACCGGTCCGCCTCCTCCGAGGCCAGGGACTCATCCGACGTCAAGTTGACGGTCATGTAGAAGGCCCGCTCGATGTCGCCCGGGTCTCGTCCCAGCTCTCGGGCATGGTGCTCAACCCGTTTGACCACCTTCGCGTACTCATCCGGGTAGTCCGAGATCGAGATCACACCCGCCCCGAACTTTGCGACTCGGACGAACTGCTCTTCTCTGCCCGCCCGCCAGTGGGCTGCGATGAGAAACGGCACGCCTGCCGGCTGAGGCGATCGGGGCGCAGTCGCGACCTCGTCCAGCTCAAAGTGCCGTCCGCTCAGGTTCACGGACTCGCCGCGAGTCAGGGTCGTTACGGCTCCCACCACTTCCTCAAAGCGGGACGCCCGAGTCCGGGCGTCGACTCCGGCCGCAGTCCACTCCCGGCGCTGGGCCTCGTTGAAAGCGCCTCCGACGCCGGCGCCTAGAATGAGCCGTCCGCCCGAGATGAAGTCGAGAGTCGCGGCCTGGTGTGCCAGGAGAACCGGGTGACGCAGCGCCGCCAGTAGAACAGCGGTCCCGAGGCGGACCCGACTGGTGTGCTGCGCGACCGCGGTCAGAGCCGTCAGCGGCTCCAGCCGCGGCTTGGCCGTCAGGCTGTCCCCTACCCAGACCGAGTCGAGTCCCGATTTCTCAGCCGTACGGGCCATCTCGACGATCTCCCCGAAGTCGCCGGGGTCGCCACCCTCCATCACCAGCCGGCGGGTCGGAAGCAGGACGCCGATCTTCAAGACAGAGGCTCCTCGATCCTGGGCGACAGACCGCAGAGACCCGGGGCCTGATAGTCGACGCAATACTGTAAGTCCTCGATGGTATCAAGGTCCCTGTCAAAGCCGGGCGACCTTACAACGCGCATCTCCACTCCGAGGCTCATTGCCAGGTCCATGTGCTTCCGAAAGCTGTTCGGCCCAAGCCTCGGCTCGAATGATACGGTCGCCGGCACGATCAGGCCATTGGTGCCGCCGTCGTGCGCGGGACATATGGTCAAGAACGCGCCCTCACTCGACTCTTCAACAGCCCGGTCAATGTCTTCTGGCGTCAGAAACGGGAGGTCGGCTGGCACGTACATGGCGGAGGAGCCTGCTCGTCGGAGCGCGGTCAGAGCATCCGCAACGACGAGATTGAGGTCTCCATGTCTATCCATCATCCAGTCGGCGCCGACTGTTCGTGTGAGCGTCGCGACACGATCGTCGCCGCCGATCACAACAGTCCGAGGGATCGTCGAGTCACGAAGAGCGTTCAGTACCCAGCACAGCATCGAGGTTGAGAGTTCCCACCGTTCAGAGGAGTTGAGGTGGGGACGGAGCCGCGTCTTGGATTCTCCGAGCGGCTTCATGGGGACGACCGCGACCGGGCGGTGGTCACTCATCCAACCGCTACCTGCGCCGCCGACAGTATCCTGCGAGCAAGTTCGACCTTGTCGTCATCGGAGTTCATGACCGTCGGCATGGCGAGGGCCCTCATCCCAAGGCGCTGTACGTCGTCGACCAGGTCTCTATCGACCTCGTCTACAACGAAGACGTCGCACAGCCCGACGTACTGACGCGCGACGCCGACACAGGACACATCTTCGCCCAACTCCTCCAGGAGCTTTGCGGCCGGGCCCTTCAGTGCGCGCCCACCGACGATCGGGCTGACGGCGATCCTGTCACCTTCGAATGACTCGATACGCTCTCGTACCCCCTGAACAGCAAGGATCGGCGCCACGCTGAGGTATGGGTTGGACGGGCAGATCACCAGTACGTCCGCCGTGTCGAGAGCTTCGGAAAACGCGGGTGACGCCTGCGCGGCCCCGGCGCCTTCGAAACGCACACCGGCGGCCCGCGGCTCGCACCGCAGCTTGACGAAGTAGGTCTGGAAAGTGAATTCGCCTGACTCGGTGAGAACCACTGTTCTTAGTCGTTGATCGGACATGGGCGCCACTGGATGGCTGACCCCGAGGCTCCGACAGACGTGACGTGTGACTTCTGAGAGCGACAGCCCACTCTTGAGCATCTCGGTCCTCACGATGTGCGTCGCGAGGTCCTGATCCCCCAGCCTGAACCAGGTCTCCCGGCCAAGCCTCCCAAGAGAAGACAGCGCCGCGAACGACTCGCCCTGGAGTCCCCATCCCGTATCCGGGTTCGCCAGGCCCGCCAGCGTGTACGTTACTGTGTCGAGATCGGGAGAGACGTGAAGACCGTGGAACTCCTCGTCGTCACCAGTGTTGACGACTATTTGAAGCTCATCAGAGCCCAGAATCCTGGACAGCCCTAGACAGACCTTTGCCCCACCGACCCCGCCTGCCAGAGCAAGGACTTTCACGAATCTGCTACCTCCCGACCCAAAAAGTGGCGAATTCCCGCGGACACTGTAACACGCTGAATGAGCGTTCGTGAACGGCGTCCGGTACGCGGGCCGTGTGCTAGAATCGCGGAAGGCGCGCCCGGGCGCAGAGGTGGTCTGATCCTCCTTCGCAAGCTCAACCTCACGAACTTCCGCAACTACACGACGCTGGAACTGGCCCTCAATCGCGGAGTGACGCTGATCGAGGGCCCGAACGGACGGGGAAAGACCAACCTCCTCGAGTCGATCCACCTGCTCTCCATTGGCAGATCGCCCCGTACGTCGCTAGACCGGGAGATGATCAGGTCTGAGGCGCTCGGCGAGCCACTCGTCCACATGCAGGTCGTGGGTCAAGTCTCCTCGAGCTCCGGCGATATCCGGCTCCAGGTCGACCTATCGGGCTCCTCTGAGTCTGTCGAAGCCCGCAACGGAGCGGAGGAGACTGGGCCGAGGATTCAGAAGACTTTCCGCGTAAACGGAGTGCCCCGGCGTGCGTCGGATTTCGTCGGGCTCTCCAAATCGGTGCTCTTTGGCGCAGAAGACCTCGATCTGACCGGCGGTCCGCCGTCCCTCCGTCGGCGATACGCCGATCTGCTGGTATCTCAGCTTACCGACGGGTACCTCAGGGACCTCCAAGAGTACCAGCGGGTGCTGACACAGCGGAACTTCCTGCTCAAGTCGGTCCGGGAGGGCCGGTCGAACGCCTCGGAGCTCGATTTCTGGGACATCCAGTTCTCGATCCAGGCTGCTCGAATAATGGCTGCCCGTTCGGAAGCACTGAGTGCGCTGAGTCGAGCGGCCGAGCCGATCCACAAGTCCGTCGGGGGATCCGACGGCAAACTTTCCGTGATGTATGTGCCATCGGTGACCGGCGGCGCCTACTCCGACGTCCGAGAGCTGTCCAAGAGCGTGCTGGACTCGATCCGGGAGCAACAGAGGCGCGAGATCGCCGCCGGATTCTCTCTCGTAGGGCCGCACCGAGACGACCTGTCGATCTCGATAGGCGGGAGGGAGGTCGGTACGTACGGATCACGGGGGCAGTCGCGAACCGCGGTACTGGCGATGAGGTTGGCGGAGGTCGATTTGCTCTCCGAGAGGTCCGCCGATCAGCCAGTGCTACTGCTGGACGACGTACTCTCCGAGCTTGATCCTATTCGACGGTCGCACGTAGTCGACCGCGTTTCTACACTGGAGCAGGTGATAGTCACGACTGCTGAGCGAGACGTGGGCCGGCTATTCGGTAATCAAGCATTGAGCCGTCTCGCGATCGGGCCCGGAGCGAACGTCGCTGCAGTCTAGCTGGACCTGACCTCCAGGAGGAGCAAGGACTTGACCAGAATCGATACTGGGATAGATGAGGCGGCCGGCCTGATCAGAGAGTCGAGCTACACCGTCGCCCTGACAGGCGCCGGGATGTCGGCCGAGAGCGGTATTCCGACGTTTCGCGGAGCTGGTGGCCTATGGACGCGCGTCGGCGAGCCGAGCATGAACGGCTACCAGGAGTTCTTGCTCGACCCGATCAGGTGGTGGGTGCACCAGCTCGATCCGGCGGCCGACCCCGGTCGGACCGAGTTCAGAAACGCAATCGACAGTGCCGCCCCGAATCCCGGCCACGTCGCTCTGGCCTCGCTCGAGCGCCTGGGGATTCTGAAGTCGACGATCACTCAGAACGTGGACAACCTCCACGCCAGAGCCGGAGCGACGCGACTGATCGAGATTCACGGAAATCGAACGAAGGTCCGCTGCATCTCCTGCGAGGCGCGTTGGCCCCGCAGTCAGTTCTCCTACGACAGCCTCCCACCTCTCTGCTCCGAGTGTGAAGGACTCGTAAAGGGAGACACCGTGATGTTCGGAGAGCCGATTCCTCCATCGGTGATCGAAGCGTGCTTCAGGGAGACAGACGCGTGCGACTGCATGATCGTGTGTGGGACGTCGGCGACTGTCTACCCGGCTGCCGGCTTTCCCCAGGCAGTCGTCGCGAACGGCGGCGTGCTCATTGAGGTCAATCCCAACGAGACCCCTCTCACCCAATTCGCGGACGTGGTACTCGAGGGCCCGACGGGGGAGCTACTGCCGAAGCTCGTCGACCGGCTTAAGTTGGGCGATGAGACTAGACCGTAACCAGCTCCCACACACGGCACTTTCCGTCGGCACTGACTGCGGCCGCGAGACTACCGTCATGCGACACCGCGGCACCGTACATGCCCTTGATCCTTGTGCCCGCCTCTGCAGCCGTGGATAGACTCCTCAGGTCGACGACGGCAACCCCGCCCTCGACTGTGCAAAACAGCATCTCGGTTCCAGGAATCTGGACGCCCGCGTTCGGGCGAGCGGTCGTAAGAGGAGCCGAAGAGAGGAGATCGTAGCTCGCGTCCGAGTAGATGGAGATCTGTCCGTCATAGCTGAGGCAGCAGAGGGAGCCGTCTTCGAGGTACCGGCAACCAATCGCCGCCTCTCCCACCGCTTCGAACTCCCTCAGCGTCTGTCTCAAAGAGACATCCCAGATCTTCACGGTCGTACCCAGTCCCGCTGTGGCCAGAGATGACCCGTCCGGCGAGAAGGACACCGAGGTGACGTGTTTGGGATGCGCCTGGAAGACGTCAAGCTGGTCAGAGCCGCGTTCCCAGAGGCCCACTCTGCCGTCATAGGATGAAACAGCCGCGACGCGGTCGGTCGGTGAAAACGCGGCTGACGCCAGCGTGTTTCTATAACCTTTCATCCGATGAACGGGCCGACGCGTTTCCCTGTCCCACACGATTGCGGTCCGGTCGGTCGAGCCCGTCACAGCGACCCGACCGTCGGAGGAGAGCGCGACGGCATTGACACTCTGATCATGGCCCTCGAGTGTCCCAAGGTGTTCGAATCCTGGTACAGACCAGACCTGGGCCAGCGCGTCCATACCTGTAGTGAATATCTCGTTGCCGTCTGTGGAGAACGCGACACCCTGCGCGTGACGCGGATGGGCGCGAAACTCCGCTACCTGATCGAGCTGCAATTCACCCTCCTGGCTGTGGCTCTCGCGGCTTTGACCGAGTCCCCGCACAAGTTGGGGCGACGACTCAGGGTCAATGTCCCACCTCCGGTCTCTTAATCATAGTGGAGGTTTTCGAAAGACGACGACACTCTTCGCGGGAAACGATGCGCTCCAGCCCATTCGCTCACCGATCCACTCGAACGTCGACCTCGAGTAGAAGGCGATGTGCGTAGGGTCTCTCTGGTAGTACCAGTCGCCGAACCGCGAAGTGTCCTCCACTATGCCGGTCATGATTCCCAGGGTCCCAGGTGACTTCAGCAACGAGTCCAGCAGACTGAACACGGCCATCGGCTGGCGCAGGTGCTCGACGGTTTCCGTGCATGTGACGAAGTCGTACGATCGCCGCAGAGCCGCTTCGTCGGGAAAGAAGTAGAGATCATAGAGCTCGACATCGAATCCGGACTCCCGGATCATCGCCGCGAGCGCAGGACCCGGACCGCAGCCATAGTCCAATCCGATGCTCCCCTCTCCCAGTTCTGGCCTGATGACGTCCCACAGCCTCGACAGGAACCTCCGATAGTCGGGGTCGGCAGGGTCGTTGTCGTGGAGATTGTACCGTTCGAGCTCATCGCTCGGCGCCAGGTGGAACTTGGGCGGCACGAACGTGAGGTCGCAGCTCAGGCAGTTGTAGAACTCTCGGAGACCATGTCTGTCGTCCGATCCATGAACAAACTCGGCAGCCGTGTTCGCGCACAGAGGGCAGGAGCAGAGGGCCTCAACGGAGCTCCCGGCCTGCGTCATCCTTCTCAGTATACGTCGAGCGTGAACGCCAGACCCTGCGGGGTCTCCTTATAGTCCAGCACGGAGGTCGCCAACTGGGGCGAGAGCTGCTCGTTGAGCAGGAGGATCTTGGCGCCGCGAAGCGTGACTGACAGGTCGTCGCTCTTCTCTTCGTCAATGACGAGTCCAAAGTCGCCGGGCCCGGTCCACGCCGGGGGAATCGCGAGTCTGAGGTTTCGTCCCGCTCCGATCTTCCGCTCGTCGACGATCTTCTTCAGCTCACGCTTGGCGTCCGCGGTGACCGTAAACATGCCGCTGTTCAGCCGTCTGACGTCCCGTCGCTGGACCACAGCGTGTGGTAGTCCTTGCCAGTTATCGCGTTGACAAGCTCATCGTGTTCGATCTTGCGCAGCTCGGTCAGCGCCCGGCTGCAGGATTCGAGAGCGGTCTCGTCGCCAGACTCCCGGACCCGGTCGATGATCCGGTCCCACACACCGGACGCAACGAGGCTGTCGACGAATCGGTCCCACGGGATCAGCGTCAGGTTCGCGGGCCGCGGGAACTCCGGCCGCATCCGGCGGATCGACCTCATGCGGTCCTGAGGCGACCTGACCATCGGCATGAGCCTGACGAATGGACCGGCGGAGCTGTTGAACCTGGTATCGACGATCAGGGAGCGACGGAAGGCGGGAAAGAATACCGACATCACCTCCGCTTCCCCGATGTTCTCGATCACGTTGTCAATGTCGAAGAGGAAATTCCCTTCCATTACACAACCTCATTGCTTGAGTTTCGAGCTAGCTGTCCCTCAGCTCACGCACCGTTTCGATGAACGACGGCAGCACCTTGTTCCAGTCCCCGACGACGCCATATGAAGCCGATTTGAATATGTTGGCGTCCTGGTCTCGGTTGATCGCGACGATGTTCTTGGAGGCCGAGCACCCGGCCATATGCTGGCTGGCGCCGGAGATCGCGACGGTGATGTACAGATCGGGCGTGATCGTCTTTCCGGTCAACCCAACCTGATGGCTATGGTCGATCCATCCGGCGTCGCACGCGGCGCGAGAGGCGCCGAGAGCGCCGCCCAACATCTGGCTCAGCTCCTGGAGCGTTTCAAACGGCTCCGGGCCGCCGAGTCCACGTCCACCGCTGACGACGATGGCCGCGTCTTCGAGCCGGACGCCCTCCGCTTCCTGGACCACTGTCTCCACCAGCCGCGCCTTGACCGCGGATTCGTCGATGTCTACCGCGAAGTCATGAACGTCCCCGACTCTGTTGGGATCCGGTTCGAGCGCTTCGTGGGTCTTTGGACGGACCACTACCACCTGGGCGACGTCTCCGGCGAAGGTGAGCTTCGCCATCGCGTTGCCCCCGTAGACCGGACGGGTCGCCGAGACGCGGCCGGTCCCGGCGTCCACCGACACCTCAACGCAGTCCTGGGCCACCGCGGCGCCGATCCGAAACGCGAGTCTCGGCCCGACGTCCCGGCCGAGCGGCGTTCTTGCCACGAGCACGATCGACGGATCGGAAGCCGCGACGACCTGCTCGAACGCCAACAGGTGAGCGTCGATCTGGGGCCCCGCCAGCAGAGGGTGTTCGACCCTGTACACGGTGTCCGCGCCGAGCGCGACGGTTTCCAGGGCCTCGTCGCCTACCGCTGAAGACTGCAGCGAGACGTCAACGCGATCCCCCGTTTTATCAGAGAGGGATCTCGCCACGGCAAGCAGCTCGCCGGTCACTCCAGCGAGCCCCTCTTGATCCAGTTCTCCGAATACCAGAATGCCCGGCATCAATCAGCTCCAGTGTCCTAGTAACATCATGCGTGGTTAAATCAGACGCGCCTCGCGCAGTTTCAGCGCGAGGTTTCGCCCTGCGTCCCCGTCGTCCTCGCCCTCCACGAACTCGCACTCGCGGTCGCTCTCAGGGATAAAGAGGTCGTCGAGCGTCAGCTTCGGCGCCATCTCAGACTCTTCGAGGCCGAGGTCCCCCGCCGTCCACACCGTGGGCGACTTGCGGCCCGCCGTCATGATTCCCCTGAGCGTGGGATAGCGCGGCTCCCCGAGCTCGTTGCTCACTGTCACCAGGGCGGGCAGCGGAGCGTTGACGACCTCGTACCCTTCGCTCAGCGCCCGGTGGACGACGATGCTCCCATCGTCGATGGCCTCGATCTTCTGGGCGAGCGTCACGCAGGGAAGGCCAAGAAGCTCGGCGACTCCCATCGGGACCATCGCGTTGTCCCAGTCCGACGCTTGCCTGCCGCAGAGGACGAGGTCGAACTCGCCGGCGCGCTTGATGGCCTCGGAGAGGGCCATGGCCGTCGCGAACGCGTCGAGATCGGCGACCGAAGGATCGTCGACGAGAATTAGCTGGTCCGCGCCCATCGACAGTGGCTTTTTCATCACGTCCATGACGAAGCCGCTGCCCACTGAGATAACGGTGATGTTCGCGCCGGCGGCCTCCTTGAGCTGGAGGGCGGCTTCGACGGCGTTCTCATCGAAACCGTTGATAACTGGTGGAATCCCTGCCGCCGGAACCACGCGCCTAGCGTCCGGGTCGATTCTGAACGCCGAGGCGGGTGTCTCCGGATCGACCACCTGCTTGGCGCAAACGACTATGTTCAGTGGCACGGAGAGACTACCTCACAGGCGGACGTTTTTTGCGGGCGAAGGCACTCGTTCGGACTATAGCATCGGCGATTTGGGAGCGTCAACAAACGCTGATTTGGCCTGTAGGGGACCGCGAATGTGTCCGGTCGACCTGCATGTGAAACTAATCACATGCGTGATTTCCACATGAACAACGATTAACCACTAAACTGAGTATTTAACAAGACTTTTTCGAGAAAATTCCACAAAATCGCGAAGTCTACACCTTGCGGCCTGCCCGGGGCCGGTTCGTAGAATGTTCTGGACTTGGTCGTCTCGTCTCCGGGTCTTCGGGTCCGGACGAACACTCATAGGAACTGCTTGCAGTTCAGCGTGGCGCGGGCCGGTCTCAGAACCGGAAGCGGCGCTCCGGCGCCCTACCCGTCGTCCAGCCGACCACAATCGGCGATTTAAGAGCCAGTCAAACCTTAGTACGAGTGCGCCCTGAAACCGGCGTATCCGGGGGACCTCCAGAGCTGGGGCGTCATCAGGCCCGGAAACGGTTTCCGGAGGCCAGTGCCGATCGACAAGTCGATCGCGGTAAAGAGAGGAGTTTCGTAATGGTCATCTCGTCAGCACCCAGGGTTTCGACAACACCCCGAAGGCACCGGGTATGTCCCCGATGCGAAGCGAGCCTGATCATCACCTATAATGAACCGGAGTGCCTGCAGTGTGGCTTTGTGGACTACACATACACTCCGCCGACCCGGATTACCAAGAAGAGCCTGATGAGCACCGGAACGCGGTACGTCTTCAGGTACATCGGAGACGCCCCGAAACTCGCTGAGACCCTTACTCACGTTCAGCTCAGGCGGCTGCGAAATCGGGTCGTCTACGGCGTAACCTGCCCATTCTGCGAAGCGGAGATGGACCAGTCCTCTTTGAGCGGTAAGCGCCGCGAGATTCGCGAGGAGCGATACCGCTGTCCCCAGGGGCACCGTATCTCCCTGATCCCGCGCAAAGACGGCTCGATGGGTTGGAAGTAGCGCGCTAGCTAGTCCACCGACAACGTTCACCCCGGCCGGGGGTCGCACAGGCTCTCCGGCCATCTTCACCTCAGCAGGTTTTCTGTGAAGACTGTGGCAGAAGCGGCGGCTTCCTCGGACGGCGCGCCGATAACTATCTGTGACGTGTCACCTCCGAGGGGAGGAGACCCGGGACTACTGTCCGAAATCGCGGATCTCCGTGCGGACTTTCTCTCCATCGCGTACAGCCCCGGCCAGTCGGCTCGGGTCAACCCGCTGGCTGTGGGCGCGTACCTCCACCGAGAGCACAGCAGGGACTTGACCATCACGCTTGCGACCCGAGACATGAACCGGATCGCGATCCAGGGACTGCTGCTCGGGGCGTCACTGCTTGAGCTACCGAATGTCGTCGTTCTCCAGGGCGACAGGCTCCGATCGCGGGACGCGGGCCTGGTGACAGAGGTCAGAGACTATACGCCGACCGGGCTGTTGGCGGACATTGGGAGAATGAACGAGGGTCGTGACTTTCGCGGACTGCGCCTACGCTCGACGAGTTCTCTTTGTCCCGGCGCGACTGCGGACGTGGCCAGGGACATTGACTCGGAGGTCGGACTCGCGGCGAGGAAGGCGGAGAACGGCGCGAGGTTTCTCCTGCTCCAGCCCAACTACGACGTCGACCGCGTCTTGGACTTCCAAGAACGGCTTGCGGCACGAGTCGGCTCCACTCCCCTCCCCGCCCTGTTCCTGGGCGTCCAGATTCCGGACGCCGATGGAATCAACTTCGGCGGACTGCCAGACTCCGCGTTGGACGATCTGAAAGGCGGCAGATCGGGAGCGGACGTCGCGCAAGAGTACGCCGAGCGTCTCTGGTCGATCGGAACCCGGATGTTCTACGTCGTACCCCCGATCTTCAGATCGGGACGGCGGGACTACGCGCAGGCGGATGAGGTGACCCGTTTCATTGGTGCCCTCGGACGCGAATGAGGTGTCTCCAAATTCCTGTTTAGACGCCTGCACAGCGCGTTTCCGCGTATCGGCGATTGAAACGGCCCCTTTCCCCCGAAATTCACCCCCTCCTGCCACGCTTAGGCGAAGCCGAAGCATCTCTGACCAGTTAACCTGGCTGGCCGACAGATTCTTCGCTGCGCTCAGAATGACATCTGGTGGCGTTGGAGGGTCGGATGTCCCCCTGCACCCACAGAGAACGCAATTCTATCGGTTGGCGGTGGATATCGGTTCCCACGGTTTGACTTTCGGTGGTAATCCTGATACAAATCACCAGCCCGAACCTCGATTGACGTGCGTTGATCTGGGAAAACTTTCGGCTAGGAGACTCAAAAATGCGTACGACTCTAGGTTTTCGCTGGATCGCCACAGCCGCAGTAGCGGCCATGCTCCTGATTCTCGCCGCAGCCTGCGGCGCGACGGAGACAGTCGAGGTCCCCGGAGAGACTGTCGTTGTCGAGAAAGAGGTGGTGAAGGAGGTAATGGTCCCTGGGGAGACTGTCGTGGTCGAGAGAGTTGTCACAGAAACCGTCGAGGTACCGGGTGAGACCGTCGTTCAAGAGGTGGTGAGGGAGGTTCAGGTTCCCGGCGAAACTGTCACCGTCGTCCAAGAGGTGGTCAAAGAGGTAGCGGTACCCGGGGAGACCGTGGTCGTGGAGAAAGAGGTCGTAAAGACCGTTGAAGTTCCAGGTGAGACCGTGGTCGTGGAGAAGGAGGTTGTAAAGACCGTTGAGGTACCCGGACAGACCGTGGTGGTGGAGAAAGCAGTCGTCAGGGAAATAGTGATAGAGGTCCCCGAGATCGCCGAGGCGGACAAGTACGGTGGAACCCTGCGTTGGACGCCGGAGTCCGCCCTCAACTCGCAGCGTCTATTCGTAAGCGGCGTCTACATCAAGGGGGGCTTCATAGACGTGGTTTACGATAAGCTGTTGGCCTGGGACAAAGCTGCGGTGTCGCAGCCCCAGATGCTCGATAGCTGGATCGTCGAGGATAACAGACGCTTCCTCTTCAAGCTCAGGGACGGTCTGCTATTTCACGATGGACATCCAGTCGACAGCGCGGACGTCGTCGCCTCTTTGGAGCGTTGGATGGTGGGCGACCCCATAGGACGCCTCAATAAGTTAACGCTTGAAAAGATTGAAGCGCTTGACGACAGGACCATCGAGCTCAAATTCACCAAGCCTAACGGCACGCTCATATACTATCTCGGAGCAAGCGGTGTAGGCCCGATCCTTAAGACAGAGATCAGTGACGTCACCGCACTGGACGCGGACCCCGACGTGACCATCGGTTCCGGACCCGGTGTGTCGGTAGAGTGGGTGCCCGACGACACGCAGGTCATCGAGAGGTTCGAAGACTACCTTCCTCGCAAGGAGCCGCAGGACGCCTTGGCCGGCCGCAAGATCATGTTCTTCGACCGGATTGTCGGCGTAAACATCCCAGACCTGGAGACGCGCCATGCGGCCCTGATGACCGGCGAAATCGACATGATCCAGCGCCGGGGCGAGAGGTTCCTGAAGCAGCTCCAGGCCAACCCCGACATCTCAATTCTGTATGGTGGGCCCGGACTGCAGATCGGTTTCTACATGAACATGGCCGGACCCCTGGCCAACGACCCGAAGGGCAGACAGATACGGCGAGCGATCATCGTCGCCACGGACATGCAACAGGTCCTGGAGGCCCAGGCTGGCACAAGCGAGACAGTGTATACGTGCGGGTCCTTCTTCCCCTGCAGGACCTGGATGGAGAACCAGGAGATCTCGAAGGACATCTTTAACGTGAAGGACCTTGACAGAGCGAGGGCGATGATCCAGGAGACCGGCTATGATGGTGAAGAGTTCATCCTGCAGGATCCCTCCAACAACGCTCAACAGCACGATGTCATGCTCTATATGGCGCCTCTACTGGAGAGCATAGGCCTCAACGTGAATGTCAACTTTAGTAGCGGTGCTTCTTGGCAATACATGCTGACGCCTTGTGCAGAGAGAACCTACCCCAGGGAGTGGGCGCTGAAGGAGCGGAGTGGCACATAGCCAACATGGCGTTTGGGAGCACACACTTCAGGCCCCTTTCGAACCCGTTTGCGCGAATGGGTCCGGGAGGCGCCGCGGACGAGGCTGGGCGTGGCTGCTGGAAAAACGAGGAGTACCAGAACCTCGTAATAGAGCTGTCCGCGACGGTTGGGCAGAAGGCACAGAAAGCGGTTTTGGACCGTATGCAGAAGGTAATGTGGGACGACCCGTTC
Organism: Dehalococcoidia bacterium; assembly: GCA_965249365.1. Classification (GTDB taxonomy): domain Bacteria; phylum Chloroflexota; class Dehalococcoidia; order Lucifugimonadales; family UBA1123; genus VXRN01. Next base: position 2,256,532 of record OZ252229.1, on the reverse strand, counting down.
TACTTCCCCGCTGGCCAGGGATTCTTTGTCCACGCGTTCAACTCTGGTATAAGTGGCGTCCAGCCGAACTCCGGCCAACCGTACCAGGTCGGCGCGTACTGGGTTGACCCGGCCAGAAGGGGCCGCTAGAAGAATCACAAGGTACTTCGCCTGGGTTTGAAACCCGGGCGAAGTAGGGGCATGTCCGCGTATGCTGCGCTACATCGTGGGGAGGCTGCTGGCGACCATCCCGGTGCTGTTGGTGGTAGCGGTGATTGTCTTCGTGCTAATGCGCGTGGCGCCGGGTGACCCTGCCCTGGCGATAATGGGCATGGAAGCGCCGGATGAGGCCATTCGGGACTTCCGGATAGTCCTTGGCTTGGACAAGCCCATCCACGAACAGTTTCTCATCTGGTCGGGCAAGATGCTCAGGGGGGACCTGGGCTATTCGGCTCTTGCGAGATCACACAGTGCCGGCAAGATATCCACAAACATTGGAAGAAGGTGGCGGCCGTCGCTGGTGATCGCAGTCTCGGCCACAGTGGCGATGGCCGTAATCGGGGTACCGCTAGGCGTTCTGGCCGCCTACAAGGCCAACACTTTGCTGGACCGGGGAGTAGTGGTGTTTGCCTCCCTGGGTTTCGCGATGCCCGTCTTCTGGCAAGGGTTCCTGGCCATATGGCTCTTTGCCCTCGTACTGGGCTGGCTGCCGGTGCTGGGCTACGCGCGAGTTGAGGACGCAGGGGTACTCGGCTACGTCAAGCACCTGGTCCTGCCCGTTTCGGTGCTGGCGACAAGCAGCATGGCGGTTATTGCCCGCATGACGCGCTCCACCGTCCTCGAGGTGCTGCGCGAGGACTACGTGCGCACCGCCAGGGCCAAGGGTCTGAGTGAGCGGAGCGTCCTGATGTTGCACGCGCTGAAACCAGCGTTCCCTCCCATACTAACGCTGCTGGGACTGAGTTTCGCGGGGCTGATACATGGAGCCATAGTAGTCGAGACAGTCTTCGCCATTCCGGGGCTTGGCATGTGGGTAGGGACGGCTATGACGCTTCGGGACTACAACGTCATTCAGGCCTTGATCCTCTACGCCACGGTCATGTTCGTGCTGGTCAACCTCCTCGTTGACATTGTCTACGCCTACCTGGACCCGAGGATTCGATACCAGTGAGCCAGGAGCAGAGAACCCCAGCCCAACGCGTGTTAGACTTCGGGACAGGCGCCAGAGCGCAGGAGGCGCTGAGGAAGAGCGCCACCTACTTCCGCCGCAATCCAGCCGCGGCTTTCTCACTGGGCTTCCTGGTGTTCATGGCGGTTGTGTCTACTGTAATGGCCCCTGTCATAGCCACTCACGATCCAAAGGTGGTAGCATTCCCAGACAAGCTGCAGGGGCCAAGTCCTCGTCACTTCTTCGGGACTGACCAGGCAGGCAGAGACCTTTTCTCCCGGGCTGTTTACGGGGGTCGCTTCTCATTGATCGTCGGATTCTCCGTGGCTTTTATCGCCACCGCGGCGGCCATTGTTGTTGGCTTGATCAGCGCTTGGTTCTCGCTGGCGGACAAGATCATAATGCGGGTCGTGGACGGCATGCTGGCGATCCCCGGTCTTCTTCTGGCCATCGCGTTCCTAACGATCTTTGGTCACACCGTGCTTATTCTAATTGGCGTCCTAGCACTCAGCGGTGTAGCCGGCGGCAGTAGAGTCGCGCGATCATCTGTTCTCAGCCTGAAGAACCAGATGTACGTAGAGGCGGCGCGGGCCGTCGGAGCGCCGACGTGGCGCATCATGGCGCGCCATGTATTTCCAAACATGCTCGCTCCGATGGTCGTATTCGGCACCGTCCTTGTGCCGGGCGCAATCCTGGGAGAGGCGAGCCTTGCCTTCCTGGGCGCCGGCATCGATCCGGGCACACCGACGTGGGGCAACATGATGGGCGAGGCCCGCGCATGGATGTCCCGCCATTCCTGGATGATGTTCTGGCCCGGAATCGCGATCACCCTGACGGTCCTGGCCTTCTCCGTCGGCGGCGACGTCCTCAGAGACGTCATGGACCCCCGCCTTCGCGGCTCAGAGTCAGAATAGGAGGCGACATCTTGATCGACAATTGAAAGTTAGGACTTTACTGCCGTAGCTAACCGGATAACCAGTCGTGCAGAGTCGATCAAGTTAACCGCCTGACAGAGAGCGCATCCTTGTCAAATCGCGGACGAACGGAATAGCAAAAGGAGATATTGAGCATGGTCGAAGAATTTCAAGGAGGCGAGCATCCCACCGTCGGAATTGGCGGAGGAGGAAAGTGGAGGTCCTCTCCACTCATTCACCACGAAGAGGTCCAGAAGGACCTGGATCTACCGGAGCGCGTACAGATCAGGTCTCTAGACATCAGGGAGTCTGCCTATCAGCCGGGATTTACCCTCGACCTGGACGACAAGTTGAGGATAACGGAGGTTATCGCCGGACTTCGCGTGCCCGAGATCGAGTGTGGTTGGCAAGCGGAGAATCAGCGGGACTACGACATCGTGAAGATGATCGACAAGGCGGGTATCGACATTGTGAAATCGGGGATGGTCAGAATCCTCATCGACAATGTCGAGGAGCAGATGGACATCAGCGCCGAAGCGGGATGCGACAATATCAAGGTCAGCATGGTCCCTTCGACCAGGGAGGCTGGGGAACGCCATAGGGTCGCTGAGAAGACGATAAGAATGATTGAACACGGCAAGAAGCTGGGGCTCCCGATAGTCTACTGCTTCGTGCACACGATGATGGGCGACCTCCCCTGGATGATGCAGGTCCTCAAGTCAATTCCACCCGACGACCTTGCGGCACTGGACAAATTCCAGATATTCGAGGACGAGGTCGGTTCTCCACCTGTTACCCGCTGGATCACCAAGCAGTTCAAAGAGGCTCTTCCCGGCGTCCCGCTGCTGATTCACTGTCACGATTCGCTGGGCCTGGGAACGGCCAACTCTCTGGCGGGGATCGAGGCAGGCTGCTCTTGGACCGACTTGTCCATCAATGGGTACGCAGGTAACGCTCCATTGGAGGAGGTCGTACCCGCCCTTGAGATACTTTACGGGGTCGACACGGGCATAGATATGACGAAGCTATATGATGCTTCGAAGACCCTAGACAGAATCACCGGCACGCCGCGTGAGTTCAATCGGCCCGTCGTCGGCGAAGGGCGATACGCCAGGATCTGGCCTGAAGTGGTGGCCGATGTCCTCAGCGGGGAGGAGAGTATAGGAAAGTGGGGGTTTGGCAACTTCGAGCCCGAGGTCGTCGGGCAGACTTACAGGATCTTCTGGGAGGACAGTGAGCGCTGCAAAACGCTTACGACCGATCTCCTGAAAACGAAGCTGGCCCTCCTAGGCCTCGAGTACACCGACGCAAGTCTGAAGGAGCTCCAAGCGGAGCTCGACAAGGTGATAGGGCAAAGGGTCTGGATAACCGACGAGGAGTTCGACGTCCTCTGCAGAAAGCTCCTCTGATCTATCCCCGTTGGTCAAACCTTTGAGCAGAAAGCCCCCCTGTCCTCCGAGCCTCTCACGGCCGTTAGGCGATAAAATGGGGGTTGCCAGTTCATTGACGCGTTCAGACCTCGCCGATATAATCATCTATCGAGTTTCCGGAGAGGTATTGAGAGTTGGCGACTGAGACCGGTAAGAGATACTTCTGCGAGAAATGCAACTCGGAGTTCGTCGTAACGCGTGGTTCCGAGGAAGGGGACATAATCTGCTGCGGGCAGCCGATGAATAAGAAGTAGTGCCGCCGGCCCGGCAGCTCGGGCCGGCGCCAAGTGGGGGGTTGCGACATGGCGAACCAATTGGGTCGGCGATATCAGTGTGAGACCTGTGGCACGATGGTGCTCTGCACCAAGGCGGGCACCGGGGCGATTCACTGCCACGGCGCCGATATGCCCGTTCAGCAGCCAAGAAAACTGCCTTCGTCAGACTAGACCGGTAATCCAATCTGGAGTCTTAAACCCTTCGCCCTGACGGGTGAAGGGTTTTTCTGTGGGGACGACTGCGCGCAAGGCAGCCGCCTAAGCCGCAACGTTCGCCCTGAGCCTGTCGAACGGCTCAGTACAGGCTCCGTCGAAGCGCGAAGTGGACCCCAACCTAGACCGCAACGTTCGCCCTGAGCCCGTCGAAGGGCGAAGTGGACCCCGACCCAGGCCACAACGTTCGCCCTGAGCCCGTCGAAGGGCGAAGTGGACCCCAACCTAGACCACAACGGCCGCCGCCGCAGCGTGCTGCTCGTCCGCATGGTACGAGCTGCGAACCAACGGCCCGGACGCGACGTGTCTGAAGCCCAAGTCCTCCCCTGCCCGTTTGAGCTCATCGAACTCGTCCGGCGTATACCACTTCGTGATCGCCGCGTGCTTTTGAGAGGGACGAAGATACTGCCCGATCGTCAGCAGATCGCAGCGTACGGCTCGCAGGTCGCTCATCGTGTCTATGATCTCGTCCCAGGTCTCCCCGAGTCCGACCATCATCCCGGACTTGGTTACCGAGCCGGGATCGAGCTCCTTGGCCCGGCTCAAAAGCTCCAGGGACTGATCGTAGTCCCCGCCCGGCCTGACCCTTCTGAAAACCCGCCTCACCGTCTCGATGTTGTGATTGAGCGTGTCCGGTCCAGCCTCTATCATCGTCGCCAGGGCGCGCCAGTTGCCCTCGAAGTCCGGGATCAGCACCTCGATACGGCAGTCCGGCGTCCTGCGCCTGATCTGCTTCACGCACTGCGCGAAGATGGCCGCGCCGCCATCCGGGAGGTCGTCGCGGTTCACCGACGTTATCACAGCGTATCGCAGGCCAAGACGCTCGACGGTCTCCGCCAGCCTTGTGGGCTCCTCGAGATCGAGGCCCAGCGGAATCCCGGTGGTTACGGCGCAGTAGGCGCACGCTCGCGTGCAGATGTCCCCTAAGATCATGAATGTGGCGGTGCCGCGCTCCCAGCAATCGCCGATGTTGGGACATTGGGCCTCCTCACACACGGTGTGAAGCTGTTCGGAGCGGAACTGCTCGCGAAGTCGGAGGTAGTTAGGCCCTCCGGGCATCGGGACCTTGAACCATTCAGGCAATCGTCGCTGGGCGGCCATCTTTCCTCCCACGATAAGTCATCAAGATGATACCAGAAGGTCGCGCGGTGTGAGATGGGGGCTATACTGTAGTCTGAACTGAACAAGACGCGTTTCTCAGGAGTTCTCGGATCGAATGATCGTTGAGGGCCGAACCCGGTCGAAGAGGGTCCGCGATGATGCTCCGCCGGAGTTCGCCGAGCTATCGCTGGGATCGCTCGACGAGCTTGGCGACGCAACAGCCGAGTTCGAGGGCCGGGCGATCAACGTCGCCGGAGGCATACCCGGCGAGCGGGTCATCGCGCGTATCCACCGGTACAGACGACGGCGCAAGGAGGTCGTGTCTGGCACGGTGAGCAGGGTACTCGAGCCGTCGGCTGACAGGGTCCGCCCCCGGTGCGGGTACAGCGGCAGGTGTTCGGGCTGCCAGTGGCAGCACATCTCTTACTCGACCCAGCTCAAGCTGAAGCGCCGGACTATCCAGGACCATCTGGCTACGTATCCGGCTCTCGCTGGAACTAACGTGGAGGAGATCCAACCTGCGCCCAAGACCTACTACTACCGCAACCACGCCCGTTTCACGATCAGGCGCGGAGGGCAGCTCGGGTTCTCGAATCGGATCACCCGCCGTTTCGTCCGGATAGAGCACTGCATGATTATGGACCCTGCGATTAACAGGACTCTGGTGGAGCTTCAGGACCAAGCGGCTGAGACGACGAACACCTCCATCAGGGTTGGCAGCAACACCGGCGACGTACTGGTTCAGCCAACGTTTCAGAACCCTGATATCGGCGTGCCCTCGGGCCAGACCCACTACGTCGAGCAGATGCTGGGACGGGAGCTGCGGGTCGCGTCGCCTTCATTCTTCCAGGTGAACACCGTCCAGGCCGAGAACCTCGTCAAGCTGGTTGGAGACGGCCTCGACTTGAAGAGCACGGACGTACTCGTCGACGCGTACGCGGGAGTCGGAGTATTCGCGATTCTGCTGGCACCGAACGTTGCGCGAGCGATCGCGATCGAGGAGTCCGCCTCGGCGGTCGAGGACGGCCGCCGGAACGCTGAGGGGCTGGATCAGGTCGAGTTCGTCCAGCTCCGGACGGAAGAGGCGTTGGACCGGTTGATCGAGCTCTGCGGTCTGGATCGACCGCCGGACGCGGTCGTGCTGGACCCTCCCCGCGTCGGATGCCATCCGCAGGCGCTCGAGTCGCTGCTCGGCCTTCGCACGGAGAAGCTGACGTACATCTCCTGCGACCCGCCTTCTCTTGCGCGGGACCTGGACATACTCGTGCGCGGCGGCTACCGGATCACTGAAGTCCGGCCGGTCGACATGTTCCCTCAAACGTATCACGTCGAGTCGGTGACGCAACTGCGGCTCGGACCGGATGACTTGTAATCTCGAAATCCGGCTATTGTCCTCTTCGCCGAGGAGGAGGGAAATCCTCTCGGCAGCGGTGGATGGGGTCTTGATCGAGGGGACGAGGGGCGCCGAACCGGAACCGATCGAGGACGAGACGCCGGGCGAGTACGTCCTGCGATCAGCGGCTGCGAAGCTCGGTCCCGCGCCGGCGGAGCCGCGTCCGGGATTCCTGATCAGCGCCGACACGGTTGTGGCGCTCGAGGACCGGATCCTGGGCAAACCGCGCTCCCACGACGAAGCCCGGGCGATGCTGGAGGCGCTGAGAGACCGCCTACACGACGTGCGGACCGGAGTCGCCGTGCTCGACATGTCGTCCGGCGAGATTAGAGCGGCAGTAGAGTCGACCGCTGTGCTGATGCGCGACTATTCTGACGAGTCGGTCCAGGCGTACATCGACAGGGGGGAGCCGTTCGACAAGGCCGGCGGATACGCGGTCCAGGACGCGCTCTTCGACCCTGCGATTCGACTCGAAGGCTGCTACCTCAACGTCGTTGGGCTCCCGCTGTGCCTCGTCGCGGACCTGGTGGGACCCTCCCTCAAATTGCGGCCCCTTGAGTGTATCCCGTACTATGGCAGTTGTACTGATTGCAAGCTGCGGAGCGTCGGGGAGGTCGAGCCGTGAGTTTCCTGGGCATGGGCCCGCTGGAAATCCTCTTGATCATGGTCATCGCCTTCATTCTCCTTGGCCCCGAACGGATGCTCGACGTGGCAAGGCTTCTTGGCAAGGGAGTTCGTGAGGGCCGGAAGCTGGCGTCCGAGATCCCGCGAGTCGTGGTCGAGGACGATGAGATCAAGGTGGTCAACACCGACACGTCGAGATTTCTCGGCGGCACTAACCCATCGTCGAGGGACGGGTCCGATCAGTCCGACGCGGCAGAACCCGAAGGACCCGTGCCGTTCTCTCGACGCCGGAAGCCGTCGAATGTGGACGACGACGATCAGCCCTCGCAACCGGATCGAGAATCGTGAATAGTGAGCCCGTGCCGCTCAGGTCACACCTTCTCGAGCTTCGGAGAAGGATGACATGGTCGGCGATCTCGGTACTCGTCACAACCGCGATCGCCTTCGCATTCCATCGGCAAATACTCAGGATCCTGATGGCGCCCGCGGAGCAGTTCGACTCCATCCCTCATGGCGGGCCGATCTACACCGATCTCACCGAGTTCATCGGGATAGCGGCAAAGGCGTCTCTGTTGGTAGGGATGTTCGCGGCGCTGCCATTCGTCCTCTACCAGATCGTCATGTTCGTCGCTCCGGGTCTCAAGTCGAAGGAGCGGCGATACCTCTACGTGCTGATGCCCGTGACCGTCCTGATGTTCGTCGTAGGCTCCGCATTCGGCTACAAAGTCCTGTTCCCTCCGATGATCCATTTCCTGCTGATGTTTGCGGGAGACCTCGCGACCCCTCTGATCAGAATCGGCAGCTTCATCAACCTGATGCTGAGCCTGCTCTTCTGGATGGGCATCATCTTCGAGATGCCGGTCGTGCTGTTCTTCCTGGCGAAGATCGGAGTGGTGTCTCCAGAGTTTCTGGCGAGAAACCGGAGATACGCGATCGTCGTGGCGTTCATCCTCGGCGCGATCATTACGCCGACCTTCGATCCCATTAACCAGACGCTCGTCGCTGGGCCGATAATCGTCCTGTACGAGGTCAGCATCTGGCTGGCCAAGCTGGCGGCGAGGGGTCGGAGGGCTCCGGCGCTCGAGACCGAGGGATAACCCAGACAATGAAGAACGCCGCCCTCATGGGCGGCGCTCGATCGGTCCAGCGACTCTGTCGGCCGGCTACGCCGGATTCTGTCGGTTGGTGGCGTCCTGAGTCTCCGCAGGGTCTTCCGGCGCGTCGTCGGTCGAAGCCTTTCGAAACTCGCGGATCGACTTCCCGAGCACTCCGCCGATCTCAGTGAGCCTGCCCACGCCGAAGATGATCATCACGATGACCAGGACGATTATCAGCTCCCACACCCCGATACCGCGTGCGAACGGCATTAGCATTCTCCTTCCGGCAGGCCGTCGCGGCTCCGCCCTACTCGGCTAAATGATACCGCCGCCCGATGGCAAGGTCAACGCAAGTCGGGTTCAGCCCACCAGGTCTTCGGCCGCCCTTACCTCGGTTTCCGGGAAGAAAGCCTGCCAGGCGAACCAGAAGTGGTTGGCATGGATGAGCGGCTTTAGGGCCTGGCCGGCGAGTGGTCCTTCTACCGCCTCCCCGAGGATGGTCCACTTCGATCCAGTCTGGTCGTCGAGGATCGAATCGTTCTCTAGCCTGAACGTAAGTTTCCCCGTGCCGACGAGATTGGGGTCGTACACCCCCGTCGATCCCACGACGCGAGGCCCGGCGTAGTACGGCGTCTCGAATCCCGACAAGGTCTCGGAGGCGTAGAAGATCGCCACGTCTTGCCCGAAGACCGTGTCATTGACGACAGGGGACGATTCGAACAGCGGGAACGGGTAGGCGGCCGACTGCTCTCCGACGTTTATCCCGACCACCCGCTCCATCGGGACCAGGCGATCGTCGAGCTGCCCGAAGTATAGGAAGGGCCTGGAGGCGAGCCCATCGTAACCCGCATACGGTGGGTGGCCGTAGTCACGGGAATGTCCGGTATCGCGCGACAGCACCTTGCCCTCAGGGTAAGAGCTCTTGAAGTCTACCCACGAGATCATCGGGGCGGGCAGGAACGTCAGCTTTGTGCCGGTGTACTCCCCGATAATCGCCTCACCCGTGATCTGCTGCCACCACGATTGGGTCTGCCTGTCCCACATCACCAGGTCGCTTCTCCGCAGAGCCCCCGAGGTGCCGAAGTCGAGGACGCGATCGCCAACGCGACGATCGAACACAATCGCCGTGTTGCAGAGGGGACAGTAGGTAACTGTGATGGGGACCCCGCCGACGTCGTCGTTGACGATCTCATGCCACATAAGTATCGCGATCGGGTAGGCCCTGGCGTCTCCTTCGAACTCGACGGCTAGGACCGGCTCATGGTCGACGAAGTAGTCCGGAGCATCCGACACCGTCTCAAACTTCGGGTTGTCTATCGGGGGAATCCCGTCCCGTGGCGGGCCGCCGCGCGTGATCTCTGAGAACGGCACAGAGTGCTTGGTGAAGTCTGTGCTCCAGTTGAGGGTCATCCATAACGGGGGCTTGTCGACTCCTTCCACCGTGACCGTCGGCACGGGCGTTGCTGTGGGCGTCTCTGTTGGCTCGGGCACGGGAGTAGACGGTATGGGGGTCCCGGGCGCCGCGGCGACTGCAGGAGCCGGCGCGGACGGCACCGCTGTCGGAGGAGCGAGCGTTGCAGTCGGAGGCGCAGCTGCCGACGCAGCCACGGCGGACGCCTCCGCAGTCGCTATCGGACGGACTGGAGTTTCGGTGACGGGAGGCGGGATCGGGGTCGACGTAGAGGGTCGTGCCGGACCGGACGGAATCGGAGTCACGGTAGCGGGACCGGGCGGTGGTGGCGCCGGCGTCGAAGGAACCTGAGTTGCCACTCGCGCCGCGGGCTGAGGCACCCGGGTCTCAACCGCCGATGCCGGGACCCCCTCGTCCGAACCGCTGCACGCCGCCACCGCAAGAGTCGCGGCGAGCAGCACGAAGGCAAATCCGATCTTCCTGGTGAGCATCGACGTCTCCATGGACCGACTAATCCTACAGGCGCGGAGCGTCTGTTGATACAGTCCGACCCGTATTCGTTAGTATGATGTCCGGACGGGAGTTGAGATTCCGGCAGGCCTCCAACCAGGACCCGGCGGGACGGCTATAATCAAGAGGAATCTTGGCTCGTCCGCCGAAGGAGGCAGGATGTTAGAAGACGCGACTGAGGAGCGGGACGCAGACAGCTCCCACCGCAGCCGGCCTCGCCGATGGGGCAGCGCCGGACTCCTCGTCCTTGCGGCGGCGGCTGTGTTCACCAGCGGTATCGTATTTGGTTCGCAGTTCTGGGGAACCTCGGCCTCACGTGACGCGCTGTTCGACGAACAGACGGTTACCGGAGTCTTCGACGCGGCGAGCCCGGCCGTGGTCGAAGTCGACTCGGTCCGGAGAGTCGGCGAATTCACTATCGGCCCTCCGTCCACCGGCTCAGGATTCCTGATCGACGACGATGGACATCTCCTCACGAATCATCATATCGTCGCGGTTGGGACCGAGTTCGTCGTCCGGCTCGCGGACGGCAGGCAGATTACCGCCGAGCGACTCGGGATGAGCCAGGCCGATGATCTCGCGGTGCTCAAGGTCGACCCGGTCGAGATCGCCGGGATCGACCCCCTGCTATTGGCGGACTCGTCAAAGGTCCGTCCCGGGCAGATGGCGATTGCGATCGGAAGCCCGTTCAGAGAGTTCAACTCGATCAGTGTTGGTGTCGTCAGCGGCGTCGGCCGGCGCCAGACAAGCGTGCTCCGGCGGCCGATACCCAACATGATCCAGACTGACGTCCCCCTGAATCCCGGGAACTCGGGCGGGCCGCTTCTGAACGCACAGGGCGAAGTAATCGGCGTCAACTCATCCGTGAGAACGGAGACCGGAGGTAACCAGCTCGGTGACTATAGGATCGGGTTTGCCGTGCCGAGCAACACCGTAGTTTCGATTCTCGCCCAGCTAAAGACCGGCGTCGATCTGAGAAGGCCCTGGATCGGCATCTCCGGAACCGCCGTCACACCCGAAATGAAGGACGAGTTCGAACTCCCCGACGGCATATTCGTGAGCCAGGTCTTTTCGGACAGTCCCGCGAGACGCGCCGGTATCCTCCCCTTCAGGAGCTTTTCTCCCCAGGGACGGGGCGACGTCATCACGGCGATCGACGACCACCCTGTCGAGTCGGTCGCGGACATGGTCAGCTACCTGAACTCCAAGCTGCCGGGCGACCGTGTCACGATCACCCTGTTCAGGAACGGCGACTCACGAACGGTCGAGGTCGCCCTCGACCCGTGGCCGGACGGAGCCTGATCCCTTACTGCAGCGGCGAAAAGCTCATCGGCAGCAGTATCTTGTTCTCCTGCCTGAGTGGCACGACGCCTCCGGGAGGCGGCCAAACACCCTTCTCCCGCGTCTCATTCCGTATCCGCGACCTCTGCTCAAAGCTCTCGTAGGCCCACATGTGGACCCACGTGTTGAGTCCGCCGAGCTCCGAGGACCACGCTCCGACGAGGGGAGAGTACTTCTGCCTCTCCTCGATGTGCATGCCCCAGCGGTCGACCACGGTTGGAATGTCACCAGGGCTGTAGGTGTAGATTCGCATCTCGTAGATCGGGCCGAGCTTGGCCGCCCCGCGATTCTCCATGAATGGCGCCGGTAGGAATATCTCCGACTGCATGTTGATGACGAACTCCGAGGTGTTCGGAGGCCAGACGCCCTCCTCGACCACCTGCGCTCTGACGTCCCTCCGCTGGTTGAGGTCCTCGTACGGCCAGACGTGGACCACCTGGTTCAGCGGCCCGGCCTCGGTGTACCAGAACCCGAAAAGCTGCGAGTAGTCTTGCCGGCCCTCCTCCATCTTCTCGGCGGCCCGCTTCTCGAACTCGGGTACTGATCTTGGCTTTAAATCATATGTGCGAAACTCATAGATCATTCGATTCTCCCTCTACGGGGCCGCCTCTGCGGCACCCTGTAGTCTGGTTCGCCGGAAGCCTAACACGACGGTCTGGGTTTGTGAACATTACCCTCTTCGTTCATCCTGAGCCCCAACTCGTTCATCCTGAGCCCGTCGAAGGACGAACGAGTTGGGGCGGGGACGCCGACCCCCTCATTGATCATTCTCAACCTCATCGCCTACGATGTCCGAGCGAATAGCTCGAAAAGGTAGAATCGGTGTCCAGGAAAGTGCTGGTGACCGGCGGCGCCGGATACATCGGCAGCACAATCTGCTCCGCGCTCGAAGACGGCGGTCATACTCCTGTCGTCATCGACTCCCTCGTCACCGGTCGTGAGGAGTTCGTCGGCGCGCGACCGTTCTATCGCGCGGATATCGGCAACCGTTCAGCGATCGACGCAGTGTTCTCCGACCACCCCGATATCGACCTGGTGATCCACTGCGCGGCCCTCGCGCTCGTGCCTGACTCGGTCCGCCGTCCATACGAGTACTACAGGAACAACGTTCTTGGATCGCTGGTGCTCTTCAAGGCTCTGATCGACCACGGGTGTGGAGGTATCGTGTTCAGCTCTTCTGCCTCCGTGTACAAAGCCACCGAGGGAGAGATGGTGACTGAGGAGTCGCCCGTGGGACCCGAAAGCCCGTACGCCCGGAGCAAGCTCATCACGGAGATGATGCTCGAGGACATGGCCTCGGCTCACGGTCTCAGGGCGATGGCTCTGAGGTACTTCAATCCCATCGGAGCAGACCCTGCCCTCCGATCGGGCCAGGCCCAAGGGAACGCGACTCAGATACTCAGCGTCCTGGTCGACGTCGCAAGTGGCAGACAGCCAAGCTTCAAGATCACGGGGACGAACTGGCCCACGCGCGACGGAACCGGCATCAGGGACTACGTCCACGTCTGGGACCTGGCGCAGGCGCACCTGAAGGCCGCCGAACGGATGAACGACCTGTTTCCGGACGGCGCGGGACTCAGGGTGATCAACCTCGGCACCGGTAGTGGGGTCACCGTCCGAGAGATGGTCTCGGCTTTCGAACGCGTTCACGGCTCACCGATCCCGAAGGAAGACGCGCCTCCGAGGCCGGGGGACGTCGCGGGGGCGTACGCAAACGCCGACAATGCGGCCGCGCTTCTCGGCTGGAGAGCCGAGTTGAGCCTTGAGGACGGCATCAGAGACGCCCTCGCCTGGGCCCAAGCCAGAGATTCCCTAATTAGAGCATAGTCATCCCATCTCACTCCTCACTCCCATCCTTTGATGGCCCCATACCCCTATGCTATACTTTCGGCGGCACAGCGCATGTGTTCCGGATGCGCGTTGCTCAAACGTGGAGTTAGCTACGAGTAAGGCGGAGTATATGGTCCAGACTGCAACCGAAGCGCCCGAAGCGCCACCAGCACCGGCAGTACATCCAGCGCGGGTCTTCCTCCCTCCGGAGGGGCCGGTGACAATGAAGTCCCTGCTCGAAGCGGGAGTCCACTTTGGCCATCAGAAGCGCCGGTGGAACCCAAAGATGAAGCAGTATATCTTCGCTCACCGAAACGGCATCCACATCATAGACCTGCAGAAGACGCTCAGGATGCTGGACAGGGCGATCGAGGCGCTGGCCGATATGGTTGCGCAGGGCACCCAGGTGCTGATGGTCGGCACGAAGAAGCAGGCGCAGGACACGATCATCTACGAAGCGGAGCGCTGCGGAGCCTTCCACATCACCACCCGGTGGCTCGGCGGTACACTCACAAACTTCAAGACAATCCAGTCGCGCATCGACTACCTCGTGCAGCTCGAGACGGAACAGGCCAAGGGGGAGTTCACCCGGCTGACCAAGCGTGAGTCCCTCAAGCTGGAAGACACAATCAACCGGCTCAACCGCAACCTGTCCGGCATCAAGGAGATGACCGAGATGCCCGGCGTACTGTTCGTCGTGGACATCGGCAAGGAGCACATCGCCGTCGCCGAAGCGAAGAAGGTGGGGGTCCCGATCATCGCGCTGGTAGACTCGGACTGCGACCCCGATCTGATCGACTATCCGATCCCCGGCAACGACGACGCAATCCGATCGATTCGGTTGATCACGTCGAAGATGGCCGAAGCAGTCATCGACGGCCGCAACCGGCAAGCGTCTCTAGAGTCTGAGGAGATACCGACCGAGGAGATGCATACTTCAGACGGCATCGTGACACCTCTCGACGAGCCTCCCGTGCCCGTCGAGGTCCCCGACCTCGAACCCGTCGCCCCCGAAACGGTCCCGGCGCCACAGGTAACTTCTTAGTCAGTAAGATCGGACGGCAATGGCAGTCACAGTCACCGAAATCAAGGCTCTGCGCGACATCACGGGCGCAGGGATCATGGACAGCAAGAAGGCGCTGGAAGAGGCTGGCGGGGACCTGAAACGGGCCGAAGAGATCCTGCGCTTGCAGGGTATCGCCTCGGCGGCCAAAAAGGCGAACCGCGCGACCAACCAGGGCCTGATCGAGTCGTATGTCCACAGCGGCGGGCGAATCGGCGCCATCGTAGAGGTCAACTGCGAAACCGATTTCGTCGCCCGCACCGAAGAATTCAAGGAATTGGCGCACAACCTCGCCATGCAGGTCGCCGCGATGTCTCCGAGCTACGTCGACGACGCGGACGTCCCGGAAGGCGAGGAGGCGGATGCTGTCCAGGACTGCCTTCTCCAGCAGTCCTTCATCCGCGACCCCTCCAAGACCGTTCACGATCTCGTTCAGGAGACCGTCGGCAAGCTCGGCGAGAACGTCCGCGTCCGCCGGTTCAGCAGATTCTCGCTTGGGGAATAGACCATAGGTAACTCCAGTTCCACGGCATTCAATCGGATTCTCCTCAAGCTCAGCGGCGAGTCCCTGCGAGGTGGCCGGGGTTTTGGCGTCGATCCCTCTGCGCTCGAGTTCATGGGACAAGAGATCCGTTCGGTGCTGGACCTCGGAGTCGAGATGGGGATCGTTGTTGGCGGTGGCAACATCTGGAGGGGTACCCAGGCGGCGATTGAAGGTATGGACAGGGCGACCGCCGACTACGCTGGAATGCTCGCGACCATCATCAGCGCGCTAGCCCTTCAGGACACCCTCGAACGGCGGTTCGACGTCGTAGTTCGAACGCAAAGCGCGATCAACGTATCCCAGGTCGCCGAGCCCTACATCAGGCGTCGGGCGATCCGGCACCTTCAGAAGGGACGCGTCGTGCTGTTCGCCGCGGGCACGGGCAATCCGTTCGTGACGACAGACACCGGAGCCGCGCTTCGCGCGGTTGAGATCGAGGCCGATGTCCTCCTGATGGCCAAGAACAACGTCGACGGCGTCTACGAAGACGACCCCCAGGTCAATCCGGACGCCCTAAAGATAGACCATCTCACGTACTTCGAGGCACTCGAAAAGCGGCTGGGCGTAATGGACACAACCGCGCTCTCACTGTGCATGGACAACGAAGTCCCGATCATCGTGTTCGATCTGTTCAAGCCCGGAAACCTGAAGCGGATCGTAACGGGTGAGTCCCTCGGGTCCACGGTCTCCTCAGAACGCGAATAACCCTGTCCGGCGGGCGACCGGCGTATACCGGCGCCCGGATTCGGTTACCATATAAGCATGATGTGGGGAGGGTGAGTGCCATGGCGACAGTAGACGAGGTCCTGGACGACACCAGTAACAGAATGGAAAAATCGGTCGGCGCGTTGCAGCGCGACCTCTCGACCATTCGAACGGGACGCGCGTCCCCAAGCCTTGTCGAGCACCTGATGGTCGACTACTACGGCGTGCCGACGCCTCTCAACCAGATTGCTTCGATCTCCGTCCCGGAGGCCCGGCTTCTAATGATCCAGCCGTGGGACAAGTCGGCGATGAAGGAGGTCGAGAAGTCGATCATGAAGTCCGACCTCGGGCTGATGCCGAACAGCGACGGAACCGTAGTTCGGATCAGCATACCCCAACTGACCGAGGAGCGGCGTCGCGACCTCGTTAGGCTCGTAGGTCGAAAGGTGGAAGACGGGCACGTTGCGGTCAGGAACATCCGGCGCTCGGGCGTCGAGAGCTTCAGGTCCATGGAGCGAAACAAAGAGCTGTCCGAGGACGAGTCCCGGCGGGCGCAGGTTGACGTGCAGGAGCTCACAGACCTGTACATCAGCCAGATGGCCGACATGAAGCGAGAAAAGGAACAGGAGGTCATGGAGGTTTGACCCTTCAGACCTCAGTCTCCAAACTGCGGCATGAGACGCTACGAAGCGTGGTGCCCCGGCACGTGGCCATCATCATGGATGGAAACGGCCGGTGGGCCACGGGTCGGGGCATGTCCCGTTCCGCCGGTCACAGGGCCGGCACGGAGAACGTCAGGACCATCATCCGCGCGTTCGCGCGAGCCCGCGTCAGGTATCTGACGCTCTACGCCTTTTCTACCGAGAACTGGTACCGACCGACCGACGAGGTCGACTCGCTCATCTCGATCATCCGCGACGTCATCGGACCCGAGTCCGAAAACCTCCATCGCGAAGGTGTGCGGATCCGGCACATCGGCGACCTCGACGGGCTGCCGCAGGACCTCAGCACCGCGATCGAGTACGCGATCGATCTCACCAGGGACAATGACCGTCTCACCCTGAGCGTCGCCTTCAACTACGGCGCTCGCGCCGAGATACTGACGGCCATGAGGCGAATGATCTCCGACGGCGTCGCTCCCGACTCTGTCGACGAGGACACGTTCGAGAGTTACCTCGACACCGCCGGAATACCCGACCCCGACCTCATCATCCGCACCGCTGGCGAGATGCGCATGTCCAACTTCCTCCTGTGGCAGGCGGCGTACGCGGAGTTCTATTCGACCCCCGTGCTGTGGCCGGACTTCGACGCTTCGGAGGTCGAGAAGGCCATAGACGCCTTCCGACATCGCAGACGAAAGTTCGGCCGCCTCGACTCCTGACTCGTATCCCGGAATGCCTCCCGCAAGATCCGACGTGTACGTCGTTGGTATGAAACTCCGTTGGAGCGCGGGCGCCCCGCCCGCGGATCGCCAGCGAACGCACCGCAGGGGAGTTTCATTGCTTATTGTCCGCCGCGCCTGCCCGCCGTGGAGGGGCGGATGGGTGATTCCGGCGAACGCCGGAACCCAGGGGGGCGCGGCTCTAACTACGCATTCCCAGAGTCGGCCGAGGCTTCCCATGGTCGGTAAGTCTTACCAACCTTCCCTCTCATACCATTGATCTCGCGGCTTCTGACAGCAGCGATTGGACTGCCTATTCTGTTCGCCATCGTCTGGGCGGGCGGCTTCTGGATCAGGGGCCTCGTCGCAGCCGTCGCCGCTCTGGCTGCCTGGGAGCTCGCGCGGATGGCCCGAGCGTGGGGCCAGGACCCTCATCCGGTTATCGTCGCCGTCCTGGCGGCGGTTGTGACCGCGCCCTGGACGACCCCCGGCATCTTCTACGACTCCCCTGTGGTGATGGTCCTCGCCGGGCTGCTCGCGGTCCTCGCGGCCGTCGCCCTGCTCCCCAACCGCCGATCGGACGACACGATCGCCGCGACCCTCCCCTCCCCCGCTGTAGTCCTCTACGCGGGCCTGACTCTGTTCCACGTTACCGGGCTCTCCCTCCTGACCGACGGCAGAGACTGGGTGTTCCTGTTGATCGGTGTCGTTTTCTCGACGGACACTTCAGCATACGCTGTTGGCCGGCTGATCGGCCGGCACAGCCTCGCGCCGTCGATCAGTCCGCGCAAGACGTGGGAGGGAGCCGTCGGAGGTCTGATCGGAGGAGCCGTCGCCGGGATCGTCATCAGCGTCCTGCTAGACCTCCCGCTACGACCCCTGGAAGCCGGGTTGCTCTCCGCCGCGGCCGCCTGCGTCGGACAGCTCGGAGACCTGTACATCTCCGTCCTCAAGCGGGCCGCCGGGTTCGGCGACTCCGGCGCCATCCTACCCGGGCACGGCGGGATCCTCGACAGGGTCGACTCCGTCCTCTGGGCGGCCATCGCAGTCTTCTGGTGGGCCTGGCTCACGGTCAGCTAATGCCCGCCTCACTCTCTTTCCTCTTTCCTCTCTCCAAAACAAAGGACTTCGTGTATCATTGAAAGCTATGGAAGCCCCCCGAAAAGGCATCGCTATACTAGGGTCTACAGGTTCGATCGGGACGCAGACTCTCGACGTAGTGCGCTCGTTTCCCGACCGGTTCGGAGTCGTCGGGCTCACCTGCAACCGAAGCGTTGATCTGCTTCGCAAGCAGGTCCAGGAGTTCAGCCCTAAGTACGTCCACTTCAACGGCCCCAGGCCGGACAACTCACACCTCGACGCGAAGGGGTGCGTCTTTCGCGACCCCGCCGACATAGTCTGCGACGAGGACGTCGACATTGTCGTAACGGCCACTCTCGGAGACGTGGCGATCGTGCCGACCGTCGCGGCAATCGACGCCGGAAAGCAGATCGCCCTTGCCAACAAGGAGACGGTTGTAATGGCTGGCGAGGTCGTCACTAGCCGGGCCAGAAAGAGCCGCGTCGATCTGCTCCCGCTCGACAGTGAGCCGAATGCGATCTGGCAGTGCATCAGAGGCGAGGTCTTCCCTGTATCCAGGCTTATCATCACCGCGTCTGGGGGAGCGTTCAGAAACACGGCCGTGAAGGACCTTGCCTCTGTCTCTCCCGAGCAGGCGCTGAGGCACCCCACGTGGAAGATGGGGCGGAAGATCACGGTCGACTCCGCGACGCTGATGAACAAGGCCTTCGAGGTAATCGAAGCCCACTGGCTTTTCGGCGTTCCGTGGGACGACATCGAGATCGTAATCCACCCTCAGAGCATCATCCACTCGATGGTCGAGTTCGTTGACGGCTCGGTGAAGGCGCAGCTCAGTCCGCCGGACATGCGCCTCCCGATCCAGTACGCACTGGCCTACCCGGACCGGCTCCCCAATCCGCAGATCCCCAGATTCGACCCCGTCGGCACCGGAGCCCTCGAGTTCCAGGACTGGGACCCTGAACGGTACCCGTGCTTCGACATGGCGATCGGATTCGCGAAGCGAGGCGGCACCTGGGCCGCTGCACTGAGCGGGGCGAACGACGCCGCGGTCGAGGCGTTCCTCGCGGGCAAGATCGGGTTTCTGGAGATCGAGCAGTTGATCGCCTCGGCACTCAAATCGCACGAGAGCGTGGACGACCCTTTGGTGGAGGACATCATAGAGGCTGGAAGATCTGGTCGCCGGCGGGTGACGGAGATCGCGGGACCGTAGATTGCTTGGAATAGGTATCCCCACCTGGCTGCTCATCATCCCCGTACTGGCCTTCCTCGTATTCGTCCACGAGCTCGGGCACTTTCTCACCGCCAAGCGCTTCGGGATCAAGGTCCTCGAGTTCGGGTTCGGCTTCCCGCCTCGTCTGTTCGGCGTGCGGTACGGCGAAACCGTGTACTCCGTCAACGCTATCCCGCTCGGCGGCTTCGTACGCATGCTCGGCGAAGAGGACCCGACGGACGAGCGTAGCTTCGCACGGCAGCACGTGCTGAAGCGCGCAGTCGTGCTTGTAGCCGGCTCGGTGATGAACCTGATAATACCGATTGTCATCTTCTCGGCGCTGTTCATATTACCCAGGGAAGTCCCCTTGGGTACCGTCACCATAACCGGCGTCGCTCCAGGATCGCCGGCGCAGAACGCCGGAATCAGGCCCGGCGATCAGGTCGTTTCTATAGACGGAGAGCACGTCAAGAACCACTTCGATCTGATGGAGCGTGTAATGCTCAACCTCGGCGACGAGGTTGAGCTCGCGCTCCGCCGCGGCTCGATGGTCTCCGGACTGGGCCAGTCCCCAGAGACTTCGGTCGTCGAGACCGTCAGGGTCGTGCCGAGGATGAAGCCGCCGGAGCTCGTCGTCGTCGAGAAAGTCGACGACCCGGACTCCGAGGTCAGCCTCCGCGACGCGCGCCGCTACAACGGCGAGCTTCGGGTCGGAGATACCATGACGCAGGGGGCGATCGGGATCATGATCGGGACCGCGAACGTCCGCGTGGTCGAAGAGCGCCGATCGGTGGTCGAGTCGGTCCCCAGCGCGTTTGGCCGGCTGCGCGACACGCTTGTGATCATCAAAAACGGCTTCCAGCGGTGGGCGGTCGGAGGGCCCGACCCGGGCCTCACGGGTCCCATCGGCATCGCGCAGGTCACCGGAGAGGTCGCCAGCCGAGGCGTGATGCCGTTCCTCGAGCTCGTCGCGCTGCTGAGCATCAGCCTCGGAATCTTCAATCTGCTCCCGATCCCGGCGCTCGACGGCGGGCGGCTGATGTTCGTGGTCATCGAGTGGGTCCGCGGCGGCAAGCGCGTCTCGCCGCGCACAGAGGGCGTGATTCACCTCGTGGGGTTCGGCCTGCTGATCGGGCTGATCGTCGTCGTGAGCTTCTTCGACATCGGCCGTATCTTGTCCGGCGGCAGCGTGTTACGATAATCTCAAAGCTGGCCGCGAAGTTTCGAGGAGCAACACGACGATGATCAAGCGCCGCGTGACGAAACCCGTCTACGTGGGCGATGTTAAAGTGGGCGGCGACGCCCCAGTGTCGGTCCAGTCGATGACCAAGACTGACACACGCGACGTTGCGGCAACCGTGCGCCAGATCAGACAGCTCGAGGACGCCGGCTGCGAGATCATTCGATCGGCGGTCCCGGACATCGAGGCCGCTGAAGCCCTCGCCGACATCCGCCGCCAGATCAACATTCCCCTCGTCGCCGACATCCATTTCCACTATCAGATCGCGCTGAAAGCGCTCGAAAGCGGCGTCGACTGCCTGCGCCTGAATCCGGGCAACATCAGAGACCGCGAAAAGGTCGAGCTGATCGTCCGGGAAGCGAAGGCCCGGGACGTGCCGATCCGCATCGGCGTGAACTTCGGCAGCCTCCCCCCGGTCGGCGGGATCGGGAAGACCCGAGGACTGTCTCGCCACACCGACGGCGTCAATCTGCTGTCTAAGGGTACCGGATCCGAGGGAGACTACTCGGTGGTCGATCACATGGTGGCCACAGGCCTGTGGGAGATCGGCATCCTGGAGGACCTGGACTTCGACCTCATCAAGATATCGCTGAAGGCTTTTGACATCGACACGACCGTCGAGGCCTACCGTCGGATGGCACGCCTCGTCCCCTACCCTCTTCACCTCGGAATCACGGAGGCGGGAGTCGCGAAGTCGGGCAGCATCCGAAGCGCGATCGGTCTCGGCACGCTGCTCTACGACGGGATCGGCGACACGATCCGCGTCTCCCTCAGCGACGACCCCGCTGAAGAGGTCTACACGGGATTCGAAATCCTCAAGGCGCTGGAGCTTCGCAAAGAGGGTGCCGTACTGGTCGCCTGCCCGTCGTGCGGAAGGGCCGACGTCGACGTCGTCACTCTCGCGAACACCGTGGACGACCTGCTTAAGAAGACTCAATCTCCGATCAAGGTCGCCGTGATGGGATGCGAGGTCAATGGTCCCGGTGAGGCCAAGGATGCCGATGTCGGCATCGCCGCCGGCGCCGGGCGTGCCATCATCTTCAGAAAAGGTCAGAAGGCTAAGATCGTTCCTGAGGCCGACATGCTGTCGGCACTTATGGAAGAGGTCGGCAAGGTGGAGTCCGAACTGACCTCGCCTGCCGCGACTCCGGCCTGATTCCCCGAGCCCTACGCTTGACATCAACTCTTCCGGGGCGGTCAATCCGCCCAACCCCTACGATGTAGAGTGAGTGAACATGCGTGTTTCGCAGTCATTTGGAAAGACCCTGAGAGACGACCCCGCGGAGGCTGAGCTCGCCAGCCACCGGCTCATGCTCAGGGCCGGAATGATCCACCAGACCGTCGCCGGCGTCTACAGCTACCTCCCGCTCGCCTGGCGATCGATCAGGAAGATCGAAAGCATTATCAGGGAGGAGATGGACGCGGCCGGCGCGCTGGAGCTTCACATGTCGATGCTCCAGCCAAGAGAGCTCTGGGAGCAGTCCGGACGCGACGAGTCGTACGGCCCCGATATGCTTCGGCTCACCGACAGGCGCGATCGTCGGCTCGTCCTCGCGCCCACTTCCGAGGAGTTGCTGACCACCATCGTTAAGGCAAACGTGGGCAGCTACCGCGACCTCCCGGTGACCCTCTACCAGATCCAGACGAAGTTCCGCGATGAGCCGAGGCCGCGCGGCGGCCTGATTCGCGTCCGAGAGTTCGACATGAAGGACGCCTACAGCTTCGACGCCGAGCAGGAGGGCCTGGACCGTAGCTACGCGGCAATGGTCAGGGCGTACAAACGGATCTTCTCCAGGTGCGGCGTCGAGACGATAATGGTCGAGGCCGACTCAGGGGCTATCGGAGGTAAGGACTCGCAGGAGTTCATACTGATCGCCGACGCCGGCGAAGACACCATCATTCTCTGCCAACGCTGCGGATACGCCGCCAACGCCGAAAAGGCAGAGTTTCGCAAGTCCGGTCAGATCGACGAAGACCTCCTGCCTCTTGACCCTGTCCACACACCCGGGCTGAAGACGATCGAGGAGGTGACCTCGTTCTTGGACATCCCGGCCAGCAAGACCCTCAAGTCGGTCTTCTACGTCGTCGAGGGCGAGTTGCTGTTCGTCGTCATCCGGGGCGACCTGGAAGTCAACGAGATCAAGCTGAGCAACGCGCTCGGCGGTCCGAGCGAGATGAGGCTCGCGACAGCCCGCGAGATCGAGGAAGCGGGCGTCGTCGCCGGATCGGCATCGCCCGTCGCGCTGGAAGTCCCCACACTCGCCGACGACTCCGTACACCTCGGCTCCAACTTCGTCGTCGGCGCGAACAGGGAGGACTACCACCTCAGAAACGCGAACGTCCCCCGCGACTTCGACCCTGACCGGGTGGCTGACATCGCGCTTGCAGAGGCTGGGTATCGATGCCCGAAGTGCCAGCGGCCGCTCATCGAGCGACGGGGTATCGAGGTCGGCCACGTATTCAAGCTCGGCACCAGGTACAGCGAATCGATGGACGCGCGCTACCCGGACCATCAAGGAGGCCGGCACCTCATCATCATGGGCTGCTACGGTATCGGCGTCGAGCGGCTCCTGGCCGCCGCGATCGAGCAGAACCACGACGAGGACGGGATCGTGTTCCCACGCCCGATTGCCCCGTATGACGTCCACCTCCTCGGTCTGAACACCGACGTCGACGAGGTCGCCGCCGTGACCGACGAAGTCTACGAGAAGCTCCAGACGGCCGGCCTGTCGGTGCTGTACGACGACAGGCCCGAGTCGCCCGGGGTGAAGTTCAACGACGCAGACCTGATCGGACTCCCCCTGCGGATCGTCGTCAGCCGGAGAAACGTCGGGCAGGGAATCGTCGAGGTGAAGCGCCGCGACGCCTCCGAGCCGATTACGGTCCCCATTGATCGCGCGATCGCGACCGTCCAAGACCTCTTCAGCTCAGAGTCCGGATAGAAGGTACTCCACGACGCCGTTCTCCAGCGAGGCTTGTCGAATTCGCATAGGACTCACTCGACTCCGATTCTCGAAAGAAGGTAGTCCGCGACGCGGTCGCCGTACTCGGACCGGTTCTCCGTCGAGGCCTCGTTGTGTCCCGCTTCCGAGACCTCCCACATAGGGCTCCCCTCTGGAGCGGCGCGCCAGACGCGCCGCCCATGGTCGATCGGCACCCGGTCGTCGGTTGCCCCGTGGATCACCAGGACCGGGTAGTCGAGCAGCGCAACCGACTCGACCGGCGCCATTGCGCCAATGTCTATGTCGTAGACCTTTCGTGCCAGCAGCTCCGCCCCGGGCTTGAACACCGCCGCCAGCCATGTCGGTATACGCAGCTTGATCGCCGTCTCCTGTGAGATCAGCTCCGTGCTGCGGGCGTATGGGCTGTCCAGAACGACGGCCCTGATCCCCGGCTCTTCCACCGCCGCCAGTACAACCGCTCCGGCTCCCATCGACAGTCCGACCACGCCGATCTTGTGTGGCGGGACGCCCCGCTCGACCAGGAAGTCGTACGCGCCCAGCACGTCAAACCGCTCATACCAGCCGCCGGACATCCTCTTCCCTCCGGAAAGGCCGTGCGCCCGGAGGTCGAAGAGCAGCGCGCCGAAGCCGCGCCTATTCAGGTCCGCGGCCACCGCCGTCATCCCGCACGCCGTCCGCGTCGCGCTGATACCATGCACGTAGACAACCGACGGCATTCCCGTTTGCCCAGCGATGTACCAGCCGTCTAGCGTGACGTCTCCCCGCCTCGAAGGGAACTCCACCGACTCGAACTCAACACCATAGTCCGTCGGCGAGTCCTCCAGTTCGTTCCGGTCCGCCGCCATCACGCCCCTCGCAATCAGCAGCGCCAACAGCCAGTACCCAAGCACAACGAAGACAGCGCCCCCGCCAACGCCAAAATAGAGTTCAATCAATCAGACACGAGACTCCCCAATAGACTCAAACGCAAACATACTACAGAACACACACACCACCACGCACCAACCCTGAACGCGGCCACCCCCTTTTTCCTCTCTCCCCTCTCCTCTCTCCCCACAAAGGCTACAATTGTCCATACCGAAACCAAAAGCAAGGAGTACCGATATGACCGGAATCTGGCCAGGCGACACGAAGTGCGTCGTAATGCTCGGCTTCGACATCGACGGCGTATCAAGCGCCCTCAATCGAGACCCCGAATCCGCCCACCTGCCGAGCCTGATGTCCGCGCGTGAGTACGGCCCGTCCATAGCCACACCCCGAATCCTCGACCTCCTCGACACGTGCGATATCGGCGCCAGCTTCTACATCCCCGGCTACGTCGCCGAGACCCACGAGGACCTCGTGAGGGAGATCCAAGCCAGGGGCCACGAGATCGGCCACCACGGCTACATGCACGAACCCCCTGCCACGCTTGACCGTGCGCAAGAAGCCGATGTGCTCGACCGGGGAACTGAGATCCTCAGCCGCCTCACCGGCGAGGCCCCGGCCGGATATCGGTCGCCAAGCTGGGAGCTGAGCGAGCATTCGCTCGAGTTGCTCGCGGACAGGGAATTCCTGTATGACTCCAGCCTGATGGGCGACGACATCCCGTACCTCGTGGACGTTGACGACAGGACGATCGTCGAGATCCCAATCCACTGGGAGTGGGACGACGCGCCCTACTTCAGCTTCGCGCCCTCGCTCGGTATGAGGACGCCAATGTCCAGCCCCAGCGACGTCTACGACGCCTGGTCATCAGGCTTCGAGGGCGCCTACCACTACGGCCGCTCATTCGTCCTCACGATGCACCCCTACATCATCGGAAGACCTGGCCGCCTCCGAATGCTGGAGCGCCTGATCAACTACATCAAAGGCTTCGACAACGTCCAGTTCGCTCGCGCCGTCGACGTCGCCCGCCACTGGCCCAACCCAACCGCCTCACCTTCGCTACTGGGAGCGCGGACATCCTAACTGGGAGCGCGGGCGTCCTAACTGGGAGCGCGGGCATCCTGCCCGCATGGGAGGGGTGGAGGCCCACCGGGCGCGCCGCCATCGCCACCGGGAGCGCGGGCATCCTAACTGGGAGCGCGGGCATCTTGCCCGCATGGGAGGGGTGGAGGCCCACCGGGCGCGCCGCCGTCGCCACCGGGAGCGCGGGCATCCTAACTGGGAGCGCGGGCATCCTGCCCGCATGGGAGGGGTGGAGGCCCACCGGGCGCGCCGCCATCGCCACCGGGAGCGCGGGCATCCTGCCCGCACTGGCGGTCTAACGCCGATCACCGACACCTACTTCAAAACAACCCCGATCGAAACCAATCCCTCTCTTTCCTCTCGAAACCAACCCCTCTCTCCTCTTTCCTCTCCTCTGTTGCACTTGCAGAAACATCTTCTATCCCTTAGAATTACATTAAATGGATAGAACATGCGTGCTACGCTAGATGACTACCAACGACCAACAACACCAAGAACCCTGCCTCCCCTACTACCTCAGCAGGAACTCGGACAACGGCCGAGAGGCCGTCCAGTTCATCATCGACTACATGCAGGGGAAGGTCGACGACGCCAAACCCATACGCCGCATCGGCTCCGCCAACACCCTCGCAGACATCGATCCCGGCCCTAAGCCGATAGATCGCAGCCGGCGCACGCATTCCCCTAAACAGCCGGAGTCCGTCCCTCAACCTCAGACCCCGCGCACACACCACCCGACTCCCGTCAACACCATCGACCAGGCCGAGCGCGCCATCTACGACGCCGCGCTCGAACAGCTAAGAGGCCATGTCAAAGAGCTCACCCAGCATGGACTGCTCATCTCCAACTTCTATCTCAGCGCCATGAGAGGCGAGTACCCGGACTTCACCGAGTACCACAGGTACCTCGCCGCTGAACAGGTCGTCGCAAGGTACCTCCCCCTTCCTCCGCAGCCGTCCGTGGCCCAACCCTCCGACCCCCTACACGTCTCCTCAGCCCGCGAGACCATCTCACGCAAGCTCAAGACCGCATCCCAACACATCGAAAAAGACCCCACCCAACAACCCTCCCCCGTTCGTCCTGCCTGTCCGCCGTGGCGGGATCCTGATCCAAGTCGAAGGGTCGAAGGACGAAGCAATAGATCGAATCCTCCATCTCCCAGACGAACACCTCGAAAGACTCCTCTACAACTGGAAGTTCTGGGCCAGAGACAACCAGCTGCCTCCACCAGAGCCATGGAACACCTGGCTCCTCGTGGCCGGCAGAGGATTCGGCAAGACCCGCACCGGAGCAGAGTGGGTCAGACAGCTCGTCGAGTCGGATAAGGCTCGACGGATCGCCCTCGTCGCAAGGACCCCCACAGACGTTCGTAACGTCATGATCGAGGGCGAGTCCGGTCTACTCGCCGTCTGCCCTCCATGGGACAGACCCACATACGAACCCTCCAAGGGAAGACTCACTTGGCCCAACGGCGCATTCGCTCTGGCGTTCTCCAGCCACGAGCCGAACCAGCTCCGAGGACCGCAGTTCGACGCCGCGTGGTGTGACGAGCTTGCCGCCTGGAAATACGCCCAGCAGACCTGGGACAACCTCGCGTTTGGTCTACGACTCGGCGACAACCCAAGATGCCTCGTCACCACCACGCCAAGACCGACACCCCTGTTAAGGGACCTCCTCGAACGAGACGACGTGTCCGTCACCCAGGGCACCTCATACGACAACCAGCTCAACCTCGCCCCCGACTTCATCGACCAGCTCCGAACACGGTAGGAAGGAACACGTCTCGGAAAGCAGGAGATCTACGCCGACATGCTCACCGAGGCAGACGACGCGCTCTGGCGAAGGGACTGGATCGACGATCACAGGATCAACTCCGCTCCGCCCCTGTTCAGAATAGTCGTCGCAATCGACCCCGCCATCTCCACCAAGTCCAATAGCAGCGAGACAGGAATCTTAGTCGTGGGCGCCGACTCACAGCAGAACGTCTACGTCCTCCACGACGGTTCGGGACGCTTGTCCCCACACTCATGGGCCAGGCGTGCGATCGAGCTCATGGACGACTTCAAAGCCATCCGCATCGTTGCGGAGGCCAACAACGGCGGCGATCTCGTCAAGCACACCATCAAGGCTGCCGCGCCCGAACGCTCGATCCACTTCAGGGCGGTCAGGGCGTCGGAGGGCAAGCGGCCTCGCTCAGAGCCTGTCGCGGCCCTCTACGAGCAGGGACAGGTGCACCACGTCGGCTCGATGCCCGAGCTCGAGGACCAGATGTGCACCGGGACTCCTTCCTCCGGCTACTCCCCTGACCGCATGGATGCCCTGGTCTGGGCCATCACAGACCTCGTCATCACCCGCCACGAGCTCAAAATCTGGGTCTGACCACCCTCTCTGTTCCTCTTTCCTCGTTCCTCATTCCTCTATACTCTCCCGCCGTATGCTAAAATCCCAGCGGCGATTGCCAGACTAGCCCATGACGAGACGAAGGAGTCACCGATGGCGCTTCCGGAGCGAATGAAGTTCGGGATCTTCATGGCCCCCTTCCACTGGCAGAACGAAAACCCGACCGTCTCCTACGAGCGGGATTTCGAGCTTCTGGAGTGGCTGGACTATCTGGACTTCGACGAGGCCTGGATCGGCGAGCACCACAGCGCCGGATGGGAGACAATCGCGTCGCCGGAGCTGTTCATCGCCGCGGCCGCGGAGCGCACCAAACACATCAAACTCGGAACCGGAGTCATCAGCCTGCCGTACCACCATCCTCTGATGGTCGCAAACCGCATGATCCAGCTCGACCACATGACACGTGGACGGACAATGCTAGGGGTCGGACCGGGGGCGCTGATGACCGACGCTTACATGCTGGGCATCGACCCCGTCGAACAGCGCCGTCGCATGGACGAGTCGATGGGCATCATAAAGCGCCTCGTCACCGAGACCGAACCAATCACCTACGAGGGCTCATGGTTTACGCTCCGTGAGGCCATGTGCCACCTGCGACCGTACACAAAGCCCTGCTTCCCAATGGCCGTCGCGGCCGCGCAGTCTCCCTCCGGAATGGTTCTCGCCGGAAAGTACGGACTCGGGGTCCTTTCTATCAGCGTCGTCCGAGGCGGTTCGCACGCCCGCGACATGAAGGACTTCTGGAAGATCGCCGAGGAGACCGCCGAGCAGTACGGCAACGTGGTGGACCGCAACGAGTGGCGGGTCGTCATGGCCGTCTTTTTGGCGGAGTCGAAGAAAGAGGCGATGGAGCAGGCGCGCGTCGGCGCAGGCCGATTCCAACGAGAGTACTTCGAGCAGACCCTCGGGCTCGAAGCGTCCGACTGCCCGCAGGACAAGATCATCGACCTGATGGTCGAGAACGGCGCATGGTGTGTCGGGACGCCAGACGACCTGATCGAGACCATTTACCGTCTCGACGAATCGACGGGAGGCTTCGGGGGTTTCCTCGTCCAGGCGACCGAGTTCGGCACAAGGCAGCAGGTACTTCACAGCTACGAGCTGATGTCCAGGTACGTGATGCCCCATTTCCAGGGCTCGATCGCGAGTCTTAACCAGTCCCAGGCGCAGGCTAACGCCATCAAGGGCGACCTCATAGACGCGAGGACCCGCGCGATGGAGCGGGCGTCCGCCGACTACAACGTCCAGCGCGACCCTAGAAACTGAACTCCCTCGCCCGCTATCCAATACCCTGCGCTCCGACCGACCGTCCGCTGAGCACCACGCGCCCTAAGAGGAAACAAGAATGCCAGTAATGACAGGCGGCGAGGCGCTCGCCAAGTCCCTCTACCGAGAGGGGGTCCGGGTGATCTTCGGACTCCCCGGCGTCCAGCTCTACCACGCTCTCGACGGCATCGCGCAGGAGCCCGGAATCCGGTTCATCGCCACGCGTCACGAGCAGGCCACAGCCTACATGGCCGACGGGTACGCCAGGGCGTCGGGCGGCATCGGCACCGCGATGGTTGTCCCTGGTCCTGGACTCCAAAACGCCAGCGCCGCGATCGGCACCGCGTACTCCGCATCGTCGCCGATCCTGGTGGTGGCCGGTCAGGTGCAGCGCGAGCTTATCGGCGTCGACAGAGGCGTCCTCCACGAGATCAACGACCAGCTCGACACAATCAAGCCCGTGACCAAGTGGGCCCACCGGATCCTGGACCCGGCGGAAATCCCCTCGGCCGTCCACAAGGCATTCAAGCATCTCAAGACCGGAAGGCCCCGCCCGGTCGAGATCGAGATCCCTCCTGAGACGCTCGAGGACGAGACCGACGTCGACCTCTTCGAACCCGACGTCTACCCTCCTCTCGTCCCATCGGACGCCGACATCGCCGACGCCGCTCGACTGGTCCTCGACGCCAAAGACCCAATGCTGCTGGTCGGAGGAGGGGCGATCGCTTCTAACGCCACCGAGGCGCTGCGGGCCTTTGCCGAGTTCCTTCAGGCGCCCGTGACGATGACCGCTGAGGGCCGAGGCGCGCTGTCCGACCATCACTACCTTTCGCTGGGCGGACTAAACCTGCGGGGCGACCCGTACATGAAACGGATGGACGATCACGACCTAGTCATCGCCGTCGGGACGCGCAACGCATATCCCGGATTCCTCACACAGAAAGTACTCCAGATCGACATCGATCCCGAGGAGATCGGCCGCAACTACGAAGACACGATCGGTCTCGTCGGGGACGCCAAGCACACGCTCGACAAGCTGACCGAAGGGTTCAGAGGTCTCGCCAGGCCGAGAGCGAGCCGGGAGGCGGAGATGCTCGCGCTGCGAGAGGAGCGGAAAGCCGTCCTGCCGAAGATCCAGCCCCAGTACTCGTTCACTCACGCGATCAGAAACGCCGTGCCCGACGACGGGATCGTCATCTCCGGCATGACCCAGGTCGGCTACTACAGCCGCGTAAACTACCCGGTCTACGAGCCGCGTACCTACCTCACCAGCTCCTACTTCGGTAACCTCGGTTACGCCTACCCCGTCGCGTTGGGCGCGAAGGTCGCAATGCCCGACAGGGCGGTCGTGGCGATCTCCGGAGACGGCGGCTTCATGTTCGCGTCCCAGGAGATGTCCACCGCGGTCAAGTACGGCATCAACGCCGTGGCGGTAGTCTTCAACGACAACGCTTTCGGCAACGTGCTCCGCGACCAAACGACGCGGTTTGACGGTCGGACGATCGGTGCGGACCTACACAATCCTGACTTCATGAAGCTTGCGGACGCCTACGGCGTCCGCGGCGTCCGGGTCGAGGGCGGAGCCGACGAGCTCGAATCGGCCCTCGCAGAGTCCCTCACCGTCGAGCGCCCGACGCTCATCGAGGTCCCTGTCGGAATGATGCCCAACCCCTTCGGCTGAACCTGAGCGGGACCGTTCTTACCATTTACTCAATACACTGAGTAATGCGGACTACACGCGGCCCCACGCCCAGGAGCTGCTTCGACGGCTTGGGGAGCCACGTCTCTTTCTTCAAGTCATTTCCGGCGCTCGCCAGGTCGGGAAGACAACCCTCGCAACACAGGTGGCGGAACGCGCGCGCCTGCCGTTCCGATACGTGAGCGCGGACGAGCCGACGCTTCGCGGCACACAGTGGATCGAACAGCAGTGGGTAGCAGCCCGTCTGCTCGCGGCGGACAACCAAAATCAGGGCGCCATCCTGATCCTCGATGAGGTGCAGAAGGCTCCCAACTGGGCCGAGTCAGTCAAGCGCCTGTGGGACGAGGACACCAGGAGCGGGATTGGACTAAGAGTCGTGCTCCCCGGTTCGGCGCCACTCCTCATCGGGACCGGACTAACTGAGAGCCTCGCCGGCCGTTTCGAGCTCCTCCACCTGCCGCACTGGAGCTTTCCGGAGATGCACCAGGCGTTCGGATGGTCGTTGGAAGACTTCCTGTTGTTCGGGGCATATCCCGGCGCGGCGCCCCTGGTGAGGCAGCCGTCTCGTTGGTCGAGCTACATACGCGACTCACTCATCGAGCCGACGGTGTCTCGGGACGTCCTCCTGCTCTCTCGTGTGGACAAGCCTGCACTGCTGCGCAGGCTGTTCCAACTCGGTTGCGCGTACTCAGGCCAGATTCTGTCGTATAACAAGATGGTCGGCCAGCTCCAGGAGGTCGGAAACACGACAACGCTCGCCCACTATCTCGACCTCCTAGGCGCCGCGGGAATGGTCACAGGACTCCAGAAGTACGCCGGTGCCACGGTCAGGCGCAGGTCCTCAAGCCCTAAGCTCCAGGTCCTGAACACCGCCCTGATGACGGCGCAGTCAGGGATGACACCCCGGGAAGCGCGCGTCGACAGCGCATTCTGGGGACGCCTCGTCGAGTCCGCGGTCGGCGCTCACCTGGTCAACGCCGCAGCCGGGGGAGAGGTCGAGGTATTCTACTGGAGAGAGCGGAACCGAGAGGTCGACTTCATCGTTCGCGGCACCCGGTCTCTGCTGGCGCTCGAAGTCAAAAGCGGCCGCGCTCCGGACATGCTGCCCGGGATGGAGGCGTTCGCTAAAGAGTTCCATCCCACCAGACAGCTTCTTGTGGGTGGGGACGGCATCCCGGTCGAGGAGTTCCTGTCCAGTCCGGTCGAGCACTGGTTGGGATGAGCGCCCATCTCCCCAGTTCTCGCATTACTCGTCGATCGGGAGTGCCGCCTGCCTCACGAGGAGGCTCAAGTCGAAGTCAGTCGGCGTAGACGGCGAACGGCAGGTCCCTGATCGGCGAAACGTGGACGCGGGACCCCGCCGGCAGCGTTGAAAACGAGCGAAGGCGCGTTCGAATCACGGCGCCGGACTCGAGCTTGACGCGGAGGATCACCTCGTCTCCCCTGAACTCACGGGAGACGACAACCCCCCTACCCTCCCTGCCAGGCGTGACTGCGAGGTCGTCCGGGTGGAGCAGCACTCTCACTCTGCTGCCGTTGGACAGCGCACCTTCCTGAGGAGCGGGACTGATAACTCCTAGCTCGGTCTCAACTGAGCCATCCCCGTTTATGACACCGTCCACGAAGTCGCAGGTGCCCGTAAGGCGCGCCACGTCCGGCGTCGTCGGGAAGTGGTAGATTCGCTCAGGCGTGTCTACCTGCAGGAGACGGCCTTCGACCATGACTCCTACGGTGTCCGCAATCGCGAACGCCTCCTCGCGATCGTGGGTCACGAAGATGGCCGCCGTTCCCCGTGGCCTCAGGATGTCTTCGACCTCCAACCTGAGACGCTGGCGCATCGATGAGTCGAGATTGCTGAACGGCTCGTCAAGGAGGACCGTGACGGGATTAGGAGCGAGCGTTCGCGCGAGCGCCACCCGCTGCTGCTGGCCCCCGGAGAGCTCTGAAGGATAGCGTGGACCGTATCCTTCGAGTCGTACGAGATCCAAGACCTCGCCAACACGGTCGCGCCGTTCCGCTTGCGGAAGATTCTTGAGCCCGAAAGCTATGTTGCGCTCGACCGTGAGGTGAGGGAACAGTGCGTACTCCTGGACGACCATTCCGACTCCTCGCTTGTCGGGCGGCGCCGTTTGGTCGTTGCTCGAAACCCGGGCACCCTGAATCTCAACGATTCCGGCCGTTGGAACTTCGAATCCGGCGATCAGCCTCAGGAGCGTCGTCTTCCCGCAGCCGCTGGGACCGAGGATCGACACGATTTCGCCGGGTCGGACGGTCAGGTTGAGCCCGCTGACAGCCACAACGGAGCCGAAACGCTTTGTGAGATCTGAACACCGGATTACCGGGTCACTCATGACTGGCGGTCTTGCTCCCTGAGCGTTAGAACTGCCATTGGGACGGATGAGACCAAGATGATCATCAATGCCGGTGCGGCAGCCTGGGCAAAGAATGCTTCAGACGATGCCGACCAGACCGCGGTCGCGAGGGTCTTGAACCCGAGCGGCCCGAGGATCAACGTGGCTGGCAACTCCTTCATCGTGATCAGGAACACCAGCGCTCCCCCCATCAGCAGACCGGTCCTCATCAGGGGGCCGGTTACCGACAGCATAACACGCAGTTGACCGCTGCCGAGAGTCCGGGCGGACTCCTCCAGTCTGGGGCTGATCTGGACGAGTGACGATCGGACCGCGCCCAGAGCAGCCGGAAGAAAGAGAATGACGTAGGCGAACACCAGCAGCCAGACGGTCTGATAGACGGGCGTCGCGACACGCACTCCGAAGAAGACAAGGGCGAGGGCGACCACGATTCCGGGCAGCGCGTAGCCGGTATGACTGATCCGGTAAATTGCCCCTGCAGCTACACCTGGATACCGTACCGCCAACACGACCACAGGAATCGCAAGCAGCGCCGCTGCTACAGCTGCGAGGAGCGACACTCCCACTGCGTTCCACGTAGCCTGCCACAGGAGCAATAGAGGCTCTCCGGCTGCGACTCCGTTAACGAGCCAGTAGCAGAGCACCGCGATCGGAAGGCCGAGCGCAGCGAGGACGACGGCCCAGCAGCACGCGGCCAGAGGCCAGCCGAGTCGGCCGAGCCGAACAACCGGCTGTGGCTTCTCGCTGCCGGCGGAAGATCTGTGGTAGCGGAGACTACCCCGCGCCGCA
This sequence comes from Dehalococcoidia bacterium, assembly GCA_965249365.1. Lineage (GTDB taxonomy): Bacteria > Chloroflexota > Dehalococcoidia > Lucifugimonadales > UBA1123 > VXRN01. The sequence continues at coordinate 2,222,584 of OZ252229.1, read as the reverse complement.
CCCTCGATCACGAGGACCATGGCCGCCAACCCCGTCAGGCCAAGGGCGAGCACCGCGGCGACCGACCTGTCGAACGAGCCCTGATACTGCTGATAGATTGCCCACGTGAACGACTCGTACCGCATCAATGACACGGCTCCGAAGTCGCTCAAAGTGTACAGGGCGACCAGCAGCGATCCGGATACCATGGCAGGCCTGAGCTGTGGGACCGTCAGTCTGAACAGCGCGCTCCACTGCCCGTGACCCAACAGCCGCGCCGACTCGTCCAGGCTCGGGTCCATCCGATGCAGTGCGGCTCGGACTGTGAGTAGAACGTAGGGATAGCTGAGTAGGATCAACGTGATCGCAGCCCCCGGGAGACCGTAGATCTCAGGAAGCCGCGACACGCCAACCGGTTCCAACAGTCCCTGTAAGAGACCCTTCGGGCCGAGCGCCGAGATCGCCAGAAAGGCGCCGACGTAGGTTGGTAATACGAGTGGCAGCGCTGTGAGCACCGACAGAGCCCGACGTGTGGGTACATCCGTCCGAGCCGTGATCCAGGCGATCGGGACGCCCAGCGCGAGGCACCCGCCGGTCACGACCACCACCAACATAACGGTGCGCCACAGAATCTGGGCCGTCCGCATCCTGAACAGGAGCTCCCACGCCTCCGGCGAGGCCCCGAAGCTCCTGATCAAGAGGTAGGCCAGCGGCAAGGCCATTGCGCCAGCCACAAGGAGAGCCGGCGCCGTAAGCAACGCCGGTGGACGAGGTCGACCGCCTGACCACGCCCGGAGAGGGATTGTCATGTCGTCTTCAGCAGTGGAGTCCCATCCGAGTTACGGGATCACACCGACTTCCCGAAGCAGTGCCTCGGTTCCGGCAAGGTCGTCGAGAAGAGCGAAATCTATATCCGGTCCGACGAGTCCCTCGATCGGCGGTAGAAGACGGTCTGTCTTCACGCCCTCGATCAGCGGGTACTCGTACGTCGACGCGGCAAAGTACTGCTGCGCAACCTTGGACAACAGGAACCTCACGAACGCGTCTGCGTTCTCCGAGTTGCTGCTCGTCTCGAGGACTCCTGTTCCAGCGACCATGACGAGGCTGGCCGGGCCACCGTCGCTGAGGAACAGGTTGCGAGCGCCGAACTCCTCGCCGTGCTCTGCGATGAACCGGTGCAGGTAGTAGTGGTTGACGAGACCGACGTCGACCTCTCCCTTCCCAGCGGCCTCGACAATCGGTGTGTTCTTGGGGAAGACCTTCACGTCGTTCGCCAGTATTCCTTCGAGCCAACTCCGGGTCTTGTCTTCGCCCCAGATATGACGCATCGCGGTAACCATGACTCGGAACGAGGCGTTCGACGGTGGCCAGCCGATTCGGCCCTTCCACCTGGGCTCGGTCAGCTCCTCGACCGACCTGGGTAGCTCATCCTCACTCAGCTTGGTGTTGTAGACAATCACCCTCGCGCGTCCGGAGACGCCGACCCACCTACCCTCCGAGGACCGCGCCCACTCGGGTACGGCGAGCGTGACGTCGGACGGGAGCGGCCTGAACATGTCGCTTAGTGTGCCCAGCGCGCCGGGATCCTGCGCCCATACCACGTCCGCCGGAGAGCGGACACCCTCCTCCATGACGGTGGCAGCGATCTCGGATGTACTGCCGTACTTAACGTCGACGTCGATGCCCGTCGCTTCCCTGAACTGCTGGATGATCGGTCCCACCAGGGACTCGCTGCGACCTGAGTAGACAACCAGCTTCCCGCGGCCTTCCATGTCGACCGCGGTCGCATCAGACACCAGTTTCGCGGAGACGCTTGCCTCCCGCGCAGCCTCGGCAGCGGCTTCAGCGGCCGAGGCTGCGTCCCGAGCGGCGTTCGAAGCGATCTCCGCGGCTTCTACCGCCCTGGTCCCATCGTCGGACGATCCGCACGCCATTATAAGAAGCATCAGCCCGATGACACCGGCCATCAGAAGTCCGATTCTTGCCACCCTGAGAGGCCCGCTTACGTCGTGTCGCTGGGTCATTCAGTTCACCTCACCATTGACTCGATGTTCGCCTCGACTAATCGGTGGACTTAGTATGCACTAATGCATATTACGTGTCAATACTAAGTCCAGAATTTAGTGCTGCCTAATTAGCTGCGGTTGTATGGACTCCAGAGGCCGGTCATGTCCACCTGCCCCGAAATCCACCACCTAATCGCCAGATGCCCGTAGGGGTTCGCCGCGGCGAACGACCCGCCCGCACCCACCGAAATCGCAGCTAGATCGTTAGGCGGTGGATATGGGCTGCCCGGCTCGTATTGCATAAACGGAGACCCGCTTATAGAATTCCAATCCACACAGACGAGTCTCAATGGCTCGCTGAGGAGGTCGCTTTTGCTGGAGCATTTCAAGGTACCTACGGACCAGGCAGTGATGGTGCGGGAGGAGCCGCTGCGGGAAACCGTGGCCAGCATCTTCCGCAAGATGGGAGTCAATGCCGAGGACAGCGAGCTTGCCACTGACGTGCTGGTCAAGGCGGACATGCGTGGCGTCGAGACGCACGGTGTCTCCAATATGCTGCGCTCATACGTCGCCGGTTACGGCTCCGGGGAGCTGAACAACAGCCCGAACTGGAGGATCACCCGCGAGACCCCGGCGACGGCAAACGTCGACTCGGACGGGGGTCTCGGCATCATAGTCGTGCCGAAGGCGATGGAGATTGCGATCGAAAAGGCGAAGAGCGTCGGCGTCGGAATGGTGACGATCCACAACTCGCGGCACCTCGGGATGGCCTCGTATCACGCGATGATGGCGCTCGACCACGACCAGATCGGAGTCTGCGTTACGTCCTGCCCTCCCGGCGTGCTGCCGACGTTTGGTGCGGAGCCCAGGCTCGGCACGAACCCGATCGCGGTTGCCGCGCCGGCCGACAAGGAGCCTCCGTTCGTCTTCGACGCCGCGACCAGCACCGTCGCGGGTAACAAGCTTAGCCTAGCGCGACGGCTCGGCAACACGCTTCTGCCCGGCTGGGTCGGCGATGCCGACGGCGTCCCGATCATGGAGGAGGTCGATCCTCCGGTGCCGGGATACGAAGGCCGCGCAACGTCGTTCCTGCTTCCGGTGGGAGGCACACGGGAGTCCGGTTCACACAAGGGCTACGGGCTCGCGTGCGTCGTTGACATACTCGGGGGAGTCCTGTCCGGAGGTGGCTTCGGGATGGTTCCCGGAAGGCCGAACTTCGGTCACATGGTCGCAGCGTACAACGTCGAGGCGTTCATGGACACCGCGGAGTTCAAGACGACGATGGACGACTTCCTGCGAATCCTTCGCGAGACGCCGCCCTCACCGGGGAACGACAGGGTGCTGTTTCCGGGTCTGCCGGAGTCTGAGGAGGAGGCCATCAGGGCCGAGCGGGGGATCCCGTTCCACCCCGAGGTCATCGAGTGGTTCCAGGACATCACGAGCGAGCTGGACGTCCCGTATAACCTGACGTAGGTCGGCCAGTCGGCGGGCACGGTGGGTTCGGAGCGGTTCACTGGGAGCGCGGGCATCCTGCCCGCATGGGGGAGAGGGGCGCGGGTCAGCGCACGGCTCGTTCGTTGGGGATCTGCGGGCGAGATCCGCCGCCGCGGACAAGTGCCCGCGCTCCAACGGAGATTCGTACAAAGAGACGTGAGTCTACCGTAGCCTCTCTTCGAGTCCGTTGCGATGGGCGTCGGCGAGATCGTCGACCGAAACGCCAAGCAGGTCGCCGAACACGACTTCAGTGCCGGTCACGGTCCCGAGCTCGAGCATCGGAACGGACTCGGTGTGGCAGATTCTCTCGAGCTCCGAGAGGTCGTTCGGAGCGACGGTGATGACGATCCGGGACTGCCCTTCGCCGAACAGACCCGCGTCCCACCGTCCACTGAAGTCAGCGGTCACCTCAGCCCCCACGGTACCAGCTATCGCAGACTCGGCGATCGTGACTGCCAGACCGCCGTCCGAACAGTCGTGCGTGGATTTCGCAAGACCGGCATTCACCAGTCGACGGCAGACACATTGGACCGCTACCTCAAGGTCAAGGTCGATCTCCGGCCTTCCGGCGACGAGTCCGTGTTGATGCTCCAAGAACTCGCTGCCGCCCAAATCGGACACCGGCGCCTCGATTGACGACCTGCCAATCAGGGCGATCAGGTCGCCTTCATCCTTGAATCCAGCGGTGGCGTGGACCGTAACGTCCGCCGTTAGACCGAGCGCTCCGACGACCGGCGTCGGGTAGATGCCCTCGCCCATCGCCTCGTTGTACAGGCTGACGTTCCCGCTCACAACTGGAGCCTCGAATCGCCGGCTGGCCTCCGCCATCCCGGAGACGGCTTCGCGAAGCTGATAGTAGATCTCCGGGCGCTCGGGGTTACCGAAGTTCAGGCAGTCGGTAAGCGCCACCGGAGTCGCGCCGGTACACGAGACGTTGCGGCACGCCTCTGCGACTGCGATCTGACCTCCCGCGTATGGGTCCAGATAGCAGTAGCGGCCGTTTCCGTCCGTCGAGACCGCCAGTCCCTTGCTGGTCCCCTTAACCCGAAGCAGCGCCGCGTCACCGCCCGGTGCGACGACCGTGTTGGTCTGGACCTGGTGGTCATACTGCCGATAAATCCACTCCCTGGAAGCGATATTCGGGGACGACAGCAGCGACAGCAGCACCTCTCCTGGTGAATCGGACGGGAGGGGTATGGTAGAGAGGTCCACCTGCTGGAGATCGTCGAGCCAGCTCGGTCTCGCCGCCGGCGGTTCGTAGAGCGGCGGGTCGGTCAAAAGCCTGACCGGGACCTGGCCCTCAATAGAATTCGAGTCCACTATCGTCGCGTCCCCGTCACACGTAACCAGACCGATGACGTCGGATCGAAGGTCCCAGCGGTCGAATATCTCGCTGACCACGCTAACACCGCCTGGCCGTACAACAATGAGCATGCGTTCTTGTGACTCGCTAAGCATCACCTCGTAGGGGGTCATTCCTAACTCCCTACGGGGAATCCTGCCGACGTCGATCTCGATTCCGACACCAGCATTGCTCGCGCACTCGACGCTCGCGCTTGTCAGTCCCGCGGCTCCGAGGTCCTGAATCCCTACGACCTCGTCGCTTTCAGCCGCTTCCAGACACGCCTCGATCAGCACTTTCTCCAGGAACGGGTTGCCGACCTGCACCGTGGGCCGCAGCTCGCGGTCCTCCTCAAAGGTCCTGGATGCCAGCCCGGAGGCGCCGTGAATTCCATCGCGCCCGGTGTCCGCTCCTACCAGCATCACCACGTTGCCGGGACTACCCGCAGTCGCCCTCCGCATCTCATCGTGGCGCAGGATCCCCACGCACATCGCGTTGACGAGGGGATTGCCGGAGTAGCTCGCTGAGAAGTAGACCTCGCCTCCGACGTCCGGTACTCCGATGCAGTTGCCGTAGCCGGATATGCCGGCAACAACGCCGTTGAACAGGTGGCGGTTCCTCGGCTCGGTCAGAGGGCCGAACCGGAGCGAGTTCAGCAAGGCGATCGGCCTCGCTCCCATGGCGAAGATGTCTCGCACGATTCCGCCAACGCCGGTGGCGGCCCCCTCATATGGCTCGATCGCCGAGGGGTGGTTGTGGGACTCGATCTTCATGACCACAGCCCAACCGTCCCCGATGTCGATCACGCCAGCGTTCTCGCTGCCCGGGGCGACCATAAGGCGGTCGCTCTCGGTGTCGAAGATGCGGAGCAGCGGCTTCGAGTGCTTGTAGCCGCAGTGCTCGCTCCATAGCGAGCCGAACAGGCCCAGCTCGAGGTGGTTCGGCTCGCGCCCCAAACGCTCGACGATAGCCTCGTACTCGGCCTCTGAGAGGGCGAGCTCGTTGAGCGTGTCCGGGGAGACGGCCAACTATCCAGCCTCGACGATCGAACTGAAGATCGCGAGCCCGTCCGTCCCGCCCATCAGCTCGTCGCAGCAGCGTTCTGGATGCGGCATCATGCCAAGGACGTTTCCATCGGCGTTGGTAATCCCCGCGATATCTCTGAGGGAGCCGTTCGGGTTGGACTCCGACGAAGCGTGCCCTTCCGGATCGGAGTACCTGAACACGACCTGGCCATTCGACTCGAGGCGGTCAAGGGTCGGGTCGTCGGCGTAGTAGTTCCCCTCTCCGTGCGAGATCGGGACCGCGAGCACGTCTCCGACCCGGGTGCGGTTTGTAAACGCGGTATCCGCGTTCTCGACTCGGAGGTTGACCCATTGGCACCGGAACTGGAGGTGGTCGTTTCGCATCAGGACGCCCGGGAGCAGCCCGGCCTCGCACAGGATCTGGAACCCGTTGCAGATGCCGATCACGAGTCCGCCGCGTTCGGCGAACCCCTCGATCGATTTCATGATCGGCGAGAACCGGGCGATCGCGCCGGCGCGGAGGTAGTCACCGTACGAGAATCCGCCGGGGACGATGACGCAGTCAACGTCGGACAGATCGGAGTCCTTGTGCCATACGTACCTGGCGCTATGGCCCAGGTCTGTGGTCACCGCGTGGAAGCAGTCAGCGTCGCTCCAGGTTCCTGGGAAGACGACGACGCCGAAGTTCATCTTGCCGGCCGATGCTATTGTTCACCCTGCCGGCGCTATTGTTCACCCTCACCCCAGCCCTCTCCCTGAGGGAGAGGGGGTTAGTTGTCTGGTTGATGAGCCTGTTTTCTCAGATAATCGAAAAGCCCTGGGACGATAGAGGTGTCGGTGCTATTGTTCACCCTCACCCCGGCCTTCGCCGGGGCAGGCTCTAACCCTCTCCCGTCAAGGGAGAGGGGACTCATCTGACCAACACTGAGGAAGGCTGGATTACCGTGCGAAGAGGCTACTCTACTCGCAAGTCAAAGCTCCGGGTCACAGTTCCGCGCGAGCCCAGTCAAATGATAGGGGATTTTAGAGATTACGGAGGGTCTCGGAGACCACCGCGTTGACCTCTCGGCCCTCGGCGCGGCCCCTCACCTGGGGCATAATTCTGCCCATCACCTTCCCCATGTCCCCCGGGCCCTCGGCGCCGATCTCAGCGATCACCTGGCGAACCAGCTCCGAGATCTCGTCCCTGCTCATCTGCTGTGGGAGATAGCCGAGGATGATCTCAAGCTCGGCCTGCTCCCTCTCGACGAGGTCGTCGCGGTCGGCGTCCCGGAAAGCCTCGATGCTGTCGCGCCGTTGCTGCGCCTGCCTCGCAAGCACCTGCAGCACGCCCTGGTCGTCGAGGTCGTCCTGGACCCTGATCTCCTGGTTCCTGATCTCCGATCGCAGGTAGCGGATCACGTCGCGCTTGAGCGTGTCTCTGTCGCGCATGGCCTGCTTCATATCGTCGTCGAGCGTGGTCTTGAGCGTCATTGTCCGTTTCCCGATTCGTACTCCTTGAGGGCATCGATCGCTTCGCTTATACATGATAGCGAACGGTCCCTGCCGAGCACCTCCATCGACTCGAAGATCGGGGGCGAGACCTTCTGGCCGGTCGACGCGACGCGCAACGATCCAAGCAACTGACCCACCTTGACTCCGAGGTCGGCGGCCATCGGCCTGAGTGTACCCTCGATCGACGCCGAGTCAAAGGTGGCGAGCCGAGAGAGACCGTTGTAGACCGCGTCCAGCGCTTCTCCAGTTGAGCGCCGGTCCATTCCCTTCTGCACCAGCTCATCCGGTTCGTACTCGATAGAGTCGGCAAACACGAAGTGGACGAGGGGCGCGGCGTCCCGGAGCGTCTTGAGGCGGGATCGAACCAGGGGCGCGACCGCGTCGACCTGGTCCCCGGCCGGTTCGTTGTCGAAGTCCGGCGGAGAGTCCTCCCAGAACCGGCGCAGGTCGGCCGCGAGCGCACCGTCCGAGGCGAGCCGAATGTGCTGCCCGTTGATCCACAACAGCTTGTCCAAGTCGAACACCGCGTCGGATCGGCTCACTCTCGCGAGATCGAAGCTCTCTATGAGCTCCGAGGGCGTGAGGAGCTCAGTGCGGTCGTCGAGGGACCAGCCAAGGAGCGTCAGATAGTTCATTAACGCCGCCGGCAGGATGCCCATATCCCTATAGTCCATCACGGACGAGGCTCCGTGACGCTTGCTCAGCTTCGTCTTGTCAGGCGCGAGGATGACAGGGAGGTGCGCGATCTGCGGCAGTTCCCAGCCCAGGGCCGCGTATAGCTGTACGTGCCTAGGGACGCTCGGAAGCCACTCTTTCGCGCGCGTGATGTGCGTGATCCCCATGTGGTGGTCGTCGACAACCGAGGCGAGGTGGTAGGTCGGAAAACCGTCAGACTTGAGCGCCACGAAGTCGTCATACAGCCTGTTTTCGAACTCGAGGCTTCCAAAGACGATGTCGTCGAGCTTCGACGTGCCCTCGTCCGGCATCTTGAAGCGTACGACAGGCTGGATGCCGTCACGCCCGGCCAAGTCCCGCTCGGCTGCGCTCAGCGTCAAGCAGCGGCCGTCGTAGCCGATGGTCTCCTCGCCTCTCTCCTGTTGGGCCTCTCTCAACTCCTGCAGGCGATGCGGGGAGCAGTAGCAGCGGTAGGCGTTGCCCGCGTCGATCAGCGTATCCGCTGTCTCGCTGTACAGCTCGAGGCGGTCAGACTGGACGTATGGGCCGGCCGGCCCACCGATGTCCGGACCTTCGTCCCAGTCGAGTCCGACCCAGCTCAGCGACTCCAACATGGACTCGACCGCACCGGCCGAGCGTCGTCGCTGGTCTGTGTCCTCGACGCGAATCAGGAACGAGCCGCCGTGCCTGCGCGCGTAGAGCCAGCCGAAAATGGCGGTGCGCACGTTGCCGATATGCGGGTTGCCGGTCGGGCTCGGAGCGAATCTGAGTCTTACCGAGTCGTCCATGGTCAGCTTCTAAGCTGCGGAAACAGGACGACCTCGCGAATCGTTTGCTGCCCCGAAAGGAGCATTGCGAGCCTGTCCATGCCCATGCCCAGTCCGCCCGTGGGCGGCATCCCATACTCGATCGCGGTAAGGAAATCCTCGTCGAGCCGGTCCCACTCCTCCCCGGGCAGCGCGGCGCGGTACTGCTCCTGCTCCTCGAATCTCGACCGCTGGTCGACGGGGTCGTTCAGCTCAGTAAACGAGTTTGCTATCTCCATGCCGGCGGCGAACGCCTCGAATCGCTCGACGAGCCGCCCGTCGCCAACTGTTCGCTTGGCGAGCGGCGAGCACTCGACCGGGTAGTCGACCAGGAACGACGGCTGAGTCAGCCTCGGCTCGACCGACGAGGAGATGAGCTTATCGACCAGTCCCGCCCAGCTCGTATGCTCGGGAGTTTCAATGCCGGCCAAGGCCATCTCGGACTTCAGAGACTCGGCGTCCTGGCGTTCGAGTATGTCGATGCCGGTGCGCTCGTTGATCTGGTCCACGAGGCTGAGCCGGGGCCAAGGTGGCGTGAAGTCGATCGTCTGATCGCCGTACTCGACGGCCGGGCTGCCGGTCACCTCGATCGCGACCATGCTGACGAGCTCCTCGACGAGCTGCATCGTGTCGTTGTAGTCCGCGAAGGCCTCGTATGACTCCATCGAGGTGAACTCGGGGTTGTGATGCTGGTCGATCCCCTCGTTTCTGAATATGCGTCCGATCTCGTAGACCTTCTCCAGTCCGCCCACGATGAGGCGCTTGAGGTGCAGCTCTGTCGCGATCCTGAGAAACAGGTCTCGGTCGAGCGCCTTGTGGTGCGTCTCGAAAGGATGCGCCATCCCGCCCGCAGGGATCGGGACGAGCATGGGGGTCTCTACCTCGATGAAACCGCGCCTGTCCATGAACCGGCGAATCGCGCTCACCATCCGACTTCGGAGCACCGCGATTCGTCGCGCCTCCGGGTTGGATATGAGGTCGAGGTATCGCTGCCGGTAACGCGCCTCTGTATCGGTCAGGCCGTGCCACTTGTCGGGGAGCGACCGGAGCGACTTGCAGAGGATAGTGAACGAGTTGACCTGGACGGTGACTTCCCCGGTCCGCGTCCGGATCATCGGTCCGGTGACCCCGATCCAGTCTCCGATGTCCAGATCGCGCAGCGTCTCGTAGTCGTCGCCCAACACGTTGCTCCTCAGCATGGTCTGTACCCTGCCGGAGCCGTCGAGGATGTCGAAGAATGTGACCTTGCCCATACCGCGCATGGCGATGATTCGGCCTCCGACGGACACGTCCTCCATCTCGGCCTCGCCTTCGCCGGACACTTCGGCGGACTCGAAGTGCTCGACTGCCTGCTTCGCGGTGTGGGTCCGATTATAAGACCTGGGATAGGGATCGATCCCCTTGGCTCGGAGTCGTTCGAGCTTCTCGAGTCGAACTCTTACGAGCTCACTGGGGGCGGTCGTCATTTTGGTACGTACTCCGCTGAGCTACAAGCGTATCGGTATTCGGAGTGCGCCGGACACTCCTCTCGTCCACTGCTGAGGTGCATGGAGAGGCCTACTCAATCTTGACGATCTTGAGCTTCTGGACTCCCGCGGGAGTCGTAACCTCGACGATATCGCCGACGTGTCTGTCCAGTAGTGCTTGACCGACCGGAGACTCGTTGGAGATCTTGCCTTCGAGAGGTTTGGCTTCCGCGCTTCCGACCAGCAGGTAGTGTCTCTGCTCGCCTCGGTCGGGCTTCACCGTTACTGACGAGCCGAACTGGACGATATCCTCGACGTCAGGGCTCCTCTCGGCCACGACGGCATTTGAGAGGACGTCTTCAAGATCCCTGATTCGTCCCTCGACAAATGCCTGCTCGTTCTTCACCTCTTCATACTCTGCGTTGTCCACCGTGCCGCCGCCTTCAGTGGCGAGGTGGATGCGGGCGGCAACGTCGGGCCTCCGAACGGTCCGGAGGTGGTCGAGTTCCGCACTGAGCCGGTCTCTTCCCTCAGGGGTCAGGAACTGCTGGCGTTGAGTCATCAGGGTAATCAAAAAGACTGAGAGGAGGATTCCGGATCGGGGTCTCTCAGCCAAGTCATCCTATATTACAACTCCGGCGGTGGTCTGTAAAACGGTGCTATAATCCGCACGCAGTTCGATGGGAAGGTTGCCAATGTCCGACCGAGTTGACGTACTGATAGTCGGCGCGGGAGCGTCGGGAGCGGCGTTCGCGTGGAGCCTCGCCAAGGACGGATTCGACGTACTCTGTCTTGAGCAAGGGTCCTGGCTCGACCCAACTCAGTATCCATCGACGGGGCTCGACTATGAGATTCACCGCCAGTCCGACTTCTCGGCGAACCCGAACAGAAGGGGGTTGCCGGAAGACTACCCGGTGAACGACTCGGACTCCCCAATCGCGCCGCTGATGTACAACGCGGTCGGGGGCAGCACCATCCACTGGAGCGCCCACTTCCCGAGATTCCACCCCTCGGACTTCCGTACAAAGAGCCTGGACGGAGTCGGCGACGACTGGCCAATGACTTATGCCGAGCTCGAGCCGCACTTCGACACCAACGACCAGATGATGGGAGTCGCGGGAATGACCGGCGACACCGCCTACCCGCCTAAATCCGAACGGCAGACCCCGCCGATCCCGCTTGGACGGCTCGGGCAGGTGATGGCAGACGGGTTCGACAAGCTCGGCTGGCACTGGTGGCCGTCGGACACGGCGATCCTGACGTCACCGTACGACGGGCGCCCGGCCTGCAACAACTGCGGCCCCTGCGACATCGGATGCTACCGTCGAGCGAAGGCGTCGACCGACGTGACGTACTGGCCGAAGGCACTCGCTCTCGGCGCGAGGCTGAAGACCAATTGCCGAGTCAGGGAGATCGAGGTCGACCGACACGGGCTCGCAGACGGGGTCCTCTACTATGACGGAGATGGGGAGCTACGGGAGCAGAAGGCCTCTGTCATCGTGATTGCCTGCAACGGTATAGGAACGCCGAGGATCCTTCTCAACTCGAAATCCACAGTGTTCCCCGAGGGGATCGCGAACTCGTCCGGACTCGTCGGCAAGAACCTGATGTTCCACCCATATGCGTTCGTGTTCGGGCATTTCGAGGAGCTGTTGGAAGGGTACAAGGGACCCATGGGGGCGAGCATCGTGAGCCAGGAGTTCTACGAGACCGATCCGGACCGGGACTTCGTGCGCGGCTACGCTTTCCAGGTCGCTCGGAGCGCAGGCGTGGTCGCGACGGCGAGGAACGGTTTCTCAGGCCCGGCGCCGTGGGGCGCCGGGCATCACGCTGCGGTCGCGGAGAAGTTGGGCCACACCGCCACGATCGCTGTGATCGGAGAGGACCTGCCTGAAACGCACAACCAGGTCACTCTCGACCCAGAGCTCGTCGACAGCAGCGGGATCCCGGCACCCAAGGTCGCCTACACCCTCAGCGAGAACAGCCGAAGGATGCTGGACCACGGAATCGACAGGGGCACGGAGGCCATGCTGGCGGCAGGCGCTCACAGTACGAGATCGGTTCCACTGAGTCGACCCGCTGGCTGGCACCTGCTCGGAACTGCGCGAATGGGGAAGGACCCCAACACCAGCGTAGTCTCCGAGACCGGTCAGGCACACGACGTGAAGAACCTGTTGATCATTGATGGAAGCGTTTTCGTAACAGCGGGAGCGGTCAACCCGACCTCGACTATTCAGGCGATAGCGCTGAAGATGGCAGACGATCTCAAGGCGAACGCGCGACATCTGCTGGACTGAGCTCACACAGAATCCCCGGCAGGAGAAGGATTCCGGTGCCAAGGTTTTTCAGCGAGAAACAGCGATCGCTCCTCGACGCGATTCTGGACAGGGTGATTCCGGCTGAGGGCGCAAAGCCGAGCGCCGGTCAGTGCGGGACTGGCGGCTACGTGGATTCGGCGGTTGCGGAGTCTCCGGAACTTCCCCGGCTGTTCTCAGATGGCCTGACCGCCGTCGAGGTTGCCGCAGCTAAACTCGGCGCACCGTTTTCGGAGCTGAGTCCAGAGGACCGTGACGACGTCCTCCGGGCGGTTGAGGAGGAACATAGCGCCTTTTTCATCAGCCTGCTCCGGCTCGCGTACACCGGCTACTACATCAATCCTGTCGCCCTCGAGGGTATGGGGCTCGAAGGCCGGCCGCCGCAACCCAAAGGGCACGTCATCGAGCGCGGAGACTTCTCCTCTCTCGAGGCCGTGGCAGCGAGGGGCCAGGCGTTCAGGGACGTCTAGGAGCTCTCACCCTCAGCGGCGTCGGACGGAGACGGCTCGTCGTCGTTCACGTCGTCGTCCAGAAGGCGTTTCAGCTCTTCCCGAGCTTTGCGAATGACTTCCGTTTGTGCCGCGATTTTGTCGTAGAGATCGGCTCTGGCCTTTACGCCCTCAGAAATCAGGAACGCGGCCGCCTCAGATCTGCTGTTGGTCACTCCGGCGTCGACAAGCTCCTCCAGCTTTTCCAAGCTCTCCTTGCTCACCCGGACCATTACTACTGAATCACGCGTGGACCTCACCGTCCGAATTGACTCTCGAATTGACTCACCGATACCGGTCGCGACATCTTTGCCCCTCCCGATCGCGTCTCTGACAACGCGGTCCACATTGTCGAGATCGTCTAGCTCGAGAACTATCCTGGTGCGTTCCTTTGCTCCTCCAGAGTCTTCTGACTCCCTACCGTCTGAATGGTTGTTGTCTGTCATCGTGATTTCCCCTTTCTCAGATACGGCATTACATGTAAGTATAACACACAGTATTGACGATTCGACATCTCCAGGGGTTTGACCACCTCGAGGTACTGAGATAGGGTCAGACAATGGCTGACGCCGAGCAAGAACAATCGGCAGGTCCAACTCCATCCAGACCCAACCAGGCCGCGGGTAGGCCAGATCAGGCTAGCCGCGGTCGTCGCCGGTCGCGTTACGCAACTCGGGACCTGACCAAGGGCAGCATTCCCAGAAATCTCTGGTTCCTGTCGTGGCCCCAAATTGCTGAGAGTTTCCTCAGTGTTGTGGACCAGCTCGCGGACCTGATCTGGGCCGGGCGCATCGGATTCCAGGCGATTGCCGGGCTGGGCGTCGCGCAGACATTCCTGATGATCCTGATGACGGGGCGGATGGGTCTAGACGCGGGGATGCGGTCGATGATCTCCCGCGCGGTCGGGGCGAGAAACGTTCCGTACGCCAACCACGTCTTGCTCCAGTCGCTGACGCTGACGACCGCGTACTCCGCAGTGCTGATCGTGGTAGGGCTGATCATGACAGAGCCGTTGCTGCGGCTGATGGGTGTCGGCGAAGAAGTGGTGCGGCAGGCTGGTGGTTACATGCGATTCCAGCTCTTCGCGATGTCGATGATGGGGTTGCAGAGGCTGACGGCCGGCGCTCTACAAGCGTCCGGAGACAGCATGACTCCTCTCAAGGCGGCATCGGTGTCCAGGGTTTCCCACCTCGTACTCAGCCCATTTCTCATCTTCGGGTGGTGGGTATTCCCGTCACTCGAGCTCGCCGGAGCGGGGGCGGCGAACCTGATCGCGCAGACGCTTGGCGTGACGATGAACATGTATGCTCTGTTCAGAGGGACGTCGAGACTGCGCCTCTCGCTGAGAGGCTACTACGTCGACTTTCCGATGATCTGGCGCATTCTCAAGATCGGAATTCCGGCGTCGGTGACAGGAGCGCAGCGAGCCATTTCGCAGCTCATTGTCGTGTTCATCGTCGCGCCTTTCGGCGACGGGGCGCTGGCGGCGTTCGCGGTGTCTCGGAGAGTGGAGAACACTGTCAATCATGCGAGTCGCGGCATGGGCCGCGCGGCCGGAGCGCTCGCTGGACAGAACCTGGGCGCAGGCTACACGGCGAGGGCGCGGCACTCGGTGGTCTGGGCGCTTGTGTACGCGGGAGTAGCGAGCCTGATCATGGCCGCGGTCTTCCTGCTCATTCCGGACTGGGTCGCTGCTTTCTTCAACTCGGACCCTGAGTTTGTGGCGCAGGCCGCGCTGTGGCTTCAGATACTAGCCGTGGGCTACTTCTCTATGAACGCCGTGCAGGTGTTCACGCAGGCGTTCAACACGACGGGAGACACATTCGCCCCGATGGTGATCGTGCTCTCGACGATGTGGCTGATCGAGATCCCGCTCGCGTTCGCCTTTTCGCAGTTCACCGGGCTGGGCGCGTACGGGGTACCGTGGGCAATTGTGATCGGCATGACGGTCAGAATGGCGGCGTTCGCGGTGTACTTTGTTCAGGGACGGTGGCTGCGAACCGGGTTGATGTGAGGGGAGGTGAGGAGTGAGGAGTGAGAAAAGAGGAAAGAGAGGCGAAGTGTGGACCCTATGCTATGCTGGGTGGCGGGATGAACTCTGTGCCTGAAGCTGAGATTGACGTTGTATCCGACGGCGAAACCGGAGCGGTCCAGCGCGCGCTTGGGCATTGGAAACTGGTCGCTGTCGCCATCATCACGTTCGCCGCGGACCAACTAACAAAGTATGTCGTCCGAGAAAATCTGAGGCTCGGCGAATCCTGGCCGGAAGAGGGGTTCTTCAGGCTGACTCATGGTACGAACACCGGCTCGGCATTCGGGCTCTTCCAGGACTACACGTTCGTTCTGACGATCGCTTCGATACTGGCGATTGGGTTCGTCCTGTACTTCTACAAGAAGGAGGCCAGCTCGATGTCGCTGCCGTGGCTGACGGCCGGACTGATCCTCGGCGGCGCGTTCGGCAACCTCCTCGACAGGGTGATCGCGGGAACGGTCACAGACTTCATCGATGTCGGGCCGTGGCCAATATTCAACGTCGCCGATTCGTCAATCGTAGTGGGTATCATCGCGCTGGCGACCAGCGTGTTCCTGGCGGGAGGCCGGAAGACCGAGACCGCGGACCAGACGAACACCGAGGTCTTGTCGCCGGAAGAACAATGAGCGGAGAGCGTGTGTTCGTCTGCGATCAGCCCGGAGAGCGCCTGGACAGGTTTCTCGCAGACCGATGCGCCGAGCTGTCCCGCACCAGGATAAAGCGGCTGATAGTCGGCGGAGAGGTCACGGTGGACGGGGCTCCGTCCACCGCCGGGTTTCGTCTCAGGTCAGGCCAGTGCGTCACGATCCGCGTTCCGGAACCTCCGCCGCCTCACGCTCTCGGTCAGGACATCCCTCTTTGCGTCGTGTTCGAAGACGAGCACATTCTGGTTGTCGACAAGCCGGCGGGGATGCCGGTGCATCCCGGCATCGGTCACCCCGACTCGACACTCGTCAACGCCGTAATCGGACGGCTTCCGAACGTCGGGGGCGTCGGGGCTCCGCTTCGGCCGGGTCTGGTGCACCGGCTGGACAAGGACACGTCCGGTCTCGTCGTGATCGCAAAGACCGACTCCGATCACTCCTCCATCGCGGAGCAGCTGAAGAACCGGACGGTGGACAAGGGCTACCTGGCCCTGGTCGTCGGACGTCTGAGTCCGCCCGAGGCGGTGATCGAGGCCCCTATCGGACGTCATCCGCGGGACCGGAAGAAGATGGCGATCATCGATGACGGCAGGCCCGCGACGACGCGGTACCGCGTGATCGCCGACTTTCCCGGCTGCACGTACGTCGACGTTAGACCTAAGACGGGGCGGACGCACCAGATCAGGGTGCACTTCGCGTCGATCGGCCACCCGTTGGTGGGAGACGCGCTGTACGGTTCTGCCGACACGAGGATCGAGCGCCACTTTCTACACGCGGCGCGTCTGGGATTCGAGCACCCGGCGACGGGTGAGCGCGTCGAGTTCGAGTCGAACCTTCCGGAGGAGCTGGAAGTCCTGCTAGACAGTTAGGAACTCAGTATAGACAGGAGATCGATCTGATGGCTGGTGAAGTAAATCGAAGGATCGTACTTGCGTCGCGGCCGCCGGCCTACCCGGAGCCGCATCACTTCAGATTGGTGGAAACACCGGTACCGAAACCCGGAGAGGGCGAGGTGCTAGTAAGAGTCCGGTGGCTCTCGCTCGACCCGTACATGCGGGGACGGATGCGCGACGGACCGTCATACGCCGCTCCGGTCGAAATCGGCGGTGTGATGACCGGCGGGGTCGTGTGTCGGATCGTCGAGTCTCGGACCCCGGAGCTGTCTGTCGGGGACATCGTGGACGGCTCGCTCGGTTGGCAGGAGTATGCTGTCGCCCGGCCGAGCCAGCTTAGAAAGGTCGATCCAGATCTGGCCCCGATTTCGACTGCGGTCGGCGTTCTGGGCATGCCCGGGATGACGGCGTACTTCGGGTTCCTCGATGTGTGCGAGCCCCAGCCTGGGGACACGCTCGTCGTGTCCGCCGCATCGGGTGCGGTGGGTCAGGTGGTGGGTCAGATCGGGAAGATCACGGGCTGCCGGGTCGTCGGCACCGCGGGCTCTGACGAAAAGGTGGACTTCATCGTCAACGAGCTCGGCTTCGACGCGGGCATCAACTACAAGACCGAGGACGTCCCGTCTGCGCTCGCCGCCGCCTGCCCCGATGGTATCGACATCTACTTCGACAACGTGGGCGGCCCCGTGACTGACGCGGTGATGATGCAGCTCAACATCCATGGGAGGATCTCGGTCTGCGGCCAGATCTCCCAGTACAACCTGGCTGAGCCGGAGCTTGCGCCACGAAACATGGGACTCCTCATCGGAAAGCAGGCGAAGATGGAGGGGTTCCTGGTCTTCAACTACGCCCACCAGCACGAGGATGCCCGTCAGCGAATGGCGAACTGGATCAGGACCGGTCAGCTCAAGTACAAGGAAGACGTCGTCGAGGGGTTGGAGAACGCGCCTGCGGCATTCATCGGGATGATGACCGGGGAGAACTTCGGGAAGCTGATCGTAAGGGTGAGCGACGAGTAGCTGCTCAGTCATCGAGGAAGACGGCATAGACCCGACCGCTTCCAGGAACCATACACCTCTCAGTTATGACCGTGACGCCCTCCCCGAGTATCGCTCGCGGCTCCACGTAGTTGGACAACCGTCGCACCTCGTCGGTTGCGAGGCTGCGGAAGTATACTCCGTTGCGCCACTCGCCAGGCGCGTGGCCCACGTCACAGGCAGAGTCCACTGTCCACAACAGGTACGCGTCGGTTAGGGCAGGTCCCCACAAGGAGTGCACGTCGCTGGCGACAGTCTCAATCTCTCCGGTCTCTCGATCGAGGATGTGTATCGCCGACGTTCGCCGTCCTTCCTCGTCGTATGCCTTCCAGGCGACGAAGTTCGCGCTGATGGCAGGTGCCTGATTCAGCCCGTTCGTTTCGACCAGCGGTCTATCGAGACCGGTGGCGAAGTCGTAGCTGTAGATGTCGAAGCGGTTGTCCGGGCAGTCGCCACACCCAGACTTGGATGTCCCGAGAGTCTTGCTGTTCCTGTTGTCGGCCCAGACGACGGTGTCGCCGTGGATCGCGGGATTTCGCTGCGATCCGGGGGCAACCGCTATCGGAATCTCCACATCCCTTTCTATGTCGTATGCGTAGATGTCGTAGTGCGTGTAGTGCTCTTCGATCTCGTTTCTGTTGTCCTCCCAGACAAGGCGGCTGCCGTGTATCCGAAGGCCCCAACGCTTGGCGGGCGCTTCGGTTATGCGGCGGACTTCGCCGGTCTCCCTGTCCATCAGGAATATGTCGGCGGCGAACCCCTCGGGCGGTCTGCTGCCGCTGTAATAGATCTTGATCTGTCGGCTCCGGTCCATCCAGGCGATGTGTTCTGCTGAGATGACCGCATCAAACTTGCGCGCTCCGTCCTTGCTGAGCTGGCTGGAAGTTCCGCTGTTGAGATCTAAGAGATAGACCTCTCCATCCTGCCCTATGCCCACCGCCTCTTCGTCGAAGACATCGGTAATCCTGAATCCACGTCCGAGTCCAACAAATCTCAGGTCAGCTAACACTATCGGCGTTGGTCGCGCGAGCATCTCTCGAACGATCCTCGGAGCCGGGGTCGCAGTCGCACTTGGCGTCGGGGTCGGTAGAGCCGTGGGAACGATCGCCAGCGGCGCGGGAAGGGGTGTCGCAGGGGAGGCCGGTGGAGTCCGTTCGCATGAGACGACCACGATAAGAAGTCCGAGCATGAACAGACATGATGCATAAACCCCGGCCCTCAGGCCAGAGCGACACTCGACAGTGGGTCGCCGTGTGTCCAATCTGCAACCTCCTTCGGCCTGACCACCAAGACAATACGTGCTTGTATCTATTCAGACGTCAACGACGAAGGAGTTGTTCCATCGATATGACCCAGAAATCAGGAAAGGGCGGGCACAAGACCCGCCCTTTCCTGATTCTCGCCAGACGATTCTTAGACGGTTAGCCGCCGTTGTGCTCTTGGATCGCCTTGGCGACCGCCGCCGGATTCATCGGGAGCTCGCGCATGCGGATCCCGGTCGCGTCGTAGATGGCGTTCGAGAGCGCCGCGAGCGGAGGAACGATGGGCACCTCGCCGACGCCGCGGACGCCGTAGGGATGGTTAGGGTTCGGGACCTCGACGATGATCGGCTCGATCATCGGGAGGTCCAGCGACGTCGGCATCCGGTAGTCGAGCAGGCTGGTGTTCATCATCTGCCCGTCGTCGCTCATGTAGTACTCTTCGTTGATCGCCCAACCGATGCCCTGCACCACTCCGCCCTGTATCTGACCCTCGACGTAGCTTGGGTGGATGGCGGTACCAACGTCCTGGGACGCGATGTACTTCAGAATCTCGATCTTGCCGGTCTCGGGATCGACCTCGATGTCGACGATGTGAGTCGCGAAGGCGCTTCCCGCGCCGCCGGGGTCCATGTTGGCGCTTCCGACGATCGGCCCTCCGGTTTCGGAGGCCCTACCCGCGAGGTCGGCGAAGCTGATGCTGAGCTCAGGGTCGGACCTGTGCTGAAACACTCCGTCCTTCAGCTCGATCTCGTCCGCGTCCGTGTCCCACAGCAGCGCGGCGCGGTCGATCATCTGACGCTTGACGTCCTGGGCGGCCTCATAGCTGGCCCACCCGGACTTAAAGGCGGCGCCTGAACCCCCGGTCATTGAGGTGTAGCCGATCGACTCGGTGTCGCCGACCTGGGGATTGACATCCTCCACAGGAATACCGAGCACCTCGGCGACGTGTTGGGCGGCTGCCGGCCGCGTTCCGCCGATATCTATCGAGCCGATAATCAGGTTGACGGTGCCATCGTAGTTGACGTTAGCGGTTGCGCATGCCGGACCTGCGCCGTTGATCCAGAAGCCGGAGGCGACTCCCCTCCCCCGCCACTTACCCTCAACCGGCTCTGCGTAGTGGGGATGGTCCTTGGCGGCCTGGGCGGTCTCGATCGCGCCAATTGGAGGATTTATGATGCCGGTTGCCCTACGGGTGCCCTCCTTGGCGGCATTGAGGATGCGGAAATCAATCGGATCAATGTCGAGCTTTTCGCAAAACTCGTCGATAATCGTCTCGGCGGCGAAAGAGCCGAGCGGCGCACCTGGCGCCCTATACGCGGTCGTCTTGGGCTTGTTGTCGACGACGTCGTAGGCGTCGATGACAATGTTCGCGATGTCGTAGGGCGAGAAGATGCAGGCGGCCGCAGCGCCGACCGGGGATCCCGGAAAGGCGCCGGCCTCAAACCGGAGATCGGCGTGCGCCGCGGTCATCCGACCGTCGTTGGTCACACCCATCTTCACCTTCATGTATGAGCCCGAGGTCGGCCCGGACGCCTCCATGACCTCGGTCCGGCTCATCGTTACCTTGACGGGGTGGCCGGACTTCTTCGAAAGTGCAACTGCGATCGGCTCGAGGTAGATGGTGGTCTTGCCACCGAAGCCGCCACCGATCTCCAACGGGACGACCTTAATGGACGAGAACGGGACACCGACCACCCCGGCGGTCATGTCGCGCACCTGGAAGTGCCCCTGGGAGCTTCCCCACACCGTGATCCGGTCTTGGGGGGTCCACCATGCGGTGGCCGAGTGCGGCTCGATGTATCCCTGGTGAACGGTCTTGGTGCGAAACTCTCGCTCGATTACGAGGTCAGCCTCTTCGTACCCCTGATCGATGTCACCGATCTCCAGCCGCGAGTGACTTGCGACGTTGTTGGCGAACTCGGGATGCAGGAGCGGCGCGCCGTCGGCCATGGCGTCTTCGACAGTGGTCACGACAGGAAGCAGCTCATATTCGACGTCGATCAGGTCGAGCGCAAGCTCCGCGTCGTGTGGGTTATCGGCCGCAACGGCCGCAATCGGATGGCCCCTGAATAGCACCTTTCCCCTCGCGAGAATCTTGCTGCTGAGGTGGTGCATGTTCTGCGGCGGCCCACCGGCGGGGCCGGTGACAGGTCGATTCTCGTACTCCGGGAAGTCGGCGGACGTGATCACCGCCCTCACTCCTGGAGCAGCTTCGGCCCTGGAGGTGTCGATAGACTTGATCACCGCGTGCGCATGCGGGCTCCTTAGGAGCTTCGCATGGAGCATGCCGGCAAGGTTGACGTCGGCCCCGTATGCGGCCTTGCCTGTTACCTTGTCGTAGCCGTCGTGTCGGATCGGTCGTGTCCCGACCGAGCTATAGGTGGTCGTCGGAGCGGTTGCCATAGATCTTCTATCCTCCAGGTTGCGAGTTCATGCGAGAGTCGCGGCTATTGTAGCAGACGGGTTCGCCTCAATCTGTTACGACTGTGTTAACGACTGTTCATGCAGCTCCTAAGTCTGGACTGTCAGATGCCACCGAATCCGTCCGTCATTCGCCGCGACGGACCGGAACGACGGATGTGCGTGGTGGATTCGGGGATACACGGTGGCGTGTTCGGGTAGTAGGCTGTGTGCTATACTGCCAAAGCTGTTTTGGGGTGTTTTGGGGGAGGAATCTCAGGCATACGACATGGCAGACGACATCGAGCTCATACACGGAGGCTCAGTAACCTCGCCCAAGGGGTTTCGTGCCGGCGGCGTGTTCGCCGGGCTGAAGACCCAGGGGCAGGGTGTGCTCGATCTGGGAATGCTGGTGTCGGACAGACCCGCGGCGGTGGCAGGAACATTCAGCACGAACAGGGTCCTTTCCCCTTCCGTGACCGTAAGCAAGCGCCGGGTGGAGTCGGGGGTGTCACTGGGCGTTGTGGCCAATAGCGGATGCGCCAACTGCGCAGTCGGCGAGCAGGGGCTTCTGGACGCTGAAGAACTGGCGCGCCTGGCCGCAGAGCACGCCGGGCTGCGGGCTGGGGACCTGTGCGTCGCGTCCACCGGTATGATCGGTGTCGAGCTGCCCATGGCGCTCATTCGTCAATCCGTCGGCTCCATCAATCTGACCGACGACGGAGGCGAAGCATTTGCCCGGTCGATCATGACGACCGACACACGGCCGAAGCACACCGCAGCACAGTTTCAGGTGTCCGGATCCACGGTCACGATCGGCGGTGTCGCCAAGGGCGTCGGGATGATCCATCCGGACATGGCTACGATGCTGTCGTTCATCAGCTGCGACGCAGCTGTAGACGGCGGCTATCTAAACACGGCCCTGAAGAGTGCCGTGGATAGAAGCTTCAACATGGTGGACGTAGACGGAGACCAATCGACAAACGACACAGTGCTGATCTTTGCGAACGGAGCCGCCGGGGGGGAGACCATCTCGGAGGGTTCGGAGGGCTCAGAAGCCTTTCAAAGTACCTTGGACGCCGTCTGCATCGATCTTGCGAAGGAGCTGGTCAGGGACGGAGAAGGCGCGGGTCACGTCATCGAGGTAACCGTCGACGGGGCCGTCACGCACGACGATGCGCGGGCGGCCGCTCGCGAGATCTCTTCTTCCAACCTGGTCAAGGCGATGGTTCACGGAAGAGACCCGAACTGGGGCCGGATCATGATGGCGCTCGGCAAGAGTGGCGCCGACCTCGACGAGTCGAAGATCGACATTTTCATCAACGGCATCCACATTGTTCACGAGGGCAAGGCGATCCCGTATATGGCTGATGTCGTCAGCTCAGGGATGGTCGCGCCGGACGTCGATTTCAGGGTATCGCTCAACATTGGAGACGGCTCGGCGACCGCGTGGGGTTCCGACCTGACCGAGGAGTACGTTACGTTCAACTCCGCTTATTCGACTTAGATAGCCAGTAGCAGTGGAGGATTCACCCTCCCGCCACGGCGGACAGGCACGCCATCCCCTTAGACGAGCCCATGGCGGGCTCTCATCCGTGGAGGGAGAGGGGACAATTGTGGAGGAGCACCCCGTCAATGGGACGATTGTAGTCAAGATCGGCGGCAGCACCCTCGGAGAGCACGACACCACGCTTGAAGACCTGGTGTCTCTCCAGAGAGAGGGTCTAAGTCCGGTCGTCGTCCACGGAGGCGGCAAGATAATCACCGATTGGATGGCGGCTCAGAACGTGAGACCAGTGTTCAAGGATGGACTGCGCGTTACCGACCGAGACAGTCTGAAGATCGTCGTCGCAGTCCTGGCGGGTCTCATCAACAAGGAGCTGGTGGCCGAGTTGACCGCAATCGGGGCGAGGGCGCTAGGCCTCAGCGGCGCGGACGGCGGGATGCTGACCGCGAAGGTGAAAGACCCAGATCTCGGATATGTTGGTGAGGTGATCTCGGTAGACCCGCTGTCGATAGATGCGGCGTTAGACGCAGGGTACATTCCGGTCATCGCGCCTATCGCGACCTGCACACCGGACGACCCGGTCTACCCGAACTCACTGCTGAACATTAACGCCGATACCGCGGCCGGGGAGATAGCCAGCGCGTTGGGCGCGGAGCGGTTGCTGTTCCTTACCGACGTGCCGGGAGTGTTGGACCGCGGCCGGCGCGTCGTCAGGCGAATGACGGCGGGCCAGGCCCGGGATCTAACGAATTCCGGAACGATTTCAGGTGGTATGATCCCGAAGATCGAGGCGTGTCTCCGCGCGCTAGACGGAGGGAGCATTTCACAAATCATAGACGGGAGATCGCCCGGGGCACTGCGCCGCACGCTGGCCGGCGAGGCCCTGGGCACCCGCATAGGATAGTTACTTAGGGGGAAGAATGGCTGAAGAATTCGGACGTAACGGGGGCGAGCGCGAGCCGCCTATGGACCTACTTGCTGCGACCCCAGGCGACATGACTCCCTACCTGAAGTGGGGGGCGATAATTGTTGGGCTCATCGTGCTGTTCGCGATCGTGTCGTTCGGACGCAACGTGTACACCGACCTCTTATGGTTCGACTCGATGGGGTTCAGGAGCATCTTCGTCAAGATCACGCTTACGCGGATAGCGTTATTCGCCGTAGGCGCCTTCGGCGCAGCAGCGTTCCTTGCGGTGAGCCTGCGATTGGCTTACATCCACACTGCTGGGGAGATCACCCTCCCGGTGCCGCAGGAGATAATGTCGGCGCTGTCACGCGCGGTCTCTTGGGGGTCCGTTATCGCGGTCGCCATACTGAGCCTGGTCCTCGGCTCGGTTCTGGCGTCGAGGTGGGAGCTGTTTCTCAGGTTCACCAACTCGGTGCCGTTCAACCAGACGGACCCGGTCTATGGTCGCGACCTGGGATTCTACATCTTCAATCTTCCGCTCTACTCGTTCCTCCAGGGGTGGGCTCTCGGAATCGGAATCGTCGTGCTGCTGGCCACTGTCGCCCTGCACTTCATCAATTTCAGCCTGCGAGGAGACAACTACCGCCTCACCGGGGCGATGGTCGTCCACCTGTCGATCATCGGCGGAATCGTGATGCTGACGATTGCGGTTGGACACTGGCTGGACCGGTGGGCGCTGGTATTGTCCGACGATGGGACCGTGTTCGGAGCCACGTACACGGACCTCAACGCCCGCAGACCGGGTCTAACGATCCTGACGCTGGTCGCGGTCGCCGCGGCGATCCTGATGTTCGCGAACACCTACATCAAAGGGCTGCGCATCGTGGTGGGGGCGGTTGTGCTCTGGATTGTCCTGGGCATCCTGGTCGGAACCGCATGGCCAACGGTCACACAGCGGTTCATAGTAACTCCGCGCGAGCTGGACAGGGAGACGCCTTATATCCAGCGAAACATCGAGTTTACGAGGAATGCTTTCGGACTGAACCACATTGAGGAGGCATTTTTCCCCACTGAGGACACCGAGATCAGCCTCGAGTTGATCGAGGACAATCTCCAGACCATCAACAACATCCGGCTGTGGGACTACCGGCCGCTATCGAACGTCTATCGCCAGATTCAGCTCATACGACCGTACTACGACTTCAAGGACGCCGACGTCGACCGTTACCACATCGATGGGGAGTATAGGCAGGTGCTCCTCTCAGCAAGGGAGGTCGCTCCCGAGAGGCTGGACCCGGACTCCCAAACCTGGGTGAACCGTAAGCTGATCTACACTCACGGAATCGGGATCGCGATGAGCCCGGTCACGGAGTTCACGCCCGAGGGTCGTCCAAAGTTCTTCGCCAAGGACATTCCCGCAGACGGAGCGATTCCGATCGGCTCGCAGGAGGAAGGCGTTCCTCCTGACGTGATCGTGGAGAATCCACGGATCTACTATGGTGAGAACACGCTCGACTACGTCGTCGTCAACTCCAATACCGAGGAGCTGGACTACCAGACCGAGCAGGGGGACCTGATCAGGACGCGGTACGCCGGGACTGGCGGCGTCCAGCTATCATCAGTACTCCAGCGGCTCGCCTACGCGTGGCAGTTCGGTGACGTCAACATCCTCATCAGCGGTGAGATAACCGGACAGAGTCGTATTCAGTACCGGAGGGAGGTGCAGGAGCGAGTCGCCGCTCTCACCCCGTTCCTCCACCTCGACCGCGACCCATACGTCGTCGCGGCCGAGGGCAGGCTGATCTGGATGCAGGATGCCTACACTGTCTCAGACCACTACCCGTACTCCGCTCCCATTGCCGGGGAGACAACGGTTTTATCCTTAGATGCCGGACAGACTCCAGATATCAACTACATGCGGAACAGCGTAAAGATCACAGTCGACGCCTACGATGGGACTGTTTCGTACTACATCTGGGATGAGACGGATCCGGTAGTCCTCACATACGCCCGGATCTTCCCGGCGCTCTTCCAAGAGGAGAGTGACATGCCCGAGGGATTGAGATCCCACGTGCGATACCCGCAGGACTTCTTCTCGATCCAGGCAGAGAAGTACATCCTGTACCACATGCAGGATGCGAACAACTTCTACAGCAAAGAGGACCTTTGGGGGATTCCCAACGAGAAGTTCGGGCAGGGCGACGACCTCCAGGTCGTCGAGCCCTACTACGTAATCATGAAGCTTCCGGGGGAGGAGAGTGAGGAGTTCGTGCAGCTCCTCCCGTACACGCCGAACCAGCGTCCGAACATGATCGGCTGGCTGGCGGCCCGGAGCGACGGCGAGAACTACGGGAAGCTGGTGGCATTCAACTTCTCCAAAGCCCAACAAGTCGACGGCCCTGAGCAGGTAGAGGCCAGGATAGACAACGACCAGGACATCTCGGCGTGGTTCACGTTGCGGTGTTCTGAGGGATCGCTTTGCATCAGGGGAAACCTGCTGGTGATTCCAGTAGGCACGTCACTACTGTACGCGGAACCGGTCTACATCCAGGCGCAGGGCGTCCAGTTCCCGGAGCTCAAGAGGGTGATACTGGCGACGGCGGAACGCGTGGTTATGGAGGACTCCCTGGGGCTTGCCCTCGCGGCGTTGACCGGGGCTCGGTCATTGGCGACGATCGGGCAGCCCGACTCAGAGCGAGACCAGCCGGCTACCGGAACTCGCGAGTCGGGCGACGACGTCGGGAGTCAGATTGACATCCTCAGAACCACGATCGATCAGATCAAGGAAGACCTAACCTCTCTTGAAGACGCGCTCGACCGACTTAGGGAGCTCACCGGAGGTGAATGAAGTGACCACCGATTGGAAAGAGATCGAAAGCAAGTACTACATGTTCGTGGTGCGGCGGCAGCCCGTGGTGATCGTCAAGGGCGACGGCACCCGGGTGTGGGACGTCGACGGCAAAGAGTACCTGGACTTTACATCAGGCTGGGCGGTCAACAACGCCGGCCACGCGAACGAGGAGATCGCGGCCGCGATCTCCGAGCAGGCGCGTACGCTGCTCCAGACGTCGAACCAGTTCTACTCGATTCCGCAGCTGCAGCTCGCCGAGATACTCGTCGAGAATTCGGCGCTGGACAAGGTGTTCTTCTGCAACAGCGGCGCCGAGGCGAACGAGGGCGCGATGAAGCTCGCGCGGCGCTACGGCGCGAAGAACCGGAACGGCGCCTACGAGATCGTCACTGCACTCAACTCATTCCATGGCCGGACGATGGCGAACGTGTCCGCGACCGGACAGCCGCACTACCAAGAGCTTTTCCAGCCAATTCCGCCCGGCTACACTCACGTCTCGTTCGGAGACATTGAGGAGCTGAAAGGGTCGGTCACTGACAGAACTGTCGCCGTGATGATCGAGCCAGTTCAGGCAGAGGGCGGCGTTAACATCCCGCCGGAAGGCTATCTGGAGAATGTGAGGGACTTCTGCGATCGGGAAGGCCTTCTTCTGATCTTCGACGAGGTGCAGACCGGCATGGGCCGGCTGGGCACGCTGTTCGGGTACGAGAAATTCGGTGTGGAGCCGGACGTCATGACGCTGGCAAAGGGCCTCGGCGGTGGTGTTCCCATCGGGGCGTTCATGGCCAAGGACGAGGCGTGTGCCTTCGAACCCGGCGATCACGGCTCGACGTTCGGCGGCAACGCCCTAACCTGCGCGGCAGCGTACGCCTCGACGAAGTACATAATCGACAACGATCTATCGGGGAACGCGGCCGCGATGGGCGATCACATGGCGGAGGGCCTTGGCAGCCTGCAGTCCAAGTACAGCCAGATCGAGGAGGTCCGCGGGATGGGCCTGCTGTGGGCGGTGCTCTTCGACTCCGACATCGGGCCCGACGTGGTAGCCAACTGCAACAACCAGGGGCTGCTCACCAACCCGCTGCGCCCAAACGCGGTCCGGTTGATGCCACCGCTCACGGTCTCCGCGGAGGAGATCGACCAGGCGATGGAGCGACTGGACGCGGCGATCGGGGCGGCGGTCGAGTAGTCACGAACGGCATCGACAGCTAGATTTCGCGTGCCCGTCGTTGACGGGCACCGTTGGAGTCGGGACCGCTGAACGTCGCAGACTGCTGATCCTTATCGACTCGAGCCGCTCATAGCATGAAGTTCACCCAATACTTTTGGCATACTCGTCAGAGGGCTGACCGCGAGGGAATCGAGTTCGACTGGATACGGCTAGCCGTCGCGGACCCAGTCAGAGAAGTGGTGCAGTCCGACGGCCGTGTCAGACGTTGGGCGAAGATCGCTCAGGCCGGCGATAGGTTTCTACGAGTCGTCCTCTTGGAAGACGGGGCGACTGTTCACAATGCGTTCTTTGATCGTTCGTTTCGGGAGTGAGGACGATGCAGATTAGATACTTTCCTGACACCGACACCTTGCTAATCGACTTCGTTGACAAGGAGATCGTGGAGACGAGAGACATCAATGAGAATATCCTCGTAGAGCTCGACGAAGGCGGCGACTTGGTCAGCATGACAATTGAGCACGCAAAGAGCCAGATGAATGTCGAGAGTTTCTCCTACGAGAAAGTTGAAACCGTATGAACTGGCGCGAGTTGAAGGACGGGGGGACGGCCGTGCTTGGGGGAGTCGTTTCCGGCGGGCTCGATAGCTGCACTGTCAGCCATTGGCTGAGAGACCGAGGCTTTGAGGTCCAGGCGTTCACGGTCGACCTCGGGCAGCCGGACGAGGCGAGCCTGGACGCGATCACCGATCGCATGATCGGGTGCGGCGCCACGGACGCGGCCATCGTTCCGGGCAGAGAGGCCCTGGCCCTGGCCGGGCTCAAGGTCATCCAGTCGCAGGCGCGCTACGAGGGCGGCTACTGGAACACCACGGGGATCGCAAGGCCGGTGACGGTCGCAGCGATTCTGCCTCAACTCCAGAGTCGGGGGATCGACGTCCTCTTCCACGGAGCCACCGGTAGAGGCAACGACCAGGTACGATTTCAGCTCGCGGCCAACATGATGGACCCTTCCGTGGAGGTCTACGCGCCGTGGCGCGACCCGGAGTTCGTCGAGCAGTTCCCCGGGCGTCAGCAAATGATCGAGTACTGCGAGGCGAACGAGCTGCCGATCAGGCCTGCCCGCGAGTCGCGCTACTCGACCGATGCCAACTTCCTCGGCCTGACTCACGAGGCCGGAGACCTCGAAGACGTGACCGTCTCCCCGACTTTCGTCGAGCCCGTAATGGGGGTATGGCCGTGGGACGCGCCGGACCAGTCCGAGATCGTGACGATCAGGTGGAAGTGCGGTGACCCGGTCGTTATCAACGGAGAGACCGTTGACCTCGAAGGCGCGTTTGAGACCGCGAATCGGATCGCGGGCCGACACGGCGTCGGGATCGGCACTCATGTCGTCGAAAACCGCTTCGTCGGCGTGAAGTCCAGGGGCATCTACGAGTCGCCTGGCATGGAGCTCCTCGGGCAGAGCTACGAGTTTCTGCTCCAGTTCATCCTGGACCGGCGGGCGCGGGAGCTGTTCGAGCACCTTTCGAAGGTGATAAGCGTCCAGATCTACCAGGGATACTGGCTCGATCTGGCGACGACCTCCGCTCTGGCCGCGTTGGAACCTATCACCCGGCTCGCGACGGGGACCGTCTCTCTACGGCTGCATCGCGGGCGAGTCTTCTTCGACACCGCAGAAGACACGCCGGACGCGATGCCCCACTCGCTGTACACCGACGATAGCTCGATGGAGGCGATGGGCACTTACGATCACGCGGACGCTGAGGGGTTCCTCAGGGTCCTGGGAATCTCCGCGAAGAACCTGGGCCGGAAACAAGGCGCGAGCTTCGAGCGCGACGCGTAGTCGGGTCAGTGAATACGGCGCCGTTTCCAGCGTCTCCGTCTGATATGTCCGCTGGCTGGCTGAGCTCGGTACTTGGATCGGAGGTCGAGGAGTTCAGCATTGAACCGATCGGGCACGGGACGGGCTTCGCAGGATCGGTCTTCCGAGTACACCTGACATTCAGGATCGGCGGCGCCGGTTCGGGAAGTGACCAGATCGGCCCCTGGACCGTGATCTGGAAGACCTCCTCCGTGCATCCGTCGACTCATCGACTGCTCACTCGCCTCGGAGCCTACGGAGCAGAGGCAGTCTTCTACTCCAAGCTCGCCGGTTCGGTTCCACTGGCGCCCGAGGTCTACTTCTCTGGTTACGAGTCAGGCTCCGGGACGCCCTGCATCCTCCTCGAAGACCTCGGTGGGATGGACGCCGGAGACCAGATCCAGGGATGCTCCCTGGAGCAGTCGTACGAGGTCGTTAAGGCGTTGGCCGGACTCCACGCGGCGTTCTGGTCCCGGGAGATCGAAGGGATACCGACGTTCGACGCCGCCGCGGTCCTGTTCGATAGGATGCACCGGATATCTTGGAGAAACCTTCGTCGATCCGACGGGGATATCCCGGTAGGTCTCTTGAAGGCTGCCATCCGGATCGCACCCCATGTGGTGACGATCAAGCGTCGGCTTGCGACGCCTCCGGTCACGCTTATCCACGGCGATGTCCGATCGGACAACCTGTTCTTCGGTGGCGCGACAGGGCCAGGGAGCCTCAAGCTGATCGACTGGCAGGCTATCCGCACCGGACGAGGCTGCTACGACCTCGCATACTTCCTCGCGACGTCGGTTCCGATTGAAGTGAGGCGGCGCCACCAGGACGAGCTGGTCGAGGAGTACGTCGGCGCACTTGAGTCTCACGGAGTTACGGACTACGACGTGGCTACTTACATTGAAGACCTGCGCTGGTCACTGCTCGATGTGGTCACATTTGCCGGGATCATCTTCGCGGCTCTGGACTTTGGGTCAGGCCGAGGCTTACAGTTATCGAACGTCATCATGTCCCGTTTGTGGGCGACTCTAGCCGATAACGATGCCCTCGAATTGCTGAAATGAGCCTCGAACCACCGTCATTGGAGCATCAGATGGCCACGACCACCGCCGACTCAGAAATCAGAAGCCAGATAGTCACTCTCGTGAGGGACTTCGTCAGGCGCGAAGTCGAGCCGATCGCTCAGAGGTACGACAACGAGGATATCTACCCTCAGGAGCTCATCGAGCCGATGCGGGAGATGGGCCTCTTCGGCATCACGATCCCGGAGGAGTACGGAGGACTCGGGCTCGACTACACCACGTTCGCGGTGATCTTCGAGGAGCTGAGCCGCGGCTGGATGAGTGTGAGCGGCATAATTGGAACCCACCACGTCCTCGCACACATCGTGGCGAACGCTGGGACGCACGACCAGAAGGCGCGCTATCTTCCGCGAATGGCAAGTGGCAATCTACGGGGAGGCCTAGCGCTGACTGAGCCTGAGGCCGGAAGCGACGTCCAAAATATCAGCACAACGGCGACACGCGATGGCGAGGAGTACGTCATCAAGGGCACCAAGATGTTCATCACGAACGCGGAGCACGGGAACGTCTTCGCCGTTCTCGCGAAGACAGACCCCGATGCGCAGCCTCGCCACCGCGGAATGAGCTGCTTCGTGGTCGAGAAGCCGAATCCGGGTATCCGCGTCGGGCAGCATCTCGACAAGCTGGGATACAGGGGTCTCGACTCATCGGAGCTGATATTCGACGACTGCAGGGTCGGCGCTGAGGACCTGGTCGGAGAGGTCGAAGGCCAGGGATTCAAACATGTCATGGCAGCCTTGGAGGGTGGGCGTATCAACGTGGCCGCAAGAGCTGTCGGCGTCGCGACCGCCGCGTTTGAGGCCGCTATCCGCTATGCGCAGCAACGCGAGACGTTCGGACAGCCGATTGCGCAGCACCAGGCGATACAGATAAAGCTGGCGAACATGGCGACCAAAGTCCAGGCGGCCAGGCTCCTAACGTACGATGCCGCGGCCAAGAAGGACGCCGGCGAGCGGGTGGACCTAGAGGTCGGTATGGCGAAGCTGTTCGCGTCTGAGGTGTGCGGCGAGGTGGCGATGGAGGCGATGAGAATCCACGGCGGCTACGGGTACATCAAGGACTTCAACGTCGAGCGCTACTACCGCGACGCCCCGCTGATGATCATCGGCGAGGGCACGAACGAGATCCAACAGCTTCTCATCGCCCGCAGGTTGTTAGACCGCTACGCGATTTAGCGGACTTGAATGATACGCCTTACACTTCACGCCAGGGCTCAGATGACGGATCGCGGCGCTAGTGAAGAGGAAGTGATCTCGACGATCCACAAAGGAACTGAGTGGTCTGCACGGCCTCCGGCAATAGGCAAAGAGCTCGTTTTCAGAGCCGGTTACCACTACGATGAACGGTGGTATCCTCACAAACAGATCCGGGTTATCTACGTCACCGAGAACGAGGTCACTAGTGTGTTGACTGTGATTGTCAGGTATGGAGAGTGGGAGTAGAAGAAGTGAAAGTTACATATGACCCATATGCCGATGCAGTGTACATCAGGTTGACTGCAGATAAGCACGAACTTTCCACGCACGTCGTCGATGACTGGGTCGCGGTTGACATCGGGTCCGACCGTAAGGTTGTCGGGTTCGAGATCCTCGAAGCCTCTACGAGGCTAGACCTGGAGTATCTGAAGACAATTAACTTTGTAGAATACGGCGAGCCGGTGATCTATGACCCAGACGCGGGACTCCTGAGCGTTAGGGAGACGAGCGTAAACTACGAATCTGACCAGAACGCGAGCGAGGGCAGCGACGCATGATCTACGATAGAAGAGACACGTTCGGTGGGTACCTGGAGGACTTTGCTCCTGGGGACATCCACAAGCACTGGCCGGGTAAGACGGTGACAGAGATGGACAACCATCTATTCTCGCTCTTGACCATGAACCACAACCCGCTTCACATCGACGAGAAGTACATGTCCGAGCACCAGCACGGGAAGATCCTCGTGAACGGCGCGTATGTCATCAGCCTGGTCGTGGGAATGAGCGTCCCCGAGCTATCCGGCAAGGCGATCGCAAACCTCGAGTACGAGAACATCGTCCACAACGGCCCGACATTCCATGGAGATACGATCTACGCAGAGAGTGAGATTCTGGACGTCCGTGAGTCGAGGTCGAGGCCGGACCGCGGCCTTATTTATGTGGAGACGCGCGGACGGAACCAGCGCGAAGAGCAGATCCTGACAATGCGTCGTACGTTTCTGGTCCCCAAGCGCCCGGACTGAGTTGCCCAATGGGCCTCAAGGAAGTCACCTCAGCCTACACCGTCTCCCTATACCACGATCGTCGTCTGTACAGCCAGGACATCGCGGGGTCTATGGCCCACGCACGAATGCTCGCCAGGCAGCAAATCATTTCTGACGGTGACTGCGACTCGATTATAAGTGGATTGATGGCGATCGAAGGCGAGATCGTCCGCGGCGAATTCCCCTGGCGACCCGAGCTCGAAGACATCCACATGAACATCGAGTGCAGGCTCTTCGAGTTGCGCGGCGAGCCCGCTCTCAAGCTGCACACGGCTAGGTCGAGGAACGACCAGGTCGCGCTTGACATGCGGATGTACGCCAAAGAGGCGAGCTCCAAAGTCATCGGAGCTCTTTGCGACTTGGAACGAGCGCTCCTGGGAGTTGCGGAACGGCATCCCGACGCCACGATGCCCGGGTACACACACGTGCAGCACGCTCAGCCGGTACTCTTTGCTCACCACATGCTGGCATACTTCGAGATGTTCAACAGGGACGTGGAGCGGTTCGATCAGGCGATGGAGCGGGCTGACGTGATGCCGCTGGGCAGCGGCGCGTTGGCCGGGGTCCCCTACCCGATCGACCGGGAGTTCGTCGCCGCGGAGCTCAGGTTCTCCAGAGTCTCCAGGAACAGCATGGACGCAGTCTCTGACCGGGACTTCCTGCTCGACTTCCTGTCCGCGTCAGCGATCTGCGCGGTGCACATCTCCCGACTCGCCGAAGAGCTGGTGCTGTGGTCGTCCGACGAGTTTGGATTTGTCAGACTCCCGGAAGCGTACACAACCGGCAGCAGCATGATGCCTCAGAAGAGGAACCCCGACTTCGCCGAGATCGCACGTGGAAAGACGGGGCGCGTCAACGGGAACCTGATTGCGCTGCTCACCACGCTTAAGGGGCTCCCACTGACGTACAACCGCGACATGCAGGAGGACAAAGAGGGCTTCTTCGATACCTACGATACGGTCCTGTCGACTCTGGTCGTTATGCGGGACATGGCCGCGGGCATGGAGCTGGATGTGGATAGGATGGCGGAGTCGGCAGACGGCGGCTACGTACTGGCTACAGACATCACAGACTATCTCGTGTCGAAGGGCGTCCCGTTCCGGGAGGCGTACGGAGTTGTCGCACGTCTGGTCGAGTTCGCTTCGAGCAAGAGCGTAGGATTCGACGGCCTCAGCCTCGACGACTATCGCGGATTCTCGGAACTGTTCGACGAAGACGTCTACGACGTCACGGTCGAGACCTCAATCGCGGCCCGGGACGTTCCCGGCGGTACCGCTCACTCCCGGGTGCTCCAGTCCATCGAAGACGCAAAGCGAAGATTGGAGGAGCGACTTGGATAATCGGGACAGGCCGGTCAGGATCGCGCCTTCGATCCTGTCGGCCGACTTCGCCCGACTTGGGGAGCAGGTCGCGGAAGCCGAGGCCGCGGGCGCGGACTGCCTCCACATCGACGTAATGGACGGCCGATTCGTACCGCCGATCACATTCGGTCCCATCGTCATTGAGGCTATCAGACCTCACGTCCAGCTACCGCTGGAAGTCCACATGATGGTCTCGGAGCCTGAACGCCACTTTGAGCAGATCGGTGCGTCGGGCGCGAACCGAATAATCATCCACCAGGAAGCAACGCCTCATCTGCACCTCGCCGTAAATCAGATCCGCGAGCTCGGGATGGAGTCTGGAGTGGCGGTCAACCCTGGAACGAGTGTCAGCACCGTCGGGGAGCTTCTTGAAAACATCGACCTCCTCCTGGTAATGACGGTCAATCCCGGATGGGGAGGCCAGCCTTTCATCCCGAAGATGGTGGAGAAGGTCGCCCGGGCGCGGGCGATGCTCGACCGGCGTGGCATCGACGCGATCCTGGAGGTTGACGGCGGCATCAAGGCCGACACCGCCGGCGTCTGCGTGCAGGCGGGCGCTGACCAACTCGTATCAGGGTCCGGTGTGTACAACGACAGCGTCACGGTTGCAGAGGCGATCGCCAGCCTCCGAGCGGCTGCTGAACTTCCGCACTCTGTGTAGTATCCCGTCGAAAACGGCGTCCATGCACTGTTGTGTACACCCTTGAGCGGCACCGACGTGAAGATTGCTATTAGGGCCGGGTGGGACGCGATGTCGCATTCCTACCAGTCGGACAGTGAGATCTCACTCGACGACATACACTACGCCCCATTCGCGCCCGGTGAGAGGTCGTATCGGCTGCTCGACGACGTCGCCGGCAAACGAGTGCTCGAGCTCGCGTGTGGCGGGGCGCAGAACTCGATCGCGCTCTCTCGATGGGGCGCGAACGTGGTAGCCGTCGACATCTCTCCAAATCAGCTCTCTCACGCCCGTCGGCTGAGACTCGAGACCGGCGCGGCTTTCGACTTAGTCACAGGAGACATGGAATCGCCGTCGATGTTCAGGGCGGAGTCGTTCGACCTGGTGATCTCGTCGTTCGGTCTCGAGTTCATCCCCGACCTGAATTCTTGCTCTCGGTCTTGCGCCGAGCTGCTGAAACCGGGCGGTCAGCTAGTGCTCGCCACCGTACATCCGCTCACGGCGTTCGACTGGGACGCCGAGGGACGATACGTGAGGCTGTCAGACTACTTCAATCCGCCGGTCGAGGTCTGGGACGATCCGGTGCCAGAGGGCCACTCCCCGGGGTTGACGTTCTTCAGGACGATCGAGGAGCTTGTGAGTACAGTCGCGGGCACTGGGTTGGTGGTCGAGAGACTGCTGGAGCCGTACCCCGTCGAGCGGGGCAAAGAACGCTGTTCGCCGTACGCGGGACGCTACTGGGCCGAGCATCGGGACCGGTTGGAGCGGGTGCCGTTTGCGGTCGTGATTTCGGCGAGGAAGCCTGCGTAGCAAGAACCACATCTCTACACTCCCGGCACCACCTCCCTGCGGGCAGGATGCCCGCGGTCCCAGCCGCCATGGGCCTCAGGACACCTGCGCAATGGCCAATGGAGTTCCTGACTCCTTAGCCACCGCCCACGGCGCGGACGATCTCGAGTTGGTCGCCGTCCTGGAGCGTAACCGATCCGAGCTCTGTCTTTCGGAGCACGACCCCGTTGTGGGCGACCGCGATGGCGGTCTGGGTGATGCCGATGTCCACAAGGAAGTCATGAAGGTTCACCGGACCCTCGGTCTCACGCTGCTTGCCGTTTACGGTGAGTGAAATCATTGTTGCGCCCTGGACCTTGCGCTCGCCTCGCGGATTCGTTGGAGTAAGCATTCGACCGCTGCGGCGGGATCCGTCGCCATCGAGATCGCGGAGACGATGGCTGCGCCGTCCGCCCCGGACTCTATCAGACCCGCGACGTTCGATGTAGTGATGCCTCCGATTCCGAGCGTTGGGATGCTGACGGATCGCGCTACGGCGGTTACCAATCCCAGTCCTCCTGTCTCAACTCCGGGATGCGACGCGGTCTCAAAAACAGTGCCCAGAACCAGGAAGTCCGTGCCGTCCGACTCAGCTTCGATCGCTCTTTCGACAGAGTGTACAGAGCGTCCGATAAGCAGATCGTTCCCAAGCAGCCGTCGAGCCGATGCGGTATCGATCCCCTCCTCGCCAAGCTGTACGCCGTCTGCACCGCTGAGCAGCGCGACGTCGATCCGGTCGTTGACGATCATCAGGCACCTGCCGGCTGTCATCCTCCGAGTCTGGCGGGCGAGGGACAGGAGAGCCGCTGCGGACAGGTCCTTCTCCCGGAGCTGGACCATCCCCACACCGGCATCCACAGCCTTCGACACCGTGTTGAGCAGATCTCCGGAGGCCGTCCGACCTCGATCGGTGACCAGGCACAGGCACGGAAGTGAAAGCGGCGGCGCCACGATCAGACGGTAGCCGCGGCGACCCCTTCAACCGGGCTGGACGGGACTCCGGTTTCCCTCGTCGCTATACGCCCGGCGTTGTACGCCATCCTACCCGCCTCGACACCCAGCCGGAACGCGTCGCCCATCATCGCGGGGTCTTCGGCCTGGGCGATGGCCGTATTTACCAGAACGGCGTCGGCGCCCGCCTCCAGCGCGAGCGAGGCGTCAGACGGAACGGCGAGTCCGGCATCGACCACGACGGGGACATTCGACTGCCTGATAATGAGTCTGATCTCGTCGATGGTCTGCACACCCTGGCCGGAGCCGATCGCCGAGCCGAGTGGCATGACGGTCGCGCAGCCGAGGTCTTCGAGCTGCTTGGCGAGTACTGGGTCCGCGTGAATGTAAGGCAGGACGACGAACCCCTCGTCCAGAAGCCGCTTGGCTGCGTCGTATGTTCCACGAGGGTCGGGCAGAAGGTACTCCGCGTAAGGGATCACCTCGAGCTTGATCCAGTTCGACCCCGTGACCTCTCTGGCGAGGTGGGCCGTGAACACCGCGTCTTCCACGGTCTTCGAGCCGGCCGTGTTGGGGAGTATCGTGTACTGGTTCCAGTCGAAGTAGTCGAGGATGTTCTTCTCCTCGAGATTATCGAGGTCGAGGCGTCGAATGGCGACCGTAATGATCTCGGCTCCTGAGGCTTCGATGGACTCAACCATCTCCTCGTTGGTCCGGTGCCGACCGGTTCCGACCATCAACCTGGAGTTGAACTCTCTGCCGGCTATCACCAGCTTGTCGTCCATTGATTACCTCCACTGGATTAAAAAAGCCGCTGGGAGTCTGCCAGCGGCTTCGGTCGTGTGCGATGCACTCCCTGCGCTGGCATTACCCAGATCAGGTTATCCCGGTCGGCGACGAATCGGATTCGCCCTCTCAGCCCGGCTTCCCCGAGCTCCCGGTAACCATCTGTTCCCGCCCAGAATATCCCACGGTTGCAACCGCAGTCAATCTGGGAGGAGGGACGCAGATGCTCTGCGTGAGGATGGAGCTGGGCCGTCGGTGGGTGCGGGCGGTCCGTTCGCCGCGCCTGCCCGCCGTGGTGGGGCGAACCCCTATCGGCATGCGGAGCGTCTATTGAGAGTGGAACTTTCCGTGACCGGGGGTCGTCTATACTGGTAGCGGACCCTTTTAACGCTCCGCGACCGATCATGCCCCGCGGGAGAGATACGATGAGAATCACGGCTCTACTGATTCTGGCTTTAGCCGCCGTCTTGGGAGCGATTGCAGCATGTGGTGGCTCTGAGGAGGGGGGCGTATGGGTTGAGTCGGGCGGGGATTCCAGGGTCTCTGTACCGGGGGAAACCGTTGTGGTCGAAAGAGAAGTCATCAGGGAGGTCCCTGTCGAGAGAGTGGTCACACAGGAAGTCGAGAAGGTGGTCGAGGTCGCCGGTGCGCCTGGGAATCCCGGGTTGCCGGGCCGCCCAGGACAGCCTGGGCCGGCGGCGCTGGCGGCGGCAATTCCGGCACCCGCGCCGGCTCCAACCGCGTCACCGACACCCCGACAGGTGTCCATCGGCTCCGAGTCCGAGGAATCCGAGGTGCGCCGGGTATCGCAGACGCGAATCATCGTGCGCACGGTGGACATCGAGCTGGTCGTCAGCGACATCCAGGTCGCGATCGACGAGATCTCAGGCATTGCCGACGACGCCGGCGGATGGGTCGTCGAAACTGACCGCAGCCGGAAGCACAGGGGATTCATCAGTACCAGGGTCCCTGCGGAGGACCTGGACGACATCGTCCTACAGCTCCGCGACATGGGGATCGAGGTGAAGAGTGAGCGTTCGACGAGCCAGGACGTTACTGACGAGTATGTCGACCTGAATTCGCGGCTGAAGAACCAGTTCGCCGCCGAGGAGGCCCTGATCGGGCTGCTGAACAGGGCCGAGTCCGTTGAGCACGCGCTGGAGGTGCAGCGGGAGCTCACGTCCGTCCAGGAGAACATCGAGAGGCTGAGCGGGCGTATCAAGTTCCTCGAAGAGACTGCGGCCTTCTCCCTCGTCTCGGTCAGGTTGTCGCTTGCGCCTGCTCCGATGACCGTCGACGCTGGTGAAGACAGGCTGGCCGCGGCACACAGCCGGCTCCGGTTCAGGGCGACGTTCACGCCTCCGGAGGATATAGAAGACTTCAGTATCGAGTGGGACTTTGGAGACGGCTCCGGGATCAGAGAGGTGTTTCGAACCGCGCCGACTTTGAACGAAAGCGAGCGGGTCACAGCGACCATCGCTCACTCCTACGACGACCCAAAGGACTCTCCGTTCATAGTGCAGGTCAAGATTACCGGCACGGGCGACGCTGGGATCGCCGAAGGACAGGACACGCTAATCGTCACCGTCTCCGAGGTGCCTGTGATAGAGGTGTTTACCGATGAACGCCGAATTACAGAGGAACGTGAGGTCGTCGAGTTCTCTGGCTCATTCACGAGGCCGGAGGGCCTGACCGACGTTCGAGTGATCTGGGACTTTGGCGACGGGTCCCCGGTGGAAGAGCAAGTAGTGTCGACGGGGGTCACGACCGCCAGGGCGAATCACGTATACGAGAACTACCGGAGAGACCCTTACATGACGACCATGACTGTCACTGCCGACTCCGAGGTCGGCGAGGTAGCAGAGTTTCGGCGGATAAGAGTACTCGTTCGGGAGGTACCCGGGTTCGTGGTTGCCGGGTTCGAGCTGGACAATACATTCAAGTCCGCTGTGAGATCGCTGACGTGGGTCGGCCAGTGGGCCTTCAGAGTATTGATCTGGGTCGCGATCTTCAGCCCCGTTTGGGGCGGTATCACGGTCTTCGCCATCGTCATGGACCGGCGCGAGCGGCGCAAACGCCAAGAGAGCGCGGCTCAGGCCCAAGGCGAGGCCGATGCCGGGTCGGCGGCACCCGCCGAAGCCGAAGAGACCGAAGGCTGATTGACCGACGAGCCGGAGTTGTCCAGGCACTTCACCGCGACCGGACCACTCCCGCCGCACTACGGGAACTTTTGGGCAGGTACGTTTGTCTATACTGTCAGCGGGTTTCGGCTGGATGACCCGCTGAGATTCGCGTAACAGGGAGAAGACGGATGAAACGTTTGGTTCTGACTTGTTCGATTTCGATTGTGCTACTTGGGTTGGTATTAGGTTGCGGCTCCTCTGAGGACACGATAAACGTGGAATCCGGCTGGTTTGCATATGCCCCTTTGACGCCGGCGACAGCTCCAACGGCTGCACCCGCGCCGGCTCAGAGGGTAGTCCTCCGCGAAGTACCGGGTGAGACGGTGGTTGTCGAGAAGCAGGTGCTTGTCGAGGTCGGGAAGGAAGTACTTACCGCCGCCCTGGACCTGTTCGGAGGTCAGCGGGAAGGGCGGCCGGGGCAGCCCGGATTGGCAGGGTCGCCCGGGGTTCCGACATCCTCATCCCTGCCATCGCCAGCAGCCGCTCCCCCTAGGACGCCTACACCTACAGCCGCTCTCAAGACTTCCGAAACTACATCTGATGCGGGAGAAGAGCCTCCTGTCGCGCGGCGGGTTAGCCAGAACCGGATCATCGTGCGAACCGTAGACATCGAGCTGGTCGTCAGCGACATCCAGGGCGCGATCGACGAGATCTCAGGCATTGCCGACGACGCCGGCGGATGGGTTGTCGAAACTGACCGTAGCCGGAAACACAGGGGATTCATCAGTATCAGGGTCCCTGCGGAGGACCTGGACGACATCGTCCTACAGCTCCGCGACATGGGGATCGAGGTGAAGAGCGAGCGTTCGACGAGCCAGGACGTTACTGACGAGTATGTCGACCTGAACTCGCGGCTGAAGAACCAGTTCGCCGCCGAGGAGGCCCTGATCGGGCTGCTGAACAGGGCCGAGTCCGTTGAGCACGCGCTGGAGGTGCAGCGGGAGCTCACGTCCGTCCAGGAGAACATCGAGAGGCTGAGCGGGCGTATCAAGTTCCTCGAAGAGACTGCGGCCTTCTCCCTCGTCTCGGTCAGGTTGTCGCTT
This sequence comes from Dehalococcoidia bacterium, assembly GCA_965249365.1. Classification (GTDB taxonomy): domain Bacteria; phylum Chloroflexota; class Dehalococcoidia; order Lucifugimonadales; family UBA1123; genus VXRN01. The sequence goes on along the minus strand of OZ252229.1, from coordinate 2,181,776 downwards.
GCGCCTGCTCCGATGACCGTCGACGCTGGTGAAGACAGGCTGGCCGCGGCACACAGTCGGCTCCGGTTCAGGGCGACGTTCACGCCTCCAGAGGATATAGAGGACTTCAGTATCGAGTGGGACTTTGGCGACGGTTCCGGGATCGAAGAGGTGTTTCGAACCGCGCCGACCATGAACGAAAGCGAGCGGGTCACGGCGACGATCTCCCACTCCTACGACGACCCAAAGGACTCTCCGTTCATAGTGCAGGTCAAGATTACCGGCACGGGCGACGCTGGGATTGCCGAAGGACAGGACACGCTAATCGTCACGGTCTCCGAGGTGCCTGTTATAGAGGTGTTTACGGATGAACGCCGAATTACAGAGGAAGGTGAGGTCGTCGAGTTCTCTGGCTCATTCACGAGGCCAGAGGGCCTGACCGACGTTCGAGTGATCTGGGACTTTGGCGACGGGTCCCCGGTGGAAGAGCAAGTAGTGTCGACAGGGGTCACGACCGCCAGGGCGAATCACGTATACGAGAACTACCGGAGAGACCCTTATATGACGACCATGACTGTCACCGCCGACTCCGAGGTCGGCGAGGTAGCAGAGTTTCGGCGGATAGGAGTACTCGTTCGGGAGGTACCCGGGTTCGTGGTTGCCGGGTTCGAGCTGGACAATACGTTCAAGTCCGCTGTGAGATCGCTGACGTGGGTCGGCCAGTGGGCGTTCAGACTATTGATCTGGGTCGCGATATTCAGCCCCGTTTGGGGCGGTATCACGGTCTTCGCCATCGTCATGGACCGGCGCGAGCGGCGCAAACGCGACGAGAGCGCGGCTCAGGCACGCGATGAGTCGGAGCCGAGTGCAGTCGAAGCGGTTGAGCCCGGAGAGACCGAGGGCTGATTGACCGACGAGCCGGAGTTGTCCAGGCACTTCACCGCGACCGCACCACTCCCGCCGCACTACGGGAACTTTTGGGTCGAATCGTTCGTCTATACTGCTAGTGAGTCTCGACTCACTGACCCGCGCGACGTCGCGTCAAAGCAAAGGAGTCAGATGAACCGAAAACTACTATCTGTTGTCGTTTCGATACTGTTAATCGGAGTGATGGCGGCGTGCGGCGGCTCAGACGCGGAAAGCGCGGATGCCGCCTGGCAGCTACTCGGCGACAATTTTGCTGCTGAAGACCGCGCTCCAGCCCCCCCGGGTGCCGAAACTATGGAAGTCATGGCCCTGTCTGGGTCAGCATTAAGTCCTCTTGACAGGCTGCTCAGCCCTTTTCAGAGGGAGGTTGTTAGGGAGGTTGAGGTCGTCAGAGAGGTGGCTCTCGAGAAGGTCGTCAGTGAGCGATCCGGACGTCCTGGGCTTCCGGGGCTACCAGCCGCCGCGCCGGCGCCGGCCGCGCCTGCACCGGCACCGACTCCGGTCCCCACGCGTACAGATACTCCCGTGCCCTCACCTTCTGCGTCTCCTGGCGGCACCGGAAGCGACTCGCCGGTCGCGCGGCGGGTTAGCCAGAACCGGATCATCGTGCGAACCGTAGACGTCGAGCTGGTCGTCAGCGACATCCAGGGCGCGATCGACGAGATCTCAGGCATTGCCGACGACGCCGGCGGATGGGTTGTCGAAACTGACCGTAGCCGGAAACACAGGGGATTCATCAGTATCAGGGTCCCTGCGGAGGACCTGGACGACATCGTCCTACAGCTCCGCGACATGGGGATCGAGGTGAAGAGCGAGCGTTCGACGAGCCAGGACGTTACTGACGAGTATGTTGACCTGAACTCGCGGCTGAAGAACCAGTTCGCCGCCGAGGAGGCCCTGATCGGGCTGCTGAACAGGGCCGAGTCCGTTGAGCACGCGCTGGAGGTGCAGCGGGAGCTCACGTCCGTCCAGGAGAACATCGAGAGGCTGAGCGGGCGTATCAAGTTCCTCGAAGAGACTGCGGCCTTCTCCCTCGTCTCGGTCAGGTTGTCGCTTGCGCCTGCTCCGATGACCGTCGACGCTGGTGAAGACAGGCTGGCCGCGGCACACAGCCGGCTCCGGTTCAGGGCGACGTTCACGCCTCCGGAGGATATAGAAGACTTCAGTATCGAGTGGGACTTTGGGGACGGCTCCGGGATCGAAGAGGTGTTTCGAACCGCGCCGACTTTGAACGAAAGCGAGCGGGTCACAGCGACCATCGCTCACTCCTACGACGACCCAAAGGACTCTCCGTTCATCGTGCAGGTCAAGATTACCGGCACGGGCGACGCTGGGATTGCCGAAGGACTGGACACGCTAATCGTCACCGTCTCCGAGGTGCCTGTGATAGAGGTGTTTACCGATGAACGCCGAATTACAGAGGAACGTGAGGTCGTCGAGTTCTCTGGCTCATTCACGAGGCCGGAGGGCCTGACCGACGTTCGAGTGATCTGGGACTTTGGCGACGGGTCCCCGGTGGAAGAGCAAGTAGTGTCGACGGGGGTCACGACCGCCAGGGCGAATCACGTATACGAGAACTACCGGAGAGACCCTTACATGACGACCATGACTGTCACCGCCGACTCCGAGGTCGGCGAGGTCGCGGAGTTTCGGCGGATAGGAGTACTCGTTCGGGAGGTACCCGGGTTCGTGGTTGCCGGGTTCGAGCTGGACAATACATTCAAGTCCGCTGTGAGATCGCTGACGTGGGTCGGCCAGTGGGCCTTCAGAGTATTGATCTGGGTCGCGATATTCAGCCCCGTTTGGGGCGGTATCACGGTCTTCGCCATCGTCATGGACCGGCGCGAGCGGCGCAAACGCCAAGAGAGCGCGGCTCAGGCACGCGATGAGTCGGAGCCGAGTGCAGTCGAAGCGGTTGAGCCCGAAGATACCGAGGGCTGATTGACCGACGAGCCGGAGTTGTCCAGGCACTTCACCGCGACCGCGTTCGTTGTCTGGAATGGGTGTGTCTCGCTGCACTGGCACGACAAGATACAGGCCTGGCTTCCGGCCGGAGGGCACATCGAGCCTAACGAGGACCCCGTTCAGGCGGTCACGCGGGAGGCACTTGAAGAGACCGGTCTGGAGGTAGAGGTCGTAGCTACTGGGGCGGACTTGGGACTTTCTTACCCTGAGCAGGTCACACCCCCGTTCACGATCATGATCGAGGACATCCACGATCCTGTCGATGGGTTCCACAAGCACATCGACATGATCTACTTCTGCAGGCCAACCAGCGGGTCTTCGGGGCTTTCGGAGGGCTGGAAGTGGGTGTCACGAGAGGCGCTGGCGTCTTCCCGTCCTCTCCTCGGGGGCGTTGGCGTTCCGGTTGCCCCACCAGAGGATGTCAAGGTGTTGGGGATCCGTGCGATCGAATTTGTTGAGGGGAGCCCTTCCGAGCCTGTCTCATAAGTCGACCTTGGTGACCAAGAGACAGGCCCCACGCATCGCCCTCCCCGTGCCCCCATCCGCACACCCACGGCGACCCACAAATAGCCACACGAAACCATCCCCAGACCCCAACCAACCCCTCTCGTTCCTCGTTCCTCTTTCCTCGACAAACCCCCACCCCCATGCGGGCAGGATACGCCACGGCGCACAAGTGCCCGCACTCCCAGTGCCCCCATCCCCTCAGACTCCCCCACGCGCAACCAACCCCTCTCTTTCCTCTTTTCTCGTTCCTCGTTTCTCTCTCCTCACCCACCCTTGACACCAGAACATCCGTACGTGCATAATCAGATTATAACCAGTTGCCTATAGAGCATACCATCATGTCCCTATCACAAATAATCAAAGAACAGACCAAAGACGGCGAGACCGTCGTCTGCTTCCTTCAGAACGTCATGAAAGGCGACCTAGGAGGATTCAAAGAGGGCCACCGTATACGGGCCGCAGAACTCCTCACCAGGTTCGGTCACGAGGAGGCCAGGGCCTACATCCGAGAGTACTCCCAACCCGCGTCCCCTGACGACGACCCGGCCACCCGCTCACGTGACACCAGGTTCGACAAGGCCCTTTCAAAGGCCATCAAGGAGGACACCGGCGACGGCCGATACGTCTCCCGATTCCTCCTGAACCTCATCGACGGCGACCTAAGGTCCTTCAACCAAGGTCACCGCATCAGGGCTGCAGCAGAGCTCATGGTCCGACTCGAAGGCATCGTCATCGGCTACACAAGCACCCGGACCTCTCCCAAGCGTCCCAAGGCCCCGGTCACAAGACCCACACCCGTCCGAGTCAAAAACACCGCCGCTCCCGTGGCCCCCGTCCCTGCGCTGGGCGTCACGGCCAACTCGGCAGCCCCGGCTCCCGGATCGGTCGCCACCATCGACACCGCCGACCCTGTTGGCGCGCCGACCGACTCCGGTCCTCAAACCGAATCTGCCGACCAACATTCAGATCCCGACGACGGCGGATGGGCCCGACTCGAAGAGGTACTTGCGCCCATCTTCGAGCGCGACCGCCTCAAGAAAGAGGCCAGACGAGCCGCAGGAGAGCTCCCCGACCCTGAAGAGCCCGTCCACAAACCCGACTACTCCATGTGGGAGGACATCCACTACGACCCAAAGGACATCGAACCCTACGTGGAGGAGATCACCGCCAGGATCAAAAGAGAGCTGCCCCTCAAGGAGGCCCGACGCAAACAGGTACGCGAGGAGCGGAAGAAGCGCGCCAAGGAGGATGAAGAAAAACGCAAGGCCGAAGAGGCCAGGGCCGCTAAAGAGGCTGAGGAACAGGCCGAACCCGAAGACCCCGGCCCTCCCTCACGTGAAGAGCACGAGCTGCAGCCGATCATCTTCGGACCCGAACCCTACTTCCTCTACCGGAACTGCGGACATCCGCAGTGCGACCTCCACAAGTACTACCCCGAAGACTACTACTGACCGCCGCGTACTGCCGCGCCCCAACCCAAGATCGCCAACCCAAAAAAACGCCAAAGGGACTCCGCCCGCGGACCACCCTCACTATTCACAATTCACAATTCAAACACGCCCACGCCAGACCCTCACTCCTCACCGCCCCACCCCCAAGCGGGCAAGATGCCCGCGCTCCCAGTGCCTCCATCGCCCCACCCGCGGCGACCCACTAACAGTCACACGGAATCAACCTCATCCCCAACCAACCCCTCTCTTTCCTCGTTCCTCTTTCCTCGTTCCTCAGGCCGCCCGCGCTCCCAGTGCCTCCATCGCCCCGCCCGCGGCGACCCACTAACAGTCACACGGAATCAACCTCATCCCCAACCAACCCCTCTCTTTCCTCGTTCCTCTTCCTCCCTCGTTCCTCAGGCCGCCCGCGCTCCCAGTGCCCCCATCGCCCCGCCCGCGGCGACCCACTAACAGCCACACGAAACCAACCTCATCCCCAACCAACCCCTCTCGCCTCGTTCCTCTTTCCTCGTTCCTCAGGCCGCCCGCGCTCCCAGTGCCCCCATCGCCCCGCCCGCGGCGACCCACTAACAGTCACACGGAATCAACCTCATCCCCAACCAACCCCTCTCTTTCCTCGTTCCTCTTTCCTCGTTCCTCAGGCCGCCCGCGCTCCCAGTGCCTCCATCGCCCCGCCCGCGGCGACCCACTAACAGTCACACGGAATCAACCTCATCCCCAACCAACCCCTCTCTTTCCTCGTTCCTCGTTCCTCGTTCCTCTTTCCTCTCTCCTCTTTCCTCGCGCCCCGGAGGGCGACCCCCCTCACTCCTCTCGCCCGATGGGCTGGAATAGGGACTCGTGACAAACGATGGCATTCCTACCAGTCCGGACAGCTCGCGGCTGTTGTGACGGATTGGCGGTTTCTTGTACACTGTGGGCGCTTCGAATCGGGGAGTCACCGCGTTCGTTCACTCAACACAAAACGCAGCCGAAAGCGGCTGCGTATGCTTTGAAACTGGGAGAGATCAATGGCGGATACGCTAACAGGAAAGGTCGCGATCGTGACCGGCTCGGGCCGAGGGATCGGCCGCGGAATTGCGTTGCAGCTTGCGGCAGAGGGCGCCAAGGTCGTAGTGAACGACCTCGGCGGGAACGTCGACGGCACCGGCGCTTCGAGCAGCCCAGCCGACGAGGTGGTTGACGAGATCAAGGCTGCCGGCGGCGACGCCGTAGCCAACCACAACTCGGTCGCGACAATGGAAGGTGGCGAGGCCATCGTACAATCGGCGCTGGACAGTTTCGGCAAGCTCGACATCGTGGTCACCGTCGCGGGAATCCTGCGCGACCGGATGATATTCAACATGACCGAGGACGAGTGGGACGACGTGATCGACGTCCACCTCAAGGGTACGTTCACCGTCTGCAAGTACGCAGCGATCCTGTTCCGGCAGCAGCGATCGGGACGGATCATCACGTTCGCCTCAGAGTCCGGCCTGTTCGGCAACACCGGCCAGGGCAACTACGCCGCCGCGAAGTCCGGGATAGCCGGATTCACCAAGGTTGTGGCCCGGGACATGGGCAGATACGGCGTCACAGCCAACTCGATCTGCCCAAGGGCCTCATCGAGAATGACCGCAACCGTGCCGGATGTCGCGAGGCAGATGCGGTCAACGCGTTCTGAGACCGATACCTCACCTTCACAGCAGGGACCGATGGATCCGGACGACATCGCACCCTTCATCGCGTACCTCGCGAGCGACTTCGCGTCCAACGTCAACGGGCAGACGTTCCTCGTTTACGGCGGTAACATTACGCTGCTATCGCTCCCGAGAAGGGTCCGGACGATCTTCAAGAACGGTCAGTGGAACCTCGACGAGCTCAAGGAGATGGTGCCTGCGAACATCACACGCGCGCTGCCGAATCCTTCTCCCCCTCAGCCGCCGCGTCAGTGAGACGCGAACCAAGAGTGATGTGACCGAGACACCAGGGAGAGGAATCACCCTCACCCTAACCCTCTCCCGTCAAGGGAGAGAGGACAACACTGACCCAACAACGCCATAGTTCGACGGGAGACCTCAATATGGGAGACCTGCTCAAAGACAAAGTTGCTATCGTCACCGGTTCCGGGCGCGGTATCGGCGCGGGCATCGCAAAGATGTTCGCCTCTGAGGGCGCGAAGGTCGTTGTGAACGATCTCGGCGGCGCGGTTGACGGCAGCGGACAGTCGCTGGCGCCGGCTGACGAGGTAGTCGCGGAGATCAAAGCCGCCGGAGGCGAGGCCGTCGCGAACTACGACTCCGTCGCCAGCATGGAGGGCGGCGAAAACATCGTGAAGACCGCACTGGACAAATTCGGCAAGCTCGACATCGTGGTTACGCCCGCGGGAATCCTTCGGGACCGCATGCTGTTCAACATGACCGAGGACGAGTGGGACGCGGTGATCGACGTCCATCTCAAGGGCACGTTCACGGTGTCCAAGTTTGCCTGCATCCTGTTCAGGCAGCAGCGGAGCGGCTGCATCATTACCTTCTCCTCAACGTCTGGACTTTACGGCAACTCCGGTCAGGCGAACTATGGCGCGGCCAAGGACGGAATCGCGGGATTCACACGCGCGGTTGCGCGGGACATGGGCCGCTACGGCGCCCGCGTCAACGGCATCTCGCCAGGGGCGAACTCGCGCATGACGGCCACTGTTCCGGACACCGCTCGGCAGATCCGCGCCGCGTCTGGGATCCAGGGAGCCGCAGCTCCGAGGACGCTCGAGCTTCGGCGTGAGCCGGAAGATATTGCTCCGTTTGTGACCTGGCTTGCGTCGGACGAGGCGAAGGACGTCAACGGCTACATCTTCCACGTTACCGGCGGCGAGATCTCGCTGATGAATAACCCAGAGCCGGCGCGTACGCTGCAGAAGAGCGGGCGCTGGACGGTAGAGGAGATCGCGGTGATGTTCCCGGGCACGCTCGGAATGGACATGGTCAACCCGGCTCCTCCGCAGCCTCCGAGACAGTAGGTTTTGCGACAGTAGAGAACACAAGGCCGCCGGTGCGATTGCCCGGCGGCCTTTCATCACCCGGGAGGCAAAGTCGATGGACCCGCTTGAACTCGTACAGGTCGGAACGACAGACCTCTGTGTCACACGGCTCGGGATGGGCGGCGCGCCGCTCGGAAGCATGTCCGGCGAGAGCGGTCGGCGGAATGCGATCGCGACAACGAAGCACGCGTACGACCTAGGGATCCGATTCTTCGACAACGCGCCTTTTTACGGCACAGGGAGGAGCGAGAGATTCTACGGCGCAGCGCTCGGAGAGATCGACCGGGACAGCTATACTCTGTCGTCCAAGGTCGGGCGTGTTCTCGACCGAACCGACTCACCTGAAGATGTCTTCAGCCAGAGTCCTCCGTTCGACGTGGTGTTCGACTTCAGCAGGGATGGCGTTCTTAGGTCTGTCGAGGAGAGCCTGGAGCGGCTGGGTCTCGGCAGGCTGGACATCGCGTTGATCCACGATCCCGACGACCACTGGGAGCAGGCGGTCACCGAAGCCTACCCTACCCTCGCCGAGCTCAGATCGCAGGGAGTGGTCGGCGCGATTGGCGCGGGGATGAACCAGTGGGAGATGCCCGCCAGATTCGCTCGCGAGGGCGACTTCGACTGCTTCCTGTTAGCAGGACGGTACACGCTCCTCGACCACTCGGGACTTCTGGAGCTTCTCCCGATGTGCGAGGAGAAACAGATCAGCATCATCCTGGGCGGGCCATACAACAGCGGCGTGCTGGCTTCGGACCTCGGTCCCGACACGACGTATTTCTACCAGCGAACGCCGCCGGAGGTGCTGGAGACCGCGAAGCAGATCAAGGCCGTCTGCGACAGACACGGTGTGCCGCTCAAGGCGGCGGCGCTGCAGTTCGGCCTCGCGCACCCGGCTGTCGCCGCCACGATCCCCGGTCCAAGGACACCGGCTGAGGTGGAGGAGAACGTCGAGATGGCCGGTTTCGAGACTCCCGCCGACATGTGGGACGAGCTCAAGGCGGAGGGACTCATTCCCGCTGAGGCGCCGGTGCCAAGCTAGCGGTTCTACCATCGGAGGACTAAACCATGCCCACCGTAGACGCTGACCGCCTTACAGAGATCGCGGCCAGGCTCCTTGTCGGGTCCGGAGCGAGTGAGGAGGAGGCGGAGATCATCGCCCACCACTCGATCGGGGCGAATCTCGCAGGTCACGACTCTCACGGAATCATCCAGATTCCCACCTACATCGACAGGGTGAAACGGGGGCACATCGTCCCAGGCGCCGAGTTCGAGGTGTTGAGGGACACGCCGACGACCACCGTCGTGGACGGACACTGGGGTTTTGGGTACGTGGTGTCCGAGTGCCTGATGAGAACGACGATCGAGAAGGCCAAGGCCAGCAACGTGGCTGCCGCGACGGTGTTTCGGCAGAGCCACGTCGGGCGGGTAGCCGACTACCCGATCATGGCCGCAGAAGCCGGACTGATCGGGATCATGACCGCCGACTCCGGAAGGTCGTCAAAGGCGGTCGTGCCGTTTGGAGGCCGGGAACCCCGGCTTGGAACGAACCCGATCTGTATCGCGATGCCCTCAAACCTCGAAGGGACGATGTTCATCGACATGGCGACGAGCGCGGTTGCGGCGGGCAAGCTGGGCGTTGCGGTGGCGCGAGGGTCCGCGGTCCCAGAAGGATGGATTATCGACAAGGACGGCAATCCCACGACCGACCCGAACGATCTTCGGAATGGCGGCGCGGTGCTGCCGCTTGGAGGCCCTGAGGGACACAAGGGATACGGCCTCTCGGTGATGGTCGAGATACTGTCAGGAATCCTGACCGGCCTCGGTTTCGGGCACGATCCGTCCGGTCGCCACAACGACGGCTGTTTCATGGCTGCGTTCAACGTTTCCGCATTCCGTGACGAAGAGGAGTTCAAGGCTGAGGTGACCGAGTTCGCTCAGTACCTCAAGAGCTCAGAGCCTGCTGCGGGATTCGACGAGGTGTTCTACCCGGGGGAACTGGAGCACCTGAGGACACTGCAACTACTGCGGGATGGGGTTTACGTGGAGGACGCTACGTGGGAGGGTCTGCGGAAGCTGGCGGACGAGTTTGGGGTGGAGGAGGCGCTCTTCCGCAACGCGTAGGAGCCTGTCTCATAGGTCGACCTTGGTCGCCAAACCGTGGTTCGACGAGCTCACCACGAACGAATCTTAGCTTTGAAACCGTTCGCCTCCGCCGCGCCTGCCCGCCGTGGAGGGGCGGATCGAAGGGCGAGCATTCGGGGATTCAAGCACTAGTGAGACACCCTCGTAGGATCGGCCCTACGGCTGGACCAGCCGGAATCGGGACGGGCGACGTTAGGCCTTGTAGCAGGCGGCCAGTTGGCCGCCACCCTTGTCTTCGAGCGGGGGATGGTCGTTGTCGCGGCAGAAGTCGTCGGCGACCGGGCAGCGATCGTAGAACCGGCAGCGCGCCGGGGGGTCGACCGGCATCGAAACGCCCCCTTTGATCTGCACCTCGCCACGGGTGATGCTCGGGTCCGGGATCGGGACTGCGGACAGGAGCGCCTTCGTATAGGGGTGTTTCGGGGAGTGTAGAATGTCCTCCGTGTCGCCCATCTCGACGATCTTTCCCAGGTACATCACTGCTATCCGCGTACACATGTACCTCGCGACCGCCAGGTCGTGCGTGATATACAGGTAGCTGACCCCGAGACGGCCCGCGAGGTCTTCCATCAGGTGCATGATTCCCGTCCGGATCGAGACGTCGAGCATTGAGGTCGGCTCGTCGGCGACGACGAATGACGGCTCCACGACCAGCGCCCTCGCGATCGCAACGCGCTGCCTCTGCCCTCCGGACAGCTCATGTGGGAACCTGAACAGGAACGTCCTCGGAGGCGTCAAGCCCACGTGCTCGAGCATCTCGGTGACCTTTTCGATGCGTTCGAGCGGCCCGCCGATTCGCTGGACCTTCAGGGGCTCGGCGATCGTGTCGAATATCGTCCTGCGTGGATTCATGGACTCGTAGGGGTCCTGGAATATCATCTGCGCTCTGCGCCTGAACGCCTTCAGCGATCTCGCCTTGAGCGACGCAATGTCGGTCGGATCGGTCTCCCCGTCGTCGTAGATAATTGTCCCTTCGGTCGGGTCCACGAGCCGAACGAGCATCTTGCCAGTCGTAGTCTTTCCGCACCCTGATTCCCCTACTAGGCCGAAGCTCTCTCCACGCCCCAGCTCGAACGACACGTCGTCGACTGCGTGGACAAAGCTGCGCGTCCGCTGGAGGAAGCTCGCCGACACGGGGAACAGCTTCGTGACGCCGGAGACATCAATGAGGGGGCGACTAGCGGTGGCTGCCTCCTGACTATCGGTATGGACCATCTCCCTACCCTCCGCCTTGACCATTGGGAGGCGATTCGCCAGAGACGGGGTTCCAACAGGCCGCCCAATGCTCGCCGACGCGGACGATCGGCGGTTCTTCGGACATGCATTCTGCCGTCGCGTACGGACAACGCGGGTGGAATCGACAACCGGTCGGGGGGTCGAGCAAGTTGGGCGGTTCGCCAGGAAGCGTCGCCAGGTCGTGCTTTTCGCCGGTCACGCTGGGGAACGCCGACATCAGCGCATGGGTGTACGGATGAATCGGGCTCTTGAACACTTCTTCAGTTGGCCCAAACTCGACGATCTTGCCAGCGTACATGACCCCGACGACGTCGCTGACCTCAGCGATCACCGCCATGTCGTGAGAGATGTAGATCATGCTCATGTTGAGCGACTCGCGGATACTCTGCATCTCCCGCAGAATCCGGTCCTGAACGATGACGTCGAGGGCAGTGGTGGGTTCGTCCGCGACGACGATGTCGGGCTCGCAGGCGAGGGCCATGGCGATGATGGCGCGCTGCTTCATCCCTCCGCTGTACTCGTGAGGATATCTCAGAATGAAGCCGGGGTTGAGACCGACCAGGTCGAACAGCTCTCGGACGCGTTCGATCGACTCGGTCGGAGCAATCCTGGAATGTGCTTCCAGCGCCTCGACAATCTGATCGCCAACGCGATAGACGGGATCAAGGGAGTTCATCGCAGCCTGAAAGACCATGGAGATGCGGTCCCAGCGGTACTGTCTCATTCCTTCTTCGGAAATCGGAACGATGTCAGTCCCGTCGACCAGGATCTGACCGCCGAGGATGCTGGCGTTGTCGGGCAGCAGTTTGAGGAGAGTTATCGCAATCGACGACTTGCCGCAGCCGGACTCTCCGACCAGTCCCAGCGCCTGACCTCGATTTACAGAGAACGACACGCCGTCGACGGCGCGCACCGGCCCTGCCGTCGTTGCATAGTGCATCGTGAGGTCTTTGACCTCAAGCAACGGGGCGCCGATCATAGCCGCCTCAACCGCGGATTGATGACCTCGTCGAACGAGCGACCGACGAGATAGAAGGACGAGCAGAGCAGCGTGATCGAGAGGCTGGCAGGGAATATCAGCCACCAGAATCCCGACACCTGGAGCAGGTAGCCGGACGACTCGGTCGTATGAATCATCAGTCCCCAGCTCATACGTACGTCCAGCAGCCCCAAAAAGCTGAGGATTGCCTCCGAGAATATCGCCCCGGTTACGGTAAACATCATGTAGAGGAACGCAAGCGGCATGAGGTTGGGAACGATGTGAACGAAGATGATGTGGACCGGCCCGCCACCCGCATTCCGCGCCGCCTCGATGTAGGGCTTGACCACGATCGACAGCGCCTGTGACTTTAGAACGACCCCCACACCCCCAAAACCGGAAAGCAAGCCGATGATCAGCGCTAGCTCGAGGTGCTCTACCCCGATTAGGGCGCTGAGCACGACCAGGACACTGATACCGGGCATCATGATCATGATGTCGGCGAGGCGCATCAGGACGGTGTCCACGACTCCTCCGAAGTAGGCTGAAACAGCCCCGACCATCGTCCCTATGGTAACTGTCACGACGGCGGCTACGAGTCCGAGCAGGAACTCCGATCTCGCGCTGTACATGAGCTGGCTAAGTATGTCGCGCCCCAGAGGGTCGGTCCCAAGCAGGTGCCTGAAGCTCGGAGGAGCCGGCTGCTTCGTCTGGTCGAACGCATAGCCGATCACCGGATCGTAGACGCGCTCCTCCCACACGGTGTTCATAAGAACCGGGTGGGCACCGGCGAGCACCGCATAGAACACGATGATCACCAGGCCAATGAGCCCGATGCGCGTCCCCATGAACAGTGCCCAGTTCTCCCGCACCGAGCGTGTCGCGAGACTGAGACGGACGCGCCAGAGTGACGGTGGTACGGACTGGGAAACCTGTTCGCCCGCCATCAGTACCTGATCCTCGGGTCCAGATATACATACAGAACGTCCGCGGCGAGGTGTGCGACCAGGACGAAGATCCCGACGAACACGAAGGCGCCGACCGCCAACGGGAGGTCTTCCGTGAGGGCCGCAGACACGAGCGTCTGTCCCATTCCCGGCCAGGAGAAGACCTGCTCGATGATGACGGATCCGTCGATAGCGAACGCGAGGCTGAACACGAAGCTGGTTACCACCGGAAGCAGCGCGTTTCGGGCGACATGCTTGTCGCGGATGTCCCTCTCAGGCAGGCCCTTGGCCCGGGCGGCCATCACGAAGTCTTCCCGCATCGTCTCGAGCATGCTGTTCCGGGTGAGAAGCATCGTACCTGCGAAGCTGATCAGCGTCAGTGTAAGAACAGGAAGGACCATGTGCTTGAGGATGTCCAGAGCGAGATAGCCCAAACCGCTCGTGTCCCAAAGACCAACAACTACCGCGGTGGCCAACACGAAAGAGCCGACTCTAACGGCTCCGGTGGCCCTGTGCCGGAGCCGAGCGGTAACCAGGAATGAGACGAACACCACGACAGAGACCACGATTGCTGTGACCATCATCCGGTTGAAGATCGTGTTGGCGTCGGTAGGAGCATCGCGCCACAAGGCGGGCTCGAGGAATTTTCCTAGCGGGAACCACCCGGCCTTGAACGCGAACAGCCAGATCATCATCAGACCGAACCAGGGAGTGAACACCGTGTATAGCGTGACCCCGCCGATCGTCGAGGTGTACTCCGTCCAGCCGCCCCGCTTCCAGGCGATGATCTTGCCAAGGAGGAAACCCAGGTAGAAGGAGACAACAGCCGCCGTCAGGAACAGGACCAGCGTCCTCGGCAAGCGCTCGAGGACTATGTCCGCGACTGACCGGGGATAGTGACTGAACGAGACTCCGAAGTTTCCGGTGAAGGTGTTTCTGATGTGGACCGTGTACTGTTTCCAGAGCGGCTCGTCGACTCCGAAGAGCCGCTGGAGCCTCTCGCGGGTCTCGGGAGGGACGTCAGGATTCAGGGCGTAAAAATTGCTGACGTCGCCCGGTTGGGCGTTCACGATGATGAACACAATCGACAGAAACAGGAAAAGGGTTACCAGTATCTGGATCGTTCTGCTGAGGAGGTATCTGGCCATCGGAAGGGCTACGGCACCTGCCGCCTGAGACTGATGGGATGGCGTTCGGTATCAAAGAGGAGGGATCGCAACGACCCCCCCTCTACGGTTTCACTGAGCATTCGGCAATAGGCGTCAGCCTACTTGATTACCGCCTCCTGCTGCATGCCGCCCTGCTGCTCGAGTCCGCCGAGGACGGCGGTGTACGGGAACTCGATCCTGGACGGTCGGTATGCGTCCAGCTTGGGAGTAGTGAAGAGCGTCACGTATGGAAGCTCCTCCGCAAGGAACTCTTGCAGCTTGTAGATCTTGTCGCGCGCGCCTTCGATGGTCGTTTCAGATAGCAGGCCAGTGGACAGTTCGTCGAAGTCGGAATTCGAGTAGCCGCCCCAGTTGTAGCCGGCGCCGATCTCCGGGGAGTGCCGGGTGTTGAAGAAATTCTCCAAGTAGTCAGGGAAGATAGACAGTCCCCAACCCAGGATCCACATGTCGAGGTCCTCGGCGACCGTCTCGCTGAACAGCTCCCCGACGATGACGTTGAACCCGGTAAGCTTCGCACGGACGGGTATCCCGATATCGTTCATCCAGCGCTCGACCCAGATGGCGAACGTCGACCTCATCGGGTCGTAACCCGCGCTTGGGGCCAGCATCTCCATCTCGGGAACGGGCGTGCCGTCGGGCATCTTGAGGCCCTTGCCGGGGACCGATACGAAGTTGCCATCGTCACTGATCTGCGGCTCCTCCTCGTACGTGAAGCCCGTGCTCTTGAGCAGCTCGACGGCGGCAGCGATCCTCTCACCTCTGCTCATCCCCTGGCCGAACTTCGGGACGTCCGAGTTGTGCCAGAAACCGTTGCCCTCGGGCACCATCGCATAGACCGGGATTGCGGCGTCCTGAAGGATCGTGCTGGTCACGAACTCCTTGTCGATAACCGTCGCGATGGCCTGCCGGAACTCCTTGATGTTCATTGGCGCCTTGCGAACGTTGAATCCCAGGTATCTGACCCCGTTGTTTGGGTTACCAGCGACCTGCAAGTCCGGGGTGCTCTTCACCCGATCCAGGAATCCCTTCTCCAGACCGAGCGGATTGAACACGTAGTCGATGTCGCCGGTTGTCAGCGCCAGGATGGCGGCGTCCTGATTTCCGTAGATGCTGAAGATTGCCGACTCGACGTGCGGGCCGACTTCGTACTCCAGCGTTTTGGCGCCGCTCGCCTCGCCGTAGTACATTGCTGAGTGACCTGTACGCTCATTGGATTCGGCGTACGCGCCGCTCTCGTACTCAGTGATTACAGTGCCGGTAAAGAAGAAATTGGGGTCGGTGTCCTTCTCATAGAACGCTCCGGGCTCCCACTTCTTGAAGACGTAGCCGCCGATGGTCGGCTCCCCATCCGGGACGTACGCGAACAGCGCCGCGTGCTGCTGCTCGATTTCGCCGGCGCTCTTCACCTCTTCGATAACCGACGCCCAGTAGTGCTCGGCCAGTATGGGCATGAACCCAAGGCCGAACTGCCAGACGCTGAGTCCCGGCGTCTGAGGATTACCCTCGGCGTCTGTGGACTTGAAGAAGACCTTGATTCGGTGGCTGTCCAGGGCTTCGACGCGATCCAGGAACGCCGAGTCAACGACGGCGGCCCAGTTCGATCCGAGTTGAAGATCGAGCGCGGTCTGTACAGTGAACACCACGTCGCCAGAGTCAAACTCCTCGCCGTCGCTCCACATGACACCCTTCAGCAAGGGGACCTCAGCGGTCCAGAACTCGGTGCCGCCCACGTTTTCCCTGGTCAACGGAGTTGGGAAGTCGGACGCCAGAGAGGGGATCCAGTCGAAGCGCTTGTCGGAGTAGCCGTACATTGAGCCGGCATGCCCGTCGAGCACGTACTGGGTCCAGACCGATCCGCCCGGCCCACCGTAGTAGTTCCAGAAGTTCCGTGTGATCGGCTCCTCGAATATCCCCATCTGGTAGATCGGTGGTCCCATCGCGGCCACTGGAGGCTGTTCAGGCTCCTTTATGACCTCGACCGTGACTTCCTTCACAACCGTGACAAGCTTTTCTACCGGGACTTCCTTGACGATCTCAACGGTCTGAACGACCTCTTTTTCCACCACCACGGTCTCGCCGGGCACCTCTACTGTCTTGACGACTTCCTTCTCCACCACCACAGTCTCGCCGGGCACCTGTACCGTCTCCCTCACCACTTTCTCCACCACCACAGTCTCGCCGGGCACCTGTACCTCTTTGACTACCTCTCTTTCCACCACGACGGTCTCGCCGGGCACCTGTACCTCCTTAACCACCTCTTGGACGACAGTCTTGCCCGGCACTTCGACGGTCCTTATGACCTCTTTCTCGACCACCACGGTCTCACCGGGAACCTCGATCGTCTCCGTACCCCCGCAGGCGGCGCCGACTAGCAACATGGCTGCTACTGCTGGGACGACTACCGAACGGATCCCAAAAGTCTTCGACATTGTTCGTCCTCCTTAAGCTCTAAACGAAAACGATCCGCGACCACGCGGAGCCTTGCCCCCTCGCGGGGATGGGCGCTTTATATCAGCCGGCCGTAGCTTTGTCAAACCAGCGACAACGGCAGGCGACCTCGTCAACTGAAACTAAACCAGCAGACTCCGAAACCTGGAAGTCAGCAAGACGGCCTGTGCTCACGCTATATTGATCTCATTACTCGTGTCACGCAACCACGTTGGCCGAATGACGAGTTCAGGTATGGCAGCTCGTTGGGGAAGGCGGGCGATCAATGTGATCGCCTCGGCGGTGTCTTCGGCGGTCACCATCGTCTCTCGTGCCTCGGCGGACGGGACGACCGGCCTTCCGTCCAGGATCGGGGTGTCGACCTCGCCTGGGATGACAACGCTGGCCCGGATGCCGGTGTTGCGGAGCTCGGTGTTCAGGAATCCGGTGAAGTTGATCACCGCAGCCTTTGCGGCACTGTAGCTCATTCCGGCAAGTGGGCTGCCGGTCAGCCCGGCCATGGATGATACGTTGATAATCGTACCCTGGCCCGCTTCCTTCATCGATGGGACGACGGCCTGGGTGCAGTAGACAGATCCGGAGAGGTTGCTCTCATAGACGGACCGCAGATCTTCGGGAGTCGTGGTCAGCAGCATCCTGTGGGGCGAACTGTGTCCGGCGTTGTTGACCAGCACGTCCACCTTGCCGAACCTGTCCAACACCTTGGAAACCATCTCGGTGATACTGTCCTTGTCTCCAACGTCCACGCCGTAGGCCTCGGCGGTTCCGCCGTTCCCGACTATCTCGTCCCGCACGTTTTCGACCTTGGACGCCGTCCTGCCGACAGCGACAACCACCGCGCCTTCTTCTGCCATCATCAGCCCAGAGGCGCGTCCGATCCCGCTGCCGCCGCCGGTGATGATGCAGACCTTGTCCCTGAGACCCATTGAGCATCCTCCTTGGATTTGACTGAGTCGTATGGTAACAAGCAGCGACGGGGGTTTCAGCCGGCTAGCCTGGTCCCGATGAGACTACCGATGCCGAACGTGACCGCTGCGGCCAGCCCTCCGAAGAGGAGCATTCTACCTGCACCAAGGAGCGGGCTTCTACCAGACCCTGAGCCAATCACGGCGCCGATTGCCGCGAGCGCCGCGGCGCTCACTCCGGCGCTGAGGACTAATGCGAGCGATCCGGCATCGGCGAGGTACGGCAGGACCGGGAGGATAGCACCCAGTGTGAACGCGACGAATGAACTGGCCGCCGCTCCCGAGGGGGAACCCAGAGAATCGGGGGCAAGTCCGAGCTCCTCTCGGGCGATCGTCTCGAGCGCAACGTCCGGGTGCTCCATGATCCGGTCCGCGACGTCCGCGGCCTCATCGTCGTCGAGTCCTTTCGATCTATAGATCCCTTCTAGCAGCACACGACCATAGGCATGGTCCCTGCTCATGCGGGCCGACTCGAGCCTGATTCGGTGCCTGTAAACGTCACGCTGGCTGCCGACGGAGATGTACTCTCCCGCCGCCATCGAGAAGGCGCCGGCTAGCAGACCGGCGATTCCCGCGAGAAGAACGAGGTTTGGATCGTCCACTCCGCCCGCAACGCCCATCACGAGGCTCAGGTTCGATACGAGCCCATCGTTGGCGCCGAGGACGGCTGCCCGGAGATTGCCGCCGCCGAGGACGCCGCTGTCGAGCAGCGTCTCCAGCCGATTGCCGTTCGGTCTACTCACCTGCGGCGGAATCGAGCCGAGCGCGAATCTGCTTGAGACGGTCGACGTTGTCCTTGTCAGGCCCCTTCTTGTCCTGACCGGGAACCTCGAGGACAAACGGCACGTCCCGAAACGCGGGGCTACTCATGATCACCTCGAATCCGTTGATTCCGATGTGACCATCTCCGATGTTCTCATGCCTGTCGACTCCGGACCCGAGCTCCACCTTCGCGTCGTTGGCGTGTACGACGACGAGGCGTTCAAGGCCAACGAGACGCTCGAACTCCCCCATCGCAGTGGCGATGCCTTCGGTGTCAGCGAGGTCGTACCCCGCCGCAAAACAGTGCTCGGTATCGAGGCATACCTTAAGTCTGTCGCTGTCTACCCTGGAGATCAACTCCGCAAGCTCTTCGAAGGACGCGCCGAGATGCGCGCCCATTCCGGCGCTGTTCTCGACTATCAGCCAGGGACCTTCCGGGCTGGAATCCAGAACGCGCTTGAGAACGTCGGCGGCGTCTTCGATCACTGCGTCGAACCCCCTGCCCTTGTGACTCCCAGCGTGAAAGACTACTCCGGAGGCACCTATCACGGCGGCGGCTTCCATGTTCTGAACGAGGCACGTCTCGGACTTTTGGAGGAGGTCTGGTGCGCCGCCTATGTTGACTAGGTAACTTCCGTGGATGAAGACAGGCGTGATTGACGTCTCTTCCGATGCCTCGCGGAAGCGGCTGACGTCTTCAGGTTTGAACTCGCGGAATCTCCACGCCCTGGGAGAGGAGGCGAAGATCTGGATCGTCTCGGCTCCTAGGTCGGCGGCCCGTTCGATCGCGGTGTGGACTCCTCCGGCCGTTGAGACGTGTGCTCCTATCTTCAATTGCGTGGCTCCTGAGTGGTGGTTTGGGACATTGTAGCAGTGGGGAGTGAGGAGTGAGGAAAGAGGAAAGAAGAGTGAGGAGTGAGGAGTGAGGAATTAGGAATGGGAATGAGGGGGCGTTCTCGCCCGCTCGGTGGTAGTTGCGCGTCGTTGATGGGTGACGGGGGCTAACATATAATGCGGCGTAGCCCGCCCATCAAATCAGTAGGGAGCCAGTGTATGAGTTTGAAGACCATAGCGATCCTCAGTCCGGGGGACATGGGGCACGGTGTTGGGAAGGTGCTGTCCGAGCACGGCTACGACGTGATCACCTGCCTGGCGGGCCGGAGTGACCGAACGAGGGAACTGGCCGCGGCAGGGGGATTCCGAGAAGTGCCGACTTTGGAGGAGATGACGCTGCAGACGGACCTGATTCTGTCGATCCTGGTGCCTGCGCAGGCGCTATCGGTCGCAGGCGAAGTGGCCGGGGCAATCCGCTCGGTCGGGGGGTCGAGGTGCTTTGCGGACTGCAACGCCGTATCACCGGCCACCGCGTTACGGATGGACTCGATCATCCGCGACGCCGGTGGCGTTTACATCGACGGCGGGATTATCGGCGGGTCGCCTGCTCGGGGCGCCGTCCCCAGAATCTATACGTCCGGGCCGCACGCGGGGCTCATGAACGAGCTGGACGACAAGGGCGTCGCGGTCAGGAACCTGGGGTCCGAGATAGGCAGAGCCTCCGGAATAAAGATGTGCTACGCGTCGATGACGAAGGGGACTTCAACTCTTCGTGTCGCGATGCTCACGGCGGCGCAGTCGCTCGGACTGTTCGACGAGCTGATCGCCGAGCTGTCGTTCAGCCAGCAGGGTGCGCTGTCCGCGATGGAGTCGGGCGTCCCCGGTCTCCCGGCGAACGCGGGTCGGTGGATCGGCGAGATGGAGGAGATCGCGAAGACATTCGAGGCTGTGGGAGTCACCCCCGGGTTCCACCTGGGAGCGGCAGAGATCTACCGGCTGCTGGACTCGACGCCGTTTGCCTCGGAAAGCCCGGAGACGATCGACCGGGGAAGGCCGCTCAGAGACGTGATAGAAGCGGTAGCCGACAACCTTCCGGCCAAGCTGGACTCGGTGGCCGATTGAGGGCGCTTTTGGTCAGCGAGCCTGGACCGGAACCGGTCCTGGAGATCCGGGACGTCCCGACCCCAGAGGCCGCCGAGGGCCAGGTCGTCGTCGAGGTCGACTCCACCGGCCTGTGCGGCCACGACATCGCTATCATGACCGGACTCCTGCGGAGGGGCGTAGACCACAGCGTCGTCCTTGGGCACGAAGTCTCAGGACGGATCGCACAGGTCGGAACCGGTGTCTCGGACGTCTCCGAGGGGGACCGTGTCGTCAGCTCGCTGACTGCGTTCTGCGGCCAGTGCGACCGGTGTCGGTCGGGTCTCCAATACAGGTGCCGCTTCGGGTCAGGAGTCGGCCACGGTATCAACGGCGGTTTCGCCGAGTATGTCGCGCTGCCAGCGAGATGCGTGGTCCCGGTTCCGGCGGAGATCGAGCTGTCACGAGCGGCTCTGCTCGCCTGCCCGATCGGCGTCTGCGTCAGGGCGATTGAGTCGAGGGCACGGGTCTCGGAGGGCGAATCCGTAGTCGTGACCGGCGCGGGGGGCGGCCTCGGGGTTCACGCGGTGCAGATCGCGGCAGGCCTCGGAGCGCAGGTCTTCGCGGTGACGTCCTCGGTCGCCAAGCTGGATGAGCTCGAACGGTTTGCGCCTGGAGGAGTGATACTCGGGGACGAGCTGGATTTCTCGGAGCTCGTCCTTGCGTTCACGGAGGATGCGGGGGCGGATGTCGTTGTGGATACGGTGGGTTCTGCGACCATGTCGAGCTCGATCCGGAGCATGTCGCAGTACGGGAGGATGGTGCTGCTTGGGGAGGTCACAGGCGGTCGGACGTCGATCAATCTGACGGAGATCATGTTCCGGGACGCGTCCGTTTACGGCTCGACAGGAGCGAACCTTCGCGACATCGAGAGGGCTATCGAGCTGGTGGCGGGGGGTGTGGTGGAACCGGTGGTTGGATCGGTTGCGGCTCTGGATGAGGTGGGCGCATACGTCCGGATGGTGGCGGAACGGCAGGTTACCGGGCGCGTGATCCTGCGGCCGTAGGAGTGCGGGCTTCGTCCTTCGACGGGCTCAGGACGAACGGATGCACTACGGTGGTTCGGGCTTCGTCCTTCGACGGGCTCAGGACGAACGTTGCAACTTCGGTCCGAGGATGCACCCCACCGCCCCCATGCGGGCAGGATGCCCGCGCTCCCAGTGCCCCTTGCGACGGGCTCAGGACAAACGGATGCACTGCGGTCCGAGGATGCACCCCACCACCCCCATGCGGGCAGGATGCCCGCGCTCCCAGTGCCCATTGCATCCCCGACTCAGGTAGGGTGCGTCGCTAACCGCCTCTACGCCGGGGTGCCTCTGATCCTTCTGAAGGTGCGGCGGATGTCTCCGTACTCCCACGAGATGATCACCTGGCTCGCTATGCCGATGGAGCTGTAAGTCCCTGCCACGACGCCGATGAGCAGCACGAGTAGGAACTCGCGGATCGTGGAGCCGCCGAAGAGGAATAGTGCCATGAGCGTCATCAGGAGCGTGAGGCTGGTGTTGAGAGAGCGGCCAATCGTCTCGGAGATGCTCAGGTTGACGACTTCGGAAAGCTCACGATTCGGATAGGTCGTCACGTTCTCCCTGATTCGGTCGAAGACGACTATCGTGTCGTTCACGCTGTATCCGATTACGGTCAGAATGGCGATGAGGAACATCGTTCCAACCTCGATGTCCAGCAGCTCTCCGAGGACCGCAAACACGCCGATCACAATGACGGCGTCGTGTATCAACGCGACGATGGCCGCGGCTCCGTACCGGAACGGGCTGGGGACGTTGCGGAAGGCCCACCAGACGTAGACGAAGATCCCGAAGGCAGCCGCCAGAACAGCGTAGAACGCGTTGACGACTGTCTCCGAAGCGACGACCGGGGATACGAGATCGAATGACAGCTCGTTCAGACCGTCGGGAGACAGGTTCGCCTCGAGTGAGTCGACGAGCACCGTCTTGGCGGCGTCCGAAATCTGCTTCGTCCTGATGAAGTACGTCTGGTCACCGAGCTTCTGGACCGTGGCGTCGGGATGGCCTTCGAGCGCGACCCTGTTTCGCAGCTCAGCCTGGTCGACGTCCGTCTCGAACTCGATGGTCAGCGATGAGCCGCCGGTGAAGTCGATTCCCGCCTTGAGTCCGGGCGCGATGATCAGGAACACCACGCCGGGCAGAATCAGCGCCAGCGAGAGCAGATAGAACCAACCCCTCTTTCCGACCAAGTCCAATCGAACCTCCTTCAGTCTGCCGTATCAGTCAGGAACTGCTGGGGCACCTCGCTGCCGCCGGACGGGAGCCAGATGCGGATCGTCCGGGTCAGCCTGGTCGTCGCCACGAACCTGAGCAGTGTTCGGCTTACGGTGATTGCGGTGAACATGCTGACCGCCACTCCGATCGCAAGCGTCGCGGCGAAGCCCTGAACGATGCTGGCGCCGAGCTGGTCGGCAAACCAGAACAGAATCGCGCAGGTGATGAGCGTCGAAACGTTGCCGTCGCGAATCGCAGGCCAAGCGCGGTCGAAGCCGAAGTTAATGGACGACAGCAGCGTGCGGCCGGCGCGGATCTCATCCTTCATCCGCTCGAAGATCAGGATGTTCGCGTCCACGGCCATGCCGATCGACAGGATCACCGCAGCGACACCGCTCAAGGTGAGCGTAACCGGCAGTATCTTGAAGATGGCGAGGACCAGCGAGGCGTAGATGACGAGGGCGACCGAGGCCACGAGGCCGGGCAGCCGATAGTACAGCGTCATGAACAGGAGCACCAGCGCGAGACCGATGAGGCCGGCGACCACGCTCTTCGCGAGGGAGTCGGCGCCGAGGATCGCGTCGACATCCCGCTCCTGGATCAGCTCGATCGGGATCGGGAGCCGGCCAGACTCGAGCAGTAGCGCGATGTCGCGTACGCGTTCGACGGTGAAGTCGCGGCCCTGGATGATTGCGGTCCCGGAGGTGATCACCGCTTCGACTTGAGGCGAGATCAGCTCCTCTTGATCGAGGAATATCGCGATCTGGTCCCGCAGGCCTGTCGCCTGCTCCTTAGCGATGACGTCTTGCGTCAGCTCGCCAAATATCCTCGTGCCGCGGTCGTTGAACTCCAGGTTTACGATCGGCACACCGGACCCGGTGTGCTGGGCCGGGAACGCCCTGGACAAGTCGTCACCGGTCAGACCGGTGTCCTCATCGACGGTTCCCTGGATCTCAGTGAACTGGACGGTGGGGCTGTCCCCAAGCCTCGCCTGAGCAACCTCCAACGTCGGCGGCTCCTGAGCGGCGGCATCCGGCGGCACGAGAATGGCGAATGTGTTTTCGTCTTCGTCGATTCTCTGGATAGACCCAACACCAACACTGAAGCGTTGCTGCTCGTTCCCGTCCAGCGTAAGCTCAACAGAGTTGGGGAGCCTGCTGCCGAAGTCCCCGGCCTGGATCGCAGCCTGGGACATTACGAAGCTCTCGAAGATGCGGTCGACGATTGACTGGAAGCTCTCAGCCCCTGATTCCGTGAACTCGACCTTGAAGACGAGGGGGCCGACAGCCGGTTCTTCTTCCGCCGGTTGCGGGGTGGCCTCTTCCTCAGACTCCTGGGCGGGATCAGACTCAGGCTCTCCTTCAGCCGCCTGCGGGGCGGATTCTTCCTCAGCCGCCTCCGACGTCGCCTCCGCCTCGTCAGGCGACTCGACCTCAGGAAGTGGCATGAACCCGACGGTGATACTCAGTACCTCCGCATCGGTTATCTCATCGACATCACGAGCTACATTGAACTCTCGGCGCTTGAACTCGAGGCGGGCTGTCTCACCGATGATCTCTTTAGCCCGATCTGGATCGTCGACGCCCGGAAGCTGGATGAGCAGCCTGTCCGAGCCGAGGATCTGGATAATCGGCTCGCCCAGACCGGAGTTGTTTACGCGCCGCTCGATCGTCCGCATCAGCGAGTCCATCTGGTCGGGGGTAACGCCGACCGGGCGGCCGGTCCCGGGATCGGTGAGGCTAGCCTGATATACGAGGTGGCTTCCGCCCTGCAGGTCGAGCCCGAGGCTGAGTCCGAGCGGCGTATCGGCGCCGCGACGGAAGTCGCCTATGTCGATCCGCTGGAAGCCGAGAATAAGCCCGGCCAACACGACGATGACCGCGACTGAGATGAGGGTTCGACCGTATCTACCCACGGCTTGCCCCAGAGTCGAGGTGCGCCCTGGCCAGCTCGAGGGCCTCCTCTCTGGTCGCCACCCGGCCTTCCGCCTCGTCGGAGGCGACCGCTCTGAGCAGTCGTCCGATCTCGGGTCCGGGTTGTATGTCGAATTCTCGCATTATATCGTGTCCTGTCAGGAGTCCCCTTGGCGCGGGCGCTTCTGGCCGCGACCGGGGCCCGACCTCGAGGATTCTGTCGACGACGATGGTCTGCTCCTTCAGCTTGGAACGAGTCATCATCGGGCCTCGTGCCGCTAGAAAGTCTGCCATGTTGAGATAGACTGTGTCCAGCGCAACGTCACCCAGGTCCCGGTAATATCGGCTGATCGCGCGCCTGGTCGGCACCTCACCCTTCTTCGCCATCTGGCCGGGTCTGAGGTGGTAGAGCACCATCGTCCTCACGTGCCTGATCCCGCGGCGACCGAAGCGAAGCCTTCGAAGAACCTCGGCCACAACCTCAGCGCCAGCTTCCGAATGGCCGAAGAAGCGCACTCGGCCGGACGGTTCGACGGAACGCGTCTGCGGCTTCGCGACGTCGTGCAGCAGCGCGGTCAGCTTGAGCAGAGTGCCCCTATTGTGACCGTCGGATACTTGTTCCGCAAAGTAATCCTGGAACCCGTCAAACGTGGGGACGAGTTCGCGTACGAAGCCGGTGTTGAATCGCCGATGAACGATCTGGTCGGCGTGTTCGACTGCGGCGAGGAGGTGGCCTAAGACATCGTAGTAGTGCTCTCGCGGCTGCTCGACGCCCCTGGCATCGTCCAGCTCGGGGATGACGACCGACAGGAGCCCAAGGTCATCCATCAGCCTGATAGATGCGCCGGCTCCCGGGCACGACAGCGTTCTGAGCAACTCCTCCCTGACGCGCTCCGCGGAGGCGGTTGAGAGGAGGGAAACGTGGTCTTGGATCAGGGACGCGGTCGGAGTGTCGAGTTCGAATCCGGTCTCAGCGGCAAGCCTGAGCCCTCTCAGTAGACGCAACGGATCGTCTCTGAACACTGTGGGCGAGACGGCCCTGATGATCCGTCTTTCGACGTCGTCCTTGCCTCCGAGGGGATCGATCGACTTCCAGCGGCCGGACAAAGCCGCATCAAGGTCGACGGCGATCGCGTCGATCGCAAAGTCCCGGCCCTTAAGGTCTGCCTCGATTCCCTCTCCGTCCATGCTTGACAGGTCGATCCAGACTCTTCCGTCGTCGACATCGACGACGACTCTCGAGATGTCCCGCACCGGGTCCAGGGAGACGAAGTGCCCATCGAGAGCGCCCGCAATTGCCTCGCCCAAACGATGGGCCGAACCCTCGACGGCGATGTCGATATCCCTGGTCTTCCGGCCCATCAGCGCATCGCGAACGGCGCCACCGACGAGGTACGCGGGCGAACGCCGGCCGGCCAGAAGGCGGGCTGCCTGGCTCGCGATTTCTCTGGTCTGATCGTCGAATGGGTTCACAGTCGTCCAGATACGCCTCTTCGCAACATCTAAAGCGCCACCCGGACGGGTGGCACGCTCAACCTCCGGCGCTGGATTTGTCGGCGTTCAAGTAACTTTGAGGGACGCAGGCGTGTCCTCAATCTCTGAATCGGCCTCACTCGCCGGCGTGGCGTCTTCCTCGGACTCACCGTGCTCGCCGATGCGGTTGCCCTCTTCATCCACCTCGTAGGGTTGCGTGTGCGCCACGAGGTGATCGAGATAGAGGATGCCGTTGAGGTGATCGACCTCGTGCTCGATAGCCTGGGCGAGGAGCTCCTCGGCGTCGATCCGGATCGCGGTCTCAGAGTGGTCGAGCGCCCCAAAACGAACGGCTACCGACCGGTTGACCTGCGCACGGAATCCGGGATGACTCAGGCATCCTTCTTCGATTTGGCGTTCACCCCGCCGTCTCAGGATCTCCGGATTGATGTAGACGCGTGCCTCTTCCTCTTCGGGAAGCTGTATCACCACCAGCCGCTTGAGCTCACCGACCTGGTTCGCGGCGAGTCCCACACCCCCGGCTTCACGAATCGTCTCGACCATGTCATGGGCGAGCGCGAGCAGCTTCTTATCGATGCGGCGCACCTTTCTGGCGCGCCGTCGCAAGATTGGATCGGGGATTTTGAGGATTTCGAGAGTGGACACGAGGTAGCGGGCGCCTGTTAGGGTACGTCAGCGAATTATAGGCGTGGATCGGCACTGGTGTAAAATCGCCGGGAGCGTTCCTGGGAAGCGCGGGCGGACGCAACGACCCGTAGAGCTGTCCGCTGTGGGAGCCCGGGGCGTAGAGCGACATCCTAGTGGCAGCGAGGAAAAACCACAATGAAGTGCTTGGTATCGGGCTCTACGGGGCTCATTGGGTCGGCGCTGGTCAGGGAGCTGGAGACAAACGGACACGACGTCAGGCGGCTCCTCCGACCTTCGTCGAGGTTTTCTGGAGCCGGTACCGTCTGGGACCCAGCGAGGGGCATCGTGGATCCCGGTACCCTCGAGGGGTTCGACGCCGTTGTACACCTCGCCGGCGAGAACGTCGCCGACCGGCGCTGGTCTGACGCCCAGAAGCGTCGGATTCGCGACAGCAGGGTCGGGCCTACCGCGCTTCTAGCAGAGACACTCGCAACGCTCGATCGACCTCCGTCGGTCCTCATGTGCGCGTCCGCCGGAGGATACTACGGCGATCGCGGAGACGAGGAGCTCGAGGAGGGATCGGCGCCCGGTACAGGATTCCTGGCCGAGACGACGAGGGATTGGGAGCTCGCGGGGGAGGCGGCTTCGGCCGCGGGAATCCGAGTGGTCAACCTGCGCATCAGCGTCGTGCAGTCGGCTGCGGGCGGTATGCTAAAGCGCGTCTTGCCGATCTTCAGGCTCGGCCTCGGAGGAACGCTCGGATCAGGCAAACAGTACATGAGCTGGGTCACGCGCTCCGACGTGATCGCCGCGACTGTCTGGGCGCTGGAACGATCCGACATCGTGGGTCCAGTGAACGTCACGTCGCCGAACCCGATTACCAACTCCGAGTTCACCCGCGCGCTGGCTCGCGCGGTGCGCCGGCCCGCGCTCTTCGCGGTGCCGAAGTTCGCGCTGCGAATCGCGCAGGGAGACCTTTCGGAAGTAGTGGTATCGAGTCTCAGGATGCGCCCGACACGTCTGGTGGCGAGCGGATTCTCGTTCGCTCATCCCGACATCGACGACGCTCTGGGGTGGGCCCTGGGCGATACAGCCTTCTGACGGCCGCTCAGGCGTCCGTTATTCCGTGGGTTGGGAAGATGAGCCTCTGTACTGACTGTACGCTCGCCTCGGCGAACGATCGGGAGTCTCTCAGAGACTGATCTCCCAGCGGCAGCTCATCGGAATCGCTCAGGGACACAACGTCGTACTCCCGCACGTAGCTCTCAGGGATCTCGTTCGGGAACGTCTGGTCTGAGAGAACGCCGTAGGCCATCGTCCAAGCGCGCGCCACCGCCTGCAGATCGTAGCCCCCTCCTCCAAGGGCGAGCCAGCGGCCCGGAGCCGACCGAGCCAGCTCGGAAACAACGGCGGCGAATCCCTGGACGGTCAGCGCAAGGTGGGTAATTGGGTCCCTGTAGTGGGAGTCGATGCCTATTTGGGTGACCAGAACGTCCGGGCGGAAAGCGCGGAGAAGCTGCGGAACTGTCTGGCGGAACGCCCATAGGTAGACCTCGTCGGACGTGTACGGGTAGAGTGGGATGTTCACCGAGTATCCGCGGCCGCGGCCCGCTCCGGTCTCCTGGACGTATCCGGTTCCCGGGAACAGGAACGCGCCGGACTCGTGGATCGAGATCGTGAGGACCCTGTCAGTCGAGTAGAACGCGTGCTGGACGCCGTCGCCGTGGTGACAGTCAATGTCCACGTAGGCGACCCGCATCCCCTCTCGAAGGAAGCGGTGGATAGCGATGACTGGATCGTTGAAGACGCAGAACCCGTAGGCGTGGTCGGGCATCGAGTGGTGCAGCCCGCCAGAGATGTTGATGGCCCGATCGACATTCCCCGCGATCAGGAGATCGGCCGCGGCGACCGAGGCGCCGGTCGATAGGAGAGCTGCGTCGTAGATTCCCGGATAGGCGGGGTTGTCTCCGGGCCCGAGATTGAACTCGGCGGGGTCCACCGACGGGTCACCCATGCTGACCGACTCGACGCCAGAGACGTACTCCGGCGTGTGAAACCAGCCGAGCTCGGCGGGTGTGGCTTCTCTTGGAGTCTCCAGTGTCGAGCGTTCCCCGTCGAAAGCGCGGTACGCCTCGAGCAGCTCGTAGGTGTACCGCAAGCGTACCGGTTTCATCGGGTGCGTGTCGCTCAGGACGTGACGCGTCATCCGATCGTCGTAGAAGAAGGCAGATCTGGCGGACATCGCGAGAGCCGGGGCTATGCGCCGGGCTCGGACCGCAGGGCGCGCTTGAGCCAGCGGACCCCGACGACGGAGGCCGTAACCGCGACAGCGCCGCCGATCAGGGCCGCCGTGCCCAGCGTTCCGGGGTCCGCGAAGTCGCCGATCGACCGGTCGCCGGAAAGATGCGACCGCCATGCGCGGTCGAGCCCCTCGACGTCGTGCCCGTACACGTCTTTGAGGGCTTCCTCGATGTCCGTTCCCTCGTTCATGCTCGCCAAGAGCGCCGACATGCTCTCATCGCCGAACTCGTCGAGCAGGTAGCGGACGATGCCGGCGGACTGGGCGTAGAAGAGCCGGACGTCGTCCGGTTTGCCGGGTACTGTCCGCATGTGACGGAGCTTGAGGAGAGACCCACTCTTGTGAGCGATCTGGACGTCGGAGTCCCTGTAATGCGCGTCCCGCTCGAAGGACATCGCGAGGCCTTCGTTCAGCCACGCCGGGACCCTTGCGCGAGGCGAGTCCATGGCGCGATCGAGCATCAGGTGCGCCAGCTCGTGGATCAATGCGTCAGTGCTCAGACCGCCGAGAACTATGGCGCCGTAGTCCGAGAAGGCGAATCCGCCGTACAGTGAGACGTCCTGGGCCGTCTGGCTGACGGAGGGGAAGCTGCTGCGACTCTCACGACGGCTGTTGACCAGCACGACCTTGAAGTCATAGTCGTCGGTGTTTCCGAACAGCCTCCTGACCCGGGCGAGACGGGAAGAGACGTCGGCCGCGGCCCGTTCGACCTGCGCCCTGGGCCGGTCGTGCCAGAGCAGGGTGTAGTCGTCTTCTACGAGTCGCTCCCAGCGGTAGCGATCGTCGAGGTACTCGAACGTGAAGCTGGCGGACCGACTTTCGTGTCCCTGATCGTCAGTAAAGACGTAGTAGTACTCTACATTGACACCCTGCGGTATGAAGCCACGCTGGCCGGTCTCGATCTCGAAGCTGGCGACGACGCCGTCCTCGGTGGACAGACGAGTCGGATACGCGAAGATCTGAATCGGGGCATCGCCGACGGTGTAGAAGAGCTTCGCGCCGCCGATCCTGGACTCCGTCTCTGCGTGTACGGTGAGCACGAAGCGGTTAGGGAAGTCAACCTGATGGGAGGACCGGATTACCCTGACCGTGGGCGCTGTCGACCCGGCAACCTGAAGGTCCGGGGCGCCATTGGGACCCAGGAGCATGACCGCCGCCATCAGGGTTAGTATCATGGTTCAGGCGCTCCTCAATTCAATCGGGATCTAAATCCCTCCGATTTTGATGGTCGAGTGGACTCTGTAGATGCGGTTGATGTTGATCAGAAGCGCGGTCAGGTCTTCGACGTACTTCGAGTTGTGGAGTGCGCCGCCGTCGACGGCACGGACCCCTTCGATCTTTTCCGCGAGCTCCATCACTTGCGACTTCGCCTCGCGGTCATTGGCGCAGACGATTACATCGGAGTCCACCGCCAGCTCTGGCTTCAGCAACTCTTCGGCGCTCAAGTTATGAAACGCTCCAACGACCGTTGAGTTAGGAAGCGCGGCCTGGGCCTGCTCTGCCGCCGAGCCTTCAGGCACGTCGACCGCCGTCGCGCCTCCTCTGCCGAACTCCAGGGGGGCGACGACATCCACAACGAGTTTTCCGTCTAGCGTGGGCCGGAGCGCCTCGACTGTCGACCTGTGTCCCGAGTACGGGACCGCGATGAATACGAGGTCTGATTCAGCGGCGACGGCCTCGTTGAGTCCGCCGCGAACACTTAGGCCCTGGGCGAGGCTGTCGACGGATTCAGCCGCATCGGCAGCACGCTGCGCGTCGCGGGAGCCGATCATGACGGCCTCTCCAGCCATCGCGAGTCGCAGCGCCAGTCCCCTGCCCTCCGGTCCGGTGCCGCCGATGAATCCGATCACTGTCAGCCTCCCTGCTGTTCGGCATGCCGCGGGAAAGACTAGCGGGTCGTTGTTGGTCTGTAAACCGTTGCTTTTGGTGAGCCGCGGCGATTAGACTGCGCCAAGGACGTCAAGACCTCCCCACCGTGAGTCCGAGAATTCGCGACCGTAGATGCCCGTCAAAGTCATAGCTCCGGCACTCGCGCTAGCAGCACTACTGGCGTTGACGGTCGCGTGCGGCGGTGACGAGCCTGCGGAGGACTCCTCTCCCGATCCCCGGCCGACAGCAGCCCCCTCTCTGCAGCCCACCGCTGCCCCGGCGCCCGCCAAATCCGGCGTCTCGGCGCCGAAGCCGTCCGGCCATCTGCTCATAGCAGTAGCAGGTGTGGGCTCACCCAACGGCCTCCCAAGATTCTGCACCGCCGGATGCTCAGAGAACATCTACTTGTCAGGCATAACCGAGGTGCTGTTCAACTCCAGAGCCGACGCCAACGGGATGATATCCACGGAGCCGATGCTCGCCCTCGACTTCACGCTGGACCCCTCGCTGGAGTTTGGCGACATCACGCTGAGGCAGGGGGTGATGTTCCATGGCGACTGGGGCGAGATGACCGCCGAAGATGTGGCTTTCACGTACAACGACGCCAATTCCGTCACCAACCCGGAGTCCACTCACGGGCAGGCCGGCGACTTCGCGCCGCTGATCCGCTCGATCGTCGCTCTCGAGCCGTACAGGGTGAGGCTCAACTATCGCAGCTACGACTCCCGAGGCATGCTCCACCGGTTCTCCCGATTCTGGCAGACCGCCGGCATCGTGTCCAAGAGCGTGTTCGACGCCACTGGCGTCGATGGCATGAACGACATGTACGTGGGTGTCGGCGCATTTGTAGCGGACCGCTGGACCCCCGAGGACGGTATCCTCCTCAGCGCCAACCCCAACTACTACGGAACGGCGCTGGGTCTGGGCCCGTTCGTCGACAGCATCCACTGGCTGGCGATCCCTGACGCCGCATCCCGTCGGGCGACGCTTGAGGCGGGAAAGGCCCACATAGCCGCGGTCTCCGCCAAGGACTTTCGGAAGCTCACCGAGAGCGGACTTGAGCTACAGAAGAAAGGCCTGTTCAACACTATCCAGGGCATCTCCTTCACGGGCAACTACTGGGAGCGCTTCAGCGCACTGACTGGCGAGGAGCTCACCAGAGACCGCGAAACCGGAATGCCGTGGGTGGGAGACCCGTTTGAAACCGGTCCCGACTATGACGAGGGCACCCCGTCTATGATGAGATCTCGAAAGGTCAGGAACGCATTGGCCTGGGCCATCGAGCGTGAAGAGCTCGTCGAGAACCTTCTCGGAGAGACCGGGTTCGTCAACCACCAGCCGTACCTCTCGTCCAACAACTCCCAATACCGCGAAGAGTGGAGCTGGGGAACAGACTTCGAGATGGCCCGGTCACTTCTGACCGAGGCCGGATACGACGGCGGCTTCTCGATGAGCCTGTGGGTAGGCGCGGACGAGACCGGCGCCGAAATTGGCGAGGCGATCAAGGAGACCTGGGCCGAGGAGCTGGGGGTCGTGGTCAAGCTGATCAGTTCGCCGTACTCGACCTACCGTCCGGGTCTCGTATCCCGCACGATCAGCATCCCCGGTATCTCCATCTGCGGGGACGAGAACAAGTCGAATTTCCCGTACGACTGGGCGCACGGATTTGCGGTCAGCAGCTTCAGCGCCGGCGGCTACGGAGTCGGTCAGGAGGTCCCTTACGCGGCGGAGGCCTACGCTGCGATGGCGGGTGAGCCAGACAAGGCGAGTCGGGAAGAGCTGGCAGCTCGGTTCTACAGCGAGAACCGCAAGTGGGCCAACTGCGTGGGGCTATTCGAGGAACCGGTCTGGCCGGCGTACAACCCCGATCTGATCGCCGAGTGGGACATGCGTCCGACCGCGAACCAGAACCTCGGCACGATCAACAACGTCCGAACGATCAAGCTGAGGTAGTCACACCGCAGCGGGGAGTGCGACCGCGCCGGTGCTCCTCTCCTCAACCTCAGGGCCACACACTCGCGCGGCCGTCTGACGCAAGCAATCATGACACAAGCCAAGGGCACGCTCGGAAGGTGTGCCCTGTGCGACAGTCTCTACCTGCTAATCGGCCGTCAGTAGAGGTGGCACACCACTCGGTGTCCCGGCGCCGGTTCGATCTCCACCGGCACCTGTTCGTCGCACGGCTCAAACCGGGAAGGGCAGCGCGGGTGGAAGTGGCATCCCTCCGGCGGATCGACCGGCGATGGGACCTCTCCCGTGAGAATGATCTCTTCTCGCTCGATGTCGGGATGGGAAGGGAGAGCGGCGGACATCAGGGCGCGGGTGTAGGGATGCAGCGGGTTGTCGTACAACTCGTCGGTCTCCGCTTCTTCCACGATCCTTCCGAGGTACATTACGCCGACCTTGTCGCACATATATCGAACGGTGGCGAGGTGATGCGCGATCAACAGATACGTCAGGTTGTGCTCGTCCTGCAGGTCCTCGAGGAGGTTCATTATCTGTGCCCGAATCGACACGTCGAGCGCAGAGACCGGCTCGTCGAGAATGATCAGCTTCGGGTTGAGGGCGAGGGCCCTGGCTACTCCGATTCTCTGCCGCTGACCGCCTGAGAACTCGTGCGGGAACAGGTTGGCCTGGTACTCTTGGAGGCCGACCTCTTCGAGCAACTCGCCGACTCGGGTACGTATCTCACCCTTGGTCATCGGGCTGTTCACTTCCAGAGGCTCACCGATGATACTGCCGACGCGCATTCTGGGATTGAGCGAGGCCCAAGGGTCCTGGAAGACGGCCTGAACGTTGGCTTTGTAGTTTCGCGTCTCATCCCGAGTGAGTTGGGTGCCGTCCTGACCCTGGAAGTAGAATGTGCCCTCCGTTGGCTCTTCGAGTTGGAGGATGAGCTTGGCCGTGGTGGACTTGCCGCATCCGGACTCTCCAACGAGGCCGTAGGTCTTACCCTCTTCAATACCGAAAGAGATCCCGTCGACGGCCTTCAGCATGGCCCGACTTCGACTCAAGAATCCCGCTCCAACGGGGAAATGCTTCTTGAGCTCCCGGACTTGGAGGAGCGAGCCGTCGGTCACGAACGCGCCGTTCACTTCGCGTTGGCTTGTCATTGTTGAGAACCTCGCAGTTAGTCGCCGCTCGCGGCCGCGCCGACCTGAACTCCCTCACTCTCACGGAGCCAGCAGGCCGCGGTCTGGCCAGCACCGACATCGAAGATTGGCGGATACTCTTCCAGGCATTTGTCGACGGTGTACCTGCATCTCGGGGCGAATGAGCAGCCCTCGGAAAGGTCCCAAAGGGCCGGCGGCTGGCCTGGAATCGAGTACAGGCGCTCTTCGGTCTCCTCCATCTTCGGCACCGACTGGATCAGCGCCTCGGTGTACGGGTGAGACGGGTTGTTGAAGATCTGGCGGACATTGCCCTGCTCGACGATTCGGCCCGCGTACATGACGGCAACGCGGTCGCACATCTTGGCCACGATTCCGAAATCGTGAGTGATGAATATGATCCCTACGCCGGTGGACTCCTGCAGCTCTCTGAGCAGTCGGAGATACTGTGCCTGAATCGTGGCGTCGAGTGAGGTGGTCGGCTCGTCGGCGATCAGCACGACCGGGTCGCAGGAGATTCCGATGGCACCGACGACGCGCTGGCGCATTCCCCCGGAAAGCTGGTGGGGGTAGTCCCTCATCCTGATCTCAGGGGCCGGGATCCTCACCTTGCGAAGCATGTCGACAACGGCGCCCTTCAGCGCCTCGCCTCCGAGTCCGCGGTGTATCTTCAGCGCCTCGCCGACCTGGTCTTCGATATCGAACACCGGGTTGAGCGCCGTCATCGGGTCCTGGAGGACCATACCGATCCGCCGACCGCGAACGTGCTCCATTTCACTCTCGTCGAGCTGAAGGATGTCCTCGCCCTCCAGCAGCACCTCGCCCCCCACGATGTGACCGGGAGGAGAAGGAACGAGGCGCATTACGGAGAGGCTCGTTACGGACTTTCCGGAACCGGACTCTCCGACAATGCCGAGCGTCTCGCCGCGCCTGAGCTGGAAGCTGACACCGTCGACAGCCTTCACCACGCCCCAGCGTGTGACGAAGTAGGTCCGGAGGTCTCTAACGTCGAGGACTAACTCTCCGTTGACGTTGGATGTAGCCATCCCGTTTCGCTCCTTGTGATTCAGCGTTTCACGGCGCCTGGCCATTGCCACAATTGGCCCGAAAGTCTCGGCGACGCTAGTACGCGCCAACGAGAAAGCAGGCCCGTTCAAACTCGCCCAACTATAGCCAAATAGGCCTCGCAACGCAACCCTGAGTTGGGTATCTCCAGTGTTGACTCGACTCCGTCGGTGAACCTAAACTCGGCGCGGATGCGCTGTGTGGTCGACGGTAGTAGCTGTGCCCGGGAGGGTCGTGCATGAGAGCGCTTGTCTATCATGGAAACAGAGACCTCAGGCTTGAGGACTGGCCGGAGCCGGAGCCGCGGGCTGGCGAGGCGCTCCTCCGGGTGGACTACTGCGGAATCTGTGCGACCGACATCGAGGAGTATCTGTACGGCCCGGTGTTCATTTCGGGCGATGAGCCGAACCCTGTGACCGGGAGGGTGATTCCGCTGGTGACCGGCCACGAGATTGCCGCCACAGTGCTCGAGGTCCGGGAAGACGACTCCGCGATCGTTCCCGGTGACAGGGTTGCCCTGAACAGCGTTCTAACTTGTGGCACGTGCTTCTGGTGCGCCCGTGGTGAGACCGCCCAGTGTCTGGGGATGGCGTCGATCGGTTTCGCAATAGACGGGGGACTTGCTGAGCGGCTGGTCTGGCCCAGCGGTCAGCTCGTCAAACTCCCGGACCACGTCTCGAGCGAGGAGGCAGCGCTGACCGAGCCCACGTCGGTCGCGGTCCACGCGGTGAAGCGGAGCGGCGCGGGACCCGGTGACAGGGTCCTGGTGCTCGGGGCCGGAACGGTGGGACTGCTGGCGATGCAGGCTGCGAAGTCATTCGGGGCAACCGTCTATGCTGCCGACACTCGGAAGATGAGCCTCGACCTCGCCCAGGAGCTGGGAGCGGACGAGGTGATCGACGCAACCAGAGGCGACGCGATAGAGGCCGTAATGGCGCTCACCGATGGAGTCGGTGCCGACATCGTGATCGACGCCGCCGGCGCGGAGTCCACCCCCGAGCAGGCGGTCAAAATGGCTCGCAGGGGGGGACGTGTCGTGCTGGTCGCGATCTATACGACGACCCCGCGGTTCGACTTCAACAACCTCGTGAGCACCGAGATCGAGGTGGCGGGTTCACTCGCGTTCTCCCAGGCGGACGTGGAGGATGCGATCAGGCTTATGTCTTCCGGCGAGATCAGTACGCGCCAGCTAGTGACGGAAATCGTGGCGCTGGACGAGGTGCTGAACGTCGCGTTTCCGAGGATGCTCGCTCCGACGAAGGACGTGTTCAGGATTCTGGTGAAGCCGAACTAGCGACCCTGACCTCCGGTTCACGCGTGAATGCCCTCCCCGTATGCCGCGCGGGGCTTCGTCCTTTGACGGAGCCTGTACGGAGCTTGTCGAAGTGCTCAGGACGAACGATTGGGGGGCCGTCCGACTCGAACAGTCAGTCCTGGGCGCCGCCGGCGCCACCGGCCCAGGCTCCGAGCGCCATGTATCCGCCGTCGATAACGACATGGGCTCCAGTCATGAACGTGGCGCGGTCGCTCGCGAGAAACATGACGAGATTCGCGATGTCCTGACCGGTGCCGATCCGGCCGATCGGGTGACCCTCACCGTACCTGGCCAGTGTCTCCTCGATGTCTCCACCCTCCGCCGCCGCGACCGTTCTGACCATGTTTGTGTCGATCGTTCCAGGACAGATGGCGAGGACGCGGATGTTGTCGGGGGCGTAGTCGAGGGCCATCTGACGAGTGAGGGACAGCACGCCCCCCTTGCTGGCCGCGTACGCCGGGACCTTGTGCTGGGATTGCAGGCCCTGGACGCTGGCGTTGTTGATGATCGCTCCCCCGCCCCTCCGACGAATCTGGGGGATCGCGTACTTCGCCATCAGAAAGTAGCTCTTGAGGTTGACGCCAAGAATCCGGTCCCACATGTCCTCAGGGGTGTCTTCGACGTTGAGGTAGGAGTCGACGGGCTGAATACCGACGTTGTTGAACAGGATGTCGACGCCGCCGAACTCGGAGACCGTTCTATCGACGACGCTCCTGGCGTCATCGGCCTCGGCGACGTCGGCCTCGACGAAGAGCGCTGGACGTCCAGCGTCCCTGATCTCGGACTCTCGTCGTCGCCCGGCGTCAGGATTCATGTCCGCCACAACAACGCTCGCGCCCGCTGCGGCGAACGCCGATGCCGTCTCTCCCCCCATGCCGAGCGCGCCGCCAGTCACGATCACGACCCTGCCATCGAACTGCCCCATGTATGTCTCCTCAACCTGTAAGCCGGCGTCGAGTCGAGTATATGGAGGGGCATCCGGTCGGTCAATCGCGCGGACGGCTCGCAGATTCTCGGTCGATGAATGATCCCGTCTGTCCCGAGAACCTTGACTGAGATTCGCCCTGCTTGTAGAATCGAACGTAGATTAACCGTCCTCTACCCCACGCACTCATGTGTGTCTAGGAGTCAGAAGTTATGATGCAGACCGCGCCGGCACCGCTGACAATCAACATCTCGGAAGAGGCTGCTGGGCACGTACGCGTGTTCGCGGAGCAGTCCGGGAAGCCGAACTCGGACCTCAGGGTCTCGGTCAAGGGAGGGGGATGCGCAGGGCTCACTTACGCCCTCGATTTGGTGGATGAACCGTTCGAAGAGGACAAGGTCATCGAGGAGCATGGCCTGACGCTCTACGTAGATCGGAAGTCGTACATCTTTTTGGCGGGAACTATCCTGGAGTTCTCCGGTGGACTGAACGGCAAGGGATTTGTGTTCAACAACCCGAACGCCAAGACGACATGCGGCTGCGGGACCTCGTTCAGCGTGTAGCGACTCGACAGCAGATTACGAACAGCGGCGCCGCGTCCACAGAACGCGGCGCTCGTATTTAGAGGGAGGCGCAACTTGGCGACGGAGACGAAGCGACGATCGTTGCTCGAACAAGGGACCCCTGAATCCGTGTCGGTGTTCGACGTATCGCATGTCGGTCGGCTCAGAGTTTCTGGCGAAGACGCCATCGACCTGCTGGACCGGCTGTCGACCAACGATCTGCGTCAACTGGCGCCGGGAGAGGGCATCGGATCGGTGTTGACTACCAACAAGGGGCGCGTGATCGACCTGTTGCGCATCCTCCACCAGGGCGAGACCCTCCTGGTGCTGACGAGCCACGGAACCGTAGAGCGGGTGATGGAGTGGATCGATTTCTACACGTTTGCGGAGGACGTGAGCGTCAGCGACATCACGGGCGAGACCTCTCAGTACGTTGTCGTCGGAGAGGCGGCGGACGAGTTCCTCGCGGGAGCTGGGCTCCTGGGCCACGCCGGACTCTTACGGCCGCTCGCACATACGGCCCACGGCGAGGCTGTAATCGTCCGAGCGGACATCGGGACGCTGACCGGGTACGAGGTCATCCTGCAGGACAGCGCGGAGACGCCGTGGTCGGCGGAAGTGTTGTCTGACCCGGGCGACCTCCAACGAATCAGGATCGAGCAGGGCCTCCCCGCGGCCCCGAGCGAGCTGAACGAGGACCACAATCCGCTCGAGGCCAATCTCGAGCCGTACATCAGCTTCAACAAGGGCTGCTACATCGGCCAAGAAGTCGTGGCGCGGCTACACACCTACGACCGTATACAGCGGTTTCTCTGTCAGCTAGTTGTCGAGGATGGCGTGACACTGCCAGCGGGCTCCGGACTTGTGGTGGACGGCGCCGAAGCCGGGACCGTTACCTCTTCGATTCCGGGGCTTTCGCTGGCATACCTGAGGAAGCGGTTCTACGAGAACGAGGCGACCGTTCAGGTCGATCTGGACGGCGGGCCAATCGACGCTGTCGTTCGGGACATCAGGCCGCCCGAGTAGGAACTGCACAATGCCAAAGGAGTGCCAACTCAGAGGCCGGAGACTCTTCGGCTACGCCTCAGAGTGACAGTGGGTCCTGCCATCAGAGCGACAGCCTGGGCGACCTCCAAGGGTGGCGGTGCCTTTGAACTGCTCTCTGCTAGCTGTCGGATTTGAGGGTCACGCCGCCGTCCACGACTATCACCTGTCCCCTGATCATCTCGGCGTCCGGCGAGCATAGAAACGCGACCGTCTTCGCGATGTCCTCTACCGTAACCATACGGCCCGCAGGTGTGTTTCTGCCGGACTCGAGCATGTCCTCCTTCGTCGGAAAGTGATCGAGGGCGCCTGTATCGACGTACCCACCGGAGACGGCGTTGACGGCAATATTCAGGGGTGCGAGCTCCACTGCCAGGTAGCGCGTGACCGCCTCGAGGGCGGCCTTGGACACCCCGACCGAAAAGTAGAAGGGCAGCACGCGCCGGGACCCCTCGCTGGATATGTTCACGACGTGTCCGCCGTCTCGCATCAGCTTGACCGCCTCGCGGACGCAGAGCCAGGCTGCCTTTGCGTTGACGTTTAGAGTCCAGTCCCAGTGCTTGGACTCCAGATCGAGCGCGGGACGCTGGACGCCGGTCGCCGCGTTATTCACCAGGATGTCGAGCCGGCCGTACTCTTCGTCGATCGACTGAAACAGCTCCGCAATCTTGGCTTCGTCTCCGAGGTGGGCGCGTATTCGGAGACAACGGCCTCCGAGCGTGCTGATCTCTTCTTCGGCCTGGGCGGCCGCGCGATGGTTACGGAGGTAGTTGAAGGCGATGTCCGCACCGCGGCTCGCCAGCTCTAGGGCGATCGCCTTGCCGATTCCGCGCGAGCCGCCGGTGACCAGCGCCACCTTACCTTCGAGAGTCAACCGTCAGTCCTCAGATGGCCATCCCGCCGTCTACGCTGACGACCTGTCCAGTCATGTACTTGGCTTTCTGGCTCGCGATAAACGCCACGAGATGCGCAACGTCGTCGACCTCACCGAAGTGACCCTGCGGGATCCAGGTCATGATCCGGTCCTTGGTAGCCTGGGGAAGCACGTCGACGGTGTCGGTGCTGATATAGCCGGGCGTGACGGTGTTGACAGTGATGCCGCGGGTGGCGACCTCCTTGGCGAGCGCCTTGGTGAACCCCATGATTCCCGCCTTCGACGCCGAGTAGTTGGCCTGGCCGATGTTTCCTCGGATCCCGACCACCGACCCGATGTTGATGATCCTTCCCCATCGCTGACGGATCATGCCCCTGAGCACCGCGCGGGAGCAGTAGAACGTCCCGGACAGGTTTGTGCCGATAACGTTGTCCCAGGCATCGTCCGACATTCGCACGAGCAGCCCGTCGCTGATGATTCCGGCGTTGTTGACCAGGATATCGATCTGGCCGAACCGCTCGATGACGGTGTCGACCATTGTGGTGACGTCATCGACCTCGCTCACGTTCGCCTGGACGGGAAACGCCGATACGCCCTTTTCCTCGAGACGGGCAACAGTCTGTTTCGCCTCGTCCGGGGAGCTGTTGTAGTTGACGGCGACGTTGACTCCGTGTTCACCGAGCCGAAGCGCGATAGCCCTTCCGATCCCCTTGGACGCGCCGGTCACCAGAGCAAAGCGTCCCTCAATGTCAGATTTGGCCACGGTTCCTCCTGGATCCTGTTGCGACAGTGATCGGCGGTTGAGCTCAACCGGCCTACTTCACTACCCCAGTGTCTGTTCAAGGGCTTCGAGCTGCTCGTTCATTCGGGGCACGAACCTGGTTTCGATCGCGAGAACGGCGGTCTCCATGGCGCGGGTCACGGCATCGGCGCGCGCCGCGCCGTGACCTACCACGCTCACGCCGTTGACCCCGAGTAGAGGCCCTCCGCCGCGCGCCTGGACTACATTACTCATCTCGTAGACCGCGCCCAGCAGGCTGTCGAGCTCGTCGTCTGGCAGCTTACCTTTCAGGCTGGCTCTGAGGTGCTCGTTCAATCTCTGTCCGAGTCCTTCTGTCAGCTTCATCACGATGTTCCCGACGAACCCGTCGCAGACGACGACCTCAGCCCTTCCATTTGGG
Source organism: Dehalococcoidia bacterium (assembly GCA_965249365.1). Lineage (GTDB taxonomy): Bacteria > Chloroflexota > Dehalococcoidia > Lucifugimonadales > UBA1123 > VXRN01. The sequence goes on along the minus strand of OZ252229.1, from coordinate 2,140,796 downwards.
ATGTCGTTGGCTTCTACATTGCCGATGAAGTTCAGACCGCTCTTCTCGAACAGCTCGGTAGTCTCCCTAACCTGCCGATTGCCCTTTCCGGCCTCGGCCCCAACGCTCAGCAGAGCGACACGCGGGCTCTCGACGCCCCAGAATGACCTGGCGAAGACGTCGCCGATAGCGCCAAAGCTGAGGAGCTGCCGCGGACGACAGTCGACGTTGGTCCCAACATCGACGATGCACGTCCGCGGCGCAACTCCCACTACCGGTCCGCCGAGGGCGGGGCGCTCTACGCCTTTCGCGAGACCAAGTACGACGGCACCGGCGGCCATCGCGGCGCCGGTCGAGCCCATCGTGACGCACGCGTCCGCCATCCCCTGTTTCACCATGCCGGTGGCTACGAGAATGGATGCTTTGGGCTTCTGCCTAAGGGCCATCACTGGCGACTCACCCTCTTCGATCACCCCTTCGCTCGGGATCACCCCGAGTGGAAGTCGGGAGGTGTCGAGGGACTCTAGTTCGGCTTGAACCACGGCGGGGTCTCCGACAAGCATGACCTGCCCTTGGCCCGACGCTGCGAACTCCACCGCCCCCTTGATGACCTCCGACGGCGCGTTGTCCCCACCCATAGCATCAACAGCGATTCTCACCGATCTGGTTTCTGAAGCCAATTCTCTTTTCCTTCCAGGTTCTCTGGGGCGGTGTTCGTTTCGTCCTCCGCGCCGCACCCGCGTCAGCGCAAGGTCTTGTCCTACCCTTTAGGGCCTCGGCCAGGAGACTGTGACCTCAGTCTGCCCAGCTATCGCCGTCTCTCCATCGTCCTTCTCTACGGACACCGTGCAAACAACCCGGCGTCCGGTATCGGTGTCTCTGACCGACTTGACCGATCCCTGGGCAGTGATGCGCTGTCCGGGCTTGACGGGCGACCGGAACCGGATCTTCATCCCACCGGTCTCCGGCCAACTCCGGCCGAACGCTCCGGTCATCATCTCGGAAATCGTCGCGGCGATCATCATGCCATGTGCGATCGTACCACCGAACTGGCTCGCGTTGGCGAACTCGTGGTCGATGTGGATCGGATTGAAGTCTCCGGACGCGCTAGCATACTTCTCGATCCTGTCCTGGTCGATCAGTTTGACGACCTTTGGCAGCGCGTCACCGGCTTCCATTAGGGCGCCGTCTCTATCGGCCCCAGTCCGGCGGGGATCATGATAGTGCTCTTTCCGCGCATGACCTCGGAGTCTCCACCATCGGTCACGCGACAGTCCACGACGAGAAATCGCCAGCCGCCTCGGACCGAGTTCTGGACCAGCGTCGCCTCGCATCCGAGCGACGAGCCGATAGTGACCGCCGCGGAGTATCGAAACTCCTGTCCGACGTGGAGGGTCCCGCCCGGAATCCTCAGGTCCTGCACAACCCCGCGGAGGCTGAGCGCAGCGACCGCCATGGCGGGGACGATCGCCCGGCCATCCTCATCTCTGAGCGGGGAGCTCTGGTCTTGGACAGCGTCCAGGTAGTTGGACACGAGGTCGGATTCGAGGTCGTAAGTGTGTTTGGAGAACGCGGCTCCCGGCTCCAACTCTCCGTACTCATTGAACATCCGAACCTCGAGTATTCACGCGGCCGACCCGGTGAGATTATAGTTGGAAGGTGGGGCGGATTCAACGCGGGTCACTCTGAGAGGTTGGTGGCGCCGCGCTGCATGGCGGCCTCCTCCATCAAGCGTTCCAGGACGACGTACGAAGCCTCTTCGGAGTAGTCGAGCTGGCCGACTCCCAGGACCCTGTAGAGCACGCCGGTCGAGACCCGAGCCGTCACCGAATCGCCCAGTGCGGGCAGCTTGACGCCCAGCGCCTCGGCTACGAAGCCCCCAGCCAGCATCCCGTTAGGAGTGAGGTAGCACCTGAGAAGCTCCCGCTCCTGGTAGGTCAGGACAAGGCCTTGATCGTCCTGACTCAGATCGAGTCGCAGATGGGCGCGCGGCGTCGCGATAAGCTCATCCGCGAACTCTGAGACCGTCGTGTTTGCGTGTGCCAAGTCAGCCATCCTTGTGGTGTTGGGGCGTAGTCGCATTATAATGGACATGCCTCCATGATCTCGATTGAGCTGATTCGAAGAAGTCCCGACGCAGTGCGCGAAGCTATGCTGAAGCGGGGCGCGGACGTCTCCATTGACGAGATTCTCTCCCTCGACGAGAGTCGCCGGTTGCTGATCGCCGAGACTGACGCCCTCCGTGCAAGGCGCAACGAGGTGAGCCGCGAGATGGGTCGTACGAGGGAGCGGCCACAGGAGCTCATCGCCGAGATGCGCGAGGTCGGGGGTCGAATCAGGGCCCTCGAAGAGGAGCAACGGTCCGTGGATGAGCAGCTCAGCGACCTGCTCATGGCGGTGCCGAACATCCCTGACGACGCGGCGCCGGTTGGCGCAGACGAGTCGGCGAACGTCGTTGTCAAGAACGTCGGGGAGCTTCCGACATTCGATTTCGAGCCAGAGGCGCACTGGGACATCGCCGAGCGCCTCGGGATCATCGACTTCGAGCGGGGCGTCAGGATCGCGGGCTCCCGGTTCTTCGTCCTGACCGGAATCGGGGCGAAGCTCCAGCGCGCTCTGATCTCGTTCATGATCGACCTGCACGTCGAGCGGCACGGCTACACCGAGGTCTACCTCCCGTACGTCGTGAATCGCGAAACGGTGCTCGCGAGCGGGCACCTGCCGGGGTTCAGGGAGGAGATGTACCACGATGACGAGGACGACCTTTGGCTGCTTCCGACCGCGGAAGCCGCGATCACCAGCCTACACAGGGACGAGATCCTGTCCGCAGACGACCTGCCTCTATACTACGTCGCCCATACGCCCTGCTGGAGACGCGAGAAGGCCTCCGCGGGACGCGACACGCGAGGGATCATGCGCGTGCACCAGTTCGACAAGGTGGAGATGTACAAGTTCGTCGAGCCCGAGAGATCCAGAGACGAGCTCGACTCGCTTGTGACAGCCGCCGAAGACGTGGTCCGCGCCCTCGAGATCCCCTACAGAGTCCTGGAGCTCGCGACAGGAGACATGGCGAGCGGTGCGGTCAGAGCGTACGACGTTGAGATGTGGGCGCCGGGGGCCGAGCGTTGGCTCGAGGTCAGCTCGTGCTCAAACTGCACGGACTACCAGGCGCGCAGGGGGATGATCCGCTACCGGCCGGAGGCGGGAGCCCGACCAAGGCTGGTCCACACGCTCAACGGCTCAGGCCTTGCCCTGCCGAGGGTGATCATCTCGATTTTGGAGAACTATCAGCAGGAGGACGGAAGCGTCAAAATCCCCGAGGCGCTCCGCCCGTACACCGGATTCGACAGGATCACGTAGGCGCTACATAAGCCGCCAGGGGACTTGGACCAGTCGCTTACCGGCAGGGTCGACGCCGAGGTGCAGACGTTCGAGAGTGTATGCTCCGAGCAGAGGCGTCATGGCTTCCCGGCCGAATACGACGACCGTCGACGTCTCCCGGCCATCCACTCGGACACGTGCCTCGCTGATATCGAACTCCTGGAGACTTCCGTCAGCGAGTTCGAACGCACCACGTTCTTCAGCCTCTAGACCGAGATTCCGTAGTATCGAACCGGGCGCCATGGTGAATGTGGCACCCGTATCGACCAGCGCTTCCAACTCTTGGAACTGCGCTCCTGAAGGGTCCCCGACCTCGATTGGCACGCTGAAGACGCCCACGAGTTACACCACAACCGGGTCGCTGTGCTCCTCTTTGAGAATCCTTTTGAGCACCTTGCCCATTGGGTTTCTGGGGAGCTCGGGGACGATTACGACTGACTCAGGCTTTTTGAAGCTGGCGAGCCGTTGGCGACAGTACTCGATCACATCGTCCTCGTCGACGACGCGGCCGGGGCTCGGGACGACGATCGCCCTTACTCTCTCGCCCCAGTCGATGTCCGGAATGCCGATGATCGCTGCCTCATCGATGTCCGGGTGAGAGTGAAGGACCTGCTCGACCTCTTCGGGCGAGATCATTTCGCCGCCGCGCTTGATGAAGTCCTTTGATCTTCCGGCGAGGTAGATGTAGCCGTCTTCGTCCCAGTAGCCCAGGTCCCCGGTGTACAGCCAGCCGCCGCGGATCGTCTCCTCTGTTGCGGAGTCCTGGTTCCAGTAGCCTTTCATCAGGCGCTGACCCTTCGCGACGATTTCCCCGACCTCTCCGAGAACGACGTCACCCGCATCCTCGTCGACGATTCGTACCTCGACATCGTCAATCGGCTTACCGATCGACGTGAGCCGCTTGAGCTTCTTCTCGACCTCCTCGGCGGAGCCGTTGAGGACGTGGTCGCTGGGCGGCAGCATGGTGATCGTCGCCGCGGTCTCGGTCTGGCCGAAAGCATTGATGAACTGCGCGTTGGGGAACTCGACGATTGCTCTCCTGATTACCTCAAGCGGCATCGGCGCCGCCCCGTAGGTGATCACCTGGAGGCTGCTCATGTCGTGTTGGCGGAAGTCTTCGTGATCCATGAGCATCTTCAGCATGGTTGGGACCATCATTGCACGGTCGACGACCTCGTCTTCCACGAGTGTCATCCACTGCTTCGCCTCGAACTGCCGCTGGATGATGAGTGTTCGGCCGCCGTAGATGGCGCTGATCATCGCCTGCATTCCCGCGATGTGGTAGAGGGGGACGGTGAGGATGTTTCGCTCTGTGACGTCGGGATCGGCGGGCATAACCTGGCTGAGGATGTACGACGAAAAGCTGTTGTGGCTCAGCATCACACCCTTAGGGAAGCTCGTCGTGCCAGACGTGAATAGGATCACCGCGAGGTCGTCATCGTCGGAGATGGGCCACCTCTCTTCATCGGAGGAGCCCTCGATCAGATCGTCGTAGGACAGCCACCCTTCGCGGTCCTCGTCAAGCGTAATGCAGTGCTCTACGCTGTCAAGGTCGTCGGAAATCGAGTTGACGAGGTCAACGTAGCGAGACCCGGCGAGAATCACCTTGGGCCCCGAGTCGCCGATCATGAACGACACTTCTTCGGCCCTCGCACGAAAGTTGATGGGAACGAAGACCGCGTCGAGCTTCGCCGCGGCGAAGTAGATCTCGACGATCTCGTCAGTGTTGACCTGGATGATTCCTATCCGGTCGCCGGCTCCTACCCCAAGGGAACCGAGTCCGTTCGCGAGGCGGTTAACTCTGGACTGGAGCTCCTCGTACGTCGTGCGTCTTCCTTCGAAGACCAGCGCTGTCCGGTCGGGAACGATTACAGCGGAAATCGCCAGAAACTCCGAAGTATTCATGCCTAGGCTCTTGCCCTCCCTCGGTGTGAGCGCGCCGGCTGCGAGGTTTCTAATCTGGGACTTCCAAAAAATATGGCCTCGCAAGGCCGTAATAACATTACCACCAATAGTGTGCTAGTTCCAATTTGCGACTGTACGCTAAGCGGCGAGTCAGTGGATTCCTGCCCCGGCCTCCGCCGCGGCAGGCTCTTCGCCGGAATGACGCTGAGGATCCGTGCTAATTCCAATTGAGGATGGCCGTGGCGAGGCGAGACTCTATGGCCAATCCCAGTTCTAGCGTGGTGTCCATGCCATCGGCAATAGAGCGCTTGACCGCAGCCACCAGGGCGGGCGGGATTCGCGCGAGCCCGAGAGCGAGCTCAAATGCGACCGAGTCGAGTCGGGCTCGATCGACGACATCTTGGACCAGCCCAAGGTCCAAGGCCGTCTGGGCGTCGAGCACCTGGTTTTCAAGCAGCATCCGCATTGCGGGCCCAGTACCTATCGTCCTGGCGATGGTCTGGCTGCCGCCTGCGGCCGGCACCATGCTGAGCGCGGTCTCCGGCATCCTGAACAGGGCTTCGGACGACGCGATTCTGAGGTCGCACAGGCAGGCGATCTCGACGCCGGAGCCTATGACGTAGCCGTGGAGCGCAGCCACAATCGGCTTTTCGATAGCCAGGAACAGGCCCCACAGGTCGCGCTCCCAACGCACCTGGCGCGCAATCGTCTGAGACGGCGCGGTGCCGAACTCGGTGAGGTCCGCGCCAGCGCAGAATCCGCGGTCCCCTGCCCCACTGACGACGATCGAGGCCACGTCGGGATCGTCCCTGACGGCCTCAAGCGCCGAGAATAGATCGTCGCGCATACGGACATCGAAGGCGTTGATGACCTCCGGTCGATTGAGGACGAGGTTCGCGACCGGGCCCGACTTGCTGAACAGGACTGTGGATTCGTCGGCGATCATGACTGCGTCTCTGAGTGGGACCTCACTCGTTTCGGTAGGTAGGACCGCGCCTGTCGATAAACGATTCGATTCCCTCCTGCCGGTCGGCGGTGGACTGCAGCAGGAAGCTCAGGTCGGCTTCGAGCCGCAGACCCTGGCGAAGTGTCCCATCCATACCGGTCAGCACAGCCTCTTTGAGATACCGCAGGGCGATCGGGCCATGTCTGGCGATATTTTCAGCGATTCCGCGGGCACGGGCGTTCACTTCTCCACCGTCCACAACCTCGTTGACCAGCCCGAACCGCAACGCATCCTCGGCGGAAACCTCCTTGCCGGTGAGGAGCATCTCGGTCGCTCTTGCGCGGCCGATCAGCCGCGGGAGGCGCTGTGTTCCTCCGTCCCACGGCATGAGTCCGGCTAGGACATGGCCCATCCTGAAGGTCGCCGCCTCGGACGCGACGCGGACGTCGCAGGCGAGAGCGATCTCAAGCCCCTGGTCGTGGGCCGATCCTTCAATAGTGCAGACCACGGGTTGCTCGATCGCGGCGATCTGCGCCGCGATTACAAGGGAAGTAGTCGACGCGGACTCGCGTATCGCGCCGGGGTGGGTGCCGAGACAGAACTCCGTGCCTCGAGAGTTCAGGACGATGACCCAGCAGTCCTCGTCATACCGGGCCTCTGTGATCTGGTCTGATAGGTCGGCGACGACGTCTAAGGCGACAAGGTTGTCACCATTAGACCCCCGTAAGGTGAGGGTGCGGATGTGGTCGCTGGGATTCATGGGAGTGTTGCGAGATCACTTCAACAGGATCACGACCTGTCTTGACGATCCGTCGCCGGTACTTTCGGTGGTCACCCTGGGATGGTTGGTAAGGGTCATGTGAACGATTCGCCGCTCGGCGGGGGGCATCGGCTCGAGTGTGATAGGCCGGCCGGTGTCGGCGACGCGGCGGGCTACCCTGTGCGCCATGTTTGCCAGCGACTGGTGACGTCTCTCCTGGTAGCCCTCGACGTCGATCATCAAGTTTACCCTGTCGTCGAGTTTCTGGCTCACAATGTACCTGACCAGGAACTGGAGCGTCTTCAGTGTTTCACCCTTGCGCCCGATCAGCAGGCCGGCGTCATCCCCTTCGATGTCGAACACCGGTCCGTCGAGGTCATCGTTGTGCATCTGCTTCAGCGTCAGCATCACGTCTACGTTGAGCAAGGAGATCAGGGTCTCCACAGTCTCGGAAGTGGCCCGGACGACGTCCGACGGAGAGTCCAGTAGAGTGACTCGAACCCTAGCAGGTTCGGAGCCGATGCCGAGAATGCCGGCCTTGCCTCGGCTAACGACGTCGATTTCGACGTCGCTGCGAGCGGCGTCTAGCTCCTTTAGGGCGACCTCGATTGCTTCTTCCACCGTTCTGGCGGACATCTCCATCTCGCGCATCATTCGTCTCCTCGGCGGGGGCAGTCGGCGCGGGTGCAAGCGCAGAGGCCGTTGCGATCTCTTCGGTACTTCCGCGACCAAACTTATACAGGTTCAAAATCGGGTCCCAACCGGTCACGAATCCCTGGATCACCAGACCAACCACGTTCGAGACTACCCAGTAGACCGCGAGGCCGCTCGGGAAATTCAAGGTAAAGAAGCCGAACATGGCCGGCATCATCCAAAGCATCATCCTGTTGGTCGACGCTTGACGTTGATCGGCCGTGGGCATCGTCGTCATCTTCTGCATCATCCACATCGAAACGCCGACCAGGATCGGCATGACTATCGGGGAGGGGTCCGGCCTGGCCAGGTCCATCCAGAGGAAACCGCTGTCGATCGGGATGACGCTGTGCACCTGTGGGAGCCAGTCGTAGAGGTGTCGAGACAGGCTGACGAGACTTTCGGGGGCGGATGGCACGGTCTGAATGATCGACTGGTACAGCCCGATCCAGATCGGGAACTGTATGAACATGGGTCCCAAGCAGCCAATCGGATTGACGCCCCGCTCCTTGTAGAGCGCCATCGTCTCCCGTGATGCCCGTCCCCGATCTCCTTTGTACTTTTCCTGGATCTCCTTCATCAGCGGCTGGAGCGCGGACATCGCCTTGATCTGGCGACTCTGCTTGACAGTCAGCGGGATCATGATAACCCTGACCAGCAGCGTGAACGCGATGATAGCGATTCCGAAGTTGGAGAAGAGCGACGAGTATAGCAGAACCAGCCCATTTATCATGGGCTGGATGATGACTAGATTCCAGGTGTCAGCCAGGAACTCTAAGAATTCCAATCTATCAGCACGCCTTTGCCCGGTCGTGAGGGTAAGGGTTGTCCGCGTCGGTCACGTACACCCACTCCTCGTCGGGGTTGCCGGTGCCCTTGATCCGAAGGGCCCTGATTGTGTGGTCGGTTGAGGCAAAGTATATCAGGTCGCCTGAAACCTCAATCGAGGTGCGGACGTCATCACCGATCAGGCAGGCGCCCTGTTCAGCGCCATTGAACTCGATCAGAACGATCTTCGAGTTTCCGCCATCCGCAACCGGTACGGCGATCAGGTCATTCACGACCGCGGGCGTGCCAACAAGCTGGCCCTCTGTCGTGTATCGCCATTCGAGGCTGCCGGTTTGGACGTCCAGGGCGTAGAGCGTGCCGTCGAGAGAGGGCGCGTAAACGGTCCCATCGTGCACGAGTGGGGCCGCCCAGAACCATCGGGTCGAGCCGTGAAAGTCCCAGACGAGGTTTCCGGAATCAGCGTCGAGCGCGTAGAACGTGCTGTCAAATCCTCCGAACATGACCAGGCCGTCATGGACGGCAAATCCGGAGACGACCGCGCCTCCGGTCTTGTAGCTCCACTTCTCGGTCCCGTCGGATACGTTCACGGCATGCACGTGATGATCGAGTGAGCCGACGTAGGCGACGCCGTCAACCACGGCCGGCGAGGACCAAATCGGCCCTGAAGTGTTGTAGCTCCAGACGGGATCGCCTTCCTGGATGTCGATCGCGTAGAGGGCGCCTCTCGATCCTCGCGACTGGCCCACGGACCCTGTTCCGACGAGAGCGAGGTTGCCGTAGACCGTGGGCCCTCCGACGATCCTGCCGGGAAAGCGTTCCTGCCAGAGCTGGTCGCCCTGCCGGTCGTACGCGTACAGCACGCCGTCGTAGCCGCCAACCAGCACAACATCGTCGGTAACCGCGGGCGCCCCATAGATGCCCCGATCGAGATCTTCTTCGGTCGGGAGCGCCTTGCGCCACCGCTGATCTCCGGTCTCTTTCTCCACGGCAAGGACCTCTCCCTCCATCGTGCCGATGTAGAGGTCGTCGCCGCTGACAGTGCCGGAAGACCATCCCTGAGGATTGCTGAATCGCTCGCACCCGCTGCTGGAGCACGCGCCCACAAAGAGCGCGGCGAGGATGAGTACGATGATAAGCGCCACCGGCGACCGCTTGACGGTCTTGGTAGCTGAGCTGTGGTAAGTGTTCATAGTGGTGATGCCCGGCGTCCGGGCATCCTGGCTATTCAGTACAGAACAGGGAGCTATGGAACGGGATCAAAGCCGCGAGTGCCCATTGGACGGCAGCGCATGAGGCGCTTCATGGCGTACCACGCGCCCCGACCCAGTCCGTGTCTGACGATTGCCTCATATGCGTAGTTCGAGCAGGTCGGCGAATGCCTGCACAGTCCAGTCAGGTAGGGTGAGACCGCAACCTGGTACAACCTGATTGCCCCGAGCGCCACGTTCCTTGTCACTCTGATACCACCCACACGGATTACTGCTGATTCTCGTTAAGACGGCCCCGGACTATCAACCGGCTCAACGACCTCTTCAAGTCCTGAAAGCCTGTCGCCTTCGATCCGATCCTCGCTATGACCACCAGGTCCCATCCTGACTTCGGAGCAAGCTCGGCGGCGGCCGACTTCAACCTTCGTTTTATCTTGTTTCGGACAACGGCATTTCCGAGCCGGCTGCTGACCGCGAATCCGATCCGCGTCCTCGGCGCGCCGGTTGGCCTGGCGACGAGGACGAGTCTTCGATCGGACCAGCTATTCCCTTCCCGTCGTACCGTTTCGAAATCCCTGGTTTTCCGGAGGCGGCCCGCCCTGTCCATCGACTCTCCCCAGAACAGCTGCGTGAGGTCGCCTGGGGCGCTACAGATGCCGGTTTGTCCGGATCAGACGGTGAGCCTCTGCCTGCCCTTGAACATGCGCCTCTTCAATACGGATCTTCCGCCGCGTGTCCGCATTCTTGACCTGAACCCGTGCACGCGAGCGCGCCGTCTATTCTTCGGCTGATATGTTCGCTTTGGCATCTGAAACCGACCTCTCAAGCACGGGGATTATAGTCATTGCCGAAAAACGGTGTCAATTTAAGACCTCTGGTTTTGCACCCGGGGGCGACTTCAATTGACCGTCGATAAAGATCCTCAGGATCGCTTCCGGGACCGCGTTTGCGACCCGTCGCTGCACCACCCCTTCCCTATCGATCAGGAAGGTCGTGGGGAGCGACCGCACCTCGTACTCTCTACCAATCCGCCCGGACGCATCCAACCCGTTCGGATATGTAACACCGACCATGTTTGCGAATCCAGCCGCGTTCTCCAGGGTGTCCGACACGGCGACACCAAAGAAGGTCACGTCCTGACCGCTGTACTCCTGGGATATCTCTTCGAAGAACGGCATCTCCCATCGACAGGGGGGACACCACGAAGCCCAGAAGTTGAGGACAACAACCTGCCCTTCCAGGTCCGACAGGGCGAGTGTCTCGCCCGCGAAAGTTTCGATCTGGAACTCGATGGCCGGAAACGCCGAGGAGGGGCGCCTGATGGTGACGGGCGTCGGAGCGGGAGTGGCCGTGACGGTTGGCTCGAGTTTGCGCGGCGTCGGCGTCGGCGGCACGGGTGTTGCGGTCGGCGACGGCTGTGGAGTGGGACTAGGAGGAATCGGAGTGAAAGTCGGAGAGGGTGTAGTGGGAGCTGCGGTCGGCTGCGCGCTGACAAGCTCGGCGGACTCCTCCGCCTGCCCACAGGCAAGCGACAGAGTGAGCGCCACGAGTAGAGCGACCAACGCGGTATGGAGAGGGCTGGGACGTGTCGACGTCATCATCCGATTATATCGCAGGCAGGGCTTCGAGACACGCGCACGATCGGCGGTACATTTGCCGCGTTTTCCTCCGCGGGAACGAAAAGTATCAGCGGTCTGCCGTTTGACCGCGTCTGAGGGCACAGCTATGATCTGGCCCACAACCTGCAACTGGCGGATTGACCGGAACCCTTGTCGCTGAGAGGCGGGATGCTCCCACTCTTCCTCAGATGGACCGACTACCTGACCGGGAGGTCCTGCGTCCTTAGGACCGCGGATGAGGACTCGGACCTAACCCTGAGGCAACTTACAGGGCTGTATCTCGAGGTTGAGGACGTTGGACCGCTGGTCGCCGGAAACCGTCTGCTGCCCGAGGACCTGGAGGCGTTCGAGACGCTCCGGGACCTTGTCCTCCTGCTCGAGGACGACGGCTATCCCGGGCCCTTGCACCCTAAGACGGTGCTCAGGGACGGTCCGCACGCGCTGGACGCGGGTGCGCCTCCGCCGTGGATACCTGCCACGTTGGGAGGTACGGACGTGCAGCTCGTCGACGTCTTGATCGACCGCAGCGAGTGCGACTACTCTCGCAACTGGACCGGCTTCAATCGCCGGCGTTGGGAGCGGAATGAGCCGTTGTTTCGGAGCTTCGTAGACGCAGCCCTTTCCGACGAGTACGACTCGCAGGGCGCCTTACAGCCGCTGCTCGGTACGAAAGAGGGGCGGCTTGAGTTCCTCCACCGCGTTGCCCGCGCAATTTGGGACAGTCCCTTCGAGAACTACTCGCGGTTCTCCGGGCCGAAGCTGCCGTACAAGACCGGGGACGAGACGATCCTGAACATCATTGAAGGCCGCGGCGGTATCTGTTCCGAGAAGGTGCAGGCGCTCAGGTTCATTGCTGACGCGTACGGCTTTGACCCAGGGTACGTTTTCGCGGGACCGGACGCTATAGGACCACTACCGACCGAGCGACTCAGGCACGTCCTGGAGTCGTTCGACTTCCATGGCGCGCAGGACGCCATGCGATTTTGGCAGCATCTGGCGCTCGAGTTTCGACTCGACGAGGAACCGCTGTTGGTCGACGCGACGAACGGAAACATCCCCTTTCTCTTCGAGCGAGGGTCGCGCTGCTCCGAGATCCTCAACGATCAGCGTCCGTTGCCGGTGCGCATGGCGACATACGACGAGGAGTTCTACTACCACAGGGCGCCGGACGACCTGGGAGAGGGCCTCTGCTACGCGATGGAGAGCTTCATCCCGGAGATCGATCTGGTTCAGGTGTTCGACAACGAGCTCGGGCTGACGATCACTCCTGAATTCCTGGTATCCCCGGCCCCGTTTCGAGACGACGAGGAGTTCGACGGGCTAGTGGAGCTGTACGGAAACCTGGCCGGACCGAACAGTCTGGAATTCGAGGTCCGCGCCGAGTGGAATCTCGACGGGCGGATAGGGTTGAGATTCCAGGAGTCCGACCCGGAGGCCGCAGGGTATGTCCTGGACTGCTACGATCACCTGCTTGCGCGATACCGGAGGTTCGAAGGGGGCAGCCCGGAGATGGGACTGGCGGTCATCCAGCTAAGGGAGTTGGTGTAACGCAACTGTGCTACATTGGTTCTGGGGGTGACCGTAGAATTGGATCAACAGGTTGAATCGCAGGCGTGGGCGGCATTGGACGTTCCAACGACGCCGGCGTACGTCTACTCTACGGCGGTGCTTCGGGAGAACGCCAACCACGCCTCTGTGATTGCGTCGCAAGCGGGCTGCAATCTTCTATACACGCTCAAGCCTAGCGTGCTTGTACCGGTGCTGGAGGCGCTGGCCCCCTGCGTAGAGGGGTTTGCGGCGAGCGCCGCCTTCGAGGCGCGGATCGCCGCGTCCGTCGCGACTCGAGGGCAGTCGATTCACTGCTACTCCCCAGCCTACTCGGGCGCCGAGATGGCGGAAGTCCTCTCACTCGCCGACTACGTGACGCTCAATTCGTACGCACAGGTCGCGTCCGCGCTTCAGATGAACGACGGACGGGCGTCGCTCGGGCTGCGAGTGAACCCTGAGGTGTCGTTCGCCTCGGATGTCCGGATCGACCCGTGTCGTCCAGGCTCCAAGCTGGGGGTCCAGGTATCAGCCTTGTCGTCCGCTTCGCCACTGCCGGCAGCGGCATGCGCGGTCGATGGGATTCACGTCCACAACAACTGTGAGTCGGACGACCTCGGGCAGCTTGCCGAGACGGTCTTCTCGCTGAACGACGTGCTCATGCGGCTCGAATGGCTCACGTGGATCAACCTGGGCGGCGGCTACTACCTCGGCTCAGAGACGGACGCCGGGCCGCTGGTCGAGGCCGTGAACTGGCTGTCGAGCGAGTTCGGGCTGAAAGTTTTCGTCGAGCCGGGCACCACCCTCGTTCAGAACGCGGGGTTTCTGGTTACCGAGGTGCTGGACGTGTTCAGGCATGACGGCGTGGACATCGCGGTCCTGGATACCTCCACGAGTCACCTGCCAGAGGTGTTCGAGTACGGATACAGGCCGGCGGTGGTGGGCCCGCAGGCGGGTTCTCGGCACCCTGTGACGCTGGCGGGCCGGTCGTGTCTCGCAGGCGACGTTGTCGGCGAGTATCGATTCGGGGCTCCGGTCTCAACCGGGGAGCGGCTGGCGATCCTCGACTCCGGGGCGTACACACACTCACGCGCCGCTCCCTTCAACGGGATTCCCGTCCCTGACGCCTACATGATGGACGACGAGAGCCGCTTCCAACTTGTTTCACGATACGAGTACCGAGAGTTCCTTGACCGCAATGGGGCGATGACCGTTGCGGCTACTTGAGCGCCAGGTCTCGATAAGCCGGGACTCGATCGAGTTTCCGGACATCGCGGACGAGGTGGGCCGGACGCTGGCAGACGACGAGTCGCCGGTCCGTTTCAACGTCACCAGATCGATCGATGGGCGTTTCGAGTGCGAGATCGGAGTCGCACAGGGCATCTCCGTAGACTCGATGCCGCCGGTATTCGCGTTCAGACGCCGGGAGTACGAAGACCAGTCCGAGTTCAACGTCGTATTCGTCGTTCCAACTGGAATCGGCGCCGAGATTGGCGGCCACGCCGGGGACGCTACGCCGGCCGCGATCGCGATCGCGGAGGTGGCTGACACGCTGATCACTCATCCTAACGTGGTCAACGCGTCGGACATAAACGAGTTGCCCCCCAACGGCCTATACGTCGAGGGCAGCGTGCTTTCCCGCCTGCTCATGGGCACTGCCGGGCTCCGCCCTTCGCGGTCGAATCGGGTCCTGGTTGCGATCGACTCAAGCTTCAATCCGAAGTTTGGACAGTATTCGGTCAACGCGGTGAACGCGGGGCGGGCGACCTACGGGCTGAACTGCCCGGAGATCATGGAGATCGACCCTCCGCTCAACGTAGTGGCCGGATACACGGCGTCTGGGCGCGCCTCCGGTACGGTCGAGGGGCTCGCGCCGCTGCTCAACATGCTTAGCGAAAGAAGCGGGAGCTACGACGCCATCGCCCTGGTCACCGTCATCGAAGTACCGACCGAGTACCACTACGACTACTTCACCAGTGGAGGAGAGATGGTCAATCCTTGGGGGGGTGTAGAGGCGCTGCTGACCCACGCCGTGTCCTCGGTTCTCGACCTGCCGGCGGCACATTCACCGATGATGGAGTCGGACGAAGTCGCCGCGATCGATCCCGGGATCGTAGACGCGCGAATGGCGGCTGAGATCGTCTCGATGACGTTCCTGCAGTGCGTTCTCAAGGGCCTCCACCGCGCGCCTCGGATCGTTACCGGTGAGACCCTGTCGGACCAGAGCGACGCGCTAACCGCCGAGGACGTCGACTGCCTGGTCATCCCAGACGGATGCCTGGGGATTCCGACGCTGGCGGCGCTCCACCAAGGGATCCGGGTCATCACCGTCCGTGAGAGCCGCAACCTCATGCGCAACGACCTGTCCACACTACCGTGGGCGCCCGGCCAGTTGCACGTCGCTGAGAACTACTGGGAGGCCGCCGGCATCCTGGCGGCGCTGAAGGCGGGAATAGACCCGGCTTCACTGAGACGTCCTATGCGAACGCTGCTGCCGGGCGAAACCGACGAATGACCAACCTCCGAATGTCCGCCGTCCTTGGTCGTGGTACGGACCCGCCAACGCTGTCGTGGGCGATGGACGTCGCGAATCGTGTCCGTGCGGAGACAAACGGGGCGTCTTCCGACTGGGACCTGCGCTCGCGGCTGATGGACGCGGCGAGCGACGAACATCACGGGTTGGACACGGATCGAATCGTCATGGCGATCGTCGCCGTCGAGACCGCGATCCGCAGGCGGATCGGAATCTGGGGGGCAGTGCTGCTCGACGCGGAGAATCTGTCGGGGCCAGTGAAGTCCTTGAGGTTGGCGGCCGACGAGCTGATCTACCGCGCGTCAAGAGACCGCGTACCACGGCCTGGTGAGTTCAAGTCCGTCGAGAGTTGGGCTGCCTCTGCGGCGAGCCAGGCGCCGGTCCCACCGGGTTCTGAGTCCGTGCTTCGTTGGCTGGTCATTGCTCTCGCCCGGAGCCGCACGGAGTACCACGCCGACATTCTGCTCCCCGCGGGGTTCTACCAGAGCCTGACGGACTTCGACGACTCAGGCTGTCTGGTCTTCGTTCCAACGCTTGAGCAGATTGCGGCCGCGGCTCTACTTCTAAGGGGAGCGATCGTCGAGATGGACGCCGGCGAGGGCAAGACCCTGGCGTCAGCGATAGCGGCGTCGGTCTATGCCGCGGCAGGTCGGCGCGTCGACGTCCTGACGGCCAACGACTACCTGGCCTCCCGCGACTGCGAGCATCTCGCCCCTGCTTTCGAGTCGTTAGGGATCCTCCCGGGTCTGGTCGTTGACGCCATGGACCGCGACGAGAGGACCCACCAGTACACGCGGCAGATCGTCTTTACGACGGCGAGGGAGGTGGGCTTCGACTACCTCAGGGACTCCATAGCGTCTTCGATCGACAGGCGGGTGAGTCCCGCATTCGACATCGCAATCATCGACGAGGTGGACCACCAGCTAATCGACCAGGCCCGTACTCCGCTGATAATCTCCGGCGACGCCGCCCCCGAATCAGTCGTCGAGGGCGTAGAGGAGGACGTGGCATCCGAGATCATCGAGTGTCAGGCGGAACGGATAGAGAGTCTGCTGACGCAGTGTGCCGACGAGACGACAGCGACCCAAAGCGTGCGACGAGACCTGGCGGAGGTCCTGCTGGCCGGGGGAGTCACCCCACGGCTGACCGCGGAGTTGGAGCGGCTGGGCGTGTCAACACGACGGATCAGGGATGACCTGCTGAGGCTGATCGCAGAGGATGAGAATGGGTTCGACGCAGAGCTGATGTTCGTGGTCGACCTGGACGGGTCGACACTGAGACTAACGGATCGCGGTTGGGGAGTCGTCTCCGAGGGGCTCGACGACCTGGCCGCGGCGTTCGAGGTGATTCAGCTTCTGCGCGCGCGTGTCCTCCACCAGCTCGATGAGGACTATGTCATCGTCGATGACGAGGTAACGTTGGTCGACCCGCTTGACGGCCGTCCGCTGTTCTCCCACAGATACACGGACGGGCTGCACGAGGCGCTCGAGGCCAAGGAGGAAGTGGGAAGACGAGGACGCGGCCACGCCCTGGCCCGCACGACTATCCAGTCGCTGGTCTCAAAGTACGCCACGATCGCAGGTCTTTCGGGCACTGCGGTCGAGGAGGCCGAACGCTTGGCCGCACGATACGGGGCGCCGACCGTCGCTGTTCCCCCAAGCGTCCCCTCGCGGCGCGTCGACGAGGACAGCGAGGTGTTCTTCGACCGCGAGACGCATACCAGGCAAGTCGTGAGTGAGGTCGTGTACTGGAACAGCCAGGGCAGACCCGTCCTCCTTGTAGTCGACACAGTCGCGCTGTCCCTCGCGTTCAGCCAGGCTCTCATCGAACGAGGGGTGGAACACGAGGTCCTGAACGCCGCCACCACGTCCAGGGAATCGGAGATCGTGGCGAAGGCCGGAGGGCTCGGCGCGGTCACCGTCGCCACCGCGATGGCGGGCCGTGGGACGGACATAGTTGTTGAGTCGCGAGAGGATGATGGCGTGACCTCCGGCTCCGGGCTGCTCGTCCTGATGGCGTCGCTCCCGGCGTCGCGGCGCGTCGAGCGTCAGATCAGAGGCCGTACCGGGCGTCAGGGCGGAACAGGAGCTGCAAAGGCCTCTGTCTACATCGGGGACCCGGTGTTGGCGTTCTCCAGGCATCAGCGAGACATCATGGCAATGCCGGGACGGGCACATGACCGCGTCTCGGGACCAGAAGTGCGGGCAGCGCTTGTCAAGGCGCAAGAGGACGCGGAGTCACAGGACCGCGCCGCGGACGCCTGGACCTCGGAGTTTTCGGCGGTTATCGAGCGGGAATCCCGGGGGTACTACGCGTTCCGAGAGTCGCTGATGGGCCGGGAGGCAGCTTCGGACTACCTTGCGGCGCGTCGCGAAGAGTGGGTGCGTCATCGAACCGCCCCCTTGTATGAAATCAGCATTGACTATGACGAGAGATACGAGTCGGTCCGTATGTCGTTGGAAGACGACTTCGGAATTCCCCTGCCCGGACCGGCGGAGCTCACTCCGGCGGAGGTCATCGAGATCCTCGATCGGGAGGTCGAGGCCAGGCTGTTTCATCATCGAACTATCTTCGGTCCGAAGGCGTTTGGCCGCAGGCTGTCGGAGCTATTCCTGAACGCGGTCGACGAACGCTGGCCAGACCACCTCGCCCTGCTCCAAGACATGGCTCTGTCCATCTCGCTGGGTGCGTACTCCCACGCGGCTGCGATGACTCGATTCTCGGAGGAAGCCCGGACCGCCGGTGCAGAGCTCCGTGCCATGGCGGCCGACTCGGTCATCGACTCGCTGGTCGCGGATTCTGAAATCGGGGGGACCTCAATTGTGGACGTTGGCCCGGTCGAGGAGCTTCCGATCGAGCTATGCAAGCTCCTGACCTGTTAGAATGTACCCGGTGGTGACATGAAGAGACGTAGAGTCAACAAGACGACCATCGCTGCAATCGCCGGGGTCTCGCTGATCGCCGGTCCGGTTGCCGCGGCTTGCGACGAGGGTCCGACCTACGAGGCCTGGGCGGCGACGGACGGGGCGGCCGGACGAATAAACCTCGACGAAGTCCAAGAGGCGTTCAAGCAGTCCGATAGCGCGTCGACCTTTGAGGGACGGGTGAACGCGATCTACGAGGGCGACGGGGTCGTGCTGATTCGCGTCGAGCAGGACGGGGAGAAGATGGTCCTGGAAGGATGGGAGGACCTCAACTCGTCGGGCGTGATCGAGGATGCGACCGACGATCGGCTGTTTTCGATCGTCGAGGCCCACGACACACACGAGATGACAGGGTACGGGGCCAACTCATACTACCGCAGCAGCTTCGGAGCGGGAAACTTCCTGTTCAGCTATCTGCTACTGAGAGCGGTCATGCCGGTCGGCGGCTACTACTCCTACAGGACGCCGAGGCAGAACTACGACACGATCAGCCGAAATCGATCCGGATACCGGAACTCGGCCAACTACCGGAACCAGGTATCGCGGAACACGCGTTACTTCCAGAACCAGAAGTCGTTCCGGGGGTCCGCCTACGATCAGGCGGGACGGAGTGTCAGCTCTTCGAGGCAGAGCTATCTGAGCAACCAGAGATCGTCGGGCGCTTTCAAGTCGAGCGGGACAGGCGTTCGGTCGTCATGGGGCAGCAGCTCGAGGGGGAGCTCGTTCGGCAGGTCCGGGAGTGGATTCACCGGCGGCGGCGGAACTCTTCGGCGAGGCTAACGGTCTGTTCAAGCCCCACGCGGGCGAGATTCTCGCACCCCAGCGACCTGACGTTCCGCCTCCTAAGCTTCCGCGCGCGGGCGAGACGCCCGCGCTCCAGAGATCCGGGGGCTAGATCGCGAAGAAGAGGATCAGGCTGACGCTGATAACCGCGGCGCTTTCGATGAACGCGGCGCCAACATTGCGGTCATTTACCAACTCGTCCGAGATTTTGACTCCGGGAAAGAGGACGAGGTCAGCCAGGAACCTTACGGCGTATAAGAGGACGAAGCCGACTATCGCGTAGGTCAGGAATCCGGCGATGCTCTCACCCCATCCGACGAAGTCCCCAAATACCGCCTTGAACACCACGACCCCGATCGCGATCAGGTTCCCTGCCAGCGCGACCCCGACGGCGACATTGTTCTTCTCGATCTCGTCGTGAATGTCGAACGAAGTGGTCCACTCGTACACCAGCGCGTAGATGATCAGGGCGACCATGCCCAAGGCGAAGAAGGCCAGCGCGGTTTCGGGGCCTCCTCCTTCACCTGAGATCGCTCCGGCGATGACCAGTCCGGACGACACGTAGACCGCGGCCTCGACGGCGCCGGTACCGACGTTGTGATCGGTGACGATCTCATTCTCGGTACTAAACCCGTGCAGCACGAGCCTATCGACGACGATCCTGGCGATGTTCAGGACGATAATCCCGGCGACGGAGTAACCGAAGACGAGTCCGACCTCCTGCCAATACGCCGTGGTGAACCCGAGGTTGTTGTCGGCGATCACTACGTACGGCTGGTACATTCCGCCGAGGAAGACGATGATCACTCCCAGATAGTAGCCGGTTATGCTCAGGGCGAGCGCGACGTTGTCCCTGTCGCTGAGCTGGTCCTGAATCTTATACGGGGTGAGGAAGTCCTGAACCAGCCTGGCGATGACCAGCACCACGACTCCGATCACTACATAGACGAGTCCCCGCGGGATCGTCTCAATGACGTTGAGGAACGCGTCTGCCATTTTAACCCTTTCCCTTCGTGTAGACCGTGACGATGTGGGGCGAGATTGCCTCTGACACGTACACTTCGAATGGTACGCCCCCCCACTTTACCACCGTGATAGCCCCTTCGTCGTCATCCCTGACGAATTCCCACGTCCAGTTCCCCTCGCCCTCGAGACTTGCACCCTTGAAATAGATGGACTCGAAGCTGTTCCGGTACCGGTAGACGTGTCCGTCGTAGTTGACGGTGTTGTCGAGCGACTTGTTTGTATCCCACCTTGTCAACGTCTCACTGTCGACACCCAACACCGAGAGACCCATCGGCCGATCCTGCCGAATCGCCGAGATGTGAAGCCCGTCGTGATCGGTCCACTCGATTGTCGCGGACCGGTCGCCGTCGACACCGATCACCTCGTGCGACTCGCCATATCCCGACTCGACGCGGTTGATCTCCTCGACGATCAGGTAAGCGTCTTCCCCGTCGTCCCAGAATCCGGGGATCAGTACGACATCCCCCGCCCGTGCCGAGCGGATCGAGTCGTCCGCGCGGACGCGGTCCTGAGACTGCTTCTTCTTTCCTCCGAAGATCGACCTGAACACTTTGGCAGTGGTCTCCGTATCGGTTACATTGGCAGAGGCGAGTGGCTCTTCCACCTGTTGATCGCGACTTCGGCGCGCGGGCTAATCGCGTTTTGCACCATGACGTTGAGGAGCGCGGGCCGGTCGAGCTTGATCGCCCGCTCGACGGCGGGTCCGAGCTCGTCCGGATGCTCAACCAGCTCCCCGTATCCTCCCAGGCCACGGACGACCTGATCATACCTGGAAGGAAGCAGGTCGGTCGCGACGGGCTTGCCATAGACACCGAGCTGGATCTGCCTGTCGATTCCCCAGGCGGAGTCGTTTCCCATGATACCGATGATCGGCAGGTTGTGCCGGACGGCCGTATCGTACTCCATCCCATTGAACCCGAACGCCCCGTCGCCGGTAAAGACGAAGACCCTCCGGTCGGGATGGGCGGCCTTGGCCGCGAGGGCCGTAGGGAGGGACTGCCCGAGCATCCCGGACGTTGGCAGGTACCACCATCGCTTCGGCGACAGCGCCGGCGCATAGGCGCGCCCGAAGTGGCAGAAGTCGCCGCCGTCGAACACCATAAAGTCGTCGGCTCTGATTTGGTTCCTGATCGCCTTGTGAACGTAAGTAGCGTGCATCGGTGACTCGGGTTGCGCGAGCGACTCAAGCGATTCCGCCTGCGCCTCGCGCTCCACGTTCAGCCGCTTCAGCCAGGCGGTAAGGGGCGTCCACCGGTACTTGACGGCCTCCTCGGCGAGCTGCATCGCGACCGCCTCGACATCGCCAACGATGCCGACCGCGACGCCCCGATTTCTCGCTATCTCTGCCGCGGACGGGTCGATCTGGATGATCCTCGCATCAGACGAGACTGTGGGTGGCATCGCATATCCGACGATCAGGTCTTGTTTGCGGCCCATCAGGACGATTGCATCGGCGTCCCGCAGGAGCCGCGCTGCGCGATTGAGGCCCGAGTCGAAGAAACCGTAGCAGCGGGGATGCGCGTCCGAGATCAGGCCTCTGGCGTCGCCCTCGGTCATGATCGGGACACCCGTGGTCTCGACGAGGCGTTCAAGGGCCTCTCCGGAGTCCGAGTATGCGCCGGCGCTTCCCACGATGATCAGGGGGCGCTCCGCGTGTCTCAGTACATCGATTGCGTCCCCGATCCTGTCATCGGACGCCCGCGGCGCGCCGAGGCCGCGGTACTCGTTAGGCTGGTAGAAGGAGACCTCGTCGACCGGCACGAGCTGCTGCTGTATATCGACGGGAATCGTGAGGTGGACCGGCCCTCGCCGTCCCTCGTAGGCGACACGCAACGCCGTCGCGATGATGTCCGGGATTCGCCGGGCATCGGTGACCATCCAAGAGCCCTTGGTGACCGGGCTGGCCATACCGATCTGGTCGATCTCCTGCATCGCTCCCCTGCCCAGCTCGTGCAGCTCCGCGCAGCCGCTGATTGAGAGGAGGGGGCTCTCCGAGTGCGACGCGTTAGCCAGTCCTGGGATCGCGTTCGCGAATCCGGGTGTCGTGTACATCGCCACGCCGGGCCCGCCGGTGATCCGACCCCATGCGTCGGCCATGTGCGCCGCCGCCTGCTCGTGGCGCGTATCGATGAACCGGAATCCGGCGTCGGCCATGACATCGAGTGAGGGAAGGATGTGATCGCCGGCCAACGTGAAGACCGTAGTGACGCCTTCAAGCTTTAGTGACCTGGCGATCAGGTCACCACCGGATACAAGTCCGGATCCTGTCATACGCTACTCCGCTGTGAATGAGCTTTCCCGGGTCCTGCTGACCATTCTATCGCCGCCAAGTTAGATTGCCAACAGAACATGCCCGCCCAAATCCACCATCCTCGCCTCCGCGGGGGCAGGCTCTGACGATTGACTCACCACGACGGTGAGTGCGGGCGAGATTCGGGCTCCCTGCCCGACCTGTCATTCTGAGCCGCAGGCGAAGAATCTCACGACTATCATGTCCATTCGAGCTGGAGATGCTTCGTCGTCCGCCGCGCCTGCCCGCCGTGGAGGGGCGGACTCCTCAGCATAACAGCAGGAAGAACGCGAGTTTAGTTCTGCCTGAGGAGAGGGTCAAGCTTGTCCCTAAGCCAATCACCGCAGAAATTCATTGAGAAAACGACAAGCAGGATGGCCACCCCTGGAAAGAAGGATATCCACCAAGCGGTTGCGATGTAGTCTCGGCCGCCTGCGACGATGTTCCCCCACGAAGGTTGCGGTGGTGGGATTCCCACCCCAAGAAAGCTCAGCACCGACTCGGTCAGAACGAGGTACCCGACCTGTAGGGATGAAAGTACCAGGACAGTCGGGAATACACCGGGCAGTATGTGCCTGAAGGCGACCCTGAATCCGGAAGCCCCCGCCACCTGTGCAAGCGCGACGTAGTCCGTCTCTTTGAGTTGAAGAGCCTCCGCCCTGATCTGGCGCGCAAACGGGGCCCATGTGAAGAGGGTTAGCAGTATGACAGGCTGGGACCCCACACGACTGACGAGACGAGCGCAATCACGATGAACGGCATTGCGAACGCGAAGTCTGCCAACCGCATGAAAAACTCGTCAACGACACCTCCGATGTATGCGGATGCAAGACCGACGACGGTGCCCAAGCCGGCGCCGGCGAGCAGAACGACGGCCGCCACCTGGAAAGATACCCGGCCGCCGTGGATGGTACGGCTAAGTATGTCTCTTCCGATGTGGTCCGTGCCCAACAGGTACTTTGATGAGCCTCCCGATACCCATGCGGGCGCGACGTTTCTTGCGCGAAGATCACCATCCAGTGGGTCGTACGGCGCCACTAGTGGAGCGAAGATCGCCGCGAACACCAAGATCAGAATCACCGCGAAAGGGATGACGGGCCAGCGTCGGAACCCATCATAGAGCCTGACCGCCGTGTCAATCAGGCCGATATGGGGCTTCACATTGTCGAAGCTAACCATACCGTATTCTCGGGTCCAGGAATCCGTAACAGATATCCGCAGCAAAGCTGAAGAGCAGGAAGATCACCCCGAAGACGAGTGCAAGTCCCGTAATCAGTGGAAAGTCGGTGTTGAGGGCCGCCTCGACCGCGAGCCTGCCTATTCCGGGCCAAGCGAACACGGTCTCCACCACCACGCTTCCGGTTAGGAAGTTCGCGAGCATTATCATCGTGTAGGTAATTGGGGCTATGAGCGCGTTTCTGAAAGCATGGTTCCAGATTACTCGCATCGAGCTGGCCCCCTTCGACCGAGCCAGTGTGACATACTCGCTGTCCAACACCTTGAGCATTGACGAGCGTGTCAGGCGCAAGAGGCCCGCGGTGGGATACAACCCGAGAACTGCAACCAGCAGAACATAGTGCGACCAGTCGCCCTTTCTCGACGTCGGCAGGAGACCGAGCTCCACGCTGAAGACCCATATGAGCACCAACCCCAGCCAGAAGGCCGGGACCTACTGTCCGAGAAGTGCGAAACTCCGTCCCAGATAGTCCAAGACCGTGGCCCTCTTCACCGCAGAAA
Organism: Dehalococcoidia bacterium; assembly: GCA_965249365.1. Classification (GTDB taxonomy): domain Bacteria; phylum Chloroflexota; class Dehalococcoidia; order Lucifugimonadales; family UBA1123; genus VXRN01. Next base: position 2,116,678 of record OZ252229.1, on the reverse strand, counting down.
GCACGCCAAGAGGAACGCCTAGTATGATCGAAACGGCGATGGCGACCCCCGAAAGCTGGAGTGTAGCGGGCAGCTTCTCAACGATCGCGTACAGGGAGTTCTGCTTGGTCAAAAAGGAGTCACCGAAATCGCCCGTAACCGCGTTGCCCAACCACAGCCCATATCGGACGACCAGCGACTTGTTTAGTCCCAGCGCCTCTCCGCGCGCCTCCCACTCCTCGACGGTGTACTTCTTGTAGGGGCTGATGTAAAGGTAGCGGGGGTCCCCAGTCGCATGCGAAAGGCCGAACACAATCATAGTGAGGCCCAACAGGACCAGCACCGTCGACGTCAAACGACGCAGAACCAATCGTCGCAAATTTCTGTCCTAAATTGCGGCACCTCCGTGACAGGAGTTCGGTAACCCCGATACGCCCACGCGGAGGTGCCACTGTACTTTGGGTGTCTACTCCTGTTGAAGTAGAACTTCCCGGGCTATTCCGACATGATCACGCTCGCCGGGTGGTTGAACCTGTTTCCAAAGTATGGGCGCCACTCCTGGACTCGAGGACCATAGACGTAGTGGGGAACCAGGTTGACCACTCCGATGTTTGTCATCCAGTGCTGAATGGTGTCTTGCATGAAGATATTGTTGGCAATGCGCTGTTGCACGTCCTTCTCGGAGTTGTTTTGGAATCCGATGTCGCACACCTCGTTGGGCAACGCCACCCCCATAATGTGTCCCGGCCACGCGCAGTAGTACTGCGCAATTGATCTGCCGGCGGGCACTCCCCAACCGTGGTGCCAGGGGATGTTCATCTCATGGGTCACAGTTTCTGGCCGCCGCGTCGGGTACGGGGTCCTGTCCAGAGTGACGTCGAGGCCGAGGTGCTCCCTCCACATCAGCGCAACCGCGTCCATCACCTCAGGGTTCCAGATGTGCGGGTAGGAGTTGGTTGACCAGAATTCGAGAGAGAACCCATCGCCCTGGCCCGCATCGGTCATGTACTGCTTCGCCATTCCGGGATCGAACGGGACGAACCACTCATCCTTCCAATACGGAGTGTGCTGATTGAACTGGGTGTGGAAGGCGATGTAGACCGGCTCGCTGAACCCTTTCATCACGGTTTCTACGATCAGATCACGATCGATTGGCATCGCCATCGCCCAGCGAACCTTTCGAGCCTTCTCCTTGCTCTCGTCGTCTCCCCATCTGCCTATCCAAGGATGGTCGGCATCCGGCGTATATCCGGGCCTGGGATTGTTTTTCCAGTCCTTCTCACCCTCAGGGCATTCGGAACAGAACTCCGCCCAGTAGTTACCCGAAACATTTATGACCTGCGGCCACGCTATCTGAAATCAGATTGCGGTGCCGCCCGAAGACTCGACTACATCCGGCAGATTGGGGACGGTCACCGGAGTGATGTCGACCTCGCCTGTGCGTAGCGCGGCTTCCCTGACGGACGCCTCCGGTATGTCGAAAACGCGGACCGTATCGACGTACGGGAGGTACTTCCAGTGAGAGCCGTTCCACTCCAAGACGGCTTCGTCATTCGCAACCCACTTGACTGCCCTGTACGAGCCTGTCCCGATCGGCGTGGTCATGAACTTGTCCTCGCCGAGTTGGTCGTAGCAGGTCTTGCAGACCATACCGTATGTGTTGTCCCAGCCGAACCCACCGTGGTAGACGCCCCAAGTTGTGTTGAAACCGCCCTCTGCCACGTTCATTACGGCCGTGTGGGTATCGGCCACTTCCCTGCCGGCCCTGTGACCCTTGGTCAATTGGTCCCCAGCGTTGCCGACTGAACCCTCTTCAAATGAAGTGTTGTACGTCCACGCGACATCCTCTGCTGTAAGCCTTCCCCAGCCGTCGTGCCAGAGTACGTCGTCTCGAATCAGAAAAGTTATTCTGCTCAGGTCATGCGCTACGACCCAGGATCGCGCCAATTGGGGTCATAGAGTTCCTCAGACGGAATCACGCCGGGACCCGTAAGCTGTGGATTGATAATCCCCTCGTAGACCTGCCAGGCTACGCTAGGGCCTCCAACGCTCCCAGAGGCGTCTTTCGACTGTAGCTGAGTCAACGCGGGCACGACGTCTGCCACAAGAAGAGTACACTTCGGCTCACGGGAGACCTCCACGGTCTCCACCACGACCTCCGTCACCACCTTCTCCTGTGTAATGATCTTCGGCACCTCGACCGTCTTGACCACCTCCTTTACAACGGTCTCCCCAGGGACCATCACCTCCTTGACCACCTCCTGCGTCACGATTTTCTCGACAGGTACCTCCTTAACAACCTCCTTGATAACGGTCTCCCCCGGAACCATCACTTCCTGCACCACATCTTTGACGACGGTCTCGCCCGGTACTTCAATGGGATGCACCCTGACGAGATGAGACGATACGGATTCCAGCTCATCTCGTTCCCCTTGGCTACGATCGTGGCCTCGGTCGCCGGCGTCACCGACATGTTGAGAGGGATTCTCGAGACAGGTGTCGCCACGTATGACCCTGAAAACGCCCGGGCGGTCCGTGAGGAGGTAGAAAACGCAATCGGCCTTCCTGAATTCTGGGAGATCGAGAGAGAGACGGTAGAAGCGGCCCATCGCGACTGGCAGGGCCGTCATATCGCCGGACACGAGGGCTACGACGAGGAACGTTAGCAAAGGCAGCGGGCACAGTAGCACCGGGAGGACTTGTGAGAGCGATCGAAACCAGGGAGATCGGCGCCACCGGACTAACAGTCACGGTTCTGGGAATCGGGGGGGCGCCCCTCGGAAACGATGTTGCCGACGATGAGGATGACCTCGCCATCGCCGCCATCCAACACGGCTACCAGGCCGGAATCAGGTACTTCGATACGGCTCCGATCTACGGGCTAGGCAGGAGCGAGCGCCGCATCGGGTCCGCCCTAGCCGGGGTGCCCAGGGACCAGTTTGTCGTGTCCACGAAAGTCGGCAGGCTTCTGACACCCTCCGTCGGTCACACTGGGACCACGGAACCAGAGATATCATTCGACTGGAGCCGGGACGGCGTGAAGAGGTCGCTTGACGAGAGCCTTCAGCGCCTGAACATGGACCACGTGGACATCGCGCTACTCCACGGGCCGCAGGATTTCTACGAGGAGTCCATCAGAGAAGCCTACCCGGCACTTGCCGACCTTCGAGCGCAGGGTGTGATCGCGGCAATCGGAGCGGGAATGAATGACTGGGAAACTCCGACGAGATTTGCCAGGGAGGCTGACTTCGACTGCTTCCTTGTAGCGGGCCGGTACACGCTGCTCGACCAGTCGGCGCTTGACGAGTTTCTCCCACTATGCCAAGAGAAGGGAATCAGCGTCATACTCGGCGGTCCCTACAACAGCGGCATATTGGCTTCTGACCTGTCGCCTGAGGCGACCTACCAGTATGCCAAGGCTCCACCCGAGTTTCTCAACCGCGCAAAACGGATCAAATCCGTCTGCGACCTTCATGGTGTCCCGCTCAACGTCGCCGCGCTCCAGTTTAGGCTTGCCCACCCAGCCGTTGCCTCGACGATTCCCGGCGTACGCAGCATATCGGAGGTCGAGGATAACGTACGCGCAATTGCTCACCCGGTCCCGGAGCGCCTATGGGAACAACTGAAGGACCAGAGAATTCTTGACCAGAGCGCTCCAACAACCATGGGCACGAAGTGACGTACTTGAAGGGGTTCCACCTGTAGCGAGTCCATGATTTACGTCGCCAGCGGAAGGCGCGGGAGTCTCGCCCGCGTGCGCCACGACCGCCGCCCAAACCTGAGTGGTGGATTCTGGGCCTCACGACAACATTGCCAGCGCGAAATCGCCGTTGCTATAATCGTTGGACGTTTGGGTGATCGAAGTTCTGGGGATTCGTCTAGTGGTAAGACGACAGACTCTGGATCTGTAAACAGAGGTTCGAATCCTCTATCCCCAGCCACAGAACAATAGTCGTCAGAAACTCTCAAGCCACTGATTCATCATCGTGGCCCGTTCGTCTATCCGGCCGAGGACACCACCCTCTCAAGGTGGAGACACGGGTTCGAGTCCCGTACGGGCTACCAGCAATCCAGATCGGACAGTGGTCGATCGCTACGGTACGAGGCGCATTCGTCTAGGGGTCTAGGATATCACCCTTTCAAGGTGAAGACACGGGTTCGAGTCCCGTATGCGCTACCACACTACCCCGACCGGGCGACGCATGGAGCCTGTCTCATAAGTCGACCTTGGTCGCCAAACCGTGGTTCGACAAGCTCACCACGAACGAATGTTAGCTTTGTGATCGTTCGTCCTGAGCTCGTCGAAGGGCGGGCATTCGGGGATTCGAGCACTTGTGAGACACCCTCCATGCGTCGCCCCTACGGCGAGACTTCAGAGGGCGTTTCAGATATCTGAAGCGCCGTTAGTTAACCTTCTCAAGGGGGGCGAAGCTGAGGAGGAGGCGCTTTACTCCCCCGCCCTCTTTGAAGGCGACGGTGACCTGGAAGTCGACGCCGGAGGGCTCGCAGGCCATGACTATCCCTTCACCGAACGCCGGATGCCGCACCTTGTCTCCTGTGGCGTAAGAGGGTGTAGTCTCGGCCGGTGAGGGGCGTGCCGACCTTCGCCGTGTCGGTGAGGCCGCTGAGAGTCCACTTCTAGGTGATCCGCGTGGGCGAGTCGGTCCGGTTGTGGGAGCTCGACGGGTGAACTCGAATCCTCCTGAGCGCCGCGACGGACGGTCACGATCGGACCGAACCGGCCGCTGGGCCCCCTGGCCTTCCTTTGGAGCTACCAAGTCCGCAACGTCTCGATCGGCGCCGGCTATCAGCTCACGAGGGATGTCGGTTAGGAAGCGAGACGGCAGGTTCGGGCCGATGCCTCCTCTAAACCCGCGCCTGAATGCCCTCATCAGGTAGAGCCGCTCTTTGGCCCTGGTAATTCCGACGTAGCAGAGCCGCCGCTCCTCTTCGAGGCCTGCGGGCTCGTCCAGCGACCGGGCGTGGGGGAGCAGCCCGTCCTCCATGCCCACCATGAACACGACGGGGTACTCAAGCCCCTTAGCCTGGTGCAGGGTGATTAGGGTCAGGAAGTCCGGGCTCTCCTCCATCTCGTCCACGTCGCTGACGAGGCTGACGCTCTCGAGGAACGCGGTCAGTCCTTCGACAGGACCGAGGTGAGTGTAATCGCGGGCGGCGGCCTTGAACTCGTCGAGGTTCTCCAGGCGTTCTTCCGAGCGCTCATCGAGGTCGGCGACGTGTTTTCTGTATCCGGTGTCGACCATGACCTTGTCGATCAGCCCGACGAGGTCGGTGGACTCGGCCGCCGAGCGGAGTGTATCGATCATCGCGCGAAAGTCGCCGAGCGCGCGGATCGCCCTCGTCGTGAAGGGGGTCGCGATCAGCGATGAGCCGGGGCCGGACTCCGGCGAGACCAAGGGGATCGTGTTGAACATGGAGAGTCCTTGGTCCCGCGCGAGTCGATTCAGCTCGTCCATCGTGCGGCGTCCGATCCCCCTGCTCGGCACGTTGATGACGCGCTGTAGGCTCACGTCGTCGTTTGGGTTCGTGATCAGCTTGAGGTACGCGGCGAGGTCCTTGACCTCCTGGCGCTGGTAGAACTTCATGCCGCCGACGACCTGGTACGGGACGCCATGGCGGAGGCACGCTTCTTCGAGGGCGCGGGACTGGGCGTTGACCCTGTACATCACGGCGATGTCCCCGAGCCGGTACCGTGCGGGAGTCGAGGTAGAGGACCGTGTCAGAGAGGAGATCTCGCGCAGCACCATCTGCGCCTCCTCGGACTCGTCGTAGCCCTCGGCGACGGTGATCGGCGAGCCCGCTCCGTTATCGGTGAAGAGCTCCTTTTCGACGCGCTGAGTGTTGGTGGCGATGAGCCGCGACGCGGCGTCGAGGATCGTCTGCGTCGAGCGGTAGTTCTGCTCCAGCGCGATGACCTTGGCGTCCGGGAAGTCCTTCTGGAAGCTGAGGATGTTGCGGATGTCGGCGTTTCGCCAGGAGTAGATGGACTGGTCGGGATCGCCGACGACACAGAGGTTGCGGTGTTTCTCGGCAATCAGTTTGGCGATCGCGTATTGGGCGACGTTGGTGTCCTGGAACTCGTCGACCATGAAGTGGACAAACCGCTCCTGGTAGCGGCGCGCCACTGTTTCGTGTTGGCGCAGAAGGAGGTACGCCTTGAAGAGGAGGTCGTCGAAGTCGACGGCGTTCGACTGCGCCATCAGCATCTCGTACTGGGAGTAGACGCGTCCGACGACCTCGTCGAAGTAGCTCGCGGAGCGCTCGGCGAAGCCTTCGGCGGAAATGAGCTGGCTCTTGGCGCCGGAGATAGCGGACTGTATCGCCCTGGGGTGGATGCTTTTGGGATCGACGTCGAGCTCCGCCATACACCGCTTGATTACGTCGATCTGGTCCGGATCATCGTAGATCGTGTAGTTCCGGTCGAGGCCGACAAGCTCTCCGTGCTGTCTGAGCATCCGTGCGCAAAACGCGTGGAAGGTGCCGGTTGTCAGACTGGCAGCTTCGTGACGCATGGCAAAGAGCGGCGCCTGAGTATCTTCAGGTGACACACCAAACAACCTCTGCCGCATCTCTTTCGCGGCCTTGTTCGTGAACGTTACGGCGGCGACGTAACTCGGGGAGACCTCAAAGTCTTTTACGAGGTGGACGATCCGGCGGGTGATCACACGTGTTTTGCCACTTCCTGGTCCGGCGATAACCAACATCGGGCCGTCGACTGATGTGACCGCCTTCAGCTGCATGATGTTCAGGTCGGATAGGTGGGGTGGAGTCATTACGAATCCGCTGCCCCTACTGAGTAATAGATGCTAGATGACAAAGAGCGGGCTATCGCGCGTGATGATCCGGCGTTCGTTGGCGACCGACTCCCGGAGATACTTCGGGACGCGGGTCATTCCTTTCAGAGTGACGCCATCGAAGTATCGCAACTCTGCTATTCCCCGCGTGGCGAGTCGATTGTCGACCTCTTCTACCGTAAGGCTGTAAGGGTCGGAGCCGAGAGACCCGATGACGAATCCCCAGGTCGACCCGAAGGCCGGTACGAACGTCTCCGACAGGGTCACCGTCGGAAAGACGCTCGCCATCGTATTCGCGACCGCAGAAAAGCACTGCTCGTAGAAGGACGGGCCGGTTGGACCGGCCTGTACGACGACCAGGCCCTGCGCAGTCAGACGGCTCTTGACCAGCGAGTAGAACTCGCGGGTGTAGAGGAGATACGCCGGACCGACTTCGAGAGGGTCCGGTACGTCGATGATGGCGACGTCGAACAGGTCGCCGGTTTCCTCGAGGTATGCGTATGCGTCAGCGTGGACGAGACGAAGCCGGGGATCGTCGAACGAGCCCTGGTGGTGCCTCGGCAGGTGCTCTCGGCACAGGTCCACGACCTCTTTGTCGATGTCTACCATTACCGCGCTCTGGACCGTGTTGTGTTTCAGCGTCTCGCGGATCGTCGCGCCCTCGCCCCCACCAGCCACGAACACGGACCTCGGCTCCGGGTGCGCGATCATCGCCGGATGTACGAGACCCTCGTGGTAGGCGAACTCGTCGACCTCCGTCGACTGGGTCTTCCCATCCAGCACCAGGCTCATCCCGAACGCGGCGCCGTCCTGCACCACAACTTCCTGGTACGGCGTGCGGCCTGAGTAATGGACCCGTTTGATCCGCTCAGCCTGGTACAGGTCGGGCGTTATCAGCTCGAAGTGCCAGTCGCCATCGGGTAGCCCTTCCATCGGAGGAGTCCGCCCTCAAACCGCCGCGCCGGTCGCGGACGGCACCGGTCCGCGGCGGACCTCGGTGACGGAAGGATTGCTGCAACCGAGTCTCTCGCTGATCAGATTGGCGGCCTCGTAGGGTCGCAGGGCCTTTCCACACGTGAAGATGTCGGCCGCGGCGTATGAGTGCTCGGGCCAGGTGTGAATCCCGATATGAGACTCGGCGATGGCAACGATGCCAGTCACGCCGACGGGGTCGAACCTGTGAAAAGTTTCACCAACGATGGTCGCGCCCGCCTCACCCGCGGCTCCGGTCACCACTTCCCGGACGTATTCGAGGTCGTCAAGGAGCTTCGAGTCGCAGTCCGGGAGTTCCAGAAGCAGGTGGGTTCCTAGCGCATCCAATCACCACTCTCCGATGTAAGCGTCTTGTTGGCAGGCTCGAATTATACATGACGACCCAACCTGGTGGCATTGGATGGAACAATGCACGGGTCAGGAACGTCTAAGTAGATGAGCGGGGGCAAACGATTGAGGGGATTGCGGACCGTGGATTAGCGCCTCCGCGGGAATGGGATCGCATTGGTTCGGGTCCAGGCGACGCATGCGTCGCCCCTACAGGTAAGTTGCCGAGGCGGATTCGGGCGTTCATGAAAGCGGCTTCTGGTACTAAAGACTGACTCCCGCCTCAACCCAATGTAGATGAAACCTGACCCCAATTACTGATGAAAGTCTCAGACAAGTTCGATACTTTTGTTTATGAGGGGAGCAATCTCGGTGTTGGCAGGGAAGCGAATTGAACTCGACGCTCGAAAGCACTGGGCTCTACGATCTTCTCCAGGATCGGCCCCAGACTGTCCCCGTCCCGGAGCGGACCGGCCAAGGTCTATCTCGGGTTGTGGCCCTTCAGGTCGGAGCGATGGCCCTCAGCTCTGTGGCGCTGGCCTACCTCTTGATTCGATTCAGCTCCTTCGTCGAGTCTCTCGGCGCGTGGGGCTACGTCGGAGTCGCCGCGGCTGAGTTCAGCAACAGCGCGATGATCGTCCTCCCGACGCCGGCCCTGGCCTACACGTTCACGATGGGGTCAGTTCTCAATCCATTCGCGATCGGAGTCGTTGGCGGGCTGTTCGCGACCCTCGGAGAGCTCGTCGGATACGGACTCGGTCGCAGGGGTGGAAGGCTGCTTCCCAACGCGCCCGTAATCCAACGCCTGATATCCTGGACCGACCGCTGGGGCGCGATCGTACTGTTCGTTTCGGCCTCACTTCCGGTCCCATTTGACTTTGCCGGCATCTGGGCAGGCACAGCCCGGTACCCGCTGTGCAGGTTCTTCCCGATAGTTCTGGTTGGGAAGTCGATCAAGGTAACGATCGTCGCCCTCGCCGGGTACTACGGAGTCGACTTCCTCTCGAGCGTCGTCGGCCTGATCTAACCCATCGCCGCCTCTGTCGGCGCACCCAGAGTTAGCAGAGAGCCCTGGCAGAGCAGTACTTTACATCCGCAAGGGCATTCATTAGCATTGGGCGCGAGGAGCCTGCGCATTGCCCGACTTTCAGTCCATCGTCGACCGGATCGCTTCCTGCACCAGATGCAGCCTGTCCCAAGGCCGCACGCTGACCGTTCCGGGGAACGGCGCCCTCGATGCGGACGTCATGTTCATCGGGGAGGCGCCCGGTTACTACGAGGACCAGCAGGGTCTCCCATTCGTCGGACGGGCCGGAAACCTGCTCAACGAGATGCTCGCCTCGATCGGCCTCAGCCGCGAGGACGTCTACGTCACCAACATGGTGAAGTGCCGCCCTACCAACAACCGGGACCCCTTCCCGGGCGAGATCAGCGCCTGCGCCGGTTACCTGGACGAGCAGATCGAGCTTATCCAGCCGAGGGTGATCGTCACGCTTGGACGGTACTCGTTCTCAAAGTTCTTCCCTGGCGAGGCGATCGGCAGGGCCAGAGGCAGGCCTCGAGACTGGAACGGCCTCGTCGTGTTTCCGATGTATCACCCAGCGGCCGCGCTGCGCAATGGGAATCTGAGGTCGGCGCTGGAGAACGACTTCTCTACCCTTCCAGGACTGATTCGGCGCGTCGCCGAGCGGCTGACGGTCAAGCCCGAGCCCGCGCAGAAGCCTGCTAAACAGCTCAGCATGTTCGAATAGAGGCACATGCCCGACCAACCACTTCGAGTCGTCCCCCTCGGCGGACTAGGCGAAATCGGCCAGAACATGATGGCGCTGGAGTACGGCGGCGATATCGTAGTCATCGACGCAGGCGTGCTGTTTTCCGAAGGCGACATCCCGGGGATCGACTTCGGCATCCCGGACATCACGTACCTTCGTGAAAACCGCTCCCGCTTGCGCGCTATCCTGATCACCCACGGCCACGAGGACCACATCGGCGCGCTGCCGTACGTGCTCGCCGAGATCAACGTTCCGGTTTACGCGTCGAGGCTGACCCACGGTCTGATCACGGTGAAACTGAGAGAACACCGGCTCCTGGGCGATGCGCGGCTCAACGTGGTCGAGCCTGACACCGAGTTCAGAATCGGCGAGTCGTTCACGGTCCAGTTCTTCAGGGTCTGTCACTCGATCCCGGATGCGATGGGGATCGCTATGACAACACCGCTCGGGGTCATCGTCCACACGGGCGACTTCAAGATCGACCATACACCTGCCGACGGCGAGCCGACCGACTTCACGACGCTAAGCAGCGTCAGCCGGGACGGAGCGTTTCTTCTCCTGTCCGACTCCACGTACGCCGAGGTCGAAGGATACACCGCTTCGGAGCAGGTGGTCGGGGAGGCGCTCGACCGCGTCATCCGGGAGGCGCCCGGACGCGTGATGGTGGCGACGTTCGCCTCGCTCATCTCCAGGATCCAGCAGGTCATCACCGCGGCTGTACGATACAACCGCAAGGTGACCGTCGTGGGGCGGAGCATGATCAACAACGTCAACATGGCCCTAAAGATGGGGTACCTCGACGCGCCCCCGGACACCGTAATCCCAATGTCGAAGGCTCGGCAGCTTCCCCTCGAAGAGGTGGTGATAGTCGCCACAGGGAGTCAGGGGGAGCCGACCTCCGCGCTGGTCCGGATTGCGAACAACAGACACCAGGACATCGAGATTGTGCCCGGGGACACGGTCGTGCTCTCCGCGTCTCCGATCCCTGGGAACGAGACGGTCGTGGCCAAGACGATCGACAATCTGCTGCGACAGGGAGCGTCGGTGCTGTACAGCCGCGTGTCACTCGTCCACGTCCACGGCCACGCCGCAAGAGAAGAGCTGAAGATGATGCTGAGCATCGTCAAGCCGCGGTACTTCGTCCCCATCCACGGGGAGTACCGGCATCTTGTCCAGCACGCTTCAATCGCATCGGACATGGGCATTCCCGGCTCCCGCATCTTCGTGCTGGAGGACGGGGACGTGCTCGAGCTCGACGACGAGCGTGGCGAGGTCGTCGATCATGTTCGGGCTGGGCATGTATTCATCGACGGAAAGCAATTCTGGGACGGAGACAGCGAGGTGTTCTCGCAGAGAAAGCGTCTCGCCAGCGACGGCGTTGTAACGGTGTCGATAACGCTCAGCGCACGGACGGGGCTTCTTCTAACTGATCCGACGATTACCTCTTCCGGGTTTGTGGAATTGGACAATTCTGGTACTTTGTTCAAGAATACTTCAAATCAAGTTGCAGCTAAGCTAGAAGAGTTGGAGTCCGAGGACGTAGAATTGGGGGAGGTGAAGTCTGTCCTGACAAAGTCGGTGTCAGACTTCCTCTACCGGGAGACGAGGCGGAGGCCCGCGGTGTTTACGGTCATCGAAGAGGTCTGAACCGCAGACTCACCTTCTCAACCTCTCTTCCGACCTGAGCAGTCGCGTGGGGGCGGTTTCCGGCGTCGATCACTCCCCTATTGCGGACGGCTCGGCGTATTCGGCAGCAGGACGTAGACACACCGGACGGAGGGGCCACAGCGAGATGGGCAGCTTGCTACTTAGACGTGATTCGATTCTCGTAATCGTGGTGTTGGCCGCCGCAGGCGCCATCGCCGCAACCGTGATGGTCTTTGACGAGACGATACTGAACTGGCTGATGACAGTACGGAACGGTATCTTCGGAACGGTCGGCCTCGGGCTCGTTCCCATGGTCGCGTGGGCGGCGTCCGTTATCCTCGCGGCGACGTTCCGACGCCGGTGGCTGATGCACTACAACGTCTGGCTGACGACAGCCGTGCTGACGATCGCATTGACCGGCGCATTCTCGTTCTTCCGTCCGTTCGACGGGATACTGGCACAGTTTTCGGTCTATGGGATGTTCACGCTTGGCGGGTCGGTCGGAGACGCGATCATCGGCAGCCCGACCCGCATGGGCGCCCTCCGACTGATCGGCATAGGTGTCCTCTGCGCGGGTCTTGCGCATCCGCGGACCACGCTCTTCCTTGGAATGACCGTCGGCCAGGGAATCGTAGCCGCATACGTGACGGCATTCATGGGTGTGCGGTCGATGCTCTTCAGAGGAGAGCTTCCCGAAGTAGATGGCCCACGGACGGATACAAGAGCGGGGGATCGCGCCGAGCAGCGCGTCGGCGGTCTCGATTTCGGATTGTCCGCTCCTTCGTCGGGCAACTGGTCTATCGACAGAACTCCCGGGAATGGCTCTTCGGCACCCGCGTTCTTACGCGTCGGGAGCGGGGTGGCCGCTGAGCCGGCGACGAGCTACGGAACTGAGCTCGCCGACGAGTCCGATCCGCCATTTGAGGTCTCACCGGCATACTCATCGCTGGACCTGGACGATGAGCTCGACGACGTCGAATCCGATACGTTAATGGACGAGCCGAGTCCGGTCGGTGCGAACCCTGTCGACTATCAGCCAAAGGCGAACAGATTTTGGGGTGAGGACGACGGCTCGTCCGTGGCGGTGGCGACGATACCCACGCGGCGGCCGGCTTCGACAGAGACGGCCCTGCCCTCCAACGAGCTGCCGGTCCGACCCGACGTGGCGCCGACCTGGCAGATGCCCAGCATCGAGATCTTCGCCACAGCGCCGGTTACAACTATCTCCGAAGACGAGCTGAGATTCACCGCGCAGACGATTACGGACACGCTTGCCGAGTACGGCGTTGAGGTGGAGGTCGGGCAGGTACGGCCCGGGCCCACGATAACGATGTACGGCCTCTTACCCGGGTGGATCCGACGGCAAAAGGTTGTCCGGCAGGTCGAGCAAGACGGCTCGCCGCTGCGAGACGAGTCTGGCCGGCAGGTTACGAAGCGTGTCGAGCAGAAGACGCGGGTCAAGGTGGACAGCATCCTCGCACGGGAGAAGGACCTGGCGCTGGCGCTGAAGACGCAGGCGATCCGCATTGAGACTCCGGCGATGGGTAAATCGTTGGTCGGAATCGAGGTGCCGAATCCAACTCCGAGCCTCGTAACTCTCAGAAGCGTCATGGAGAGCAAGGAGTTCCAGAGCCTGCGCGACGAGTCGCATCTTCCGATCGCGTTAGGCCGCGGAAGCGGCGGCGACGACATGGTGTTCGACCTGACGAAGATGCCGCACCTGCTGGTAGCTGGGGCGACCGGCAGCGGCAAGAGCTTCTGCCTGAACGCTATCGTCTCCTGCCTGATTACGGAGAAGAACCCAAACGAGGTGCGCCTGCTCCTCGTAGACCCTAAGCGCGTCGAGCTCACGCCCTACAACGGCATCCCTCACCTGATGGCCCCGGTTGTCGTCGAGACCGACACGGTTGTCGGATACCTGAAGGGCTTGATCAGGGAGATGTTCGACCGGTACCGGAGAATGGAGGAGGTCGGCGTCCGCAACATCGAGTCGTACAACAACCGGATGCCCGACAAGATGCCGTTCCTCGTTGTGGTCGTCGACGAGCTGGCAGACCTGATGATGACGGCGGCATTCGACGTCGAACAGTCGCTCTGCCGTCTCGCGCAGCTTGGCCGGGCCACCGGGATCCACCTGATCATCGCGACTCAAAGGCCCTCGGTAGACGTGGTCACGGGGCTGATCAAGGCCAACTTCCCAAGCCGTATCAGCTTCAGCGTAACCTCCCAGGTGGACTCGAGAACGATTCTCGACACGGCCGGCGCGGAAAAGCTGTTGGGCCGGGGCGACATGCTCTACCAGCCGATCGACGCGTCGAAGCCAACCCGCGTCCAGGGAGTCGCGATCACCGAGCGGGAGATCGAGGATCTGATCAACTTCTGGACGACGATCCCCTGGGCAAGGGTGCAGCCAATCGACCTGCTTGGAGGCGACGACTTCGTCGAGGAGGGCGACTCCTCCGGCTATGACGAAGACCGCGACGAGATGATGGACAAGGCGATAGAGCTCGCCTTGAGCCACCGAAAGATGTCTACGTCGCTACTCCAGCGCAGGCTTCGGATCGGGTACCCGCGCGCGGCTCGGCTGATGGACCAGCTCGAGGAAGAGGGCGTCGTGGGCCCGAGCGATGGATCGAAGTCCAGGGATGTTATAATCAACCAGAACTAGCATTCTGGTTCGAGTTCCCAGGGATCTGATCTAATGGTTCGTAGCTTGGCGAATCTAGTCGGCTCGGTGGGCAGCAGGGTTCGCGAAGACGACCCGGCGCCCGAGGGCCGAACGCACTGCATCCTATGCAGCCTCGACCTGCACGCGGAAGAGCTGTACCACGCGTTCAAGGTCTGCCCACGCTGCCGCTTCCACTACAGCATGAGCGCGCGTGAGCGCATCGACTCTCTGGCTGATCCGAACAGCTTCAGCGAAATCGGGCGGTCGTTGATTTCGCTCGACCCTCTGTCGTTTGAGTCGGGTCAGTCCTACAGCAGCAGCATCTTTCAGGACCAGCGTCGCACGGGGCTGACCGAGGCCGTGCTGACGGGCACGGCCTCGATTGCAGGGACGCCAGTCATGTTGATTGTCCTGGACTTTGGCTTCATGGGCGGGACGATGGGCTGCGCGGTCGGCGAAAAGGTGACGCTGGCGCTGGAGCGGGCCGTGAAGCGCGGTCTGCCAACCGTCGCGATCGTCACGAGCGGAGGCGCGCGGATTCAGGAGGGTGTGCTGGGGCTGATGCAGATGGCGAAGACTGCGGGAGCCGCGAACCGGCTGAACGAGTCCGGCCTCCCGTTCCTGACAGTGCTCGCAAACCCGGCGACTGGGCAGGCGTACGGCAGCTTCGCGAACCTTGCCGATATCATACTCGCCGAGCCTGGCGCGATCGTGGGCTTCTCATCTCTTCAGATCATTCGACGTGCGAGCGGCTCACCGCTCCCGTCCGGGGCGCACACCGCCGAGTCGCACTTGGAGCACGGGATGCTGGACGCCGTCGTGCAGCGTACCGACCTGCGCGAGGTCGTCGGGGTCCTGCTCGATCTGCTGGGCGCCGGCTACAGACTGCACGACTCCAACGGGAGGAGTCGCCGTCGTCTCGATACGCCCCGGGTCCAGGCCTGGGAGTCCGTGCAGATGGCTCGACATGAGTCTCGACCCTCGGCCGCGGACTACCTCAGACGAATCTTCGCGGAGTTCGTGGAGCTACACGGAGATCGGGCGTATGGGGACGATCCCTCGATCATCTCCGGTCTGGGCCGGATCGCGGGACAGACGGTTGCTTTGGTAGCGCAGCAGCGCCTGCCAGACAACGAGTACACGCTCGGTAGTCCGACTACGCCAGAGGGGTTCCGCAAGGCGCAGAGGGCGATGAACCTGGCGGAGAAGTTCTCGTTGCCGGTCATCACGTTAGTCGATACCGCCGGCCCCGACCTCAGCGTAGAGGCGGAGGAACGCGGGCTGGGCAACACTATTGCCACCACCATGGCGCAGATGTCCGGCCTCTCCGTGCCGACGATTTCAGTTGTAATCGGGCAGGCCGGCAGCGGCGGCGCCCTCGCGCTGGGCGTGGCGGACCGCGTGCTGATGTTGGAGCATGCGATCTACACAGCGGTGTCGCCCGAGGAGGCGGCAGAGGTCATGTTCCAGGACCCGTCACGCGCGGAGGAGGCGGCATCGTCGATGCGCCTGACGGCGTTGGACTGCCTCGAGCTTGGGATCGTGGACCAGATCGTTCCTGAGCCACCGAGCGGGGCCCACGTCGATCCGGGCGAGGCGGCGCGAATGCTCCATCGATCGCTCGTCGCCGAGCTGGCGAGACTCCAGTCGACGACTCCGAGGAAGCGGTTCAATCAGCGCTACGAGAAGTACCGCAGGATGGGCAAGTACAGCTCCCGGGTACGAGCGACGGTTGCGCGCGGCGTCAACTCGGTCCAGAACAGGATCAGGGAAGAGCTAACCGGACTCGCTCGACGGTGGCGCCACCGGCAGCAGGCGGTCGAAGATCCGCTGGATCACGTGTCCACGAACGGCTTCTCGTACGGTTCCGACGACTAGGACAACCGCAGTTTGGGCGAAGGCCCGAACCGATGGCGCGGTACGGTTGCGGGCACGGAAGCCCACTGGGAGCGCGGGCATCCTGCCCGCAAGGGGGCAGGCGGAGCGCGGCTTAGAACGTCAGGACGCCGCCGTTGGAGCTTCGGACAAACTCGAACTCGCTGATCGCGTCTTCGTGCTCCAAGGTTAGACCGACGTCGTCCAGCCCGTTCAGCAGGCAGTAGCGCCTGAACGGCTCGATGCTGAACTCCGCTACCACGTCCTCTGAGTCGTCCCACACCTGCTCGGCCTCCAGGTCGACGTGCAGCCGATAGCCGGGGTCGTTTTCCGCTTTCTCGATGATCGCCTGGACCGTCTCTTGCGGTAGAACCACCGGGAGGAGCCCGTTCTGGAAGCAGTTGTTGTGGAATATGTCGGCGAAGCTCGGGGCGATGACGACCTTGAAGCCGTACTGGCCGAGCGCCCAGGGCGCGTGCTCCCTTGAAGACCCTGAGCCGAAGTTTCTGCCGGCGACCAGGATCTCGGCGGACTCATAGCCCGGTTTGTTCAAAACAAAGTCGATATTCGGCGAGCCGTCGTCCTTGTAGCGCCAGTCGAAGAACAGGAACTCACCAAAGCCGGTGCGCTCCACCCTCTTGAGGAACTGCTTCGGGATGATCTGGTCGGTGTCGACGTTCACTCGGTTCATCGGCATCACAACGCCGGTCATACTGCTAAACGGTTCCATTGTTTACCACTCCCTGATGTCTACGAAGTGGCCGGCGATGGCGGCAGCGGCGGCCATTTCGGGGCTGACAAGGTGAGTCCTGCCGCCCTTACCCTGACGGCCTTCGAAGTTTCGGTTTGATGTCGCGGCGCACCGCTCGCCCGGTTCCAGGATGTCCGGATTCATGCCCAAGCACATTGAGCATCCCGCGACTCGCCAGTCGAACCCCGCGTCGGTAAAAATCCGGTCGAGCCCTTCGTCCTCGGCCTCCACCTTGACCTGGGCCGAGCCGGGTACCACCATCGCGTACACGCCGTCCGCGACACGGCGTCCCCTGACAACGTCCGCAGCCAGCCGGAGGTCTTCGATACGGGAGTTCGTGCATGACCCGATGAATACCCTGTCGAGCGAGATGTCCTGAATCGGCGTGTCGGGCTCGAGGCCCATATACTCGAGAGCGCGGTCCGCGGACTCCTGTTCCCCTTCGTCTTCGAACGACGCCGGGTCTGGAACATTCCCAGTTACCGGAGCCACCATTCCCGGGTTGGTGCCCCATGAGACGTGCGGTTCGAGGTCGGCGGCCTTCATGACCACGGTCGTGTCGTACTCTGCGCCAGGATCTGTGACCAGTGCGGCCCACTCTTCACATGCCTTGTCAAAGTCGTCGCCCTGAGGGACGTTTGTCCTACCGCGCATGTAGTCGAAGGTGGTCTGGTCGGGCGCGACCATCCCGGCGCGGGCGCCGCCCTCGATCGACATGTTGCAGACCGTCATTCGGCCCTCCATGGAGAGCTGACGAATCCCCTCGCCGGTGTACTCGATGGCATGACCGGTGGCTCCGGCGACCCCGATCTCGCCGATGATCGCCAGGATGACGTCCTTGGCCGAGACGCCGAATGGCAGGGCACCGTCGACCCTTATCTCCATCCTCTTAGGCTTGAACTGCCTGAGAGTCTGGGTTGCGAGAACGTGCTCGACCTCAGACGTGCCGATTCCGATGGCGATCGCGCCGAACGCGCCATGCGTGGATGTGTGACTATCTCCGCAGACGATGACCTGTCCGGGTTGGGTGTATCCCTGCTCCGGTCCGATTACGTGCACGATCCCCTGGTTCGGGCTGAACCTGTCGAACAGCGTGACGCCGAAGTCGTGACAGTTTCGCTCGAGGTGATCGAGCTGCTGCGCGGCTATCGGGTCGGTAATCGGCCGGCTAAGCTCCCACGTCGGCGTGTTGTGGTCCATCGTGGCGATCGTGAGGTCGGGTCGCCGGACCTTGCGGCCGGTCATCCGGAGCCCTTCGAATGCCTGTGGGGATGTCACCTCGTGAACGAGGTGAAGGTCCACATAGAGAAGAGTTGGCTGTCCCTCTTCCTCGTGAACGACGTGCGCGTCCCAGATCTTGTCGAACATCGTCTTGGCAGTCATGGGCGCGTCCTTCTGGTGTGTGGTATCGGGTCGGTGGTCAGAGACTCTTCGGCTTCGCCTCAGAATGACAGGAGAGCAGGAGGGTGTGATTGAGTTGAACAGAGTGAGGAGCCCTCACTCCTCACTCGTGTTTCCTCGCTCCTCCCTACGGAGACGGATCGGCTGAGCCATCGCGGGCGTCGCCAGCGGCGATCAGACGATTGAGGGCGTTCATGTACGCCTTAGCACTGGCGACGATGATGTCGGTGTCAGAGCCGCGACCGATGAACGCGTTGCCGTCCGCCTCCACGCGGATCGTCACGTCGCCGATGGCGTCGATCCCCTCGGTCACCGCATCGACCCTGAACTCTGTCAGAGTATTGGGGACGTGGATGATACGGTTGATCGCCTGATACACGGCGTCCACCGGTCCGGTACCCGTGGCGGCGTCGGTGACGCTCTCGCCGTCTGGTCCGACGACTCGCACGGTCGCCGTGGGGATCCCGTAGTTTCCCGACGAGACCTGCACGTGCTCCAACTTGTACACGGCCGGCACGTCGACCGTCCGTCGACGACTCGACATGAGAGAT
Source organism: Dehalococcoidia bacterium (assembly GCA_965249365.1). Classification (GTDB taxonomy): domain Bacteria; phylum Chloroflexota; class Dehalococcoidia; order Lucifugimonadales; family UBA1123; genus VXRN01. The sequence goes on along the minus strand of OZ252229.1, from coordinate 2,097,899 downwards.
ACGAGGTCGGCGTCGCTCACCTCACGCTTCTTGTCGGCGAGTTCCTTGAACGACTCAAACGCCTCGTTCAGCTCGGCCTGATCGAGCGAGTAGCCCAGCTCTTCGAGTCGGGCCCGCAGCCCTGCCCTACCGCTCAGCTTGCCGAGCACCAGCTCGTTGCTGGGCCATCCGACAGAGCGGGGGTCCATGATCTCGAAGGTGCTGCGCTCCTTTAGTACCCCATCCTGGTGGATGCCGGACGCGTGCCTGAAGGCATTGGCCCCGACGATCGCCTTGTTGGGCTGGACTGGGAAACCGGTGATGTCGCTCACCAGCCGGCTGGTGCGGTAGATCTGGCGCGTATCGATGTTGGTCCCAACGTTGAAGAGGTCGGGCCTGGTTTCGATGGCCATGATGATCTCTTCAAGCGCGGCGTTTCCCGCACGCTCTCCGAGGCCGTTGATGCAGCCCTCGACCTGTCTGGCTCCGGCCAGCACAGCGGCGAGGCTGTTGGCGACCGACATTCCTAGGTCGTTGTGGCAGTGAACGCTCATCACAGCCTTGTCGATGTTCGGAACGTTTTCGCGAATCAGGCTGATCCTGTCGTAGAACTCCGCAGGGATGGTGTAGCCGACAGTGTCGGCGATGTTGACGGTGTTGGCGCCGGCGTTGATCACGGCCTCAAGCATCGAATAGAGGTACTCGATGTCAGTGCGCGTGGCGTCCATCGGGGAGAACTCGACGTCGTCGCAGTATCCCTTGGCGCGTTCTACCGACGCGACGGCCATCTCGAGCACCTGCTCGGGGTTGCGCCGGAGCTGGTGCATAATCTGTACGTCGGAGCTTGATATAAAGACGTGTACTCTGGGCCGGTCGGCGTGCTCGATCGCGCGCCACGCCTGGTCGACGTCGTCGAAGTGGCAGCGGGCGAGCGACGCGATGATCGGTCGCCGGACCTCCCTAGCGATGTTCTGCACCGCCTCGAAGTCGCCGGGCGAGCTGGCCGCGAATCCGGCCTCGATGATGTCGACGCCCATCCGATCGAGCTGCTTGGCAATCTCCAGCTTTTCGGGGGTCGTCAGTCCAATGCCCGCGGACTGTTCGCCGTCGCGCAGGGTCGTATCGAAGATAATTACGTTTTCGTTTGGCATTTTTCTGTCCCCTTGGGTGTGTATCTAGAAGCTCCATTCCGGTCACCCCGACGATAGCTGTTTGGAATGGTCTCGACCTTGTGGGCGAGAGATTCTTCGCTACGCTCAGAATGACAACGAGATGTGGTGGGGCTTTCCAAGGGCAACGCAGTCCGCCGGACCCAGCATTGCCAGAGCCAGGTCTAGTTGGCGAACTACGTATGAAACCTCTGTCTGTTGCAACTGTTCCTCGACCTCTTTCGGACTACTGATTCCCGACGATCAAGACGCCGGCGATTAGCACCCAGGTCGGCACCATCAACCCGATAAATGTACCAATCGTCCACCGAAAGTCCCGTCGGGATTCCTGACGGATCGCGGCTATCTCTTCCCTCAATCCGGTTCGTAGGTCATTCATCTCTGCACGGAGACCTGTCTGAAGACCCCCCATCTCCTCTCTAATCTGACGAATATCAGCCTTGATGTCGCCAACCTCGCGCACGAGGTAGTCGACCATGGCTTCGAGCCTCGTCAGTCGGTCTCCTTCAGGGATTTCACTGGTGGTTGTCATGTACTAGTCTGCATCCTGCAGGAAGGACATCATTCCGCGGAGCTCTTTGCCGACGCGCTCGATCGGGTGGCCCGCGTTCTCCTCGCGCAGCCGGTTGAAGCGCGGCCGGCCCTCGTCGTTCTCGGCGATCCACTCTCTGGCAAAGCTGCCGTCCTGAATGTCGGCGAGGATCTTTTGCATATTCTCCTTGACTCGCTCGTCGATGACAACCGGCCCGCGCGTGTAGTCTCCGTACTCAGCCGTATCGCTGACCGAGAAGCGCATGTACTCGAGACCGCCCTGGTAGAACAGGTCCACGATCAGCTTGAGCTCGTGCATGCACTCGAAGTACGCGGACTCAGGCTGGTATCCGGCCTCGATCAGCGTCTCGAACGCGCTCTTCACAAGCTCCGCGACTCCGCCGCAGAGGACGGCCTGCTCGCCGAAGAGGTCTGTCTCGGTCTCCTCCTTGAACGTAGTCTCCAGAACACCGGCGCGGGTGCATCCGACGCCTCCGGCATACGCCAACCCAGTCTGGTAGGCGTTTCCGCTGGAGTCCTGGTGGACTGCCAGAAGTCCCGGCACCCCGGACCCTCGGGTGAACACCTCGCGCATCCGGTGGCCGGGCGCTTTGGGCGCCACCATTGACACGTCCACGTTATCCGGCGGCACTATCCAATTGTAATGGATGTTGAAACCGTGGGCGAACATCAACGTCTTGCCAGGGAGCAGGTGAGGCAGGACGGATTCCTTGTACACCTCTGCCTGCAAATGGTCGGGGATTAGCATCATGATGAGATCCGATTCTTCGGCAGTGTCCGCAACGAGTCCGACTTTGAGGCCGTCCTCCTCAGCCTTCTCCCAACTCCGGCTGCCCTCATAGAGACCGACCATCACGTCGAGGCCGGAGTCTTTGAGGTTCAGCGCGTGCGCGTGTCCCTGGCTGCCGTAGCCGATGACGCCAATCGTACCGTTCTCAAGCAGTGAGAGGTCTGCGTCGTTCTCGTAGAACATCGTTGCCATATGAAGTTTCCCTCTTTCCTGGTTGTAGGTGGGATCGGTCGCGGGTTACAGGCCGCTCTCCATTCTCATGCGCGGGGCGTCCGTGATCGGGGTGGTCATGCCGCGGCTCATCGCGACCGTGCCGGTTCTCATCACCTCGAGAACGCCGAAGCTCCGGAGCAGCTCGATCAGCGCATCGACCTTCTCTTCGTCGCCGATTACCTCGACGATCAAGGACTCCGGAGCCACATCGACGATGTTCGCCCGGAAAATGTCGACGATCTGCATGATCTCGCTGCGAGTTCGTACGTCCGACCGGACCCTGATCAGCGCCAGCTCGCGCCGGACGCTTTCCATGTCAGACACGTCGACGACCTTGATCACGTCGATGAGCTTGTTGAGGTTCTTGGCCACCTGCTCGACCGTCCCCGGGTCGCCCTCGACGACGAACGTCATTCGCGAAAGGCTTGGGATCTCGCTGTGGCCGACAGCGAGGCTCGCGATGTTGTATCCGCGCCTACGGAACATGCTGGTGATTCGGTTCAGGACGCCTGGCTTGTCTTCGACTAGTGCGGTTATCGTGTGGCCGGCGTCCACGCCATTTCGAGTGGCCATGTTACCTCAGCACCTCCTGTGGGCGTGGCTCTTCGATCATGTCGCTGACCGACATCCCGGACGGGATCATCGGGTACACATTCTCTTCCTGCTCCACCACGAAGTCCACAATCGCGGGACCGTCGAACTCCATCGCCTTGGTGATGGCGGTCCCGACCTGGGTCTTGTCGGTCACCCTTGCGCCGAAGATGCCGAACGCTTCGGCAAGTTTCACGAAGTCAGGGTTCCCGGAGTATCCGGTGGCCACATACGACCGTTCGTAGAACAGCTCCTGCCACTGCCTGACCATGCCGAGGAATCCGTTGTTGATGATTGCGATCTTCACCGGGATCCGGTTCTCCACCATAGTGGCAAGCTCGCACATCGTCATCTGGAAGCCGCCGTCTCCGGCGATCGACCAGACCACCTTGTCTGGACAGCCGACCTGCGCTCCCATCGCGCCGGGCACTTCGTAGCCCATCGCGCCCGCGCCTCCGGACGAGACCAGCGTGCACCGCTCGTTGAACGTGTAGTGCTGGGCGGCCCACATCTGGTGCTGTCCGACGCCGGTCACGATAACCGCGCGTCCTCCGGTGGCCCGGTCGATCTCCTTGATCACATACTGTGGGATCAGCTTGTCCGTATCGCGGACGAGCATCGAAGGGTGGTCTCGCTTCAGCTCCTCGATGCGATGCAGCCAGTCGACCCGCGTGGCATCGTTCACCTGGCGATTCAGGCCGATCAGGACGTTCTTCAGGTCGCCCACAATCGGGACGTCGACGGCGATGTTCTTTCCGATCTCGGACGGGTCGACATCGACGTGGATCTTCTTCGACCCGGTCGCAAACGTAGAAGTGTCGCCGGTTATCCGGTCGTCGAACCTCATGCCGAGCGCGATGAGCAGGTCGGCCTCCTCGATAGCGAGGTTTGCGTACGCCATGCCGTGCATGCCGGGCATCCCGACGCTCAGTACGTGGTCTTCCGGAAAGCAGCTTATCCCAAGCAGCGTCGTGATGACTGGGATCTGGGCCTTCTCGGCAAGCTCTTTGAGCTCATCGTAGGCACGCGAGATGATTACTCCGTGCCCGGCGATGATGACGGGCCGGCGAGCTTCCTTGATGAGCTCTGCCGCTCTCTTGATCTGGAGGCCGTGCCCTTCTAGGTTGGGCTTGTATCCGGGAAGGTTGATCTGGTCTGGCCACTCGACCTCCACCTCTTCGGTGAAGACGTCCTTCGGAATGTCCACCAGGACTGGGCCAGGTCGCCCCGAGTTCGCGATGTAGAACGCCTCCTTGATCACGCGAGCGATCTCGGACGCGTGCATAACGAGGTAGTTGTGCTTGGTTATCGGGAGTGTGATTCCGGTAGTGTCGGTCTCCTGGAACGCGTCGGACCCGATCGCCGCCCTCCCGACTTGGCCGGTTACCACGACCATGGGAACGGAGTCCATCTGTGCGGTCGCGATGCCGGTTACAAGATTGGTCGCGCCCGGTCCAGAGGTCGCCCAGGCGACTCCGGGCCTGCCGGTGACCCTGGCATAGCCGTCCGCGGCGTGGGCCGCGCCCTGCTCGTGCCTGACGAGGATGTGCCTGATCTCGGGATACTGCGGCAGGGTCTGGTAGAGAGGCAGGATAGCACCTCCGGGCAAGCCGAAGATCACATCAACGCCTTCTCGAATAAGGGCTTCGCAGACTATCTGTGCGCCTGTGAGTCGCATGGCTTCCGGACCTCCTTGGCCTGTCGGTCGTCTGCTCTTCAGTCGAGCTCGACGCCAGGACCGTCAAACTTGGTTAATCAAAAAATCCCGTCCACATTTGGGACGGGACCGATCATTTCACGATAGGTACCCCGCGGTACCACCCAAGTTGCCCCGAGGATCGCTCGGGACCTCTCGTCGGCTTGATAACGGTGCCACCCCGTCCTGGCTTACACAGGGGACTGGTATGATTGGACCGTCCTAGCCTGCAGGTTGGAATCCTGTCCAGAACCGTCCTCCCCCTTCGGGCAGAATGCTCAGGGGCGACTTCCCGCGGGCTCTGCGTCCGGACTCTCAGCTAGATCCAGATCTCTGTGCGCTGACGCGCCGCGGTACTACTCCCCGTCCAAGCAAAGATGAATCGGCGTAGCCGAACTGTTGAGAATCAAGCTTAGCATTCAGTGAAGTCAGCGTCAACCTGAGACAGGCTCAGGGTAGCGTAACGTTGGGTGTGCAAGAAGAGAAAGGGGCGTACCCTTCCACAAAGCTCAAGCAGGAGGCTACGCCCATGGTCAGGATAAAGGACCTGACAGAACGAACATTAGTCGATCGATGGTCGGAGGTCAAGGACGAGGATGAGTGGTGGGGAGAGGTGAAGGATACAAATGGTTCTGCGGTCAAACGGTTACTGGAGGACTCGATGGAGGAGGAGCTGCTGCGGGAGCTCGGAGCGTCCAAGTACCGGCGGACCGAAGTCAGACGAGGCTATCGCAACGGATATCGAAGTCGCGGTCTTCTGACCGAACTGGGCTCCATAGAGGGTATCCGGATTCCAAGGGATCGAGACGGCGATTATCACACCCAGGTGATTCCGCGATACTAACGCAGACAGCAGCGGGTCAACCGCATGGTGCGGGAGATGTTCCTGAGCGGGGTGAGCACACAGAGGGTGCGCGATGTGATCGAGCCTCTGTTGGGTAGGGGGATGAGCGCGCAGACCGTCTCCCGTATCTGCCGGAGCCTGGATTCAGAGGTGCGACGCTTTCACTCAAGGCCTCTGATGGACTGCTACCGTTATCTGTTCTTCGATGGGATAGTACTCAGAGTCAAGGGTGCGAGGGGAGTGAAGAGACGGTTGGTGCTGTGTGCGTACGGTATCAGGCATGATGGGCTACTCGAGCTGATCGACTTTCGGCAGGCACCCTCAGAGAGCGAGGCGCAGTGGACTGCGTTCATAGACAGTCTTCGTAGACGAGGTCTGAACGGGGAATCGCTTCAGATGGTGACCCGCCGCCGCGGGTTGCAGGGGTCTACACAACGCGTTGGACATGGTCTATCCATACGTTCCTCGTAAGCGTTGCTGGGCGCACAAGATCAGGAATGTAGCTGCCAAGCTGCCCCGGACGATCCAGGAGAAGTGTCTAGCGGGCGCCAAGACGATCTTTCAGGCGCACACACGAAGGGAGGCTATCGTGCGCTTCGGCCAATGGGATGAACTGTGGCGACAGAGAGCGCCGGGGGCTGTCCAGTGCATCGAGGACGACCTAGATGAGCTGCTGCCGTTCCTGGCCTGCCCCAAAACCCACTGGCGCAAGGTCCGAACAACCAACGCCATCGAACGTGCGTTCAGGGAGGTCCGTCGCCGGACCAGACCCATGAGCTGCTTTCAGAACTCAGCCAGTGTCGATCGCATCATCTACGTAGTCATCAGCCATCTCAACCGAAACTGGTCGGATGAGCTCCTTCCCCAATTTACACACAAATCTTGACAGTACCTCCTACTTTAACGCGGCGATGGCCATCGGCTGCGGCCGGTGGCGGTTAATGTTGCGCCACAAGCTCCCTAATGTGCTGCCGATGCTGATTGTGAGCTTCTCGATGTCGGTTGGCGGAACTATCCTTCCCGAGACGGGCCTGAGCTTCCTCGGATTTGGCCTCCCTCCCGATGTATCTAGCTGGGGCGGGATGATCAGCGGAGAAAACCGCAGCTACATGGAGAGCGCCCCCCGGATAGTGATCTGGCCCGGCTTGGCGCTGACCCTGACGATATATGAGCTAAACATGTTCGGCGACGCATCGAGGGACCTGCTCGACCCCAGGCTCAGGGCCGGCGAACAGTGAAGAGGCAGCTTAGTTTGGGTAATTCCGGTTTGAAACCTGGTCTGTTTCGCCGGTGCGACGGCCGCACCTGCGTTGCCGCCGACGACTAACTGAGCGTCGCCTTGATCCCTCCGCCCGGAAGAACCGCGGGGAGAATCTTGGAGTTCGCAACGACCGGTGTGCCGACGACGATAACGTGTTCGATTCCCGTCGGAGGCACGGCGGGACTTTCATACGTGGCATTGTCGACGACTGTCTCCGGGTTGAAGATCACAAGATCGGCGTCCATGCCCGGTTGAAGCCGGCCCTTAGTCCTAAACGCGGGCGACCGCGACTCCAACCTCTCAGCGGGCATGAGCGACGACTTGCGGATAGCGTCCGATAGAGTGAGCAGCCGTCGCTCCCGGACGTACCGCCCGAGGATCAGCGAGTAGGTCCCTGCTGTCCTCGGGTGACCCTTGCCCTGGCGAAGAAAGCCGTCGGTCGCGATCGCGGTCAGCGGGCTTGACACCGCTGAGTCGACTGCCGACTGCGGTGTTGAATGGACAATTACCATCCCGCCGATTTCCCGGTATTTCGCGAAAGTGGACCCGTTTAGCCGCTCGCCGGTCTCGGCCCACTGCAGGCTGTCGTAGTCGATGCCGTACTTGTCCTGCCAGCCTTCGCTGAACAGCGCGGAGTCGATCGCGGTCATTCCGGCGGAGTACGGATAGCACTCGGTCGTAACGTCGAGGCCCCTGGAGCGGGCGCCTCGATTATGACGAGCGTGTCCTGCGTGGCATGCATCCCTGTGCTCTGGACGTGAACGATATGGAGAGGGGCACCGTAGATGGCACTGGCGGCGATCACCTCTTCCGCGGCCTCGATGCTGCTCATAGGGTCCTTGTGCCCCTTGCCGCGCAGGTGGACGTGGCAGGACGCACCGTACTTCGCGGCGACTCTGAACACTTGGAGCGCCTCCCACCGCGAGCAGCCACACGTGTAGTCGAGTCCGAAACCGACTGCCAGCGCACCCTGTTGGAGCTCGGTCTCAATGCCGCACTTGATCTGATGGAGCTCATCGGATGTCGCCTCTCTGAACGCGGCGTCCGCGACGGGCAGGAAGTCCCCCGGATCGTTCATCACGGCGATCCGGACCGGGATGTGCCCCACGCTGGCGCCGAAGTTAATCAGGGACGTCCCCTCTCGCTCGGCGTACCAGGAGTCAACGTCTCCCGCGCCCACCTCCAACTCGAGCACGGTCGTTACGCCGTCTCGGCCCTGGACCTCGTAGTTCTCAGGGTTCTGACCGTGGGAGTGGAGATCGATGAAGCCAGGAGCGACCACTAGCCCGGTCGCGTCGATCTCCTCGTTGCCCTCCAAATCAGCGTCGGTAATCTCGACGATGGTCCCACTCGTGATTCCGACGGTTCGGATCGCCTCAAGCCAGGACTCCGGATCAATCACGCGTCCACCGTGAAGCACAAGATCGTGTGTCATAGGTTGCTCCTTACCTAAAACGATTCCTCAGGCCATGTCGAACAGGTCCCGCCGCGGGAGGTACGTCGAGGTGGACGGTAACTTACGTTTGATCACGTTTCCACGATCGATCGTTACGACGTAGGCTCCCGCGTCCGCGGTCGCCGGCACTACGCTGTAGCCGTCGTCGACGAACGCGACGGCGCAGTCATCGTCGATCGCGATACCGTGGCCGCCCCTTCCTCTCAGCATCTCGTGAAATTTGTGCCGGCGCGGGAAGTCGTCTGTGCCCCCATTGTAGTGGGGGCAGGCGAAGCCAGGAATCAGCCCCATGCCCGTAACCGCGATGTAGCTCCAGTCATCCGGACTGTAGAAGGACATCGAATCGCTGTGCCCTCGCTCGAACCAGCAGATGGCTCCGGCGCTGATCCCGCAGAGCACCTTGCCTTCCTCGAACGCCGTTCGGAGCAGGTCGTCGACGCCCAACCGTCGCCACCGCCTCATCATTTTGAGTGTGTATCCGCCGCCGACGTACACGATGTCCGCCCACCGGATTTTATCGGAAACCAAATTCATCGAGGGCGCCGGTCCCAAGAGGAACAGCACGTCGGTCTGGCAACCGTATTCATCGCCGTAGACGCGGTCGAAGACCTCCCAATACTCGACCGAGTCGCTGCTGGCCGTCGGGACGAACAGGACGTTCGGCTTCGACTTTTCCGCAAGCTCGACTATCGCCCTGTCGATCGGCTCGGTCGCAAGGGTGCTTAGGTCGCCTCCGCCTATCGCGACGATTCTGCCCATCGTGAGACCACCGACCTACGTGAGGTCGTCCGGATGGTGGGTGTGCCAGTCGGTGACCGACTGGTAGGCCCGTGCGATGGCGAGGCAAGAGTTCTCGTCGTAGGCGCGGGCCGACTACGATCCACCCACCCCGCGACACACCGAATCTCCCCCAGCGGCGATCTGCTAAAGCCTTGCTTCCGCACCGTGCTCCACCGGTACTATGGCAGCGCGAGCAGGTGGCGCTGGCCGACGGCCGGTACCAGCAGCTAATGCAGAAGTTGCAGATGAGCCAGCAGCTTGAGGCCCAAGCGTCGCGGATGCGGCCCGCCTCCGAATTGCCCCAAAACTACTGGATATTATTTTATCATATATGATACGCTTGGATCATGGTAGAGATACGGACGAGCGGGACCTACAACCGGTGGTTTCGCCGACTCCGAGACCGTCGGGCACAACGGCGAATCAGCACCCGCCTAAACCGTATCCTGGAGGGCAACTTTGGTGACCACCACGCGATCGGCGAGGGAATCTGGGAACTCCGCATCAATTACGGGCCAGGCTACCGCCTGTACTACATCCACGAGGATCAGACCATCATCATTCTACTCTGTGGAGGCGACAAGGACAGCCAACAGCGAGACATGAACACGGCCAAGAGCATCGCCGAGGAACTGAGGGGATAAGCAATGACTGAGACACGCACCCGCGAGACGTTCACCAAGTGGGACGCCGCCGACTACATCGAGACGGAAGAGGACGCGCTGTACCACATCCTATACACCATCGAGGAAGACGAGGATGCCGGGCTTGAGGGTAGGCTGATCCGTCGCGCACTTGGAGACATCGCCCGCGCCCAGAAACGCATGAACGGCGAGCTGGCCAATGACATCGACGTCGGGATAGCGACCCTCTACAGGGCCGTGTCCGAGTCCGGCAACCCGTCATTCGAGACGGTGTACAAGCTCATCCGCGCCCTGGGATTCCGCCTGCGGGTTGAGCTGGCGGAAACGGAAACGGAGACAGTCAAGACGTAGGGATCGCATGCTGCCCATGCCCGTGACCGCGATGTAGCTCCAGTCATCCGGACTGTAGAAGGACATCGAGTCGCTGCTGGCCGTCGGGACGAACAGGACATTCGGCTTCGACTTTACCGCAAGCTCGATAATCGCCCTGTCGATCGGCTCGGTCGCAAGGGTGCTTAGGTCTCCACCGCCTATGGCGACGATTGTGCCCGTCATTTCGCCACGAGGTCGTAGCCGTCTGATGGATTCCGTTCTCATTTTCGCCGTTCAGGGAACGTGCGACTACCCTCCCCTGGACTCCGGCCCCGACCTTCGCCGGCTCTGGCTCTCCGCCAGAGTCAGGGTTGGCGGGCGTACGCGCGAGCCTCGAGCCGCTCGGCTAGAGCCCTTCCGGGTGTCTGGTGTGCCAGTCGGTGCAGGCCTGGTAGGCCCTCGCGATGGCGAGGCAGGAGTTCTCGTCGTAGGCGCGGGACATGAACTGGATTCCCGTTGGAAGGCCGTCGTCGTCGAATCCGCTGGGCACCGAGATCGACGGCAGGCCGCATCCGTTGCCGATAGCGCCCATCAGGTCGCCAGGACCCGTGGTCGTGCGGCGGAACTGCTGGTCGACCGGCGTGGCGGTGGTGGGAGACGTTGGCGCGGCCCATGCGTCGAAGCCGGTCATGGCGGCGTCGATCTCCCTGGCGATCACGCCACGCAGTCGAAGTGCCCTGACGTAGTCAGTCGCGAGGATAGCGGTCCGGGCGTACGGCGCGTATCGGTCCTCTGGGGCGGTGAGGCCCCGCGGGCCGCCGTCGGCAAGGAAGTCCTCGAAGGCGCTGGCGGACTCGACCATCAGAATCGTGCGCCCGACCTCGACGTAGGGCAGGTCCGGGATCGCGACCTCGGCCACGTCGGCGAGGTCTGTCAACGAGTCAAGTGCGGCTTCGAAATTGGTCCGGACCCCTTCCTCCGCGCCCTCCGCGATGTCCCTGAGCACTCCGATCCTAAACTTCCTGCCCGGCTCCCACGCGGCGTCATACTCGAATCCGCGAGAGTACGTCGTCGGGTCGTTTGGGTCGGGGCCTGAGATCGCCTCGAGGACGAGGCCGCAGTCGTCGGCGGTCATGCACAGCGGGCCGAGCTTGTCGAGCGTCCAGCAGAGCGCCATCGCGCCATACCGGGACACGCGGCCGTAAGTCGGACGCAGGCCGGACAGTCCACAGTTGTTGGAAGGCGACAGGATAGACCCGAACGTCTCGGAGCCGATCGCGAATGGCACCAGGCCAGCGGCAACCGCCGCTCCCGAGCCGCTCGAGGAACCGCCTGTCCAGCGCTCGGTGTTCCAGGGATTAAGCGGCGGGCCGGTCAGGGAGGCGTTCGGCTGGTTATACCCCATCCCGCCGGCGATCTCGATCATCGCAAGCTTGGCGGCAAGCGGCGCCCCTGCCTCTTGGAGCCTGGATACGACAGTAGCGTCGTAGTCGAACTGCTGGTCCCTCAACGGCTCGGCGCCCCACGTCGTCGGGATTCCTCCGGATGTCGCGAGCAGGTCCTTCGCCCCCCAAGGGACGCCGTGGAGCGGACCTCGGACCTGCCCGTCAGCAACCTCCGACTCCGCTAGCCGAGCCGTCGCCAGCGCACGCTCTCCGGTTACCGTCACCACGGCGTTGAATCTCGGACCGAGGTATTCGAGTCGCGCAAGGCAGAGCTCGGCCAGCTCCACCGGGGAGAGCTGCCGATTCCGGATGAGCTCGCCGAGTCTCCGGACCGGGGTGAAGACGAGATCGTCAGACATCTCGGTCTGCGCGGAAGGGTCTGAAAGTCGCAAACGGCTCGACATCGCTTGCGAGGCGGGCCGCTCTCAGCGGTCGGACGAAGTCGGCCAGACTGGTGACCGTCTTGCGGACCTCTTCGAGCTCATCGTCGGTCAGCAGGTGACCGTACCTGTCTTTGACGACCGCGAACAGCAGATCTTGTTCAAGGCTCTTCGAATCCACCGGTCGGCTCCTATCTGTAGAAGTGGAGCCATGTTAGCACAGGGGCGTGTCCTGCTATACTCGTTGCGCTCTTGTGAGGGACCCCCCATCGAGCGCGTTCGCCCCCCGGCCCCTGGATTGCCGAGCGGCGAGCCACTTCGTGGGTTCCGGCAGCCCCTCCACGGCGGGCAGGCGCGGCGCATCCAAGACCTCCGCCGGAACGACCCAGGATGTTGCACCGCTGCCGTAGGGGCGACGTAACGCGAAAGTATTGAACCATGACGCTTCTCGCCGGGATCTTTGGATACCCGATCCGCCACTCGATCTCGCCGCCTATGCACCAGGCGGCGTTCGACTACCTCGGAATCGACGCGACCTACGACGCCTGGGAGACGAAGCCAGAAGATCTGGGTGGAGGCGTAAGCAGGCTCCGTGAAGACTCCTATCTCGGAGCCAACGTCACTGTCCCGCACAAGCAGGCTGTGATCGCGTACATCGACGAGGTCGACGAGCTTGCGACTCAGATCGGCGCCGTAAACACCATCGTCAAGCGGGAAGGCCGGCTGGTGGGGGCGAACACCGACACGTACGGGTTCATCAACTCTCTCAAGGTCGAGGCAGACTTCGATCCGTGCGGCGCGGACGTGGTCCTGATCGGCGCGGGCGGCGCGGCGAGAGCTGCGGCGTTTGCGCTCGCGATGGAAAGCGCGGCATCGCTGACTATTACAAACCGGACGATCGAACGCGCCCGCGATCTTGCGGCTGAGATCGGATGCGCTGGCATCCCCACAGAGGCCTGCGATCTGTACGACGACGCCCTCGTCGGAATCTGCAGAGGATCCGACCTCATAGTCAACTCGACGTCGGTCGGTATGCTACACGGTCCGGCGGAGGGCGAGTCGCCCATACCGCAAGAGGCGATCTCTTCCGAGTCCGTGGTCTACGACATGGTCTACAACCCCGCCGAGACGGCCTTGCTCCAAATGGCGGAGAACGCTGGAGCCAGGGGCGTCGGCGGACTGCCGATGCTGGTCTACCAGGGAGCGGCCTCGTTGGAGATGTGGACCGGACGAGAGGCGCCGGTGCACGTTATGCTAGAGGCCGCCGAGCGTGCGCTCGGGCTGTAGCGTGGTTAAAGGGAGTTTACCGCGGTTTACTACCGGAGCCTAAACTTCCTGGAGCCGTTATACCGGGGTTATCGAGGTTTAAGCCGGAAGCCTAAAGCCCCGGCTGAATATACGGAGTTTATCTAGGTTTACTGACAGAGGCTAACTCCCTTATAGGAGAGTGTCTCTGAGCTGGATGGATAGCTGAAAGCCGTTTGACGGGGGAATTACTCCAGCGCCTCCACAGTGGCGATCCTTTCCTTGGAGTCGTCAAGGCGTCTACGGACGATCAGCGCCAGTTGCTCCGCCGTATCTCGATAGGTCACGTCCGGGTTAGCCTCCACCTTGGCGATCCACGTGGGCGGCAGACCGGATGCACCATGCAGCGCACCGACCACGCCTCCGATCATCGTGGCGATGGTGTCTGCGTCTCGGCCGAAGTTCGCTCCCCAGATGATCGAGCGCTCGGGGTCGCCTCCGGCCAGCGTTAGTATCGCAAGGGTGGCGGGGATCGTCTCCATGGAGTCTGCGAGCATGGACCTTCCAAAGTTGGCATAGAAGCCCTCGCGAAACTGTTCATACGAGTCCACCTCTGCAGCGAGGTCGAGTGCGCGGGCGATCGTTCCCTTGATCTCGCCTGCGCTCACCGGCAGGAGGTACCGCGTCGCGGCGTCAACCACGGTCTCGATCGTCGCATCGGGATCGAAGGCGGCCGCGACCGCGGCGGCCATCGCGCAAGCGGCATCCCGACAGTAGCCGGAGGGACCGTTGTGGATGAACGACGCTACGTCCAGGGTCTCCAGTACCGCCTGCCGAGGGTCGCACGCGTTTATGATTCCCATGGGGGATATCGCCATCGCCGATGAGGAGCTCTGCATGTTGCCTCACCCGGCGTAGGCCGGCAGCACCAACCCGGCTTCGAACTTGTGGACGGCGTTATGCACAGGAATGAACCACAGTCGACGATTCTGCTCCTTGAAGTCCAGGAACGACTGTCCGAAGTGGTCGACCGTCGGACGCCCGTCGCCCTTGAAGATAGCATCGATCAACTGACCACGGATGGCGGTGTCATCAGTGCCGACGCCCTCGAAGTCGGTCACACCGTCCGGGCCGAACTCCTCAATGATCCTCTCATAGTGCTTGCCCTCCGTCGGAGCACCCATCGCATCGCCGATGAGACCTCCCATGAGACACCCGTAGATCTTGTCGGTTAGTCCGTCCATGGTCATTCGACACCTCCCTAGCGAGGTCGATTCTATGTGCGTTCATCATCCGGGTCAACCCGAATTCCCCAGGTCTACCCAAGAGCCTCCATCCCGGACTCGAGGGAAGTGAAAGGTCTCTCCCGGTCACATCTCCGTCAATCGTCCCCCGTGACGGTGCCCGTTTTCTTTCACACGCCCGGCCTCCCTCGACCGTGACCCCAATTCCACCGCCTAAATCTACGTCGCTACGCGCCATCAGTCTTTCCGGCGAAGCTCTTGGATGCGCCGCGCCTGCCCGCCGTGGAGGGGCGTGCCGGAACCCCGCCGTGGCGGGCTCGCCGATCGGCAATCCAGGGGGGAGGCGGCTGCCCGGTCACGCTAGGCCGCACCTGCCAGTCCCTTGTTCCAATCGTCAGAGCCTGCCCCCGCGGAGGCGGGGTCGGTGAATCGACCGTGAGGAAGGGGACTTGACCGCACTGCTGGAGCGTGATATAAACGCCTCAATTCGCCTCGGTGTGGGTTGTGTGCTGGCGCCTAGGCATTAGACGGGGAGGAAACAGAATGAGTAAGGCGCTTGGAATTAACTGGCTAGTGATCTCCGTATCTGCAGTCATGCTACTGGTGCTCGCAGCGGCCTGCGGCGCTACGGAGAGGATCGAAGTACCTGGTGAGACCGTGGTGGTTGAGAAGGTGGTTACGGAGACCATCGAAGTACCGGGCGAGACCGTCGTCAAAGAGGTCGTAAAAGAGGTACCGGTCCCCGGCGACACCGTGGTGGTGGAAAAGGAGGTCCTCAAGACCGTCGAGGTCCCCGGAGAGACTGTGGTGATCGAGAGAGTGGTAACAGAGACCGTAGAGGTCCCCGGCGAGACCGTGGTGGTTGAGAAGGAAGTCGTCAAGACCGTCGAGGTTCCTGGCCAGACTGTCACCATCGTCCAAGAGGTCGTGAAAGAGGTGGAAGTCCCCGGGGAGACCGTGGTGATCGAAAGAGTGGTACCCGGAACCACGAAGGTAGTAACCCAGACGGATAGGTACGCTTATAACGTCTGGGGTGACCTGGTGGAGAGGCCCCAGTTTGGAGGAACTATACCCATGGCCCTGGGAATAAACCTCACGGATTTCGATCCCTGGCATATAACTGGCAACATCGTCCCTATGAAGCTGACCCTTGAGAACCTGGGTCATATGGACTGGTCGATATCCCCTGACGAGTTTGACTGGGCCAAGTCAGGGTTCACCTCCATAGACACGGTAGCAGGGGCCCTCGCGGAGAGCTGGGAGCAGCCGGACCCCCTGACCACCATCTTCCACATCCGTAAGGGCGTCCACTGGCAGAATAAGGGGGAGATGAACGGTCGGGAGCTGGATGCCTACGACGTCGAGTTTACCTTCCACCGTAATTTCGGGCTGGGCGATTTCGCCGACGCAGGGCCGGGCAATGGCTTTGCTTATCTTGCGAATGTATCCGTAGACTCCGTTGAGGCTACCGACAAATGGACGATTGAGGTCAAGTCGTCGGAATTTACCTTTGACACATTGGACGTGCTGTACTTCTATGCCTACTCATTAGGCCTCATAGTTCCCCCGGAGGTCATCGAAGAGCATGGGGACATGACTGACTGGAGGAATGTTGTCGGCACCGGCCCGTTCGCGTTGACCGATGTGGTCAGCGACTCCTCCTTCACTTTCGAAAAGCATCCCGACTACTGGAAGTCTGATCCACGTCACCCGGACTTGGATCTCCGCCTGCCCTATGCCGACGAGGTCAAGCTCTTCATCATGCCGGAATTGGCGACGCGGTTGGCGGCGATGCGTACCGGCAAGAATGCATGGATGGGAGGGATCACACGTCCAACAATTGACCAGGTACAGAGTCTTCGGCGGACCAACCCCGAACTCGTTGTGCTATCCGTAGCTGGTGCTCCTCCCGGGAATGTCGGATTCCGGAGTGATCGGCCGCCCTTTAGTGACAAGAGAGTGCGCGTCGCCTTGCAGAAGGCACTTAACCTCGAGGAGGTTGCTAGGATCTACTATAGTGGCTATGCAAACCCAACACCTTGGGGGATTGCTGCCGAGGGTGCGAGAGGCTACTACTATAGGTTCGACGAGTGGCCTGAAGAGGTTCAGTGGCAGTACGAGTACGACCCGGAGGCCGCCGGGAAGCTTCTCGATGAGGCTGGGTATCCCCGCCTTGAAGACGGAGTACGGTTCAGGACGGGACACGATGCCTCCCCAGCTTGGGGGAACGATGTAGACGTGTATCAGATAGCTCACAGTTACTGGAAGGCTATCGGCGTTGAGGTCGAGCTCAATGTGATTCCTGATGCCGCGGCCATGGAGGTACGCCACGGCGGTACGCTCTATGAAGGAATAACCCACTGCGGCTGCCGACACAAGAACCTCGATCCGGTTCCCGCTCTGCGTGGTCGCTTCCACTCTGTCAAGGGTTGGGGGGGCAGCAGCAGGTTCGGGGTTAGTGACCCAGAGTTCGATGCACTGATGGACGCGGTAGACTCGGCCCCCAGCCGAGAAGAGAAGAAGAGGTTGTTCAAAGAGGCAGACCTGTACTTCGCCTCCGAGATGTATGCGTTTGCCTTCCCACCCGTCGTCGATGCGCTTAACCTGATCCACCCTTGGCTCAAAGGGTACCGAGGTGAGCTGGGCGGCAGTGAGGACTTCTGGGTCGAACCTATTATGTACATGTGGGTCGACCAGGACATGAAGACGAAGATGGGGCACTGATCCTCGGTACTTCGCGATAACCACGGGGGTCCACCGGATGCTATCCGGAGGCCCTTCCAAGTGCCCTATAAAGTTGCCGGGGGCGAGTCCCCCGGCAACTGCATTGATGGGCATAGTGAACATTAGCCGCTGCTAAGGGCTGACATGCGTGATTACCTAATCAAGAGACTGCTGCTGATCATACCGACTCTCTTTCTCATCTCAGTCGTAGTCTTCCTGATCATGCGCCTCATGCCTGGCGACATAGTAGATACTATTATGCAGAGGGCGATAACACGCGGTGGGTCCGTCGACCGGGAGGCAATCGAACGCGCTTTTGGCCTTGACGTACCGATACACGTCCAATACGGCCGCTGGATGGGCGATATTTTCCTACACGGGAGTCTGGGTGACTCCCTCCGCTCAGGCCAACCGGTGACGCGGGAGATCCTCAGCAGAGTAGGGGTAACCTTCGAGCTCGGCCTTCTCGCAATAATAGTCGCACTGCTGTTAGGGCTGCCCATCGGTGTCTATTCGGCATATCGGCAGGACTCAGTTGGCGACTACGTAGGCCGTAGCTTCGCTATAGCCCTTCTCGCCGTACCGACCTTCTGGTTGGCAACCATGGTTATCCTCTACCCAGCTATCTGGTGGGGGTGGTCGCCACCGTTGGAGGTTATTCCTTTCGCTGAGGACCCGATCGGGAACCTCGCGCAGTTCATCATCCCAGGTTCTATTACGGGCATGTTCATGTCCGGGGTTACCATGAGAATGACACGCACCATGATGCTGGAGGTGCTGAGGCAGGACTATATCAGGACTGCCTTTGCCAAGGGGCTTGGGGAGAGGGTGGTAGTCACGAGACACGCTCTGAAGAACGCCTTCATCCCGGTGATCACCATAGTAGGCTTGGAGCTGCCTCTGCTGGTAGGTGGCACGATAATCACAGAGCAGATATTCACTTTGCCAGGAATGGGACGTCTTCTACTAGATTCTCTGGAGAACAGAGACTATACCATGGTCTCCGGAATAAACTTGCTGATTGCGACCGCGGTAGTGGGAGCGAATTTGTTGGTGGATATCTCCTATGCCTATCTGGACCCCAGAGTTCGATACGGGTAGTCGAGACGGATAGATGAGTCAGCTTCAGGACATCACCAGACCAGAATTCCAAACGAAGAGGCGCCGGCCATTGGCAGACTTCTTCGTCAGGCTGCTGCGGGACAAGCCATTGGGGGTCGTTGGTGGCGTCATAGTCCTCATTCTGCTGTTCTCCGGCATCTTTGCGGATGTCCTGGCTCCCCATGAGATGGACGAGATCAAACTGCTCGACAGGTTTGTCGGACCATCATCGAAGTACCTGCTCGGTGCAGACCAGTTGGGAAGAGATATCCTCAGCCGTCTTATCCACGGGGCCCGCGTCTCACTAATTGTAGGCCTCGGTGCGACTAGTGCCGCAGTGGTGGTCGCCGCTATCGTCGGCGTCCCCTCGGGATATTTTGGCGGCAAGTATGATGTGACGCTGCAGAGGCTTGTGGATGCTGTGATAGCCTTTCCGTCACTACTTATCCTGTTGACCATAATGTCCGTAGTAGGGCCAGGTATTTTACAGATAATACTCGTCATGGGCGTACTTCACGGTATCGGCACGTCAAGAGTAGTGAGAAGTGCGGTTATCGGCATTAAAGAGTATGACTACTTCCTGGCGGCGAGGGCTATTGGCAACACTAACGCAAGACTGGTAACACACCACGTTGTGCCCAACATCGTGGCTCCCACAATCGTCATATTCACAATTGCGATCGGTAGCATGATCCTCTGGGAGGCCAGTCTCAGCTTCCTCGGGTTTGGCCTGCCTCCTGACATTCCCAGCTGGGGCGGGATGCTCAGCCACGAAGGGCGCCTTTACATGGAAACGAAGCCCGAGCTGGCCCTCTATCCCGGTCTGTGCCTGACTGTGGTCGTCTACGGCATAAACATGTTCGGCGACGCTGTAAGGGACCTGCTTGACCCCAGGCTAAGGGGCGGCGAAAGCTGAGCTAGTCTTGGGTTGACGCAGCTTCCCCGGAATCCGCGCCATCGCCCGCAATCGCCGGACCGAGAGTTCCGGTGATCATAGTCGGGAGAACTCGCACCGCGCGTCAACCGTAATCTCCTCAAATCCGAGTCCGATGGCGAGGTGTTACACTCAGTCTGGAGACTTGGGAGGTCTGTCGACATGGAGACGAGGAGACTTGGCAGGACAGGCCTCGAAGTAACCCAACTGGGGTTCGGTCTGGCATCGATCTCAACTGGCGGAGCACGCGGCAAGGACGTGTCCGACCCCGGCCGGGTGCTGGAGGCGGCCCTTGACGACGGCATCAACTTCCTCGACACGGCGGCAGGCTACGGAAACACCGAGGAGCTCATCGGAGAGACCATAGCTCATCGCCGTGATGAGTATGTTCTGGCAACCAAGTTCCCGGGCGCGTCTAGCGCGGTGGAGATCGCGGAGAGCGTCGACCGCAGCCTTAAGAGGATGAAGACCGACCACCTGGACATACTGCAGCTCCATTCTCCCGAACCCCAGACCGACCTGTTGACCTTGAACCGCGACGTAATCATCGACGCCATGCTCAGGGCCAGGGAGGCGGGCAAGACCAGATTCCTGGGCTACAGCGGCGACAACGAGGCCGCGCGGTGGGCGGTAGACACCGGCGTGTTCGACACCCTCCAGACGAGCTTCAACCTGCTGGACCAGCGGCCCCGCAAAGGCCTCTTCGGCGCGGCAAGGGCCAGGGACATGGGGGTGATCGTCAAGCGGACGTTGGCCATGGGGATGTGGGGTAAAGGCCCCGGAACACCCACCTACGGAAACTACCCTCATATCGCGTACTTAGAGCGGACCCAGGAGATGGGACGGACTGGACCTGTCTTCGGCGCTGCAGACGACTCCATCGTGCTGGCAATGGGCTTCGTCTTCGCGCATCCGGAGGTGGACACGGCACTCGTGGGCACCACCAACCTGTCGCACCTGCGGTCGAACATCGAGTTGGTCGAGAGCGGGGTTTCCATCACGACTGAAGCGGTCGACGAGCTATACCGTCGCTTCGACAAGTTCGACTGGCCCCAAGTCACGTGACGGTCGCGTAAGTCGGGGAAGAGGGAAGAGGGGTGATGAGCACTGAGTTAGTCCTGGGTTGACGCGGTTCCCACTGGTAGAATGGTGCAAATCGCCAGAGGTCTACGTCGATGGAATACAAATCCAGCCCCAGGGTCTACCTTGTAACCAGGCCATCCGTGGACTGGGAGCAGATCGCGTCCTTCCTCTCGGACGAGGATCTTCCGCCGATTCCGGACAGCATCCGTGCGGGGTCGGACGAGGCGGAGGCGGTGATAGAGGTCTCGGCCAGACTGTGTTACATGAGCTTCGGGCGCGGTCGCCGCGACATCTCTGACTTCATCCATAATCTGCTCAGCTCCAAAGACGGTTCGGTCTTCGAGCACGTCAACTACGGGTTCGTGTTCACGGGCGTCTCACGAAGCCTGACCCACGAGCTGGTCCGCCACCGGGCCGGGTTCGCGTACAGTCAGAGATCGCAGCGGTATGTCGATGAGACCGAGGGGTCCTTCGTGCTGCCGCCAGCGTTGGTAGAGGCGGCTGAGGGGTCCGATGAGGCCCGCGCCGTGCTGGACAGCGCCCTCGAGTCGGCGGCAGCGAGCTACGTGGAGCTGGTGGACAAGCTGAACACCGTCCTTCCGCGGTCGCGTTTCGAGTCGAACACCGATCGCAGGAAAGCGGTCCGACAGGCCGCCCGCGCGGTGCTCCCCAACGCCACAGAGACGAAGATCTTTGTAACCGGCAACGTCAGGGCCTGGCGACACTTCATCGAGATGCGTGCTGCGCCGTTCGCGGACTGGGAGATCAGGTCTCTGGCGCTCGAGGTCCTGCGCCTTCTGCAGGCCGAGTCCCCGCTCATGTTCGGGGACTTCGAGGTGTCGGAGCTGTCGGACGGTACGCAGATCGCGGTCCCGGAGTACTCGAAGGTGTAGCTCGAGAAAAGAGAGACAGGAAAGAGAGAATAGAGCCCGGAGGGTCCGCGCCACAAGGATCCGGAACTCAAGGAGAGATCTATGAAGGAGCTGACACTCGTTCTGGACGACGAGGCACTCTACACTGCAATCGAAACCGAAGCAAAGAGTACCGGAAACACTGTTGAGGACGTAATCGTCGAGGCATTGAAACGATGGCAAGTTGATTCAGAACTGAGTCCCGAAGAGCGTGACGAGTTGGAGAGTGCTCGGCGGGAGTGGCGGGAGAAAGGAGGAGTTGAAGCTCACGAATTCTTCAACACCCTTCGTGAAGAGGAGTCCAATCCCGACAGGTGACGTACCGTGTTGAGCTTGCACCTGCCGCCCAGAGGAACCTCCGTCGGATCGAACCTCGATTCCGAGACCGCATAGAGACCGCGATCTACAGCTTAGGCGACGACCCCTTCCCACCCGGAAGTCTCAAGCTACGAGGCGAAATACTATCCAGCGTACTCAAACACCGGCATCGGGACGGTCTTCGTTGGCTCCGCACCGCCATGAAGCATCAAACGCACCCTCTCGGCCGTCTCACGACTGAAGGACTGCTCCCCACAGCGCACGCAGACGGTTGCTGGAATGCCAACGACCAGGAAGTGGGTCTCACTGAAATGAAAGACTTCGTCGGTCAATTCCTCCCGACACTCGTCTGATCCGCAGACCGCACACTCGAACATCTCTACGTCCTCCTGACGTCGTCCACCCATTCGTTCGGATCTGGTTCGTATAGTGTCACAATCTTCACGAAAGGAGTATCTCGAAGGGAGACCTGTATGTGGATGGGCCGAGTCGCCCTTGTATAGCCTAGCAAAAGGCAACTCGGAGAGTACTTATCGTCGGGGTATTCTTCGACAACCTCGGCCTGTGATCCAGCCTCTCTGATGTCGTGATCGCTGATATTGCGCTCTGCCATGCGCCTGAAGGCATGTCGAGTCAGATCGTATCCGCCTGCCGCCAGTTCTGATCGGACTTGTTCGATCGACTTCACGAGCTGGAAGATTCCGTCTTCCTCATTGTGCCCCCGACTACTCCCGTTCTGGCTCTCTAAGATTATTAACACGCTGTCTGGAGAACCATTCGAGGGTACCACCCAATCCCTCTCACTCCTCGCCAACCCCCACCCCGATGCGGGCAGGATGCCCGCGCTCCCAGTGATCCCCAAATCGGCATCCACCGGACAGCCACTCGAATCCGACATAGTTTACATCCAACCCCTCTATCTCCTCACTCCTCTCCTCACTCCTATCTCCTATCTCCTCGACTTTATTGACGACCCATAGACCCGTTGCTACACTCGCAGCACCCCATCCCCTG
Organism: Dehalococcoidia bacterium; assembly: GCA_965249365.1. Taxonomy (GTDB): domain Bacteria; phylum Chloroflexota; class Dehalococcoidia; order Lucifugimonadales; family UBA1123; genus VXRN01. The sequence goes on along the minus strand of OZ252229.1, from coordinate 2,075,213 downwards.
GATACGCTATGAAGTTCGGACTCTTCTACGAACACCAGATCCCCCGGCCGTGGAACGACGGCGACGAGCACAAGCTGCTTAAGGACGCTCTAGAGCAGGTGGAGGTGGCCGACCGGCTGGGGATCGACTACGTCTGGGAGGTGGAGCACCACTTTCTCGAAGAGTACTCCCACTCGTCTGCGCCGGAGGTCTTTCTGGCGGCGTGCAGCCAGCGGACGAAGCAGATACGCCTGGGCCACGGCATCGTCCTCATGCCCCCGGGCTACAACCATCCCGCCAGGGTAGCGGAGCGCATAGCGACGCTGGATCTCCTTAGCGACGGGCGCGTCGACTGGGGCACCGGGGAGTCCTCATCCAGGCTCGAGCTCGAAGGGTTCCGTGTCGATCCGAAGAAGAAGCATGAGATGTGGGAGGAGGCGGTCGGCGAGACTGCGAGGATGATGGCCGCCGAGCCGTACCCTGGCTTCGAGGGACAGTACTTCTCCATGCCGATGAGAAACGTCGTCCCCAAGCCCCTGCAGAAGCCGCACCCGCCGATCTGGGTGGCCTGCTCGAACCGCGACACGATCAAGGTCGCGGCGCGCATGGGCATCGGCGCGTTGACGTTTGCGTTCGTCGACGCCGAGGACGCTGAGCACTGGGTCTCCGAGTACTACGAGACGTTCAAGAACGAGTGCGAACCGATCGGTCAGGCGGTGAACCCGAATATCGCGATGGTGACCGGCTTCATGTGCCATGAGGACAGCGCCACCGCGGTGCGTCGCGGACTGCCCGGATTCCAGTTCTTCGGGTATGGCCTCAGCCACTACTACACAACCGGAACCCATGTTCCCGGCCGGTTCAGCGTCTGGGACGACTTCGTCGCCAACGGCCCCAAAGAGGAGGGACCGACTGGCTGTATCGGCAACCCGGACGAGGTACGTGAGACCCTCTTGAAGTTTGAAAGCGCGGGCGTCGACCAGGTCGTGTTCATCCAGCAGGGGGGGAGAAACCTCCACGAGCACATCGTCGAGTCGTTGGAACTCTTCGGCAGAGAGGTCCTGCCGGAGTTCAAGGAGCGCGAGGCGGAACGGACGCAGACCCGAGGAGCCGAGCTAGCGCCGTTCATCCAGGCTGCGGAGTCCCGGGTTCAGGGGATCTCATTGCCCGATTCGATCCCGGAGATTGAATCGTACCCGGTACTAATGGAGAGACTTGGAATCAACAAGGAAGAAGAGGGCCAGAACGGCGCGAACATCTTTGCTCTACTCGGAGCCAAGCCCGCAACCCAGGACGATGACTAACCCTACGGCCACCCAAAACTGATGTATACAGCAAGCCTCCACCGCCTACCGTCTCTCCCGTTCCGTCGTTCCGGCGAAGCCTGCCCCGGCGCAGGCCGGGGGCCGGAATCCAGGGGCGGGGCAGTGTTCTCCACCGGCAATACTAGAAGGACGCGTCACTAACACAAAGGCAAGGATCGACCGACCATGTCAATCGAGCAACTAGAAGCTGTCATCGAGCTGCTGTCCAGCCGCGAGAGACCCGAGGACCCGACCGTCGAGGACTCCAGAGAGGGCTTTGAACAGATGGCGGAGGCTCTCGGACGGGGCACAGACGCCGAGGTGGCGTCCGTCGATGCCGGGGGCGTGCCTGCGGAGCTGGTAACGCACAATGACGCTTCGCGCGACGACGCGGTCCTCTACCTGCACGGCGGCGGATACGTCATCGGCTCGCCAGCAACACATCGGGACCTTGCGCGACGTCTATCAAAAGCCGCCGACTGCCCAGTTCTGGCCATTCACTACAGACTCGCGCCAGAGCATCCATTCCCAGCGGCGGTCGAGGACGCCGTCACGGCATACCGATGGCTGTTGGACCAGGGCCACGAACCGGGCAGCCTGGCCATCGCCGGAGACTCCGCCGGCGGAGGGTTGACGGCCGCGACGCTGGTCAGTCTCAGGGACCAGGGCATTCCCCTGCCCGCCTGCGGCGTGTGCCTGTCCCCCTGGGTCGACATGGAGGGAATCGGCGATTCCATGATCGCCAGGGCCGGGCTGGACCCGATGGTGCAGCGCGACGGGCTGGTCGCGATGGCGCAGACCTACCTCGGCGGCGCCGACCCCCGGACGCCTCTCGCCGCTCCGATGTACGCAGACCTGTCCGGGCTGCCGCCGCTTCTGATCCAGGTCGGGACTCGGGAGACTCTCTACGACGACGCGACTAGACTCGCGGCAAAGGCCGAGGCAGACGGCGTCGAGGCATGTTTTCAGGCGTGGGATGAGATGATCCACGTATGGCACCTCTTCGCCCCAATTCTGGATGAGGGGCAGGCGGCAATCGAGCGAATAGGCGAGTACGTCCGAGGCAAGAGGGGCGGATAGTCCGACCAGGTCAAAACAATGGAACCAACCCGACCGCAGCCCAAGTTCGACTGGTTCATCCCAATCGACGGCGACGGAGCACATATCGGGACCGTCACAGCGGAGCGTTTGCCGACGTTCGAGTACCTCAGGCAGGTTGTCGAGACTGCCGAGCGTAACGACTTCTACTCGCTCCTGATCCCGACTAGGTTCGCCAATGGGCTGTTCGAGGAGACCGCGCCTCTGGCGGAGACCTGGACAACCGTCACTGCACTGGCCGCCGTTACATCCAGGATCAGGTTCCTGATCGCGGTCCGGCCCGGCTTCGTTTCCCCCGGTCTATTCGGTCAGATGGCGGCCACGCTCGATCAGATCAGCGGTGGGCGTATCGACCTGAACGTCGTTCCTGGTGGAATCCAGGGCGACTTCGAGAGATTCGGCGAAACCAGCGAACACGCGCACCGCTACGAGCGCGCGGAGGAGTTCATCGCCGCGTTGCGCAAGCTGTGGGAGCGCCCTGAGCCGGTGGACTTCGATGGGGACTTCGTGAAGTTCCGGGGAGCGCTCGCGTCGCCAGGAGTCTTCAACGGCGGTCCGAGGTTCTACCTCGGCGGCGCTTCAGAGCGGGCCCTTGCTCTCGCTGGTAGGGAGTCCGACGTCTACCTCGCCTGGATCCTGCCTAGAGAGCAGATCGCGTCTCACATCGAGCGGGCGGACCGGGAGTTCAAGAAAGCGGGGCGCCCTCCGTCCTACGGCCTGAGGACGCACCTCGTTGTCAGACCAACCGAGTCGGCTGCATGGGACGCGGCGGAGGACCTGATATCACAGTCCGACGCGGTCGTCAGATTGCAGCGACAGGGGGCGTTTGCCGGAACCACTATGGTCGGACAGCGCGCGCAGTCGCGAGTCGTCGACGACCACCGGCTCGGACGCCACCTTTGGAACGGTATATCGACGGTTCGGGTGAACTGCGGCACGGCAATTGTGGGAACGCCGGAACAGGTCGCAAGCGAGCTGACCGAGTACTGGCGACTCGGGATCGACGAGTTTATCCTGTCCGGATTTCCCCACGTCGAAGAGTGCGATCGAATCGCCGAAACGCTTCTCCCGGTGGTGAGAGAGATGATCGGAAACGCCCAAGACGGCTGACCGGAACCACCCATGCCCTTCGAAGAACAACAAAGCAAGAAATGAAACCCCCCTCGCCAGACCTGTAGGTGCGACGCAAGGAGAGTGTCTCACAAGTGCTCGAATCCCCGAATGCCCGCCCTTCGACGAGCTCAGGACGAACGATCACAAAGTTAACATTCGTTCGTGGTGAGCCTGTCGAACCACGGTTTGGCGACCAAGGTCGACTTATGAGACAGGCTCCACGCGTCGCCCGGGGTGGGGCGCGGGCTGTCTCCGTACCAACAAGCAAAGTACCGACAAGTAAAGAACTGGAGGGTGTAGGGATCTGGTGACCTCTCAGGTCTCAGACGACGGTTCCGGCCCACAGACGTGGGTGAGATGGCGACGATTTGGCCTTGTGGCGGCACTGCTGCTTTGCCTAGGGCTGGTGATCTACTTTGCAAGGGGTGCGCTATTCCCGTTCATCATCAGCATCATCCTGGCGCAGCTACTTTATCCGGTGGTCGCTTTCATGGAATCTCGACTCCCCTGGCACGTTCAAAACCCCCGGCTCGCCCGGATCACCGCAATCGTCGTCATCTACATCGTGTTTGCGGGAGTGGTGACTGGAATTCTGTACCTCACAATCCCGCCTCTGTTCCACGAGTTCCAGCTCTTCATCGAGACCTTCCCCCAACTCTATGAGCTTGCACGATCGACTGTCGAGAGCTGGTCGACCGAGTTCACGGAGCGGATTCCGGAAGAGCTGAGGACCCAGTTCGAGGAGGCGGTGGCGGCCGGAGGGAACGTGCTGGCCGACGAGGCGCAGGGCGTCCTCCGGCGCACGGTTGGCGGAGCCTCGAACGCCGTCACTCTCGTGATCGGCCTCGCGATAGTGCCGTTCCTGCTCTTCTACCTGCTCAAGGACAGGGAGGAGATCGTGGGCGGGGTGTACCCTCTGCTGTCGCCGAGGGCCCAGCGGCACACGAGGAACGTCCTCCGGTTGGTCAATCGAGTGATCGGTTCGTATGTGCGAGCGCAGCTCCTGAGCGCTGTAATAGTGGGAGTCCTGGTGTTCGTCGGCCTCACGATTCTGGGGATACACTTCTCGGCGATCCTCGGACTGGTCGCCGGACTGTTCGGGTTGATCCCGATCATCGGACCGCTCCTCGGAGCGGTGCCCGGGCTGCTGGTGACGCTGGCCAGCTCCCCGGAGCAGGTCGTGTGGGTCGTGCTTGTCTATGTCTCCGTACAGATAGTCGAAAACTATGTGATCTCGCCCCGCATCCATGGAATGGCGGTCCGCCTCAATCCGGCGTTCATTGTCATAACGCTGGTAGTCGCCAGCGAGATCGCGGGGCTGTGGGGCGTTATCGTTGGGGTCCCGCTCGTGGCGGCCGCAAGGGACGTTTTCGTCTACTTCTACAACGAGTGGGACAGTGACGGAGAGACGACGGACGCGGTCGATGGCGTCGCGACGGTCTCCGTCGGTCCGGAACCCGAAACAGTAATCGCGACGCCAGATGCGCCGGAGGAGTCGACATGAAGTGGATCAGGTACCAATACGGAGGGAGCACGAGCTATGGAATCGTTGAGGGGGACAGTATCGAAGAGGTATCGGGGAGCCCGTTTGGGGACCATCGCCGTACCGGACACCGGTTCCCGCTAACTGCGGTCCAGATCAGGATCCCGTTCGAGCCGCTGACGTTCTACGCGGCAGGAATAAACTACGAGGAGCACGTACGAGAAGCAGCGGTTCTCCTCGGTCGTGAGCCCGACCTGCCGGACAAGGCTGACATCGGGTACAGGGCGAACAACGCTCTGATTGCCCATGGCGAGCCGATCGTCGTGCCAGCGGACGCGACGGAGCGGGTGCAGTACGAGGGCGAGCTCGTCGTGGTGATCAGGAGACAGGTCAAACACGTCTCGGAGGACGAGGCGCTTGACTGCGTCCTGGGATACACGATCGGCAACGACGTGAGCGAACGCACGTGGCAGGCTCAAGACCGAACGCTCTGGAGGGCCAAGAACAGCGACACGTTCAAGCCGATGGGTCCGTGGATCGAGACCGACGTCGATCTGGACGCCCTGGAGACGACCGTGCGGATCAACGACGAGGTGATGTCGCAGTTCCCGACCAACGGCATGATCTTCGGCGTGGCCCACTACATCAGCGAGATGACGAGGTACCTGACGCTCTACCCCGGCGACATGATCTGGATGGGCACCGACGGTGCGACCCAGAACTTCAAGCCCGGCGACACAGTAGACGTGGAGATCTCCGGCATCGGCGTCCTGAGCAACCCAGTCGTGGCCGCATAGCAGCAATCCAGTCCGACTCGCCCATCCCTCTCGTCGTTCCGGCGCAGAGCCTCTCTTGAGCCCGTCTCGAGGCCGGAACCCAGTCCCTATTTCCGTCGTTCCGGCGTAGGCCGGAACCCAAAGGGGGAGGCGCAGGGGAACGCACACTAACTCAGATCAACGACCAACCACCTCCGTCGTTCCGGCGCAGGCCGGAACCCAGGGGGGGACCACACCTACTTAGATCAACGACCAATCACCACCGTCGTTCGAGCGCAGACCGGAACCCAGGGGGGAGGAGCAGGGGAACGAACACCCAGACACCACCGTCGTTCCGGCGCCGGCCCGAACCCAGGGGGAGGCGCAGGAGAACGAACTCCCAGCCAGATCAACGACCAACCACCTCCGTCGTTCCAGCGCTGGCCCGAACCCAAGGGGGCCGGGGGGGGACCACACCCAGACACCTCCGTCTTTCCGGCGCAGGCCGGAACCCAGGGGGGACCACACCCACTTAGATCAACGACCAATCACCATCGTCTTTCCGGCGTAGGCCGGAACCCAGGGGGGAGGAGCAGGAGAACACACACCCAGACACCAACTTCTTTCCGGCATAGGCCGGAACCCAGGGGGGAGGAGCAGGAGAACACACACCCAGACACCAACTTCTTTCCGGCGTAGGCCGGAACCCAGGGGGGAGGAGCAGGAGAACGCTCGCTAATCGATCTGGTCAGTCAGATCCAACCAATCCGGATTCGACTCCTCGATCAAACGAATCTTCCACGCCCTTCGCCACCCCTTCAACCGCTTCTCACGGATTATCGCGCTCTCCATCGCCGGATGCGGCTCGAACCAGACGAGTCTGTGGATCCCGTACTTCTTCGTGAATCCCTCAACCAGGTCGTGCTTATGCTCCCAAATGCGCTGCGCAAGAGCAGACGTGACACCAATGTACAGCGTGCCATTTCGTTTGCTCGCGAGGATGTAAACACAGGGGACTCGATCGAACATGTATTGAGTAACCATATCAGACAGGGGTCGGGGATTTGGTCAGATTCTGTGACGTCTGAGGTGCTAGAAGTCTTGAGGCGACGATTAATCTGCCCCTCCACCCCTGGGCCCCGGCCTGCGCCGGGGCGACAGGAGGGGGAGATGCGTCTCGGCCGCACCCCACCCCTGGGCCCCGGCCTGCGCCGGGGTGACAAGAGAGCGGGCCTCGTTGTTGCCGCCAACCGCGCAGCACCCCCCCACCACACCTGGGCCCCGGCCTGCGCCGGGGTGACAAGAGAGCGGGCCTCGTTGTTGCCCCCAACCGCGCAGCACCCCCTCACCACCCCTGGGCCCCGGCCTGCGCCGGGGTGACAAGAGAGCGGGCCTCGTTGTTGCCCCCAACCGCGCAGCACCCCCCCACCACACCTGGGCCCCGGCACGCCGCGGCGCATCCAAGACCTACGCCGGGGTGACGAGAGGGGGAGATGCATCTCGGCCGCACCCCACCCCTGGGCCCCGGCACGACGCGGCGCATCCAAAACCTGCGCCAGGGCGACGTGGGCAGGAGCGCTCCGGGGAGCGGTTAGCCTAGGGCGGCCACCTGCGTTCTACCTGTAGGGGGCCCATATCAACGCCGCAGCCTGCGGTCCGTATCTCCGTCGAAAACAGGGCCCAGTATGCCGAGGAATGGATACGCGCTTTCATGAGAGGGAACCACTCAATCTATACTCCAATAGCCCGCGAAACCGAACTTGACGAAGGGGGGACGATATTGTATAAAGGCCTTGACTCCGTCATGGGGTTGATCTTGCACAGGTGCGGACCATTCTTGGTATAGAGCTTAGGAGACGATGATATGCGTACATTTACTTCACTCCCTTGGCTGCTGGTCGTTGGATCAGCGGCGATGCTGTTGGTATTCGCGGCGGCCTGCGGAGCCACGGAGACGATCGAGGTCCCTGGCGAGACCGTCGTCGTCGAAAAGGTGGTAACCGAGACCATCGAGGTCCCCGGTGAGACCGTCGTCGTCGAAAAGGTGGTAACCGAGACCGTCGAGGTCCCCGGTGAGACCGTCGTCAAAGAGGTCGTCAAAGAGGTGCAGGTGCCGGGTGAGACCGTGGTGGTGGAAAAGGAGGTCGTCAAGGAGATCGAGGTACCGGGCGAAACGGTCGTGGTCGAGAAGGAGGTCGTCAGGACGGTCGAGGTCCCCGGCGAGACCATCGTCGTCGAGAAAGAGGTGATCAAGGAGGTCGAGGTGCCTGGCGAGACCATCGTGGTCAAGCAGGAGGTCGTCAAGCTAATTGAGGTGCCTGCTGAACCCACCGAGCCGGTCATGGCCGCGGCTGATCAGATAGAGGACCCCCGGACCGGCAAGATGATCAACCCGCCGCAGTACGGCGGCACGATCTCCTATGCGCTGCCTTTCAACCCCGGCTTCTTCGACCCACAGTTCGGCTGGGCCGCCACGCGCGCGAACAGCCCGATTTTCGAGAAGCTCTTCATTGCCGACTGGACAGTCCCATTCGAGGTGAACCCGTTTGACAACAGGTTCTATATCGGCGTACCGGAGCACACCGCCAACTGGCTCGCTGAGAGCTACGAGATCAGCCCCGACCTGCTGACCTACACGTTCAACATACGGCCTGGGATCCACTATCACAAAAACGACAACATCGAATGGGACGGCGAGAACGGCCGCGAGAGCAACGCGTACGATTGGGAGCACTCTTGGCAGAGGACGCTGGGCCTGGGACCGTACGATGCGGAGGAGGTAAGCGGGTTCGTCCCTGAGTGGGTGGGGGTACTGGTAGATTCGGTCACCGCCACAGACGAATACACCCTCGAGTTCAAGTTCCCGCAGCCCACTCCATTGACGTTGGGCAACATAATCCACCCGTGGCACGGCGGGCATGTGTACCCGAAAGAAGTAGTCGAGCAGTTCGGCGACTTCCAGGACTGGCGATACGCAATCGGCACCGGGTCGTTCCACGTCGTTGACTACGAGGACGCCGTCGCCATCACCTACGAGAAGAACCCTGACTACTGGGCCAACGATCCCCTCTTTCCTGAGTATCAGCTCCCTTATTTGGACACGCTTAAAGCGCAGATCATACCGGAGGCCGCGACCAGGCTCGCCGCTTTCCGGACTGCCAAGCTGGACTGGGAGCGCCGCATCGGACCGGAGCAGGCGGCCGCGCTGCTGGACACTCATCCTCAGCTTGTCTTCAGCACCGGCCCCGGCCCCCGCGGCCTCGACATGGCCGTCAACGTGACCAAGCCGCCTATGGAGGACATCCGAGTCCGCAAGGCGATGAACATGGCCATCGACCGCGAGACGATCGCCGCTGCATACTTCAAAGGCTGGGCCGATCCGACCGTTCATGGAATCTATAACGCCAATCTGCAGCCGGAATGGGGTACACCGTTCGAAGAGTGGCCGGAACAGCTTCAGGCCGAGTACACCTACAACCCCGAGGCCGCCAACGCCCTGCTGGACGAGGCGGGCTATGACCGCGGACCTGACGGCTTCAGGCTCAAGACCGCCTACGAAGTCTCTGCGGAGTGGTACGGAGGAGACCTGGGATACGCCAAGATCATCAAGTTCTACTTCGCCGAGATCGGCATCGACCTGGAGATCAGGCCGCTGTCAAGGGCCGAGCTGGTTGACCGCGTCCGCAACGGCGAAAACGAGCTCACCTGGATCTTCAGAGGCACCGTCAGCAACACCCCGCCTTTCATGGCTGTTGACCACGGCGCGAGGTGCGGCTCCACCTCGGACGCCATACACGTCTGCGATCCGGTCTTTGACCAGATGGCAATAGATGGGGTGCAAGCCACGACGATAGAGGAGATGAAGAAACGGACCAAAGCCGCTGAGATGTATGCAGCCGAGCGGCACTGGGTTGTCGTCGGGTTCGACAGATACCAGGCCACCTTCTGGTGGCCCTGGATCGGCGGCTACCGCGGAGAGCACAACCTCCGAAGCGCCCCCTTCAGCTTCTTCCCGCGCCTGTGGCTGTACCAAGACGTCAAGTCAGGCCTGGGCTACTAACGGCGAAGATCCAAAATGAATACCCTCTCCCTCGATGGGAGAGGGTATTCCCCGTACCCGAGACGGGGTTGGAGCCTGCATCGTACCCTGAGGTGCTCTCATTCGTCACTCCGGCGAAGGCCGGAGTCCAGAGGGGCGGGGTGGTAGATAGCGCCCTCTCTCTCAGAGCCTGCCCCGTACTCGATACGGGGGAGAGGGTTGGGGTGTCATGGATCCGCCGTGGCGGGAGGGTGATTGACAAGGCTTCACTTCTGCGATGTCAAACGGATGAAAAGACCCTGAAAACACCCGGCTGAAATGTCCATCTACATCCTTCGACGACTGCTGCTGGTCGTTCCGACCGTCCTGCTGATCAGCCTCGTCGTTTTCATCTCCGTGCGGTTCATGCCCGGAGACATCGTGGACCTGCTTCTCAGCGAGCAGGGCAGCGTTTCAGTAACCGCCCATCGCGAGCAGATTGAAGAGCTGCTCGGCCTGAATGTCCCCGCCCATGAGCAGTACTTCCGCTGGATAGGCGGCATATTCCTGCAAGGAAACCTCGGCCAATCGCTGCGCAGCTCCGACACCGTCACCACGCTCGTCCTCCACAGATTGCCCGTGACCCTGGAGCTTGGCGCCCTCGCGCTGCTGATGTCCATGCTGGCCGGGATTCCGATTGGCATCTACTCCTCCATCCGCCAAGACAGTGTCGGCGACTACTTTGGCCGCAGCATCGCGATTCTGGCCATCTCGGTCCCGCACTTTTGGGTCGGCATCATGGTCATGCTGTACCCGTCTATCTACTGGAATTGGTCGCCTCCCATCGAGTATGTCTCCCTCACCGAAGACCCGGTCGCCAATATCAAGATGATGCTGATTCCGGCCGCCATCCTCGCGATGATTCTGGCGGGCCAGGTCATGAGGATGACCCGGACGATGATGCTCGAAGTCCTGCGACAGGACTACGTGCGCACCGCATACGCTAAGGGGCTGAAAGAGAGGGTCGTAATCGCCCGCCACGCGGTCAAGAACGCGATGATCCCGGTCATTACCCTCATCGGAATTTCGCTTCCCTTCCTGATCGGGGGCTCCCTGGTCATCGAGCAGATCTTCGCGCTGCCCGGCATCGGGCGCCTCATGCTGGCGTCGCTCGATGGTAGAGACTACACCACAGTCTCGGGCGTGAACTTCGTCGTGGCCATATTCGTGGTGGTTTTCAACGTGTTAGTCGACATCAGCTATAGCTGGCTCGACCCACGCATCCGATTCACGTGAAGGAAGCAGGCAGATGAGCACCGAAGCCATAAGCGCAGCTCTCACCTCCGCCGGGCGGTCCCGGCTGGTGGACTTCACGCGTCGGCTGCTGAGGGAGAAACCGCTCGGAACGATGGGCGGTGCCATCATCCTGGTCATGGTCATCACGGCCATCTTCGCCGACGTCCTCGCGCCTTACGAGATGACGGATATCAACATCTTCAACACGCTCGAAGGGCCGTCGTCCACGTTCTGGCTCGGCACCGACGAGGTAGGATCGGACGTCCTCAGCCGCATCATCTACGGCGCGCGCGTCTCGGTGATAATAGGCTTCTCGGCGACGGCGCTCCACGTGGTCGTTGCCGTGCTTATCGGTCTTCCCTCCGGCTTCTTCGGCGGTAAGATAGACATCTTGGCCCAGAGGCTCGTCGATGCCTGGATGGCTTTCCCCGGTCTGCTCGTTGTGATAACCATCATGTCCATGGCGGGAAGAGGCACTCTCCAGCTCGTCTTGGTTCTGGGAGTGACCACAGGAATCACCCATTCGAGGGTCGTGAGGAGCGCGGTGATCGCCGTCAAGGAGAACCTCTACGTGGACGCCGCCAACGCGCTCGGATGCACTCCGCTGGGCATCCTCACGCGCCACATCATGCCCAACATCATGGCGCCAATTATCGTCATCTTCACGATCACCATAGGCTCGGTAATCATAGCCGAGGCCGGCCTGAGCTTCCTTGGATACGGACTTCCGCCCGATGTCCCAAGCTGGGGAGGCATGCTGAACTGGGGAGGCCGGAACTACATGGAGATGGCGCCCGGCCTGGCGTTCTGGCCCGGCTTCGTGCTGGCGCTGGCGGTCTACGGGACGAACATGTTCGGCGACGCAATGCGAGACCTGCTCGATCCGCGGCTCAGGGGCTCCGAAGCGAACTACGGGTAAACCGGGCGGCGATCCACCGTTGCCGTAGGGGCGATTCGCCCCTCCACGGCGGGCAGGCGCGGCGAACGTCGCCCGTGGTGGGGGCGGTGCAGGCCGTGCGTGCCCCACCCCTAGTTGCTGTGGCGTTCGCCCTCGCCCCAAAATCCACCGCCCAAATCTACGCCGGTGCGCTCCACCGACCACATCTGTCTTTGGTACGAAACTCAAGGGTTTGAGTCTCTGACCACCTCGTTATCGCGTCGTCCGCCTCGACGTTAGCCCACCTGATCCCAGTCGCCACCTAGCAGGTCAAATCGGCGCTGGAGCTCGGCGACCGCCTCGGCTATTTCCGGCCCGCCGCTCTCAACCAGCTCTATGTTGGCGCTCAGATGTGAGAGGTTGTGCGTACCGACGATCACCGTGTCGGCCTCGTGCGCGAATACGAACGCGAGGGCAAGCGCCGTCGGATCGTCCGGCTCGCCCGGGATGGGCCCGGCTTGCTTCATCGCCTGCACCCGTTCGTTGTACTGACGCCTCTTCACTATCCACGCTTCGGGATAGTCGTCTGGGATGTCCTCGAGCTCATAGAGACCTCGTGCCCAGATTCCGTTGGCGAGCGGCCGCTTGATGATCAACCCGATGTCTTTAGCGCGCGCGCTTGCGAACAGTCCCTTTCGAGCCCGCTGGTCCACAATGTTGAACGAGGTCTGCAGGGTGTCGAAGGCGTCGCATTCGACGGCCCATTCGGCCGAGGCGTTATCCCCCGCGAAACCCAGGAATCTCACCTTGCCAGCCTCGCGCGCTTTGAGCATGGCGTTGATGATCTCGTCGCTGTAAGGCTCCAGCGCGTCTGTGTCAGGGTTCCCGTACTGGAGTTGGATGACGTCCAGCCAGTCGGTCTTCATCTTTCGCAGGCTGTCGTCAATGCTCTCGGTAACCGCGGCTTCGTCGAAGACGGGGCCGCCGGTGTAGATGGGGCCGAACTTGGTCGCGAGGACGTACTCGTCGCGGCGATGGCTGATCGAGTCGCCGATCAGCTCTTCGGTGATGCCGTATCCTGACGCCGTGTCGAGGAAGTTAATGCCGGCGTCGAGCACGGCCTCCAGCAGTCCGGCAGAGCCCGAAATGTCCCTGCCGCCTTTGTCCTGGCGGTCGATTTCCGCCAGACCGTACCCCAACGGGGTAACCTGAAAGTCTGTCCGTCCCAGCCGTCTGGTCTCCATGTGATCGCACCTCGAATCTGTGTACGTGAATTGTCGGGATTGCAGTAGCGGCGCTGCCACGACGGACGCGGGCGGTTCGTTCGCCCCTCCGCGGCGGGCAGGCGCGGCGAACCCCTACGGTTGGTTGCGATCGATGTCCGCGCGATTCGTACCAACGGCGACCGATCGATTCACATTTCCTAGTTCGACATTCCGAATTCTAGGGGCCGTCCACGTGGTCCATCTCTGGCCGCAGCTCGAACCTGTAGGTCTCCAGCGGGTCAACTGTTCTCGCCCAGTCCACCATGACCCTCTGGTCGCGCTGGGCCAGGCCGAGCTTTCGGGTGACCTCGTCAGGGTCCCATCCGTCCAGAACGCGGGCGACAAGCTCGTCTCTGACCGACGCATAGGCCGGGTCTCCGGCAAGGTCGTTCGTCTCGAACGGGTCCTCAGCGAGGTTGAAGAGCTGCGGGCGCAACCCGTGGTCGTAGTTGAGCTTCCACTCTTCGTACCGGACCATTCGTTGGACCGTCCCGTCCGGGGGCGAGCTAACGTCAAACGGCTGCCCTTCTCGGTGGGCGTACATGACGAACTCGGAGAAGGCGACGTCTTCCCACAGCGTTCCTTGTGAGTCCTTCAGCAGATCGATCAGGCTTCTTCCGTGAGAGCGTGGGAGAGGGGGAGCGCCGATGGCGTCCAGCATCGTCGCGTTGAGGTCGAACTGGTTGATGACGCGCTCGCAAGTCGCCCCTTCGGGAAGTGCGCACGGCCAGGATACTATCGCGGGGACGCGCGCTGAGTCTTCGTAGAACGTCCCCTTCCACCACAGGTCATGCTCACCGGCCGACTCTCCGTGGTCGGTTGTGTAGATGACGAGCGTGTTGTCCTCAAAGCCGTTCCGCCGGAGCGCATCGAGCATCTGTCCGACCATCGCGTCCGTCTGAGTGACCAGGGCCCAGTAGGCTGTGCGGGAGCGCATGATCTCGTCTTCGGTGACATCTTCGATATTGGTGCGCTCGCGCCACCGCTTGATGTACGGGTGCAGCTTGTCCGAGAACGGCTCTCGAATGCGTGGCATCGGGACCTTGCCGGCGTATTCGTCATACTCCTCCTTGCGCCACGAATGGCGGGTGCGGAAGCACCAAGCCTACTGACAACGAGAAGGGTTCGACCTCGAATCCGGCGCGTTGTCTGATACCTAGCCTGTTGATGTAGTCGACGGTGGCCGCGGTGGTGTGCTCGTCTTGTAGTCTTACGCCGGTCTGACCGTAACCGGAATTCGCCAGACCGATACGCGTCGGACCGTCCGTCCCGCAGAGCTCGCCGTGGTCACAGGGATGGGGGCTGCCCGCGTAGTTGGGACTGTGGTCGCCGACGTAGCGCTCGGCGAAACCGTGAGTCTGGTCTGGGCCGATGAAGTGGAATCGACCAATATGAACGGGCCGGTAGCCCGCGGCGCCCATCGCGTGGGCGTAGGTCGGGATCGCGGAGCTGAGCGTGTGCTGGTTGGCCCAGACCTCATTCTCGAAGGGATACATTCCGGTGAGGAGGGACATCCTAGATGGGACGCAGATCGGCGACCCGCAGTACGCGTTGGCCATAGTCGTCCCGCGCGCCGCGAGGGCGTCGAGGTTGGGCGTCCGGACCGTGGACTCGCCGTAGCAGCCCAAGACGCTCGGGCTGTGCTGGTCGGACTCGATGTACAGGATGTTCGGGCGCTTGGCGCCGTTCGATGGACTGCTGTCGTTTGCCATTAGTTGTTTACCTCCGGATTAGTCCAGTTCGGCGCCGCGCCGGTCGGCTGTTCCCCTGTCCGCCGCTGCCTCCCGCACCGGGCGACCACGAGGAGCCCGTCTCAAAAGTCCCTTCTCCCCTAGTGGGCTGACAAGGGTCGGCTACGGTGAAGCAGAGCGTGAACCCCAACCGATTAGCCCCCTCTCCCTCAGGGAGAGGGCTGGGGTGAGGGTGTACACGACGCCCCGCATAGCCCCCTCTCCCTCAGGGAGAGGGCTGGGGTGAATATGACGCCCCGCACTTCTCCAGCGCATTCCCAATCGATTCCAGCACCGAGTCCAACTAGGTCAACACATCGTTGTCCCAGTACCGGAGCACTTCGAATCCTTGTGACTGAAGCCACTCAGTCCTGACCCTGTCGTAGTCCTGCTGATCCATGTGGTGTCCTCCGTCGACCTCTATGATGAGATTGTGCTTACGGCACACGAAGTCCACGATGTACCTACCCATCGGATACTGTCTGCGAAACTTGCAATTCATCATCCGACGGTCACGGAGTTTCGACCAAAGTAGTCGTTCAGCGTCCGTGGACTGCCTTCTCATCTGTCTGGCCCTGGATATCTGTGACATCACCCTCCCGCCACGGCGGATCTATGACACCCCAACCCTCTCCCTGAGGGAGAGGGGGTATGTTGACTGATATTCGTGGCTGTTTTTACATTGGCTTACCATTGTGATGTGATGAGATTATGACATCACCCTCACCCCAACCCTCTCCCTGAGGGAGAGGGGGCCGTTACGTCAATCCTCTCCCGTCAAGGGAGAGGAGGACGCTGCACAGGGAGTCGCGAGATGCCCTCCGAGGGTCGTTAGGGTCCATTAACAAAGTCCATCTCGGGCCGCAGGTCCCACCTGTAGGTGTCGGGCGGGTCGACGGTTCTCGCCCAGTCCATCAGGACCTTCTGGTCGCGCTGGGCCAGTCCCATCTTACGGGTTACCTCGTCTGGGTCCCAACCGTCCAGAACGCGGGCGACCAGCTCGTCCCGGACGGAGGCGTAGGCCGGGTCCTCCGCGAGATCGTTCATCTCATCCGGGTCCTCGGCCAGGTTGAAGAGCTGCGGTCGCATCCCATGGTAGTAGTTGAGCTTCCACTCTTCATAGCGGACCATCCGTTGGACCGACCCGTCAGGAGGAGAGTGAATGTCGAACGGGAGCCCGTCTCTTTGGGCGTACATGACGAACTCTGAGAAGGCGACGTCCTCCCACGGCGTTCCCTCTGGGTCCTTGAGCAGGTCGATCAGACTTCTGCCGTGTGAGCGTGGCAGAGGCGGGGCGCCGATCGCGTCCAGCATGGTCGCGTTCAGATCGAACTGGTTGATAACGCGGTCGCACGTCGCCCCTTCAGGCAGCACTCCGGGCCAGGAGACAATCGCAGGGACGCGCGCCGAGTCCTCGTAGAAGGTCTGCTTCCACCACAGGTCGTGCTCGCCTACCTGCTCGCCGTGGTCGGTCGAGTAGATGACAAGCGTGTTGTCCTCGAATCCGTTTTGCCGGAGGGCGTCCAACATCTCCCCGATTAGTGCGTCCGTACGGGTGACAAGTGCCCAGTAGGCGATGCGGCAGCGCATGATCTCGTCGTCGGTCACGTCCTCGATTCCGGTCCGCTGCCGCCACCACTGAAAGTATGGGTGCAGCTTGTCCGAGTACGGCTCTCGGATACGGGGCATCGGGACCTTGCCGACGTACTCGTCGTAGTCCTCCTTGCGCGCGACGAACGGCTGGTGCGGCAGCATCATGCCGACTGAAAGTGAGAACGGCTCGACCTGGAATCCAGAGCGCTGTCTGATGCCAAGTCTGTTGATGTAGTCGACCGTCGACGCGGTGACGTACTCATCGTGGACTTCGTAGGAGCTCTGACCATAGCCGGACTTCTCCAGAGCTACTCGCTGCGGGCCTGCGGTCCCATCCAGTGTCCCGTGATCGACCGGATGGAGGCTGCCCATGTAGTTCGGGCTGTGGTCCCCAACGTAGCGCTCAGCAAAGCCGTGAAGCTGATCATAGCCGACGAAGTGTAGCCGACCGATCTGGATCGGCCGGTAGCCCGCGGCGCCCATCGCATGGGCGTATGTCGGGATCGCCGAGCTGAGGGTTTGAGTGTTGCACCAGACCTCGTTCTCGTACGGATATCTGCCGGTGAGCAGGGACATCCTAGACGGGACGCAGATCGGCGACGCGCAGTACGCATTGGTCATGACGGTCCCGCGCGCCGCAAGGGCGTCAAGGTTGGGAGTTCGGACGGTCGACTCTCCGTAGCAGCCCGAGATGTTCGGGTTGTGCTGGTCGGACTCGATATACAGGATGTTGGGGCGCCGGACGCCGTTCGGTGAGCTGGTCATGTGTGTGTACCTCAGGGTCAGGTGAGACGAATTTTCGGTGTGCTCCGTAGTTGCGTGAAAAGGCTTTCCCTCTGCATTCGAAAGACCTCCGGATCAGTCGAGGCCGCCGCGAAGCTTGGGGTCCAAATGGTCCCTCAGCGCGTCCCCGAACAGGTTGAAAGCGAGAATAGTCATGGTGATCGCCATGCCGGGGAAGACGACCATCCACCACAGGGGGTTTAGGAACTCGGCTGAGGCCGAGTTCAGCATGTTGCCCCAGCTAGGATTTGGCGGTGGAACTCCGAGGCCGAGGAAGCTGAGCGCGGCTTCGGCGAAGATTGCCCCGCCCAGGCTCGCGCTGGCGACGACCATCGCGGGCGCGATGCACTGAGGCGCTACGTGCTGCAGCATTATCCGGTGCTGGGACGCCCCGATCGCCCGGGCCGCATCGACATAGGGCATCTCCTTGACCGATAACACGACCGAACGGATCACCCTTGTCGAGCCCGCGATGCCGCCGATGCTGATCGCGATGATGACGGTGAACACACCGCTCCCCAGAGCGACCAGAAGCATGAGGGCCAGGATGATCCCTGGAAAGGCCAGCAGCACCTCGACGATGCGCTGTGTGAACAGGTCGAATCTTCCCCCGACGTAGCCTGAGACGATGCCCCATGAGAAGCCAATCGACTTCCCAATGAGGACTGCGGAGAAAGCCACGAGCAGCGACGTGCGTGCGCCGAACATCAGCCGGGTGAACACGTCCCTGCCCAGAAAGTCGTGCCCCATCGGGTGGCTGGCCGACGGTGGATGGCGGAGCTTGAAGTAGTCGGCCTCCAGCGGCGGATATGGCGCGACGAGCTCCGAGAAGACCGCCACAAATCCCACGAGAAGGAGGAACCCCACGGCAATCGCTCCGATCGGAGAAGTAGCGATGAACCGCTTCGTAGCCGCTAAAACGGCACGAGCTACGGACGCTCCTGCCGCATCGCTGCGTTCTGGCGCCAGCTCTGTCGCGTTCCTCTCCATCGGTATGTCCTTTAGGGTCGAGCGCCGCCTACCGGAAACGGATACGCGGGTCAACGAATGCGTATGTCAGGTCTACGATCAGATTTAGGAGCACGAAGATCACGGCGAACAGCAGCACCAGGTTCTGCATGACCATCCAGTCTCGGTCGCTCATGGCCTGTGCGAGCGCGGCTCCCAGCCCAGGCACGGAGAACGCCCTCTCGACGGCCACCGAGCCTCCGAGCAGATTGGCGAGCTGGAGGCCGGACACCGTAATCACGGGAAGCAGCGCGTTTCTCATCACGTGGCGCCACACGACCAGTTGCTCCCCCACGCCCTTCGCCCTCGCGGTGCGAACGTAGTCCTCCCGGAAGACCTCAAGCAGCGTAGCACGACTCATCCTGGCTATGATCGCCGCCATTCCGAGCCCTACGGCGATAGCGGGCGGCAGGGTCATCTGGAGATTCCTCCACGGGTCGTCCCAAATCTGAACGAGAGTGATGGGGGGCCGCCAGGTGAAGAACATCACAGTGACGAGTATGAACCCCAACCCTAGCCAGAAGCTGGGGGCCGCCAGGAAGAACGTGACAGTGAACCGCGACGCGTAGTCTGCCGCGGAGTTACGCCACATAGCCCCGATGACGCCCACCGGGAGACCAACAGCCCAAGAAATGATTACAGCGAAGATACCTATCTCGGCGGTGATCGGGCCTCTTCGTTGGATAGTCTCTCTGATCGGAGTGTCGCGCCAGAAGGAGAACCCCAGATCTCCCCTGCCGATGTCGGTTAACCATCCCAGATACTGTTCATATAGGGGTCTATCGAGGCCCAGGGAGCTGAGGATCGCCTGCTTCTGCTCTTCCGTATAGGAGGTCGGACCTCCCTCCTCGTCCACCATCGCCTGGAGAGGGTCCCCGGGAAGGACGCGCATCACGAGGAAAATGAGGATAGAGACCCCGAAGACGGTGGGTACGGCGAGGAGCGCTCGGCGCATTATGTACTGTTGCATACCACCTCACCGTTCCGATTCGTTCGGGGGCCTACATCCTCTCCCTCGGTGCGAGTCCAGTCCTACCTATCCAACCAGACCGTGTCGAGGCGGTCCCAAATGGCCTGAATACGAATGCGGAAGGGCATTCCCTTTACGTGGTTTCCCCAGACCATGCGGTGGTTTCCAAAGTCGAACAACATCCCTGGTGGGTCATTGTCAAGAAGATCCTGGACCTGCTGTACGAGGACAGCCAGGTTGTTCGAGTCAAGCTCAGAGTCCATCCTGTCGATGAGCTGGTCCAACTCCGGGTTGGAGTACCCGCCCCAGTTCTGCGACGCCCCTGTTTCGTACATCGTCCTGAGGTAAGGCGTGGAGTTTCGGAGGTGGTTGATCCAGACGAGGTAGCGGACGATCTGGAAGTCACCCTCCAGATGGCCAGGGACCAGGCTCCTCTCCACCGCGTTCAGTCTGATGTCGATGTTGAGGTTTGTCTTCATCATGTCGATGAAGGCCTCGTCGCCGGTGCCTCCCTGCGAAACCATCTCGAGCTCGGGGAACCCCTCGCCGTCTGGATAGCCGGCATCTGCCAAGAGGGCCTGCGCCGCGGCCACGTCCTCGCCATTCTCCATGCGGTAGCCGGGGAGAGTCTCGATCACGGCCCTTGGGGTGACTCCGGCCGCAGACGAGGGCAGCCAGCGGGCAAGCTGGAAGTTGCCCTGTGCCACCGCGCCCATGGAGTGGCGATTCAGTACCAGGAACATTGCGCGCCTGACGCGAACGTCGTCCAGGGGAGGCTTCCGCATATTAAAGAACGCGTGCCCGCCCCCGGTATTAGGCACCTGCACAGTCTGGACTATGTCGCTTCTGCTGAGGGCCTCATTGTGGCCGTCTACAGAGACGTTCCAGCTAAAGTCGGTGATTCCCGTAACAACCGCGATCGCCCGGTCGGTGCCGTTCGGGACGTGAAGGTGCCTCATGCCGTCCAGGTACGGCAACTCCGGGTTCCAGTAGTCTGGGTTGGCCTCGAGGTCGAGGTACTCACCTTCCACAAACTCCTTGTATACGAATGGGCCCGTTCCGGGCGTATTGTCCATCGAGATCGTCTTCAGATCGAAGTTATGCTCCTCGAGAGTCTTCTTGGCGTAGATCGTCGGGGCGGGCAGCGCAAAGGCGCCGAACTGCCAAGCCGAGGGCTGTTTCAGATTGAACTTCACGGTGTGCGGATCGACCGCCACAATCTCATCGACGGTGCTGAAGACGTCGGTAATGGTTATCGCGATGTGTGCTGGTGGGTCGATGATACGGTCGAAAGTGGCCTTGACGTCCGCCGACGTAAACGGAGAGCCGTCGTGGAACCTGACGTCCTCTTCCAGTATGAACGTATAGCTCTGTGCATCGGGTGCGATGTCCCAGCTACTGGCCAGGCTCGGAATAACGGACGCCATGCCGTCGTTGGGGTTCCGGCGTATCAGGCCGTTGTACATGTTGACCAGGGTCCCAGCCCAGTTCTGGCCGGAGGGTCCCTGGTGGTAGTCGAAGTGCGGGAGGATGAATCCCCATGAGGTCCTCAGCGTGCCGCCCCGCTTGGGGAACGGCTCTAGGGCGCGGTGGACGTAGCCCTCCGGCATCGCCATCACCTCGACCTCTTTGATGACCTCCTTCTCAACGACCACCTCTTTCTCGACCACCATGGTCTCGCCGGGAACCTCTACCTCTTTGATGACCTCCTTCTCAACGATCACCTCTTTGATGACTTCTCTTGTACAGGCAAGGGCCAAAGTCATAACCAGTATCGAAGCTAACAGAACCAGTAGCCCAGAGTTTCTGAGAGTAATCACTTTTGCAATCTCCTTGATCGTTCTGGTTGCCGGTAGATTGTTACATGTTGTTCGGATACCATTGCGCCGGATACCAAGATCAGGAACCCGTGCCGAACGCTGACGTATTCAACCAGTGCGGACTCAATCTGTCAAGCAATCCGGTGCGGTCAATGCCGACCATCTGACGATTGGACCTCGTACTCAGCGGGTGCACGGAGACGTCCGAAGCGCCAGTTCCGCACCGTCATGCTGAGCCAAGTGAAGCGGAGCCGAAGCATCCGACGCCGATCAACGTCGAGGGCTCTAGATGCTTCGTCGGCGAGAGGCCTCCTCAGCATGACACGAGACCGCGTACTTGGGTACGACGACGCCACTACTCAGGAGGAACGACGAATGGCAACGATCAACTCAGTGCTAGGTCCGATGGAGACTGACGACCTCGGTTTCACGCTCTCCCACGAGCACGTTCTGGTGTCCTCCGCGGGGATCCAGTACGTCTACCCAGAGTTCATCGACCGCGACGGGACGATCGAGCGCGGAATCTCGGAGCTCGGCGAGGCTTACTCCGAGGGGCTGCGCACGATCATCGACGTCACGACCATCGACCTGGGTCGGGACATCCGCATGCTCGAGCACGTCTCTCGGGAGTCCGGGATCAACATCATCTGCGCGACGGGGACCTGGCGGGACATTCCAAGGGTGTTCTGGACCGCGACGCCGGACATGATCGCGTCGCTGTACATCCGCGAAATCGAGGAGGGAATCGAGGGCACTGGCATCAAGGCCGGGATCATCAAGGTCGCAAACGACGTGGGCGGCGTGACTGAGGAGGGGGAGATCATCCTTCGGGCTGCGGCGCGGGCGCAGAAGGCCACAGGCGTCCCGATCTCGACCCACACCTGGGCGCCGGAGCGGGTCGGGGAGCAGCAGGTGCGGGTCTTCGAGGACGAGGGTGTCGATCTCAACCGGGTCTACGTCGGACACAGCAACGATACGACCGACACCGAGTACCTGATCGGGTTGATGGAGAAGGGCGTCTGGATTGGCCTGGACAGGTACCCGGGACGCAAGACGGAGTTGACACCCGACTGGGAGGGCCGTACCGAGACCGCCTGGAAGCTAATCCAGGCGGGGTGGGGCAGACGCATCATGCTCGGGCACGACTGGTCGGTGACGCTGAGCATCGCCAGCCATGAGATGCAGGCGCAGAGACGCCGGTACAATCCCGACGGCTACCTGTTCATCACGAGGCGCGTTATCCCGAGGCTGAAAGAGCTGGGGGCGACTGACGAGGACATAGACAACATCTTTGTCGACAACCCCCGGCGGTTTTTCGAAGGAAAGAGCTAAAAGAAGAGAGGGGCCTCGTCAGACGGGGCCCCTCTCCTATTAGAGATGCTCCAGGGAACACCTAACTGGAACACCTCCCAGTACTACTATCCAACGCATAACCTCCTTTCCAGGGACGCTTCCAAAGGCTGTCAACCACCACCACCCGATTCCCTGGCGGACATTATAGCGCAGGTGTCCATAGCGGGCGCAAGACCAGAGAGCCGGACGTTTCGAGGTGATCAGACATGATCGGGCACATGAACGGTGTGATCATATGGACAGAGGACCTCTCGCCGCTGAGAGAGTTCTACTGCGGCAAGTTGGGGCTGGTTCCTCACTCGGACCGCCCGTACTTCGTCTCGTTCAAGTGGGGAGGGCTGAGGTTCGCGATCGGGACTCACGACCACGTCCGCGGCTCGGCGCGCGATCCGCATCGGATCATGGTGAACTTCGAGGTCGATCGAATCCACGAGGTTTGCGAGGAGCTGCGGCACAAGGGAGTCGAGTTCATTAGAAACCCTGAGCAAGAGCACTGGGGTGGATGGGTAGCGTCGTTCAAGGACCCGGACGGCAATATTGTTCAACTTCTGGAGCAGCCGCCGGAGAGGAGGGGCCCTCTCTCCGACAACTGATCGACAAGAGTGCTAGCTAACTGCCAGCCACCCGTCTTTCTCTCTCCAGTGTGAGGCGATAGTCCGCCTCAAGGTGAAGCCATAAACTGGCCGACACACCGAGCGCCCACTCGAGGTCGAGTGCCATTCCGGGTGTCACCGCTCGTTTCCCTTGTGCGATCTCGTTTACGGCGTTGGTAGTGCGGCCCATGGTCCGTGCCAGCTCGGCCTGAGACATGCCCCTGATCGCGAGCTCCTCCCTCAACCGTTGCCCAGGTGTGGCGGTTGCTCTTCGTAGTTCCCCGCGCCGATGCGCGTGGACCAGCTCGGGGTCTACCTCAATGGCGGGGCGTGCTCGTCGGAACCACTCCTCATCATGTTCGACATCGTCGGGGTCGGCCGCAATCTGCGCCTGAAGTCTGGCCTCCTCTTCGTCAGTCAAGCCCCTATCGGTCGGTCTAAGTGCTGGCATATATCTCACGCTCCTTCCTGCTGGCGGGTCGTAAGCTGATCACCCTGCGACGGTCGCCGCGCGACGTGTAGACCAAATACTGGAGGCGGTCGCCGATGTATCCGATTGCCGTCCAGCGTGTCTCGCCGCCCCGATCACGCCGCTCAACCAACGCCTCGTCCCACTCAAACTCCTCAACCGCCTTGAATGGCAACCGACCCATCTCCACGTTCGAGTCGCTCTTGGCCTCGTCCCATTCGTATCTCATCTACAGAAAATACCCGTGTGGCAGGTATAAGTCAAACTATTCGGCTGTCCTCAGCATTCCCCGTCTCGCTCCCCCATCCACGGATCCTCACCGACCCGACCCTGGCATCAAGGGTCGATCCCGGTACGTACCGTGTTCCGCGCGGTGCCTGCGGCGGCTGCCGGGTTCGCCGACCCGGACTATGGGAGGCTACGGCCCCTCCTCGTAGTACTGGAGCGGCGAGCGGGGATCGAAGGGCCTGTAAGGGTAGGCCGTCAGCCTCTCTTCGTCCAGGTCGATGCCGATGCCCGGCGTGTCTGGGACCTTGATGTAGCCGTCCTCGACGACAAACGGTTCCTTCGCGATGTCGTTCCCGAAGTCTTCGAGGTTGACGAAGTACTCGGTGATCAGGAAGTTCGGGATCGCAGCCGAGACCTGGATCGTTGCCGCGAGACCCAGGGTGGTGCTGTTGAAGTTGTGCGGCGAGACGGCGACGTAGTACGGCTCGGCCATTGCCGCAATCTCTTTCAGTTCCAGGATGCCGCCGACGTTGCACACGTCCGGGTTGAGGATGTCGGCGGCCTGCTTCTCGAACACCTCGCGAAACTCGAACTTCGTGTAGAGCTCCTCGCCGGTGACTATCGGAATGTCGACGTCGCGCTTGACCGCCGCGAGCGCGTCGATGTTTTCGGCGAGCACCGGCTCCTCGTACCAGAAGGGCCGGTACTGCTCGATTGCGCGTCCGATCCTGCGCGCGTGCATCGGCGCGAGCCGCCGGTGCATCTCGACCAGGATGTCCACGTCCCAACCGACGGCCTCCCGAACCGCTCTGACGTTCTCGATAGCGGCGTCTTCGACGTCTTTGCTGACGAACGTCCGCCAGGGCCCGGGAATGGGGTCGAACTTCATCGCGGTATAGCCCATCTCGACGACCTGCTGAGCGCGCTCTGCTAGGGCCTCGGGGGAGCCGCCGCTCCAGCCGTTGGCGTAGACGCGGATCCGGTCCCTGCACTTCCCGCCGATCAACATGTGGACAGGCATACCGGCGGCCTTGCCGGTGATGTCCCACATCGCGTGCTCGATCCCGCTGACGGCGCACCAGAAGTCCATCGCGCCCCGCCGTCCGGCGAAGTCGTCGTAAGACCACTGGAGGAAGTGCTTGATGTTGCGCGGGTCCCGGCCGATCAGGTAGCGCTTCATCTGGTCGATGTGCGCGGTGATCTGGATGTCGCGGTCGGACTGCGTGTACGCCTCGCCCCAGCCATAGATGCCCTCGTCGGTTTCGATCTTCACGAAGCAGAGGTTCTTCCCCCGTCCGGGATTGGCGAGGAAGTGGTTGACGTCAGTTATTCGCATCGCGGGCTCTCCCGGTGATCTGGTCTACGAGCGCCTCGGCCCAGGCGCGAAGGTTGTCGTCGAGGTCGGTGCCGCAGTGCGGACAGTCGTAGTCTCCGACGCAGTAACGCATGCCGCACGTTGGGCAGGGCCGTATTAAGTCAAGACTGTCGATCGCTGCTTGGATTTGCTCTTCAGTGGCCATCTGAACTCTACTATGCCCGAACGTACTTGACGATTCTTCTTCCGGACTGCCCCTCAACTGGTTGGACGAAGTAGATGTTGCCCTCGGAGTCGCCCGCGGCCCCGTGGCAGCTTCGGAACTCAGGTCCTCCCCAGCGAGCCAGGGTGTTTCCGTGCTGATCGAGGACGCTGAGAAATCCGCCGTTGTGCTCGGCGACATAGGCGTTGTTGTCGGCGTCCATCCAAACCACGGCGGGGCCGATAAGCCTTGACGGCCACTGCCCGAGGTGCCCTCCGTCCTGGTCGAAGACCTGGACTCTATCGTTCTCGCGGTCCGCGACCAGCACCCTGCCCTGCGGATCGATCCACACGCCGTGCGGCAGGTTGAACTCCCCAGGTCCGCTTCCCGGCGACCCCCAGCTCTTGACGAGGTCCCCTTCGGCGGTGAACCTGTGCACCTGACAGTTTGCGTAGCCGTCTGCGACGAAGACATCGCCACTGGCGGCGACGGCCACCCCAGCGGGCAGGTTGAACGGCCCTCCAGGATGAGTGACATCCCGCCAGCCATTCGAGCTGAACACCGAGTTGTCGGCGCCGGTGTCGGAGCGGTGGCCGCGCTCGCCGATGGCCAGTAGAAGCTCTCCGTCAGGGGTGTACTTCAGGACTTGGCCCGCGTCCCGATCGACGATCCAGATGTTGTCGGACGGGTCGGCGTAGATTGCGTGGGGAAAGACGAACTCGACAGCCGCCCAGTGGTTGAGGTGGTTGCCGTCCGTATCAAAGACGATGACTCCCTTCTCCCCGCGGTTGAAACCGTACACCCTGTCCTCTGAGTCGACCGCGACGGCTGCCATCGGGGCGTCCCAGCCTTCGGGGAGCTTGGCCCAATCGTAGACCGGCTCAAACGTATGGGCACCCGTACCGACTCTCGTCACGTCCAGACCTCCAGATCAGGATTCTCCGTTATGCCGTGCGCACAGCTTCAGGCTTGCACGCTTCCATCACGGCGAGAGTCGAGTCGACACCTCGTCTTGCTGCCACCACTCTGACGATCGCCGTGTCGAGCCCCTCGGAGAGGCCCCTGAACGCGGCGGCGGCCCCTGATGCCTTCCCGAAGTAGCCGACCGCCAGAAGCAGATCGACCGGGAACGCGTCGGCGACCTCGTCGCGGGAGGCGCCGTTCTTGCGCATCTCGTCGAGCGCCGCCAACTCGTCTGTGAAGCCCATCCTCTCGAAGTGGGCGCGATAGCCGAGTTGGCGCTCACGGTCTGTCGGCACCGAGGAGCCGAGGGCATACGTCATCGCGGACTTGGCCAGCGCGATTCGAGCAACGTCCTCATCGTCATCGACGCAGATCCTGATGTACTCGGCCACGTTGATCTCAGAGGGGTCTCGCCCGACGCGTTCCGCGCCTTCGGCGATCCGCTCTCGGCTCCAGGCGATCTGCTCAGGCGTGCACCAGTTGAGACTCGCGCCGTCCGCGAGCTCACCGCTCAACTCCAGCATCCGAGGCCCGAGGGCGCCTAGGTACACCGGGGTCATCGGGGCCGGTCGCATCCCAAGCCCCATTCCCCTCAGGGTCGTCGTCTCTCCAACGTGGTCCACGCGCTCGCCGTGGACGAGTCCGCGAACTACTGTCACGTAGTCGCGCATCAGGGCGAGTGCCGACATCCGACCGACTCCGAGCTGCGCCCGCGCAGCGGGCCTATAAGCCCCGCCCGAGCCGATCCCCATGATGAACTTCCCGCCTGTGATGTCGCTGACCGTGCCTCCCTCCATCGCGAACGACAGTGGAGTCCTGTACATAACCGGTGACACGGCGATCCCGGTGGTGAGACCGCCTTCGACCACCTCGGTCGTGGCCTGCCAGCGTTGGACGCACAGGTGAAACGAGTCCTGCCCGTTGCCCTCCGGAGTCCAGATGCTAGTGTAACCCAGTCTTGCCGCCTCCTTTGAGACCTCTCTCTGCTGGTCCCAATCGAGGCCCAAGGTTGGGTCCAGTCCGACGCCAATTTCCATGTTCGACTCCAAAATCTACTTCACCGCGGGTCTATCAGACAGGCGGCATTATATTTGTCGGTCTAGTACCAGGCAACCGCGGCACCGACAATGTCATGAGCCACCCGCAATGTCATGAGCCACCCGCAATGTCATTCTGAGCGCAGCGAAGAATCTAATGTAGTCCGAGTCTGCCCGGTTGCGAGATGCTTCGTCGGCCCGAAGGCCTCCTCAGCATGACAGGGGTCGCCGACCTAGAACGGCTCGGAATCGCCAGCAACGACACCGTGCTTACGGCGTTCATACACTCGGGCGCGGGGCGTTCCTCGAGGAGACCTCTCCTTGAGTAGACGACGCCCGCGGTGTGACCGTCCTCACCTGTCTCGCACTGGCGATGAGTCTGGTGGACGTGAGCTTCGCCAGGACGGCAAACAGTCTGGACGACGCAGAGTTCCGGGAGGTCATGAGGCAGGCGGCAGCCCACCGCGGCTACTCGATTTGGCGGAGTCTCGGGTCCAGTTTGTCCCTGAGCCAGTCACCGAACAGGTTGATGGACATCACTGTGACCACAATGGCCAGGCCCGGCATAGTCGCCACCCACCAAGCGTCCACCAGGTAGTCCCTGCCTTCAGCTACCATTGAACCCTAGGCCGGCTCGGGCGGGGGTATCCCGGCGCCTAAGAAGCTCAGCGACGCTTCCACCAGAATGACGATCCCCACCTGCAACGTGGCTACCACGATAAGCGTGTTTATCGTCCCGGGAAACAGGTGGACCCACAAGATTCTTGGGGCTGACGCCCCCGCAACCCTGGCGTAAGCCACGTAGTCCAGGGTCTTAGTTGTAGGACCTGTCCCCTCACCATACGCGCAAAACGCGGCCATATCGACAGCGCAAGAACGCCGATGATCAACGAGAAAGACTGCCCCAGCGACACCACCAAGACCAACGCCACGAGAATCAATGGCACAGCAAGAACGATGTCGACCAGGCGCATAATCACCTCGTCTACCCATCGCCCGTAATAGCCGGACAGCAACCCCAAAAGCACACCGAGACCACCGCCGACCCCGAGTGTCACCGCTGCCACAATCAGTGATATTCGTGCTCCAAAGATGATCCGGGTTAGGATGTCCCGGCCCAGTTGGTCGGTGCCGAGCAGGTAGGTGGAGCTTCCACCGGCCCTGGTGCCATACCCGGTCACCATCAGTATGGTGTCGCCGAGCCCTACCCTCGGGTCCTGCTTTCGGGCCTCCTCAAGGGATACCTGTTTGTGGCGTTGTCCACTCTGGAGTACTTCTACCACCAGCTTTTCCGCAGTTCTGGCTTCCCCCCAAAACGGAGGCAGATTCCGTTCTCTCAGGTTACCGTCCCTCGGGTCATGCGGCGCGATGAGGTTGGCGAAGATTCCGAGCATCACGACCCCGCCCAAAATGAAAATGGGTATTAACGGAATCCGTCGGGCGGTCCGCCAGATGCTTAAAGCCCGGCCGACCGAACGAGTCAGGCGATCTAGGACTAAATCTGCCACTGAAAGCTCTTGGGCCCTCTAAGCGTATCGGATTCTGGGGTCGATGGAGGCATACAGCACATCCACGAGATAGGCGGCCGTAACGTAAAGCAGGGTGAAGATGATTACAACGCCTTGGAGCACGGTGTATTCGGATAAGAGGGTGGACCGAATTGCCAAGAGCCCCAAGCCGGGCCAGGCGAAAACCAGTTCCGTGGTTACAGAGCCGTCACCAAGCTGCCCAAGGTCACTCCGGCAAACGTCAGCGGCGGTATCATGGCGTTGCGAAAGGCGTGCTTCCAGATGACCGAGGTCGAACGCACCCCTTTCGCCCGGGCCAACTTGATGTACTCGGCATCAAGCACATCCAGCATCGCCGAGCGTACCAACCGCATGTTGGCTGCCACCAAGAACCATCCCATCGTTGTGGCCGGAAGAAAGATGCTCTTCCACTCCTGGTTCCCTGACGGAGGCGCCCATTTCAGCCAAACGGCAAAGAAGAAGATGAGCATAATGCCCAGCCAGAAGCTGGGAGCCGACTGCCCAATAAGAGCGATTAACTTACCTATCTGATCGAGAATACTGCCCCGTTTCACCGCAGAGAGAATCCCTAATGGGACCCCCACGACGACGGATAACGCAAATGCCGCGATGCCAAGCTGGAGGGTTGCCACCACCCGACTCTGGATCACTTCCCTGGCCGGCTTGCGTTGTATGATCGAGGTGCCGAAGTCCCCGCGCAGCAGCCCTTTCAAGAAGACCCAGTACTGTTCCAAATCGGACTTATCCAGGCCCAGGCTTTTTCCGACGGATTCGTATTGCTCCTGGGTGTAGAAGTCCCCCAGCAAGAGGGTACGCGGGTCGCCGGAAATCCTGGCCATGGCGAAGATAATCACTGACACAGCGAAGAGCGTGACTATCGTGAGCAGAAAACGGCGTAACAAAAATGCTTTCATGAGCCCGGTGAACTTCCTCGAGTCTCGCCGACTAGTGGTTCAACATCATTGAAGTGACTATCAGCAGAGACTGGCAACAATTCAACAGTCCCCTCTCCCTCAGGGAGAGGGTTAGGGTGAGGGTGAGATTGCCCATCATCTCAAAAGTGGTGGACCACTAGCCTATCGGAAACACTGTCTTACAGCCCCGTTGTCAGCTTCTTCCCGGGTCGCGCTCTAACTCGATTTGTCCAGTCTCTTATAGTTCTCATACACGATCGAGGGAAATATGATGAGCATATTGCCGTCCGGGTCTTTTATCCACCTGGCTGGATTAGCCTTGTGCGCTCTGTTTACTTCTATTCCCTTGCTGGTGAGATATTCCACAGCCTCATGCAAGTCCTCCACTTCGATCGCCATTAGTCGTAAGCCCGCTTCGAATGGTGGTGCGTTGTACTCGGGATCAGGTGGAGCGCCCGCCTTGGCCGAAAACAGCTCTATCACTGCGCCCTCTTCGAGGACCAGATTGACAACCTCATTCAACTGGGCCGAGCCCGTGCCAGCTTCGACCTCCATTCTCTCCCGAACTTTGAAACCCAGTATTCCTTGGTAGAAATCGATGAGTCTCTCCATATCCGTAGTCACAACGCCTATATGATCAAGCTTCTTGAACATTACTCACCTCATGCAGCTCTTCAAGGGCCTGATGAATGTCGGGCGGCAGCGGACCTGCCTGCGCGGCTGCGACATTCTCCTCGATCTCCTCGGGTGTGGATGCACCCACGAGGATGGTCGACAGTTCCCGATTGGCTATCAAGAAACGAACTGTCAATGCTGCGATCGAAATGCCGGTCGTCTTGGCCAAGTTGATGAGGCGCTCATCTGAGAACACCCCTCCAACCGAAGACAGAGGACCTTTGGAGGCGAGCTGAAACGGCGAGGCTTCATCTGACACGCCCAAATCACGTTTGAAGATCCCTCCTACGACATAGGCGATTCCCTGCTCGCGAACGTCCGGCAGCATCGTCTGCGGAGAACGGCGGTCCAGCAGCGAATACTCGCCGGCCGACAGGCACATATCCAGCTCGACTCGGCGTAGGACGTGTGCCAAAGCCTCGGACCGGTTTGAGCTGAGACCAATGTAGCTGCACAGGCCTTCTTCCTTTGCTTCATGAAGCGCCTGAATGATGGCTGCGTTCGCGAAGTCGTGCTCTTTATCGAGGTCCAGAAGCTCCTCGTCGTCCCGCGCATCGGGTTTCCAGGCTTTCGCCTTCTCCATGTCGTGACCGAGGAGTACGTCGACCCTATCGCGGCGCAGGGCGCACAGGTTGTCTTGCAACTGCGCGCGACAGTCTTCTACCGTGCGATAGCCAAATAGCTTTGTTGCGAGTAGATGAGGTTTCGAGGTCCCGTCGAGCCCCTCACCCATGATTAGCTGTGAGGTACCCCTGTCGGTCCAACTGCCATCGAAGCTGGCTTTACCGTAGGCGGGATGTATCGAAGTAGGTGACGCCCAGATCAAGCGCATGTTTGACGGTTGCTACCCCAAGCTCGTAGGAGTGCTTGTACAGAGCGGCGCCGCCGAGGCCGATAGCGCTGACTTTCTCACCAGTACGGCCGAAGGAGCGCTGTTCCAGTGCGCTTGACATGCATGCCCTCCACTGAACTTCTAGTACCGCTTCAACCTAGTTTTGATGATCCATTCGAAGTTCCTCCAAGCAGATCCCCTCTCCCTCAGGGAGAGGGCTAGGGTGAGGGTGAAAATCGGACCATCTATCAGAATCATGTGGGACCATCACTAGGCCCCAGAGATCGCCTTTTGCATCGAGGCCCCTCTTTCCGCCTGTAATTTCGCGCTCCTCCCTAGCGTAATACCGGTATCGACGACAAGATTCTCTCCGGTCGTATGAGGGCTCTCGTCGGAAGCCAGGTACACCGAGGCGTAGGCGATGTCTTCGGGCGTACCTGCGCGCTTGAGAGGATAGTCCTCCTCAAAGACGGCGGTGATACGGCCCAAGGCGCGCTCGGCTTCCTCGTCCGTCATTCCGTGGTCTTTGTGTCCGCCGATGAATATGGGCGTAACGATACCCCCGGGCGAGATGCAGTTCACCCGCACACCAAATTCAGCCAGCTCTATCGCTGTGCTCTTGGTCAGGCTGATGACCGCGGCTTTGCCCACGCTGTAAAGCGTGGGCCCATACCCGACGCCAATTCCCGCAATGGAAGCGGTGTTGATGATGCTGCCGCTGCCCTGCTTCTTCATAACTGGGGTGACATACTTCGTCCCCAGGAAAACCGACCCAATCTGCAGTTCCATCGCCGCTGAGAAATCGGTGTAAGACAATTCGTCGATTGGACCAGCAGCCGAACCGCCGCTTGCATTATTGAAGAGACAGTCAATCTGTCCCCATCGCTTCATGGCAGCGTCGATCATCGCCCTGACGTCGTCTTCTTGCGTCACGTCAGTCCGTACGAAGAACGCGCTGTCGCCAAGCCTGTCCGCCAGCGCCTGCCCCACGTCCTCAGAACGCGCAGCTATCAGCACGCGAGCTCCCTGCGCGACAAATATCTCTGCTGTCCGGTAACCGATACCACTGGTCCCGCCGGTTATGATTGCAACTTTTCCCTCAAGCCTGTCACCCATTGCGCTTCACCCCTCAGTTGGCTATCGCAGCATTCTCTCACCGCTGTTGCCTGCGGGCATTAACAAAAGGTAGCTGTGTCGATTGGTAGGCAAGGAATTCACCCTCACCCTAGCCCTCTCCCTGAGGGAGAGGGGAGATTCTCTCACCGCTGCTGCCTGCGCGCACTAACAAAAGGTAGGTGTGTCAGATTGGTGGGCAAGGAATTCACCCTCACCCTACCCCTCTCCCTGAGGGAGAGGGGTGATTCTCTTACTGCTGCTGCCTGAGCGCACTAACAAAAGGTAGGTGTGTCAGATTGGTGGGCAAGGAATTCACCCTCACCCTAGCCCTCTCCCTGAGGGAGAGGGGAGATTCTCTCACCGCTGCTGCCTGCGCACACTAACAAAAGGTAGGTGTGTCAGATTGGTGGGCAAGGAATTCACCCTCACCCCCGTATCGAGTACGGGGCAGGCTCTGAGGGAGAAGGGAGATTCTCTCACCGCTGCTGCCTGCGCGCACTAGCAGAAGAGTAGCGGTAGGGCTCTCGCCCACCGCTACTCTTCTGAGCCAGTAACAGTGCCTGGGAGTTGCTTCCTACAGGAAGATGCCTACCTGCTTCTGTGTTTTGCAAACTCGTAGGCGCCAAAGGCCCTGAGGTCGCCGCCTTCCAGGTGCTCCTCCCAAGACTCAACCTGGGCACTCAGAGGCCACAGAATGTCTACGGTGTACAGCCCCGTCTCCATAACGTTCTCGTACATGAATCGGGCCAGCTGATTAAAAACCCTGTAGCGCCCTTCGTCGTCTACTTGCGGCACCATTTCGTCGAGCAACGCGTCCATGATGGGGTGATCGGAGCCGTCGCTAAAACCGGCGCCGCTGTGGAAAATATAGTAGAGACCCCAAGGGGCCACCCGTCCGCCGGTGCCGTGGCAGTTGGCTCCATAGAATTCCCTAGACCCTAGCTGCGGGCCGAGGGCTGCGTAGGGCGTCCTCTGGACCTGGGTGTCGATACCGATCTCCTCCCACATCTCGGAGATGGCTTCACATGCCTGTTCTTCCGCCGAAACGCCGCGGATGCTTGTCGTCACCGTAATAGAGAAGCCGTCCGCGTGGCCAGCTTCTTCCAGAAGCTGCTTGGCCCGCCCTGGATTGAACTCGATGGTCCTGAGATCGTGGTCCAGCCGGTGCACCTGGTTTTCCCAGAGCCACAGAGACCGGGCTGTGCCCTCGCCGCCCAGGAGCGTCTCAACGATGAGCTCGCGGTCGATTGCAATCGATAGGGCTTCCCGGACCTTGCGTGCCCGCTCCCACTCCGCAGAGTTGGGGTCGGGGTCGGAGGAGACCCAGGGGCAGCTGCCCTCGGCCAAGCACTTAGCCGCTCCGGGTCATCTCTCGGCGTAGTCGGCTTCCCCCATTCCCGTGTAGAAGTTGCCCCAGAAACCCAGATGTTCGGTGGCGCCGTTCGGTGCCCTCATGTACCTGGTGTCCACCATCTGGTCGAGGGCGGGTTTGGAGTCCAAGTTCATCTGGAAGCTGTCCAGTCTGCCTAGCTGGAAATTGGCCACCCGGGTAGCCTCTTCCGGGATTGACCACATCGCCAGTTTGGCGAATTCGGGGGTCTTGCGGTAGTGGTCTACCACCGCATCGAAGCTCCAGTATTGGCCCGATTCCTCTCCCGCGAATTCCCAGGCGCCTGTGCCGGCTCCGGAGAACCTGGCCGCCTCCTCACCCTCTTGCTCAAATTGCTTCTTGCTGACAGTCTGGTGTACGGAGGGGACCACCGTTCCAAAATACAGCATGTCGAAGTTAGGCACCACGGTATCGACCTCGAAGCGGTAGTCGTCGATCTTCGTAATTCCGCCCCCTTCGGCGAAGTAGATCCGTCTGGAGATCGCTGCAAACGAGGCTATACTGTCTTCGGCTGCGAGTTCGTTGACGGAGAATATGAAGTCATCAGCGGTGACTTCTCCCCAGCCGTCGTGAAACTGCACACCTTCGTTCAGCTTAAAGTTCCACACTGTGCCGGTGGAGTCGACACTCCACTCTTCCGCCAACTTCGGGGCGACCTCTCTGTCGAGGGTTAGTCTTAGCAACGATTCGTGGCTGGCTGTCCCAGTGTATAGCGTGATCGTGTCACTGGTGTACCTGGGGCTGACGCTGTACGGCCCCAACTCTTTGAACCCTATGTTAAGCGTGCCGGAAGGCCCCATCATCGCCGGAGCGGCTCCCGGCACCGCGGTGGCGACGACCACTACCTCTACCGGGACCTGTTTCTCCACTATCACGGTCTCGCCAGGTACCTCGACAGTCCGCACCACCTCCTTTTCGACGACGACGGTCTCACCGGGCACCTGGACTGTCTTTACGACCTCCTTCTCGACGACGACGGTCTCGCCAGGTACCTCGACCGTCTCCGTGACAACTTTCTCAACCACGACGGTCTCGCCGGGGACTTGGACCTCTTTGACGACCTCCTAGACGACGGTCTCGCCGGGCACCTCCACCTCTTTGATCACCTCTTCCTTCACCACCACGGTCTCGCCGGGTACCTCGACGGTCTTGATGACCTCCTTCTCGACAACCACGGTCTCCCCCGGGACCTCGACCGTTTCAGGAGCGCCGCAGGCCGCGACGAGGACCAGAAGCATGACCACCGCTCCGGCGACCACTAGCCAACGAAGTGATGTAGATGTGCGCATGACGATGTCTCCTTAGCTCAAAGCATGTCCCTCGTCTCGAACAGGGCATGAACTGCGTGGAACCGACCCCGTGACGGGATAGCGGATTTATACCACATCACCCTCCCCGTCAATTATTGGTATTTCGAGGCATAGAGAGCAGCGGAGGTGGGATAAGCACTATGGCTAGGGTCTGCCGAGGAACTGCTTTTGGCTTAGCCGGCAGCCTAATCCGTAGGAGTTCGCTCCTCCACGGCGGGCAGGCGCGGTGAACGGACCGCCCCTTTCTTCTTGTGATTACCACAAATCCGCCACCGACCGACTGGATTGCCGACTCGGTGGGTCCAGGCGAAACGCACCATCTCCCCATTTGTCATTCCGAGCGCAGCGAGGAATCTCCAGTAGTTCGAGTGTGGTCGGTCGTTAGATGCTTCGTCGTCCGCCGCGGCGGACTCCTCAGCATGACAGTAGGCGGCGGATTTGGGATTACCCTGCTAGATAGACGGTAGAGGGTGTAGAATCTACCTGCGTTCCTGCGGCGAGTTGTTCCATCGCTGTCGAGAGGTGATCGACTTGTTTATCGGACTGGTCGTAGTACTCATAGGGGTCGCCCTCCTCCTGGACCAACTTGACATTCTTGAGGGGGGCATCTGGCAGTATTGGCCGGTTCTGCTGATCGCGCTCGGACTGAGCATGATCGCGGACTGGTGGAAAAAGCGCGCCTGAGACGGGAACCTAGTCGTCGAACTCGGTCACGCGCGGCGCTCTGGCGACGTACCTTAGAACGACGAATCCCGCGAGCCCGGAAAGAATCGACGCGACGAGAATGCCCAGCTTGCCGAACTCTACGAGTTGTGCGTCTGGGAACGCCAGCCCTGTGACAAAGATGGCGACCGTGAAGCCGATGCCGCTGACCAGCCCCACGCCCGCGACATGCACCCAGCTAACGGTCGAGGGCAGCTCAACGAGTCCGAACCGGCTGGCTATCCACGGGAACAGGGTTATCCCAGCGACCTTCCCGAGCAAGAGGCCAGCGACGATCCCAAGGGTCGCGTCGCTGGAGGCCGCGTCCCGAAGCACGCCGGACGAGAAATCGATGCCGGCGTTGGCCAGTGCAAACATCGGAAGGATCACGTAGCTGGCCCAAGGGTGGACGAGGCGCTCCAGACGCTCGAGCGGCGACTCGGTGCCCTGGCTCAGCTCCTCGATCTCCCCCAGAATCGCCTCGCAGCGGTTGTGGTCCCCGGCCACCACCGCGGTGTGATACTCCGCGATAAGCGCCTCGGCCTCTTCCGAGAACTCCTCCCGGGTGTGGTCTGCGCGGGATGGCGTAAGCGCTCCGATTATCACTCCCGCGACGGTCGCGTGGACCCCGGACTTGAGCACCGCCACCCAGATCAAGAACGACAGTCCCGTGGTTACGGCCGCGTGCCTGAACCCCAGCCGGTTGCAGACCACAAGTGCGACCACGAGGCCGCCTCCGATGGCGAGCTGGGTGAAGTCGATCGACTCTGTATAGGCGACTGCGATCACGACGATCGCGCCCAGATCGTCCACGACCGCAAGGCCCAACAGGAACACTCTTAGCTCCATCGGTACTCGCCTGCCGACCAGCGCCAGGACGCCGAGCGCGAACGCGATGTCCGTCGCCATCGGAATACCCCAACCGCGCGCACCCTCCCCACCGGCGTTGAACGAGATGTAGATCGCCGCCGGGACAACCATCCCTCCGACGGCAGCGATTGCTGGCAGGGCCGCTCGCCGCGGTGTCGAGAGCTGCCCGTGCATCAGCTCTCTTTTGATCTCCAAGCCCACAACGAAGAAGAAGATCGCCATCAGCCCGTCGTTGATCCACTCCTCGAGGGAGAGGTCGATCCGGAAGATGCCGGCATCGAGGACGAGGTGGGTCTCCAACAGGCGGTGGTAGTCTTCGGCCCAGGGCGAGTTGGCCCACGCGATCGCGATGACCGTGGCCGCAAGGAGCACGATGCCGCCGATCGACTCGGTGTGGATGTACTGCTGGACCGGCAGCCGGATCGTGCGGGTGATGTAGGAGTGCTCTGCCTGGGCTCTGAGCGATCCGCGGCTGCGCGGAGGGACGTGTGCCATTAGCGGTCGATTGCTTGGTCGCCGGAACCAACCGTACGGGGTCTGAGGGGTAAGGCGGCGCCTATCATGCTGTCGCGCACGACGAGCTCCGCCAGCTCCGCCTCTGACATGCCCTCGGTTCCGACGGGACGACAAGGCAAAACGAGGTAGCGGAGGTCGGCTGTGCTGTCGACCACGCGTACCTGGACGTTTCCGTCCAGCTCGAGACCGAACTCCCTCAACACCGCGCGCGGCTGCACAACGGCCCTCTGCCGATAGGCGAAGCTCTTGTACCAGTCCGGCGGCGGGCCCAACAGCGACGTAGGATAGCACGAGCACAGCGTACACACGACCAGGTGGTGAACGTCCTGAGTGTTCTCGACCACCGCGAGCTCGGCGTCGTGCGTCAGCGAATATCCGAGCTCCGAGACCGCGGAGCGGGCATCCGACAGGAGCCGCGCCCTGAACTCGGGATCAGTCCAGGCCCTGGCGACGACCTTGGCGCCGTCCGCCGGCGTCCGAGAGCGGACGAGGTTCACCATGTCCTCGACCTCTCCCACCCCGATCACCCCCTTGTCCACCAGCAGCTCGTGGATGGCAATCGCCCGCCTCGCGCGAACGCCCAGATTCGTATCTGGGTGCGTTCCCGGATGGTCGGAAACATGGTCGTGGTCGTGCTCGTCACTCATCGGATTCTCGCGGTCGGAGCCACTGTTCGTAGACATCCACCAGCAGCAGATCGCTGTCGTCCCCGTGGTAAGCGTCAACCCAGACCTCGGTCTGGCTGAACTCCAGGTGGTAGAGCAGACGCTTCGGGATGCCATCCCCGCCGTGCGCCCTCGACTCCGGGTCCAGAAACGGACCGCTCACAGCCCGCACCGTGCCCCGCTTCCCTTTGATGAACCAGGGCGTGCGGTGGTGATGGTCCACCGCGTCCGATCGGACGACGACATCGTCCCCCGGTCTGAACGACCCAGGTCTTGCGCCGAACACTAGTCCCATCTGGACGAGACCTGCCCGGACCGTTCGTCGATCTCCTCGGTGGAGAGGATGCCCTTCTCCACGAGCAGCGTTTCCAGTGACGCCGACCAGCGTTCGTAGTAGCTGGACGACTCGTACTCGACGGACGGGATCGCCTCGATTCCGCGCCTCAGCTCGTCCACGTTGACGAGATCGTGGTTTCGGAGTACGCCGACTAGGGCGTTCGTTAGATGTTCCCAATCGGCCCACTCGTGGGTCGACCGGTCGATCGGATCGTCAGAGGGGATTCCGCCCCTGTCGTGAACGGCTGGCACCGGGCTAGTCCTGGATCTCGTAGTCCTGGGCGACGGCGATCGGGGGCTCTCCAGCCCAAACACCCTGCATGTTCCGGTAAGCGAACTCAGCGCGTCGGAACCAGGTGTTCCACGTAGTCCCGGCGGAGTGAGGGGTGACCACGACGTTCCCCATGGTGAGAAGCGGGTTGTCCGGATCGACCGGCTCCTGCTCGAAGACGTCGAGTCCCGCACCGGCGATCCGGCCTTCCTCGAGCGCCTCGATCAGCGCCGACTCGTCGACGACCGGCCCCCTGCTGGTGTTGACCAGGACCGCGCTCGGCTTCATCGACGCGATCAGCTCTCTACTGACGATGTGGTGGGTATCTGGGGTAAGCGGCGTGTGGCAGGTGATGATGTCGGAGGTCTGAAACAGCTCCTCCAGACCGACACGGGCGACCCCCAGCTCGGCTTCCAGCTCCGGCGATTGGGGGAACGCGTCGTAGTACTGCGCCTCTGCGTCGAACGCCTTAACGCGCCTGGCGACCTGGCGGCCGATGTTGCCCAGTCCGAGAATCCCGACGAGCTTGTCGGCCAGCTCGAAGGTGTTGAGCCCGTCGATCGGCTCGCTCCAGCGGCCGTCTCGCGTCGACGCCTCGGCCGGGATGAGCTGCTTGTAGATGGCGAGCATCAGGAGCACCGCGTGGTCGGCCACCGCCCAGGAGTTCGCCCCGCCGTTGTTGCAGCACGGGACCTCGAGGTCGCGCATGAGCCTGAGGTTCATGCTGTCGTACCCGGCCGAGAGGACCTGGACGATTCTGACATTGCCAGCCGCTCGCAGCACTTCATCATGCAACGCCGCGCGGTACACCATGATGAAGTCGGCGTCCGCAACGGCGCGCTTCTGCTGATCGAGAGGCGTGTCCCCGAACACAACCTCTGTCGTCCAACCGTCGGGGTTGTACCCGAGGATCACGTCGACGATCTCAGCCGGAAGGCCAGTGATGAACGCTACTTTCGGCGTTCTATCACGCTCTGGGTCCTCGCTCCTCACTCCTCTTTTCTCTTTCCTCACTAATACCGCTGAGCGAGCATGGATTTCAGGCCCTCGACCGTAAATCCCTCGGAGTTCACGAATCCGATCATCTCCTGCTCATTTTGCTCGACGCGCTTGACGGCTGCGGGAATCTCCGCAGCAATCGACCGCGGCACCGAGGTCACGCCATGCTGATCGCCCTGGATGATGTCGCCGGGGTTGACCTCCAGTCCGCCCACCTTCACCGGTACGCCGATGTCTGTGAGATGAACGTAGGCGTGGGAGACCAGCACGCAAGACGCGAACGCGTAGAAGCCGAGCTCCTGCATCTCGTCGAGATCGCGGACGCCGCCGTTTGTCACGGTGCCCACCGCGCCTAGAGCCCTGTGCAGGTTCGACTGCACCTCTCCCCAAAAGGAACCGATCGGGTTCGGGTAGTCTAGGTCCTCCATTACAAGCACCCTCGGCGCGGGGACTCTCATTATCTCGTCGACCCAGTCAGTTCGAGGGACGTTCATATAACCTGACGGCGCGGCGTCCGCAACGAACTTCGCGGTTACCGCGTATCCGGCCATGTGGCCCATCTTGGGAAAGATGGACTTGACCTCGGGACCCATGAACCCAACATTTCTCGGCTGGATATCGAAGGTCTCTATGGCGTTCGCTATTGCGCACGACGGTATCTGCCTGATGGTCTCAAGAA
Organism: Dehalococcoidia bacterium; assembly: GCA_965249365.1. Classification (GTDB taxonomy): domain Bacteria; phylum Chloroflexota; class Dehalococcoidia; order Lucifugimonadales; family UBA1123; genus VXRN01. Next base: position 2,035,157 of record OZ252229.1, on the reverse strand, counting down.
GCTCTGCATCGATCGGGTTGAGATCTGACATTCTAAGATTCTCCTATTGGCGCGTCAGTCGGCGCGTCCTGTTTCAACTATCTCGAAGGTACTCCGGATTCGCGCGCGACCGCTTATGGTCGCGCCGATCGAGCAGTACTTGTTCTCAGACAGGTCGATCGCACGTTCGACGAGATTCTCTTTCACCCCTCGACCGTGGATCGTATAGTGAACGGAGATGTCCTCCCAGGTCCAGGGCGGCTCCGGGTTCTGATAGCCCTTGACTTCGATGTCGAGGCCATCGACCTGCTGCCGCTGCCTAGTGAGGATGTTGACGACGTCGATGCCGCTGCACCCGGCGAGGGCGGTCAGCAGCATGTCGCCGGGCAGGAATCCCTCGAAGGACCCCCCATCGTCCTGTGGCGCGTCGAGCGAGATCGTGTGGCCGTGTGAGTCGTTCGACTGGAACTTAAATCCGCCCTCCCAGCTCAGGCTGACGCTGCTTCCCGGTCTACCGCTCAACGCGTCGCTCCCGACTCCGGCATCCCATCATCGATCCAACAAGCGATCTCGTCTATCTCGTCGGGCTTGAGGAACGGTCCGCCCATCGGCATGCGGGGAATCGAACCAAAGCCTTTCCTTAGAGCGATGATCAGCGCCGTCTCCTCAGAAGGGATGCCGGGCTCGATGAACTTCGTCCCCATCGACTCGTCGTTAGCGAGGTCTTGCGGCGTCGCCCAGAAATAGTCGTGTATGCCCGGTAGCCCCTTCCGGCCCTCCTTGCGCTCCCACCGGGCCATGATGCCGGTCAGTATCTCCTGGACTTGGGGCCATGTGACAGGGGTATCGGGCATAGTGTCGGGGGACCTGGGGCGCGAGCCGCCTCGGATCAGTGGAATGGTAACCAGAGCCGATTAGGCAGTCAATCCCGGACTTGACCGACAACATAGCGCGGATTAGGCTTGGTGACACGCTAACAAGGAGGCAGAGCATGCCAAGTGGAGATATCGGATTCATAGGGCTGGGGATCATGGGCCGGCCGATGGTCCGGAACCTGATGAAGGCAGGATACTCTCTCACGGTCTTCGACGTCGTGGGGTCCGCAATCGAGGAGATGGTGACCGAGGGAGCGAAGCCGGCCTCCTCATCGGCGGAGGTAGCGTCGGCGAACCCGATAGTTGTTACGATGGTGCCGGACTCGGCAGACTCCGAGGCGGCGATCCTCGGTGAGAACGGAGTCCTCGAGGGCGCTTCCGAAGGCTCGGTCGTCATCGACATGAGCTCGATCGCCCCTGGCAGCTCTCAGAAGATAGCCGCAGCCTGCGATGTGAAGGGCGTAGCGTTTCTGGACGCCCCGGTTTCCGGCGGCGAGCCTGGCGCCGTCGCCGGAACTCTGGCGATCATGGTCGGCGGCAAGCAGGAGGTGTTCGACGCGCACGTCGGCCTGCTCGAGACGATGGGTTCCAGCATCGTGCTCTGCGGGGACTACGGCGCGGGCAACACGACGAAACTTGCCAACCAGATCATCGTCGCCGCGAATATCGAGGCCGTCGGCGAGGCGCTGACGCTGGCGAGGAAGGCGGGGCTCGATCCCGCCGTCGTGTTCGAGGCGATCAAGGGCGGGCTCGCGGGCTCAAACGTGCTGAACGCCAAGGGGCCTATGATGATCGACGGCAACTTCGATCCAGGGTTCAGGATCGTCCTCCATCACAAGGACCTGAACAACGCGCTGCTCACAGGCAAAGAGCTCGGAGTCGGTCTCCCCGTCACGTCGCTGGTGCAGCAGATGCTGGTGTCGCTGATCAACGATGGGAAGGGGAACGCGGACCACTCGGCGATTGCGAACTTCATCGAAGATATGGCAGGGATGAAGATCGCCGAGTAGGGTCCCGAAAAACGTGCTAGAATCTCGGTGAATTCTGGCGGCGGGGGTGTCGGATTCGCCTCGGCTCCTCGCATTCTCAGGGAGGCAAGACTCAATCTCGACCCACACCGCCAGCGCTCTCGGGCTTCCCAATCACATCGCTGAGTCCATCGGCGCGCGTCTGTCCGATCGAGAGAGCTCACTGTCCCGCTACGCGGTCAGAACGGCGACGAGCCGAGGTCGCGAGATCGACGAGCCGCCGTCACCGATGCGGATGGAGTTTCAACGCGACCGCGACCGCATCCTGCACACAAAAGCGTTTCGCAGGCTGAAGCATAAGACTCAGGTCTTCATCGCGCCGCTCGGCGATCACTACGTAACGCGCCTGACGCACACTCTGGAAGTGGCGCAGATCGCGCGGACTATCGCGAGGGCGCTGAATCTCAACGAGGACCTGACCGAGGCCATCGCGATCGGGCATGATCTCGGCCACACACCATTCGGGCACATAGGCGAAGACGAGCTGCGGCGTTTGTACGCCGGGGGGTTCAGGCACAACCACCAGAGCCTCAGAATCGTCGAGAAACTCGAGAAGGACGGGCGAGGCCTAAACCTGATGTGGGAGGTGCGGCAGGGCATCCTGCTGCACTCGAAGCCCAGAGGAGACTTCCTGGACGGAAGCCCGGTCGACGACCTGTCGTTGGAGGGCCAGGTCTGCCGTGTGTCAGACGCTGTCGCATACCTGAACCACGACTTGGCGGACGCCTTCAGGGCCGGGATCCTGACGTCCAGCCAGCTTCCGGTCGAGGTCTCTGACGTCCTGGGAGACTCCCATGCGCGGCGAATCAACGCGCTGGTGTCCGACATCATCCAGAGCTCATGGGCGGCAACAGGCGACGTTCCGCTCCCAGCCGGCCGCGTACCGACGATCTCGATGGGCGGCGAGGTGCGACACGCTTTCAACACGCTGAGGGAGTTCATGTTCGAGAACGTCTACGTCCCTGAGGACCGCGGCGTGTTTGGGCAGACCGCCAGGAGAATCGTGCGTTCGCTCTACCGTCACTACGATGCGCACCGCGATGAGATCCCGTCCGAGTACGGACAGAGAAGCGGTTCGGAGGAGATGATCGTCGTCGACTTCGTGTCCGGCATGACCGACCGCTACGCCCTGAGGGCCGCCGAGCGCATCGAACCGGGCGTGACACGGCCGTTTCAGGAGAGGCGATTCGGATGAGTCCGCAGGACCGGATTCGAGTACGCACCGTTGGCAACCAGGCCAGGATGATTCGCGAGCACCTGGAGGCTATGCAGCGGGACGCGCACGGGCTCGAGTACCCGCCGTGGAGGGCAGAGGTGGACGATCTCTGGAAGGGACTGTTCACCAACGTGAACAACCTCGATTCGGAGCTGCAGCGGCCGGCACTGGAGTCGGTCCGCGAGCTGTGGATGACATACATTACACACTACAACGTGGGGCTGAATTGAACGCAGACGAGAAACTGGCTGACCACCTGGAACGGCAACCCGAGCTCGACGGCGCCAAGCGCGGCTCGGTTCTTGCGCACGGCGTCGTGATCAAAATGAAGGAGATGGGCCTGCCGGACGACCTCGACGGGCAGCTATCCCAGCTTTGCACAGACATCGCCGACCTGTGGAGCGCGCAGAATACCCTCTCCCGACAGGTCGAAAATTTCCTGAAGTCACGGGACGACTGGGAAGCTGTCGGGGACCAGCTTGTGGACCTGAGGTCCACAATCGATCACATGGCCTGGCACATGAAGGGCATCCGACGGCCGATGGGGCAGATAACGCGCTGGGCGTACAGACAGGCCGAATCGAGCACGTGAGCGTAGTCGACGACATAAAGGCCAGACTGGACATCGTCGAGGTCGTCGAGGGGTACGTTCCCCTGCGGAGGACCGGTCGTGCGCTGAAAGCCAACTGCCCGTTTCACACAGAGAGGACCCCGTCGTTCACGGTTAGTCCGGAGAGGCAGAGTTGGCACTGCTTCGGCGCTTGTGCGACCGGTGGAGATATCTTCAATTTCGTGATGCGGGCCGAGAACCTGGACTTTGGGGATGCGCTGCGGCTGCTCGCCCGGCGCGCGGGCGTTGAGATCGGGCAGTCTCAGGGCCGCGACCAGTCAAACGTGCTGTACCGTATCAATCGAGCCGCGGCGGGCTACTACCAACAGGTGCTGGATTCGGACCCCGGCAAATTGGGGCGGGACTACCTCGACGAACGACGCGTCGGGACCGGTGCCCGGGAGACATTCAAGCTCGGACTGAGTCCAGACCGGTGGGACGGCCTGCTTCGATACCTGGAGGCCCACGGGCACAAGGTGGAGGACGCGGTCGCGGCCGGACTGGTGCGCCAGAGCGACGACGGCCGCACGTGGGACTTCTTCCGGAACAGGCTGATGTTTCCGATCTTCAGCAGAGACGGCGAGATCGCCGGCTTCGGCGCGAGGGCGCTGGACGACACGAATCCAAAGTACATGAACACCCCGAGGACCGACGTCTTCGACAAGCAGAGCACTCTGTACGCTCTGAATTTCGCGGCTCCTGCGATCCGTGAGAGCGGCTCGGCGGTGATCGTCGAAGGATACATGGACGCGATCGCGGCCCATGAGCACGGGTACTTGAACGTCGTTGCTTCGATGGGCACAGCACTCACGGAGAACCAGGTGGGGCTGCTGCGCACGTCGGCTCAGGACTTCGTCCTCGCGCTCGACCCAGATGCGGCAGGACAGGAGGCGATGCTCCGAAGCCTCGAGTCTTCGTGGCGCGTCTTCAGGAGCGTCGTCACAAGGAGGGGCCAGAGCACGCAGACCGTGCTAAGCGAAGTCCGTCCGTACAACTTGAGGGTAGCCGCGCTTCCTGCCGGCCTCGACCCCGACGACCTGATCAGGAGCGACTCTCAACGGTGGGAGTCGACCGTTTCAGACGCGCCAACGCTCCTCGACTTTGTGATACCGGCGCTTGTTGGGCGGACCGACCTGTCAGTCCCCGACAGCCGCACAAGAATCGCACTCGAGCTGAGCAGGCTGATTAACCGGCTCGACGACAACGACCAGTACAGCTACTGGGAAAAGCTGTCCGATGCCCTTGGCGTCCCGCTCGATGTCCTCAGGGCCGCCGTCGCGGGTGCGCGGAGTCAGACCAGTCGGAGACGAGGGACGCGCGAGCAATCGTCTTTCCGCCAGGAATCCGAGGTTAGCTCCAGTATTCTGAACACCGGCATACGGGAACCCCGCGAGGAGTACGCCCTCTGGCTCCTTTTGCGCCGGCCTGAGCTGATTGCCGAGGTCTCGGAGGTCAACCCGGACACATTTCGCTCAACAGAGAACCGAGAGCTATTTACCGCCCTCGTCGGTTCTCCTACAATTGAGGGACTCAGAGGGGAGCTTGACCCTGTCCTCGCCGATCACCTCGACCGGCTGGAAACGACGGAGCGGGAAGACAGGGCCGCGACAGACCGGTACAGGGACGAGGCGGCGCTCGCGGAGTGCGTGAAGTGGCTGCGCCTCAGGCACTTGAAAGAGCTTCAGAGTGCGTATCTCCAGACTGGCGAGCTTGGCGAGCCACCGTCGAGGGAGTTGGAAGAGCCAATTACACGGGTGAACGAACAGATCAGGGAGCTGGAGTCTATGGTAACCAGGCCACGCTACTGATGATTCGATGACGCTGCGGCGGAGACGCCGCTCCCTGGAAACAGGGAAACGACTCAGTCATCAGATTACGGGGTTAACTATGAACAGAAACATCGGCACCGACGGGGCGGACGACCTTCTCAGGGGTCTCATGACGGAGGTCGCGACCACAGCGGACCTCATCAGCACGACCCGGACGACTGAGGACGGGTTCAGGACCGGCGAGGACGCCAACTCGGACCGACATGATCGTGTCTTCGATGAGCTGAGGCGGCCGACTCACAGTCCGGACGGACGCCACTCGGGCACGAACGGCACCGGCCAGCCGGCGGAGTGGGAAAAAGACATCGGCCCGATCGAGATGATCGACGATCCGGTGCGGATGTATCTCCGGGAGATCGGTCGAGTCAACCTGCTCAAGGCGGCCGAAGAGCGTATCCTCGCCCGCAAGTTCGAGTCGGGGAGACACGTCCACCAGCTCGAGCAGGACCTGGCGTCTCCTGAAGCCCGGACTCCACGCTCGTGGATGATCGTCCGGCACTGCCTCAACCACATCGCCTCACATCACGAGGTCGCGGGCGCGGTCGCAAGATACCACGGAATCCGTTTCAACGGACGACTGTCTGAGGTGATGACGCGTCCCGATCTTCGCGAAGCCCTCGATGGCGAGCTCCCGGAGGAGGTGATGAACTTCCTCGCCGACGCGCTCAACACGGAGCCCGACGTGGCGAAGGCGGAGCTTCAGGGATTCTCGCTGAGCAGCCGCCTTCTGCCGATGCAGACCATCGAAGCCCTCGACTACGATCCCGACCTCGCAGACATCGGCCGGATTCTCGAGAGTCCCGAGCTGCCCAGGGCGCTCGAGTCTTATGAGCTCGTGTTCCATACGCACATGTACCTGGTCAAGAGCCAGGGCGACCGCGCACAGCGTCACCTCGCGGAGGCGAACCTACGCTTGGTTGTCAGCGTCGCCAAGAAGTACATCGGCCGCGGCATGTCGCTGCTCGACCTTATTCAGGAGGGCAACATCGGCCTCATCAGGGCGGTCGAGAAGTTCGACTACCGAAAGGGCTACAAGTTCTCGACCTACGCCACCTGGTGGATCAGGCAGGCCATCACCCGCGCGATCGCCGACCAGGCCCGGACGATCAGGATCCCAGTCCACATGGTCGAGACGATCAACAAGCTGCTGCGAGTCACGCGGCGATTGGTGCAGGAATACGGCCGAGAGCCCACGAGCGAGGAGATCGGCAAGGGAATGGACATCCCCGCCGAGAAGGTCCGGGAGATCCTGAAGATCTCCCAGGAGCCCGTCTCGCTCAACACACCGATCGGCGAGGAGGAGGACAGCCATCTCGGCGACTTCATCGAGGACACGACCGCCCAGCCACCCGTGGAGGCCGCCTCCTACCAGCTCCTCAAGGAGCAGGTGGACGACGTTCTGCTGACTCTGAGCGACCGCGAGGCGCAGGTGCTGCAGCTTCGGTTCGGACTCGAGGACGGGCGAGCGAGGACTCTCGAGGAGGTCGGGAGGGACTTCGGCGTCACACGAGAGCGCATCAGGCAGATCGAGGCGAAAGCGCTTCGGAAGCTCCGCCATCCGAGCCGGTCGAAGAAGCTCAAGGACTTCCTTGAGTGACGACGACGCCCTCCGTTCGTCCTGACCGTGATGCCGGACGGCCACAAGGGTCGCCCCTAAAGCTCGGGGGTGAGCGGCCAGGGACGCGATCGACCGTCGCGGTGGTCTATACGCGTCCTGAGACGGTAATCGACGACATCGGGAAGGCGATGGACCTCGCGGGGGTGCAGTCCGCCCTGCCCTCCGGTCTCGATACACTCCTTAAGATCAACATCTCCTGGCAGCACTACTACCCCGCCTGCTCGACCTCACCCTGGCAGCTTGACGGTGTGATCCGGGCGCTCTCGTCTCACGGATACGACCACCTGACGCCAGTTCACAACGGTACCGTCGTGGTCGACCCGTGGGAAGGCGCACTCAACAACAAGCACGACGCGGTGACAGACCTGCACGGTCTCGAGTCGGTCTTCCTCGAAGACGTGCGATGGGTGGACTTCGAGCCAGACGGTCCGCTCCTGGCCCTGGACAAGGTGTATCCGAACGGGTTCAAGATCCCGGAGCTCCTGGTCGGCAAGAACGTCGTCCATCTACCCACCGTCAAGACGCACGTATTCACCACTCTGACCGGCGCGATGAAGAACGCGTTCGGAGGCCTGCTCAACTACCAGCGACACTGGACGCACTCGATGATCCACGAGACGCTGGTGGACCTGTTGAGAATTCAGAAGCAGATTCACCCCGGCATCTTCGCGGTGACCGACGGGACGTTCGCGGGAGACGGACCCGGACCCAGGGCGATGCGCTGGCATGCCAAGAACGTGATCCTCGCCAGCGCCGACCAGGTGGCGATTGACGCGGTCGCAGCCAGTCTGATGGGGTTCGACCCGATGTCGATCAAGTTCATCCGGCTTGCGGACGAGCACGGCCTCGGTTGCGGCAGAGTGGACGAGATTGAGATCGTCGGGGAGGACATCTCCGGCGTCAACTGGGGGTTCGGAGCCGCCGAGAACACGTTTGCCAGCCGCGGGCAGAAGCTGATCTACTGGGGACCCCTCAAGCCACTTGAGAGCCTTTTGCTGCGGTCGTTTCTAACACCGTGGGCGTACGCCGCATCGAACGTGTACCACAACAGCTACTGGCTCAGGTTCGTCGGCAGAAGGCGTATAAAGGAAGCGATGAAGACCGGCTGGGGCCGCCTGTTCCAGTCCTACTGATCGTCCCGCGTCCCTAGTCCCTGGAAGGGTGAGAGTCAAATCTAGGGCCGCTCCAGCAGCTCGACCTCGGTCTCAAACGGCTTGTCTTCCCTCACGAACTCAATCAGCACGGTATCGCCGACGTCGTACGTCCATAGCAGGGTCAGGAAGCCCCCTGTGTCCATCGTCGGAATCCCGTCCACGGCGACGATGACGTCGCCGACCTGCAGTCCCGCGTTGAACGCTGGACCGTGGCTCGACAGTCGGGTGATGACGACCCCCTCGGTGATGTTGACGCCGAGACGGGCCGCGATGGCCGGCCTCATGTCGTCGACCAACAGTCCCATGAACGGCCTGACGACCCGACCGTGCTCGATTAGGCTGTCGATGATCGGCAGCGCCGCCTCCGAGCTTACGGCGAACCCGATCCCCTGCGCCTGCCTCAGGATCGCGGTGTTGATTCCGATCACCTCTCCGCTCAGGTTGACCAGCGGGCCCCCGCTGTTGCCGTCGTTGATCGCCGCGTCTGTCTGAATCATGTCGTACAGCGGCTCTCGCTCGGTCCTTATCGTGCGTCCCAGCGCGCTGATGATCCCCAGCGTCACAGTGGGCCCGCCCTTGAGCGCCAGGGCGTTGCCAAGCGCCACAACCCAGTCGCCGACTCGAATGTCGTCCGAGTCGCCCCATGTAACCAGCGGCAGGTCCTCATCGGACTCTATCTTGAGAACCGCGAGGTCGGAGACGATGTCGGCGCCAACGACTCTCGCGTCGTAAGTCTGCCCGTTCGGAAGATTCACCTTAATTCCCAGTACGTTCTGGATGACGTGGAAGTTGGTGACGATATAGCCGTCGGGCCGGACGATGATCCCTGAGCCGGCGCCTTGATCTGTAAAATCGAAGAACACACCGCGATTGACGGACTCGACGGAGATCGACGCGACAGCGGGCTCGACGTCGTCGACCAGGTCGGAAATCGACGGAAGCTGGTTGAGGGCCGCCGGTGGCGGATAAACCACCTGCGCAGGGGCCGCCGGCGGCGGTGGCGGAGGAAGTGGCGTCGGAGTAGGAGGAACCGGAGTCGGAGACGGAGTGGGCGTCGGTTCCGGAGCGAGTCCCGGCAGGCCACATGCGATCCCTGCGCACGCCGCCAGAGCTACGACAGCAACCAACCATGGGACTACCTGTCGGCTACGTCCCCACGTCACCCGCTGCAACCACCCTGAGTCTGACACGCGAAAGCCCGGTCCACAGAAGCCTGAATCCCTGAACATCTCCGTTCAGGTTGTCCGCGTACTTGGCGAACCTCGAGGTTGCAAGCGCGCCGAACAGGAGGATGATAGCCGAGACATATACCCAGGTCAACAGAGCCATGATCGCTCCCAGTGGACCGTAGACGACGTTGTACACGGGGAAGGTCTCGACGTACCAGAGGAAGCCCCGCTTCGCACCTTCGAATGCGAGCGCCGCGCCCAGGGCGCCGGGCCAGACGTCCACCAGCCGGACCGTCGCGTTCGGAAGAAACCGGTATAGGACCAGGAACGTACCGAATCCGACGACGGGAGGGCCAATCTGGGAAACCAGCTTGAGCGCCAAGCTGACATCGAACTCGGGGAAGAGGAACCTCAGTGTCTGCTCAATCGTTCCCACCAGAGGAGTAACGACCAGGAACATCACCAGCAAGAGCCCGGCGCCTGCGACCAGTCCGAAGTCGATCAGACGCTCCCTCAGGAACGGCCGCGCCCTCGTAATGCCCCACGTCGAGTTGATGCCCTTGCGGATGACGCCGAAGGCGGCGGACGACGCCCAGATCAGCCCGATCAGCGATGCCGCCCCCGTGATGGCTCGGGCAGAGGCCACGCCCCGCATCGTCTCTCCGATGAATTCGGTCGAAACGGGTATCACCTCGACGATCCGCTCAGCGAGCTCCGACTCCTCGACTTCCGGCCCAACGAAGAACCCCGCGACCGATATCACGGCAAGCACGAGCGGGAACATCGAGAACAGCGTGTAGAACGCGATGGCCCCGGCCAGGTAGGGGCCGTTCTTGCCGAGAAAGTCGTTGACCACGTCGGTACAGACGAGAATGAATCTGACGAAGGACATCGAAGTTATGGCGCTCCGGGGGGCAGTGTCGCATCGGTGCTGTCCGAGCACGCGCTCGATACTACCTAAGCGGGATTCCAAGCGTCAAGGGAGCTGATGGTGGCGCCAGGCCAATCGCATATTGGTTGATGTATAAGACTTGGTTTAGAATTGAGGTCAAATGGAATAAGGAGTGACCTCATGGAGTCCACGCCCTCTGCCAGTCTGATAGAGCGATTTTCGATACTTGTTGATCCACGAGACGATCGCGCCAAGCGCCATAGTCGATCGATATTGTTGTCTAGCGGTATGCAGCGGGGCGGACGGGTGGATGTGGAGATGTTCAGTCAAAGTCCAGAGCTGCCCAACGGCAGCGACACGGGCATGATCGACTCCGGACAGTTTGCGTGGACTGGGTGAGTGCGTCATGGGTGGGGGCAGGTTGGCGCCAAGACGCTGCGTGGGTCTGACAGGGTTGGCAAGTCGATACACATGGTCAGCGCGTGGGCGACGGCCAATCACCTGGTTCTGGGACAGACCAGCGTGGAGGAGCGCTCCAACGAGATAACAGCCATACCACAGCTGCTAAAGACGCTTGCCGGCTGCATAGTGACCATAGACGCGATGGGATGTCAGACGCAGATCGCCTCGACGATCATAGATCGGGGAGCAGACTACGTCTTGGCGCTGAAGAAGAACCAACCACAACTCCACCAAGACGTAACTCACATGTTCAGCTCGCAGGAACACTTCACCAGGTCGCTCCGAGACGGTCAACAAGGGTCATGGTCGAGAGACACGACGATGCTGGACAATCTCAGACAGCGAGTATATCCTACTTCAACGACTGCGGCCAGTGGCCTCAACTCAAAAGCGTAGCTATGATCGAGTCAGAGCGTGAGATTGATGGCAGAAAGTCCACAGAGGTTCGCTACTACATATCAAGTCTGTCTGAGCGAGCTGATCGGATGCTCTCGGCTGTAAGAGAACACTGGGCGATAGAGAACTCATTGCATTGGACGTTGGACGTGGCCTTCAACGAGGACGACAGTAGAGTCCGTGTGGGAAACGCAGCGGAGAACTTCTCGATCCTCAGACGAATGGCGCTCAACATGCTCAAAGCCGAATCAACGCTCAAGGTCGGAGTCAAAGCCAAACGCAAAACCGCCGGATGGGATCCCGACTACCTCTTGACTGTACTCAATTCGTAGTATGCGATTGCCCTGATGGTGGCGCTTCGTCCTTCGAGAGCTCTCAGGACGAACAGGTCCACTGGGAGCGCGGGCATCTTGCCCGCATTGGACCGCGAGGTCTCCGTGGGGCGAAAGGTAGGTCCGGAACGGGCTCCAGCGAGCCGAGAGCTCCAGGGCCTCGTCGGCGGACAGACGTCTTCCCACGCCGCTCAGTGTCCCGAGCGCACGTTGGACCGCGAGGTCTCCGTGGGGAAAGCCGTCGGGGTGGCCGTAGGCGCGGATCAGGAGCCAGTGCGCAGTCCAGGGCCCGACTCCTCGGAGCTTTATGAGCTCGTCGACGATCTCCTCGGAGGGCAGCGCAGCGAGGGCGTCGAGGTCGAGTTCGCCGGAGGCGACGCTCGACGAGATGTCGTGGATGTACTCCGACTTGCGGGCGCTGAACTTGATCTGGCGCAGCGCCTCGGGTCCGGCGGCCGCGATAGCCTCCGGGGACGGGAACGTCGCGTACCGGACGCCGTCGACCTCGAACGCCATCCCGAACGTCTCGACGATCAGCTCCCGCAGCACTCGCGCGACGTGTCCGCTGATTTGTTGTCCGAGTATCGCGAGCACGACGGCCTCGAAGGGGGACGCGGTCTGCGGGACGCCCAAACCCGGAAACCGCTCGACCAGGAAACCCGCGATGTCGTCGTCCCTGCTAGCGTCGTAGAACGGCTCCAGATCGACGTGGGCGCCGACGAGCCTTGAGGCAGTCTCGACGGCTCGCCGCACGTGCTCATCCGAAGCGCCGTCGCCGACGACCTCGATCGTGAGCAGCGGCGTGGCTGACGAGGAGTCTTCGGCGATCTTCACGAGAACCGGCTGACCGCCGAACTCGAGCGCCCGTGAGAACACCCCTCTCTCAAACGAGTCCGCTGCGTACCGCCCGAGGTTGTAAGTTGCGTAGCCGGCGGTCGCCTCGAAGTCGTAGGGCGGATGAGGGTTGAAGTGGTGTACCTCGCGCTTCACGGGTTACCTGATCAGCATCGCGTCGCCGAAGCTGTAGAAGCGGTATCCGGCGTCCATCGCCGACCGGTATGCGTCGAGAATCTTTTGTCTCCCGGCGAAGGCCGAGACTAGCATCAGCAGCGTCGACTTGGGCAAGTGGAAGTTCGTGATCATTCCGTCTATCACCTTGAACTCGAATCCCGGGGTTATGAACAGGTCGACCCAGCCGGAGCCCGGATCCACGGTCGCGGCAGGGTAGTCGCAGCGCCGGGCGGCGTGCTCCAGCAGCCTGACCGCGGTTGTGCCCACGGAAATCACCCTCCGCCCTTCCGCCTTTGCCCTGTTGATCGCCTTCGCGGATCTCGAGGTCAGGCTCCAGAACTCGGAGTGCATATCGTGTTCGGCCGGGTCGTCGACGTTCACCGGTCGGAAAGAGTCCCATCCGACGTGGAGGGTGACGTGTGTGCTCAATACTCCAGCGCCGGCAAGGTCTGTTAGCAGTTGGTCCGTGAAATGGAGCCCGGCAGTTGGCGCGGCGACGCTTCCTTCCTCCCGCGCATACACGGTCTGGTATCGTTCGACATCCTCAAGATCCTCATGGATGTACGGGGGCAGAGGTACGATGCCGACCTCTTCGAGATCCGGCTCTTTGTCGAATCTCACAAGCCTGGTCCCTGATGACTCTACTTTGGTTACAGTCCCTCGTGCACCGGCGCGGCCCGACCGATCGACGACCTCGAACTCCGCACCGACCCGGAATCTTCGGCCGGGCTTCACCAGCGCGATCCACGTCCGCGGTTGCAGACGGGACAGGAGCAGAAGCTCGACCCTGCTCCCGGTTGGAAGATGCGTTCCATACAGTCGAGCCGGAAAGACCCTGCTGTCGTTGAAGACGAGAAGGTCTCCGGGCGCGAGCAAATCGGGTAGATCGAAGAAATGCTGGTGCTCGTTCTCCCGGCCGCCCCGATCTAAGACGAGGAGCCGCGAATGGTCCCTGGGCTCAATCGGACGCTGAGCAATGAGCTCCGGTGGCAAGTCGTAGTCGTAGTCGGCAGTCTTCACGCGTGTCCCACGTTCGATGAAACGCACCTATCCTATCTCTTCACCACGCCCCGCACCCCCCCAATGCGGGCAGGATGTCCGCGCTCCCAGTGCCGCCCCACCCCGGGCGACGTTCGCCGCGGCGAATCGCGCCTACGAATGCCACAGAGACACAATTTACAGGGGAAGGGCCCGGCCGACAGCCACACCAAACCGACCACGAACTCAACCAACCACCACTCTTTCCTCTTTCCTCTCTTCTCGCCACCCCTACCGTCCCCCGGCCCGCGTTGTCACCGCGACCGCTCCGGACGGGACCCGGTAGAGATACGCGAGGAACGCGCCGAAGCATAGGACGAATACGACAATCAGGCTGGAAAGCTGAAATCCTTGGATGTAGAAGATCTGCGAGCTGGCGTCCGGAAGCCGGGAGATCCCGGCGGGGAGTGCCAGCGCCAGGACCGCCGCTGCGGTCGTCGCTCCCAGAGCGTGTCCCATCTCGCGAGTGGTCTCGAGCATCCCCGACGCGACGCCCCTGTGCTCCGTTGGGAGCGAGTTCATAACCGTCGCGTTGTTGACCGGGTTGAACATGTTGGTGCCAACCGATATTGGTATCATGAGGAGAGGAAGGACCCAGAAGGAGATGTCGGCGGCAACGAGGCTCAGGACGAGGAATCCGCCGGCGATCACGACCATCATGATCGGTCTCATTAGTTGAGGCTGGTGCCTATCGTATAACCATCCGGCCACCATGGGCATGAACAGCCCGAGCATCTGGCTCGGCAACAGGACGACCGTCACGTGCAGCGGAGTCCGGCCGAAGCCCTGCTCGACGAGGATCGGGACCAGCGTCATCGTAGCCAGCATCGAAAAGTGGTACGTCACGTTGGTCGCGAGGGAAAGCGAGAACGCGGACTGCTTGAAGTGTCTCACGTCGACAACCGGGTTGGCCATGCGCCTCTCGACAAGGAAGAACACCGCGAGCATCAGGATGAACAACGCGTGCATCGGGATGTGATAGCTCAACGCGTCGGAGGTTACGTATGACTCCTCTCCGCCATGCAGGTGAGAGCCCGACAGCACCAGCACGACGCCGCATGCTACGAGGAGTAGGCCTCCGATCCAATCGATCGGCCCTTTGTCCGTGGCGGACGGCTGTCTGACCTGGTTTCGCACCATGGGGATCGACGCCAGAATCGCGAGCGCGCCAACTGGCACAAACGTCAAGAACACCATCCGCCAGCCCACGAATTGCAGAAGAACTCCGAAGAGTGCGAGGCCTATGAGCGTCCCGAATCTCGCGCCGATTATCGGCACCGCAAATGCGCGTCCGCGCTCGTTGGGCGCGAAGTTGGAGGCGAGGATCGCGTTGGCATTGCCCATGACCATGGCCGATCCCAGCCCGGTTATCGCACGCCAGAGCACGATCTGCCACAGTTCTTGGGACGCGGCGATCAGCGCCGAGCCGATGGTCGACAGGACGATACCGATGAAGAAGACCCTGGCATGACCGTAGCGGTCGCCCAGCCTGGCGCCGACCAAGACGAACGCGCCCAGCATCATCAGGTATATGATTACAATCCAGGCGGTATCGTCGATCGAGTTGTTGAAAGCGTCAGCGAGGGTCGGAATGGAGATCGCAATCGGAAGGCTCGATAGCTGCACCAGCATGTACGCCACGGTCAGTGCGAGCAGTGCCTCCCGTCTGTCCCGCGTGTCGAGCAGCGGGCGCACGGGACCGAAGATGCGCAATACTCAGCTCCCCCAAGTATCTATCGCCGTCAATCTGTCGCCAACGGACAGTCGCGCAATCCTACCACAGCAGATGAGCTGGCTGACACTAACTGATCGGCGTTCTGAACGTTGTACAGAATGACGGCGCCACGCGGCGTGTCTCTACTGAAACTGCTCCCCGAGGTAGAAAGGCAGTGATGGGAGACGGAACTGCAGAAACTCTCGATGTCGAAGCCATCGTGAGTCGGGCTCAGGCCGGAGACCAGTCGGCTTTCGGACAGCTCTACGAAATGTACTACGACCAGATCTACCGGTACGTTTCGTTTAGGTGTGGCAATCAGCTCGAGGCCGAAGACCTCACCGGGGAGGTGTTCCTGAAGATGATCGAATCGATCGACAAGTTCAAGTTCAGGGGATTCCCCTTCACTTCGTGGCTGTATCGCATAGCCCACAACGCCGTCGTGGACAACTTTCGGCGCAAGGGGCGCCGCCCGACCGTCCCGCTCGAGGACGTGTCCCAATCGGCGAGCGCCGTCGAGAGCGATCTCGACTATCGTGCCGACATTAGCTGGTCGATGAGAGAGGTAGTGAACGCCATGGAGATCTTGACCGATCTGCAGCGCGAGGTGATTACGCTCAGGTTTGCGGCCGGACTGTCTATCGCCGAGACAGCGTCCGCGGTCGGCAGGAAGCAGAACGCCGTCAAAGCGCTGCAGCACGCGGGCATCCGCAAACTGCGGCAGGCTTTGACCCCCCCGGAGCTGGTCGGTGTTCCGGCGTCCGACCTGTAGAAGGGAACGTATGGATACCAAGAAGGGCCGGGAGGGATCACCCTCACCCCATCGGAGGTGGACAGAGAGGTGACAGATGAACGAGCAGGTCAGTGAAGCGCTGAACGACTGCCTTGAACGTCTCGTCAGAGGCGAGACCGTTTCGCAGTGCCTCAGTTCATATCCACAACATGCGGCAGAGCTCCAGCCTCTGCTGGAGGTGGCGCTCGTCACGATCCGGGTTGCCGATACGGTGCAGCCGACACCGGAGGCGAAGGGCCGGAACTTCGAGCGATTCGCGCAGGCCGTCGCCGAGCGATCGGCGTCTCCGCCTAGGCGCCAGCCTGGGCTGGTCATGCGCTGGCTACCGGTCGCGCGACCGATAGCGATCTCCCTTGCGGCTATAGCACTGTTCGTCACCAGCGCCGGCGTCGCGACCGCCGCGTCGTCCAACTCGGTCCCAGGCGAGCTCCTCTACTGGGTGAAGACGACCAAGGAGAGCATCGAAAGCAGCATGCCTATGTCGGACGAGAGCCGGGCCAACCACGAGGCGAATTTGGCGAACGTCCGAGGCGACGAGATCCGGATGCTGGTCGAGCGGCGGAACTTCCCAAGCGCCAACCAGGCAGTGATGCGGATGAACAACCACCTCATGCGATCCGCCAGGTATGCCGGCGTCAGAATCTCGTTCAATCCGGTCGAGATGCCGTTCAACACCCCTGCTTCGATCGGACAAACGAACGCGGCGAAGCTCAAAGACCGGCTGGAGCGTGACCGTGTGGCCTTCAAGTCGAAGGTCGAACAGGTCATCATTCTACTTCCGCCGGAAGAGAGGGTACAGGCGCGATACTTTATTCAGAAGACCGAGCTTGGCTACCGACTTATAATAGAAGCGATGCAGCCCGGCCGTCCCGGAACCAGGCCGTTCATAGCCATTCCGGTCAGAGGAAGATCCGGACGCTAACCCGAGGAGGACCGCCCAGCCCGTGAAAGTACTCAGGACCCTTAAACCCTGGCAGATCTTCATACTCGTAGTCGTGGTCCTGGGCGCAGCCGGTGGGGCTTACACTGTCTACAACCTCTCGACACCGTCCACGACCGTGGAGCTGGAAGAGGACCAGCAGGTTGTTCCCGTTCAGCGCGGCGACCTCGTCAACGAGATATCGATTAGCGGATCGGTCAGCTTCCCGGGCAGGGAGTCACTCACCTTCGGCTCGTCAGGGATCATCGAGGAGATCAACGTCGAAGAGGGAGAGCGTGTCGTTGAGGGCCAGGTGCTCGCACGCCTCGACTCCGAAGCGATAGCCGGTCTCGAGAAGGCGGCGGCGCAGAGCCGGGTCACGCTCAGGGACGCAGAAGAGAGCCTCGAAGACTACAAAGAGCCGCCGTCCGAGCTCCAAATCGCGGAGGCGCGTCTGACGCTCACCAGCGCGGAGAACGTCCGGGATTCTGCATCCGAGTCGCTCGAGAAGCTGCTGAATCCCACAGTCCTAGAGATTGAGTCCGCGCGATCTAGGATCAGCGTTCTCGCGCTCCAGCTTTCCGATGCCGAGGACCGCCTGGCCGAGCTGCTCGAAGGAGCCTCCGAGTTGGAGCACGACCAAGCGACCGCGGCCGTTGACTCCGCGCGACTCTCGCTCTTGGACGCGGAAGACGAACTCGCGGAGCTGCTGGAGCCGCCGGCAGAGGTCGAGATAGCCAGGGCTGAATCTACGATCGAAGGCGCGCGTCTGTCACTGGAGACCCTTGAGGACCAGTTAGCCGACATGCTCCAGCCCGCGACCGATCTGGGGATCACGGAAGCGTCCACACAAGTGGATGGGTTCAGAATAGCGCTTCAGCAGGCGGAAGAGGATCTTGCGGAGGTGCTGGAGCCCGCGTCCGATGCGTCGGTCGCGCAGGCGAAGCTCGCTGTGGCGCAGGCTGAGTTGGCCGTCCAAGTCGCCGAAGAGGAGCTCGCAAGTCTACTGGAACCTGAATCAGACTCGGCTATTGGGCGCGCCAAGGACGCGGTTTTGCGTGCGGAGCTGGCCGTTCAGCGGGCCGAGGAGGCGCTAGAAGAGTCGCTGGCGGGACCATCTGAGGTCGACGTGACGGATGCCAGAGACGCGATAGAGTCAGCCACATCGGAAATCCGTCTTCTGGAGCAGGAGTTGGCGGTCCTGGTCCGGGAGTGGCAGGACAGGATGAACGCCACTGAGGACAGCAAAGTGGAGGCCGCAGAGGCCTACGCCCTCGAGTTCCGAGAGTGGCTGGGCGTGAGCTTGGATCCTGAAACCCTCGACCCAGACCCTGAAGTCGCGCTTGCCCAAATGGGCGTGGACCTTGAGTCGATGTTCGACCCCTCGTCCCGTTCGACCGAGAACCCGTACCTGCAAGCGAGCGAAGAAGGCTTCCCGTCTGACGATCCCGCAACCGCCTGGAACGAGTTCACGGTCTACCTGTGGACGACACTCTCTCTTGCTGAGATCGTGGGAGTATGCGATCCAGGGGATGTTCCGCATGACGGATTCTGCGTCCAAGAGGAGTTCCGGTCGGCCGGCGCCGCCTACCAGACGGCAATCGACAGCATCGAATCTACTCGTGTGGACGCGGATCGCACGATCGCCGCGAAAAGGGCGGCCATCCTCAGAGAAGAGGAGGCGCTGAAGGCCGCCCAAGAGCGATTGGCGGATCTTCTGGAACCGATCGATCCGCTCGTCATTGCTGAGAACACGGCAAACATCGAGCTCGCCAAGATACAGTTGGCGGAAGCCCGCGAATCGCTCGCGGACTTGCGACTGGCCGCAGACCCTCTGGTTGTCGAAGACATGAATGTGCGGATCGATGTCTCAAAGGCGGCTCTGGGCGGCGCTCAGGAGGCGCTCGCCGAGCTTCTGGAGCCGCCCGACCCAATCATCGTTGCGGAGATGAAGATCCATATTGAGGTGGCAAGAGTGACCTTGGCCAATGCGCAGGAGTCGCTGGCGGAGCTTGTTGGGCCGCCCGACCCGCTCCTCATCAGAAACTTGGAGATCGACATCGAGGCTGCCTCCGTTTCTCTACTGGAGACGCAGGAGGCTTTGAAAGACCTCACCGAAGCGCCAGATACCCACGTCGTCGACTCAGCCCGCCACCGCATTGCGCTCGCCAAGCTGGACGTTCGGGATGCCGAAGAGAAGCTAGCAGATCTGGGGAAAGACCCGGACGCCGCCGCAGTCACCGAGCAGAGGAGCCAGATAGATCTGGCTCAAGCAAACCTCGATCAGTCGCAGACTGACTTGGAGGAGCTTCTTTCCGGGGAGGACCGGGAGGGATACGCGACCGCTAATCAGGACGTGGAGGCGGCACGCCTGGCAGTCGAGAAACGACGAGAGGAGCTCGACGAGGTATCGGCGCACGAAGTCGACGCTGTCGAGCTGGCATTCTTGAAGGCGAGTATCGTGGAGGCCAGCGCCCTCGTCGAGGAGGCCGACCGACGGCTCGCGGACGCGGTGCTCAGGGCGCCCTGGGACGGCTTTGTCTCACAGGTCAACGTCGAGCAGGGTCAGAGGATTGAGGCCAACTCCTCCGTCCTCGAGCTGGTCGACACAACCCTTATCGAGATCGATGGATCGGTGGACGAGATCGACGTGCTGTCGGTGACCCTGGGTTCCCTGGCGACAGTGACCATGGACGCCCTCCCCGGCGAGACCGTCGCCGGAGTTATATCGTTCTTGGGCGCAGAAGCTCAGGGCCAACAGGGGATCGTCAGCTACCCGATATCCGTGCAGCTCGAAGTGCCGCAGGGCGTGCAGCTCCCCGAAGGGCTGAGCGCGGTTGCGGACATCACCATTAGCGAGCAGATCGGAGTTCTGCTCGTGCCGATCCAGGCACTGCGAGGTAGCTTCGACCAGCCGACCCTCCAGGTCATGCGCGGTGACGAGGTTGTCGAGACTCCGGTGACCCTCGGAAACAGCGACGACTTTTGGACGATCGTGACGGAAGGCGTGGAGGAAGGCGACTGGATAGTGACGGCGGCGATCGATGACGAAGGCGGGTTCGGGGGATTCGGCAACTCGCCCAGAGGGCGCGCTACCTTCCGCCGCGTGTCGAGATAAGGCCATGATCAAACTGGAAGACGTTACGAAGATCTATCAGATGGGCGAGGTCGAAGTTGGCGCACTCCAGGGGGTCTCGCTCGAGATCAGCGAGGGTGAGATCCTTGCGATCATGGGACCGTCAGGCTCCGGCAAGTCCACCCTGATGAACATAATTGGGTGCCTGGACGTCCCCACCAATGGGCGCTACTTTCTGGACGGACAGGACATTGGCTCGGTGTCGGACAGCGGGTTGTCTGAGATACGCGGACGGCAGATCGGCTTCGTATTTCAGACCTACAATCTGCTCCCCCGGCTCACGGCACGCGCAAACGTGGAGCTCCCCCTGCTCTATTCACACGGGAGTAACCGCAGCGCGCGCGCGTGTGAGGCGCTAGAAAGGGTCGGATTGGGAGACCGCGCCAACCACAAGCCAGCCGAGCTCTCTGGCGGACAGCAGCAGCGAGTCGGGATAGCGAGGGCGCTGGTCAAAGAGCCGCGCATCCTGCTCGCGGACGAGCCAACCGGGAACCTCGACAGCCGTTCCAGCGAAGAGATCATGGCGCTGCTTAGAGCCCTGAACGAGGACGAAGGCCTGACACTCATCCTGGTAACCCACGAGCGGGACATCGCCTCCCAGGCAAGGCGGACCGTATCGATGCTGGATGGGCGGATTCTCAGCGACATCCCGGCTGATGGGAGAACCGCGCCATGAATCCGCTGGACATCCTCCTGACAGCGTTCTCCTCTCTGGCGTCAAACAAACTCAGGGCCGGTCTCACGTTGCTGGGGATCGTAATTGGTGTGACCGCCGTTATCACGCTGATGGCGATGGGCCGAGGAGTGCAGGCGACCATCACGTCGAATATCGAAGAGCTTGGAACGAATCTTCTGTTCGTGACCCCCGGTATTTCAGAGTCAGGGGGAGGACTGGGCGCGTTCTTCTCCAGATTTGGCTCCTCGTCATCCGGAGGAGAAGTTCTGACCATGGACGACGCATACGCGCTGCTGGACCCGGCACTCGCTCCATCGGTTGCCGCCGTTGCCCCTGAAAAGAGGTCGTCGAATCTTGGGGGCGAGGTGAGGGCGCTCGGAAAGGAGGCGTTCGCCGAGGTGATGGGCGTGACCGCCGAGTACGAGACGGTACGGAACCGCACGATGGAGTCGGGGGCGTTCATCTCCCACGGGCACGTCCTGAACAGCTCGATGGTCGCTGTCCTCGGAGCGAGCGTGGCTAAAGAGCTGTTCGGCTATAGAGACCCAGTCGGTCAGGTTGTGCGCGTTGACATTCAGTCAATTCGGCAACCGGTCTCCGGAGTGGGCGAATTCGGTGAGTTGCTGATCATCGGAAGGCTCTTTACCGTAATAGGCGTGATGGAGAGCCAGGGAATCGGCCCCTTCGGCACCGGAGACTTCCAGATACTGGTCCCGATAACGGCACTACACCACAGACTTTCGTCTGAGCCCACCGTGCGAGGAAGCATTCCCGTCGACTCCATCAACGTCCAGGCCGTGGACTCCGGGAGCACGGAGACCGCGGATCGCGAGATCACCACGGTGTTGCGGCTTCGCCACCGCCTCACCGAGGAGAACGACTTTACGGTCAGCAGCCAGCTGGAGACGATAGAGACGCTGGAAGAAACGACCAACGCCATAGTGTTGTTCCTCGGTAGCATCGCGGGGATAAGCCTCCTGGTCGGCGGTATTGGGATCATGAATATCATGCTGGTCTCCGTTACTGAGCGGACCCGCGAAATCGGCATACGCAAGGCGATGGGCGCCAAGCGGCGGGACGTCCTGCTGCAGTTCGTGTCAGAGGCATCGGTTTTGAGCTTCACGGGCGGTCTGGTGGGACTGCTCCTCGGTTTCGGCATCTCGGCGGCGCTCGACGGCCAAGAGTTCTTCGGACCGGGCCAGGAGATGCAAATGGCCGTAACTGGAGACGTAGCGCTGCTGGCGGTTGTCGTGTCGATAGGAATCGGACTGTTCTTTGGGATATACCCGGCGATGCGAGCTGCGCGCCTTCATCCGATAGACGCACTGAGATACGAGTGATGAACAGAAAAGGCTGCCGGCTCCCCGTGCGAGTTCGGACACGAGTAGAGAGTTGGATGGACTCAACTGAAGGCTCCCCGTTCGCCCTTCGATCCGCCGCGCCTGCCCGCCGTGGAGGGGCGGAGGTGAACGGGGAGCCTCGATCCGCCGAACGTGGTCGCGAATGACTCTTCCAAAGGGATTGGTGAGGTTGAGGATGCAACGATGAACACAAAGAACTTCCTCATCGTGCTGGTTGGGGCGGCCGTCGCTGGCGTCCTCCTCGGCGGGGCATTCATTACAGGTGTGGCTCTGGGGCGCACCCAGGCTGATGAGGGCCCGGAGGTCTCTACTCTCCAGGCGCCCACCGCGCCAGAAGCGACAACAGAGACGACCTTGGTACAAATAGACCCCGCCGAGATGCAGAGGCTCCGTCAGCAGGTGGCGTCTGGAGAGATCACTCAGGACGAGGTGGTCGGGAGAATCAGGTCGCGGTTGGGGAGCCAGGCCGGCCCTGGCGGATTCGGCAGTTTCGCTCCTTCCGGTGGCTTAACTGGCACTGTGTCGTCCACGGACGAAGGATCAATCTCCCTTGAAACTGGCGGCGGTCGAACAGTGCAGGTCGCAGTCGGCCCAGACACGAAGGTCCGGGCACTCAAAGACATACCGCTGTCAGATCTTGCACGTGATTCAAACGTGTTCGTCACCGGCGAGCAGTCCGACTCCGGCGGCTTTCAGGCGTCTGCCGTCTTCGTCATTCCTGAAGAGGGGCTCGGCGTGTTTCGCGGGATGGGTGGCGGCTCCGGACGGGGTGACGGAGTCGAACTGCGAAGCGCACCGTAGGGGCGCTCTTTGTGGGCGCCCGGGCTCGGGATCGGCCGCCCCACCAGTGCGGGCAGGATGCTCGCGCTCCCAGTGCCCCGGGGCGGGGTGTTCGATGCGGTTGCCCACCGCCCCACCCGTACGGGCAGGATGCCCGCGCTCCAGGTTCGCTTACTACCTACAGTCCACCGCCTTCCCACCCGCCGCCTGCAACCACAGACATCCGACTCCCCCATCCCCGAACTGTCATGCTGAGTGGAGTGAAACGGAGTCGAAGCATCTCACGCCCTCAACGTCGTTCGCCGGAGATGCTTCGTCGCCCGCCGCGCCTGACCGCTGTGGAGGGGCGGACTCCTCAGCATGACAAGAGCCGGCGAAGATGGCCGACCCCAGTCCACCCGCCACCCGCAACCACCGACATCCGACGCCCCCATCCCCGAACTGTCATGCTGAGCGGAGTGAATCGGAGTCGAAGCATCTCACGCCCTCTACGTCGTTCACATGAGATGCTTCGTCGTCCGCCGCGCCTGCCCGCCCTGGAGGGGCGGACTCCTCAGCATGACAGCGGCCTGCGAGGATGGCCGATCCGAATCCACCGCCTAAGTCGATGTCGCTCCACACCACCACCCACATCCGTCTTCCCGGCGGAGGCCGGGACCCAGGGGGGAGGGGGCCGCCCGGCCACGTCGCCTACACCTGCCACTCCACCGTATCAACCGTCACCCTCCCGATCAATATGCGGCGACCAAGCCCCAGCCGTCTCCTCACCATTCACAATTCAGCATTCGCAATTCACCATTCAGAATTCCCACTCTTTGACACCTCGCCCACTTACGTTATCATGAATATAGAACATATGTACTAACAACGAAAGACTCCTACAACGCCATTAAACTCCTGACCCTCTGACATGACCTCCGGCAAACAACAGACTCCACTCACAGATGACCCCCACCGGGACGCCGACTTCTACGCGGCCTACATCCGCGAGGTCACCGACGACGGCAACGCCATCGTCGACTGCCTCATCAGCATCATGGAGGACGAGTCGGTCGGCGCTAAGCCCTATGAACGACTCGATGCACAGCTTCTCCTAGACAGCATCGGCTTCGGACGACTCGCAGTCGAGCAGGAGTCTCGAGCGCAGCAAGAGTCCCAAATCGAAAGGGAGGCCGCTCCGACTCCTTCGTCAGGACCAGCGAACGGTCGGCGGCCCAAACGCCCGGCGTTTGTTCTATCCGAGGAGACCCTCTTCCACCTTCCGTCACTCGTCCGTCAGAAGACGGATCGAGGCCAGAAGATGGCCGACTTTCTCACCGCTGTCGTAAGAGGAGAACTCTCCGACTTCAGACCCCACCACCGGATCAGGGCCGCTCCGCAGCTCGCGGCCCGCGCCTACTCCAATCAGGCCGACCCCGACCCCGTCATGCCCGGACTCTCTGTAGACGACTCCCGGGCCCTGATCGAGACCCTCATAGCCGGCCTCGAAGAGCGCAAGGCCAGAGGCGCCCCGGTCAGGCTCTCCGCACAGCTCCACTCCCTCCCGGCCAACCGCGCTTCCGCTCAGGGCCGTCAGCCCAGGGCTGTGTCCCGGAGAACCACGCCCCAGAAGCAACCGTCCAACACCGCGAAAGCCAACGACGGGACTCTACACATGACAACCGGTCCCGACCACAGCGATCATACCGCCGCTGTCCCCGGCCAAGACCCCCGGCTGACGACCGTCCTCGACGACGACTACGCGTCCCCGTGCCCACACGAAGTGCACCTCCCGGGATGCGGCTGCGTTCCCGACGAAGACGACGACCCGGACGAGCTCGACCGGGCCTTCGCCTACCTGGACAACTTCCCTACCCATCCACCCTGACCCTCATACCCAACACCCACCAACCAGGCTCCCCGCCACACAATTCACTATTCCTAAACCACTATGCACCCTCCCGAAGGCGGCGAGGTCGCGTCGACGGCCGCGTAGTATCAATACTAGCGATTCGTGAAACGAGATTTCCGAATCGAAGTGTATGTATGACTTGTAATCTACCCTCGTGGGAGTAGTACAATGTGGTGCTAGGGGCAGGGTTTGTTGGCGAACTTGTGCCCTCCTCAGAGTCCCACCACAGGAGAATCGCTGCAGCGAAAACAGATGTCAGAGGTCCTTAGAATCGTCGGGATAGCGCTCCGCCACAAGTGGAGGCTCTTCGGAGCCTACGCGACAATGGTCGGAGCGCTAGTTTCGTATGTGTTCCTCCCCGAGTACTTCGGGCGGGCGATCGATGAGGTCAAGGGCATGCTCGA
Organism: Dehalococcoidia bacterium; assembly: GCA_965249365.1. GTDB lineage: Bacteria > Chloroflexota > Dehalococcoidia > Lucifugimonadales > UBA1123 > VXRN01. The sequence continues at coordinate 2,009,874 of OZ252229.1, read as the reverse complement.
GACCGGCACCTACGTGCAATCGACCATCCTGACTATCGCCGGGATTATCCTCGCTCTCAGCCTCGTCCGCGGAGTCCTTTCGTACTTCCAGAACTACCTGGGAGAGGCAATCTCCCAGGAGGTCACCTACGATCTGCGCAACATGTTGTACGATCACGTACAGCACATGAGCTTCGGGTTCCACGACCGGCACCACACCGGCGGTCTCATGTCTCGCGCGATCACCGACGTCGAGAACATCAGGATGTTCATCAATATGGGTTTGGTGCGCGGCCCGTACTTCCTGATCCTCCTTATCGCGGTCGGCGCGATCCTGTTCAGCCGGGACTGGATACTTGGGCTCATAAGCGCCAGCTTCATTCCCGTTGTCGTCATCTACTCGGCGGTCATCAATTCCAGGATGCGGCGTATCTGGCTGACGGTCCAAGAGACGATGGCCGACATGAGCACCGTACTCCAGGAGAACTTTACGGGGATCAGGGTGGTCAAGGCGTTCGCCGCGGAGCCCCACGAAGAGGCGAAGTTCAACGAGCAAAACGAGCTGGTCGCGGGCCACTACCTGAGCGCAGAGCGGATGCGCGCTTCGAGCACGTCGTTCATGTTGTTCACGTTCCTCATCTCTCTCGGTCTTATACTGTTCTTCGGCGGCCAGCGCGTCATCGACGGGCGCATGACCCTCGGCGAGCTGACCGCATTCATCTTTTACCTCCAGATACTCCAGATGCCGGTCCGGATGGCCGGATGGCTGGTCACCTCATTCGCGCGAGCCGCATCCGCCGGACAGCGGCTGTTTGAGATCCTGGACACGCGCTCCCCGGTCGAAGAGGCGACGAACGCGCGCATGCTTCAGCGCCCGCGGGGCCACGTCAGGTTTGAGAACGTCACATTCAACTACGACGACACGAGGCGAGTGCTGCGAGGGATCGACATCGACGCCCAGCCCGGGCAGGTGATCGCGTTGCTGGGAGCGCCTGGGAGCGGCAAGTCCAGCATTGTTAATCTACTGCCAAGGTTCTATGACGTGACCGGTGGCCGGATCACGATCGACGGCAACGATATCAGGAATGTGAACCTGAAGTCGTTGCGTAAGAACATCGGAATTGTCCAGCAGGATGTCTTCCTGTTTACGACGTCGATGCGGGAGAACATCGCCTATGGGAACGTCGATGCTCCTGATGAGGACATCGCCAGGGCGGCAAATGTCGCACAGATGCACGAGTTTATAGAGTCCCTCCCGGAGGGTTACGACACACCCGTGGGAGAACGCGGCTCGACGTTGTCGGGCGGCCAGCGGCAGCGAATGTCCATCGCCCGTGCGGTGCTGCTCGATCCCCCCGTGCTGATCCTCGACGACTCGACCTCCAGCGTTGACGCGCAAACCGAGGACATGATCAGGCGGGCGATGGAGTCGGTCATGGAGGGCAGGACCACTTTCGTCATCGCACACCGGCTCAGCACCGTCCACCGGGCCGACAAGATCATCGTTCTCAAGGACGGCCAGATCGCCGAGCAGGGAACCCATCAGGAGCTGCTCGAGCTCAACGGCCTCTATAGGGAGATCTACGAGCTCCAGCTAAGGCCACAGGAAGAGGTGATGCGAGAGATCGAGTCTCCGATACCGGCGAATTGAGAGTTCGTATGGTGAACTGTAAACAAAGTAGACGGCGACCGGCGATGGCAGATAGGAAGTTGCTGAGATGATCGGGTTCCACAGCGCGTTTGGCAGCCATAGCGCCCGGCGCGGCCACCCCGACGAGGAAGTTTTTGGCTCGGTCTACGACCAGCGAGTCGTCATCCGGCTGTTCCCGTACATTGCGCCGTTCAAGTTGTTGACGTCCATTGCTACTGTCGCGATGCTGATCTACACGGGGACCCAGGTCGCTGTCCCCTGGATCGTCAAGATCGCAATCGACGACTACATAGATCCGGGCGACTTCGACGGCCTGATCCTGGTCGCCGCGGTCTTTTTCGCCATCGCAGTCCTGAACTGGGTGATGAACTTCACGCAGCAGTATTCGATGGAGAAGGTCGGCCAGCGTGTCATGTACAACCTGCGACGCGACGTCTTCAGTCATGTTCAAAAGCAGTCGGTCTCCTTCTACGACAAGACCGAAGTCGGCCGAATGATGTCTCGGGTCCAGGGCGACGTCGGCCAGCTTCAGGAGTTCAGCTCCCTGGTTGTAATGACGCTCGGCGAGCTGTTGAGCCTGATCGGGATCGTCGTTGCGCTCTTGATCATGAACCTCAAGCTGGGACTCATAACGCTCTCCGTACTGCCGTTGCTGATGATCACGATGGCGATCTGGCAGCCGCTGGCGCGAAAAGCGTTCATCGAGGTCCGGAGAGCTATATCGATCGTGAACGGCGAGCTCAATCAGAACATCACCGGCGTGCGGGTGGTGCAGTCGATGAACCGGCAGGAGCTCAACCTGGAACGGTTCGACCAACTGAACGTGACGCACCGTGACGCAAACCTCTGGGCGGGACGGATGTCATCTGGACTGCTTCCGCCTGTCGACATCCTGACGGGGATTGCTGTTGGACTCGCCGTTTTCTTCGGATCGCGAATGGTCCTTGGAGGCGAACTGGCGGAGGCGGGGGTTCTCGTCGCCTTCATCCTGTTCATCCAGCGTTTCTTCGACCCGATTCGCAACCTTACGATGATGTACACGCAGCTTCAGCGGTCGATGGCTTCGGGCTCACGAATCTTCGATCTACTAGACTGGGAACCCGACCTGGTGGACCCTCCGAACGCCGCCAAGCTGCCTGAGATCCGAGGAGAGATCGAGTTCAAGGACGTTAGCTTCAGCTACGTGCCGGGCGAAGACGTTATCAAGAACGTCAGCCTTCACATCGAACCGGGAGAGGTGGTCGCGATCGTAGGCCCCACCGGCGCAGGTAAAACGACGCTCGTGAGCCTGATGTCGCGGTTCTACGACGTCGAGCCGGAGCGGGGAAGCGTGCTGGTGGACGGGTACGACGTTCGCGACGTCGCCAGGAGCACGCTCGCAGGACAGATGAGCATGGTGCTTCAGGAGCCGTATCTGTTCTCCGGAACCGTCAGCGAGAACATCAAGTACAGTAACACCAAGGCGTCCGACGAGCAGATGGTCCAGGCGGCGAGAGCTGTCGGCGCTCACGACTTCATCATGGAGCTGGAGAACGGCTACGACACGTACCTGGCCGAGCGCGGCGGCAACCTCAGCGTCGGACAGCGCCAGCTTCTGAGCTTTGCGAGAGCGATCGTTGCCGACCCGAAGATCCTCATCCTCGACGAGGCGACGGCGAACATAGACAGCTACACTGAGCTTCTGATCCAGCGGGCACTTGTCCAGCTCCTCAGGGACAGAACCGCGGTCGTCATCGCGCACAGGCTATCGACCATCAGGGGCGCGGACAAGATCATCGTCCTCAACTTCGGCGAGGTGATGGAGGTCGGTAACCACCAGGAGCTCATGGCCCGCGACGGCCTCTACGCGCACCTGTATCAGATGAACTACGCCGCCATCGAAGAACCTCTCCCCACCAACGGCGTCTGACCGCCTGGTCAGTCCGCTGGGGTGTGTTGGGTAGCCACGAGTTGAGCGGAGACGAGTTGGGCGTAGAGGCCTCGGCTCTCCAGCAGGTCATGGTGGGAGCCCTGCTCTACCAGGCGGCCCTCATCGAGCACCAGGATGTTGTGGGCGTCCCTGATCGTCGAGAGACGATGGGCGATGACCAGCGTCGTCCTGCCCTTCATCAGTCTGTCAAGGGCGTCGCGGACTATCGCCTCGCTCACGGCGTCGAGATGCGAGGTCGCCTCGTCCAGGATGAGGACCGGAGCGTTCTTGAGGATGGCGCGGGCGATTGCTACGCGCTGCCTCTGTCCGCCTGAGAGCTGCATTCCTCGCTCACCGACAAGTGTGTCGTAGCCGTCGGGGAATGACGTAATGAACTCGTGCGCGTTCGCCTGTCGCGCGGCCTCTTCCACCTCGAAGTCGGTCGCGTCGTATCTCCCCAGTCGGATGTTCTCCCGAACCGAGTCATTGAACAGGTATGTGTCCTGTGCTACGAGCGCGATTTGGCCGCGAAGGTCGTCGAGCTCGAAGTCGGTTAGTCGGTGGTCTCCGAGCTGCACGCTGCCCTGTCCGGGATCCCAAAAGCGCATGGCGAGGTAGGCGCAGGTGGTCTTCCCAGCGCCGGACCTTCCCACGAGGGCCACGGTCTCTCCTGATCCAATACGGAAAGAAACTCCTCTCAGGGCCTCAGTGTCTCCTTCGGAGTAAGCGAACGCCACATCCTCAAAGGTGATCGACGGGGCGGCCTGCGCCACACCATCAGCCGACGCGCGTACTCCTGGACCGTCTGTGACGGGCACCGGCTCGTCATGGACGGCAAGGATTCGGCGGGATGCCGCGAGGGTCTCCATGAGTTGCTTCATCGTCCTCGCCAGCTCAATAACCGGGCTGAACGCCGACAGCGCGAGTACGCTCACCAAAGGAAGCTGTGTTCGAACGAGCTGGCCGTCGAGCACCATCCAGACGCCCGTCGCGAGGACCGCCAGTCCTCCGAGACCCATCATCGCCTCGATGAAGCCGATCTGGAACGCCTGCGACTTTTGAAACCGGACGACGTGCCTTGCGTACTCCCAGCCCTTCGACTCCAACTCATCGTTTCTGTCTCCGCCCCTGCCGAACGCTGATATCTCCCGCATCCCCTGGATGCTGTCGACCATGAAGGCGTGGATGTCACCCATGCGGCCTCGGATCTCATGTCCGAGTCGCTCAGCGCGCGTGTTGGCGAAGAATGGGCTCACGGCTACGGAGATGAGGAATGGCAGCAAGACGACCGCGATTGGCCAGGACACGAACGCGAGAGCGATCAGTAGCCCGCCAGGCACGAGCACGGCAACGATCATAGGAGAGATCGCGTGGCCGAAAAAGAACTCCACTGTCTCGACGTCGCCGCCGACTATGCTGACGAAGTCGCCGGACCGGCGGCGAACCATGTAGGCGGGCGCCAGGGGTTCCAGCTTGTTGTATAGATCGTTGCGCATGCTCGCAAGCAGCCGGTAGGCCATGTCGTGGGCCTGCCACGTCTCTAGGAAGTAGAGCAGCGCCGAAGCTGGTGCGAATACCCCGACCAGTATGATCGGCAGTGTCAGGTCGTCCCCGCGAAACACAGCGCCGACCAGGAGTGCGCTCACCGCGCCAAGCGCGATTACCGAGCCGTGGTGGAGAATACCGAGCGCCAGCGTAAAGAGGAACTGGAGTTTCACCGGACGGACGAGTGCGAACAGCCTGACCCAGACCGACAACGAGCGAATGACGACGTCGGTTTCGTCCCCAGCGGCGCGTCGTGAGTGACCATTGCCATGACCATGGCCGCCGCCCGAGAGCTGTGGCTCGGATGCGCGTCCGACGTGACCGTGCCGATGTCCATCGTCGACGCGCTCATGCGTCACACCGTCTCCTCCGATCTGCGTCTGCTGCCGCATGAGCGCAGCGTAGACGCCGCCCGCAGCGATCAGATCGGAGTGGCTGCCGATCTCAGCGACGCGGCCTTCGTTTAAGACGAGAATCCGGTCGGCGCTGGCGATACTCGAGAGCCTGTGCGCGATCACAAGGGTCGTCCGGCCTTCCATCAGCCGGTCGAGAGCCTGCTGGATCGTCGCCTCGTTCTCGGCGTCGACGCTGGACAGCGCCTCGTCGAGGACCAGGATTGGCGCGTCTTTGAGGAGCGCGCGGGCTATGGCCACACGTTGGCGCTGGCCTCCGGACAGCCGGACAGCTCTCTCCCCGACCACAGTGTCGTACGCCTGGGGCAGCGCCGATATGAACGCGTGGGCGTTCGCCGCGCGGGCCACCTGCTCCAGCTCGTCCTGTGTGGCATCGGGCTTCCCGAACCGGAGGTTGTCCGCGACGGTACCGTGAAACAGGTATGTGTCCTGCGTGACAACAGATATGTTGCTTCGCAGCACTTCGATCGGAAGCTCGCGGATGTTGTGCCCGCCGAGTGTTACGGCCCCTTTCTGGGGCTCATAGAAGCGGTACATCAGCCACACCAGCGTTGACTTGCCAGCGCCGCTCGGCCCGGTTACCCCGAGGGTCTCACCTTGGCGCAGCTCGAACGAGACGTCTTGAAGCGCGGGCCGGTGACCGCTGTCGTATCCAAACGACACACCGTCGAACACGACCTCCGGCCGGATGGCTCGGTCCTCGACGGGCAATTCGACAGGCCGTTCGGGCTCGTGTACGAGTACCGGCTCATCGATCATCCCGAATACGCTCTGGGAGGATGACAGCACCGTCATGCCCTGGTGGTACAGGTTTGTCAGCTCTCGCATCGGGCGAAACACCTCGACGCCGAGCATGAGGAGGATCAGTAGAGGGCGAAGCTCCATTTCGCCGCCGCTCACTCGAACGGCCCCAAGGGCTAGGGCCGTAGCCGCACCCGCGGCCATGAGCAAGATCGAGGCGCCGCTGGTGGCCCCGTTGGCGGCCACCACCCCCATCGTGCTCCGGTAGAGGAGGCGTGCACGCTCCATAAGGAAAGTGCCTCGGATCTTGCTCTGCCCAAATGCTTTCAGTGTCGCCAGACCCTGGACGCTGTCGAGGAAGTCGGAGCCGAGCTCGCCGTAGGACTCGCGCCGCCGGAAACTGCTCACCTTGTTCCAGGAATGGAACATCGCTGGGAGGGCGAGCGTGAGGAACGCAAACAGAAGAAATACGAACGCGATGACCAGGTCGAGGGTCGCCATGTACACGAAGATGGCCACGGCGGCGATCGCGCAGACTAGGATCTGAGAGAGGTACTGGCCGAAGAATGTCTCGAGTCTCTCGATTCCCTCGACCATGGTCAGAACGACGTCGCCCGTACGATTTCGGTCGAAATAGCCTGGGCCCAGCTCCAGTGAGTGGGCGTACAGCCTCCTCCTCAGCGCGATCTTGACGGCGTTCGCGGTGTGGTGGCTGTTCGCGTTCTGCCAGTACTGGAAGAGGCTGCGGACGACGATCAGGGCGGCGATGGTCAGAAGCGGCGTCGCGAGCGCTGAGAAGCTCGCCTGGCCGATCAGGACACGGTAGATGATCACCCCCGAGACCGCCAAACGCGCGACGCCTGCGCCGACGGCTATGAGGCCCAAGACTGCGGCGAAGACGATACGAAGCCTAACGCCGCGGGTTAGTTCGAAGAGTCTCCAGTCAAAGTACATGGGGTCTTATCACCCTCACCCCTGCCCTCTCCCATCAAGGAAGAGAGGGTCTTGGGCCACCGCGTCGGTCGCCCGTCCGGTCGTTTAGCGGAACGCTTCCAGATCTTCACTCGCAAGCCACCTCTGCTTCCACCTCGCCGAGCCCAGCCGCCGGCGAATGGACGTGTACGCGAACGCGATCATAAAGACAATCGCGGAGAACAGGACGACGGACGCGCCGGATGAGACGTCGATGTAGAAGCTCATGTACAGGCCCCCAAGTCCGCAGAACGCCCCGATGATCACTGAGATGAGGAGCATCTTCGCGAAGTCGTCAGTCAGCAGTCGGGCAACGACAGGGGGAATCACAATCGCAGCGGCGATCATCGTCACTCCCAGGACCTGGAGGGACACTACGATGACCCCTGCCAGCAGCAGCGAAAAGCCGGCATCCGTCCAACCGGAGGGTACCCCGTAGAATCCGGCGACCTCTGGCTCAAATGTGGTGAACAGAAGGTACTTGTAGCCAACGAACAGCGCGATCGCCGCGATCAACGTGACCGCTACAACGGCGATCACATCCGTCTGCGTTATGCCCAGGATGTTTCCGAACAGCGCGGCGTCGAAGCTCCTAGTGAAGTTCTTGAACCTGCTGATGAGCGCAACGCCTAGGGCGAAGCTCGAGGTCGTCACGATACCGATCGCGGCGTCGGCGTTTATTCCTCGTCTACGAGTAGTGAGGTTGATGAGCAGCGCGGAGACGAACCCCCACACGCTGGCGCCCAGAAAGAAGTTGATTGACACCACGTAGCTCGTTACAGCTCCGCCGAAGATTGCGTGCGCCAATCCGTGGCCGATGTAGGACATCCTCCTTAGGACAACGTAGACTCCGATCAGACCGCAAAGTCCGCCGACCAGCGTCGCAACGATCAGTCCCCTGACGAAGAACTCATACTGGAGGGGTGTGAACATGCTCTTCCTGTTCGTCGTGGGTGCCCGAGTGGTTGCGGCCGTTCTTCCCAAAGGTGTGGGGTGTCTCCGTCACGAGCTTCATCCCCATGTACTCGGTGACGAGAATGTCGGCGTTGTAGGTGAGCTTGAGCGTCTCGGGAGTGAACACATCACTCGGCGGTCCTGCGTCAACGATACCGCCGTTTAGGCAGACCACCCATGGGAGGTGCGCGGCCACGGCGTTGATCTCGTGGGTCGTCATTATCACCGTCACGTCCTGGTGGTTAAGCTCGTCCAGCAGGTGCATCATTTCGTCGCGGGTTTTGATGTCGACCCCGGACGTTGGCTCGTCGAGCAGAAGGAGCCTGGGGCTGCTGACGAGGGCGCGCGCGAGGAATGCCCTCTGCTGCTGGCCTCCGGACAGCTCCCGGATGTGGCGCTTCGCCAGATCGGCGATGCCCAACCTGCTCATCATCTCGAATGCGAACTCGCGGTCCTGGCTCCTTTGCCAGGGGAACCACCAGTTGCGGCGCGTTCGGCCCATCATGACGACCTGCTCCACCGTTACCGGGAAGTTCCAGTCGATGGTCTCGAGCTGAGGTACGTAGCCGACCCTGGGCCGGCAATCTACGATGGAGCGTCCTTCTATCCTGACCTCGCCGCCGTAGATGTCGGTCGCTCCCAGTATCGTCTTGATCAACGTAGATTTGCCGGAGCCGCTGGGACCCAGCAGGCCAACAAAGTCTCCCCGGTTGATCGTCAGGTCAACTGACTGAAGCACAGGGTGGCCGCCGTAGCCGCTGGTTACCGATTTCAGCTCGACGATCGGCTCTTCGTGTTCGTACTGATGCGGTGTTGGGTGAAGCACTTACCTACTCTGGATAGACTGCGCTGCTCGCGCCCTCGAAGACCGGGCTGGGGTCGAACCCGTCCATTGCGGAAACGCTCCCGCCAAGCGCCGGTACGATGATACGGACGTTCGCGTCCATGAGACCGAGGTACGAGTGCCTCGGGTCTCCATGCGAACCGGGCAGGTCGTCATCCCTGAGCTGGTCGACGAACTGAGCCCCAGACTCCTTGGCTATCTGCTTCATGATTGGGCTGGGAAACACCTCCGAGCCGAAGATCGCGGGGACGCCCGCTTCCCTGACCTGATCTATCAGTCGCGCGACGTCTCTCGCGGAGGGCTCTGTGAAGTCTGACGGCTGGACTGCTCCGATGATCTGGACCCCAAACCTGGTACCGAAGAATGGGAACGAGTCGTGGTACGTGAGAAGTCGTCTATTCTCAGGCGGGATCGTGTCGATCGCTGCCGTGATCCGAGAATCGAGGTCCTCGATGCGCTCCTTGAGGGTCTGGTAGTTTTCGGCGTAGTAGCCAGCGTTGTCCGGGTCGAGTCCGACCAGTTCGTCCCGGATCAGCTCCGCGTACTTTAGTGCAAGAGCCGGACTCGTCCACAGGTGGGGGTTGGGATGACCGTCGGATTCCGGGAAGGAGAAATCGAACACCCACTCATCACGGGTTATCGCCTCGTCGCCCAGTGAGAGAATCACCGCTCCGGGTTTGCTGTTAGCTCGGGCCATCTCCAGAGACGGCTGCTCCAGGAAGAGGCCGTTAAGGACGATGAGATCGGCTTCGGACATCACTGTGGCGACGGAAGGAGCCGGCTCGAACGTGTGGGAGTTGACACCCTCGGGGACGATCCCTTGAAGTCTTATCCTCGTACCTCCGATGTTTTCGACGAGGCTGGTTATCGGCGAGACGGTGCTCACCACCTTGAGTGTTCCGACCGGGGCTGTCGACGTCGGTCTGCCGACACTAGCTTCGGCGGAGCAACCTAGAAGGCAAACACCGGCGGCAATCGAGAGCAGGAACGGGAAAAGGTTCAGATACGCTGCTACCGGACTTGCTCCCCTATCAGTCTGAGTCTCGAAGGCACTCACTGCAGGTCCCGAATAGCGCTAGGTGATGAACGTGGGCTTGAAATCCGTATGTACCCTTGATGTCCGAGCTCAGGGCGCCGACGAATCTGTCGTCCAGCTCGACGATCTTGTCGCACTGCTCGCAGATCAGGTGATGGTGTCTGACCTGATCGATCCACTCGTACGAGTGCTGGTCGCCGCCCATGTGAGTCTCGGAGACCAGCCGCATGCCCTTGAGCATCTCCAGCGTACGATAGACAGTCGACATGTCGATGAAGGAATACGACTCCTTGACCTGGTCCAATACTTCGGACGCGGTTATGTGATCGTCGGCGTGCCTGACGGCGGACAGGATCATCAGCCTCTGGGGGGTTGGCCTGTGCCCGGACTCCTTGAGAGTCTGGGCCATCCGGTCTTCACAGCTCACTGGGTTCTCCGATGACTGGTAGGTACGCAATCGTAGGGACATAACAAGATTCTGTCAAGACAGGATTTTGCAAACGCGTTGACACGGTTTTTGCGACTAGTTGCAACATACGGCGATTTATCGACGGCGGCAAAACTCGCTAAACTTCCTATACCTGCATCCGACCCTCTTTTCTGATGGCAAGAAGGATGTAGAATATCATCCAGCATGCCGACCACGATCTACACAATTGGGCATAGTAAACACGATTGGGAGGAGTTCGCGACGCTCCTGACGGATAACGACGTGGAGCTTCTGGTCGATGTCCGGTCAAACCCCGTGTCCCGGTTCGCACCGTTCGCCAGCTATCGTAACCTCCCCGGGCTGCTGGAGCGGGTGGGAATCGACTACGAGCTTCTGGGTGGGATCTTGGGGGGAAAGCCAGAGAATCCGGACATGTATCACCAAGACGGCAAACCGAACTATCGAGCGATGCGATCTGCCGATCTTTTTCACGAGGCCATCGATCAGCTTGTGAGTATGGCGACCCGAAGGACCACCGCGGTGCTGTGCTCTGAAGAAGACCCCGCGCACTGCCACCGCGTCCTTTTGCTCGGACCCGCTCTGGAAGAGGAGCGAGGGTGCTCGCTGCTCCACATCAGGGGCGATGGCGCCGTGCAGCAGACCGGACAGCTCGATCTGGGCAAACGCTACGGGGAGCAGCTTCAGGGCACACTTCCGCTATAGCCAATGAAGATCTACACCATCGGTTTCACCGGGAAGACCGCCGAGGAGTTCTTCGATCTCCTGAACACCACGGACGCTGAGTACCTGGTCGACATTCGCCTCAACAACAACTCTCAGCTCGCGGGGTTCACGAAGAGGGGGAACATCGACTACTTCACGGAGAGGCTGACGGGCCTGACGTACCTGGAGATGCCGATCTTCGCTCCGGAGCCGGAGGCTTTCAAGCAGTTCCGGTCGGACGGCGACTGGGAAGCGTACGAGGCCAGGTACGCCAAGATGCTACGAGACAGGGACGTCACAGCAGGCATCGACGTGGAGGTCTTCCGCAAAGGGGCGGTCCTGCTCTGCAGCGAGCGCACGGCCGAAAAGTGCCATCGTCGGCTCGTCGCTGAGCACCTGCTAGAGACTGTGTTTCCCCACGCAGAGATCGGGCACCTTTGAGCGATGAGAGAGCTAATTGCGATCACAGACGTGACGGAGATGGAGGGCGACCAGGTCTGCATCGCCGGCATCACACAGGACCTCGGGTGCATAAGGCCGGTCGTCAAGGGTGGAGTCCGCGTCTGGTCCCTGTACCAGAACCACAAGCCCGTCATATATCCCTCTGCGAAAGTGTGGATGGACTTCTCGCCCACTGAGGTTGTCCCTCCTCACATCGAGGACCGGACATTTGACTTCAGGACGATCGAGCTCAAAGACGCCTTCGAGCCGCGCCACTGGGAATCTCTCCTGAGGCAAACAAGCTTTCACTCTGTTCGAGACGTATTCGACGGCACTCTCGAAGAGCGACGTGTAGCCCCCGGTACTGAGACCCGCTCACTTGGGACGATCAAGAACGTCACGATCCTCGACATCCAACCAGACGGTCGATTCGAGAGGGTCAGCGTCCGAATGGACTTCCGCGACGAGTCGGGCGAGGAATACCGCAGGTTCCCGGTGAACGATCTTGCGTTCCGGGGCCTGTTCAACGAGTTGCGAAGCCGTAGCCGAAATGTCCACACGGCAGGCAGAGAGATTCTTCGTCGCATCCAAGAGGCCGATCGCGTGTACCTCCGCGTCGGACTGACTCGCCCAGTTGAAGTCGGCGGTTACGACCAGTCCTGCTGGGTGCAGGTGACTGGAGTCTACACATTTCCTGATTACCTCGGCGGGAAAACCTGGGCCGACTTCGCGATGTAGTCTCAGTGTGAACCGGTGGACCCTGGTTGGCACGAGAGTGGCTGTCGAGGAGCGGGGTCCTGGTTGCCGGATGTCTCCACTGCCCTTCCCCGCCGCCCATGCGGGCAGGATGCCCGCGCTCCCAGTGGCCTCCCCATCACCACCAGACTACAAGGGCGAATGGCCTAGAAAAGGCTGGATTGAGAGGGTCCGGGCGTGTACTCGAAGCCGAGGTGCTCGTAGGCTCGGCGCGTGGCGAGGCGGCCGCGAGGGGTCCGGTCGAGGTATCCGAGCTGCAGCAGATAGGGCTCGTAGACTTCCTCGATCGTATCCGAGTCCTCGCTAATGGAGGCGGCGATCGTGTCGAGTCCGACCGGGCCGCCGTCGAACTTCTCGATTATCGACGAGAGTACTCGCCGGTCGATACCGTCGAGTCCCTTGTCGTCCACTTCGAGCCGTGACAGCGCCTCCCTGGCAACATCTGACGTAATCACGTTGTCCGCCATCACCTGGGCAAAGTCGCGCACCCGCCTAAGCAGCCGGTTCGCGACCCTCGGGGTCCCTCGCGAACGACGGGCGATCTCGACGACTCCGCCATCCTCCGCCTCGATCTCCATGATCCTTGCCGATCGCGTAACGATCGTCCGCATGGCGGCGTCATCGTAGAAGTCCAGACGGTGGACCGAGCCAAAGCGGTCCCGCAACGGTGGGCTGACCATGCCGAACCTCGTGGTGGCGCCTACGAACGTGAACGGCCTGATCGTGAGGTTCATCGACCTCGCCTTGAGTCCCTTGTCGATCACCCACGATACGAAGAGGTCCTCCATAGCCGGGTAGAGGACCTCCTCGACGACCCGGCTCAGTCGATGGACCTCGTCGATGAAGAGGATGTCGTCCTCGCGGAGCTGGGTGAGGATCGCGACCATGTCTCCGGGCCGCTCGATGGCCGGCCCTGACGTCGTCTTGATCCTGGCGCCCATCTCGGTCGCGAGGATATTGGCGAGCGTGGTCTTGCCGAGTCCCGGCGGGCCGTAGAGCAGCGTGTGATCGAGTGGCTCGTTACGCTGAAGCGCGGCCTTGATGGCGATGTCCAGATTGGACTTGAGAAGCTCCTGGCCAACGTAGTCCCGGAGCCTACGCGGACGCAGATTGGTGTCGAGGTGGAGATCGTCGTCTTGGACGGCTCCGGAAACAACTCGTTGGGCTTGCGTCATGTCTTCCCCAATCGGGTCTGGCCGGGTGAAGTGGTAAGATACCCTCAGCGGTCACATGTTATCAGACACGACAGGGCTTCAATGAGAACGTTCCGCGTGGAAATGGAAGTAGGCGACCCGTCCCAGGAGCGGTTCGAAGTGGTTGAGGCCCTTGTCGACTCCGGAGCGAGCTACACGACGATGCGGGCCTCACTGCTCCGTGAATTGGGAGTAACTGCTCTGAGCACCGGGACGTTTGTGATGGCAGATGGCAGCCGTACGAATCGAGAGATTGGACAGACCTGGGTGAGACTCGAAGGGGAGCAGTTCATAGTTCCAGTCGTGTTTGGCGAAGAAGGTGCGCAGCCGCTATTGGGCGCAGTGACGTTGGAGATCTTCCGGCTAGGAATCGACCCGATTACCATGCGTCTGGTCCCGGTAGACGGGTTGTTGCTGTCATCTTCCTGAGAGGCAACAACGGACGAAATTGACTCCGCGTTAAGTCGTTACTACACTTCCGGCGACAGCGAGTTCAGCTTTGGAGGGCTCCAGATGCCCAGCAACAGCAAACAGGACTGGCGGGACGACACGCTCGATCCGGTCCTGAAACGCTTCGGCGAGCGGCGGGACAGCTTCGAGACGAGCTCCGGCGCGGTCCAGGACGTCCTGTACACCCCTGAGGATCGTGACGGGGCAGATTACGAAGAGAGCCTCGGGTATCCCGGGGAGTATCCCTACACTCGCGGCGTGCAGCCCACGATGTACCGCGGACGGCTCTGGACCATGCGGCAGTACGCCGGACTCGCGTCGCCGGAGGAGTCGAACAGGCGCTACCGGTACCTGCTGGACCAGGGCCAAACGGGCCTGAGTGTCGCGTTCGACCTCCCGACTCAGACCGGGTACGACTCCGATCATCCTATGGCGATGGGCGAGATCGGCAGGACGGGAGTGCCGATCAGCAGTCTCGCGGACATGGAGGTGCTGTTCGACGGTATCCCGCTCGACCGTGTCAGCACGTCCATGACGATCAACGCGACCGCTTCGATCCTGCTGGCGCTCTACATCGCAGTAGCGAAGAAGCAGGGCGCCCATCCCGCCTCGCTCAACGGCACGATCCAGAACGACATCCTCAAGGAATACATCGCCCGAGGGACGTACATCTACCCTCCCCGACCCTCCATGAGGCTTGTGACCGACACGTTCGCCTACTGCTCGGAGCACGTCCCACGCTGGAACACCATCAGCATCAGCGGATACCACATGGCCGAGGCCGGAGCGACCGCGGCGCAGGAGCTGGCGTTCACGTTCTCCAACGCGATCGCGTACGTCCAGGCCGCGCTCGACGCGGGACTCGCGGTTGACTCGTTCGCGCCACGGCTGAGCTTCTTCTTCGTCGCCCAGAGCCATCTCTTCGAGGAGGCAGCGAAGTTCCGCGCGGCGCGGCGAATGTGGGCAAAGATCATGCGAGAGCGGTTCGGAGCCGCGAGTCCGAGATCGTGGACGTGCCGGTTCCACACACAGACCGCCGGCGTAACGCTCACCGCGCAGCAGCCGGACAACAACGTAATCCGCACGACGATCCAGGCGCTCGCCGCCGTTCTTGGCGGCACTCAGTCATTGCACGTGAACTCGAAGGACGAAGCCCTCGCGCTTCCCACCGAGGACTCGGTCCAGCTTTCGCTACGGACCCAGCAGGTCTTGGCGTACGAGATGGGCGTTGCGGACACGGTCGACCCTCTAGCGGGGTCGTACTACGTAGAGAGCCTGACCGACGAGGTCGAGGCAAAGGCGTTCGAGTACATCGATCGAATCGACGAGATGGGCGGGGCGCTCGCCGCGCTCGATAGGGGCTACCAAATCCAGGAGATCCACGAGAGCGCCTTCCGACACCAGCGGCAGGTGGAGTCCGATGAGCGCGTTGTCGTCGGCGTCAACCGGTTCCAGTCCCCTACACCGCCGATCGAAAAGCTCCAGACGATCGACCAGTCCGAGACTGAACGCCAGCTAGACCGGCTGGCGAGCGGTGAAACGGGACCGGGACGAGGCCGTCCGTCGAACGTCCGCGGTGGCACGCCTGGACGAGGTCGCTCGAAGGATCCGGAGAACACGATGCCGGCGATCCTCGAGGCCGTCGAGGCGTACGCGACCCTCGGCGAGATTTCGGACGTGTTCAGAGACGTATTTGGAGAGCAGCGCGAGTTCGCGCCGTTCTAGGGTGAAGCGAGAGGAGGCAAAGTAATGCCATATTTAGAAGTCCTACAGAAGTACGCCGTATTCAGCGGACGCGCATCGCGGTCCGAGTTCTGGCTGTTCTCCTTGGTGCATGCGGTCATCCTTGGAGTACTTGCCACAATCAGTCTCCAAGCCCAGTGGTTCATATACGTGTACGGTCTCTACGCTCTGGCATTGATCATTCCCGTATTGGCGGTGACTGTCCGAAGGTTGCACGATACAGGTCGGAGCGGATGGTGGTGGTTCATAGGGGCGATACCGGTTATCGGCTGGATCATCCTCATAGTATTCTTGGTCGGAAGCAGCGATCACGACAACATCTACGGACCTCGTCCGGGATCGGTGGCCGACAGTGCCGGTGGTTGACATTCGGACTGTTGAGAGGTCCGAACCGCGCCGACATCGACTGCGGCTGCGAAGTTGTTAGGCCTGCCAACAGAGACTGTACCTGCGTGATGGAGAACAAGAGCGACGCAGATGTCTGAATTACTGCTGAATGAAGAAGAGCTGATGCTGCGTAACGCGGTGCGCGAGTTTGCGGACTCGGAGCTCGCGCCGAGGGCCGCGGCCCTCGATGAGAGCTGCGAGTTCCCGTGGGAGAACATGAAGGGACTCGCGGAGCTCGGTATTCTGGGCCTGGGCATCGACGAGGAGCTCGGGGGCAGCGGAGGCACGACGCGCCAGCTAGTCGTCGCCATAGAGGAGATTGCAAGAGCTTGCGCGGCGACAGCGACGGTGGTCGGAGCGCACCTGTCGCTCTGCACGCAGTACATTCAGATGTTCGGCACAGAGGGCCAGAAACGGGAGTTCATCCCGCCTCTGGCGTCAGGCGAGAAGATCGGCGCGTTTGCGCTGACCGAGTCGGGCGGAGGCTCAGACGCGGCCGCCATGCGGACGATGGGCACAAGCTCGAATGGCGGGTACGCCCTCAATGGCGCGAAGACGTTCATCACGAACGCCGCGGAGTCGCGCACCATGGTCGTGATGGCGTCCATGGACAGAAGCCTCGGCGCCCGAGGGGTGAACTCGTTCATCGTGGAGACCGACTCTCCAGGGATCACGATCAACCCGCTGCACGGCAAGATGGGAATCCGCGCATCATCCGCAGCGGAGGTGGTCTTCGAGGACTGCCCGGTGCCGGCTGAAAACCGCATCGGCAGCGAGGGCGAGGGCTTCCGCATGACGATGGAGGTGCTCAACGCGAGCCGGATGGCGATAGCGGCACAGTGCGTCGGGATCGCGCAGGCCTCGTACGACGCTGCGCTCGCCTACGTCAAGGAGCGGGAAGCGTTCGGGCAGAAGCTGGCCGAGTTCCAGGGCCTGCAGTGGTACCTGGTGGACATGGCGACGTCGATCGAGACCTCCCGGCTGCTGACGCTCAAGGCTGCCACGCTAAGAGACGCGGGGCGGCCCTTCGTGACCGAGGCGTCGATGGCCAAGCTGTATTGCTCGCGGGTCGCGGTGGAGTGCGCGGACAAGGCGGTCCAGATGCACGGCGGCGTCGGCTACTTCGCGCCGACGAACGTCGAGCGTTACTATCGAGACGCGAAGGTCCAGGAGATCTACGAGGGCACGACCGAGATCCAGCGGATGATTATCGCTAGGAATCTGTTGCGTGAATAGAGGAACGGACCATGGGCGACCACAAGGGTCGCCCCTACGACCTGCATGCGTCTCTACTGAGTTAAGGTCGAGTATTCGACGCCTGCACCAGAGTATCAACCGTCTTACGCTCATCGCGTTCTTTGGTTTCATGCTCTGTATCACGGTAAATCTGTTGCTCGCCGTGATCGAGTAGAAGTCTTACCGTATTTTGGGACAAATAGAATGACTGCACCCTGCACCGCCCGACATATCAATCACGTCTGCATCGCCGTTAGCGACATCGACGACACCCTGGCATTCTACCGCGAGGTGTTCGGCACCGGCGAGACGGAAGTCGAGGAGATCGAGGATCAGGCTGTGCGGGCGGCGCTGGTGCGGGTCGGCGGCTCGCAGTTGGAGTTCATCCAGCCGACCGACCCGGAGGGCGGCGTCGCGCGGTTCATCGAGCGGCGGGGCGAGGGAGTCCATCACATCGCATTCGAGGTCGAGAACCTCCAGGAGCGGCTCGACGCGCTCGCGGAGAGCGGAGTCCGGCTCATCGATTCCGAGCCGCGTGAGGGCCTCTCAGGCACCATCGCGTTCCTGCACCCGCGAGCCACGCGAGGCGTGCTCATCGAGCTGGTGGACCAGGACACGGCGAGGAGGTAGGCGCGTTGGCGAGGCAGCACCCTATCCGAGTTCTCGTCGCCAAGCCCGGTCTGGACGGCCATGACCGAGGCGCCAAGATCATCGCGCGAGCGCTCAGGGACGCCGGGATGGAGGTGATCTACACCGGCATCCGCCAGACACCGCAGATGATTGTCGAGGCCGCGCTGGAGGAGGACGTGGACGTCATCGGCCTGAGCATTCTGTCCGGGGCGCACATGGACCTCTTCCCGCAGATATTCGACGGGCTGCGGATCAACGAGATGGACGACGTGCCGATCGTCGCAGGCGGTATCATCCCGGAGGCCGATCGCTTGGCGTTGGAGGCTTTGGGCGTTCGCGCCGTCTACGGGCCGGGCACAACGACGACCGAGATCATCGAGAGGGTGGAGCAGCTCGCTGCCGAGCGGGAGCTGTAGGAGCTCGTCACGGGATCGATGGCGCCTCAATTGTGACCGGCTCATCGAATGCCGACAGGTTGATCTCAAGCATCAGCAGGGCCTCTCCCGTCAGTCCGACATCTTGCAGCGTCAGGCCCAGTGCGTCCAGATCCACGACCCCCTCGTAGGCGATTCTACGTACGAGGCCGTCTTCCGTACCGACCCAGACATCTACCGTCTCCAGGTCCGCTCCGGGCACGCCTTGATTGACAATCTGGGCTGTCCCCCTGAGATGAATCACCTCGACGCTATCTAGGTCCTCCCTCCCAACGACAGTCACATCCTCAAGCGCCGGCACGCCGTCCGCGACCAGCGAAACGGGATTGGGAATCCCGAGCGCGTCGGCCGTTGTCACCTCCCACATCCCGGTCTGCGGATTCGTCGTATACGCGTCGTCTCCAATAGTGATGATGTCGATTTCGAGGACGAACACGAACACCGTCAGTGTGAGACGCGAACTCGTCCGATCGGGAGCAAGCGCATCCCCTACGAAGAGGACAGTGACTGGCGCAGAAGACTCAGTCTCTATCGGTTGCAGGATTCCATCGGCGACGTAGTGGAACGACTCGACGTTCTCCAGCGTCTCGACCGCCCTCTCCAGCACCGACAGCGCTTCGTTGTCGTCATCTATTGCCGGAGTCGCGGTCAGAGTACGGACGGGGGTGGCTGTCGGAGGGATCGGCGTCGCCGTGGGCTCCGGCGTGGGAGTAGGGATCGGAGTGGCTGTCGGCGTCGGAGTTGGAGTCGCCGTCGGCGCAGGAGTTGAGGTCGGTTCAGCGCCGAGTCCAAGTCCATCGCAACCGGCAGATCCCAGGAGCACACAGGCTAGGGCGAGGACAAAGATAGTTCTGAGAGTGGCCATACGCCGATTATAGTCCAGCTTGACCCTCCCAAAGTCGTCGTATAGACTCCGACCGCCAGAATCGTAGAGCGGACAACAGGCGAACCGGACAGATGCGAGGAGGAGTAAGGATGCCGAAGGTCAGCGGACTCGGACACGTCGGAATCTATGTGAACGATCTGATGAAGCAGCGCGACTTCTACTCGCGGGTGATCGGCCTTGAAATCGCCGACGAGGACCTCGAAGAGCGAGGCATGGTCTTCCTCAGCGCGCACCCTGAGGAGGAGCACCACGAGTTCGTCATCATGAAGGGGCGAACAGGACCATCGGACGCCCAGGTGATCCAACAGCTCTCTTTCAAGGTCGACACACTGGAGGAGCTCCAGGACTTTCACCGCGTATTCAAGGACGAGGGCGTCGAGATCCAAAGAACGGTCAGCCATGGGAACGCGTTCGGAATGTACGCCACCGACCCCGAGGGCAACACGATCGAGGTCTACTACAAGACCGGGTTCCCAGTGCCGCAACCGCATGGAGATCCAGTCGACCTCGAGGCCTCAAGCGAAGAGCTTATGGAGATCGCGAGGGCGGCAATCCCAGGCGACTAGAGTGAGCGTGCATCGAGCTACCCTCCTCAGATCAGGGTTGAGGGGTCACGATTGGCTATGAAGCTGGTTCTGACGGCGGATCGCTTGATCGACGGCACCGGGAGCGACCCGGTCGCCAACGGCGCTGTGGTCATCGAGAACGGACGTATCACAGAGATCATGACTCCGGACTTCCTGAGACTCGGTGAGCGCGAGGACGCGTCTGTCATCGACGTTCCAGGCGGGACTCTGATGCCCGGGTTCGTCGAGATGCACACCCACATCCACTGCAGCGCCCAGGCTGACGCGTACGCGCACATCACGACAGAGAGCGACGAGACGTTCATCATGCGGGGCGTTTCCGCCGTCCGATCAGCGCTCAGCTCCGGCGTGACCACGATGCGGGATCTCGGCAGCAGAAACCAGGTCGTCCTCCCGATCAAGGCCGCCATCGAAGCGGGAATCATCCCCGGTCCGAGGATGGTGGTCGCCGGAACTCCGATCACCACCACGGGCGGCCACTGCAACATGTTCGGCACAGAGGCCGACACCGCGGACCAGGTCGTCTCCGCCATCCGCACGCAATTCAAGCTGGGCGCGGACTGTATCAAGATCATGTCCACCGGCGGCGGGTTCACTCCCGGGACGAACGTGCGGGCTCCCCAGTACCCGGTCGAGACCCTCAGGGCCGCGGTCGCGGACGCCGAACGACTCGGGCTCCGCGTCGCCGCCCACTGCCACGCGACGGCGGGCGTGAAGAACTGCGTTGATGCGGGAGTCCACAACCTCATCCACTGCACTTGGCTCGCCGAGAACGAGGACGACCCCTACGACTACGATCCAGACTACGCCGATCTGATCGCGGAGAAAGGCCTCTACGTCGACCCGACCCTCGCCCTCGGCAGGCTCAACCAGCTCAGGGACCCCGACGCATCCGTCCAGTCCGGCGCGTTCGGAGACCCGGAGCGCAGGTTCGAGATCCTGCGCGATATGTGGGACCGGGGCGTGAAGTTCGTCACCGGGATGGACGCCGGCATGACCAACGCGAGGTTCGACGACTTCGCGTACGTCCCGCAGGTAATGGTCGAGGAGATGCGCATCTCGCCGATGGAGGCGATTGTCTGCTCAACGAAGACCTCCGCTGAGTGCCTGGGTCTCGAACACGAGATCGGCACTTTGGAGGTCGGCAAGTCGGCCGACGTCTTGATCATCAAAGGCAACCCTGCTGAGGACATCACCGCCCTCCACAACGTCAACACGATCGTTGCCCAGGGCGCGGTAATCAAAAAGCACAACACGCTTCTGATCTGATTCTCTCCCCGGGAGTCCGCTGAGGCTGTGCACGGGTGGAGAGATTCTTCGGGCTTCGCCCTCAGAATGACAAGGGGCTCAGAGGCCGGCGACTTGCGGATACTCCGAAACGCAGTGCTGCCTAACGACCTCATGCTACCTCCCGCGGATTTCGCGGGCAGGGGCCGTTTGCTATACTCAAGCTTGTCCCAGACACGGACCGGTGGGGCTGTAGCTCATCTGGGAGAGCGCTTCAATGGCATTGAAGAGGTAGGGGGTTCGAGTCCCCCCAGCTCCACCACCTACGCCATTTTATGACCCAAAACGGTGCAGCGCGTCTATAGACTGCTGCCTGTCGGTTCGAGTCCCCGCTACCCTTCAACCCAGCGAAAGTGCTCGCCGTGAAGTTTCCCTGTAGGCCTCCGGGGCTGCCCACCGGTGCAGGCTCCGGCCCTACGGTGTACCATACTGTTTTCTTCGAAGCCACCTAGGAAACCCCGTTCACCCTGAGCCTCTTGTGGATCAAAGGCCGCCAAGACCCACGAGCTCAATACGAAGGGTTTCGATTACCCTGTTGGAGCTCTTTGGCTAGACGAGGTTGAATCTGACGGATGAATTCGTGATCGAGACCGATCGGCTGACCAAGCGGTTCGGAGATTGCGCGGCGGTGGACAACCTCTCCATGGAGGTTAGACGAGCCCACGTCTACGGCTGCTGGGGCCGAACGGTTCAGGCAAGACGACGACCATGAACCAGCCCCAAAAACATGGGACACGGTCCGTCTGCGTGCCAAGTTGGAGCACGGGCGGCCTTGCGCAGGGCTCGGGAACGGTACTGGAGTGTCCCTCTCGACGGGTGCAGACGGCTGGGCGCATCGGCTACGAAGAACGCCCCGGCCGTGCGGCCGGTCCCGAGCACGGATGTGTGAGTAACATCGACGAATCAGAATCAGTACCGCCTTGTGACACCGTTGGCGCGCCAGGTGGACCCGGCCCTGTGCCTCTCGTCCGGGGATGACCAGAGACGGAAGGGACGATGGAACATAACATGCCGCCAGCATTGGTATCTAATCCCGGAACTTCTGTTGGTAGCAGGTCGTCGAGGAAACCGCTGCGACATGATAGGCACCGGATATGGTGCGGGGTATCGCGTCCGTTAGGGTACTATAAGTTAGGCTACCCATTGAAACCAGAAAAGACTTCGAGAAGCCATTTTCAGAAGGCAACATTTGGCCAATTCCAAGGCCCTCCTACGGGACAGGAAACTTCCGTCAGGCCAGTAATTTATTGGTGCAGTAGGGCCATCTCGTACAGGCTTTTAACCTTGCGGAGACAGTAATAGATGGAGAACGCTATTTACACCCCAAAGAGCTACACGGATCGAATAAGACAAGAGCTCGGAAACTGCCTCATTGAGACGAATATTTCTCAAGGAGAAAAGTTCATAGGCAAAGTACGGGATCGATACGATCTTGGGGATCGAATGATACTCATCACCACCGACCGACAGAGTGCCTTCGACCGGGTGCTAGCCGCTGTCCCCTTCAAAGGGCAGGTCCTCAACATGACGAGCGCATGGTGGTTTGAACAGACCCGCCATATTGTGCCAAATCAGGTTCTATCCATCCCCGATCCAAACGTTACAATTGCCAGAAAATGTACCGTCTTCCCGATTGAGTTCGTGGTGCGTGGATACATCACCGGAACCACGAGCACCTCCCTCTGGACGGTCTACGAGAGTGGTCGGCGTCAATACTGTGGGATCGACTTGCCCGACGGCCTAATCAAAAACCAGAAGCTCCCGACGAATTACCTCACACCGACCACCAATGAAGAGGATCACGACCGTCCGATCAGCCCTGACGAGATCGTGTCCGAGAACTGGATGACGGCCGATGATTGGGAACAATGTAGCCGCATCGCCCAGGAACTCTTCGCTTTCGGTCAAGCCAAGGCAGCCGAGCATGGCCTAGTTCTCGTCGATACCAAATATGAGATGGGCCGTGAGGAGAACGGTGAGATCCTTCTGATCGACGAGATCCACACCCCTGACTCTAGTCGCTTCTGGATCGCCGACTTTTATCAACAGCGCATGCGGGAGGGACAGGAACCCGACAACGTCGACAAAGGATTCCTCCGGCTCTGGTTCACGGAGAACTGCAACCCCTACGAGGATGAGGTCCTACCACCAGCACCGTATGACCTTCTAATCGAGCTCTCAAGACGCTACATCTACCTTTACGAGAAGATCACCGGTCGCTCTTTCGAGTTTCCAGAGGCGGACCAACCGATCGAGACACGTTTGGAAAGCAACCTTGAAGGAATCACATGAAAGTATACAGAGGGCAATAGGGCCAAGGTGATTCTGCTTCCACTTCAATTGACAGACAGACCTATCTAATAAACATGAAGTGTAGGTTGACCAAGCGCTCAACTTGACCGAGCCAGCGAAGGTTTTCTTAAAGTTTTCGCTTCGCATCGCAAACACCGTTAACTCGTCTCCGACGGTTCGTCGCTGGGGCTCGTCAAGTTAGCTCGATCGTTAATCCGAAACTGAATCGAGCACAAAAGTGAAAAAGTACATTCTCTTTGACCATGATGGGGTTTTAGTCGAAACAGAACATTGGTATTACCTAGCAAACAAACGAGCGCTGGCATCTCTCGGAATTGATCTCCCACGAGACGCATATTTAGTGAATATGGCCAATGGCGTTTCCGCGTGGGATGCGGCACGAGTTTCAGGAATATCCGAATCTGCAATTGAACGTGGCCGAGAACTAAGAAACCGGTACTATCAGGAATACCTGATGACCGAAGACATCGAGATCGAGGGTGTCCTGCAAACACTAGCCGAACTCGCAGGTGAGTACAGGATGGGCATAGTTACTACCTCCAAACCACCTGATTTCGCCCTGATACACGAAAAGCGATTTATTCTAGGCTATATGGAATTCTATTTAACTCGGGAGGATTACGAGCGAGCTAAACCACATCCCGAACCCTATCTGAGAGGACTCCAACACTTTGGTGCTACTGCCGCTGAAGCGGTAGTTATTGAAGACTCGGCGAGAGGGTTGAAATCGGCAATAGCGGCGGGTATTGACTGCATCGTGGTTGCAAACGAGTTCACTGCAGCTCACGATTTGTCCGAAGCAACTGCCAAGGTCGCTACGATTAGGGAATTGCCATCTACTATTAAGAGCTTAACAAGTTTAGCCAGGCGAGGTTGAAAAGCGCGCGCCTGCCTAAAAGGGTTAGGTCTTAGATAACGAGACTCATGAAATGGTTGAGTCTCCAACCCTGGCGGATCGGAAGCTCGTGAGGCGCTTTCCGGAGTCGCCTAACCGCCTCCTCAGCTACGAACCTCCCTCCGAAAAGTTCGTAGTTCGGTACGTGCGGGCCCACCAAACTGGAAAAATCAAGAACCTACGAATCGAAGTTCAGCTTGGTCCTGTAATCCGTATCCTGGCGGGCGATCTGCCCTTCCCTAGACCCAACCCCACCGGCTCCTAGCTTGCCATGGTGTATGGAACCAGAGCCGAGGACACCTCTAAGCGGAAGATTGCCCCCGGTCTCCTGAGAGCGCCGCTGAAAAGCTTAGCGCCCGCGCACCGTAGCAGTTGGAGCAGGCCGGGACGGACCGTAAACGTAATTCGGCACAGCATCCGCTGGCTAAGGAGGTTGATGCACCGGGGTCTGGCTGTTGCCCTAACCGTGGCCGGAACCCAAGCCCGGCTTGAGCGTTATCCACCACGCTCCCACTTGAAACACAATACGTACCCCTGTCATTTCCTCTGGGGGAGCAAGGGCAGGCGCGTGCCGAGTCAAAATACTCCCCCGCACCCAAGATCCCAGCGGCACGACGCTACGCACGTCAGCCGCCCGCCTACGCCGTCAACCCCCGCGCCTGCCCACACCAGCCAGCTCCACGCCTATCACTACCAGGAACCATATCGCCTAGGCGAACAGGAGCGCCACGAGCCCCTGGGTGGTGGGTGAGGGAGCTGGAGAAGGGGATGCACGGCACCCACATCCATTGTAGGCAGGACCCCAGCAACGGCCCTGCCCGGCGTAAGGCACCGGCCTTAGCAGAATGGAAGACCGATCTTGTCGGCGTCGCTAGTCGATATTCCTCGCAACCCTCCGGGTATGCACCCGGTCAGCTAGCTACCGCCTAGAACCAGAACTTCCAGGTTCGAGAGTCTCCCCAGCTCGGACGGTATCTCTCCACTCAAGTCGTTACCGTCTAGCTCCAGAACTTCCAGGTTCGAGAGTCTCCCCAGCCCGGACGGTATCTCTCCACTCAAGTCGTTACCGCCTAGCTCCAGAACTTCCAGGTTCGAGAGTCTCCCCAGCTCGGACGGTATCTCCCCGGTCAGCTGGTTGTCTGTAAAGCGCACATTAAAAACACGCCCGTTGCTGTTAGTGCGTACCCCGTACCATTCCCCAAGGGGAGCCTCGCTTAGCCAGTTTGCGTTGTTCGTCCAGTTATCCCCGTCCATAGCGTTATAGAACGCGACCAGGACTTCCCTATCCGTGGCAACGGAGCCCAGGGGAGGCGCAGACTCGCTCTCCCCCCTCAGTTGCTGGCGTGGCGGCGGTCCCGGACGTGGGCGAGGTCGAAGGCGCATCGGAGTCGCAGGCGGCGGTCAGGGCCGCCAGAATCAATGCCAAGACACGACGGCGCAGGAGACAGCCTCTTGTTATCCGTCGCAGTATCGTCATGCTTATGTTCCGCCTATTGCATATCATATTGAGCATATTTTTAGGGCTGAAGCGCATATTAGGAAGCCTCTGCCGATTTGATGTAACTGTTTCAGTCGGACTGGTTTCCCTGTCCCCCGCCCTCTCTGGGGTGGCTTGGGAGGAGCACGGGAGCACCTCAAGCGACGGTGAATGCGAACAGCAAGGAACATCGTGGACGTACCCCTGTTCTGCTAGATGGATACCGGCTACGGAGACGCCACGACTGTATACGACACCGTAAAGGGATATATCCCGGCCGTCATAGCGGGGGCACACCTTGAGGACCAGACCCATCCGCCCAAGAGCGGCCCACGCAGGACTCCCTCCGCTCAACGGCGCCACTGAGGTCAGGATCGTCCAACGGCAGCGATCGGTATCCGCACTTCCCTGGGCCATACGAGACCTAGCATTACCCTTGCCCCCACTCTGGGACGAGAACGTCAGCCGGATACTTAATCATCGATGCCAATTCCCTCCGAGGCCGAGTACCCACGACCGTACTAGCTGTGGGACCCGCGTCCATGACCATCGAGGGAATTCTATCGTTGTGGAAGCGCGAGGGGATGTGAAGCGAACCGTAGATTAGACCAGGGGATGACTATCACCATCCACCGTCGGATTATCTCGTCGCGTTCAAAGAGGCGGGTCTCGACGTCGTCCAGTGAATCGAGCCTCTTTAACGAGATCAAGAAATCGCCACGATGGGATTCGCTGATGAGATGCCCGACCTAGTGGAGGCTGCTGTCAAATGTGGATCCATCGTGATAGTGTGGAAGCCGGAAAAGAACGCCTGCCGCCCTGCTCACCACAAAGCCTTCACGAAGATTTATCAAGGGAACTGAGAAAGGGCAATCTAGACCGCGTATGTGGAAGTAGTCGCTGGGCGTGATGTCCTCCAGCTCGGTTGTCTCCCAGCACATTTAGTTTAAATAGGCAAGTTTCGCTATCCGCTGGTGCTTAGAATACGATGACTAATACAAAAACGGTACTGCGTACAGTACACTGGGCCCACCAAACTTTGACCCTCGCATGATTCCCCCACCAATTCGGCTGCGCGAAGTGCGTATTGGAGCGAACGCAATGGCCGGCAGGATGTCTCAGGAGTCAACGAAGGTCGGAAAGAAGGGCGGATCCCTGTTTGTTTTGGAAGGGGATGTGACTGGTCTCCGATCCCCGAGTACGCAGGTGTGGAAACCCATCGCTACCCCTGAGTGAAAACCGCGCCGGACTGGTGGATAGTCTCACCGCGAATCATCTTCGGGTGATTCTCACCGACCGGCTCCTTGCTGTTCTCAGCATGTGGACCGTCGAAGGGCGCTCTGGTCATCGACATGAGGAGTTGTAGCGCGGGAGGTCCGGCCCTCTGACCGCAGACCCATCGACAGGTCGCTCCACATCGAGCGTCTCTTGGTGTGGGGTCCTGGTGGCCTGATTAGCTGCCCCTGCATGCAGCTCGGCGGGTGTCTTTGCCATTTCACCTCTACCGTTCCGCGACCAAATGATAAAGGCGGGGCCGACCCAACGGTTGCCTCGGACATGGACACTCCTGGCAGAGCGCTGTTTCAGCCGAGGACAGGTTCACCCACCTGTGAAGTTTGAGTCTGAATCGACAGAATTCATTCACAGATTCGAATACGCTTGGCCTCTGGTTCGAGTCACAGGCGTACACACAAGAATAGTTGCTAGGATTGATTGAGATCGACCAACCGACGAGGTACTTATCTATGCTGGACGAAGTTTGGAACTTCATTCAATCAGACTCGATCGCAAAGTTCAGCCTCGCCATTTCCGCAGTTGCAGTGATTGTCTCTGTGGAGTCCCTGAGACAATCCAGATTCCGGAACAAGTTGCTCCACGAGGCTACGCTCCCCGAGATCGCCGTGAGGAGGTTCCAAGAAACTACAGAACGAGCCTTCAAATATGAGGCCAAGTGCCCCGAAAGTTCACCCAAGTGGAATGTCGTTAGCGTGCGCGCGGCGGGGTGGTGGAGGTTTCGAAACTGTCTAGCTAATCTCGGTCAGCCGACCGCAAGAGACTCATTTAATCAACCTAAAGACTTCAATCGCGGGCTATGGGAAAGGCGACTGACTTTTGATCCACCCACAGCTAGTGATGTCGTGATAATCCGCGGAGACATTCCCGACATACACACTTACCAGTTCACTGTCTGCCTAGAATCGGCTCCCCAATCACGACGAACCGTCTGTAGACGAATACAACTTCAGCGGCAAGCACCATGACCTATTCAGACTTCGCATCAGCCGCCCATCAAATGACATGGGAACATGAACCCGACGTCCTTCAGGGAATCCTAGAGGTCATAAACCTTCATTTCTCATTGTTTAAACACCCCGATAGAGCCGAGAGGATCAGGGAAAACGACCTCGCCCAGGTCTGGATCACATTGAGCACGAGTGCATTCCAGTCTGCGAGACTCGCCTGGCACGCACTGGAAACGGCCCACTACCGTCAATGTTTCATTTTGACTAGGGCAACGCTCGAAGATTGGTTGACAGCATCAGACTGTATACGTCACGCGAAGACAATCGAAGCCTTGATGCATTCCACCCACAGCGTCCCAAAGTCCGCTGAGATGCGAGATAGACTTCCAGGGGATCTCAAGGTTCTATGGGGGAAATCGGGAAGCGATGAGGGACCCTACGGCTTCTTGAGCTCTCTAGCCCACCCCCGACAGAGGGCCCGGCAATCGACATTGAACTCTGATGGCACACTTCTTGTCGTCCCCGAGTACGACGAGATTCGATTCGCACTTGCAGCCACCTTTCTTCTCCAAAGCGCGCTGTTGATGCTAGATATCGTTGAGCGGCTGGCCGACATTCTGTCGAATCCTGCATCTCACGAGTGGAAGAGTCAGAATCTCCGGCATACAAGACCGAAGGGAATCGCGCTCTTCGAATCACTATCGAATCGTCTACGATCCTACGCTACCGACTGCTAACCCTCCGGCGACGCGCTTTCGGCCTGTCACACGCCAGGAACTATGTACCAGTAAAGTGAGAGATTGCCAGGAACTATAGTCCACTTCGCCAGGTGGCTGACCACCTTGGGCGCCAGATAGGCGACCATTGCTGCAGATAGAGCGTGAGGAGCAGCAATGTCGTACAAGGAGGTGTCCAGAGTGGAGATAGTAGAAGTGGTCCGGCGCTGGCAGGCGGAAAGCAGTCAGCGGCGGATATCAGCGTCGACGGGTCTGGGCCGGGCGACAGTGCGCAAGTACATCGCCGCGGCGAGAGCGTTGGGTCTGGAGCAGAACGGCTCTGGTCCGACTGAGGAGCAGTTGACGCGGCTGTCAACGTTGAGCCTCCCGGGGCCTCGGAAGATGGAGACATCGACCGAGGACCTGCTTGCTCCCTGGACGGACCAGGTCTACGAGTCGCTGATGACAGACCGGTTGCAGGTCACCCGGATTCTGGAGCTGCTTGTGGGCCGAGGCTGCGAGGTCTCGTACACGTCTCTGAGACGGTTCATCCAGCGACGGAACTGGCAGCGCAGGAATCTCAGGACGGTGCGGATGGGCCAAACCGCACCCGGCGAGCTGGCGGAAATGGACTTCGGTCGTCTGGGTCTGATACGGGACCCGACGACGGGGCGCCGCCGGGTGGTCTGGGCTCTGCTCATCGTCCTAGCCTACTCCAGGCACAGCTCCGTCTGGCCGACGTTTACTCAACGGCTCGTCGACGTCATCGAGGGGTTGGAGGCGGCCTGGGCCTTCTTCGAAGGGATCCCCAGATACCTGGTCATCGACAACTTCCCCTCGGCAGTCGCGGGTGCTGATCCGCTCCACCCCCGTCTCACCTGTGGGTTCATGGAGTATGCCCAGCACCGTGGCTTCATCACAGACCCGGCGCGAGTACGACACCCACGCGACAAGCCGCACGTGGAGCGTGGTGTGCAGTATGTCCGGGAGCGGTTCTTCAAGGGCGGACAGTTCACGGGTCTGGCCGATATGAGGTCTCAGGCCAGACGCTGGTGTCTCGACGTGGCGGGACAGCGGGTCCATGGCACCACTCGCAAGCTGCCCCTTGTGGTCTTCTGTGAGGAGGAGTGCGACGCGCCTAGGGAGTGGGACGCAGAGCGGTCGCCGACTGGCGGACCGCTAAGGTACATCCGGACCATCACATAGCCTGCCAGTACGCCCTCTACTCCGTACCATCGGCGATATGTCCCCCGGGGCAGAAGGTGGAGGTCAGACTCGGCAGCAAGCTGGTCCGCATCTACCAGAGGGGAAGGCTCATCAAGGTCCATCCACTCCAGGCTGGTAGGAATATCGCGCCCGGCGACGCGGCTCGCAGCGCCGGCATAAGGGTGTTCCTCTACTGGCTCGCGGTGGTTATAGCGGCGTTTCTCATTCCAGCGGCAGCGGGAATGTGGAACGCAGAAGACGGGGACAACATACCGGGCGTCACCCTGGGGATAGTGTCCCTGGCATACATACTGTTCGGCATCATGCACCGCCCTGTGTTAGCGGCGGTGGGCGCTGGCTTCGCTGCAGCGTTCTACATCCCGGGCTACCTCCTGGGCGACGTCGCCATGCTAGTGTCGGCGGCGCTGATGCTGGCAATAGTGGCTCTAGGTGCGTGGTGGATACGTAAGAGCGGGGTCCATTGACCGACCAAACAATCGTCCTTAACGAGACCATCCACCAGCCCACCCGACTGCGGATTATGACTATGCTGGTTTCTCAGCCCGAAACCGATCGGCTGGCCTACGGATTCATCCAGCGGACACTCGGCCTAACCGGCGGCAACTTGACCACCCATCTACGGAAGCTCGAGAATGCCGATTACCTGGTCACGACGAAGGAGTTTTTGGACTCCAAGCCGCGGACGTGGGTCAAGGCGACGCCGAGGGGCGCCGTGCATTCGCCGAGTACCTCGCCAACCTGGAGAGGGCACTGAGTTGGCGCCCGAGTACATGACCGGCAGGGTAACGTCACGTGGCGGTTTCACAGCTGCTGTCCGGCGCGCGCCTTGATAGGCTACTTGTCGACCATCGGAATGCCCAACCAAAACATACATAAAAAGGATCGGCCTGGAAGTTGTCCCAATGATCGGCGCTGTAACTCGCTGGTTCAAACCCACCAGTCTGCTGGGAGGCCGAGTTGAGCTTGCCTGAAGGCAGTACACTTCAATTCGCCGACGACTTACG
The DNA here is from genome assembly GCA_965249365.1 of Dehalococcoidia bacterium. Taxonomy (GTDB): domain Bacteria; phylum Chloroflexota; class Dehalococcoidia; order Lucifugimonadales; family UBA1123; genus VXRN01. Next base: position 1,978,772 of record OZ252229.1, on the reverse strand, counting down.
CGTCTGTCGCATCTTGAACGGTATGTGGCAGGTGTCAGGAGCCCACGGACCGATCAATCCCGAAGCCGCCGTCGAGGCGATGATTGGGTACCTGGATGACGGCTTCACCACCTGGGACTTGGCCGACCATTACGGCCCGGCAGAGGACTTGGTTGGAGAGTTTCGACGGCGGCTAATGGAGTCGGGCAGGTCGGATGAGTTGGCCCGGACCCAGGCATTCACAAAGTGGGTTCCCTGGCCCGGTCCCATGACCCGGCCAATTGTCGAGGAGAGTGTGGGAATCTCCCTGCGCCGGATGAACGTCGAGAAGCTCGACTTGATGCAGTTCCACTGGTGGGACTACGACAACCCTGCCTACCTTGATGCCTTGGACCACATGTCCCAGATGCAAGACGAGGGCCGCATTCGGCACCTCGCCCTGACCAACTTCGATACAGAGCATCTACGCATCATCGTAGAACACGGGACCGCCATCGTCTCCAATCAGGTTCAGTACTCGTTGGTAGACATGAGACCTGAAGTCAAAATGGCCCCCTACTGTCAGGAAAACGGCGTTCACTTGCTGACGTACGGAACCGTCTGTGGCGGCCTGCTTACCAATCGGTACTTGGACCAGCCTGAGCCGCCGCCTCGGGAGCTGAATACAGCCAGCCTCGGCAAGTACAAACAGATGGTCGACGCCTGGGGAGGTTGGGAGCTATTTCAGGAACTCCTCCACGTTCTCAGGGCGGTGGCTGACAAACATGGAGTCAGCATCGCCAACGTAGCTGTCCGCTACATCCTAGACCGGCCGACCGTTGCAGGCGTGATAGTAGGAGCCCGGCTCGGTGTAAGCGACAACCGGTCGGACAATGTACGTGTTTTCAGCTTCAGCCTTGACGAAGAAGACGTGGAACGTATCTCGGCCGTTCAAGCCAAGTCCCGCAACCTGTACCGCACCATTGGCGACTGCGGGGACGAGTATCGTCGGTAGGCTGGCGCAGTAAGCTACATCCGCGGACCGCCTAATCCGGGAGACGGCTACTCGCACCGCCCCCAAGTAACGACTGCGGAGTTGTGGGCTGAGGCCGCTAGGACTACCCATGGCGGACAGTGACATCTCCAAAACCCTAGGCACACGGACCCATTTCTATCGAGTCGCGCCTCGGTGCTGGATGGTGGATCTGGGCCTTGGCGGTTAATCTGATGTACACGAACGCTTATCGACAGTGACGAGCCACGTCAATCGCGTTCCTGGTGCGGCGTCTGTGCATCTGAGAGCGGTGTGTCCGGCGAACTCAATACGTACTGGCGTCAGAGAAGTGTCGTGTCTTCAACCCGAGGAGCAGATGGCGGTGTGGATCAGGCAAGCCGCAGCCCTGCCTGGTTGGGACGGTTTTGACTTCCTGTGAAGTTTGGATTCGTCGTCGCTCACAAGTCCGGGTGATGGGCTCCTTCGACCTCCTCATCGGCGACGAGCCGCATGAATGTCCGCCGCGGTAGACGGTATAGGATTCCCCGCCTAATCGGGAGAGATTCAGAGGAAACGAGCCTGCCGAGCCTCCAGCCCGACGTGCCTGAGACCCTTCGGAGACTTATGAGCGTAGCTCGACCGGCTCACCATATTGGAACCTCCCAGCGAAGAGTTCGCAGTACAGTACGCTTAGGCCCACCAAACTGGACAAAACCAAGAACCTCTACATTGAGGGTGGTTCTAGACCTGTGACCAAGCTCCGAGCCGTGGCCTCTCTCCACCGACGTAACGATCGTCGTGACGAGAAGCATCAGACCAATGGCCTACACCAGAAGGAAATCGACCTGAGCCAGGCGAATGGCTCCGCGATAGGCCCTCGAGCCGTGCACGATAATGCGAAGTATCCTTAGCGGACGCGTAATCGGGACAAGGACGACCAACAGCCTAGCACGACCTCACGAGTCGAAATGTCGGTCTGCGTCGAATTGGCATGGCGACTGTTCGCGTTTCTTGCTCCCTCCTAATCAGCTCCGGCGGCGCTCGGCAAATCGCTGTTGCATCTTGCGACTGCAATGTGGTTTGCATTGTAGTAGATTGCCTGGGAAGGGCCATACTACCTGAGAGAAAGGTCACCTAACCGGATCTTAGAATATGTGCTTTTGAGCACAAGACCCTGTCGAAGCTGGTAAGAGATGGAGGAGATACACGGGCATGTCGAGGTTACTTGACGTACTGAGTCGGTTGGTCACCGCCCAACCCATCGCCACGCTCATGGTGCTGCTTGCTGTCACTATTGGACTTGGCGCCGGATTCACCCGGCTAGCCCCGCTGGCCGAAAACACCGTGTTCCTGCCCGAGGGCAGTAAGGTTGCCACCGCCACCGACAAGATCACGGTGTTGTTCGGAGGCGCGACGAACACCATAGTAGCGACACTGATATTCCGTGGTAACACGCTGACACCGGACGGTCTCGCCCAGATAGACCGTGTGCTGAACCAGGCCACATCCGACCCTAGGGTCGCGCCGCTGTTGGCGCCTTCCGATCCAGTCATCTCTCCCACGCTGCTGATCGCCGCTGCGCTGGGCACCAACGACTTCGCTTCGCTGTCGCAGCAGCAGATCAATCAGGCGGCAACGCAGGTTCCCACAGACCGACTGGTCGGCACCGACGCGGACGGCACCCAGGTTGCGATCTCGAACGTTCGGCTGCTCAATGACATCGATGGAGACGGCGATGTCGAAGACGACGCGGACACTCTAGCCTCCGCTGAGCTTGCCATCCGCGACATTGCCAAGGCTAGCCAGGGGCCTCTCGATGGCGGAAGCCTCTCTCCGGCGATCCTGTCCGAGGAGACAGATGCGGCCACTGGCCCGGAAATGCTGAGGTTGATGGCCCTCGCACTAGCGGTGATCGCCCTCTTGCTGTTGATATTCACGCGCTCGTTCTTCGACCTGATAACTTCACTGCTGGGGCTCGTGCTCGCAATCGTGTGGGTGACCGGTGCACAGGGCTGGCTCGGTCCCAACGGTGTCGGGCTGATCGGCGCGCCGAATACGTTGACCACCATGGTACCGATCATACTCATCGGCTTGGTGGTCGATTACGCGATTCAGACTGTGGGGCTGTACCGTGAGCAGCGCAACGAGGGCCACGAGGTGAGTGCCGCGGTGCGTTTGGGGTTGCGGGCGGTCATCATCCCGCTCTCGCTCGCCGCCATTACCACCATAGTGTCTTTCCTCACCAACCTCAGCTCCCCGATCCCGGCCAACGGCGACTTCGGCGTCGTCGCCGCCATCGGCGTTGGCTCGGGGTTGATCGTCATGCTAGCGCTTACCTCGTCATCCCGTGCGCTGTTCGATCGCTGGCGCGAGTCGCGCGGCTCGCTGACACCGGCTCGGCCGATTTCCGGCGCGATTCCCGGTGTCGGCCCGCTTGTGGAGTCGTTGGGCGGTATCTTGGCGCGGAAACCGGCGCCGTTCCTGTTGGTCATCGGTATCGTCACCGTGCTGCTGGGCGCCGCATCCACGCAGATCGAGACGGTGTTCAACTCACGTGACTTCCTGCCATCAGGTGGCGACGCGATCAGGGGTATCAATACGCTCGACGCGGCTTTCGGCGGCAGGACCGACGTGGTGACAGTGGTAGTCGAGGCCGAGATTACCGACGACCGCACCGTTCGCAACATCTTCGATTTCAGCCTGGCCTTCTCAGACGACCTGCGCCGGCCCGAGGGGGTGGTTAGCGAAATTCAGACCTCTCTCGGTGTGCTGCTGTTCGATTGGATCACCGACGACGGCACGCCGGGCGACAAGTACGATGCTCAACTACTCGATATGTACGTCGCGGCGGACGAGTTCCGAATTGAACCCCCACAGATACAGGCTATAGTTGACCGCCTAGAAGAACTGGACCCCGATGACTTCAGCCAGGTCGCAGTCGATGATCCCAACGGGCCTGATACACTGCTGATCCAGTTCCAAGCGATCACTGGGGACCAGGAGCGCGCCGAACGCATGGTTGACGACATACAGGGGCTGTGGTTCGGCAGGGAAGAGGAAATTACCGCGACGTCCGATGAAGTCATCGGCCTTGAGGTGGTCAACGCGATGACCAGTAACCAGACCGCGTCGATCACCACGACCATCCTCGCCGCACTGATCATCCTCTGCCTGTTCTTCTGGATCACTGAGCGACGTCCGGCGCTCGGCTTCATTGCCGTCGGCCCTATCGTGCTGGTGCTGATCTGGGTGCTGGGCACCATGTCGCTGTTAGGGATCCAGTACAACGTGATTACCGCGCTGATCACAGCGCTGTCCATCGGAATCGGCGTGGACTACACGATCCACATAACGCACCGTTACGAGGAGGAGTTCGCACGCACACGAGACCCGGAGTCCGCAGCGCGCCGGACTCTCGGGACGACCGGTTCAGCGCTGCTCGGCTCGGCACTGACCACTGCGCTGGGCTTCGGGGTGCTGGTCCTATCGTCGCTGACGCCGTTCCAACAGTTCGGCATTGTCACGGCAATCACAATTTCGTACGCGCTGATCGCCGCCGTTGTGGTGGTACCTCCCGCTATGATCCTGTGGGCCGCATACGAGAACCACCGGTTGCGGAGCGCCGTCGCTCGCGCGGAGCGCGAGCTCGCTGAAACTCCGTGAGGCCTCCGTTCGAAACGGGTGCGAAGTTAGTCGAGCGTAGGCCGCAACCCGGAGTTTGCGCGCTCCGGTTTACGCTTGGGAGACGCTCCTACACCGTCGTGACGATGGGAAGACCCGTCGGCGTTCTCCTTTGTACGCCGCACTTCGAGACCTTGGACATTTAGGCCGTCTGCCCACGACTGTCGGACGTTTCCTAGACGATCCGGGGCATCTGCAGAGTTGGGCGAGGCTCCGGCGTCGGCCGCCGTTGGCCTACTAGTCGTGCCGGCCGGACGTGACTCATCTCGTCGCAGAAGTCGATCTATCAGCGGTTCCGAAGCGAGGTTGAACGCCTCCGCTTTCGCGTACTATCCCGTTCAGTCCCCTCTGCTGGGGGCACGATTGTAGGGTCTCGCATTCCAGGTGCAGAGGCGGAGTCCCCGCAGGCCGGCAGGGTGACCAGCAGACCAGCGCGGTCGTGTGGAGGGCTAGCAACAAGGCTATAATCTGTTGCACATTCACCTCCCATCCCAAGTCTACCGAGACTATTGCACGGGATCCCTCTTCCATCCTTTACATCTGTAACACATCTCAGGGGGGGCCTTGGCGGAACGCGCAAGTCCATCAGAACGTGCTAGCGGCGACTCAAAACGTGGGGCAGCTTCGGGCGTCTCCCCATGGCAAGCGGTCCTGACGCCAGTGCTTGGTGCGCGGTTGAAATAAGGGGGTCTGCATGTGGCAGCGGCTATGGGGCCGGGATGTTGACCACTTTAGTAGGAGTGTGGCGAAACGGTAAACTACAAAATATCGATCTCGTCCGCGTTCGATACGAAGCGGCGCTGGGCGGTGAGATTGTGCCAAAAGGACACGACTAATCGGGGAGCTGCTGCAAGCGTTCTTCGAGGCGGTGAAGCGCTTGCTGGGTTGAGCGCGGTTCCAGGAGGATTTCTTCCCTGGATGCGGGTGTTTCCAACGGCTGCGGGCGTTCCTGTCTGGCTTCGTCCAGGTTTCTTATTACGACGGCTATGAATAGATTGGTTACGATATAAGCAGTGAATATCACAAAGCTAACGAAATAGAGCCACACCAACGGCTCTAGCTCGATGAGAGGGCGCATGACCTTGCCCCATCCATCCAGTGTCACTATTTGAAACAGGGACAAGACAGAAACGCCTAGACTTCCCCAGAGTGCTGGGTCGTGCTCTCCAAAGTTCTTGAACCCGACAACAGCATACGAATAGAGGACGATGCCCAGCAAGACCGCGATGTGTCCCATGCTCGGTATGGAGCGAAACAGGCTCGACAGGATCAAGTTCAGTTCCTGAACGCTTGAAAGGCCCCGAAGAAGCCGCAACAAGCGCACCAAAACGATAAGTAGCTCGTAGCTGGCGATGGACTTGAAGACTACCATGCTGACTATCAGGGAGCTAATCACCAGGAAGTCGAAGGCGTTCCAACTATCCCTGAAATACCGGTCGATCCTTGGCGAGAGCGCGAACATCTTGAGAAGCACTTCCAAAACGAGCACTACCAGCATCAGGACCCAGAACGACCCCGACAAATAGAGGAGCCAGTCAGGTTGTGTATCGAGAAAAAGTCCCAGCCCCTGCATAATGGAGTTTACACTGATGAGTACGACGAGAAGGTATTCAAACTTCCGCACGTGTACGATACGGTGCGCTAACCCTCGCGTTTCCTGGTTCCTCCTCGCGGGAAAATTGCCGTGGGGGATCGACCCTTCCAAACAACTCAATCAAACTCTCCTGGCCACTCCAAGCGCGACCATCCAGCGGAGTACGACCTTGGCGGTGACCACTAAGAGACCATAGGATAGAGCGCCCGAGCCGATCCCCAATGCGCTCGTGGCGTGACCCACTACGACTTCCCAACGTAGCGGCGGAACAGGTACTTCACCAACACGTAGAACACTACAAAAACGAGCCCGGCAATCAATAGGCCAAGCCAGCCTTCCGCAGTGTCGAGCGATCCTCCGCGCCAAGGCGAGAAGTCGGGAGATCTTCCGCTTAGGAACGCGAAGATGACCTCGCCAAGGTACCGAATCCCGAGGCAAACGGGTATTGCCAAGACGACCGAACCAAGCCGCGGATGTTCCCTGAACCACTGGTCGACAGCGTTAGCTTTGTCTTTGACGGGTCGTTACCTCTCTACACCATCGGCGCCAAGGGCACCTTTCTATGCAGGCTCCGCCAGTGTCGTCACTCCCCCTTTGCGCCGGCGACATCCCTGCGCTGGAAGACCCAGATTGCGGCTGCAATCAAGACCGCCGTGTAAGCCAGTATCACGAAGAACGCCTGGAGGGTGTCCGTCGTGGACTCTGTGCTCGTCCATTCAAGAACGTTAAAGCCCAAAACACCTACCTCCAGGACTGTCTCCAGCCAGCTCGCTATCCCGCCGAGGATGGGAGCAATCACCAGCTCGAAAACATAGAATACCAACGACATCGAGATGCCCTGCGCAGTAGACTGGGTCAATACCGAGAGGAACACCGCCAGAGCAACATGTGGCGCAATGGCGTACACCAACTTGCCCAACCCTATGGCGACGTCCATCCATGCCTTCGCATCGGTAACGATGAGCGATCCATCCTCGGCTGGCGGAATGATCCACGCGAGGAGGCTGGCAATCGCGATGAAGTCGGCGGCGACGATGATTCCGGCGAAGGCCACAACCATGAGCATGATGAGCTTCGCGCTGAGCAGTTGCCAGCGTCCGACGCCTCGGGTCAACGTCGTCCTCAGCGTGCCCCAACCGTACTCCACGCCCATGACCTTGGCCGCAAGAATCATGATGGGGACGACCAAGAACACGAGGTCTTCGGTGTCGGCTTCTCTGAACCGCCTGCAAGACTGGTCGCAACCGAGTCTTTCGGGATCAACGGGTGACGCCGATTCAACCACGCAAGGACGATCAGGTCCGGCCCACGACCTCGCAGATGCCGCGGCGCGCCCGCCCCGTTGCCAAACTACTCAGACGTACCGGGCGACCAGTTGTAGATCTTCGTGAGGGTTCCGCCCATGAGCGCGGACCGCTCTGAGTCCGAGATCTGATCTGTAACCCGGAACGCCTCGACCCCCTGCTCGTATGTCAACAGCTTCACTGCCCGCGTCCAGTCGGTACCCCACAGGCAGCGGTCGAAGCCGAATGAATCGAAGATTCTGCCCAGGGGTCCCCAGATGTCCGGGTACGGGAACGGCTGATGGGAAAGTGTACAGGCTCCTGAGATCTTAATGGCTATGTTGTCGAGCTCTGCCAGTGAGAGCACGGTGGGCAGGTCGACAAACGGGTCCTGCGGCGCCGGCGGCACATGGGGCTGGACCAGACCCACATGATCGATCACCAGTTGGGTTTCCGGATGGCGGCGAGCCAGCTCGCGGAAGAGAGCGAGCTTTCCCGAGCACATGACGTTTACAGGGACGCCGGCCTGGGCGCCTGCGGCAAGAATGCGACTGAGACCTGGGTGGTCCGCATCAAATTCGCCATACGTAAGCATGATTCGGGCCCCAACCACGCCTGGGGTCGCGGTCCACTCGTCCACTTCGTCTTCGATCGCCTCCGAGTCCGGGTCGAAAGGTCTTATCAGCCCGAATCGTCCTGGGTGTTTCGCGTAGACCTCGAGCGCATAGCTGGCATCGTAGCGATACATGGAGTATGGCGAAACCAACAAAGCGCCGTCGACGCCGACGTTGTCCATCGCTGCCACCATGTCGTCGCCAGTGACCTCATCAGGCCCCTGCAAGAATCCGCTCCATGGGCGTTCGGGACGGTTTCGCTCGTAGGCGTGCACCTGGGAGTCGATTGTGGGTGTGCGAGCTGCCATCGTCTTTCTCCCTTGTGGCTAGTGGATACAGGATCCACGTGTGCTACCGGGCTGACGTCAGTCAATCGGTGATATATGTGTGGGTGATGACCTCCCACACGTGACCGTTTTCGCAGTCGAAGTAGAACCCGCGTCCCTGATGCCTGTGGTTAATCTCCCCGTCCGTCCTCGAGCCCGGCCCGCTGCCGAACGGGATGCCCTCATCTTTGACCCGTTGCAGCACCGTGTCGAACTCCTCATCAGACGCAAGAAAGGCGTAGTGGTTGGAGCGTGGGTCATCAGAGTCGTCGAAGTCGAGCGTCAGTGTATCGTTGACCTTGACAGGGGCGAAATGACCCCAGGTTCCCTCGTACGTCAGTCCAAAGATGCGGGCGATGAACTTTGCCGACTTAACCTTGTCGTAGGCCGGCACGATTGTGTGGTCTAGCTGCAAAGGCATGACAACCCTCCTTGGAGCTACAGCAGTAAATTAAGAATACTCCCGGTTGCCACGCGAATCCAGCAGGATTCGCTGCGGACCGGGCTGGAAACCCAGTCGCTGGAGCGGGGCGTCTCACGGCTGCTGGAGACCTTCCCATTGTAAAACCGCGTTCCAGGGGCCTGTTCGCCGCACGTTAGACCGAGACACCCAACGGGACACAGAGTGCTCATTCAGCAGCGTGACTGCTCGAAACTCACCGTACATCGAGTCTTGAGAACGATCAACCTGATCGTCACACATCTGGCCATCAAGAAACTAGCGCACTATGATGTCCACATGAGAACTACGCTGACGTTGGACGATGATCTGGCCCACGCCCTCCGAGAGCGGGCCCGACTTCTGAACATCCCGTTCAGGCAGGCGGTAAATGATGCCCTGAGGCGGGGCTGTCACCGGCCATTGCCGAGACTCCATCGCCCGAATACCGGGTCACGCCCCACCGCAGCGGGTTTGTACAGGGAGTCGACCCTCTGAAGTTGAACCAACTGAACGATCAGCTTGATGCCGAGGCCTTCGCGGGACCGAGTTCCGAGTGATAATCCCCGATCTGAACCTGCTCCTCTATGCCCACGACGACGCAGCACCGCATCACTCATCGGCGAGACGCTGGTGGGAAGATCTGGTCAACGGCGTGGAGCGAGTTGGCATCCCGTGGGTCGTTTCGACCGGCTTCGTGAGACTAATGACTCACCCGAGTGTGCTGGTCCGTGCGGCGACCTCGTCGCAGGCGGTCGACTACGTTCGAGAGTGGTTCCAGTTCCCGCACGTAATCCCGATCAACCCCGGGGCAAACCACCTCATCCACTTCCGACAGAACTTGGTCGTCGCCGGCGTCGGCGCGAATCTGGTCACCGACTCGCACATCGCCGCAGAAGCGATGGAGTACCAGGCAGAGGTCCACTCCAACGATACGGACTTCAGCCGTTTCCCGGGCCGGCGCTGGCGCAATCCACTCTAATTCGATCGTCCGGTTCTGGCTCGTCAGTACCAGTAGGCGTGGTTACCCTAGTCCCGGAATCGGTCGAACACACCACCCTAGCGCGTCCGGCGCAAGGAGGGGAACGAATGGCTCGAAACTATGAGCCGGTCAAACGACGCTAGACGTCCGCTGGAAGATTTGGAGTCTGTGGCGGTTGCCCTCGGTTACGTAGAGCCGTCCCTCGGTGTCGAGCTTGGCGGACATCGGGGCCCAGAAGAGCTTCTCAATATGGGCGGACTCGGTATGCGGGTCGTCGAGGTCCACGGTATGTATGTCGGGCTCTAGGTCGGCCGTAGCCCTGGCCTCTGCCTCCTCGCGGTTAGTCTCCATGAAGTCGGATGCCCACTTTGACAGCGTCGCTTCGCCCCTCAGGACCTGCACCGGGCTGCCCTCCTCGTCGAGCACCTGGACCCTCTCGTTCCCCCAGTCCGATACGTACAAGTGGTCCTGCTCGTCAACCGCGACCCCTGACGGCCGGCGCAGCTCGCCCTCTCCCCGTCCCGACGAACCGTACGCCGCGACGAAGTCGCCGTCGGTTGAGATCCTCTGTATCCGGTCGTTGCCCCAGTCCGCCACGTACAGGTCGCCATTCGGGGCGACGGTCAAACCCCAGGGGAGCCGGAGCTGCCCTTCCGCGGACCCGAGCGACCCGAACGCGTGGAGGAAGTCGCCCGTTGCGGTGAACTTCTGGATCCGGTGGTTGTGGGTGTCGGCCACGTACAGATTGTCGTCATTGTCGAATGCGAGCCCAGACGGACCGTTCAGCTCGCCCTCAGACGTGCCACGAGCGCCCCATCTGAAGACGAATTCGCCGTCGTAGTCGAAGGCGGTGATGAGGTGGGTGTAGTCGTCCGAAACGTAGATCAGGCCCTGGCTGCTCTCGGCAGCGCACATCGGGGAGATGAGCTGGCCCTCGCTCTCGCCGAGGTGTCCGAACGTTCCATAGTACTCGCTGTCGATGTCCAGAACGGTGACGCGGACGCCACGTTCTCCGAAGTCACGAGACCGGTTGAGCACATACAGACGCCCGTTTTGGGCTGCGACGGTGTCGGTCGGGTACTCGAAGCCCCGCCCCTCCATGCCGACGATGCCGATGGTTAGCGCGTACTCGAGCATCGAGTCTAGGCCAGCTGGAACTCTTTGGTGGAGGCGGAGAGCCTGAGCAGGTGTTCGAACCCCTGGCGGGCCTGACCGCCCTCGGCGAACCTGACCAGGGTGTCGCGCGTCCCGTCGGATACCGAGAAGGCGCCCAACTCGTCCAGACAGCGGTCTACGAGCTGTTGGGTGGTAAGTTGGTCGCTGTCTTCAGAGATCCTATCGACCATAGCCCTGACCCCGGGCTTGGTCGCGTCGCCGAACTGCTCCGAGGCAAAGTTGATTCTCTCTATCAGGGTTCCGGTGTCGATCCACTCGGTGCCCTGGTGCCAGCCCTCCACGCTGGGCGGGTTGTTAAGCTCCTGTCCCATCCACACGCTCTGCCGGGACCTGGGGATCATCTCCCTCCGCGGAACTTCGAACTCCCTCGTCATTCTGAGCACGCCCACCAAGAACTCCGCCGGCCCCTTCACCTTCTTGTACCGGACGTCGTGAGACTTGAAGAAGTCGGAGTTGAATAGCACGCGCAGCATCGACCTAATGTCGTACCGGCTGTCGAAGTAGGAGCGGACGAGGATGTCGATAGCCTCCGGGTCTCTCGGCGGGGTGTACGGCCACGATGGAACGGGAGGCTCGTCGGCGACGAAGAAGTGGTAGAGGTGCCTGGAGATGAAGCGGGCTGTGGACTCCTGCCGGCAGATGATCTGGATGATATCGTCGCCGTTGAAGTTTCCGGTCTCGCCGAGAAACGTCTTCTCGCCGTCGTCGTGGTCTTCGGCGCGATAGTCGAAGTGGTAGGCGATTCGGCCGTATGGCCAGTCAGAGTCCCTCTTCGAGCGCACCATCATGTACTCGGTGTTTCCGATGGTCCAGCCGGTGAAAGCGCGGGCGCACTCCTTGATGTCGTCCTCGGTGTAGTTGCCGACGCCCATCGAGAACAGCTCGAGCAGCTCGCGGGCCCAGTTCTCGTTGATCGCCACGCTGTGGTTGTCCTGGTTGTCCAGCCAGACGATCATCGCAGGGTCCCTGGCGAGCCTCAGCAGGAGAGAGTCGAAACCGCCCATGCCGTGTTTGCGGAACATGTCGATCTGGTCGTACAGGACCCTGCCGTTTATGACCTTCGGTACCCCTGTCGCGAATACCCCGTGCCAGAAGAGGGCCACCTTCTCCAGTAGAGGTGCGTCGGTCGTGATCATCCGGTAGATCCAACTGCGGGCGGATCCGGGGGCGTTTATCATGCCGGAGGCCTCGTGGTCGAAACGCCTGACCAAATCGTCGCCTAACCACTCCCCGTCTGTTGGTGCCAGAAGCTGCTCGACCGTCTCCTCATAGCCTATTGCGGCGTAGGCGTCCAGCTCGTCGCGCGTGGCGCCGAAGCCCGCCCGCCGCATCAGATGCGCGATCAGCTCGATGTCTGAGTGGGCCATGGTCTCTCCTTAGTGGAGTGCTGGTGCGTTTCGTCCGTGTGGCGAGGGTGCTTTCCTCGTAATGCTGTTGAAGGGGCAAGCCCGCCGAACCGGTAGTGCCGATTCCCGCGCCTTCCGAAGGATGCTCGATACTCTATCCAACGCGGCTCGCGAAGGCAAGCCGGACGCGGGTCGACAGGCTGGCTCAGAGATCGTCGCATCGTCGTTGGACTAGACGGACCCGTGGCCGCCGATGGTCGGTTGCTGAGTTTGGCGTGCCGAGGAGGCAGCCTCTGCGCTATTGGACCTGGCTTGCAATAGCTTCGTCACCATTTTCGCTCCCTCCGACGATGTAGTCTGCATAGAGCTGAAGCTACTGGCGGGGGGCGGCATCCCATAGAGTCCGATCTCATGGACGCGCTGCAAAAGTGCATAGTGGCCGCCCCGGAGTTAAATGGGAGGGCGGCCAGAGTAGCGGTGGCAGACCTCAAGCTGACCATCTTCACAGGCACTGGACCAATCATAACAAACGAGGTCATCGAATAGGGAAACTAGTGGTTCAACATCATTGAAGTGACTATCAGCAGAGACTGGCAACAATTCAACAGTCCCCTCTCCCTCAGAGCCTGCCCCGTACTCGATACGGGGGAGAGGGTTAGAGCCTGCCCCGGCGAAGGCCGGGGGTGAGGGTGAGATTGCCCATCATCTCAAAAGTGGTGGACCACTAGCGGAGACGGGGGGCGGAGTTTGCACCGGATTTCGGACACGCTCGCGATGCCGATTTCACTCCGACGTTGAGCGAGGCCGAGTCCGTTGAAGTCACCATAGACGAGTTCATGCGTGGATTCGATTTGCCACAAGGACGAGGCATCGAGCATCAGCATCGTCGGCGGACTTCTTGTTCTCCTGATGGTGGCAGCTACAGCCTGCGACGACCCTGGACATGAAACCAGCGTGGAGCCGGCTGTTCTGGCGCAAGCGTCAACCGAAACAGCCGCCATCACGCCGACCAGCCCGCCGACGACGATCGTTAGTCCTGCACCGACACCGACCGCCACGGCTACGTCCCCCGCGACGGTTGAGTCGACGACTCCGACTGTCACCCCGACCGATACACCGGAGCCAACCGATAGCCCCGCGCCAACGCCGATCGCGGCGCCTACACCTTCCACGTCGGTTGAGTCGACTGTTCCCGCTGCGTCGCACGTGCAGCGCTCGAGCAAGGAGCGAACCAGTCCGGCAAACGCAGACTATGATCGTCTGGCGGATCTGGTAGGACGGAGCAGCGAATTCGCCTTCGACCTGTATCGGGACCTCAGAAGCGAAGACGGCAACCTGTTCTACTCCCCCTACAGCATCTCCGTGGCTCTTGCCATGACCTACGCCGGGGCGAGAGGAGAGACAGAGCGGCAGATGGCGGAAACGCTCCACTACCTCCTTCCTCAAGAAAAGCTACACCCCGCGTTCAACGGCCTCGACACGGAGCTCGCATCTCGTGGCGAAGGCGCACCGGGCAGAGACGACGAAGGGTTCAGGTTGAACATAGTAAATGCCCTTTGAGGACAAGACAGCTGCACGTTCTCCCTTGGATTCTTGGATGAGCTGGCCCAGAGTTATGGCGCAGGCGTAAGGACGCTGGACTTCCTCGAATCGCCCGAAGAGTCGCCAACGATCATCAACGATTGGGTCAGCGATCTGACAGTGGAGAGGATCAAGGACCTCATTTCGGAAGGTGCGATCGACGGCTCCACGGTCATGGTTCTCACCAACGCTATCTACTTCAATGTCGCTTGGCTCCATCCATTCGCGGTTGGTAACACACGCGATCGCCAGTTCAATCCAATCGATGGCGGCGCGGTCGACGTGCCGATGATGAATCAGACGGAGAAGCTCGGGTATGCGAGTGGCGCAGGTTATCAGGCTGTGGAGCTTCCCTACGACGGCGATGAGCTATTAATGATCATTCTGATGCCGGATGAAGGCCACTCCAGGAAGTTCGAAGAGGCGCTGGACGCCGGCATCGTCGGAGATGTTACGAACGACATAGAGTTCAGGCAGGTCTCTCTGACCATGCCCAAGTTCGAGTTCGAATCGAGCTTCAGGCTGGCCGACATCCTCAAGGCGATGGGGATGACCGACGCCTTCGAGCCGCGGAACGCGAACCTTTCGGGCATGGGCATCTCTGACTTTCCCGCGATTCACGTCGGCAGCACGGGAGGATGCTACCTCCCCCATGCTAAGGACGCTCCCCCTTTCTGACTTTCCCCCAATATGGGAGGGAACGGGACTCACGCCGCCTGCCGCAGCGCTTTGACTACCCCACCCAGCGTCATCCGCTGGCCGTACATCAAGAGGCCGGCGCGGAAGACCCTCGCCGAGGCCCACAGGAGCACGAATCCGCCGAGGACCGTCGCGAAGAGGCTTGCGACGATCTCCGGGGTCGCGACGTCGGTGGCGCCGAGGCGCATCATCATCGTTAGCGGGGCGGTGAACGGGATGTAGGACATGACTACCGCGGCGAGGCCATCGGGGTCGCCGACGATGAACTGGAAGAGGATCAGCGGCGTGATCACAGGGATCGTAACGAACGCCGATATCTGTGAGCTCTCTTTCGAAGAGTTGGTCGCAGCGCCGATTCCGGCAAGAACGACCGAGACGACGAAGTAGCCCGCCAGAAAGAACGCGACCATCCAGACGATCATCAGAGGCTCGACGGTCAACTCGCCAAGCTCGGGCAGGAAGCTCAGGACCCGCGGCCCAATCAGCGAGACCGAGAGGCCCCAGACGAGTAGTTGCGCGAGCGTGATCGCGCCCATGCCGAAGACCTTGCCGGCCATCATTCCCAGCGGCGACACCGACGTCAGCAACACTTCGATCATCCGGTTCTGCTTCTCGTCGGAGACGCTCTCCATCAGGAAGTTGCCGCCCGTCATGATGGCGAACATCAGCAGGAAGCCGAAAATATAGGAGACCGACAGGAAGGCCGCTTCCCCGGCGCCCTCCTCGGTTGTCCCGTCCTCGTTGACGACCGTCGACTCGAAGGTCGCGGGCGACAGGAAGCGCGTCTCGATCTCGGGCGAGAGTCTGTCCGCCAGAACAGACCGTCGCAGCAACTGCCTGACCTTGTCTGCGGCATCCTCGTCGCGGAGGTCCGCAGTCAGGCCGGAGGTCGTGTGCAGCCACTCGACCAGCCCAGTCTCCATATAGTCGTCGGCGATGACAAAGAGCGCCGAGATTTCTCTCTCGGCGAGAGTTGCGACGCCGTCCTCGCGAGTGGCAAACGTGCGGATACCCGCCTTGTTGAGGTCGCCCAGGGGAAGAAAACTCACTGGGTCGACGATGCCGACGCGGGCCTCGCCAGCAGTCTCGTCGTCATCGAAGAAGATGCTGCGTACGATGGGGGCGGCGATCATAGCGACGAGGAGGATACCCGGAATGGCCAGGGTCGCGATGCGCCACCAAGTACGACTGAGGCCGCGCCGGACCTCCTCGAAGAAGACTGTCTTGAATTCCAGCCAGGTCATCTCAGCCGGCTTCCCGCAGCGCCGTCAGGACGGTGCGCGGGCCCATGCGCTGTCCGTACATGAGGGTCCCGGCCCGGAAGATGCGCGCGACGACCAGGAGCAGCCCCACGCCGGCGGCGACATTGACGGCCAGACTCGCAACGATCTCGACGATCGATAGGTCCGCTGCCGCGACCCTGATGAGCATCGTGATCGGAGCGGTCAGTGGGATGAACGAGAGCACCCTCGCCAGCACACCCGTTGGGTCGCCGATGATGACGGCCACGAACCAGAAGGGTGCCGCGACCGGCAGAAGGACCATCGCTGAGAACTGGCTAGCCTCCTTGACGCCGGTCGTCGCCGCGCCGATTCCGGCCAGGAGCACAGCCGCGATGAAGTATCCGGCGCCGAAGAACGCCAGCGTCCAGACAATCACGAAAGGGTTGAGTTTCAACTCCGGTGCGTCGGCGAAGAGGTCGAAGATGATTGAGAGGACAGCCACGCAGGACGCGACCCAAACCAGCATCTGGAACAGCCCGGCCAAGCCAATGGCGAATACCTTGCCGGCCATGATCGACATGGGCCTCGCCGACGTGAGCAGTATCTCCATCATCCGGTTCTCCTTCTCCTCAGAGACCGAGTGCATCAGCGAGCTCCCGCCGAGCAGAATGGAGAACATCATCAGGATCGCTCCGACGAAGGCGACCAGGAAGCGCGTGAAATCGAGGTCCTCGTCCTCCTCCTCGACGGGGCGGCCGGTCTCGTCGACCTGAATCCGCTGAAATGTCGCAGGGACCAACGAGCGGACGAGGACGTCGTCCGGCAACTCTTCGCTGACGAGAGATACGCGCAGGAGATTCCGAATCATGAAGCTGGTCTCGCTGCCCGGCCCCGCCTCAAACCCCTGGAACAAGCCGCCGCCGGTGCTGATCCACTCGACCCTCCCGCTCTCGATGTAGTCCACGGGGACGACGAACGCGTCCCGCAGGCTCTCTTGGAGGAGGGCGTCGATGGCCTCGTCACGGGTGGCGACGCGGACCATCTCGGGAACGTCGCCGAACGGGAGATTGAGCTCGGGGGCGAGGTTGACGACCCCGATGAGGTTCGGCTCATCGGCCGGAGCGTCGGGTCCGGTGTCGTCCGTGCCAACTATTGCACGGATGACGACGATGGCGATCATGATCAACACGAGGATCACGGGGACCGACAGGGTCACCAGCACGAACGAGCGTCGGAAGACCGAGCGTCGCAGCTCCTCGAAGAAGATCGTGCCCGCGTCACCGCTCAGACCGGGCACGCGAGACCTCCTCGATGAATATCTCGTTCAGGGTCGGCAGGACGACCTCGTACCGCTCGACGTGGATCCCAGCGTCGATGAACGCTCGGAAGATCTCGTCCGGAGCGTCTCCCTCGCCGACGGTATACTCGAAGTTGCCGTTCCGCGTCTCAGAGCTCAGGGTACCCGGCACGTTGTCGGGCTCGCGCTCGGCGACGATTCGGACGTTGTGCGTCCCTCGGGCACGCTTGATCTCCATGAGGTCGCCGTACAGCAGCGAGCCGCCGTCGTTGATCAGCAAGACGCGCTCGCACAGCTCCTCGACATCGACCATCTGATGGGTGCTGAAGATGATGGCCGCGCCGCGCTCACGCTGCTCGCGGATGATCTCCTTCATGAGCTGGACGTTCAGCGGGTCAAGGCCGGAGAACGGCTCGTCTAGGATGATCAGGTCGGGCTCATGGACAAGCGTGGCCGCAAACTGGACGAGCTGCGTCATCCCGCGCGACAGCGCCTGGACTTTTTTGTCCCGATGCTCCGAGAGGCCGACGCGCTCTAGCATCTCGTCCGCCCGCCGGGTGGCCGTCGAGCCGTCCAGACGTTTGAGCCGCCCTAGGTAGGTCAGTATCTCCGTGACCTTCGACCGCTGGAAGAGTCCACGCTCCTCCGGCAGATACCCGACCCTCGACAGCGCTTCGCGCGTCGGTCCGCCGCCCAGAAGGGTGATGGTCCCCGAGTCGGGCCGGATGATGTCCAGCGCCATCCGGATGGTTGTCGTCTTGCCCGACCCGTTAGGCCCAACGAGTCCGAACGCCTCGCCCGGGTCCACCCGCAACGACACTCCGTCGACAACCCTGTGTCCGCTGTAGGTTTTGGTTACGTCTTCGATCTCGAGCGAGGCGTCCATCTCGACCTTAGAGCAGGTTTCGTCTCGGGGACCAGTTTTCGTTATTGTCGACGCATCCCCTAGTTGACACCATCATCGGCGCGGTCGGCATCATCTACGTCTACCTCAATTCTCACCAGCGCACCAAGTTCACTAAAAGCGTGCAATGCAGCAGAGACACTCCTGTCCTAGGGGAATGACGCCACCACTATTATAGCGGTTTGATGGTGAAGAATCGTAGGAGGGGATTCATGAGCCTTCAGCCAGTCCATCCAGCGACGGGGATGGGGAACGCGGTCAGGCGTGCGATCACCATTATCACCGCACTGGTCGCCTCTGCGGTGGCAATCTGGCAGCTTGGCGCTATGGCTTACTACCATCTGAACACGCCTGAGGTGGAGATCGACCACGGGCGGATCATCAACGGCGTGTCCAGGGCGCAGATCGAGACCCTGATGCGGCTGAACCAGCGGCTTGATCTGCTGGACGACAGGCTCAATCGGATGGAGGACACGGTCACGCAGACCGGCGCGGACGTGACCGGCCTTGAGACGAGAGAGGAAGCCCTGGGCCGACTTGAGAGGCTGGTCGAGGACTCACAGACGATGCAGAGCCAGCTCCCAGCACCCGAAGCAAAGTGATGAAATTGGGCATCATGCGGGACGACATCAGGTGACAACTTCAGCCACCGTCTGATCACTACCCTTCGTCCGACGGCAATCCTGCTGGGCAATGCCACGTCCTGCACCGACTGCGCCTCCGGCTCGGTCCCACCCTCCTGCGAACCCTTGGAATGATTCTGGGATCAGTTGTGCTAGGTGGGACAGGATCGCGACCCGCAACATCGACCTCGACTTTGGCCTGCCCGGGCTGACACCGAGGGAGACATTTGAGCGGGCGGTTGCGAAGCGGATCCCGCTCGGCGAAGACAAGCTGATCACCGGGGGTATCTATCGACACTGTCGTAATCCGCAGTATGTTGGCTATTGGCTTGTACTGTTGGGCGCAGCCACAGCGAGCCTGTCTCTATGGGCTCTTCTCATTGCGGTTGGATTCGCGCCGATTATCCATCTCTACATAAAGGGTATCGAAGAGCCCCATCTGCGCTCCGCATTCGGAGCGCAGTATCTTGCATACTGCGACAGGGCGCCCCGATATCTGGGATTTAAGCGTTAACGTAGGGGGAGTCGCTCAAGGGCTGGAGAGTCCGGAGAACTGCCAGGAGAGTGGCTGCTCTAATAGGCGCGAGCATCGGGACACTGCGCAAAAGCGCCGCGTTTCACATTCGCTGAGACGCTCGAACCACCCCAGGTCGACTACGAGACCAATCGCGACGCCTAGACCGAGCTCTCGTACATTGAGTACTCGGCCGACCTCGACCCCAACGACACGACCATTGAGACGACGTACGTGTTCTTCATCAAGCGGGGCGGGGAGCTGCGGATGGAGGTGGACAGCCACGCGACGGGCCTGTTCCCCATCGCCACAGGGGAGCGCCTGATGACCGAAGCCGGCTTCGAGGTCGAGCGAGTCGATTATCCCGTCAGTAAGGACGGCCGTCCCATGTTCCTCTGGGTGGGACGGCTGCTGTCCTCGACTTACCAGTCCTCACCCTTGGGGAAGAATTGAGTAGGGAGTCCGTCATTCCCGCCCAAGCTGGAAGGTGGATGTGCGCCAAGAAGTGCATACGTTGAATGTTCCAGATGTGGAACCCGCCCAGGAGTGGGCCGGTCGCGGCGGAAGAAGCGGTGGGGACCAGGAGAGGAACGACTGCGCCATGGGGTTCGCCGAGTGGGTGTAGGCCCACTCGTCCATCCTCGCGCCTAGGGGCTCAGCCCGGCCTCTTGTTGCCCGTCTTTGCCTCGTACAACTCCCAGGTCGCGTCGTTGAACGGGTAGTACTTGCCGGGCGAGCACCGCTCGATCTCAAGCTGGGCCTTGACGACCTCCTCCACCTCCTCCCGTTGCCGAGCGATCCTGATGACGTCGTCGACCTCGGAGCTCGGTACAACCACCACGCCGTCGTCATCCCCGACCACCGCGTCCCCCGGCCTCACGAGCACGCCGCCGCACTGGATAGCGTCGTTGACCTGCCACGGCCAGAACTCCGCGGGACCCTGCTTCGCCGTGGTCGACGCGCTGAAAACAGGGAAGCCGTACTCCTTCAGGGAGACGCTGTCCCGCACAGCTCCATCGGTAACCAGGCCCCTGACTCGTCTCTGCATCAGGCGGAAGAACTTGATATCGCCACCGATCGAGCTGTACTTCCATCCCATCGCGTCGACGACCAGCACCTCGCCCGGCCCGCACAGCTAGATTGCTTCATACTCCGCAGACCGGTCGCCCTTCGGCTTGTCTGCGGCCAGGTCGGGCCGGTGCGGGACGAACCGGAGCGTCACGGCTCTGCCCGCCATCTTCTGGCCCAGCTTCAGCGGCCGGGCGCCCTCTATGTAGCTCTGAGGCCAGCCCTTCACCCATAGCGCGTCGATCAGCGTCTGAGTGCGGATACTCTTCAATGCCTCGAGCGTCTCGTCGGAAATCACGGTGGGACCTAGCATCGGCGGCTCTCCTTGGCAAGCTATCGCGCCGTATTCTATGGCGCGGCACCCCGTCACACAATGTGATCCGACGCACAGGAGTAGACCTCAGCGTTTGCCTTCGTCACGCTACTGACAAGTTAACGCGGCACTGGCGGGAGAGGTTTGTCGGGGTCGAGGAGGCTGTGGAAGTTGCTGCCCGAACTACGAGTCCATCGCCTCCGTCGCCGACGTCCGCAGGAAACCAACCTCGGTCAGGTAGTCGACGATGCGCTGGGCGTTCGCCTCCGCAGAGTTCCGAACGGTGTCCAGGGTCACCTCAGGGTTCAGTGGGTGCTCGTAGGGGTCGTCGATCCCGGTGAATCCCGTGATCTCGCCCCGGCGGGCCTTGGCGTACATGCCTTTGGAGTCACGCCCCTCGCAGACCTCTAGTGGTGTGTCCACGAATACCTCTACGAACCTGTCCTCCCCCACCATATTCCTGACGTCGTCCCTTGTGGCTCGGTAAGGGCTGATAGCGGCGCAGATCACCGTACCGCCATGTCTCACGATCTCGGACGCAACGAACCCGATACGGTTGATGTTCGCGTCGCGGTCCTCTCTTGAGAAGCCGAGGCCTTTCGAAAGGTGGGTCCTGACGACGTCGCCATCGAGTACCGTCACCTGCCGCCCGTGCTCCATCAACATCACGGAGAGGTCTTCCGCAGTGGTCGACTTGCCCGAGCCGCTGAGCCCGGTGAACCAGATGCACACCCCCTGCTTGCTCCTGGGGGGATAGGTGTCCGCGAGGATTTCGGCTACCTCCGGACGCGTGAACCAAGAGGGCAGCGGGTTGCCGACATTCAGGTAGTCCTCCCTGACCTGGGTCCCCGAGATGGAGGCCGTCCGAGTGCCCGGGGCCAGCTTTGAGACCTGCTCGTAGCGGTCCTCATCGGGAATATACACGAGCTCCTTGAACTGGACGGGCTTCACGCCAACCTCGTCGCTGTTGGCCTCGACCATCTCTTGAGCGTCGTATGGCCCGTAGAATGGAACGCCGTGGGAGTCGACGCCCGGACCCGCATGGTCCCGACCCACGATGAGGTGGTTTGCGCCGTAGTTGCGCCTGATTATCGCGTGCCATACGGCCTCGCGAGGGCCGCCCATTCGCATAGCCAGTGGCAGTAGCGAAAGCAGTACTCTCTGTTGGTCGTAGTACCTGTCCGTCAGGACGTTATAGGTGCGGACCCTCGTGTAGTGATCGACGTCTCCGGGCTTGGTCAGTCCGACCACGGGATGCAGGAGCAGCGTGCCGTCTACCGACTCCGCCGCCTGCTTGGTGAGCGCCTCATGGACCCGGTGCAGCGGATTCCGCGTCTGGAAGGCGACCACGTTTCGACTGCCTCTGCGTTCCAGGGCAGCCCGAGTCTCGACGGGAGTATGCCGTAGCCCACGAAAGTCGGGATGGCGAGGGAGGTCGATCACCCTTAACCTGCCAGACAGGCAGCGACGACCCCATCCGTGCATTTCAGCGACCAGCGGGTGGCGTACGTCGCGAGTCCCCAGGACCGCCGTAGCCTCCCGGTCCAGGTCCCAGGCGTAGATCTCTTCGACGTCCATCAACGCCAATAGGTTGTTCTTGGGGTCTCGGAGGGCGACTGTCTGGTCCAGACTCATCTGGGTGTCTTCGTCCACAGCCAGTGTCACCGGGATCGGGAACAGGACCCCGTCGGCGAGCCGCATGTCGTCCAGAACACTCTGATAGTCCTGCTGGTTCATGAAGGTCTTCAGCGGTGAGAACCCGCCCACGGCCATCAGCTCCAGGTCGCACACTGCGCGCTCGGAGAGCTGGACAGAAGCTAGGCGGCTTGCTTTCGCTCGAAGCTCCTCAGCCTCGTCCTCGCACTCCAGCAGATCGACCAACTCACCTCCGTATGGCGGAACAACTACCTCTCGCTCAGCTTGTATTGCCAACTAATAAGTCCTCCGTGGCGACAGCTAAACTAGACGCCGAGACTATTGGGGCTCCCAAGAAGGAGCATCCGTCTACTGTGAGATTTTCTTGATTGCCTTGGCCCATCCGGGACTCATGTGGATCCCGCACTCCTTGGGCACTCCGTTCTCCCACCACCATCGGCCCGCTCTAGAGTCCTCGCCGGGGGCGACGGCCCGGGTGCAAGGCGCGCATCCAATGCTCGTGAAACCCATGTCGTAGAGTGGACTGTAGGGCACTTCGTTTGCCTCGATGTAGTCCCAGACCGCCGCTTCGTCCCAGTCGGCCAACGGGTTCAGCTTCAGGATTCCGCCATGGGCGTCGTCGATCTCTATCTTTTCGATCGTTTGGCGGGTGGCCGACTGGTCGCGCCGCAGACCCGTAATCCATGCGTCAAGCTCGCCTAGAGCAGCCTCGATCGGGCGGGTCTTACGCACTTCACAGCACTTCAGCCTCAGCGACACGCTGCGGTAGAAGGGGTTCGCCCCGAACCTGGTAACCAGGTCGGACAGCTCAGCCTGGTCCGGAAATCGTGTCTCGACTTCGATGCGGTAACGATGCCTCACGCGATCGATCAGCTCATGGGTCTCACGAGGCAATCTGCCGGTGTCGACCGTGATCACTCTGAGGTCGAGGCCCAGTCGGCTGGCGATATCCAAGACCACCATGCCATCTGCTTGAAAGCTCGTGGACAGGGCCACCTTGCTCCCGAATGTGTCGACCGCCCACTCGATCACCTGTTCAGCGGTCCAAGTACTGGCATCCGGCAGGTCTCGCCGCACGCCTCTCTCCATCGTCAATACCGCCTCGACCATGTTTCTCCTTAGTTTCCTCTTCTCCCAACAAAAAACCCCGAGGCTTGGATGCCGTCGGGGGTCTGCGATCTGCTGTATTTGGTCTAGCCTGTCACATCTGCGTGTCCGCACGCTCAGCCGGCGCCACAAGCACTCGATCCCCCCCAATCGGGAGACAACAACACGCGCAGGCGCTAGTTACATCTTTCACAAGCATGACCGACCAATCATACAGAGCCGCCCTAACGATGTCAAAGTGTTGTACTCGTCCAGTACATCCCGTACACATGCCTCCTTTCGAGGTGAGCTGATTGACAGTGGTCCTGAGCTGCTGAGCGGATGGTATCAGGCAAGTCAAGGTCCTCGGGCTGCAGCCTCGCCCCGGAGAGGCCTAGGGCTTGACTTTGCTGGTGTGCTTGGGGTGTCGGAGAGGGCCGAAGGAGGTGGTTGTAATGGCTGTGTGCGAGCCAGGAACTGTTCAGGGGTAAGGTATCCGAGTGATTGGTGGGGTCTGATGGTGTCGTAGACAGCTTCCCAAGCACGCAGTGCGCGGTTGAGGGGTTCGACCTGAAGGTTGCCGTCATAGAGTTCGTAGAACTCCTCGGTATGGGTCCGTTGGGCCCGTTCCACGTGTGCGTTGAGCTTGGGAGAGCGCGGGGGGAGCACGAAGAGTGAGAGGCCCTTGGATTGGCAGGCCTCCTCGAAGGCGGCCTGGAACTCACTGCCGCCATCGACCTGGATCGCCTTGACAGCGAAGGGCATCCTGTGGAGCAGTTGGTCCAGGAAGGCGCTGGCGGTGGTCGCTGTGCCCCGGGTGTAGACCCCGAGCACGTCCCACCGGGAGACTAGATCCCTGGCGGTGTAGTGTTTGAGTATGACGCCTGGTATCGGCCGTACATCGAGGGTGTCAACCTCGACGAGGTCTCCTGGCTCTCGGACCGTATATCCCTTGGGCTTACGAATCGCATAGGGACGCGGCCGCTGGCGCTTGCGGGCCGAAATGCCGTTGGCGGGCGCCTCTAGATGCCTGTCTCCTTGAGCCTTTTGAGTATCCGTCCCACCATGGAAGTCGATACACGCCAGCCCTCTCGTCGCAGCATCACCACCAGCTTGTCTTTACCCCACCGGGGGTATTGCTGCCGCAGCCGCAGCACAGCATGTGCCAGCTCCGGGCTCCACGTCGGCTGGCGCACACTCCTTGGCCGCCGACTCCTGCTCTCGAGAGTGCTCAGGTCCCGCGGATTATAGCGCCTCAGCCAGCGGTAAAACGTGTCCGGCGAGATGCTGAAGTGCCGGCACGTCTTGCGCGCATTGCCACCGTGATCGTGGTACCAATCGATCCACTTAAGCCGTCGCCTGGCCTCTCTGGAGAGCTCTACCGTGAGCCGAGACAGGCGTGCCGCTCCCGGTAGAATGGCTCCTTGCACTCGCATCATGGAGCCAGAATAACGTCCTAATCTGTCTTGTGACACCTGTTGTTCAGGTGTACGGCATCTATCTGAATGAGATCAGTATCACAGAGGGGACCATCGTGATCCTCAACAAGTGCGCCGCCGTCGAGGTGGCGGACCGTGATTCCAGGGACGACGGACTCCAGCCGGCGCTCACAGCGCGAGGCATGCCGAGGTGCGCCAGCGCCTAGACCGGCTGCGGCACGGCGTTCACACCACCGGTCCGGACACCAACGAGGATACATCCCGTGTCAGGGAGCACCGGAAGCGCGAGCGCAACCTCCGGGAGTCGGTGCTGTTCGCCCCCTGGTGGATCCTATTATTCGCTTTGTCGTTCTGGTCCGTCAGAGAGTCCTGGTCTTCGGGAGACAAGGCTCCAAGTGGAGAATTGCATTGGGCCTACGGGATAATGGGGGAACCTCTGCTGGCGGCCGTGATGCTGATGGTGTTTGGCTTGCAATTGGTATACTTGCGTCCCACCGGCTGACCGCGTTCCGAGGGCCCGGACGCCGGTCCGAGGCGTCGGTCTGCGCGACCGGGCAGGAGGCAAGCCTGTAGGATGGCCCTCGATAACCCGCCAGAGGACCGGCGGAATATGCGCCACCGATAGACGAGTCCAAACACGCCGGCCAGCGCGGTCCTGTTAGATACCCTGATACAGTGGAGGAACGGATATGAGTACCGCGAGTAAACTGCTAGCTGCGGCGTGTTCTGGCTATTGGCTGCTGCAGTAGCGTTGCATTTCATTCTCACACCCTTCTACGATGATGCTACGAATGCTGAAGGGGTCTGGGACATCCTGAACTGGTTCATGGCTTTTGGCGTGGTGGGTGCTCTGCTGTTGCACTATTTCCGTAAACGCACGCTGGACAGCCAAAGTGACGATGGTGCGATCACGCGTGAGTACCTGGAGGCCAATCTAGCTTTCTACCCATCGGCAGGTACTGGCCCTCTGGTTCTTCTGGGACTGGTTCGATGCCCTCACGATCGGCGCTGATCCCCAAGACGACATCCGCTTGCTCATGTGGGTGTTCGTGGACCCTTTGTTCGTGTTGATTTCGGGGGTCACCGGCTGCCATCTCTGGCGGTGCGGTTGCGGTAGATAGCGACGCACACCGCAGGCCGCTTTCCTGGGCTCCCCGCGTCTAAGAGCCTGTAACGAAACCCTCATCCTCTGTATCCGCGTCTCCCTTGCCGAGGTCGACGGGGATAGGGATCAGTCTGGGGGATACGCCCGGACCCCCCACCAGAGAGGGTTTCTCCCCGATGGACTCCCCCTCATCCACGGGTATTCTCAGACGCTCTAAGCGTTGATCGGCCAAGCCACATAGTTGTCGTGGCACCTGTTGGAGCCGGACCACCGGGTCGAGCGTGCCGTACACCTGCTTCAGGGCTGTGAGCTACGCAGGGGTCAGGACGTGCCTTTCGACCAGCCGTTGCTGTGGGGTCTTGTGCGGGTCGGAGACTTTGTGCAGCCTGGCACCGTTAGGTTGTCCCGCGAAGCCTGGGGTCGAGCGCGTCGCGGATTCCGTCGCCGAAGAGATTGAACGCCAGCACCGCGAGCGTAATGAACAGCCCGGGGAAGAAGACAAGCCACCACTCCGGGTCTAGGTCTCCGGCTGAAGCGGCGTCGCCGAGCATGCTGCCCCAGGTCGGAGTGGGTGGGGGGACGCCGGCCCCCAGGAAGCCAAGCGACGCCTCGATGATGATAGCCGAGCCCAGATGCATAGTCGAGATGATGAGAAACACGGCAACGCACTGAGGGGCGACGTGCTGAACAATCGTTCGCAGAGGCGAGGCCCCAATCGCCCGGGCGGCTTCGACATACGGCATCTCTTTGACGCCAAGCACAACCGACCGAATGACTCTGGCGGCGACGGGGACTCTGGTCACAGCTATGGCCAAAATGACGCTGGTCACGTTCGCGCCGACGCTCACGACCAACACCATTGCAAATATCAGCCCGGGCAACGCGAGGATCACTTCATTCAGGCGCTCGAGGTACAAGTCCACCTTGCCGCCGAAAAACCCGCCCGTGAGCCCGATCACCGCCCCCAGCGATGTCCCGATGCCGACTGCCATCACCGCGACGTACAGCGACGTGCGAGCGCCGTAGATAGTGCGCGACAGATAGTCGCGGCCGATCTTGTCTGTCCCGAACCAGTTTTCCCGGTCCGGAGGAAAGACAACTTTATAGAAATCCGCGAACAGCGGGTCCGCCGGCGCGATCAACGGCGCGGATACCGCCATTATCACCAGCAGCAAGCCGACGAATCCCCAGAACGCGGACAGTGGGCTCTTGCGAACGAAATCCGCAGCCGCACTAAGCGCTCCGCGGGAGTGAGTGCCCCGGGCAGTGACTTCGGGGATTGCCTGTTGCTCAGCCATGTCTGTACCCACGCTGCTGCGCGGCGGTTACTCGTAGCGGATTCGCGGATCGATGATTCCGTAGCTGACGTCCACTACTAGGTTGATGAAGACGAACACAATCCCATAGACCAGGACCAGGTTTTGGATGACGTTCCAGTCGCGAATCTTGATGGCTTCGACGAGGTCCATGCCAAGGCCCCGCACGCCGAACGCGACCTCGATCGCAACGGTCCCGCCCAAGACGAAGCCCAGCGATAGGCCGGACAACGTTACAACGGGGAGCAGCGCGTTCGGCAGCGTATGCCGCATTAGCACGAGACGCTCCATCAGGCCTTTCGCACGTGCTGTGCGCACGTAGTCTTGCCTCACGGCCTCGAGCATCGACGATCTGACGATGCGGACCATGCCCGCCGAGGTCCCGAGGCCCAATACGAGTGCCGGGAGCGCCACCATCGTTAGATTCGCTATCGGACCCTCCCATAGCTGCACTATTTCAAACGGCGGCGCCCATTTGTACAAGTTGAGCAACATCAACACGATGAGCATGCCCAACCAGAAGCCCGGTATCGCCAGGAAAAGCACGGTGATTCCGCGCAGGACGACATCCAGGCCGCTGTTCGGTCTCAATGCGCTGAGCACGCCGGCGGGAAGCCCTATAAGCCAAGAGAGTGCAATTGAGAGCAGGCCTATCTCGGCGCTGATCGGCCCTCGGCGGAGGATCTTGTCCATCACCTTGTCGCCGGTGAAGAACGATTCGCCCAGCTTCAGCGTGGCGATGTCGCGCATCCAGTTTAGATATTGGACCGCGAGCGGGTCTGCCAGGCCAAGCTGCTCCTCGATGGCGGCGCGGTCGGCGGCGCTTATGTGGACGACGCCCTCCATGGAGTCTCCGCCGAGCATTGCGATGACAGGGTCGCCGGGAATGATCCGCATCGCGATGAAGATGATTATCGAGAGAATTAACAGCGTGGGCACGGCATATATCAGACGCCGCAGTATGTATCGTTGCATCCGCATCTCCTGGTTCGTCAGGGCGCTCCGGCGCGATCGTGACGATCGCGCCGGAGCGTACGCGCTTACAACGCCGAGTCGTTCATCTCTACGACCGGCCTAACGCGCGAGTGCCGACGCCCGCCGCTGTTGTCGCAGGAGTCGGCACTCTGTGTCTCTGCTGGGGTCCGGCCTGACCTACCTGTCCAACCAGACGATTTGCCACCGGGCGAGGTTATAGTGGCTGAACGCGCGTCCCGCGTACTTCACGTAGTCCCGCCAGGCGGCGCTGTTGTAGTGCCAGTTGATCGGGACCATCCCGGGAGGGTCGGCCTCGAGCAGCAACTCGGCCTGGAAGACCAGCTCTGCCCGCTTCATATCGTCGAGCTCGGAGTCGATCTTGTCCAGGAGCGCCACGAACTCCTCGTTCTTCCAGTTGCTGTAGTTCGACGCGCCTACGTACCAGTCGCGGAAGTAGTCGGACGGGTCATCGGTAACGGAGACAATGTTGCCGGCCGTCATCGAGAACTTGCCTTCCCTGGCGTCCTCTATCCACTTCGAGGGGTCCGTCCTTCGAATCTCCATCGTCCAACCGAAGTCTTGCACGAACATCTGCTGGATCGCTTGGGCGAGCGTGATCTCGTAGCTCCCTTCCTGGAGACCGCGGACCAGAAAATCTATCGGCTCCTTCCAGCCGTTGGGGTGGACTTCCGCCACCAACTGCCTGGCTTCCGCGAGGTCTTCGGCCCGCCCCTCGCCGGTCCGGTAACCCGGGCGGATATCGAAATCGGTCCCGTAGGCGGAATACCCATCTGGTGTTTCCGGGTAGACGTACCCGCCCATGAATTTGTACTGGTCGACCTTGAAGATGTTCTCCAGAGCGGTCTTATCGATGGCCAGGAAGGCTGCGCGCCTGACACGCTGGTCATCAAACGGCGGAACTTGAGCGTTGAACCAGATAAAGGTCGCGCTGACCTGCTGGAAGGTGTTGGTTACGATGCCGGGAACCTTCTGTAGCCGCTCGATACCAGCTTTGCTCGTGGCGTCCAGTATGTCAATGGTCCCGGCTTCCAATTGGGCAATACCGAGCACCAAGCTGGGCCACTGGAAGTAGTCGATCCCATCGACATAGGGCAGGTTGGGATTCCAGTAGTTCGCGTTCTTGTCCGTCTTCATGAACTCGTCGGGTCGTCGTTCTCTGTAGACGAACGGCCCAGTGCCCGGATAGTTGTCGATTTTCTTCAGGTCCTGGTTATTCTCGTCAAGGACCGACTTCTGTACGATATAGTTCCACGGCGCGGCGAAGGCGGAGAACATGTAGTTGCTAGACCGCGGCGAGCTTAGCGTGAATTTGAGCGTCCAGTTGTCTTCGGCATCGATACTCGTGACGGAGTTGAACATACCTTGCCGTATGCTCGCGATGCCCTCGTTCGGGAACACTATTTTGTCGTAGGTCGCCTTTACGTCGGCCGAGGTCAGCTGCGCCCCGTCATGGAACATCACGTCGTCCCTAATGAAGAACGTATATTCGGTGCCACCGCCGCCCAGCTCCCAACGGTGTGCGATCGACGGGATTATGCTCTTGCCGCCGTCCCGGGGGTCCCACTCGATGAGCGTGTCATACATCGGCGACTGCAGCATTGTGTTTCTGATGGTGGCGGATTGGTGGATGTCGAAGTGGTTAACGTTGATTATCCCCATGATGCGCAACGTTCCGCCGTACTTGGGGAATGGTTCGGTAGCCGTCAGCAAGAACTGCATTTCGCCGGCAGGCGCCGGGGTCGCAACCACGACCACCTCTTTGACCTCCTTCAAATACACCGTCTCACCGGGGACCTCCACCTCCTTGACTACCTCCTTCTCCACCACGACGGTCTTGCCGGGGACCTCCACCTCCTTGACTACCTCCTTCTCCACCACGACGGTCTTGCCGGGGACCTCTACCTCCCTGATTACCTCCTTCTCCACCACGATTGTCTCACCGGGGACTTCGATTGTCTCCGCGCCGCAGGCCGCGGCGAAAACCAGCAGCATAGCCGCTCCCGCCGCTATGACGGCCCAGAGAATTCCGATAGCCTTACGCATTTCGGTGCCTCCTTGAGCCCGAAGCTGAGTTAGCCCGCGATGGTGCGGATCCAACCCCATGTTGGGATGCGGCAACGGTATCACGGCCTCCGTCCACTGTCAAAACATTGTACTCGTCCAGTACATCCCGTACACATGCCTCCTTTCGAGGTGAGCTGATTGACAGTGGTCCTGAGCTGCTGAGCGGATGGTATCAGGCAAGTCAAGGTCCTCGGGCTGCAGCCTCGCCCCGGAGAGGCCTAGGGCTTGACTTTGCTGGTGTGCTTGGGGTGTCGGAGAGGGCCGAAGGAGGTGGTTGTAATGGCTGTGTGCGAGCCAGGAACTGTTCAGGGGTAAGGTATCCGAGTGATTGGTGGGGTCTGATGGTGTCGTAGACAGCTTCCCAAGCACGCAGTGCGCGGTTGAGGGGTTCGACCTGAAGGTTGCCGTCATAGAGTTCGTAGAACTCCTCGGTATGGGTCCGTTGGGCCCGTTCCACGTGTGCGTTGAGCTTGGGAGAGCGCGGGGGGAGCACGAAGAGTGAGAGGCCCTTGGATTGGCAGGC
The DNA here is from genome assembly GCA_965249365.1 of Dehalococcoidia bacterium. Classification (GTDB taxonomy): domain Bacteria; phylum Chloroflexota; class Dehalococcoidia; order Lucifugimonadales; family UBA1123; genus VXRN01. The sequence goes on along the minus strand of OZ252229.1, from coordinate 1,947,972 downwards.
CTCCTCGAAGGCGGCCTGGAACTCACTGCCGCCATCGACCTGGATCGCCTTGACAGCGAAGGGCATCCTGTGGAGCAGTTGGTCCAGGAAGGCGCTGGCGGTGGTCGCTGTGCCCCGGGTGTAGACCCCGAGCACGTCCCACCGGGAGACTAGATCCCTGGCGGTGTAGTGTTTGAGTATGACGCCTGGTATCGGCCGTACATCGAGGGTGTCAACCTCGACGAGGTCTCCTGGCTCTCGGACCGTATATCCCTTGGGCTTACGAATCGCATAGGGACGCGGCCGCTGGCGCTTGCGGGCCGAAATGCCGTTGGCGGGCGCCTCTAGATGCCTGTCTCCTTGAGCCTTTTGAGTATCCGTCCCACCATGGAAGTCGATACACGCCAGCCCTCTCGTCGCAGCATCACCACCAGCTTGTCTTTACCCCACCGGGGGTATTGCTGCCGCAGCCGCAGCACAGCATGTGCCAGCTCCGGGCTCCACGTCGGCTGGCGCACACTCCTTGACCGCCGACTCCTGCTCTCGAGAGTGCTCAGGTCCCGCGGGTTATAGCGCCTCAGCCAGCGGTAAAACGTGTCCGGCGAGATGCTGAAGTGCCGGCGCGTCTTCCGCGCATTGCCACCGTGATCGTGGAACCAATCGATCCACTTAAGCCGTCGCCTGGCCTCTCTGGAGAGCTCTACCGTGAGCCGAGACAGGCGTGCCGCTCCCGGTAGAATGGCTCCTTGCACTCGCATCATGGAGCCAGAATAACGTCCTAATCTGTTTTGTGACACCTGTTGTTCAGGTGTACGGCATCTATCTGAACGAGATCAAGTGTTTCGACGCCGATCCACCACCTGACGATTGGAACGCGGACCGGTACGCGGATCATTTGAAGGCGCACGAGGAGCCCGGTAGGTCGAGCAACGAATCGAAGTTCCCAACTCGCTATGCGATTCCTGACAGGGCTGCATCTGGCGCTCCTGGTGGGCAATCACAACCGTCTTCCGACGCGAATCACACGGGTTACCACTAGGACGGGACGGCCGTCCAGACTCCACTAGCGTTCTGCACGCCGTAGCGGGTGGCGCCAGCGTAGACTAGGAAATCGGCTGAAGTCGGAGTCTGTAGAAACCATCCTGCAGCCATGCTCGATGGCCACAGCCGCGTGTTGAGCGTCTGCAACCAGCTTCCCGGTTGCCACAGAGTCCCGGCACAACTGCTCGAAGATAGTTAGGTGATCAGGGCCAGGGTCGACAATGCGTGCTGTGGACCGTTCCAAGAGCGACAACAGGAACGCAAACGCCGTATCGATGGTCGATGGTGGATCGAATACTCTTGGGTTGGTGGCAATACGGACGAATCCGGCGAGCACAACGACCGACAGGGCGAACGGTTCCGGTCCGGTCGCCAGACGGGTTAGCCAGGCGGCGTACTCTGGGTGATCGGGTGTGGAATCCACAAAGTGCGAGTAGATCAGGACGTTGACATCGGGAAGCAGCATCTCCGGTCAGATGTCCCGGGATCCGAACTGAGCCTGGTCTTCAGTGATGTCAAGAGCGCGCGGACGGTTGAGGTCCACACCGCGACGAGGTCGGGCGCCGCGAACTGTGACAAGCCGAAACGGCGGTGGGTCGGATGGTTCGCGGCACTTGAGCGCATCGTCCAATACTTTGGCGATGAAGGCGCTCACGCTCAGGCCCTGCGCGGCAGCCTCGCAGCGTACTTGTCTGGCGAGTTGGTCATCAAGCGAAACCGTCGTTCCCATGATGCAGAGCATAGATGCATCAGTGCATCAGAACCGGCCCAACCGGTAGATTCCTCTTCAGAGCACCGATGGTTGGGATTCTAACCCGCGCTCCCAGCGCCCCCTATCGCCCCACCCACAGCGACCCACCGACAGCCACACGAAACCAACCCCTCTCGTTCCTCTTTCCTCAGGCCACCCTTGACATCAGAACATCCGTACGTGCATAATCAGATTATAACCAGTTGCCTATAGAGCATACCATCATGTCCCTATCACAAATAATCAAAGAACAGACCAAAGACGGCGAGACCGTCGTCTGCTTCCTTCAGAACGTCATGAAAGGCGACCTCGAAGGATTCAAAGAGGGCCACCGTATACGGGCCGCAGAGCTCCTCACCAGGTTCGGTCACGAGGAGGCCAGAGCCTACATCCGAGAGTACTCACAACCCGCGTCCCCAGAGGACGACCCGGCCACCCGCTCACGTGACACCAGGTTCGACAGGGCCCTGACAAAGGCCATCAAGGAGGACACCGGCGACGGTCGATACGTCTCCCGATTCCTCCTGAACCTCGTTGACGGCGACCTAAGGTCCTTCAACGAAGGCCACCGCATCAGGGCCGCAGCAGAGCTCCTGGTCCGACTCGAAGGCATCGTCGTCGGCTACACAAGCACCCGGACCTCTCCCAAGCGTCCCAAGGCCCCTATCACAAGGCCCACACCCGTCCGAGCCAAGAACACCGCCGCTCCCGTGGCCCCCGTCCATGCGCCGGGCGTCACTGCCAACGCGGCAGCCCCAGCTCCCGGATCGGTCGCCACCATCGACACCGACGCCCCCACCAACTCGGCAGCCTCGGCTCCTGGATCAGTCTCCACCATCGACACCGACGCCCCTACCAACTCGGCAGCCTCGGCTCCTGGATCGGTCGCCACCATCGACACCGACGCCCCCACCAAGTCGGCAGCCTCGGCTCCCGGATCGGTCTCCACCATCGACACCGACGACTCGGTTGGCACGCAGACCGAATCTGCGGATCAACATTCAGACCCTGACGACAGGTGGGCCGGACTCGCCGAGCTGTTCGAGTCCGTAATCATCAACGACCGGCTCGACGACGAAGAGCCCCAATACGAGCCCGACCTCTCCATGTGGGAAGACATCTACTACGACCCAAAGGACATCGAGCCATACGTCGAAGAGGTCCTCGAGGGACTCGAAAAGAGACTGCTCGCCAAGAAAGCACGCCGCGAGCAGGTCCGCGAGGAGCGCAAGAAGCGCGCCAAGGAGGATGAAGAGAAACGCAAAGCCGAAGAAGCCAAGGCCGCCAAAGAGGCTGAGGAACAGGCCGAGCCCGAAGAGCCCGGTCCGCCCTCACCCGACGAGCATGAGCTGCAGCCGATCATCTTCGGACCCGAACCCTACTTCCTCTATCAGAACTGCGGACACCCACAGTGCGACCTCCATCGCTACTACCCAGAAGACTACTACTGACCGCCGCGCACTGCCGCGCACCAACCAAACCCAGTACAAGAGGGACTCCGCCCACACGCGGACCACCCTCACTATTCACAATTCCTAATTCATAATTCAAACACGCCCAGGCGATGGTGTCCCCTGTGGACAGAGACGATGACCGAAGCAGCATGTTGATCACAGCAGCAGACGTGGTCGAAGACCCCGATGACCATGGTCGGATGCTGCCGACGGTAGAGCAGTCAGCGGTCTCGACCAAGTTTAACACTAGCTACATCGACTGGTGCAGCTTCAGCGAGCCCGTCTCCTTAATACGAACCGAGCTTACTGGTCAGGACCGCTCGTAGAAGGTGTTGGTCCGGCTGGAAGAGCCGCTGCCGTGAGAAGAATCACGAGGCTGCTGTCCACTGAAAAGTCTGTAGTACAGTACACATATGCCCACCAACTCCGTTGATCTCACTATGTCCAACGGCTCAACCTACGGCTCGATTCGGACGATCCGACTCAGAACGGAACCGGCGGGAGTGGTTTCTCGGTTTCGAGGAGGCTGAGAAAGGCGCGTTGGACTGTTGAGATGTGGCCGTCATCGCGGTAGAGGACGGTAAGGGGTCGGACGCACTTCCAGCCACGGACGCGCAACACTTTGAGATATCCGGCGACGACGTCCGGGCCGACCGAGAACTTGGAGAGGACTCCGAGCCCGAGTCCTGCTGCGGCAGCCCGCTTAACCGCCTCGTTGCTGCCGAGCTCCATCGCGACCTTTATCTTTACCCCGTGGCTGGCAAAGGCGTCTTCTGCGACCTGGCGGGTCGCCGATCCGCGCTCCCTGACGACGAATGGTTCGTCCGCGATGTCGGCAATCGATATCCTGTGGCTCCGCGCGAGCCGATGGGAGGAGGAGGAGACGAGCACGACCTCGTCGCTCACGTAAGAGAACGACGCCAGACCGTCGATATCCACGGGTGCGCCGGCCATCCCCAGATCGAGGTGGCGGCTCATGATCTGGTCTATGACGGTCTGCGTGTTGGAGATGGCGAGGGAGACCTCGACCTTCGGGTAGCGGGCGTGAAACATGCCGATGACCAACGGCAGAATGTACTCGCCAGGGGTCGAGGACGAGCCTATGGTCAGCTTTCCCGCGGCCAGGCCCTCGATATCCTGGATCGCGTAGCGCATCTCTTCGGCAAGGGAAAAGATGCGCTTTGTATATCCGTACACCGCCTCGCCTGTGTCGGTGAGTACGACTCCGCGTCGGAGCCTGGTAAGAAGGATCGTTTCGAGGCTGCGCTCTAGCTCTTTGACCTGAATCGATACGGCCGGTTGGCTGATGCCGAGCTCCCCGGCTGCTCCGGTGAAGCTGCCCATTTGGGCGACGGTGTGGAATATGAACAGCTGGTGAAAGTTGACGCTTGGCATAACCGCAGATTATGAGATAGGTGCCGAAACAGTGATTTGCATTATATCTGAATCGCGTCGATTTGCCATCCCCTTTTTGAGGCAGTTCGCTTCCGACTGGTGCTGTTGGATTGGAGTCGAGCGGCGGATATAATTGAGCAGATCGACGCGAGTTAACCTGCGCAAGCGAGGGAACTGATGCCGGGGCGAATCGACTTCAACTGCGACATGGGTGAGAGCTTTGGGATGTACAAGATGGGCTTCGACGAGGAGGTCATCAAGTACATCACCTCGGCGAACATCGCGTGCGGATTTCACGCGGGCGACCCTAACTGGATGCGATGGACCGTACGGCTGGCCGAGGAGCAGGGCGTCGGCGTCGGAGCCCATCCGAGCTTCCCGGACCTCGCCGGATTCGGCCGTCGGAACATGGTCGCCTCACCGGACGAGGTCCGCAATGACGTCATCTACCAGATGGGGGCGCTGCAGGCGTTCACCAGGTCCGGAAAGCTGCAACACGTCAAGCCCCACGGGGCCATGTACAACATGGCCGTGAACGACGAGGACATGGCGAAGGCGATCTGCGAGGCGGTGATGGAAGTGGACGAGAACATCGCACTGCTGGCTCTCGCCGGATCGCAGTGGATCGACATCGCCAGCAAGATGGGACTGCGCGTCGGAAGAGAGATCTTCGCCGACCGTGCGCTGAACCCGGATGGCACCCTCGTACCGAGGTCGCAGCCAGGCTCGGTGATACATGACACCGCCGAGGTCGTCGAGCGAAGCCTTCAGATGGTCTCCGAGGGCAGGGCCACGGCTGTAAACGGGGACACGATCGACGTCGACGCCGACAGCCTCTGCTTGCACGGAGACACGCCGGGCGCTGTCGAGATGGCGAGGGCGCTCAAAGAGGCGCTAGAGGCGGATGGCGTCGAGATCAGACCTCTTGGAGAGCTCGTCTAGCGATGCCGGGATACGAGACGCCCATGTTCCTTCCCGCGGGAGACCAGGCCCTCGTCGTCGAGTTCGGGGACGAGATCGACCCCGACCTCAACGCCGTCGTTCACCGGGCGGTCGGGGCAATAGAAGAGGCTGCGATCGACGGTGTCGTCGAAACGGTCCCGACGTACAGGTCTCTTCTGGTCTACTACGATCCACTTCAAGTAGCACCCGACGATATCGAGGCTGCGATTCGCGGACTACGCCTCGACGAGGAAGCCGGCTCCCGCAGCCGTCGAGTGGTCGAGGTGCCGACGCTCTACGGGAACGAGTTTGGACCCGACCTCAGCTTCGTCGCTGAGAACGCCGGGTTGACTGAGGATGAGGTCATCAGGATCCATTCCGGAGCCGACTATTTGGTCTACGCGATGGGGTTCAGTCCCGGATTCCCGTACCTCGGCGGCCTCGATCCGAGGCTCACCACGCCACGGCTGGAGTCTCCCAGGACCCTGGTCCCGGCGGGCTCGGTCGGCATCGCGGAGACGCAGACCGGCGTCTATCCGGTCGCCAGTCCCGGAGGATGGCAGATCATCGGCCGTACCCCGATCCGGATGTTCGACCCGCGTTCGGAAAGCCCGTCGGTGCTCGACGCCGGAGATTTTGTCCGGTTTGTCCCGATCGAGGACGCCGACGCGTTCGGCGCTATCGAGCACCAGGTCGAGGAGCGGACGTACGTCGTAAAGACGAGGACCGCGTCGTGAGCGCGACGATCGAGGTCATCGAACCGGGTCTCCTCACGACAGTGCAGGACCTGGGACGACGCGGATTCCAGCGATTCGGGATACCCGTGTGCGGCGCACTCGACACGGCGTCGCTCCGGATCGCGAACATCCTTGTCGGTAACCCCGAGTCGTGCGCCGGGCTCGAGATGACCGGCATCGGGCCTGTCGTACGCTTCGGGCTGGACATGCAGATCGCAATCACCGGAGCAGACTTCTCCCCTACCCTGGACGGAGCCGACGTGCCTAGCTGGGAGTCCGTAAGCGCTCCGGCGGGATCATCCCTGAGGTTCGGGACGCCGGACGATGGGGTTCGAGCGTACTTAGCGATCGCGGGAGGAGTCGACGTCCCGCTCGTCACGAACAGCAGATCGACCGATCTCAAGGGAGGGTTCGGAGGATTTGAGGGCCGGGCGCTCCAGGTGGGGGATGTCCTGCCAGTCGACTCTCCTAGCTACGAAGCCGGTCCAAGCCCGAAGAGACTCCCGATCACGATCAGCCGCCAGCCGACGCGCGACCAGTCGTTTCAGATCAGGGTCGTGCTCGGGCCGCAGGACGCGGCGTTTACCGAGTCCGGAATCTCCATGCTGCTGACGTCCGAGTACGCTGTGTCGATGAACTCAGACAGAACGGGTTGCCGGCTCGAAGGCCCTGCTGTTGAGCACCTCGGAGGGCCGGACATCGTGTCGGACGGCACCGCTCTGGGGTCGATTCAGATTCCCGGCAACGGGATGCCCATCGTCCTCCTGGCCGACCGAGGGACTACCGGAGGCTACACCAAGGTCGCCACCGTCATCAGCCCGGACATTGGGCTGCTCGCGCAAGCCATGCCCGGCGCCACGCTCAGATTCGCCGCTGTGTCCGTCGACGAGGCCCACGACGCGTTTCGCGAACAGGAAGATCTGATTCGCGAGATCAAGTCGTACGTCGGGCTCGACATGGCGGGGACCTTCGCGATCCACTCCGAAGACAGCGCGGTCGAGGTGAGGGGCATGGACGGCGGTCCGATCTCACTCCCAGGAGTCTCTGTCTCCAGAGGATCCACCAGGAAGGTGACAGCGAAAGTCGGCGGCGAGGAGTTCGAGTTCGAGCTCGGGATCAGCAGTGTTTAGCTTGAGATGATTGACTGCACCCGAGCCGCAGTTGATACAGGGAGAATCTGATGACCGACAAGAGGATCGTGATCGTGGGCGCGGGAGCCGCGGGGAGCTATCTGGGCGCTTACATGACCAGAGAGGGCTACGATGTCACCCTGATCGACATGTGGGGCGAGCACGTCGAGGCGATGCGTGCCAACGGGCTCCGCGCGTCAGGGACGCAGGACGACTTCACCGTGACCGTAAAGGCGTTTCACCTATCGGACGCACTCCAGATCGAGGGCGGGTTCGACATCGGCTTCCTGGCAATGAAGAGCTACGACACCGAGTGGTCGGCCCACTTCCTCAAGCGTCTGGTTAGAAGCGACGGAGTTGTCGTCTCGTCCCAGAACTGCATGAACGATCAGCTCGTCGCATCGATTGTTGGCTACGACCGCACCGTCGGCTGCATCATGTCGAGCATCACAGTCGCGCTCTGGGAACCTGGGCATGTAACGCGGGGCGGCCCGCCGGGTCGCGGCCGCGGTCACGTCGTCTTCCGCGTCGGGGAGCTTCATGGACGAATAACACCCCGAGTCGAAGAGCTGGTAGACATCTTGATGTGTGTAGACGACGCCAGGGCGACGTCGAACCTGTGGGGAGAGCGCTGGTCGAAGCTGACTACGAACTCGTCCGGGAATCCCGTTGGAGCGATGACCGGACTCGGGGGCGACGGCGTCGCGTCCATGCCAGAAGCGCGGCGAGTCCAGATCAACATCTGCAAGGAGTCCTCCCAGGTCGCGCTGGCCCAAAACTACCAGGTCGAGCCGATACGGGGAGTGGCTGCGGAGACCTACGCCAGGGCTGACGACGGCGAGGTCTACGAGGAGCTGGACGCCAAGTTCCAGCCGTCCGGAGGCGGGGCCGACTGGAAGTCGTCGATGGGGCAGGACGTCGAGAAGGGACGGCACACCGAGATCGACTTCATGAACGGATACATCGTCGAGCAGGGCCGTCGTGTCGGGGTCCCGACGCCAGTCAACGCGGCGATCGTTCAGGTTGTCCGAGAGGTACAGTCGGGCGAACGCAAGCCTGGCCCGGAGAACGTCCAGCGAGTGCTCGGTTTGGCCGGTCTTGCGTAGTCATCGCTGGGTCATCTGGTCTGTAGTCGGTTCCGGCCTGCATCACAGCGACGGGCTCAATCCCGTTCGTCCTGCCTGTCCGCCGTGGCGGGAGCTTGTCGAAGGACGGGGCTGCCGCCCATCGCTTTCGTCGGTCCGTCTACGTGCGTGAGCTGTTCCACGAGCTGACCGAGTGGACGCTCGGACTCGCCGAGAACGATTGGGCGATCGTGCTACTGGCGCTCGTGGCCTTCAGCGAGTCCGTCATCTTCCCAATCCCGCCCGACCCTTTGCTCATGGCCGTCGGAATCGCGAACCCAGGGATTGCGATCTGGGTCGCGGCACTTGTGACGGTCGCATCGGTCGCCGGCGCATATCTCGGCCATTTTCTCGGCCGCAAGGTCGGCAGGCCCCTGCTCTATCGGTTGGTATCGGAGTCCAAGGTCGAAAGAGCCGAGAGCCTCTTCGGAAGATACGGCTCCTGGGCGATCCTGGTAGCGGCATTCACACCGATCCCCTACAAGGTCTTCACGATCCTCGCCGGGATACTCGACCTTCCGATCAGGCCTTTCCTACTTGCGTCTCTCGTGGGCAGAGGCGCGAGGTTCCTGACGCTCGGTGTTCTCATCTACCTCTTCGGCGAGTCGATCAGGGAGTTCATCGAAGGCAACTTCGAGCTGCTCACCATCGCCGGCGGCGCCGCAGTGATCGCTCTTTTAGCAGCGTACCTCATCATCAGAAACCGTCAGAATTCTACGTAGATGCGCGGGATAGACAGGATCTACACGACGGGCCTTGGTCAACAGACGCGCGATCAGGCGCCTGCAGGTGCCGCCAGATCTCGTTCCTCGTTCCTCGTTCCTCGTTTCTCTCTCCCCTCTGTCATCATCCTGTCGATCGGGCGCTTCTATGCTAAACTCCGGCTCGGAGGTGCAGCTTGAACATCTCATTCACCCAGCAGGAAGAGCACTTTCGAAGCGATTTGAGGGAGTTCCTATCTGAAGAACTACCCGAGGACTGGGACCCTCTCGGGCAGCCCGGCAAGACACCTGAGGAACGGCACGCGTTCACACAGGAGATGGCGACCAAGCTCGCCGACAAGGGCTGGTTAACGCTGGCGTGGCCCGAGGAGTACGGTGGCCAGGGCCGGTCGATCATGGAGCAGGTGATCTACCGCGAGGAGATGTCCTACTGGAACGTGCCAGGAACGGATCTCGGCACAGGGGCGATCTCCTGGGTCGGGCCTGTACTGATGCTCGCCGGCACCGAGGAGCAGAAGAAGGAGCACCTGCCCCCAATCGCTCGCGGCGAGCGCTACTGGTGCACCCTGTACAGCGAGCCGGGTTCAGGATCGGACCTTGCGTCGTTGCAGACAGCAGCCGTCCGGGATGGCGACGACTACGTCGTCAACGGGCAGAAGATCTGGACCTCCAGCGCGCACATCGCGGACTGGGGATGGCTGGCCGCGCGCACCAATCCCGACGCCCCGAAACACCGCGGCATCAGCCTGTTCATGCTGGACATGAAGAGCCCCGGCGTGACCGTCCGGCCGATCGTGAACATGGCCGGAGGGCACGACTTCAACGAGGTCTACTTCGACAACGTCCGCGTACCCGCGGCCAACCTCGTCGGACAGGAGGACCGCGGCTGGTACACGCTGGCGGTGGCGCTCGACTTCGAACGATCGGGAGTCGGATACTCGGCGACCGCGCGACGCGCTGTCGAGACGCTGACAGAGTACGCCAAAGAGACGGAGCGAGACGGCGCCCCACTCAGCGAGGACACGCAGGTCAGGAAGAAACTCGCCCAGCGGTACATTGAGACCGACATCTCGCGATGGCTGTCCTACAAGGTCGCGTGGATGCAGAGCCAGGGAATGGTGCCGAATGCCGAGGCGTCGATGTCGAAGATGTACGGCACCGAGCTCCAGCAGCGCGTCGCCCGCACCGGCATGGAGATCCTGGGTATGGCCGGCCAGCTAGCAGCAGGGTCGAAGTGGGCGCCTCTTCAGGGTCACATCCAACGCTCCTACCTGATGTCCACGTCCTCGACCATCGCCGCCGGGACCTCCGAGATCCAGCGCAACATCATCGCCCAGAGAGGCCTCGGGCTGCCGCGATAAAGGTCGCCGGATCTCAGTTCCTCGCGTCTTCGGCGGCGGCGACGCGCTCGCCCTCTGCGACGTCGACCCAACGCAGCGCGATCGTGCCGGCGACGATGAACGACAGGATCGCGGTGATGGCGACGCGGGTATCGAAGACGGCGGTCACGGCGATGTATAGAATAGGTCCGAAGACCGCAGACGCCCGGCTCATGAACCCGAAGAACGAGAAGAACTCCCCGCTTCGGCGCACCGGCGTGATGTGGGCGAACAGGCTTCTGGCCAACGCCTGGCTCCCCCCGATCACGAATCCGACCAGCACCCCGAGCACCAGCCACTGGTAGCCCGCGTCCAGCCCAAGAGGCCGCCACAGGAGATTCCGCACGACCTCTGGCCACCAGTCGAGAGGCCCCGAGCCGAGAACGCTCGGGTGCAGCGGGCCAACGGCGGTCCTCCCATCGAGCGGGCCGCCCTCAATGGAGACGCTGTACGGCACGGCCGGCGACCTACGGATAGCTTCCGGAAGGCCCTGGACGTTGCTGGGTCTGAAGGGCAGTCCTTCCCACAGGACCCAGAACTGACCCATCCCCTCCACCTCGAAGCCAGAGTCCCCCACGTCTGGCGCTCTGTCCACGACGTAAGTACCAGAGTCGGGCCTGTAGCCGAGCTGGAAGTCGAAGTCGCCGTGATCGGTCGGGGTCAGCGGCACGATCGCTACGCCGAACAGCACGATAACTATCCAGCCGACCAGCGAGACGACGAGGGCGGGCTTGGTCCTGATCTTCCCGGCGAGCCAGCCGAAGGCCATCGCGCCCGGCGCAGCGACGAACTGGATGATCAGGATCGTCGCCATGTTGAAGGCCAGCGGTATCCCAATGGTGTCCGCAGCGAACGCGCCGGCGATCGCCATCACCGTCTGAAGTCCATCATTGAAAAGTAGATACGACCCTAGGTATGAGAGCACGACCCGGAATCGTCGGAGGCCCCTGAAGGTCTGACCGAGCTCCCGGAAGCCCATGGTGAGCGCGTCTCCAGGCGAGATGCCCCTGATCCGATCTCGGATCGGGGGCTCAGGTACGACCTTCAGGGTCCAGATCGCCCATCCGAACCACCAGAACCCGATTGAAGCGATCGAGCCCCTCGTCACGAGGTCCGCGATTGCCGTGTCCTCAGTAGCAAGGATCAGAGCGAGGTGGACGAGAAGCAACAGCCCTCCCCCGGCGTATCCGTAGGCGAATCCCCTGCTGCTGATGTCATCCAGCAGCTCCCGAGGGGCCAAGTGCGGAAGGAACGCGTTGTAGAAGACGAGGCTTCCCGCGAACCCGACGTTTGCAAGCGAGAACATCACGAACATCCAGGCCCACGGTTGTGGGGAGTACGACGAGAAGAAGGCCAGGATCGTGAACGTCGAACCCAGAATCGTGTAGGTCCAGAGGAGAGCCTTCTTGATTGGGACGCGGTCGGCGATGACCCCCAGCACTGGGCTGGATAGCGCCACGATCGCGGTGGAGATCGCCACTCCGAAGCTCCACATCGAGCTGCCGGTGAAGCTGATTCCAAGGAACGGGGTGCTCTCGCCCAGGGCGTCCTTGAACAAGAACACAAAGTAGACTGGAAAGATCGCCGAAACACCCGAAGAGGCGAACGCGGAGTTCGCCCAGTCGTACATGCACCAGGCGTGAATGATCCTGCGCCGCCGGCGCGTAAGGTCGCTGAATTTCACCATGACTTACTTTCCTGCCGTCCAATCCTAGTACACTATCGGTGACAACTGCACCTTAGGCGGGACGTTGTCACCCGATGTTAGAATAGCCCCGTGCGGACGCCTGATCCACGATGCAGACTTCGTCCACCCCGGTGGCGATCTCGATTAGTCTCAGACATCCAGACCCACGTCAATCGAGTCTTTTGTGAACACTGGGGCGTAGGAACATGCCAGAAACCACGCTGCCGAGGCACGCCAGGGTGGTGATCGTCGGTGCCGGGATCGTAGGCTGCAGTGTCGCCTACCATCTGACGAAGCTCGGCTGGCGAGATGTCGTCGTCGTGGAGCAGGGCCCGCTGTTCGAGACCGGCGGATCGACCTCCCACGCGCCGGGCCTGGTCTTCCAGATCAACGCATCGAAGACGATGACCGAGTTCGCGCGTTACACCGTTAACCTGTGGACGCAGATGGAGCTCGAACACGAGCCATGCGCGAAGACAGTCGGCAGCCTCGAGGTGGCCTGGACCCCGGATCGCCTGAACGACCTGAAACGGAAGGTCGGTTTCGGTCTAAGCTGGGGCGTGGAAGCCGCCCTGCTGAGCCCCGGCGAAGCACGCAATCTGATCCCAATGCTCTCCGAGCGTATCCTGGGCGCGATCTATGTTCCCTCCGACATCCACACGAAGGCCACCAGACCCGCGGAGGCGATGGCGCGGGAGGCACAGAGAAGCGGTGCGTCTTTCCACGGACACGTAAAGGTCACTGCATTCAAGGTAGACGGCGGGCGGGTGACGGCGGTCTGCACCGATCACGGTGACATCAAGACGGATCTTGTCGTCTCTTGCGCCGGGATATGGGCCCCAAGGGTTGGCGAAATGGCCGGGGTCCCGATTCCTCTTTCGCCGGTGGAGCACCTATACGCCGTCACCACTCCCCTGCCCGAGCTAGCCGGGGCGACCGAGGAGATATCGCTGCCCCTCCTGCGCCACCAGGACAGGTCTATGTACTTCCGACAGGTCGGCGAGTGCTACGGCATCGGCTCATACAATCATGAACCCCTCTTGGTAGAGGCCGATAACATCCTGGATCACGAGGAGGCCCCGGTAGCGCCGGCGGATAGGGAATTCACATCCGCTCACTTCGAAAGCGCGGTGGTCGCCGCGGGCGAGGTTCTGCCCAGCCTCCAAGAAGTGGGGCTGACCCGCAAGTTCAACGGGATGTTCTCGTTCACGACCGACGGATTACCCGTCCTAGGCGAGTCGCCCCAAGTCCGAGGATTCTGGTCTGCGCAGGCTGTGTGGATCACGCACGCTGGTGGGGTCGGCAGGGCGGTCGCGGAATGGATCGTGAACGGCGAACCGAGCACCGACCTCAGAGAGGCCGACATTCTACGTTTCCACCCACACGCGTACAGCCGGCCCTACGTCCGGGCGCGGGCCGCGCAGCAGTACCGCGAGGTGTACGACATCATCCACCCGCGACAGCAGTTGGAGAGCCCTCGCGACCTTCGGGTGACACCCTTCTATCAGAGACAGAGTGAGCTCGGGGCCATCTTCTTCGAGAACGCAGGGTGGGAGATTCCCCAGTGGTACGACGCGAACGAGGGCCTGCTCGATTCTCTGACCGTATCCGGCGAGTTGCGCGACGGCTGGGAGGCCCGTGAGTGGTCGCCGACAGTCGCGGCCGAACACGTCGCAACGCGGGAGCGCGTAGCCATGTTCGACCTCACACCCTTCGCCAAGTTCGAGGTGACCGGCTCCGGCGCACTCGACGCGCTGCAGGGTCTAGCTACGAATCAGATGAACAAGCCGGTCGGGACGATCACCTACACGTCGATGCTCACACCTCGGGGTGGTATCAAGTGCGACCTGACGGTGACACGCCTGGGTGAGAACCGCTTCATGGTGATTACCGGCCTAGCGATGGGGCTCCACGACCTGGACTGGATTCGGTCACACTTTCTTGCGGACGGTTCGATCACGGTTACGGATGTCTCCGCCGCGCACTGCTGTATAGGTCTATGGGGACCGAGGGCCCGCGATCTGTTGAGCCGGGTCTCCGAGGATGACCTGAGCAACGAGGGGTTCCCTTACATGACCGCGAAGCAAATCACGGTAGGGGAAGTCCCCTCGCTGGCGCTGCGGATCTCGTACGTCGGAGAGCTCGGCTGGGAGATCTACGCCCCAACAGAACAGGGACGACGGCTCTGGGACATCCTGTGGGAAGCCGGACAGCCGCTCGGTTTGATCGCCGCGGGCGGCGGCGCGTTCGACTCGCTGCGGCTGGAGAAGGGCTACCGGCAATGGGGCGACGACATACACACGGAGTACAACCCGTACGAGGCCGGCATCGGGTTTGCCGTGAGGATGAGAAAGGGCCGTTTCCTCGGTCGGGACGAGCTTAGAAAGGTTCGATCTCGAGGCACGACACGCAGGTTGTGCTGCATGACTCTGGACGATCCCGATGCCGTCGTGATGGGCAAGGAGCCGATCATGGACGGCGACCGTGTGCTCGGGTACGTAACGAGCGCCAACTATGGCCATTCGATCGGGAGCGGCATCGCATACGGCTATCTGCCGGTCGAGTACAGCGAGGTTGGGACCGGCGTTGACGTCGTCTATTTTGGAAAGCGACTCCCGGCGACCGTCGCGAAAGAGCCGCTCTACGATCCGGACGGCAGCAAGATGAGGGCGTGAATATCGATCGGCCATCAAACGGCCCAAATGGGCATTGTCTCGCAGGGGAAATGGGCGTAAACTCCGCGCACAAGTTGAGGATGGAGGACTCAGGTGCCCAAGTCCGTCAGTCATACCGTGACAAGACCCGGCAGGAGAGTCGGTGACGCTGAAGTAGAGATTCCGGTCGCGGAAGACCTCGCCACAGTTCCGGGCATACCGCAGAAGCCTGTCGATGTTGCCTTCTTCAGCCGGGAGCATCCCCTGGAGACGCAGTCGATAGACCTGTCGGCGGATCGCAAATGGGCGTGGGACAACCAGGCGGATGATCTCACCGATTTCCGGGAAGAACAAGAGGCGCGAATGGAGCCGCTGTACGAGGCTGCTCTTGTCTCCGCCGACGTCGAGCCCACCGGAATGCCGATACCGGACGAAGACCTCACGGAGGACATTCGACAGTTCGCTCAGGAGATCGGCTTCGGGGAGATCGGATTCACGAAGTACGACCGGCGGTACACATTCACCGGCAAGAAAAGGTGGGTCAGGTTCGAGCATGCCATCTGCCTGGCCAGAGAACAGGACTACCGAAAGACCCAGACCGCGCCCGGCATCGAGGCCGACCTCGCCAGATTCGAGACTTACGAGATCCTGATGAAATCGTGCCTCAAACTGTGTGACTATATTAGGTCGAGAGGCTACCACGCCCAGCTTCATGACGCCAGCGACAACAGCGGGGCCTATATCCCCCTCTTCGTCGCGGCCGGTCTCGGGCAGCTGGGCGCCAACGGCCAACTTCTTTCGCCACACTTCGGGTCGCGTTCGAGGCTGATGATCGTCACCACGGATGCGCCGGTGACCTACGACAAGCCTGTGGACTACGGGGTTCACAAGTTCTGTCAGGAATGTCAGGTCTGTGTCAATCGGTGCCCCGGCCGGGCGATCACGCGCGACAAGGTGTGGTGGCGTGGCGTTGAGAAGAACAAGCTCATCTACGACCGGTGCAGACCGGTCTTCGTCACCTACCGTGGCTGCGGGGTGTGCATGGCAGTCTGCCCGATCCAGCGCTACGGTATGAAGCCTGTAATGGAGCACTACGTCCAGACAGGTGAGGTGCTTGGCAAGGGGACCGACAACCTCGAGGGATACTCGTTGGAGGGCAAGGGCTACTTCGGTCACGGCGAGCTCCCGCAGTTCGACCGGGAGCTCTTCGACATCCCCAGCGGTCGCGAGGAAGACTGGCTGTTTCAGCAGTTCAAGGAGCGGCTCTCGTCGAAGGGCGTGCCTGGTGAGTCCGAACTCGTAGAGTTCGCGGCCGACGTCAAGCGGGTGCTCGACAAGGGCGAGACGACCGTAGACATCGCGTGAGCGCGTAGTGGGTTTGGAGCGTCGCTGGACTAAGGAGCCTCCATGCAGCCGTTTCCCGAATCGCTGAACTCAGCAAGGTTCGTCGTAACGACCGAGCTGAATCCCCCAAAAGGTACCGATCTTGGACCGCTTCTGAAGCAGGCCGAAGCGCTTGCCGCCCAAGTAGACGCCTTCAACCTGACGGACTCCGCGGGCGCCAACATGACGATGGCGCCCGTCGCCGCCGCGCGCGCGCTGCTCGATAAAGGGATTGAGCCGATCATGCAGGTGACGGGACGCGACCGCAACCGTATCGCGCTGGAAGGGGATCTGCTCGCAGCTTCCGCGCTCGGTGTTACCAACGTCCTCTGCATGAGCGGCGACCCTCCTGGACGCGGCGATCACCCGGACGCCGTGGGAGTTTTCGATCTCAAGGCCGAGACGCTGCTCGAGGCAGTGAGCGCGTTGAACTCTGGCGCCGACATATATGGCAACAAGCTGAGAGGTTCCCCCGCCCTGTTCGCCGGGGCCGTAGCCAATCCGGGCGCTGACGACATGGACCGAGAGCTTGCCCGCATGGAAGACAAGGTGCGAATGGGCGCATCTTTCTTTCAGACCCAGGCTGTCTACGATTCGGCGACGTTCGAGAGGTTCATGGACGGGGCGAGAGGCTTTGGTGTCCCGGTGCTCGCAGGCATGATCGTCCTTAAGTCGGCGCGGATGGCGCGGTTTCTGAACGAGAAGCTCCCAGGTGTGACGGTACCGGAGGAGATCGTAAATGAGATGGACTCTGCCACAAACAGAGGGGCGACCAGCATCGGGATCACCGCCCGCCTCATCCGTGAGGTGCGCGATATGTGCGACGGTACCCATATCATGGCGATTGGATGGGAGTCGCGCATACCCGCTATCTTGGCCGCGTCGGGACTAGATCGAGGTTGACGGATCCGGATGTCTCGCTTAGTTAGGTCGTTTTCAACTGGCATCAGCGCAGGATACTTGGAGGTCCTCAGGTGGCTGACACTCTCGTAATCGATGGTCTCAAGAGGCGGCGACTGCCTATCAATCTCCGACAGAGCGGCAACAGCGACGCCCGGATGCTGATCTCAACACGCGTCAGAAAGTCTGCCTGGTGGCACATGTCGAAGGCCGCCGGCTGCTGGGCCTACACGACGTACAACCACCAGTACCATCCCAGGGCGTACATCAAGCCTGAAGACGGAGGCCTACTGGCGGAGTATGAATTCCTGACTGAGCACGTGAGCATGTGGGATGTCGCGTGCGAGCGCCAGATCCAGGTCAAGGGGCCCGATGCGGCGGACTTCGTGAATCTGATTATCACCCGAGACGTTCACTCACAAATACCGACGATGCAGGCCAGGTACGTGATCCTCTGCAATCAGCACGGCGGCGTTATCAACGATCCGGTCCTGCTTCGAGTCGCGGACGACGAGTTTTGGTTCAGTATCGCAGACTCTGACGTCTTACTCTGGCTCCAAGGCGTGAACTTGAACGGCAAGTACAACGTTGAGATTCACGAGATCGACGTCTCCCCTGTCCAGATCCAGGGTCCCAAGTCGGCGCCGCTGATGGAGAAGATGTTCGGCTCCCACATCAGGGAGATTCCATACTACGGCATGGTCCACGAAACCCTGAACGGTCACCCGGTCACGATCTCGCGCACGGGCTTCTCCGCGGAGGTCGGCTTCGAGATCTACCTGCATGACGCGATGCGCCACGCGGACGACGTCTGGCCGTACATCCTGGAGCAGGGCGAGGAGTTCAACCTGCGCGTGATCGCTCCCAGTCATATCCGCCGGCTGGAGGCTGGGATTCTGTCCTACGGCCAAGACATGGACATCGAGAACAACCCGTACGAGGTGCGGCTTGGCTGGCAGGTGGACCTCAACAAAGATGACTTCATCGGGAAAGACGCGCTGGCGAGGATCAAGGAAGAGGGTGTCAACCAGCGGCTCGTGGGACTGAAGCTCGGCGGCGAGCCTGTTCTCTGGTACAACGAGAGCTTCTACCTGGTGAAGGACAGCGACTCCGGCGACGACGTGGGCTACGTCACCACCGCATTCTGGTCCCCGAGTCTGCAATCGAACATAGCCCTTGCGGTCATGCCGCTGACTCACTGGAGAACAGGGACTCAGGTCAAGGTCCAGTTGCCCAAGGACGGCATCGTGGACGCCGAGGTGGTGCGCGTGCCGTTCTTCGACCCGACCAAAGAGGTGCCTAAGACCGTACTGTAGAGAGTTCCTCCATGGACTACGGCATTGGAATCCCATCGTACATCGACGCCTGGCGAGAGGTGAAGGCGGCCGAGGAGGCCGGGTTCACGCACGCGTGGTTCTACGACTCCCAGCTCATCTACTCCGACGTCTGGGCGACGATGGCGCTGGCGGCTCACCACACCAGCACGATCAAGCTGGGAACGTTTGTCGCGATCCCGAGCAACCGGTTGGCGCCCGTTACCGCAGCCGCGGCGGCCTCGATCAACAAGATCGCCCCTGGGAGGGTGATCGTCGGCATGGGCACCGGTTACACGGGACGCAACACCATGGGGCTGCCCGCCCTGACGATGGACCGGTTCGCGGAGTACGCCCGCCAGGTCAAGGGATTGCTCGCCGGGGAAGACGTGCTGTTCCGAGAGGGAAGTCGCGAGAGATGGATACGTCTGATCCACTCAAAGTCGAACTCAGGGCGCGACGAGTTCTTCAACCTTGAAGACCCGATCCCTGTAATGCTCGCGGCCAATGGTCCGCGAGGCCAGAAGATTGTCGGCGAGATCTCCGACGGTTGGATAACGACGGCAAGGACCTCGAGCGTGCCCGAGGGACTACCCAGGGTGATGGAGAGCGCCAGGGCCGCGGGTAACACCTTCGACGGCTTCGGTGGAGATGGGGTGAAGCCCTACGTCACAGTGCTCACCACAGCGTGCGTCCTGCGCGAGGGGGAGTCGCCTGAGAGCGATCGCGTGATCAGAAACATCGGCCCTACCATCGTCCCCGGCGTGCATGCGATGTGGGAGCGTCGTCACGGTCCGGGTTCAAACCTGGGGATGCAGAACCCCGCCCTGGCAGATGAGTATGATGAGTACATCAGAGATTATGGGGAAAGTCGACCGGGGCGTACCGCGGACGACCGCCTGTATCTCGACGTCCACGAAGGCCACTACGTGTTTCTGAAAGAGGGCGAGGAGCGATTCGTATCACCGGAGTTGATCGCCCGCACCCTCACCGGCAGTCCTGGAGAGATTATCGAACGCCTCGATGAGCTGGAGTCCTTCGGCGTCAACAACGTCGCCCTCGGGGCTGTCGATCGACAAGCCGCCCGCGACCTGATCGCCGACTTCGGCGAGAAGGTGATCAAGCAGCGCGGCTGACCAGCTTGCACATTATCGTGCCTACTGAGCGATTCGGGCAACTCCGGAAACCCAAGGAGTAACCTTCTGGCCCGTTCGTCCTACCTGTCCGCCGTGGCGGGAGCTTGTCGAAGGACGGACTAATGAGCGCGGCCTCCGTTGGACAGACGAGGCGGGAATCGTATTCCTACTCCACAATCTCGTCGACGCGGACTTCCTTACCCTCCTTAGCCGATCGGAGAATCGCCAGCGAAAGGCGCAGCACCTCTCGCGCCTCGGCCCCCGTGAGGTGGGTCGCCCGTCCATCTACTACGGCGTCCACGAAGTCACCGACGGCCAGTGAGAAGCTGGTTGCGTAGTCCGGGTCTATGTCAGGGAACTCGGTCATCTCCCCGTCACGGAAGATCTCCAGCGGCGGACGATTCAGCTTGCGCCCGATAAAGTTGTTGACCCAAAGCACGCCACGGGTCCCAGTCACCTCTACCCAGACGTAGACCGGGTAGTAGCTCGATCGAATCACCATGTCGTCGGCGTAAACGGACTCCCACGAGCCAAAACGCTCGTCGCTCGCGTACTTCCAGACAGCCATAGTCGGGTTGTCCAGCATTGTGCCCGGCGGAAGCTCGTGATGGGCCTGTACCTCCTCCCGACCGACCAAGGCGAACACGCGCTCCACGTCGCCTAGAAAGTACCGCGCGATTGACCAGATATGCTGGCCGTGATCGAAGACCACAGAGCCTTGGCCGGACTGCGCTGTGTCGGACCGCCAGTCCTGCGAGCTGCGAGGGACATCCCACCCATAGCTCACGTTTCCCGTCAGAGACTTGATGCGGATTGAGAGCGGTTCGCCGATCTCGCCCTCGTCGATCATCTCCTTGACACGGCTGAACGGTGGGGAGAACCGATAGTTCTCGATCACCCGAAACAGTCTGCCCGACCGCTCGGCGGCCGCGACGATAGCGTCGGCCTCAATGATGTTTAGCGCTATCGGCTTCTGCACCGACACGTGCTTGCCGGCGTCGAGCGCCGCGATGCTCATCTCCGCGTGGAGATGATGGGGCGTGATGATCTCCACCGCGTCGACGGCGGGGTCGTCCAGGAGCCGCCTGTAGTCGTCGTACGTCTTCTCCGCACCCCACTGAGCCACCCGCCGTTGGACGAGGTCGGCATCCACGTCGCACACCGCGTACACGCGGGCCCTGGGATTGTTCCGGTAGCCCTCGAAGTGCATGTCTGAGATGCGGCCGAGGCCGATGAAACCTACACGCAGCCTATCCGTCATACGATCAACCGCCTCGTTCGAGATCCTGTACGGCCCCAGCATCCCCTATCCCGCCGTTTCCGGTCAATGCAGTTGACGATCGCTCTCCTGAACTCAATCCCAGTTGTCATTACTTGCTTGACCGGGAGACGCTGTGATACAAATGCCACGTTCCGGACGGGTGTGGTTTCCGCACCGGTGCAACCTCATTGAGCAAGGAGGCAACATGATGAGTAGGGTACTTGGACTTGGATGGGTAGCGGTCGCCGTGTCAGTGGCGATGCTGTTGGTGGTCGCCGCAGCTTGTGGCGCGGAGACCATCGAGGTACCCGGCGAGACAATCGTCGTGGAGAGAGAGGTGATCAAAGAGGTAATGGTCCCCGGTGAGACCGTCGTGGTCGAGAAGGTAGTTACGGAGACGATCGAGGTTCCAGGTGAGACTGTCGTCAAAGAGGTTCAGGTCCCAGGCGAGACCGTGGTTGTGGAGAAGGAGGTTGTCAAGGAGGTAGTGGTTCCGGGCGAGACCGTGGTGGTGGAAAAGGAGGTCGTCAAAGAGGTGGCGGGACCGGAACGGGTCGTCGTCCAGCAGGTACCGGACACGGAGAGGTGGACGATCAACGTCCACGGGGACGTCGCTGAGAAGCCACTGTACGGAGGAGTGTTGGACGTTGCTGGGCCAGGATGGCACATCGATACCGCCGACCCGATGGAGGGCGGCTTTGGCATGGGTGGCGACCTGGTGCTTGAGAAACTGGGAATCGCGGATTTCTCCATTCCGCGTGACCAGTACAGCTTCCACACAAAGTTCGTTCCTGTTGACAAGATCAACGGGAACATCGCGGAAAGCTGGGAGCAACCCGACCTCGATACCCTGATCTTCCACATTCGTGAGGGTGTTCACTGGCACAACAAGGCGCCCATGAACGGTCGCGAACTGGACGCCTATGACGTCGAGTTCACCATTCACCGGTACCTTGGCATGGGAGACGAGTTCGGCGATGGTTGTTCTTCGTGTGAGATCAAGAAGCTTCCAATCGAATCGATGTCGGCAACGGACAAGTGGACTGCAGAGTTCAAGACGTCGAGTTTCACCTTCGATACGCTGAGAGTCCTGTTGCGAAGCTCGAACTACCTTGCGATAAACCCTCCGGAGGTCGTCCGAGAGCACGGCGACATGGCCGACTGGAGGCACAACGTCGGCACAGGGCCCTATGAGATGACTGACTGGGTCGACGGGAGCGTCGTCACGCTCGAGAAGAATCACAACTACTGGGCAAACGACGAGAACTTTCCTGAGAATCGCCTCCCGTATCTTGACAAGATAAATCTCCTGATAATGCCGGACGTGGCGACACGTCTAGCGACACTCAGAACCGGTCGGAACGCGATCCTGCGGGAGTGGTCGGTCCCCACGGACGTGGTGGAGAATCTACCGAAAACACACCCCCACCTCGTTATGATGCGGACGGAAGGCTACACACCCGGCATCGGATTCAACATGACCAATGCGCCGTTCAATGAGCTGGGGCCGCGACGAGCGATGCAGAAGGCGCTCGACCTGGACACGATCAACCGCACGTACTATTCGAGCGCGGCGGACACGACACCCTGGGCGAAAGCTGGCAAAGGTCTCGACGGCTACTTCATCCCTTATGCAGAGTGGCCAGACGAGGCGAAGGACGCGTTCGGATACGATCCGGAAGAGGCCGAGAAGCTGCTTGACGCGGCTGGATATCCGCGCGGCAGCGACGGGATAAGACTCTCGACTGACTACAACCTTTCGGTCGATTGGGGGCAGGACGCCGATCTGGCAGTGATCCTCAAGCACTTCTGGTCCCAGATCGGCGTTGAAGTGAACATTCTCGTCCACGATAGCGCCACAATGGGATCTGAAGGATTCTCGACATCAGCGTACAACGGAATGACTTACGGTGAGTCTCATAGAGTGAGTCTCCGGCCCTTAACCGTGATGATGCGGAGCAACTTCCACTCATCGGACGGCTACGGGGCGGACGCGTTCGGAATAAACGATCCTACGTTCGAATCCCTGCTGGACAAGGCGGACGCGGCAACTGACCTCGATGAACACAAGAGGTGGGCCATCGAAGCTGACATGTACCACGTCCAGCAGAACTGGGGTATCATGCTGCCGAACCTCGGCAAGTTCGTCTTCTGGCAACCGTGGCTAAAGGGCTACGCCGCCGAGTGGGCATTCCCCGACAACAACCTCCTACTCTCCCGCTCCTGGATCGACCAAGAGCTTAAAGCGAAGCTGGGGCATTAGTCACCGTCGGCATAACCGGGATCTTTGACGCTGCCGGGGGACTGTCCCTCGGTAGCGCTTGGTGTCCAGTTCTGCTATCGACACCTATCGTCTGGGGTCAGATGTGAACCAGTATCTTGTCAGACGATCGCTGCTGATCGTCCCGACTCTCTTCCTGATCTCCATAATCGTCTTTCTCTCGCTGCGATTCATCCCGGGCGACGTGATAGACGTGATGGCCGCGGAACTGCGTTTCACGCAGTCCGGAGGAGAGGTTGATCGCGAGTTGCTGGAACGGGCACTCGGGTTGGATCAGCCCATTCACATTCAGTATGGACAGTGGATAGGCGACATCTTTCTAAGAGGCAGCCTCGGCGAGTCGCTGCGTTCAGGTGTACCGGTAACGGAGAAGATAGCCGGACGGCTTGCCACGACGTTTGAGCTTGGCCTTCTCGCCATGATTTTCGGGCTCGCGGTAGCCCTGCCCGTTGGCATCTACTCGGCAGTTCGGCAGGACAACGTCGGCGACTACATTGGACGCAGCTTCGCCGTAATCTTCATCGCCGTACCGAGCTTCTGGCTGGCAACCCTCGTTCTGCTCTACCCGTCGATCTGGTGGTCGTGGACTCCGCCCGTGCGCCTTGTAACTTTCGTGGACGACCCGCTGGGCAACATCAAGGTCTTCATCATCCCGTCGTTCATTTTGGGGATGGCGATGTCTGGCGTGACAATGAGAATGACGCGGACGATGATGTTGGAAGTACTGAGGCAAGACTACATCCGAACGGCCTACTCAAAAGGACTCAGTGGACGCGTGGTGGTCACGAGACACGCGGTGAAGAACGCACTGATCCCAGTGGTGACGATTATCGGATGGAACATCCCGGTTCTGGTCGGTGGGGCTGTGATAATCGAACAGATATTTGCCCTTCCGGGGCTGGGCAGACTGATGATCCAAGGACTGGAACAGAGGGACTACACGCTCGTATCCGGAATCAACCTGGTCTTCGGTGCAACCGTGGTGACGGCAAATCTGGTCGTGGACATTTCGTACGCGTATCTTGACCCAAGAATCCGGTACGGATAGCCGAGGACCGGAAATGAGCCAAGGGATAGATACCCCAGTCCTGGGGCGCGCATCTGTAAACCGAAGTCTGGTTGGCGACCTCTTGTTTAGGCTCCTGCGCGAAAAGCCACTTGGGGTAGTTGGCGCGGCCGTTGTTCTCACCCTGTTGGTCTGTGGCTCTTTCGCCGATCTCCTGGCTCCATACGGGATTTCTGAGATTAATCTGGAAGACCGGATGGCCTCCCCCTCTCCGAAGCACCTGCTAGGTGCAGACCATCTGGGAAGGGACATCTTGAGCCGCATCATTTACGGCGCGCGTGTTTCGCTGATCGTAGGCGTATCTGGAACTGCCGTCCAGGTTCTCATATCGACGGGAATCGGCATTCCGTCAGGATACTTCGGCGGCAAGCTCGACATGGTGCTGCAGAGGCTGGTGGACGCCTGGATGTCCCTGCCAGGTCTACTGGTGCTTTTGACCGTGATGTCGATGGTGGGACGCGGCACGCTCCAGATGATTCTGGTGCTGGGTGTGCTGATTGGGATCGGCAGCTCTCGGATTGTGCGAAGCGCGGTTATCAGTGTCAAACAGAACGACTACTTTCTCGCCGCTGAAGCTATCGGCAGCTCCACACCGGCAACACTGGTGCGACACATCCTGCCCAACATAATGGCCACTATCATCATCATCTTCAGTGTCTCAATTGGGGAGATAATCATGTCGGAAGCAGCGCTGAGCTTCCTTGGATTTGGGCTTCCCCCCGAGGTCCCGAGCTGGGGCGGTATGCTCAGCAGTGAAGGACGCGCATACATGGAGGTGAAGCCGTCCCTGGCTCTGCTGCCAGGACTTGCCCTTGCCACAGTGATCTACGGGGTGAACATGTTCGGCGACGCTGTGAGAGACCTGCTCGACCCGCGGCTGAGGGGCAGCAAGTAGCGTAGTCCCGCGCTGGCATAGCTTCTTCTTGGTAAGGAATACGAGCATGGCAGTCAAGAAGATCCTGATAACCGGTGCGTCCGGGTATGTCGCGAGTCAGCTCCTTCCGGCGTTCCGACAACGGTACGACACGCTGTTGATCGACGCCAGCACCCTTTACTCACGAGGTCGATCGACCGGGCCTCACTCAGAGAGCAATCGCAAGGGTGAGCATGTGGAAGGAGTTGTCACCGCGGACCTGAGCGTCCCGGACCGCAGCAGCTATGCTCGCCACTTCGAGGGCGTCGACGCGGTCGTACACTTCGCCTACAATCGTAACTCGGGGGAGCCGCTGGACCACTTCTTCGACGAGAAGGCCAACGTGGAGCTGAACTACAACGTGCTCCGATGCGCCTACGACGCCGGGGTCCGTCGCGTGGTGATGGCAAGCTCCAACGCAGCCGCGAACTGGGATGATCACCCCCTCATGCGCGAACGCAGGACGGAGATGCAGGACCCCTACAAGCTCCCGCTGTCGTTCGAGTTCTACGGCTGGGCCAAGGCAACCACCGAGCACATGGGCTTCGTGTTCGCCTGCGGAGCCTTGGGGCGCAGGATGGAGGTGGTCATGGTGAGGGTCGGGGTGCCGCGCGACCCGGACCCCTCGGTGTACGCCGTCGACCCAGCGGTCTACAAGTTTAGCCTCGGAGGCTACGTCAGTCAGCGCGACCTGACTCAGTTGTTCGTCAAGGCCGTTGAGACGCCAAGCATCGAGAACGAGGACGGCGTCCCCTGGCAGGTCGTCTACGCCGTCAGCAACAACAAGCGCGCCCCCTGGTCGTTGGCCAGCGCCCGCCGGGTTCTCGGCTACCAACCGGAAGACGACTCAGAGGTCAAGTTCGCTGACGATATTCGGAGGCTTGGGCTCGAGGATGTGACGCGTATACTCGACGTGCTCGACTGATCGCGGGCTCGATTCCGGCCACGGGCGCGACGGACGGTTATACGTCTCTGTTCATGTACCGCAATAGCGGGCGGGGTCGTTTGGAGCTATACGATTTTCGCAAGTCGTACGCCACCGATCTGTGGGTCTTCGCCCCAAGGTTCGCCGACATGAACGGCGACGGCCTTTCTGACCTGGCCGTTGTTTCCGACTACGGGATGTCTCGGCTCTACGTGAACGTCGGCGACGGGATGTTCGAAGTAGACGCGGAGGCGACGGATGTCCTGACCGACGAGAACGGCATGGGGTCCGCGATCGGTGACTATGACAACGACGGTGACCTAGATTGGTTCGTCTCCAGTATCTTCGGAAATACCGATCCGTCGAAGGGGATATTCGCCGGTACCGGCAATCGTCTGTACCGCAACGAAGGAGGTGGTGCGCTGTCGGAGGTCACCAGCGACGCGGGAGTCCGGGAAGGCGACTGGGGTTGGGCTGCGAGCTTCGGTGACCTGGACAACGATGGCGACCTCGATCTGTACCATGTAAACGGCTGGATCCAAAAGGAACGGGAAGGCGACCCTGTGGAGTTCAACGATCAGCCCGCCCGGCTTTTCGAGAACATGGGCGAGGGGACGTTCGCGGAGGTCGCCGAGCAGGCAGGCGCCGACGACAGGGGCCAGGGGCGAGGGGTCATCCTGTTCGATTTGGACATCTTCATCACGAACAACCATAACGACAGGACGACCTGGACATCTTCATCACAAACAGCCACGAATACGATCAGGACGGCGAAGCGGCGACTCGCGGGCCGGGAGCGCCGGTGCTTCTCCGAAACGACACGTCGAACAGGAACCACTGGCTCAAGGTGACCCTCGAAGGCACTCCCCCACTACACCGCAACGGCATCGGCTCGAGGGTGTACGTTACCGCGAACGGCATTACGCAGATGCGCGAGCTGCACGCGTCGACGAACTACGTGACCCAGGAGCCAGGCAGAATCGCCCATTTCGGTCTGGGCTCGGCCACCATCATCGAGGAGCTCCGCGCCGAGTGGGTCAACGGCGAGACCGACGTCCTCACCAACGTGCCCACGGACCAGCACATCTCCATCCCGAGCCGCTAGCGCCGGCCCGTCCCTCCCTGTCAACGTAGTCACGATTCTGCCCGCGTGCTCCCGCGCTAGCTGGGACCGCTTGACGCTTGACACGGGTCCCTACCGCTATGTCCTTGTGGACAGTGTCGGACCATAGCTTCGACAGGCTCCTTCGGGCTAGTCGGATGCATGAATCACGAAGAGACGCAGTCCCTTCCCGACCTGGCTACGCCCCCTCCAATGCATACTCACCGTGGTGATTGCATGGGTTGACCGGGGTTGCAGAGTGTGATACAAATGCCTCATTCTGGCAGTGCGTGGGTCATGTGCCCGAGCGAGCTATGCCGCTTGGAGAATGGAGGCATCGATATGCGTAAGGATATTGGACTTGGATGGGTCGTCGTGGCCGCAGCGACGATCCTGTTGGTGGTCGCCGCAGCTTGTGGCGCGACCGAGAGGATCGAGGTCCCTGGCGAGACCGTGGTCGTTGAGAAAGAAGTAATTAAGGAGGTGATGGTCCCCGGTGAGACCGTGGTGGTGGAGAAGGTAGTGACGGAGACCGTTGAGGTCCCCGGTGAGACAGTCGTCAGAGAGGTAGTCAAAGAGGTTCAGGTACCCGGCGAGACTGTCGTGGTGGAGAAGGAGGTCGTCAAGGAGGTAGCGGTCCCGGGCGAGACTGTGGTGGTGGAGAGGGAGGTCGTGAAGACCGTTGAGGTCCCCGGCGAGACAGTAGTCGTGCAGCAGGAAGTCGCGGTACCCGTGGAGGTGGTGAAACAGGTAGAGGTGGAAAGCGAGAAATACAGCCAAAACGTCTGGGGACAAGTCGTTGAAAAGCCCCAGTATGGCGGTACTATCCCCGTGGCCATCGACACTGAGATCGTGACATGGGACCCTGTTGAAATCCTGAGAGGTATGGGCGCCTCATGGACGAAGCACCTGATTTTCAACATGCTCGGTCAAGTTGACTACTCGATTCCCCGAGACAAGTTTGATTTCTCGGCCCTAGCCTCCATAGAAACCACAGCGGGGGCGATAGCGGAAAGCTGGGAGCAGACAGACCCACTCACAATCACATTCAACATTCGTAAGGGCATCAGTTGGCACAACAAGGGACTACCCGCCGGTCGGGAGTTGACAGCCAAAGACGTCGAGTTCACCTTCCACAGATCGATGGGGCTGGGCAGCGGGTTCACCGAACCAGGCCCGTACGTAAACCAGGTGAAGGCGCTGCCAGTCGTGTCTGCTACGGCCACTGATGATTGGACGGTGGAGGTAAAGTCGTCCCAATTCAGTTTCAAGACCCTCGAAGTCCTGCTCTTTGAGTCGAGTGGCGGGGCGGCAATCGTCCCTCCTGAAGTAGTAAACGCGCATGGAAACGACTATGGAGCCATCACGGACTGGAAGGTCCTCGTCGGAACCGGACCCTACATGGTGAGCGACTATCGCGAAGGGTCCTCCGTGACTCTTGCCAAGAACCCTGACTACTGGGGTTTTGATGCGGTCCATCCCTCGAACCGGCTGCCGTATGCCGACGAGGTCAAGATGCTCATCATGCCGGACATCGCAACCAAGGTTTCGGCTCTTCGGACGGGCAAGATTACTATGCTTGGTGGTCGGGGGATGCCGCTGGACCAGGTCTGGAGCCTGCAGAAGACCAACCCTGAGCTGGTCGTAACCAAAGTGGCGGGCACTTCTGTCAACATGAGCTTCAATAACTCGAAATCACCGTTCGACAATCACAACGTACGCATCGCCATGCAAAAGGCGCTCAACCTGGAGGAGGCGACGAGGGCCTACTACAGAGGATTTGCAGACCCGACACCGATCGGGAGTTCCTTCCCTCTTCCGGGCCAATTCACGCCGTTCGAGGACTGGCCCGAAGAGACGAAGTGGAAGTATGAGTATGATCCTGAGGCGGCTGAAAAGCTCCTCGACGACGCCGGGTATACCAAAGACCCCGACGGCATCAGGTTCAAGGCCACAATGGACGTGATCGACGGCTGGGGCGCGGACACCGACGTGATGCTCCTCTCCAGAGATTACTGGAAGCGGATTGGCATCGAAGTCGAAATAGTGCAGATTGCAGATGGCGACTTTGGGTGGGAGAAGACGCAGGCGCTCGACTATGACATGTCCCAGTGTGGTTGCAGGGGCAAGATGCTGGACGCCTTGTCCACGTTGCGCGGTAGGTTCCACTCAACAAAGGGGTGGGGAAACACCGCAAACGACCCCAAGGTCGGGCCTGGCAGCGTGTACGGAGTCAACGATCCCGCGTTCGATGCCATAGTCGATGCGGTTGAGGTGGCGACAACTCGCGAGGAGCTGAATGCGAAGGTCAGGGAGATGAACCTGTACTTCTCCGATCAGGTCTGGGCACCGTTCTGGCCGCCTGTGGTTCAGGCAGTTAGGATGAATCAACCCTGGATCAAAGGTTACATGGGTGAAGCCGGCGCGAACGACGAGGGCTGGACGCAGGCGCTCAGCTTCGTGTGGATAGACCAAGAGCTAAGAAGCGATATGGGACACTAGACCCCGCCTCGTAGAGGTCAGAGTGTAGTAGGGGGCATCAGATCAGAATCAGAACGTTGCAGGGGCATCGCACCCCTGCAACTTCAACTACTCGACGTACCGTCGAACCCATAACCCACCCCATAGTGGCTGAATGGCCGTAGGCGCGGTTCGCGAACCGCCCACATCATCAGATGCCGCAGTTCGATCGCAACATACCCCCGCAAACGCGCCGTAGGGGCGACTCATGAGTCGCCCGTTGGGGAGATTCAGTGCTTGTTGTGCAGGACGCAGAAGTGGAAGCGACTCCCAGAGTGATTGCTTGAGAGTCTGGGTGGGCTGATTGGGGTCTGACCGCCTGATGACAGGAAGACAGCAGATCGTCACCGGAGCGCGGGCGGCGCCAAGACGTCCTGCCACAGAGGCCTAGTGTGCTCGTCTATACGACAAGACGTCTGCTGCTAATTGCGCCCACTCTTCTGATCGTCTCGATTATAGTCTTCCTGTCGGTCCGTCTTTTGCCCGGCGACATCGTCGACAGCATCACCAGCACTGCTGTGAGGTCCGGCGGCGGCCCCGTTGACCGTGAAGCAATCGAACGCGCCCTGGGACTAGACGTCCCGATCTATGTCCAGTACGGCCGCTGGATATCTGACATTTTCCTGCACGGCAGCCTGGGATCCTCCCTTCGTTCGGGAGAAGAAGTAACCTCAAAGATTGCCGGACGACTCAGCGTGACCGTCGAGCTCGGACTTTTCTCGATAGTCCTGTCACTGCTGATCGGACTGCCGATAGGCATGTTTTCGGCGATTCGACCGGACACCCTCGGCGACCACATTGGTCGAAGCATATCCATAACATTGATCGCGGTCCCGAGCTTCTGGGCGGCGACACTAATAATGCTCTATCCCTCAATCTGGTGGGGATGGTCGCCGCCAATGGAGCTTATTCCCTTTAGAGAGGATCCGTTGGGAAACCTCGGGCAGTTCCTCCTTCCCTCGTTCGTTACGGGAATGTGGTTGGCCGGAATCGGCATGAGGATGACCCGGACGATGATGTTGGAAGTCCTGAGGCAGGACTACATCAGGACCGCCTGGGCAAAGGGTCTCAGGGAGAGGGCCGTCGTCACCAGGCACGCTCTGAAGAACGCCTTCATACCGGTGATAAGCATCATCGGAATGGAGCTTCCCATGTTGGTTGCTGGAGCCGTTATTGCTGAGCAGATTTTCGCATTGCCTGGAATGGGTCGCTTGTTGATCGAGGCCTTGCACAGAAAGGACTACACGGTCATATCCGGAGTCAACCTGGTGATCGCGAGCGCGATTGTGTTCTCCAACCTACTTGTAGACCTCTCATACGCCTATCTGGACCCAAGGGTCCGTTACGGCTAGTCCAGGCAGAGATTGTGAGCCAGTTCAAAGAAATATCCGTACCCGGGTCGACGGTGAATAGGTGGCAACCGGTAGTCGACTTCTTCTCGAGGCTGCTGAAAGAGAAGCTGTTGGGGCTTCTTGGCGGCGCGATCATCCTGATAATGCTGCTCTGCGGACTCTTCGCCGACGTGCTCACGCAGTACGAGATGGACGAGATCAACATCATCGATCGGCTCGCGGGAGCGTCGATCAGCTACCCGCTTGGGACGGACCAGCTGGGTCGAGACATACTCACCCGCATGCTCTTCGGTGCCCGCGTGTCGATGATCGTCGGCCTGGTCGCATCGACGGCCGCCGTGACGGTCGCCGCATTGATTGCCGTCCCTTCGGGGTATTACGGCGGCAAGTACGACATGGTGCTGCAGAGGCTTGTCGATGGCTTTATGTCCTTTCCCTCCCTGATCGTGCTGCTCACTGTTATGTCGATGGTGGGGCGAGGTCTGGCACAGATCATTCTGGTCCTCGGCATCGTGCACGGTATAGGAACATCCAGGGTGATAAGAGGAGCCGTCATCGGGATAAAAGAGAACGACTACTTTATCGCGTCTGAGGCGATCGGCAACACGACCTTGAGAACGCTGATCCGCTACATAATGCCAAACGTCATGGCTCCGATAATCATAATCTTCACCACTTCGATTGGCGCCATGATTCTTTGGGAGGCATCTCTGAGCTTCCTGGGATTCGGACTACCCCCTGAAGCGGCCAGCTGGGGAGGTATGCTCAGTACCGAAGGACGGACCTACATGGAGATGAAACCAGCGCTGGCTCTGTGGCCGGGGCTCGCCATAACAGCTGTGGTCTACGGGGTGAACATGTTCGGTGACGCCATGAGAGACCTACTCGATCCCAGGCTGAGGGGCGGGGAGTGATCACCGAGACCCCGCCCCCAACCCTGGATTCCCGCCTCCGCGGGAATGACGGCGGATGCGACGCGTTGAGAGACCTGCTCGACCCGAGGCTGAAGGCGGGGAACGGTCGAGGGAATCCCAAATCCGACTGTTGACGATAAAATTTAACTGTGGGCGATGCGGGCGGTTCGTTCGCCGCGCCTGCCCGCCGTGGAGGGGCAAACCCCTACGGAAATCCGGCGAATAGACGGTGGACTTCAGAGTATCGGTCCGACCGAAAGAGGGACACATATGAGAATCGGTGCATCGGTAGCCACCTACACAACGACCTGGGACGACATCCACGCGTCGGTCCAGACGCTTGAGGCGGGGCGGTGGGACAGTGTGTGGGTCCCGGACCATTTCGTGCCGCCCCAAGCGTGGAAGGGGGCTGTGGACCAGCCCATGTACGAGGCATGGACACTAATCGCGGCGGTAGCCGGCATGACGGACAAGCTGCGCCTCGGGCACCTGGTGACCGGCAACACGTACCGCAACCCAGCGCTCGTCGCGAAGATGGCCACGACGATCGACCAGGTCTCTCACGGGAGGTTCACACTGGGTATCGGCGCCGCCTGGTTCAAGCGAGAGCACGAGGCCTACGGCTGGGAGTACCCGTCGGTGCGCGAGCGTCAAGACCGGCTCGAGGAGTCGTTGGCGCTGATCCGCGCCCTGTTCACCGCGGATTCCCCGGTCGATTTTGAAGGCCGGTACTATCGGCTGGACAGTGCTCCGATGTCACCCGCTTCGTTTCAAGAGCCTCATGTGCCGATCATGGTAGGAGGACTGGGGGAGAGGCGGACACTGCGCACCCTAGCGAAGTACGGGGACGTCTGGAACCTCGACGGCTTCGCGGTCGGCAGACCAGACGCCAAGGAGCTCGGTGGAATGTCGCTGGAGCTGTTCCGGCACAAGATTGATGTGATCGAGCGGCACTGCGAGGACGTAGGACGCGATCCGGGAGAGATCAAACATACAGTCTTCATGCCGACGAAACTCTCCAACGATCTGGCCGAGGTGGACGAGTTCATCGAGCGAGTGGGTCCGGGCACGGTTGCCGGGACTGCAGAGTATATCATTCAGCGCATCGGCGAATTTGCCGAGGCCGGCGTCGACGAGATCATGCTCGCCCCCAGGCCAAGCGACGCCGAGTCCTTGCAGCGTCTGGACGAGGAGGTCGTGTCGGCTTTCAAGTAGGGATTGAAGCGGAAGAGTCGCGCGCCCGTGGGTCATCCGCTCTGTGGCGACCGAGCTCTATTCGCCAGATGCTCGAAGCGCCAGAAGTCCTGCTGTCAGGAGAATTCAGGTGCGCTGGCGTCAGAATCAATGAGGCTAATTGGAAGTCTGCTTTTGAATTAGCCTGCTTTCTCTGGTACACTCTCCGATACTATGATTGATCGAGACTTGGCACCAAAGCTCGCCGCCGCAGCACAGAAGTGGCCTGCCGTCACATTAACGGGGCCTCGACAGAGCGGCAAGTCGACGCTTTGCCGCGCGGTGTTCCCCAGCCACGCGTATGTAAGCCTGGAAGATCCTGACAGCCGGTCCTTTGCTAATGAGGACCCTCGCGCGTTTCTTGGTCAGTTCCCTGAGGGCGCAATCGTCGACGAGGTGCAGCGTGTCCCCGACATCTTGTCGTATCTCCAGGGGATCATTGACGCGAATCCCGAGCCCGGTCGCTGGACACTCACGGGTTCGCAGAACCTGTCTCTCCTAGCAACTGTCAGCCAGTCGCTTGCAGGAAGAGCGGCAATATATCACCTGCTCCCTCTCGCCTACGACGAGGTTTCACGCTTCCCCAAGCACCCGACCACGCTCGACGAAACCCTCGTCACCGGCGGCTATCCGCGGATCCTCGACAGAGGTCTCGAACCGTCGGACTGGCTGCGGTCGTACGTTTTCACATACATCGAACGCGATGTCCGGACGATCAGCAACGTCGGGAACCTATCGACGTTTCAGCGGTTCGTGGAGCTTTGCGCCGGGCGCACGGCGCAGCTGCTCAACCTTTCGTCGCTGGCGGGAGACTGTGGCGTGTCGCAGCCGACCGCAAGGGCTTGGCTCAGCATTCTAGAGACCAGCTTCATCGCATTCCGCCTCCAGCCATTCCACGCCAACCTGCGGAAACGGCTCGTTAAGATGCCCAAACTTCACTTTTATGACAGCGGCCTTACGTGCTGGTTGTTGGGCATTCGGACGCCTGACCAGCTACGTTCGCACCCTCTCCGCGGCGCGATCTTCGAGTCCTGGGCAGTATCAGAGATCGTGAAGAGTCGGTTGAATCGAGGGGAGTCAGGTGGACTGTCGTTTTACCGCGATCAAAACGGAGCCGAGGTCGACCTCATCATCGAGCATCCCAATCGTACGACGCTTGTCGAGTTCAAGGCATCGGAGACCCCGTCGTCGAGTCTGTTCAGCGGAGCCAGACGAGTCCGGGGACATCTCGATGGTCTCTCTTCTCCCGTCGAAGTTGTCGTCGCATATGGCGGCGATCAGGTCCAGAGACGCTCGGACGGTTCACTGGTGCCGTGGAACCTGCTTCGCGAGGTCAGCCACACGAATGGGGATCATAGGTTAGGCCAGTAACCGAAGGCGGATCCGTCCTTTAGCGGAACTGGAGCTCGCGTTTGGGGTTGTCGAGGTCCAGCCAGTCGGCGTCGACGGTGACCGATTGTTTCTGGTAGATCTGAAGGCGATGGCGAGTGGTGTCGGCGATCAAGATTCGGTCTTCGGAGTCCACCCTGACCGAGTTGGGCCGCCAGAGCCGGCGTTCGGGTTCGAGCGAAGCCCGGTGACGCTCGCGCGCGAAGTCGGGGCTGCCCAGAATCGACTCCAGTCCCCACTTTGACAGAGTCGCGTCGCCGGTGAACTTAAGCTGATACTTCCCCTTGGGATCAAACACCTGGATGCGATCGTTCCCCCAGTCGCATACGTAGATGTCTCCCCCGCGGTCAACCGCAACTCCTGAAGGATGGCTCAGCTTGCCGTCATCGCTTCCGGAACTGCCGACGGTCATCAGGAAGTCGCCACCGGACGTGAACTTTTGGACTCGGTCATTCCCCCAGTCCGCCACGTAGACATTTTCGTCGTCGTCGATAGCGATACCCCAGGGCATTCGGAGGTACCCTTCGTCGGCACCCTCGCTGCCCCAGGCGTCGAGAAGACAGCCGTCGCCGGAGAACACCTGAATACGATTGTTGCCGGAGTCGGACACGTACAGGTTGTCGGCGTCGCCCAGCGCCAGACCGCTCGGCTGCTTCAGCTCCCCCTCCGCGGTTCCGAAGGTACCCCATCTGGCGATCGGGTTACCGTCTGTGTCGAAGCTCCTGATGCAGTTGCCCTGTCGGTCGGCAATGAAGATCCTTTCGGAGCTATCGATCGCAATGGACGTCGGCGTACCGATGCTCCGATCGCCGTCGCCGGGCGAGCCGAACTCACCGAAGAAGTCCTCTTCGAGGTTTAGAATCGTCACCCGCGGATTTCCGGCATCTCCACTGGCTACGTAGAGCCGCCCAGTCGAGTCCCAGGCGACGTCGACTGGAAACGCGAAGCTCCTACCGCCGAGTGCACCGTGGACTCCGATGGTCTTGAGGTAGTGGTGGCCGACCCTGATGTAGACCTGGTTGGCCTTGGTCGATGTCGTCAATTCGTCTTCTCGCGTTTCATAACCCTTTCAGCGCCAGTAGCAGCAAGGCTCGTTTGCTCTAGGCCACGTCCTCGAAGAAATCGATCTGCTCGTAGGTCCCGTCGACGATGGGTACGGGGTCGAGACCGAGCCAACGTTCGAGGATGCTCGAGTACAGCCCACGATAGTCGTAGTTGAACTGCAGATCTCCATCGAGCTGCTTCTCGGGGGCGAGCGACGGATACTCCGCGTACATTCCACCTGCCACCCTATCCCCAATAAGGAAGGCTCCTCCACCTGAGCCGTGGTCGGTGCCGTTCCCATTGTCCAGGACGCGCCGCCCGAACTCGGTGAACACAAGGGCGATCACGTTTTCAGAGGAATCATGCTCCTTGAGATCGGCGAAGAAGTCAGAGAGGCCTCCTGACAGATCGGTCCAAAGTTTTTGCTGAGTTGGCACTTCGTTGGAGTGGACGTCGTAGCCGCCTTGCTGAGTGTAGAGAACCCTGGCCCCGAGGTCTGCAAGGTGCACCTGGGCCGCCGCCTTCAGGCTCTGGGCGATCGCGTTGTCGGCATACTCAACTGTGGAAGCGTACCTGGCAGGGGCCTGTTTGATGACATCCGCGCCTTTCAATGCATCTACACCCGTCTGTCGGATATAGTCCATAACTGGACCCGTTCCGATGGCTTGGCTGTATATCTTTTGGAAGAGATCGAGGGCGGTGCTACGCTGATCCTCAGCGTCAATGCTCGTCAGGAGCCCGTAATTCTCGAGATCTGCGACCGAGGTCACAGGCACACCGGGCGTGACCAGCGCCCTTGGGAGTCCGTTGCCGAAGTTAACTCCGGTCAGGACGTTCTCCTTCAGTGGGTCCATGTCCCGAATCGCCCTGCCGAGCCAGCCTTCCGTCGCGACCTTGTCCGGTTCGCAGGTATGCCAGATGTCCATCGAGCGGAAGTGCGATCGGTTCGGATTTGGGTAGCCGACCCCCGCGACGATCGCCACCTTCCGCTCGTCCCACATCTCCTTCACTGGTCCCAGTGCGGGATGGAACGCATAGGTATCGTCTATTGGAAGGACTCGGTCCTCGGGGATACCCACTGATGGGCGGAAGTCGTAGTAGAGGGGATCCCGATACGGTATGACCGTGTTCATGAAGTCGTTGCCACCGCTGAGCTGCACGACCAAGAGAACTGGCGGCTTGCCGTTGTGACCGTTGCCGTTCGTTGCCATCGCTTTGATCCTCCGCGCTATGCGAACTGGTACTCGGGTGTGGCGACGATGAGCTGCAACATCTCCGTCGCCCTGTCGTTGAAGGACTCGCGCTCTTCCGGCGTCCGGCTGTTCAGCTCGCCGCCCTGGTTTGCGTGTTGGACCAGGGCCTCGTGGGTGTCGTCATCCAGTCTCAACGAGCCCATAAGCTCCAGGCAGTTGTCGACGAGGTCTCCACCAGACAGCGTCGGCCCCTGATCAGCTAATCTGTCCAGGATAAGGCTCACACCGGGCCTGTTCGAATCTCCCACCTGTTCGGCGGCGAAGTTGACTCGTTGAACGAGAGCGCCGCTGTCTATCCACTCCTTGCCGGTGTGCCAGCCCTCGACGCTGGGTGGATTGAAGACCTGCTGCCCCATGTTGCCGATGCCTACGGCGAGGGCTGATAGTCCATCCTTGGGGAACGTCCCCATCTCCACTTCGTAGTCGCCGGTTAGCTTGATGGTGTTCGCCACCAGGTCCAGTGGGCTCTTGACCTTTTCGAAGCGGGCGCCCTTGAAGAAGTCGGACTTGAACAGCACTTCGAGGACCGGCCGGATTTCGAAGCCGGAATCCCGGAATGTCTGGGCCAAGAGGTCCACCGCCTCCGGGTCCTTGGGCGGCGTGTACGGCCAGGCCGGAACCGGAGGCTCATCGGCCACGAAGAAGTTGTACAGGTGCCTGGCGATGAACCGACCGGTGGCGGGCTGCCTGACCACTATGTCTATGATGTCCTCGCCATCAAAGGCTCCGGACTCTCCAAGGAAGGTCTTCACGCTGTCGTCGTGGTCGGAGGGTCGGTACTCAAACGAGTTCGCGTAGTACTGGTAGGGTATGCGTGGGAGGGGATCTGCGTAAGTCCAGCCGGTGAACGCCCTCGCGGCCGACTTCACATCGTCTTCCGTATAGTTCCCCACACCCATCGAGAAGAGCTCCAAGAGCTCACGTCCCCAGTTCTCGTTGGGCTCATCCTTGTGATTGTCGCAGTTGTCCAGCCAGTAGATCATGGCTGGATTCTTGGCCAACTCGAGCAACAGTGTCCGGAAGTTTCCCATTCCCTGCTGGCGGAACATCTCATACTGCTGCCACATCGCGAGACCGGAGTTGAGCTTGGACACGCCAGTGGCAAAGACCCCGTGCCAGAAGAGTGTCATCTTCTCTTCGAGAGGTCGCCTGGTGTTCA
The DNA here is from genome assembly GCA_965249365.1 of Dehalococcoidia bacterium. Taxonomy (GTDB): domain Bacteria; phylum Chloroflexota; class Dehalococcoidia; order Lucifugimonadales; family UBA1123; genus VXRN01. The sequence goes on along the minus strand of OZ252229.1, from coordinate 1,909,833 downwards.
AAATGCGGTAGAGCCAACGCCCGGTTGGCCCGACATAGGCGATCGGATTGACGTACATCGGGTTGATGCGAAGAGCGATGTCGTCATCCACATCCGGCTCACGCTCCGGATGGAGGAGCCAATCCACGGCGGCCGCGTACCCCTGGTCGGCGTGCCTTTCCAGGTCGTCGTACCTGGCGTCAAAAGCGGCGCGGCGCATCAGGTGTGCGATCGTGGACAGGTCACTTCTAGACATGGGCACTACCTCATTCCCTCTGTAGAGCTCAAGAAACTGCGTAAATGGTCTTGCCGTGGGAAGGGTCCGAACTCGCCGGTATCTTATCCCAGGCCCAGAATCGGTTCAAGCTGGGTGTGTACACCATATCCACCGCTGGGGGATCGGAACGCGCGACTGACTGCGGCTGGGCAGTCCCGTCCCGCCTGGACTCCGGCCTTCGCCGGAGTGACCGATGTGGTCGGTGTCGTCGATCGACGTGGAATCGGGCGGTGGATTTGGATGGACCAAGTCGCAACCTCCAACGGTCTCATTAGCCGCCACTGGTCGAAAAGAGAGAAGCAGCCGCACCTCGCGATGTGGCTGCTTCCGACTAGATTCGCGAACCTGGATGCTTGACCATCGGCTCCAAGGCCAAACGGCTTACCTGTTCTCAGGGACGTTCCAGATCCGTGCGCTCAACGCGCCGAAGCTGTGGGATCCGAGGGTTACTTCCCCTTGGAATCCCCCAACCCAGTTGTGCCAGATGTCGACCACGCTCCCTGCAGGGAGGGTTGCGTAGAAGATATCCCGGAGCTGGTAGATCTCCATCTCCCTCAGTTTCCGGATACGCTTCTCGTCATCAAGCTCGGTCACGACGTCGTTATACAACGTATCGAACTCAGGATCGTTTACGCCGCTCAACCCAAACTTGTGAAGGCACTCGGGGTAACTATTCATCCCGAGCTCTTTGTTTGACTCGGTGTCGCACGTGAACCACTGGAACAGGAGCGTCGGATCCGGCGTGAAGTAGTTCCAGTGAACAATGAGGTGCCTGTGTTTCTTGCCGTACCTGATCGCGTTGAACTCGGGCCACTCGTCTCCGATGATCTCCGCTGTTATTCCAATGTCCTTGAGGTAACCTTGAACGATTACGGCCATATCCCTCATAGGGGTATCAGGTCCGACGTTCAGGTCGACCGTGAGCCCATCCGGATACCCTGCTTCCGCCAGAAGCTGCCTGGCCTTCTCGGGGTTGTAGGTCATCTGCACCTGGATATCGTCGGGAAGGTCGTCGAACGAAGTGAAGAGGCCCTTTCCATGACGGGGCTGTAGGAGGGGACCATAGTACTCCCCCTGACCTTCATAGTGGGAATCAACTATCTCCTGGCGGTTGATGGCCATCGATACTGCCTGGCGCATCCTCTTATCATTGAATGGAGGAAGGTCCCATCTCATTCTGAGCGCCAGCATAGTGGCGAAGTTTCTGGTCTTACTGTGGGCGTCGGGATTCGCCACGAGTAGGCTTCCCACTTTCGCCAGGGGAATCCCTCCTAAGCGGTCCGCCTTTCGTGTCCGCCACGCTGCGAAGCGCGCAGACTCATCGGGGATTATAAGCAGCTTCATCCCGTCGTAGTAAGGCAGCTGGTTCTCAAGGTGCTTTTCGTCGAAGTCCCAGTAGTTGGGGTTCCGCTCCATTTCGACTTTGCTGTCCGGGATCAGTTCAGACATGATGAACGGTCCTGTACCCGAGACCATTCTCCAGTCCTCCACCTCGCCGCTCTCGGTTTCCCTGATCTCCCACGGTACGATCAGATGGTGCTGGTGAGCGAGGATTCCGGTGAGGACTTCCCCGACGACTGGAACGTTGAGATTAAGCCGGATCTCCGAATCACTTATTTTGTCGACGGTGTCGATCAGCGAGCTGTACTGTCGGTCAATCAGTTCGCTTTCCTTCCACCACCCAGTGATGTTCCAGATTATGTCATCGGCCGTCAGCTGTCGGCCGTGTGTGGGCTCCTTATCGTGCCAAAAGACGTTGTCTCTGATCTTCAGGTTAATGGCCCGGAGGTCTGGTCCCAGTTCATACGACTCGGCCAAGTGACCTACGGCCACGTCAGCGGTGATGTTTCCGCTGGTGAAGTCGAATATCTCTCGATCGATGGCCCAGTCACCGATGATCAGCTTCTCCGCCCAGTGGCTGGCGACCCAATTCGAGTAGTACTCATACCTGTAGGGGTCCAGGTTGAGCCAGTCGTTCATCAGCAGGATCCCCGTACCGCCGTACTGAGGCGTAAGGGCCGGGTCGGCTGCTTCGACTTCCTGCAGAATGACCCGTTCCGCACCGGCTACGGTCTTGACGACCTCTTTCTCAACCACCACCTCTTTCGGCACCTCGACGGTTTTGACGACTTCCTTCTCAACGATTACGGTCTCCCCGGGTACCTGGACCTCCTTCACCACCTCCTTCTCAACGACCACGGTCTCCCCGGGTACCTGGACCTCTTTCACGACCTCTCTTTCCACCACCACTTCTTTAATGACCTCCACGACCTTGGGCTCGGCCTGACCGGCGCAGGCCAAACCGAGCGCCAGAAGCATTGCCGCGCCCGCGAGGGCGAGGGTCCATCGTAGTCCAGATGCCTTGCTCATTCCATCGTCTCCCTTCGTAATTCCCAACTGTTTCAGAGACACTGTCGTAACTCGCCCGCGTCAGGGCCGAGTGTGGTAGTAGTATCACATCCCATCTCTGTAGTCAACAACCGTCGGCCTGAAACTCGATTGTTGTGGGAGATACCGGTCTAGTGCTTAGACCACGGGTGTTCGCCCCGTTGTCATCGCTGGTCTTAGAATACAGATTCTGTATCGCGTTACCGCAGAACGCCTGTCCTTGGAGTCCCTTGCGCTGGCCCGAAATTAGACATACACAGATCATCGGAACATCGTCACGCTCTTCAGCAGCTCCCTGGCGTTGCCGTCGGAGGGCTTCACGTTCAGGGCCATCTGGTACTCCCGAGCCTCACGCGTTCGTGCGCCAACGGACTTGAAGAAGTTCCCTCGGATTACGTGTCTCTGAGCCTCGAGATAGTCCCCCAAGTCTTCTCTCACCGTCTCAGCCTGATCTCCCATATTCGAGAGGAGGGGGAACACACTCTCGATAGACTCCTCGAGAAGCAGCAGATTCTCCGGAGCCGGAACGAACTCAGATCGCCTCCGGGGCGGTTGGACGAACGGGTGGTTGTCGCTGTTGATCTCGACTCCTTCTGTGAACTTGGCCAGTGAGTCCTTCCCCATGACGAAGGTGCTCAGGAATGCCAGCGGCGAGTCCAGGTGGAACTGCTTGAGATCGTCGAGTACTCGCTCATCCTCGAACCTCTCGGTGAGGAGGGCGAAATCGATTGTAAATTCCTCTGAGGCCCCGAGCATTAGCGTGTAGTCGTTCGTGTACCACAAGCTCGTGTTGGGATAGACCGACTGAAATGTCCTCACTATCGATTTGTAGTCCTCAGGAGCCAACATGTGTATCGGGAGCCACTGAGCCATCAGTCCATTTGGCTTCAGTCTGCTCTTGCACAGTTGATAGAACTCCCTCGTGTAGAGCACCCAGCTATCGCCGCCGAGCGGGTGAGTAGCATCCGAAGTTATCACGTCGTACTGTTTTGTTGTGCGGAGCATGTAGTTGCGCCCATCGTCCACAATCACCTTGACCCTGGGATCGTCCAGCACCGACTGGTTCTCCTGCAAAAATAAGTTGCTGGCTTCGAGCGCCTCGCCGTGTATCTCCACAATATCGATCCGTCGAAGGTCATGTTCGGCCACAGCTCCGCTTGCGACACCCGCGCCGAAACTCACGACCAGCACCTCTGTGGGGTCTCTATGTAACATCAAGGGGAGGTGTCCGAGCATGTGGAACGTTCGTAGTGCGTTGTACGTTGTCGGCACTTCCTCCCGGCCGTTGACCATCAAGGTCTTCACATCAAACTTCTGTACCACGGCCGCCGATGCGGTCGCATCCTCGTTGTAGTAGATCAGCTCCTCACCAGGCTGGATCGGCTGTAGCTTTGAGCTCTCAACTACAGATGTCGCGACCACAGCTCCGGCAAGAACAGCGACCATTGCCACAGGAACCCATCTGAATCGGGGCTCGAGGAGGCCGTTGAGGTAGGCGACGACTACACCGAGCGAGATGTTGGCCGTCCCTACTATCATGATGCTCTTTGTGATCCCAACCAGCGGGATCAGTGCAAGACCTGCCACAAAGGCTCCAGCGATCCATCCTACGGCGTTCACCGCCCAGATAGTCCCGATTCGGCGTCCCAGGTTTTTGAGATTCTCCGCATAGATCTTTCCGGCCAATGGGAACACTACGCCAAGGAGAATCGTTGGGACCGCCATTAGGTAGAAGGCGCCAGCGTACCGTACACCCATCAACTTGACCCAACTCCCGCCGATCTTTGGCTCAAGAAAACCCAATACCACCCAAAGCCTACCTATCTCCCAGACTGACAACATGGCAGATATCCCTATTAGGAGTTGAACGACCGCTAACAGGAGGAGCGGTCGCTTGACCCAATCGAGGAGACGACCGAATATCAGGCTGCCTAGTCCCAGTCCGATGAGGAAGGTGGTGAGCATCGTCGCAAAGGCGTACGTGCTGCTGTCCAGGAAGAAAACCAGAACCCTGGTCCAGAGAATCTCATACGCCAACGCGCAGAATCCTGAAACGCCGTACACCGCCAAGAGGGTGTACGGAACATACCGGACACGAGCTTGTCCTTCAGCAGATTGGGCAGCCGCCACAGAGTCCTCTTCTACTGCCTGAGACGTCGCCATCTCATCCGCCGCGTGCTCGGGTTGATGGAATCTGCCGAGAACCAGAGCAACTCCGGCAATCAGAGCGTTGAAAGCCGAAGCGAGATAGATCGTCTCGTTGACGCCGATCCAGGTGAGGAGCAGGAAGGCGGCTGAGAACGCACCGACGACCCCACCCAGGGTATTGAGGCCGTAGAGAGCACCGATTCCCCACCCCAAGCGGTCGATCCTTTTGATGAAGAACCGACTGATCACCGGGAGAGTCCCGCCCATCAGGAAACTCGGTATCAGCAGGACCAGAAATGAGAGGCAGACCCTCACAGCACCGAAGAGAGGGAACTCCGCCGGAAGGCTCCGATAGAGTCCGACGTAGACTGCCGGCATCACTGAGAGTATGAGCGGCGACAGTACGGCAAAAGCGGCGATCCCCACCTCGAGGTAGGCGTACAGGCTGAGCGGGCTTTTGTGTCTATCGGCGAAACGGCCAAAGACGAAGCTCCCAGCCGCCATCCCACCCAAAAAGGACGCCACCACTGTAGTCGAGGCGTAGGTGGTATTGCCGAACACCAGGATGAGCATCCGCTGCCAGACGACCTCATACACCAGCGCCGTCGCGCCAGAGAAGAAGAAGAGTACCAGCACAGCAAGCTGGATACGGACCGCGTGTCTGGACGGAGAACCTGAGACGTTGAGCGACGGCAGCAGTGTATGGTCCTCGCAGCTTGAATTCAGACGTGAATGCAGATCAGTCGCGCGGTTTCTGAAGCCGGTACCATTGTCGAACAGAGTGAATGACGTCAGTCAGTGCTGACAACCCCTCGAGCGCGAGGGGTATCGGACGTTGCAACGATATCATTTGCTCCAAGGTCGTGCTACATCGCGGCTTTTCGTTCCCCAACGAGAACCACTGATTCAATCGGGGCACATCGACTCGGACGAGGCATCTTGCGGAAGCTCTCCGACGGGCGTATTCACTTGTGACCCACACTTATTGTGTGTAGAATCGGTGCCCACGTACTTCACGGTGAGCCTTCGACGACGACGGGCCCTATGCCGGCTTCAGAGTCGAGGTCTGATTGGGCAAGTGTAGGATTGGAAACCCCGAGTCCTGTCCAAAACATTAGGTCCATTTTCTAGATGCACACTTTCATCATCCGCCGAGTCCTGCTGGTCATACCGACCATCTTCCTTGTCACATCGATCATATTCGGGTTGATCCAGCTGATCCCGGGCGATGTTATCTCGAACATGCTGGTGGACTTCGAGTATCGATACACCGAGCGAGACATGGACGAGATCAAGGCGTCTCTCGGCATAGATGTCCCGATATACGTGCAGTACGGCCGTTGGATGGGGGGAGTCCTGCAGGGCGATCTTGGGAGATCTCTGTACACCAATTCGTCCGTGACACAGGAGCTGGTGACCCGCCTGCCGGTGTCGTTCGAACTCGGAGTTATCGCAATCGTTTCGTCGCTCATCATCGCGTTGCCCATCGGCATCTACTCGGCAATGCGCCAGGACACCATCGGTGACTACCTGGCTCGATCGTTCGCAATTCTAGCGATCTCCCTCCCCAGCTTCTGGATTGCGACCCTACTGATTGTCTATCCATCGCTCTGGTTCGGATGGACCCCTGGACTCGAGTACGTCCAGTTCCGTGACGACCCCCTAGGGAACATCTATCAGTTCTTGATTCCTGGGGTTATCATGGGCATGTACTCCTCTGGTACAACGATGAGAATGACCCGGGCCATGATGCTCGAGGTACTCAGGGAAGACTACGTTAGGACCGCATGGGCAAAGGGCCTGAGAGAGAGGGTGGTCATAACGCGGCACGCGCTGAAGAATGCCTTCATTCCGGTAGTAACCATCATGGGGCTGATCCTGCCTGTGGTCGTCGCAGGGTCAGTGATCATTGAAGAGATCTTCGGACTGCCAGGGGTCGGCCGCTACATGCTGGCGGCTATCGGCCGGAGGGACTACGTAGTGCTGGCAGGGACGACTCTAACTCTGGCGACTGTAGTCATATTCGCGAATCTGCTAGTTGACGTCAGCTACGGCTGGCTGGATCCCAGAGTGAGATATCAGTGACGGCCCTCCCAATCTGATGTGCCACCAGTAGGTATCAGACTTTTGTCACTCGTCGACAACATTTCCACCGAACGCAGGGCGCGTACTCCATGGGTCGAAGTCTCGGTTCGAATGCTCAGGGAGAAGTACCTCGCCACGTTCGGGCTGGTTGTAATCGTAATCCTGGTTTTCATTGCTCTGGCTGCAGATCTGATCTCTCCGTACCCGATGGATGAGTTGAATCTGCGGGACAAACTACAGGGACCATCCTGGAGCCATCCATTCGGCACTGATGAGTTCGGCCGAGACCTGCTTTCAAGGATGATTCACGGCGCGCGCATCTCCATGATGGTGGGCGTGATCGGCTCCGTGTACGCGACGACTATCTCCACGTTAATCGGGTTGGTATCGGGATACGCCGGTGGGAAGTTCGACAACATAGTCCAGAGATTCGTTGACTCGTGGATGGCGTTTCCCGACCTCTTCCTAGCCTTGGCTATGCTCGCGGTAATCGGCCCGGGGATCACCCAGATAATCATTGTGATCGGCCTGCTTTACGCCATCAGCGGTTCGAGGATAATCAGGGGATCTGTCATATCCGTAAAAGAGAACGTATATATAGAGGCGGCGAACGCAATTGGTGTGCCGACCTACCGAATACTGTTGCGACACATCCTCCCCAACGTGTTCGCGCCGATCATGATCCTGCTCACGACGAGAATGGCGTCCATGATTCTGGTGGAAGCCAGTCTGAGCTTTCTCGGTTATGGCATCCCACCCCCGGTCCCAAGTTGGGGCGGGATGCTCAGCGGTGCAGGCAAAGAGTACATGCTCCAGAACCCCTGGCTCGCGCTGTGGCCTGGGGTGGCGATTAGCATAACGGTCTACGGGATAAACATGTTCGGGGATGGGCTAAGAGACCTACTGGACCCGAGGCTTCGCGGCCAAGCGTAGGAGGCAGGCTGGCCACGCCCTCCTCGGTCAGTGACCTTGGATATAGCCCTGCCATACGAGTAGATGGCGAGCCCACACACGGTTTTAACGTCGTGTAGAATGGCGCCCAACCTACATCACCGTAACAGAGTTTCAGAGGGAGACAATGGCAGACCTGCGTTTCGGCGCGTTCCTCGCGCCGCACCATCCGATCGGCGAAAACCCCACGCTACAGCTCCAGAGCGACCTGGAGCTCGTCGCACACCTGGAGCAACTGGGATATGACGAGTTCTGGTGCGGCGAGCACCACTCCACCGGTTGGGAGGTGATCAGCTCGCCAGAGCTCTTTCTCGCGGCCGCGGCGGAACGGACTCACCGGATCATGCTGGGCACGGGAGTGGTGTCCCTGCCCTACCACCACCCGTTCATGGTTGCGGAGCGGATCGTTCAACTGGACCACCAGTCCCGGGGCCGCGTGATCTTCGGCTCGGGACCGGGGGCGCTACCATCGGACGCGCACATGATGGGCATCGACCCCATGGTGCTGCGTGACCGGCAGGACGAGGCGATGGGCGTCATCCGTCGGCTGTTCGAGGCCAAGGAGCGTTTCAGCTACGAGTCGGACTGGTTCACGCTCAGAGACGCCAAGCTCCAGCTCAAGCCGCTCCAGAAGAACATGGAGTTCGCCGTTGCCTCGATCTTGAGCCCCTCGGGGATGACTCTGGCGGGCAAGCACGAGGCGGGTGTGCTTTCCATCGGCTCAATGACACTCGCAGGGATGCGGTCGCTGCCGCTGCAGTGGAGCTTCGCCGAGGAGTCGGCCGCACTCCACGGCAAGACGGTCGACCGGAAGAACTGGCGAATTGTACTCAACTGGCACATCGCGGAGACACGACAGGAGGCTCGCGAACAGGCGCGGGACGGGCTGTTCAGACACAACAACGAGTACACCGTCGGCACCCTCGCCGCGGGGGAGGGGCCGATCTACAAGACCCCGGACGAGGCGGTGGACGGGGCTGCGTTCGCCGAGCAGAGTACCGCGGTGATCGGCACTCCCGACGACCTCGTCGCCAAGATTCGCGAGATGATGGAGCTGACCGGTGGGTTCGGATGTGTGATCGGGTTCGTCCACGACTGGGCAAATCGCGAAAACACTCGCCGGAGCTGGGACCTGGTGGCTCGCTACGTGATCCCGCAGATCAACGGTCTCGTGGACGAGTACTGGGACTCTTATAGGTGGGTGAACGAGAGCCGCGAGACGTGGGACCGAGCCCGCCAGGCGGTCTTGTCCAAGATCGAGGAGCACGATCGGGCCGCCGTGGTCATGGAGGAACAGGGCTACGCCGGCGAGAAGGCCGCTGAAGTGAAGGCCGACGCTTAGAGCGTAGCGGCGGTCGAACCATATTCGAGCGCCGGGATCGTGGCTTGGCTAGTTGGCGGCCTCAGCGTACCATTCGGGGCCTTCTTCGCCGACTTCAGGTAGCACAGCGCCTCCCTCCATCGCCATGCGACCCGGGGAACCCTCGACGATTCGCCCGCTCACCTTGTCGCGCGCGACCCCTGTGATGTCGGTGAACGCATCGAGCAGGTCGCCGAGCATCTTGTCCTTGAGCTCCTGCGGCCGGCCGGGGCGGTTACCGCCATCGAGGTAGAACGGTGTCGGGAACTCTTCCTCAGGGTTCTCGATGAATGTCGTGTGGACAAAGCTGCGCGGGGCGCCCGTAGTACCGCAGTGGATGTCGGTGCACGCCACCGCGACCTGCTGCCTCTGCTCAAACGGAACGGAGTCTTTCGGGACGTTCCAGCGATATTGTGGCATCTTCGGTCTCCTTTTACACAGTCGCGGTGTTGAGATTCTGCTGTCAGGCTATTTGGGCTTGAACCCTAGCGTTTTGTGGACCAGCGGGGTCTGGGAGTCCGGTGAGATGCGAGGAGCGACAGTGCGAGGCTCAAATTACATCGGATCGCGTGCGCCTACAATTACCTCGTGAACCGTGCATCCGGTCACGTCGCACCACATGTCGCAGATCTGCTGCATCAGGACCACCCGAGTGTCCTGGTCCGGCGGCTCTGCCAGTTCACCTCTTACACTCGAAGTGGTAGAGATCTCTCCCCCTCGGAACCCGAACCCGCGAGGGATCACGCTGTAGTTCACCGACACGTCGTCGGGGGACCCTCCGAGAACCGCCGCGCTGATTCTGGCGATCTCGGACGAGAGGGTGGGTAAAAGGTCTTCTGGAATTACTCCCTCTTGGAGGGTGCAGTTAAAGCTAATCACCGCCGTAGTTCACGAGTCTGATTGAGGATGTGTGTTCGTCCGGCCCAAGGATACCATAGCGAATCCTTCCCCTGTCTAGATGACGAGGGTGAGTAGTCCAGAGACGATCAGCGCAACCGCCCAGATCCTGTCGACGTTGAGCCAGGCGCGGCGCAGAATCGACACTCCTACCCTTTCGTAGACGACGATCGCAATGATTGCCATCGCTCCAAACATCGCCGCGGCGTGTATCGAGACGGCGACGATCTGGGACACCAGAACCGATCCGGAGGGGACAGCGCCTAGGAACATGTACTCCACATGCTCAATCTGCCTCAGGTCGACGGGACCGCCGTCGCCCCCGAATCCCGGAACATTCAGCAGGACCGGGACGAGCATCAGCCCAGCGCCGTGGGCAGATGCCATCAGGAACGACCACGCAACAAGGTCTCGAAAACCGACTCGCATTCCGACCCACCGCGGATGCGCCTGGCGCACAAGTTTGTAGATTCCGAAGCCGACGAGCGCCACGGCTCCAACGATCCTGAGAACGTCGATCGAGACGACGGACCTCCCAAGGAGGAACACAGCGATTACGACGACCACCGCTGACGCGTGCCCGATTGCGATGGGCGCAAAAGCCGTCAAGACTGCTTCCCGTCTCTGCTCCTGCAGTCCAAGCGCGACTGCGAAGAGCCAGCCCATGGCCGGGTTGACGCCGTGATACAGGCCGAGAGCGGCGAGGATCAGCCACGGGGCGAGCTCTGACAGTGTCACTGACTCAACTCAGCGTCGGATTCGCGACACCGTATGTTCGCCGCTAATCTGGATAGCAGAACGAGTCCGAGGAGGAGTCTCCTCCCTGCAGCCGAATCTGGTGCGGGCGCTCTTCGCCAAAGTCGACGAAGAAGCGGGGGTCGACCTCCACGCCACCATCGGGTCCAGCGTTCACCAGGGTCGTCCAGCCTCGGATTCCCTCCGGATAGAACTGCTCGTCCCAGGCAACGTACAGGGAGTTCGTTATGTAGAGCCGGCTACCGTCGCGGCTCAGCTCCACCATCTGAGGCCCGCCATTCAGCTCGGTACCGTTGGGGTGGGCCGCCTGCCGCACGATGCCTCCGAGGCTTACAGAACCGGTGTGCTGTGGATCGAACGGGTCCGAGACGTCGTACTGTCTCAGCTCGCCCGTAGCCCAACAGGAGACGTACAGGAAGCGGTCGTCCAGGGACAGGATGATGTCGGTGACCACGGGCGGGACGGCGCCGAACCCCTTGAGGAGCGGCGGGAGGACGTCCGGGCCGGCGGGCTCGGCCGGGATCTCGATTATCTTCTTCACGCCCCATGAGCCGTTGTCGTTGTACCAGGTCCAGATCGACGCCGAGAGGTCCTTGAGACTGGTTACCACGCCGACGAAACCGTAGGCGTTCCGCGGATTGTGCGACGGACGAAGCTCGAGGGCCATCTGATTCTCGGGTCCCAGCTCGAGGGCCTCAACGTGCTTCCGGGTGCGGAGGTCCCAGACGTGGAGCTGGTGACCGTAGCTGCTGCTCATCAGGAGCTCCGGATCAACGCCGTTCTCGACCATGTCCGGAGTCCCCCACTCGCTTGTGATCATGGTGTCGTGGTTCAGATGCCACCAGAAGTCGTAGGCGAGGTGCTGTGGTCCGCGGTCCGCCTCCCATGGGCCCTTGATCTCGAATGTGTCATGATCAAGCTGGAATATCCCGCCGGGACCGCCTCCGTCCGGCGCGCCGAGGGCGTTCATGTAGATCGCGTCCGGCCCGCAGTGGACTGTGTGCGGGCGGCTGTATCCCGTCTTGCTCTCCAGCTCGTCGGAACTGATCGTCTTGATTATCTGGGGGCTTCGGGGGTCGTCCTTCGTATCGACCACGTAGATGTTTGAGGAGCGCAGACCTCCGAACAGGAGGTACCGGCGCTCCACGTGGGGATGGGGCATGTTCGGGCAGAGCGAAGCGCTGCATGCGTTCCAACCAAAGTGGTGAAGCTCGTCACCGGAGGTCGGTAGGTCCATCCGGCCGACCAACTGTGAGTAGGTCGGCGAGGCTGGATCGACGTCGAGGACGCCTACTCCATCGGGCTGACCATTCGCTTTGGGGTTTACTATGGCGATGTAGGCAAGCTGCTCTTGGGGCGCATCCATGGCGGCCTTCGGCGATGCGTAGAATGTGGGGTCCGGAGTCCAAGTTGGCATTGTATTCGGTGACCTCCTTGGTCGTGTTGACTTTCGTAATTGGGGCTTCGTTGACCCCAGTCAAACAAAACCGACATATAATAGAGTAAATGGTCGATCCAATCAACAGTCTATGTCTGCATCACCCAGGAGGAGGGACGGGTTGAAACGAGCTAGTGGCCGCCGTACCATCAAGTTCGTTACGTGACTCGTGGACGAACGAAAGAAACAGCGGATGATTGGCGTCGCGTTGGGCGTGGAGACCACGGATGAGGCGCGCCGGGCGCTGCTTGATGTTTCGACGGTGGCCGACATCGCGGAGCTGCGCCTCGACCTGATGGCGGAGTATGACCTGCGTCGCCTCCTCACCGATCGGCCGTGCCCGGTAATCGTTACCAACCGTGCTGAACGGGAGGGAGGGGAGTTCCGGGGTCCCGAAAGGGAACGCGTCGCGCCGCTGCTCCTGGCGATTGACCTCGGCGTGGAGTACGTCGACATCGAGCACGACGCGGTCGATTTGATCGGCGACAGAAAGAATACGAAGCTCATCATCTCGAGCCACGACTTCATCGGAATGCCCTCGGACATCGGGGGGTTGCACGCGAGGCTGGCTGCATCGGGCGCGGACGTCGTCAAGGTCGTCGGCATGGCGACTTCACCGCTCGACAACGTCGCCATGCTTGAGATGCTGGCTGCGACCGATGTCCCCACAATCGCGATCGCGATGGGAGAGGCGGGTCTGATAAGCCGGGTGCTGTCACTAAGGTATGAGTCCTGCGTGCTGACCTACGCGGCGTTGGGCGGAGAGGAGCCGGTCGCGCCGGGGCAGTTGGCTGCGGAGTCGATGCGATCCACCTACCGCGTCGATCGAATCGGGCCGGATACCGCGGTGTTCGGGTACCTCACGGCAAGGACACCTAGAGACTCCCTCCTGGAGTCGCTCAACCAGCGGACACGCGACGTCGGGATCGATGGTGTCTGGGTACCGTTTGTGACGCGGGACTACGAACCGTCCGAGATCGTCCGAGCGTTCGAGCCGATCGGCGTAGCCGGGTACCTCGTCGATGAGTCGGCGATGACGGGCGCACTGGCGGAGATCAACGCGCTTCGACTGGACGCGGACGGCCGACTCAACGGGACGACGGAACCGGACAGGGACCGAGCGTTTTCGGTCGTGATCAGACCGATGATCTAAGACCGGGAGCGGAGGAGCTAATGGAATACGAGAATCTTCTGCTTGATCAGACGGATGCGGTGTTGAAGATCACGGTCAATCGGCCCGAGGTACGCAACGCTCAGAGCCGGCTGATGCTGGAGGAGTTCGACGACGCGCTGCTGAAGGCCGCGGACGACGACTCAGTGCGCGTGATCATCGTTGCCGGCGCCGGCGATGACTTCTCGTCAGGTCACGACCTGGGAAGCCCTCAGGAGAAGGCTGACAGGGAGCGCAGGCCTTACACGCCCGGCATCCCGGGCGCTTACGAGCGGGGCTGGAGGCAGAACATGGCCAATACGCTCCGTTGGCGCGACGTCCCGAAGCCGACTATCGCGCAGGTGCAGGGATACTGCATCATGGGCGGCCTCATTCTGGCGACGGCGTGCGACCTGATCGTGGCCTCGGAGGACGCGCGGTTCTCCGACCGCACCGTGCGCTGGGGCGGGCCGCACGTGCAGTTCGCCAGCCTCCCGTGGGAGATCGGTTTCAGAAAGGCGAAGGAGTACCTGTTCACCGGAGACTGGATCGACGCCCACCAGGCCGAGCGGCTGGGACTGGTGAATCGAGTCGTCCCTCGCGAACGTCTGGAAGAGGAGACCATGGCGCTCGCCCAGCGCATCGCGCTGCAGGACCCGTTCGCCCTCCGCATTTCGAAGTTCTCAGTTAACCAGATGCAGGACGCACTCGGATTTCGGACGGCGGTTTCGGGCGCGTTTCAGACCCACGCGCTGTCCGTCGCCTTCCGGCGTGAGCGCGACGGAGCGGACGGACTCGAACGCGGGGTCGGGACCGATAGAGCGCGCGCCAGGGACGAGAGGTTCGGCGACTCGGGAACGAGATGAGCGCCCTCGTCGACTTCTCCAACTGTCATACTTCGTCGTCCGCCGCGGCGGACGACGAAGTATCTCTTGGTCCAGATCTCCGTGCCCGGGAGACCGAGGATCGGGCTAAAGTGAGCGCCCTCGCCGACCTCTCCAACTGTCATACTGAGGAGTCCGCCGCGGCGACGACGAAGTATCTCTTGGTCCAGATCTCCTTGCCCGGGAGACCGAGGATCGGGCTAAAGTGAGCGCCCTCGCCGACCTCCGCGTCGTTGATCTTTCGACGGGCATCTCCGGACCTTTCTGCACCAAGCTGTTCGCCGACTTTGGCGCCGATGTGATCAAGATCGAACCCGTCGATGGAGACTGTGCCCGGTCGCTGGGGCCGTTCCCGGGCGATCACCTCGACCGCGAGACGAGCGGAATCTTCATATACCTGAACTCTAACAAGCGCGGCGCGACCCTTAGCATCGAGTCGTCCGCTGGGGCCGAACTGGCCCAGAGACTCTTCGAAACGGCCGACGTGGTGGTCGAGAGCTTCCCTCCGGGGCACTTCGACCGGCTCGATTTCGACTACCAATCGCTGTGCCGGGACAATCCCGGAGTCGTCCACGTCTCGATTACGCCGTTCGGACAGAACGGTCCGTGGCGCGACTACCAGGACACTGAGCTGGTTCTACACGCGGCCTCGGGCCAGAGCTACGCGAACGGCGCGCCGGACCGCGAACCTCTGAAGGAACCGGGGTTCGAGTCTTACCTCCAGGCTGGCGCCTGCGCATTCGCCGGTGCGATGACTGCGCTGGCCAACCGCGACGTCACAGGCGAGGGCCAGCGCGTTGACATCTCAGTCCTGGAGTCGGCGGCGTCGATGTTCGCTCCGCAGTTTCTCGGAGCGACGCACACTGGCCGGCCCGTGGAACGAGGGTCCACTCCCCTGCTGCCCTGCAAGGACGGATTCGTCTCGCTCAACGTCCGGCACGATGCGACGTGGGAGTACATGTGGCTGTTCTTCGACGATCCGGACTTCGCACACGATCCGCGTTTCGCCACAGCCGCCGATAGGCGAGAGCGCGCCGACGAGATCGAGCGTATACTTCTGCCGCACCTCGCAAGATTCACGATGGCCGAGTTGTTTCACGGACTAGCTCCCCTGCGAATCCTGATCGGCATGACAATGGGCGTCGACGGGCTGGTCGAAGACCCCCATCTTGCCGAGCGCGGGTTCTTCGAGATCATCAGCCATCCGCTCGCGGGGGACCTCTTGATTCCGGGAGTACCTGTCAAGCTGAGCCGGACTCCCGGGGGTCTCGATCGGTCCGCGCCAACGCTCGGACAGCACAATCGTGAGGTGTTCTGCGAAGAGCTGGGGTACGACGAGGTCGCGATCGGTCGCTGGCACAAGCAGGGTGTGGTCTGAGATGGTCTCCAGGCTTCCTCTCGAGCACGTCCGGGCGACGGTGTTGACGCAGGCATGGGCCGGGGCGTTCACCACCAAGCTCTTGGCTGACATGGGCGCGGAGGTCATCCAGATCGAGGCGCTGGAAAGGCCCGACCCGTGGAGGGGAGGATACCCTCCACGGCTGTCCGGCACCTACCCGGATGACGAACCGGGTGAGCGCCCTTACGATCGCAATGCTGCCTACAACAGCGTCAACACGGGCAAGAAGGCCATCACGCTCGACCTCAACGACACCGGAGCAAGAGAGTTAATGTTCGAACTTATCAGCGCATCTGACATCGTCGCGGAGAACTTCTCGGCAAGGGTTCTTCCGAACCTCGATCTCGAGTATTCGGTCCTTCGTAAGATCAACCCGACGATCGTCCTGCTGAGAATGCCTGCCTACGGCTGCACGGGTCCATACTCGACGTATATGGGCAACGGCGGCAGCATAGAGCCGATGTCGGGAATTTCGTCACTGCTCGGATACCCCGGCGGCCCGCCGATCAACTCGGGTGTGATGCACACGGATCCTTTCTCCGGCACGATCGCAATGGCTTCCTTGCTGATCGCGCTTCACCACCGCTCTCGGTCCGGCGAGGGACAGGAGATCGACCTGTCCCAGCAGGAGACATCGATCGGACTGATCGCCGATCGAGTAATGTCGTACACAATGAACGGTAGGGTTCCCCCCCGGACCGGGAATCGCGATGACCGCATGGCGCCTCACGGAAACTACCCGTGCATGGGCGAGGACGAGTGGGTCGCGATCTCCGTGCGATCCGACGACGAGTGGCGAAGGATGTGCGTAGTGATCGGCGCGGAACACTTGGCCATCACCCCGTCGTTCCGTCATCTACGCAAAAGGCAGACGAACTCGGTTGCCTTGGATCGGATCGTATCCGAGTGGACGAGGGCACGCACGGCGGTCGAGGTGACAGAGATTCTCCAGGCCCAGTCGATACCCAGCGCGCCGGTTTACCGGTCGGACGAGCTTCTGAATCACCCACAGCTCACGGACGCGGGCTTCTTCGAAACGGTGGTGCATCCGGACACAGGGGCTTTTCCGCACATGGGGCCTTCGTGGAGGCTGTCCCGGACCCCCGGCAGGGTCGCGGGGCCGGCGCCCCGGCTCGGTCAGCACAGTAGGGAGGTGCTGGAACAACTGGTAGGCATAGAACCCGACACTGTTGACGACATGGTCGCGCGGGGGGTCACGGGCGACACTCCGAATCTGGACGACTGAGTCGATGGGGCTTCGGTGGAAAGACCGCCATGGGAAGACTATACTTCGAGCGGCGATGACGAACGGCGTTTAGATACCGTCCACGACACAGGACGATGGTAGGAAACGCGCGAAACGGAAGAGCGTCCATCAAGAAGAACGATCTGATCCTCCCGTCGAGCTGTCACTTCGCCGAAGACCTGGATTCAGCCGTAATCGGCGTTTCGGACTAGTTCAATGGTTTGGCCAGCAGCAGCGTCTCAATCCGGCCCCAGCCAATGGTGGCCGTCGTCCGACGATCTCAGGCTGATCATCAGCGTGTCCATCTTTGGAGGCTCGGTGGGCGTGGCTGTCCGGCTTGTCTCGTTTCTCGCCAACACGAGGCCGTGGCTCGATCCCGAACACCTCCGCTTTGTGCAAGCCCTGTTTCTAGGGGCCGCCGGAGCCGTGGCAGGGATCGTCGTCGCGGCATTGGTCGCCTACTTCAAGACGAACAAGGCCAGCGAGAGTCGCAACATCCTGATCTGGTTGGGACTAGGATTCGTGTTCGCCGTGGCGGTTCCGCTGATCATGGGCATGCTCACTCCATTTAGACTCCTCTACTTCGACGCTTACAACGGCCGTCTGACCTTCGGCGAAACGATGCAAGCGACGTCGAACCTCGCCTTTCGCGCGATCTTCAATGCGGTGATCAACGGCACGCCTGCACTGTTTACCGGGCTCTTCGGGGGCGCGCTGTTCGCGGTAGGGTCGTGGGTCATTGACATGTCGAGGCGGTTCGGGACCACATCGATCTCAACCTACCTCCCCCCAGCTCTGGCTGTCGCGTTCGCCGCGATCGTGCTGACGATGTCACAGTTCGGCCCTCCTGATACGCTCGCAAATCTCGGTTGATCTCCGCTCATGACCCCAGTCGAGTTGACGGGCGATGAATGGGAGCGGGTCCCGCTGAAGCGTATTGCCCAAACGACTGACTGTGGCCTAGAATCGGGTCGGCGTCGTCTGGCTGAGGAGGACCGAATGGAAGACGGTAAAGACTTCATAGCGTACTTCAACGGGGAGTGGATCCCCTACGGCGACGTTACGATCTCCCCGGACGATCGGGGGTTCGTCGTGGCCGACGTGGTGTTCGACATCGCCAGGACCTTTGCAGGAGAGCCTTTCGTCCTGGGTCGGCACATCGACCGGCTGTACAGGTCGCTGAAGTACATGAGGATCGATTCCGGCCTTACGCCTGACGAGATGACAGCCATCTGCGAGGAGGGTGTCCAGCGAAACAGGCCGCGGCTGAGAGAGGTGGGAGACTTCAACATCCACCCGGTCGTGACGCGCGGCGTCGGGCATGGCGTCGACGACCCCGCTTCACCCACGGTCTGTGTCTCGATCAAGCCCGTAGCGTTCAGCGGATTCGCGCGATACTACGTCGACGGCGCGCACGGTGTCATCGTTAGGACTCGGAGCTACTCCAGCGACACGATGGACCCGAAGGTGAAGCATCACAGCCGCGCCAACTTCGTACTGGCGGAGCTGGAGGCCGCCGACGTCGATCCTCAGGCGTCTCCCATCCTCCTGGACAACAATGGAAACCTGACCGAGGGGATCGGCTACAACGTGTTCCTGGTCAAGGACGGTGTGCTAAAGACGCCCACGGACCGGAGCATTCTCCAGGGTGTTTCACGCAGCGTCATCATCGACCTCGCACCGCAGCTCGACATTCCGCTGATCGAAGAGGACCTTCAGCCGTACGACCTGTACACCGCTGACGAGGTCTTCTTTTCGCGAACCAGTCCGCGGATCGTCCCAGTGAGCATGGTCGACCGACGGCCGGTAGGAGACTCTACTCCCGGACCGGTCACGAAGCGGCTACTGGCTGCGCACAGCGAGATGGTGGGCGTCGACATAGTCGGGCAGGCGCTCCACTTCGCAGGTGTCAGCGAGTAAGAGACCGTGAGCAGAGAGTCAAATAAAACCGAGGGGGTCAAGTTGAAAGTCACAGACGTCAAGACAACCGTCATCGAGAATCTTCCTCCGTACAGAGGTGGGAGATACCTGCTGTTCCTGGAGGTGGAGACCGACGAGGGTATCACCGGACTCGGTGAACGGATCACCGGGAACACGTATTCAAACAGGCTGGGCGATCTGAAATCGCAGATCTCGCTAATCGACGAGATGGCACGCATGCACGTCATCGGTCAGAATCCGTTCAACATCGAGCGAATCTGGGACCAGATGTACGCGTCGCGCCACGACTTCAGACATCCGAGTCTTCAGCTTACGCCTGTGCTGAGCGCGATCGAGATGGCGCTGTGGGACATCGTTGGCAAGGCCGTGAATCAGCCGATTTACAACCTGCTGGGCGGCCAGTACCACGAGAAGCTCCGAGCCTATGCCTATATGCCCGAGGGCGGGTTCCGAGAGGACCCGAGCAAGGCCGGCGAGATCGCGGCGCAGCTTCTGGAAGAGGGAAACTCCGCGTGCAAGTTGGACCCATTCAATCCACTCTACCCTATTCCGCGTGACATCCCACTGTGGGATATCGAGTACGCGGTCAAGATCTTCGAAAGTATCCGCGATGCCGTGGGGAACCGTATGGAGGTCGGGATCGGCACTCACGGCCAGCTCACGACCTACAGCGCGATTCGCGTCGCGGATATGCTCGAACCGTATCACCCGTTCTGGTTCGAGGAGCCGGTGCCGCCGGAGAACGTCGAGGAGATGGCCAGGGTGGCGGCGCATACGAGCATTCCGATCGCGACCGGCGAGCGGCTGGTCACGAAGTACGAGTTCTCGAACATCCTCGAGAAGCAGGCGGCCCAGATCATCCAGCTCGACGTCGGACAGTGCGGGGGGATATTGGAGGCCAAGAAGATCGCGTCGATCGCCGAGGCTCACTACGCGATGATCGCTCCGCACATGGCGTGCGGCCCGATAGCGGCGTCGGCGGCTATCCAGCTCGACACTTGCTCCCCGAACTTCCTGATTCAGGAGGCGAACCAGGGTCCGCTGCACAAAGTCATATTCAAGGAACCTGTCGTCTACGAAAAGGGCTACATAATCCCCCCGACCGGCCCGGGCCTCGGCATCGAGCTGAATGAGGACGTGGTCAAGCGGGTCGAGGTGGAGTAGGAGAAAAGAGAAATGCCCGTTGATCTGAACCGACAGAGCTGGAAACCCGGCGATAGCTGGGAGAAGGCGATCGAGGACATGAAGTACGTCCGCAAGCTCGCCAAGGAGCTGGGCGGACCCGAGCGCGTCAAACGTCAGCACGATGGTGGGAAATACACCGTCCGCGAGAGGATCGACAGGATGGTCGACCCGGGAAGCTTCATGGAAGCGGGCCCAATGGTGGGCGCGGCAGAGTTCGACGACGAGGGCAACATCCGCGGGTTCACTCCCGGCGCGTACGTAATGGGCCTGGCCGAGATCGACGGCCGACCGGTCGCCATCGGAGGTGACGACTTCACTATCTCAGGCGGGAGCCCGCACAACGTTCACAAGGGTGCGCGACAGTTCACCCAACCACTGGCGATCCAGTACGGAATCCCGTACGTCCAGCTCGTGGAAGGCGTCGGGCACAGCTCAAAGTCGGACGAGGCGTCCGGCCACATGGGCCTCCCCGGTGGTGACCTCTGGTGGCGAAATGTGGAGCTGCTGCGCCGCGTTCCGGTCGCAGCGGGCGTGATGGGCTCGGTCGCGGGGGCGCCCGCCGCCTTCGCCCTGATGTCCCACTTCACCGTCATGATCAAGGGCCAATCGCAGATCTTCCCATCCGGCCCGCCGGTCGTCCGTCGCGCTATCGGCGAGATGCTGGAGAAGGAAGAGCTCGGCGGCTACCAGATGCATGTCCACGACAGCGGACAGGTGGACAACGAGGCCGAGGACGAGGAGGACTGCTTCGAGCAGCTTAAGACGTTCATCTCGTACCTGCCTAACACGACGAACGACGTGGCCCCCCGCGTCGAGACCGGAGACCCGCCGGATCGCCGGCCCGAGGAGCTTCTCAACATCATCCCGACCAATCGCAAGCGCAGCTACGACCCGCGCAAGCTGATTGAGCTGGTGGTGGACAACGGGGAATTCTTCGAGATGCGCCGGCACTGGGGCGGGGCTGTCATCACCGGATTTGCCAGGCTTGACGGCTACAGCGTAGGCGTTCTCGGGAGCGATCCGCGGTCCTTAGCCGGGGCGATGGACGGCTGGGCGGCGGAGAAGTACGCGCACTTCGTCGACCTCTGCGACGCGTTCAACCTTCCTGTCGTCATTTTCCTCGACATGCCCGGATTCATGCTCGGCTCGCATGCTGAGCGCAAGGCGACGATGCGACGTGGAGTCCGGGCGCTCATTGCGAGCGCCGAGGCGGATGTTCCGAAGATCGAGTTCAACGTCCGCAAGGCCTACGGTGTCGCGGCGGACGCACCGCACAGCCTCGGCCACCCCAATGGTTTGAATCTCCGATTCGGCTGGCCCGCCGGAGAGTGGGGAGGTATCCCGATCGAGGGCGGCGTCGCGGCGGCCTACCGGCGCGAGATCGAGAACGCGCCGGACCCGGACGCGCATCGCGAGATGATCGAGAACCGGCTTATGAAGTTCCGCTCGCCGTTCAGGGCCGCGTACAAGGGCGATGTGGTCGACCTGATCGACCCGAGAGAGACCCGCGCGCTGGCGTGCAGGTTCGTGAAGCTCGCTCAGCCGATGCTCCACAAGCTGGCACAGAGGCCGAAGAGGGCGGTGCGACCGTAGGTTAGGAAATAGGAAAGCGGAATGAGAGACTCCCTCTCCCTGGACGGGAGAGGGTTGGGGGCGGGTGACACGAACAGAGTCAGGTCGCCCTTCGACAAGCTCAGGACGAACGGAGCAGAGAGACTCCCTCTCCATGGACGGGAGAGGGTTGGGGTGAGGGTGACCACTTTGGAATACCAGATATGGCTGAACGGCGAGTACTTTGATGTAGACAAGGCCCAGATCAGCATGTCTGATCGTGGCTTCAAAGTCGGCGACGTCGTGTTCGACACGTCCAGGACGTTCGACGGAAAGGTATTTAGACTCCGGGACCACCTCGTCCGGCTGTACCGATCGCTGAAGTACGTCAGGCTCGATCCCGGTCTGTCGATCGATGAAATGGAGCGACTTACCCTCGAGGTGGTCGATCGCAACGAGGGGCTGCGGAGAAGCCTGAACGACGACTACATGATCACGCAGATCGTCACCGGCGGAAACGGGCGGCGCGGTGTCGATCCAGCCAACGTGTCGATCTGGATCAGCCCTCTCGGCGCTGCCCGGTGGGCGCCGGCATACGACGGCGGGGCTCATGCGGTCATCCCCAAGACGCGTGCCTACTCGTCGGAAAGTCTCGACCCCAAGGTGAAGCACTACAGCCGAATGAACTTCGTCCTGGCGGAGCTCGAGGCAGCCGACGTAGACCCCGACGCACACGCCGTCCTTCTCGACACCGACGGCTACGTTAGCGAGGGCACGGGTGCTAACTTGATGGTCGTCACCGATGGGACGATCAGAACGCCGCGGGACAACAGCACTCTCCAGGGCGTATCGAGGATGACAGTACTGGAGCTTGCAGACACGCTGAACATCCCGGCGATCGAAGACGATCTACAGCCGTACGACCTTTACACCGCGGACGAGGCGTTCTTCACCAGTACGCCGTTCTGCATCCTGCCGGTAGGTCGCATCGACAACCGCGAGCTCAGCCAAGAAGCGCCAGGCCCAATCGCCAACCAGCTTCTCGCTGCGTGGAGCGAGCGTGTCGGACTGGACATCGTCGACCAGCTCCGGCGGCTTGCACCGTAGGTCCGGAGCTTTAACCCTACATCCGTCCAGGCATCCAGTGTCCGCATCCGCGACCCAGGGCCTCAGAAGGAGTCCTCCGTCATGAAGATCACTGACGTTGAAGTCTTTGTAGTGGACGGAGGGCGCAGGCCCTGGCTGTTCTCGGCGGTCCGGACGGATCAGGGGATCACCGGCTACGGCGAGTTCGGGTCTGGAGTGGCGGCACATGCGCTGATCGGGCTGATCGAGGACCTGAAGCCTCTGGTGATCGGCAAGGACCCTGAGGCGGTCGAGAAGCTCTATTTCGACCTCTACCGCCACCTCCGCGCAATGCCTGGCGGGATCGCCCAAATGGGAATCGCCGGGATCGAGCTGGCGTGCTGGGACATTAAGGGCAAGGCGCTCGGAGTACCGGTCAACAACCTCGTGGGCGGGCCTTATAGGGACTCTCAGCGCGTCTACTGGTCGCACCTGGCGAGCGCGCGGGCGGGCAACCCTTCGCTCGCCCCGGACCGCCCGCTCAAGGACTGGGACGCGGTTGCCGCCGCCGCGCAGGAGGCGCCCGCGGCCGGCTACGACGCCTTCAAGACCAACATCCTGTGGCCGGGCGACCCGCCGAGAATGATCTCACAGGCTCAGGACGGGCTGAACCACGACCAGCGAGCCGACACCGAGATCGTCCGCAACGCGGAGAAGCAGATCTCGGTGATGCGCGAGGCGGTCGGACCCTCGGTCGACATCCTCCTGGACATCAACTACAACTTCAAGACCGAGGGCGCGATTCGCATAGCGAGGGCGCTCGAACCGTACAACCTCTTCTGGATCGAGCACGACAACGAAGACCCTGAGGCGCTGGCCCAACTCAAGGCGTCGACCTCTACCCTGCTCTGCTCGGGCGAGCAGCACTTCAGCGTCCGCGAGTACCTGCCCTACTTCGAGCTTCGCGCGATGGATACCGTGAAGTTAGACGTGCAGTGGCAGGGATTCGGACCGTCCAAGAAAGTGGCAGACGTCGCCGAGACGTACGAGCTGAACATCGCGCCGCACAACCCAGCGTCCGAGCTGGCCAGCTTCCAGTCGGTACACCTCTGCGCGTCGGTATCCAACGTCCGGATCATGGAGAGCGACCCTGAAGGGGTGCCGTGGCGCTTTGAGCTCTTCACCGAGAGACCCGAGGTCGTCAATGGGTACATGACGGTGCCAACAGCGCCGGGTTGGGGCTGTGAACTCGTTGAAGAGGCCGCACGCAAATACGCATGGGCAGGTTGAATTTCGAATTGGAAATGTGATTCTTGGGCAGGTAACCGGCACTCGATCCTTCACTATTCTGAATTCTCAATTCTCAATTCTCGAAGGGGTTGAAACATGAAGATCACCGCGATTGAGAACTTCCTGGTCAAGAGCTTCGGCCGAATGCCGTGGCTGTACTGTGCGATCCGCACCGATGCGGGGATCACGGGGTACTCGGAGTACGGGACGGGCTCGTTCGCAAGAGGTCTTCCGGCGCTGGTGGAAGACCTGGGAGAGGGTCTCATCGGCCAGGACCCTCTGCCGGTAGACAAGCTGTGGATGGACATGTACCGGCACACGCGGGCTTCCTCCGGCGGCGCGACGGCGATGGCGATCGCTGGGATCGAGCTTGCTTTGTGGGATATCAAGGGTAAGTACCACGGAGTACCGGTCTACAGGCTCACTGGCGGCCCGTTCAGGGACAGGCAGCGTGTCTACTGGTCGCACCTCGCCACATACAGGGCGCGGATGGCCGAGGTATGGGGGAAGCCAAAGCTGAGCACCATGGAGGATGTCGCCGACTGCGCGCGGGAGGCCGTGGACGCCGGTTACTCGGCGTTCAAGACGAACATCATCTTCCCGGGCGAGAGCCCCTCGGTGATCAACAACATGTTCGCTGGCGCAAACGATCAGAACGCGCCGACAGATCTAGTCCACCACACGGTCAGTCAGATCGGCGCGATGCGGGAGGCGGTCGGGCCGGACATCGACATCTGCCTGGACATCAACTACAACTTCAAGACCGAGGGCGCAATCGCGATCGGCCGCGCGCTGGAGCCGTTCGACCTGTTCTGGCTGGAGATCGACAACCAGGACCCC
Source organism: Dehalococcoidia bacterium (assembly GCA_965249365.1). Classification (GTDB taxonomy): domain Bacteria; phylum Chloroflexota; class Dehalococcoidia; order Lucifugimonadales; family UBA1123; genus VXRN01. Next base: position 1,885,003 of record OZ252229.1, on the reverse strand, counting down.
GACGCTCTCGCGCAGCTCAAGGCGCAGCAGCGCACCCCGATCTGCTCGGGGGAGCAGCTACTCGGCCTCCGGCAGTATCAGCCGTACTTCAGGAAGCACGCGATGGACACGGTGAAGGTGGACGTCCAGTGGCAGGGGTTCTCGCAGGCGAAGAAGGTGGCGGACCTGGCGGAGGTCTACGAGCTGAACATCGCTCCGCACAACTACAACTCTCACCTGTCGTCGTTCCAGAGTCTCAACCTCACAGCGGCCGTCTCAAACGTCCGGATCATGGAGAGCGACGTCGACTCGGCCCCTTGGCGCGACGAGCTCACGACGGTCATTCCAGAGATCGAAAACGGCTACATGACGATCCCGACAACCCCCGGCTGGGGCTGCGACCTAGACGAGGACGCGGCGAGAAAGTACGTATGGGAAGGGTGAATTTCGAATTGAGAATAGTGAATTAGAAATGCAGGTCGAGACTTATGTGACCCGGTTTTCACTATTCAACATTCATAATTCACAATTCTATCTGTCTTGGACCGAGCCGTCGAAGCCGATGGGCGTGTCGAGGACTTTGGGGGTCTCGGGTTGAGCGAGGGCGTCTTCGTTGAGCTCTATTCCAAGGCCGGGGCCGTCGGGGACGGTCAGGTATCCCTCAACGAGCTCAAGCGGGTTCCGCAGCAGGTCGCTCTTGGGAGGAGCTGACTCCCCTGTGTACTCCTGGAGTGCGAAGTTGGGGATGCAGGCGTCGAGCTGGACGCAGGCGGCGGTGCTGACCGGAGACAGCGGGTTGTGTGGGATCACCTTGACGTGGTGCGCCTCTGCCATGGCCGAGACCTTCTTGCATCCGGACAGTCCGCCGCAGAGGCAGAGGTCGGGACGTATGTACGACGCGGCCTTGGCCTCCAGTAGCTGCTGGTACTCGAAGATAGTGGTGAATCGCTCACCGGTCGCGATCGGGATGTTGCATTGCTCAGCAACGTCGCCCATGATTGCGGGGCTGTCCGGCAGCATCGGGTCCTCATAGAAGAACGGGTTGAACTGTTCCAATCTGCGACCGAGCCAGATGCTCTCGGCAGGGTTCATCTGCCGATGGATCTCCACGCACAGGTCGACGTCCGGACCGACCGCTTCGCGCACCGCGCCGACGCGGTTGACGGCCTCGTCGGCCCAGCCGCTGTACGACCTGTGGAGATAGTAATCCCTTGGAAACGGGGTGAATCGGACGGCAGTGAATCCTTCGTTCGCCGCCTTGAGGGCGTCCTCCGCAAGTCCTTCGGCCGTGTCGTTGTCCTCGGGAGCGCCGACGTGCATGTAACAGCGGACACGATCGCGCGTCTTCCCGCCCATAAGGTCGTAGATCGGGACATCGAGGCGCTTACCCTTGATATCCCACAGCGCTATGTCGATCGCGGAGAGAGCCCCCTGCACGACCGAGCCCATGAAGTGCGAGCTGTGATAGAGCCACTGGTAGTGGTGCTCGATCTTGTGGGGGTCCTGACCTATCAGGTACGGCTCCATGGTCTCGATCATCGTCTTGGTGGGGCGTTGCCAGCCATGCACTCCGCCCTCGCCGATTCCGACGGTGCCGTCCTCGCAGCGGATCTTGATCAGCAGCCAGCGATTCCAGAGATAGGACTCGACCTTTTCGATTCTCGTTGGATTGGGCATCGTTGGAACTCCGATATGAGAATGGTCGATTAGCTAAGGAACTCGCGAACCCAAGAGTCGTACTGATCGAGTCGGGTGACGTGTGCGACCAGATCGGGCGACGCGGTGGTGTCGCTCAGGTCGGACGGGGCCACCCCCTCACGAAGCGCCCTGAGCGTATCGTAGGTCGCCTTGATCGCGGCCATGAATGGAAGGTGCCCCTGCAGCGCGATCCGCACGCCCTGTGAGCCCAGGTAGCCCCTGTCGGTCAGGTCGACTGGCATCCCACCCAGGAGTATGGGCACATTGAGCTCCGCGTTCAGGGCCTCAAGTTGCTGTTTGCTGTTGACACCGGTCATGAAGACGGCGTCGACGCCCACGGCTTCGTAGGATTTCGCGCGCCTGATCCCCTCATCTAGACCCTCGATGGCGATGGCACTCGTGCGTCCGGCGACAACTAGAGTGGGATCCTGTCGGCCGGACAGCGCGGCCTTCATCTTCCCGATTCCTTCGTCCAGGGGGATGAGGCTCTGGCCCGACTGGCCGAACGGTCGAGGGAGATCTGTGTCCTCAATCGTAAGTGCCGCCACACCGGCGGTCTCCAACTCCTCGACTGTGCGCTGGACGTTCAGGGCATTACCGTAGCCGTGATCCGCGTCGACCATCAGGGGTAGCGTTCCTGCGCGACAGATCCGGTGGACCTGCTGGGCGAACTCGGTGAGTGTGATCACGATGTAGTCCGGAGCCCCGAGGACCGTCGCTGATGCTATGGACCCTGCGAACATCATGACCTCGAATCCGAGATCCTCGGCTATCCGCGCCGAGATCGGGTCGTAAACGGACGCCGGGTGGAGGCATTCGTTTCCGTCCAGAATCGCCCTGTATTCTTCGCGCCGTCTGGTCAGGTTCAAATCAAGCTCCCTCTACAAGTGAAAGGCCCGGCGGAATTGCGTTCCCGCCGGGCCGGCTATATCAGATGGATCGAGTCGACTGGCCCGCTAGTCGGCGACGCTCTGGGCCTCGGCCTCCTCTGGCTCTTCTTCGAAGGGTTTCCCGGTCGCCGGATTGACCTCGAACGGGCTCGGAAGCTCGAGCTCGTCGGCAATCTCGCTGACGGCTGGCAGGACATACTCCCCCATAAGCCGGAGGCTGCGCATCTGGTCCTCGTGGGTCATCGCGCCGTCGCCATCCCAGAAGAAGACGCTGCCTGGTCTGAGAGTTTCGAGAACGTGTCGAATCTTGGGGATCACAGTATCCGGAGTTCCGGTAACGATGGTGTAGTTCGCGAGCTGCTCTTCGTATGACGAGCTCATGACCCCTCCACGGTTGGCTGTGGCGGCGTCCCGTGTTGGCAGCACTCGCCTCCGAGAAGTCAGCCCAGGAAGCGTTCTGACCGCGGCGTTGTCCGCGCCCTCGTTCCCCGCCAGGAATGGATTGCTCGGTCCTTGGACGAACTTTCTGCCGACCTCGTCGGCCAACTCTTCGGTCTCGTCGACGTGCACCTTCCAAAGGTATCCGATGTTCTGGGGGCCTGACTCGTAGCCCAGTTCAGCGGCTGTGTCGTGGTAGATCTGGAACGCCTCTTGGGTCGGGCCGAGCTTGGTCGCGAGCATGATGTAGGGTATTCGGTTCTTGGCCGCCCATATAAGGGAATCACGGCTCACGACCCCTGGCAGCCAGATTGGGGGATGGGGCTTCTGGTACGGTCTCATCCACGGGTTGACGTACCTGTAGTTGTAGTGCTTGCCCTCCCATCGGAATGGGCCTGGGGTGGTCCACGCTTTGACGATGAAGTCGTGGGCCTCCTGGAAGCGCTCCCAGTTGTACGGAGGCGGAGCGTTGTGGGCAATACTCTCGCGCCCGGTGCCCCTCACCCAGCCAGACACGAGCCTACCGCGGGAAATCATGTCGATAGTCGCCAACTGCTCGACGAGCCAGAGCGGATCGTCCCAGATCGGCAGGATGTTGCCTAGGATGACAATCTTCGCTCTGCTGGTAGTTTTGGCGAGGACCGACGCCTCAACGTTTACGACGCCTCCCATACAGAACGGGGTGCTGTGGTGCTCATTGAGCATGATTCCGTCGAAGCCGACCTCCTCGGCGTAGAGGCGTTCGTCGAGGTAGCGGTTGTACAAGTCGGCACCGAGCTCGGAGTCGTAGATATCGTTGCTGACGGTGAGGTCTTTGATCGGCAGTCCGGTCGCGCCGAAGTATCCGGATTCAGGATCCTGATACGGCCGCTCGGTGAAATGACCGATGAACATGGGCGTCTCCTGCGGTTTGTCGCACCTTTGCGATTGCGGCACAGTCTACCAGCGAGAGACGGATGGGGCAATCGGAGCCTCTGGTATACTTAGGCATTGACGGCGAGCACATTGACGGGACTGGAACGATGCTTACGCAAGAACACATTCAAACGGCGCAAGAGTTCCTTGACGCGGCGGATCGAGAGTTCGCCGACGGCGAAGTGTTACAGGCGTCCGAGAAGATGTGGGGCGCCGCGACGCACGGCGTTATGGCCGTCGCCCAGCAGCGTGGCTGGTCGTATGGGAGTCATCGAGACATGAAGGCGGCGACACAGAGGCTCGCGGCTGAGTCTGATAACCTCCCTCTGATTGCAGGGTTCTCAATCGCCGAAAAGTTCCATGCCAACTTCTATCACGGCTTCATGGAAGAGTTCGAGTTCGACGATGATCGGACACTAGTCAGGGACTTTGTGGTTCGAGTTCTGAATTTGACTAGATAGACGAGGACACCGCTAGAGTCCGGATTACCTTGTCAAAAACCCCCCGACCTGACTGACGAACTCGTCGGGGCGTTCGATCTCAGGCCGGTGGCCGCAGTTGTCGATGATGGAGAGCTCTGAGCCGGGTATAGACTCGTGGTACACCTGAGCGGCGGACAGGGGGACAATCGGGTTGTCTCTGCCCCAGATGATCTTCGTAGGGAGGCTGCGTAGGTTCGGCAGTAGGTGTGGCAGCGCTCGGTAGTACATGTAGGGCCGCCAACCGAGGCGACAGGCCTGTTCCCTAGCGACCTCCCAGCCCTCTGCCTGCTCGGGTGACGGCTCCTCCGGACAGATCCTCTCAAACTCCGGCGTGTTCTTGGGATCGAGGAAGCTGTCAGTCAGAAACTCTTTGGCTTCGACCAGGAACATATCGTAGATCTCGCCCGACGGCGGCTTTATCCCCATAGCGTTAACGAGCACGAGCTTCTTGAACCGGTCTGGCCGCATCGTGGCGATCTCAGCCGCAAGCCATGCGCCGAAGGAGAACCCCATCAGGTTGACCCGGCCGACCCCCATGTCGTCGAGAGCCATCAGATACCAACCGGCCAGATCGCGCATGTTCATAATCCAGTCAAGATAGGGGGAGTCCCCAAACCCCGGATGCGACGGGATCGTGAGCTCGAACTGGTCCGCCAACTGCTCGTGATAGTCCATCCAGCCGGGGTGGCCCATCTCTTCGTGAAGGATGAGGAGTGGATCGCCCTCTCCACCCTTGACGACCTGCACGGTTGTGCCGGCAGCCTGTACCATCTGTTCAGTCCAAGATTGAGTGACCGTTGTCACTGTCGACTCCTTCTCTCCTTGCGGGTTCAACTCCCGGTCCCGCCGCCAGCATAGGACCAGTTTCGATTTCACCGCCGCATTGTATTACACGCGGCACGGCGGCTGCAGAGACCTCCGGCTCCGCCTACGTGAGCAAATCCCGGTAGACCTGCTGTCCCTGACGGAACAGATCCTCGATCTCCCTGCGCTGGTCATCGCTGTAGAACTTGCCTCTGACACGGATGCGTTCGAGATCCGTGTCGATGCGATTCGCGAACGCCGTGGCCGCGACGGCCTGCTCAGGGCTCGCAGAACCGGTGCGGACGTAGATCGGACTCGTGTGGGCGAACACCGGTTGGTCGAAGCTGTCCCGCGCAGTACTCGAGAGACGCGCGGCGATCCAACCGTCCGATAGCGCGGGCAGGTCGACCTCGATCAGTCCCTCTCGCGACCCCTCCGCATAGTCCTTACCTGTTGCGACTCGGCCATTGAACATGACCTCCGCCCGAGTTATGGGGTAGTGCGACTCCCAACTTGCCCGGACCGATAGCTGCCCGCCCTGAGCAATCTCGATCTCGGCGCCAGGGCCCTGGCCCTGGACTTCGAGCCACAGAGCGGGTCCATTGGTAATGAACGTGTTCCCCTGTTTTAGAGCCTCCAACCAGTCCGCGTATTCGAATGGCCTGCCAGTGTGGGCGTACACGCGATTGGCGTTGCAAATGAACCAGTCAGAGCCTGTAGAGGCGGGCAACCTGAGTCCTGCGTTCAGCATCTGGTAGTAGATATCGTACTCGACGTCGGCTCGGACCGGATCGAACAGGTTGAAGGCGTCAAGCTTCCCGAGGGCCGCAGCAACCGGCGCTTCCATGCCCTGCCCGTTATGGCACCAGATCACCACACCGCCCTGCGTATGGGCCTCGTCACACGCGTAGCTGAGCGGCGGATAGTCCGGATCGAAAGCGTCGACCAGGAGTCCACGGCTCACCGGCTCGACGATATTCCGGATGTTCAGCAACATGATGTGGCCGTAGCCGGTCGGACCCCAGGCATCGAAGTTGTGCCGGTTCTCCTCACCGCACTGGACGTAGTGGTGAGCGGAGGAGAAGTCCGTCAGCATCCCCGTCGGATATTTGTTCGTGGCGTACTCCAGGTCCCAGCGCTTCAGGATGCTGACCGCTGTCATGCGCAGGTCCTCGACGCGAGGGTCCAGCCGAAGTCGCTCATCCGGACGAGTCTCTTTCTCGTCGTAGTGAATGTGCGTGTTCCCCGGGTGCCAGCCCCGGTCACCCAGGTCGGTCCACCTTTCCAGCGCGACGTCCACAGTGACAGACCCACGTGACGGAGCATCCAGGTCGAGCGTCGCCGGCACGTACTCGGTGCCGCGTTCGACAACGACCCGGGCCGGCCCTCGGGACACTTCTACCGAGAACGAGCCGTCGGAGTAGAAGAAAGGGTCACCGGTTCCAACTTTCAGGATTGCGCCGTCGGGTCTGACGCAGCGGCCCGTGGAGTCGACCACTCTCACCCTTGCGGCGACGGCTTGCCCACTCTCAGCGTCAACGATGGAGCCTGCGATGTTTGCCATTAGAATCTCCCGATCTGAACCTATGTGTGGGTGTCACTATGGGCCCGCCCTTATGGCCGGAGTCGCCGAGACCCGTGAGCACCGTACCAATGGCGACAGTATAGCGCCCGGAGGGCGGATCGGCGCGGTGGGAGAGGTGACTCGAGAATGTCCGATCAGGGACTTGCCTACGGACCGTGGTCCGGGTGCAACACGCGCTTGAAGGAGACTATAGTAGAAGCCACAACGTATCGACTGACTGACAACGTGGAAAGGAATCTTCCAGGATGGGCGACGTAGGGATAATGGGGCTCAGGTCGCCGGGCGGCAGTTGGAGGGATACTCTGGAGTTGGCGACGCGCGCCGACGCCCTGGGGTACAGCAGTATCACGACCGGTGAAGCGTGGGCACAGGACGCTTTCACGTCGCTCGCGCAGATCGCTGCGGTCACGTCCCGTATCCGCATCGGGACCAGCATCGTTCCGATCTTCGCGCGATCGCCTTCGAACATCGCAATGACCGCAGGAAACCTGGACCTGATGTCCGAAGGCCGGTTCTTCCTCGGCCTCGGCGCCAGCGGGCAACTTGTGATCGAGGACTTCCATGGGGAGAAGTTCCGCAAGCCTCTGACGAGGATGCGGGAGTACATCGATATCATCCGCAAGGCGATCGCCGGGGAGCGGATCGACCACGATGGGGAGTTCTATCACACGCAGAGGTTCAGACTCCGGTTCAAGCCATTCCGCGACTATCTCCCGATCTATATCGCGTCTCTCAGTCCGCCGAGCCTCCGGCTGACCGGGGAGCTCGCGGACGGTTGGCTGCCCATCTTCCTCGCACCCTCAAGGATGGAGACGTCGATTTCCGAGATCAGGGCGGGAGCGGAGTCGGCGGGACGGTCTATCGACGAAATAACACTCTCGCCGCAGGTGTCGGTCTACGTTACGGACGACATCCAAGCCGCTCGCGATCGGGAGCGGCCCCACATCGCGTTCTACATCGGCGGCATGGGCGTGTTCTACTACCAGTACATGCGCCGGATCGGATTCCGTGAGGAGGCCGAGCGCATTCGCGAGGCTTACCTGAATCGTGAGCGGGACCGCGCCGCAAGCCTCGTTACAGACGAGATGGTCGACGCTTTCACTATCATCGGCGACCCTGAAGAGTGCCGTAACCAGATGCAGACCTTCTTCGACGCGGGCGTTGACGAGATTCGCCTGGTCCTGAACGAGCCAGACCAGGAGTCCTACGTCAGGGTCGTCGAGGAGCTGGCGCCGGGCGGCTAGCCCTTACACAAACGGGCAGGTTAGGCGAGATACGGCCTTCTTGATCGCCCTAGCCGGTGGCCACCCCTTGAGAAGCTGCCTCTGAATGCTGATAAGAAATGTGGACAAGAGATACCTCCGGGTCTCCCCGCTGGAGAGCGGCCCGAATCAGCAGAGCTGGTACTCGCGGCTCGAGACGATCAGCTTGAACAGGTCCAGGATCAACTCCTGGGTGACGCCGTCTTTCATTCCACCGGTTGCAAGCTCGTCGAGCAGGCTGCGAGTATCGTCGGCCACGTCCATCGGGCCGAGGACGTCGAGACAGGCATCGACGAGGTCATCAGGTCCCGATGAGGCCGACTTCGTAACTCGGCCCACCATGTCTGCGACGCCGGGATTCGACGCGTCGGTGATGTGTCGAGCCGCAAAGTTGACCCTGTCCACCAGCGAGCCGCTGGTAATCCACTCCTCGCCGGTGTGCCATCCTTCCACTGACGGCGGGTCCAGGAGATTCTGCCCCATAAAGCCGCACTCCTCCATCACCTGGAAGATCCCAGCGTCCCCGCTTACGGGAACACGGAACTCTCCCGTCTTGCGCAGCGTACCGACGATGACCTCCGCCGGGCTCTTCACGCGTTTGAACACTGCTTCCTTGAAGAACTCTGAGTTGAATAGGACGCGGAGAATCGCCCGCAGGTCATGGTCGTGCTCGAAGTAGGCTTCAGCGAGTCGATCGATCGCGTCAGGGTCTCGCGGCGGGGTGTCTGACCACTGCGGCACCGGCACCTCGTCGGCGACGAAGAAGTTGTACAGGTGCCTTGAGAGGAATCGCGCGGTCGCGGGCTGTCGACAGATGATCTCCACGACGTCCTCTCCTCCGAACGGCCCAGACTCCCCGAGGAACGCCTTCTGTCCGTCGTCGTGGTCGTCCTCGCGATACTCGTGGTGCCAGAAGATTCGACCGTAGGGCCAGATCGAGTCCTTCATCGCCATCATGGCCATGTACTCGCCGTTTTTCACCGTCCAACCCGTGAAAGCCCGTGCGCACTCCTTGATGTCGTCCTCGGTGTAGTTGCCCACACCCATAGAGAATAGCTCAAGGATCTCGCGGCCGTAGTTCTCATTGATGGAATCCTTGTGGTTGGTGTGGTTGTCCAGCCAGATGCTCATCGCGGGATCGCGCGACAGCTCGATGAGGAGATCGTCGAACCGTCCGAGCCCGTGTCTTCGGAAAGTGTCGATCTGATTGGTGAGAGAGCCGAGGTTGTTCAGCTTGTGCTCGCCGGTGGCGAAGACGCCGTGCCAAAAGAGCGCAATCTTCTCCTCCAGGGGGCACTGCGTCGAGATCAGCCGGTACGCCCAGTACGCCGCGTTGTGACCCTGCTGTGCGTGGAGATCGATGTGGCGTCTGAAGATCAGATCGTCCGGGACGTTCGCCGGATTCTCAGGACTCAGCACCTTCTCGACGAGGGCCTCGTATCCGAGCTCTTCGTAGCGATCGAGCTCGTCAGGGGTCGCTCCGAACCCGGCCCGTCTGGCAAGGTGCGCTTTTAGGTCACGCTGTTCGGTGTGCAAATGCCTACTCCTTTGAGCCTAAACTCCCCGTGCATAGACCTGGATTCTGTGGCGGCTGTGTTCGGTGACGTAGAGACGGTCTTGTGAGTCCAGGCTAACCGAGACTGGGCCCCAGAAGATCGGCTCGGACTGGGACGCGGTGTGGTAGCGACTTGTCAGATGCGCGGGGAGATCTTTGACCAAAAGGGCAGATCGATTCCGGGCGCCGTACTCGTCGGGGTTGACCCCCAGCCACTCCTCCGCCCATACGGAGAGCGTCGCCTCGCCCTGCAACATCTGGTCGAACTCTCCATCAGGGTCGAGGACCTGTACTCTCTCGTTCCCCCAGTCGGCCACGCAGATGTAGCCGTCCCGGGTCACAGCGACCGAGCTTGGACGGTAGAATTGGCCGTCTCCTTCGCCGGACTCGCCATAGGCCGCGATGAACTCCCCGTCTGAGGAGAACTTCTGGACTCTATCGTTCCTCCAGTCGGCGATGTACACGTTTCCACCCGTGTCCGTCGCAGCACCCCAAGGGAGGTTGAACTGGCCCTCGCCGCTGCCCTCCTCGCCCCAAGCCGCGATCGGCTCTCCATCGGGCGACAACTTGCGGACCCGATTCGCGTACTGTTCAACAACGTACACAGAGCCATCCGCCGCGTGGGTGATTCCGGCGGGCCCTTCGAGAGAGCCGACGCCAGGGATGTTCGTTCCCCACTTCCGAACAAAGTCTCCGCTACTGTCAAAGACCTTGATCTCGTTGAGCGCTTCGTCTGTGACGTAGAGATTGTCGTTCCAGTCGAAGGCCATGCAGACCGGGACTCTGAACTGGTCGTCTCCATCGCCTGGGCCCGTGCTGAACTCGCCGAGCCAGTCATCGTCAAAGGTACATATCTGGATCCGGATGCCGCGGGCGCTAACCCCGCCCATTCGATTCAGGACGAAGATGCGTCCGTCGGCGCTGAACGCGGCGTCGTAGGGGTAGTTGAAGCCCCTGCCGATGGGCTGATTGGAGTTGAACCCGATTGTCTTCAGGTACTTCATGGCGCCTCAGATGTTGAACTGGGGGTCGTCATAGTCGTGGAGCTTGTTGTAGACCTGGATCCGCCAGCGCTGGGTGTCGGCGACCAGTAGTCGTGAGTTGGCGTCGTCGAAGGCGACCGCCATCGGCATCGCGAAGCGCCACTCGGGTTCAAGGGTGTAGACGCGCCTTCGGGCTTTGTATACATCGGGGTTGCTCCCAACGTACTCCACCTGCCACTTCGAGAGGTCCTGCGCATCGCCGCGGAATGAGGTCAGGAACCTTCCCTCGGAATCGAAGGCCTGGACACGGTGGTTCGCCCAGTCGCACACGTAGATGTCGCTGTCGGGGTCGACCGCGACGTCCGACGGGTGATCTAGCTCGTCCTTGCCGTCGCCGTGACTGCCGAACTGGAGTATGAAGGACCCGTCGGGGTCGAACTTCTGGATGCGGTGATTCTTGTGGTCGGCGACGTAGATGCAGCCTTCTGAGTCTGTGGTTATCCCCCAGGGGGAGTCGAACTCGCCCTGATTGGAGCCTTGCGATCCCCACTCGGCGACGTGCTCACCGCCTGGGGTCAGACGCTGCACCCTATGATTCAGCGTGTCTACGACCAGCACATTGCCGTCGGACTCGACGGCAATGCCGGACGGGCGGGTGAACTGTGCGGGGCCTGTGCCGGACGATCCGAACATCCGCAGGAAGTCACCGTCCTCTGTGAACACGGAAACGCGGTCGATGAATGCGTCTGCGACGTACAGATTGCGATCGGAGTCCACCGCGATGCCAGCCGGCCACTCAAACTCGCCCGGATCCACGCCCCGACGGCCGATGTGGTTTACGATCTCCTCGTCCCCTGCATTCTGCCCGACTGAGTACCTGGTGATAGTGACGCCCCCGCGGTCGGGGCGATTGACGACCGCAAAAGCATGGCCGTGTCCGTCAACTGCGATAGCGCGCGGACTGTGGACCTGATCGCGGCCTCCGACGACATGACTAAAGTCGTAGACCCTGTCTTCAACTATCCTGGTGAGCACTCTGCAACTATCTCCTTCTCCGGCGGGCGTCTTTAGGGACTAGACGAGCGTACCTGGATACAAGGCTGCGAGGATGAGCCGTCGATGGCCGTCCCTCTCTTTTCTCGCTCCTCTTTCCTCTTTCCTCCTACGCGAACTGGTACTCACGCGTGGCGACGATTAGCTGGAGGATCTCGGTGACGCGCCGTGCGGAGGCTTCCTCATTTGAGTTGTCCCACTCCAGATCACCTTGGAGCGCAGCGTGGTCGATCAGCTCTGTCTTGGTCTCGGAATGCACGTCAACCGGGCCAAGGAGATCGAGACAGGTGTCTACCACAGCCTCCGGGGACGTCTTCGAGGCCCTGACGCGGTCGACAATGCTCCTGACGCCGGGTCGATTGATCTCACCCATCATGTCCGCAACGAAGTTGGCGCGCTTCATCAGAGAGCCGCTGTTGATCCACTCGACACCCGAATGCCACCCTTCGACGCTCGGCGGGTTTAGCAGCTCCTGGCCCATGTAGGTGATGTGGTTGGAGTAGTCGAAGACCTCCGGACCGGGGAGTTCCGCTCCGCCGACCATCCTCATCGTTCCGACCACGACCTCGGTGGGGTTCTTGACCTTCGTGAATCGGGCCTCCTTGAAGAAGTCAGAGTTGAACAGTACATGCAGCGTGTGGCGCAAGTCGAATCCGGACTCCGACAGCGCGTTCGCAATGACGTCGACCGCATCCGGGTCTTTCGGGGGCGTATCATTCCAGGCCGGCACCTGGACCTCGTCGGCAACGAAGAAGTTGTAGAGGTGGCGCGCGATGAATCTCGCGGTCGCGGGCTGGGCGAGAATGATGTCGATGACGTCCTCGCCGTCGAAGTTGCCGGTCTGACCGAGGAAGGTCTTATCGCTGTTATCGTGATCGTCGGGCCTGTACTCAAAGTACCAGTCCCACCTGCCCATGTGGAACCTCGGGAGCTTGGGCGTCATCGACCAGCCGGTGAACGCACGCGAACACTCGTAGACGTCCTCCTCAGTGTAGTTCCCAACGCCCATCGTGAACAGCTCGAGGAGCTCCCGGCCCCAGTTCTCGTTGACGGCGGTTGCGTGGTTCTCTTGGTTGTCCAGCCAGAACAGCATCGCCGGGTTTCTGGAGACCTCGATTAGCAGTTCCCTGAACTTCCCTAGCCCCTTCTCCCGGAAAAGGTCGATCATATCGATGATCTCGTCGTAGTGGTCAACCTTCGAGACGCCTGTCGCGAAGATATGGTGCCAGAAGAGGCACATCTTCTCCTGTAGCGGCGCCTTGGTGTTGATCATCCTCCAGACCCAGCCGGACTGTCCGATCCCGCCAAGTGTGCCGGGCTTCCACTGGAAGTAGTAGTAGCGAAGGAACTCGTAGATGTCGACGGGCTCCTGGCGCTCGGGATGGAGCAGGTCCTCCACAGTGGCCTCGTAGCCCTGGGCGAGGCACGCTTCGAGCTCGTCGCGGGACGCCCCGAACCCGGCGCGCCGCATGAGGTGGGCAATGAGTGAGAGGTCGGTGTCTCCCATGGCGGTTCTCCTGGTTAGCGATTCTACCGGATTATATTATCGGCCCGCTCAGCAGGCAAACGTGACCTGGCGATCACTTGCCCTCGCGGTTGGTCGGTCAGAGCAACCGCTGGACTCCCACTTCCACGGGAGTCGGGAAGGAGGTGCGGGCTCGTTCGCCCTGAGCCGTTCGACAGGCTCACGAGAGCCTCGTCGAAGGACGAAGCCGCCCCTCCCCCCATGCGGGCAAGATGCCCGCGCTCCCAGTCCCCCGCCCGTCGTTCGTTCTGAGCCGTTCGACAGGCTCACGAGAGCCCCGTCGAAGGACGAAACCGCCCCTCCTCCATGCGGGCAAGATGCCCGCGCTCCCAGTCCACCTCCCCCCGCTCTGTTGAGCATCATGAACTATAATCAGCCCACTGAAAAGATTGACTGCGGAGGAGGTAGGCATGGAAAGGCTCGAATTCGTCGATGCGCATGTCCACTTCTACGATATGCAGCATCCCGAGCTGTTCTACGCCCACTGGCAGCCGGACGTCGTTCACCGGACGCTGGGGACGCTGATCCGGAAGCTAGGTGAGCGAAACTGGCTGGCCGAGGACTTCATCGAAGTTACACGGAACGCGAACGTCACCAAGGCGGTCCACGTCCAGGCGGCGATCGGATCCCCCGATCCGGTGACGGAGACCGAGTGGCTTGAGGAGGCTGCGGACCGGACCGGGTTTCCCCACGCGATCGTCGCCTACGCCGACCTGCGAGACCCTGCCGTGGAGCGCACGCTGGAGCGTCACTGCGAGTTTCCGAGGATGAGAGGCATCAGGGACTTTTCACACGGGGACTATCTCGTCGCGCCGGACTTTCACCGGGGATACGCGCTGCTGGAGAAGTACGGGTTGGTCGCCAGCATAGCTGTCGGATGGCAGGACATGGGGAAGCTGCGGGCGCTCGCGGCGAGGTTTCCGAACATCAAGATTGTCCTTGACCATGCGGGACTGCCTGCGGAGCGCAACCCAGAGTACTTCGAGCAGTGGGCGGGCGGCCTGCGAACCGCCGCCGAGGCGCTGTACGGGATGGACGGTCGACAGCATCCGCCCCTACGTTCTGCAGTGCATCGTTCGGAATAGAGCGCGGCCTCTTTGCGACCAACTGGCCGGTGGACGGCCTCTTCAGCACATAACGCGATTGTGGACGCATACAAAGAGATCCGTCCGATTTCTCTGAGTCCGAAAGGGTGGCGCTGTTCTCCGCCAATACGCGCTGTACGGGATCTAACTGTGCAGATCTTCTAAATGGATCTGTAACTACGGCCTGATGCCGGTGACGCCTCCGTCGATTGTGAGCTCGCTTGCGGTGACGAACGAGGACTCATCCGACGCGAGGTACAGTGCGCCGTAGGCGATGTCGCGGGCCTGCCCGAGGCGGCCGAGGGGGATCTCTCCAACACGGGTTTCAGGACGGACTGAGTTGGTCGCGGCGCGAATCATGTCGGTGTCGATCGGCCCCGGGTGGATTGAGTTCGCCCTGATCCCGTCGGATGCAAACCGCCCGGCCGTCGACTTGGTGAACACCCTCACTGCGCCCTTGGAAGCGGAGTACGCCGGCGACGCCAGCGGTCGGCCCAGGATTCCGGCGATCGAAGAGATGTTCACGATCGACCCTCCGCCCGCTCGCTGCATTGCCGGGATCACCTGCTTGGTGCCGAGGAACACGCCCTTGGCGTTGACGTCCATGACCTCGTCCCACTCTTCGCCGGAGACGTCCATGCCCGGGTGTCTGTTTGCGATTCCGGCGTTGTTCACGAGGATGTCGACCTTGCCGTACTTGGTCTCCGCCCGTTCGACGACGCGTCCCCAATCTTCTTCGTTTGTCACGTCGAGGTGAACGTACTCGACGTCTCCTCCCAGCTCGGCAACCCGTGCCTCGACCTTCTGGCCCTCGTCGTCGAGAACGTCGCCGAATATCACGCTTGCCCCTTCAGAGGCGAACAGCTCCACCTCCTCGGCGCCCTGTCCCTTCGCGCCCCCGGTGATGATCGCTACTTTGCCATCGAGCCTGCCCATTTGGTCCTCCTTGGGATGTCATTCAACAGTTCAGCGCGCATTATCTCAGAAGGAACGGGATTACGAAATCGGCGTCTATTGCCGGGTCGCGGAGTTGATTTGACACCGTGCGGGGAATATGGATTCATTCTGCTCTACGAAGCAACAAGCGTGGTTGACGACATGTCGAACACGTGAATCACAGATGCGGAGTACGCGGCAACACACAAAAAGACCCAAGGAGTCAAACATGTTGGATAACTTCCGCAAGAGCCAAACGGTGCTGGGTTTCGGGATCATCCTGGTCCTGTTGCTTGTACTCGCGACGGCATGCACCTGAGAAGTCGTCAAAGAGGTGCAAGTCCCGGGCGAGACCGTAATCAAAGAGGTCGTCAAGGAGGTACAGGTTCCCGGCGAGACCGTCGTGACCGAGGTCGTCAAAGAGGTCGTCAAAGAAGTACCCGTAGACAGAATCGTCACCAAAGAGGTTGTAAAGGAAGTTCAAGTGCCCGGCGAGACCGTCGTGGTCACTGTGCAGGTGATCAAGGAGGTTGAGGTCGTCAAGACCGTCGAGAAGGCCGTGCCGGTGGAGGTGGTAAAAGAGGTCATCGTCCCACAGGAGAGGTTCGTGACGAACGTGTGGGGTCAGGTCGTGGAGACGCCTCAGTGGGGCGGAGTAATTCCCCTGTCGATCGTTTGACTGCCCGAACATTTCGATTCCTGGTACGGCGGCTGGCTTGACTACTTGAGCCCATACGTACTGGACGAGCTTGGCACGATCGACTTCTCCCTGCCGCTGGACGAGTACGACACCACAGCCGGCTATTACGACATGAGCTACATGACAGGCGAGCTCGCCGAGAGCTGGGAGATTGCCCCGGACGTCTCGTCATTCACGTTCAATATCCGTCAGAACGTGAACTGGCACAACAAGGCGCCGATGAACGGGCGCCAGCTGAATGCTCATGACGTTGCGCACCACTTCCAGAGGATCTTTGGAATCGGCCAGTTCGCTGCCGATGGGCCCAGTCCTTTCATCTGGGGACTTCCCAACGTTCCAGCAACAGCCGCGGACGCCACAGGCGATTTCGAGTTCACGGTCGAGATTCACACTCCCGGGCTGGACCATCTGGGGACGATCCTGGGAATCCTGACGCCGTCTGACATCCAGCCCCCCGAGGTAATTGAGGAGTTCGGTGACATGCGGAACTGGGAGGTAGTGGTCGGAACCGGGCCGTATGGCATCTCCGACTTCGTTCCCGGCTCTTCACTGGAGTTCGAGAGGAATCCGGACTACTGGAAGATGGACCCACGGTATCCAGCCTACGGGTTCCAGATTCCCTATGCGGACAAGATCGAGATGCGCAACATTCCGGACCTCGCGGCTCGCGTGGCGGCGCTCCGCACCGGCAAGACGGTCATGCAGGGCGGTCAGTACCTGACAGTAGATCAGGTCCAGAGCCTTGAGAGGAGCAACCCGGAGCTCGTCTCGGTCCCGCTAGTCGGCACGTCCAAGACGGATGGGTCGATCGACGTTAGTATCAAGCCGTTTGACGACAAGAATGTCCGGATCGCGATGCAGAAGGCGATCAACCTTACCGAGATCAACTTCACCTACTATGGGGGCGTTGCCAATCCCGTACCGATGGGATTTGCCCCGTTAGTCGCCAAGGGATACTTCGTTCCATACGATGAATGGCCCGACGATCTGAAGTGGCAGTACGAGTACAACGCCGAAGAGGCTGAGAGGCTTCTAGACGAAGCCGGGTATCCTCGCGATTCAGGTGGGATACGCTTCTCCGCCGATTGGGACATCTACCCGCCGTGGGGTTCCGACATCGACCTCGCGCAGCTTGTCACGGGCTACTGGGCGGCGATCGGCGTCGACATCAGCCTGAACGTGGTTACGGACGGTGCCGAGATCGGCCGGAGAAGGTCGGACAAGAGCTACGACGGGCTCAGCCACTGCGGCTGCAGGCACAAGAACGCGAACCCGCTCGCGTCCTTGCCCGGACGCTTCAAGGGCACGCCGTCTAATTACACCGGCATTACTGACGAAGTGTTCAACGACCTCATCGAGCGGGCATGGGCGGCCACCGACCGCGAGCAGATGCTGGCGCTGGCCCGAGAGGCCGACATGTACTTCATCCGGGAGCATTGGGCGATGATGCTTCCGATCGTGCCCCAGACCATGCTGGTCCAGCCGTGGCTCAAAGACTACACCGGCCAGGAGGGCGGCGGTGACGAGGCCTGGGCGAGCGTCATGATGTGGACGTCGGTCGACAAGGAGTTGAAGGACAAGATGGGCCACTAGATTCTTCTGCTGTAAGCGACTGAAAGTATTGCTGGGGGGTTCGCCCCCGGCAATTTTCATACTTGAGCCCCGGCGGAGTTCAACAGTCTGCCGGTACAAACCTCACAGCACTATTGCGGCAAGTTCCGGCTGAACCCGTATGCGCGACTACCTGATCAGAAGACTCTTCTTGGTGATCGTCACCCTTTTCCTGGTGTCGGTTATCGTTTTCATGATGCTCCAGATGATCCCCGGCGACATCGTGGACAGCATGATCGCCGAGCTGGAGAGGCGCGGGCGAGCCGGGGTAGACCGCGAGACGCTGGTCCGAATGCTCGGGCTCGACGTCCCGATCTACATGCAATACGGACGTTGGATTCGCGACATCGTCCTCCATGGGAGCCTTGGCGTCTCACTAACTCACGGTCTGCCCGTGACTGAGCAGATCTTCTCGAGAGTCGGGGTCACGGTGGAGCTGGGAGTGCTCGCGATCCTGATCGCAGTGCTGATGAGCATTCCCATTGGGATCCTGTCGGCGATCAGGCAGGACACCTTCGGCGACTATATGGGTCGGAGCGTCGCCATCTTGTTCATAGCGATGCCGAGCTTCTGGGTCGCGACGCTCATACTCCTTTATCCCTCGCTCCTGTGGGGTTGGTCCCCCTCTATCGATCTCGTCAGCTTCCTTGACGATCCTCTGGGCAACCTCAAGGTGTTCTCGATTCCGTCCTTCATTCTGGGGCTGGCGATGGCCGGCACCGCGATGAGGATGACGCGGACGATGATGTTGGAGGTGCTCAGGCAGGACTACATAAGGACAGCGTACTCCAAGGGGCTCCGCGAGAGAATTGTGGTTGTCAGGCACGCATTGAAGAATGCGCTCATTCCTGTGGTGACGGTCCTGGGTGCGGAGCTCCCGGTACTGGTCGGCGGTTCGGTAATCATCGAGCAGATCTTCGCGCTCCCTGGGATGGGGACGCTCCTGATTGACATGCTGCACCGTCGCGATTTCACGATGGTTGCCGGGATCAACATTATGGTCGCTGCGGCGGTGGTCCTGGCGAACCTCATCGTCGATCTCTCCTACGCATACCTCGACCCCAGAGTGCGTTTCAGATAGATGAGCCAAGCCCGAGAACAGTTTCTACAAGAACCCCTTCGCCCGCGGCGGAGCCCGTTTCGAGAGTTCTTCGGTCGTCTGGTCCGAGAGAAGCCACTCGGGGTCGTGGGGGGAATCATTGCATTCCTGCTTCTGTTTAGCGGAATCTTCGCGGGCGTGTTGTCGCCCTACCCCTACGACGAGATGCACGCGATCGACAGGTTCGCGCCTCCATCGACGAAGTATCTGTTGGGCGCCGACCAGATTGGAAGAGACATCCTCAGCCGGCTCATCCACGGCGCCCGAGTCTCCATGATAATTGGCCTCGCCGCGACGACGGTGACGGTCACAGTTGCGTCTATTATTGGAATTCCCTCCGGTTACTTTGGCAGCAAGTACGACATTGTCATCCAACGATTCGTGGACGCCTGGATGGCGTTTCCGTCGCTGCTGGTGCTCCTGACCGTGATGTCGGTTGTCGGTCGCGGGATGACGCAGATAGTCGTGGTCATCGGTATCTTGAGCGGGATCGGTTGGTCGAGGGTGGTGCGGAGCGCGGTCATCGGAATCAAGGAGAACGATTACTTTCTTGCGGCGCACGCGACCGGCAGCACCGCGAGCGGAACCGTGCTCAGACACGTGTTTCCAAACATCGCCGCACCGATTATTGTGATCTACAGCGTCAGCATCGGGTGGGCGATCATGTCTGAAGCAGGGCTCAGCTTCCTGGGATTCGGACTTCCTCCCGACGTCCCGAGCTGGGGCGGAATGCTCAGCGGCGAAGGGCGCAGGTACATGGAGCGGATGCCAACCCTTGCACTGTACCCGGGGATCGCGCTCGCGACCGTGATCTACGGAGTAAACATGTTCGGCGACGCCGTTCGGGACCTCCTCGACCCCCGCCTCCGAGGCACCGACTAGGACAGAAGCTCCAGCTTTCACCGCTCGGGTGGGACGCCTGTGCGTGTATCTATCAACCGTGACCCAGAGATTAGTGTGTCGGCGCGCAATTTCCGCCGCACCAGCACGGGGTCTTCTACCGAGCGTTGGCTTTCGCGTGCTCGTAGGACTGTTGGATCAACTCGCGCAGCACTTCGATGTCGACGTCCGCCAGCTTGTTGATGTAGAGGCAGGTAGCGCCCTTGCGGTGCTTACCTAGCCTGGCCAACAGGTCATCGTACTCGTCGAATCCAGCCATGATGTAGAGGGACTGGCTCTGTTTCCTGGGAGAAAACGCGATCAAGGGCATGTCGCCCTCGCGGCCAGACTCGTACATATAGTGGTATTCGCCGAATCCGATTATGCTCGGCCCCCACATCTCCGGCTGCAGTCCCGTGACGTCCCTCATCGTGTCCAGAAGCGTCAGACCGTCCTCGTAGCGGCGCTTGTTGTCGACGGTGGACATGAACTCGTCGACACTCGCACCCGTCTTCTGCGTCTTGTTCTCGGCCATATCCGCAGACTCCTCGTTCCAACTCACACGTCTCTACTCACATGGTATATCCTATCGGCAGCCCAGACCGCACCAAGGGAGGTTGCCACCATGAAGCCGAATACGCTGCGACAGAAGCTGGAGTCCGGAGAGCCTACGGTCAGTACCCACATACACTCGACGTGGCCATCGGTCATTGAGGCAGTCGGACATACTGGCATCTATGACTACGTGGAGTTCGTGGCCGAGTACGGTCCTTCAGACCTCCACGATTTCGATAATATGGCCCGAGCCGCGGAGCTGTTCGAAATGGGTATGATGATCAAGGTCGACCAGAGCCAACAAGCGTATCTCGCGCAGCGGGCGGTCGGCTCTGGCTTTGGAAGCGTTCTGTTCACCGATGCCCGGTCAGCGGACGACGTCCGGGAGCAGATACTCACGATCAAGCCGGACACGCCTGACGACGGGGGATGGTATGGAGTGGCGACACGTCGTCACACCTACATGGGGTACGGCGGATCGGCCGAATACGTCAAGGCGCTTCAGGACACTGTGGTTGCCGTGATGATCGAAAAGAAGCGTGCCCTCGACGAGCTGGACGAGATCCTGGAGCTTCCGGGGCTGGACATGGTCCAGTGGGGCGGGTCGGACTTCTCCGTGAGCATCGGCAAGCCCGGCCAGCGTAACGATCCAGAGGTAGTGGCCGCGCACGACAAGGTCTTCAAGGAGTCAATCGCCGCGGGAGTCGCGGCACGTGCGGAGATCCAGTCGCCTGACGACGCCAGGAGATACCTCGACATTGGCGTCCGGCACTTCTCCATTGGGACGGACATCTCTATCCTGCACGGCTGGTGGAAGTCCAACGGCGACGACCTGTGGAAGGCGATCAACGGCGAGTGAATCGAGGTCCTAGAGGCCGGGTATTCTACCCTCACTACGCCTGGGTAATCGTATCGATCATCGCAGTCATGCAGATGGTCGGCTCCTCGATACGCATGGCGTTCGGGGTTTTCATCGACCCTCTGACCGTCGAGTTCGCGTGGAGCCAGGGGTCGATCACGCTCGCATATGCGATCTCGAGCGTGATAACCGCGCTCGTTTCTCCGCTGGCCGGGTCGTTCGGCGACCACGTCGGTGCCCGCAAGGCGATGGCCGTCGGATGCACGCTGTTCATCGTGTCCATGCTGCTTATGGGCGTTGTTAACGAGCTCTGGCAGCTCTACGTGACATTCGGCGTGCTTCTGGGAGTGGCACAGGCGGTGTTCCTAGTGCCCCTGATCCCGTCCGCAATGACCTGGTTCCGCAGGCATCTGGGCCTCGGGATGGGAGTGCTGATGGCCGCGTGGGGACTCGGCCCCGCGCTGACGGCGCCGATCATGGGCTGGCTCATCCAGACATTTGGCTGGCGGGACACGTTCTGGCTCAGCGCTGCCGGGTCGGCGGTGATCATGGCGGCGATGATCCTCGTCTACAGCAACCGGCCGTCCGACCGGGGACTCGAGCCCTACGGGTCAGCTCCCGGCGACCCGAAGATCGGATCCAGCAGACCTCCCGCCGATCGCGTCGAGCTGTTCAGGGGCTTCATGCGCCATACGGTGTCGTACTGGAATATGAGCTCGATCCACTTCTTCGGATGCGTCGGCCACGCCGTTATCCTCGTGTACATCATTCCGATCGCGGTGTACGAGGGGCTCTCCCTCGTCCTGGCGGCGGGGATTCTGACGGCGATGTCGGCGGTCAGCATCCTGACAAGGCTCGCCACTCCGGTGCTCTCGGACATCCTCGGGCCCAGGCTGGTCATGTCAGTCGCGTACGTTCTTCAGGGCGTGACCGTCATTATCCTGTTCTGGACACACGACGTCTGGATGTTCTACCTGTTCGCCGTGGCTTTCGGGGTCGGCTACGGAGGCGAGTCCGGCGGATTCCCGATACTGAATCGCAAGTACTTCGGGCAGGCGCCAATGGGCTCGCCGCACGGGGTCCAGATGCTCGGAGCCGGCCTGGGGATGGCGTTGGGAGGCTGGATCGGCGGGGTGATATTCGACGTCACCGGGGGCTACGATCTGGCGCTCTGGATATCGGTCGGGGCCAGTGTCGCGGGCGCATTGAGCATCGTGCTGTTGGAACGTACGGACAGACTGCTGATCCCGGACTGGGAGATAGAGCACCTGCCTGAGAGCGAGCTTCACCCTCACCCCAGCCCCTTCGACTAGCTCAGGACAGGTTCTCTCCCGTAAATGGAGAGAGGGATCTAGAGCAGTTAGATCGGCGGACTTCCGCTACACCATCTGTTCGAAGACGGGCTTCAGGCGGGCGCGGGCCGTCGACTGTTGGTCGGTCTCCAACGCCTCGTAGATCGGGAGGTCCTCGTCGAGGTCTTCGTTCATGTCGTAGAGCTCACCCGTTTCGTAGAGCTTCCAGTTTCGATCCCGTACAAAGCGTATGCAACCCCTGTTGCCTCTAGCGCTCATCGGCTCGAAGTGAAAGAACATCCACTCTCTCGGATCGCCTGGTTCGCCGATGAGCTGTGGATAGAAGGACCGCCCATCTACGAAGTACTCGTCCGGGAATTCCAGCCCCGCTGCCTCCATCACGGTCGGTAGGAAGTCGGTCGACTCTATCATGTCCGAGTTCACGGCGCCTGACGGGACCGTGCCGGGCATACTACAGATCAGAGGGACGTGGGTCCCTCGGTCGTTCGTCTTGCCCTTTCCTCCGCAGATCTCATTGTGCTCGTGGACCATCGAGCAGACATCGTGTGGACTGCCGTTGTCACCCACATAGATGATCAGCGTGTCTTCGGAGAGACGCTGCTCGTCGAGGTAGTCGACCAACCTTCCGATCACCTTATCGTGGTACTCGACCATGTCCCTGTAAAACCTTGGATCGTCATTCCAAGAGCCCTCCTCGAGACCAGCCCAGGTCGTCGCACCCAGGGTCCTGTTTGACGGCGGATCGAAGTCGTCCCATTCGGGGCTGTCGGGTGAGGGTTCGTGTGGCTTGTGTGTCGCCGCCATCGGCCAGTAGACGAAGAACGGGTTCTCATCGTCCTTCTTCCTGTCGATGAAGTCGATGATATAGTCGCAGAAGATGTCCTCGCCGTACTTGCCCTCAGTGTCGTCCCTGTACTTGCCGTCCTGATAGATGATCGGGTTCTTGTAACGTGAGCCCTTGTCTTCGGTGTGGTGGGCATGCCACACGCAGAACTCGTCGAAGCCCGCATCCTCGATTCTCTGGCCTTTGTTGCGCATCTCGGGGTGCTCGTCCGGCGGATTGTACGAGTAGAGCTGCCACTTGCCCGAGATACAGGTGCTGTATCCGGCGTCCGAGAACAGGTGGCCAAACGTGACCTCGTCAGGCCGCATGAGACCGAAGCCGATGTAGTTGCGGAAGTTGTACTTGCCCGTCATGAGAGCGACTCGCGTCGGAGTACATAGCGGCATAACGTGGCCTTCTTCGAAGCGCATCCCATTCTGCGCCATTTCGTCGAGTCGGGGGGTCTCGTACGAGGTGCCACCATTGGCGCCGATCACCTCGTATCCCAGGTCGTCGGACATTATCAGGACTATGTTGGGTCGCTTTTCGGACATACTTGGCATCTCCATGTAGGGGATTATTGTGTGTTTTGTAAGGTCTCACCCTGCGCGGTCGAAGTCAACCGGTGGGTAGGAGGTCCGAGGACTATGCGGTGGATGAGAAGACGTGCGGCAAGAGCCACCGGAAGTGGCGTTCCGACCCCAGGAGATTGAAGGACGAGCCGGAGCTACATGGGCCCCGGGTGGTCTTCAGACGATGTTCATCGTTGGGGAACGAAGTGGTTCGGCGATCTGGTGCTCGTCGAGCGGGATTGCCTCGTTTTGGTAGATCTGCACCCTGTACCGCTTGTAGTCGGCGACGTACATACGGCCTTCGTTGTCGACTCTGACCGAGCGAGGGGAACCGAAGTACTTATCCCTCTCTAGGTCTGCCATGTCACGCAGCCTGTTTGGGTGGGCGTTCGTCAGCATGTAATCGCGAGCGACTCTCGACAGCGTGGCGTCGCCCAGGAACTTCTGTACGTAGCGACCGTCTTGGTCAAAGAGCTGAACGCGGTTGTTCCCGGTATCGGCGACGTAGATCTCTCCATACTTGTCGACCGCGACGCCGGCGGGACGGTGGAACTGTCCGGCATCGCTCCCGGAAGAGCCGAATTCGAAGATGAACTCGCCTTCACTGCTGAACCTTTGAACGCGATCGTTCCTCCAGTCGACGACGTATACGTCTCCCAGCTCGTCGACCGTAATACCCCAGGGCATGTTGAACTGGCCGGGGCCGTCACCGAACGAGCCCCAGTTCATGATGAACTCGCCGTCCTTGGTGAACCTCTGGACGCGGTGATTTAGTGTGTCGACGACGTACATGTTCTCATCTGCATCGAACGCTAATCCCGAAGGTCGGCTTATCTGGCCATCTCCTGATCCCTGCTCGCCCCAGCAACTGAGGAACTCCCCATCCTTGCTGAACGAAGAGATCCGATGGAGCGCCTCATCTGAGATGAAGACGTTCTCTTCTGAGTCGAGGATTATGTTCACAGGCCAGGTGTACTGACCCTCTTCTTTACCCACTGTGCCGATTCCGATCAGATCGTCGGTCAGTCGTTCAGCGTCGTCGAACGACCAGACCCTGATCACGGCGTTCTCTTCGGCGCGGCAAAGAATGTAGATACGGCCCTCGTCCCCCAGTGCGACGTCCGCCGGGTAGTTGGTTATCCGCCGCATCCCCAGCGTCTTGAGGAACGGATATCCTGCCCTTAGCAGTCCGACTGGTCTACCCATGACAAACCTCCGGTTTCTGTAGGAGTTAGGAGTGAGGAAATAGAGGAATTGCTCAACCTGGCGCTGAGGTGTTCCATCACTCCTGTTATGTTGACTAGTTGAACGGGCGGAGCTGTTCGAACTGACCGTCGACGATCGGAACGGGGTCGAGTCCGAGCCACTGGTGCAAGACCGTCGAGTAGACGCCGCGGAAGTCGAATGTCCAGTCGAGGTCTTCACCATGCAGCCAGCGAGACGGCTCGAGGGAGGGGTACTCAGCGTAGAGACCCCCGGCGACGTTTTCGCCGATGATGAACGCTCCGCCGCCAGAGCCGTGGTCGGTCCCACTTCCGTTATCGCGCATCCGCCGTCCGAACTCGGTAAACACGAGCATTGTCACGTTGTCTGCCGCGTCGTGGTCGCGCAAGTCCTGGAAGAAGTCAGAGATCGCCCCGGACAGGTCTGTTAGCAGCCCCGGGTGGATCTTGTTCTCGTTGGCGTGGTGGTCGTACCCGCCGTGGTTGGTGTAGAAGATACGTGTCCCGAATTCGGCGAGGTGGATTCTCGCCACGTCCTTGAGGCTCTTGGCGATGGGGTTATCGGCGTACTCGACCCCCGACTCGTACATTGCGGGGGCCTGCTTCAGGATGTCTGCTCCGACGAGGACATCGGAGCCCGTCTGCGCCAGGTACTCCATGACCGGGCCGGTGCCGATCGCGGGAGAGTACATCTTCTTGAACATGCCCAGCGCCTGGTCGCGTCTCTCCTGCTCCTCAATGCTGGTCATCAAGCCGACGTTGTCCAGGTCGCCCACGGACGTAACAGGGACCCCGGAGACGACGAGCGCCCTCGGCAGACCCCTGCCGATATTGACGGCCGTCAGGACGTTCTCCTTTTCAGGATCAATCTCGCGAATCGCCCTTCCGAGCCAGCCTTCGGTCCCGACCTTTTCCGGCTCGCAGGTGTGCCAGATATCGATTGCCCTGAAGTGGGACCGACTGGAGTTTGCGTAGCCGATTCCCTGTACTATGGCCATCTTGCCTTCGTCGTAGATCTCCTTGAGAGGGGCCATATTCGGGTTGAAGCCCAATTCGTCGTTGATCGGCAGGACGTCATCCTGCGGAATCACGACGGTCGGACGGGCGTCGTAGTAGTGCCCGTTGGTATAGGGAACCAGTGTGTTCATGAAGTCGTTGCCGCCCGTGAGCTGCACGACAACTAGAACCGGTGCTTTGGTTTCCGTGGTCATTTCAACTTCTCCTTAGGCGAACTGGAACTCTTTGCTGGAAACAATCATCTGGAGCATGTGGACAATGCGTGGAATGTTTTTTCTTCTCTGAGTCGCCGTGCTGAGGTCCAGCGTGCCGCCAGATGCTGCGTACTCCAGGAGTGTTTCTCGCGTCTCGTCGCCGACGTCCAGAGGCCCGACGAGGTCGAGGCATCGGTCGGTGAACTCCGCTGGGGGAAGCTTCTCATCGCCCAAGCCGTCAATGATGCTTCGGACGCCCGGCTTGTCGGGGTCGCCGAGATGTTCGACGGCGAAGTTGATCCTCTCGTTCAGCGTTCCGCCGTCGATCCACTCCTTACCTGTGTGCCAGCCCTCGACGGTTGGCGGATTTAGAAGCTCTTGGCCCATAAGCGCTGTCGACCGCGGATAGCTCGTGATTCCCGGCTCCGGAAACGTAAACGACCCGCCGAGTTTGACCACGCCGGCGACCAGTTCGGTTGGGCTCTTGATCTTCCTGTATCTGGACTCTTTGAAGAAGTCGGACAGGAGCATGGTCCGAAGCATTGATCTAATGTCGCCGTCCGAATCGAAATACGCGTTCACTAGCTGATCGATCGCGGCGGGGTCCTGTGGGGGCTCCACAGACCATGCCGGTACCTGGGGTTCGTCGGCCACGAAGAAATTGTACAGGTGACGCGATATGAACCGGGCCGTTGCCTCCTGCTTCACGATGATGTCGATGATGTCCTCACCGTCGAAATTGCCCGTCTCTCCCAGGAAGGTCTTCTGACCATAGTCGTGCTGCTCGGGAATGAAAACGAACTCCGTCGGATGGTTTCCGTGGGGGTAGGTCGGAAGTGGCTGGGTGAACGTCCACCCGGTGAATGCTCGCGACGCGTTCTTGATGTCGTCTTCGGTGTAGTTTCCGACACCCATGGAGAAGAGCTCGAGCAACTCTCGTCCGTAATTCTCGTTCGGCTCGCCATTCTTGTTTTCGTTGTTGTCCAGCCAGAAGATCATCGCCGGGTCTCTCGACAGCTCGACAAGCAGCGTCTTGAAGCTCCCCAGGCCATGTCTACGGAACATCTCGATCTGTTCGATCAGCGACAGCGGGTGTTCGACCTTGCTGAGCCCGGTCGCGAACACGTGGTGCCAGAACAGCGCCATCTTTTCAAGCAGCGGACGCTCTGTGGTGACCATGTTGTAGATCCAAGTGCCGATCCAGAGGACGAGTGACTCGCCTCCGTAATACCTGGTAAAGAGGTCCTGATCGACTTCAGGGAACCGTTCCGGGTTGACGAGGTCATCAACAGCCTGATCGTATCCCTTGGCCAGGTAGTGTTCGAGCTCATCCCTGGTTGAGCCGAACCCGGCGCGTCGGAACAGGTGCGCGACAAGAGCAACGTCGCTGCTGGACATGTAATGCTCCTTGGTCTAACGATTCATAATTCCACATTCGGGAAACTATTCTATTGCACCGTCAACGATTCAACAAGGTTCGTGGAACCCAGATTCGCCGGCTGATGATTAGGACACGATACGGGCAGGTGCACGAGCGTCTGAGGTCATACACGTACCTCTACCCCGCACCGCCGGACGAGAGCGACGATGACGACGCGATCGCAATCGGGAACATATTTGGCGATCCGGTGCGTGCCCCCAAGAGGGCGGTACAGTACACGGAGATGGGGTTCACGGGGGTCAAGTTCGATCCGGTCATGCCGATGGGCGCATTCGACCCTCGGCAGCTATCTCTTGAAGCACTGAGCAATGCGGCGTTGGTCACCAAGAACATCCGCGAAGCGGTCGGCGACAAGGTCGACCTGCTGATTGGGACGCACGGTCAGATGACCACTTCGAGCGCAATCAGGCTTGCGAAGCGGCTGGAGCCGATTCGGTGGGAGGAGGGGTACATCATCCCGCCGACGAAGCCGGGCCTAGGTATCGAGCTGGATGAGGAAGTCGCCGCCCGGCACGCCTACGGAGGAGGGATCTTCCCGCCCATGGCGGACCAGCCGGTCCGCGAGTAGGAGTTCGCCGGACTTCGGTCGCCGCCCGCACTGAGCGAGGCGTGCAAGGAGACCGTTCTGGAGGTGATGCACGAGGTGAGGACTGCGGAGGTCCCGGTCAGCATGGACGTCAACTACCGAGAGGCGCTGTGGAGCCCGACGGCGGCGCGGGCGGTCTAGAGTTTCACGGCGGACTTCGCGGTAGTTAGGATGCGCGGTGGATGGCGGACTGGGCCTGAATTCTGGCCCAGGTATCACGAAGGGGGACGGCGCGGTTGAAGACTGGCAGCTCGGGTGTCGATTCGCGGTCTTTTGTGAAGTAGCCGATTCGCTCGAACTGGAGGCTGTCGCCGACTGTCGCCTTCGCTAGCGACGGCTCTAGCTTGCATCCGGGCAGCACGGTGCGGGAGTTGGGGTTTATGAAGTCGGTCC
Source organism: Dehalococcoidia bacterium (assembly GCA_965249365.1). Taxonomy (GTDB): domain Bacteria; phylum Chloroflexota; class Dehalococcoidia; order Lucifugimonadales; family UBA1123; genus VXRN01. Next base: position 1,856,548 of record OZ252229.1, on the reverse strand, counting down.
ACTCCATTCCCGGCGGGACGTCGTAGGGGTTTGGGACCATAAACAGGGTCTCGAAGACGCGGACCTCAGCATCTATTGCATGGTTGATTGACACCCAATGAAGCGTCGCCCGTACGCGTCTTCCGTCCGGCGCCGACCCGCCCCGGGTCTCCGGGTCGTAGCTGCAGCGCAGCTCGGTGACGTCTCCCCGACCGTCTTTGACGACGTCCTCGCATTTGATGAAGTAGCCGTACCTGAGCCTCACCTCGCGTCCCGGCGCCAGCCGGTAGAAGCGTCTAGGTGGGTCTTCCATGAAGTCGTCCCGCTCGATGTACAACTCCTTCGAGAACGGCACCTTGCGCGTCCCTGCGCTCTCGTCTTCCGGGTTGTTAACGGCATCTAGGAGGTCGACCTCACCTTCGGGGAAGTTCTGGATCACGACTTTAAGTGGATTCAGCACCGCCATCCGACGCGATGCTCGACGGTTCAGGTCGTCGCGCAATGCGTGCTCCAGAAGGGCTATCTCGGTGATCGCGGAGGTCTTGTTGATCCCGACCTCGTCGCAGAACGCCCTCAGCGCCTCGGGCGTGTATCCGCGGCGGCGGAGACCGGCGAGGGTCGGCATCCGCGGATCGTCCCAGCCGTCAACGAACCCGTCCTCGACCAACCTGATCAGGCGGCGCTTGCTCAGCAAGCTGTGCGAGATGTTGAAGCGCGCGAACTCGATCTGCTGAGGCTGGTAGAGCCCAAGCTCTTCGAGGAACCAGTCGTATAGCGGGCGATGGTCCTCGTACTCCATCGAGCACAGCGAGTGAGTAATGCCCTCGATCGAGTCCGAGATGGGGTGGGCGTAGTCGTACATAGGGTAGATGTGCCACGTGTCGCCGGTCTGGTGATGAGGGACGTTCCTGATGCGATAGATCGTCGGGTCCCGCATGTTCATGTTCGGCGAGGCCATGTCGATCTTGGCTCGCAGAACGCAGGCGCCGTCCTCCAGCTCTCCGGCGCGCATCCTCCGAAGCAGGGTGAGGTTGTCTTCGACCGACCGATCGCGATAGGGACTGTCTCGGCCTGGCTCGGTCAGCGTACCGCGGTGCTCGCGAATCTCCTCCGCGCTCAGGCTGTCGACGTACGCCTTGCCCTCCACAACGAGCTGCTCCGCATACTCGTAGAGCTGCTCGAAGTAGTCGGAGGCGTAGAACTCGCGGTCGTCCCAGTCGAAGCCGAGCCAGCGCGTGTCCTCCTTCTGGGACTCTACATACTCGACCTCTTCGGCAGTGGGGTTCGTGTCGTCGAAGCGGAAGTTGCAGAGTCCATCGAAGTCGTCGGCGATCCCGAAGTTCAGGTTGATGGCCGTCGCATGGCCCAGGTGCAGGTAGCCATTCGGCTCGGGAGGCCAGCGGGTGTGGACTCTACCGCCGAAGCGGCCTGTCTGATTGTCTTCGACTATCCTGGCTCTGATGAAGTCTCTGGACGCGAGGTCCGGCTCTTCTGTCATTGGCTGAAGCCTCTACATGCTGCGTCAAACGAGTATATTGGAACCGGTGGGCGGCTAACAATCGGGGAATCTGGGGGATTACCGGAGCGGGCGGGCTATTGAGCTCGTAGCTCTCCAGTTAGCCTGTCAATAGCTGTAGCTGTGTCACCTACCAGTCCGACGGCTGCCGAGCGCCGACCCTGAGACCTCAGCGCCGCTAGATCGCCCGCGGCCTGGGCGTCGGCCAGAGTCCCGAAGCTGAATCTCTTTCCCGGTATCTGGAGGTCGATATCGTGAGGCGCGGTCAGGACAAGTGCACTCACGTTGTTCGGTCCCCCTTGGTGAAGTTGGCCCGTCGAGTGCAGGTAGCGCGGGCCGTAGCCTGCCGTCGTCGGGATGCTGTGTCCGCTCAGGAGCTCGTACCGCAGCTCGGACAGGGCCAGATCGGTCTCGTCTGTCTGTTCGACGTAGACCAGGACAGCAAGATAGTCTCCAGGCTTGGTTGTGTCGACCAGACCTGAGAGTGAGCCAACTGTCTCCAGCACGGGGAGAGTCCCTGCGGATTCGAATTGCGTTATCGAAGCCTCCGTGATGTCCTTCGCCCGCTGGACGTTGGGCTGATCGAATGGGTTGACTCCAAGGACGATACCGGCAACCGCGACAGCAAACTCCCAGCGATAGAGCTCCCTGCCAAGGTCGATCGTGTCTTTCAGCTCGTAGCGAACGACCGGATGGTCCACTTGGGCGAGGGGTTCGAACAGGGAATCCTCTTCCGAGCCCTCTCCGGCGAGCTTGAGATACACAAACTGTCGATCCGGCCCGTAACAATCGGGGTCGGCGAGAGGTTCTCCTACAATCGGGATGACTCCCCTCCCCTCCTTTCCCAGGCTCTCGGCGACGAGCTGTTCCACCCACAGGCCGAACGAACGGAGAGACGGCGAAGTGAGGATCGTCAGCTTGTCGCGCCCAGACAGGGCGAGTGAAGCGATCGTGGCTCCCAGCCAGGCCCCAGGGTGCTTGGATACTGGGACTCTTGGTCCGGATGCGGACTCGACTGCAACCGCTCGGCTTAGCAGACCGCGAATGTCGTGCCCGGCCAGGGCCGCCGGAACGAGTCCGAAGTAGCTGAGGACCGAGTATCGGCCGCCGATATCGGGAGGGTTCCGGAAGACGCGCCTGAAGCCGTCACGTTCGGCAAGGCGATCGAGCGCTGTGCCGACGTCGGTGACGGCCACGAACCGATCTCCCACATAACCGGCCCCGACCGCGTCGTCAACCTTGCTTCTGAAGAAACGGTAGAGCGCGTTTGTCTCGATCGTCGTGCCGGACTTGGAGGAGACCACAAACATTGTGTGTGCGGGGTCGATCGTATCTGCGACCGTCTGAATCCGGGCCGGAATGGTGGAGTCAAGGATGATGAGCTCGGGCCATCCGAGACGATGCCCGAAACATCGCGCCAGAACCTCCGGGCCAAGGCTGCTGCCGCCCATTCCGAGCAGGACTACGTGGTCTATCCCGTCGGCGCGGACCTGATCGGCGAAGCCGACGAGGTCGTCGAGCTCCTCAAGCATCGACGAGGCGACGTCCAGCCAGCCGAGACGATCGACGATCTCGGTCGGATCATCCGACCAGAGAGTGTGGTCACGTGCCCAGATGCGGGCGACTGCGTCTGAGTCCTGTAGGGAAGCCGCCGCCTCGTCAGCGGCGGCTCGCGCTTTTCCCAGTGAAGCTCCGACCGGAGCCGCTCCCGCCGCGAGAATCCTATCCCGCTTGGCGGCTATGTTCTCGATCAGGTCGTCGAATGAGTCGGCGAAGGCCCTGACCCCGTCGTGCATGAGTTGGGTCGTGACGGCCTTCATGCTGATACCGGCGGATTCCAGTGAGGCGACCACCTCACGGGCCGCGGCCACTCCAATTCCGATCGACTCCTTCGCGGTGCCGTGCTCCAGGAACGCGGTGAGCGTGGCATCCGGCATGGTGTTCACGGTATCGGGGCCGATCAGGGTCTCAACGTACATAACGTCGCTGAACTCGGGATTCTTGGTGCTGGTCGACGCCCACAGCGGCCTCTGGACTCGGGCGCCAGCGGCGGCCAGGGTCTCGAAGCGGCCCGTCGAAAATGTCTCTCTAAAGTCCTGGTAGGCGATCTTGGCGTTGGCCACGGCGGCCTTTCCGAGCAGGGGGCCCAAAGACTCCTCCCGCGACGCCAGGAGACCGTCGACCGCGGTGTCGACTCTACTCACAAAGAACGAAGCCACGGATGCGACTTTGCCCGGTTCGCCTCCGGATCCGACGAGGTCCTCGAGTCCGGATACGTAGGCGTCTCGGACATTCGCGTACATTGCGAGAGAGAATATCAGGGTCACGTTGACGTTGATCCCCTGCCCGATCAACCGCCGGATGGCGGGGATGCCCTCAGGGGTTGCCGGGACCTTGATCATCACGTTCGGGCGGCTGAGTGCTGAGAACAGTCTCTCGGCGGCCTCGATCGTTCCAGCGGTGTCGTGGGCGAGGTGGGGATTGACCTCCAGCGACGCGAATCCGTCCGCCCCACCCGTCTCGTCGTAGACGGGCCTGAGCAGGTCGGCGGCGGCCTGAATGTCCTCGATCGCAAGGGATTCAAATAGCGATTCGGGGCCGAGTCCCTGTTCGGCGTACTGAATCAGCGAGGCGTCATAGTCGTCACTTGACGATATCGCCTTCTCGAAGATCGTCGGGTTCGAAGTGAGACCTGTGACGCCTGTGTCGATGAGCCGCTGAAGCTCCCCACTCCCTATGAGAGCGCGGAACATGTTGTCGTACCAGACGCTCTGTCCGAGCCGGCCTAGCTGTTGAATAGAGTTGAGGTGACTGGACAAGTCGATGCCTCCTGAGTCGCGCACTGGGCGTGCGGGGGCTTCCTCATCATTTATAGCACATGTCGCGGGGCGAGGAGAGAGGAAAGAGCGGGAGCTGGGCGACTTATGAGACAGGCTCCATGTGGGTGCCCGGGGTGGGTGGACTGGGAGCGCGGGCATCCTGCCCGCATGGGGTGGGGCGTTAGGCTACGACGAGCGGGATGCGTATCTCGTCGGGCGAGAGGCCGGAGTGGTGCGAGTTGAGCTGGAGCATCCTGCCGGGTCCGCGGCCGGCGTTGTAGGCAATTACATCCGCACCGGCGGAGATTACGACGAGATCGCCGAGCCGCTCCCTCGTCTCCTCGGACGGCTCTTCCGGCCCGAATAGCCGCAGCCCGATCGCGTCGTCGATGTCGACGACGATGAATCGATCGCCGAATCGCCGCTCGAAGTACCTGCGGGCCCGTTCCCTCGCCCAGTCCCAGGTATGGAGATAGGTGACACGGGCGTCGCCGGATGGGGGAAACCTGAGCAGAGGCCGCAGCTCACGAGAGAGTCTGAGTGCATACCTGTTCTCAGGGGTAGCGTCCAGAAACCCGTGATCGGCAACGACGACCAGACGGGCCTTGGCGCCGATGGCCGAGTGGAGACGCGCGAGCTCGGAGTCTACTTCGGAGAGCGCGTGCCGGACCTCCGGCCTCGTTACTCCGTGGCGGTGCGCAAGACTGTCGACCCTGGAGGTGTAGAGGTACGTGAAGGTCTTCCCAGACGCTTCGTTCACGCGTTGGATTGCGAGGTTGATCCCGTCAGACAGGGACCTGCAACCCACGATCGTCCGATCGCCGCTAAAGTACCTCGAGTAGACGGAGTCCGCGATCGACCTGGGGACGATGATCTGAACATCTCTTGGAATCGAAGACCAGAGCGACGGGGCGGGAAACGACGTCTCTGGCCGAATACCATGCTCCAGAAGACTTCGGTCGTCGCTGCGCGCGGCGTACTGCAGGATCGTGGCGGCCGCGCCGAGCTCCGGGACGTGCGTCCACCACCCGGTCACGGCGTGCGCCGCGGGCCACTCCCCGGTTGCCAGCGATGTCAGGGCCACGGACGTTGTCGACGGGAACACCGTAAGCATCTCGTCACGTAGATGTCGAGCCAAGAAGGAGTTCCTGGGAAGAGACTCGACCATGTTCATTCCGACGCCGTCGGCCATTACTAAAACGTAGTGGTCTGCCTCTCCAATCTGCACAGCGACGGACTTGGCTTCGTCGGTCAATTCCAGATCGCAGACGCCGCAGAGCTTCGCAATCGCCCTCGCCAGGCCAACCAGATTGGGCCGGTCGTACGCCGGGCGCAGGAGGCTCCCGGACTCGAACGCCTCGAGAAGGGTCTGTGTTCCACTCACGAGTACTCAGTGCTCCGAAAATGATGCTCCATGCTATCATGATCGCAGCGGGCCACGACGTTACATAGGACCCAGGGTCTCTACCGTGACACTCGACACCGCACATCAAGTCGCCGCCGCCTTCCGCGACCAGTGGGCCGACTCGCTCCAGGACCTGGACACGCAGACCACGACGTTGTTCGAGCGGATGCTGAACAGGCTGTCCGTAGACGACGAAGTGGCGGTGGAGGTCCACGAGGGCGGAACGGACCGGTGGACCGTAGGCGTCCGACTTCGGGACCGTCTCGGCATGTTGTCAGTAGTCTCAGGACTGCTCGCCTCGGCCGGTCTGGACATCACGCGGGCGGACACGTTCACCGTCGTTACCGACACTCCCATTTCCCAGGATCTGCGCCAACCTCGGCCGCCGCGGCACACCGAACAACGAACTCGTAGACGCAGGCGCGAATCGTTGCCTGCTCCCAGTCCTCGGCCGCAGGCGCTCATGATGTTCAGCATCCGTCCCTTCGAGGGTTCGACGCCGGACCTCGAACGGATGAAGAGTGACCTGGAGGTTCTGGCCCGACAGGCATCGGCTGGAGAGATCGAGTCAGCCAGATCGACGGTGATTGACCGGTTCGCCCACGCGATGCGGAGGCCGGAACGGCTTCCCGAAGGGCAGCCTGACGTCGAGATCTGCACCGACTCGACGTCGTCGCCGGACCACACGCTGCTCACGATACGATCTCTGGACACAACCGGGTTCCTGTTCGCGTTCACGACGGCTTTGGCCAGCCTCCGGATGAACGTGCTGCGCGCCAAGGTCCGAACCGTGTCCGGGCGCGTTGAAAACACCTTCTGGCTCACCGACGCAGCAGGGGGCAAGATCGAGTCGGAGCATCGTCTCGGTCAGGTCCGGGTTGCAGCGGCCCTGCTCAAGCGCTTCACGCACCTGCTGCCAATCTCTCCTGACCCGGCCCAGGCGCTGCGTCAGTTCAACTCGCTCACGGTCCAGATCCTGTCTAGACCCGACTGGGTGTCCGAGCTCAGCGAACTGGAATCTCCGGGAGTGCTGGAGACCCTTGCCGAGATGATGGGGGTCAGCAGATTCCTGTGGGAAGACTACCTGCGGATGCAGCACGACAACCTGTTCCCAGTGCTGCTGGACCGCAGAACTCTGGACCGAGGACGGACAAGGGTTGAGCTGGACGCCGCGGTCGAGGAAGCCGTGAACTCCTCGGCACGCTGGGACGACCGCGTCCGTGCGCTGAACGACTTCAAAGACCGTGAAATGTTCAGGATCGACCTGAGGTACATCACTGGGAGAACCGGTTCTCGCGACTTTGCCAGGGAGTTGACCGGCCTTGCTGAGGTCGTTGCTGCCCGAGCGTTCGAGTTGGGCATCGAGTCGGTCCGCCAAGACCACGGGACTCCGAGGCATAGCGACGGCACGACCTGCCCCTGGAGCATCTTCGCGCTCGGAAAGTTCGGAGCCAGGGACATGGGTTTCGGCTCGGACCTCGAGCTGCTGTTCGTGTACGAGGCCGAGGGAGCGACCGACGGCACGAAGTCAATACGGACGTCCACATTCTTTGAAGAGGCGGTGAAGCAGTTCCTCGGGATCGTTGAGACGCGGCAGAGGGGGATCTTCGAGATCGACATGAGGCTGAGGCCTTACGGGGCAAAGGGCCCACTAGCGTCATCGCTCTCCGCTGTCGGGGATTACTACGGCCCAGCGGGCGACGCGCGTCAGTTCGAGCGCCTGGCTCTCGTCCGACTGCGTCCGGTTGCGGGTGACGCAGACTTGGCCCGGCACGTGACATCGATTCAGGAGGCATTCGTCTACTCAGCAGAACGGCTCGATATGGAAGACGTACTGCAGCTCCGCCGGCGCCAGGCAAGCGAACTCGTTGAGCGCGGGTCTCTGAATGTCAAGCTGAGTCCGGGTGGCGTGGTCGACCTTGAATACTTTGTTCAGTGCTGGCAGATCGTGTGCGGGAGGACGGACCTGGATGTCCGAGGGCCCAACACGCCGGACGCCGTTCGCGCGTTGGGCCGCAAGGGATATCTGGCTGAGGACCTAGCCGACCGAATCAGCGAAACGTACGCTTTTCTGAGACGACTAATCGACTCGCTTCGGGTGGTCGGCGGAAGTGCGAAGGACCTCGAGCTCCCTTCCCCGGACACGCGCGCGTTTCACTACCTCGCTCACCGCCTTGACGTGGAGCCTCCCGAGGGGCTCAGTAGCCTTGTCGCGGAGTCTATGGAGTTCTCCCAGGAGCTATGGCTGAGTCGGTCACCGCCAGAGTAGCTAATCTGGTTTGAATCACAGTCGCGCCTTTCTATAATCCGTGCAGGATGAGAGCGCGGGTGCTTCAGAGAATCGACGACATATTCGTGGTGTCGCTCGTAGCCAGGACGATCATTGCCCTGTTCGCCGGGTTTGTGTTTGGGTTCGTCGGCTGGCTGGTGGCGTGGCTCCTCATACCGTTCTTGAACTTCGCGGGATTTGCGCTGCCGATTATCTCGTCACCGGTGTTGGGGAATTCTACCAGCGTCGGTGCAGCCTCGATTTTCTCGGACCCTCGGAATTCCGGCAAGGTGAACACACTTTTCCGGTGCTGGCTATCGCAGCGGCGATCGCGGCGGCAGCGCTGACATTCCGAGCCACGATCGACAATCCGAGCTACACGTATCTGACGTGGTGGATCGTGTTCCCGATGATCAACGCCGGGGTGTTCAGCGCGACGATCGTAGCGGCAGGGTGCTTTCTTTACGGATCGCTTCTGCGGCCTGGGCGGGCCCGGGGGGAGTAGGGACAGGGCGGCTCCCCGCACCACCCATGCGGGCAGGATGCCCGCGCTCCCAGTGGGGATGCCCGCGCTCCCAGTGAATTGCGTGTCTGCTGCGAGATGCCGGAACGGACCGGGATGAGAGCACGTGATTCGTCCTTAGACGGGCTCAGGACGCACGGGTGGCGGGCGCTCCGCAGGCGCACCACCCGTGCGGGCAGGATGCCCGTGCTCCCAGTGAATTGCGTGTCTGCTCCGAGATGCAGGAACGGACCGGGATGAGAGCCCGCCACCCATGCGGGCAGGATGCCCGCGCTCCCAGTGGGGATGCCCGTGCTCCAGAAGTAGTGCCTATCCGCTCCGCGGACGGGTCAGTCGATCTGGTGGAGTCTTGGGTCGAGCCGGTCGCGTAGCCAGTCGCCCAGGAAGTTGAGCGACATCAGCGTCAGGAAGATTACTATACCAGGCATGATCACCTGGAACCACTGGGGCGTCGCCAAGTAGTCCTTGCCAATTGCGATCATGACGCCCCACGCGGGAGTCGGAGGCGGGATGCCGGCGCCGAGGAAGCTCAGCGTTGCCTCAGCCAGGATCAGTCCTCCAACGTTCAGGGTCGCGATTACCACTGCGGAGTTGATCACACCCGGGAGGATATGCTTGAACATGGTCCTGAGCGGAGACGCGCCGGCCACACGCGCCAGCGCTACGTAGTCCATCTCCCTGAGGATGAACGTCTGGGCTCGCACTACTCGGACGAACCCCACCCAAGCCAGCGCCGCCAACGCCCCTAGCAGTAGCTGAGTGCTCGCCCCATGCAGGATCGTCGCTACGAGTACGACCATCAGGAGTTACGTATGCGCGGATCGATCAGCGCATAGGCAATGTCTGCGATCGGCGCGAACACGAGGTAAATCCCGATAAATATGAAGACTGTGGCCTGGAGCAGCGGCATGTCGTTGTCATAGACGGCGCGGAAAAGGGCTATCCAGCCGATCCCGGGCCAACCGAAGATGCTCTCCACAACAAGGGCGCCGTTAAGGAACCCGGCCATAAGCACGAGCGCCGACGTAAGCGGCGGGATGACGGCGTTTCGGAGTGCGTGTCTCCAGATGATCGCCATGTTAGAGACGCCCTTGGCGCGCGCCAACTTAGCGAACTCCGAGTCGAGGATATCCAGCATGGCCGAACGGGTCAGCCTCACTATGCCCGCTGCAGGCGCCCATCCGAGGGTAACGCACGGCAGAAAATAGAACTTGATATCGAACTCCTGCTGACGTCCCGCAACCAGGAACCACTCGAATTTGACTGCGAAGACGAGGATCAAGGGGATTCCGACGAAGAAAGCCGGAAGCGCCTGCCCAGCGAGGGCGAAACCCCTGCCAATGTGGTCGAGGACGGTTCCTGTTCGAACGGCCGCCAGGATGCCGATGGGAACGCCAACCAGGATGGCGAATATCCAGCCGCCCACCGCGAGCTGAACGGTGGCGCCGATCTTGCCCGCGATTATCGTGGCGACCGGTTGCTGTATGCTGAGCGACTCGCCGAAGTCGCCTTTGAGCATTCTACCCAGCCACAGGAAGTACTGGACGACGACAGGCTTGTCGAATCCAAGTTTGTTACCGAGCTCCTCCCAGGCCTCAGGTGAGATCCCGTACCCGGAGTCGGATACGAACAGCTCGCGAGGGTCCTGGGCGACCCGGGTGAGGGTGAAGATGACGACTGTCGCTCCGATGACGGAAATAATCATGGAGACCAGTCGTCTTGCGAAGAATTGTGCCATGACCCGATCTGTACTGAATGACCGAGGCCCCTAGAATACCGTCTTGGGGCCCCGTCTTTTGGCGTCAGACTTGGGCGTTGTTCGCGCCCGTCCCTGGGAGGGGCGGGCGCAGTTACTATCGGATCCTGCCCAGCGGCCTACTGACCGACCATGCGGATCCACTGTGGCGTGCCTACGTTGCCGTAGTGAACTGGCCTGGACGACCAGGAGGAAATCCTGTTGGGGTCGACGACCACCCCCTTGGGAATCTGGTAGATCCCGTTGAAAAACGTCCAGTAAGTCCCGTACATACTTCCTACTTGTCAGCCGATGGTCAACATCCTAAAAAAGAGAGCAATCAGTATCTTCGCTCGGCGACCGCTTGGATGAGTCACAGTCTCAGTTGCCGCCCAGTCTGGCTTTGCAGTATGCTAGCCGTGCTCTCGAAGGTAAGCAAAGATCCCTCTGCACGCGTGTGCATGGAGGGTGTCGATTGAAAGGAGAAATACGTGGACGGGGTTTCTGCAATAGCGCGAATACTCAGGCTTGAAGGCGTCGAGTGGGTGGCATGTTACCCATCCAATAGCCTGATCGAGTCGGTGGCCCAGGAAGGAATCCGGACGGTGATGTTCCGGCACGAGCGGGGCGCCGTGATGGCCGCTGACGGGTACAGTAGGGCGAGCAACCGCCAGAAGTTCGGGGTTGTCATCACACAGGGCGCTTCGGGCGCCGAGAACGCGATGGGAGGGATCGCCCAAGCCTTTGGCGACAACGTGCCGATACTCCTGATCCCGGGAGGCGCTGCGCTGGCGGCCTGGAACATCAGCCCAAACTTCTCTCCATCGAGGGCGTATGCCCCGATCTCAAAGCAGACTGAGGTGATCCTGACCCCTTCCGAGGTCGGAAATGCGATGCGGCGTGCCTTCCACGCGCTCAGGAATGGGCCTGGGGGACCGGTGACGGTGGAGACGCCGGCGGACGTTATGACTGCCGACGTACCGGACTCGGTGGTCACGGACTATCGTCCGCCCAGGCGGGCGACCGTCGCACCGTCCCGCTCGGATGTCAAGGACGCGGTCAAGCTGCTGGTGGACGCCAACAACCCAGTGCTCTGGGCCGGGGGCGGAGTGCTGTTCGGCGATGCCACCGACGAGTTGATGGAGCTTGCTGAGCTACTGGACGTCCCCGTGTACACGACGATGCAGGGGAAGAGCTCTTTCCCAGAGACGCATCCCCTGTCGCTGGGCGCCGGTTCCGGGGCGACCACGTGGCCGGCGAGAAAGTGGCTTCTCGAGTCAGACGTCGTGTTCGCGATCGGCTCCAGCCTCACTACCACGGGCTACGGCCAGCCGATCCCGCCCGGGAAGGTCCTTATTCAGAACACAGACAACATCGCGGAAATCAACAAGCAAGAGACCGTGGATGTCGGACTGCCAGGGGACTCGAAGGCCACGCTAGAGCTGGTAATCGATGAGGTCAAGGCGCTGATTGGCGACACGCCGCGGAACACGGGGGTCAGAGACCGGATCGCCGCGGAACGTGAGAAGTGGATGGAGGAGTGGACACCGCTACTGCAGTCGGACGAGGTGCCGATCAACACGTACCGCGTGATCCATGAGATCAACACGACGTTGGACAAGTCCAGGTCGGCCGTCACGCATGACGCCGGCGCCCCTCGCGACTCGATCATTCCTTTCTATGAGTCCACGACCCCGCACGGCTACGTCGGCTGGGGCAAGACCACTCATCTGGGCTTCGGCATACCGCTGATGATCGGCTCGAAAATGGCCAACCCTGATTGGTTCTGTCTCAACCTGATGGGAGACGGGGCGTTTGGGATGTCCGGGATCGATACCGAGACCGCCCAGCGGGCCGGCGCGCCGATCACGACGGTGGTGCTGAACAACGGCGGCATGGCGACATATCCGGGAGGATACCCCACGGCCAGGACCCAATTCGGTGTTACCGAGATGACAGGGAACTACGCCGGGGTGGCGGACGCGTTTGGAGGAGTCGGAATCACAGTCACCGAACCCGGTGAGATGAAGCAGGCCCTGATCGACGCGCAGCAGCACAACGCAGATGGGCGCACCGTGATCATCGACGTCCACTCGAATTTCGAGGCGAAGAAGTCGAAGTTCTAGGGCGGCTGCGCTCCTGCCAGTAGCTCGCGGACCCACGTCTCGAGCCGCTCCTCGGAAAGTGCTCCAACCGATCGTCCCACGACAGTTCCATCGCCCGCCACGAAGAACGTGACGGGCAGTCCGATCACGCCGTAGTCCACCGTGATCTCCCCGGTGGCGTCACGACCGTTGGGAAACGACAGGCCGAACTCCTCGACGTAGGCGGCCGCATCTTCTTCCGCGTCCTGGATGTCGACGCCGACGAAGTCGACGCCCTCGTCCCGGTACCGCCGCCACGTTCGCTCCAACCCGGGAGCCTCGTCCCGGCAGGGCGGACACCACGAAGCCCAGAAGTTGATGACGACGGGTCTTTCGCCCCGTTCGGCGAGTCGATACTCTCCACCGCCCAAGAGCGAGATGCTGAAGTCCGGGGCGGGTTTGCCGACCCTGGTCTCACCGCTGCGACCTGTGACCGGGGTCTTGTTGTACAGCCCGAACGCGAGCAACGCGAATAGGCCCAGAACCGCCAGCGAGAAGACGAGAATGAGGGCGAGCTTCCGCGCTCTTGAGATAGTTCTCGTGCCCGACGCTGAGGACTCCCGGAGTACTGGAGCGTCGTCAGGCAGCGGCGGCTTCTTATAATCCTGGACCAAACCCGGCGGCACAGCTCTACTCAATCCGCCTGGGGCGCCCCGACGGTCTCGGATCGGCGTCCGTCGGACGACGTGGACGACGAGTCACGACGCGAGGTCCTCAGAAAGATCGTTGCCACCAGCGACGAGCCTACGATCACGACACTCACCGTGAAGACGTCTCCAATGGCTCCCGCGAGCGACGCCTTCAGCACCGCGAGCAGCTGCTCAGCAATCTGGGGACCCTCAGCCCCGAGTCCGGCGACTGAGCCCTGGAGCGTCTCGAGTGCGGAGGGGTCGACCAGTGCCTGGGGATTCTCCTTGATCGCCTCGAGTCTATCCGCAGGCAGCGCGTTGGTGACGCCGCTCGGAAGCGACGAATCCAGTTTGTCCGCGAATCTCCGGGCCATGACCGCTCCCAAGAGCGCGAGCCCCAGCATCCCTCCAATCGAGCGGTAGAACTGGAGCGCCGACGTCGCGATCCCCATCACCCTGAACGGAACCGAGTTCTGAATGGACAGGGTGAACGTTGGGAATGTCGAACCCATTCCTATACCCATGAGCACGATGTAGCCGACGGCCACGCCGAATGAGGTGGTCTCGTCCATCGTCGAGATGAGAAACAGCCCAAACGTCATGAGAGCGAGCCCAATCATGCCCTGGATTCTGTAGTGTCCCCCGGTCCTCGACAGTAGCTGGCCAGAGACGATCGCTCCGACGACGATCCCCATCATCATCGGCGTGAGGAAGCTCCCGCTGCTCGTGGCGGAGGCGCCGAGTACTCCCTGAAAGAAGAGTGGTATGAAGATTATTGCCCCGAACATCCCGAAGCCAGTAAGGAACACGACAATCAGCGACACCGCCACCATCGGATTGCTGTATATGTCGAGGGGCATTACGGGAGAGTCGGCTTTTCTTTCGATGGCGATGAAGGCCCCGACCATGACCGACCCGAAGACGAGCATCCCAATCACCTGGGTCGAGGCCCAAGGGTACTGGACGCCTCCCCATGAGAGCGCAATCAGAATCGGGACGACGGCGAGAATCAGCGTCGCCATACCCGGATAGTCGAGCTTGCGATTCTCCACTTCAGGCCTAATGTTGGGGAACAGCCAGATGAATAGAAGGATGAGGGGGATTCCAAGTGGAATGTTGATCAGGAACACCCAGTTCCAGGAGAGGCTGTCTGTTATGAACCCGCCCAGCGTCGGCCCTATGACCGATGAGAGCCCGAAGGCCACTCCGATGAACCCCTGAAACTTGCCTCGCTCTGCCGGGGGAAAGAGGTCCGCCACAGCCACAAAGCTGTTAGCCATGATCACCCCGCCCCCGAGTCCTTGGATTGCTCTGAACGCGATGAGCTGGTTCATGGTCTGGCTGGTGCCGGCCAGAACCGATCCGGCTAGGAAGACGATGATTCCGGCGATGTAGAAGATCTTTCTACCGTATATGTCCGTCAGCCTCCCGACGATAGGGACCGCGGTGGTGGATGCGACGAGGTAGGCGGTGGTGACCCAGGTGTATCGGTCGAACCCTCCGAGGTCGGCGATGATTCGCGGCATGGCGGTCCCGACGATCGTCTGGTCCAACGCAGCGAGAAACAACGCCGTCAGAACTCCGGCCATCGTCAGAATGATCTGCTTCTTGGGAAGTTGAACGAAGTCCATGGCGACCGACTGGTCCGCCTGTCGAGACTCTGCACTGTCGGTATCGAGTTTCAAGTCTTTTTCTCGCTCGTCGACCGTTGTCGTTGAAGGTGTGCCCTCACAAGTGCCAGATCAGCGTACGAATAGTCGTCGCCGAGAAAGTCACGCACCGGTCTGAGAGCGATGTCGCCGATCAGATCGAAAGCGTTAAGAATGCGCTCCAATTCGGTCGGGTCCGGAAGGTACGGATTGTAGTCTGCTAAGTCGCCTGAACCGATAAGACGCTGGAGATGTCCTGTTACAGTAGAACCTGCCAGTTCTCTGTGCTCGGCAATCTCGTTTATCGATAAACCCTGTTTGGCAAGATCCAAGGTTTGTTGCAGGGTAGCCTTGCGATGAACGCCGGGCCGACTACCTCTTCTAGGTTCTCGTGAGCCACGCAACTCTGATTGTTCGGTCGTACGATCGGTCAGATCGTGCTGAGTTGCATACTTGACGACAACCTCGAGAAACGCCGGTCCATAATCCTCAAGTTTCCTATAACCGACACCAGATATCATCATCAGGCTTTCTGAGCTTTGTGGGAAGAAGTAAGCCATCTCTCTCAGCGTTCGATCGCCGAACACCATGTACGGGGCAAGACCGAACTCTCCTGCTAGGTGAATCCTCAATCTTCTAAGTTCTTCGAAGAGTACTGTGTCGTAGTCCATGTCGTCTCCGGACACGGAGGCGGCCGTCTTCATGGCGTTCAGCTTCGGCAGTTGGATAGACTGGTGCTCTCTGAGGAACTTGCGTCCTGCTGGAGTGACCGACAGGGTCGGGTACTCCCCTCCCCTCGCAAGGAGCCCACGGCTGACGAGAATGGGCACCAGTTCCTTGATCGCAGCGTCCGAGTAGTCATCGACGATTCCAAACAGGCGTAACGTTCGATGTCCCCTGGCCTCGGTGTGTTTCGTCTTCGCACCGCGCAGTACCTGCGAGATGTAAGAGGCGCCGAAGCGTTCCCCCGTTCTTATCACAGCAGACAGTAGTTTCTGAACTATGACGGTCGCGTCGAAGGTGTCTGTGTTGCAGACGTCGCAGCTTCCGCACCGATCATCCTCGGGCTCCTCGCCGAAGTACCGGAGTAGGAAGGCCCATCTGCACGAGGCGCCTTGACAGTATGCGACGACCTCATCGAGCTTGCGCTCGGCGACTACACGCTGCCTCTCGTCCTCAATCCGATCGAAGAGGTACTCGTGCCGCTCACGCTCCCTCGGCCCGAAGAAGAGGAAGCAGTCGGCCTCGAGGCCGTCTCGGCCCGCCCGTCCGGACTCCTGGTAGTAGCGCTCGATCGACGATGGCATCTCATAGTGGGCGACGAGGCGAACGTCTGGCTTGTCGATGCCCATTCCAAAAGCGACGGTCGCCACGATAACGCGTACCTCGTCGCGCACGAACCGCTCCTGGTTGTCGGCCCGGACTTCGTCTCTGAGACCGGCGTGATACGGCAGGGCCTGGATACGATCCTCGGCTAGGTCGGCGACCATCTGTTCGGTACCGGAACGTGAGCTACGGTACACGATCACGCTGGCATCTGGGTGATCTCTGATCCAGCCCACCAGATGATCGTACCGGCTGTTGCTGGGAAACACACTGTATCGCAAATTGGGGCGACGGAAGCTCGCGACGTACTCCCTTGGCCTCCTGAGCTCGAGCTGTTTGACGATGTCCTCGCGAACAGTGCCGGTCGCCGTCGCCGTCAGGGCGATGATCGGCGCCTCGGGCTTGAGCTTCCTGAGGGACTTGAGATTCCGATAGTCCGGACGGAATTCGTGGCCCCACTCTGAGATGCAGTGGGCCTCGTCCACGGCGATCAGGCTGACGTCTATAGCACTTAGGAACTGCTGGAATCCGGGCTGGACGATCCGCTCAGGCGCTACGTACAGCAACTCCACGGCCCCGTTGAAGACCGACTTCTGGATTCGGGCCTGCTCCGCCCTCGACTGGGCGCTATTTAGGAATTCGGCCGGGACGCCGTTGCCCTTGAGTGAATCGACCTGGTCTTTCATCAGTGCGATGAGCGGAGAGACGACAAGCGTGACCCCGTGCATCGCGAGCGCCGGCAGCTGGTAGCAGAGCGACTTGCCGCCGCCGGTGGGCATGAGGACGAGGGTGTCGTTCCCGTCCACTACGGAGTGGACGATCTCTTGCTGCAGGGGACGGAAGTCGACGTAGCCGAAGTGCTTCTTTAGGAGGTCCTTCACGCGCGCATTATAGGACATGGAGCGCAGTTGTCAGGGGAAGCGGTCGGACATCAGGCGGTCGTAGGCCGATTCGGCGATCGACGTGAAGTGTGAGACGTGCTCGATCCTCTTATTCTGATCGACCTTGAGGCCGAGCAGCTCATACGTCTTGTTGTAGAAATCCATGGTGGCTTCGAGGGTGAACTTCCGGTCCCATGTGGGAGACCAGGGTTCGGGCGGCGCGAGTCCGGCGTCCAGTTTGTCGAACTCGGTCTCAACGAAATTCATCGCTACGTCGTACAAGGCTGCGGCGCAATCGTCGCCGTCACGCCCGTTCACACCCCTGAGCCTGAGCAGAACAAGCTGGAACACCAGCATCCACCAGAAGAGCACGACGAGCCGGTCATCGCTGATGCGTTTGGTGTGAGACTTGAGGCCCCAATCTAGTCGCCTGTCGTCGTTCGACACGAGCATCTGGTGGAGGGTTTGGCGGGACGCGTCGCAGAGGGTATCCCACAGCCGCGTACTCTGGTCGTCGAACTTCGCGACCTCCCGTGCCGCGTCAGCCACGCCGTCGATCGAGAGGGCGAGGTTGTTCCGCCTCTTTCTGCCGGGCGAGAGCCAATCAACGAATCCCATGCGGTCTTCAGTCGTCCTTCGCCGCGAAGTACCCTTCGACGTAGCCGAGCTGCACGGCCCTGACGACGGCCGGCGCGATAGCCTGCGGTATTACCGAGGCCAGTCCGCCCGAGGTCGCGGCCATCCTGATGAAGTTGTCCTGAGCGAGGCTTCCGACAACGGCTACAAAGGGTTGTATCCACTGCGGCGTGTACTGGTCCGCTCCGGAATTCGGCCTCGCCTCTTCAGCGAACATGAGCGCGTCGACAGCGTCGTCCTCCGCGTGGCGTTCCGCGAGCATCGCGAGCGCGTTTTCATAGTCCATCTCGAACCGCTGAAAGGAGAGATCGGGATAGTTCACCGCAAACCTCGGGTTTGGTACTTCGGCGAAGCGTACCAGATTGGGCACTGCGTCTCCATGTCAAGCCATGTTCCGTTACTGAACGCGGAACTCACCTCTTGATTCGATGGACCCGCCGCCAGCACCACACTGAGTTCCAATCCCCGCATACTCGGGCACGGGCTCTGCGCCGGAGTGACAATGCGGTGCGTGTGCAGCGGAACATGGTCTTCTGAGAACGGGGTTGACTGTCCCATCGTCGGTTCCTATCATCGCCGCAGAACTACTTCGGAGCGCTCCAAGTTGGACCTTAGACAGTACGTTAGAGCCATCCCAGACTTTCCCAGTCCCGGCATTCTGTTCAGGGACATCACGCCGCTGCTCAGCGAGCCGGACGCGTTCCGATACGCGGTCGACGCGCTGGCCGAGCGGTTCGAGGCCGTCAGCGTCGACGTGGTCGTCGCAGTGGAATCGAGGGGTTTCCTCTTCGCCGCGCCCTTTGCGTACAGGCAGGGTGTGCCGCTTGTGCCTGTTCGGAAGGAGGGCAAGCTCCCGTTCGACACACACTCCGCCAGCTACGCACTTGAGTACGGGATGGACGCTCTCGAAGTTCACGTCGACGCGATTGGCGAGGGCCAACGAGTGCTGATCATCGACGACCTGCTTGCGACGGGCGGTACGGTCGCGGCCACCGTACGGCTGATTGGGGAGACCGGTGGGATCGTCGCCGGCGTAGGCGTGGTTATCGAGCTGCTCGACCTCCCTGGCAGGGAGTCGATTCGGGACCTCGTCGTCGAGTCGCTGATCTCCTACTGATCCGCTCAGCCGATGGGTGATCAGACCGACGCTGAACTCGGTCAACTGGAAGCTACGTGGCGAGGGCGGGCGGGCTTCACTCGGACAGGTCCGTGAGAGTCCCACATATTGCGAACATTCAGTTTGCTCATACTTGACAATTCCGAACCAAATAACATATTGTGACCCGCAACTAGCCGGAACCTGTTTAGCTATGGTTCCGGTGTTCGATAGTGTCGTCGGCCTACAGGCTTGGTCGAGGGCGCATGTGTCTGACTGAACGAGCATCAGATGCACGGTGAACGGGAGGGGCCAAATGGCCACGCTGCTTGAGATAGATAACCTTACTACACACTTCTTCACCCAGGATGGCGTAGTCAAAGCCGTAGATGGAATCAGCTACGACCTACGGGAAGGTGAGGTTCTGGGCGTTGTAGGAGAGAGCGGGTGCGGAAAGAGCGTGCACGCCCTCTCGATTATGCGCCTCGTCCCATCACCTCCCGGTCGGACCATTGCGGGGACCGTGGTATTCGAGGGTGAGGACCTGCTCCTGATGGACAACGCGGAGATGCGGAACATCAGGGGCAACCGCATCGCCATGGTGTTCCAGGAACCCATGACATCGCTCAACCCGGTGTTGACGATCGGGCGCCAGCTTACGGAGACTCTCGAGCTCCACCAGAACATGTCCAAACAGCAGGCGAAGGGACGCGCCGCCGAGCTGCTGCAGACGGTAGGAATATCTGACGCAGAGCGGAGGTTGGCGGACTATCCGCACCAATTCAGCGGGGGGATGCGGCAGCGCGTGATGATTGCGATGGCGCTGAGCTGTAATCCGAAGCTGATCATCGCCGACGAGCCCACGACCGCTCTGGACGTCACGATTCAGGCGCAGATTCTGGAGCTGATGCAGGACCTCGCGCGCGACTTTGGCACAGCGATGATCATTATCACGCACAACCTGGGCGTGGTGGCCCGGTACGCGCACAACGTCAACGTGATGTACGCGGGCAAGATCATCGAGACCGGTACGGCTGAGGAGATCTACCACAATCCGAAACACCCGTACACTCTCGCGCTGCTCAACTCGGTCCCTCGGCTCGACTCCTCTGAGAGGATCAGGTTGGATGCGATCGAGGGTCTCCCTCCGGACCTTATAAACCTCGCCGAAGGTTGCTCGTTCGCACCTCGCTGCAAGTTCGTATACGACAGGTGCATGGACGAGACACCTCCTCTGGTCGAATCGCTGCCCGGACACACAACCGCTTGCTACAGACATCAAGAGCTCAACGAACTTGCCGGCATCGCGAGCAATTAGGGGGTAGAAGAGGCCGATGACGACGCAGACTGAAACCAACGGTTCCAGCACGAACGGGTCTGAAGACCTTCTGGAGGTCAGTAACCTGAAGATGTACTTCCCCGTCACGTCGGGGATCATCTTCCAGCGCAAGGTCGCCGACGTAAAGGCGGTCGACGACGTGAGTTTCACAATCAAGAGGGGGGAGACACTCGGCCTCGTTGGCGAGAGCGGTTGCGGCAAGACCACGACGGGAAGGGCCATACTTCAACTCTACACGCCCACGGACGGCCAGGTTGTGTTCGAAGGACAGCGGCTGAACGAACTCGACGGAAGCAGCATGCGTGCGATGCGCCGGAAGATGCAGATCATCTTCCAGGACCCCTACGGCTCGCTGAATCCGCGCATGACGTGCGGCGACATCGTCGGCGAGCCTCTGATCGTGCACAAGCTGACGTCTAACAAGGGTGAGTACCGAGACCGGATCTCGGAGCTCCTGCAGGTCGTGGGACTGAATCCGTACATGGCCGACCGCTATCCCCACGAGTTCAGCGGCGGACAGCGACAGCGCATCGGGATCGCCCGTGCACTCGCGGTCAATCCCAGCTTCATCGTCTGCGACGAGCCGGTATCGGCACTGGACGTATCAATTCAGGCACAGGTGATCAACCTCCTGGAGGACCTCCAGGAGCAGTTCGGACTCACCTACCTGTTTATCGCGCACGACCTCTCGGTTGTGCGGCACATTTCGGACCGCGTAGCGGTTATGTACCTAGGACATATCGTCGAGATCGCAGATCGAAACGAGCTCTACGATAATCCTCTGCACCCTTACACAAGAGCGCTACTGTCCGCGGTTCCAATTCCGGACCCGATCGTCGAGTCACAGCGTGAGCGGATTATTCTCCAGGGCGATGTGCCGAGCCCGATGAACCCCCCGAGCGGCTGCGTGTTCCACACCAGATGTCCGGTCATGGTCGACGATTGCCAGCTTGAGATGCCGGAGCTTCGCGAGGTGTCCCCTGGGCACTGGGTCGCTTGCATCCGCGTAGAGGGCTGGGAGACGGCGAGCGCCTAATCGGAAGAAGTCATAGGAAGAAGCGGTTTAAGGCCACCCCGTTTGAAACGGGGTGGCCTATTACGTTGATGGACCCCGCCTACGCCCGGGCACCCATTGGGGATGCCCTACGGTCTGCGTCGCATAAACCTCCCCACTCGGCCCCCACAAGGGGTGTTCCTACACGTGCGTTGCGACGCCTGGCTCAGTCACCTCGCAGGAGTCTGGCCATCTCCACAGCGAACCAGAGGGCGAGGTTGCCGGTGCGGTCATCCTGTCCGAATTCGGCCGCGCGGTCAAGGTAGAACCGTCTGTCATTGACAGCTCCGGTTCCCGTGCAGCCGTCGACGACCTCTCCATCGGCGCCGATCCTTTCAGATGCGGCCCTCCACAGGCCCTCGGCGAACTCTGAATATGAGTCGTCGAGCCATCCGCGCCTCAGGCCCCTCGCCAAAGCGTAACCGACCATGCACGTGGCGGTCAGCTCCTGGTACGACCCTGGAAAGTCGAGAAGCTGACTCAGCATTCCCGACGGACGTTGCAAGGCCCAAAGCGCGTCAAGATGACGTTTGTGCATTGATATGAGCTGGGACCTGTCCGGATAGTCTTCCGGCAGGAACGTCAGGGTCTCGGCGAATCCGAGTGCCGCGAAGCCGTTGCCGCGCCCCCAGTAGAACGGCACCGAGCGACAGTGCCAGAACATGCCGTCGTCCTGCTGGACGCCCGCTTTGAGCAGGAACTTGGTCTGGATGTCCAGATAGGACGCGTCTCCGGACAGAGCGAAAGCCCGCCCAATTAGCGCGCCGACGAAGAACATGTCCTCCGTCCGGTAGTCCGGCTCGCACGGCGCGGGGGGCTCTCCCGGGGTGTTGCCCCAGTATCGCCGGGCGGTGGCGAGCAGGATGTCGCGGTAGCGCTCATCGCCGGTGGCCTCAAACATCTCGTCGCACCAGACGAGTCCCGCGTGAGCAGGACCGCTTCCACCGTTACCGAACCAAGGCTTCGCCCCGGTCAGATAAGGTTCGACCAGCTCCGCGATGCCGCGCGCGTAGAATGGCTGCCCACCGGTGAGCGCGCCGAATCGAAGCCGTCCGCTCAGCGCGACGCCCTGCGTGTAGACTACGGGGTCGAGCACGTCACCGTACCGCGTAGCCAGCTTCGCCGCGACAACCAGTCCATCCCTACCACGACGCCGGGCCAGCTCAAGCCTGGCCTCGGAGTTTGCCGGTCCTGGCAGAGCGCACAGGGCGTCCCACAGGCTCTCGAGCTCTTCCGCCGCCTCGTCCGCGGGAGAGGTCAACCGGAGACCCGGAACCTGGCCGAGATCGTTCGGCACGTCAGAGCCCATTGCATGCAGCAACCCGCCGTCTTCCTGGAGCGGTGTCGCGTCGAGCGCCCGCGCTACTTGAGCAGGCGGGCCAGAGTGCTCCCACCGGACCTCGTCGCCGGTGCGAAGCTCGACGATGCAGTCCGGCGCCATGAAGCCGGCGTACCTCCACAGGTATCGGGACTCAGGATCGGTCTCGTCGTTGAAAAAGCCATCCCTAGGAGGGTAGCCGATCGAGGGGTTGCCTCCGGACCCGTTGTTCGGTCCGACGCCGTCGTTCAGACCGTCCGGATTGACGCAGGGGACGGCGCTGAGAGCGATCCTGTTCCTGTACCGCCGGCTCCTGGCATATGCACTCAGGGCCTGCGCGGAGGCCTCGGCCTCGCCGGCCGCCCTGCCCATTCCGGCCACCAGAAGCACCCTGTGCCGCTCCGTCGTGTCGGCGTAGGCGTCCGGGTGGACGACGGAAGCGATGAGCGTATCCCGTCGAGTGACGCCGCATCCGTCGACGATCCAGGGAACTCCGGTCGGCGACCGCGTCGACTCTATCCTTTCAAGCAGTAGTTCGTAGGGTGTCGCCATGTCGCGTTCTCCGAGTTGATTTGTGAGCGATCGGATTGTACACCACGGCATCGCGTCGCACGATCTGGTCTGGGAGCGCGGCGGTTGGTATAATCCCGCCAACTTTCGCGAAAAGGTTGACGACATGATCTCAATTTTCGTAACGATTCGCATCAAAGAGGGATACGCCGACGAGTTCACAGAGGCCAGCTTTGGAGACGCTCAAGGTTCGGTGCGCGACGAACCGGGATGCTTCCGGTTCGACATACTGGCAAACTCTGAAGACCCCAATCTGTTCCACCTCTACGAGGTTTACGCCGACGACGCCGCGCTGGACGCGCATCGAGAGGCGCCCCACTACAAGACGTGGCGCTCGTCGGTTGAGCACATGTTCGACGGCGACATCGAGCGCGTCGCGATGACCACGGTGTTCCCGTCCGACGACGGCTGGAGAGACCAGAAGCCGCACCTGATGCACTGGTAGTCCAATCGGTTGAGAGCCGCACACGGAACCGGGACCCGATGGCCTGGGCCGATGTGCTCGAGCCGCCGCCATACATCGACAGGACCCGGATCGGAGTTGCCGGCGGCAGCTACGACGCGTACATGACCAACTGGATCATCGGACTGGTTCGACAGATTTCTCGAGGGTGAATGCTGAACACTCGGTCCTGATACCCCTAGATTCCGCCCAGCCCCCCAACTCGGCTTAAATTGCCGGTGACTGGGCACCAATTCGGCGGTACGCAGAAAATGGAGCCTAGTTGAATGGAGGAGAGATCACATTGAGCGGTGACCGTGTTAAGACCGGTGACGTGATGCTGCTCGTCGGAACGAGGAAAGGCGGATTCATCCTCTCATCGGACAGCGATCGGTACGAGTGGTACCTTTCCGGTCCCTTCGACGACGATAGCGACCTGTTCCACCTCGTGTACGATCCACGCGAAGGAGGAGCTCTGCTGTCCGCGGCGAACAACAACTTCTGGGGGCCGCAGGTGAGGATCAGCCGCGATCTCGGCTCGACGTGGGAAGACGCTGCGCAGAGTCCTCGAATGAAATATGGAAGCCGCCGCTCCGTCGACCGGCTTTGGCACATCAAGCCCGGACGCAACAGTGAGCCGGGAGTGCTGTATTTGGGCGCTCAGCCGGCGATCGTTGTTCAGGAGCGACGATTGGGGACGGACGTGGCATCAGTGGTCAAGCCTGACGGATCATCCGACCCGAGACCGGTGGGAGCCCGGACTGGGCGGGCTGTGCCTGCACAGCATCGTGCTCGACCCTCGCTCTGAAGAGAGAATGTGGGTGGGGATGTCTGCGGTCGGCGTGATGAGGACGGACGACAGCGGCGCCGAGTGGCAGGACCTGAGCAAGGGACTGCCGTCCCGATTCGGCCTGCCGATGGCGGTCCACCCACGCGACCCGAAAACGGTCTACGTCCTGCCAGAGGACAAGGGAACCATCGACAACGGCGGCGCCGGACGAAGGTACGTGCCGGACGCGAAGATGCGCGTGTACCGCAGCCGCAACGCCGGGGAGGACTGGGAACCGCTGACTCGCGGTCTGCCGCAGGAAAACGCGTCCATTCACGTAATGCGCGAGGGCATGGCCACCGATGACCTCGACCCATGCGGCGTGTACATTGGGACGTCGACGGGCCAGGTTTTCTACAGCAGAGACGAGGGTCTGAGCTGGGAGCTGATGATCGAATATTTGCCGCCGATCAACTCGCTGGAGACGACGGTTGTAGGCTAGGGGCGTCCGTTGCGGGCACCCAGCGGGGCTATCCTTCGACACGCTCAGGACGAACGGTCACAAAGGGCCCTCGGCAGACTCGGGACGAACGAGCTGGGCCGTCCTTCGACAGGCTCAGGACGAACGACGCCCGCGGGCATTCCCTGTGCGGAAACGGTCAGGGAGCAGTTGGAGGACGGCCGAACTCGCGCTCCAGCTGGCCGGAGCTCATGTGGATCATCGTCGGGCGTCCGTGCGGGCAGCTATTGGGCTGGGCGCACGCTTCGAGCTGTCTCACAAGCTCCTGCATCTCGTCGCGACTCATCACCTTGCCCGCGCGTATTGCGCCGTGACATGCGATCGAGTACGCGGCTCGCTCCTCCCAGGTCTCGAACCCTCCGCCGTCGGCCATCAGGTCCAGGACGTCGATCAGGGCCTGCCCCTCGTCGGACTGACCGAGGAGCGCCGGAACGCCTCTGACCAACACCGCCGTCTCCCCGAACGGTTCGATGGCGAATCCTGTCGAGCCGATCAGGTCGGAATGGGTCTGCACCATTTCCATCCTCTCAGCATCGAGCTCGATGACCGCAGGTTCGAGCAGGCTCTGTACCTCACTCTGGCCGTCTGCCGATCTAGAGATCACGGTCTCAAACATGACTCTCTCGTGAGCGGCGTGCTGGTCGATCATGTAGAGGCCATTCGGTCCCTCGGCCACGACGTACGTGTTCTGCACCTGGCCCAGGACTCTGAGGATCGGAAGCGTCTCCCTCGGCGTTAGTGATTCGTCCCTCGGGCCTGGCTCCGGAGGATCGAGGATGTCCAGGTAGTCCGGGCCCGAGGACGGCGAAGCTGGGCCACCGCCTGCCGGCTGCGTCGGACTGAATGGGGTCGTCGGCCAGAATGATGTGGGACTACTTTGAGCTGCGGCGCCCGACGGTCGCGTGATGCCGCCGTGACTCACCTCGGGAACGGGCGCGTGCTCGTTCAGAGTCCTGCGGACCGCCCGCTGCACTGCGCCGAACGCGAGATTCTCCCTCTTGAACCGCACCTCAGACTTGGCGGGATGGGTGTTCACGTCTACGTCGTCGAAGGGAACGTTCAGATGGACGACCGCGACGGGGAAACGGCGCTCCGCCATGAACCCGTGATACGACTGCTCGATGGCAAACGACAGCGACCGGCTCGTGATCCAGCGCCGGTTAACGAAGATGCTGATGTAGGTGCGGTTTGCGCGGTCCATCGACGGCGGCCCGACCAAACCGGAGACCAGCAGCAGCCGGTCCTCTCCTTCGTCCTGGTCCAACTCGAGCATTACTTCGGCGACGCGACGTCCGTGAACAGCCGAGACCGCGTCTCTGAGCGACCCCGCCCCGGGGCTGATGAAAGTTCGGCCTCGGTCCGGCCTCAGCTCGAACACGACCTCCGGATACGCGAGCGCGTAGTGCGTGACGACCGACTG
Source organism: Dehalococcoidia bacterium (assembly GCA_965249365.1). Classification (GTDB taxonomy): domain Bacteria; phylum Chloroflexota; class Dehalococcoidia; order Lucifugimonadales; family UBA1123; genus VXRN01. Next base: position 1,830,509 of record OZ252229.1, on the reverse strand, counting down.
TATGCGGGAGAGCTCGGATGACGGCGTCCGCAGGAACTTGCGCCTTACGGGGAAGTTCCGGAACAGGTTCCTAACGACGACGGTTGTACCTACGGGAGCACCGGCACGATCGAATGACTGGGTCTCGCCGTCTTCGATCTCGATCCGGGCGCCGGACCCTTCGTCGCGGGCCCGGGACTGCATTTCGACCCTGGCGACGGCGGCGATACTGGGCAGGGCCTCGCCTCGAAAGCCGAGCGTCTCCACCGTCTCGAGTTCACTGGCGCTCGACAGCTTGCTCGTGGCGAACCGCTGAAACGCAATCTCGACCTGATCTGCGGGGATGCCACATCCATCGTCGCTGACGCGGATGTAGCCGACGCCCCCATCTCTCACCTCGACCTGGATTCTCGTCGCGCCGGCGTCAAGGGCGTTCTCGACCAGCTCCTTGACCGCGGATGCGGGCCGCTCGATGACCTCGCCCGCCGCGATCCTGGAGGAGACTTCAGGTTTCAGTAGTTGAATCGGCATCAGGTATCAGGAACGAACTTTCCCTGGCCTGCCGAGACTCTGGCAGATCGTACACAATTGCGGCCAGCGCTCACTCGGGACGGCGTTCACGCGCTGAGCGGTAGCCGACTCTTTCGGACGTGCCGGTCGCCACAAAGTCGTTGATGACTGCGTAGATGTGGTCCATCTCGTCGTCGTCCTGCGAGCGGAAGAAGTACGGCTTTGCAAGAACGCCGCCGAATGTGTCGACTATGTCAGGATAGTCGTCGATCACGAAGTCGGGCCAGTGCGGCACTTTTAGGAGCTCCAGGCCGTTGACGTAGTCGTAGATCGGCTTCCTGTACACCCCGGACACGATGTCCTGAAGCTCGTGTCGCTCGACATCCGCAGTCCGCAGTCCGACGCCCGACCAGATGAACAGCTGATGACCATCGCCCACGAGCTTGTCGAATGTGCTTCTCGTCCCCGGTCTCAAACTCCCATCCACCGCCAACAGCGTATAGTCCACATCGAAAAAGATCTTGAGTCCCAAGCTGAGTCCTTCAACTTACATTGGGCCCGGCGCACCTCGGCACCGTGGTCGATTCATCTTACCACCGAGTGCGATCTGGTAGAATCGACAAAGAAACCTGAGAGGGTTCTCAAGGACGACTTAAGTATGCTGACTCAGGAGCATATTCAGACGGCGCAGGAGTTTCTGGGAGCCGCGGACGAGGAGTTCGCCGCGGGGGACGAGTTGCAGGGATCGGAAAAGCTCTGGGGCGCCACTTCACACGCGATCATGGCACTCGCACAGCAGCGTGATTGGCCGTTCGGTACACACCGCACCCTGTTCGAAGCTGCGCGTCGGTTGGCTGAGGAACTGGGCGACGAGGGCATCATCGCCGGTTTCACGATGGCAGAGAGGCTCCACGCCAATTTCTACCATGGCCACTTGGAGAATTACCAAATCGACAGCTACAGAGAAGCGGTCAAACGCTTCGTTGCCCGATTGCTGCGGCTGGTCGGTTAGGGCAGCATTTAACCTCCATGCCTCCTCAGCCTCTGCGCGTAGGCGGGCACAAGACCCGCCCGTACGAGTCGGTTCAGTAATGGGCCACGGCCATCGGCTAGTCGCCTGCGGCCCAGTCGATGCCGTTGAGGACCATCTGCTGGAACTCCGGGGTCTCGAAGCTCAGGCCGTTGTGGCCCAGCAGGGTCACAAACACCTTCCCGTCGCCGTAGCTTCGGGTCCAACCGAGGGGGAACGTGCCGGCGGACATATGGGTTTCCGATCCGCCCCAAGCGTAGGTGCCCTCCTCGGACGTTGCCTCCATAAAGACGTCGTTGCCGTCCCGGTAGTCAATACCCATGTAGAGCTCGTCGTTGGTCTCGAAGTCCGAGATCCCCGCCATTCCTGGGTGATCAGACTGGGTGACATTGACAGTGAACTTTCCATAGGGCGGGTGGAAGCTGGTGCCCATCACCCATCCACCACCGGTGATCTCCAGGTACTCCGACCAGGTCTCCGGGACGCAGCCCGAGATGTGAATGCAGACGAAACCGTTGCCCGAGCTGATGTAGTCTTTCATACCGGCCTGTTCACCCTCGGACAGCGTCATCTCGCCTGCCCTGAGCGTGTTGAAGACCAGAGCGTCGTACGACCCCAACCTTCCGGAGTCGGCGAGGACGGACGGGTCTTCGGTTACGGTTACGGTGTGTCCCGCCTCGATGAGGAACCTCGTCAGCACGGGTGTCGACTCGTTGTATGGGTGTCTTCCGCCGGAGATTACTAGTAGTTCCACGTTATCCCTCCTGGACTCCGAGATTGCTTGAATGCACTATACCGGGTATCGCCACGGCTCGCCTTCCGGCGGCTCATCGGTGAGTCTGAACTGGGGCAGCGACAGGCCGTCTTCGGTCTCTAGGAACACCACTTTGACACGCTTACCGATCGCGACGTTCTCCTCATCTTCGGGGACCATGTCGTCGTTCACCAGGTTCGCCGTGAGACGGAGGCCGTCTCCCGGACCGGGATGGCCCCTCTGCTCGTCGAGCTCCACAAGGACGATCGTGTAGGGTACCCACTCGACGAATCCTGGCAGGACGCTGTGGGTGACGATCTGGTAGCTATAGATCGTACCGTGTCCGCTGACCTCCTGCCAGCTCCAGCGCATCGACGCGCACCAGGGACACGCAGGTCCGGGCTCACCCCTCAGGAGGCCGCAGTCGGCACACTTCTTCAGGACCAGCCTGTGGTCGCGCGCGGCTTCGAAGTAGCCGTAGTACTCGGAGTCCTGTTCCGAGACGTTCAGGAGAAGCTGGCGGTACTCGTACGTCGGCATTGAGCTATTTCCTCAAGATCATGGCGCTGCCGGTGGCGGGATTGGCCCATCCCATGTTCATCGTGATGTTTACGTCTGGGACCTGGCGGCATCCCCCCTCGGAGTAGTCGTACGAATGCTCTCCGTCGGCCCAGCCAGGGCAATAGTCGTCGACCTGCCCGCGAAGCTGGCGGACGTTCTCGATCACCATATTCATGCCGTGTGTATAGCCCTCGCAGAGGTGTCCGCCGCTGGTGTTGTTGGGGCGTTTGCCGCCGAGGTTGATCGCTCCAGAGGCGACGTAGTCCTTTCCGTCGCCCTTCTCGCAAAAGCCATAGTCCTCGAACTGGAGGAGGGTCGTGTAAGTGAAGGCGTCGTAACAGCCGGTGACGTCTATGTCGTCGTGCGTCAGATCGGCAAGATCGAAGACGCGAGGGCCGACGTAGTAGCCGGCGACCCTGGTGATCGGGGCATGCTGGTAGTGGAAGTCGCCGCCGGGCTTGGTGCCCCTTCCCTGCACCGCCCTGATATACACAGGCTGTTGCTTGAGGTTCTTCGCGCGCTCGGCGGACGTTATGATGATCGACGTGGCGTTGTCGGTCTCGAGACAGCAGTCGAAGAGGTGCGCGCAGGGCTTGACGATCCAGCGCGAGTTGAGCACATCGTCAACTGTAACTCGGTGCTTCATCAGCGCCTTGGGGTTGTTGCTGGCGTGGTTGGAGTGGGCGACCTTGATGCGGGCGAGGTCCTCGCTGGTCACCCCGTACTCCATCATGTGACGGGTGAATGAGAAGGCGAATGACTGGAGCGCACTGGCCAGCCCGTACGGCCGGCGCAGCAGGTCGGCAGACGAAACGGGTGTCGATGCCCTTGCCCCGGTCCCTCCGATCCGGACCTGGGAGTACCCGTTCATGGAACGGAAGATGGCGACCGTCTCGCACATCCCCGCCTCGATGGCGCCGATTGCGAGTCCGACCAGCGCCTCGGTGCTCGAGCCTCCTCCGGAGCAGTCCATGTAGAAGTTGAGCTGCATCCCCATGTCATAGGCGAGGGCACTCGACGTGGTGGAGTCTCCGCCGTGGTAGCTGAGCATTCCGTCGACGTCCTTGGGCGATAGGCCGGCGTCGTTGACGGCGTTAAGAATCGCCTCTGTAGCGAGCGCCCTGGTGCTGCGCCCGGAGCCTCGGCTATAGTCCGTCTCCCCGACACCCGCTATGCAGTACCGGTCCTTCAGATTGCTCTCCATCAACGCCTCCAATATTGCGGAGCGGCGATTGACCCTCCCGCGCCAGCACCGAGTTTAGTTGGTGGTTGGAGTAACCGCAACAAGGCGAAACGCTGGTTACCTTGAAGCTTTGGTCACAGACTGTACGTGTGGTAATCTCGACGGGTTGCGGCCTTAAGCCCCATAAGCGATCTGACAGACGTCGAACTGATGCGATATCGTATATCCAGAACGGAATCGACCCTTCCCAGGCGCGGCTTGCTGTCCGGGATACTCTCCCGTCGGCGGCGCGTGTCCGGAGTCTTCTACGGATGGTGGCTCGTAGGTCTGTCATCGTTCATGTTGACACTGATGTCTCTGACGGTATTCCAGGGACTCGGGGTCATGTTGGTGGCCCTCGAGAGGCAGTACGGGTGGAGCCGCACGGCACTGTCGGGAGCGTTCTCGCTGGCCAGGGTCGAGGGCGCAGTGCTCGGGCCAATGGAGGGGTACCTGGTCGACAGGTTGGGGACCCCACGGATGGTCCTGATCGGGTACATCCTAATGGGCCTCGGTTTCATCTGGCTGTCGCAGATCGAGGTTCTCGGAGACCTTGGATTTCTGTCAGGACTCAAGTTCATACTTGCGGTCCTGCCCTTCGATACTCTTGACCAGACCATGATTCACTTCTACGCCTCCTACATTTTCATTACATTGGGTACAGGACTGGGAGGGTGGCTGGCTCTGATCTCGATGGTTAACAACTGGTTCGTGCGCCGGCGCTCGTTCGCCATGGCAACGGCGATGTCCGGCATCCAGTTCGGCGGACTCCTCATTCCCGTCCTCGCGTTGGCGATCGAGTGGTTCGAGTTGAGAGGAGCCGCGCTGGGCATCGGCGTATTCCTGCTGCTGATCATCGGGCCCGTCACCAAGGTGCTTCGCACGAGGCCCGAGGACATCGGCCTGTCGCCTGACGGCGACGCACATCGTGGGGGGACCTCTGAAGATGATTCAGGAGATACATCACCTGAGGATGACGAACCCGACTTTACGCCGATGCAAGCGCTGAAGACGCCGGCGTTCTGGATGCTCACGATCGCACAGGTAGCGTCGAGCATCTCGATCGTGACGCTCGCGATACACCTGGTGCCGAAGCTGACCGACACCGGAATGTCAACTGTCATGGCCGGGACAGTGGTATCAACCTATACAGTAGTGGCGCTGCCGACACAGTTCATTGCCGGCTACTTCGGAGACCGGCTGCCCAAGACGCTACTCATAGCGTTCTTCCTGACGCTCCAGGCGGCCGGTATCCTCATCATCGCGCTGTCCGACAGCTTTGTCTTAGCGTACGTTTTCGCGCTGCTTTACGGCCTTGGATTCGGCGGGCGGATCCCGCTCACGACGGCGATTCGGGGCGACTACTTCGGACGGAAGGCGTTTGCGACGATCATGGGGCTCTCGCAGCTTCCGATGAACCTGGCGATGATCGTGGCTCCGCTGTTCGCGGGCTACATGTTCGATACGACCGGCACGTACTTCGTTCCATTCACGACATTTGCGGCGCTCAGCTTCATGGGCGCGGCGATGATGCTGTTCGTCAGGAAGCCTGAACGACCGATCGGGAGCTAGTCACCCACGGCCGACATTGGTTGGAACAGGCCCACCCGGGATGTTCACACTAACGCGGCAAACCGTGTTCCACGTTGTGATGAAGAGGGTCTTCCAGTCATCGCCGCCGAAAGCTACGTTGGTTGTGGCGTCTTGGCCGTGGACGATGGTGCCGAGGTGGTGGCCTTCTGAGTTCAGGACCCAAACTCCCCCGGAACCGCCACAGTAGATGTTTCCCTCGACGTCCACCTTCATCCCGTCGGGTACCCCTGGGCGGTCACCGCGCAGATCGCATAGCACTGTATCCGAAGCAATGGACAAAGCGCCCGTGGGCATCACCTCGAACGCGCGGATGTGTCCCCTGCGGGAGTCGTTCACGTAGAGGATGCTCTCGTCGGGCGAGAACGCGAGACCGTTTGGAACGACGAAGTCTCCGACGAGTAACGTGATGGTGCCCAGGTCCGGCGAGACCATATACACGCCGGAGTAGTCGAGGTCCAGGCCGGGCGCCGGTGCGCCCGGGTCGGTGAAGTAGATACTCCCGTCGGACTTGACCACGACGTCGTTTGGCCGGTTGAGCCGGTTGCCCCGGTATCTGGCGGCGATCACGGTCACCTCTCCGGAGTCGTCTTGCCGCGTCACGCGGCGAGCGCTGTGCTCGCAGGCGAGAAGCCTTCCGCGGAGGTCTCGAGTGAGGCCGTTAGCGTGGTTGGTGGGTTGCTGAAACACCGACGCTCCTTCCGCCGGGTGCCACTTCATCCGACGGTTGTTGTGGATGTCGCTGAAGAGCAGGTAGCCGCCCTCGCTCCACCAGAGCGGGCCTTCGGCGGGCCCGCCGTCTCCGCCGTAGCCGGCTGTAAGTTCCTCGACGTTCTGGTCAACGTCGATCACCCGTCCCAGATCTGGGGATACTTGCTCGATAGGCATGCGGACTCCTTGTGTATGGACTGTGTCGAGTGGTCAGAGAGAGTGTATTTCTCGATCGTCAGACCGTCAATCGGACTCGCGTGCCGCGACGAAGTCCAGAGTGTTGACCGACGACTTGTTTCGGCTTAACATCGGGCTGATCACCATCAGATGGGGTTTCCGACGGCTCCCCGCTGTGACCGCCCGACGTTGCCGCCGCGCTCTTTGGCAGAGACTTACCTCTACCGTTCTGGAGGGTACTGTCGGAGAACCGCGCGGGGACGCGGGGCGATCTGCGGAGACAGACCAGAGCTCACGAGGTTGAATGATGAAGTATGACGTAATTGTTGTAGGAGCAGGATCTGCCGGCTGTGCGATAGCGACTCGGCTCACTGAGGACCCGGACCGCTCCGTTCTTTTGCTGGAGGCCGGGCCGGACTATCCTGAGTTCGAGACTCTTCCCGACGATCTGAAGCTTGGCAACAATGTGTGGCTTGCGGCGTACGGACCCCACAACTGGGGCTACGCGGCCCAGCTCACCGAAGAGCAGCCGGACCTGATCATCCCTCGAGGTAAGGCCACCGGAGGCTCGAGCGCCGTAAACGGACAGGTCCTCTTCCGCGGCATCCCTGAGGACTACGATCGCTGGGCCGAATGGGGAAACGACGAGTGGAGCTTCGTCGAATGTCTGCCCTACTTCAACAAGCTGGAGACCGATCTGGACTTCGGCGGCGACGACTTCCACGGGTCGAACGGCCCTGTGCCTGTGCGGCGCTCTCCGCGCAGCGAGTGGATGCCGCACGCGATGGCATTTGAGGCGGCGTGTGTCGCCGAGGGCTTCCCGATCGACGAAGACCAGAACCACCCGGAGTCGACCGGGGTTTCGCCGCGGGCGCGCAACACGATCAACGGCGTCCGAATGAGCATGGCGCTGAACTACCTGGATATGGCCCGCCACCGTCTAAACCTCACAATCCGTGCCGGCGTCACCGCCCGCAGGATCCTGTTCGAGGGCAAACGCGCAGTGGGCATCGAGGCGGAGAGCGGTGGAGAGGTGTTCAAAGTCGAGGGCGAACAGATCGTCGTCAGCAGCGGCGCGATCGCCTCCCCTCAGCTTCTCATGCTGTCGGGAATAGGCCCCGCCGAGCATCTGGAAAGCTTCGGCATCGCTGTTGTGCGAGACCTCCCCGGCGTGGGTAAGAACCTGCGGGACCATCCCTATGCGGCCGTCATCTATCGCGCTACCGGAGACCGACCCGATGTCCAGGCGCCCGTGATCCAGGTGGGACTGCGCTACACGGTCGAGAACTCGCCGCTGCGCAACGACATGCAGCTCGGCGCAATGCTGATGACCAGCGAACACCGCCCGGCGCAGGTGCAGATCGACGACGATCTAAACTACATCGGCCTGGGCGCCAGCCTACAGCTAGCCCTGGGCCAGGGAGAGTTGACCCTGCAGTCCACAGATCCGCACGTGCAGCCGTTCCTCAACTACAACTACTACCAGGAAGAGGAAGACCTTCGACGCATGCGGGAGGCGATGCACCTCGGCGTCCGAATCGCGGAGCATCCGACCTTCTCCGACATCCTCTTGGAACGAGTCACGCCTACGGATGAAGAGCTGGCCTCGGACGACCTCCTCGACGATTGGCTGCGCCGGAATTCCGGGACGTCCCACCACATCTCAGGAACGTGCAAGATGGGCCCGGACTCCGATCCCATGGCCGTCGTCGACCAGCACCTGAAGGTCAAGGGCGTCGAGGGGCTGCGGGTCGCCGACGCGTCGATCATGCCCGACTGCATCCGCGCCAACACAAACGCCACCACGATCATGATCGGCGAGAAGGTGTCGGACTTCATCAAAGAGGGGAAGTAGGAAGACCGTCGATCGAACCTCTTACAGCGGTCGACACAGGGTGCAGCGGGGGGATCGGCCCTGTCGGTCGCCCACGACCTACCACCCCACCCCCGGTCAGGCACAAGGAGGTAGCACCGGAACTTCTGCCAGTACGGAGGCACCACCTCACCCCCCTTGGGCAGCCACAAGAGCTGCACTCCGACCTGATTTGGAGCTAGGGGCGCCGCCTGGGACGGGGATGGCCGATTGCGATCAGGAACATGACGCTCTTGCCGGCTGCGTGAGGTGAGAAGAACTTGGCGACCTCGTCGTCGAAGAACGTGAGGCCCGTCGCTCCCAGACCTAGTGCGTAGGCGGCGAGGTACATCCTCCCGGCTGTGATACTGGCTTCGAGCTGGGCGATCCTGTAGCCGCGGTCGCCGTACGCGTCGAGGACCCTCTCCAGGTCGGTCATGAAGTAGACGTTGAGACTCGCGTCCGCCGGCAGCGCCTGTCCAAGTCCCAGGCGTCCGGCCTCGTTACGGAAGTCCCCGCCCCGCAGAGGCTCAAGCGCTCCCTGCTCTCGGTGAAAGGCGTAGGTCCCAGGAGCAAGACCATCGACCGCGTTGGAGATCAGATACGGCTGGTTCAGCAGAGGCTCGTTCGGCAGACGGTAGTCAGAGTGTACCTCCCCAGTCGTTGTGGACAGGATGGTGGAGACCTCCGCGAAGGAGATCGGAGCCCGACGGAAGACGCGTGTCGATCCCCGCCGGGCGATGACTCGTTCGATTGGGGCTTGCTCAGCGCTCTCACCCGAGGGGAGGTCCAACCCTATCAGATGCATCTCCCGTTGCTCAGCGGCGTCCGGACGCAGTCGCGACGCTCGCCAGGCGGCTACTTCGTCGGGGGTCGATAGCGACGATGCGGCGTGCATCTCCTGAATGGCCGGGAATTCTCTCTCGAAATCGGAGACTGGAACGATCTCAAACCCGAGAGGATCGATTGGTGGCGAGGACGGAGCGGGAGGACCAGATTCTCGTCCAAGGGTCACGAGAGCGATAGCCGCCTCTTTTCTGCTGTCGAGGTCGAGGAGTCGGTTGACCGTCTCGTCCACGAATCCAGCAGCCACACGCGTTGGCAGCTCCAGCGCCGATGTCATCGCCAACGTATTCGCGATGATCGTCCCGGCGTCCCAGAATGCGTGCCGGTACTCCCTGGCCTGGTACTTGATCGCGTTTCTCCAGAACACGTCCGTGTACACAATGATCGCCGGTGCGGAAGACACCGCCGGCTCTCCAGCGGTCGCATTGACGAGTACGGACCTGTGGTCACCCTTCCGTAGGAGATCGAGAGAGGAAGCTCGCGGGTCGTAGTGGTAAACTCCGGCGTCCAGTCCTTCGAGGTCGCGGCAGACCACGTACAGCTCGATGTGGAACAGCGCCCCGGTGCACGCGGCCGCGCGGAACGGGATCTCGCCCCATGGATAGCGGAAGGTCTTGGTTATCCCTGCTGAGTAGTGGAGGACCCGGTAGAGGTCTTCGATGTCGAGCGCAGCGTCCCCGACCGGATCAGCAGACTCTGCAGAGATCGAGGACAGTGCTGGCACATCAAGTCGGTCCGCAGGTCTTGGAAGAGGAAGCGCCTCGATGCCCCGATAGATCTTGAACGGGATCGGATTGAACCTGGGGTCATAGCGATGACGCGGGTCCATGAGATAACCGCGCGGGTGCTTTGTGCCGTTGTGGTACTCGAGTGCTGCTCGCATGTCTCTCTAGTTGCCTCCGCCCGATCTCTCGAGAGCGACGGCCTTCTCTGCCTCACGCGCGGCACAGCGGTCCCAGAGCTCCAGGTTGACACGGGCCTGCTCGTCGACCGGAACGTCGATCATCATAGTAGTTCCTGGGTAGGGGACGGCGGCGGTGCCCCTAGCGACGCCCTCCGCGAATAGGCTCCGAGTCTCACGGAAGAACTCGAGCTTGCTCTCATCGGGGGCGAAGGCGCGGTTGCAGTGCTCGACCCATGAAGGAAACGGACAGATTGCGCCAGCGAACCCGAGGTTCTTGGAGCGGAGAGCCAGCCGGTAGATCTCAGAGGGATCGCCCGACTCCGGAAGTGATCCGTACGGGTGGCTCATGCCGATCGGCTGCACTTTGGAGGCGCGAGACTCGATCACCACGCGGCCCTTCGCATACTCGAAGGGATCGAACTCGCGCATCGGAACGATTCCGAGGTCAGCGCAGAGGCTCAACTCGTCGAGCCCGGCGGAGCTAACACGTTGACTTGCCCGGACGATCTCCCTGATGTTCCAGACCCCAGCGGCGGTTCCGAGAAGCACAATTACGTGGAGGTCGCCTGACGGGATTCCGCGGCGGCGTTCCAGATCCGTTAGTTGCGCGTCAAGCTCGACGATCTCTCCTGCCGACTCGGCGCCAGGGTAGACGATCCCCTTCAGTCCGGGCCGGACTGCGGCATCGACGTCGGCGAATGCAACCTGACGATCGACTCTAACAAACACCTCCGCCCCACCCTTCCCGGCGGTTTCGATGGCCTCTGGAAGCAACGCGCGGGCTGAGGATCGCTCATCGCTGGGCAGCTCGAGGACGATGGCGTCTGCATTTTGGGTCCAGCACTCAGCGAGGGCCATCCGGTCGGCGAGGGGCACGAGAAGGTGCGACCTTCGTACGAAGGGTTTCATGCGTACCTCACTCTCCCTCCTCAGCGAGAGTGAGGGCGCGCGCCGCGGCTTTCTCGGCGTCGCGGGCGGCGCAAAGGGCGGCCCAATCTACGAGCTCCGCAGCGCGAGCAGCCTCGTATGCGTCGACAATCTGGCCATTCAGTGCGCCCTCTGTCTCCCCTCGTTCGTCCAACTGTTCAAAGTATGCGAGCAGCTCACGAGCTTGCTCGACCTCATCATCTGTCGGGGTCAAGCCCCTGTTCTGTGGTGCTACGACGTTGGGATGGAGTCCGCCACCAGACCTGAATCCGGCCTTTCTGTTAGCTTCGGCCCGACGTTGGGCGAGCTCGGCGTTCCCGACGTTGCCGGTTGTGTCAGCCATGTACACGCCGCCGTCGCGTTGAAGGCCGAGCGCCATCGCGATCAGCTCCCCCTCGCCGCGGTTGTAGAAGAACTGATCGAAGCCCACAAACATCTCGATCCCCATGTCCATCGACATATCGTACCCGGTACCTGGGCCGAAGGCGTCGATCCTCGGACTCGCAGACGCGATCTCGTACGAGTTTGCGACTCCCAGAGTCGTCTCGATTCCGACTCCGATCCGAACAATGCCGGGTCGGATTCCGCGAACTCGCTCCATCTCGGTGATAAGCGCGTCGAGGTGGCGAATCTGCTCAGCGGTCTCGGCCTTCGGAAAGTTGATCTGAGTGACACCGGGTTGAACTGCGGCCTCGACGTCGACCTCCGGGTAGGCACAGTTGATCCTTACGCAGATGTCGGCGGCGCCCTTCCGTCCGTACGCGACCGCCTCAGGGACGAGAGTGCGAGCGTACTCCTTCTGCGACTGTGGCACCGAGTCCTCAAGGTCGAAGTTGAGGTAGTCGGAGTCGCGCGTCCATGAGCGACCGACAAAGCGCGGGTTGTTTATGGGCATCGTCAGCCCGGATCGTCGGACCCGTCTACTCACGAGTTACCTCGGTTCTGGAGGCAGGCACGGGCGCCCACAATGTACGCCCCTGCAGGCACGATGGAAGGGAACGCATCCCGGCCCCTCTCTTTCCTCTTTTCTCATTCCTGTTTCCTCAACCGTAGGCTTCGTTGAGCGCCGGGACCTGCTCGGCCCTCATGCAGAGGGCCCCCTTGAACCCGGCAAGGCGTCCTGTGACCGCTGCCTGGAGCGTATCTTCGTAGCCTGCGATCAGCCCGCGTGAGGTCGCGCGCCACCACGCTCCCACCGGCTCGACTCCGGTGGCGTTCGCGATGATGATCAGTCTTTGCATCAGGTACGGAAGCAGGTGGAAGTCGCCGGAAGGCTCCTCACGAAGGTCCATGACCAGATCTGCTCTTCCCAGGCTGACCGATTGAACGCGATTGGTCGCGCGAATCAGCTTCCCAGCGTCCCAGTTTCCGCGACCGGTGTCCAGGGATAGATGGATCTCGAGGGCCTGATCGGGACCTCGCGGGTCGTCGGCCTCGCTGACCTCTCCGATCGGCGGAGGCCTTACGACTCCGCGTTCCGCCTCAAGCTTCGAGAGCAGGCTGCCTGCTTCCCGGACCTGGTCGACGTTCGTGACCCCGGGAAGGACGACCCCGGTCAATCCGCGCCAGACCGAGGCGTGAAGATCGGCGTGCAAGAGCTCGACGTCTGACCGAACGAACACCTCTGATCCAGCCTCGCGCATCGTTGTGATCGATGCTCTGACCTTGGCCCTCGCCTCGTGCTTGCGTCTCTCGTGCACCGTGTCCTGGAGGTCCAGCACGACGACGTCCGCTCCGGAGCCGGCAGCCTCCGCGAGGCGTTCGTCATCGTGGGCAGGTACGATCAGCCACGAGCGGCGGACTGTGTTAGGCATCCAGTTCAACCTCAGTAGTGGACGTTCTGGACCATCGCAAAAGCGTCAAGCGCCTTGACGCCCGACCCTTCGGGAAGTACCGCAAGGGGGTTGATGTCGAGTCCCACCAACCGCTCCCGGCGTTCCGCTGCTTGCTCAGAGACCGTAACCATCACTTCGGTCAGCGCTTCGATGTCCGCTCGAGGCCGTCCCCTGAAACCCATCAATGACTCGCTGCCCCTGACCTCATGAATCATGTCCCTCGCATCCTGCTTTGAGATCGGGCACAGTCTCAGGGACACGTCCTTGACGATCTCGACCAGCACGCCACCCATCCCAAAGACGAGGACTGGGCCAAGCTGCGCGTCGCAGCCAACCCCCAGTATCACCTCAGTCCCGCCATTGACGTTCTCCTGTACAGTGACGCCCCTGACCAATGCGTTTGGCGTATGGCTCTGGGCGTTGTTCAGGATCTCGAAATACACCTCACGGACCTGATCGTCGTCACATACTCCCAGCCGCAGCGCTCCCGCCTCAGTCTTGTGCGGGATGCTCTCAGAGTCCACTTTCATCACAACCGGGTATCCGATCAGTCGAGCTGCCTCCACCGCCTTTTCGACGGACGACACAAGGTGCTGACGGGTCACCGGCACACCCCAATTCTCGATCATCACCTTCGAGTCATGCTCGCTCAACGAGAATCTGGACGACGATATGGCTTGTCGGCCATCGACTATCCCGTGTGTCTGGAGAGCTGGGACATCAAGTTTGCCGTCGGAGACTCTGGAGTCGCGCCACGCATGGTAGTCAAGGTACTGCTTGATCGCCTGTGCCAGATTCTCCGGACTATGGAAGACGGGGACCCCGGCGTTCTGCAACCGTTCGAGACCCGTGGATGGGCCCAGTTCGTTTCCGGTGTACAGGAACGTGACCAGTTTGTCGTGCCTGTCGCGGATATCGATGACGTGTCTCGCCTGATCGTCGCCCGCTGAGCTCGCGACCACGAGAGTGCCGACCTCGGGTTCGTTGATCATGTGCTCCATAATTGGGAGTACTGTGTCGCCGCTCGCATGTCCGGTGATGTCCGCCGGATTCGCCGCCCATCCGAAGCCCTCGAGGATATCGTTGATCCCGTCGCGAGCGGTGTCGGAGAGCTCCGGAAGCTCCAGCCCGGCATCTCCGAGGTTGTCCGCGGTCAGCGAGCAGACGCCGCCTGAGTGCGAGACAAGGGCGATACCACGCTTGTCCGGCCTGTTGCCGTTGGCCAGGAGTTGCGAGACCTCCAGCAGCTTGTCCCAGTCTTGTACACGGATAACACCGAACTGTTTGAACGCCGCTTCGTAGACATCATCATCGCCGGTGAGCGCGGCAGTGTGAGACCTCGCCGCCGTCGATCCGTGCTCAGACCGGCCGATCTTGATGGCGACGATCGGCTTCCCGCGCTCGGCGGCCAGTCTCGCGACCTCAAAGAACTTCCGAGCGTTCTTGAAGCCCTCAATGAACATGGCGATGACACGCGTGTCCTCATCGTCCAAGAGAAAACGGGCGAAGTCCGACGCCTCGAGGTCGGCCTCGTTTCCGGTCGAGACGATGTAGGAGTAGCCCACTCCACGCCCAATCGCGCGGGAGAGAAACGGTCCAAATGCGGACGCGCCGCTCTGGCAGACCAGGCCAATGTTTCCCGGTTTCAGCCGCGTACCCTCGAGGCGGGAGGATGAGCAGGCCCAGATGTCTTCCTTAACGTTAGCGAGACCGAGGCAGTTCGGGCCGGATATACGAACGCCGGTCTCGCGGGCGACCTGCCCCAGCTCGGCCTGCAACTCGCGCCGCTCCTCGACGCCGCGCTCGGAGAATCCCGCTGAGATGACGATGGCAGAACCCGCGCCGCGCTCGGCGCTCTCCTTGAGCACCGGAATCACCCTATGGTACGGAACGATGATGCCGACGGCGTCGGGGGATTCGGGCAGGTCGAGGACGCTAGCGTAGCACTTCAGCCCGAGCAGCTCGTCGTACCGTGGATTGACCGGGTAGACACGCACCTTGTCGGGAGACTGCATCGCGGCTCGCAGAAATCGTCCGCCATACTGCGGACGCTCCGTGGCGCCGACCACCGCGATCGAGCGCGGATTGAGCATCTTGTGGATCGACGTGAGCTGTTCGTCTCTCCAATAGTTCATCGTTGAACGAGCATCAGCCTCTCACCCTCACCCCGGCTCTCTCCCATCGAGGGAGAAGGTGACGCCGGCACCGATCGCTGAATGTTCCGCGGACCGATCCTCCGGGAGAAGTCAGTTTGCTCCGTCGCGCTTGAAGTCGCTTTCCTCTCTTCTCTCTGCGCTTTTCTCATCCAACGCCGGCCTTCTCCTGCTTCATCTCGCGGACCACCGGGAGCACCTCCTTGCCGAACAGCTCGAGGGAGCTCATCACCTTGTCGTGAGGGATCGTCTCGGTCTGGATGATCATCATGACTTCGTCGACGCCTATCTCGTCGTACTTCTGGATGGCGCGGATGCAGCTATCGGGGTCGCCGGAGATCGTGACCCCTCGATCCGCGAGGGTGTCCGCGTCGAGCTCCGCGATCGCGGCCCTGGCGGCGCCGGGGCCGGAGTCGAGGGAGATTCCGACCTCCGCGGCCTGCTCCTTGTGCTCTTCGTCAGACTGGCGAAGCCAACGTCCAAAGTCTGCTTTCAGGTGCTCGGGCACGCCTCCCCAGGCCTCGAGCAACTCCTCGTAGGCGCCGACGCGTCCGGCGATGTACGGTTTGTCGGGTCCGAAGAACGTCTTCATCGACAGGGCGGCCAGCTCGCGCGCCTCCCGGTTGTCCCGCCCGCAGTAGGCGTGAACGTTGTTGGCCCAGTAGTTCGTAACGAACGAGCCGACCGGATCGGCGTCCTGGATGTTCTGTTTGTAGGTCCTGACGTGCTCGGCGAGCACCGTGGTCGCGTATGACGACGACGACAACACTCCGATGCCCTTCTGCGCCGCGAGCTCGAAGCTGCTGGTCTGCGTGCAGGCGAGGTATATATTGGGATGAGGCTTCTGAACGAGCCTGGGAAGCACGCGCCTGGGAGGAACGTTCCAGAACTTGCCCTCCCAGGAGAACTCGTCCTCCGCCTGCCAGATCTGGGGGATCATCGAGATCGACTCTGCCCACATGTCGCGAGTGTCTCTCGGATCGACGCCCAGACCCATCTGCTCGTAGGCGTTGGAGCGCCCGGTACCGAACTCGACGCGCCCGTCCGTGAGCTGGTCGACCATCGCCACTCGCTCTGCGATCCTCACCGGATGCGCATGCGGCAGAATCGAGACCCCAAAGCCGATGCGTATGTTCTTGGTGCGCTGGCTGAGCGCGCCGAAGATGACCTCCGGACAAGGCGAGCCTGAGAAACCCAGCAGGAAGTGGTGCTCGACGAACCAGAGGCGGTCAAACCCCACCTCGTCGGCAAGCTCGCACTGATCGAGCGTCTCCTTGTAGAGCGTGTTCCAGTCGATGTCGTTGCCCTCGTAGGGGCGCTGCATCTCGAATAGTAGACCGAAGTTCATAACGTGGCTCCTTTGTTCAAGTTTCGGTTCTCAGACAGCAGCCGCGTGGCCATCAGATCTGGGGTCTGATCCCGCGGTCCGAACACCGGTGGCGGAGTCTATCACAATCAGCTTCGCTGAGCCGCCATAGACGCGACCTGGGTGTGTGACAATTCTGTGACCCCGCGAGCGTAAGTCGTCGACATCTACGCCGCTCATTCCCCCTTCGAGCTCAAGGACGAACGGATCGCCGACATCGTGTGGATCGGTCCCTGGCGTGGACGTCCAGCGGGGCGCCTCGACCGCCTGCTGCGCGCTCATCCGATGGTCGATCACGTTTGTGATCACCTGCGAGTTCCAACCGATCTGCTTATCCCCTCCAGGGGTGCCTCCGACCATGTACGGCTTGTCGTCTCGCATCACCATGTAGGCGTTCAGCGTGTGCATCGTGCGCTTGCCGCCCTCAATGACGTTCGGGTGGCCGTCAACCAGGCTGAAACCCCGGCCGACGCGGTTGTTCAGGAGCACTCCTGTGCTCCCGGCGACAAACCCACAGCCGAATCCCATCGACAGGCTGTGGATGAAGGACACGGCGTTTCCCTGGCCGTCGACGACGCAGAAGTAGCTCGTATTGCCGTCTCCAAGGACGGGCGCCGCGAACGAACCGGCCCCGTACGAGCCCGCCTTCTCCCCGATCAGGCGCCTCCTACCGGCGGCGAAACGCTTGGACAAAAGCTCCTCCACAGGCGTCGACACAAGTTCCGGGTCGCCCGCATAGCGATTGCGGTCGGCGAAGGCCAGTTTTTTGGCCTCGACCATCGCGTGGACCGAGTCTGCAGAGTAGAATCCGCTGCCCTCCATATCGAAGCCCTCGAGGATGTTCAGCATCTCGAGAAGTACGATGCCCTGAGAAGGCGGCGCGGTCTCGTAGACAGTGTGACCGCGGTAGGTGGTCGAGATCGGGGGCTCGTACCAGTCGTTGCGGTGATTGGCAAATTCAGCCTCGGTGTAGAGTCCGCCGGCCGCCCGGATCGCCCGCACCATCTCCGTGGCAATGTCACCCCTGTAGAAGTCTTCGGAACCGTTGGCAGCAACGCGCCTGAGTGTACGTGCGAGGTTCTTTTGAACCAGTATCTCTCCCGCAAGCATCGGCCTGCCGTCGTGCGTTAACACGTCCCTTGAGTCCGGGAACTGAGCCAGTTTGGCGTTGAGTATCTCGAATCCGCGGGCGAGCTCTTCGCTGATCGCGAAGCCGTCCTCAGCGTAGCCGATGGCCGGCTCGAGCAGGCGCGAGAAGGGCCGGGAGCCGAATCGGTCGTTGATCTGCTCCCAGGCCAGCACTTCGCCGGGGATTGCGGCGGCAATCGGCCCCTCCAGAGGCATGAACTCGTGCCCGCGTTCTACGAAGTAGCTGCGACTCGCGGCGAGCGGGGCCCTGCCGCTCCCGTTGAGTCCGTGAACCTCTCCGGTCGTCGCGTCGTACAAGATTACGAATGGCTCGCCACCGGCGCCACACGCGGGTGGTACGGTTACGGCCTCGACAGCGGCGATAGCGACAGCGGCATCAAACGCGTTTCCGCCAGCGGCGAGGACACGCACGCCAGCGGAAACCGCGAGAGGCGAGATCGAGGCAACGACGCCGCCTGTGCTGTAGACTGTAGTATGGCTCATTTTGAACCGCAGTCCGGTTGCTGTCGTCATGCGGATGCCAATTGGATGGGGTCAGAATTCAAGCCAATCGTATCAGCGTTGTCAACTTTGGTGGGTGAAGAGCGATGCAGAAGTTAGACAGTATCAGAGGTGATATCGGCAGTTGGCACCGTTGGGCAGCGGGCGCGCTGCTGGCCACGATTGTACTGTCTTCGATCGCGTGCGGACCCAACCCGACGAAGGCCGGCGAGGCTTTCCAGAGGGGAATAGTCTCGCAGCAGATGGAAGAGCACTCAGAGGCGATTGAGGCGTTTACCGAAGCGATCAAGTTCGATCCCGAGATGGCAAACGCCTACTACAGCAGAGGCGTCTCACAGGCCGAACAAAACAATCACCGCCTCGCGATAGACGACTTCGGCAAGGCGGTAGACCGGGACGAAAGTCTGGCCGACGCTTTCCACAAGCGGGCCGTCTCCTATCGCACTCTCGGCGACCACAGTCGCGCTTTGGCCGACTTCGACCGGACAGTCGAGCTTGCCCCGAACCTAAAGGAGACCCACTTCGACAGGGGGGTAACTCTGATGGCCATGAACCTGCCTTTCCGAGCCATCGAGTCGTTCAACAAGGCAATCGAGCTCGACGCGTCCAACTCCGACTACTACGCATCAAGGGCCCTGGTACACGCCCTCCAAGGTGATTACAAGCTCGCCGTCTCGGACTTCGACCGGGCGGTCGAGCTGGGCTTCGAAGGGGCTGAGATGACTGAGGCGTTCGAGAGGCTTCGAGAAGAGGAGTGAGTCTGCATCATCCAGAGCCTCCCACGCTTCACGACGTAGTTCAGGCACGGGGCCGCATAGCAGGCTATGTTACTCGGACGCCGCTGCATCGCTACATAGGCCTCGAGAAGCTGATCGGCGCCGCCGAGGTTTACGTCAAGCACGAGAACCACCAGCGGCTTGGCGCCTTCAAGATGCGCGGCGGAATCAACCTGCTGTCGCAGCTTTCGAGAGAAGAGCTCGATCGTGGCGTGTCGACCGCCTCGAGTGGGAACCACGGACAGTCGATCGCCTACGCGGCGAGCGTATTCGGGGCTAGGGCGTACGTAGCCGTCCCTATGGATGCGAATCCGGGAAAAGTCGCGTCGATGCGCAACCTCGGTGCGGAGGTGATCCACCACGGCGCGTTCTTCGACGAGTCGTGCGAGTACATCGAGAGGCTGTCTCGCGAGGAAGGCTATCGGTACATCCACGCGGTGAACGAGCCCCGTCTCGTGGCCGGTGTCGCCACATACAGCCTGGAGATCATGGAGGACCTGCCCGACGTCGACGTCATCATCGTGCCGGTCGGAGGAGGGAGCGGGGCGAGCGGCGCCTGCATAGTCGCGAAGGCCATCAGTCCGGGAGTCCAGGTGATCGGCGTGCAGGCCGAGCAGGCGCCCGCGGTTTATCTATCCTGGCAGCGGGGCGAGGTGGTCGAGGCGCCGATGAAGTCCGCGGCCGAGGGCCTTGCCACGGGGACCGGCTACGAGCTGACCCTCAGAATTCTGCGAGAGGGCCTAGACGACTTCCTGCTCGTGACCGAGGACGAGATGAACGCTGCGATCGTGACTCACCTGGAGCAGACTCACAACCTCGCTGAGCACGCAGGCGCCGCGTCGCTGGCCGCAGCGCTCAAGCTTAGGCACCGTCTGCACGACAAGAAGGTAGTCCTCGTGATGAGCGGAGGGAACCTGTCCATAGAGCACCTGAAGATCGCACTGGCGGGATCACCTGGATCGTAGAAGTGTTATTATGATCGCAAGGTGATAGATGGTGACTCTTGAAGACCGAGTCAGCCGCCTGGAATGTGCGTACGAGCAGGTAGACCGGCGCCTGGATGACTTGAACCAGTCCCTGAACGCATTGCGCTCTGAGATGCTCGAGTCACACAACTCTCTGCGTGCCGAAATGAACAGCAGGTTCAACAACCTATACGTAATTGTAGTCGGATCATGGATGACTGTGATCGCCGGCATGATCGCCCTCTTCATCAAGGGCTAGCCCCCAAGAGACCGACCCGATCGTTACCAACGAACTTCCCGGATCTTCGCTTTTTCCGCAATTCGACACGCTATTCGAGTTGATCTCGAATGAGGTCGAAGGCCTGACCGACGATCAGCTCGACTGGAGGTCGGACGAGTACGCGTGGGCCGACTGGAGCATCCGCGTCCAGATCAGCCACATGGCGTCCCTGATCTTCCGCTGGCTGATCCTGCGCTGGGGCGACGACCTGTTCCCTGATGGCGATCACGGGGTCGATGACGTCGAGGGCCTTGGGGCGTCTCCGTTCGATCGCCGTCTCGACGACACGAAGTACTTCACCCTCCCTGACATCCTGGAGAAACTCGAACAGGGCATCGAGCTGGCCCGCCGGGTGCTCGCCGAGCGGAGCGTCGGTTTCCTGAGGTCCCATACCCTGACCCAGACGCTCGACGGCATGTGGGTCACGATGATCAAGGCGCATCCCACAGGTGTCACAGCGACGGACCCACCGAACAGAGTGATCATGCAGCTCGAAGGGTCTATTCGTCACATCTACTTCGAGGAGATTACGCACCTGTTCAACATCCAGCGGCTGAAGCGCGCTCAGGGTCTGCCGACGGTATCGGAGCTTCCAAGAGTCGGCTACTGGGTGCTCGAAGGCTGGGACGTGAGTGAATTCAGAAGTCAGAATTGAGAGTTAAGAGGTTCTCATTCGGTCTCTGATTTCAGTGGGTACTGTGCGAACTCGTTGACGGCCGGGGGAGGAGTGTCGCTTGGAGACGCTGACCGCAGCTTCGGCGAGTAGTTCAACCCCTCCAAGAAAATCTTCGACGCGGATGAACTCCGCGCCGATCCCGGACTCAGGATCGCGAATGTTCGTCGTCGCGTTATGATAGTTGCCGAGCGGGAACGCCATCCCGGTGGCTCTGTACCCCCAGACCGCGAAAGCGGTGCCCTCGCAGACTCCGCCGCTCATGAGCTGCCGTTGGCACTTGAACCCCGGATCGCGCTCCCTGATCGACTCGCGCGCCACGATCAGCACCTGTTCCGCCTCCGCGTCGAAGGTGTACAAGGCGTCGCCGGTACGGATGACCGGCCCGGCGCCCTGTTCGACCCCCGGAATCAGCGGACTGGACTCGATAGAGACCACCAGCGTATCCAGCGGCAGAGTCCTCGCCTCGGCCATCAACCGTGCGCCGTACAGGCCGCCCTCCTCGGCTCGGGTGAACACGGCATAGACGTTTGCACGCGCCTCGGAGGTGACCAGCCGCTCGATCGCGGCGAGGGACGCGGCGCACCCGGCGAGGTCGTCGAGCGCCCGAGCCCTGATGAAACAGCCGTCGAGCTCAAAGTCCGGCAAGTCGAACACGACAGGCACAGGAGGGACGATCTCCACATCTTCCGCGAGCTCGATCCTGACCCTCCTCCCGTCCTCGTCGAGAGGCGAGGTGAGCGCACGAACCCTGCGCCCATCCGGCAAGAGCACTAGTACATCGGCCGGTCTGGCAAGGGACGCCACCGGCACACCGCCGAGGGCCACGGCCACGGGCCGATCGTCACACGCCTCGACGACCTCGAAACCCGGATGGTCCATGTGGGCCACGAACGCGATCGGCGGGTCCTTGCCGCCCGAATTCTGGTAATGAGCGATCAGGTTCCCGAACTCGTCACTGAAGTTCGCAAGACCGAGTTCTTCAAGCGTCTCCCGTATGTAGCTTGCGGGCGCATCTTCGTGGAAAGGAACTGCGGGTCGCCGACAGATGCCTTCGAGGATCCCGAGAGCGCGCTTTTCGAGTTCGTTCATCTACACCACCCACTGTCAACGGAATCTGGGACGAAGGCTAGCAATCCTCCGCCAACGATGCAACGATTAGTTTGCTGGTAGCCGTGTCCGACAGTACAGTATTAGAATCAACAGGAAATGGCGGATATGCTTTACCTGGGAGGACGATGGCGCACACGACGTGGAGATCGTGGACTATCACTGATGGGGGTCTTTGAGTGAGCACAATCAGCGGAATGCAGCCAGTCCACCCTGGTGAAATACTGCGCAATGAGCTCGAGGAACTCGGGATATCAGCCACCGCGTTCGCCGATGCGCTGGGCGTGCCGACTAACCGCGTTACGTCAATTCTAAGAGGGGAGCGCGGAGTCACCGCGGATACAGCGCTACGACTGTCACGCTACTTCGGTACAACGCCCCAGCTCTGGCTGAATCTTCAGAAGACATTCGAGTTGAGGGTTGCTGAAATCGCATCAGGTAGGGACATATACGATCAGGTACAGCCGCTCGACAGGGCGATAGCGGACTAAGGGGGTTACACACATGCAGGTCGGATTCTTTACAATGCCACTTCACCCTCCCGGGTCGAATCTAACCAAAACACTGGAGGACGACCTCCACCAACTCGAGGTCCTCGACGACCTTGGCTACTCCGAGGCGTGGATCGGCGAGCACTTTACGACGGTGTGGGAGAACATCCCAGCGCCGGACATATTCATCGCCAACGCGCTCGCACGAACGCAGAACATCAAGCTGGG
The DNA here is from genome assembly GCA_965249365.1 of Dehalococcoidia bacterium. GTDB lineage: Bacteria > Chloroflexota > Dehalococcoidia > Lucifugimonadales > UBA1123 > VXRN01. Next base: position 1,807,919 of record OZ252229.1, on the reverse strand, counting down.
CACCGGCGTCACGTGTATGCCGAACCACAATCCGTTCATGATTGCTCATCGTATCGCCCAACTCGACCACATGGCCAAGGGGCGATTCCAGTGGGGCGTCGGCTCAGGAGGATTCCCTGGCGACTTCGAAGTCTTTGGCTTCGACCCAAGTGATAACTCTCACAGGCGGATGACACGCGACTCAATCGAGACGATCCTCAAGATCTGGGATGACCCGGAGCCCGGTGTCTACGAGAACGAGTTCTGGAAGTTCGCCATTCCTGAACCGGTGGACGAGTTCGGCCTCCGCTTCCACGTCATGCCGTACCAGAAGCCTCACCCGCCGATAGGGGTCGCCGGCGTCTCCGCCAACTCCGACACGCTGATTCTCGCGGGCGAGCGTGGTTGGATACCGATGAGCATCAATATGGTGCCGTCCCGAATCCTGAGTACACACTGGGACGCGGTCGAAAAGGGCGCGGCGGTCACCGGCCGGACTCCCGACCGATCCGAGTGGCGGATCGCGCGGGAGATCTACATCGCCGAAACGTCCGAGCAGGCACGTGAGGACGCGCTGAACGGCGTGCTTCGACGCGACTTCGAACAGTACTTCCTGCGGCTCATGGCGAAGATGCGGATGCTGGAACTGTTTAAGGTCGATCCTGAGACGCCCGACTCGGACATAGATGTCGAATACCTTGTCGACAACATCTTTGTGGTTGGCAGCCCGGAGGAGGTGACGGAGAAGCTCTTGAAGCTGTATGAGGACGTCGGAGGTTTCGGCGTTCTGCTCGCCATGGGTCACGAGTGGGCACCGTACGACGCGTGGGTAAGGTCGATGGAGCTCCTAGCGAACGAGGTCGCGCCGAGACTGCCCACACCGAATTGAGACTTGTCCGAGTTCTGGCAAGTGGACCCGCATCCGCTGGCGGACTCAGGTTGTGCGTCCGCTCTTTCCCAGCAAGCAGAGGATTGAGCTCACCCTGGACACCCTGGACTCGATCATGTGATCGGCGTTCGATCACAACGCATTCACCCTCACCCTCTCCATGGACGGAGGGGGCCAAAACCTGTCTCCATTCATGGTGATTCGATGCATCTTGGAGAAGTCGTCGTTGTTCAGCTTACCGCCGGCCTGCGCCTCGCACGGTACGTCGAGACGAGGGTCAACAGGGTGCGTGTCGCGATTGGACGCAATTGCGAGGCGCGCCTGCCGGACGCGCGCGTCGTCCGCGAGACGGGACTGAGCGCGTCGAGCTTCGAAACCGTCGAGGACCTGACACGACGAGTCGAGTCGATCGCAGCGGAGCTGGACGTCGAAGAGGTCTGGGACTTGGTCTGCGAAGATGGCCAGGCGCTGACTCTGGAGGACATAGCTGAACTCTACTGGGGCGCAGGGCCGTCGGAGGTTCAGACAGTCGGACTCCTCCTCCTCCTCTCTCGCGACGATCTGAGGTTCACCAAGGATGGTTTCCACTATGTTCCGGTCGACCGCGATACGGTCGAGCAGACTGTCGGGCGGCGACAGCGGAGGGTGCAGAGAGCGGCGGACGCGGAGGCGCTCGCGCAGTGGCTCCGAGAAGGAGATCTCCCAGAAGAGCTGACCGAGCACCAGTCCGGGCTTCTGGCCGACATTCGAAGGTACGTGCTGCACGGTGACGACTATTTCCGCGCCGCGGCCGCCAAACGCATCGTCGAAGAAGCTGGAGTCAGAGGACGTGACCTCCAACGAGGGGCGTTCGAGTTGCTCGTATCCGCTGGGGTTTTGGATGCCGACCAGAACCTCGACCTAGAGCGCGAAGGCATTCCTACCGAGTTCTCAGCCGCGGCTCGGATCACGGCCTGCGAGGTCGATTCCGAGGACACGCTCAACGATCAATCACGTCTCGACCTCACTCGCCTCGCGGCGTTTACGATCGATGACGCTGACACCCGCGACCGTGACGACGCGCTGTCAATCCAGCGTCTGGACGATGAGACCTATCGGGTCGGAATCCACGTCACGGACGTAGGCGCACTAATACCTCCGGGTTCCACGCTGAACGTGGAGGCGGAGTCGCGGATGTCCTCAGTCTACCTCCCCGAGGGAACGATCGACATGCTTCCCCCGAAGCTATCGGCGGACAGAGCGAGCCTTGTACCAGGCCAGCGGAGAGCGGCGTTGTCTGTGCTGGCTGACTTCGGGGCCGAGGAGGAGATGAACAGGGCGATCGTGACCCACCTGGAGCAGACTCACAACCTCGCTGAGCACGCAGGCGCTGCGTCGCTGGCCGCGGCGCTCAAGATCAAGCACCGTCTGTGCGACAAGAAGGTAGTCCTCGTGATGAGCGGAGGAAACCTGTCGATCGACCACCTTAAGATCGCGCTAGCGGGATCACCTGGATCGTAGAAGTGCTGTGATCTTCGCAAGGTGATAGATGGTGACGCTTGAAGAGCGGGTCAGCCGCCTGGAAGGGGCATATGAGCAGGTGGATAGGCGCCTGGATGACTTGAATCGTTCTCTCAATTCGCTGCGAACAGACTTAAACTCGTTGCGCGACGAAATGAACAGCCGATTCAACAACCTCTACGTCATACTGGCTGCCGGCTGGATTACTCTAATGGCGGCAATGATCGGGTTATTTGTCAGGGGATAGGATTCCCTTGACGAAAGAAGGTGTGTCAGTCGACACCCCCGGCTCGGCACTCTTCCCAGAGTTCGACACGCTATCCGAGTTGATCTCGAATGAGGTCGAAGGCCTGACCGACGATCAGCTCGACTGGAGGTCGGACGAGTATGCGTGGGCCGACTGGAGCATCCGCGTCCAGATCAGCCACATGGCGTCTCTGATCTTCCGCTGGCTGATCCTGCGCTGGGGCGACGACCTGTTCCCTGACGGCGATCACGGGGTCGATGACGTCGAGGGCCTTGGCGCGTCTCCGTTCGATCGCCGTCTCGACGACACGAAGTACTTCACCCTCCCTAAAATCCTGGAGAAACTCGAACAGGGCATCGAGCTGGCCCGTCGGGTGCTCGCCGAGCGGAGCGTCGGTTTCCTGAGGTCCCATACCCTGACCCAGACGCTCGACGGCATGTGGGTCACGATGATCAAGGCGCATCCCACAGGTGTCACAGCGACGGACTCACCGAACAGAGTGATCATGCAGCTCGAAGGGTCTATTCGTCACATCTACTTCGAGGAGATTACGCACCTGTTCAACATCCAGCGGCTGAAGCGCGCCCAGGGCCTAACGACCGTGTCGGAGCTTCCGAGGGTCGGGTACTGGGTCATAGACGGTTGGGACGTGAGTGAATTCAGAAGTAAGAATTGAGAATTAAGAGGTTCTCATTCGATTTCTGATTTCAGTGGGTACTGTGCGAACTCGTTGACGGCCGGGGGAGGAGTGTCGCTTGGAGACGCTGACCGCAGCTTCGGCGAGTAGTTCAACCCCTCCAAGAAAATCTTCGACGCGGATGAACTCCGCGCCGATCCCGGACTCGGGATCGCGAATGTTCGTCGTCGCGTTATGATAGTTGCCTAGCGGGAACGCCATCCCGGTGGCACGGTATCCCCAGACCGCGAATGCGGTCCCCTCGCAGACTCCGCCGCTCATGAGCTGCCGTTGGCACTTGAACCCCGGATCGCGCTCCCTGATCGACTCCCGTGCCACGATCAGCACCTGTTCCGCCTCGGCGTCGAAGGTGTACAAGGCGTCGCCGGTACGGATGACCGGCCCGGCGCCCTGTTCGACCCCCGGAATCAGCGGACTGGACTCGATAGAGACCACCAGCGTATCCAGCGGCAGAGTCCTCGCCTCGGCCATCAACCGTGCGCCGTACAGGCCGCCCTCCTCGGCTCGGGTGAACACGGCATAGACGTTTGCACGCTCCTCGGAGGTGACCAGCCGCTCGATCGCGGCGAGGGACGCGGCGCACCCGGCGAGGTCGTCGAGCGCCCGAGCCCTGATGAAACAGCCGTCGAGCTCAAAGTCCGGCAGGTCGAACACGACAGGCATAGGAGGGACGATCTCCACATCTTCCGCGAGCTCGATCCTGACCCTCCTCCCGTCCTCGTCGAGAGGCGAGGTGAGCGCACGAACCCTGCGCCCATCCGGCAGAATGACAAGGACATCGACCGGTCTGGCAAGGGACGCCACCGGCACACCGCCGAGGGCCACGGCCACGGGCCGATCGTCACACGCCTCGACGACCTCGAAACCCGGATGGTCCATGTGGGCCACGAACGCGATCGGCGGGTCCTTGCCTGCCGAACTCTGGTAATGAGCGATCAGGTTCCCAAACTCGTCACTGAAGTTCGCAAGACCGAGTTCTTCAAGCGTCTCCCGTATGTAGCTTGCGGGCGCATCTTCGTGGAAAGGAACTGCGGGTCGCCGACAGATGCCTTCGAGGATCCCGAGAGCGCGCTTTTCGAGTTCGTTCATCTACACCACCCACTGTCAACGGAATCTGGGACGAAGGCTAGCAATCGACGCCAGAAGCTGCAATGGCGACCGAGTTCTCGTTCGGATACGGAGTGCACGTGCATGATAAGATTCACGGAAACACGCAGATGTCGATTCAGAGAGGAACGTCATGCAGGTCGGATTCTTTACAATGCCGCTTCACCCTCCAGGGTCGAGCTTCACCCAGACTTTGGAAGACGATCTCCACCAGCTTGAGGTCCTCGACGACCTCGGCTTCTGTGAAGCCTGGATCGGCGAGCACTTCACCGCGATGTGGGAGAACATCCCGGCGCCGGATGTCTTTATCGCGAATGCGCTCGCGAGGACGAAGAACATCAAGCTGGGGACGGGCGTCACGTGCATGCCGAACCACAATCCGTTCATGATCGCCCATCGAATCGCCCAGCTCGACCACATGGCTAAGGGGCGTTTCCTGTGGGGGGTCGGATCGGGCGCGTTTCCCGGTGACCTCGAGGTCTTCGGTTTCGACCCTAGTACCAACAAGCACCGACTGATGACTCGAGATGCGATCGAGACGATTCTGAAGCTATGGGACCACCCTACACCCGGCGTGTACGAGAACGAGTTCTGGAAATTCACAGTGCCGGAGCCGGTTGACGAATTCGGCCTGCGCTACCACGTCACGCCGTACCAGAAGCCGCATCCTCCGATCGGCGTAGCCGGAGTGTCTCCGAACTCTGACACGCTGATATTGGCAGGGGAACGAGGCTGGATTCCCATGAGCATCAATCTGGTCCCGACCTGGGTCCTCAAGACACACTGGGACGCGGTCGAGAAGGGGGCCGCCACCACTGGGACGACTCCGAACCGCTCAGAGTGGAGAATCGCCAGAGATATCTACGTCGCTGAGACGTCCGAGCAGGCCCGAGATGACGTCATGAACGGAACGCTGCGCCGAGATTTCGAAGGGTACTTCCTGCAGATCCTACCAAAGTCGGGAATGCTGGACATGTTGAAGACTGACCCAGATATACCGGATTCGGCCGTGGACTTTGAGTACATGATCGACAAGGTCTTCGTGGTTGGGAGTCCGGACGAGGTGACTGAGAAGCTCCTGAAGCTGTACGAGGACGTCGGGGGTTTCGGCGTTCTGCTCGCCATGGGACACGAGTGGCAACCGTACGACGCGTGGGTGCGGTCGATGGAGCTTCTGGCGAACGAGGTCGCACCGAGGCTTCCCACCCCGAACTGATTGCTATTCACCCTTCATTCGTCTATCACCAAATCCTTTTGACCATCGTCCCTTCTCTCCTGACGGGAGAAGGGTAGAACGAGGGGATCGGTCACCACTAAGCCACCATCTCTCTTTCCCGTCGAGGGATAGGGAGCAGGCATTTCCCCATTCAGAGTACTTCCATGCAGCCTGGAGAAATTATCGTCGTGGAGCTTTCCGCGGGCTTGCGCCTTGCTCGGTACGTCGAGACCAAGTCCAACAGGGTGCGAGTTGCGATCGGTCGAAATCGCGAGGCCCGGCTGCCGATGGCGCGGGTCGTCCACGAAACCGGACTGACGGCGTCTAGCTTCGAGGCCGTCGAGGAGCTGACACGGGACGCAGAGACGATCGCCGATGAGCTGGATCTCGGAGAGCTCTGGGACGTGGTGTGCGAAGACGGCCAGGCGCTGGACCTGGGGGACATCGGCGAGCTGTACTGGGGCGCCGAGCCGTCGGCGGTCCAGACCGTCGCAATGCTCCTGCACTTGTCTCGAGACGATCTAAGATTCGTCGGAGACGGGTCACACTACGTCCCGGTCGACCGCGATACAGTCGAGTTGACGATCGAACGCCGTCAGCGCCGGGCACAGCAGACGCAGGACGCGGACTCACTCGCGCAAGCACTCCGGGAGGGTGCTCTCCCCGACTCGTTAACCGAGTCCCAGACCGGACTGCTGGACGACGTCCGAGGCTTCGTTTTACACGGTGAGGACTACAACCGTGCCACACCGGCCAAGCGGTTCATCGAAGCGGCGGGGGTCCGCGGACGCGACCTACAGCGGGGCGCGTTCATGCTGCTGGTTACCGTCGGCCAGATGGACCCCGACGAGCACCTGGCGATAGAGCGCGAAGGCGTGCCGGTCGAGTTCTCGTGTGAGGCGCTGGCCGCCGCGAAGGCGCTCGATTACTCCGGGGTGGACGGTGACACTGATCGACTCGACCTAACTCGCCTGACCGCGTTAACTATCGACGATGCGGAGACCCGCGACCGTGACGACGCGCTGTCAATCGAGCACCTCGGCGGGTGCGCGTATCGGGTTGGCATTCACATCGCGGACGTTGGAGCGTTGTTCCCTCCGGGATCCGCGCTTGACGTCGAGGCGGAGACGCGACTGTCCTCCAGCTACCTCCCTGAAGGTACGGTCAACATGCTACCGCCAGCGATCTCCGCGGACAAAGCGAGCCTCGTAGCCGGACGCGCGCGGGTGGCCATGACCGTTTTCGTCGATCTGTCCGGCGACGGCAAAGTTGCAGACTGGGGCGTCGTCCGATCCGTCATCAAGAGCAGTCGCGCCCTCTCGTACGAGGACGCCGACGACGCGATCCGCAGCCCAGACAATCCGCTGCACTCAGACCTCAAGGCGCTCAACGACATCTCGACATCGTTGCGGTCACGGCGTGAGAAGAACGGTGCGCTGAGTCTGGATCGCGACGAGCTGTTGGTGAAAGTGGACACCGAGGGCGCAATCAGCGTCCGTGTGATTCCACGGAAGGCCCCGGCCCGGAGCCTTGTCCAGGAGTACATGGTCCTCTGCAACTCGCTGCTCGCACGGTACTGCGCGGAGCATGAGCTGCCCGCACCTTTCAGGTCCCAGTCCGGTGCGGACGTCTCGGACATTGGCGCGCAGGTGCCCGAGGGTCCGCTCCGATGGTACATGATGGCTCGGCGCCTGACGCCTGCCACCATCCAGACCACGACCGCTAAGCACGGCGGTCTCGGGGTGGAGGCGTACACGCAGGCGACCTCGCCGATCAGACGATACGCGGACCTGGTGGTCCAACGGCAGATATCGCACCACCTGCTCACAGGCGAGGCGCTTTACGATGAGACGACGATGATCTCGATCGCACACCGGGCGGACTTGCAGGTCCGACTTCTTGGCAGGATCGAAAACCAGCGACGCCAGCACTTCTTTCTGAAGTGGCTCGACGGGCGTCGACGAGATCGGGAGGACCGGGGCGAAACCGCCGACCACGACGCGGTGGTCCTCGAGAATCAGGGCAGTCGTACGGCGCTGCTTGAGCTCGCCGAATGGCCGGTACGGACGCGGGCCGCGCTGCCCAACTCGGTCCAACCCGGCGAGACCGTCACGCTCCAGCTACACGGCGTCGACCTCTGGCGCAGAACCGCGCAGTTCACCCTGAGGGCGTGAACCTTCAGAGCTACGTCGCTGTGATCTGCCGCTGCGAATTGTCCAGCTCGCCGGTGCAGCGCGTACCGGAGAGTCCGTTCACGCTCACATAGTCATCACTACAGGAGAAGGTCGGCTGTGGACACGCTTGGGCCCTCTGGATATAATTGAGGCTCGATCCACAAGTGGCTGAGCGGGTAAAATGGAGCGTTGCGAGCTCCGTGGCATGCCGAGGTGGTGGAATTGGTAGACACGCAGCGTTGAGGGCGCTGTGGCCTAACAGGCTGTGGGAGTTCGAGTCTCCCCCTCGGCACCAGTTCCGCACCGGATCGAACTCAGCTTGACAACGGCGACGTAGCCAAGTGGTCTAAGGCGGGGGTCTGCAAAACCCCTATTCGGCGGTTCGAATCCGCCCGTCGCCTCCAGAGATACCCAGAAGGGCCCCTGCAGATGGGGCCTTTCGTTTTGCCACCCAGCCCTGTCCGCGACCGAGACCACAATCGAGGGCAGGATCTGGCCGGCTCTGGGTTGTCAGGTCGTTGTACTCGCAGGATTCGGTTTCCTGGCCAACGCCTGGCTGGTGAAGCGGTACCTGCCGTCGTCGGTCACGTTCTTCTACTTCGTCGAGCCAGTGGCGGGCGTGATGATCGACTGCTGTAGCTTACAAAATCCGGTTCGGCCAGCGTATCACGGATCAGGTGGAGATGATCTGGAAGCAACTCGGGATGGCGCTCCCCGATTTGCGACATTCGTTCATCCGATAACTCAACAAACGTCCCTAGGTATGGATAGTCGAGTTGAATCGGTTCACTCATCCATCCTCCACAGTCGGTGGAAGTGGTTCAGAGGGCCGTGGCCGCGGCCCATGGGGAAGTTGGAGAGGATGGCGCCGGTCACGTAGTCCTTGGCCTGCTGGACGGCGGGCTCGACGTCGAGGCCTTTGGCGAGGCCGGCTGCGATTGCGGACGCGAAGGTGCAGCCGGTACCGTGGGTGTTGGGGGTGTCGATGCGCTCCGATGTGAACGTCATGTAGTCTGAGCCGTCGTAGAGAATGTCTGTGGCCGGTCCGTCGAGATGGCCGCCCTTTACGACGGCGTGCCGTGCGCCGATCTCTTCGACCAGAATCTTTGCCGCCGCCTTCGCCTGGTCGAGGGTGGAGACCTCCATCCCGGTGAGCACCTCGGCCTCTGGGGCGTTGGGGGTGACGACAGTGGCCTTTGGGACCAGCACGGTGCGGAGCACCTCGACCGCCTCTTCTCTGAGCAGACGATCTCCCCCCTTGGCGACCATGACCGGATCGACTACCACGGTAGTGAGACCATGCTCATCTAGCTTCGCGGCGACCGTCTGGATAATCTCTGAGCTCGACAGCATCCCGGTCTTCACCGCATCGGCGCCGATGTCGGGTAAGATTGCGTCGATCTGGGACTCGATCAGGCTCGTCGGGAGCTCCAACACGTCCGTTACGCCGAGGGTGTTCTGCGCGGTGATCGCTGTGAGGGCCGAGGTGCCGTAGACGCCGAGGGCGGCGAAGGTCTTGAGGTCCGCCTGGATGCCGGCGCCTCCTCCGGAGTCCGAGCCGGCGATGGTCATGGCACGGGGAACGCTGGTCTCCGTCATTCAGCCCCTCCTCCTGGCGCCGCGTGTTCGGCGCGCGGCGCGGCTGCGTCTCAGGATGATCTCCTGCAGCTTCCGGACGCTCCTGCCGGACACGCCCATCTTGCGTCTCCTGCCCTGCATGGTCTCGCGGCGTTCGCCTCTGGTCTGGCGATCTTCTTCCATGGCCCCACGTACTCGTCAGCCTTCGATTACGGTGACCCGATCTTCGAGTTCCGAGAAGTCGAAAACGTTGTCGGGCTCCATGTTCCATGCGATCAGGCCGAACACGATGCTGAGAACCCCCGAGACGCCGACCGCGGCGCCGAAGCTGATTAGGAGCCGTCCGGAACCTGGGATATCGTTCCAGGGCCCGAAGTCTGGCCCCGGGAAGAACAGGGCTCCAACGATCAGACCGGCGATGGAGCTTATCATCGCGGCCGGACCGCTCAAGTACCTCGAGTACATCCCGTAGAACACCGGGAAGACGGCCGCGGCGCACACGAGATCGGCGATGAAGAACAGGTACAGGACGCTGTATCCCTGCGCGGCGATGAAGATAGCCGGTATCACGGTCGCGACGGTGATCAGGCGGGATGCCCGCAGCATGATCAACGAATTGGACGGATCGTCCGACTGGGAGAAGATCGCCAGGTCCGCCGTCGTCGTGCTCGTTATCCCGTTCAGCATTGTATCCATGCTGCTCATCACCAGCACTAAGCCCAGGACGAGCAGCGCCACGACCGCCCAGAACGGCATCACCTCCTTGACGAAGGCGATCATTGCTACCGACGGATTCTCGGCCGCGTCCATCCCAACCGCGAGGACGCCGAACAGGCCGGTCAGGAAGATCACCGGAATGACAACTACCCCGGCGATGAGGAAGCCCTTGCGCAGCGCGCCCTCGTCCCGCATCGTGTAGACCCTCTGCCAGGAGCCCTGGTTGAACATCTCCGCGGCCAGGATAGCGATAATGAGCGTGATCCCCAGCTCGATTCCGGGTCTGTGGGTCGGGGACAGAAGCTCCGGGTTCGTCTCCGACACTTTGTCGAACACGTCCCCGAGGCCATCGACCGCCACGATCGCCGCGACTATCACGACGATCAGGAGGGGAATGATCACAAAGAACTGAATTCTGTCTGTGAAGAGCGACGCCTTCATTCCGCCATAGGTGGTGTATATCACTGTCAGCAGCCCCACGATAATCGCTGTTACGGCGAGCGGGGTGTCGCCGATCAGGTTAACCGCGAGCGCGATCCCGGTCAGCTCCGCGGACAGGAAGATGAACATGTAGAAGATGACCACTATCATCGTGAAGTAGTACATCGTCGGGCCGAACCTGTGCCACACAAATTCCGTGATCGAGTGGCCTTCGGGCATGAGCCGGCGCAACCGCGCGCCGAGGACGATGAACGCCAAGAGGGGGGCCGCTGAGCCGAGCCCGTAGCCGACGAGAGCGATGATACCCGAGCCTGCTCCCGTCTCTGCGGGCGCGAAGAGAATCCAGGCCCCCAACGCCGACGCGATCAGCGTCGTCGTGCCGAGCCCGACCCCAGCCACTCTTCGGGAGACTATGTAGTCCTCGACGCTCAGGCTCCCACGGCTAGCGTACCTGATTCCCAGCCACAGAAATGCCGCCGACGTCAGAATTGTGACGATCACCGCAATTGTTCCCTCGGACATTGACCGCGCTCCTTTGCAGCTTGAAGTTGGCAACAAACAAAAAGAGCCGCTTGGACGATCCAGGCGGCCTTACGGTCTTGAGGGGGATACCACATCCCTACGCTGGCATTACCCAGATCAGGTTTCAGGGGTCGACAGCGTTTCGGCTGCCCTCTCAGCCTGGCCTCCCAAGCTCCCCCAGGGCTGTTTTTGCTTCGGGGCAAGTCTACGTCGATGGTCCGTGGGATGTCAATAAGGGGCTACCAACCCAGATCTACCACCTGACGATCGAAATACGACGTCGGTAGTTGCGGGCGGTTCGTTCGCCCCTCCACGGCGGGCAGGCGTGGCGAACCCTACGTGCATCCAGTGAATAGGCTGTGGATTCGGGACCAACGAAACGCCCTTGACGAATTCAACATTCCCATATAGGCTCCTAGGTCAACTCTCCTGGAGGTGCAACAGATGAGGCTCGACGGCAAGGTGGCGCTGATATCCGGAGGCGCCCACGGTGTCAAAGGCCAAACGATGGGCTTCGGCGGAGCTTCGGCGTGGCTCTTCGTCCGGGAGGGCGCCAGGGTTGTGCTTGGCGACATCGACGTGGAGGCCGGCCAGAAGACGGCGGCGCAGATACGCGATGCGGGCGGCGAAGCACTTTTCGTTAAGCTGGACGTCACGCGTGAGGAGGACTGGCGGTCCGCCGTCCAGTCCACGCTCTCCAAGTTCGGCCGGTTGGACGTGCTGGTCAACAACGCGGGGACCGGAGCTGGGAGTACGGTGGAGGAGACGACCGAGGAAATCTGGGACGGCCAAATGAACGTTCATGCCAAGGGGGTGTTCCTGGGGACCAAGTACGCCATCCCCGCAATGCGGAATGGGGGCGGCGGGTCGATCATCAACATTTCCTCGATTTTTGGCATAGTGGGCAGCCGGGGCGCCACCGCCTACCATGCGGCCAAGGGCGCGGTCCGCATCTTCAGCAAGTCCGCGGCAATCCAGTACGCGGGCGAGAACATCCGCGTTAACTCCGTGCATCCTGGATCCTTTGTAACGCCGTTGACGATCGAGTTCTTCCAGGATGAAGACCAGCGCGCATCGCACGCGCGAGGAATTCCAATGGGCCGGGTCGGGGCGCCCGAAGAGATAGCCTGCGGCATCCTGTATCTAGCCTCGGACGAGTCGTCATTCGTCACGGGAGCGGAGCTGGTCATCGACGGCGGGGCGACGGCCCAGTAGCGTTGGCGAAGCAGTCAACGCTCAGCCATCAGCAGAGCCGAGCGTCGACGAGATCATTTTAGGCGCCATCACGAAGACGACTAGGCGTTGTTTGGGCTCACCAGTCGTCAGGTGCCGCTAGTACCCGATGGCGTAGCCGTCGCGACGAGGGTCGGCGCCGCCCTGGAAGGTGCCGGACACCTGATCGAGCACGATTCCCTGCGCTCCGCCGACTGTCATCGAGAAAGCGCCCGTCAGCTCAATCTCATGCCCCTTCTGGGCTAAGGCGCTCCTCACCGGGGCCGGGAAGCGCTCCTCCATCACCACCCTTCGGCCTTCGAAGACGCGAAGGCGCGGTGCCTCGATCGCCTCTTGGACGTTCATCCCAAAGTCCAACACGTTCATCACGAACTGCGGCGTGGTCTGCAGAATTCCCCAGCTACCCGGCGTACCCATGCTCGCGAAGAACCTACCGTTCCTGAATATCTGGGTGGGCGCCAGGCAGAAGTCGACTCGTTTGCCTCCAGCCAGGCGGTTCGGCGCGCCCTCCTCCAGGTCGAACCAGTTGGCCATGTTGTTCAGGAATATCCCGGTGTCCCCCGGAGCGACGGCCGAGCCGAATCCTCCGCCAAGGGTCTGGCTGACGCTGACCACGTTGCCGTCGCCGTCGGCAACCGCGAAGTGTGTGGTCATTCCTGCGTCGAATGCGTCGGGGGTCCCCGCCATAAGCGAGCCCGACGGAATCAGGCGGCTGTACCGCTCGCCTGAGACAGACGCGGCTGCGTCTGGATCGATCCGCCGGCGCTGCTGCGCAGCGTACCCGGCCGAGAGGAGACCCTTGATCGGCGCTTCTACGTAGTCCTGGTCACCGCCCCACCTGATCCTGTCTGCGATCGCCAGCTTCACGCTTTCAATGTAGCGGTGCAACGTCTCAGGATGTTGGAAGATCAGCTCGCTGCCCTCGAATCCCTCCATGATCTTGAGCGTCTCGAGAAGCTGGAAACCGGTCGAGTTGGGCGGGACTGATAGAACCTCGTAGTCGCGGTAGTCTATGCTGATTGGCTCGAACCACTCCGCATCGTAGGAGGCGAGATCTTCCTGGGTAAGCTGACCTCCCAGCTCTCGCGCGCCCCTCACAATGCGATCGGCTAACTCCCCTCGGTAGAACCCCTCTTTTCCATCGCGGGCGATGGCGGACAGCGACTCGGCGAGCTGAGGCTGCTTCAGCTTCTCGCCCGGCTTCGGCCCGCCGCCGTTGTTCAAAAAGATCTCCGCGGAGGGGAACAATGACAGCCGACGAGCGGAGTTGCCGATTGAGCGGGCGCCGAACTGAGTGATCGGAGCGCCATCCTTTGCGTACCCGATCGCAGGCCTGAAGAGCCGTTCACGTTCGAGCCGTCCGTAGGTCTCGTGGAGCGTCAGCCAGCCCGCGACGTTGCCTGGAACGAGCGCCGACCTGATGCCGATATCCTTGTCGCCTTCGGAGTACTCTTCGGGATCCACCGCCAGGGGCATCCGCCCAGAGAAGTTCAGCGCCCGGACGCGGTCTTCGGCTGCGACGTACACGAGCGCCAAACCGACACCACCGGCACCCGACATGAATGGCTCGCAGACGTTGAGTGTCGAGCCCACGGCAACGGCCGCATCGAAAGCATTGCCTCCAGCCATCAGCATTCGGACGCCGGCGAGTGTCGCCAGAGGATGGGCGGATGCCGCCATCCCATTGACGCCGACCGCAGCGGGCCTGGTTGCTGGAGGGGTGACCGACAGGTTGGACATGTGGTGCTCCCAGGTACGAACTAAAACTGAGGTAAACGCTAGTTGGTGGTTTTTGGGATGTCAAGGTAAAGGTGAGAAGGTTTCGCGCCAGCGGCGACAAACTCCTGTCGCCGGGTTCGGGCAGGATCTTGGCCTACGGGCTTGAGGTCAGACCACTCACTCCTCTTTTCTCTCTCCTCTTTCCTCACCCATATTGCCCGGCGATCGGTTAACTCGTTAGAATGTCCTCGCGAAGGACAGTCGGGGCGTAGCGCAGTCGGTAGCGCGCCACGTTCGGGACGTGGAGGTCGCTGGTTCAAGTCCAGTCGCCCCGACCACTCCGGCTCTGCCGGCCGGTGCGTCCGACCAAGATCGTCCGGAGCATCCACAACGCCGGGCGACTTGCGCCAGGCTTTCGACAGTCCCATCTTGGAGATGGATTTCATGAACGGTGACAGGGGCCGGGTGGGAATCCTGATGGGTGGCGGCCCGGCTCCGGGAATCAACAGCGCCATAAGCTCGGCGACCATCGAAGCGGTGAACCTCGGATACGAGGTAGTCGGAATCCTCGACGGCTTCTCCCACCTCATGAAGGGCCGCACCGACATGGTCCTTCCCCTGGGCATCGCCGACGTGTCCCAGATACACCATCGCGGCGGGTCCATCATACGCACGTCGCGAGAGAACCCGACACGTCGCGCCGAAGACCTCGAGAACGCCGTCTCGGCGCTCGAGAGCCTCGGCATCACGTTCCTGGTTACCATCGGGGGAGACGACACCGCTTTCAGCGCCTCCGAGGTTTCCAGACATGCAGGGCGCCGCATCAAGGTCGCTCACATCCCGAAGACAATCGACAACGACCTGCCGCTCCCCGGCAACATGCCGACCTTCGGCTACGAGACGGCGAGACACCTCGGGACTGAGCTCGTCCGCAACCTGATCGAAGACTTCAGGACCACCAATCGCTGGTATTTTGTCACGGCGATGGGGCGCGCGGCGGGACACCTCGCCCTTGGGATCGGCAAGGCAGCGGCTGCCACGCTGACGATCATCCCAGAGGAGTTCTCCGGCGAGCGCATCAGCCTCAAGCAGGTCTGCGACGTGCTCGAGACGGCTATCCTCAAGAGACGCGTTATGGGCAAGACGCGTGGCCTCGCGGTGGTCGCCGAGGGCGTCGCGGAGAGGTTCGATCTCGAAGAGTTGGCGCAGATACCGGGTGTCGAGGTTTCGAGAGACCAGCACGGACACCTGCGACTCGGAGACATCCAGCTCGAGAAGGCGCTGAGGCGGGAGATCCAGCGAAGATTCGCGGAACGGGGTGAGAGCCTCGCGATCATCGACAGCAACGTTGGGTATGAGCTCCGGTCCTACCCTCCGATCCCGTTCGACATCGACTATACACGGAGCCTCGGATTCGGAGCCGCCAGGTTCCTCCTGGCCGAATCGGACAACGGCTCTGCAGTGGAAGGCGGATTGATCTGCCTCGTAGATGGCCGGATCGAGGTTTTGCCCTTCAGCCAACTTCGCGACCCGACGACCGGCCGGACACGGGTGCGGACCGTCGACATCAGGGGCGACGGCTACCGCGCCGCACGCAAGTACATGATCCGCCTGGAGCGAACGGACCTGGAAGATGTGCAGATGTTGGACAAGCTCGCGGCTGAGGCCGGAATGTCGTCGGATGAGTTCGTCCAGAGGTTCGGAGGAGTGGTAGAGTTGGCCGGAGCACTATAGGGAAAGGTGTCGATGAACGTTCAAACGCTGTCAGATACCGTGGCCGCGCTCGTGGCGCCGGGTAAGGGGATACTCGCCGCCGACGAAAGCGCCGGTACGATAGGTGGCCGGTTTGCCGCTCTAGGCGTCGACAACACCGAGGAGAACCGGCGCGACTTCCGCGAGATGCTGTTCAGCACCGACGGCGCGTCCGATTTCATCAGCGGAGTCATCCTGTACGATGAGACCCTCAGGCAGGAGGGCTCCGACGGGAGGCCGCTAGTCGAGCTTCTCGAGAGCCGTGGAATCATACCCGGAATCAAGGTCGACAAGCGCACGTTTCCGCTCGCCGGGGCGCCCGGGGAGGATGTAACCGAGGGCCTGGACGGTCTGCGCGGCCGGCTCACGGAGTATCGGAAGCTCGGGGCGAGATTCGCCAAGTGGAGAGCGATATTCGCGTTAGGACCGGATACACCGAGTTCGTACTGCATCGAGGTGAACGCGCACGCGTTGGGTAGATACGCGGCCCTCGCGCAGGAGGCCGGGCTCGTCCCGATCGTCGAGCCCGAGGTGCTGATGGACGGAGACCACAGTATCGAGCAGTGCTACGACGCCTCGATCTCGGCGCTGCGCGAAGTGTACGACCAGCTTCACAGGCAGCGCGTAGTCTCTTGAAGGTACGCTGCTCAAGGCGAACATGATCGTATCCGGGAAGGCAGCCTGCGTCCGCGCCGGATTCGAAGAGGTCGCAGAGCGGACGGTCGACTGCCTTTCGAGGAGTCCGTCCCGGCTGCGGTCCCCGGGATTGTGTTTCTATCCGGGGGGCAGGGTGACGAGGAGGCCACGGCTAACCTCAACGCTATCGTCGGTGCGGGGACGCGAGAGACTGGCGTCCCCTGGGAGCTGAGCTTCTCATTCGCCCGAGGATTGCAGGTCTCGGCGATGGTGACATGGGCTGAGAACGGTCAGGACGCGGACGCGGGCCAGCGGGTGTTCTACCGTCGGGCGTACCTGACCAGCGCAGCACGACGCGGCGAGTACTGCGCAGAGATGACGGTGACCTGAGGGATCTTCTCGCCTGTGCGGTCGACGCGTGGAGGGTGTCTCACAAGTGCTCGAATCCCCGAATGCCCGCCCTTCGACGAGCTCAGGACGAACGATCCCAAAGCTAACATTCGTTCGTGGTGAGCCTGTCGAACCACGGTTTGGCGACCAAGGTCGACTTATGAGACAGGCTCCATGCGTCGACCCTACCTCTTGACCGGAGATGCGGGCTAGGGAACGTCCATCTTATTGAGACGGCGGACCGTCAGGTAGAAGAAGAGCAGCAGGAACAGCACTGCCCCTCCGATGGCTGCCGGCAACTCGATAACGCGGTCACCGAAAGCCTCTCCGGCGAGACCGTTTATGTCTAATCCGTGAATGATCGCCAGCGTGAAACCTCGAACGCTCAGGTAGCGCACACCTTCGATCAGCGTGCTGAGCAGCCCTTCCCAGACGAACACGTAGACGATTGCGAAAGCGAGGGCTCGCGAGGTGATCAGCCCGGCCCATCCGAAGATGACCGAGTATACAGCGAGCCCGACGAGTAGAGAGACGGCGGCCGTCAACGTCCCTGCGGGGCTGTAAGACAGCCCTGCGTATATCGTCACAACGGCGCTTACGAATACAAAGGGGGCGGCGACTACAAACGGTGCGGCGAGCTTGGCGAGTGCAATCTTCCATCGGCTGATCGGCCGCAGCAGGATGAAACTGAGGGTCTTATCCTCCAAGTCATTGCCGAAGGCCGCGGTCGCAAACGCCATAGCGACCAACGGGACGAGGGCGCTTGCCAGAAGGAAATCGACTCCCTGAAAGTCGCCGGGATCCGGACCGGTCTGGTCCGACCCCGCTAGTCTCGCGACCACGGCGAGGGCGACGGGGATCAACGCGAGCAGCAGAATCAACGCCAGCCTCCCGACGCCAGATACCTGTCTCAGGGTTAGGGTGAAGACCTGCGTCATCTATCGCTCGACCACGTACTCAAAGAGGCTCTCCAGCGAGTCGTCGACCGGCTCTACGCGGGTCAGCCTGATTCCATTCTCCTGGGCGAGTCTGGCCAGACTTCCCTGGATCGCGGCGACGTTTCGGCTGTCCACCACCAGCGATCCGTCTTGGGCGACCGACACGGAATCGACCGCGTCCAGCGACACGATTGCTGAGGCCATGGCACGCGGATTATCGACGACAACCCTCACCCTGTACGCCTGCTCGTCGAGCTTGGCGCGAATTGCCCGGAAGTCGCCGGCGGCTGCAAGCTTGCCGCTGACCATCAGAAGTATCCGATCGGCCAGGGACTCGATCTCTTCGAGGATATGGGACGAGACCAGGATCGCGCGACCCTGTGATCCCAGTCGCTGCATCGTCTCCTGGAACTGGAGCCTTTGCCTTGGGTCGGTGCCGTTCAACGGCTCGTCGAGGATGACGACATCGGGGTTGTGGACCAGTGACGCGGCGAGTCGCATCCGTTGCCGCATCCCGCGGGAGTAGGTCGAGAGCGGACGGTCCTGGGCATCCTCGAGATCGACGACAGCTATAGCTGCGGCCACGGCGTCCTCTATTGAGGACAACCCGGACATTCGCGCTGCCGCCTTGACGAGCTGCCTTCCCGTGTAGAACGGGTATACGGCCTCGTGCTCGGACATGTAACCGACGCGGGAGTACACGCCCGGGTTATTTCGCACGGGCTCCCCGAGCACGGCGACCCGACCGCGCGAGCACTTGGAAAGCCCGGCGATCAGGTGAAGTAGGGTCGTCTTACCAGCCCCATTCGGCCCAAGGAGACCGGTGACGCCAGGGTACACCCTAAACGAGACGTCATTTACGGCGACCACGTTCCCGAACCACTTGGATACCTGGTCCACCTCGATTATCGCACCGTCGTCTGTGGGCGCAGAGACCGGTCGCTCTTCGTTGGACTCAACCACGGATAGCACTCCCGGTCCATTCGCGGGTCGAGAACCTCGGGATCAACCGATGACTTCGCTCCAGTTTCCCCTGCGAATCGAATCTCACGTTGCCAGCCTCCGGTAGCGGTACCAGAGCAGGAAGCCGGGAACGCCAAGGACGATGATGTACCAGGCGACCATCACTGCCGCTGGTAGCTTTTCGGGTTCTTGCCGATCCGGATCATCGTCGTAGGTTCCGAAAATCATGTCGCTGACCTCGATTGGAACGTTCCCGATCTCGATCAAACTTGCCCAGCGAGCGACTTCGCCGAGCTGGAATTCGCATACCTCATAGTCGCTCTGACCGCCGGAACCGAACGTCACCTGAACCTGGGCGCCTGAGCCTGACTGCGCAGCGGTATCCGGAACCTGTAAAGACTCAGACTTGCACACAACCCCCCTCAGGGAACCGGCGGCGATCGCCGTAACGATGAACAGACCGACCACGAACACCGTGGCGTTCGCCCGGCGGGTCGTGAACGCGGCCGCGGCGAGAGGGATCGTCGTCGTTACAAGCGCTACCACGACCCCCGCAGCCAGGAACCTGGGCACGTCGAGCCAGTTCTCGCGGATATACTCGATCGGGTCGCTGGCGCTGAGCAAATACCCTGACAGCAGTACAAGCTGACCGACGTAGACGAAGGCTATGGAGACCGCAAAGAAGGCCAGCCAACGACTGACGACATAGTCTGTGAAGGTCAAAGGTCGGACCAGATATAGGCTGAGCACGCCGCTCCGGCGGTCCGTGCAGAGCAGCTCCGGAGCCATGATTCCCGCAAAGATAAACAGCACGAGTCCGACGATTTCGTAGTACCCCGAATGGCCTACGATCCCGATCGCATCCGCAATCTCCTCACCTGTGATTGCCACTATGATCAGCGCGACTACCGCCGGAGCGGTAACGGCTCCGAAGAAGCAGACCGGCATGATCTTGGCCCCGATTCCTCGTCCGATTCCGAACGAGGTGCGGATGCCATTGATGAATAGCGCCTTCCTGGCCCGTCCTCGGCCCTCCTTGGGGCCCTGGTATCGACGGTACCCGAGATCGAAAAGCTGTCCTTCAGATACGTTCACTCGTCGGCGTCCCTGAATATCTCTGATAGTCGGCGGCGCGTGGGACCCAGGCGTCTGAGCCTCGCCCCAACTCCCACCAGCGCGTCGCGAATCTGGTCGTACTCCCGATCGCCCACTTCCTGCACGGCGACGAGATGTTCATCCAGCGAGGAGTTCAGTCCGCGGGCAGTCAACTCCGCCACGAGAGCCTCGACGTCCCCGTCCACCTCTATGTAGACGGTTTCGCTCTCCTCGGTGAAGCCCGCGACTTCGCCGGACTCGACCACCGATCCACCCTCCAGGACGACGATCCTGTTGCAGGTCGACTCCACGTCGCCCATCAGGTGTGTGGACAGAACGATGCTGATTCCGAACTCGCTCCCGGTTCGGCGAATGAGCGCGAGCATCTCCTCGCGACCAACCGGATCGAGACCTGCTGTAGGCTCGTCGAGGAGGATGACCGTAGGATCGTGGACCAGAGCCTGCGCGAGCTTGACGCGCTGCACCATCCCAGTCGAGTACTCGCCAATAGGCCGGTATCGCTCCTCGTCAAGACCGACGTGCCTTAGGGTGTCGGCGGCCCGGGTTCTAGCGGACGCCGGCGGCAGACCGCTGATCTGTGCGAGGTGGGCAAGGAGCTCCGTAGCGGTAATGTTTCCGGGGAGGCAGTCGTGCTCGGGCATATAGCCCAAACTGGCCCGAATCTCGACGTTTGAGTAGGGTTCCTCCCCCATCACAAAGGCGGATCCGGCTGTAGGTCTGAGCAGACCCAGGAAGAGCTTGATAGCCGTACTTTTCCCTGCGCCGTTCGGCCCAAGCAGTCCAGTAATTCCTTCTCTGACCTCGAAGTCCACGGAGTCGAGAGCGACAATTCCGCCGTACCGTTTGGTGAGACCTGAGGCCTCCAGGAGAGTAGCCATCAATCCAGTATACCGCGCGAAAGCGATCACAGTACACGGTACGAACAAGTACGATATTCTAGAATATGGTGCCGCAATTCGCAGGCCGGGAGCAGGAAGATATTGACGTCCACCTCAGTGAGAAACCCGACGATCACTCCGATGGTCACGTGGACCATACGGTTGGTCGTGCTGGTCGCGTTTCTCGACCTCTTCATGCAGCTCCCGGTGGTTGCGACGTATGCTCAGGCTCTCGGTGCAACTGCGGCAATGGGCGGGGCGATCGTCGGTACGTACTCGGCCGCGAATCTCGTCGGCAACGTCTGCGCCGGACTCATGTTGGACCGGCTCAATCGAAAGTGGCTGGTCGCGCTAGGGATGCTACTGACGGCCGGGGCCCTATTCCTGTACGGCTTCGTCGAATCCTGGCCGCAGCTACTCGTCCTCAGGGCGTTCCACGGTCTTTTCGCGGGCGTGCTGGCTCCGGGCGCGTTCGCGTTGCTGGGGGACCGCACACGAGGTGAACAGACGCGGTCCATGGGCGTGACCGGAGCGTTGATTTCAATCGCGGCGGTCGTAGGGCCCCCGGTCTCTGGGATCATCCTGGATTCAGCGGGCTTCCAGGCTGTATTCACGACGAGCGGGGCCCTGATGTTGCTAGCAGGCGTGGTGTTCTTGCTCCGAGTTCCCGACCTCCCGACCCCGAAGTTGGACGTAGCGAATCAGATTCAACCCGTTCCTTCCCGACTCGGGGAGGGCGTCCTCATCCGAGTCTCCATTGCCGTCCTGGCGATGACCTACTGCATAGGGGCGCTTGTCGGTGAGCTACCGGTCGCAATAGAGATCGCGGGTGGCTCGTCGAGAGTGGCCGGGGCCGCTTTCGCCACATTCTCTCTCGTCGCCGCAGCGGTCATGGCGATACCCGCGCTGCGGGGCTTCGACCGAGTCTCTCGGTCGACCACAGTGGCGATTGGTCTTGGCCTACTGGGGATCAGCACCCTGACACTCGCGGTGTTTTACCGGGGAATCCCCCACGTCGAGCAGCCCGAGGCCATGCTCCTGACGGCCTACAGCTGGATCACGCCAGGAACGCTGGGCGCGATGGTGACCTTCGGTGTCGGTTTCGGGCTGCTGTTTCCCACTCTGTCCGCCGCTGTTGCCGAGCACACGCCCAGCCGGCGTCGGGGCTCCGCCTACGGTATCTTCTACGCTGCGTATTCCCTCGGCGTGTTCCTCGGGGCGGTCTTCTCGGGCAGCGTGGCTGAGTTGGCAACTAACCTGGGAGCGCCCTACCTGCTCAGCTCAGCGATTGCTCTGGCTGCCATCCCAGTGGCGATCGGGATCAGGGCGACCCGCTAGCCTCACCTGACAGGTTCTTGCTCACGGCGAGAGGTCAGGCTACCATTCCCGCGACTTCAAACCCGGCAGGTTCTATGGTGGCAACTTCGAGACCACGACGCAGCTTCTGGACCTATGGACTCGAAACTGAGGAGCCGACTGACGCGGAGCGCGCAGTGTACGCCGCGGAGCTCTCGCGACGGTCCGGCGCCGAGATCGTCGCCCCGCCGGTTCCACAGGTCGCCGACCTGAACTTGAGACGACCCCGTGTTGCGATCCCCGACTCGGTCGTCGAGTTCTGCCGCACCGACAACTACGAACGCGCGTTGCACTCGTACTCCGCGAACGACCAGGAGCCGGCCGCGCTGGGCCGCTTCCCGAACCCTCCAGACGTCGTAGCCCACCCGCGGTCTGAGACTGAGCTGGAGCGCGTGCTCGAGTGGTGCGACGCCGAGGGGCACGTCGTCATCCCGTTCGGAGGTGGCTCGTCGGTGGTCGGCGGCGTCACGCCGCCGGAGGCGGACGGGATCGTCACCGTGGACATGGACGAGTTCGACCGGGTCCTGGAGATCGACGACGTCTCACGTGCGGCGCGCATCGAAGCAGGCGCCTACGGGCCGCACCTCGAAAACCAGCTACGTCCGGGCGGCTTCACACTTCGCCACTTCCCTCAGAGCTTCACCGGTTCGACGCTGGGCGGGTGGATCGCGACGCGTTCGGCGGGCCACTACGCAACGAACCAGACGCACATCGACGAGTTCGTCGAGTCTGTCAGGATGCTCACCCCCTCAGGATGGTGGGACAGCAGGCGTCTGCCCGGCGGAGGGGCGGGCCCGGACCCGAATCGGCTGGCGATTGGCAGCGAGGGCATCCTAGGAATCATCACCGAGGCCTGGATGCGTATCCAGGCGCGTCCTCGCTTCAGGGCGACCGCAGGCGTGACGTTCCCAACATGGGAGAGCACCTACACGGCGGCCCGCAACATCGTCCAGGCGAAACTCTGGCCGGCAAACCTGCGGATTCTGGATCCCGAACTGGCTCAGGATGCAGCCGGGATGGACGGCGAACAGGCTCTCCTTATCATCGGTTTCGAGTCGGCGGAGCTGCCGCAGGACTGGAGCATCCGGACCGCTGTCGAGATGTCTCGGAAGGCGGGCGGGTCAGTTGATGACAACCAGATCGAGATCGACGACGGCTCCGGACGTCCGACGGGCCGGAGCGGAGCGATCGGCGCGTGGAGAAATGCGTTCATCAACGTCGACTCCGGGTTGACCGCCGGACTCGGACTTGTAACTGGGACGTTCGAGACTGCGGTGACCTGGGACCGGTGGCCAGATCTGGACGCAAGCGTTCGAGAGGGCGTCCGTCGGGAATTGCAGGAGGTCTGCGGCGGAGGGACGCTGAACTGCCGGTTCACCCACGTATACACCGACGGCCCGGCGCCATACTACACCTACGCCGGCGTGTACCGGAGCGGTGACTACGAGGGACAGCAGGCGGCTATTAAGAAGGCTGCCTCCGACGCGATCGTCGGGGCGGGCGGGACGATCACGCACCACCACGCGGTTGGACGGCTGCACCGGCCCTGGTACGACCTGGAGCGTCCTGAGCCATTCGCGACGGCGCTTCGGGCGGCCAAGAGGTCGCTGGACCCCAACGGGATCCTCAATCCCGGAGTCCTGCTCGATCCGTGACGCCGGCTTCGCCCTTCGTCTAGCTCAGCACGAACGAGGACCGGGAGCGCAGCTTCGCCCTTCGTCTAGCTCAGCACGAACGAGGACCGGGAGCGCAGCTTCGCCCTTCGTCTAGCTCAGCACGAACGAGGACCGGGAGCGCAGCTTCGCCCTTCGTCTAGCTCAGCACGAACGGAGACTGGGAACGCAGCTTCGTCCTTCGACACGCTCAGCACGAACGAGAACTGGGAGCGCGGGCATCTTGCCCGCATGGGAGCGGGGGCGGGGATCACCCTCTCCGGTCACGGGAGATGGGGCTAATGATACACGCTACAGCGCGGCGGCCAGTACCTCGACCAGATGTAGCGCGCGTTTTCCCGTGCCGTGGGCGATCTGCTGCCGGCACGAGACGCCCTCGGCAACGACGACGAACTCGCCGTCCTGCTCCCGGATCGCCGGGAACAGGGCCATCTCGCCGATCTGCATGGAGATGTCGTAGTGCTCGGTCTCGAATCCGAAACTTCCCGCCATCCCGCAGCACCCCGACCTGATCTCGACCGTCTCGCAGTCCGGGATCGACCTGAGCACGCTCATCGCGGAACCGGTCCCGACGAGGGCCTTCTGGTGACAGTGGCCGTGCAGCATGACGGTGTCGGGGAGTAGTGAGCCGTCGAGGTGCAGCTCCGCGCCCTCGCCGAGCGCGTGCTCGACGAACTGCTCGACCAGCATGGTGTTCTCGGCGATCGCCTGCGCCTTCTGTCGGTCCACGCCTCGCAGGTCGGTGTAGTCGTCCGCGAAGCTCAGGATGCAGCTCGGCTCGATGCCGACGAGCTTCACCCCGGAGTCGACGAGGTCGAACAGCTGCTCCACGTTGAACCGAGCGTTGTCCCTGGCCTTGTCCATCATCCCCTTGGAGAGCATCGGACGGCCGCAGCACTTCACCTCAGGCACGATCACCTGGTATCCAAGGGCCTCCACCACAAGGACGGCGGCGCGGCCTAGCTCAGGATGGTTGTAGTTGGTGAAGGTGTCCGGAAAGAGAGCGACCTTCCCGAGCCGGGCGGCTGATCGGGGAGACCTCCCGCGTGTCTTGAACCACTGGGTAAACGTCTGGGTCGCGAACGGGGGCAGGCGGCGTCTGCGATCGATCCCGATCTGGTCCTCCATTAGCCGACGTACCGGGGGCAGCGCGTTAATCCAGTTGGACAGCGGCGCGAAGAACGATCCCAGGCGGCTGAACGCCGCGATGTTCCCGAAGAACTGGTTTCTTAGCGGGAAGCCGTTGGCCCTGTGGTACTGGTTCAGGAACTCGTATTTGAGCTTGGCCATGTCCACGTTCGACGGGCACTCCGCGGCGCACCCTTTGCACTCCAGACAGAGGTCGAGGACGTCGTAGAGCCTCTTGTCGCTGAGCGACTTCGCCGGCAGCGCGCCCGACATGGCCGCCCTCAGGGCGTTGGCGCGGCCCCGTGTCGAGTGCTCCTCCTCACGCGTCGCCATGAACGACGGGCACATCGTCCCTCCGAGCGTCTTGCGGCAGGCGCCCTGGCCGTTGCACATTTCGATCCCGTGGGCGAAGCTCCCTTCCTCCGCGAAGGCAAATCCGGTGTTCAACTCTATCGGGTTGTACTGGGGATCGATCCGCAGGTTCTCGGTCATCGGCTGGGCGTCGACGATCTTCCCCGGATTCATGATCCCGTTGGGGTCGAACGCCAGCTTCACGTCGCGAAAGGCGCTGTAAAGCTGGTCGCCGAACATCTTGCGATTGAACCAGCTTCGGACGAGCCCGTCTCCGTGCTCGCCGCTCATCGATCCGCCGTACTCCAAGACGAGGTCACCAACTTCCTCGGCGATCGAGACCATCCGGTCCATGCCCTCCTGCTCCTTGAGGTTGATGAGCGGGCGGATGTGGAGGCAGCCGACGCTGGCATGACCGTAGTAGCCGGCCTGCGTCCCGTTGGAGGTCACGATCTCGTCGAACTTTCGAACGAAGTCCGGCAGGTGCTCTGGCGCGACGGCGCAGTCCTCGACGAACGGGAGCGGCTTGGCGTCGCCGGGCACGTTCATCATCAGCCCCAGCCCGGCCTTGCGGACGTCCCAGACCTTCTCCTGGTCCTCGGGCCGCATCAGCTTCAGGAACGTATAGCCGAGGCCTTTGGCGCTGAAGGTGTGGCCGAGGTGGTCCATCTTCGACCGGACCTCGCCCTCGGTATCGCCGGCGACCTCGATGGCGAGCAGCGCCTCTGGATCTCCGTCGATGAAGTCGGTGATCCGGGCGTAGACGAGGTTCGACTTCGCCTGACGGATGATCATCGATCCGATCAGCTCGACCGCCGCGGGCTGAAGCTCCAGCGCGACGATCGTCGCATCCATCGACTCGATCAGGTCGTTACAGTGAAGGACGCCGAGCCCCGTCACTTTGGGTCTCTCCACCAGGTTCAGTTTGGCCTCTGTGATGGTGACCAGGGTGCCTTCGGAGCCGACCACGAAGCGGGCCATGTTGAAGCCCATCCCTCCGACGAACTCGTCGAGGTTGTAGCCCGACACCCTGCGCTGTATCTTGGGATATCTCGCGATCACCTCGTCGCGATTGGACTCGCCGATCTCGAACAGCCTGCGGTAGATGTCCCCCTCGAGGCCTTCCGACCGCATCTTCGCTTCGAGCTGGGCGCCGTCGAGGTCACCGAACCTGGCCGTCTGGCCATTGGATAGAATCACGTCAAGCTCGTGGACGTTGTCCACGGTCTTGCCCCACATGATCGAGTGGGCGCCGCAGGAGTTGTTTCCGAGGGCGCCGCCGACGTTGCCTCGGTTGGACGTGGATGGATCGGGCGCAAATAGGAGTCCCGTGTCCCGCAGTCGATGGTTCAGGACGTCCAGCACGATCCCCGGCTGGGTTTGGACCCACCGCTCCTCCTCGTTCACCTCGACGATGTCAAGCATGTACTTGGAGAAGTCCACGACGATCGAGTGGCCGACGGTCTGTCCCGCGAGACTGGTTCCGCCTCCTCTTGGGAGAACGGAGACACCGTACTTCGCGGCGGTCTCGACGACCGCTATAACGTCTTCGGCCCTTCGTGGTATCACGACGCCGATGGGCTCGATCTCGTAGAGCGAGGCGTCGGCGGAGTAGAGCACCCGGCTCATCTTGTCGAACCTAACCTCGCCGGAGACGAGCTTCCGGAGGTCTTCAACCATCTCCCTGGTGTCGGGCTCACTCACGGCGGCAGTCATTCACGCCCTCTCGGCGCCGACCAAAACTAGGGTGTCGGCGCCCCGGAGTATGATACATGAACCGGGTCGAGAGGCACCCTTCGGGCGCGAGGAGATAGGAAATAGGAGTTAGGGTGTGGGTTGGGTCCGAGGTTGGGTCCGTGTAGCCGTCGGTGGATCTCCGTGAACCCACACTATCGATCTCACTTGACTGCTCCGATACAGCGGGAGTGATCGGACTCGAGATAGTAGAGAGAGGTGCCGCCGTCGTCTCGTTAACTGCAGTATCGAGAGCGGCCACATGAAGCTGAATATCCCCAGTCGACTCGCAAACTCCTGCCTCAAAAGTCCTGAATGGATGGCTTGGCTCGGCCGGCTGCCAGACGTCGTCCGACAACTAGAGGAGAGGTGGTCGCTCCGGCTGGGTCGACCGTTCGACACAGAGGAGGTTAGCGCTGCGTGGGTGGCGCCCGCAACTCGCGCCGACGGTTCATCCGCCGTGCTGAAGCTAGGCATGCCCCATATGGAGGCAGAGCACGAGCTTCAGGGTCTCCGATTCTGGGATGGAGACCCGACGGTCAGAATCCTGGAAGCAGACGATGATCTAAACGCGATGCTCATCGAGCGCTGCGATCCCGGCACGACGCTACGAACACTACCCGAGCCTGAGCAGGACGTCGTGATCGCCGGACTGCTGAGGCGTCTCTGGCGCACCCCTCCCCCGCCGCACCCCTTTCGCCCGCTGTCCACGATGACGGCGCACTGGATCGACGAGACATTGGCCGAACGCGGACGGTGGCCCGACGTCGGGCTCGTCCGCGAGGGCCTCAGTCTGATGGAAGAGCTGCCGCGCACCGCCACTACAGAGGTGCTGCTCGCGACCGACCTCCATGCGGGCAACGTCCTTCGCGCGCAGCGGGAGCCGTGGCTGGTGATCGATCCCAAGCCATTCGTCGGCGATCCCGCCTACGACGCGACGCAACATCTGTTCAACTGCGAAACGAGGGTGCGTTCGGACCCAATCGGGACGGTCCGGCGGTTCTCCGATCTTCTCGAGGTGGACCATGAGCGCGTCCAACTATGGATGTTCGCGCGTGCGGCCACGGCTCCGAGTGATGACCGGGAAGACCGGATTTCGCTTGCGCGAGCGCTTGCGCCCTAAGGGTTAGACGGACCAGGGGTTAAGCTGGTTGCACGATGGATGTAACCAACCATCAACCGCTCTGCTCTCCATTCGAATAATTCAACGCATCCAGCCAGTTGAGGATCTGTGTTCCATGATCTGCAGAGTGGGCGTACGTGTCGATTCAGACCCGGAAATCATTGTCCCAGAAAAGAAAGAGGCCGCTTGACGCGGCCCTTTTCGATGTCTGAGTTCTGGACGGCGATCAGGAAATCTTGAGGATCTTGTACTTCATCGTCCCGCGGGGGGTATCCGCGGCGACCTCGTGGCCTGACGCTCTGCCGAGAAGCGCCCTACCAATGGGCGAGACATCGGAGATCTTGTACTCGAGCGGGTTCGCCTCTGGGCCGCTGACGACGGTGTAGGTGGACTTGCGTCCGGACGACACGTCCTGCACGACGACGACTGTGCCCAGCTTGACGGTCAGAGATCGGCTCGGATCGCTGGCGTCTATTACGACGGCGCTATTCAGGATGGCCTCGATGTCCCGAATTCGAGACTCGACGCGACCGAGCTCTTCCCTTGCGGCTTCCAGTGGGGCGTTTTCGCGGACGTCCTTGTCGGCGGCGGCGCGCTGGATCTCCACCGCAAGCGGCGCTCTCTGGGACTTGAGGGACTCGAGCTCACGCGTGAGTTGATCGTGCCCTTCGGCGGTCAGTTCGATCTGCTGCTCCTCCTGGAGCACCGTCCTTCCCTGCCGCGTCCTCGCCTTTCGGGACCTGACGTGCTGGGCGAGGTTGACCTCGATGATCCCCTTCTTACGCGCAAAGGACAGGAATTTTCTTACCTCCTGGAGCCTTTCGGCCGCCTGGGGGGTCGTTCCTGTCCCTGCAACGCTGTCGGCGTAGTCACCAATCGCCGATGGGGAGATGTCGGTGAGTACTCGATTTGCGTTGAACCAGCTGACGAACCGCTGCAATTCCTTATGCGTCTCCGGGTTGTCTCCCTTGAGCGTACCGACGTAGACGCCGATGGTCTCAAGGAGGGTCGTGGGCGCTTTGGAAACCAACAGTCGATCACCCCCCCCGGAAATGGTCACCAATTCATGTTACGTAAAACCAAAAGGCGCTGTCAATCAGCGCCTGTCAGGTTGAATTTCCCGTCGATTCAGCTATGGAACGATTTAATCAGACGCTGACCGCCTCCATGTTGATCCCGTACTCCATCTTACACGTCGTCAGGGTGAAGAAGGTCTCCATCTTCCTGACTCCGGTGATCTTGCCAACGCGCTTCCTGAGGAACTCGCTGAGCGCGTCTGACGATCGCAGCGTGGCCCAGGCGAATATGTCGTAGGAGCCGGTCGTGACGGATACCCACGTAATCTCGTGCATTTCCGCAAGCGCCTCCGCCACCTCGTCAACCTGGTCGGCGTCAGTCTGCATCCCGATGATGACCTGGGACTGAAATCCCATCTTCCGGGCATCTGGAATCGCAACCACCTTGACGAAGCCATCATGGGTCAGCTTGTTGAGCCGTCGTCGAACGGTCTCCTCGCTAACACCAACCAACCTGGCTATCCCCGCATTCGTCGACGAACCATCCTGCTGCAGATGAGTAACGATCCTGACATCTAGCCGATCCATTCCATTCTTTGCTTTCAACGCCTTTGTACCTCCGTCTAGAGTCCCTTTTGCATGCATTTGATCGGTCTTCAACCTCCCAGGGGTGGGGCATTCGCCGGTGCCTGGGTGATACGGTACGAGCCTCCTCTGCTATTCGGGCTCACCGCGGGTCTTTAGCCCAATCAACTAGTAATTGTAGCAACTCTCTGAGGGTCGATGCGACCTCTATTTGCGAGCACTCAATTGACCGGCACAAGTCCCACTGCTACACTCGCCGCGCTGAATCGAGGAGAGTTGGGCCCCATCAAATATGCGCTACGACCACATCATCGTCGGAGCCGGATCTGCCGGGGCGATCCTTGCTACAAGGCTGACAGAAGACGCGGACCGAAACGTCCTCCTCATCGAGGCGGGATCGGACTTTCCAGACCTGGACACGATGCCGCCAGATGTAAAGTTCGGATATGGACACGGGATGACGGCACGCGAGGTAGTGGGAGCCGGCAATCGCTGGCACTTCGTCGCGAAGGCCACCGACAGCGGGCTCCCGATGGTCGTTCCAAGAGGGAAGGCCACCGGCGGGTCGTCGGCCGTCAACGCGCAGATCTTTCTCCGCGGAGTCCCTGAGGACTACGACAACTGGGCGACCTGGGGTAACGACGAGTGGAGCTTTCAGAAGCTACTCCCCTACTTCCGCCGCGTGGAGTCTGACACGGACTACTCCGACGACTTTCACGGTACAGAAGGGCCGACGATCGTCAGGCGG
Organism: Dehalococcoidia bacterium; assembly: GCA_965249365.1. GTDB lineage: Bacteria > Chloroflexota > Dehalococcoidia > Lucifugimonadales > UBA1123 > VXRN01. The sequence goes on along the minus strand of OZ252229.1, from coordinate 1,777,513 downwards.
TTCAAGCCTCATGAGTGGCTCCCAGCCCAGGCAGCGTGGTACGAGGCGTGCAGGGAGTACGGGTTTCCGGACTGCCCGGATGCCAACGACCCAGACTCTACCGGCGTCGGCCCTTTTCCGCTCAATAACCCTAATCGCATCAGGTGGAGCACCGCGATCGGGTACCTCAGCCAGGCGCGGGAGCGGCCGAACCTGACGATCCTGTCCGAGGCGCTCGCACACCGGGTCGTTTTCGAAGGGGAGAGAGCAACCGGAGTCCAGGTGGAAGCCGGCGGAGAGCTCACGACGGTAAACGGAGACGAGATCATCCTGTCGGCTGGCGCAATAGGGTCGCCGCATCTTCTAATGCTGTCCGGCGTCGGGCCGGCAGACCATCTGAGACGGGTTGGAGTTGAACTCGTCCACGATCTACCTGGGGTCGGTCAGAATCTCCGCGATCATCCTCAGGTCCCGATTCTCTGGAGGACCAAGCCGCACGTCGAACACGACGCACTGGGCCCGGGCCTCCAGTTTCTGGTCCGGTACACCGCCGAGGGTTCCACTCTCCGGAACGACATGCTGGTCCATCCGATATCGGCGGCGAGGGAGACCCAGTACTACACGGAAGCCGAGGTAGACCCTATCGGCATCGGGATGACCGCCGCAATCTACCTGGCCGAGTCGGCCGGCGAGATGTACCTGCGTTCTCCGGACCCCCGAATTCAGCCCTATCTCGACTACAACCTGCTGGGCACCGAGTTCGACGTACGACGCCTGCGAGACTCAGTCTACATCTGCCTCGAACTGGCGAAGAGCAGCCACATCGCCCAGCTCGTGGACGAGCTTCTCGACCCGACCGCGGCGGACCTCGCCTCGGACGATGCCCTCGACGAGTGGATGATGCGCAGCGTGCGGACGAGCCACCACATCTCCGGGACGTGCAAGATGGGTGCCGAGTCCGACCCGATGGCGGTAGTCGACCAGCGTGGAACGATCCACGGCCTGGAGGGGTTTCGCGTCGCCGACGCGTCCATCATGCCGGACTGCATCCGGGCCAACACCAACTGCACTACGATGGTCATCGGGGAGAGAGTGTCGGATTTTGTTCGAGGAGTGAGGAGTGAGACGACAGGAAGAACAGCATACGTGCCTTCCGACAACGGCGTGGTTCCTGTGGGATGAAGCTGGTCATCCACTCGGACAGATACATCGACGCGGTGTACCAGAGGTTGGCATTGAAATCGGCACCGAGCTGGTCGAAAGAGCGTTCGTCGTATCTGTCACAGAGCTGAGACCCACTTGCGCCATGCGGCGGTTCCGGGTCGTGATCGAGCCCGCATCTTAGGCTCTCTCTTCTGGTTCCTCATTCCTCTTTTCTCACCCTTCACTTCTCATACGCTAAAATACCCGCATGTCCCCGCTACTGCACTCCGGTCAGACGCTCGATCTTGCTGCCGGGCGGTCGATCTTCGACTACGCCGACGACCTGAAGGTTCGGGTCCCTACCTCTTGCGGTCGCACCGGCGAGTGCCACGAGTGCATCGTCGAGATAAGGCGAGGGATGTCGGCACTCAGCTCTCCCTCCGAGGCGGAGGGGTTCCTGAGGGGCCATTATCGCCTCGCCTGTCAGGCGTCGGTCGTCGATCCAGACGAAGCCCTGGAGTTCGCGGTCCTTCGGCGTCAGCCGCGAATCCTCACCCACTCGGTGCGCAGAGAGGTCGAGCTCGATCCACTGACCGTGCGGCGCGAGGACGAGGTCTGGTACGGGGATGAGAAGCTCGACGCGTATAGAGGGAGGATCCACGGACTAGCGGCGGACATCGGAACCACGACGGTCGTAATGAACCTGGTCGACCTGGAGACCGGAGATGTCCTGCACACGGCGTCGTTCGAGAACCCGCAGCGATTCGGCGGCAGCGACATCATGCACCGCATCTCGTACGACGGAGGCGAGTATAGCGGCGAGCTTAGGCAGGTGATGCTTTCGTCGATCAACTTCGAGATCGGCGAGATGGCTCGGACTCTCGGATTTCATCGACGTAACATCTACGAGGTTGTCGTCGTGGGCAACTCCACGATGCGGGACATCCTGTTCGGGATCGACGTGCAGCCGATCGGCGAAAAGCCTTACCGGTCCGTCGTCGAGTCCGAGATGCGCGAGGGGATCCGCGCGACCACAGCCCTTCACGCGACGGCGCGCGAGCTCGGTCTCCGGGTCTTCCCGGACGCGCGCGTGTATGGCGGGCCGCTCATCGGCAGCCACGTCGGCGCCGACGTCGCCGCGGACCTGCTCGCCGTGGGCATGGACTCGGAAGACGACGTCGTGATGCTCGTCGACATCGGCACGAACACCGAGGTAGTCGTGGGAAACAGGGAGCGGCTGATGGCGGCGTCGTGCCCGGCGGGCCCCGCGTTCGAGGGTGGGCAGGTCACGTACGGGATGCCGGGCTACGACGGGGCAGTGGAATCCGTGCAGATCGTGGACGGCGCCGTAGAGATCACGACCATCGGTGGCGCGGACGTACAGGGGATCTGCGGCTCGGGCCTCATCGATCTTCTAGCCGAGCTTCGCCGAAACCGGAAGATGAACGTGCTCGGCGCGTTCGATGACGGCGTGTCAGAGTTCTCCTTTGCCCCGGAGCAAGGGATGTCGCTGTCCCGTGCCGACGTCTCAGCGCTCGCTCAGGCGAAGTCCGCCAACTACTCGGGGCAGTTCATCGTCCTCCGCAACTACGGTATTCCGATCGACTCGGTCTCGAAGATGTACCTTGCGGGCGGGTTCGCCAACTACGTCGACGTAGAGAACGCGCTCGCGGTCGGCTTCATCGCGAACGTGCCAGCGGACCGGATCGTCAAGGTCGGGAACGCCGCTTTGGAGGGCGCTACAATCATGCTGGTATCGAAGGAGATGCGGCGGCGCGTCGAACGTCTCGCGTCCACCGTCGAGCACGTGGAGTTGGAGACGACTCCGGACTTCTTCGATATCTTCGTTGAGGGCTGCATGTTCAAGCCGATGGAGCTTTAGGGGTCAGGAGAGACACGTGTCCAAGTTCAAGGTGCTGATAACCGACTACGTTTGGCCGACGACCGCGCCGGAGGAGGCCGTGCTGCGAGAGGAGGCCGACGCCGAGGCGGTAGTGGCCCCGGACGGAAGTGAGGAGACGCTGATCTCCCTCGCCGTAGACGTGGACGCGATCATGACTTGCTTCGCACAGGTGACACCCAACGTGCTGAGAGCCGCGCCCAACTGCGTCGCGGTAGGTCGATTCGGCGTCGGAGTGGACAACATCGCGGTCGATACGGCGACTGAGCTGGGGATGGCGGTGACGTACGTCCCAGACTACTGCGTCGACGAGGTGTCCGACCACGTGATGGCGATGCTCCTAGCCTGGAACCGGCGGGTCGCGCTGTTCGATAACTCGGTCAAGAGCGACGGCTGGGGCAGCGTACCCCTCACGATGCGGATGATGCGGCTTCGTGGCAAGACCCTCGGCGTCATCGGCTTCGGCCGGATCGGCCAGGCGGTCGCGCAGAAGGCGCTGCCCTTTGGATTTCGGGTTCTCGCGTTCGATCCATACATTAACGCCGAGCAGTGCGCGCTGCGAGGGGCTAGAAAGGTGAACGACGTTGACGATCTGCTGCGAGCGTCGGAGTTCGTAACGCTGCACTCCCCGCTCAACCCGCAGACGCAGAACATGATCGGTGCGAGGGAGCTGGACCTGATGAGATCGGACGCACTGCTGATCAACTGCGCCCGAGGCCCGCTGATCGACGAGGACGCGCTCTACGACGCGCTGACTGGCGGAGGGATCGCCGCCGCCGCGCTGGACGTCATGGCAGACAACCACCCCGCCAGCGACCACCCGCTCCTCGGCCTCGAAAACATCATTATCACGCCCCATGTCGCGTTCTTCAGCCAGGAGGCAACCCTCGAGCTGGAGCAGCGCGCCGCCCGCGAGGTCGCCTACGTCCTGACCGGCCGCATGCCCGACAACCTCGTCAACCCGGCGGTACTTGAGCACCCGAACCCGAGGCACGGGCTGCGGTGAGCGATGCCGCGTGCTTGTGCAAGAGCCAGGTAGACACCTTTGGTCAACGTAGTTCGGGAGCCCAAATCTGCAGCCTCCATCCACGTCGCTCCAGACCGCCGCCTACATCCGTCTTTCCGGCGTAGGCCGGAATCCAGGGGGGAGAGGGCTGCCCGCCCAAAGATTGCTACACCCATCAGTCCCGCGTTTCAATGCGTAGGTGATGAATTTGGGGGAGGCGCGTATGTCACACTTCTTTGAGAACCTCATCAGGGCTGTCAGTGATTTCACAGCTCATGTTGTTGTCGCGATTGTACGAATCCTCAATATTATACTTCACAATCCACTGTTCTGGGTCATCGTCTTTGTAACGGCAGTGACACTTGCCGTCTGGCTGTTTGTAGAGGCACTCAAGGAGTTGAATTTCCCTGATGACTTCGTACTTATAGGGTTTCAAACCATTCCTATGATAGTCTTCGCGCTTGTTATGTCAAGGACGTTCAGCAATCTTGAGTTCGGCACTAGACGTTGGCTTGGTGAGCTTGTCCGTCTGTTGTTCTCTACACCTCCTTTGATTGTTTGGACGATCATCATCTCTTTTCTAGTTACAATCGTGTCTCTCGTGGTCTTTCACAGTTGGTTTGATGATGTAACACGTGGTGATGCAACGCAGAGGTTCGCAATGGCCGGAGTCTCAGGAGTGTTGGCCGGACTCTTCTCGTCTTCGGCCCTTGTGCGTCGCGGTCACTCTATGACAACCCTATGTTTGTATGCGATCGCCTTCCTTGCCTTGTACTCCTTTGCATTGTTCTTGACTGTAGGACTCACTGCCCGTGACGCGTTCCAAGTAGATCCACAGGACCGCACCGTGTCATTGACTGATCTATCCATCGTTCAACGTATGGTTCTAAGTTCGTTTATCAGTGCTTGTACGAGTTTTGCTCTCACTGTCGTACTTGCGATGTTATGTTTGCTCTGTCTGTTCTCACGCGCTTGGTGCTCCAGTCGCCCTCGACCGGGAAACAACCAACCCTGAGCTTCAGACGCGGCGGCTCATGCGTTAGCCAGTTCACATTCGTATGTTCGGAAATCATGGGCTGAGAATGCGACGAACGTCACGGTGCGGAAGCAGTCATGCAGTCTCAACGCCCCCATCACCTCACGAACCGCGATCCGCGTCGCGCGCTCTTTGGGGAAGCCGTAGACGCCGGTGCTGATCGCTGGGAACGCGATCGTCTGGAGTCCATGTTCCGCGGCGAGGGCCATAGAGTTCCGGTAGCACGCGGCCAGAATCTCGTCCTCGTTAGAGTCACCCCCGTGCCAGACGGGGCCGACGGTGTGGATGACGTGCTTTGCCGGCAGGTCGTAACCCAAAGTGATCTTAGCCTCTCCGGTCGGACAGCCCCCGAGCGTTCGGCACTCCTCAAGCAACCGAGGGCCGGCGGCGCGATGGATCGCACCGTCCACGCCGCCCCCGCCCAGCAGCGAGCTGTTCGCGGCGTTTACGATCGCGTCTACCGCGAGCGCCGTGATGTCACCCTGGTATAGATCGATGCGGTCGCGGACGTGGGTCACGGCAGGGAGTACATCGAACCCCGAAGCTCAGGCCCTGATCGTTCGCACGCTGTATCGCGAGATCTGAGGATCGCGGGTTACGATAACGAGCCCCTCCGCCTGGGCCTGTGCTACTAACATCCGGCCAAAGGGGTCGTGATGGATCAAGGGCAGGTTTCCCGCCTGCTCCCCGTGGAAGTGAGTCACCGGAAGTTCGATGAACACTGTCTCGGCAATGACTCCACCCAAGTCTGGGGGAGCCTCCAACCTACCTAGAGCGCGTTTGATCGCAATTTCCCAGACCGTCGCTGAACTCACAAATACGTCATTCGCGAGGTCTGCGATGGCGCCGCGGGCGTCTACATCCAGTCGCGGATCATCCTGGAGAGCCCAGAGAAGGGCGTGGCTGTCCAATAGCATACGCTCCACTATTTCTCATCCGGGAAGATCGTTGAGTTTTCGAACAACTCAATGATCTCCTCGTCGTCGTCGAAGTCTGGAGACACCCATACCTTACCCTTCCACAGACCAAGTGGCCGCACTCCAGTCTTCGACCGGAACGGGGTGAGGAGGAGGTACGGGGTCCCCGCCTTCGCAATAACGACCTCTTCCCCCTGCCAGGCTAGCTCGCCTAGCTTCGATAGCTGTGACTTTGCTTCATGCATGTTGACTTGCATCGGATCGACCTCCATTCCCATAGACTTAGCTTAGCTAAGTCCGTCGCCAGCGTCAACGGCCGTTGCTGACCGCTATAATGTCCTCGATCCTCAATTCTGTCCCGCAGGAGTCTTCGGATGCGCACGCTGGATGAGATAGAACAAAGCGTCGTCTCGCAGATGGAGTCGCTCGGCGTCGAGTACGAGATTTTCGAGATCGACCCCGATTTTGCAGATACCGCAGCGTTCTGCGAGAAGTACGGGTGGCCGATGGAGAATTCCGGCAACACGATCGTCGTAGCGTCCAAGCGCGGCCAGAAGAAGCACTGCGCCTGCATCGTCGCGGCGACCGACCGGCTGGACGTCAACAAGCGCGTCAAAGGCCTGATGGAGGTCTCGCGGGCCTCATTTGCCGGCCCAGAGGAGACGATGGAGCTGACCGGAATGATGATCGGCGGCGTTACGCCATTCGGGCTGCCGTCGGATATCCCGATCTACGCGGACGCGAAGCTCGAAGCTCTGGACTACGTGATCCTCGGCGGAGGCAGCCGGTCCTCGAAACTGAAGATCGCGCCGGCGGAGCTTAGCAATCTGCCCAATCTCGAGTTCATAGCGGGCTTGTCACTGCCGCCTCGGGACTGATGGCTTCCATCGAACGGCCTCGTCCTTCGACACAGCCTGTACTGAGCTCGTCGAAGTGCTCAGGACGAACGGCGCTGTTCCGCCCGCCCCACCCCTCTCTTTCCTCGTTTCTCGTTTCTCTTTCCTCGTTCCTCATTCCTCTTTCCTCGTTCCTCTCTCCTCGTTCCTCTCTCCTCGTTCCTCTTTCCTCTTTCCTCTTTCCTCTTTCCTCAAAACGGTATCCCCCACAGCGCGTACCAGTTCTCCAGCTTGGGCTCCACCAGTATCTTCTCCTCCCGCATCACCTCGCCCAGCCGCATCTCGGAGGCGTAGTCGCGCTCGCGGGTCGCGGTCGGGATGAACGGGTAGAACCGCCCCTGCTTGTAGTTGTACAGCCAGTACGCCGGACGGCCCTGGAACTCGAATCCGAACGCGGCGGCGAGTAGGCGATCTGCGAACCCGTGATCGGTAATCGTCTCGGCGACCGTGTGGATCGTGCTAACGAGGTCCTCGAAGTCGCGATCGTCGAGGATCACCCATCGGGTCCCGAACTCGTCATCCCTGACCTGGAACCGCGTCCCGGTCGCGCGTTCGCTCAGGCCCAGCAGCGTTATCAACTCCGAGTCGAGGTTGTCGAAGTAGGTGGACTCGACGGGGTTGACCACGATGCCGGCCCGGCCGGTGCTGCGGAGGTCGCTCCTCGACTCGAGGCTCAGGGCAGCTCCGACGATGGAGAAAAACTCGTCCTTCTTCGGGGCCTTGAGCTTGGTGCGTCCGAAGAGTGCGCTCAGGATACCCAGGTTGTCATCACCCTCACTCCCGGGTCAGGTCCGGGATAAGCTCTAACCCTCTCCCATCAAGGGAGATCGGACTGTCGGCAGCCCTCGTTCCACTCACAACCGGACTAGGCGCGGAACACCCTGGGGCGTTCGAGCTGGCGCTGCATGCTCTGGAGCCGTTCGATCCGCTTTTCGGTCGGCGGGTGGCTCGAGAAGAGCCGCGCGATATCGTTGCCTTTGAGCGCCGGAACGAACATGAAGGCGCTTGCGTGTCTGACGTCTCGAAGGTCCTCGTCGGGAATGCGGTACATGTCGTTGCTGATCTTCGCGAGCGCGGAGGCGAGCTGCATCGGCGCCCCGGTAACGATCGCGCCGCCGCGGTCCGCCGCATACTCCCTGTACCGAGACAGCGCCATGACCAACAGTTGGGCCAGAAGTAGATCACGATCGTGCCGGCGTAGACAGCCATCATGATCAGCATGAACTGACCACCGTCTCCTCGGCGGTCACGGCCACCGAAGCCTCCGAACAGGCTCATCCAGAACAGCATCTGCATCAGGTACCCAGCCACTGATCACGATTAGACTGGCCCACGTCATTACAGCGACGTCTCTGTTCTTGACGTGCATTAGCTCGTGCCCAAGCACTGCCTCGACCTCGCTGTCACTGAGTCGGGACATGAGTCCGCGGGTGACGGCTACGACAGCGTTCTTCGGATTGCGTCCGGTGGCAAAGGCGTTGGGCACGTGCGTGTCCATCACCGCGATCTTCTTGGGCTTGGGGATGCCGGACATCTGCGCGATCCGCTCGATCGTGGTATGCAGCCACGGCTCCTCCTGCGCTGAGACCTCGCGGGCGCCAGTGGACATCAGCACCAGCTTGTCTGACATGAAGTACTGGAAAATCACGCCAAACAGGGCGAATCCGAAGACGAAATACCACTGTATCCCAGCCCAGAAGAGCAGGCCCATGAACACGACCCACAAACCGGCCAGCATGAACATGGTGAAGACCATGCGGAACGTCAGGCCCGCATCTCTGCCGTAGCTTCTTTGCCTCATGTCACGCTCTCCTCCCCTTCTTTGCGCAACTCCCTCCAGGCTGCTCCGATAACATTATATTGAATCTGATAGTGCGACTCTCCGGCGTTGGGGTCTCATCCAGTACAACGCCAACAAAGGTCGTGGGTTATTGCTGCGTCCACTCTTTTTGCGTTCGCACCGGGTTGCTTGCGCGAAGCCTGAGGCGTAACGTCGACCCCGGACCGGGGTCGTGTCACTCTCACTTTCAATCGGTTCAGCCGGGAGGCTGCACCAGCTCGATCAGGACGTCGTCCGGGCCTTCGATGTACGCGAGCCGCGTTCCTGCGCCGACCTCGGTTATCGGCAGCACCGTACGGACGCCGGCGGCTTCGAGACGAGCGATGTCGGCCTCTATGTCTTCGACGTCGAAGCCGAAGTGCTCGAGTCCAAGCCGGTTGAGCTCGGCTACCGAGCGCTCGTCGGACGAGCCTGGGGCCTGCGACGAGATGTTGAGTCTGACAGGGCTTCCCATGTCCATACCGATCGTTACTGTGCCGGGCATCACCTCTCGCTCGAACAGTTTGACGGCTCCAAAGTGCTCGGCGTACCAGGCGGCCGACGCGGACGGATCTGCGGACCGGATGTGAACGTGATTGATCAGGTATGCCATTCGTACTTCTCCTTCGATCATCCGCCGGACGACCCGACGGAGCAGTGAAACCGTAGCACCGTGGAGGGCTATCCACAAGCTAGCGGACCTAGCCGTCCTTCGAAAGAGCCTGTGCTATGATTGCCGCGCATCGGCACGAGCACCAATCCTGTCCATCCTGTGCATCTACCTAGTGGTTCAACATCATTGAAGTGACTATCAGCAGAGACTGGCAACAACTCAACAGTCCCCTCTCCCTCAGAGCCTGCCCCGTACTCGATACGGGGGAGAGGGTTAGAGCCTGCCCCGTACTCGATACGGGGGTGAGGGTGAGATTGCCCATCATCTCAAAAGTGGTGGACCACTAGCTACGAAAAACAGGAGGCACGACGATGCCATTTGGCGGCAATGACTGGCTCGCTCTGCGTTCGGAACCGACGCTCGAGCCTGACCTCCCGATTTGCGATCCTCACCACCACTTCTGGGACTTCCGGACGGAGAGGATCCCGTACCAGCGATACCAGCTCCACGAGCTGGCGGACGACGTCAACAGCGGGCACAATGTCCGCTCGACGGTGTTCATCGAGGCTCGCGCGATGTACAGGTCAAGCGGGCCGGATGAGATGCGACCCGTCGGCGAGGTCGAGTTTGTACAGGGTCTCGCGGCCGCCAGCGAGAGCGGTCTGTACGGCCCCACTCGTGCAGCCGCGTCCATCGTCGGACACGCGAACCTGGACCTCGGCGAGCGCGTCGAACCGGTACTCGAAGCGCTGCAGGCCGCGAGTCCGAACAGGTTCCGAGGCATCAGGCACTCGGTCACCTGGGACCCGCATCCGGAGCTGGACGGGCCAGCGGGCTCGAGAGGACGAGAAGGGCAGCTCGGAACCGATGCGTTCAGAGCCGGCGCGCGCGTGCTGGCCCGTATGGGAATGTCTTTCGAGGCGTGGCTATATTTCCCACAGCTCCCGGAGCTGGTGGAACTTGCCAAGGCCGTTCCCAATTTACAGATCATCCTGAACCACATCGGCGGTCTGATACGGGTAGGCCCTTACGGGAACAACGTCGACGAGGTGATGCAGACTTGGCGAACCGGAATCGCCGCGGTCGCGGAGTGTCCCAACGTGGTCGTCAAGCTCGGAGGTGTCGGAATGCCGCGAACAGGATTCGACTGGCACGCTCGGGACGTCCCCGCAAGCTCCGAAGAGCTGGCGGAGTCTATGGCCCCACTGATGAACCACTGTATCGAGCAGTTCGGCCCCGATCGCAGCATGTTCGAGAGCAACTTCCCGGTCGACAAGGTCTCGTACTCCTACAACGTGATGTACAACGCCTTCAAGCGGCTTTCCAGCGGCTACTCTGAGTCCGAGCGCGCAGCGATGTTCCACGACACCGCGGTCCGGGTCTACCGCGTCGAGGTCTGAGGAGACGAATCCCCATCTCCGTCGACGTGATAAGGGACGGAGTTGACCCCCTTTCCCTCGACCGGAGGGGGCCGGAGTGCGAGCCTGCCCTGAGCTTGAGGAAGGGATGAACCAAATGGCACTACCCGACAGAATGAAATTCGGAATCTTCCTCGGCCCGTTCCACCGGGTTGGCGAGAACCCGACGCTCGCGATCGACCGCGACCTCGAGCTGATCCAGTGGCTCGACTACCTCGGATACGACGAGGCGTGGATTGGGGAGCACCACAGCTCAGGCTGGGAGACAATCTCCTCCCCCGAAATCTTCATGGGCGTCGCCGCCGACCGCACGAGGCACATCAAGTTGGGCACTGGCGTCGTCAGCCTGCCCTACCATCACCCCTTCATGGTCGCGAACCGCATGGTCCAGCTAGACCACATGACCCACGGACGCGTCATGTTTGGCGTCGGGCCCGGAGCACTTCCCGGGGACGCCTACATGATGGGAATCGAGCCCACGACCCAGCGAGAGAAGATGGACGAGGCGTTCGGCATCATCCTCAGGCTTTTCACAGAAGAGGAACCCTTCACGTACAAGAGCGACTGGTTCGAGCTCAACGAGGCCATGCTCCAGCTCAGGCCGTACCAGAAACCCCACATGCCGATCGCGGTCGCGTCGATCCAATCTCCGTCCGGAGTCGCGCTGGCCGGCAAGTACGGCGCGTCGGTTCTGACGATCACGGTCCCGAGAGACCCGGGCGCCGGCCAGGCAGATCTCAAGGGACTTTGGGAGATCGCCGAGGAGTCGGCGGCTGAGCACGGTCAGACCGTGAACCGGTTCGACTGGCGCCTTACGATTCCGGTGCACCTGGCGGAGAGCCGGCAACAGGCGCTGGACGAGGCGCGCATGGGCGCGGGCTACTACCTGCGGGAGTACATCGAGGAGACCAACGGCCGGAAGTCGGCGTACGACGGCCCGGTCGAGGGCATAATAGACGAGATGGCCTCTAACGGATCCTGGGTCATCGGCACGCCTGACGACTGCATCGAGGCGATCCACCGGCTCGAAGAGCTGAGTGGTGGGTTCGGGGGACTGCTGGTCCAGACCGTCGACTGGGCTCCTCGCGACCGGATCCTCCACAGCTACGAGCTTCTGGCTCGGTACGTGATGCCCCAGTTCCAGGGCTCCCTGGTCGGGACAGAGGGGTCAAACAGTTGGGCCAGGGGCCGCCAGGAGGACCTGGTCGCAGGCCGGACCCGCGCCATCGACCGCGCCCACGAAGCCTACGCCGAACGCCCCCGGTAGGAGAGGCTCTCTTTCCTCTCTGCTATTTCTTCGCCAGCACGCCCCAATGCGGGCAGGATACGCCACGGCGCACAAGTGCCCGCGCTCCCAGCACCCCCCCCCACGTGGCGACCCACCACAGCCACACGAAGCCAACCCCGTCCCCAACCAACCCCTCTCGTTCCTCTTTTCTCGTTCCTCTTTCCTCAACCGCCCTTGACATCAGAACATCCGTACGTGCATAATTAGATTATAACCAGTTGCCTATAGAGCATACCATCATGTCCCTCTCAGAAATAATCAAACAACAGACCAAAGACGGCGAGACCATCGTCTCCTTCCTTCAGGACGTCATGAAAGGCGACCTAGAAGGATTCAAAGAGGGCCACCGTATGCGGGCCGCAGAACTCCTCACCAGGTTCGGTCAAGAGGAGGCCAGGGCCTACATCCGAGAGTACTCCCGGCCCGCGTCCCCTGACGACGACCCGGCCACCCGCTCACGTGACACCAGGTTCGACAAAGCACTCGCAAAGGCCATCAAGGAGGACACCGGCAACGGCCGATATGTCTCCCGGTACCTCCTGAACCTCATGGACGGCGAGCTAAGGTCCTTCAACAAAGGCCACCGCATCAGGGCTGCAGCAGAGCTCATGGTCCGACTCGAAGGCATCGTCATCGGCTACACAAGCACCCAGAACTCTCCCAAGCGTCCCAAGGCCCCTGTCACAAGACCCACACCCGTCCGACCCAGGAACACCGCCGCTCCCGTGGCCCCCGTCCATGCGCCGGGCGCTCCCGCAGACTCGGCAGCCCCGGCTCCCGGATCGGTCGCCACCATCGACACCACCACTCCCACGGCCCCCGTCCCTGCGCTGGGCGTCACGGCCAACTCGGCAGCCTCGACTCCCGGATCAGTCTCCACCATCGACACCGACGCCCCTACCAACTCGGCAGCCTCGGCTCCTGGATCGGTCGCCACCATCGACACCGACGCCCCTACCAAGTCGGCAGCCTCGGCTCCCGGATCGGTCTCCACCATCGACACCGACGACTCGGTTGGCACGCAGACCGAATCTGCGGATCAACATTCAGACCCTGACGACAGGTGGGCCGGACTCGCCGAGCTGTTCGAGTCCGTAATCATCAACGACCAGCTCGACGACGAAGAGCCCCAATACGAGCCCGACCTCTCCATGTGGGAAGACATCTACTACGACCCAAAGGACATCGAGCCATACGTCGAAGAGGTCCTCGAGGGACTCGAAAAGAGACTGCTCGCCAAGAAAGCACGCCGCGAGCAGGTCCGCGAGGAGCGCAAGAAGCGCGCCAAGGAGGATGAAGAAAAACGCAAAGCCGAAGAAGCCAAGGCCGCCAAAGAGGCTGAGGAACAGGCCGAGCCCGAAGACCCCGGCCCACCCTCACCCGACGAGCACGAGCTGCAGCCGATCATCTTCGGACCCGAACCCTACTTCCTCTACCAGAACTGCGGACATCCGCAGTGCGACCTCCACAAGTACTACCCCGAAGACTACTACTGACCGCCGCGCACTGCCGCGCACCAACCAAACCCAATACAAGAGGGACTCCGCCCACACGCGGACCACCCTCACTATTCACAATTCCTAATTCACAATTCAGAATTGAGGATCCAAACACGCCCATGCCAAACCCTCACTCCTCACTCCTATCTCCTCACTCCTCGCCCCCAACGGGCGGCCCCAACCCCTCTCGTTCCTCGTTCCTCTTTCCTCTTTCCTCAACAACCCTCCCCTCCCTCGCGCACGCCGACTACTCCTGGCCCCTCCAAGCAAGAGACAACCAAATCCCTCCGAAAGAGCTCTGGGCTATCTGGCTCCTACTCGCCGGTCGCGGGTTCGGCAAGACCCGCACCGGCGCCGAGTGGGTCCGTACGCGTGTCGAGTCCGGTCGAGCCTCCAGGATCGCTCTCGTCGCCCGTACACCCGCCGACGCACGCGACATCATGATCCAGGGAGAGTCCGGACTGCTCAACGTCTGTCCCCCGTGGTTCAAGCCCGTCTTCGAGCCCACCAAACGAAGACTCACCTGGCCCAACGGCGCAACCGCCTTCCTGTTCTCCAGCTACGAGCCCGACCAGCTCAGAGGCCCCCAGTTCGACACCGCTTGGTGCGACGAGCTCGCCTCATGGGAGTACCCCAGGGAGACCTGGGACAACCTCGCCTTCGCCGTACGCCTCGGCGACGATCCCCGGTTCGTCGTGACCACAACACCCAAGCCCATCGCACTCCTGCGAGAGCTCGTCGTCCGAACCGACGTCATCGTCACCAGGGGCTCCTCCTACGACAACGAGGCCAACCTCAGCTTCGGCTTCTTCTCCCAGGTCAGGTCGAGGTACGAAGGCACCCGCACCGGACGACAGGAGATCTACGCCGAGCTGCTCGACCAGGCCGAAGACGCCCTCTGGGAGAGGCAGTGGATCGACGACGCCAGGGTGGCAGAGGCTCCCAACGACATCGAACGCATCGTCGTCGCCATCGACCCCGCCGTCTCATCCGACAGCAAGAGCTCAGAGACCGGCATCGTCGTCGTCGGGACCGACTCCCGAAAGCACTGCTACGTAATCGCCGACGGTTCAGGACGCATGTCCCCAAACGCCTGGGCCAACCGTGCCATCTCCCTCTACCGCAACTACAAGGCAGACCGGATCATCGGGGAAACCAACAACGGAGGCGACCTCGTCGAAGAGGTCCTACGCGCCGCCTCGAGCGGCCGGCGTCTGCCCTACAGGGCCGTCAACGCCAGCCGGGGAAAACACGCCCGCGCCGAACCAGTAGCCGCCCTCTACGAGCAGCACAAGGTCCACCACGTCGGCATGTTCCCGGAGCTCGAAGACCAGATGTGCACCTGGACGCCCCAGTCATCCGCCCACGGCTCCCCGGACCGCATGGACGCCCTCGTCTGGGCCGTCACCGAGCTCCTCGGCCGCACCGGCTTCCGAGTCCGCCCCTGACCCAAATGCCCATTCCATCCCCCTCCCGACCACCCCAGGGCGACTACAACGAGGGTGTCTCACTAGTGGTTCAACATCATTGAAGTGACTATCAGCAGACTCTGGCAACAATTCAACAGTCCCCTCTCCCTCAGAGCCTGCCCCGTACTCGATACGGGGGAGAGGGTTAGAGCCTGCCCCGGCGAAGGCCGGGGGTGAGGGTGAGATTGCCCATCATCTCAAAAGTGGTGGACCACTGGTGCTTGAATCCCGGAATGCCAGCCCTTCGATCCGCCGCGCCTGCCCGCCGTGGAGGGCCTGCCCGCCGTGGAGGGCCTGCCCGCCGTGGAGGGCCTGCCCGCCGTGGAGGGCCTGCCCGCCGTGGAGGGGCACAGGCGAATGGTTCCAAAGCTAAGATTCGTTCGTGGTGAGCCCAAGATTCGTTCGTCGTGAGCCCAAGATTCGTTCGTCGTGAGCCCAAGATTCGTTCGTGGTGAGCGCGTCGAACCACGGTTTGGCGACCAAGGTCGACTTATGAGACAGACTCCAACGGTCGCCCCGACGACCTGCCCCGATACCTCGCCGCACACGACGCGCGCATCCCCCTCGTTCCTCTTTTCTCAGGCCGCCGCGCTCCCAGTGCCCCCATCCGCCCCACCCGCGTCGACCCACCGACCGCCACACGCAACCAACCCCCGACCCCAACCAACCCCTCTCGTTCCTCGTTCCTCTTTCCTCTTTTCTCACTCCTCACCCACCCCCGACCCCAACCAACCCCTCTCGTTCCTCTTTCCTCTTTTCTCTCCTCCATCTCCCCATTGACCGTCCCTAGTTCGTGTTGATAGATTGGTGCCGCCGTCGACCTTGGCGGTACTACCTTCGACACGTTCCCGGGCACCAGAGAATCTTATGCAAGAGATCTTCGGCATCGATACCGACCGCATCATGCTCGGCGTTGCAATCGGGTTTGTCCTGATCGTTGGCGCAGTCGGCCTCCTCGCCCTGTTCAACAGGGTGATCCTGAAAGTGGGGATTCGCAACATTCCGAGGCGGCCCGCACAGACGACCCTGATTGTGGTCGGACTGATGCTGAGCACGCTTATCATCTCATCCGCCCTCGGCACGGGCGACACGATGAACCATTCGATCAGGAACGCGGTCATCAAGGGCCTCGGCGAGATCGACGAGATTCTGACGGCGAACCTCACTGAGGATGTCGGCGTGACCGGTTTGACCGGCAGCAGCCCATACTTCCCTATCTCGACGTTCGACGATCTCCGCACCCGGCTCTCCGGGTACGACAAGATCGATGGACTGGCGCCCACCATCGCAGAGCGCGCTCCCATCGCCAACCTGCCGGCAAATGAGAGCGTGGGTCGCATGAACATTGCCGCCGTGGACGCCTCTGATCTTGGAGTCTTCGGTCCGGTCCTGGACGTCGATGGCAGGGAGATGGACCTGTCGGCGCTGACCGAGAACGACGTAGTCATCAACCAAAAGGCCGCCGAGGAGCTGGAGGCTGCGGCCGGAGCCTCCCTGACCATGTTCCTCCAGGACGGTCCGGTAGAGCTGAACGTCGTCGGGGTCGCCGCCGACGGCGGGGCCGCAGGCGATGACGAGACCGCCCTGATGTCCCTCGCACAAGCCCAGGAGTTCTTCGGACATCCGGGTGAGATCAACTCGATCCTGGTCTCGAATCGGGGGGGTGAGCAGTCGGGCGCCGATCTGAGCGACGAGGTTACCGAGCATCTACGCTCCATGTTGACAGACCGGGAGACCGCCGAAGAGCTCAAGAGGCTCCTGAGTCGGCCCGAAGTGGTCACGGCCATTGGAGGTCTCGCTGAGAACCAGCAGGAATCGATGAAGGAAGACCTCATCGAGACCGCAGAGCTGCTCCAGGCCGACGGACTCGACGACAAGCTGGTCTCACACCTCGCCGACGACGGCATCGGTGGGCTTGTGCTTGTCGCCTTCGAGTCCGAGACAGATGATCCTGAGACCCTACTGACGGCATTCACGCTGTTCAGCGAACTCAGGGTCCTGACCGTTCAAGACGTCAAGTCCGACCTGCTCGACGTCGCCAACGTCGTTGCGAGCGGGATCATGTCGATATTCGTCATCTTTGGCCTCTTCTCAATCATGGCCGGCGTGATGCTCATATTCCTGATATTCGTAATGCTCGCCGCGGAGCGAAAGCCGGAGATGGGGATCGCGCGAGCGATCGGGATGAGGCGCCGTCACCTCGTACAGTCATTCATCTACGAAGGTATGGCGTACGACCTCATATCGGCCTTCGTCGGCGCCTCGCTCGGGATCGCCGTCGGATTTGCCATGGTCAGCATCATGGCGGGCATCTTCGCCAGCGAATCTGACGACTTTGAGCTCGTGGTGAACTACCGTTGGCAGAGTTTTGTGATCTCGTACTGCCTGGGCGTGGTTCTCACCTTCATCACCGTGTTCTTCTCGTCATACCGGGCGAGCAGGCTGAACATCGTGGCGGCGATCCGCGACCTCCCCGATACGCTCGTTCCCGCACCTGAGGAGTCCAGGACGCGCATCTTGGTTCGAGCCGTCGCCGCTCCGATTCTGATTCTGATCGACGCGTTTCGTGCACTCCGCCGTCTTCGATTCGGAGCGTTCGTCCGCAGTCTGATTCTGGCAATCATCGCCGCGCTTCCTCCCGTGTGGGCCGCGCGCGTACTTTGGGCGCTCGTCCGTATTTCGTCGGGAGCCCTGTCGAAGGGGTGGCTGACGTTCCTTCTCGGATCTGCGTTGGCGGCGCTGGGACTTGTGCCCAAGGAAGGAGCGCAGCCCTGGATCGAGCCCCTGGCACATCAAGCGGCGCCTTTCACAATCGGTGTGACGGTCGCCGTAATCGGAGTCGGACTGATGGGGCGGTGGCTGTTCGGCGGAGTCTCGTGGAATACGGGACGGCAGAACACACTGACCGGCGCGGCAATCCTCCTCGTCGTGGCCTTCTGGCTCGGCGTCGGGATCGCAAACGACCAGCCGCTCACAATCGCGCTGGCGGCGATCGTCGGAGCGTTCGAGGTCCTAAGACAGGTGGCCTTGCGACGGGAGACCGCCGCGACGGACCTCGAGTCGCGGAACTCGTACACTTTCATAGGCCTGACGCTGATCCTGTTCTGGGGAACGCCACTCGACTCGCTCGAGTGGATCGTACCCGAGCTCAACTCGAACATCGAGATGTTCTTCGTGTCCGGAGTCTGTCTTGTGATGGCGTCGGTCTGGGTGATCGTGTACAACGCAGACCTGATCACGGACGCCGTAACCGCGGTCTTCGGACGTTTCTCAAAACTGCGCCCGTCGCTCAAGACGGCGGTGGCGTACCCGCTGAACTCGAGGTTGAGGACCGGTCTCACACTGTCGATGCTGGCCCTGGTTATCTTCACGCTCATCGTGATGTCGATGTTGAACACTGCATTCAGCACGGCGTTCGAGGACACAGACCCGGTGACCGGCGGATGGGACATCGTTAGTGTGGTCAGCTACAACAATCCGATCGATGACATCCAGGCACAGCTACCCTCGGCGTTGGGTGGCGACACCTCGCGGATTGCCGCGGTCGGCGGTTACACGTCCATGGCGGTCGATGCCAGGCAGCCCGGCGCGGAGAATCAGGAGTGGCGCTCCTACCGCGTTCGTGGCGCGGAGGAGGCCTTCCTCGAAAACACCGGCCACGACTTCAAGATCATCGCCGATGGCTTTGGAGAAACGAAGGAGGAGGTCTGGCAGGCTGTCCGCGACAACCCGGACTTGGCCGTCATCGACGCCTTCGCGGTCCCCTCTCGAGGCGGAGGCGGCTTCAACATCGGCGGACCCGAGTTCCGGCTCGAAGGCCTTTACTTCGAGGACGAAGAGATGGAGCCGATCGAGATCGAGTTTCGCGAACCGCGAAGCGGCGCCGTCTCCACGGTGACGATCGTCGCGGTGATGGACGCCGTGGCCGACCAGTCGGGCGTCATAATGCTTTCCAAGGCGGTGCTCGACGGCGTTTCGGAGGAGCCGTTGCCGATCACAACGTACAGGTTCAGGCTCGAGGACGGCGCGGATGCCCACGCGATCGCGGAGGGACTGGATTCAGGGTTCGTCGAAAATGGACTTGAGTCCACGGTCCTTGCAGACGACATCGAGGAGGAGCGCCGACAGGGAGTCGCTATTAACAGGCTTCTGCAAGGCTTCATGGCCTCCGGGCTGCTCGTTGGCATCGCAGCCCTGGGGGTGATCAGCCTGCGGTCTGTCGTTGAGCGAAGGCAGCAGATCGGCGTCCTGCGGGCAATCGGCTATCGACAGAGTACGGTGCTGACAAGCTTCCTGATGGAGTCAAGCTTCATCGCGCTGCTCGGGATTCTCCTCGGCGTGGGACTGGGGGCTCTTCTGTCGTACAACCTCGTGGAATCAATAGCGGAGTCTTTCCCGGGACTGGAGTTTACGATTCCCTGGGCACAGATTGGCACGATCGTGGCGATAGCGTACGCGTTCTCGCTGCTGACCACGTACTTTCCCGCGAGGCAGGCCTCGCGTATCTACCCAGCTCAAGCGCTGAGATACGAGTAGCAACCCGATGTGGGAAACGGTTGGACATGACAGGGCGATTAGGTCTCTGGAGCGGGCGATCACCGGCGAGCGCCTGGCGCACGCGTACCTGTTCGTCGGACCGGCGAGGGTCGGCAAGATGACGCTCGCGCTCGACCTCGCGCGAGCGGTCAACTGCTCCTCCGATGATCCCCCATGCTCGATCTGCCGTCAATGCGAGCGAATTGCGTCCGGCCTGCATCCCGATGTTCGGATAATCGGGCTGGAACCCGGCCGGTCGGGACGGATGAGAACTCTGATCAGCATCGACCAAGTCAGAGAGGTGCAGCGGGAGGCGAGCCTGCTCCCATTCGAGGGCCGGCGACGCGTGTTCATCTTCGAGGGCGCCGAGCGACTCACCGAAGAGGCGGCGAACAGCCTCCTCAAGACGCTGGAAGAGCCGCCGGAGGGAGTGCTCCTGGTGCTGCTCGCGTCGGACGCGAGCGCGGTGCTGCCGACGATCCTGTCGAGGTGCCGCCGAGCTGATCTCCGGCCCGTGCCGTCGCAGCTTGTCACGAAGTTCCTACAAGGCCGACGTGGTGTCGGGGAAGAGAGGGCCTTGGAGATCGCCGGCCTGGCGTCCGGTAGAGTCGGTTGGGCAGTCGAGGCATCGGACAATCCCGAGCTGCTGGAGCGCGTCTCTCATACTCTGGACACCATCGAGTCGGTCACGCAGGGCACGCTGACTGACAGGTTCGAGTATGCCGAGCGGATGGCGAACCGGTTTATGAAAGACCGCAAGCCGGTCCTGGACGAGCTTGAGCTGTGGAGATGGTGGTGGCGGGATGTCCTGATGACGGGTGAACGGAAGGAGGAACTCGTGTCAAACGTGCGAAGGCGCGAGTCTCTCGCCGCGCTTGCGGACGAGATCCCGGTCGAGCAGGTTGCGGACGCAATAAGAGCTGTCCAGCGAACGTCGTCCCTCCTCGAACGAAACGTCTCACCGCGGCTGGCACTCGAGTCTATGGCGCTGGGAATGCCTCTGATTTCGGGATGACCAACGTGTGTGGAGCGGGCGTCCCTCCCGCGTTGGGGGACACCCTTACTGGGAGCGCGGGCATCCCTGCCCGCAAGGGGGGCGGGGCACTGGGAGCGCGGGCATCCCTGCCCTGCCCGCAAGGGGGGCGGGGCACTGGGAGCGCGGGCATCCCTGCCCGCAAGGGGGGCGGAGCACTGGGAGCGCGGGCATCCCTGCCCGCAAGGGGGGCGGAGCACTGGGAGCGCGGGCATCCCTGGGGGGGGCGGGGCACTGGGAGCGCCCGCAAGGGGGGCGGAGCACTGGGAGCGCGGGCATCCCTGCCCGCAAGGGGGGCGGGCGGGGGGGGCGGGGCACTGCGCGGGCATCCCTGCCCGCAAGGGGGGCGGGGCAGCGCGCGGGCATCCCTGCCCGCAAGGGGGGCGGAGCACTGGGAGCGCGGGCATCCCTGCCCGCAAGGGGGGCGGAGCACTGGGAGCGCGGGCATCCCTGCCCGCAAGGGGGGCGGGGCACTGGGAGCGCGGGCATCCCTGCCCGCAAGGGGGGCGGAGCACTGGGAGCGCGGGCATCCCTGCCCGCAAGGGGGGCGGGGCACTGGGAGCGCGGGCATCCCTGCCCGCAAGGGGGGCGGGGCACTGGGAGCGCGGGCATCCCTGCCCGCATCGGGGGGCACCCCTACGGGCCTAGTCGAATAGTGGGGATCAGACCCAGGGGATGAACTGCTTCCACTCGTCGAGGATCTCCCGATGGTGGAACATGTAGTACGGGTTCGGCTTGGGGATGTCGGGCTCTCGTAGCAGCTTCATCCGGGCCTCCCGCGGCGTCCTTCCGGCCTTCCGATGGTTGCACGGGATGCATGCGCTCACGACGTTGCTCCAGGAGTGGGGCCCGTTGCGCCATCGCGGGATGATGTGGTCGAGCGTGAGCTGTCGTGTCTTCTTTTCGCAGTACTGGCACGTGAAGCCGTCACGGTAGAAGACCGCCTGGCGCGAGAGCCTGCGGCGCATGACGGGTCGCTTCACCATGTAGACCAGGCGAATCACGGACGGCGCGGGGAACAGGTCGGAGACACTCGCGATGTGCCCGCGCCCGTTGATCAGCAGCTCGGCCTTGCCTCTTCCAACAAGCACCAAGGCTCTCCGGACGTTACAGACGTTGAGGGGCTGGTAGTTCTGGTTGAGTACCAAGACTGGCGAATGTATGGTGATCATTTATGCGATACGAGGAAAGGGCGGTAGAGTCCGGACCGTCCGAGTGAAGGTGATCCAGCCGGTATTGTAGCTCTAGTCTAACGCAAACATCGCCCACGTAACCACACTAAGATCCCCCCCACTGTCATGTGAGGTGCGGCCGAAGCATCTCTGACCAACCAACCTGACTGCCCGAGAGATTGCTGAGCAGCTAGCCCGTTTCTCTTTCACACCCAACGCTGCGCTCCGTGGTCGAACGCGACTTGACAGGCGGTGGAGAGTGTGATACAAGTGCCATATTCTAGACTGGTGTGGGTTCTGCACCGGTCAAACGCCATTAGGCGAGGAGGAAACAAAATGAGTAAGACGCTTGGAAGGAGCTGGGTGGTGACCGCCGTATCAGCGGCTATGCTCCTGGTGGTCGCCGCGGCCTGTGGCGATACAAAGACGATCGAGGTCCCCGGCGAGACCGTCGTGGTGGAGAAGGTGGTAACGGAGACCATCGAGGTACCCGGCGAGACCGTTGTTAGAGAGGTTGTCAAAGAGGTGCAGGTCCCCGGTGAGACAGTGGTGGTCGAGAAAGAGGTCGTGAAACAGGTCGAGGTCCCCGGCGAGACCGTCGTGGTGGAAAAGGTTGTGAGGGAAACGGTAGAGGTCCCCGGTGAGACCGTCGTGGTGGAGAAGGAGGTCGTGAAGACAGTCGAGGTGCCCGGTGAAACCGTCGTGGTGGAGAAGGAGGTCGTGAAGACAGTCCAAGTGCCCGGTGAAACCGTGGTGGTGGAGAAGGAGGTCGCTGTACCCGTCGAGGTGGTGAAAGAGGTCCAGGTCGACGAGAAGTGGACGCGCAACGCCCGCGGTGAATTGGTGGAGAGGCCCCGATACGGAGGTACACTGACGGTTGACGGCCCCTCCTGGCAAGACGCGCCCAGTGAAGACCCCTGGAATGGCAGCGACGTGAACTATGCCGGTCTCGTTTTGGAAAAGCTGGCTATACCAGACTACGGCTTACCGCGCGAAGTGTACAGTTTTCACGATCCTTTTCTTCCTGTTTCCCGAGTGAAAGGACACCTGGCTGTGAGCTGGGAGCAGCCGGATCTCGAGACCATTATCTTCCACATCCGTCCGGGTGTTCACTGGCACGACAAGGCGCCGATGTACGGTCGGGAGCTGAATGCCGAGGATGTCGAATTTACATGGCACCGGATGTTCGGGATCCCAGAGAAGTATGGCTTTGAGGAGCCCTACGTCTGGAATGAAATGCAGGGAGTACCAGTAGTATCGGTGACGGCTATCGACGACAGGACGGTCGTCTTCAAGGCATCGAGTTTCAATTTCAAGACATTGCGGTACTTGATGTACCATTTCCAACTAGGATGGGTACAGCCCCGCGAAGTGATCGAGGAGTTTGGAGATCTGTCGGATTGGAAGAATATCGTCGGTACCGGTCCCTATGAGCTGATTGAAGCCGTCGAAGGCAGCTCCGCTACACTAAGCAAGAATCACAACTACTGGGGCTATGATGAGAACTTCCCGGAGAACCGCCTGCCGTATATCGACGAAATCAGGCTCCTCATCATGCCAGATTTCTCCACACGGCTCGCGGCGCTCCGAACGGGCAAGATTGCACTCCTACGCGAATTCAGCTTCCCCATCGATGTCGCACAGAACCTGCGGGAAACCAACCCTGAGCTCATACTGGAACAAGTAGGGACGTACACACAACACATCGGTCTCAAAGTGTTCGAGCCACCATTTGATGACGTCAATGTGCGCATCGCCATGCAGAAGGCGCTCGACTTGGAAACAATCAATGAGACTTACTATTTGGGTTATGCGGACCCGACACCTTACGGCACGGCTGGTCCGGGTCTCGAAGGCTTCTACATCCCATTTGATGAGTGGCCTGAACAGCAACAATATGGCTTCACATACGACCCTGCAGAGGCCAGGCGGCTACTGGCAGAAGCTGGTTATCCTGATGGCTTCAAGACCGTATACGACGTCTCCCCCGACTGGGGAATGGACGCAGACCTAGCGCAAATACTCAAAATGTACTGGTCGGAGATTGGCGTTGATGTCGAGCTTAATGTGCTTGAAAGTGGCTTAATGGCCGAACGTGCCAAGAACCGCATTTATGAAGGAATGAGCTACGACGAGGGCTTTCGCATGGAAACCGATTATGCCCATGCGTCACTGAGGGTCAACTATGGCTCAGGCATGCCGTGGAACATCCCCGGAGTTAACGACCCCACGTTCGACGCCCTCCTGGACAAAGTAGAGACCGCTACCGACGTCGGAGATTTCCAGCAGTGGACTATAGATGCGGACATGTACCACGTCTCGCAGCACTGGGCCATAATGCTGCCAAATAAGAAAAAGCCCATCTTCTACCAGCCCTGGCTTAAGGGTTTCCACGGTGAATCGAAATCCGCAGGCGACAATGTCATATTGGCCCGCGCTTGGATTGACCAGGAGCTGAAGGGAAAGATGGGGCACTAGTACCCCGCCCTCGGAGATAACTGAGAAGTCGAAGGTTTGCTGGGGGTTATGCCCCCAGCAACGGTCTGGTACAGTCTGTGACTCTACCAGACACCTTAATTCGACATAGCGAGAGGGTTTGACACGGTCTGCAATCCACGAGTGCTCAAACTCAAGAGTCCCTAATGACAAGGGGCTAGTCCGTTCCTCGCGAACGTCGCCTCCTTCCCGCGAAAAGCCTGCCCCGAACCGGACCCGGGACGGGAACCCAGAAGCTTGGCGAAGTCACTCAAAGGGGGAACGTGACACGGACGTGACTGGTGCTAAGTTGCGCCGCTCCCGAGGTCTGATATGCATCGCTACCTGATCAGAAGATTGCTGTTAATGATAGTCACTCTCTTTTTGGTGTCTATCATAGTCTTTACGATGATTCGTCTTATCCCGGGTGACGTAGTGGACGCTATGATCAGGGATCTCGGGCTCCAGAAGGTCTCGCAGATTGATCGCGAAGCGATAGAGCGCCGCCTTGGATTAGATGCGCCAGTACATGTTCAATACGCTCGCTGGATAGGCGATATTGTCCTGCAGGGTGATCTGGGTAATTCAATGCGCAATTTCCAACCGCTCACGCCAGTGATCTTGGGTAGATTGCCCGTAACCTTTGAGCTCGGCCTTATGGCGATTGTAATCGGGCTCTTGCTATCCTTGCCGGTTGGCATCTACTCGGCGATTCGCCAGGATACGATCGCCGACTACCTGGGGCGCACGATCGCCATCATTGGCCTGTCAATTCCCAACTTCTGGCTGGCAACTATGATCATGCTCTTCCCGGCAATCTGGTGGGGGTGGTCGCCACCAGTCGAGCTTATTCACTTCAGGGAGAACCCACTGGGAAACCTGGGGCAGTTCATGATCCCCGGCCTGATTCTGGGGACGGCCATGGCTGCCGGCACAATGCGGATGACGCGTACGATGATGCTGGAGGTGCTGAGGCAAGACTACATCAGGACAGCCTATTCAAAGGGGCTCAAAGAGGGAACTGTGGTCGCAAGGCATGCCCTGAAGAACGCGCTGATTCCAGTGGTGACCATAGTTGGCGCGAACCTGCCTATTCTGGTCGGCGGCGCCGTTATCATGGAGCAGATATTCGCCCTGCCAGGGTTAGGTCGTCTCATGGTAAGGGCACTCGAATCTAGAGACTATATTTTGGTGTCCGGAATAAACCTGTTTGTGGCGACCGCGATAGTGATAGCGAATTTGCTGGTAGATATATCCTATGCCTATTTGGACCCCAGGGTGCGGTACAGGTAGTCGACGCGAAGACATGAGTCAACTTAGAGATGCTCCGGTACTAGTTGCCGATACGATTAGGCGCCACGCCCTAGCCGATTTCTCCGTCAGGCTGGTAAGAGAGAAACCTTTGGGGGCTGTCGGTTGTGCCATAGTCTTATTACTGATGTTCAGCGGCATACTCGCCGATCTATTGGCCCCCCATGATATGAGTGAAATTCACCTGTTCGACAGGCTGGCGGCACCATCAGCCACGTACTTGCTGGGTGCGGACCACCTGGGAAGAGATATCCTCAGTCGCATCATTCACGGGGCGCGCGTCTCGATGATTGTCGGCCTCGCAGGGACCACCGTCACTGTACTTGTCGCTACTACGATTGGCGTACCTTCGGGATATCTTGGCGGCAAATATGACATGATCGTGCAGAGATTTGTTGATGGCTGGATGGCCTTCCCGGGACTAATCATACTGCTCACCGTGATCTCCATGGTGGGGCGCGGTATGTTGCAGATAATTCTTGTCTTGGGAATATTGGGCGGCATCGGTACCTCAAGGATAGTCAGAAGTGCGGTTATCGGCATCAAGGAGAATGACTATTTTCTGGCGGCGGAGGCTATCGGCAACACTAACACGAGGATGCTGATACGGCACATTCTGCCCAACATCATGCCTCCCATAATCATCATATTTAGTATCTCCATCGGAGACATGATCCTTACTGAGGCTTCCCTGAGCTTCCTCGGATTTGGTCTGCCTCCCGATGTTCCCAGCTGGGGGGGAATGCTCAGCTGGGAGGGGCGCCAATACATGGAGGTGAAACCTTCTCTGGCCGTATTGCCAGGGATTGCGCTTGCTACTGTGATTTTCGGTGTGAACATGTTCGGCGACGCCATGCGGGACCTGCTCGACCCCAGGCTGAGAGGTGGGACTGATCGATAAGGAGGTGTCAAGCGGAAGAAGATAAGGAAGGTAAGTCGCGTTCACGGCGCCTCTTCTATGGTGATCCTTTGGTTGACCGCCACGTTCCTGAGAGTCTGGACCGTCCCGCTGGGCCATCGGACCTGTATGGAGTCCACCACCGTGGCCACTCCCAGGCCGAAATGGGCCGGCAGCATGCTCTGGGACTTATTGCTGCCTCCGGCCGACACCTCCCTTATCTGAGTCTTCTCACTAGCAACCACCGTAATCCGGGCGCCTATTCCGTCCCGGTTGCTGGCGGTACCCACCGTCCTTATGACCAGCCAGCTATTCCCCCAGTCGCAGCGATTCTCAAAGAGCTTGCCGTGCTGGGCTAACACGGCAGACGTCCCCAAGTTGGCTACGTACAGGTCCAGGCAGCCGTCGTTGTTGTAGTCCAGGTATACGGTACCGTGGCTATAGCCTGGATCGTCGGCGCCGCTCTTCTCAGAGACGTCTGTAAAGCCCCCGCCCCCGTCGTTCCGCAGTAGGACGTTGGGCTGCTTTTTGGGATTACTCGTCGGGTCCACGTCCAGGAAGCCGCTGGCCACGTAGAGGTCCTCATCACCGTCGTTGTCGTAGTCGAAGAACACGGCGCCCCACGTTACTCTTTTCCCCGAGCACCCATCGCGTGTCCGTCGTTCTTCCAGGAGACAGTCGAAGCCTTTGAATGAGCCAATGTCCACTCCTGCTTCCAGCGTCGTGTCGGTGAAACTGAGGCCCTCTCTGTTGTTGGCCAGGAGCACCGGCCGGCCGATGTTGGTAATGAACATGTCCAGATGCCCGTCCAGGTTGTAGTCTCCCACCGCCAGACCCATTCCAAACATGGCGGTGCCTGCACCCGATTCCGAGGAGATGTCGGTGAAGGTCCACGTCTCGTCGTCGCCTGCCCCGTCGTTGCGCCACAGCACGTTGGGCTGTATGAACCGCCCGAAGTCGTTAACGACGTACAGGTCAGGGTATCCATCGCTGTTGAAGTCCGCCCATCCTGGCTGAAAGCCGGTGCCCCAAACGTTTCCGGCCGTCTTGTCCGGATGCCTTCTCGACCCGAATTTCAGGATGCTGGGCTCTGAGTCATCGCCCAAGAGATGGGTTACGTTGCTGAAGCTGCCGTCCCCTTCGTTGTGGTGCAGCGACAGGGCCCGCAGTGCAGTGCTAGAGAGCGGACCTCTCGTCGTCGACAGGTCAGCCTCGTGCATGTGACGCACGACCACGAGGTCCACGTAGCCATCTCGATCGTAGTCGCCCCACGCGCAGCCAGTGGAGCGGTAGGTATCGTCGGGGTCTCCTACGCCAGCGGATTCCGTGACGTCTGCGAAGGTGCCATCACCAGAGTTGTGGAACAGCTTGCTGGATCCCCAGTTAGTGACGAACAGGTCTTGATGTCCGTCGTTATCGAAGTCGGCGGCGCAGCCGCCGTTCCCTATTCCCTCTGGGTCGGATACGCGGGCTTCGTTTGCCGATTGCGAGAACTTTCCGTCGCCCTCGTTGCGGTAGAGGGCGTTGGAACGTGTGCCGCAGCGAGAAGATGCGTTAGCACAGATACTGTGGTCATCGTGGGCCATGGGCACATATATGTCCTGACTGCCGTCGCCGTCGTAGTCGAGCACTACCACGCCTGCTCCGATGGCCATCTGATCCGAGTTACGCCGGTAGTGGGGGAAGTCCACCTCTGCTGCCCTGCCCACCTCCGTGAATATCGTCACCAAACCGTCCGGCACCACCGGAGTGCCGGCGGAGGGCGACGGACTAGCGTTCCTATGAGATTGCGGCGCGCCTACATTCGGCCGCTCACCTTCAGCAGCGTTCAGGCTTATCACGACGTCGGATGTATCAGTCCCACGCGCCACTTCACCATCTGAGACGGTGCGGACTTCTCCATCTTCTACCGTTGCCCCATACGGAACTCGCATGGAGCCCACTCCGGCCCTAGCGACCGACGTCGTTCCGTAGCCGTCCGAATCGTATGCGGAAGCCGGTGGGTGTGGCGCGGCGCCTTCCGGCTGAGTCGCGGTGGTATAGTCCGCGCGCAGAGCGAAATCGGGCCCAGCTCCGAGCGAAACGAAGACAAGGACTATCAGTCCAGCGGCAGCGCCGAGCACCCAAGTAGTCGCGCCGAAGGTCGCGATGGCCTTCTTGGGCATTACCTTGGAAAGCCCCCAAAAGGTGATCGGCCCTCCGGCTGCCGCGGTGAAGAGCAGTGCGGCGGCCGGCGCCGTCCCCATGCCGGCCAGCAGCAGCACCGCCACCAGCGGAATCTCGAACAAAAGCGGCACGTTTATGGCGATGCCGAGCGTTGAGGCGATGAGTATCCCCAGGACGTCGTCCCCCAGCCATGTCGTCACGGCCTGAGGATTGAGCCATTGGATCGCAAGCCCGCTGGCGAACCCAGCGAGGAGCATCACGGGGGCGAGTCGAATCACGTGACTAGCGGTGATTCTCATCCACTCTCGGAACCCTTCGCCCAGCGCCTCCCGCCAGCCCACGAGGTCCGGCACCGATGCCACGGGGTGCTTCGATGGATCGACGTCGGCATCATCCGTTCCTCGAACAACCCTCGCGACCAGCGGACCGATCAGGAGGGCCCCTACCAGGCTCACGCCGATGCGCGAACCCCCAATCAGGGGCGCGAACACCATGACCGCCATGATGATGGCGGGCAGGTTCAGCGTCGATGATCCTTGCGTAATGGCAAGCGTGGTCTCTACGCCAGAACCCCGCCTTCGGAACGCGGAGGCCACCGGCACGATGCACGCGGAACAGAGATTCATCGCCGGCCCGACCAACAGCCCCTTCAGCGATCCCTTGATCCCCGTCCCCGAGAGACCCCAGCCGGCGGACTTGGGAAAGAGGAACGCCTCGGTTGCGCCAGCGACTAGGAAGGCGAAGGTCATCCCGACCGATACCAGCCTGAGGTAGGTCACAGAGAAGTCCCACCACCGCGAGAGCAGTGACGACTCCGGAGGTCCCTCGATGCAGAACCCCTGAAAGCACTCTGCGACCGGTGACGTTGCCACCGCGAGGTCCGCCTGAACCGTGTCCAGCTTGGGCACACGGTTGAAGATCAAGAAGAGCGTCAGGAGCACCGTGAGCAACACGAGGCCGAAGATACGGCGCTTCTTTGCCCCGCTGTCGTACAAGGTGTGCGGGAGGTCGCTGTTGCGCATCTTCGCTCCTCTGCCGGGACGGTACAGACTATACGACCACCTGTTGAAAGCAGTCAATCGCGATACAAAGTGCTCATTTTCACTTCGCAGCGCTGTTCTATCGATGAGACGAAGTCAGCCCTGAGCTCGCTCGAGGTTCCGAAAGGACCTAACCAGAGGCGTCTCTCCTCCGCGCGTTCGTCCTTCGACAACCGCACTACAAACGTTTGTGTCTCCCACCTGTAAAACTGGTACTGACTCCTCGACATCCCACGTCTTGACAGTCAGGGAGGGCGTCAAGTACCCTTCACCCGCGAGTGGGATTGCCTCCCGCGCGTTACGGTTTTTGTTGGCTTTGAGTTCAAGGAGACACCGACATGAGTAGGGCTTTTTCACTTCGTAAGGCTATCAGAGTTGGAGGAGTGGTTATCCTATTGTTGCTTGCCGCAGCTTGTGGCGAGACTGTGGTGGTGGAAAAAGAGGTAATCAAAGAGGTAATCAAAGAGGTACAGGTCCCCGGTGAGACCGTGGTGGTGGAGAAAGAGGTCGTCAAAGAGGTAGAGGTCCCCGGCCAGACTGTGGTGGTGGAGAAAGAGGTAATCAAAGAGGTAGAGAGCGATAGATATGTTAACAACGTGTGGGGTGAGCTGGTGGAGAGGCCCCGTCATGGCGGGACTCTTCCCGTCGCGATATCGCTCGGGGCGGAGGGCTTTGATCCGTGGCACACTACTGGGCCGATGGCGTCTTACTGGGGGCCGATGGTCCTGGACAGGCTAGGCATGATCGACTGGTCGCTGCCTCGTGACGAAGTTCCCTACCTAACATCAAGGTTTATCGATATCGAACATATGACAGGTGGGCTGGCTGAGAGTTGGGAGCAGCCGGACCACTTGACCTACGTCTTCAACATCCGTAAGGGCGTTAACTGGCACGATAAGGCACCGATGGGCGGTCGGGAATTGACCGCTTACGACGTTGAATGGAATTTCCACCGGAATCTCGGGATGGGTGAATTTGCTGATGCAGGACCAAGTCCCAATTTCGGGAGTCTGAACGACATACCATTTGTGTCTGTGGAAGCTACTGACAAACATACCTTGGAGGTTAAAGTAGAGAGTTCCAGCTTCTCCCACATTATGGTGATGATTCGGGGTATTCCATCTGGGCTCATAGTTCCTCCGGACGTCGTCCAGGAGCATGGCGACATGAAGGAGTGGAGTCACCTCGTCGGCAGCGGACCTTATGAGCTTACTAAGTTCGTGCCTGGCTCCGACTTGACTTACACCAGGAACCCCGACTACTGGAAGTTTGATCCGATTCACCCGGAATTGCAAAACCGTCTGCCGTATGCCGACACGGTTATCCAGTACGTCGTACGAGATCCTGCGGCGCTGTCAGCGGCCCTGCGTACCGGCAAGATCGCAATGGCGGGAGGAAAACACCTTACACTTGACATCATAAACAACATGCGCGAAACAAACCCGGAACTGGTTGCCAGGGAATTACTGGGTCCTCAACCAGGGGCCGCCAACATGCGGGCCGACGGCCCTCCCTTCGATGACAAGAACGTCCGCGTCGCCATGCAGAAGGCAATCAACCGAGAAGAGGTCAACTTCGCCTACTACAACGGTCAAGCGAACCCGATGCCCTATGGGTATGTCACATCGTTCGCAACAGGCATGTGGTTTCCCTTTGATGAGTTGTCCGAAGACGTGAAGTGGCAGTATGAGTTTGACCCGGCTGCGGCGGGGAAACTGCTCGACGAGGCTGGATACCCTCTTGGAGATGACGGCATCAGATTTGAAGTCAATTGGCAGGTCGTTCCGCAATGGCTGGAGGATCCCGACCTCGCGCTGCTGGTGGCGAGCTACTTTGACGACATTGGTGTTAAGGTTACTGTCATTGAGGAACCGGACGAGAGTGTGTTTTGGAACAATCTCGTCGACGGAGACGTCGATAGAATGACCGGCGGTGCTGTCCGGCACGCCCAGTGGAATCCAGTCCCCGCAATTGGCAACGATTGGGCCGGCGATCCCGCGATTCAGAGTGGGGAAACCAACGAGGCGTTCAACGCCCAATATGCGAAATTGGAGGGCGTTACTGACCGCGAAGAGTACAGGGAGATAGTCAGAGAGTTGGACAGGCTGTACTTAGAAACCCATTGGACGCTGGCCGTCGTCACTGTTCCTTTGTACATGATGCACCAGCCGTGGCTCAAAGGTTACCGCGGTGAAATTGGAGGCGCTTTCGAGGGATACGTCCATGTTGTACCGAACGTATGGGTTGACACGGAGATGAAGGAGGGGATGGGGCATTAGTTCCTTTGGCGGAGCGGCCTCGTACAGCGTTCGAGCCGCCCCCCCCTTTTCCCCAGATTCTTCGCCTGCGGTCCGGCGCCCGTCTTGAGCTACGTCGAACAATCTGGGTTGACCCGGAGTCGCCTTTGGCGGTGCAGCCGCATTCAACGTCGAAGTAACACGACTTCGAAGGCCGAATTCTGCGCCCCGACATGACCTCAGAATGACTTCGTTGGGCAATCACGTTGCACAACATCAAGGTGATACCCAACCGTACTACTGCCAGGGTCTGATATGTATCGTTACGTAATCAGAAGACTACTGCTAGTCATAGTCACTCTCTTCAGTGTGTCTATCATCGTCTTCGGGACGGTGCGTCTCATACCGGGTGACTTGATCGACCGTATCGTAGTAGAGAATGTCCGGAGATCCGGTGTTGATGGATTCATCGTTGACCGCGATGCACTGGAAAAGGCACTCGGTTTAGACGTCCCAATACATGTTCAATATGGTCGCTGGCTCGGTAATATCGTGTTTCGGGGTGATCTCAGCGTTTCCCTTAGAAATGGGCAATCAGTGACCAAGATAATGAAGAGTAGAGTATTGGTGACGTTTGAGCTCGGCCTCATGGCACTGGCTATTGGGACCTTGATGGCCCTGCCCATCGGGATTTTCTCGGCGCTCCGACAGGATACGGTCTTCGACTATCTGGGGCGCAGCACTGCCCTCATCGGCCTGTCACTTCCTAACTTCTGGCTGGCCACGATGATCATGATATTCCCAACGATATGGTGGGGGTGGTCGCCGGCTCTCGGGGTGATTTCGTTCACAGAAGACCCGCTGGGAAACCTGAAACAGTTTGCCCTTCCGGGCCTGATCATGGGGACAGCTATGGCTGCAAACGCAATGCGCATGACGCGCACCATGATGCTGGAGGTGTTGAGGCAGGACTATATCCGGACCGCCTATTCGAAGGGCCTCAGGGAGAGTGTGGTCGTCAGCAGACACGCACTGAAGAACGCCATGATCCCAGTAGTAACAATAGTAGGAGCGAGCTTGCCTGTCCTGGTCGGCGGCGCCGTAATTATGGAGAACATATTCGGCCTGCCAGGGATGGGGCGTCTCATGTTAGATTCGCTGCAACAGAGAGATTACACTATCGTCTCTGGAGTAAACCTGGTTATCGCCACCACGATAATTGGAGCGAATCTATTGGTAGATATATCCTATGCCTATTTGGACCCCAGGGTGCGATACGGTTAGGTCAGGCCAAGAAATGCAAGGTCGTAAATCTATCCCAGGACTCTCAGCAGAGACGATGAAACGCTACGCGTTAGTCGATTTCTTCGTCAGACTGGTACGAGAAAAGCAGTTGGGAGTTTTAGGTGGAGTCATAGTATTGATCGTGCTGCTCGGCAGCATTTTTGCGGGCGTCCTGGCCCCCTATGGGATGAATGAGATCAGCAGAATGGATAGGTTGGCGCCGGCATCAGCAGAGCACCTGCTGGGCGCGGACCAGCTAGGGCGGGATATCCTCAGCCGCCTTATCTACGGGGCCCGCCTCTCGATGATCGTAGGTCTAGCCGCAACTACCATCTGCGTATCGGTCGCCGCGTTAATCGGTGTCCCTTCGGGATACTTCGGCGGCAAGTTTGACATCGTAATGCAGAGATTTGTTGATGCCTGGATGGCTTTCCCGGGACTACTTGTGCTGCTAACGATGATGTCGTTCACTGGGCAAGGTACGTTAGAGGTAATACTCGTCTTAGGCATACTGTTCGGCATTCATAACTCAAGGGTAGTAAGAAGTACCGTTATCGGCATCAAAGAGAATGACTACTTCCTGGCGGCAAAGGCTATTGGCAGCCCCGCCTCGGGAATCCTGATACGGTACATAATGCCCAATATCACGGCTCCCATCATCATCATATTCTCGGTCAACATCGGTTGGATAATCCTGGATGAGGCTTCTCTGAGCTTCCTGGGATTCGGTTTGCCCCCTGAGGAGGCTAGCTGGGGGAGCATGCTCAGCCGTGAAGGGCGACGCTACATGGAGATCAAGCCAGCCCTGGCCATCTATCCTGGTCTTTGCCTCGCAGTGGTGATTTACGGGATAAACGTTTTCGGCGACGCCATGAGAGACCTGCTCGATCCCAGACTAAGGGGCGCTTAACGGTGACATGGTCCAGAGGTGGAGGTTTGTCCGATGCGACGCTGGAGCGTGTCGGCAACCCATCCGACATCGCGCATACGGCCTTGTACCTCGCGTCCGATGAAACGGGCTGGGTCACCGGACAGGTGCTTGCAGTGGACGGCGGCGTCGACGTTGGCGCCCGCCGTCTGTGGCAGTTCGAGCGCCAGGATCTCCGGGACGGCGTCGGATGCGAGCATCACATCGAGGGCCAGGGAAGATGTGATTTGAAAAGAATCGCGGTCTTGGACGATTACCAAAACGTGGCCCTGGACATGGCTGACTGGGAGGGCCTCCCAGGAAACACAAGCGTCACGGTCTTCAAGCATCACCTCGCGTACGAAGACGACCTCGTACACAGGCTGAAGCCCTTTGAGGTCATCGTCGCGATGAGAGAGCGAACGCGGGACTGGACCTGTTCGACACGGAGCCGCTTCCCCGCGATCACCCTCTGAGAACGCTTCCCAACACCGTCCTCACTCCCCATATGGGCTACGTGACGGCCGAAACCTACCGCATCTTCTACGGCGACGCGGTCGAGAACATCAAGGCACTCCTGTCAGGCAGCCCGATAAGAGTGATCGCGGCCTGAATCTACTCTCCGCCGAAGACGACGTGCGACCGCAGGAAGTCCATGTCGATCTCCACGCCTAGGCCGGGCGTAGTCGGGACGAACAGATCGCCGTCGCGGATGTCCAGTCCGGGATCTATGAATGCGCCGTACACCCCTAGCTCGTAGCGCTTCGTCTCCAGCTTGTAGAAGTTTGGCGTCGTCATCATTACGGGCCGTGACCAGCACTTTGTAAGAGGGATGGTCCCCGTGCTAGACGGATGATCAGCCTCCTGGCATGGCGCACTACTCGGCGTACTGGAAAGGCAGCGCTCTCTGGGGCATAATGACTGCACCTCGTTGGTGATGGCTTTTGGCTTGTACTTACCATAATAGCCAGATTTGATGCTGGCTCCAACGAGGTCTCGTTTTTCTAATGGGCGGTGATCTAGGCCACAGCAACCCCCGCGAGCGCGCACCGGGCACCCATGAGGGACGCCCGCTACTCCTCGCCTATCTCCGACTCGAGGATCTCCAGCCCGGCTTTGAAGTCGTCGGAGATCAGGCCAAGCAGGTTGCCGGGAATCGCGTTCTTCGCGGATACCAGGAACGGCGCAGACTTCGACTCGTCAAGACTCTGGATCAGCGCGTCACGCTTGTCCTCGATCGCAGCGACCTCTTCTCCGCCTTCAAGTACGGTTACGTTGACTCCAGGGACGGTTACGTCAGGCGTAGTAACCGTGAAGTTGAACGCCACTCGGATGATCAAGAGGACGAGCGCGCCTGAGATCAGGAGGCCCATCAGCAACCCTAGCGCAAGTCCGCCGATCCTGTCGGCCATCCCCGCGGTCCCGAGCGTCCCGATCACCAGGAACGGCTTGATTACGCCGCCCACCATCTGGACCACGATCATCATGACAATCATGATGACCACGTAGGCTCCGACCGTTGCGATCGTGTCGATCAGTGCGGAGTCGCCCGCGAGCCCGCCGACGTCTGGGGCGTATCGGCCGGCGAGCCACCAGCCGATCAGCACGCCGAGCGCGCCGAACCCAGCCTTGATGAGGCCCGTCCTCATCCCCCACAGAAGACAGATCACCAAAACTACCAGGACGATCAGATCAATCCAGTTCATGAGAAATCCTCTGAGTGGTGCTAGAGTTCCGAGCGAACGAACTATCGCAGGGCAAAGTCTAGCACACGTCCTATTCAGCGGTTCAACGGGGACTGGGGTGCATGCAGTGCTATAATCAAGGTGACGTGGAACACAGGTGTTCCCTGACCCCAGTCAACACTTCGCCGGCGCCACAGTGCGCCTCAAGACCGGACTCATATGATGATCTCCATCGACTTCGAAAAGCACACGCTTCCCAACGGGCTCGACGTCATCCTGTCGCAAGACCGCTCACTGCCGGTGGTGGCCATCAACCTCTGGTACCACGTCGGCTCGAAGGACGAAGACGCCGGCAAGACAGGTTTCGCCCACCTGTTCGAGCACGTGATGTTCGAGGGTTCGAAGCACCACGACACCAGCTACTTCGAGCCTTTGCAGAAGGTAGGCGCCAATCTGAACGGCTCCACTACTCCGGACCGCACCAACTACTGGGAGAACATCCCATCTGACCATCTCGAGCTCGCCCTGTGGCTCGAGTCCGACCGTATGGGCTACCTGCTGGAGGTGCTCACCGACCGAAAGCTCGATGTGCAGCGGGACGTTGTGAAGAACGAACGACGCCAGAACTACGAGAACCGTCCCTACGGGATGGCGCAGATGCTTCTGCAGCCAGCGTTGTTTCCCGCGCCGCACCCGTATAGCTGGACGACGATCGGGTCCCCGGAGGACCTCGATAACGCGTCTCTCGAAGACGTGAAATCGTTCTTCCGGCGGTTTTATACGCCGAACAACGCGAGCCTTGCGATCGTCGGCGACTTCGATCCCGACGACACCCTGCGCACGGTCGAGCGCTACTTCGGGGACATCCCCGCCGGCCCGGAGGTCGATCGCACGGGACGAATGGACTCGACACTGACCGGTGCGGTCGAGCTGACGACCCACGACCGTGTACAGCTTCCGAGGCTTTACTTGGTGTGGCCGACGGTTCCCAACTTTTCCGAACACCAACCCGCGCTCGACGTGATCGCCGCAGTACTCGGCGACGGACGAAGCTCCCGCCTCTACAAATCTCTCGTATACGAGTCCCGCGCCGCGCGGGACGTGCGAGTCTACCACTACGGCCAGGAGATCTCGGGCGAGTTCACGGTCCAGGCTACCGCCAATTCGGATCACTCGCTCGATGAGCTTCAACTCGAGGTCCTTCGGCAGCTCGACCGGATTCGCTCCGGAGACCTCGACGAGCGAGAGCTGGAGCGGGCCAAGAACCAGATCCAGACCTCACACGTCTTCCAACTCGAGCGGTTCGGCGGCTTCGGCGGGAGGGCCGACCAGCTCAACTACTACAGCACGTTTGCTGGAGACGCCGGAGGCATCAACACAGACATAGACACATACCTGGCGCTCACGGTCGACGACATCCAGCGCTCCGCGGGCCTGCTCGATAAAGCGATGGTGAAGCTGTCGATTCTCCCCGAGACGGCGCGGACGACGTCTACTTCGGCTGTCGACCGAGATCAGACGCCAACCTCGGCTGGAAGGGCGTCATTCACTCCACCTGTTCCCAGCCGGGCTGTGCTCGACAACGGACTGAACATCCTGCACGTGGAGCGGCGCGGCCTGCCGACGGTCGCATTCGGGCTGGTACTCGGCTCCGGCGGCGCGTCGGACCCGCCCGACAGGGCGGGGCTGGCTAACCTGACTACGACTATGCTCAGGGAAGGGACTCGCTCCCGCACCTCGGTGCAGATATCGGACGAGATTGAGTTTCTCGGCAGTCACCTGCGGACAGACACAAGCCGGGAGCACTTGATGCTGGCGTCGGACGGTCTGACGTCAACGTGGCGGGACTCGCTAGCGATCCTTGGCGATCTTGCGACCAGCGCGTCGTTTCCAGGGTTCGAGCTCGATCGCGTCCGAGCGAACATCCTCACAGACCTGCGGCGGGTCTCGGACAGCCCAGCGACCATCGCGGCGAGGGCCACCAGAGGGGTCATGTTCGGGCCCGGCACACCTTTCGGCCATCCGCTCACCGGGGTGGAAGACTCGATCAGCGCGACCTCCCGGGCAGACTTGCAAGGCTTCTTCGGCGCCCACTTCGGGCCGCGAAACTCTACCTTCGTCATCGTCGGAGACCTGTCGATGGATGAGGCGGTCAGTGCCGCTGAAGGGACTTTCGGCCAGTGGGCGGACCGCGGGAGTCCGGCTCCTCAACCGGATACAGTGGCGACAAAGGCCTCGTCTTCAACGACGATCTACCTCGCGGACAAGCCGGGCGCGGCGCAGTCGGTGGTCAGAGCCGGACACCTGACCATCTCGCGCAGCGACCCCGCCTACCTCCCAATGAACCTTCTTAACTACATCTTTGGCGGTCAGTTCGCGGCGCGGCTGAATATGAACCTGCGTCAAGACAAGGGTTACAGCTACGGGTACATGTCCAGTATCGACTGGTCGCTCGGCCGCTCCCTGCTGATCGCCGGCGGCGGGGTTCAGACCGCGGTCACGAAGGAGACGGTGGTCGAGACTTTACGGGAGTTCGAAGAGATCAAAGGCGACCGTCCGGTTACTGACGACGAGTTCGCTAACG
The DNA here is from genome assembly GCA_965249365.1 of Dehalococcoidia bacterium. Taxonomy (GTDB): domain Bacteria; phylum Chloroflexota; class Dehalococcoidia; order Lucifugimonadales; family UBA1123; genus VXRN01. The sequence goes on along the minus strand of OZ252229.1, from coordinate 1,739,202 downwards.
CGATCGATGGGATCCTAAGAAGCTTACCTAGCCAGTTCGAGACTCAGTCGCAGATCGTCGGCCAGCTAACTCGGATCGCGGCGTTCGGGCTGCCGGACGACTACTACGCCCGATTCCCTCAGATGCTGATGGACGTGAACGTTGATGACGTCCGTCGCACCGCCTCAGAGCTGCTGGACGTTGATCGCTTGAAGATCGTAATCGCCGGCGACGCATCGGCGATCGAGGCCGGACTCAGCGAGCTAGGCATTGACATCGTCGAGATCGACTACGAAGGACGCCCAAAGTAGGTCGACGGCGGACTCGATCGGGGCGGGTGCGGCTCGTCACGCCGGATTTTGCGATGGCGAGTCACGCTAGGAGGCGGCAGGTGGTCAGGCTTCCCGCGACAATCACGGCCATCGAAGACGAGACGCCCACGATAAAGTCATTCACACTTGATCTTGATCGGCGTGAGCTGGGGTTCAAGGCAGGTCAGTGGATAGACTTCTTCGTTACTCTCGAAGGTGCGGAGGCCGTCGGCGGCTACTCGATCACATCGTCTCCAGCGGTACAGGACCGAATCGGGATGGCCGTGAAGCGGGAGGACACCGAGCATCCGGTCACCGACTGGCTGCACCGGGCAGCTAGGGTTGGTGACAGGGTCGACGTCAACCTGGGTGGGGACTTCACCTACACCCCGGACGAAGCGGACTCCGTCGCGCTGATCGGAGGTGGGATCGGTCTGACTCCGCTGATGAGCATCGTCCGATCTGTCGACGAGCTTGCGGCCCGGACGGACCTGACACTCGTCTACAGCGCATCCTCGCCGGACGAGATTCTCTTCCACGACGAGCTCGAGGCGATTGCGCTCCGTAATCCCAGAGTCCGATGCGTCTTCACGATAACCGGAAGTGCGCCTGAGTCCTGGCACGGTCACACGGGCCGGATCGACGCCCGCCTGCTTGATTCGGAATCAATCGACCTTGCCGCGCTCTTCTTAGTCTGCGGCCCACCAACGATGATCCGGGACATCAACGCGATGTTGGTCGGTCTGGGTGTCCCCGAGGCGCGAATCAGATATGAACAGTGGTGGTAGGGGGTCCCGACGTTAGATGAGCGAGTAGCTCTGACCGCCGTCCACCAGGATGCAGGCGCCTGTTATCAGGTCGGCGCGATCGGAGGCGAGGAAGGCGCAGGCATCGCCCACCGGCTCCGGCCAGCCGAAGCGCCCCATCGGGAGCTGAGTCTCGATGAATCTCTCGACCACGTCAGGCGGCTGCTCGTTCTGGAACCTCTCCCAGCTCCCGCCCGCATGCAGAATCGACCCCGGCGCGATCGAGTTTACAGTGACGCCCGTGCCAGTCAGCGAGCGTCCCGCGTGCTTGGTCGCCGCGATCATCGCGGCTTTGGCGGACATGTAGCCGATGTTCCCTCCGAACTCGCGCCCGTAGATCGAGGAGATGTTGACTATCCGACCCCAGCCCTGTTCCTGCATGTGTGGGAGGACGAGTCGGGAGAGCTCGTAGCCGCTGAATAGGTTGAAGTCGAAGAGCGCCCGATAGTTGTCGAGCGGCGTATTAGCCATATCGGTCGCGCCAGCCGAGCCTCCGGTGTTGTTCACCAGGATGTCCAGCGGCCCCAGCCCGGCGACCGCCTCCTCGTACAGGCGGGGGACGTCGTCCTCGTTGGACATGTCGGCGACGACTCCGACCGCTGTCACGTCAAGCGCTCCCAACTCGGCGACCGTGCCGTCGATCGTGCCCTCTGTCCGGCCGCAGATTGCGACGTTAACGCCCTCACCAGCGAGAGACAGGGCGCACTGCCGACCTAGTCCTCGGCTGCCACCCGTCACCAGTGCGTTTCTTCCTGCGATTCCCAAATCCATGATTCACATCCTCTGGTCTACGTTCAACTGCGCCTTCATGAATTCCTGCCAATGTGTCCGATATCGTACACTCTTGACTGGGCTTCTGCCCTCTCATAACATTCGACTGGCAGTCCGGCGTCGCTCCGGTACTCGTGCCCCAAGGCTATTCCTGACCATGTTCATCGACCTCCACACCCACTCGGTTTCGTCGGACGACTCGCGCGCGACCGTCGACCAGTACGTCAAGTGGGTAGGCGTACTCCGGAGAAAGGGCCACCGGATCGACGGCTTCGTACTGACCGAGCACAGGAAGTTCGACTTCGACGAGGACTACTCCGAGCTCGCCGCTGCGAACGACGTGCTAATCATGAAAGGCTCCGAGTTGGATACGAACATGGGACATTTCCTTGTGTACGGTGTCACGGAGCAGCTCACGGACGCAGTCGACTTCGGCGACGTGCAGATGGACGCGCCGACCCTGGTCGCAGCGGCGGAAGAATTCGGGGCGATCGCGGTGCCCGCGCATCCGGGCAGATTCGGCATCGGCCTATACGAGTTCACGGAAGACGGCGCCGACCTGGACGGGATACGCGCCGCCGAGGGGTTGAACGGCTCGAACCGGCCCGGCGAACAGGAGCGCGCGGACGACTTGATCAGAAGGCTCGGCCTTCCGGCGACTGGAGGGAGCGACGCGCACCTCGTCAGCGCGATCGGCAAGTGCATGACGAGCTTCGATAACCCCGTGTCGAACGAGCAGGATCTGGTCTGGGACCTTCGATCCGGCTCTTTTACACCAGTATTACTGAAAGACGCGAGATAGTTCCCCCTCTCGAAGGGAGAGCGTTAGATGAGAACACATCAAGCCAGATAGTCCCCTCTTGCTTGATGGGATAGGGTGAACAGAGACCCCCATGACAACCGAAGACACCGACATAGTTTTCGATCGGAGCCTGCTGGGTGTCGACCACGAGATCGGTTCGTTTCCTGTGACCAAGGAGATGATCGTCAAGTTCGCCCGCTCGACGGGTGAGACAAACCCCGTGTACCAGGACGAGGACGCTGGTCGCCAGTCCGAGCACGGGAGCATGATTGCTCCGCCCACTTTCTGCAACATGTTCGTCTCCGACGTCTCGCGACCGGACATCAAGCTCGAGTTCGGGGAGGTTAGCCTGTTCGCGGGCCAGGCGATCGAGTGGGTTGCTCCCGTTAGGCCAGGGGACACGCTGAACGCTAGGACAAAGCTCAAGGACGTCTACCCGAAGACGGGCCGTTCAGGAAAGATGGTCTTCCAGGTATGGGAAACGAGTTTCTCGAACCAGGATGGCGACGACGTTGCGCGCGTCCAAGAGTCGTTCGTCAAGCGGAATCGGACACCGAGATGATGGGAGACGAGGTCTACTTCGACGACGTAGATCTAGGCGATGAGGTCGGGCCGATCGAGCGGATCGTCTCGGACGATCAGGTGATCGAGTTCACGCAGGTATGGGGACGGCAGACTGGCCCTACGCGTTTCACGAGCAGGGAGAAGGCGCAGAGCGAGGGCCTGCCGGAGGCGATCGTTCCCGGGGCCATGAACATCGCGATCATGTCCCAACTAATCACCGGCTGGTCGCCAACCGTCAGGCTGCGCAAGCTCGACGTCGTGTTCCGGAGCCCGGTGCTTCACAATCGTCCGCTGACCCTGCGTGGGATGATCACGGACAAGAATATCGTCGACGGCGACCCGCAGATCGAGTGCGACGTCACCATGGAGAACGAAGAGGGCACGCCTCACGTGATCGGCAAAGCAACCGTATCGCTGCCACAGAGAAAAGAGTAAAGAGGACCGAGATCAGGCGCCCTGGTATCCTCGCCGTTTCTCACTCCTATCTCCTCTCTCCTCGCCTAATGCTCCATCACGGTGCCGCCATTGATGTTAATCGACTGCCCGTGGATCCAGGACGCGGCCTCTGTGCACAGGTAGACGCAGAACTCCCCGGTCTCGTCGTCAGTGCCGTTGCGTCTGATCGGAGTCGATTCCGCCATGCTTTGCCAGCGTTCTCCGCGGTCGATGTCGTCCATACGGTGGGTGTCTACCGCACCTGGGCAGACGCAGTTCACGTTGATTCCCATCGGCCCCAGTTCTGCGGCCATAGACTGGGTCATGCCGACCAGAGCAAAGTTGCCGGCGTTGTAGGCGAGCGTGTTTGCGCTGCCGCGTTTGCCTGCGGATGACGAGATGTTGACGATCTTTCCTCCGTGGCCCTGCTTCTGCAAGGCGGCGACAAACGCCTTGGTGCAAAGGTAGGTCCCGGTGATCTTGATGTCGATGACACGCTGGAAGATGTCGTCGTCGAGGTCGAGGATCGGGACTCTGTCCGGCCCGCGGGCGTAAGCGGCGTTGTTCATCAACATGTCGACCCCGCCGAACTCGCTCACCGCCTGGTCGATCATGTTTTGGACGTGTTCTTTGTTGGTGACGTCCACGATCAGCGGAAGGGCCTTGACGCCGTGCGACTCGATCTGTTCCGCAACGCTGTGGATGTCGCGCCAACCGACTGCCTTCTCGTCATCGGGGAACGTAGCCGGATCGCGGCCCGTGCCGGTGACGACCACGTTAGCGCCCAGCTTGGCAAAGCCGATCGCCGCCGCGCGTCCGATACCCCTCAGCCTGCCCGCTCCGGTAACGATTGCAACCTTTCCGTCGAATTCGCCCATTTGATGTCCTCGCTCCTATAGGGATTGGATTGGTGGTGCTGAGTATATCGCGACATCTGGGAATTTGGAATGGTGAAGAGCGAGTTTAGAAACCCGGCCCCACCGCTCTCGACCAATCGACCCTCATTCTCAATTCACTATTCTAAATTCACAATTATCCATTCCCGGAGCAGGTCTCGGAGCTCGTCCTTACACTCCGAGAGGCCGTGTCCTGCGCCCGGATAGATCACCAGCTCCTTCGGCTCGTCGGCCCACGAATAGATCATCTCCGAGCAGTGCGGCGGAAGGCGCGTGTCGGCCTCGCCGTGGACCAGCAGAATCGGACGGGGCGCGATACGACCTACGCCTTGAGCGCCGTAGGTCTGGCTCGAGAGGGCGACAACCGCCTTGATTTCAGGACTGAACGGCGCCGCCGAGATGACGACGGCGCCTCCGAACGAGTGGCCAACGAGTACGATCTCCGAGTGGCCCGTGCCGGTCAGAAAGGAGACACCCACGAGCGTGTCCATGACGCATTCGTCCACTACATTCGGCTGACGGTAGTCGACTCGAATCGAGGTGATCTCGCCCTGAAGCTCTTCGGCGAGGTCTCGGTATATGGCGTCCGCCGGACCTGTGAATCCTCCTCGCGCGCCCCACACCCACACGATGCCCTTAGAGGTGCTTCGAGACTGATCGTGATGGACGATGGCCGGAACATCCCCGCGCGTCGTCCGGAGAAGCATCCCTCGTCCCGGCTCACCCTCCGGGGGCTCCCAGGGCTCGACGCTCGTAATTCTGATTGAGAGGTCAGTTTCTGCCATCACTAGATCGGAGGCCGTTTGTTGTTCCAGCCGTTGGCCTGTTCGAGAGCGTGGCCGATCCTGAAAATAGTCTCCTCGCCCAGGGCCTTGGCCAGGATTTGGAATCCTATTGGGAGCCCGTCGTTGGACAGGCCCGCTGGGACCGACATCCCTGGGAGACCGGCGATGTTCGCTGGCAACGTGAGGACGTCCGAGAGGTACATCTGCAGCGGATCGGACGTCTTCTCCCCGAGCTCGAACGCAACGGTTGGAGACGTCGCCGACACGATCGCGTCGAACTCTTCGAACGCGGTTTCGAACTCGCGGCGGATTACCGTCCGAACCTTCTGCGCCTTGAGATAGAACGCGTCATAGTACCCTGCGGACAGCGCGTAGGTGCCGAGCATGATTCGGCGCTTGACCTCCGGCCCGAATCCGCCGCCGCGCGTAAGTTCAAGCGCCTCCCACATCGAGTCCGCATCCTGGTCAGAGAAACCGTACTTTACCCCATCGTACCGTGCCAGGTTGGCCGAGCACTCAGAGGGAGCGAGGATGTAGTAGACCGATAGGGCGAACGACGTGTGCGGCAGCGAGGTCTCGGCGACCTCCGCTCCGAGCTCCTCGAGAAGCGCGATCGAGCTACGCGTCGACGCCTCGACCGAGGGCTCCATGCCTTCAACGAAGTACTCGGAGGGTACGCCGATTCGCAATCCGGTGAGGTCCTCGCCCAACGACTCTGCATAGTCAGGAACGTCGACGTTCAAGGACGTGGAGTCTTTGGGGTCGTTTCCCGCAATCGTGTTCAAGACCATCGCGCAATCGGTCACGTCTCTCGTAATCGGTCCGATCTGGTCGAGGGAGCTCGCGAACGCGACGAGGCCGTAGCGTGACACGAGCCCGTAGGTGGGCTTCAGCCCGACCACTCCGCACAGGGACGCGGGCTGGCGGATGCTGCCACCGGTGTCGGATCCCAGCGAGTAAACGCACTCGGACGCGGCGACGGCGGCCGCGGGCCCGCCGCTGCTGCCGCCTGGGACCCGGTCGAGGTCCCAGGGGTTGCGCGTGGGGAAGAAGGCGGAGTTCTCAGTCGACGAACCCATTGCGAACTCGTCCAGATTCCCTTTCCCGATCAGCACCGCTCCTTCATCGTAGAGCTTCCGAGTCACAGTAGCGTCGTAGGTAGGAACAAAGTCCTCCAGCATCCGGGACGAACAGGTTGTGAGCACTCCCCGCGTGGACATGTTGTCCTTGAGCTGCATCGGGATGCCGGTGAGTGGAGCGGACTCTCCCCGGCCGATCCGCCGGTCCGCCGCCTGGGCCTGCTCGAGCGCGAGCTCTTCAGTGACCGTCACGAACGCCCGGACCCGGTCCTCGACCTCCGCGACGCGGTCCAGTGCCGCCCGTGTGAGCTCGACCGAAGAGGTCTCCTTCCGGTCGAGTAGGTCTCGAGCCTCGACGATTGTGAGACCCGTCATGCCGAGACTCGACATTACTCGAGGACCGCCTTGACCCTGATGAAGTCGCCCTCTCGAAGCGGAGCGTTGGCGAGTGTTTCCTCCAGCGCAAGGGGGGGTGCGACCTCGTCGTCGCGCATGACCGAGACAAGGTCGACCGAGTGGCCGGTCGGCGGAACGCCTTCCGTGTCGACCTGGTTGAGGACGTCTATGTTCTCGAGGATATTCGACATCTGATCGCGCATCACCTCGACGTCCTCGCCGGACATCGCGATCCGGCAGAGCAGCGCAAGGTGCCGGACTTCGTCGGACGTGATTCTAGGCACTGACCATCTCCACGCGAGGGTTGCCGAAAGTCTAGCAGATGACGGCCCATGACACCCCGAAGCGTAGGAGTGTTGAGGAGTCCAGAAGTGCTGTTTAGGACGGTCAGGTCAGCGGGTTCAGCGTCGCAAGCCCTTCCGCCATCGCCGCATCACAGAGGCGAGAGTCCGCGCAGACAAATGTCAGTGGAGGCGGGACGCTATGCCGGACTGCCAGACATCCCCCGAGCTGTATCGCGTCCAGCGTTCTCAGAGGGTGGTCATCGAGCAACCGTGCCGCGTCCCGCATCGCCAAGGACGTCGGCTGCACAACGTAGAGAGACGAGACGTCCTGTTCAAGCTGTTCGAGAATCCTATCGGCGACGAGCGGAGGGAAATCTCCCGCCCGCTCTCGCCTCCGAACTGCAGACCGGGCTTCCAGAAGCGTGATATCCACGATCAGCGCGAAGTCACCGTCGAGCTCATCTGCTACCGATACGACCTCCGCGCTGCCCTCTTCTTCGATGTAGAGCTTGATGAGCGCACTGGTATCAAAGTAGAAGCTGGCCATCAGCGGTCAGACCCTGTCGGCCCTGTCTTCGATGACTGTATCCGAGATCGGTCCGCCTCGGATGCGAATCGGATTGAATCTGCGAACGCGATGCGGCTCATCCCCTCGATATCGTGGATGAGCTCGGTTCAATCTGATCGCGGTTGTGGGATACATTGGGGTATTTGGATTGGGCACTTTGCTCGTCCTGATTATCCGATCATCGATCGCCTTGTTAAGTAGTGACCTGACCATGTCCGGCTCCTTCGCCCAAGGGTGAGCCGAGTCCTGAGCGAGGACCTGGTCTCGGAACCACGTCAGTCCAACAAACGGGCGCCGCGATTCGGCGTCCAATAGCTCGTCGATCAGCGCTGCCATCGTGTCGGGCGGATCTTCTTCGACCGTTGGGACGCCCGGGTTGTATGCCACTGCGGTAACGTCCGAGACCTGTCTAATGGTTGGTGGCTGTACACTCCCCTCGGCGGACTCCCCTATCGGCTCGAAGCCGATTACGATCTCACATGTATTCCCGTCGAAATAGCTCGCGGACGCCGTCTCACGCACCTTGCGCCTCTTCCTGTTACCGTTGGCGGGATAGTAGACGCTAACTTTGGGTCTGAACCCATCGAGAGGAAGGTGACGCAACCCCTCAAGCTCGGGTGGCAACGCCAGATCCGGCAAACAGGTCAGGCTCTCCTCCAGCTGGCGCTGGATGTCTACAACCTTTGGGCCCTCGTTCATGCCTTACCTCTAATATATGTTATTTATCTACTATTTATCAGATATCTATTACATGATAGAGACGCCGTGACTACTTGTCAAACTCGTGTTTCTCCGATGGACAACCACAGCGGCGCCTCTCGTGCGCCGATCCGACGTGTTACGATGTCGTCCCCCAGCATGGGAAAGTACCAAGGGTCAATCAAAGACTGCCAGTCCGACAGGAGCGAACGATGGATGTAGAACAGATCGGGGCGGTGTTGGTGGAACGAGGCCAGACCGTGTCTGTCGCGGAGGCGGATACGTGTGGACTCGTCGGGTACATGTTCAGCACGGTGCCGGGCAGCTCCCGATGGTTTCCAGGAGGCATAATCGCGTACACCGGAGGGCTGAAGCAAAAAGTGCTCGGCGTCTCGGACGAGCTGTACGAGTCGAAAGGCACCGTCAGCCCCGAGATGGCCAAAGCTATGGCAGTGGGAGCAAGGGACCTGACGGGCACCGACTACGCGGTATCAGTCACCGGAATCGCAGGCCCGACCGGTGGTCGCTCAGGGCTTCCGATAGGGACGTTTTACATCGGCGTCGCCGGACCTGACGGACTCGAGGTCGCCGAGCGCATCCACGCCGATGCCGACGACCGTGACGGCAACAAGCGCCAGGCGGCGCAAGCGGTTATCGACCTGCTGGGTCGGAACTTAGAATTGTGAATAGTGAATCAAGAATGGAGCACCGGAACCTGGACGAAGCCCGTGTTTCACCGTTCTAAATTCACAATTCCTAATTCCTGGGCAGCTGTGGGGGGACGGGATTGACCAGCTCGGCGCCGAGCGAGATGGGGATCAGCTTGTCCAGTTCGTCGAGCGTCCAGCGTCCGTTCTTGTGAATACTGTTGGTCACGTGACGCGGTGAGTAAAGGGTCGCCTGCCATCCACTGACGCCGACGACCTGGCCCGTGATGTTGCCCGCGGCCTCGGAGCAAAGGTACACGGCCTTCGGCGCGTTGTTGGCGGGATCGCGAGCTTCAGGTGGGGCTCCCTGCACCTCGTCTTCAGATGTGTCTTGTCCCCGCAACTGCGCGCGCTGCTGTTCCCGGAGTTGAGTAGTGCTTTCCGGAACCGACTCGGTCATCCGAGTCGCGCCGCCGGGGTAGACCGCGTTCGCGGTGACTCCATAGGGAGCGAGGTCCTTGGCAAGCGACCGCGCGAACCCTACCATGCCCTCTTTAGCGGCAGCGTAGTTGGCCTGCCCTGACGCCCCCAGTCCGGAGCCGGACGAGAAGAGCACGATTCTGCCGTACTTCTGCCTAATCATGTGAGGGACGCAGTGGCGCACAATGTTAAATGCGCCGTACAGATGCACCTGGAGTACGCCGTCCCACTCGGCCCCGGTCATGTTGAAGACCATCCGATCGCGGAGGATGCCCGCGACGTGGCAGACCGCATCAACTCGTCCGAAGTTGTCGACGGCCGTCTGGACGATCCGTCCGGCGGACTCGTACTCAGCCACAGAATCGAAGCTCGCAACAGCAGTCCCGCCGGCGTCTCGGATCGCCTGGGCGGTAATCTCCCCGGGCGCGTCCGAGCCCCCGGTTCCGTCCAGCGCGGCTCCGATGTCGTTCACTACGACTGACGCGCCGTCTGCGGCCATCCACTTTGCGACCTCGGCGCCGATCCCTCGGCCCGCGCCGGTTACTATAACTACTCTTCCTTCAAGTCTATTCCCCATTGTGTTTACCTCTATAAGTAAGGCGCGTACGCTCTAAAGGCCGAGCCCGATTGGACGATCGGGGTAGAATCCATCGCAGTTCTCGTTTCCCACTCCTCTGTCTCCTCTAGAATCCCGAACCGATCATCTTCGGGAACAGCACGTCCATTTCGTCCATCGTGAAGTTCCCCCACTTCTGGACTGCTCTCTCCACACTCGGGTTCGAGTAGAGGTAGATGCTGCCGCCTCTAACGCCAAAGACGTTGCAGTTGACATGAGGTGATGCGTAGGTGCAGAGATAGACCGCGAGTGGGGCCACGTTCTCCGGATCGTCCGGCCATCCTGGTCCTTCCCAATCTCCGACGCCCTCCGGACTGAAGATTCCTGCTCTCCCGTCCCGTGACGGGCCTTCAGCGGCCGCCACGCGGTACTCTTCAACCGATCCGGGGAAGAGCCGGGTCTCCACGATTGGCGATATCGCGTTACACGTGACGCCGTAGCGGCCCATGTCCCGTCCGACGGTGCGCGTCAGACCGATAATTGCCTCCGACGCGGCGGCGTAGTTCGAGCGTCCGACATCGCCAAGCCCGGCGTCCGAGGTCATGTTTACGATACGACCGCTGCGCTGCTGCCGGAAGAGGATGCAAGCGAACTTTGTAGCCGTGAACGTGGCCTTTGCGTTGTTGGTCACAACCCGGTCCCAGTCCTCCGGCGTCATCTGCCAGATCATCCGGTCACGCAGCATACCGACGCAGTTGGCGAGGACGTCGATCTGCCCGTAGCTGTCGACAGCCTGCTGGATGACAGCTTCACCGCCGTCCATCAGGGCCATGTTGTCGTAGTTGGCGGAAGCTTCTCCGCCCCTCGCCTTGATCTCGGCGACAACGCTGTCCGCAGGGTCGGGCGAGCTGCCCGTGCCGTCCACGTCACATCCGAGGTCGTTCACGACGACCTTGGCACCCTCATCGGCCATGAGGAGCGCGACACCGCGACCGACACCGCGTCCGCCTCCTGTCACGACCGCAACCTTACCTTTGAGACGGTTGCCCATGTCTCACCTCCAGTACGAGTTCAAAGATCGCCGCAGGTCGCGGCGAATGGGCGTTCCGATGGCATCGGCCAACAATATACTCCATCGTCCAGCCCGCTGTCATGCGGGAGACGCGTGGGAGCACGGGTTTCTGCGGTCTAACCTGGCAGCAGCCCCTCGCCGACGAACAGCTCTTCCGCCTCTTCGAGGGAGATGTCCGGCTCCGGCAGGACCAGGTCAGATTCGACCAACTCTTCAATAGGGACGGGTGTCCCCTTCTCACGGACCAGATCGAGCATCGCCTTGAGGGAGGACCCGAAGTTGGCGCGGTCCTCCTGCTCGACGATCTCCACCAGCTTGTTGTCCAGGTCGTTCAGCTCATCTAGGAAAGCGCCAGACAGGTTGAACTGGCCCTCTGTCAGAATGCGAATGATCATTGCGTCACCTGTTTAGATTCACCGCTAGCCACTGGGCAGCGCCTTCTTATCGGGACCCGAGGGCAGGCCCGCCCTGAGAGAAGCCAACTCGTCTTCAACGTTCTGCTCAGAGGTAAGCTGCGCCAACTCCCGGCTCAGGAGGTCGCCACCGCCAACTGACAGCGGCTCGTCCAAGACGCCGCTCTCCGCCAGCTCGTCGATTGCTCCGGCCTTCGCGCGGAGGGTCTCGGTCTTGGTCTCGGCGCGTTCAACCGCGAGCTGGACGTCGCCCATCTCTTCGGAGATACCGGAGAGGGCCGAACCGATCCTGACCTGCGCCTGAGCCGCGTTGTACTGAGCCTTGATGATCTCCTTCCTGGAGCGGAAGGCCTCCACCTTGGCGGTTAGCCGCTGCTCGGCGTTGGTTAGCTTCTCCTGCTCCAGCTCGAGCTGGCCGACCTGTTCGTCGAGGCCGTCCAACTCGATAAGCGCAGTCTGCTTTCGCTGGAGGGCGAGGCGCGCGAGGTCTTCACGTCCGGCAGCCATCGCTTGACGCGCCTGGTTGTCCACGTTGGCGATATTTGCCTTGACCTTCTCAGCCTGAATCTGCAGCCTTCGCTTCGTCGTGACCATCTCCACGATACCGCGCTTGACGTTCTGGAGCATCTCACGCTGCTTGTCGTATGCGTAGTCCAGCGTCTCGCGCGGGTCTTCGGCGCGGTCGAGCAACCGGTTCATCTTCGACTTGACCACAGTTGACATTCGAGACATTACACCCATCTAACCGCCTCCTGCATCGCATTGGGCGTGAGCGCCCATCGCGTCCTGTGTTCTCCCATTTTCAAAAGTCTGACGACCCTCTGCCAGACATCATCTGTATGACGCCGACTACCGCGAGGATGATCCCGATCACGATCAGAATGAATCCGGCGACGTTGATCAGCCACTCGATGAGCCCCGACCGGAGCACGATGCCCAGGATTATCAGCACCGCGCCCGCAACGAGCAGGCCGCTTCCCCCAAGTTTGCTCATATTCTCTGTCTCCCGATCCTTTTCTCTATCTCCCGATCCTTGGTCGTGTCCAACCCGTACCGGTGGTTGGGAGTCGAACACATCAGCCTATCTATACCATATCTTATCTGAGAATTCTGAATCCGGAAAGCCGAAGTTGGGTCGCGTATAGAAAAGACAGTCCTTCGAGGATATAGTACGTTATGACGAACCGTCGAACGGTGCAATGTCGGACTCGCATTTGGCGAGATTTTCGGTTCTGCGGGCCACGATCGTGACCGCCGCTAGGGAATACATTCGAGAACACGGTACTCCTGATGACGCTGTAGTTCAGGAGATTGTACGGCGCGTGATCGAGACGGTTGACCCCGATCGGATCATACTGTTCGGCTCCGCCGCACGAGGGGATATGGGGCCAGACTCGGACCTCGATTTTCTGGTCATCAAATCTGGCAAGTACGACAGGGGTAGGTTAGAGGGCGATATGTATGTTGCAATGAGAGGAGTCGGCCTGGCGGCCGACTTTGTTCTGCTCAGCCCGGAGCTCGTCGAGCACCACAAGGACTCGAAGTCTCTGATCGTCCATCCTGCCCTTTCCGAAGGGATAGAAGTCTATACACGTGCAACACAGCGCTGAAGATACCGCTCAGGAGTGGATCGGACTCGCGCGGAGCGACCTCGCAATGGCCCAACCGCGAGAAGACAACGTGCACATCGAATTGCTGTGCTTCCACGCACAGCAAACGGCAGAGAAGGCGCTGACAGCCGTTATGGTGGACCGGAATATCGAGTTCCCCTACATACACGATATTGGCGAGTTGGTAACAATCCTAGAACAGAGCGACATCGAGGTCAGTTTGTCACCTGAGATCGACCGATTAACCCGATATGCCACTGTTACTCGCTACCCGGGGTTCCGAGCCTCTGACCCGGGACGACCATACGGAGGCGCTCGAGCTTGCAATGCAGGTCTTTGAGTGGGCGGAAGCTCAGATGAATCGGACGGAACCGTGAGGTGTCACAGACGTCGCGGAGCCTCAGGCCTGAGTCGTCGATTGGGATCCAAATCCTAGACCTAGAACATCGACTCATTCAACGTAACGTCAAAGCCGAGGGCGTCAGACGGTTCGATATAGCCATTCTCGGGGAACGGCTCGCCGATCCACAACTCGTCCTTCGCGCCATTCCGGACGCCCGGCAGCACCTCAGCCAGGTCCATGCAGTCCGAGGCCGCGATCAGGTGCAGGCCCCACACCTCTCCTCCGCGGTGAGGCGCGACGGGGATGTTGTGCTCCCTCGCTATGTCGAGGATACGTAAGCCGGCAGTGATCCCGCCGCACCAGGTGATGTCAGGCTGCCAAAGATCCATCGCGCCGGCCCTCGCGGCGTCCGCGAAACCGACGTGGGTGAACTCGTGCTCGCCGCCCGCAATCAGCGTCGGCTTGACCAACGGGCTCAGCGCGGCTTGACCCTCCAGGTCGTCCGGCGTCAGCACGTCCTCAAACCAGAAGATATCGTATGGCGCGAGACGTCGGCCCATCTCAATGGTTGTCTCATAGTCCCAGGACATGTAGGTATCGATCATCAGTTGAGCGTCCGGACCCATGATCTCGCGGGCGCGGACGGCAGAAGCCTCCGCGGTGTCGAAGTCTTCGAGAGAGCCCGACGCGCGGTGAGGAAACTTGTGCGCGGTGAATCCCAGCTCTCTGTACCACTCGGGGTCCGCGCCGGTGGCGTAGGAGCGAATTGTCCCCTTTGTCCGCGGCCCGATCAGAGCGTGAACCGGGACGCCTTCTGCCTTCCCCAAGAGGTCCCATAGCGCGAGGTCGATTCCGCTCAGCGCCATCACGCCGATCCCCTTGCGCCCATACGGGATCGACGCGTAGTATAGCGCGTCCCACGCGCTGAAGATGTCGTCCTTCTCGTCTAGCGCCCGGCAGACTAGCAGCTCGCGCATGTGGCCATTGACGACCTCGACCGCGGCCTTTCCGCCACCGCCGTAGCCGTATCCCACGACGCCGCTGTCCGACTCAACGCGCACGACGATCTGCCACAGATGCGTCCTCCACGACGGCGGCATGTTGCGATAGTTGGGATAAGCGGCGCTCAGGTCGGTGATTCTCATGCGTTGGCCTCAGTACTGTGGAGTGGGAGAAATGCTACAGAGGCCCTGCCTCGGATTCAACTCCCGTCGCGGTTGGAACGCGGGCGTCTCGCCCGGTCGGGATGCGATGTCGGTCCTGTGGTACCATTTCGCCAACCCAACCCCAATTTCACCTGGTCGAGGATCAACCATGTCGTACGAGTTTGTTGAGAGCGAGGTCAGGGGCCGCGTCGGGATCCTGACTATGAACCGTCCCGATAAGCTCAACGCCATGAATCCGCAGATGGACTACGAGCTTCGCGACCAGATCGGTTTCTGGAACTCCGACGACTCCATAGGCGCGATGGTGTGGACTGGCGCTGGTAGGGCCTTTTGCGCCGGAGCGGACATCGGGCGATTCGAGGCGAGACGCGATGGGCAGGCCAGTGACAGCGTCGTGCCGGCGCCGAAAAATAGCTGGGCGGAGATGGTCCGGGAGGCGAAGCCGGTTGTCGCGGCGATCAACGGTGTCGCGGTCGGAGAGGGCCTGACCCGTGCTCTCCCTTGCGACGTTCGTGTCGCGTCAGACGACGCGAGGCTGTCGTTCAGGTTCGTACGCGTCGGATTGACACCCGAGTTCGGGTCGACCCACTACGCCCCTCAGCTCATCGGTCTCGGTCGGACGCTCGAGTACATGCTCAGAGGCAACTTCATCCCGTCCGACGAAGCCTATCGAATCGGCCTCGTCAACTACGTCCATCCGGCAGACGAGATGCTGGACCGGGCGATCGAGCTTGCGGCGGAGATCGCCGACAATCCGATACTGCAACTTGGCCAAGTCAAGCGCCTCATTCACAGGTACTACATGGATCCGGACGTCGCCACCGTCCTGGAGGACGAGGGCAAGACATTCAGCGCCGCGATGAAGACCGACGCCCACAAGGAGGCGCTGCTCGCCTTCCGCGAAAAGCGCGAGCCGAGGTTTAACTAGATCTGCCCGTAAGCGTAACGATGTCGAACCGGCCGCTGATCGCGGTCGCCGGGGGAGCGTCTGACGAAGAGGCTTCAGCGGTCACGGATGCAATCGAACGCGCGGGCGGTGAGCCTTGGGCTCTCTCCGACAGATCAGATGTCGATTCCGATGAGGCAATAAGATGCTCCGGCGCCTTGGTATTGACCGGCAGTCCGGACCTGCAGGTCGAGGACTCCGGATCAGAAATTGAACTGAATCTCGTTCGTGCGGCCCTATCGGTCGATCTGCCCGTGTACGGTATCGGTCGAGGGATGCAGCTTCTCAACCTCGCAACCGGCGGGAGCTCACCGGTCCCGATAGACGGCCACGTCGCTGACGAACCCGAGGAGCCCGGGTACCACCACGTCTACATCTCGCCCGGTAGCAAACTCGCAGCCGTGGTCGGATCGGGCGGCTTCGTGCGCGTAAACAGCCTGCACCGGACGGGGATCCGCGAGGCACAGAAGTCGCCTCTTCTACTTGCTTCCGCCTACTCCCTCGACGATGGACTGATCGAGGCGCTTGAGAGCCCGAACCACCGTTGGGTGATCGGGGTCCAGTTCAGCCCGGAGAGGCGGATGGAACTCCCTCCGCACTTCGACCGGCTCTTTCAGTCACTGGTCGAACGAGCCGCCGAGCGGCTCTGGAGATCGCTCTAGCTCCGGCGAATTCTCGCCCCATTCCGCGCTAAATCAGCTTTAGAACAAGATGAAGGAAAAGTCTAAGAATGCTATAATACTCTAAGCTAAGGTGAACCTGTGAACCGTACCGCCGCGTGACCTCTACGCGGCCCTCCCCGGGAGCGTTTTATGGTAACCAAGACGCAGTTCGGATACATCAAACCGACGCAGATCGTCGACGAGATGCGGAGCTCGTACCTCGACTACGCGATGAGCGTAATCGTCGCCCGAGCGCTTCCGGACATTCGCGACGGGCTGAAGCCCGTCCAACGCAGAATCCTCTACGCCATGCAGGACCTTGGGATGCGCCCCAACACCGCATACAAGAAGAGCGCGAGGCTCGTCGGAGAGGTGCTAGGCAAGTGGCATCCGCATGGCGAGGTCGCGGTCTACGACGCGCTTGTACGTATGGCGCAGCCGTTCACGCTCCGCTCGCCGCTGGTCGACGGACAGGGCAACTTCGGCTCTGTCGACAACGACCCGCCCGCAGCCATGCGCTACACCGAGGCGCGAATGGCGGCGGTCTCCGAGCAGATGCTGGCGAACATCGACCAGGACACCGTCGACTTCGCCGACAACTTCGACGCAACGCTTCGTGAGCCCACGGTACTTCCGGCCAGGCTTCCCAATCTGCTGGTAAACGGCGCGTCAGGAATCGCCGTAGGTATGGCGACCAACATCCCCCCGCACAACCCCACGGAGGTCTGTGACGCGCTGATCCACCTGGTAGATCATCCGGCCGCTTCGGTCGAAGACCTGATGCGGTTCGTTAAAGGGCCGGACTTTCCAACCGGCGGAACGATCATGGGGACGAGCGGCATTCGCGATGCCTACTCGACAGGACGCGGCCAGGTCATAGTGCGAGCCAAGGCCGAGATCGAGCCGATGCAGCGCTCGAGCCGGATGCAGATAATCGTCAACGAGCTACCCTACCAGGTCAACAAGGCCGGTCTGATCGAGAAGGTCGCCGCGCAGGTGAAGGACCGTAAGCTCGAGGGGATCTCGGACGTACGGGACGAGTCGGACCGTCAGGGGATGCGGATCGTCTTCGAGCTACGCTCGGGGGTCCAGCCCAGGGTCGTCCTGAACAACCTTTACAAGTTCACCGCGATGCAGAGCTCGTTCTCGGCAAACATGCTCGCACTCGTCGAGGGAATGCCCAGGATCATCACTCTGCGGCAGGCGCTTCAGCACTTCATAGAGTTCCGCCGGGAGGTCGTCCGGCGCAGAACGGAGTTCGAACTCGCGAAGGCTCGACAACGCGCACACATCCTCGCCGGACTGCGGATCGCGATCAGCCACCTCGATGAGGTGATCCGGATGATCCGCGCCTCCGAGAGCGCGCAGGTCGCCAAACAGCAGCTGATGGACAGGTTCGGACTCGACGACGATCAGGCGCAGGCGATCCTGGACATGCAGCTCCGCCGCCTGGCTGCGCTGGAGCGGGAGCAGCTTGAAAAGGAGTACCAGGAGATCCGAGAGGCCATCCGGGAGATGGAGGAGCTTCTGGCCGACGACAGGAAGGTCGTCGCCGTTATTAAGAAGGAGCTCCGCGAGGTCAAGAAGAAGCACGGTGACGACCGCCGGACGGACATCACCGAAGAGGCATTCGACCTCTCCCGCGAGGAGCTCGAGGCGCACGAACAGATCGTGGTCACAGTGAGCCAGGGAGGCTACATCAAGCGCATTCCCGCCAACACGTACCGCAACCAGCACAGAGGCGGCAAGGGCGTCGGGGGCATGACAACCCGGGACGACGACGCCGTCAAGCACGTTCTGGTGGTGGACACCCACGACAGACTCCTCTTCTTTACAAACAAGGGCCGCGTGTACTCGCTAACCAGTTACGAGCTGCGCGCGGATACGTCGCGAAACACGAGGGGCGTCCCGCTCGTGAACGTGGTGTCGATCAGCGATACGGAGAAGGTCAGCGCCGTCATCGGTATGAATACCGCAGATCTTCAGACTGACGACCGGTTCCTGATGCTGGCGACTTCCAAAGGTAAGATCAAGCGGATCGCGCTGAACTCTGTTTCCAACATCCGCAACGCGGGCCTGATGATCATGAACCTCAGCGCCAGCGACGAACTGGTCTCGGTGCATCCGGCCGGTCTTGAAGAGCACGTAATCATGGTGACCAAAAACGGGATGTCGATCCGGTTCCCGCTCAGCGAGGTCCGGGCGCAGCAACGGGCCGCCGGGGGCGTCAGGGGCATCAAGCTCGCAAAAGGCGACAGGGTCGTCTCTATGGACGTCGGGACCGACGACACCAGGCTTCTGGTTATCAGCAGGCTCGGTTTCGGAAAGCTCACTCCGCTCAGCAGCTACAGGGCCCAGGGCAGAGGCGGTATCGGGATAAAGACCTTCAACATCCGGCCTAAGACCGGCCCGGTCGCCGATGCACAGGTCATCGACGACAGCAAGGAGATCTACGTTGTCTCTGAGCAGGCTCAGGTCCTCAGGACGAGCCTGTCCGAGATCAGAAGCATGGGACGAGCCACGCAGGGCGTGACCATCTTCAAGCCCGCAGACGGGGACGCGGTGGCGTCGATCTCTTGCGTCAGCGACCTGATTCTGAAGAAAGACGACGACGAGAAGTCTTCCAAGAAGGCTCAGACGAAGAAGCAGAGCGAGAACGACCGCCGCAACGGTCACGCAAACGGTGTTCAGCCGAACCTCGAGGGGCTTGAGTAACCTCGAGCGGGCCGAGTTCCCTGTGTACTCGCCGAGTCCGAGCGAGTCCGACCCGCGGTCGACCACGCTGAGGGCGGCCGCGCGTTGACCGACAGGCAAAGCTTCCGACGCCGATGCTGACAAGGCTCGCCTCGTCTGTCATCAGGTTCCGATGGTGGGTCATCGGCGCTTGGACGTTGATCTTCCTGGTCAGTCTTCTCTTCGCGCCGCGAGTCACGTCCACGCTCAAGGGCGGTTTCGGAGAGACCGACACCGAGGCCCGCCGCGCACAGCGCCAGATGATCGAAGCGCTCGGCACCCCTGAATCCGCGATCGTTCTCGTCTTCTCGAGCGACACACTCGGTGCGGCCGACCCGCGCTATATCCAGTCGATCGAACGGTCGATCGCCCCGCTTTACGAGGCGCCTCAGGTCGATCGGATCGTGACGCACTTCAGCCCCGCCAATCCGAGCATGGTCGCTCCTGACGGTCGAACGACGATCACTGTCGTCGAACTCAACACGTCAATCGAAGACTCCGTCGATCAGCTCCCCGAGCTCAGAGGCCTGATACAAGAAGGCGAGCTGGATCTATGGGTCACCGGTGGGATCGCGATATTCGCCGACCTGAACGCCGCGAGTAAGAGCGACCTCCGCAGAGCGGAGATCATCACGCTGCCGCTACTCGCGATCGCCCTGCTGGTCGTGTTCGGCAGCGTCGTCGCGGCAGGGCTTCCTGTCGCAATGGGCTGCGTGAGCGTCGTCACCACACTCGCCCTCGTCTTCCTGATGGCGCAGGTTACGGACATGTCAATATTCGTTCTCAACATCGCGTCGTTTCTCGGCCTGGGTATGGCCGTGGACTACTCCCTGCTCATGGTCAGCAGGTTCAGGGAAGAGCTGGAGACCTCAGACACCGTGGATGCCGTGAAGACGACAATGGCCACAGCCGGAAAGGCGGTCGTCTTCTCGGCTAGTACTTCGGTGATCGGGTTGTCGGGACTGCTGTTCATGAAGTTTATGATGTTGAGGTCCCTGGGCATCGGCGGCATTACGGTTATTGCGTTCTCGATGCTCATCGCCTTGACCCTGATCCCAGCGCTTCTCGCGGTGTTGGGGCGCCGGGTCGACAGCCTCCCGATCATCCGGCGAAGGCCGGGCAGCGGACGTTTCTGGCTGCGCCTGTCCGGATGGGTTATGCGCCATCCCGTCTCGGTGATCGTCCCGGTGACCGCGTTACTGATCGTCCTGGGACTCCCGTTCCTCGGGGTCAAGCTAGGTACACCGTGGGCATCTATGTTGCCTGAGGACGCTGAATCGCGAGTCGGCTCCGAACTGGTGGCGGATCGCTTCGGCCCCGGTGAGTTGGCGCAGGTTGTGGTTGTCGAGACTTCCGAAACCTCTACGCTCTCACCCGCCAACGTTGAAGCCAACATCGACTTCGTCGAGAGAATGCAGGCGGACCAAAGGGTGTCGAGGGTGGACAGCCTCTACACACTCGATGAACAGCTGACCAGAGAGCAGCTACAGACTCTGTACGCCCTCGAGGACCCATCAGCAGCAGGCGGGGACCGGCTCGCAGCGGCCCTCGGCCAGTTCGCAAGTGCGGATCGCAAGACGCAGCTGCTGAACATCGTCCCGTCCGCCCCGCCCGTCTCGGAGGACACGAAGTCCCTCGTACAGGACATCCGGGCCGATCCCCCAACAGGGGACATGAAGGTGCTTGTAACCGGTGTGACCCCAGTACTCGACGACGCGGTGGACCTTATGTACTCCGACTTCCCAAAGGTTGTGCTTTACGTTGCTGTGGTCACGTACCTGGCGCTATTTCTGCTGTTCAGGTCGGCCGTCCTCCCACTCAAGGCCGTGGCGCTCAACGTCTTGAGCATCCTGGCCAGCTTTGGCGCTCTGGTATTCGTGTTTCAGCAGGGACACTTCCAAGAGCTGCTCGGTTTCACCTCGGAGGGGTATCTGGAGGCGACCGTCCCGATTCTGCTGTTCTCGGTCGTGTTCGGTTTGAGCATGGACTACGAGGTTTTTCTCCTGAGCCGCGTCAAAGAGGAGTACGAAGCGACCGGCGACAACACACGGTCCGTGTCGGTCGGGATGGAGAGGTCGGGGCGGATAATCACCAGCGCCGCCTTGATTCTCATCGTGGTGTCCGGGGGTTTCGCCACCGGCGACATCCTGATCGTAAAGGCACTCGGATTCGGGACTGCGCTCACGATCCTGATCGACTCGACGATTGTGCGCGCGCTTCTGGTCCCGGCGCTGATGCGGCTGATGTCGGGCCTAAATTGGTGGGCTCCCCGGTTCCTCGGCGGACCGGTCCGGCCGAGAGTCTAAAGAGTACAAACCAATTTGGCACGTGAGCGTTGTATCCGTAAGACCGGCAAAGTGCAGAAAGGGATCCAATAGATTGATCCATAAGGTCTTGAACGGGCGCTTGCCAGAGGCATCAGGCGTGCTCGCGGCGGTCGCGCTGCTTGTGGTAGTCGCGTGCGGAGGCGAACCGGTTCCGGAGCGGCAGATCCCGGAGCCCACGGCACCCGCAACCTCGGAAACAGCGGTCCCGTCCCTCACGACCACTCCACCAACCACTGTACCGCCGTCCACACCACTTCCAGCCCCAACTGCCGTTCCTGCGGCGGCAACAGCTACACCAGCCCCCTCCGCGACTCCGAGGCCATCGCAGACCCCCATGGCGATGCTGCCGACTCAGACGCCCTCGCCCACCGCGACCGCTGTCCCGACCCCCGCAACCGAGGTCCAAGCGTCTGAAAGTCATCTGGCAGAAGCTGCGTGGCGCCACCTCGAGTTTCTGTCAACCGAATACAGTCCCAGGGAGAGCTCGTCCGCAGAGGAGGCCGCGGCGGCGGAGTACCTCCTGGGCTGGTTTACTGAGCTGGGCTACGAGACCCGCCTACAAGAGTTTACAGTCGTGCAGACCCGGTCAGAGGTCTCGATCGGAGACGAGAGGATCGACTCTATCCAACTCTCCCAGTCGGCCTCCGGGAGCGCTGTAGCCACATTGACTAATGCCGGACGCGCCTTTCCTCAAGACATCCCACAGACTGGACTGGTTGGGGAGATAGCCCTCATCGAACGCGGGCGAATTACCTTCGAGGACAAGGTGAAAGAGGTTGCGTCAGCCGGGGCGGTCGCGGCGATCGTCTACAACATCGAGCCTGGGCTGTTCAGGGGAGACCTCAGAAACCCGTCGTCGATCCCCGCTGTTGCGGTATCTCGCGAAGACGGGTTGAGACTGAAGTCCATGATCGGGGACGGAGACGTGACTGCCAGCGTCTCAGTCGAGGAGCGGATGCTGCCGTCCAGAAATGTCGTCGCCACGAGCCCCGGCGGTCCCGGAGACCACGGGACCGTGATCGTCGGCGCCCACTACGACACAACCCCGGACACCGAGGGCGCCAACGACAACGGCTCTGGAGTCGCGACACTGATGACGATCCTCGAGCAGATCGAGAACCGTTCGTTTCCTTTCGACCTGACGTTCATCCTCTTCGGCTCGGAGGAGGTCGGCCTCTTCGGGAGCAGGCACTACGTCGAGGAGATGACAGGCAGTGAGATTGGCGAAACCATCGCGATGATGAACCTCGACGTCGTCGGGTCAGGTACAACCCTCGAGGCGATCGGCAATGGCGATCTGACAGCGGCCGCGGCGAGAATCGGCTCCGAAACAGGTATCCCGGTGAAGGTGAGTCCGTCGCTGGACCCGGCCTGGAGCAGCGACCACGCCCCATTCCAAAACGCGGGGATCCCTGTGATCTTCCTCCTCTCCGACGACCTCTCTCGGATCAACTCGCCGCAGGACGAGCTGCAGTTCGTCGAGCCCCATCTGCTCGGCTGGTCCGCCGAAGTCGGCATCGCCCTCCTCGACTGGCTGGCGGAGCGGTCGGAGCCCTGATCCGAACAGTCCTTTCTCCTCGGCGGATGACCGCCGGAGTGAGCCCGGAATCGGATGGCCTGGAATCGCCGGAAGTTGGGATTCAGACGTCCCGCCCGCACCGGAGCACCCCCTCCGTGAGAGTCACCAGGCGATGGCAATTGGGACATGCTTGTTCGGTTTGACGCGGCGGAATATAATAGAACAGCCTGTGCCCTGAATTCCGGGGAGCCAAGACAGCGGCCTGATGCCGCCACGAGGATCGGTCCAGTTAGCAGATGACCACCAGCAAGCGTGACTACTACGATGTGCTCGGACTCTCTCGAAGCGCGTCCGAGGAGGACATCAAGAAGGCATTCCGCCGGCTTGCGCTGGAGTTCCACCCTGATCGCAACCGCAGCGAAGGTGCGGAGACGCGTTTCAAGGAGGTCAACGAAGCCTACCAGATCCTCTCCGACTCCAAGAAGCGTGCCGACTACGACAGGTTCGGCCATGCTGCGGTGGGGGGGAACGGCGGCCGAGGGTTCGACGGATACGACAATTTCGGCGGATTCGGCGACATATTCGACGCGTTCTTCGGGGGAGGGTTTGGCGGACAGGCCCGCTCAACCGCAAACGTCGCCCAGCGCGGCAACAACCTCCAGACCGCGGTCACAATAGATTTCGAACACGCAGTCTTTGGGGTCGAGCGCGATCTCGAGATAGACCGGATCGACGTGTGCGGAAAGTGCCTCGGCTCACGAAGCGAGCCGGACTCGAGCTCCTCGGCGTGTACCAATTGCAAGGGCTCGGGCCAGGTCCGGCGGTCACACCAGGGATTCTTCGGACAGTTCGTCCAGGTGACCCCGTGCGGCGTGTGTCGCGGCGCGGGAAGCACGATCTCCAACCCATGCACACAGTGCAGGGGCGCCGGGCGGGAGCGGCGGGCACGACGGCTGGCGGTTACAATTCCAGCCGGAATCGAAGACGGTACACAGATCAGGCTTAGCCGAGAGGGCGAAGCTGGCCGGAACGGCGGCGGACCCGGGGACCTCTACGTGGTTGTCCGCGTGAGGGGCCACGAGCTGTTCGAACGGGTCGGGACCGACATCCACTTGGAACTACCAGTGAGCGTGATGCAGGCGACCCTCGGAGCCAATGTCGGCGTGCCGACCCTCGAAGGGGACGCGGAGATCGAGATTCCCGCCGGAACCCAGCCAGGTGACCGAATCGTGCTGAAAAACCGCGGCGTCCCGCACCTTAGGAGCTCTCAAAGGGGCAGCCAGGTCGTCACGGTCGACATTCAGATCCCGACATCACTGAGCGAAGAGCAGCGCGGTCTATTCGAAGCGCTCGCCGAATCTATGGGCGAGGGCGATGTCGTCGGGAGCAACAAGGGCATCTTCAATAAATTTAAGGACGTGTTCGGCAGCGAGTGATGCCGCCCGAGTGGATCGAGCTAAGCATCGAGGCTCCCCCAGAGTACGTAGAGCCCCTCTCAGAGATCCTCCGCCGCTACAGCGAGGGAGGAGTCGCGGTCGAACAGCCCGGCGGTTTCAACCCCGACGAGGGTGAGGCTCCCATAGTCCCGGAGCGCGTCACCGTCAAGGCATACCTCCCGCTCGACGACACCACCGATTACCGTCGCGCCCGGATCGACGTCGCGGTCAGGCTCGTCGCCCATCTCGCCCCCGTATCCGCTCTGCGCGAAAGGCGCGTTACCCAGGACGAGTGGGAGAACGGCTGGAAAGATTACTTCAACGTCCTGAACGTTGGCGATCGCATCGTGATCTGCCCGACCTGGAGAGAGCATGAGGCCCGGGACGGCGAGGTTGTCATCAGCCTCGATCCCGGCATGGCGTTCGGCACCGGACATCACCCGACGACGCGGATGTGTCTCGAAGTAATCGAGAGGGAGCTGAAGCCCGGCGACAGCGTGCTCGACGTCGGGTGCGGATCGGGGATCCTCTCGATAGCGGCCGCCAAGCTCGGAGCGGGGGCGACTGTCGGACTGGAGATCGACCGGCCAGCAGTCGGGGTCGCGCGGTCCAACGCAGAGTTGAACGACGTCCTCGACTCCCTCGAAATCGTTCAAGGCACCCTGCCCAACCCAGCGGCGCCGATCGGCTCCTTCGATCTGGTGGTCGCCAACATCTCGGCACACGTCGTCGCCGAGATTTCCGCCCACCTGGTGGACTGCATGGCCCACGGAGGAACCCTGCTGGCCTCCGGGATCATCGACAAGCACAAGCCCAACGTGGTCGATTCGCTCCAGTCGGCGGGAGTCTCTGTAGTGGACCGAATTGTTGACGGGGATTGGGTAGCGCTGGTAGCATCCGCCTGACCTCCTAGGCAGGTCCTCTGTCACTCCTGACCCCCCATCCTGCCCTCCGTCCGGCACCTCGCCCGAGAACGACATTGCCCAAAAAGCAACGTAACCAGCACAAGAGGCAGCAGCGCGCTCTGCAGAAGCGCACGAGGCGCAAGGAGAAGCTGCAGCGCAGGACCGCGCACGAGGCGGCCGCGGACCGACCGGGCCGGACCTTGAGACGGGCACGAGAGATGCCGTTGGACGGAGTCTGGGTCCAGCAGGGATGGGGAGACCAAGGTGTCGCCCAGGTTGTCGTAGCCCGCACCCAGCCCAACGACGAGATGCTGTTCGGCAGCTATCTGGTCGACTACTTTTGCACCGGAGTCAAGAGCACATCGCACGCGGTCAACGTTGAGCCGAGCGTGTTCCAGAGTGAGGTGGTCCCGAGGTTCTACCAGGGGAGCCCGCCAGTCGCGATCTCGGAGGAGCTTGCCCACGAGATCATCTGGGGCGCGGTCGAGTATGCCGAGGCTCTCGGATTCAGGCCTCCTCGAGACTTTCGCGAGTCGCAGCGCGTACTCGAGCCCGCGGACGCGCTTCCCCGGACCGGGGCGGTCCAGTTTGGCTACCAGGGACGGCCACTCTACGTTCCTGGAACCAACGACAACCAGGTCGCGGTGCTCAGGCGACTCATCGACGCCGTTGGACTCGGCAACTTCTACTATGCGCCTCAGGACGATGTGCCGGACGACGTAGTCGAGCTCCTCGGCATCGATCGGGCCGAGGGCGCCGAACGCTCGGCGCTATGGACTCCGGGCGAGCAACAGGAATCTGGCGCAGGGAGCGAAGACTCAGGACTGTGGCTGCCTGGCCGGCAGGGCGAGGCGACGGCGACGGCGACGGCGACGGAACCGGCGGAGCCGGGAGCCATATGGACACCTGGACGGCGCTGAGGTCCGAACTACGCAGAGTGCATCGCTTCTTCATCAGTCCGGAACGCATTGTCGGAGACACGGTCGAGTTTCCTCTCGACCTGTCTCGCCAAATCGGTCAAGTTCTCCGGATGAGAGAGGGCGATCAGATCGTCGCTCTCGACGGCACAGGATACGAGTACTCGGTTTCCCTGTCGTCTGTGGACTCCAGTTGCACGCGGGGCCGGATCGCCGGAAGGTCGGTTGGGACTGGCGAGCCCGAAGTACAACTGATTCTCTATCAGGCAGCGGTGAGCGCGGACAGATTCGAGTGGGTTCTGCAGAAAGGAACGGAGCTAGGCGTCAGCAGTTTCGTTCCCGTGGTCACACTCAGAACACTTCAGCGGCACGCCACGCCGTCGCCGACTCGGCGTGACCGGTGGTTGCGGATCATCAGGGAAGCCGCCGAGCAGTCTGGACGATCGAGACTCCCAGAGCTCGGCAGCACGACGTCGCTCTTGGACGCGTTGACCGACGCGGATCGGCCAGCGATAGTAGCCTGGGAAGAAGAGTCCGACCGGTCCCTGAGGTCGGCCTTCACGGAGACCCCTGAGTCGTGGAGAGTTGAAGGACGGCTATCCGCGTTCGTCGGTCCCGTGGGCGGGTTCGCCACGGGTGAGATAGACCTGGCGAGGAGCATGGGAGCGATGACCGTCAGCCTTGGTCGGAGGATCTTGCGGGCAGAGACGGCGGCGGTCGTCCTGGTATCGATGATCATGCACGAGCTCGGGGAGCTGGAACCCTGACTCCGCCCGGGGTCTACTCCGGCCGCGGGTCGCGACCCATGAGTTCCTGAATCGCCTGAGAGACCGATATCCCGCTGAACAGGATGTCGTGGAGTGCCTGGGCAATCGGCATCTCAACGCCCATGTCCCTGGCCAGGGCTACCGCCGCCCGCGTCGTATCGACCCCCTCCGCAACGTTCTGCATCCCGCGGCGGATCTCACGGAGGGACTTCCCGGCAGCGAGCTGGACTCCCACGAAGTGGTTGCGACTGAGCGTGCTCGCACAAGTGGCGACAAGATCGCCGACTCCGGCTAACCCAAGAAAAGTAGTGGGATTTGCGCCAGCAGTGACTCCGAGTCTCGCGATTTCGGCCAGGCCGCGAGTCATGAGGCTGGACTTGGCGTTGTCTCCAAGGTTAAGCCCGTCACATATTCCCGCGCCCATAGCGATGATGTTCTTCAGCGCGCCGCCGAACTCAACACCAATCACGTCGTCGTTTGTGTAGGTGCGAAATACCGAAGAATTCATGATTCGCTGCGCCGCGAGCGCACAGTCGATGTCTATAGACGCGATCACAGTCGAAGCGAGCATCCCGCGGACGATCTCGTTCGCCAGATTGGGCCCGGACAGGACACAGATCCTGCCTACGATCTCAGACGGCAGCTCTTCAGCCATCACCTGGCTCATTCGCTTGCCTGTGGTCAACTCCAGTCCTTTGGCGGCGCTCAACACGAGTGAGCCCCGTGGGATATGTTCCGAGACGAAGCGAACGTTTGCCCGCATGGTATGGGCCGGAACTGCGAAGATCGTTAGGCTGGCGCCGACCAGAGCTTCAGCCGGATCGCATGATGCGTGCATCGTGTCAGGAAACGGAAAACCGGGGACAAAACGAGAGTTCTCCCGCTCAGAGTTAAGAAGCTTGGCGTCATTTCCGGTTCGAGCGAGCAGCCGGACGCTGTGTCGATCGCGGGCGAGAATGATTCCGAGCGTCGTGCCCCAGCTTGTGGTGCCCACGACGGTGACAGTCGCCATCTAGTGACCGCCGGCCAGGTCCACCTGCTGACCTATCTTTCGCTCCGTACCCCTTATGAGCCTGAGGATATTCTCGCGATGACGGACGACGATCAGTGTGCCACCAATGATTCCGTACCAGATGTACTCCCCAGGCTCAAAGCCAATGAGCGCCAGCACGACAATGGCAAGCGATCCCAGGGCGGTCGCGGTGACGGAGCCCAGGGACATGTACCGTGTCAGGGCAATCAACGGGATGCCAATTAGCGTGGCGAAAAGTCCGGCAGGCCAGGAAAGGATGAGGAGCCCGCCCCAGCCTGAGGCGGTACCCCGTCCACCTTGAAACCGAATGAAGACCGGCCAGTTGTGTCCGAAGATGACCGCCAGCGCGGCTGCGACCTCGACGCCAGACGAGTCGAAGAGCAGTCGGGCGATGACGACGGCTGCCACTCCCTTGGACATGTCCAGGATCAGCACCCCGGCGGCAGCACGCCTTCCGGCGGTCCGCAGCACGTTGGTCATCCCGATCTTCCCGCTGCCGAACTCGCGAATATCGACGTTCGCCAACAGCTTCCCGGCGAGGAATCCAAAGGGGATAGACCCGATGAGATATCCGATCGGGATCATTGCCAGGTAGCCGGTCATCTCCCCCTCCGTCCCTTGAATCGGATCTTCAAGGGACTGCCGTGAAAATCGTACGCCTGTCTTATCCTGTTTTCCAGGTATCTCTCGTACGAGAAGTGCACAGAATCGGCCCGATTGACGAAGAAAGTAAAGCTTGGCGGAGCGACCCTTTCTTGGGCGACGCTGTAAATCTTCAGGCTGCGACCGCGAAGTCCTGGTGGTGGATGCTCCGCTATGGCGCTCATCATCGTCCGGCGCAGGTGGTACCTGGGCACTCCCTTCGTCCACTCTGCGAACACCGACATCGCGGTGTCGAGCAGATCCTCGAGACCCGAGCCGTTCAGAGCAGACGTGAAACAGACTGGGGCGAAGGTCGCAAACTTGAACCGTATGCGAAGTAGCGCCTCGATCTCTCCGCGAGTCACGCCCTTGCCGTCGAGCAGGTCCCACTTGTTGATGCCGAGCACCAGGCCCTTGTACGCGTCCATCACGTAGCTCGCGACGTGCGTGTCCTGCGCGGTCGCGGGCTCCATCGCGTCCATCAGGAGGATCACGACGTCCGCCCTGTCTATGGCCCGTATTGCGCGGATTACGCTGTACTTCTCGATCCCCGTGCCGATCTTGCCGCGGCGCCTGATTCCCGCCGTGTCTATCAGAAGCACGTCGCGGTCTTCGTACTTGATGAGGGTGTCGATGGTGTCGCGGGTCGTGCCGGGAACGTCACTGACGATGGATCGGGTCTCGCCTGTGAGGGCGTTGAGCAGCATGGATTTTCCGACGTTCGGCCGTCCCACGATCGCCAGGCGGATGTCGGCGTCCGGCTCAGGGAACTCCGGCTCCTCAGGGAAGAACTCCAGCACGGTGGCCATCATGTCGTCGAGTCCAAGGTTGTGGTACGCGCTGATCGGGAAAGGGTCCCCCAACCCCAGCTCGTGGAACTCGTGCGCCCTGTCCGCCAGTTGCTCCGCATCCACCTTGTTGACGGCCAGAACAACCGGCTTCCCTGACGGCCTGAGGACGTCGGCCACGTCCATGTCAGAGGCTGTTGGCCCCTGCCTCGCGTCCGCCACCATCACGATAACGTCCGCATCATCAATGGCGATCTCGACCTGCACGCGCACCTGGCGCCAGATGTCGGTATCGGGGAAAGTCTCGAGACCGCCGGTGTCGACGAGAATGAACGTGTGATCGCCCCAGAGGGTCTCGAGCATGACGCGGTCCCGTGTTGTGCCGGACTGCTTGGAGACGATTGCCACAGAGCGGCCGACCAGCCTGTTGAACAGGGTGGACTTTCCGACATTAGGCCGCCCGACGATGGCTACAACGGGTTTGGCCACCAACTCCCCCTCTGTGCGGGATTCAGGTTTATCGGGACGGCACCGACTCAGCGAGCCGTTCGCGCCCAAGCCGAACATCCCCGCAAGCTCATCAGGCGCCTAAGCTCCGAGCAGGTCGGCCAGGATCGCCTTCTGCGCGTGAAGCCGGTTCTCCGCCTGGTGGAAGACGATCGACTGCGGATGGTCCAGCATGTGGTCATCGATCTCCTCGCCCCGGTGGGCGGGCATGTCGTGCATGAAAACTGCGGACCTGTCCGCCCGCTCCATCAGCTTTCCGTCGATCCGGTAGGTGGAGAATATATCCCTGCGCTCGTCAGCCTCGGCCTCGTCGCCCATGCTGATCCACACGTCGGTATAGACGACGTCTGCGCCTTCGACCGCCGCTTCCGGAGACTCTGTCCAGTCTAGGCGGGTCTCCATCTCGGCAGACCGCTGCTCCGCAACCTTCCATGACACATCGGGGACCTTGTACGCCGCCGGAGACGCGACCGTGAAGTTCGCGCCCACCGACGCACATCCAATGGCAAGGCTCGAGGCGATGTTGTTTCCATCGCCGACGTACGTCACGTTCAACCCGGACAGATCGCCCTTGTGCTCGGTCATGCTGAGGAGGTCTCCGACAGCCTGGCAGGGATGAGCCAAGTCCGAGAGCGCGTTGACCACCGGCACTGCCGAGTACTGGGCGAGGATCTCAAGACTCCGGTGCGAGAACACACGCGCGACGATTACGTCCACCAGCCGGTCAAGGACGCGGGCGACGTCTTCGGCGGGCTCGCGCGTGCCGAGTCCGACATCGGCCTGGCTCAAGTAGATGCAGCTACCCCCCATCTGCTTCACACCGACCTCAAAGCTCACGCGGGTTCGAAGAGACGGTTTCTCGAACAGCAAGGCCGCGACCTTGCCGTCCATGATTTTGGGGGTCACGCCCTCCTTTATCGCTCGAGCCTTGCGGACCATCAGCCCGATCTCTTCGGATTCGAGGTCCGCGAGCCAGAGGAAGTGTTTCCGATTCATACCGTTCCCTTTCAGCGGGATTATGGTAGCAGATCGCGTCTGTAGGACGTGAGGAGTGACGGTGATCGTTGGTCAGCTTCTCAAGCCTTCCAGGAACCGTTTGTCGTCCTCGGACAGCCCCTCAGAGTCAATTGCATCGAGCAGGTCCGGACGGCGCTCGAGTGTGCGGCGGAGCGCCTCACGACGCTGCCATTTGGAAACCTCGGCATGGTGGCCCGACAGCAAGACATCTGGTACAGCCCAGTCCCTGAAGATGGACGGCCTCGTGTAGAGCGGATGCTGGAGGAGCCCGGTGCTGAACGAGTCGTTTGCCGTGGACTCCGCCGAACCGACGACTCCTTCAACGAGACGGGAAACAGCCTCCATAACGACCATCGCTGCAAGCTCGCCTCCTCCAAGAACGTAGTCCCCGACACTGATCTGGTCCGTAGCGAGGTACTGGCCTACGCGCTCGTCGACGCCTTCGTAGCGGCCGCAAATCAGCACGATCTGCTCGTATTCGGCCAGCTCCTCAGCGATTTTCTGCGTGAACCTCCGTCCCTGTGGAGTAAGAAGGACTATGGGAGTTGATCGATCCATCTCCCACGAGGCGCGCAACGACTCGACCGCCTCGAAAAGGGGTTCAGGTTTCATGACCATCCCTGGGCCGCCGCTGTAGGGGTAGTCGTCGACCGTCCTGTGACGGTCGTGGGTAAACTCCCGTACGTTGTGCAAGTCTACCGAGACGAGCCCCTCGCGTTGGGCGCGGCCCATAATGCTCTCGTTGAGCGGACCGATGAACATCCCGGGGAAGAGTGTGAGGACGTGGAATCTCATGACTTGAAAGGCTCCGGTATATACAGTCCCGGTCTCGACGCAGCTAGAGTGGGTTTGATGCAAGCGCTCCCGGGCCACTTGAGCAAGACGTGGACCTCACTCTGAGTGCGTGCGCCAGCCCCGAATCATCTCTATCGCGTGCGGCATGGCGGTCAGCGCGACGGCGAGGGTTTCCCTGACACCCGACTCGCTGCCGGGAAGATTCACGACCAAGCAGCCGTTTCGGACGCCCACTACGGCTCTGCTCAGCACCGCGAACGGCGTGTTTTTCAACGTCTCCATTCGCATCGCCTCGGCGATCCCCGGCACCTCGATGTCGATTATCGCGCGGGTAGCTTCCGGTGTGACGTCCCTCGGTCCGAGTCCCGTTCCCCCAGTCGTGACCACGACGTCGGCCGTCGCCGCGTCGCACCACAGCGTAAGCTGGGCGGAAATTCCATCCCGCTCATCGGGGACCAATGACCGATCGGCCTGAGCGAACCCGGCCTCCGTCATCAGTTCGACTACCGCGTCGCCGCTCGTGTCGACGCGCCCTCCCTGAGAGCCAGAGTCGCTGATCGTCAACACCGCAAAGCTGAAGCCTGAATCCGCCATGTTGGTAACTTTCTCAAAAACTGACTAAGAGTCCTCAAATTCCCTTGCGTATGGAACGAACCCGGTGGGACACTGATCGAGACTTTGCCCGAAGGGTGCGTGGCTGCATCGTGGAAGTGCCGGTCGTAGACCGCTCCTATGTTAACATGGTAACGCCGTCGCGCCTCGAAGAAAGGGCCGCGCCCCAGTAGAGATGACCAGCGTCGCCACCGATAAACATGCGCCTCCCGCACACGCGCCGGTTATGGTCGCCGAGGTGATCGTTGCCCTCTCCACTACCCCGAGCGGCTCCTATATCGACTGCAATCTGGGCGACGGGGGACATAGCCGCAGCATTCTTCGAGCCGCCCAGGGCGCGCGCATACTCGGAATCGACCTTGATCAGTCGGCAATCGAACGGGCGGCGTGGAGGCTGGCCCGCTGGCAGTATCAGACCTCCTTCGTGCGAGGCAACTTTGCCGACATCGCGCGGATCGCGAGAGACAGCTACTTCATCCCGGCGTCCGGTATCCTGTTTGATCTCGGGGTATCTTCGGCGCAGCTCGACACCCCGGACCGAGGATTCAGCTTCCGACACGACGCCAAACTCGACATGCGGTTCGACCAGAACCGCGGCCCATCGGCATACGACATCGTGAACCGATGGCCAGAGTCCGAGCTTGAGGAGATCATCCGCGAGCTTGGCGAGGAGCCCCGCTCTCGCCGAGTGGCCAGGGCGATTGTCCGGCGCAGAAGGATTGAGACTACCGGCCAGTTGGCGGAGATCGTGACACGCGCGCTCAACTGGCCGGCTGTCAGTCGAAACCATCCGGCAACTCGGACGTTCCAGGCACTTCGGATGGCCGTCAACGGCGAAATCGAGAACTTGCAGCGCGGCCTCGAGGAGTCGGTGAAGGTCCTGCAGCCGCAGGGGCGCCTGGTCGTGATCAGCTACCACTCAATCGAAGACCGGGTCGTCAAGAACTTCATCAGGGACAGCGCCGCCGACTGCACGTGTCCTCCGTTTTCGCTGGAATGCACGTGCGACACGACGCCCACACTCAAACCGATCAACAAGCGGGTCATACGACCCAGCATATCCGAGGTGAGAGACAACCCTCGGGCGCGTAGCGCGAAGATGAGAGTGGCTGAGCGCGTCTAGCGGGTCTCAGTCGGTTTTCCTTAGGCGCGGCTCGATAGGTAGAATAGATCAGGAATATCCCCAGTGGGAGATTCTGGAGAAGTCGGAATGACGCAAGACCCAAATGTCATAGTGGCCGTGGACGTGGGCACGACCAAGGTGTGCTCGATCGTGGCACGCCGCGAAGGCACCCGACACTTCCGCGTGGTCTCATACAGCGTCGTACCGTCCAGAGGCCTCGAGAAGGGAATCGTAACCGACATCTCGGAGGCGCAGTCAGCGATTCGAAGTTCGATCGCGGAGGCCGCGAGGCAGGCTGCCGCCACGGTGACAAAGGCCTATGTCGGCATCACCGGAGCCCACGTCAACTTCGAGAACCGGAACGACAGCATTGACTGGGCGGCTGCCAAGGGCGTCATCACCCGGGCCGATCTCGATAAGGTACCCCAGAAGGTGGCGTCCAACAGTGTGAGGCCGGGACGCGAGGTGATCCACGCCCTTCCTCGGAACTACACTCTCGACGGCCAGAGTGGCATCGTAGACCCGCTCGGAATGCACACAGATCACATGGAGGTCGACAGCCACGTAGTATCGGCTGAGAGTTCGATTGTCAGGCGTCTCGCGCAGGCTGTCGGACGGTCAGGCGTGAGCCTCGAGGCGCTCGTGCTGGAACCCCTCGCAAGTGCGGAAGCGGTTCTGAGCGAAGATGAGAAATTCGAGGGCTCAGTACTCGTAGACATCGGAGGCGGTACCTCGGATATCATCATCTTCGACCGTGGAGTGGTGGAATATACGTCAGTTCTTCCGGTCGGCGGATACCAGTTCACGAATGACATCTGCGTCGCCTTCAACACGACCTACGACGCCGCAGAGGCGGCCAAGCTGGAGTACGGGACGACCGAGCCGACGTCCTACGGTGCGCTGGACGACGTTACTCTGCCGTCGACGCGACATCGTCCAGACAGAAGCGTGTCGCTGCGCGACCTCGCTCTGCTGATGCGGGAGCGCGCCACCGAGTTGGTCAGGCTCATCCGCATCAAGATGACCGAGTCGGGAATCACCAACACTACTAAGACGTCCCTGGTGCTGACTGGAGGGAGCTCCATACTACCCGGGTTTGATGGAATCGCCCGACGTTACATCACGCCAAACGTGAGAATCGCAGGCGCGAGCGTGACGTCGGACCTCCCGGAAGAGTTGAGGGGTCCGGAGTACTCGACGAGCGTTGGCCTCGTTATCTGGGCACTCAACAACGAGGACGGACCTTCAGACAGCGGCGTTTTAGGGGCGCGGCAGACGGCCGACAATTCACACGGATCGGGACCATCCAGGCTGTTCAAGTGGATGTTCCCTAGATAGAGATTCTTACAACTTGGGGGGAACGGTATGACGACATATCGGGGCGATCAAGAGAGTATTGCCCGTATCAAGGTAGTTGGCATTGGAGGAGGCGGCTCGAACGCGGTCTCCAGGATGTTCAGGGAGCGCATTCCGGGCGTCGAGTACATCGTCGTGAACACGGATTCCCAAGCGCTCATCCGGAGCGATGTCCCGCTCAAGGTGCGAATCGGCGATCAGCTTACCCAGGGTAAGGGCGTCGGGGGAATTCCGGAGCTCGGCGCCAAGTCCGCGGAGGAGAGCCGTGAGGACCTGTACGAGATCATCAGGGACTCCGACATGGTCTTCATCTCCGGCGGCATGGGAGGTGGTACCGGTACCGGTGCGGCCCCGATCATTGCTCAGATCGCAAAAGAGACCGGCGCACTGACCGTGGCGGTCGTGACCAAGCCGTTCGAATTCGAGGGCCTTCGCAGAACGAGGGTCGCCGAGGAAGGTATCAAGAGACTTCGGGAGCACACCGACACCCTCCTCGTGATCCCCAACGAACGCCTCCACGTCATCGCCGAGGAGGCGATAACCGCGGAGAATGCATTCAGAATGGCCGACGACGTATTACGAATCGGCGTCCAGTCGATAGCAGAGCTCGTGACCGTAGCGGGTGACATCAATCTGGACTTCGCCGACGTCAATGCGATCATGCGGGACTCAGGACCCGCCTGGATGTCCATAGGCTGGGGCATCGGTGAACACCGTGCCCGCGAGGCGGCGCAGCACGCCATTACAAATCCGCTGTTGGACGTCTCGATCGAAGGCGCCAGGGGTGTCCTGTTCAACATTACCGGCGGCAGCGACCTTAAGCTCTCGGAGCTCCACGAGGCGGCCGAAGTTATCCAGCGTGTCGTGGACCCGGAGGCCAACATCATCTTCGGAATGGTGACCGACCTGAAGATGGAGAACGAGATCAAGCTGACGATCATCGCCACCGGCTTCCCGGACGGGGACACACTCGGTGAGCGGGAAGTTCACATCGACAGACTCCTGTCCGAAGCGCTTGCCACCGGGGACGATGGCGATCTGGACCTGCCGCCGTTCTTGCGTCGATACTCGCGGGCCCGTTCCCGGAGCAACGGCGGCTGACCGTTCGCTGATAACATCTGATTCGCCTGATCGAGGAGGGCGACGGGACAGTCCCGTCGCCCTCCTTGCGTCTCCCTGTCGACACCGGGTACTCGACGTACTCTTACCCGATGTCGACGCGCGTCGATAGCTCGTATTGGCGTCGGCCCAGACCCGTCCAACGTCTTTGCGCTCCTCGAAATTCGCCCCTGGATGTCCGGATTTCGCCGGCGCCCAAGGATCGCTTCGCCCTCCAGCTACGGACGCGTCTCCACCCCAAAATAATCCGCCCAAAATGGGGGCTCGCTAACTATTGACTCCGATTGACAACCCCAATATATAGTTGTATCGTATCTCGGCATCCCAAGCCTTTGGGGTTAATTGGCAAGTCATCTAGTCCAAGTTCAAGACTCGTTCAATCCAATGCATTGCCCGTACTGCAGCTTCGCTGACTCGAAAGTGATAGACTCCCGCGACTCCGGGGACGGCATCCGCCGGCGCAGGGAGTGTCTGTCATGCGACCGACGTTTCACGACCTATGAGCGTGTGCAGATGCGCACCGTGATGGTGGTCAAGCGCGACGGGCGCCGTGAGGAGTTCGATCGCGAGAAGCTGTTCGCAAGCCTCTCCAAGGCATGCGCCAAGAGGCCATTGCCGGTGGGCAGCATCGAGAAGGTGCTGGACGAGATCGAAGGACACCTGATGGAGTCGGGCCGCGCCGAGCTTACGTCTAGAGCGGTCGGAGAGGTGGTCATGGAGAGGCTAAAGAGCCTCGACCGTGTCGCCTACATCCGATTCGCAAGCGTATACCGGGACTTCAGGGACGTCGAGAGCTTCATTGAGGAGATCGACTCCCTCATGGAAAGGCGGGAACCAGAGGGCGAAGTCCACCCGGACCAGATCCCGATGCTACCGGATGACACTCTGCCTCCTCTGAACCGGCGACGCCGGGCACGGAGGCCCAGACGGCCACAAGGCACCCCGGCGTAACGGCGCAACGCCGCCTACCCGTCGGGGGCTGTTTTCCGAAGAAGAACTGCACTAGAATCAATGTTCGTATTAGGCCCGAATGCATGTCCATGACCGATGAAAGCTACAGTTGGCGTGAGGAGCCGCACATGTACGTGGAGGATAGGTCCCAGTGGTCACAACGATCCGAGGAGGGTACGGACCTCCTGAGTAAGGTAGAGTCTCTTCTGGAGTCGGCCGGGGTATCCGGAGAGCTCAGGAGCAAGGTGGCCAGCTCGCTGATGAGTCACGACGCCGTCAGAACACACACATCGGACGTGGGAGACGGTCTCAACCTGTCCGACAACGCGCGTGTGATTTTGGAGCAGCGCTACCTACGAAGTGACATCGACGGCAATCCGCTCGAGACGCCGAAGAGCCTGTTTCGAAGGGTCTCGCGCGCCATCGCGGAGGGCGAGCCAGACTCGCTCAAAACCGTTTGGGAGAACCGCTACTACGACCTGCTCTCGTCGCTGAGGTTCCTGCCCAACTCGCCGACGCTGGTCAATGCCGGGACAGGCAGGGGATGCCTCTCAGCCTGCTTCGTAGTGTCCCCTGACGACAACATGGAGTCGATCATGGACGTGGCGCATGACGCCGCGATGATCGAGAAGTGGGGCGGCGGCATCGGATTCGGCTTCTCAAAGCTCCGACCGCGCAACGACATGATCAGAACGACGCACGGCCACGCGTGCGGTCCTATCGCGGTTATGAAGCTGTACTCTGCCGTTGGGGCGACGCTCACTCAGGGCGCGTTCAGGCTCGGCGCGCACATGGGACAGCTCAGGGATTCCCATCCAGACGTCCGGGACTTCATCCACTGCAAGGACAACGACGACACTCTGCAGAACTTCAACATCTCCGTCCAGATAACCGACGAGTTCATGCGTGCCGTGGAGGAAAACGCCGACTGGAAGCTGATCAATCCCAGAGACGAGGGCTCCGGTCCGGCGGACGAGGTCGTCGAGACCATCAGCGCCCGCGAGCTGTGGGAGGAGATCGCCGAGTCCGCGTGGAAGACCGGGGACCCGGGCGTGGTCTTTGTCGACAGGGT
Source organism: Dehalococcoidia bacterium (assembly GCA_965249365.1). Classification (GTDB taxonomy): domain Bacteria; phylum Chloroflexota; class Dehalococcoidia; order Lucifugimonadales; family UBA1123; genus VXRN01. The sequence continues at coordinate 1,701,313 of OZ252229.1, read as the reverse complement.
CTGGGAGACGGCTCCCAATCCGCAGATGGGCCGCATCGAGACGTCAAATCCGTGTGGTGAAGAGTTCCTTGAGAACTATGGGAACTGCTGTTTGGGGTCCATCAACCTGGACGTCCACGTCCGGCACGGCGCATTCGACTGGAATGCGCTGGAGGACACCGTACGCACCTGCGTCCGGTTCCTCGACGATGTCATAAACGTCAACACATTCCCTCTGGACAAGCTCCGGGACGTCAACCTCGCCACGCGTAGGATCGGCCTGGGCGTAATGGGCTGGGCCGACGCGCTGGTCAGGCTGAATGTCCCGTACGACTCTCCAGCGGGTTTGGAGCTGGCCGATGAGGTGGGCGGTTTCATACAGCGGATCGCGTGGGACGAGTCGGCAAATCTGGCCAACGAGCGTGGGCCGTTTCCGGAGTATGAAAGCTCTGCCCTAAAGGGGCGCGGCCTTCCCCCCGTGCGGAACTCCAGCGTCATCACAATTGCGCCCACCGGGACCATCAGCAGGCTCGCCGGGTGCTCCAGCGGCATCGAGCCGCACTTCGCCTTGGCCTGGTGGTCGAACGTCTTGTGGAAAGACCATGAGGGAAGCAGCTCCCGGCTGCTTGATGCCCCAGCCTCGATCATAGAGTCGTTGAAAGCCGAATTGGGCGATGACGCGCGCGTCAGGCAGGTGCTCGAGGAGATCTCTGAGAATCCGGAGGGCGCAGAGAGCACTCTCAAGGAGCATGGCCTGAAACCGGCAGTATACCGCACAGCGATGGCCGTAAGTCCGGAAGCACATGTGAGGATGCAGGCCGCGTGGCAGAAGTACGTGACCAACTCGGTGTCTAAGACGATCAATCTGCCCAACAGCGCAACGGTCGACGACGTCAGGGAGGCGTACGACTTGGCGTGGGAGACCGGGTGCAAGGCCGTGACGGTCTACCGCGACGGCTCGAAGTCGATGCAGGTGCTGGAGACCAGCTCAGAGTCGAGCCGGGAGGAGCAGGTGATCATAGAGGAGCCCGGGATGCTCGTGCCGAGGCAGCGTCCCGCCTCCGTCCACGGCGTGACGGACCGTGTCCGCACCGGACACGGCAACATGTACGTCAACATCACATTCGACGAGGCCGGCAAGCCATTCGAGGTGTTTACTACGCTGGGCAAGGCTGGCGGCTGCGACTCGGCCAACCTCGAAGCTGTGTCCCGAATGGTGTCGCTGGCGCTGCGGTCCGGTATCGATCCAGATGAGATTGTGGCGCACCTTCAGGGCATCACGTGCTGCCCTGCATGGGACGGGGGCACGCTCATCCGCTCCGCCCCGGACGCTATGGCGCACGCTCTCTCAAACCATCTCTACGCCTCACATGGTGCGGTCACCGGACCGTCGGAAGAGCAGTCCACCGCCGTCCAGCCGGGTCTGTTCCCGTCCGCCCAGTATACAAGGGGCATGAGCAACGGCAACGGACACGCGCAACCGGCGACAGCCGCCCGGTGCCCTAAGTGCTCCGGGAACCTGATTCCTCAGGAGGGCTGCCTAAACTGCCTGGACTGCGGCTACAGCAAATGCGAGTAGACCGCTAGCATCTGATAAGCTTAGGTCGGTCCGAAAACGTTAGCTGAGGGGCGAGAGACGATCTCGCCCCTCAGTGTTGTCAGGAGGTGCTACGACGATGAAGATCGAAAACGTCAAGTACATGCTGACTGCCCAGGACATGGACCGCGCGGTTGCCTTTTAAGGCGTATAATGAGTGACCGACGATGTTGAGTCACGGAGAACCCCCGCAATGAGCAAACGGCCCCTGGTGGCCATCACTATGGGCGACGCCGCCGGAATCGGCGCCGAAGTCACCGCGAAAGCGCTACAGGACCAGTGGGTCTACGAAAAGTGCCGCCCGTTCGTCGTCGGCAGCGCCGCAGCGATGAACTCGGCGCTCGATCTGCTCGGGGCCTCCGAGCCGGTCAGGGTGGTCCACGACCTCGACGACCTTGCGGGGTCATCGGGGATCATTGACGTGCTCGATCTGGAGAATCTCGATTTCGCCGACATCGAGTACGGCGTCGTCTCGCCGGTTGCCGGGAGAGCCTCAGTCGAGTGGATACTCCGCGCTGGGGAGCTTGCCGCCTCAGGTCAGGTCGCCGCCATTGCCACGGCCCCGATCAACAAGGAGGCCTGCAACGCGGCCGGCTACAAAGACGTCGGCCACATGGAGATCTTCCAGCGCCAGACCAGCGCTCCGAATGTCGCAACGATGCTCATCGCAGGCACGCTTCGAGTCGTCCACCTGACCACTCATCGGTCGCTGCGGATCGCGTGCGACTACGTGACGAAAGACAACGTCCTGGGCAAGCTCACCCTTACAGACGAGTGCTTCGGAGCCTGGGGCTTCGGCTCGCCTAGGATCGGAGTCGCGGCGCTCAACCCCCACGCGTCAGACGGCGGCCTGCTCGGGCACGAAGAGGCTGAAGAGATCGCGCCCGCGGTGGAAGAGGCGAAAAGCCTGGGAATCGACGCCACGGGTCCCGTGCCCGCTGATACCGTATTCCCGCAGGCTATCGATGGGAAGTTCGACGCTGTGCTTGCCATGTATCACGACCAGGGTCACATCCCCATCAAGGTGCACGACTGGGCGAAGAGCGTCAGTGTCAACCTGGGCCTGCCTTTCATCCGGACATCGGTCGATCACGGGACCGCGTTCGACATTGCGGGAAAGGGCGTGGCGGACGCCGAGAGCATGTTGGAGTCGATCCGTGTCGCAGTGTCGCTCGCCAGCGACTCGGTCTTGCCCTGACCGACTGAGAATCGTTTGACGACCCCCTCTAACCAGACCGACCTGCCGCCGTCTCGCTGTTGGCGCGGTGGCGCCAATACAGAAGACGGCGCGAGATACAATCGGAGAAAGCCTTAATGAGAATCGCATTTATCGGCGGCGGCGTCATGGCCGAGGCCATCATCAGCGGCATCGTCGAAGCAGCGATAACCGCGCGTTCGAGCATCATTGTGGGAGAGCCGGTCGAATCTCGCAGGAAGCATCTCGAGCAGACCTACGGGATCGAGGTGACCCCCGACAACGTCGATGCCCTTGAAGATGCGATGCTGACCGTGCTCGCGGTCAAACCGCAGAGCCTACCTCACGTGTTCCCAGACCTCAAGGGCAAGCTGACGCCCGAGAACACTGTCCTGTCCATTGTTGCCGGCGCGACAATGGATACACTGACGTCGGGTCTGGGGCACGACTCAATCGTCCGCGTCATGCCCAACACGCCGGCTCAGATCGGAGCCGGCATCACGATGTGGATGGCGTCCGACTCTGTTCCCGAATCTATCGTCGAGACCACACGGAGCATCCTTCGGACGCTCGGCGAGGAGATCTACACCGACGACGAGAAGATGATCGACATGGCCACCGCGATGAGTGCGAGCGGGCCAGCATACGTCTTCCTGTTCATCGAGTCTCTCATCGACGCGGGCGTATACCTCGGGCTGGCCCGCAACGTCTCCTGGCAGCTTGCGATCCAGACCGTTCTCGGCAGCACTCAGCTCGTCAAAGACACCGGTATACACCCGGCCGAGCTCAAGGACATGGTGACCTCCCCGGGGGGAACCACAATCGAAGCCCTACGGTCGTTCGAGGACGGGGGATTCAGGGCGCTCGTATTCTCTGCGGTCAACGCCGCATACGAGAAGTCAAAGACGTTGGGCAGCTAGCCGATGAACCTGTACCTGATCCAGTTCATCAACATCCTGGTAACCGTGCTCTACGTTGCGATTCTGGCCAGGGTACTACTGTCATGGTTCCGGATCGGCCCTGACAGCAGCCTCATGCCGATGGTGAGGATTGTCTACCAGATCACCGAGCCCGTCCTCGCGCCAATCCGGCGGCTCTTGCCCGGCATGGGAGCGATCGACCTATCCCCGATGATCGCCATCATCCTGATCATCGTGATACAGCGTCTCGTGCTTCGTTTTCTGTGATCATCTGACATCTCTCAAACGCCGCACAGCCTGTTCCCCGTTCATTCCGTCTACACTGACGACCTTGTTCCTCGACGTCCGACCCCGAACGATCATCACGCTGGACCGGGACAACTTCAGCCGTTTCGCGAGAAGCCGGACGACCGCGTCGTTGGCTCTTCCCCGCTCCGGCGCCGCTGTCACCCGAACCGTGACCCGGCCGTCCTCACCCACCTCGACAGCATTAGTCCCAGCCCTCGGCTGGACCCTGATACTCAGGTCCATTTCAGGACACGCCCACAGAGGGCACGGTCGCTCATCCTGTCGGATGTTCGTGCTGGTAGACTATCTCCTCCAACTGCTCAATCAAAGGGGGAAGCTCGTCTCGGATAATGTCCCATAGAACGTCGAAGTTGATCTCATCGTAACCGTGGATAAGCCTGTTCCTTAAGTCACTTGTCTCCCGCCACGGATCATCGGGATACTGCGGGCGAAACTCCTGCGACACTCTCCTCGACGCCTCGCCCACGATTTCCATCAGGCGCACCAAGGCTAGGTTCAGCATTCTGTCAGTGTCAAGGTCTGCCCTTGAGCGGCCCTGTACCATCCCCCACGCTTCAGCGGAGTGGTCCAGCATGTGGTGCACATACACCAGCGGATCACGGCGCGACATAAACGTCTTCTGCCTCGTCCAGTACTTCTTGACGGAAGTAACGACTCAGGTCTTCCGCTGTATTCAAGTCGACCTTCCTACCAAGTATCTCCGACAACTCCTCGGGCATGACACCGAAGAACGCGAACCCGGGTAGCCGTCCGGGGAGAAACTCGACCAGAACGTCCACATCGCTTTCCGACGTAAAGTCGTCTCGGATTACAGAGCCAAACAACGACATCCGCCGAATGTGATACCGTCGACAGAACTCCGCGACCTTCCGCGCTGGAATCTCTATCTGCGCGGTCATCCGGAACCCCTCTAGGCCCTGTGCGGATGCTTAAGACCGGAACAGGCCGGACTGAGTTTGAGATCACACGTCCTGTACTGGCTACAGTTCGCGAGATTAGTTGGGAAGACTATGATTATCTTAGCGAAAACTGCAAGTATCGGTGCGGACGCCTACCCATCGCCCCAGTTTACCTGCAGTCTCTAGTGACGCCCTCGGTAAACTACAAGTGTTACGCCGAATACTGCAAGCCTTCGTGTAAACGCCTGTCCATCGCGTCAGTTTACTTACAGCCTGCACTGACGGCTCGAGGAAACTGCAAGTCTTCGTGCAAACGCCTGTCCATCGCCTCAGTTTACTTACAGTTTGCACTGACGGCTCGAGGAAACTGCAAGTCTCGGTGCCGACGCCTGTCCATCGCCCCAGTTTACTTGCAGGGCTTGCCGACTTGGCCGGCACTGCTCTGACGCTCAGACTATGCGTGCGCCAGGGCGCCGCCGTCGATGAAGATGGTCTGGCCGGCGACGAAGTCGCAGGCGTCCGAGGAGAGGTAGACGAGGAGCGTTGCGAGGTCGTTGGGGTGGCCTTTGCGGCGCGATGGGAGGTAGCGGACGAGAAGCTCGCGCTGGTCTTCTTCTGACGGCTCTTTCGTCGACATCCAGCCAGCCCCGATTCCGTTGACGCGGATTCCCTGGCGTCCCCACTCGAGGGCGAGAGACGAGGTGATCTGGTGAATCGCGCCCTGCGCCGCGCAGGCCGCCACCGAGTTCCACAGACCCCGCTGCGACAGTGCAGATCCGATGTTGACGATGCGTCCGCCGCCCTGCGCCAGCATCCGGGCCCCCGCAGCCTGGCAGGCCAGGAAGACCGACTTGACGTTGAAGTCTATGAACCGGACCCACTCGTCCTCGGTGACCTGCTCGAATCGCTTACCGAACTCGGCGCTGGCGTTGTTGACCAGGATGTCGATGCCGCCGAGCGCGTCTACGGCCTCGTCGACCATCGCTTCTACGCTGGCCGCGTCCGTGAGATTCGTGGCGATGGCCAGGCCTTCCCTGCCGTGGCTCCTTACCACTTGTACTGCTGCCTCCATATCTGAGACGCGAGACCCGGCGACCGCGACGGACGCGCCGGCCTCGGCGAGGGCGCCGGCGAGGTAGGGTGTCCAGCCCCGTCTGTCGGCGGTGATGATCGCTCGTCTGCCTGTGAGGTCCCATTCGCTGGGTAGTGGCATTCTTCTCGATGTCCTTGTCGCTTGGGTTGGTCGGGGACGGTTCTAGTCGATCAGACCAACAGGGGTATCTCAGGAGCGTGGCCGGTCGGTGCGGCGCCACCGGCGAGACCTCCGCCATCGATAGCGAACGCCTCCCCGTTCATGTAGTCCGATCCGGAAGACGCCAGGAAGACGGCGACGGCCCCAAGCTCATGCGGGTGCCCTACCCTGCCGACCGGAATGAATTCGCCCCGGGGAAGGGTCAGACGCGACTCGTCGGTACCCACGGTCGGGACGAATCCTGGGACGATGCAGGTGCTTGTGATCCCGTATCTGCCCAGGCTCGTGGCGAGGGTGCGAGTGAGCTGGACGACGCCCCCCTTACCGACGCAGTACATGTAGTTGTCACGCCCGCCGCGGTAGCCGAATCCGGATGAGACGTTGATGATCTTGCCCGATCCGCGCTCGACCATGTGCTTGGCGATCGCGCGGGCGCAGAAGAACGCGCTGGACATGTTGGTGTCGATTCCGATCCGCCAGTCCTCGTCGGAGATGTCCCAGATCGGGGTAGCGCCCTGCCCGCGGACTATTCCGGCGTTGTTGAGGAGGACGTCGACGCTGCCGAGTCGATCGACGGCGGTCTCCATCAGGATGTCGACCTGCGCCGTGTCTGTGACGTCGGTCGAGATTGGGTAGGCTCTGCGGCCGAGCGCTCGGACCTCGGCCGTGATCTCCTCGATCGGCCCTACCCGTCTTGCGGCGATAACGAGGTCGGCGCCGGCGCGGGCCATTGCGAGGGTCATCTCCCTGCCGAGACCCGTCCCGCCTCCGGTGATTACGACTCCCTTGCCGGCGAGGCTGAGTTTTTCTTCAAGCATTCTCTTCTTCTCCGGATTGATCGATTCCGTTGCATAGGACTCTACACCTGCGATGTCACCTCACCGGCAACCGCGGTCACTGTCGTACCGTCTGAGCGTCTGAGGATCAGGTTGCCCGCATCGTCGACAGACTCGGCGAGTCCGACGAGAAGCTGGTCTCGCCATCTCAGCTCGACGTGCTTGCCGAGGGTCTCCAGGATGCTGGCCCACTCGTGGGTCAGCGCGTCGCCCGCGAGGACGCGACCGTACCAGGCGTCTAGGTTACTCAGGTACTTGAGGAGCACGTCGCTCCGGTCGAACTCGCGTCCGGCTGCGGAGCGAAGGCTGGTGGCGGTCTCGGCAATTTCGGGGTATTGGCTGACGTCCAGGTTGACGTTGATCCCGATCCCGGCGAGCGCGTGCTCGAGGCGACCGCCGTCGAACTCGGTCTCGATCAGGATTCCGGAGAGCTTCCTCCCGTCGACCCTGACGTCATTCGGCCACTTTACGGTCGCCTGCCGCCCAGTCACCTCGGTGACCGTCTGATGCACCGCCAGCGCGGCGGCCATGTTCATGAACGCGAGACTCGCGGGGTTGGGACGGAACAACACCGTGGTGTACAAGTTCAATCCTGGCGGCGAGACCCAGGTCCTGCTGAAACGGCCCCGGCCTTTGTTCTGCTCTTCGGCGATTACGACTGTGCCCTCGGCCGCGCCCTCGCGCGCGAGGGCGCGAGTCACGTCCATCGTCGAACCGACTAGCTGGTGATACTCGATCCGGTGACCGACAACGCGGTCGTCCAACGACGCTTGTACTCTCTCAGTATCGAGAGGGATCACGAAACCGGGACCAGCTCTGCCATCTTGCTAGCAGCAACCCAGGACTCGACCTCGAGGCCCTGCCGCTGACGGAACGCGGACTGCGCCCCGAGCCGCGTGAGGACGTCGCGGCGCTCGGCCTCGTCGACTATCGGCCGGGCGCGGACGCGCAGGTCGGTGTTGTCGGCACCTTCCAGGTGCTTCAGGTGAAGGGTGACCTCCGGATTGGCGACGAGGTTGGCGTACCAACTCCTTGTGCCTGGGAATCCCGCAAGAAACAGTTTTCCGTCCATTAGGTGGCACCATATCTCGATCCGCCTGTCCTCGCCGGACTTTCGCCCGATCGTCGTGATGTCGACGACCATGTCTATAGAAAGCAGGTTGTAGATTTCGGGAACGCTCATGTCGAGCTCCGCCTTAGAGTGGCGCCGAGATCGCCAGGCTTCTATTGAGTTGGTCTCATCCGCTAGGGGCGTCTCGCTGTAGATGCAATCCAGTCGAGCCGACGATCAGCACGAATAGTGTGGCCGTCCAGAATCCTGCGCTGGAGGTGAAGTTAGTGAACCAGCCCATGAAGAACCAGAATGCCACGACGACCGACCCGTACATTGCCGCATTGATCTCGATGTACTCTCGGGAGACGGAGCCGTCATGCCCATTCTCGTCCATAGTACGTTTGCGGCGGTAATTGACGACCAATGCAACTACGACCGCAGCAGCCATGAGGATGTTCAAAACGAACCACCGTAATTCGTCCAAATCTCTAATGGCGTCAATGTGGAGTGAAGAGACCACGTACTGAATAAGCGCGATCGCGACAACCGCCACGAGCCCCCGTCCGATCCAGGTGTTATTCAATGCCTGTCCCCCTTGTAACGTAGTTGACGAAGCCGCGCATAGGTCGTCGGAACCGACAACAACAGTCGTTGGATGAGACCTATACCGCCTCGGTCACCGAACCGAAGTCGTGCCTACCTAGGATACTACTATACCTGTCGCTTTCTCCCAACCAACGGGGCAACCGTGGTGTACTCACTCGGCACTTATCGAGCACTGTAGTCGACCGGCCGGGCATGCTATCTCCTCGGATCGGCGCTGGCATTGACCGGATACAGTCGGGCGGAATAAGATGGTCTAATATCATCATGAGGAGGCGGCTTGATGTCGGACGGTGGTCTCAGGATCGCGTTGGAGTACTGTCAGCATTGAGGCCACGCCTTGCGCGCCGCCTGGATGGCGGGCGAAGCGCTGAGCCGCTCGGGGGAGCATATCTCCGAGTTCAGGCTCTTGCCAAGCGAACACGGCAAGTTCCACATCTACGTCAACGATGAGCTGGTTGCTTCGCATCAACACCTCCCGAACTCCCACCTGTTCCCTGACCTTCAAGACATGATGGCTGCCATACTCTCCCGGAGTTGATCGTATCCCGACTCTGACGAAGCCCTGTATTCTGTCTAACAAACGAGCAAGTCTCCAGACATCGGAGGTACCATAGCCATGAGGGTCCCACGCCTCAAAGAGCTTCGACGGGTATACGGATTCGACGAAGTCGCCATCGCTCCAGGCTTACTGACGATCAACCCCGAGCTCACCAACACCGATTTCTCCGTCAACGGCATCACGTTAACGACACCGGTACTTGGCGGAGCTATGGACGCGGTATCATCTCCCAAGTTCGCCGGCGAGCTGGACAGGCTCGGCGGTATGGCCGTGACGAACATGGAAGGCGTCCACAGCAGGTACGAAGACCCCCAGACCCTGATCGAGGAGATTGTAGAGACCCCCCAGGCAAAGGTGACGTCTGTACTACAGCAGATCTACTCCGCCCCGATCCGCGAGGATCTGGTCGGGGAGAGGGTCGAAGCGATAAAGCAAAACGGTGCCACGTGCGCCGTTTCGTTCACTCCGGCCAGAACAAAGAGGCTCGCACCGCTCGCGGCTGAGGCCGGAGCGGACGTGATAGTCGTTCAGTCCACGGTCACCACCGCTCGGCACATCTCCAGAAGCGAACGCGGGCTTAAGTTCCCTGAGCTTCTCGAGATGGTCAACGTTCCCGTCATCGTCGGCAACTGCGTCAGCTACGAAGTGGCGCTCGAGCTGATGGAGACGGGCATCCACGGGGTACTGGTCGGCGTCGGGCCGGGCGCGGCATGCACCACGCGGGAGGTTACGGGAGTGGGGGTCCCACAGGTAACAGCGACGATGGACACCGCCGCGGCCCGCGACGAGTTCTTCGACAGGACGGGAAGGTACGTCCCAATCATCACGGACGGCGGGATCAGGACCGGAGGCGACCTCTGCAAGGCGATCGCAGCGGGTGCGGACGCGGTGATGATCGGAACGCCGCTTGCGCAGGCCGAGGAGGCGCCCGGAAGGGGCTTCAACTGGGGAATGGCGAATCCGGACCCGAACCTGCCTCGTGGTACCCGCGTCAAGGTCGGGGTCAAGGGCACGCTGAAGCAGATACTGTTTGGTCCGACGTCGGTTGTGGACGGCACTCAGAACCTTGTTGGGGCGCTGAACATCTGCCTTGGTATGGTCGGGGCGGAGAACATCCGCGAGATGCACGAGGTCGCTGAGATCGTGTTAGCGCCGTCGATCAAGACTGAGGGAAAGCACTACCAGCTCGGCCTGGAGTAGCTTATGCACGGCCCCGCATCATCCGAGACGCGCGCTCACGCCACCTGCTTTTTGTTGGGGGCATGCTCCAACAGCTCGAGCAGCCTGGTCGAACCGGGCACGTCGTTCATGAACCCGCACTGAAGGCACGTCCTGTAGGTGCCGTACAGGTCCCGATTTGTGTACATGTCGCCCTTGCATCTCGGGCAATCCTTCAGTTTCAGCATTCCTCAACCTCCTCCGCTGCCCCGCCGCTCTCGTCCAACTCATCGCGGACGAGCGACTGGGCCAGTGGTTTCAATCAGTATTAGTTAATGTTACCTATATCAATGATATCTATTGACACGCCTCGTATCAACGTGTAGGATTATTTCGTACAGGTTTAACGCGATTACCAGCCAATACAACGCGTTACCCGCCGGAAGGTTAGTCCGAGGCAGCCAACGCAAGAGATTCGAGGGCGACGGACGGGAGTAGCAGATCGATGCAGGAAGGTGTCTACGTAATCAGTGTCGCGGCGCGCATCCTGGACATGCACCCTCAGACTCTACGAAAATATGAGCGGGTGGGCCTTGTCATGCCGTCCCGCACCGGGGGGCGGTCTCGACTCTACTCCGACGAGGACGTCGCGCGACTGAAGCTGATCAAGCACCTCGTCGAAAACCTCGGCCTCAACTTAGCCGGTGTTCAGTTGGCAATGGAGCTATTCAACCGCATGATCAGGATGCGCTCACAGATGGCGCAGCTCGAGGGCCAGCCTCTGCGGCGCGCCCTCGACGAGAGCCTCGACGAGATGTTCAAGATCCTCGCCGGGTAAACGAAATACGAGCAATCGGAGGACCAGAGTAGATGACTGACGTCGAGCAGCCTGACGACATCCAGGCCATTGAAGACCAGATGGACCGTGAGTTCGATGAGGTAGAGCAGCTAAACGCCCGGCTGGAAGAGTCGGATCGTGAACGGGACCAGTTCCGGGCGATGGCGCTCCGGTATCGAGCTGACCTGGAAAACTACAAGAAGCGCGCCGCTCAGGAGTTGGAAGAGACCCGCGAGCGCGCGAACGCGCAGCTTCTGCTTAGACTGATCACCGTTTCCGACGACTTCAACAGGGCACTGGACCACATCCCAGAAGAGTCTGTCGACGGGGGGTGGCTCGAGGGGATTCAGCTCGTCCAGCGCAGCATGGAGAGCGTTCTTCAGAACGAGGGGCTGTCCCGCATCGAAGCCGCCGTCGGACAGCCGTTCGACGTCTACGAACACGAGGCCGTGTTCTTCGAGCCGACCGACGAGGTCGAAGAAGGATCGATCGTCCGCGTGGTCAGGGACGGATACAGGCTGCAGACCCGCGTCCTTCGGCCGGCGCAGGTGAGCGTCGCGCAGCCCCCGGGACCCATTCAAGACGAAAACAACGAAGACCCGGGGGATTCGGAGTCACTAACACAAGACCTGGAGCAGGAGGCGAACTAGATGCCAAGCATACTTGGAATCGACCTCGGCACGACGAACTCGTGCATGGCGATAATCGAGGGCGGGGAGCCCCGAGTGGTCGAGAACGCGGACGGCGGCAGGACGACGCCGTCGATGGTCGCGATCAATCCCCGATCCAACGAAAGATACGTCGGCGCAACCGCCAAGCGGCAGGCCGTGACCAACCCTGAGAACACCGTGTTCTCGATCAAGCGGTTTATGGGCCGACGGTTCGAAGATCAGAGCGTCCGGCGCGATACGGTCCTGATGCCGTACAAGGTGCTCAGGCACGCTAACGGTGACGCGGCGGTGGAGATGGCGGGCGAGTCGCACGCGCCGCCCGAGATCGCCGCGATGGTGCTCCAGAAGATGAAGCAGGACGCCGAGGCGAAGCTCGGAGAGCCGATCACTCAGGCGGTCATCACGGTGCCGGCGTACTTCGACGACAGCCAGCGCAATGCGACCAAGGACGCGGGACGCATCGCCGGCCTAGAGGTGCTGAGGATCATCAACGAGCCAACAGCCGCCTCGCTGGCCTACGGTCTCGACAAGAACATCGACCAGACGATCGCCGTCTACGACCTCGGCGGCGGAACGTTCGACATCACGGTGCTCCAGATCGGAGACGGCGTCTTCGAGGTCATGGCGACCAACGGCGACACTCACCTTGGAGGGGACGACTTCGACCAGCACATCATCGACTGGATCGCCGAGGAGTTTCGGAGAGAGCAGGGCATCGACCTGAAGCAGGACCGGATGGCGCTCCAGCGCCTGCGGGAGGCTGCGGAGAGAGCCAAAATCGAGCTCTCCACGCTGATGCAAACGGAGATAAACCTCCCGTTCATCACCGCCGACGCCTCCGGGCCCAAGCACCTCATCATGAGCCTCAGCAGATCCAGGCTCGAACAGCTCGTCGGTGACCTGGTGAACGGGACGACCGAGCCCTGCCGGCAGGCGATGGCCGACGCCGGCGTGACCGCGCAGCAGATCGACGAGGTCGTGCTCGTCGGCGGGATGACGCGGATGCCCGCGGTCAGGGACGCGGTCGTGAGCCTGTTCGGCAAGGAGCCGCACCAGGGGGTCAACCCTGACGAGGTCGTAGCGGTCGGCGCCGCGATCCAGGCCGGCGTGCTACAGGGAGACGTCCAGGACATCCTGCTGCTCGACGTGACTCCGCTGACCCTCGGGATCGAGACGCTGGGCGGCGTGTCAACATCGCTTATTACTCGAAACACCACGATACCGACCTCCAAGAGCGAGACGTTCACAACCGCGTCGGACAACCAGACGAGCGTGGAAGTCCACGTCGTCCAGGGCGAGCGGTCGATGGCTTCGGAGAACAAGTCGATCGGCAAGTTCAATCTCGATGGCATCCTGCCCGCGCCTCGCGGCATGCCGCAGATCGAGGTCGCCTTCGACATCGACGCCAACGGCATCCTCAACGTCTCCGCCAAGGACAAGGGCACCGGGAAAGAGCAGCGGATTACGATTACCGCAAGCTCCGGCCTGTCGCAGGAGGAGATCGAGCAGATGGTCTCCGACGCGGAGCGGTTTGCCGAGGAGGACGAGCGCCGGCGCCAGGAGGTCCAGACGCGGAACAACGCCGAGAACGCGGCCTACGCGGCCGAGAAGATGGTCCAAGAGAACGCCGAAACCATCCCCGACGATCTCAAGACGGAGGTCGAGGGAAAGGTTGCCGCAGTGCGGTCGGCGCTTCAGCAGGACGACATCGCGAGGATCGAGGCGACGCTCAACGAGCTCCAGGAGTCACTTCAAAAGGTCGGCCAGGCGGTATACAGCCAGGCCGGAGCCGGAGCGGGCGCAGGCGCCGGCCAGCCACCCCCTCCCCCATCGGAAGGCGAGTCCTCTTCAGACGATGACGAAAACACCGTCGAAGGCGAATTCCGCGAGGTGTAGGAGCCAGACCCCGACCACCAATCAACAGGGGCGCCCGCGCGGGCGCCCTTTGGCTTGGGGCGCACCTGGTACCCCTGGCAGACGCCCATGGTGCATGGTTGCCGCTAGACTCGTGCCTTCCTTCTGAACCGGTCGTTAGCAATATCCTCCCTGGTAGCCGAGCGAACTTGTGAGGCCAACACGTCAGCTAGTGCCACCGTGTACCCGCCCTGTTCGAGGAACTCCACAACAAAGGCCTCCCCATTGCCCTGCACGTGTACAATTGTTCCGACGTCTCCCGACCTCAAGCCGCCCCTGTGCTCACCGCAGTGCAGGGGGCTCCCCGGCGGAACATCATAGATGCACGCGAACGGGATCTCAGAAGTTAGTGCAACGACGTCTAGTTCCTTAAACATGATTCCATCCTATTCGATGGGCAGGGCTGTAATGAATCGCGGGTTATCACCTGCGTGGTCCACCTGCCAGACGGTTCTCACAGCCGGACGCCTCCCGTCCGGCGCTTCGAGTGGTCCGTCAACAATATACTTCACACCGTACGTCGTTTCCACGATCCGAACAACCTCGTGATCAGATCCGTGTGCTCGTAGTGCCCTGGCAAGTGTCTGCCAAGATTCAACTCGAAAACCAACCCTAGTAAAGAACGCGGCCTTAATGCGACCACGGTCATGAGTTTCTGACAGCAGGTAGTCAACAATCTTTGCCGGTTCGACATGCGCCTGCTCTGCGTTGGGGAGCTGCAATCGACGAAGGATTTCTAGGTAGGTCCGTTGATCAGATTGGTAGTGATTTAGACATTGAACTTATCACATCGGAGTTGAGCTCGGTGACCGCCAATGCTCTTGACGATGGCCGCAAGCAAGTTGCCCTACCCGTCCCCCAGGCGGAGGACGCGGCTCAGGGACATCCGGCGGATGAACATGATCACGCCGATGACGATTGCCGTGAATATGACCGCCATCGCGACGTAGGTGACCAGCAGGTTGCCCCAGCCTACGTCCATCGCGAACGGTGGAAGCACCTGAGCGCCCTGGTCGTCGTGGCCCAGGAACGGCATGATCGTCGCCCCGAGCCTTCCACCCATCCAGGTGCCGAGGGCCATCCCGACCACTACAACCAGCGCCTGCTCGAGCCACATTAGGGAGACTAGCTGGCGAGTCGAAAACCCCATAGTTCGCATCAGGGCGAACTGAAGCTCGCGGTTCCTGAACGAGATGTAGCCGTGCACCAGGAATCCGAGACTGCTCAGAACGAGTATCGCGCCGAAGGCCATCAGCAGAAGGGCCCTCCACCCCGCGAGTACGAGTGGATCGATCTTCGCCTGCAGCAGGTCGGCCTCGGTGTCCACGATCGCCCCCGGCGCGAAGGGTCTGCCGGACCTGAAGTCGTCGATCAGATCGACCCGGTCATCGCCCGATGCGCTCGTGCTCAGCCACATCTCGTTGGGGCTTAGCTCGCTGTCGACCATGCCGAGGTTTCCGTAAGCCAGGACCGCGTTGAGATCGGCGATCACGAACGCTTCCTTGTAGCTGTTGAGAGTCGGGAAGAAGTCCACGGTGTCTTCGATCAAGACGTTGACTCGTCGGCCGCCAACGGAGATCTCCAGCTCCTCGCCAACCGAGTAGCCCAGGCGTCGGATGAAGGACGTGCTGGCAAGAGCCGGGATCGGCTGCGGCTCTGGGCCGGGGTATATCCCGCGAGGGATCGAGGAGGCCCCACCGGACCAGGCGAACATAAGCGAGCCGTCGCCCCTGGGCGATACCTCAGAGGCGCGTATCCGGTCGTCCGCGGCCCGGTCGGTCTGATGGAGCGCGTGCCAGCCGTCGACGTCCCGGAAGGTCTCCAGCACAACCACCTCACCGGTCGAGAGCCTCGCCCTGATGTTGTCAATCAGGAGCGATCCGGGCCTGAGGCTGCTGTCGAGATCGGTCTCACCCACCATAATCGATACCAGGGTAAACGGACGGGTTGGGAACAGTCCCCAGCGGATGCTGCGGCCCTCGAAGAGATTCGCGGAGTAGACCCGCCAGGTGCTCGACTCCAGGAACCCAAGACCGTAGGTGAAGTAGCGGCCGTTCGCGTCCCTGAGCCTCGCTCCAACACCGATCGTGGGATTGGCGCGGTCCGCCTTCATCAGAATCTGGATAGCCCTGGCGTTGTCCGGCACCGGTATCCCGAGCGGGATCTCCTCGACCGACAGTCGATTCATCATGTCGGGAAGCGAGTCGTCGGCAAAGTCGTCTCTGAACCATGCGACCTCGGCGAAGCGGGCCGAGTCCACGGCAAGGACCTTGAACGACCCACCGAAGAAGGCCCTCGAGAGGTCGGACCCCGGCTGCCGCATTGCCGGGACCGCGTTCAGAACGTTCCCATTGTTCTCATAATGCTCGACGAGAGGCCGGGACGAACCCCGGGTGTTGAGGGCGAGCCGCGTCAGCCTGATGTCCGCCCCGGCCGCGTACTGCACGCGCTCCTTGAAGCTCCGTTGCAGTGTTCCGCCGAAGCTGGCAGCAAAGATTCCGAGGCCGGCCATCAGGATGAGGAGCAGCGCGAGGCGGGCGTAGTGGGTCGGGTTGCGCGCCATCTGCCAGAGCCCGATGACTATGCCGGGAGGCGCGTGGGGCGCCAGAGCGCGGCTCAGCAGGCCCATGACGACCGGGAACAGCCTGAGCAGGACCATCGCGGCGGCCACGAGCGTGAGCGCCGGAACCGCGAGCAGAAGCTGGTTGACTGCTACCTCGCCGAGGAGGTTGGTCGCAGCGAGCGATCCCTGCTCGGTGAGCTGCCGGAACAGCACGATGCTGACGAGGAGCAGCATGACGTCGAGGTAGTACCGCTGAAACGTCGACAGACGTGAAGGTCGAGCGGACTCCTCGCGGCCGCGGGAGATCGTCGACCGCGACGCCTGAAACGCCGGGATCATCAGCGCACAGAAGCTGAGCACGCCGCCGATGGCGCTCATGATGAGCGCGTTCCTGGTTATTGTGACGGGAAGGCTCTCTCCGCCGCTGAGGTCGGAGAACGCTGGCGTATGCCCGAGCTGGCTCACGGCGAACGCTGCGAGGAACGGCGCGGCGACCATCGCCGTGATCGCGATCGTGACGCCTTCGAGCACGAAGACTGTCAGGATCTGACGCTCCGTCGCTCCCCTGCCCTGAAGCAACGCGACCTCGCTGCGTCGCTGCTCCGCAATCAGCGAAGACAGCGTCACGACGTAGTACAGCACGACGACCGCGATCAGGATCAGAACGACGAACATCTGGAGCTTTGTAAACAGGAGCCTTTCGTCGTAGTCGCGGAGAGCCTTGTCGAGCTCAGTTAGCTGGCGATAGGAGAGGAGTGCGCTCCCGAGAGCTATACGCAAGTTCACTATCGACATCCGCGCGTCCAAAGAGTTTCCCGCATCCAGCCTGTTCACGTCGGTCGACAGCAGCCATCCGTAGCTCGTGTCCATCTCCTTGAACGAGTCGCCAACGCCCAAGAGGAAGGTCTCTTCGGTGACCAGGAATGGGACCGTCCTGAATGTTCCGGACGTGAATGGGTGAAGAATAGTCTCGTAGAAGTTCCAGAAAGAGCTGGCTGGATCTTTCCTGACAAAGAGACCCGAGATGACGACGGAGGCGTAAGGCGTGGACTCGGCCCAGTGGGGAACCGCGGACAGCCTGTCTCCGACGCCGACTCCAGACGCTAGCGCGAATTTCTGGTCCACTAGCGCCTCGAGGGCGACGGGCTGCCCGTCGGTCTGCGGCTGCACCATCGGCTCCGGCATCCGGCCGCCGGAAAGGATCTTGATATGGTCCTCGAATCCGTCGATGAACCAGAAGTACGTCCGAGCGTTGTCATCACCCGCCGTGTCTTCCTCGCCAGGGTCGGTCAGGAACAGCGTCGCGGTTTTGGCGCCCCTGTCCGCATCGTCAGTCAGCCATCCAATCCACCGCTTGAACTCCCCTTCGATGAAGCTCCGTAAGGCGTTGGACTCCTCGACGTTTGTGGGGCCCTTCGTGGATTTAACGAGGATGTCGAGCTTCATCGGGTCCCGTCGTTCCAGCGCGTCGTCCAGCGCGAGATTTCGCAGCGAGTCGAAGTAGATGACGGTTCCAGCCATGATCGTCGAAGCGAGGACGACCCCGATCAGGACGGAGGACAGCAGCTTCCAGTTCGCGATGCTGCGCTTGGCGACCATCGGCCACGCAGACAGTACCCTGATCGCGAGGCGAATCACGCGGATCATCTTCGGTATGGCCTCGCGGTCCGACTTTGTCGGTTGGACGAGTGCAATCTAGCCCTCCATGCGCGAAAGGCGCCTGAGGTCGAGTGTCATAACCCGCCGACCCAGCGTCAGCAGCGCGACTACGAATAGCCCGATCAGGGCGGCGTACAGAGACCCCATAAGGACCCAGTCCGTGGTCAGAATGAACGGAGGCAGCACCCGCCCTCCTCCGTCCGTGACCGCCACTGACGACACTATCATGCGGCTCATCTGGAATCCCGACCAGGTGCCGACTCCGAGTCCGATAAAGGCTATCAGCAGGTGTTCGAGTCCAACCAGCCCGATGGTCTGCAGGCGGCTGAATCCGAGTGAGCGGAGCGAGGCCATCTCACCTTCGCTCCGTTCGGCAAACGCGAGGAGATAGACGACGTACCCGAGTCCGCCCATGAAGGTCACCGCGGCCAGGGCAACGAGGATCATCGTTCTCCATCCTGCAGAGATCAGCGGGTCCACGCGTTGGGCTTCGAGCAGCGCCTCGACGCCGATCGCCTCTCCTTGGTGCCTCAGTATGCCGTCGACCTTGTCCAGTGTATAGAGGCCGAACCCCGGGCGCACTGTGAGGAAGAACTCGTTGACCGCTGGATTTCCAATCGGGTCGAGAGCGCCCATATAGGACACAAAAGGCTCGATATCAAAGATCAGGAATCCCCAGCCCCCGGGGTCCAGTGTTGGGAAGTAGTCGACGGTGTCCACCACCACGATCGGTACGACACCGCCCGGCAGCTTCACCAGCAACCCTGACCCCGGAGCCGCTCCCGTTCGGGCCGCGAACGACGTGCTCGCAATGGCAGGCAGGAACCCGTTGCCGTCCGTGCGATAGATACCGCGGATTCCGTCATTCGTCTCCTTCCCGAAGGAGAACAGTGCCGCCCCCGTACCTGACAGGACGTCGTCGGTGGTCCTGACGAGTTCGTCGGCGCCGATAGTTGTGGTCGGCAGCGTCACCCACTCGCTCGGGTCGTCGAAGTCCTCGAGTACGACCACCTCCCCGGTTGAACCGATGACCGCCTGGAGGCTGTCGAAGACCACCTCGCCGACGGTCCCGGTGGCGCCGAAGCCGGGCTCGTTGAGCTGGATCGACACGACGCTGAATGGCGGCATGAGCCTTTCGGGCAGCTCTCCGACGACGAGAGTCCAGCCCTGATACTGCATCTCGCCGAGCGAGATCGTCTCCATCCGGCCGTTCGCGTCCTCTACCACGATCCACAGGAAGATGAGGGGGTATGCGGTTGCGGGCTTGACCCAGATCTGTAGCTGGGTTGCGCCATCAGGTACCGGAGTTCGTTTGACGATCCCCTCCCTCTCCAACCTGTCCAGGACCTGCCTTGGGGGTCTTTGGTCCGCAAAGTCGCCCCTGAACCACGTATCGAGCTTGGACGAGTCGACTGCAAGGACTGAGAACCGCCGGCCGCCGGCGCCCGCACCGAACCATCCGCCGCGGCGAAGTGCAAGCGCCATCGACTCGACGCCTGGAATTTCAGTATAGGTCTCCTGCAACCGTCGGTTCAGGACACCGATCGGCAGAGCCCTGCTGGTGACACGGATGTCCGATCCCACGTTGTATCGGATCCTCTCCTCGTAGCTGCGATCGAGCGTCGCGCCCACAGTGGTCGCCACGATCCCGATGCCTCCGGAAAGAACCAGCAGTAGGACGAGCCAGGAGTATTGAAGGGGGTTCCTGGCCATGTGCCAGATACTGATCGACACTGACACGGGGGCGCGCGGGACGAGATAACAGAGGCCGTAGAAGACAACCTGCGCGGGGACGATCGCGATCAGCGCGATCGAGCCGACGAACACCGCCGCAGACGTGTCCGGATCGGGAGGACGATTGGACATGAGCACCGAAATCAACGCGATCTGGATGACCGTTAACAGCGCTTTCGAAAGCCATCCGGAGGACTTTGCCGTCATCCAGTAGACCGCTCCGAACGCGCACAGCCCCGCGATCTCCGGGACCCAGCCCGTACGGTCACCCGCCCGAAAGTCCGCAATGGCGATCGCAGGGCCAAGAACAAACAGCGTAATCGCCGTCGCGACGTGAATCAGAGTGAGCGACTCGCCTCCCACGTACCTGACGAACATCGGGAACGCCCGAAAGAACATCATGCCGACGGCGAGCAGGAAGAGCACAGGCGCCACCAGCAGGGCCTCGTTGACGTCCTGCTGCCCGAATAGGCTTCCGGACACGAGCTCGCCCCTCGCCTGAAGCTCCCAGAACAGCACCGCTCCAACAGCGAGCAGCATTACGTCTATGTAATAGCGTTGGACCAGCGGTTCCGAGGGCGGCCGCGATGACCTCAGCCTGTGGATGATCAGACTGGACCTCGCACCCAACACACCCGGGACGACAAAGATCGTGAGGCACAGGACTCCGGCCACGCCGGCGGCCGCAAACGGCATCCAGTTCACCTCGACCGGCAGAGGACTCCCTCCGGTTATGTGCTGGAAGTACGGAAGGACTCCGGCCAGCCACACTCCGGCAAGAGCGACAATAGGCGCGATCGCGGCCGCGATCACGACAAGCACCGTTCCTTCCAGCAGATAGAGCTTGAGCAATCGCCAGATGTCGGTTCCCCTGCTCCGGAAGAGCGCGACGTCGCTCTCGCGGTTGGGCACCAGGTACGACACGATCATGAACAGGAAGTAGAGGATGGTGACCCCGAGAATGGCCAGCAACAGAAGCAGGGGCACACTCGTAAGGAAGCTCCTCTTCCCGAACTGGATGAGCATTACCTGGATGCCGCTGAATATCCATGAGTCGGGCAGCAAGGTGGCGAGGTCGTCCTCGATCCCGTCCATGCTGCGTCTCATCTCGTCCTTGGACCATGACGCCAGGACCACGGGGTCGACGGCAGTGAACCATGACGAGTCGACCACAGAGCCGGGAAACGCCGATCCGATGGCCCGAGTCATGGCGCCCCTCGGCGTAAACAGGCCGAGGGCCGGGTACTTAGGATCTCCGTCTTCGTCTGGGACGTGAGGGAATAGGAAGGGCATGGCGTCGCCCTGCCAGTAGGGGTCCTCCTCGTCCTTTGGCTCGATGATTCCCACGACCCTCGCCGACACCTTCGACGGAGAGTCCAACGACGGCGAGACGATCAGGATGTCGCCCGGGACGATCGGCCCGAACTCCTCGGCCACGAGCGTGCTGATCGCCACCTCGATCATCGGGCCCTGAACCCCCCTGAGAAGAACGTCCCTTGGCGGCCTCCCCTCCACGAAGTCCACGTGCTGCTCGAAATTCCCAAGGGACTGAACGAGCCCGGGATGCGGCCCAGGGGACGGTTGCGCGTCGCCCTCCTCGTCCTCGGTCTCTTCTTCCCCCTCCACCGGCTCAAGGGCCGGTTGGACCTCCCGGATAATCGAGACGGTGTAGAACTGCGTGTGGAGATGTCGATGAGTGCCGGTCACGATCGGCCCGACATTCTCCTGCATCGCAGTCGCGTGAGCCCGGTCAGTCCGGTCGAGCTCCGCGGCGTCCAGGGGCACGAAGTTGGTGTTCACTGAGATGTGGAAAAAGACCGAGCCAATCCGCTTGACGGACTGCTCGACGGCGCCTTTGATGCTCTGGCGCTCGAGGGAGTTCAGGTACACGGGAGCGGCGGCCATCAGGATCGTGGCGACCAGGATGCCGAGGAATATGCTCACCATGAGCTGCCAGTCCGACTTGATTCGGCTGACGGTCAGCCTGCCGATCGTGACGCTCCGCCTGTCGTTGTCGGTTGCCAGCTCAGCTCTTTCGGAGTTCAGTTGGGGACCGGCCCGGGACTTGTCGGCGACACAGCGCGCCCGGCAATCATCTTATCGGTCCGATTCGGAAGTCGTAGGCGTGCGTTACGCTCCGCGGACGCCCAGCCGCCTTCTGTCGGGGTGTACAGCTCTACGCTGCTCAGGGCCGAAAACCCAAACCCGCCGACCACCTGAATCTGGCCTGTGATCAGTAGAACGGCGGTGTGCCCCCACCGTGCGTCTCTGATGATCCCAGCATCCTTCCAGCTATTGGTCGTGGGATCGTAGACATCTACGGAGGCGTGCGGGGTCGATCCATCCGAGGTGCCTCCAACCACGACGACTCTGCCGTCTTCGAGCAGGGTCGCTGAGTGGAACGACTTGGGCTCCGTCATGCTGCCGGCGCTCGTCCAGACACCACGTCGCGGGTCCAGAATCTCCGCGGACGCCAGCGTTTCTCCGTCCACGGTCAGTCCGCCCGCGACGAGTATGCGGCCGTCCTTTAGTAGAGTTGCAGTGTGACTATCGCGTGGGTCTGTCATTAGGGGACCGGGGGACCAAACGTTGCCGATGGGATCGTATAGCTCGGTCGAGACCGTGCTCCCGTCGGTGTGGTCCACTCCTCCGGCAACCAGCACCCGTCCGTCGACAAGAGTCGTCGCGGTATGGGCCCAGCGTCCGTGCCCCAAGGGGCGTGTCTGTAGCCACTCGAGGCTCTCGGGGTCCATGATCTCCGCGCTGGACACGGAGCGCATTCCGTCCCATCCTCCTACCGCGAGCACCCGGCCGTCCAGCAAGGTCGAGAGCGTGTGCCCGCTGCGTGCGACGTTCAGGTCGGAGAGCCGTCTCCATACCGGCGCGGCGGGGTTGAATATCTCCGTTGAAGGGAGGACGTTGTCGAAGCCGTTCATGCCGCCCGCGACGATCATACGCCCGTTGTGGAGCGTGGTCCCGGCGTGGCCCCACCGGGGCGCGTTCATCGGCCGAGCCTGCACCCATCCCCGGTGAGAAGGTTGGTACACGTCGGTCAAGCGCAGGGGCCGGCCGCTCTCATCGTGACCCCCTGCGATAAGCGTATTACCCCCCGTCGTTGTAAACGCGACGTGACCCCATCGGGCGTTACTTATGTCTCCGGCGGTCGACCACGAGCCCGAATCCGGACTGTATATCTCGGTCCTCGTCAGCGTCGAGATCAACCCCGCCTTGCCGCCTGAGACGACAACACTCCCGTTGCGAAGCAGCGTCATCTCGTGCCCGCGGCGCGGTGTGAGGAGGCTGTGGGTCCGGATCCAAGTATCGGTAGCCGGATCGTAGACTTCACAGGTATTCAGAGGGATCGTCGGTCCACCCGCGACGACGAGCACCTTTCCGCTGGTAAGCAGTGTCGCGGTATGCCCCCAGCGGGGTTGACGGAGGTTCGTGACCAACGACCAAGACTCGGTAGCGGGATCGAAGACCTCCGCAGACTCGGTCGCAGTCGTGCGGTTGCGTCCTCCAGTCACGAGGATGCGATCGTCGTTCAACAACGTCGCCTGGTGGTCGGCGCGTTCGACGATCATCGGCGGCGCCGGCGACCAGACGAGGGACGCGGGGTCGAATACCTCTACCGATTTGACCGACGTGCGTCCCTGGGCTCCTCCGGCGACCATCACGCGACCGTCGGACAGAGGAGTCGCCGTGTGCATGGACCTCGGCTGGCCCATCTCACCCACGGCGCTCCAGCTGTCCGAAGCGGGGTCGTAGAGCTCCGCGCCCGGCGTGGATAACGCCCGGTCAGAGCCTCCCGAGGCCAGGACGCGGCCATCGTTCAGGAGGGTCGCGACGTGATCGGTACGAGGAGTCGACATCGTGCCCGCACTCGTCCACTCGTCAGCCGAGGGATCATACAGCTCGGAAGTTGCTAGGGTCTGCGATTCGCCGCGGCCCCCAACGACCAGAACACGCCCATCGCTGAGCAGTGTCGCCGTATGACCCCTCCGCGCCTCACGGATCGAGGCCACCAGAGACCAGAGACCGGTCGTTGGGTCGAACGACTCGACGGACGCGAGCTCTTCATCGTCGCCGATTCCACCGACGGCCAGAATCGCGCCGTCCGGCATCAGCGTCGTGGTGTGGGCGGTGCGGGCCTCGTTGGTCCCGCCGGGCTCACTTGGAGAGCCGACGGGCGAAGGGGCTTCAGGAACGGGGGGAGAGGGCGCAGCCAGCTCCTCGACTGGAGCCTCCATACCGCACGCGATAACAGAGCCCATACACGTCAACACCAGGAAGAGAAAGCTCTTCCGGAGAAGGAAAACCCATGCCCGCAACCCCATCTGTGAATTGTGTAGTAGCGGTCGTTTGCAAGTCAACCGCGAACGAACGCCCACAATCCGCCGCCCACTGGGAGCGCGGGCATCCTGCCCGCAACAGCAGCGCGCCTCCTCTCCACTGGGAGCGCGGGCATCCTGCCCGCACGGGCGGCGGGGGGGGCGAACCGCGGGCTTAAATCTCAGAATCTTCTTCGTCGGGAGCTTCGACCTGCCACGATGCCCCCGCGCCGCTACTCACTTTCCCCTACTACTGATGTGCAACTGATTGAAGTACTGCCGATTCCCTGCAGTGCGGTTAACGGCCACTGATACGATAGATTCAAAGAGTGCGCGTCTGTGTCACCCCGTATTTGGGCCGTTGCGTAGGCAAGAGATCCCAGGATTAGAACAACGACACCGGCCTCGCCTGAGACCACGCAGAGCGAAACGCCGGAATCAGACACAGGCGGCTGGGACAGTACTTCTGAAGATACCGCTGGTCCCGATCTTGGGATATACAAGGGGTAAGGGGCTAACCGGTCACACTGAGCTGCACCTGCCCGTCCCGCGCTCCCATTGCCAGCCGGTGGAGCTGGGAACAGCTCGGCGACCTGACCCCCGACCCGCTCAACGAGGCTGGCTCAAGTCAGATTGCCCTCCCATCCGGGGTGATTCGTGGTTAAGATGAAGTCTAGGGGACTCGTTTTCGGACGGCTTCCCGAGGAACACATCCCACAACTCTTCGAGGAGAGACGAATGACGCTCAACCCATATCTGACGTTCAAAGACAACTGCCGCGACGCATTCGAGTTCTACCGCTCCGTCTTCGGCGGCGAGTTCGACATGGTTTCTACCTTCCGCGAAGGGCCTCCTGACATGGGTGTTCCCGACGATGAGCTCGACCGGGTCATGCATGTCTCGTATCCGATCGGGTCGAGCGTTCTCATGGGCAGCGACAGCGTCTCCGGCTTTGGTCCGGGGCACACTGTGGGGACCAACTTCTCCCTGTCATTCGAGGCCAACGACAAGCTGCACGCCGACGAGGTATTCGCCAAGCTGTCGGAAGGCGGCACAGTCACCATGCCGCTGGACACTATGTTCTGGTGCGCCTACTTCGGGTCCCTTACCGACAAGTTCGGTATCAACTGGCAGGTCGTCACCGAACCCGGGTCGGAGTAGGCGGCTTTCCGGTTCGTAGCGGATTACGACTTTCCCGGGCTCAGCAGCTTTTATGAGTTGGTGAATTCGGATTCAAGCGGCGGAATCAGGGCACGCCGGTGTTCTTGAGCCGTGTCTAAGCCCGGTGCTATCATGACGTGGCGGCCTTCCCAGGCCACTTCCCCTCAAGCGCTCCGCAGTAGCTCAGTGGTAGAGCGGTCGGCTGTTAACCCGCCGCGGCGGACCGTAGATTCGAACACTCCGTGGTTAGCTATCAACGGCACGTAGCGGACTGTCACATCTTCTTGAGACGGGTTTGAACCCGGTGCTATCATGAGACGGCTGGCGCGCCGCGCCAGCTCCCCCGAAACGCTCCGCAGTAGCTCAGTGGTAGAGCGGTCGGCTGTTAACCGATTGGTCGTAGGTTCGAATCCTACCTGCGGAGCCAAGCTTTTCCACCTCGAACTCAGGCGACCCCATAGTTAACGCTAGACCCTGGAGGGTGATCCCCTCGGGGTCTAGTCATTTCTGGCCCCTTTCGTAGCTAGCTGCGCCCCCTCGCACATGCTCCCGGATTCTCCGGTTAGGAAAACTCACCTGGGGTGCCGTGTGGAACCCTGGGGGTTGGACGCGCCCACCCCGTGTTCTTATTTCCTAATTCTCCCATTCTCCGTTTTTCGCTCCGAGTTGGTTAACAGCCCATTTCGCCAAGGGCTCCCTTGTTTCGACATTTCCTAACTCGCGCTGGTAGGTATCCACCTGAAGCCGGGCCACGAGAGTCCGGCTGATCACCACACAGCGGCCGTGGCCGTGAGAACTTTAGTAGCACAAGCGAGTGGGTACCGGCTGGTCATACAGGGATACCCGAAGCCCCAGACTAGGATTTAGAATATGGACAAGGAACAAAAAGAATGCCTAGAAACTACCGAATAGAGCGGGACGCCATCATCCGAAGGTGGTATGGCGGTAACCCTCGACCAAGAAACCCTAGACCTAGCAGAAGCTGGGAAGAAGGCCCCATCGCCCCGACCGACTGCTACGGGACACCTATGCAGGTAAACTCTCCCTTCAGCCCCTACGGGTACTGCATGGTATGGAAGTACAGCCTCAATCGGGACGGCTACGGCACTGTGAAAGTCGACGGAAGGCAGGAGCTCGCACACCGGACTGCCTTCATCCAGACCCGAGGGCACATCCGTGACGATAGACAAGTCAATCACCTCTGCAATCGGCCCTACTGCGTCCAGCCCTCCCATCTGTACGCCGGGACCTCTCAAGACAACAAGGACGACTCGCAGATCTTCAACAAAGAGGAACTACTCCACGCACCTTGGATACTACATTGGCCAGAGGGGACACATACGGGCGATCCCCTCCTTCGGAGACTGCTTGAGTCAACCCGGTACGACGGAACCGAATCCTGGGAACCAGTAGAGCAACCGGCACAGAAACCACTGGAGGAGTTCACCTGCCCAGGGCATGACTTCGCCATCACGATGTTGGGCGGAGCCTCCAGGATATGTCGGATATGCGAGACCTCCGAGTTCCAAGAGGAGGAGAGCAACGAACTCGGAATGTACTCTCTAATCGCCGAGATTTGCCCGGTATCCCAGACGGTGATTCCCATCTTTGAGAAGATAGCGGCCTCGGAGTTCGTTAACGACTCCCACCGAGAGATACGACGCAAGGCATACTACCGAAGTAGTCAGGGCTTTGGAATGAGCTCCCATGACCTGAGGAACTGTGGATGCGACTACTGTACCCAAGACCGAAGGGACTTCCGGGCCGCCATCCAGCCTCTGCTGACCAGGGAGGAATCAGAGCTCCTCGACATCTGCGACCGGCTGCAACCCCTGATCACTGCCGCCCTCGAAGAGGCATCTGCAGACATGGTGGGAACATGGACAAGAGCGGCGGGTCTGAATGACGAGCAGGCGCGAACCCTGAGGGAACACCATAAGGACTGCACAAACACCAGCGCCGAGTTGACCAGGACATCCCGGACCCTGGAGGGTGAGTTAGGATACCTGCTCTATGCCATGGCGGAGTTCAGCACTCGGGAGGAGTTGGTCGAAGACCAAGTTTTCCGGCAGATCATGTACCGCTGGAACTTGGCTAGGATGAGGGAGGAGGACGAGGGGCATATACAACGAACTGTCTTGCCGACCGCAAAGGAAACTGCCGACAGGATGGCCTTGGCCTGGGAGAGGGAATCGGATGAACTAACGAGGCAATATCTCGAGAGCAAGCCAGGACTCCATCAGGACATCAGGCTGCTGGCACGGATGCTGCCAATGAAACAGGTCTTGGAACACCTGCGGTACGAACTCTTCGGTAGGAACAGCTCCAGTGAACAGACACCACACCCCCACAACGATTGCGCGGCCAGCATAGTGGAAACCGGACGAGTGGAGCCCTTCCCAATAGACTTCGAGGAGGGCATGGGGTACAGACCAAGGGGTCTGTAGCACCTTCCGGTACATCTCGCGATGGGTAACCTTCGTCTTCGACAAATCATAGAAAAAGGTGCGAATGTGGCGGGAGCGACGACCGGCGCTATTCTTTCGGTGGTCACGGGCAGCCCCGAGTTCGGCATCGGGACCGCTGCCCTGGGAGCCTCAGGCGCCTACCAGAGAGTTGGCGCCGAGATCGCTGACCGGCTTTTGGCACCGCGCGAACAAACGCGGGTCGGCGGAGTCTTAGCGCTAAGCGCCGCAATACTGAAGTCGGAATTGGATCGGGGCCATACGCTTCGTGACGACGGACTCTTTGAGCCCCCGCCGAATGGCCGCTCGGACGCCGAGGAAGTCTTGGAAGGCGTACTGCGAAAGGCGCAAACGGAGTATGAAGAGCGCAAGCTGCCATACCTTGCACGTCTGTGGTCGAATGCCTGCTTTGACGAGGTTCTCGGTCCGGCCGAACTCAACTATCTGGTGAAGCTAGCGGAGCAATTGACCTACAAGCAGCTGGTGGTCATTTCTTTAGTGGGCGAGATGAATAGGGCGGACTATGCGAATGTCCACCATCTCAGGGAGCAGAACTACGAGCAGACCGGGATCAATCTGGTTGGAGACACCCCGAACGTCCTGGCTGAAATCATGATGCTTCACAGTCTAGACTGCGTCCGCGTGTTCGGGACCCTTCACCCGATTCAAATTGTGCCGTCGACAATGAAAATCGGCACCCAAGGCGCTGCATTGCACAACACCATGGAGCTATTCAGGATTCCCCAACGTGACTGTCAACAAGTGATCGAGCTGCTGAGGTAACCTGGTTCCGACGTCTGAGAAAGGGCTATCCTGACCGCAGAGGGCGGAAGTCCGATTTACAAAGCTTCCAGCTCCTTCCACGCTGATCGGAAAAGAGGAATTCGGGGTCAGCAGCGCTTCCGCCTTCGGCGAGCCGCCCAGATTCCTGTTTCCTTCCTAATACAGCGGTTTTTTCTCCGTGGCCAAACGGTGAGTGGTTATGAATAGGCATACGCAAGGGGGAAGCCATTTTTTCCACCGTCAACTCGGAGCAATTTAACGACTCTGAGACACCCAAGCGATCCGGCTGATAGGTCCAGGCGGCATGAAGAGTACGCTCACGGTGTTGCAGCACACTGGGGCTCGGCCGGTGGGTTCATCACGCTGCCGAGAAGGCGCCGCATGCTGGAGGAGACCATGGAGACGCTCACCTCACTTCAACCCGGGTATCACGACAAGCTCACTGGGGTGCTCAACATCCGTGGCTATTGTGATCCCTTGTCGAGACTCTTAGGCTATGCGTGCGAGGGGGGCTTCGTATTGGAGAAAAGTTTGCACTCGTTCTCGGTCGATGAGACGGCGGAAGGTTTGATGCAGCGGATGCTCACGCCGAGGTGAGTGCAGTCCCAGGTAGCCCACGTCGGTTTTGTCGTACTTGGAGAATCAAGGAGGAACCATGGTCGATTGGGGAAGAGCCGAGTGCGATCAGGTGGAAGCGGTAATCCGCAAGCTTTGGGGCTACCTGTCGATGGAAGTGCCGGCAATCCATGTCGAGCCGCCGGAGCAAGTGCCTGGCAGCTACCACAAGCTCTTGGTCCACAACGCCGGCATGACGGCCACCCTTGAGGCGCACTGGGGCCAACGGCTGGCCGTAGACCTCATAGCGGATGACCTGATCGTTGACGAACGCTCGCTCTACCGCTTCGTCGGGCTGTACACCGGGGAGGAAGGAGAGCGCCAGGTAGTGGAATTGGCCGCCATTCGCATCGTGTTCGACGCCTTCCCGGCGCTGTTGCGTCCAGAGTTTATCGAAGGCGTCCGCCCCTTCGGGGGCATCTTGGCTCGCGCGGGCATCACGTTCCGCGCCAGGCCATCAGCATTTTTCCGGCTCGAAGCCGACGAATTCATCGCACAGAAGGCGAGCATAGCTTTCGGCGCAACGCTCTACGGCCGAGTGAACGAAGTGCGCGGTGAAGACGATGTGTTGCTATGCGAGACCGTGGAGATGTTGCCGCGCGCCTGAACGCCCGAGAACACTTGTCAAGCCGAGAAAAACAGTTCCTGACACCGTTTTTGGCTCGCCCTATTGGGCGACCACCGCTCGGCAAGTGTCCTAAGCGCCGACCGCCGCCGATAGGGCGAAAGCTCCTTCATGGGCTGCCGCGGTGGGCGGTAGGCATATTAACACCAAACTAGAATGGGATCATCCCCAGTATGCTTCTTTAAGTGAAGTTCTTCTAGCAAATTCTTCCGCAATTTCTTAAGGAGTTCAATAAAGTCAGCACCATTAGGACTATTTAGGTTATTCGCAAGTTTTCGGGCGAGTTTGATTTCCTCCGGACTTCCTAACAACCACACGTCCGAGATCGCCCCTTCCAAGGCCATGCGATTTTAGTAGTGCGCGTCCAGGTCCCGGTGTGAAGCATCTGCAATGTTTCGGGATGCCTCAATCAGGTATCGAGTTATAAGTTGTCGTCGCCCATTTTCAATCGACAGGTCTTTATTCAGCTTGGAATCAACAAACCATCTAGACGCAACGATTATGCCTCCCACAACAGCAACAATTACGGGGGGAACCAATAGCTTGACCCATGTAGTATCGCTCTGGTTAGTCATTTTCTTGACCTTCATCTGGCCTGATTTTTCTGCTCAGCCAAGCGGTGCTACCGTTCCGCACCCGTGCCTGCATCCACTTCGCTTCGGCTTCGCCCTGGTCCAGCCGGGAGCGCCTCGACAAACGTTGCATCAGGCCGCGCTCCTCAGCGGTCAAGTGAACCGTTTGCAGCCAGCCGTCTTCCAAGGCGACCTCAAGTTGTTCCACACCCAGAGCACGAACCGCTCCGCCGGCATCAATGGTTTCCGCCTTCACGGTAGGTCCGAGCAGCACTTCGCCGTAGAGGTCGTTCAAGAGCTCCAAGCGCTGGAGCTTGGCAAGGACGATCAACGGGGAAGCATCGGCTACGATCACGCGGTCTCCCTCAGGCGTCAGGCCATCACCACAATTGTTAGTTAACAATACGTACGTATGTTTTCAAAGCCGATCTCCAACAGGGCACAACCAGGTCGATCCGAGCCAATGTAAGGCGGCCAGGACACCGGCTCTATATTTTCTCGATGCAAGCCACGTCACGGTACCGGGGCGAACGGCGTCCAGAACCACGAACTGGATATCCGGATTCCGATGTCGGAGAGGGGCTTTCTTGACCGGAGGGACGGAAATGTGCTTGACGACGCTTCCGCCTCGAATTTGCTTGATCGGAAAAAGGGAAATCGGCGACAATCGCCCTTCCGCTTTTTCGCTAGGGTCCGAATTCCGTAAATCACTGTAATATAGTGGTTTATTCTCCCGAGCCGAACGGTGAGTGGTTATGAAGAGGGTTGCGCAAGGGGAGCAGCTGCTAATCCGCCGCGCCTGCCCGCCGTGGAGGGGCGGATCGTAGGTTCTTCGCCGCGGCGAACTACCTGCGGAGCCACTGTCGCCATCCCAGTGCCGAAGGTCATACGACAAGGTCCGCATTTTGTCCTTCTACGTTTATGTTCTGAGGAGTATGACTTCGGGCCGTCTCTATATTGGGCATACCCAAGACATTGAAAAGCGTATCGAAGACCACAATTCGGGAAAGGCACGATACACTCGAGGTCGCGGGCCGTGGCGGATTGTCTATCAGGAACAGTACACGACTCGTTCGGAGGCATTCAATCGCGAGAGGTTTCTCAAGACGGGACGAGGCCGGGATTGGATCAAGTCAAAGTTAGGCATAGATCCTTGACGGTGGACACCGTGTGACGTCGTCAAACCTGATTTGGTTCTAAACCCGATGCTATCATGACGTGTTGGACTCCCCAGGCCACTTCCCCTCAAGCGCTCCGCAGTAGCTCAGTGGTAGAGCGGTCGGCTGTTAATCCGCCGCGCCTGCCCGCCGTGGAGGGGCGGATCGTAGGTTCGAATCCTACCTGAGGAGCCAAGATTTCTACCACGAACTTAGGCGACCCGCTAGTTAACGCCAGACTCCGAAGGAATCACCCTCCGGGGTCTCGCCATTTCTGGCCCTTTTCGTAGCTAGCTGCGCCCCCTCCCACATGCTCCCGGATTCTCCGGTTACGAAAACCCGCCTGGGGTGCCGTGTGCAACCCTAGGGGTTGGACCAGATTCCGCCATCTGTCGATTGGACGACGGGACTTGTGGGGGCGGGCGGTTCGCGAACCGCCCCTACGGGCGAACGGCGATTGGGTGGTGAATCGTGGTTGGACGCGCCCACCCCGTGTCTTCGTTTCTGAATTCTCCGATTCACTATTTTTCGCTAGGCGTTGTTTAGGAGTCCGTTTCGCCACGCGTTTCGACATTTCCTAACTCGCGTCGGTAGGTATCCACCGCAGGCCGGATTGGCGATGAATGACACCCGCGAGGTCTCCCACATCTACCCGGTCGCGACAACCAGCATCAAACGGCGTCAGATCGTGCCTGGCACCAGGTCGCAATAGGCGGCTAGTTCACACCTAAAGTCGCACGGACATTATCCCTCAAGACTCGGAATCCGTCTGCGCTCCAAATGGTCATTGGCTTGGTGCAGATGTTGGAGGGTCCTGTTTGCCCGGAGAGAACATAGCTTTGCATGTCGCCCATTTCGAGGCTGCTGGATCAGAGAATCCAGCGGACGTGGTCTCACAGATGGGAAGCAACCGTAAAGTACTGCATCGCCCTACCATCAGGTAGGTGCGTACCGTTGCTGTGTGCGTGACCGCTTCGCAGTGACTTCCAGTTAGCGACGCTCAGTGAGACCACAGCGCCAGGTTGAATCTCAGTAACCGAGGACTTCATTTAGTCCAGCTTGGCGCGCTGTTCTTGGTGGAACGCTTGCTGGGTGGCTGATGCCTATTGGACCTTCAGGAATCTGGTCGCGTAATCCAAGTCCACGGTCGGCGCCGGCAGACCGATCTGCATGATTGCCTCGCTAAACCGGCTGATGTCGTAGACGCTTGGATCTGTCAGGTAACCCTCTACAGACTCCAAGGACTGGAGCAGAACCTTCAACTCCAGGTCGTCTTCCCGGTCCGCCGTTTCCTGCAATTTCGATTTCCATTCGTCCAGCGGCAGTCGCTCTGTTATGGAGCCGTTGCTCTGGAGATGAGCGAATACCTCGTCAGCGGTCACAGGGTCCTGATTGACCACGTTGTACACCTTGCCTAGATGCGCCGGTTCGTCGGAGAACTTTGTGATAGCCTCCACCAGGAAGTCGACAGGCGTCATTTCGAATTTCCAGTCCCGCACCAAGGGGGCACACCCCGAGCGGACGCAGGCTTTGATAATCAATGATTGGAAGTCGTTAGGATTGACGACCCCCGTTCCACTATGGTGGCCTATATTCCCTGGCCTGAATATACAGACCGGGAGCCCCCGAGCCGCGGCCGCCCACACGAGCGATTCCGCGACCCACTTGGACTGGTTATACCCTCCCTCCATCCTGTCAACAAAGCCAGCTATCTCGTCGTTCTCGAGGTAGGGAGTAACGTCCCCTCCTGGGAAGACGCCATTAGAGGAGATGTATTGGATTGTCTTTGTCTTGACGCTGCAGGCGAATCTGATTACTTCCAGTGTCCCATCGACAGTGTGGGGCTTAGCCGTCGCATATGGATAGACGTAGTTGACGGAGGCTGCGCAGTGAAAGATGAGGTCAATCCGTTCGGCGAGTTGCCGGTACTCGTCCCCTTCTAGTCCCATATTAGGTTGTGTGAGGTCCCCAGTAACTGGGACAATTCGGTCCTCGAGGTATTGGCCGTCCAGCCCATAGTACTTCAGAGATTCCAGCACTCGGTTGGTCGGCTGCTCTTGCCCCGAAGTGGGGTTCCTTGCAAGACAGTAAAACAGGGTTTCTTGACCCGTGTTACGCAGCAGTTCGTCAAGTAGGAAAGCTCCAAGAAAGCCGGTTGCGCCAGTGAACAGGACCGAAGATGCTTGGCTCAGACGGGTAGTCCTCAGTTCGCCCGTAGGGACAATCTCGGGGTTTAGGATTGCGTCGTCGGCCAGCGAAATACTCGATTCCATGTCTAATCCTCCGCCTTCAAGAAATGCTGACAGCTCGTTTATTGTCGGATGCTCGTAGATCTCCGTGCCCAGAAGCCTAATTCCAAATGTCTGCTCAATGCCCAAGGTTAGGCCCAGACCGGTGAGAGAATGGCCGCCGAGTTCAAAGAAGTTCCAGTCATCGTCCAAGGAACCGCCGTCGATATCCAACGCCTCGCCCCACAGCTCGCGCAGAGCGTTACGGCGCTCTGCTGCCGTAGCGTGTTCTGTGAGTCGTGCTCGCTCTTTGACATCGGTCCTCGCCTCACGTAACGCGGGCAAGGCTCTGCGGTCCAACTTTCCCGTCTGCTGATTTATCGGAAGCGCTTCAAGTTCCATAAAGCGGCTGGGCACCATGTAAAACGGCAGGTATCGCTCCAACAGAGTACGCAAGTCCCTGCTGGTCCCGCTCCTTGCGTCGACCCGCCATGTCGTCCCGGGTTCCCGGACAACGAACGCCATTAGCCGCTTGTTGGTCTCGTCTTCAGTTTCTGCCGATACCGCAGCGTCCATCACACCACAGTGCCTGCGGAGCGCCTCCTCGATGGCACTCAGATATACGCTGTACCCTCTGATCTTTACCATTGAATCGACCCGGCCAACGATTGTCGTCATTCCCCGCGCATCAACTTCGGCCAGATCGCCCGTCGCGTAGTACCTTTCACCGTCGGTACCGACGAAGCTCTGGGCATCCAGATCGGGCCGTCCGAGATATCCCCGAGCCAGTCCGCGGCCACCAATAAACAGCTCGCCTACTCCGTTTGAGGTGAGAATAGACTCCCCCTCAGGAAGGATTCGGACCGCTACTCCGTCCATCGGTAGACCGACGGGGCAAGTATCCCTTCCGTCCATGCGCAAGTCCGTCAGGTCGACGGTGCAGACATCGTGCGTCTCACTGATACTGTAGGTGTTGAACACACGAGTGGAGCCGGGGAACACGTCCAGCGCCTGCTCCAACAGGCTGGTCGGGACCACCTCGCCATTCAGCCAGACCACTCGTAAGGAGGCCAGTTGGGCCCGCAGAACGTCAACGTCTGCCGAATTCAGAATCCCCTGCAATAGCGATGGAGTAAACAGGACCTCGGAAATGCGATTCTCTGAGATGAACGCGGCGAGAGCCCGCGGCAGAAAGATCACATCGTCGGGAATTACGTAAACCGTGCCCCCTTTTAGGAGTGGGCGAAGGAACTCCCAGGAGAAGAAGATGTTGCAGGCGACTCTATCTCCGACGCTGTAGGAGCTAAACTTGTACCTGGCGAAGTAGGAAGAGATCAAGGCGCCGCCCGTCAGCATCACTCCCTTTGGGTCTCCGGTCGTGCCGGAGGTGTACGGGAGAAACGCCAGGTGATCGCCAGAAACGTCGGGACCGTTGAACTCCTTGTTGGACGTTGTCCAGGACCGGTTGGCGTCGATAGCCAATATGTGAACGCCTTCGAAGCGCCCTAATCTGGACAGGTGTTGTGCTTTGGTGACCACTATCTTGGGTTGCGATTCCGTCAACACGGCACGTAGCTGGTGATCGGGGGAATCGAGTGTGACGGGCATGAATGCCGCCCCCGCTTTCAGAATGCCGATCGTCGCCACGATGTACTCCGCGCAGGTTTCCATGAACAGGCCGACAGGGTCATCAAGAGAGACACCGCGGTCCCAGAGATAGGCCGCCAGGGAATCCGTTGCTCGGTCCAGCTCCGAGTAAGAGAGCCGCTCACGGCCGGATACAATTGCCAGAGCCTCTGGGGTCTCCGCCGCCTGAGCCTGGAAGAGGTCTGGCAGACTAGCGTCTAGGGTACCCATTCGCCAGCCTCAAGCAATAGTAAGTGGACGAAAGTTCTACAGGCCATAGTCTTGGCAATATTCCTCCATTCAAGACAAAACGTACAGTGCTGGACTCACAACGAGGGAAGTGCATAACTCAGGCTGGCTAACCCCGTCACTCCCGCGAAGGCGGGAGTCGAGAATGCCGGGGAGCCTGGATTCCTCCGCCGCGGCGGACGGGAATGACGATGGCTCGATTGGGACGACACCGGCAGTTTTGCTCTTGCCTCTCATAACATACAAAAGGCATGACCGATTAGCAAACTGAGCGAATTAGGCGTTGAACTAGGCCTGGGCTGTCGTCGGCCGCTAGCTGAGCAGCACGAGAAGCGGCTGGAGGCATTCAGGGAAGGGAGAAGGAATTGAAGATGTTCACGCTGCTGCTTTTGGGATTCAGACAGCCCACAGGTCCAGCTCCCTACTGACGAACTCCTGGCCGCTGTCCACTCCTATGGCCTACTGTGAATCATATATCTCGGTCACTTGCTCAAGCGGTTGGACCACGTCGTAGAGGGGATTTTCTTGACCGGAGAGGCCGGAGATCTGCCTGACAACGCTTCCGCCTTTCCCGAGCCGCCCAGATTCCACAAATCCTCCCAAATTTAGCTGCTTATTCTCCAGGGCCTAACCGTGAGTGGTTATGAAGAGGGTTGCGCAAGCGGAGCCAGACCCAAGTTGCCGTTTACTAACTGCGGGCCCACTGGTTAACAGGACTCCGAGTGACGGCCGATCGGCGTGTCGTCGTTTATGGTGATTTCAAAGCTAGATACGCCCCCCCATGTTCCCGGATTCTCCGGTCAGTAAAACTCACCTGGGGTGCCGTGTGCAACCAAGGGGGTTGCACGCGCCCTCCCCGCGATTTGGTTTCCGGATCTCCGATTCTCCGTTTTTCGCTCTGCGTTGGTTAGCAGCCCGGTTCGCCTCGGGCACCCACGTTTCGATGGGCATTCCGATTTCGGCTGACGGTCCCCATTTCCCAGATTGTTGTTGCTATCATGCAGTCAGGTCTTATTCGTCCGGGAGTGGTATCGTAAGGGTAATAGCCTCATAACACGAGGAACATGATGGTCCAAGTTGACGACATTCAGGGAGATGTACAACTCGTCCTGGACTCGATGGGACCATATGTTGACCGAATGAGTCGCTTCCGGTGGAGCCCATCGGATGGAGTGCTCAGCATAGTCTTAAGGTCTACGCTCCGTCGACAATTCGATGCACTCGAGGTGATTTCACATCTGATCGCCGATCGGACGGGATTCTCAGCTGGTCAACTGCTGCGTCCAGCCTGCGAGGAGATGATTTGGACGAAATACCTAACATCCATTCCGCAGGCTGCTGCCGAAGCGCTCGTCCGCTGTTGCACCTCTAAAGAGGTACGCGAAGGCTTGCGTGCTCAGGACAGCGTCGCCGGGAGAACAACTACGAAGGCCCTCGGGCTTCTTCCCTTCCTGGACGAGGCGGAGGAACGGCGGACTTCAGAGCGCGAGATATTGAAAACCCTGGGTCGAAAGCTAGGTTGGCCCG
The DNA here is from genome assembly GCA_965249365.1 of Dehalococcoidia bacterium. GTDB lineage: Bacteria > Chloroflexota > Dehalococcoidia > Lucifugimonadales > UBA1123 > VXRN01. Next base: position 1,664,231 of record OZ252229.1, on the reverse strand, counting down.
CACGACATACAGAGAAGGGGAAGATTCCCCCAATCTCGTGGCTTGCGAGGAAGACAAACGAGTTGGACACATATAGATTGATCTACCACGCTACGTCGCGGCTTGTGCATTTCAGTGCTAGCGAACTTACTCGAGGAGCTTGGTACGATCCAAACACAGGGTCCGCGACGATTAGTCACGCTCAGTTTCGGGATGTTCACGGTCACTTGTGCTTATATTGGGGTGTTCTCCTGCTCATCCAAATTTGGCACGAGATGCCCGAAGAGTTTTCAGGTCTGCTAGATGAGATGCACGCTGCGAAGATTGACGAGGCCGTTGGTCGCATTAGCAAAGCTGGCAGACCCCCAATTATTACAGCAGAGGAGTTACTGAGGCCCGGGTGAGGATTCACACCACCCGGTTTTTGAGCAAACTCAGGACGCGAATGGAACGGCCAGCGAAATGGAGAGCGTCTAACGTGACAGAGCGCGACGCCTAACGATGATTATTGACTATGTTGACAATCTTGAGATTCCAGATGAAGCCGCGGAGCAGCAATTCAACGAACTCCGTTCCCTGGAGTATCTGTCAAAAGGCCTGAACTTCCTCAATGCTCAAGTCCAGCGGTTAGAATCGGAAATCAGGGACAGGTTGGGAAACGACAGAATAGTTCGCATGTATGGTAGTGCTCCGGAGCTTGAAGGAATCCCACAGGACTTCGTTGCGTGTGCCTTCCATTGGTATTCGGTAACGGCTTGCAACTACGTAAAGCTAGCCGGTTGGCTCATTAATGGAGGCGATACTTCCAAGGCAACCAAGTATCTACAGCACGTTCTACCGCAGCTACACATCTGGCGGAACAAAGTAGGAGCGCATTTCGCACGGATCGATCCCAGGCCAGAGGATACACCCGCTGATTTGGCCAAGAGCGTCATGTTTCCTATTTCTTTCGACGACGACGCATTTTTTGTGGCCTCCCTTGTATTGACCATTGGAGGAAGCTCCAGCGGGCTAGATTTGAGGTGGAGTTTGACGCATACGCATGACCGACTATCCGCACGCTATTGGCCCAGCAGCGGTTAGTGGCGGAAGGGTGCTTGACAGCGCTTCCGCCTCCGATTCCGTTGATCGGATAAGAGGAAATCGGCGTCAGCCGTGCTTCCACCTTCGTCGAGCCGTCCGGATTCCTAATTCCTTCCTGGAATGGCGGCTTATTCTCCCTCGCCGAACGGTGAGTGGTTATGAAGAGGGTTACGCAAGCGGAGCCAACGCTCCCGGTATTGGGTGACGTCCTCACAGGTTGACTCCCGCTCGGTCCGAATGGCATCGTGTGCTCGATCCCGACCTCACCAGCGCCGAATTCAACCCTTCGTATCAATGACTGTGGAAGGAGAGCCGTTTTTGTGACATCGACGCTTTTCCTTGAGGCATTCGGACAACTATCCGGCCCGGCCACCATCGATTCCGAAGAGGAGGACCTCTACAGCGTTTTCAATGCCCGCGGCGAATTGATGAGTTGGTCCACGATGGCGATCCCCCGCCCCCGCGGCCCGCTGCTTTGGGGGATAGAGGAGGCAGAGCTTACCGCCGGGACCGACGCCTCCCGAATCGGATTTGTGCAGGTCGGACTGGACGCTGGGATCGTTGGTGTCCTCGAGCCAGGCACGGAGCTGGCGGCGCCGATCCCAGACATCGGGGGCGGCTGGTACGGCTTTTCACGGCTCGAAATGCCGCGAAGCGACAGTGCCGTCGATCCAGCTATGGCATTACCGGCGCTGATCCAGTGCTTTGATGATGCGCTCTCCCGCTTTGGAACCGTCAAGTTGTCCAGTCTCCAGGTGACGGTAAGTGGCCGGGAGGCCCATACGGGGAGCTGCCGTAGTTACCTGGTGTCTGTGCTCAACTGGTTCAATACGAGCTTGAAGGCGAGAGCAGATGCTCTCATCGCCTTTGACAACGAGTTGCTCGGGGACCGTACAGAGGCAGATCTGGTCACCAGCCTGCAGCGGAGGAACACCGGATCGTTCGAGTTCGGACCGGTGGCAGCCGTGCCTGAGCAGCACGCGATCAAAGCGGGGGACGAGTGGCCGATCCACTCCATCTCCCCAGCGGATTCGGGCCTCGGCGTGTCGGTCACGCTGCCAGAGTGGACGCCGAGCGCTGCAGGGTGGGTACTCGCCAGCGTTGTTGATGCAGCCCGACTCGTCCAACCAGATGTGAGCAACTTCGCAGTTCGAGTGACACGGATTCGGTGATGGCAAGCGCGATCAATACGGCGCTGGAGCTCCTAGCGTAGCCGATGATGAACATGATCGTCGCCCCAGCGTCTAATGGGGCCGGCTCTCTGCGATATCTGGGTACGATGGCGGTCTGCATCCTGCTGGCCTCCGCTTTGCTTGCATGTACCGGTGGGGGCGAAGATTCCGCCAGGGATGAGCGGGTGCTCGAGTTGGAGGCGAAGGTCGACTCCCTGGAAGAGTCTCTCGAAGCCCTTGCAGACGAGAACGCTGAAGCCCAGGGCAACACCCACGCCTGTAGCGAGAGACAGCGCAATCACTGCAACCATATTCGCCTTCTAGACACTCAAGGTCACTCTCAACCCGCGGCTTCAACAGTTCCAAAGAGCTGGGACCGGTCAGCCTCCACTATCATCCTTGAGTTCAATTGGTCCGCCGAGGCGGATGCATCCATGTTCAAGGCTATGCGCATTGTTTTCCTTGTCCTTATTGGCCTTCTCAACCGGGTCGAACTTGCGGGGAGTAAAGGACAGCCGAATGTTGTGGGGAACGCCGGGAATCGACCTAAGCTCCTCCTTAAGGGCCTGCACGCCAAGTACACGTGTGGAGGACTTCGTGGAGTCCCGTGGAATCTGCAGGGATATCAACGGTAGTTTGCTACATGCCCTGCTCTTTGGTGTGTTAATGTAGCGCACCTTGTAACCGCCGATGGTCGAGGGAATGTTCTCTACCCAGCTGTCGTCGTAGTCAACGTCGAGTGACGGCCCGTAGTAGGGCCGCGCCGCTCCGGGATCAGTTGGAGTATCGGGCCTTCGCTGCTCCGGCCTAGGAGTAGGGGTAGGAGTACCAGTGGAAACGCAACGTACGTCTGTTGGGGTCGGAGTGACGGCTTCCGCGACGTCAAACCGCACTATGGGAGTAGGCATCGCAGCGCTCTGCGCAGCGATAGTGCGCCCGGCGTCTATGTTGCCGCTACGGATAGTCCTGAAGATGGCGAAGGCGGTGTTTTGCTGCTGCGGTGTAAGGTCTACTCCGTAGAGGGTGAGGCTGGGGCCATCCATCCTGCTGAAATGGACACCGGTGAGTCCTCCGGAGGCATCCACGAGAGTAACAAGCCTTGCCTCGAACACACCGATCTCCTCGTACGTTACAGTATAGCTGTGTTCCGGGTCGTCGGCTGGGTCCAACGACGACGAGAACCCGCCGTAGTCAAACCGAAGCAGCATGCCATCTCCCGCCACTTCACCTACATAGGAGTCTATGCCCCAGGTCTCCTTTGCCTCCCATCCAAGAGGCAGGCGTAGAGAGAAGCCCGGCTGACTGGCCCAGCCGGGCACGTTCATCAGATCCCAATCGGGTGATGGCTGTGCAGCGAGCCCCTGTTCGACGGCCTGGGGCAACATAATCCCCGTCCCGCCACCCCACGGCACAGGTCTCTTAGCTGCTTGCGTCGACTCTTCATTCGACAACGCTCGACGCACGGACGTTGCTACTGTGGGGTCTGTGATGATGCCTCGCGACAGATCACCTGAATCCATCCAGAAGGACCGAACAACAGACGTGCCGTCGGCGAGCCGGAACCCGAGAAAGTACCTCTCCCCTTCATGGTCCCCGCCTTCCTGATCAACGGGCGATGCGAGGACCGCTTCGACGAATTGGCTAACAGCGCTCTCCTCATCAATCGCGCCGAGCACCGTGGCTGCGTCCTCTTCACTGAGCACGTCGACGGCCGTGACCTTACCTCGGATGTCGAGAAGGTCTCCACCGGTTTTAGCGTTTGGATTGGTGTCCGCTTCATAGCATGGTGACTCTACCGCCCTCCACCGTCGCCAGCCGGAACTTGGGCGCATAGCCCTTGACCGCGTACCCAGGCATACCTGGGTTCAGGAAGGTGGCATCGCCGTCCTGATTACTGCAGCTGGAACCGACGTACCCATCGACCCTGAAGGCCACCCGATATAGCTCATGGCCTAGTTGGTCGGCGGTCAGGACACTGCCATCTATCCCCAAGTATGTAATGCCACCGAACTTGACTGAAGGTATCCAAAGGATGTGCTCCTTCCGGCTAGGCGGGTGCTCATCGTCGCTCTGAATGCCCCTTGTGATGGGTTCCATAGCCGCCTCGTCCGCCAATACAGCGTCCAGGCGGCTTGTGCCGTCGTCACGCCCGTTGTGTCGTTCGATGCTCCTCCCCTCGCTGTCCAGCACAGCCTGAGAGCCGGAGGGAACGTGGGTAACGCAGGCAACCTTTCCCGGCAGCTCCGTCGACTGACCCTTCACGAATGCCACGACAATCCCATCCCCGAGGTCCAGTCTAACGCTCTCCGAGGTTGTCGCGTCGTCCCCACAGGCCACTAGCGTAAGGACCGCTAGTGCCAACAAGATTGCCATCAGACGTGACAAAGCGCACCTCCTCCAGCGGAATCCATTCTCACATAGTAGGACGCCTCTTTCGTTCAAAAAGCTCCCACTGTTTTGTTGATTGTCCAGAGCTCGTGGTCATGGACTGGTCCCGAACTAGGCTTAAGGTACTCTGCCATTTCGCTATTAACCTAATATATATTAGGTTAATATAATAAATATTCGTCTGTAGGTCGAGCAAACAAGACGAAAGCGAACGTGCTGGTTCTGGTGGACCTCTACTCGATGCCGTCGAGTTTGAGGGAATCTACCGCAATCCGCAGCCGAGGAGACTTGACATGATTAGTCAATCGAGGGGCAGACGACCCGTCGAGGAGATCACCGCCCCACAACGGCGCACATTGCGCGCACTGCGCCGCTTCACCGACGAACGGGGGTTCTCCCCCCGACGATCCAAGAACTGGCGGACATTCTCGGGATATCGGCCCCGAGCGCGCATGACCAGGTGGGACGACTCGTCCGCAAGGGCTTTGTCAGGCGGGAGTCCCGGAAGGCGCGCGGCCTGACCGTGATGCGGGAGCCGCCAGACGAGGTCCTCCAACTGATGGCCGTTCCCATTGTCGGAAGAGTTGCCGCCGGCCAACCGATTCTGGCCGAGGAGAACGTCGGCGGCGAGGTGCTTGTCGACAGCCGCGCCGCCCGCTCCGGCCGCTGCTTTGCGTTGGAGGTCCAGGGTGACAGCATGATCGACGCCGGCATCCACGACCAGGACCTGGTCGTGGTTCGGGAACAGCCCGTGGCGGAAAGCGGCGACATCGTGGTCGCGCTCCTCGAGGAGGAGGCCACGGTCAAGCGGCTGTTCATCCGTGACGAACGGATCGAACTCCGGCCCGAGAACCCGGAACTCGATCCCATGCCGATCGGCCCGGACGATGGACTGCGCATCGTGGGCAAAGTCGTGGCCGTCAGCCGGCCTGCGGTCAGCACTGATCCAGCGCAGGGGTAACCCGACAACATTAGGCAAGGAGAGTCCAACCAAAGGCAACCTACAACCTCCGACGTTTCGCACAGTCCGCGGGTCTCAAGGCCATCGAGCCGATGCGTCTCCTGAAGTTTCTGGAGCCACACACGCCCTACTTTGCGAGCCGGGGGCTGTCGTTGACATCGCCGAACGGGTCGAACGGCCTGGACTACGAGCGGCTGGTCGAGGTGCTGATGAGTCCGGACACGGACACGCCGAAGGACCTGGTCGATGACCTTTTCTTCGTGCACGAGATGTCCACCGACGAAGGCATGGACCTCCTGCTCGAAGTGGCGCAGCGCAACGGCATCTCGCTGGACGGGAACCCCGACCCTACGGCAGCGGATGTCGCGGTCCTCGTCTTCCTCCAGGACCGGCGGCTCGTGGAACGCAAGTACGCCGAGCGGTATCTCACCCGGCCGAGGTCATTCGAGTACTTCCAGACCGAGGCGCTACCCGTCCCCGCATTCAACCAACCCTCCGCACAAACGCTGACCGCCCTTGGACATGATCTAGACGGCTGGTTCGAGAAGAAGAAGCGTGGCCGGGGATCGCGGGTCTTCGTGTATCCGAAAGGCGAATCGGTCTGGTTCCTCGTGCGCCACGGCGATCCGTTCCGGCATGAAGGCAGTCTCGACGGCGGCCAGACCTCGAGCGTGTTCTACCGCCCGGAGAAGCATGACGTGCCGGTCTATGAACCCTCCCTTGGCGAACTCCGGATGAACGCGTGCAATCAGGGAGAGAAAGAGATCTACCGCAGGGAGTTCGGCCGTAATCTCTTCGGCGACCAGGACTTCTTCCCCGGCACCGGCAAGTACACGCTTGAGCCGCTACGGCGGGATGGAGCGGCGTCGGTCGTCTGCACAGACATCGATGGAATGGACTGGGTTCAGCTGAAGGAGGTTCAATACCTGTGGGGCGGTGCGGAGCAGGAGATCGAAATCCGCAAGGCGAACGACATCTTCGCAGCGCTCGAGGCAAATGGTCGCCGCATGCCGTACAGGGCACGCATCATTGGAGCAAGCTTTCAGGTCAAGTTCACCGACGCGAGGAATCTCCGGACGGTGACCATCCGCCCCTCGAACATCGCCCAGTACACTAGGGACAACGACGCCGACGTCGACGTCGTGGAGGACTGGCTCACCAAACGTGGCTTCGTCGAACAGGATGAGGATGAGGATGAGGAGTAGCCCGAGAGGCTTCTGGTCAGCGCTGGAAGCCGTTCCTGGCATGTCGGCCGTGGACGCGGAATGGCGGGCGCGGTTCGGAGAGGACTACGTGTCGGCCAAGCCTTTTCTTCGACCTAACGGCAAATGGGCCTCTTCGCATCCCTGGACGGGGCGTCCCGGCTGTGGGTGCGCGCATGACGTGGTTGAGCACGGGCCGGACGACATCGTGGCGGTCTGCCGGTGCTGGCGTCGCTGACCGACATTCCCGCTGAAGCGGCCGGACATCGCCGTCTACGAGTTGGACCGCCGCCCTCAATGTGGAGGGGGAGAGCGAGCCGGAAACAGGGTTCCATCAGACGACGCGGATCGGTGTCTTCTCGCCATACGCGGGCTTCCGCTTTCCCGTCTTCCTGACCATCCAGCTCGAACCGGAGGACTTAGGTCACATCGTAGAAGGCCTTTCAAGCCAGAGCGAAAAGCCGTTTGTCTTGTTGGCTCCAACGGGCAGCCTATGTACGCCGCGTGTTGAGGGAGTGCTGGACAGCGGAAGTCGGCTTTCATACCGCTAGCGGACGAGATCTCACTCGTCGGTAGCCAGAGGCCGCGCCTCCTTCGGTCCGTCGATGACATCCTTTTGCCGTTTCGAGAGGCCCACGTCCCCGCTCCCAAGGGCGATGGTCCAGTGGACTTCTTTCCCACTCCACGTGGCACGTCCTGGACCGACGTGTCGATCCGGTCCATCGACGGCAACACCGTCTCGATTCAGGTGAAGTGGGAACACCGGGTGTGCAACTACACCCAGATGGGTATGGTGAACCAAAAGAACGGCAATCCGTCCATCCACCTGATTTCTAGATCGGCAGTACCAGCTCCACCTTCCGAGTAGCTGCATCGTAGCCTGGACCGAACCTAGCGGACTATCGAGGAGTCTACGGTTCGGGGGCAGGGGCGGCGTAGAAGAAGGGTCCGTTCAGCCTGGGCCAGTCGGCGGCCTGACGAACCACCTCCATGTTGGCGGTGTCCACCGTTAGAACCCCGTTGTCCCGCCTACCGTGGCTTCCTGGGGTGCCGGGCAGCAAGTACAGTTCACTGCCGTCAATACTCAGGGCTGCATCGATCACGGGCGTGGGGAGCTTGAGTGCGTCCTCGACCTCCAACGTCGCGGAGCCCAGGGACCACATCATGTCATGCCACAGGGCAAAGAGGCGTCGCCCGTCTGCAGAAAAGACGAGGCTTGGCAGGTCGGAGCCGCTATTCGATCCTACCGGTACGGATACCTGCTCGCTCATCAGACTGTCCTGCACTCGACCCCCATCCCTCGTGTCCCAGGCGATGACCCCGAGATCAACGCGGATCACTGGAACCCGCGAACCAGTATGTATCCTCTCTTCGAGCGGGTACATCCCGTAGAGGCGCTTGCCGTCCGGGGACACCACCAGTGTCGAATGACCTACTACTTTCCAGCCATAGCGGTCTCGCGCAGAAAGCCCCGGGCTTGGGGCGCGCCAGCGCGGGGATAGGTCGTCAGCGGCCAGCGCTGCCACGAAGCTGTGGCACTGGACATAGAGGCTATCTATATCAGGATGTCCGACCAGGCCGACATGCTCGCGGCAGTCGTCCAGCGGCCAGGCCCCATCGGGCAGGAAATGAAGCCCTTGAGTATCGAACACCCGCTCCCACCCGACTCTGCGGTCATAGTCGAAAGAGCCAACGACGAGCCAGCGACCATCAGGCGATAGAGAGACGGGGTTGCCCCCCAACAACCGAGAACGGTCGGGGACCGGCTCCACGTGAACAACGTCCCACCCCGTCGTATCAAATACGCGCAACTGTCCATCGGAAGCTGGTAAGCCGTCTACGATGTACAGTCGAGTGCCATCGGGCGAAATCGCCATTCCCGCCTGATCGCCTTCTACGGGGATCTGGTGTAGCGCACGTCCGCTGGCCGGGTCGACGACACTGACGAAGTCGTTCTGAAAGGCCGTCAGGTACAGCCAAGTATCGGCCGTTGATGCCGTCTCCAACGGCGTGGCCGTGGGTAACGGTAAGGGTCGCCAGCGTTCTGCAGGTGGCGTGAATGCCGGATCAGGCTCAGCAGTCGGTGCGGTCAGTGCAGTTGGTGGCGCCTGTGGCGGCACTGGCTCGGGCGCGACAACGGGCTCCGAACAGCCTGTCAGGATGAGGGCGACTGCTATTACGGACAGTGTGCGAACTCTCAAGGTCGCCATTGGACAATTTTACCACGGTCTTTGCCTCCCTCACGCCATTGCCCATGCACGTCGTTCATCGAAATTTCGCCATTAAGGGGTGAAGGCTCCGACGAGAGATCTTCCCCCGAAAGGCAGTGCCCGCAATCCGGGCAACGCCCCCTGGGAGGAACCCTCGCCGGACCCGCCTCCCAGGGGGTGATTTCGTTGATGCGCCAGATAGCGTGGAAGGAGGTCCGGAAATGACAGGTGTGACCAAGGTGGCCCTGACTCCTGCCAGGCAACGCGTTGTCGAAGTGATGCAGGAGATCAGATACGGGTGACTCGAAGGGCTCGAGGTGCGGGACTGTGAGCCCGTGTTCGAACCACCGCCCCGTGCGGTGCGGCAGATCGTGTTCGGCAAGGACAACGGACCCCACACCGCGCGCAACCAGGACGGCTTTGCCCTCAAGAGATCGGTGGCGGAGCTGTTCGAGGTCTTCGACCGGGAGCGGTCGTACCGGCACAGGTCGACACCCACGCGAGCACCTCCTCGGCCCCGAGGAGGCTCAATGGGTCACGACAACCAATACGGCGGCATCGACGCGTATGCCGTCAGGCTCATCAAGTACAAGGCTAGACAACTGATAGGGCAGGCGGGATTCACCCCATCGGACCGGGAGGATATCGAGCAGGAGCTGATCTTCGATCTGGATATCCGAGTCTACAATCCCTATCTGGCCAGCGAGATGCCGGAAGCGATAGGCGTCGTAAAGACCTCCCTTGACAACCTACTCTCGGAGTCCAATGTCATCGTCTGCCTGGCTCCCCTCACACTTGGCACAAAGGGGATGATCGGCCAGAGGGAGTTGGACATGATCCCTTCCGACTCGGTGTTCGTGAACGTGTCGCGCGGAGCCGTGGTCAACAGCGACGCGCTGATAGCGCGCCGAAAGCGCGGTGACATCGTGCGGGGCTGGACGTGTTCGATCCGGAGCCGATTCCGCCCGACAGTGAGATCATTGGGCTCCCCAACACCTTCACGAGCCCGCACATAGCGGGCATGACGCTGACAAGCTACCAACGCTTCTTCACTCTGATGGTCGATGAGATCGAGCGGTTCTTTAGAGGACAGGAGCCGCTCTTCGAGCTGACCCCAAGGTCGCTCGCGAACCGGAGAGAATCGGCGATATCTCACCTTTGAGCAGCGAAGTGCTATCCCTGGCGTCAACCCGTGTAGAACGCACCCGCCGAGCTTGCTCGTAAGCCGGTTACACTCCGATCGGTCAAGATGACTTGTTGGCAACGATGCTGGCGAGGTGAACCGTCCGAGCACCGAGGTCTCGACCGGTTGATGCCATCGCGATACCGCCTACGACCAGCCCGGCGCCTAACGTAGCTAGCGCAAGGAGAACTATCCCGGGGATCTCGACATCGCCGGTTGGCGGCGGTGTGGTCGGGGACGACGCTGCGGTCGGGGTCGGGGTCGGGGTCGGGGTCTCCTCAGACTTTGCCCCTTCTTCCGCGTCCGACTGGGCACCTACGATGTAGGTGACTCGGAGCGTCGGTCGGTCGGACTCGTCGCCCTCCCTGCTGCCGAACCGTTTGGCGACTCTTAGGGCCTCTTCCTCGCCGATCAGGATCCATCCGAAGTTGGAAGCAGGATCTTCCAGCCATCTCTGTACGTCGTCTACAAGGCCCTCGGATGACCAAGCGTACCCGCCGACGCCGGTCACGTTAGTCTCAGCACTCACCTCCGGCTCGAAGTCGCCTCCAACGTTCCGCCAGGTTTCGGTGTCGTACAATCGATGAGACCACGTGGCGTCGTTCGCAGCGGCCTCCGCCCCTAGTCCGCCTGGAGTTCCGGAATCTGAACTACCTTCACCCCACTCTCCCAGGACCCTGTGCAGCGCGAAGGGAACACTCCCTCCCACCGTCCTATTGGCGGTCAAGAAGAGCTCAACGTCCGTGACCGTGGCCCCCTCGGGAACCACGACCGCTATGTCGAACGCCAGCAGCGCCCGACGGTCTGCGCCGCCTCCCTTGGGACCGGTGCCTCCCGAGAATAGGAAGGGGCCAGCCCCATTGCTAAGACCTCCGTCCTCCGAGTAGATGGATGTATCTTGGCTCGGCTCCAGCGTGACGGTCGTTGCTTCCTGGGCCGTCACTGCGCTAACGCCCATCACCGCCGCATACAGAACGACGGAAACTAGCCCTGCGATTCTCGGTCTAAACATTCGGTCTACCTCCGAATAACGATACATTCACTGATGGCAGCCCCTCCCGCCACTCAGCTTCCGACGCTGAGAGCTTTCCGGATTGTCACAGGTACTGGTTTCCGAGTCAATGAACCGTTCAATTACCGTTTTCGATTCCCTGCTCTCATGCTGGTGGACTGTACAGATGCTACCTCGCCAAACAGTCTGCCACAACCTAGCCAAGTCGCCGGCTTCCCGGCGAGCGTCTCGATGCGCGTACAATGCACTCGATGTAACCCTGCGGACCGAATTCAGCCTCTGGGAGAGTCGGCGATGACCTATCGTAGTCCGGATGAGATCGGAGAAGGTTTCGAGATTTACGACGACAGGTTCCGGCGCATGCTGCCCGAAGGCGCGAAGCTAACCAGGCACTGTACGGGGATGGAGTGGTCCGAGGGGCCGGTCTACTTCGCCGAGGGGGACTACGTCCTGTGGAGTGACATCCCGAACGACCGGATTATGAAATGGTCTGATGCCGATGGATCCTCCGTGTTTCGGCAGCCGGCTAACTTCACCAACGGGCACTACCGCGACCGACAGGGACGGCTGGTGAGCTGCGAGCACGGAAGTCGAAGCATAAGCCGCACCGAGCACGACGGAAGCGTCGCCACTCTCGTGGACAACTACCAGGGCAAGAGGTTCAACTCGCCTAACGACCTGGTCGTAAAGTCTGACGGAACGATCTGGTTCACCGACCCGCCCTACGGCATCCTGTCAGACCGGGAGGGCCACAAGGCCGAAAGCGAGCTCGGTGCCTGCTACGTGTTCCGGTTCGATCCCCAGTCGAACGAACTGGAGATCGCCTGTGACGACTTCGACCGACCCAACGGCATATGCTTCTCGCCGGACGAGAGTATCCTCTACGTCGCCGACAGCGGAGAGCCGAGGCACGTCCGCGCCTTCGACGTCCTCGATGGACGCCGTCTGGTCAACAGCCGCGTGTTTGCGGAGGTCAGGCCCGGACTTGCCGATGGCTTTCGCGTCGACATCGACGGGAACCTGTTCACCAGCGCCTGGGACGGAGTACAGGTCTACAGCCCAGAGGCCGAGCTTCTGGGGACGATCCTGGTGCCGGAGGAGCGCACCGCCAACTGCACCTTCGGCGGACCTGACAAGAGTCGTCTTTTCATCGCCGCGAACAAGTCACTCTACTCCATTCAACTCAACACGACAGGGGCCCAGACGCCGTAGCCAAAGGGCTTCATGTCCCGTCACGGGCTGCATCGACGACGGCCTAGCCCTCCCCAAGTCGTAGGATGCGTTGCAGGGATAACCTGCGGATGAACAGGACTACCCCGGCGATGATCAGTGCAAAGAGCAATGCCATCGAAGAGTAGGCCATCGCCAACGCTGTCCAGTCCACCTCGATAACGAGCGGCGGGACGACCTGGGCCCCCAGGTCATCGTGGCCAAGAAACGGCATGATCACCCTGCTGAGCCTCCCGCCCATCCATGTCCCGAGCGCCACGCCTACACCAATGAGCAATGCCTGTTCGACGCAAACGAGCGCGATGAGTTGCCTGGTGGAAAACCCGACGGTTCTCATCAATGCGAACTGGCGCTCGCGAACGCGCGCAGAGACGTATGCATGGACCAGGAAGCCGATGGCGCTGGTGATCAAAGCAGCCGCAAACGCGACGAACAGAAGTGCGCTCCAACCGGACTTCGCCAAAGGATCGACCTGGGAGTCTGCAAACCGGCTCTCTCTATTGTCGACGAACCTGCTCGTGAACGGCTCCTCCTTAAGTCGTGCTACGAGGGCCAGTCGGTCCGCGCCGACGCTGGTACTGGAAATCCATATCTCGTTGGCCTGAAACTCCTTCGTCATCGGGTCCAAGTTGGCGAACAGGACCAACGACCGTAGGTCTGCGACCAGAAACGTCTCCGTCAAGGGGTTCAAGGTGGGGAAGAACTGTATGTCCTTGTCCAGGCGCACTCGTACGGTATTGGCACCGAGTGATATGAGAAACTCGTCGCCTAGTTCGTACCCCGAGGCGTCGAGGAAGGACTGGCTCGCCAGGACCGGCAGCGATGGCGACCGGATGCCGTAGACGATGCCGTGAGTGGTCCTGGTATCGTCGTCTGCCCAGGAAAACAGCACGGGGGCGGATCTGTCGCCGGAAGGACCATCCCGAAACTCGTCATACTCCGCCTTTGGGCTGACGTGCAGTATCTCCCAGTGGGCTGTGCTGTCAAACGGCTCGACGACGTGCGTGTCGACACCGGTTGCCCGCCGGTTGGCGGCGGTAAAGTCGAAGCTATGAGCGTTATCTCTTGTACTGCAATTAAGTCACCGCGCTTGCGCTTTACGTCGTGTTCTCGGCGCTGAACGGCGGCCCTCATTGCCATATGCAGCGCACGGCGGCCACGATGGGCCGGACGCCCAGGGTGTGCGCTACGTAATGCGGTCTACATATCCAGGTCCATCTGACTCGACCTACCTTGATGACTTCGCCTATCTGCTCCGCGACGATGAAGACGGACAAGAAGGGTGGTCTTACGACTGCAAACGCGTCCCTCATGGGATAGACCGGCGATTGACATGCTTCGCAGTACCTGAATATGATCCCATAGCCTCGTTTGGCGTGCCCTTTGAGCTAGAAGGCTGCCAATATGGGAAATCCCGATCGAGGAACAAGAGGGCGCAGGTGACTAATCCCCCCAAGATTGCGGCTTGCATTTGAGACTCCTGGGAATGGCATTGATATATGCTGCGGTCCGCCTCACTGCATGATCTGGCGCGCAATGGGAGACTATCCGGTCCCCGCTGTCGACGATCTATCCGTCGATGGGCTCTACTGGTCGCCTCTCTTGCGCTGACCTCGGCATTTGCCATCGTCTCCTGGGGCCTGGCGCAAGCGCAATCCACCTGCGAAAACGGAAGTGCTGTGCCGTCCGATAACCCCAGGTTGCTCGCGGATTGCAACACGCTGCTCTCCCTGAAGGCCACGCTGGCCGGCTCAGCCATTCTGAACTGGAGTGAGAACGAACCGATCGGCAGTTGGAACGGCATCACCGTTGCCGGGAGTCCGCAGCGGGTGACTGGACTAGGGTTGCCATCCTGGAGCCTCACCGGCACCATACCCTCCGACTTGGGCGATCTGAGCAGCTTGGGGACTTTGAACCTTTCCGACAACGGGATCATTGGCTCCATCCCCTCCGACCTGGGCGGTCTGAGCAACTTGGGGACTTTGAACCTCTCTGGCAACCAGCTCTCCGGCACCATCCCCTCTGACCTGGGCGATCTGAGCAGCTTGGGGACTTTGGATCTTTCTACCAACCAGCTTCACGGCGTCATCCCCTCCGACCTGGGCGGTCTGAGCAGCTTGATCACTTTGAACCTGTCTAACAACGGTCTCAGTGGCTCAATACCCTCCAAGCTGGGCAACTTGAGCAACCTGACAGGATTGGATCTGTCCGGTAACGAACTGGATTGGGAGATACCCGAAGAGCTGAATCAACTGGACAAGCTCAAAGAAGTCTGGCTCAATGGCAACCTCGGTTTGATTGGCCCAGCCCATCTGGACTTTACCGAACTGTCGAAAGCGCACCTCGGGTATATGGAGACAGAGACATGGGCGGTGGCAGACTTCTCCTACGCAACCACAACCACCTGGTCTGTTTCAGGCATGGACAGTGGCAAATTTGCCATCACCAGCGACGGTGTGCTGACATTCAGGACTGCCCCTGACTACGAGGTCCCGTCCAGCAGCGTCGCAAGCAATGATTATTCCGTGGATGTGACCGCATCCGTCGGGGGAAAGACGGCACAAATTACTGTCACCGTTATGGATCGGGATTTCGCCCTGTCGGTCAGTCCCGGTTCCATCGTCGAGGAGGCCTCGTTAACCCAGTTCGCCGTCACGGCCACGCTGGACGTTGGAACGATTGTGAACGCCACCACGACCGTCGCCCTGTCCTTGTCCGGGGCAGCCACCGGGTCGGGCACCGACTACACTGCTGTGGTCCCGTCGGAAATGACCATCCCGGCCGGGGCGGCCACCGGGACTGCCACCCTGATCATCACGCCCACGGACGACGAGATCGTTGAAGGAGAGGAGACCATCCGCGTCGAGGGGACTGCCAGCGGCTTCACCGTCTCGCCGGCCGAGATCACCATCAACGACGGAGACAGAGGGATGCTTTCACTATCGGGTTCTGGAACGGCGGTTTTAGAGGGCAACGACGCCTCCTACACCGTCAGCCTCTCCCACGCCATAGGCCGTGACGTCACCGTGGGATGGTCGGTGACGCCGGACTCTGGAGACTTCAGCTCGCCCTCTGGGAGCGTGACGTTCGCGGCGGGTGCGACGGCCAACGCGACAACCACCCTGACCCTCACCGCAACTGACGACTTGCTGTCGGAGGTTGCAGAGTCGTTCACCGTCAGCCTGGGTACCGTTACCGGCGACATCTCAGACTGGGTGTCGGTCGACCTATCGGCGTCTTCTACGGTGGCGACCATCTCAGAGAGCGACCCGATCACCGTGACCCTCTCGGGGGACAGCAGCGTGGACGAGGGTGGGTTGGCCAGCTACACCGTCAGCCTGTTCCCTGAAGGGGTCACACCGACGGATGGCCTCACCGTCGACTACGCTACGATCCCGGCTGTTAGTGGGGACTACGAAGGGAAGTCGGGGACGCTGACGTTCACGTTGTCCGACGCCGCGGCCGAGATCGTCACGGTGCAGACCACCGTGGATTCCATAGCAGAGGGCGAAGAGACCTTCTCCTTCGAACTCTCTAACGTGGATGGCGGAGGCGGTCCACCGCCCTCCCTGGGCGTCCCATCGTCGATCACTACAACCATTGACGACGACGACGCGGAGCCGACCGTCATAACGCTATCGGCGGATTCTGATGAGGTGAGCGAAGGGGATGGGATGGCTACGACGGTGACGTTGACGGCCACGCTGGAGGGTGGAACGACTCGGAACGCCACCACGACCGTCGCCCTGTCCTTGTCCGGCACAGCCACCGGGTCGGGCACCGACTACAGCGCTGTGGTCCCGTCGGAAATGACCATCCCGGCCGAGGCGGCCACCGGGACCGCCACCCTGATCATCACGCCCACGGACGACGAGATCGTTGAAGGAGAGGAGACCATCCGCGTCGAGGGGACTGTCAGCGGCTTCACCGTCTCGCCGGCCGAGATCACCATCAACGACGCAGACCAAGGGACGCTTTCACTATCGGGTTCTGGAACGGCGGTTTTAGAGGGCAACGACGCCTCCTACACCGTCAGCCTCTCCCACGCCATAGGCCGTGACGTCACCGTGGGATGGTCGGTGACGCCGGACTCTGGAGACTTCAGCTCGCCCTCTGGGAGCGTGACGTTCGCGGCGGGTGCGACGGCCAACGCGACAACCACCCTGACCCTCACCGCAACTGACGACTTGCTGTCGGAGGTTGCAGAGTCGTTCATCGTCATGCTGGGTACCGTTACCGGCGACATCTCAGACTGGGTGTCGGTCGACCTATCGGCGTCTTCTACGGTGGCGACCATCTCAGAGAGCGACCCGATCACCGTGACCCTCTCGGGGGACAGCAGCGTGGACGAGGGTGGGTTGGCCAGCTACACCGTCAGCCTGTTCCCTGAAGGGGTCACACCGACGGATGGCCTCACCGTCGACTACGATACCGCTGACGATACGGCTGGCAGTGCTGACTACGAAGGGGTGTCGGAGACGCTGACGCTGACGTTCACGTCGTCCGACGCCGCGGCCAAGACCGTCACGGTGCAGACCACCGAGGACTCCATAGCAGAGGGCGAAGAGACCTTCTCCTTCGGACTCTCTAACGTGGCTGGCGGAGGCGGTCCAACGCCCTCCCTGGGCGACCCATCGTCGATCACGACCACCATTGAGGACGATGACGCGGAGCCGACCGACATAACGCTATCGGTGGACCCTGATGAGGTGAGCGAAGGGGATGGGATGGCTACGACGGTGACGGTGACGGCCACGCTGGAGGGTGGAACGACTCGGAACGCCACCACGACCGTCGCCCTGTCCTTGTCCGGCACAGCCACAGCCACCGGGTCGGGCGCCGACTACAGCGCTGTGGTCCCGTCGGAAATGACCATCCCGGCCGAGGCGGCCACCGGGACTGCCACCCTGATCATCACGCCCGAGCACGACGAGATCGTTGAAGGAGAGGAGACCATCCGCATCGAGGGGACTGTCAGCGGCTTCAGCGGCTTCACCGTCTCGCCGGCCGAGATCACCATCAACGACGCAGACCAAGGGACGCTTTCACTATCGGGTTCCGGAACGGCGGTTTTAGAGGGCAACGACGCCTCCTACACCGTGAGCCTCTCCCACGCCATAGGCCGTGACGTCACCGTGGGATGGTCGGTGACGCCGGACTCTGGAGACTTCAGCTCGCCCTCTGGGAGCGTGACGTTCGCGGCGGGTGCGACGGCCAACGCGACAACCACCCTGACCCTCACCGCAACTGACGACTTGCTGTCGGAGGTTGCAGAGTCGTTCATCCTCATGCTGGGTACCGTTACCGGCGACATCTCAGACTGGGTGTCGGTCGACCTATCGGCGTCTTCTACGGTGGCGACCATCTCAGAGAGCGACCCGATCACCGTGACCCTCTCGGGGGACAGCAGCGTGGACGAGGGTGGGTTGGCCAGCTACACCGTCAGCCTGTTCCCTGGAGGGGTCACACCGACGGATGACCTCACCGTCGACTACGATACCATCCCGGCTGTTAGTGGGGACTACGAAGGGAAGTCGGGGACGCTGACGTTCACGTCGTCCGACGCCGCGGCCAAGACCGTCACGGTGCAGACCACCGAGGACTCCATAGCAGAGGGCGAAGAGACCTTCTCCTTCGGACTCTCTAACGTGGCTGGCGGAGGCGGTCCAACGCCCTCCCTGCGCGACCCATCGTCGATCACGACCACCATTGAGGACGACGACGCGGAGCCGACCGACATAACGCTATCGGTGGATTCTGATGAGGTGAGCGAAGGGGATGGGATGGCTACGACGGTGACGGTGACGGCCACGCTGGAGGGTGGAACGACTCGGAACGCCACCACGACCGTCGCCCTGTCCTTGTCCGGTACAGCCACAGCCACCGGGTCGGGCGCCGACTACAGCGCTGTGGTCCCGTCGGAAATGACCATCCCGGCCGAGGCGGCCACCGGGACTGCCACCCTGATCATCACGCCCGAGGACGACGAGATCGTTGAAGGAGAGGAGACCATCCGCGTCGAGGGGACTGCCAGCGGCTTCACCGTCTCGCCGGCCGAGATCACCATCAACGACGCAGACCAAGGGACGCTTTCACTATCGGGTTCCGGAACGGCGGTTTTAGAGGGCAACGACGCCTCCTACACCGTGAGCCTCTCCCACGCCATAGGCCGTGACGTCACCGTGGGATGGTCGGTGACGCCGGACTCTGGAGACTTCAGCTCGCCCTCTGGGAGCGTGACGTTCGCGGCGGGTGCGACGGCCAACGCGACAACCACCCTGACCCTCACCGCAACTGACGACTTGCTGTCGGAGGTTGCAGAGTCGTTCACCGTCAGCCTGGGTACCGTTACCGGCGACATCTCAGACTGGGTGTCGGTCGACCTATCGGCGTCACGGTGGCGACCATCTCAGAGAGCGACCCGATCACCGTGACCCTCTCGGGGGACAGCAGCGTGGACGAGGGTGGGTTGGCCAGCTACACCGTCAGCCTGTTCCCTGGAGGGGTCACACCGACGGATGACCTCACCGTCGACTACGATACCATCCCGGCTGTTAGTGGGGACTACGAAGGGAAGTCGGGGACGCTGACGTTCACGTCGTCCGACGCCGCGGCCGAGATCGTCACGGTGCAGACCACCGTGGATTCCATAGCAGAGGGCGAAGAGACCTTCTCCTTCGGACTCTCTAACGTGGCTGGCGGAGGCGGTCCAACGCCCTCCCTGGACGACCCATCGTCGATCACGACCACCATTGAGGACGATGACGCGGAGCCGACCGACATAACGCTATCGGTGGACCCTGATGAGGTGAGCGAAGGGGATGGGACGGCTACGACGGTGACGGTGACGGCCACGCTGGAGGGTGGAACGACTCGGAACGCCACCACGACCGTCGCCCTGTCCTTGTCCGGTACAGCCACAGCCACCGGGTCGGGCGCCGACTACAGCGCTGTGGTCCCGTCGGAAATGACCATCCCGGCCGAGGCGGCCACCGGGACCGCCAGCCTGATCATCACGCCCGACGGACGACGAGATCGTTGAAGGAGAGGAGACCATCCGCGTCGAGGGGACTGTCAGCGGCTTCACCGTCTCGCCGGCCGAGATCACCATCAACGACGCAGACCAAGGGACGCTTTCACTATCGGGTTCCGGAACGGCGGTTTTAGAGGGCAACGACGCCTCCTACACCGTGAGCCTCTCCCACGCCATAGGCCGTGACGTCACCGTGGGATGGTCGGTGACGCCGGACTCTGGAGACTTCAGCTCGCCCTCTGGGAGCGTGACGTTCGAGGCGGGTGCGACGGCCAACGCGACAACCACCCTGACCCTCACCGCAACTGACGACTTGCTGTCGGAGGTTGCAGAGTCGTTCACCGTCAGCCTGGGTACCGTTACCGGCGACATCTCAGACTGGGTGTCGGTCGACCTATCGGCGTCTTCTACGGTGGCGACCATCTCAGAGAGCGACCCGATCACCGTGACCCTCTCGGGGGACAGCAGCGTGGACGAGGGTGGGTTGGCCAGCTACACCGTCAGCCTGTTCCCTGGAGGGGTCACACCGACGGATGACCTCACCGTCGACTACGATACCATCCCGGCTGTTAGTGGGGACTACGAAGGGAAGTCGGGGACGCTGACGTTCACGTCGTCCGACGCCGCGGCCGAGATCGTCACGGTGCAGACCACCGTGGATTCCATAGCAGAGGGCGAAGAGACCTTCTCCTTCGAACTCTCTAACGTGGATGGCGGAGGCGGTCCACCGCCCTCCCTGGGCGTCCCATCGTCGATCACTACAACCATCATCGACATCGTTCGACGACGCTCCCGACGTCCCCCGGAGAATAACGCGCCGACATTCAGTGAGGGCGACACCGCTACGCGTGCTGTTTTGGAGAATTCTGCGGTGGGCACGGAAGTGGGAGAACCGGTTCAAGCCATTGACCGGGATGGTGACCGACTGGAGTACTGGCTGTGGGGAACGGACCGGGCGTCCTTCAACTTGGACCGTCATACGGGACAGCTCACTACGACTTTGCTGCTGGACTACGAGACCCAGAGCGAGTACTCGGTGAAGGTGCGGGTGCGGGACACTGAGGGTGGAGATGATGGCATCGACGTGACCATCACGGTAGTGGACTTGGATGAGGCGCCTTCTCAGCCGGGAGCTCCTGAAGTATGGAGCACCGGTCCGACTGGCCTGGTGGTTAGTTGGACTGCGCCCGATAACCATGGGCCCGAGATCATTGACTACGACGTACGATATCGTGAAGCCGGGGGAGAGTCCCAGGACGCCGAGTTCGTTGGCGCCGACACATCCATCACGCTGAACAACCTGAAACCCGGCACCAGTTATGAGGTACAGGTGCGAGCTGCCAACGCCGAGGGCACCAGCCGTTGGTCAGAATCGGGTGGAGCTGAGACTCAACAGGCGCCGCCCACACCCGCTCCTACACCAAGACCTGAGCCTACACCCACACCTACTCCTATACCCACACCCACGCCCACACCCACGCCTACACCCACGCCTATACCCACGCCCACGCCCACGCCTATACCCACGCCCACGCCTACCCCCACACCCACCGCTGTGCCTGAATCTACACCCACACCTACACCTACACCTGCACCGCCGGCCACTCCTACATCAACTCCCGAGCCGACCGTCGCGCCCACGTTCACTCCGACGAAAACGGCTGAACCTACAGCAACGTCGACCCCAACGCCTGTGTCCACGTCGGGACCCACCGATACTCCTGTACCAACTCCAACGTTACTACCTGTTGCTACACCAACAGCGGAACCCACGGCGACCGCAACATTAACGCCGAATCCTACGAGGACTCCTGCGCCAATGTCCACGGACGAGACAGCGCCCGTACCCACACCCACAGTGGAGCCAGTGCGGTCCGAGGCAGACGTCGCAGACGGAGGATTCCCTTGGTGGGTCATCGTGGTGGTAGTGATTGGTGTAGCCGCGGGTATTGTTCTCATCGTTAGAGTGCGACGGTAGGATGAAAACCTTCGTGAGCCCGTCCAACAGCGATGTGAACCGGTCTCAGACTCTGGCGCCGCAACGTTCCGAACCAAGACCGGGGGTCCGTATGAATCCTCGATGTTCAGCGCCGACGTCATGGACGCCACGCCTATCCTGAAGAATACCGGTGAGTTGGAGGTAGAAAGATTCGCCTACCGCATCGACGTGGAGACCGCCTAGGAGAGTGGAATCCGCACCGTCGATACGACCCTAGGGTGCTCCTATCCTGTAGCCGAATGGGCCCTCTCCCTGATCCTGATCTCTCTCCGACCAGCGGTTCAGGTCCAGCGACACCTGGATCAATAGAGTTACGCGGGTTTCAGCGATCGCCGGTTCGCTCCCCATCCGTGTACGGATCGTCCACTCCTGCTGTCCGGCGACCCGTGACGGCCCAGTTCCGAAAGCCGGCAGGCACGACGACATCCGAAGTAAGTGACTGTGCACCTTATGGCGCCCTCACGACCTCTGGACCGTACCGCCTGGCCAACTTGACTCACGTTTGAGCTATACGCTCAACTAAATCGTCCTTACTGAAGTCGTTCGCGCGTTCTGATACACTGGGTGCCGGTGCTGCTGGTCGATTCGCATCATTAGTGCGGACTTCCTGGACGGGACCGCGTGAAACCAGCCACGGTGATCCTGCTTACACCCCGCACCGATCGGTGTTCCGCCGAACAGTGTCGATAGAACGGCCGCGAATCAAAATGACTGGTAACTTCGGATGTCTCTCAACCGTATTGCCTAGTTCGATTTTCGCCGCAGAGAGGAGAGAGAAATGCGTGTGCTGTTAAGGAAGCTGTTCGACACAACGTTGGTACCGGGAGCTCTGCTACTGGTGGCCGCAGGATGTGGCTTGGTCGGCGACGATGAACCGTACAAAATCGGCGTTATGGAGTCAGTCACCGGGCCTGGAGAGACCTACGGCACGGTGGCCGTACAGGCCAAGGAGATGGCCGTAGCGGAGATCAACGAAGCCGGCGGCATCAACGGACGGATGCTCGAGCTCATAGTCGAAGACGAGAAGTGCAACGCGCAGGACTCGATAACGGCCTATAAAAAGCTCACTGACGTCGACGGAGTCAAGATCATTCTTGGGACCTCCTGCAGCGGTGCGATGCTCGGGGCCGCGCCACTCGCCGAGGAAGACGGCATCGTAATGTTCTCCGGATTGGCCACCAATCCCGACATCGCCCAAGCGGGAGACTACATCTTCCGCACCTCGATGAGCGATGCCCAAGTGGGCATCGACACCGGAAACGTGCTTTGGGCCGACGGGGTCCGCAACCTGGCTACGATCACCGAGGCGACCGACTACGCCGAGGGTGTGAGGCGCACCAGCGTAGAGCAGTTTGAGAAACGCGGCGGCGCCGTGGTGGCGGAGGAGCGTTACGCCTCCGACGTTACCGACTTCAGGAGCCAGTTGACCAAGCTGATCAACGCAAATCCGGACGCCCTCCACGTAGCCGCGCAGGCTGAGTTCGCCGGAGGAACCATCGTCAAGCAGGTGCGGGAGCTGGGTTACAATGGACCGATCTACTCCGACATCGTTCCGATTGGGACGACGGCGCTGGAGATCGCCGGCGACGCTGCTAACGGGATGAAGGCCATATCCGCCGACCTGGATCCTGGTAACAACAAGGCGCAGGAGGTCCTGAAGAACTTCAGGGCCAAATACGACTACGTCACCTTGCCCTGGTATCTGGGCTCTGCATACGATGACGTCTACATCACCGCAGAGTGTCTGAAGAAGACCGGCGACGACCAGGATGCTGACGGGTTCAGAGACTGCCTGTATGACATCACCTGGAGCGGCACCATAGGGAACAACTACAGCTTCGACGAGGATGGTGAGGTAGTGGGCCTCGCCAACGTGGTCGTGGAGGTACTCCCAACGTCCGAAAGGACCGAAGAGAACCAGGGTTACAAGGTCCTCGGTCCTGCTCCAAGCGAGTAGTCCGTAACGAAGAGGGAGACTCAGCGTGGGGATGGCCCTCAGGCCACCCGTGCCGTGTCACGGCGGCCCCATCGGCACGAATCAGAGACGATTAGCCGGCGTCCCGACACAGAATCCGACGGGTGGATGATGTGTCCTACCGTTGCCTATCGACTAGCGTCCGATTGGGAGGTGTAGTTGCTAAGCATCCGCGACGCCCGGGTTCGGTTGGACGCATTGGTCCACATGTCCGGAAACCAACTCCTGGCAACCGTTCTGACCGTGGCATTTGCGGCCTACATCGCCTGGAAGATCGGCCAGTCCGCGGACCAAGCTCTCCAGTTTACTTTCAACGGCCTCGCTGTAGGTGCCGTGTACGCGCTGTTGGCGATGGGTTTCACCATCGTCTACAGCACCGTCTGGTTCTTCGACCTCTACTATGGCGCGGCGGCGGCGCTTGGCGCCTATGGCGTCTTCTACCTGAGATCTCATGACACCCTCGGTGGGAGATACGAGGTCAACAACCTCGCCGTCAACACGGTCTTTGCAGTGGTGACCGCCGGCGTTGTCGCCTGGGTCCTCCACGTCTGGCTCTATCCGCGACTGAGGACCCGTGTCAATCCAGCTGCTCTGCGCGTCGGAGGTGGACTTGTCGCTGCGGCCGCCGGAGCGTACATGGGGGTGGTCCTCTCATTCCACCGCGAGATCCACACCACACTCAGTCCGGCAGTCGGCATACTGGTGGCGGCCGCCGCCTGCTGGCTCTTATATCGCTTGTATCGCCGAATTCTGCCAAGGACCGGGCTCCTGCCGTTCTCTTTTCTTGCGTCTCTTGGGGTCGCCTTTGGTGCCTACTGCGGGTATCAAATCTTCAACTCCCCCGGCTCCAGCCTCTACCTGAGTTGGGGAGTGTCTTGCTTGCTCGCAGGGATTGTCAGCCTCGCGCTCTACCGAGGGCTGTACATGTACATGCGCGAGCGCGCCAGATCGCCGTTGATCATGCTCGTCGCCTCCCTCGGCATCCTCTTGGCAATCACAGCCTTTACCAGCATCGTGTTCCAACCCGCGCCGCGCCCCCTTCCGGAAGCCTTCGGAAGCGATCCGTGGACAATCGCCGGAGCAAACATCAAGGGATTCAACGTCTTCGCAATCGGCGTCGCTATCATCGGCTTCGCAGGCCTCTGGCTGCTTCTCAAGAAGACCTCCTTCGGAAAGGCAGTGCGAGCGATCGGCGACGACGAAGAGGTCTCGAAGATCGTGGGAATCAACACCACCGTCGTGATAGCCGTGGTGTTCTTCATTGGCGCGGTCTACGCCGCGATGGCTGGACTGTTGACCGGCCACGACACCGCCATACAGCCCAGGATGGGCCTTCTCCTCCTGCTGAAGGGGTGGATAGCATCCGTGGTCGGAGGTATCGGGAATCTCTACGGTGCCATCGTGGGGGGATTCGTGCTTGGACTGATCGAGCAGTTCGGCATTTGGGACCTGGCCGGAGAATGGAAGGACGCCATCTCCTTTGTTCTGTTGATTCTGTTCCTGTCGTTCTGGCCCAACGGCCTGTTGCCGAGGAAGTAGATTGGTCTCGATCACGGTACAGCGAATCAGGCACATCGTCGAAATAGCGCGCGATCCCCGAGAGCTGTGGCGGTCGTCCAAAGGCAACGTCGAGGTCTGGGCGAACCTGGTCGTTATCACCTGGGCTGCGGTGTTCATGCTGTGGCAGGGTGTCGGGTTTGCCATAACCGTCGGGACAGTATTCGCCATCTGGGCGATCTTGGCAGTCAGCTTGAACCTGGTCGTAGGTTTCACGGGCCTGCTGTCAGTGGGGCACATTGGGTTCTTTGGAATCGGTGCCTACGCGATGGCGATTCTCACATCGAACCCCGCGTACGAACAGCTCCGGACCGAGGCGATCCCGACTTTCGGCTGGCCTTTCTTTGCGGCACTGCCGGTCAGCGTGCTTCTGGCCGGTCTCGCTGCCATCGCGGTCGGCGTCGTCTTCAACCGGTTCAGGGACGACATCTACGTCCTCGTGTCGTTTGGATTCGCGATCATCGCCTTCAGCGTCTTCCTGAACCTCCGGAGCCTTACTCGGGGCCCGTTCGGCATCCACGAGATCGCCAGGCCGGACATCGCGAGTTGGAGATTCGACGGAGAGCTGGAGTTCCTGTTCCTTGTGCTCCTGTTCCTAGCAGTCGTGATGCTGATCTCCTGGTTCGTTGTGACGTCGTCGTTTGGACGAGTTCTCACCGCGATCCGGGAGGATGAGCAGGCAATCGAGGTATTCGGATACAGGGCGACCCACTATAAGCTTGCCATCTGGGTCATCTCGGCCATGATGGCTGGACTCGCCGGCGGTCTATTCAGCAGTTGGACCAGCTTCATCGACCCGTTTTCGTTCATTCTGCTGGAGTCGATTCTACTGGTATCCATCGTAATCCTTGGAGGACTGGCGACGATCTGGGGATCGCTTCTAGGGGCCATGACCTTTGTGCTCCTCGAAGAGGGGATGCGCTTTCTGCCATTCATGCCCACAGAGCACATCGGCCAGGCTCGGCAGGTCGTCCTTGGAATCCTTCTCGTGCTGCTTATGCTGTTCAGGCCGCAGGGCCTCGTTGGGAGGTTCAGGCTGTGACTGCTGTCGGTTCCAAGACCATGGAGAGCTTCGCTCTGGAGACTTCAGAAATCTCCAAGTTCTTCGGCGCGGTCAGGGCGGTCGACGAGCTCAGCATCTCCATCCCCCGGGATGGGATGACCAGCATCGTCGGCCCCAACGGCTCCGGGAAGTCGACTCTGGTAAACCTGCTAAGCGGCACACTACCCCTCGACGGAGGGATGGTGATCATCGACGACGTAGGTCTGAGGGTCGTCAGGGCCTACGACACGCCCACTCATGGGCTCACAAGGACCTTCCAGGAGGTAAGGCTCTTCGACCAGATGAGCGTGTGGAACAACATCATGGTTGTGCTGACTGAGCGACGCCTCATTCCAGCCCTGTTCGAGAGGGAGAAGTCCAGCCAAAGACAGAAGGCTGAGACGATTCTCAGAAACGTCGGGATGTGGGAGAGGAGAGATGCCCTGGCAATTAACCTTTCCTATGGCCAGAGAAAACTGCTGGAGATCGGAAGGGCCATGGCGCTGGATGTGAACATCTACCTGTTCGACGAGCCTTTCGCCGGCCTCTTCCCCCAAATGCTGGAACGGGTCAAGGCGATAATGAAAGAGATGCGAGACCAGGGCCACACGATCGTATTCATCTCGCACAACATGGACATAGTGCGTGAGCTCTCCGATCACATCTTCGTTCTCGACAGCGGCACGCTTCTCGCCGAAGGGGAGGTTGAAGACGTTCTGAACAGGCCAGAGGTCATAGAGGCCTATCTGGGAACGTAGTCGACGATGATCGAATCTGAACACACCAGTAGAGACAACACGCCCAACGGCCGAATGCTCTTGGAGTTGGTCGATATCTCCGTCCACTACGGGGCCGTCGTGGCTCTGGAAGAAGTCTCACTTGGAGTCCGCGAAGGCGAAGTTGTGGCGGTGATGGGACCGAACGGGGCCGGCAAGTCAACCGTTCTCAAAGCCATCATGGGTCTGGCTCCCGTCGTCGCTGGGGAGGTCTACTGGCGCCAGAACGTGCTGGCGGCGGCGACCCACGAGATCGTGAAGGAAGGGATATCGTTCGTGCCTCAGGGTCGGCGCGTGTTCACCCACCTCACAATCGAAGAGAACCTGGAGATGGGCTGCCTATACCTCAACGACAGGGCGGAGAAAGTTCGCCGGCTGGACTCGGTCATGGAGCTCTTTCCAATACTGAACGAAAAGCGTGGCGACCTCGCCAGCCAGATGTCCGGAGGTCAGCAGCAGATGCTGGCCCTCGGAAGGGGGCTCATGGCCAGTCCTACGGTGCTGCTGCTCGATGAGCCGACGCTTGGACTTGCTCCTATCGTGGTCAAAGAGGTGTTCGAGAAGGTCTCGGAGATCAGCGACAGACTCGGCACCACCATCTTCGTAGTAGAGCACAACATCAAGGGCGTTCTAGACATTGTCGAAAGGGCATACGTTCTGGACAAGGGCCGCGTTGTACACAGTGGTACCCCCGAGTCCGTCCGCGACACCGACATACTGACTCAAGTCTTCCTCGGAAAAGTCAACGCCGGGTAGCTGCGTAATCCTGGCCCTTCTGCGGTTCCGGACACCGCTTCGAACCAGGGCCTTGAATCGATCAACGCCAAGCACTTGTTGGAGGTTTCCTTCACAGAGTGAGCAGGGTTTCACGCGACCCCTGTGGTGCGGCTGGGCTCACCGAAGCCAAGTTAGTGTCC
This sequence comes from Dehalococcoidia bacterium, assembly GCA_965249365.1. Lineage (GTDB taxonomy): Bacteria > Chloroflexota > Dehalococcoidia > Lucifugimonadales > UBA1123 > VXRN01. The sequence continues at coordinate 1,636,512 of OZ252229.1, read as the reverse complement.
TTCACGCCGAGCCCGGTCTCTGAACTCCCGGAGGATCACAATGCCCAGACTGACCTCATCTGAGATCGATGACCTGCTCGCAGGTCCCATCATCGCCAGGCTCGCTGTCGTGACGCCTGACGGAGCGCCATACCTCGTGCCGGTCTGGGAGTACTGGGACGGCGCGGCGATGTTCATCGTCCCACGGGAGAGGTCCAGGTTCGTTGACTACATCAGGAGCGAGCCCCGTGTTGCTGTCTCTTGCGCCGACGACGTGGAGCCCGATCATCCCCGCGTCCTGATAGAGGGGACGGCCGAGATCTTAGAAGGCCCCGTCAAAATGGCGGGTCGGACGCTCGAGATCGCCAAAGAGATGGTGCTCAGGTACTCGGGGGAGCCCGGTCTGGACTATTTAGAGGCCACGATAGACAAGCCCAGGTACCTGCTGAAGATCACTCCGGTCAAGATCACAACTTGGACACGCGACTGGCACCCTAGGTACGGCTAGAGGCCGTCCGTTAACAGGAGAAACGGTCCCCTACGCACTGTCATCTCTGAACCGGTCCTCGAGCCACGACTGCCAGATCTGTGAGTCTCGAGAGGCAACGACGTCCGCATTGTCCCCGTACAGGTACAGCCGAACGGTGAGGAGCGTCTGGTCACCCATCGGGAGGGCGAAGACGTGGGCGACACCCGTTGTTGGCTGTTCGAGCTTGAGGAGGAGTCTCCGAGGGACCGCCGACGAGATCGACGGTGCCCGCGAGTGGAGGTGCGTCTTTCGGTACCCCGACTCGCTGCCCGGTGGTCGCTCCTGCGAGGCCGAGAGCGTCCTTCAACCGGTCCCATGCTGACCCCGAGTCCCTCGTGTTTGCGAACGCCTCTACTAGCGCGCAAGGTTGGCCGCGGTAGTCAGACATGTAGATCTGTAGGACTCGAAAGAAGGCCGGCCAGCCGACCTCTGTTCCCTCGAGATAGAGGTCGTACTCATCGCTGTCGGCGAACAGGCAGTGCTCGACTCTAACGGTACAGGAGTTGTTGTCGAGAGGCTCGACTGTCCACATTGTTGAGACTGGCGGGCCACCAGGAACGAAGTCCTCGCTCTCGGCAACGAAACGGAGTGGTGGGTCCCACGCAGTCACCATCGCTTCAGAGTCCATGCCCGAGCCAAAGTGGACCTCCAACCTTGACGGTCTTCCATCCGGGTCCAGCTCGATTTCTGTCGGAACAAACCAGGACGAGATCCCAGGACCCGTCGCGATCGCGTCCCATACCTCCTCGGCTGAGCCTCTTACCTCTACATCGACCCGGACTAACCGGCGACCGTCCGGCTCTACTCTCACGCTCATGACGACCTCCACAATGCGATCACGATCGCATAGCCACGATCGACTCACAGCAACCGATCCAACTATCAAGACCTGAGAGGAGAGAGTGGCAGAGTACTTTTACGACTTCCGCATCGGCGGCGAGAACCGCGGCTACTCCTACCTGCGTCACCAATCAGACTCCCTCTACAGCTTAACGCGCTTCCAACTCGACGGCGATGAGATCTAAACCAACGTGTTTCATGCCTGATCGAACGCTTGGTAGGGATTCTGTGCAACCCAACTGACATCGATATGATATCGTTACACTGTCACCCTTGTACTAGGAGGCGATTGTGCCTGACTTGGCACTTCGGGGAGTCTCTGACCAGCTGCATAGAGAGCTCAGGTCGGCGGCAAAGAGAAACCATCGCAGTCTCAATGGAGAGATCCTCGTCAGGCTGGCAGAATCACTTCGTAGCCGGCCGGTCGATGTTGAGGTTTTGCTAGAGAGGATTCAACTCCGTCACGAGTCCCTCGGCGAAATAGACCTGGGCGAGGACAGCCTGCGCGACATGCGAAATGTTGGACGTCCGTGATCGTAGTCGACACGAACGTGATGGTCAGACTGGTTGTTGGGGGCGAGGACGGCGCCGCGGCCGCAGGGCTGTTGCGAAGAGACGCGGATTGGACCGCACCGGCCATCCTGGTCAGCGAGCTGCGCAACGTCCTTGTGGGATTCGTCCGCAGAGATGCGTTGACTCCCGATCAGGCGATGGCGATGATGGACGATGCAGCCTTGGTCTTGGGTGATCGGATCGCCAACGTCATCAGTTCTGAAGTCGTAGACGTTGCTTTGGATTGTGATCTCTCAGCCTACGACGCGGAGTTTGTGGTACTGGCGAGGAATCTTGGCGCGCCTCTCGCCACTCTAGACCAGGCAATCCTGCGAGGAGCACCGGACGTGGCTGTACCGCTAGAGGAGATGACCGGACTTACCGAAGGCTCCTAGCCAACCTCGAGTCTCACTTACTTGTCAGAAACCACACAGGCACGGGCAAGTCGTCCGTTCCGATCCACTGAGTCGTCCTATCGACCCTAGCTCGTCGCCAGGATAGCCAGGAACGGCAGTCCGAAGAACGCGACGGCGATGTACACGAGGGGCAGCAGCCGGTTTCGCATGGTGACGGTCGCCATTAGCTCCGCAAGCAGGATAGGGGTCCGGCGCACTATCTGGACTGGCCAGATCAACGCGATGCCAAAGAGGTTGAACAGCAGGTGCGCCAGCGCGACCGTGACCGCCGCCACGTTCCCCGTAGACAGGGCCGCCAGGTTCGCCGTAACCGTCGTCCCAACGTTCGCCCCCAGCGTATAGGGGAAGACCTGAACAAGATTCAAGACGCCTGTTCCCACCAGCGGAATGACCAGCGAAGTAGAGATAGAGCTGCTCTGTACCAGGGCCGTTGCGAGAATACCGATGAACAGCGCGACCAAGGGAGACTCGGTCGCCATCTACACCCTGTCGGAAACGTCTTCTCCGAACAGTTCAAACGAGTGTCCCATCGCGCCGATCCCCACGATGAACAGGTACAGAAGGACGCCGATTGCGAGGACTTTGAGAATCGTCAGGCTGTCTTCTCTTCTGGGCAGGACGGACATTGAAGAGTTAGATACCTCGTTGCGACAGTCAGGTTGCGGTGGGTTGAGATCGACTCCGGGCGCACCTTTGACCGTAGTAACAGGGTAACCGCCCTCGGGCCCTTGCCTTCGCCACCGCGGACCTGCCTGAGGTCATTGAAAAGATGATCCGAGAGCGCGAAAACGGAGTGGCCACGCACTAAGGGCGACCCCGCGGCCGCCCCATCGGTAACTCTATTGCTGTCGTTCCGCGTCTAACGCGCTTCGCTGTCCGCCTCGAACCCCGTTGGGCGGTGGCTCCCGTCGCAGAACGGCTTGTTATCGCTCTGTCCGCACCGACACAGGGTTACGACATCGCCTTCTACACTGTACTCGTTGCCCTGCACGTCGACGATCTTGAACTCACCCTGAATCATCAGGGGCCCGTTCGCGCGAGGGGTGATTGTTACGTCGGCCATTCGTCTGCCTCCTTGTGGCGGGTCTCAGGCTCCGGGACACCCGTCAGGCCGGGCCTGTCTGCTGGTCAATCGTCCAAACGTAGCCTTACGGCTGCGGTCAGCGCCGGGACGATGTCCTTCCAGTCACCGAGTATACCAAAGTCGGCGGCTCTGAATATGGGCGATCGAGCGCTGTTGTTGATCGCGACGACCGTACCCGAGCGTTGCATGCCGACGGTGTGGTTGAACGGGCCGCGGATAGCGACAGCGATGTACAGCTCCGGCGCGACGGACTTACCGGAGAGCCCGATCTGGTACTGCCGAGGAAGCCAGCCGAGGTCCGCGACGTCCCGGGTCGTTCCGATCGACGCATCGAGCGCATCGGCGAGCTTGCGAATCGGTCCAAGGTTCCCCGGACCGCCGATTCCCTTGCCGACCGAGACGATGCGCGCCGCTCGCTCCAGTTTCGCGCCCTCGGAGGACTCGTCGACAACAGTCTCAAGGACGCGGACGCGCGACTCCCGCATACGGTCGACCCTCAGGTCGTTCACAACCGGGGTTATCGAATCGTCCGGTGTGCACGAGGAGAGTATCCCTGACCGAACGGTGGCCATGGCCGGGGTGGTCCTCGACAGGATCGGAGCAACGATAGTGCCGCCGAACGCGGGCTTGAGCTGCGACAGGCGTCCTTCGTCATCGATCTCCAGGCCGACGCAATCTCCGGTCAGGCCCAATCCGAGCCTACCCGCGACCCGGGCCGCGAGGTCGCGGCCGTTCGCTGTAGACGGGACAAGCACCGAGAAGGGCTTGAGCTCCCGGATGGCGCTCGCGAGAACAGATGCATGCGCTTCGGTGTCGTAGCCCTCCAGCCCGGGTGCCGTGGCAATGTGGACCGTGTCGGCGCCGTACGCCGTCAGTGTTTCGATGTGTGACTCGGTGACGTCGCCGATTAGGACTGCATCGACAGGAGTGCCGATCTCCGCAGCCATCTCCCTCGAGCGGCCGAGAAGCTCTAGCGTAACGGGCCGCACCTCTCCGCCCATTGTCTCCGCCACGACCCACATCGCGCCCTGCTCGCCCGGCCCCTGCCTTGGTCCCCTCTGGACTCCCCCGTCCTCGACCGCTGCCTCCCCGCTGAACACGCCGCGCTCGTCGAGGAACGCCATGAGCCGCGACACGGCCTCCTCGGTCGGAATGTCGCGGACGACCGTGCCGAGCCGGCTCGACTCGAGAGAGAAGATCTCGTTGACCCAGGTCGGGGAGCCCTCGAGTCCGAACTGCGAGGGATCGGCTGAAAGGTCGGCGGCTGTCACGACTTCGATAGGGCGCGACCGCGCCTGCTCTATCGCGTCCGGACGTGGGTAGACTTCCTGAGCGACGCCGTCCGTGACGGTGACCACCACGGGTAGATTGCACTCAATCTGTTGGTGCCCCTCGTCCGTGAGCCTGGTCGCGTTGACCAGCCCGGCGTCGGGGTCGACCGTCAGCCTCGATACGCCCGTAATCTGTGGCAGATCGAGCATCTCAGCAATCTCGGGGCCGACCTGGCCGGTCTCGGCGTCGGTGCTGTTGCGTCCGCAGATGATGAGGTCGAACGCTTCGCGCCCCAGCGCGAGCGCGAGCGCTCGGGACGTGGCGAGCGTGTCCGAGCCGGCGAAGGCGCGGTCGTTGAGGTGGATGGCGCGGTCGGCGCCGAGCGCCATCGCTTGGACAAGCGCCTCCGACGCCTGCGGTGGACCCATGGTGATGACCGCCACCTCGGCGTCGTGCTCAGACTTTAGGTCCAGTGCAACCGAAGTACCGAGCACGTCGTACGGGTTGACCTCGTTGGGGACGCCCTCCCGAACCACCCTCCTGCTCTCGTGGTCGAACTTGAGCATGGAGACGACCGGGACCTGCTTAATGCAGACGGCTATCTTCAACGGGTCGTCAGACCCTTCCGAGCCTGTCCCGGACTCGCCCACGGAGGTCAGGAGAAGGCACGGGCGTTGGGGATGCCCGCAGGAGCTCGATCGTGGCCCTCAGCGTGTTGATGAACGCCCTGCATGGGGCGCAGCGCTCGATGTGCGAGAGAAGCCGCGCGCGCCGGCGATCGTGGAGGTCCTCATCGAGGAAGTCGGATGCCGCAGCGCGCAGCTCGGCGCAGTCCGGCTCGTCCGTGCTGAACAGTCTCAAGATCCGTGACAGCAACTATCCAATCTCCTCACTCGCGGTCGGAATCAACCGTAGGCCAACGACCAGCCTGAGTCAACAGGGTTTCGCTTTAGTACACCCTTGGTTAGAATTGGATGCAAATTAGCGGAAATCGTTGCGGCGGAGTTCAACGAGCTATCGTGTCCAAGCGCTCGACCCGAATACCCGAGGCAGGACTTGACGGAGCATTTGAGACAGCCCATTACCCAGGCGGAGTCGCTGACCGACTTCGACCAGATTATCGAGCAGTACTCGGACTTCGTTTACAACGTCGCGTTCAGGATGATGGGCCGACGTGAAGACGCTGAGGACATCGTTCAGGACGCGTTCCTGTCCGCATACAGGGCCTTCGACCGATTCAGAGGCGAGTCCAGGGTCACGACCTGGCTCTATCGGATCACCGTCAACGCCGCACTGATGAGGCTCCGAAAGGAGAAGCGGGCCCGGACCCTGACTGCAACCGGACTCGACGACATAGTGATTCCAGACTGGAGCAACGCGCCGGAGAAGCACGCTTCGAGCGCTGAGCTCGGCGACAGGCTCCGCGACGGAATCGACATGCTGCCCGACGACCTCAAGTCGGCGGTGATCCTCAGGGACGTTCAGGGTCTGTCGAACGCCGAGGCGGCCGAGGTGACCGGTGTCACCGTGTCGTCTCTTAAGTCGCGGCTGCACAGGGGGCGCGTTCTTTTGCGCAAGCACCTCGAAGCGTACCTACAGGTCAGCGGTTGAGGAGGGCTGGACGATGCGAGACCTACCGATCATCTTTCCAATATCATTTGCAATCCTCATCATCATGATCTTCTTCACCGGCGCCTACGCCATCGCGGAGGACGCGGCTGCTGATAGGGCTGTCGCCACCTCTTCAAGCGTGACAGGAGCCGAAACTCAGGAGGGCGAGGAGCAGTGGGTCGACTCGGCCGCGCTGTTTGTCTGCCCATTCCACTGACCCTCCAGATGTCCGCCACTCCGTGCGGCCACTGCCTGTGATTCCTTAGCGGACTGAAATGGAGCGAAGAATCTCCCGGCCGTCGGGCCAGCCATTCCCCACCCACCCTGAATGCGAAGGTCAGAACCCTCACCAGTCCAAACTAGAGCCAGGAGTCTCCATCATGGCAACAATCGAAGAGCGTTTCAGGCAGATGTTCCCGGCCTCAGAGGACTGGCATCGACGGGGTAGGGAGCTGTTCGCGGGCGGCGTGACCCACCAGACCCGCTTCAGCTCACCGTTCGCCGTCTACTTCGAGCACGGAGACGGGCCATTCAAGTACGACGTCGACGGCAACGAGATCGTCGACTACGTGATGGGCAACGGCAGCCTGCTCATGGGCCACAACCCGCCGGACGTGGTCGCCGCCGTGCGCGAGCAGGCGGGCAGGGGGTCGCACATAGGCGGGGCCTCAACGCACGAGATCCGCTACGCGCAGGCAGTCAAGCGGCTGATGCCAAGCCTCCAGACGGTACGATTCACAACGTCCGGGACGGAGTCCACCTACCTAGCCCTCAGACTGGCTAGGGCGTTCACAGGCAAGTCCAAGATAGTGAAATTTCACGAGCACTTCCACGGCTGGCACGATTACGTTACGCCGGAGTCCGGCCAAGCGCTCGGAGGCGTCCCCCAGGAGGTCCTGGACACGGTCATCGTATCCCCGGTGGATGTCGCGGCGCTGGACCGAATCCTCGCTGAGAACGACGACGTCGCGGCCGTGATCGTCGAGTGCAACGGGGCCCACTGGGGAACGTTCCCCTTGATGAACCCGGGATTCCTGCACGACGTGCAAGAAGCCACGTCGAGACATGGTGTCCTGTTCATCATGGACGAGGTGATAACCGGATTCAGGCTGTCCCCCGGAGGCGCACAGGGCCGCTGGGACGTCGAGCCGGACCTGACGACGATGGCCAAGATCGTCGCCGGCGGCCACCCTGGCGCCGCTGTCGGCGGACGCGCCGAGATCATGGACCTCATGGCGTTCAGGGACGACCCGGACTGGGACAACGTCGGTCGGGTCCCGCAGGGCGGGACGTTCAACGCCCAACCGGTCACTGCTGCCGCGGGCATCGCAACGCTGACCGCGGTGGCGACAGGTGAGGTCAACGTCCGGGCCGACGCCATGGCAAGCCGGCTTAAAGATGGCCTCAACGAGGCATTCATCCGAAACGAGGTCACAGGCCACGCCCACGGAATCGCGTCGATCATCCACGTCAATCTAGGTGCCGAATGCGCCTGCGATCGCGACCTCTGCACCATGCCCTACAAAGACATCTCTTCGACCATGCCCGTAAATAAGACGCGCGCGCTCAGGCGGGCGATGCTGGTAAACGGCGTCGACATGATGGGCGGTCGCGGGTTCCTGGTATCTTCGTCCCATGACGAGGACGTCATAGACCGGACGCTCGACGCGTTCTCGAAGTCGCTCAGAGACCTCCGCGCCGAAGACGCCCTGTAACCCGTGTCCAACATCTTCGTCGTTCCCGCGACATCGGAAGCCCACTGGCAGCCACCCGGAACCGTCAACCCGGCGAAGGCCCGGACCCAGAGGGTCTGGGGTGAATCACCCACTAGGAGAGGACTAACGTGCCGCGCTTCGACCACCAGGTAGCGATCGTAACCGGCGCCGCGACCGGCATCGGCTATGGAATCGCGCGCAGGCTCGGGAGCGAGGGAGCTCGCATCGTCATTGTCGACGTAGACGGCGAGCTTGGCGAACAGGCCTCGAGCGAGATGTCCGCCCGGGGCACCGTTACTGGTCTCGTCATCGGCGACGTCGCGGAACCCGACACCGCTGAGCGCGCCTGCCAAGAGGCGCTCGACGAGTGGGGCAGGATAGACATCCTGGTCAACAACGCCGGAATCGGCGGGATCAATGGAAACATCTGGGAGCTTCCGGTTGAGGAGATGGACCGCGTGTACCGAACGAACCTCCGCGGCGTCTTTTCATTCACCCACACGGTGGTGCCGCACATGCTCGAACGCGACTACGGGCGCGTGGTCAACATCGCGTCGGTCGCCGGCAAGGAGGGCAACCCCCGGATGGTGCCATACTCCGCTACCAAGGCGGCGGTGATCGGGCTCACCAAATCGGTCGGCAAGGAGCTGGCGAACACCGGCGTGCGCGTAAACTGTGTCACACCCGCGGTCGTCCAGACTCGGATCCTCGACGAGTTCACACCCGAGCAGATCAGCTACATGGTCGAGCGCATCCCGATGGGGCGCACCGGCGAGATCGCCGAGATCGCCGCACTTGTCGCCTGGCTCGCCTCCGAAGAGTGCTCCTTCAGCACCGGCGCGGTCTTTGACATCACCGGCGGACGCGCTACATACTAGCTCCTCGGTCGACTGACCCATCCACGGAACCCACTTCACCCTCGAGGAGACTCACCTATGCCCACCATGCCAGCCGCTCTGGCGACCGGTCTGAAGAAGCTCCAGTGCGACGAGATCCCGGTGCCCGATCCGGAGCCCGGCAAGGTACTGGTGAGTACCACCCTGGCGTCGATCTGCGGCAGCGACCTGCACATCTGCTACATGGGGTGGAACGTCTACGAGTGGCCGCTGCCCCACGGCTATCCCGGCCACGAGGGAGTCGGCGTCGTGGTCGACGGTGGAGGCACCGGCTTTGATGAGGGCGAGCTTGTTCTGACCGTCCCCAACATCTGGGGCTCCAAGACGTTCGCTGGGTACCAGCTCATCGACCCGCAGTTTCTGCTGAGACTTCCGTCCGACGTCCCCCAGGCGCACCTGCTGATGGCCCAGCAGCTCGGCACAGTGGTGTTCGGCTGCCGTAGGCTGCCTTCTCTGGTGGGTCAGACGGTGGCGATCGTAGGACAGGGATCGGTGGGACTGTTCCACGACTTCATGCTGAGGCGTATTGGGGCACACCGGATCATCGCGATCGAGCCGGTCGCGGAGCGACTGGAGCACGCGCGCCGAATGGGTGTTGACGATGTCATCGACGTCACCGGAGGACGTGCCACGGACGCGGTGCTCGACCTGACTGGAGGGGAGGGCGCCGACCTGGTGATCGAGGCCGTCGGCAGCGTGGAGACGATGAACCAGGCTCTGCAGCTTGTGAAGCCCCTTGGACGGATCGCGATGTTCGGTCTGCCGCCAACCATGGAGCGTGTCCCGTTCGACTGGGATACATTCTTCCGTAAGCGCCTGGACATCCACACCGTCTTCGGCGCCCAGGACGAGCCCGGACTTCCGGCGTTCCAGCTCGCGGTGGACTTCATCCGAAACGGTGAGATCGACATGGAGCCCTTCGTGACCCACCAGTTCCCGATATCGCGCGTTCAGGAGGCGTTCGACCTCGCGGAGACCCGGGGCGACGGCGCACTCAAGGTTTCGATGACCTTCTAGTCGTCGGGGTGAGGAGAGAGGAAAGAGAGGGGGACATGCTTGGAGCGCGGGCGTCTTACTGCCGTAGGAGTTTGGGGGCGCCAGCGGGCGACGTTCGCCGCGGCGAGTCGCCCCTACAGGTTGGATGAGGGCGTTGGGAGCGCGTGCGATGCGCCCGGTCTCTAGAGCTCGAGCTGCAGAAGCTCCCTGATCGACCGCACGATCCGGTCCGGCTGTACCTTTGATCCCTCCGGCAGACCGCGTCCCTTGACGTCGTTCCAGATGCCGGTGATCCCGAGTCGCTGGGGCACGCGGACCTCCCACTCCAGGTTGTCGCCGATCATCCAGGCCTCGGACGAGGCCGCTCCGAGCTCCCGGAGCGCGTGACGGTACACCCTCTCGTCTGGCTTCCCCACGCCGAACTCCTCCTCGATCATGACGATGTCGAAGAGCCGCTCGAGGTCGAAACGGTCGATCTTGGAGCGCTGGGAGCTGGAGTTCCCGTTGGTGATCAGCGCGAGTCTGACGCCGATCTCACCCAGCGTCCCCAGCGTCTCGATCGCTCCTGGGAACGGGCGTACCCGCTCCTCGCGTTCGCGTGCATAGTCGTCCCCGATCTTGCGTCCGACGACTGGAGCATCGATGCCCATCTGTCGGAACGCTCCGAGGACGACCTCGTGTCTGATGTTGATGAGGTTGAGCCGGCCGCGCCTGTGGCGTTCGGGATCCGACCAGAACCAGCGGCGATATGAGTCGATCCCTTCGAACAACTGCCCGACCGTCCAACCCGGCAGCTCGTCTACGTATCGCTCACAGACGATGCGCCATACCTCGCTGGAGACCGCCTCGAATCCCAGGATCGTGTCGTCCATATCGACGAGGATCGCCTTCGGGAACCCGCTACCCACTCCGCTCGGCCTTGCATTCGTCGCACTGGCAGAGCCGTCTGAGGACGTCGAAAGTGTAGATGCCGGTGTAGTGGGCGTCGCTCCACAGAAACTGGACCGCGTAGCGTCCCACCGAGAGGTAGTCCTCGGCTCGCAGGTCGGCTGGTACGCTGGCCGGATCGAGCAGTCTCCGGTTCGTCCACTCTTCGACGCACTCCGCGCAGGAGCAGTTGACGCGCAGAAAAGTCGCGCTGAAATCGGAGACGTGACCGTCGCTCCACCGCACCTGGACGCCCTGACCGTCCAGACCGACACTAGTCACTTTAGGTGTTTCTTCGTTTGTCACAGGTTCCTATTCTAGCCCATCGGGCGCGAGAAGTGAGGAGTGAGGAGTGAGAGGGGTTGGTTGGGGACGAGTTGGTTCCGTGTGGCTATCGGTGGGTCGCCGCGGGTGGGGCGTTGGGGGCGCTGGGAGCGCGGGCATCTTGCCCGCTTGGGGGTGGGCCGGTGAGGAGTGAGAGTTTGGCATGGGCGTGTTTGAATTGTGAATAGTGAGGGGGTCCGCGGGCGGAGTCCCTCTTGTATTGGGTTTGGTTGGTGCGCGGCAGTGCGCGGCGGTCAGTAGTAGTCTTCGGGGTAGTAGCGATGGAGGTCGCACTGTGGGTGTCCGCAGTTCTGATAGAGGAAGTAGGGTTCGGGTCCGAAGATGATCGGCTGCAGCTCATGCTCTTCGCGTGAGGGCGGACCGGGGTCTTCGGGCTCGGCCTGTTCCTCAGCCTCTTTGGCGGCCTTGGCTTCTTCGGCTTTGCGTTTTTCTTCATCCTCCTTGGCGCGCTTCTTGCGCTCCTCGCGGACCTGCTCGCGGCGTGCTTTCTTGGCGAGCAGTCTCTTTTCGAGTCCCTCGAGGACCTCTTCGACGTATGGCTCGATGTCCTTTGGGTCGTAGTAGATGTCTTCCCACATGGAGAGGTCGGGCTCGTATTGGGGCTCTTCGTCGTCGAGCCGGTCGTTGATGATTACGGACTCGAACAGCTCGGCGAGTCCGGCCCACCTGTCGTCAGGGTCTGAATGTTGATCGTCAGATTCGGTCTGCGTGCCAACCGAGTCGTCGGTGTCGATGGTGGAGACCGATCCAGGAGCCGAGGCTGCCGAGTTGGTAGGGGCGTCGGTGTCGATGGTGGCGACTGATCCAGGAGCCGAGGCTGCCGAGTTGGTAGGGGCGCCCGGCGCAGGGACGGGGGCCACGGGAGCGGCGGTGTTCCTGACTCGGACGGGTGTGGGTCTTGTGATAGGGGCCTTGGGACGCTTGGGAGAGTTCCGGGTGCTTGTGTAGCCGATGACGATGCCTTCGAGTCGGACCAGGAGCTCTGCCGCGGCCCTGATGCGGTGGCCTTTGTTGAAGGACCTTAGGTCGCCGTCAACGAGGTTCAGGAGGAACCGGGAGACGTATCGACCGTCGCCGGTGTCCTCCTTGATGGCCTTTGTCAGTGCCTTATCGAACCTGGTGTCACGTGAGCGGGTGACCGGGTCGTCGTCAGGGGACGCGGGTTGTGAGTACTCTCGGATGTAGGCCCTGGCCTCCTCTTGACCGAACCTTGTGAGGAGCTCAGCGGCCCGTATACGGTGGCCCTCTTTGAATCCTTCTAGGTCGCCCTTCATGACGTTCTGAAGGAAGCAGACGACAGTCTCGCCGTCTTTGGTCTGTTCTTTGATTATTTGTGAGAGGGACATGATGGTATGCTCTATAGGCAACTGGTTATAATCTAATTATGCACGTACGAATGTTCTGATGTCAAGTCTGTTGAGGAACGAGGAACGAGGAACGAGAGGGGCGGCCTGAGGAAAGAGGAACGAGAAAAGAGGAACGAGAGGGGGCACTGGGAGCGCGGGCACTTGTGCGCCGTGGCGTATCCTGCCCGCATGGGGGCGGAGGGGGTGGAATGCTAACAACGCCTAAACGAGGCCGTCTGAACAGACAATGCGAATGACCTGTGGCTCTCGTGTTTCCGGAACGTCGTCGTCTGGCGGGTTGAGTCTATAGCGTTCTCGGAGTGCTTCCAGACGGATCCGGAGAGGCGAACCTGTGAGGCCCAGTTGTCGGATGTTCCTGAGCTCGGCTTCGACCGGCTGAGACAATTCTCCGAGGAATATGCGGCGGAGGGTCTCCACCCGGCCCCGCTCCACGTCATCAGTCCCGGCTTCAGCTAACGCTATGCCAAGTTGCCGGGACATGTAGCGCCGGGCCCGGTTATCACGTGGCCTCCGTTCCCGTCCAAGCCGCATTCGGAAGTCACTCTGGAATGTGTCGAAAGCTGCCATCACACGTTCGTTCGTCCATTCCGGGAGCTGTTGGGCTGGTGTATCGGGACTGCATTCAGCGGCCGAAACCAACTGAGCTGGACTAATCGGCCGCGGCTTCAAGTCGTCACCAACTGCGTAACAGCCGCGAACATCCCCTGCGCTCAGCAAGACAAGGGTTTCCCCTGGTCTCGGATCGTCGAACGGGTTACTAGCGGCTTCGATGATCGACGGTGAAATAAGCGGCGGCTGAACAGGTGTTGCCAGCGGCGGCTGCGCTCCCTCGATCTCGAGCGCCATCTGGCCGCCGTCGATCGACGCGACGGGTCTCCCGTCAGCATCCGACTCTCCTTTCGTGATAGTCACACCAGCTTCGAGTGCCGACCGGATTCCATCAGGTAGGTCGGATATGGTCCGCCAAAGATCGGGGTCTTCGTCCTGGATGCGCTGAAGCAGAGCCAACGCTCGCTGGTGCGCGGCTATCTCGTCGAGTCCGTCGTCGAGGTCGGGCAGCTCATTATCGACGTAGATACGATACATCGCATTCTCATTCAGCCGTTCGGCATCCGAAAGGAGCTTACTGTCCAATCCGATGAGGTCATGGAAAGATTGGATTCGTTCATGGAGGCGATCTGTCAACTCAAGGCTCGTATCCACATCGGTGTCCGGCCACATGTTGTGAAGCTCGATTTCCGTGTGTGCCGTTCCGATACGATCGACGCGGCCGAACCGCTGGATTAATCTGACCGGATTCCAGTGGAGGTCGTAGTTGAGCACCCTGGCACAGTCCTGTAGGTTCTGGCCCTCGGACACGATATCCGTCGCGAGAAGTACACGTATCTCAGGACCGCGCCGCCGTTCTCCGGCTGGCGCGTTTGAACCTGGAGAAAACCGTCTGATGATGTCCTCGATGTCGTGACGAGTAGCACCGGTCAATCGAGCGATGTCCAGATTCTGCCCGTTCTTCGTCAGTTCGCGGAACAGGTACTCGACAGTGGTCTCAGCCTCTGAGAAGATCAGGACCTTTCCAGACTTTACGTCCGACCTGTCGAGGAATGCCCACAAGGTCTGGAGCTTATCGTCGTCGTCTGCCGTGATGTCCTCGACTCGGTGTCGTATCTCACTGAGAACATTGAAATCGTCATCAAGGTCAGACAGCCATTCAGTAATCTTGAAGTCGTCGGCCGAGTGCACCAACTTGGAATGCGGATCACGCCGTTGCCGTCTACGTTCCTCTTCTTGGGTAAGTACGTCGAGTAGTTCATCCACGTCGAACGACTGTCCAGAGAGGATCCGGCTAGCCGTGTCCCCGATCGGCACGATTCCTTCCTCGAGTGCCATCCTGAAGTTTCGATTGCTGCGGATTAGGGATTTCAGAGTTGTACGAAACGCCTCGATGCTTGATTCGAGGCGCTTGAGCAGCAGGACGCCCATTAGTCGAGCGATCCTGTCACGCGCCCTGAACAGATCACGGTACTCCGGTTTGTTGGCGACCTCTGGCTTGATGTACTCGATTGCTCGATAACGGTATGCCTTGTGTTGGGACAGTTGTTTCGTGAGTTCGCCCAACGAACCCGCTTTGGCATACACCCTATCGAGTCGGTACGGCTCGTTCTCAAGTACGGGATCGGGGAAACGGACCGGCTGCCCGTTCACCTCGGCCGAATCACCGTACAGATCGCGGATGTCCTTTCGACGGCGGCGAATGAAGACGGGAGAGAGGACCTGCTCAATGTCGGCCTTCGGCACCCTGGGCGGATGTGGTATCAATGGGGGAGCGCCCCGACGTCCCGAATTTGTCCACGTCACGAACTCAGACAGATAGTTCTCAAACTCGGCTCTGTACACCGTCCATCTGCGCGCATTGCCAAAGTACTGTTCTAGATTGACCGGCTCTATGTTCAGGCCGTGTTCGGTATTGTCCAGAAACAGGGTGAGCTGACGATAGATGTCCATGGGCCCAAGGTTTTGCGGCGTCGCGCTGAGCAGCACGACCTTGTGGTCGCCGGACTCCAGGTAGTCTCTCAGGCCGGTTGAGCGCCGGTTGATGTTACGGAAGTTGTGAGCCTCGTCGACCAGCACCGGGCCGCGGTTTGGATACTCCTGAGCCAGAACGATCCCGTGCTCTGGGGGATCGGCATCAATGTAGCGTCCCAACTCCTCGTCGAACTCCGGCGCCGAGGACGAAGTGATCACACTGTGCGACACAACCGCGGCGCCGAGTCCGAAGATCTCATTGAACCTTTGCCACATGGGACGAAGACCCGCGGGGCAAAGTATCAGCGGGGGGCTATCTTTCGGATAGCTCACTCGCAGTTGGCGGAGCAATTCCGCGCCGATGAACGTCTTCCCTAGACCAACCACGTCGCCTATGTAGCAGCCGCCGTGGGTCTCAATCATGGCGAGTCCCCGACTCACAGCATCAATCTGGAAGTTCGCGAGCTCCGCAGCCCTCGGAGGGATCGGTAGATCGCCACCGCCTATCTCTTCGTAGTAGAGCTCGTGGAGGGCTTTGAGGTAGACGTGATACGGAGGCGTCTGGGCCAGCGCCCAAGACCGGTCCAACTCCGAAACTAGCGCTTCGCTGATGTCCTCTGAGTCTGTCCAGAGGTCGTTGAACCAATCACGTAGCGTGGCCATCTCCGCATCGCCGGTGACCCGTACATTGAGTTCGGTATTGCCGGTGAATCCGGCCAGCGTGAAGTTGGACGAGCCGACAACGGCCGCGCCCGGCTCAGCGTGATCGTCGTACCAGCAGAGATAGGCTTTGGCGTGGAGCGGACTTCGGAGATATGACCGAACTTCGACCTTGCCCGAAGCCACCATGTCCCGTAGCCTGGTCACAGCTTGTTCTGTCTCTTTGGACTGAGGCAGTACAGACACGCCCTCAGCAATCTGGTCGATGGCCTGCTGCGCTATCTCGGGCCGCTGCCGTCGTTGTACAAGCGAGTCAGCGTCTAAACGGGCGCGTAGCGCCTGTGCCTGCTGGAGGCCCAACGCGACCTCGTCCAGAACCTGTCGGTCGGTGCGGCCGACCAGAATGCGGATCTTCTCGAGCTGGTCCAGTTCCTTGGCGACCTCGCCGAAACCGCTGATAAAGAAATAGCCTACAGCGATGTCGGCACGGTCGGAGCTACGGAGCATCTCCTTGAGGCGCGTCAGCATGTCCGGGTCGGTTTTGGAGTGGAGGATGTTCACATCTTCATTGTCCAGTTAGCTCGTCTATGAGTACGGCCCCGCCCTCCGCAACCTCTAGGCTAACCCTGCAGCCTACGAGTAAGGACGTTCCGATCAGGGGATCTGTCTCCAGCTGATAGACGGCGACTTCACGGAGTCTTCCCAGCCACGACACGGACGTAACATAGCTGTTGACGTCCTGATCCTCTCCATCCGCGAGCGTCACCGTGCGAACGCCGCTGGGAGTCAGTCTCAGGAACTGGACTAGGTTGCCGGGCATTGTGAGAGCGCCCGTGAAACCAGTGTCCAGGACTGCCTCGATGGAGTGAAGCGATCCGTCCTCAGCTTGGACGGTTATATCAATCCGTGGTTCAAGCCTGGCGTTGACGGCTCCGCGAATCGTCACTGCTGGCTAGTACCCCTTAGTCCTGTGCGAAACGGCGTCCGATGGCCAATTCGCACGGCATACGTGACGGCTTCGGGATGACGTTCCAGCAGACGCGACGTAGCCGCGGCATCATCGATATCGATCTCGTAGTCCCCGCTCTTGGTGTCGATCACTACGAGTTCTCCTTCGGAGGAATCTTCCAACAGATGCCGTATCTTGCCCTCGTAGATCGCCCTACCGCGCGCTGCGACGCGGCGTTTCCAATCCGGGGAGGAATCTGTCGCTCCCATTACAGCGTCATCGACAGACACGATCACCTCCGTCCCTTCTTCAATCTCAAGGTGCTCAAGCGGCTTGAGCACGCCCTCAATGAACCTGGCTTTAACTGTACGGATCACGATAGCGTCTGTTCCACCGGGGACTCAAATCCAGCGTAGCCGACTTCGGTAGTACTGCAGTCTACCATTGTCTGCCAAACGGGCGGACCGAACGCCGGCGCCCCGAATCCATCACCTGACCCGCCGAGCGCTGGGCCGGCAGTGCAGTTGAGCGTGGCCAAGTAGCCCCTCCTCCCTGGACACCAACCGTCGCCGGGATGATGGCGGTGGTTGGCGGTGAAGAAGTGATCTGCGGCAATGTCGGCGCGATTGGAACTGGTGGGAATCTTATCAAAAGGTATGAGCAGGTCGGGGTCGAGAGTGGCGTGTGGGAAGTTCATCAGCGTCTCTCGATTTCGTCGGGTCCTTGTTCGGGCACATCTTACCCGGTCAGACGGTGCGGCGCCTGCTTCTTGAGGCCCCAGTAGATCCAGCCGTTCTGGCTGGTACCGGCAACCACTTTGGCGGCGGCCGATAGGGAGGAGTACTCCTTCCCGTCCATTCTAACCGTGACGGTCCGGCGCTCGCGGTCGACGCTCACGACCTCGGCTCGGACCTCGCCGGCTCTCAGTCTGAATCGGTGTACCAGCACCTCTCCTACTTCGGGTATCCTCGCGTTCATCTGTGCTCCTTGCGATGCGCATCGGTCCTAAGGGAAGTGGTCGTAGATCTCTCTGCGGTGCAGGAATCTAAGAAGTATGGCCGTTCTTCCTTCAACCGCTATACCCAACCGATAGCTTCCGATTCTGATCCGATAGTAGCCTCGCTCGTCCACGTTCGGAGCGACTCCCCTTATCTCGGCGACCTTTGACGCCGCTTCGATTTCATCGATTTTCCGGGAGACTCTTCGCTTTAAGGCGGCGTCTCTTAGTCGTCCCAGATCGCGTGTGAAACTGACCCTATACTCAGTCTCCAAGTGGGGCCCGGAGAATCGACTTGACCTCTGCCCCGTCCACTCGCTCTGAGGCCAGACCTTCTTCAATCGCACGAATCAAAGCCGCGTCCTCTTCCTTGTCACTGGCGTGGATCAGCCCCAAGCTTCGCTCGATAGCGGTGTCCTCCTCTTCGGTGAGGCCGTAGAGATCATTGACGAGCCGGTCAATCTCCCATTCGAGGTAGTTGATGTCAGCATCGGGGCAAGCAGATTTGGATTCGATAATCTCATCTACGAGGTGGACGAAAGGTCTCTGCTTGGCCGCGCTGATCTTGGGAATGGGTAGACGCTCGACGGCAAACTTCTTCCACTGCGCAAGACCCATTCCGGTTGTCAGCGTCGAATTGTTCATCCACCAAGAACTAACCGAGCTGTTCAAGACGGCGCAGAGATACTTTAGGGATCCGCCCGAAAGAATGAACCCTTTGTCGTTGCAGTAGAGCTCTGCGTCTGAATACGCAAACCTCGCTTGCCGCGTCATGTCCATCCAGAACAGCTTTTCTTTGGCGAAGTCCTCGTGGTACGTGCAGGAGTCTTGTAGCTCAAACCAAGAGTGCGGTGTCTTCTTTCTAGACCGGCCTCCGGCTGGTAGTGACTTTCCATTTTGTTCGAGCCGGTATCTCCCGAATGACGAAAGATAGTTCTTGACTGCTGGGTAGTCGTTGATACTCACTTTCGCGGAGGGGAAGGTCGCGATCAGCCACAGGTTCGCCCACTTCGCCCGGTACCGTTGAATGTCTCTGCCACGCAGCACCGGCTTGATGATCTCCGCAGACCTCGGATCCTCCTCGACTAAGGCGATTCTGGTCGAGTCGTCAATGATGAAGGCCTTGTTGTAGCCAGTAAGAACGCCCCGATAGATGGATACATCCCAATCCTTGAGGGGTGTTCCCATCGACAGCATCTTCTCCATGACTCTCTGCTCGACGGGCGAGAGGATGCTCCAGGGCGCCTCGCCATTTGGGCGGACCTGGCCCCACAGGGTGTCCTCAGGGGGGAATTCGCTGCCAGACAGATGGTCCACGTCCACAGCTGGGAACGCGCCGTTTGTTCTGCCCTTCCGCAGCAACAGAATACTGGTGTCGACGATCGCGCTGTCAAAGACATCCTTTCCCAGCTCGATAAGAGCCATCGGCTCGTGCTGTTCCGTGAGGAAGCGGCGCTGAGCTCTTCCGTACTCGGCCTTCAGCCAGCTGTTGGAGGTGATGTAGGCGAGCATCCCTTGCGACGACCGGAGGAGCTGGCAGCCCCGCTCGTAGAAGAGCTGGTAAATGTCACCTCTAGCGACAAACGTGGTGTACCCGACGTCTCTATACCGGCGACCCAGCCTACCGCCGTCTTTTTGTAGTTGGATGTACGGAGGATTGGCCACCACCACGTCGAATCCGCCGTCGTCGAAGACCTCTGCGAACTCGACGCGCCAGTCAACTGCGTCGGATGGCGCAGGCGTGTCGGCCAAGGCGGCTCTGAGGTCGCGCTGGAGGCGTTCGACCTGCCCTTTGAGCGTATCTTTGCCGACTGTGGCGTCCATGTGGCGGGCCTTGAGGTCGATGAGACGGCCGGCGACGGCATGTACCCTGTGGCGGAAGAGGTCGCCGTAGTTGTCTGGACTGGGATCGGGGCCAAGAATGCTGTCGCCGCAAACAAGCTTGAGATCCAAGTTTGGCAGCGGAGGAGGGGAGTCTCCTTGGTACTCGATGGCCAACGCAAGCCACATCCGCAGCATGGCGATGTTGATCGCGAATTCATCTATGTCAACGCCATACAGATTTCGTTGGATGATATGAAGCTTGAGCTCGTAGAGCCCCCGTGCGTCAACCCCGACGTTGTAGAGTGCGGTCTGCAACTCGACCAGCTCCTGCATCATGCCTAGTAGATAGGCGCCAGAGCCGCACGCCGGGTCAACAACGGTGACTTCATCCAGTGCTTCAGCGAGCTTGGGCGCGGCCGCCAGGGAGATGCCAGAGGTGTCCCTAGCGTCGACGAACCGGGCGATCTCTTCGGGTGCCAGATCCGTATCAAGGCCCCCGAGGTACCCCTTGAGGGTCTCGCGGCACATGTACGAGACGACGGACCGGGGTGTGTAGTAAGCACCCGTCTCGTTGCGCTCGTTGACCAGTTCCTCGAACACCTTGCCCAACATCTCCGGGTCCACCGCCACTTCGATGTCGAAGGGGGTCGACTCCATGACGGTAAAGTTGAACGCGTCGAACAGGTCGATAAAGACGGAAGCAATGCAACTGTCAGGAACGAATACGGAGGTTCGACTGTCCTCGTCGGTCATGTCGAACAACCCACCGTTCAGGAACGGCACCTCGCCGATCAGTTTCAGTGTCGCGGGTTCTGCGGTGAGATCCTCCGACAGGTAGTTGTTGAGGCCTCCGAAGAAGAGGAGCCGCAGACGGTCGCTATAGAAGTTAGTTTGCTCCGGGTCTGACTGGTAGTCTCTCCACAGGGCATTTAGGTAGTCGTAGTCGTTCCGGAACTTGAGCCATCCCTTGCGTTGTAGGAAGTAGATAAAGAGAAGGCGGTTGAAGACCGTTTGAACAAACAGCCGCTTGGATTCCGTCTCGTCGTCACTGGAGGCAAAACCGGACACTGATCGCTCCGCCAATTCGAAAACGCGCCTGTACTCCTGAAAGAACCTCTTAGTAACGGGCTCTACATCGAACGCTTCGGCCAATGCGGTGCGGATACCACCGAGGTCTCGATATCGCCAATAGATGTTCGATACCTGCTGCACGGCTGTACGACGTGGGAGGTCACGCTCCACAATCATCCGGCGCAAGGTTGGCCGCGTACCGGTGAACGCGGGTGAGATGAAGTGCAGCTGACTGCAGGAAGAATTGGTGAAGACCAGCAAAAGGTCTTCACCTAGTTGATCGGCTATCAGCCTTGATGCCGCGCTCGCTTCCGCCGCCCGGACCCGATCCGTGCCAGCTATGTTTAGGGAAACGTAGGCGACGTGTACTCCGTCCAGTTGGGCGACTCGTTCTGCCGATGGAGGCAGGTTGACGCCGGACGGGGCGTTCGCCAGACTAACGAGTCCGTCCGCTCGGTCGAAATCGAGGGTCTCGACGAACATCTCACGGATGGCGGCGGCGCGAGCTTTCGAGCTAGTCACGCCGAATATCAGGTCGATGCGTTCATCTACTTCCGCGGCGTCCTCGCGATTAAGGATGGGCATTCACGGCTCCTTTTGCGAACGGTCATCTAATAATATCAGCAGAGGAGAGTTTGTTTCGCATAGCTAGCGTGGAGTCGGCGTCGGGCCGCCGCGCCCCTAGATCCCTGCCTGCGCCGGGAAAACGGGTGCCCGGGCGGTTGGGGGTGGGGGTGGGTGAGGAGAGAGGAACGAGGAGAGAGGAACGAGGAGAGAGGAACGAGGAGAGAGGAACGAGGAGAGAGGAACGAGGAACGAGGAACGAGAGGGGTTGGTTGGGGTCGAGGATGGCTTCGTGTGGGTGGCGGTGTGTCCGTGTTTGGGCGTTCGGCGATTCTTCGTTCAGACGCGTCGTGCGACGGTGATGATCTCGGGACTCGAATCCGTCAGGGGTTGCCGGTCCCAGTCCCCAAACTGTTCCTCGATCGCCAGGCCGGCCCCGGACAGGAACGCGGACAGCGAGTCGGCATCGAGGAATCTCAGCGTACTTCGGCTCAGCTCGGGGCGGTCCCAGCTTGGACTGGTGAACGTGATGGTGAACGAGACGAGATCGCCAGAAGCGGGCGTATCGAACTGGTGTGACATCCGTACGACGTTGCCACCATGGTCGATCTCCACCGCATTGTCCGGGACCCAGGACTCCCACTCTCGAGCCGGCGGATTGCGGGTCTCGAACACAAAGTGGCCGTCATCGGTCAGGGCAGAGCTTATCGCGGCCAGCGACGCTCGCAGCTCGTCGTCTTCGAGGAGTACCTGGAACGCGTGACCGGTCATCACGACAAGGTCGAACTCCCGGCGCCAGCCGACCGAGGCGAGGTCGCCGAGGACCCACTCCACGTCCGACCGCTTCCGCGCCTGCTGCAGCATCGCATCCGCGGGATCGAACCCGCACAGTCGACCTGTGTGTCCAGCATCCCGGGCCAGGCGCAGCAGCTCACCCGTCCCGCATCCGACGTCGAGCACGTTACTCGCCGACATCACCAGTGGGAGGTAGAAGGCGAAGTCCGGCCTTCCCGCGCAGAAGGCGTCGTACAACTCAGCGAGCCTGGGCTCAGAAAACAGTCGATCGACCACCAGCGCAATGTGGCAGATCGGCGGACCCGTGTCAATCCGGCGCCCATTCGGCTAGAGGAAATAGAGTTGCAGTCGCGGTGCTCATAGGTCCAGTGGCTCCGACCAACACCAGCTCTGAGACCCGTGGATTCGTAGAGCTGTCGATACCGCGATCCTCTGGAAAAAGCGATATTAATATGATATGATTACAATATATAGCCCAAGTCATATATGGGGGTTAACCAACTATGCGGGAGACACGTCGCGACGCACTCCACGGACTGGGCGTTTTGGCTATTTTGTGCCTGTTGCTCCTCGCCATTCTTGCACTATCCGCCTTGGCGTTGATCGCTGAGGTCTTGGTACTGCTGGCCCTGACGATCGTCATCGGTGTAGCGCTCGTTGTGTGTTTGGCGGGATTTTTCATGGTTGCGCCCAACGAGGGAAAAGTCCTCCAGCTCTTCGGCGCCTACCGTGGGACGGCCCGCCAATCCGGTCTGCGCTGGACCAACCCTTTCTACACAAAGATGCGTATCTCACTACGTGTCCGTAACTTCGAGACCGGCCGGCTAAAGGTAAACGATCGGCGCGGCAATCCGATCGAAATCGCGGCTGTTGTCGTTTGGCGGGTCGTGGATACCGCCGAGGCCGCCTTCCACGTGGACGACTACGAGAACTTCGTCCATGTGCAGAGCGAAGCGGCCGTCCGCAACCTTGCGACCGGCTACTCTTACGACGCGCAGGAGGACGGAGAAGTCAGCCTGACGACTCACATTGCCGAGATTTCCGACCAGCTCAAGACTGAGATCCAGGACAGGTTGGTTCAGGCGGGGGGTGAGGTGCAGGAAGCTCGCATCAGTCACCTCGCCTATGCCCCGGAGATCGCCGCCGCCATGTTGCGGCGCCAGCAGGCCAACGCCGTAGTCGCCGCCCGACGACAGATCGTCGAGGGAGCGGTTGGGATGGTTGAGACCGCTCTCGAGATGCTGGACCAGCGCCAAGTCATCGATCTCGACGAAGAGCGCCGGGCTACTATGGTGAGCAACCTACTGGTCGTACTCACCAGCGAGAACGCCATCCAGCCCGTTGTCAACACCGGTACACTCTATCAGTGACAGATGCCCCAGATGTCAGAGCGTCAGCGGTCCGCCATCCTTCACGGGGGACCGGCGGCCCTCAGCATCCGACACCACGGCACGGCGTGAGTCCTGGGCAGCCGTTCCACAACCCACGTTGACCTCACTCTCGGAATGGTTCCCGTAGCGGGGAGCACCATGTCCTCAAAGAAAGCTTTCCCACTGCGCATCGACGCGGACCTGTACGCTGCACTGCGACGCTGGGCAGCAGACGATCTCCGCAGCGTCAACGGCCAGATCGAGTATTTGCTCCGAGACGCGACGAGGCATGCTGGACGTCTGGCTCCTCCTTCCGACCAAGTTAGCAGCGAGTCGTAGTCGATGAAGCCTGCGAGTCAGACTCGGTCATAGTTCGTTCGCGGTTGTCTTGCCAACGACCGCTACTACACAATTTACAGATGGGGTCGCGGGCATGGGTTTTCCTTCTCCGGAAGAGCTTTCTCTTCCTCGTGTTGGTGTGTATGGGCTCTGTTATCGCGTGCGGCATGGAGGCTCCAGTCGAGGAGCCCATTGCGCCCTCTCCCCCCGGTTCCCGAAGCCCCTTCGCCCGTCGGCTCTCCAAGGGAGCCCGGCGGGACGAACGAGGCCCGCACCGACCACACCACGACGCTGATGCCGGACGGCACTATTCTGGCCGTCGGTGGAATCGGCGACGATGAAGAGTTGGCGTCGGTCGAGTCGTTCGACCCAACGACCGGTCTCTGGTCTCTGGTGGCCTCGATCCGTGGGGCGCGGAGGGGTCATACGGCGACACTGCTCAGCGATGGGCGTGTTCTGGTCGTTGGGGGCCGAGGCGAAACGTGGCCGGGCAACCCCCTCCGCCCTTGTATCTTGGAACTCGGCTGGCAGACACGGGCGGTTCGTTCGCCCCTCCACGGCGGACAGGCGCGGCGAACCCCTACGTTGATCAGACCCAGACCCTTGAGTTTCACACCGATGACGGATGAGGTTGGCAGATCAGAAACGTCCGCCGCCGCCTCTGAGCCTCGGGTCCAGCAGGTCTCTCACCGCATCTCCAAACATGTTCACACCATATACGACGACGGTCAGCACGAGGCCCGGCCAGAGGGCCATCCATGGAGCCTGGAACATGTAGGCGCGGCCAGACCCGCTGAGCATCCCTCCCCAACTGGGGGCGGGAGGCGGGATCCCAAAACCGAGGAAACTCAGGCTGGCCTCAACCACTATCAGCTCGGGCACCGTCACAGTAAACAAGACAATCACCGGCGCCATGATGTTCGGCAAGATGTGGCGCACCAGTATTCTTACGTCGGACGCGCCGATCGCCTGTGCGGACGTGACATAGGGATTCTCTTTGACGCTCATGGTGGCGCCTCTAATGATCCTTGTGACGATGATCCCATCGCCTATCCCCAAGACGATGATCACGGTCCACATGCCCGGCCCGAGGAGGGTGATCATGACCATCATGACGATTAGCCCGGGGAGGGCCATCCAGGCATCGACAAATCTCTGAAGCACCAGGTCGAATCGGCCACCTAACCAACCGCTCAGCATCCCCATCGTGGTCGAAATGAGCGAGCTTATAGTGCTCCCGGTCAACCCGATGATCATGGAGATTCGGGCCCCATAGACGATGCGGCTGAACAGGTCTCGGCCCAGATTGTCGGTGCCGAGCCAGTAGCTCCATGATGGCGGTGTATAGGCGACCGAGGGGTTGATCTCGTTCTGGCCAAACGGAGCCAAGAAGTCCGCAAATATGCCGACGGTGAGCAAGAGTACGGTGATGACGGCGCCGATCGCCCCAAGAGGTTTCTCCCTCAACAGCCGGTGGAGGAAGTCACCGAGGATTGATCGTTCTCCGATCGCGGCTAATCTCTGTGCCGGGCTATCGGCCACGCTTGCTGATGTCCAAGCTACTTCGAATCACTGAATGCGAATCCTCGGATCCAGATAGGCGTACGTCAGGTCGATTACAAGATTATTCATCAAGACTACGAATCCGATGATGAACATCACTCCACTGACTATCGGATAGTCTCGATTCAGCGCGGCGTTCCACAACATCTGTCCCATGCCCGGTAGGTTGAAAATAGTCTCAATGATGACCGTGCCGCCCACCATGATCGGGATTTGAAATCCGACCAGGGTTATCACGGGTATCAGTGCGTTCTTCAAAGCATGTCTCCGGACTATCGTGTTCTCGACCAGCCCTTTCGACCATGCAGTCCTTATGTAGTCCTGTCTTAGCACTTCGAGCATCGTGCCGCGCAGCATCCTCATCGTCACACCCGAGAGAACCATCCCCAATGTGGCGGCCGGCAAGACAAACATCCTCAGGTTGCCAAGTGGGTCTTCCGTGAATGGAATGAGCAGTATCGGGGGTGCGTAGCCCCACCATATCGATGGGAAGACGATGATCATCGTCGCAACCCAGAACCCTGGTACTGAGATGCACAGGATTGCGAAACTGCGTCCTATGTAGTCGCCCCAGCTATCCTGCCGCATGGCGGAGTAGACGCCGATAGGGACGGCTATAACGAGGCCGATGGCCACCCCCATCAGACCGAGCTCCAACGTAATCGGCCATCTGGCAAGGACCTCGTCCATGATCGGCGTACGTTTCCACAGGGAGTCCCCAAGGTTGCCCTGAATGATCCCGTCAAACGTCCCCTCCTGGCCCGGAAGCACTCCAATCCATCTACCGTATTGGACGACTATCGGCACATCGAGCCCGAGCTCACGTTGGACGGCAGCGCGGTCCATCTTCGATCCTCTGCCTTCCATTGACATCGCGATCACGTCGAGGATGTCGCCCGGGATGAAGCGGACCAGCAAGAAGATGATCATGCTGACCAGCAAGAGGGTTGGAACAGCAAGCGACAGTCTTCTGATGATGTATGCAAACATTGGTCGGTCAGATCACACTGTTGTCGAGATGCTCACAGTCTTCAGAGACAGCTCGGATCGTATAGTGCACGCATAGCTGGGGCCAGTCCCTTCCCGCACGTTTGAAAACCTCTTGACCAGTGTGCTGTCGCAGCATCTTTGCCGATAGCCTCGAGCCATCGCGAGTGTATCATAGGGTACGGCCCGTTGACCTGTGGGATGTGGTGTGGTACAAATGCGCTAGTGCTACTAGGCAAGGTTTCGTCCTAGTTCAGACCCTATCAGCAAGGAGATTTTGACATGCGTGATGCTCTCGGAATTCGCACGGCGATGATCGCGGTAGCTGCGATGCTTCTGCTTCTCAGCGTAGCCTGCGGCGCGACGGAGACAATCGAGGTCCCAGGGGAGACCATCGTCGTGGAGAAAGAGGTGATTAAAGAGGTTATGGTCCCCGGCGAGACGGTCGTAGTCGAGAAGGTTGTTACTGAGACGGTCGAGGTCCCGGGCGAGACCGTCGTCCAAGAGGTCATCAAGGAAGTACAGGTCCCCGGCGAGACCGTGGTCGTGGAGAAAGAGGTGGTCAAAGAGGTGGCTGTACCCGGCGAGACCGTGGTGGTCGAGACAGAGGTCGTCAAGACCGTTGAGGTCCCCGGCGAGACGGTGGTGGTGGAGAAAGAGGTCGTCAGGACCGTCGAAGTCCCGATGACGCCGATGATGGAAGAGCCGCGATACGGCGGCACTCTCACCTGGATGTACTGGCCCGCCCGCGGCGGTGACGTTTCGAACTGGGACCCATTCCTCAGCGGGCACGGCTCGCGTGCCGCGACACCGTATGCTGAAAGCTTGTTGATGGGGGACATCTCCAGGGGACCCAGGGGCACCAACGAGCACCCCTTCAACGTCCCTGAGTACACGCCGGAGCCGTACCTCGTAGGACTCTTGGCAGAAAGCTGGGAAGCCAGCCTTGATACCATCGTGTTCAATCTCCGCCAGGGGATTTACTTCACAGGTAATAGCGTTAACTCGGGGGTCGGGGAACGCCGAGAGTTCGTTGCCCAAGACGTCAAGGCTGTTCTCGAACACTCTTTCGGGCACCCGAGATGTGGGTGGATGACTGAGTTCATCGACAACATCGAAACTCCCGACAAGTACACCGCGAAACTCAATCTCAAACACTACAACTCGAGCTGGCCGTTCAATATCGCGTACGGCTACTGCGGCCAGAACAGGATCATTCCGCAGGAAGTAAGAGATGCCGGAAGCGAGGACTGGAAAAACCAGTACGGCACAGGGCCGTTCCTCCTGACGGACTACGTCCCAGGGTCTTCCGTCACTTACGAAAAGAATCCAGACTACTGGCGTACCGAGACAATCGGCGGAACGGAGTACGGCCTTCCATTCGTAGATAAGATGGTTGCGCCGATTATCCCTGATGAAACTACCCAACTAGCCGCTATACGGACGGGAGCGATCGAGCTTCTGTCTCTAGTGCCGACGAGATACAGGGTGACGCTGGCTGACACCGCCCCCGACCTGCAACGCCGGTCGCAGGTCGCTGGTAACGGTTGGCAGATAGCGTACAAGCACGAGGAAGGTCAGCTCCTGCCGGTCGAGCCATTCACCGACCTCAGAGTGCGCAAGGCAATGTCCATGGCCATAGACCGACAAGGACTCGTTGACTCTCTATTCCTCGGGGTTGGAGACATCCTCACCTATCCAATTAGTCCTGCCGCGGGCCCGATGTATACCCCGGTCGAGGAACTGCCCCCGGCGATCAGGGAGTTCTTTGATTATGACCCCGAAGAGGCAAAGCAGCTTCTGTCGGACGCCGGCTATCCTGACGGCTTCGAGACGGAGCTCTGGACCGTCGCACCGGTCGATGACATGTATCAGGCGGTCGTGGCTTACTGGGCGGCGATCGGCATCGACGCTAAACTGGTGCCGATTGAGAGGGGTGCGATTGGCGCGCTGTACTCCAGCAAGGACTACCCCCAGATGCTCTCCGCGTCCGGAGGGTCGACTGTGAACCCACTTTCGGACATGGAGTCATTCGTCAACGTCGGCGCCAACCTCAATGTTGCCAACTACAACGACCTCTTGCTGAACGACAAGATGACGGCTGCGCTCAGGACGAACGTAATAGCGGAGTGGACGCGGCTCTTCGATGAGATGAACATCTACTATCTCGAGAAGTGGCCCGCATTTGGACTGCCGCGCCCGCACCTGGACTACTGGTGGTGGCCTCGGCTGAAGAACTACTACGGCGAAGTCGACATGAGCTACTTTGACAGTGGCATCGTCGGCGCGATCGTCTGGCTGGGCGACGAGTAGACAAGTAGTCCGGCGGGGCGCCGGGAGGCGCCCCGCCGGATACCGCAATTGTTTTCGGAGACAGCCTAGTACTCACACCGCTGGCGTATCGCAGTCGACCTGCGAGTTGATTCCACCTCGTATTGATCGATAGTCGTAATTCATATTACAATTGTATTACGCGTCGTTGAGGTCTACTTGCTATGGGGATGAGAACGGTTCGTCTTGATGATGACACCGAGGAGATCCTGACCTACGTGAGGACGCAGACTGGTCTGTCGGTCTCCGAAGCTCTGAAACAAGGTCTGAGGTCATACGCGGACGCGCTCAAGAGGGAGACGTCGGAGAAACCAATTGACGTGTTCCGCCGGCTCGACCTTGGACCGGGCGGTTATGCCATCGCACCGGCGAAGGACGCGAAGGTGGCCGCTGCGGACCTGATTCGACAGAAACATCTTCGTGATCTTGGTTGACACCGGACCGTTGGTGGCGCTGTTCGATCCTGCAGACGGATCTCACGATCGGTGCGTTCGTGCCTTGGAGCGGATTGATCGGGAGCTCGGCACCACCCTCCCGGTACTGACCGAAGCGTTCTATCTCCTCGGCCAGACGAGTGTCGGAGCCCAACGCCTTATGGACTTCGTCATACGAGGCGGCCTGTCGGCATTGGCTCTGGACGACACGGCACTGGCACGCGCATTCGAGCTGATGGTCCAATACGCGGATTTGCCCATGGACTTCGCAGACGCGTCCCTGGTCGCAGTTGCGGAGGCTAATGACCTGCGATCCGTGTTCACGATCGACCGCCGGGACTTCGACGTCTACCGGATCAGACGAGGTCATCAGCACTTCGCCTTCGACGTGATTGCGTGATTGAAAGCTCCACGATCGACCGGCCTTGGTGCAACCGCCAAGTAGATGGCGATACAATCGACCGCAACGGCCCAGATTGAGTTTGGGCGCCATCCGGAGGTGCAGTCATGACACGCAGCAAGCTCGCGATCGACGGGGGCACCCCGGTCGTTCTGGAGCCGTTGCCGACCGGTGTGTCCGGCCCGAGTGTAATCGGGGACGAGGAGATCGAGGCCGTCTCCGAGGTGCTCCGAGGGCAGGAGCTGTTCCGGTACCCCAAGGCACAGAGCGAGGCGGCAAAGTTCGAGGGAGCTGCCGCCGACTACCTCGGCGTCGAGTACGCGCTGATGGTAAACTCCGGTACCAGTGCCCTGATCAGCGCACTGACCGGCATCGGCGTCGGGCCGGGCGACGAGGTGATTGTCCCGGGATATACGTACATCGCGACCGCGGCGGCAGTGCTGGCCACCGGCGCCGTACCTGTCATTGCGGAGATCGACGAATCGCTCGGACTCGATCCCCAGGACTTCGAGCGAAAGATCACTCCGCACACGCGGGCCGTCGTCCCGGTCCACATGCGAGGCATACCGGCACGATTGGACGACATCCTTGAGATAGCCCGTACGCATGGGCTGAAGGTGGTGGAGGACTGCTGCCAGTGCGTCGGCGGGTCGTACAGGGGCAGGAGTGTCGGGACGCTCGGGGACGCCGGCGCATGGAGCCTGAACTACTACAAGACGATCTCGTCCGGTGAAGGCGGACTGGTCTACACGAACGATCGCGACGTCTACGAGCGGGCGCGGTTCGCCGGCGACCCCGGCCTTCCCAGTTGGACGCGCCGGGACGGCATCGAGTGGCAAAACGACCCGTTCCCCCGCCAGACCTATCGCCCGAGTGAGGTACTGGCGGCGATCGCCAGCGTGCAGCTATCCAAGCTGGACGCGATCCTGGAGCATCAGCGATCGCTCAAGCGAGCGTTCCTCGACGGCCTGGACGAGGCGCGAGGATACTGGCCGCAGCACGTCGATGATCCCGACGGAGAGACCGGTGTGTCGGCGTCGGTAATCGTCCACGATAAGGAGCTGGCGGTAGGCTACGCCCACGCGCTTGAGGCGGAGGGGGTGAAGGCGGCAACGATGTACAACGACGGGTTCCCGGACAGGCACATCTACGCATTCTGGGACGGTATCCTCGACAAGCGGTCCCATCACCCATCTGGCTACCCGTGGAACGACCCCGCCTACGAGGGGAACGTCGAGTACTCGAGGGACATGTGCCCTCAGACTCTGGACATCCTGAGCCGCAGCATACGGTTCGACTTCAACATGAATATGACGGTCGAGCACGCGCGGCTCATGGCCGAGGCCCTGAACAAGGTGGACGCGGGCCTAGGCGGCTAAGCGGGCTATTCAACCAACATTGGATCAAGCTCCTCCAGGTCAGAAATCAACCGTGGAAGATCTTCCTCAATCGTCTGCCACAGGGTATCGAGGTTGATGTCAAAGTAAACGTGGACCAAGCGATTGCGCATCCCGACGATGTCTGTCCAAGGTATGGACGGGTACGAATCTCGTGTGAGTTACGATACCTGAGCGGCCGCCTCCCCGACAATCTCGACTGCCTTGACCAGCGCGAGGACCAACATCCGATCCGAGTCGAGTTCGCTGCGAGTCCGGCCGCGAGCGAAGCAGATAGCCTCGCGAGATGCATCGACCATGTGACGTAAACGGATCTTGTCAGGTTCGTTCATACTGTACTTCCGCTTCGTCCATCACTTTGTTGCGGAAGTATCGGCTTAAGTCTTGTGGTGTGCGCAAGTCTACCTTGCGCCGTTCGATCAGTTCTGACAACTCCCGCTCGATACAGGCCATGCCGATCAGCCCAGGAGTTTTCCCCTCTTCGAACTCCACGAGCACGTCAACGTCGCTCTCTGCACTGAAGTCGGGGCGGAGAGCTGATCCAAATATGGCGAGCCTCCGGATACCGCGCTCTTGGCAGAACTCCTCGAGGTCTCGTTTCTGTACCTGGACCTGTAAGTTCATGACGTCACGACGACTGCATTCGGGTTTACACACTGCCGTCGATCGACCGGACTCATGCTCGGTACTGGTCTATCCCGACGGTCGATACACCCTCGCCGGTCGGCATGACGAGGGTCTTGGCTCGGTCGGCGCCCACAACCACGATGGACCATCGGTCCACACTCTCGAGGAGCGGAACAGTGATATCCAAACGCTCTTTCTCGGTCAGGCCCTCCAGCCAACGCCACTGCTGACCCACACGTGCGTCGTCAAGAGGCATGTACTGGATCATCTTGCCCAGGCTCTGATTGGCGTGGAAGTGGATGAACTGCTTTGCCTCTTGCTTTGAGAAGCCCTGTCCTCCGACCGGCCGAGCGACATCGGGCGGCATGAAGATCAGTCGCTCTGCGCTATGACCTGGACGCAGGCCATAGGTTCCGAACGTGCTCCCGTATGCGATGGTCTTCAACAGTCCTTCAGCGATTGTATTGCCCTGATCCTGAACGTCGAGCTCGCCATCGGTAATAAAGACGCTCACCGTGCTCTCGTCGGCACTGTAGCCCTGGTCGACGTGGAACGGCTGCCACGGGCTCATCTCCTCGTTTTCGGCGATGCAGTGAACGAACTTGCGCGTGGTTCCGATGGTGTCCATATCCATCTGGCCGGGGTACCAGTAGCCGAGGTTGCGCAGGCACAGCGAGAACGCACGCCCGATCGTGATGTTCACCTCGTTGTCTCGACCCGGGCCGAGTCCCGAACGAGGGTTGATACCGATCTCCTTCGCGATAGGACCGTTCACCACAAGCATCGGCGCGTGAGGGCTGGTCGACATCAGCAGTGACTTTCCGCCGTGAGAGCCCATCTCGGAGAGCGCCTTGACCGCGGCGATCACAACCGGCATGTGCTCGGACTTCGCCCCGGCCATGGCCGAGTTAATCGCGATCTTCTCCACGGTCGCGAGTCCAAATCCAGGAGGCATGTCGCAGACCAGCTCATCTCTATCGAGCCCGGTGCCGGCGACCAACTCGTCGACAGCCTCGGGTGTCGGTGGATGGAGGACGAGCGAGTCGCCCCAGTCGCGCATCAGCCACTGCTCGTTCATCCTGAGTATCGCGTCCCAGCGGTCCTCGCCCTCGAACCGCTCGGTCGCGGCAGTGGAGTCGCGCTCGGTGCGTCCGTGCTCCTGGTCGACGGTCAGCACCTCGATGATGTCGTCGATGGCGGCCTCGGTCTGGCTGATGCAGAGATCAGGGGCGAGGTTGCGGTAGATTCTGGGCACGATGACGAACTGGAGGTCTGGCATCGCGAAGGCGCGCGAACTCGCGATCGCGTCCTCCTCGAAGCGCCCGGATACGATCGGGATGGCGGGCTTGCCCGTCTTCTCGATCTCGATCATGTCGTGGACCATCCACGACGCGCACGTCCCTCAATCGGCTGTGGCGCCGATGACGACGTCACACTCCTTCGCGGCCTGCTGGACGATCGGCGGAGGCGCCGGATAGTTGCCGCCCGTATAAAAGTTGACCGATACGTTGTCGAAGCGCTCCTGGAGCATCTCGCCGGCGCGCCTCAGCGCGAGGTCGCCGCCGTGCGTGCCGCTCCAGAGCAGGCCAACAATCTTGTTGTCGAGCGTGTCGGGTCGCGGGGTGATGGTCAGCGAGTTCATCAGTCCTCGCTGCCGGCCGATAGGATTGAGTACTTCGAGAAGGTGCATTGCTTGCCTCCGCTGGCTTGTGGCTAGAGGCGATTATACAGCAGTCGTTTACTGGGCATGAAGAGTCGACTCTGCTCGCTAACCGTACTGTTCGCATTAGGGATATAATCGATGCTGAGGTGACCGTAGTTGGGAACGTTCCAGGTCCAGATGCAGATCGGGGATCCACAGGGTCAGCGATTTGAGAGTATTGACGCTCTGTTAGATTCAGGCGCCACTTACAGCACAATTCCTGCGTCGCTGCTGAGGGGGCTGGGGGTCACACCGCACGGTACGCGGAGGTTCGCGCTTGCCGACGGAAGCCGGATCGAGATGGACTTCGGTCGCACGTGGGTCCGACTGGAGGGGACGGAGGAAATTGTTCCCGTCATCTTTGGCGACGATGACTCACTGCCGCTCCTGGGAGCGGTCACGCTGGAGATCTTCAGTCTCGGAATTGACCCTGTGAATGCGCGGCTGATCCCAGTCGATGGACTGTTAATGAGAGCCAGGCGACCCCGGAACTAGGCGGCAATTCCGACCTGACGGAGTACAAAAATCTGCGGGTCACCGACGGTGACCGGCTCTTCGAAATGCTGCGCGATGGGGCGGTCTTCCGGCGGTGCCACTTCGACGGGGCTGATTTTGCAGACATCGAGGCCGACTCGTTGGTTTTCGAGAACTGCTCGCTCAAGGGCGCGAACCTCACGAACCTGCTTTGTCCTGCTCTTCGGATAAAGGACTCAGCGCTCGATGGGGCGACCCTGAGGGGCGTCGAAGCTCAAGAGGCCGAGATCATCGACAGCATGTTTACTTCTTCAACGCTCACTGGGGCACGGCTCAACCTGTCCACGATAACGGACTGCGATTTCTCCGGCGCGGACCTGGAGGGCGCAAACCTGTTTGGAGCGGACCTCACAGGTTCGCGGCTCAGGGGGGTCGACCTGTCGAAGACTCGGCTGGGAGGTGCGAAGGTCGAGCGGGTCGACTTCAGCCTGGCGTCTTTGAGGGGCCAGAGTTTCAGCCGGCGGACGCTGGTCGGAGTCAATCTGACTGAGGCGGACCTGGGGGGATGCGACTTCAGCGAGGCGGTGTTCGAGGACTCTCATCTCGTCGGGGCATTCGTGGACGAGGAGACCCGCTTCGACGGAGCGGACTTGCGCGGGGCGTCTGTTTCGGGTGAGCACCTGCTCAGGGCGAGCCTCCGAGGGGCTATGATGCTACCGGATCAGGTGAGCATGCTGGTCTTCGACGGATTCGGGATCGTTGTTGATGAATCGGGCGCCGCCCCACCCCTGGGTCCCGGCCTTCGCCGGGACGACGAATAAGGGTGGGATCCACGGTTCTGGCGGAAGATCTCGAGCACTGTCCAGGCAACCGCCGCGAAGTTGACACACCGGACGACCGACCTACAATTGGCCCAGGAATAGTCGTGGAGGGTGAAGATGATCACCAAATTTGACAGTCTGTATGCCGGTCACGTGGATATGGAGGACGTCGGCTACGCCGGCGTTGCGATCAATGACCGCTACTTTCCAAACGACCATCTCGTGACCGTGTTCGACAAGACTGAGTCGATCGCGAAGACACTGGACCGGCTCGGGTTCGACACGTTCTGGATGGCGGAGCACCACTTCCAGCCGGAGGGCTACGAGTGCATCCCGAACATTCTGATGGCCGCAGTCCACCTTGCGCACGTAACGGAGCGGCTCAAAATCGGCTGCGGATTCAACATTACGCCGATGTGGCATCCGCTTCGGCTGGCGGAGGACTTCGCGACCGCGGACATCCTGACAAAGGGCCGTACTATCTTCGGCGTCGGGCGTGGGTACCACACGCGAGAGGTCGACACGTTCGGCTCGCCGTTGCTCGACCAGGAGGCGAACCGCAACTTGTTCGAGGAGCAGGTGGAGATAGTCTTCAGGTCGTTCAACGAGGAGTCGTTCTCCCACCAGGGCGAGTACTACACGATCCCGCCAGAGGTGCCGTATCGAGGTTACACTCTCAAGGAGATCACGCTTGTTCCGCGGCCGGTCAACCTGCCGGTTGAGTGCTGGCAGCCGATCCAGAGCGCCACACCGCGCGGCCTGAATTTCATGGCCAAGCACGGGATCAAGGGCGTCATAGGAGGCGGCGTCGCAGAGGGGGGAGGAACGGACAGGGTCATCGAGGCATTCCGGGACGCGAATGTGAGAGTTGGCCGCGACCTTGAGCTCGGCGAGAACCTCTCGATCGGATTCCACTTCTACATCGCCGACACCCAGGAAGAGGCGATGGCCGTCGCCGGCAAGTATTACGAGGAGAACCTGAAGATGTTTGGGCCGCTCCGCCTAGTCCGGGCACTGAGCGAAGAGCAGATCGACGCGATGTCAGACCCGAGCCGTGCGCCGACGGCGGACCTTCCGCGAATCGAGGGTGCGGTGTCAACCGGCGGCTTCCTGGCAGGTCCTCCGGACCTTATCATCGAGCAGCTCAAAAAGGTGGAAGAGGCGTATCCAGCTCTCGACCGGATCTCTGTCAGCCAGCCGGTTGGAACGCCCCAAGCTGTCATAGAAGAGCAACTCCACCGCTTCGCCGAAGACGTAATGCCTGCGTTCAAGACCGCCGTCCCTGAGCCGGTTCCGGCCGACTAGCGGTCCACATTCTCCGACCTCCAGGCGACGTTCGACAAGGCGGAAGGCAGGCTCTATCGGGACTTTGTCGCACGTTCATTCGGGCGTCACGGTAGCTCGATGCGGCAGTGTCTCCGCGGCGCTTTCACCGGCCGCCAGATCGCTCGCGTTGCCCGGGACCTGAGATTCGACCAGTGGCTCGGGCTTTACCGATTCTGGCCGCAGGACGTGCGGTCGGGCCGGTCTCGACAATAGTCCACAGATATCGAGAGCATCCATCCGGAAACAGACTTAGCGCATCCTTGTAATTCTGGCATGGCATTCCAGATCTGCAAGGATGATTCCCAGTTGGCCTTACTGTGTCGCTCGTGCCTGGTGACTCCTACTCGAAGCGCCACCGAGTCGCGGTTCTGGGGAAGTCGGATTCGAGCCAGGCAAGGGCCTTTGAGTGGTCGAGACGGAACATCGCGCCGGGGCTGTCTCCGAGCGAGATACCGTACTTCGACTCGTATGCGTGGACGACCTCGCGGGTCGACTGGACCGTCTCGATCAATCCTTCGAGGATAACGACCTCGTCGCCGCTTTCGAGGTGGACGACAGCCCGCGGGTCCCGAGCGATGTTCCGCGCCTTGAGCGAGTCCGGGTCGGTGAAGAAGTGGAACCGGTTATCGATCCACACGCCCCACACCGGGATGCTGTGTGGCCTGCCGTCGCGCCGGGTCGTCGAGACCCAGTAGCTGCGCGCATCGGTCATGCACGCATCGACCCACGACCACTCAATCGGATCGAACCCGTACTGCGGGTCTCCGACACCGTAACTTGAGGGGAGTTGAGGTCTTTCCGCGTTCACAGCATCAGCATGTCGATCCGGTTCAGCTTTCCGGCGACCGGATCGACCTCGTAGCCGAGAGACTCAAGGGCCGTGACACCCATGATCGGAGGGTCATCATCCGTCCCAAACACTGCGGTGATGCCTGCTACGGCGCCATCGTAGGCCATCGCCACCAGACCAGTTTCGCGGGTCACCTCGCCTGCGAAGCCGCGGAACCGCCGCTCGCCTATCCGACGCACGCGCAGCCTGTCCAGCAGATCAGACGGGAACACGCTGAGCGTCGCTCCAGTGTCCACCAACACACGGACGCTCTCACTGACGTCCGGTGCGGCTGGATTCGAGATGTCGACATCGACATGGATGAAACCCATCGGTTTTGACTCCTGATCCCTAAGATTACTCCGGGACCCTGGTAGCGTGCCAGGAGGTCATCTGCCACTCGCCGCCGGGCCGGACGTAGACGACAGTGAATTCAAGAGTGAAGTGGTTGTTGTTCACGTGCACGTGGGCATTGCCCCGGACGATTGCCGTGTCGCCGTACGAACGCACAACGCGGTCTGTCGGGGTGATCGACTCATAGTTGAGCCGGCCGGAGGCCAGTCCGGTGGTGAGGCTCTCCTTGGTGTCCTGTGCCGCGGTGGTGTGGACGTAGGTCAGGTCGTCGGCCAGGATTCTGTCCAGGGTCTCGACATCGGCGCCCACCATCGCGGCGAGTCGCTGGTCCTCGAGATCGAGGATCGTCGTTGTTGTGTCTTCAGTCAGGGTCATGGCATCCTCCCGATGCTCGTGTTACCTTACGCTAGGCGTCCGGATGGACGCCGCGAGTGTAGCAACGGCAGAATTGGCAGTCAACGCGGGGCGGTTAGAAGATAGGAGTAGGCATGGGAAACAAGAAGGGTACCGGGCTGCTAGTGGTCTGGTGCGAGGTACCTGAGGAGATCGAGGACGAGTTCAACCGCTGGTACAACGAGGAGCATATCGGGGAGCGTCTGGAGTGCCCAGGCATCCTGAGTGCGGCGCGGTACGAGGCCGTGAGCAGCGGTCCCAAGCATCTTGCCGTCTACGAGTTGGAGAGTCCGGCGGTGATGGAGTCCGCCGAGTATCTGCGCTACCGGGAGAACCCAACCGATTGGTCGAAGCGGATGTCCCCCGAGTTCACTGCGACGACTTACGTCCGAAACGTGTACCAAATGACCCACCCGTCCGAGGTGACCGAGGACATTGCGGAGAGTCCCATGGCCCCCGCTCTGCAGATCGGACGGATGGACATCCCTGCCGAGACCGAGGACGAGTGGAACGACTGGTACAACACGGTCTACGTTCCGAACTACGAGACGGTGCCTGGCGTTAGAAGAGGTCGCCGATACGTGGCCGTAACCGGTCAGCCGAAGTACTTGACCATGTATGAGTTCGATCATCCCGACGTCTCACGGAGCCAAGATTGGCTGACGCAGCAGGTCGCGCACCCGGACAACGCCAGGATGCGCAAGGCTATGATTCACCTGCCCGAGTCGCCCGGAATCTGGCAAAAGACCTTTGAGCTCGGGAAGTAATTTGAACGCCCTTTCCGCGGACCATCGACTAAGACGCCGGGAGGAACAGAGATGACGGACAGGTTCCGCGTTGGAAACGTAGAAGTCGTTGCCGTGTTGGACATGGTCCCTCCGGCGCGGGAGCCGACCGTGTTCATCAGGGACCATCCTCGAGAGGCCTGGGCGCCGTACGAGGACGACGTGCTCGAAGACGGCATGCTTCAACTCTACTACGGGTGCTTCTTCGCCCGATCGGGCGGCAAGACGATACTGGTGGACACGGGAATGGGGCCCGGTCCGCATGCGCACCTTGAGAACCGCACCGGGAACCTGCTAGGGGCACTCAGCAAAGCGGGTGTCGGCGCCGCCGACGTGGACATCGTCGTCCACACGCACCTGCACCCAGACCACGTTGGCTGGAACGTCGACAGCTCCGGCGAGTCGGCGAGACCCTTCTTCCCAAACGCGCGTCACCTTGGCCCGCGTAAAGACTGGGAGCATTTCATGCAGCCGGACGTGCTGCCGACGGCGCCGCACATCTCGCAGAACGTGATCCCGCTTGATGAGCTAGGCCTGATCGACTTCATCGACGATGGTCATAACGTAACCGATGAGATCACAACGCTTGAGACACCGGGACACACGCCCGGGCACCAGGTGATACTGATCAGCTCTCAAGGAGAGAGAGGCGCGATTATCGGGGACCTGATCCACAGTCCGGTGCAGATCTACGAGCCGGACTGGTGCGCGTTCGTGGACACGAGCCCTGATGATACGAGGCGATCGCGGAAGGCGTTCATGGACCGCGCCGAAAGCGAGGAGATGATCGTTGCGGCGGGACACTTCCATCCAGACAAGCATGTCGGCAGATTCGCCAGGATCGAGGGCCGGCGCTACTGGCAGGTGATGTGAGGACGCCAGACGACGAGCTCTGGTCGATCGACTATTAAGTGCATGGAGGTCACAATGGCCGAAACGGATTGGGGTCAGGTATACAAAGAGATTGGGGCGCAGCCGGTCATAAACGCGATCGGCAGCGTGACGATGCTGGGTGGCTCCACGCCGGTGCCCGAGGTGCTAGAGGCGATGGAAGCCGCCGGCGTAGCCTACATCCCGCTGATGGAGCTGGAAGCCAAGGCGGGAGAGGCGGTCGCGGTGATGGCGGGAGTGCCGGCAGCGTGGATAACGTCGGGCGCCGGCTCTGCGCTAACGCTGGCTGCGGCGGCGGTCATGGCGGGAGATGATGACGATCGGATCCAGCAGCTTCCCGACACGACGGGGATGAAGGACGAGTTCCTGATCCAGCGTCGACAGAGGTACTGGTACGACCGCTGCCTGGAGACGTCCGGGGCGAAGCTGGTCGAGTTCGGAACGGACGAGGGCACGACGCGCCGAGACCTCGAGTCGGCCATCGGTTCAAACACCGCGGCAGTGCACTTCTACGCCGTCGAACAGGAACCTGACGATAAGATCCTACCCCTCCAGGACTGTATCGAAATCGCCCG
Source organism: Dehalococcoidia bacterium (assembly GCA_965249365.1). Lineage (GTDB taxonomy): Bacteria > Chloroflexota > Dehalococcoidia > Lucifugimonadales > UBA1123 > VXRN01. Next base: position 1,597,002 of record OZ252229.1, on the reverse strand, counting down.
TGCGAATGGCGTGATGGTCACTGTGGACGCCGCCGGACAAATCTATCCGCTGGACAACTTCGGGAAGTATGTTCGGATGGGAGCGGACTTCCAGTGCATCGCGGCCAAGTACATGGGGGCCCCTCATTCCACGGGTCTCGCGCTCGGTACCGAGGACATGATCCGCAAGCTCGGATACCAGTCGTTCGTCGGGTACGAGGGCCGTAGAATCCGGGGTATCGGCAGGCCTCACAAGGTCGACCGTCAGGAGATGATTGGCGCGGTCGCCGCAGTCAAGCGCTGGTTCACGATGGACCACGAGTCGCGCCTCGCCGAGATTGAGCAGAGAAGCCAAGCCATCGCGGCCCCACTCCAGGGCATCCCGGGGCTGAGGGCGGAGCTGATGGACAACATCATCGGCCACCAGCCGTTCGGTGTCCGCATTGAAGTCGAACCTGAGGTGGCGGGGTTCACGGTGCACGAGCTGGTCGACAGGCTCAAGGCCGGCGATCCCCCGATCTGGACGCGCGTGCGAGAGGGTGAGGACCACATCAACATTCACGTCTTCGGGCTGTACGACGGCGAGGAGAAGATCGTAGTGGAGCGTATCGTCGCAGAGTTCACGCGGTAGCGTCTTAGCCCTAACCGATGTCCGGAGCACTAGACGGCGTTAGAATCATCGACCTGACTCAGGTTCAGGCGGGGCCGTCGTGTACGCAATTACTAGCGTTCCTTGGGGCGGACGTCATCAAGATCGAGGAGCCCGGCGTGGGCGATCGCACACGGCACGAGCGCGGCGTCCGTGATGACGTCGACAGCTTCTACTTCATCGTCTTCAACGCCAACAAGCGCAGCGTCACTCTAAACCTGAAGACTGAGCGTGGTCGCCAGCTACTCTTGGACCTCGTCGCCAAGGCCGACATCGTCGTCGAGAACTACGGCCCTGGGCAGATGGAGCGGTTCGATCTCGACTACGATGTGTTGAGACGCGCGAACCCGCGAATCGTCTACTGTACGATCAAGGGCTTCGGTACGTACGGCCCCCACGCTCACATCAAGAGCTTCGAGCACATTGCGCAGGCGATGGGCGGAGCGATGAGCGCCCAGGGAGAGCCGGACGGGCCGCCCACCTTCGTCGCGCCTGGAGTCGGCGACTCGGGAACGGGGCTCCATGCGGGAATCGGGATCCTCGCGGCGCTGCGCAAGCGGGACGCCACGGGAGATGCGCAGCGCGTCGAGGTCTCGATGCAGGACGGGATCGTGAACCTGATGCGCATCCGAATGATCGACACTTTTCACTTCGGCGACCCGGTCCAGCGCGAGGGAAACCGCACCTGGGGCGGCCCGTCGGTCATCTACCCGTGCAAGCCCGGTGGGCCCAACGATTACGTCGCGATCGTCATGGCCGGCGACTCGTGGGACTCAATTCTTGCTCTCGCGGGCCGCCCCGAGCTCATCGGCGATTCGCGATACGCCACCCACGAGGAGCGACAGCGGCGTCTCGACGAGGTCGAGAAGATCATCGGCACCTGGACGCGGACGGTGACCAAGTTCGAGGCCATGGAGATACTCGCCGACCTGGGAATCCCGGCGGGTGCGGTCCAGGACTCCTGCGACGTGCTCGACGATCCGCACCTCAAGGAGCGGGAGATGGTGATCGATCTCGACGACCCTGTCAGGGGCGGCTATAAGCTCATTGGGTCCCCGATCAAGATCGATGGCAACGACGGGGAGATCCTGCCACCGCCGCTCCTCGGGGAGCACTCGGTTGAGGTCCTTACCGAGCTGCTAGGAATCACCGACGAAGACGTCGATCTGCTCAGAGACGAAGGCGTGGTCTGATGGATAAGGCAGAAGTCATCGGCCTTGTGAGAGCCGAGAGGGCTCTCTGGAACGACCTTCTGGCACAGCTCTCGGACGAACTGATGATGAAGCCCGGACCTGATGATGGATGGTCGGGAAAGGATATCCTGGCTCACGTGATGTGGTACGAGCGCGAGATGATAGGGATGCTGAGGTCGCGCGCGTTGATCGGCTCCGACCTGTGGGCGCTGCCAGTAGACGAGAGGAACGCGGGCGTTCACGAGGAGATCGAGGACCTGACACTCCAAGAGGTCCGCGCCGAGGCCGATCGGGTTTTCCCAGAGCTGATGGAGCAGCTCGAGCTGCTACCGGAAGAGGCGTACGGTGAATCGGCTCACTTTGAGCACATGCCGAGTGAGTGGGCGCCTTGGGATGTAATCGCGGGCAACACGTTCAGGCACTATCCTGAGCACGGTGACTCCATCAGGAATCTGATCGAACGCGCGCGGGAGTGACATCGTCGCGAATCGAAGACGTCCCCACCGCCCTGGATCCCGGCCTGCGCCGGGAAGACGGAAGAGGGTGCTGCTACTCGGGGCGAGCGCGGCTGTACGGCAGCGGTCCGCCCCGCCCCCATGGGTCCCGGCCTGCGCCGGGAAGACGGTGGGGCCGCAATCTTCCTCTGTCGGACGGCTACTACGGGTTCAGGAGCACTTTAGTCTGCGGCCGGAATCGCTAGCTCGGGGAGCGGCCGCGGTGGGCGTTGGGCCGCGACGGCTGCTTCCTGTTCGGCCTCGGTCATCGGGCTGAAGCGATCGGCCGCATCTAGGACCATCGGTAGTAGATCTATCTCGCCGGAGCTCGGGGCGGTGTGCATCGGTTGAGATAGAACCCACCATAGGGAGCGGTCGATGTCCTCCTGCTCACGGTGCGGGTCGTACCAGGTGTGGCAGTCCCTCGGGCCGGCTCCCCAACCGCCACGTGCGATCATCTTGATCGTCTGAACCCCGACGTTCCCTGCCGCACACTTCGTGAGCAGCGCCTCTGAGTCGCGCCGGTAATCGGGATCGCGCGCCATTGCGGGATTCAGCGGAAACATCACCGTATCGAAGTCGAAGCGATTTAGACCCTCGAGGATCGTGCCCGGCACGTTTGGACCGTGGCCGGTGATACCGAGCCACTTCGTGAGGCCCTGCTCTCGCATCTCGACCAGCGTCTCGAGCGCGCCGCCGGTGGCGGTCACATTGTTCAGGTCGCCGATCGTAACCACCGAGTGGAGCTGGAAGAGGTCGAAGTTCTCGACGTTCAGCCGCTTCATGATGCTCTCGACGTCGCGCCAAGCTTCGTCCCTGGTCCGGAATCGTGTCTTTGTGCCGAGAAACATCCTGTCCCTGATCTCCAGCATCCAGGGGGCCAGTCGCTCCATCGAGTGACCGTAGCTGGGCGCGATGTCGATGTGGTTGACCCCGTGGTCGAGTACGAGCTGAATGGCACCGTCGGCCTCGTCCTGATCGAGGTACCCGACCGAGAATGCGCCAAAAGTGACCACGGTGCTGTCGTGTCCGGTGCGTCCAAGAGTGCGCTTTTGCATTGTCAGTCTCCTTCTACGGGGAGTGGAAGTGGGAGGGTCCTTGCATACATCATGCTATGACTCGTCTGCAGCGTAGCTCCACCGGGCGGTTCGCGAACCGCCCCTGCGAGAAGCTATCACTTACGAGGCGCTGTGATAGACTTTCGATTCTAGATCTTAAGAGATGGAGCGAGTATAGAGGAAATGAGCAAGGTATTCGACATTGCGGACCGGTACGTCGAGAGGGTGGCCGAGCTGAGCCCGTTCAGCGCGACGTACATGGGTGTGCCGGGGCACGACCACGAAGTGGACGACTTCTCTCCGGACTCAACAGAGGTGCAAGCCGATCTTCACAGGACCACGCTCGCTGAGCTGGAATCGGCTCCGATAGAGGACGAGAGGGACCGGGTCGCGCGGGACGCGATGCGGGACAGCCTGGGGTTGAACCTCGACCGGTACGACGCAGCGGAGCACCTTCGAAGTCTCAGTATGATCCACAGCCCGATCCACACGGTACGACAGATCTTCGATCTGATGCCGCGCGAGACGGAGGAGCACTGGGCCAACATCGCGTCTCGGATGTCACTGGTCGCGCACAGCCTGCAGAGCTATCGTCAAACTCTGGACGAAGGTCTGCGTCGTGGACTCGTCGTCGCGAAGCGGCAGGCCCGGGAGACCGCGGAGCAGTGCGACGTCTGGACGGGCGCCGCCGAGGGCCATACTTCGTTCTTTCATGGGTTGGTTGAGGCGTTCGGAGAGTCAGACGTGACCTCGGGGAGTCTCCGATCCGACCTCGAAGCCGGGGCAAGAGCCGCAGACGAAGGCATCGCGGACATCGCTCTGTATCTCAGTGAAGTCTACATACCGAACGCTGCGGAGAGGGACGCTGTGGGCAGTGAGCGTTACTCGCTGGCAGCGCGATCGTACAACGGCATCGACCTCGACCTCCGGGAGACCTATGCCTGGGGATGGGAGCAGCTCGCGTGGGTGGAGTCCGAGATGCAGAAGACGGCCGAGCGGATCGCGCCAGGTCGGGGAGTCGTCGGTGCTAAGGAACTCCTGGAGACCGATTCGGAGCGGGCGATCGAGGGCGAGGTGCCGTTCGCGCACTGGATGCAGGAGCTGCAGGACCGAACTATCTCGGAGCTCGACGGTACCCACTTCGACATCGCGGAGCCGGTGAAGAAGATCGAGGCGCTAATCGCGCCGCCCGGAGGCGCACTTGCGATGTACTACACAGCGCCATCGGAGGACTTCTCGAGGCCCGGTCGCACCTGGTACCCGACCGGGGGCAAAACGCGCTTCCCACTGTGGAGCGAGGTCTCAATCGCCTACCATGAGGGAGTGCCCGGCCATCACTTTCACCTCGGAACGACTGTCTACCTCTCCAAGCAGCTTTCGAGGTTCCAGAGGCTGCTGGGCGGTACGTCGGGCCAGATCGAGGGTTGGGCGTTGTACGCCGAGCGATTGATGGGAGAGCTGGGCTACCTGGACAACCCCGACTACTACCTGGGGATGCTGGCCGGACAGTCCCTGAGATCGATCAGGGTGATCATCGACATCGGGATGCACCTCGAACTGGAGATACCGGCCGGACAGGCCTTCCATCCCGAGGAGAGTTGGACCCCCGATCTTGGTCTGGAATTCATCCAGCAGAAGAGCCTATTCCCGCCCGAATTCGTCGCGAGCGAGGTTAGCAGGTATCTGGGTATCCCCGGTCAGGCGATCAGCTACAAGGTCGGAGAACGCGAGTGGCTAACGGCGAGAGAAGAATCGAAGCTCCGACTAGGCTCAACCTTCGACCTCAAGGAGTGGCACACTCGGGCTCTCGAATTAGGCCCGATGGGTCTTGCGCAGATGCGGGAGGAATTAGGAAGTTAGAATGGTGAATGAAGAGCCGGTTAGGCGAACCCTAGATTCACTGTTCGGAATTCTACATTCTCAATTCCACTGGTCGTCGGGAGGCCAGATGTTGCTCGCGCCGCGTCCGGCGCCCTGTAGCCCCGAGTCCTCGCGCCAGTCGGCAGTAGCGTCGCTCCACCTCTCGAAGTGGGGCGCCTGCGTGTGGGCGTTAAAAGCGTCTTCGTCGGCGTAGACCTCGTAGAGCCAGATGCGGTTGGAGTCCTCGGCGTCCTGGACTACGTCGAATCTGAGGCATCCGGGCTCGTTGTTTGCGGAGCCCTTGGCGTCACCGATCATCTCCTCGATGAACTGGTCTTTGAACCCCTCTTTGATCTGAATCGGTGCGACGATTACGTACATTGAGCGCCTCCTGTTCTTTGCTATTGTTCGCCGAAAGCCCTGCTCGCGGCGGACACTGCGGCCCCCGGGCCGACTTCGTATCCCACGGCCGGCAGGATCGACTCAAGGGCTGAAAGGGCCAGTAACACGTAGTCAGGCCGGCTCGACTCCCCCATGAGACCGAAGCGCCAAACTTTGCCATCGAAGTTCCCCAGCCCCTTGCCAATCTCGATGTTATAGTCGGATAGCAGCCGGGCGCGGACTTCTGCATCGTCTACGCCGTCCGGGATCCACACTGACGTCACCTGCGCCAGACGATATCCGTCTGGACAGACGAGGTCTAGTCCGAGCGCGGTTAGTCCCGCACGAAGCGCCTCCGCATTTGTTTCGTGCCGGTCGAATCGGCTCTCGAGCCCCTCTTCGAGAACAATCCGCAGGCCCTCACGCAGTCCTAGCACCATCGTCACCGGGGAAGTGTGATGATAGACCCTTGGCTGGTACCAGTAGTTCGCATTGAGGTTTAGATCGAGGTACCAGGATGCGGGCGGCGTCTGACGCGACCGGACCGACTCAAGAGCCTTCTGACTGATGGCTACTGGAGACAGACCCGGCGGACACCCGAGGCACTTCTGGGTCGCGCTGTAGCAGTAGTCGATGTTCCACTCATCGAAGGCAACTTCGTTACCGCCGAGGGACGTCACCGCATCCACCATGAAGAGCGCGTCGTGCTCTTCCGCGAGTCTCGACATCTCCTGCAACGGTTGCCTGATTCCGGTCGAAGTCTCTGCGTGAATTACAGCGACGAGCTTGACGTCCCTGTGCTCGTTGAGCGCCTCCTCCAGCACCTCTTCAGGAAACGGCCGACCCCACTCGGATCGCAGCGCGACAACGTCGGCGCCGACGCGGGTCGCCATGTCGACCATGCGCTCACCGAAGAACCCGCAGATGCAGACCACGACCGTGTCTCCCGGTTCAAGAAGACTCGAAAGGCCGGCCTCCATTCCGGCGGAGCCGGTCCCGGACATGGCCATTGTGACCGCGTCGTCCGTCTGGAACACCTCGCGGAGGAGCCCGGAGACCCCTTCCAGAATTGTGACGTAGTCGGGGTCCAGGTACCCGATCATATTCTGCATCATCGCCTGGAGGACCCTGGAGTTGACCATTGACGGTCCAGGTCCGAGCAGGACGCGCGGAGGAATGTGGCTGTTCGAGTTTGGACGGTCGTTTGTCATTACACCCCTTTGCCAGGTGCTTCTATTTGACGTGACGGTTGTACTTGTCATCGAATCGGACGATGTCGTCCTCTCCGAGATAGCGGCCGGACTGGACTTCGACGATCTCCAGTGGGACCGAACCGGGGTTTTCAAGCCTATGCTTTTCGCCGACCTTCACGTAGGCCGATTGGTTCTCATGGAGCAGGAACTCTTCATCGGACTTCGTCACTTTGGCCGTTCCGCTCACGACAACCCAGTGCTCCGCACGGTGGTGGTGCATCTGAAGCGAGAGCGCGTGTCCGGGATTCACAGTGATCCGCTTAACTTGGAATCCGGGACCGGAGTCGACCGTCTCATACCATCCCCACGGTCTGTGAACCCTGCGGTGGTTCTCCTGCTCGTAGCGGCCCGCTTCCTTGAGCCTGTCCACCAGAGCTCTGACGTCTTCCACCCTGTCCCGGTTCGCGACGAGCACGGCGTCAGGCGTCTCGACGACGACGACGTCCTCAAGGCCAACGGCCGCGACCAGCCGGCTCTGCCCGAAGATCAGAGAGTCCCGGACATCGTGCAGGTAGACGTCACCACGAGTCACGTTGCCGCCCTCGTCCTGTGCGCTGACGTCCATAATCGCCGCCCATGATCCGACGTCGGACCACTCCGCGTCCATAGGGACGACGACAGCAGTCGAATTGGCGCCGTTGGACGAACCGGCGATCCGCTCCATGACGGCATAGTCGATGGTGTCTGTCGGGCAGGCAGCGAACGCTTCGCGGTCGGGTCTGAAGAAGATACCGTCCTCGGAACCGCGATGAAAAGCGTCGCGGCACGCTTCAGCGATGTCGGGCCGGCATCGTTCGATCTCGTCGAGCCAGACCGATGTCCTCATCACAAACATGCCGCTGTTCCACAGATATTCTTCAGCCTCCAACATCCGGCGCGCCATCTCAAGGTCGGGTTTCTCCACGAACTCCACAAGATCGAAGGCGAGACCATCGGGGCCGTTGGACGCGACGGAGTACTTCCCGCCCCGGCGGATGTATCCGTACCCCGTTCTCGGAGAGTCAGGAGTGATCCCAAAGGTGACCACGCACCCGGTCTCGGCAATCCCGGCCGCTACGTCCACAGCGCGATGAAAAACCTCAGTAGCACCGATTGTGTGGTCGGCAGGCAGCACCAGCATCACGGGATCTTCGTCGTTCGATCTGGCACTCAGCGCGATGGCTGCCAGCGTCAGGGCCGGTGCTGTGTTTCGCCCCACCGGTTCCAGGATGATGGTCCGAGGCAGTCGGCCGATCTGGCGCGCGTGCTCGGCGACGAGGAATCGGTGCTCTTCGTTGCACACGACGACTGGAGCGGCCGTCTGTGAGATACCCTCCAGTCTGAGAACGGTCTCCTGGAGCATCGAGTGCTCGTTCGAGATCGTCAGAAACGGCTTGGGATAGAACTCCCTCGAGAGGGGCCACAGCCTCGCGCCGGAACCCCCGGCGAGGATGACCGGGTAGAGGGTCATGGCGTGATACTGCGAACTTGGGACATGTCTTTATTCTACCACTTCAGATGGCGGGCTTAAGAGTCTGTCGCTCACCCTCCGAGGGCGACGGCGACGATCCGCTTCTCCATCGCAATGCCGACGCTTGTTGATTCTGACAGGCGGAGATGGTTGCCAACGGTGACGACGTAGACGACACCGAGTATCCTACCCACTCTGAAGTCTATGACCGTCGAGGAGATCGTTCGTCCACCAGCATCGTGTACGGCCTTGATTCCGACCGACTCGTCGAAAAAGCCTTCCGGGTCTAGCTCCTCGACTTCGAGCAGCGTTTGCCCGTCACCGACGACGGCACCAACGTTATTACGGAAGTCGGCCAGAAAGACTTCGTGCATCCAGCCATGGACCGACTCCGGAGTCTGAAACAGGTGGGCGACCGACGCAACGATCAGGTCTGCCCCATCGACGTCGATCCAAGAGGAAGGTGCACCGAACTCCCTGACGAAGCCGGTGATTCGCCCCGCTCTGGCGAACCTCTCGGCATTGGCAGCCTCGAAGCCGTGTTCGGACAGCTCAGCGTTATCGAGCTCACCGTCGCGGATCATACGGTAGGCTTCGTACGGCGGTGGGAGATCAGTTTCTGAGAGTACCATCCTGGGGAGGTCGGACTCCCCGAGGAGTAGCGTGGCTTGGGACACAGTCGACGACACGGGACACTCCTGGAATGTGCTTCCGGGATTGTCATTCTGTGACTTAGGCCGTGTCAAGGACGGCTTCGCTTGTTGGGGAGGGTCCTCTAGGCTATAATCTGTGCCCGTAAGCTACCGTCTGGAACCAAACATGACGAGCGATCAACCAATGAGTGAAAAGCAAGAGTCAGTGCGGGGATTCACTCGCCGCCAGATCATCAAAGGTGTTCCGCTCGGGATAGTGGGAGCCGCGGCATTCAGCCTCGTGTCAGGCCGCGTGGTCTCGGCCTTTGTGAAACGGAAGCGGCTCCCCGATTTGCCCGAAGACTCTATCTTCGCGCCCGACAAAAGCCGTTACCCGGAGGCGTAGCGCCGGTTCCCGGGTCGAGGAGATCCGTTGGAACGTCCGGTGGACCGCCTTCATCTCAGTCCCCTCCCATCAGGTCCGAGGAGGACTGGCGTACTCTCCGTTGAAGCCCGTCCCGTCGCGGCCGCCCTGACCCTGGCAATCGTTCTACTTGCTGGATGCGGACTGATCCAAAGGGCCGAACCCACACCAGCGCCAACTCCGATTGACGTCCGAGACGTCTTGAGACTCTCCGGGGAGGCAACGGCAGCCTTAGACACGTTCCACTTCACTTTGGAACACAATGACGTTGGCGGGACTCCTCTGACCGAAACACTCGAAGTCACGGAGGCGAGTGGCGACGTGGTCAGCCCTGACAGAATCTCGGTCGAATTCGCCGGGACATTTGGAAGATTCGCCGTTCGTTCGAGCTTGGTTACGCTAGGAGAAGCCAGCTACATGACCAACCCCCTCTCTGGCGCCTGGGAGGCGGTGTCTCGGGAGGTGAGCCCGCTGGGGTTCTTCGATCCTCAACAGGGTATCGGTGCGATGATGGCCCAATTGCAGAGCCCGGTTCTGGCGTCCAGGTCGGATGGTGAGTACAGGATCGACGGGACGCTTCCAGTGCTGGCGCTGCGACCGCTGCTCGGAGACGCCGCCCAAGGTACGACCGTGGATGTTGAGCTGACAATCGACACCGAGACCCTGTACCTGAAGAAGGCCGTTATCGATGGACGAGTCACTGCCATCGAGGTGGACGGCATCGTCAGGACGATAGAGCTGTCCGACTTCAATGCCCCGATCTTGATTGACGCACCGACAGAGTAGCGCGTCATTCCCCGGCTCACCGGAGGGGTCCGGGGTCCGTCCATACATCGTGCTGATTCCGGTGTTCTTCGGGATCTTTATCGCGGCGGACGATCAGACCGTTATTGTCACGGTCCTGCCCGAGATCATGCTGGACCTGAAGGTCCAGATCAACGAGCTCGACCGGGCGTCGTGGACGATCACTGGATACCTGTTGGGATACGTGGCGGCGATGCCGCTGATCGGCCGCATATCCGACGTATGGGGTCACCGTAACTTGTACGTCGCCTCGATGCTTCTGTTCATGGCGGGCTCGGTGTTCGCGGCCCTTACTACGAGCATCACGTGGCTTATTGCGGCGAGGGTGATCCAGGCGATTGGCGCGGGAGCGCTGGTGCCGATTTCGATCGCCATCGTCGGAGACCTGTTTCCCCCCCAACACCGCGGAGTCCCGCTCGGCGTGCTGGGCGCCTCTGCAGAGGCCGGAGGGGTGATCGGCCCACTTTGGGGAGGGCTAATCGCCAGGTTCTTAGACTGGCCGTGGGTGTTCTGGATCAACATCCCGCTGGGCGTTCTAGTGCTCGTACCTGTGCTCGTGCTGCTGCGCCCCAGCCGGCGATTCCCAACACGGATCGACTACGTAGGAGGAGGACTGCTCGCCGCCAGCCTGTCCACATTGACCCTCGCCCTCGCTCGGATCGACTCTTTCGACATGTTGTTCGGCGTCTACGTCGTCGCGGCGACTGCGACCTTTGGGCTGTTCCTATTGCGACAGCGCCTGGTCGAGGAACCACTTCTCCCGACATCGATGTTCCGAGTCGGAGCGTTCGCAGCCGCCAACGCCACGCACCTGCTGCTGGGCGGGTCCCTGATCATTGGAATGGTGACTGTCCCGCTGATGGCCAACACCGTTCTTGGCCTTACCGCACTGGACGGGGGGTTGATGCTGATGCGGATGACGGTCGCGATCCCCGTCGGCGCGGTACTCGGCGGATTCGCGTGCCGATGGATAGATGTCCGAGCGCCTTCGGTTGTTGGCCTGATACTGATCGCGATCGGATTCGGCCTGATGAGCACCTGGGGCCTCGATGTCGCGGACCCATGGATGACTCTGCACCTGGCCACCTCGGGTTTTGGATTCGGGCTGCTGATCGCTCCGATTGCGCTGGTCGCAACGAATGCGATAAGCGAGTCAGTGCGGGGAGCCGCGGCCGGCGTGGTGACGGCAATGCGAATCATCGGGATGACCCTGGGACTGGCGGCGCTGACCGCCTGGGGCACGGGCCGATTCCAGGAGTTGGTCGTCGGCCTGCAACTTCCACTACCAAGTCCCGGTGAGACCGCCGCACAGTCTCAGGCGAGGGTCGATGAGTTCGAGGCACATCTGACCGAGGCAGGCCTCACGCTATTCAGCGACTTCTTCCTGGTCGCTATGGCAGTCGCGCTGACTGCAATCGTCCCGGCACTACTCATGGCGCTACGGCGGTCGGATCGCTGATCTGCTAGAATCTCCCTCGATTCGGGAGCCCCACTGGGTGATTCGCGAGTCGCACACCCACCGCTATCGGTTAGTCCCTGTCTCCCCAGTCTGTGACGCTGTCGGCCGTGGACTCAAGAGGCTTCCGTTCAGATGCAGGAGGTAAAGGCTCATGGCAAATCAGGTCAAGGGAGTGATAGCCGTCTCAGCGGGCGCGCCGGTTACGCTCGAGGACATACTCGTGCCCGATCCAGGCCCTGGTGAGGCGCTTGTGAGGGTCCAGGCCTGTGGCGTATGCCACACTGACCTCCACTATCGGGAAGGCGCGATCACGGACGAGTTCCCGTTCCTCCTGGGCCACGAAGCCGCCGGGGTTGTGGAGCTGGTCGGAGACGGCGTGACCAGTGTTGAGACAGGGGACTTCGTAATCATTGCGTGGCGCGCGCCGTGTGGGACATGCCGGTCCTGTCTGCGAGGTCGCCCCTGGTACTGCTTCGAGAGCATGAACGCGGCGCAGCAGATGACCCTTGCCGACGGCAGCCCGCTCTCTCCGGCTCTTGGAATCGGGGCATTTACCGAGCTAACGCTGGTCCATGCAAGCCAGACGGTCAAAGTGGACCCTGCTGCGTCTGCGGCCGCCGCTGGACTGATCGGCTGCGGAGTGATGGCCGGATTGGGCGCCGCGGTGAACACCGGCGGCGTGACACGAGGCGACTCGGTCGCCGTCTTTGGATGTGGCGGAGTTGGGGACGCGGCCATCGCGGGATCGCAGCTGGCCGGCGCCCACACAATCATCGCAGTCGACATCGACGATCGGAAGCTGGAGTGGGCGAAGGGATTCGGCGCCACGCACACGATCAACTCTACCGAGACGGACCCGATTGAAGCGATACGCGACCTCACTGGTGGGAACGGCGTCGACGTGTCCATAGAGGCGGTCGGCAACCCGGTAACCTACGAGCAGGCGTTCTTCTCGCGAGACCTTGCCGGGACTGTTGTGCTGGTCGGAGTTCCGAGCCCTGACATGAAGATCGAGCTTCCGATGCTGGAGGTGTTCGGCCGGGGTGGCGCTCTGAAGTCTTCCTGGTACGGGGACTGCCTACCAACGAGGGACTTCCCACTGTTCATCGACCTGTACCTCCAGGGACGTTTAGACCTGGAGGGTTTCGTGTCGGAGACGATCGGAATCGGAGATGTGGAGGAGGCGTTTCACAAGATGGAGCGAGGGGAGGTGCTGCGATCGGTCGTGATGATTTAGCTGCTGGGAGCTGCGATGTACGAGTTCAGACAGGTCGGGGACGGTGACAAGACAGCGAAGACGGACCTGTTCTATCGCGAGGAGATTCAGCTTGCGCTGCGCAACCGGGGCATGCCCCTTGAAGGGCTTCGGTACAACATCACGCCGACCGGGATGCACTACCTGTTGATCCATTTCGACATTCCGCACGTCGAAGAGGATACCTGGAGACTGGAGGTTGGCGGACTCGTGGAAAGTCCGCTGGTTCTCGACATGAGTGACATCAGGGCGCGACCCGTCGTCAGCTTTCCGGTGACGATGGAGTGTGCGGGCAACGGCAGGGCTTTGATGCAGCCACGGGCCATCAGCCAACCGTGGCTGCTGGAGGCGATCGGTACCGCGGAGTGGACAGGAACGCCGCTGCGTCCGATCCTCGAAGAGGCGGGTGTCCTCGACGACGCGGTCGAGATCCTCTTCACAGGTGTCGATCAGGGAATTCAGGGCGGCGAGCTGCAGTTTTACCAGCGCAGCCTGACGATCGAGCAGGCGACGCGGGACGAGGTGATGCTGGCGTACGGCATGAACGGCCAGCCCTTGCAGCCGCAGCACGGATACCCCCTCCGGCTGTTGGTCCCCGGGTGGTATGGGATGACCAGCGTGAAGTGGTTGAGCACGATCGAGGCGATCTCCGAGCGGTTCGACGGCTACCAGCAGATGCGGACGTACCGATATGCGCAGACGGCAGAAGACATCGGTGATCCAGTCGATCTGATCCGGGTCCGATCGGTGATGGTGCCGCCCGGCGTGCCCGACTTTCTGACCCGCACGCGGCTTGTCCAGTCGGGATCACAGAAGGTCGAAGGCAAAGCGTGGGCAAGCAGGCTAGCTGTAGCTCGGGTGGAGTTCAGCGGGGACGACGGACGATCATGGATCGAGGCCAAGCTGGGACCGGAATCGGGCAAGTACGCGTGGCGATCGTGGTCGGCCGAGTGGAACGCGACGCCCGGGGAGCACGTTCTCTCCGTCAGGGCCACCGACGAAGCGGGAAACTTACAACCGTCGGAGCAGCCGTGGAACTACCAGGGCATGGGCAACAACATGATCCAAAGAGTAGACGTGTTCGTAGAGTAAGGGTACCGAGTGCGTTGGCCCCGGATCTCAGAAGCGCATTAACTCGGAGACTTTCCTCCGTAGAACAAATAGAGGGGCTAAATCGGCAGACGTCTGGCGCGTATCCGATGTTCACCGACCGACAGGACGAATCCAGTCTCCAGCTGCTCATGAAACTCGTCAACGACAATCTGGAGCTTCCGATTGACATTCTCCGCTGTCTCATCTTCAAGTCGGAAGATGATCAAGCTCGGTAATTGTTGCCCGCTGATCGCCAGCAGGTACCCGAAACCCAGGTCCATCGTCACAACAATACGACCTTCGTCTCGACCGCGTGATAGAATCGAAGAGTCATCTGAGCGGTGCATGCCGTACTCGCTGACGTGAACGGCATCGTGTCCCGACTCGCGTAGCCATCTTACCGTCCGAGTAGAGACACCCATGTCAGCCAGGAATCTCACTGGTGCCTCGCACTAGACTAGAGTCAGAACTTCCTCTCTCGTCAGTCGGGCAGCGTACTCCAGAGCCTGCCGAACGTCCTCCGGTTCGAGGACCGGGTATTCACAGATAACTTGGGTCGAGGACTTGCCGTGTGCAAGCAAGTTGATGACGAGTGACACCGGAATTCTCATCCCTCTGATGCACGCCTGTCCTTGCATTATTTGAGGGCTAAACGTTATTCGATCTAGCTCACGCATCGCCTCACCTATCGCCGGATTTGGTTGTTACTCGGATGACGATCTAGACTCCCCTATAAGATAATGCTTAGCGGGTTTTCGAGGAGGTCCTTGATCTCGTTGACGAACATTGCGCCTTCGGCGCCGTCGACGATACGGTGGTCAGCCGAGAGGGTCGCGGTCATCATATGACGAACCACGATCTGGTCGTCGTCGGTCACTACCGGCCGCTTTTGGACCGCGCCGACGGCCAACACCGCCGTCTGGGGCGGCTGGATGATCGCAACGAAGCTCGTCACGCCCATCATCCCCATATTCGACACGGCGAAAGTGCCGCCGGAGTACTCGCGCGGCTGCAGGGTCCCGCGCTGAGCGCGCTCCGCGAGGTCTTTGGTGGCCTGAGCGATCTCTTTGAGTGTCATCGCACCCGCGCCGACGATGGCCGGCATGATTAGGCCCTCTTCGACGGCCATGGCTATGCCGACGTTAATGTCGTCGTTCATCCTCATTCCAGCGTCTTCATAGTAGGCGTTGAACTTTGGAAACCGCCTCAACGCAAGGACACTGGCCGCGATGATCAGATCGTTGACCGTCGTTCGGACACCCTCTGCCGTAAGTGCCTGGTTGATCTGTGCGCGAAACGCCATTGCATCGGTCATGTCGACGTCAGTATTGACGTAGAAGTGTGGCTTTTCGTCCTTCGAGCGGATCGTAACGCGCGCAATCTGCCGTCTCATCCGGGACAGGGGGATGACGTCCGCGACCGGCTCAGGTTCTGGAATCTCGGCAGTGGGTTCCTCTTCGGGCTCAGGCTCAACGGCCTCTTGCGCTTCGGGCTCGACTGGCTCCGGTTCCGGCTCCGGTGTCGGAACTTCCGCGGCGGGAGCCGGTTCGGGAATTGCCTCCGGCAGTGGTACAGGTACGGCCTCTTCTTCGACTGCCGGCTCCGCCTCAACAGCCCTGATCACATCCTCCTTGACGATCCGACCTCCCGGACCAGTTCCCTGCACTGTCACAAGGTCTATCCCGGACTCGGCTGCAATCTGACGGGCGACTGGAGTTGCGAAGATGCGTCCTACCGTTTCGGTTGCGGGCTCTTCGGCCGATTCGGACTCCGTCGCGCCGTCGACCAGCGGGGGTGTCGCGGCCCCAAGCGGAATTGCGGCTCGGACCTCCTCCGATTCTGCGGTCGGCGCAGGAATCTCGGGCTCCGGCGGCTGTACCGGGACATCCCCTTCTTCGGCAATGATGGCGACTGGCTCGCCTACCGGGACCGTCGTTCCCTCTGGAACCAGAATCTGTTGCAGGACGCCTGCAGCGTACGATTCGAACTCGACAACGGCCTTGTCCGTCTCGATCTCGGCCACGGGTTCCCCGAGCTCAACGTTGGACCCCTCGGCTTTCAGCCACCGCACGACGGTGCCTTCCTGCATGTCGTATCCCATCTGGGGCATGGTTAGTTCAGAAGTCAAGAAACAGGTCCTCGTCTGGTGTTGAAGTTCATTCTATTGCTATTGAAGACGGTCAAGACGCTCATCCAATCCATCTCCCTTCGAGGGAGGCGGGGCTAGAAACCCCGGGCACAGGAATCGAATGAGTGTCCCGCTGACTCAATTGTTGCACCGGGAATGGAAGTTCGCCAGTACGTTCGAGGCCAGCTTAAAGACCGAAGTTGTGCTTGATCTCTCGGATAACACGGTCTGCATCGGGAATGGTCGCGGCTTCCAGGGGGCCTGAGTAGGGTGCCGGAACGTCTAGGCCGCCGACTCGAAGAACTGGGCCGTCGAGGAAGTCGAAGGCGGCTTCCTGGACCGCGCTGGCGATCTCTCCCGCGAATCCTCCGGTCCTCCAGGCCTCTTCGACGACGATCGCGCGATTTGTCCGCTTCACCGACTCCACGATGGTGTCGAGATCGAGTGGCCGGAGGGTCCTAAGGTCGATGACGTCCGCCGCGCGACCGTTCTCAGCGAGCCTATCGGCGGCCTCTTCGGCGATCCGAGCCATACGTGAGTATCCGATGATCGTAACGTCGTCGCCTTGCCGCCTGACCGCAGCCTCTCCGAATGGAACTTCGTAGTACTCGTCCGGAACGTCGCCCCTAACCGTATAGAGCAGGGCGTGCTCCGCGAAGATGATTGGATTGCGCTCCTTAAATGACGTCCTTAGAAGACCAAGGGCGTCGTACGGCGTGGATGGGACGGCCACTTTCAGCCCGGGGACTGAAGCGTACCACCCCTCGAAGCTCTGGGAATGAGTTGCCCCGAGCTGTCCCCCACCACCGGTAACGGTCCTGATGATCAGCGGAACCGTGAGCTGCCCGTTGGACATGTATCTCAGCTTGGCGGCGTGGTTGATGATCTGATCCATCGCAAGCAGCGAGAAGTTAATCGTCATTATCTCGACGACCGGCCTCAGTCCGGCGAGGGCCGCGCCGATTCCGGCTCCCACGAAACCGGATTCGGAGATCGGCGTATCGCGTATCCGCTCCGGTCCGAACTGCTGCATGAAGCCCCGCGTGACTGCGTATGCGCCGTCGTAGGCACCGATGTCCTCCCCCATCATGAAGACGCTCTCGTCAGCTTCGAGCGCTTCTCGCAGACCCTGAGCAACGGCGTCTCTTAGTATTATTTCTGCCATTTGGGCCCGACCCCCGTTTCGATTCCCCCGGAACGGGGGACGACTACAGTCGGTCGCTATGCGTAGATGTTGTCATGGAGGGCGTCGAGGTCGGGGAACGGACTCTCCCGGGCGAACTGGACGGCCTCGTTGATTGTGTCCGCTATCTCCGCTTCTATCTGATCGGTCTCTTCAGTCGTGATCAGGCGCTCGTCCATGGCAAATGCCTTGAATCGGTTAATGGGATCGTTGATCCGCCACTCCTCGACCTCGGAGTTCTCTCTGTAGTGGACAGGGTCCGCCATCGAGTGGCCGCGATACCGATAGGTCATCGCTTCCAAGAAAACCGGTCCGTTTCCGGCGCGTACCCGGCGAAGGGCCTCACCGGTGGCCTCTCGGACCTCCATCAGGTCCATGCCGTCGATCTGCATTGCGGGGATCTTGTAGTACTCCGCCGAGTTGTATATGTCGCGTCCGGCCGCGTGTGTGCGTTCGACGTGCGTACCCATCCCGTACAGGTTGTTCTCAAGGAAGAAGACGACCGGGAGCTTCCAGACCGACGCCAAATTCATCGACTCGTGGAACTCTCCCTCGTTGACCGCGCCGTCACCGAAAAACACCATGACCACGGCGTTTTCGCCCTTCAGCTTGATGGCCAGTCCGATGCCGACGCCAATCGGCATCTGGCCGCCAACTATGGCGTGGCCGCCCATAAACCTCAGCCCGGCGTCGAACAGGTGCATCGATCCGCCCTTGCCACCGCTGGTGCCCGTGGCCTTGCCGCACAGCTCTGCCATGCACGCTTTCGGGTCCAGCCCCCTGGCGAGCGCGTTGGTCGCGGTAGTGGGTAATGATGTAGTCCAGCCTGATCGCCCCCACGGCGACGGCCTCCTCGCCGATGTAGAGGTGTAGGAAACAGCGCGTGACCGTGGTCGCGGTAGTGGGTAATGATGTAGTCCTGCGGCTCGAGCTGGCTGATCGCCCCCACGGCGACGGCCTCCTCGCCGATGTAGAGGTGTAGGAAACCCCGGATGAGGCTCTGCATATACAGCCGGGAACTGGCCTCTTCGAACCGGCGGATCAATAGCATTTTCCGGTACAGTTCAGCGACCTGGACCTTATCTATCTTTCCCGCTACTTTCATGGACTCTCCGAGTGGTCTTCTTTCAGCGCGCTTTGGCCGGGATTCTATGGGCTGGCCCCACGTCCGTGGCCCAAACTGCTGAGACCTAGATGTGGACCGCCTCTCCTTCTGCGGCGAGGGCCGCCTCTTTGATCGTCTCAGAGATTGTCGGATGAGGGTGGACGAGCCATCCCAGCTCGGTGGTCGTGGCCTCGAGGAGCCTGGTCATTACGAGCTCCCCGAGAATCTCGGTGACCTCGGCGCCGATCATGTGACCGCCGAGTATCTCTCCGATCTCGGCATCGACGACCAGCTTGACCACTCCTTCGGCCTCGTTCATCGCGAGCGCCTTACCACTCGCGGCCATCGGGAACCGTCCTATCTTGATAGTGTAACCGGCCTCCCGCGCCTGCGCCTCGGTGAGCCCGAAACTTGCGACCTGCGGGCGACAGTAGATCGCCCTCGGCATCTGTCCATAGTCGAGCGGCTGAGGGTCGAGACCTGCAATGTGCTCGATAGCGGTGACGGCCTGCGCCGAAGCTACGTGGGCGAGTAGCAGCTTTCCAGTCACGTCCCCGATCGCGTAGATTCTCGGGACATTCGTCTGCATCGACTCGTCGACGGGTATGAATCCTCCATTGGTCTTGACACCCGCGGACTCGAGACCGATCCCGTCGACGTTTCCCTGGACGCCGACCGCCACCAGCACCTTGTCGCAATCGATCACCGACGACTCATCGTCAACTGCGACGGAGACCTTGGCGAACTCGCCGTCGACCGAGATACCCTGCACCGCCGTGCCGGTCAGGACCTCGATGCCCTGCCTCCGAAACGCCCTCTCGAGCTGTTCGCTGATCTCTTCGTCTTCATTAGGCGCGAGCCGTGGAAGCAGCTCGACGATCGTGACCTCAGCTCCGTACGTCCGCCACACGTACGCGAACTCGCACCCCGTGGCGCCTCCCCCAACAATCACGACCCGTCGTGGAACGTCCCTGAGCTCGAGCGCCTCTCGGCTTGTGATCACCGTCTGGAAATCGATGGGGAGGGACGGGATCTGCCGCTGTTTGGCGCCCGTGGCGATGATGACGTTCTCCGCCGAGAGAGTGCGTCCGTCATCGGCAATCTCGACGGCGTCGGTTCCGGTGAGGACTGCAGTCCCGTGTACATGCTCGACGTTGTTCTTTCGTAGAAGCGTGGCGATGCCGCGGGTCAGTCTTCCGACGACCTGCCTACTTCGATCGATCGCCTTGCCGAAGTCGGGAATCACCGTCTGGATGCCGATTCCGTACTCCTCGGCGTTGCGGATCAGGCTCAGGACCTCCGCGTTCCTGAGAAGGGCTTTAGAGGGGATACAGCCCCAGTTCAGGCAGATGCCGCCAAGAGCGTCGCGCTCGACGACTGCGGCTTTCATACCAAGCTGCCCGGCTCTGATCCCCGCAACGTAACCGCCGGGGCCAGAACCGACAATAACCACATCGTAATCTGCCAATAACACACCCTTTGACACTATCGAGCACGCTCGATACATGAGCCGAATTCGCCGAGTCACATTCTACACCATACTCAACAGGGCGTTAAAGCAAAGCTGTTCGTGGTGGACACGTCCAGACGGCGGCCACGGGGACGCGAAGCGCCGCTGCTTGACACCGTCGACGACCAGACCCTACCATGAGATTTGCCCACTCGCCGAGGTAGCTCAGTTGGTAGAGCACAGCGCTGAAAACGCTGGTGTCGTCAGTTCGATTCTGACCCTCGGCACCACAGTACTCACTGTTCCTCATCTGGCACGCGAGCGGGAGTAGCTCAGTGGTAGAGCACTTCCTTGCCAAGGAAGGGGTCGGGGGTTCGAATCCCCTCTCCCGCTCCAGCTGCCGTCCCGTCGTTCGTTCCTCAGGAGCGTCGCTAAAGTGTCCCTCGGCGGCAAGTTCTATTCCTCTGATCATCGCGATCTTGAAGTTCGAGTATGACTACAGACGCTGCTTCTCGGTTCGGACAGATTGGGGCGATCGCGGTGCGCACCTACAATCTAGATGCGACCGTCGAGTTCTACGGAGACACGCTGGGACTACGGATTCTGTTCAGCTCTGAGTCGATGGCGTGATTCGACCGCGGCGCAGGGCGATCCGGCGCGCGCCCATGCTGAAGGCCGCGGCCAGGATGAAGATCGCGGTGGCGACCAGGGCCATCGCTGGGCCGGACGGGAGGTTGTAGTGGAACGACAGGTAGAGGCCGGCGATCGCTGAAGCCGAACCGATCAGCGCTCCGACTATGATCGACCAGGTGAAGTTTCGGATCAGGAGTTGGGCCGTCGCCGCAGGAGTGATCAGCATAGAGATCACCAGTACGATACCGACCACCTGGAGTGAGATCACAATGACGACGGCCAACAGAACCAGCAGCGCATAGTCCAACCTCTGAGTAGGGAGTCCGATAACCGAGGCTCCGGCGGGATCGAACGTCGCAAAGACGAGCTCCTTGTGGAGCGCGTACATGACGGCGACTACGAAGATCGCAAGGCCGAAGGTCACGATCACGTCCAAGCTGGACGCGCCGAGAACCTGTCCGAGGAGGATATCTTCGAGGTTGACCGGTAGTCCTCTCCCGATGGACAACATCGCCAACCCGAGAGCAAAGAGTCCCGCGAAGAGGATACCGATCGAGGTGTCTTCGCTGAGTCCAGCCTGCCTGACAAGGTATCCGATCACGAGCGCGACGGCAATCGCCATCGGGACGGCGCCGAGGAATGGACTCACGCCGAGAAGGAACGCGGCCACCATCCCGGGCAGAATCGAGTGGGCGAGCGCGTCACCCATGAAGCCGAGTCCCCTGGTAACGACGTATGCTCCCACAACAGGGCAGACCAGTCCCACGAGGACGGAGACGAGGAGCGCCCGGACCATGAATCCGTAGTGGAACGGACCGACAAGCGCCTCAGTGATGGTGTCCATCGACGCCGCTCCCATGCACCGGGACCGCCCCGAAGGGGCCGTACATCTCTCTGAGCACCTCGGGTGTCAGCACGTCTTGCGGGACGCCGCACGCGCACACGTGGCAGTTGATGCAGAGACACTCGTCGCAGTAGTGGGCGACGTGGTTGATGTCGTGGGACGAGAGGAGGATGGTCTTGCCGCCGTCCCGAAGGTTGTGGAGTACAGTGACCAGAGCCTCTTGGGAAGCGATGTCGACACCGCTGAAGGCCTCGTCGAGGAGCAGGATGTCGGCGCCCTGGGCCAAGGCACGGGCGACGAACACCCTCTGCCTCTGTCCACCCGACAGCTCGCTCACAAGCGCCGATCTCCTGTCCGACATTCCGACCTGCTCCAAGGCTTTGTCGACAGCTTCGCGATCTTTTCGACCTGGCCGTCGGAGCCAACCGACCCTTCTCGTCCTGCCCTGCATCACAACTTCGGATGCCTTCATCGGGATCCGCCAGTTGACCTCTTCCTGCTGAGGGACATAGGCAATCGTTCCCCGCGCATCATCGATTGACCGGCCGTTGACGAGCACGCGGCCGTCATCGATGGGCAGAAGTCCTACGATCGCATTGAACAGAGTGCTCTTTCCAGCCCCGTTCGGACCGACGACACCCATGAGGCATCCGGGCCCCGCGGTGAACGAGACGCTGTCGAGGACACGGACACCGCCCAAGTCGACAGTGACACCCTCGGCCACCAAGGGAGGGTACGAAGCGGCAGGGCCGCCACCAGGGTGATTATTCGTACTGCTGTGATTTACGAGGTGGGACAGTTCGGCCTCCTGTTTATTCATTCGACCTCGACCAGCAACGAGATCGAACAGGACGGGTCTCTACTTAAGTGCTTCGACGATTGTTGCGACATTGTATCGCATCATATCCAGGTAGGTGTCCCCATCGCCCTCCGCGAAACTCAGGGATCCTGTGTACAACGGGCCGACCACCTCTGCACCGGTCTCTTCGGCGACTCTTTGAGACAGCTTATCAGAATGAATTGTCTCCGTGAACACGGCCTTTGCGCCGGTGTCTCTCACATCGTCGATCAGTTCGGCCAACTCTTCCGCCGACGCCTCACGCTCCGTTGTGCCGCCTGGAAAGACAACTCCCACAACCTTGAATCCGTACGCGCTCGCGAAGTAGCCGAAGCTGTCGTGACTCGTGACCAGAAGCCGGTCTCCCGGTGGGACCTGCGCCACCTGCTCCCGGACCCAGGCGTGAAGCGCGTCTAGCTCGCTGTTGTACTCGGATGCGTTGCCCCGATAGAACGGGCCACTCTCAGGGTCCAGAACCGCGAGTCGAGCTGCGATATCACTCACCGCACGTTGGACCTTCAGCGGGTCAAACCAGAAGTGCGGGTCCAAGGCGCCGTGGGCGTGGGCGTCGTGCTCGTCATGCTCTTCGTCTTCGCCGTGCTCGCCGTCCTCGTCGCGCTCGTCGTGCTCGCCGTCTTCGTCGTGCTGGTCATGATCGCCGTGGATTTCGACGAACTGGGTCGGCTCGACCACTGCACCTAGTGAAACTATTCTCGCCGGATCCCTTGCAGCGTTCTCAACGAGGTCGCTCAGCCAAGCGGCCTCGAGGCCCAAACCGATCGTTAACACCAGATCGGCATCGGCGACATGGGCTATGTCCTTGGCCCCTGGCTGGAATGTGTGGGGATCGGCGCCAGCCGGTAACAGAGGCACGACCTCCACCCTGCCACCTCCTATGGCCCTGACCCAGTCGGCGACGATGTTGCTAGTGGTCACGATAGCCAGAGTATCTGCAATGGGTGATGACGACGGACTTTGCGCTGCCGGCGTAGGACGTTCCTTGGGGGCTAGGGTGGCCGAAGTCGGTGACCCGTTTGACGCCGAGGTTGCGGATGACGCTTCCGCCAGATCGTCAACACCGTTCTCACTGCCGCAGGCAGTGAGAATCGCCAGGAGAAGAGCCAAAACTCCCGCTGCGAGAATCCCAATTGTGTTGGACTGCGACATCAATGTCCGGCCCTCGTAGAGGCTCATCGTATCGGAACCGGTCCGATTCTCTGATGATACTTCATATCATCTATGTGTCAAGGACCGTTGCATCGCGACTTTCAAGGACTTATCCAGATTATAATCGATATGGAGTATCACTAACATCCGATAAGACGGAAGTATGGGAGGCTCTTTCCGTCTGTCAAGCCAAGGCCTCGGTCCGAGATTCGCCACCTAAAGGACGGAGGGCGGGACTCTCAGGTGTAGTTGAGCGTGCCCGGTCGGCCCCATTCCTCCTGGGTTCCCGCCCCGGCCTCCGCCGGGGCAGGCTCTGCGCCGGGACGACCCATCCACCGCAGCGGACAAATGGCAATGAAACTTGCCTGGTTGGCGCTGTCAACCCATCTCGTTCCCGTTTCCAATTTCCTCTAACTCCTAACTCCCGCATGATGCCCGCACTCCCAGTGCCCCCATCCCCCCGCCCGTGGCGACCCACCGCCACCGACACGAAGCCAATCTCGCCCCCAACCAACCCCTCTCTTTCCTCCTTTCTCACTCCTACCCCCACCCCCATGCGGGCAAGATACGCCACGGCGCACAAGTGCCCGCGCTCCCAGTGCCCCATCCCCTCAGACTCCCCCACGCGCAACCAACCTCGACCCCAACCAACCCCTCTCTTTCCTCGTTCCTAAACTCCCCTTGACATCAGAACATCCGTACGTGCATAATTAGATTATAACTAGTTGCCTATAGAGCATACCACCGTGTCACTCTCAGAAATCATCAAACAACAGACCAAAGACGGCGAGACCGTCGTCTCCTTCCTTCAGAACGTCATGAAAGGCGACCTCCAAGGATTTAGAGAGGGCCACCGTCTGCGGGCCGCTGAACTCCTCACCAGGTTCGGTCACGAGGAGGCCAGGGCCTACATCCGAGAGTACTCACAACCCGCGTCCCCAGAGGACGACCCGGCCACCCGCTCACGTGACACCAGGTTCGATAGGGCCCTGACAAAGGCCATCAAGGAGGACACCGGCGACGGTCGATACGTCTCCCGTTTCCTCCTGAACCTCATCGACGGCGACCTAAGGTCCTTCAACAAAGGCCACCGCATCAGGGCAGCAGCAGAGCTCATGGTCCGCCTCGAAGGCATCGTCGTCGGCTACACAAGCACCCGGAACTCTCCCAAGCGTCCCAAGGCCCCTATCACAAGGCCCACACCCGTCCGAGCCAAGAACACCGCCGCTCCCGTGGCCCCCGTCCCTGCGCCGGGCGTCACTGCCAACGCGGCAGCCCCGGCTCCCGGATCGGTCGCCACCATCGACGCCGACTCTGTTGGCGCGCCGACCGACTCCGGTCCTCAAACCGAATCTGCCGAGCCCCAGACCGACACCGACGACCGACAGGCCGAGCTCGATGACGAGTGGGCCCGACTCGAAGAGGTACTTGCACCCATCTTCGAGCGAGACCGCCTCAAGAAAGAGGCTAGACGAGCCGCAGGAGAGCTCCCCGACCCTGAAGAGCCCGTCCACAAACCTGACTACTCCATGTGGGAGGACATCCACTACGACCCAAAGGACATCGAACCCTACGTGGAGGAGATCACCGCCAGGATCAAAAGAGAGCTGCCTCTCAAGGAGGCCCGACGCAAGCAGGTCCGAGAGGAGCGAAAGAAGCGCGCGAAGGAGGAAGAAGAAAAACGCAAAGCCGAAGAAGCCAGGGCCGCCAAAGAGGCTGAGGAACAGGCCGAACCCGAAGACCCCGGCCCTCCCTCACGTGAAGAGCACGAACTGCAGCCGATCATCTTCGGACCCGAACCCTACTTCCTCTACCGGAACTGCGGACACCCACAGTGCGACCTCCATCGCTACTACCCCGAAGACTACTACTGACCGCCGCGTACTGCCGCGCCCCAACCAAACCCAATACAGGAGGGACTCCGCCCGCGAACCACCCTCACTATTCACAATTCCTAATTCACAATTCAACTTTGAGGATCCAAACACGCCCATGCCAAACCCTAACTCGTCACTCCTATCTCCTATTTCCTATTTCCTATTTCCTCGCGCTCGGTGGATCTGTTGACGGACTCCAGAATCAGTTGATACGGTTGTCTCAATTCCTGGTGTCTGGGGAACAGTTGATGACAACAGAGACGCAAGATCGTTCAGCCGCACGTCCCGACCTTCTAGCGGTTCTCGAAGACGGTGGGTTTCGGATCACCGGGCCACGGCGCGCAGTCATCCGGCTGCTGAACGAGAAGGATGAGGGCTTCACGGCAGAGCAGTTGTGTGAGGAGCTACCAGGGGTCGGGCGAGCGACGGTGTATCGGACGATCAAGCTGCTGTTGGGCGCCGGCGTGATCTGCAAGCTCGCCATGCCGGACGGCGGTCCGATGTACAGCCTGGCGCGGGTCGAGCACCACCATCACACCGTCTGCGTGAAGTGTGGCGCGGTCGGCGAGTTCAGGCACGTGACTATCGAACGGCTTCTACGCGCCATTGGCCAGGAGATCTCGGGCGAGATCGTCGGTCACCGGATCGAGGTCTTCATCACCTGCGGGGAGTGCGAGGGGAGCTAGAGGGGACATCGACGAGGAATGCCCCTGCAACACTCTTAACCCGGCGGGAACCCGGCAAGGGGTACCACTAATCCACTGTTGAGGCCGAGCTAGTCAGGCTGGGCGAAACTTGACCAGGGTGACCGCGTCTGAGACGTCGTCGAAGACGGCTTCGACGGGCATGTCGATCGCCGCCTCCTCGATGTCGCAGCCCACGAGATTCGACGGCATTTTTGGACCCTCGTTTAGCTGGATGATCGCGTAGACGTGCGGCGCTTCCGCCTGGAACGCGGGATGTCCCGTCTGATGCACGATCGTATAGGCGAACAGTCTCCCCTTCCCGCTGACCTGGGTCCAGCCGAGATCATCTGAGTAGCAGTTGGGGCACTGTTCTCTCGGGTAGAAGAAGATCTTAGAGCACGTGTTGCACCGCGGCATCACCAGCTCGTGACGCCGGGCGGCCTCCCAGAATGGCTTCGAGAGACCTTCATTCATCGGAACCGGCATAGGTTTGCTTATGGTTGTCATGGTCTGTTCTCTTGCGGCTGGAAGTCGTCGACCGACTGATTGGCTTCTAGATTGCGTCCTCGGACCCGAGGACCAGCGAGCACATCTCGCTCGCTGTGCCCCCTCAACCGTTCACCATACATAAGTCGTTTCGGGGTACCTGCCGGACCCCTGCTTTGCCCATAATCTGGCGGGCGCCCTCGATGACGTGCCTGAATCCGCCGGCGAGGCCGGGCTGGCCTCCGGAGAGTTGACCTCCGTCGGTGTTGACTGGGAAGGCCCCTTTGTAGGTTGTATCAGTGGATTCGTAGAAGGGACCAATCTCGCCCTTGGCGACGAATCCGGCGTCTTCGAGGCTCACGGCCACGAGAATTGTGTATCAATCGTAGAACTCGGCGAACTGCATATCCGCCGGGCGATATCCGGACATTTGGAAGGCACGTTTGGCGCTGGTCGCGACCGGAGTGGTAGTGATCCGGTCTGTCTGCCAGATGTTGGCGTTTGACTGCTCCATCCCAGCACCCAGCAGATACGCCGGACGGTTTGGAAGCGACCTCGCCCGCTCTGGCGTCGTGATGATAAGAGCCGCCGCGCCGTCGCAAGGCATCACGCACTCAAGCAGCCTCAGCGGGTAGTTGACGTACCTGGAGTTGAGGATGTCCTGAACGCTCGCGGGCTGGCCGTTGAACACGGCGTTGTGGTTATCCTCCGCGTTGAAGCGCTGGTCCGAGGCGACCTTGGCCATCTGCTCCTGGGTGGTGCCGTACTCGAACATGTGGCGGGTATAGATCAGGGCGTAGCCCGTGCCCGCGCCAGGGGCCATGCCGTAGGGCTCCTCCCACTCAGATCTGACCGAGGCGCCGCCGGGGCCACCTTGCGCAGCCCGGGAGTTGCCCATGACGACGATCGCGGTGTCGCAAAGTCCGGCGTTGATCGCGCTCGCGGCGACGGTCGTTGCCGAGGCTCCGCTGGCGCCCTGCATGGAGACCCCTGTAGCGAATGTGGGCTTGATGTCGATGTACTCGGCCATCATAGCGGGTGCCGCGTTGCCGTCCGTGACGAGTCCGTTGATGTCCTGCTTGCGGAGTCCCGCGTCTGCGATCGCCTCGCGCGCGGCCTCGGCGCACAGGCCGTACAGCGTCCGTCCTTCGAGCAGTCGCCTGGTCGGGACCTCTCCGATTCCGACGATCGCGGCCCTGCCTCTGAGCGTCATCTGTTCAGCCTCCGGATTGGGTTCACGCATTGTACAACGAGCCGGGGGTTACCGCACACAAATCTCGTTGACACTAGTTGGGGCAGAAACTACACTCGCCCCTGTGTTCACACGCACCGAGGGGGGAGCATGGCGCGAAGAAGAGTCGGATACACGGTAACTCGCCCGGGCAGAGAGGTCGATGACCCGCCCGTAGATATACCGGTTGCGGCGGACCTCAAGTCAGTCCCCGGTACGCCCACTCGGGACATCGAGATCACCTATCACGCGAGGGAGTACCCCTTGGAGAGCGTCGCGGTGGAGCACAGTGCATCGTCTCTTTGGGCGCTTGAGGTCCGGGAAGAGGCTGATCCCGAAACTGCTGCGCTCTATCGACAGCACCAGGAAGAGATCATACCGGTCATCGACTGGCTTAAGTCGACCGGCGACATGGAGCCGACTGGAGAACCGTCCGGCGAGGACGTCACAGAAACGATCCGGTCAAAAGCGCGCGAGCTGGGATACGGCGAGGCCGGCTTCACGAATTTCGACCGCCGGTACGTTTACAAGAGCAAGCGGCAGCACGTGAAGGGCGACTTGCGACACGCGATCTGCCTCGCGGTCGAGCAGGACTACGTTGCGACGCAGACGCTTCCCAGCATCGAGGCGGAGTCTGCGCACGGGGACGCTCATCTGCAACAGGCCGATATGGCCAAGGCATTGGTCGACTTCATCCACTCGCTGGGCTACAGAGTGCAGGTGTGGGGTCCGACATGGCACTTCGGAGCTATGATTCCCCTGTTCGTGAAGGCGGGACTAGGGCAGCTTGGAATCAACGGCCAGCTTCTGTCTCCGCACTTCGGCTCACGCGCTCGTCTGCAGGTGATCACGACCAACGCCAACATCAAGCACGACCTGCCGGTCGACTACGGCGTGAACAAGTTCTGTGAGCTTTGCCAGGTCTGCTTCATGCGGTGCCCGGGTCGGGCGATAAACCAGAACAAGATCTGGTACCGCGGCGTAGAAAAGAGCAAGCTCGACTTCCGTCGGTGCCGTCCTGTGATGACCCGGTACTCCGGGTGTGGCGTCTGCATGAAGGTGTGCCCGATTCAGCGGTACGGTATGCCGGAGGTGATGAAACACTACATTGAGACTGGGAACGTACTCGGAAAGGGCTCGGAGAACCTGGAGGGCTACACTCTGCAAGACAAGGGCTACTTCAGAGTCGGTCGCCTACCCAAGTTTGAACCGGGATTCTTCGACATGCCAATGGGCAAGACCGAAGACCTTGTAGTGGACGAGTACCGCGAACGCATCCAGAACGCGGACGGCGACGAGGACGCGAAACAGGCGCTGTGGGAAGAGTTTCGCGGCAAGCTCGACACGGCGCTCGAGCGCAGGAACCTCCCCGTGGACATGGGCATGGATCTCGGCGAGTAGTCCTGACCGGAGAGGATGAGGAACGAGGAGTGAGGAGCGACAGCCCGAGTACTGGGCCAGCGACCTCCACGCGCCAAAGGCTCGACCCCCGAAACGTCTTCTACGGTTGGTGGCTAGTGATCATCACCGGGTCCGTGATGATCATCTCCACGACTCCGATGTTTCACGCGATGGGCCTGTGGTTCGTGGCGCTGGAGAACACTTTCAAGTGGAACCGAACACAGCTGTCGCTCGCGTTTGCGTTCACGCGAATCGAGGGCGGCATCCTGGGACCGATAGAAGGATACCTCACCGATAAGTTCGGGACCCGACGGCTCGTAATGATCGGGATGTCGATCATGGGGATCGGCTGGCTCTTGTTCAGCCAGATCCGTGAAGTCAAGGACATCCCATACATCAGGGACTTGCCGTTCCACCTCTTGCCAGAGTTCATGCACCCCGTCGTGCCTCCCCTTGCCTTCTATGCCGTGTACGTCCTGATCGCGCTGGGCACAGGACTGGGCAGCTGGCTACCGCTGATGACGATGTTGAACAACTGGTTCATTCGGCGGCGGGCGATGGCAATGGGCTGGTCGAACTTTACCAGCAGGCTCGGCTCGCTGGCGGTGATCCCGGCGATCGCCTGGGCGATCGATCCCGAGTTTGATCGGCTCGGTTGGAGACTGACGGTAGTAATCATCGGCGCCGCCATCCTCGTCATAAACCTCCCGCTCGCCCAACTCATCCGCAACAGACCGGAGGACCACGGACTTCTTCCGGACGGAGACGATCCGACGGAGGTAGAGGATGTGTCTTCCAGTGATCGCCGCGGGAGAACCTCGCGGCGCGCCGTCCAGATCGACTTCACCTGGCAGCAGGCCCTGCGAACGATACCTTTCTGGCTCATCAGCATAGGACACGGGTTCACCTCGATGGTGCTGATCGCGTTGATGGCGCACCTGGCGCCGATGATGATAGACCGGGGATACGACCTGCAGACCGCGGCGTGGGTCATCACAAGCTACACGGTCGTTTCGATGTTGTTCCAGATCATTGGCGGGTACGTTGGGGACCGCGCACCAAAACGCGCCGCGCTGTTCGTGTTTACCTGGATCCAGGCCTCCGGCGTGTTTCTATTGACATTCGGGCCGGCGACACTTCCGGTTGCCTACGGATTTGCGGTCCTGTTCGGCATCGGCTTCGGAGGGCGCAATCCCCTGACGGTCTCCATCCGAGGCGAATACTTTGGTAGGAAGTCGTTCGGCATGATCATGGGGCTGTCACAGGTGCCCATGAACGTGCTGCTGTTAGCGGCGCCGGTATTCGCAGGAGTAATGCGTGACATAACCGGTGAGTACACGATCGCGTTCGGGGTGTTGGCCGCCCTCAACATGATGGGCGGATTGCTGTTCCTGATGGCGAAAAGACCCCGACTCAGTACCCCAGTGCAAGGCGTAGTCGCAGCGAGGTAGGAGTTAAAATGCCGATAATCGATCATCAGCACGCGACCGAGGTTCCGTGGCGCCCAAACTACCGCAAGTGGCTGATCACGGAGGACGGGGACGGCACCACCTCGACGGACGCCTCGCTGAGCGAGGTCGGCGTCGGGGCAGGGGCGCCGCTCCACACGCACGAGGACGACGAGCTGATTGTCGTTCTGGAAGGGACGCTGCGCGTCCGTATCGGCGATGAGACTCACGACGTCAGATCCGATCACACGATAGTCGTACCTCCGGGAGAGCCGCATGGGTTTGAGGCAATCGGTACCGCGCCCGCCCGTATTCTGGGATTCTTCCCTGTACAGGACCCTTTCCTGCGTACCGCATTCCTGGAAGGCGGTCCGCCGGCGTCACACTCGGAGTGAACCAGCTATCAGGGATTGCAATACCCTCCGGGCGACGCATGCGTCGCGCCTACCAGATGACGCAGTTCCAGTCCGATCCCGCCGGAAGGGGCTAGGCAGCCCGGGCGACATATCTCGGCCCCGGGCCCGCCCCTACGGGATGACGCGCAGCATGCGGTCGGGGTCGGGCGTCAGGGCGTCGATCGGGATGGGCGACAGAGAACCGCCGGCGGGAGCCCAGAGTACCCTGAGTTCCGGCGAGTTGGTGTCCGTCGTCAACTCAATGGAGATCCTATGCGGTCCAGCGTTGAGCTGGACGGACGCTTCAGAGTCGAGACCCGCCTCCGGCGGATGCTGAGCTAGTGGCAGTCCGTCGATCGACAGCTTCAGCAGCCCTGATCCACTGACTCGGAACCGATGCTCGCCGGCAGGCTTGACGTGCAGGAAGCCGTCAAGCAGTGCCGTGTGCTGCCCGGGCAGGACCGATCTGTAGTAGAAGAGGTCCAATGTCGGCGTCGTCCGCGTCGCGACTGGGAGACCGTCGCTCTCCGTTCCCTCAAAGAACCTTCCAGCGAGGCCGACAGGCCTTACCATTCCACGGTACAGCCTGCTGAAGGGAATCGGCGTCAAGTCTAGACCGGGTGGCTTCCACAAAACCCGGAAGTGCGAGTCCTGTCGATCGGTGATCCCCGTTATCGAGATCGAGTGCAGCCCGATGGCCGGGACGATCTTCGCCGTCTCGCTTCCCGGCTCCAGGACTCGCCGACCGTCAATCTCCACGGTCGTATCGACATTCGCGTCCAGCATCAGCTCATACTCACCGGGTTCGAGAATGTGGAGGGATCCTTCCATCCTGACCTCATCAGGGGGCCGATCCGAGCCGGGTTTTGGGCGCCAGGCGGACTCGAAGGCCTGGTGTCTCTGAACTGGGAACTCGGAGCCATCGACGTAGTACGTTACGTCCAGTCCTTGACGTTCGGCGACTTGATCGACGCTAACGAACCCGGAATAGTAGAGCGGATCGCCGCCTCCCGGCGAGGTGACAGACTCAAATTGACCTTCCGGATAGTACGCGCGCATGACCTCCCAGAATCCCCGTTCTCGGGGATCGAAGTAGACCGAGGCGCCCTCCCAGACCGCGGTCGAGTCGAACGGCAGAGTCTCCGGGACGTCGATCGCCTTCACCTTCGGGAAGTTCGCGACGAGCCCTACGGTGACCCCATGGACGAACTGGCGCGATACCCAAAGAGTGTGACCCAGTCGTTGCTGCTCCACCTGACTCCGTGCGATGAGGGTCTCGTCGGTTGAGAACGCGGCGTAGACCTCAGTGTCGGCGGCCTGCTCTCCAAAGTAGAAGTCGACGTTGATGTACGCGATCACTGCGAGCGCGGCCAGAGCGACCGGAGTCGCCATCCTCCGGACCCACCTCCGCGGGGCGTTCCTCCCTTCTGCCCAAAGCCTGTCGAAC
Source organism: Dehalococcoidia bacterium (assembly GCA_965249365.1). Classification (GTDB taxonomy): domain Bacteria; phylum Chloroflexota; class Dehalococcoidia; order Lucifugimonadales; family UBA1123; genus VXRN01. Next base: position 1,564,700 of record OZ252229.1, on the reverse strand, counting down.
ACGTACGCGGCGAGCGCCGCGACAGCGGGGACTACGAGAATGGACCGCAGAGACTGGGGCGCCTCCCACGGGACAGTCAGCACACCAGGAAGGAACATCAGAAACACCCAGAATGGAAGAGTGAACACAGCGGTGTTTCGCCACTGTGTCAGGGCGAAGAAGAAGCCCAGGGTGAACAGGGCGCCCGTCCCGAAGTCCAACATCGGCGCGTCGGGCAGATTGTGGCGAGGATTGGGGTCTCCTTTCCGGCTGAACATCAGGCTATGCCGCGCCACGCTCGTTCCGATCTGATCGGCCCACTGATCTCGCGGCGACGTCGTGAAGACAGATGTCTCACGCGCCCGGCTGAAGAACTGGTCCGATTCGTCTATCGCGAACTGGACCACCGGCGCGGCAACAAATAGCGCGACGAGTCCCATAACTGCCACACGGACCAGAAAGCCGCGGAATTCGGGACGGCTAGCCAAGACGTGGTGGACCAGGATGAACATGATCACGAGAGGGAACATCCGAAGAGACGCGTAGAACCACATTCCCAGGCCCAGGGATGCCCCGGCAAGTGCGTAGTCAGAGGTCCGTTCCGTGCGAATCGCCCTCAGCGTAAGCCATCCAGTCAAAGCGGCGAACAGAACTCCGGATATGCCGTGCATGCCGATACGACTCCAGTTGAGGTCCCAGCGCATGACCGCGACCAGGAGGGCCGCGATGAGGGCAGCGCGTGTCCCGGCCAGATGTCGTGTGAACAAGAAAGTGGCCAAGACGCCTGCGACGCCGAATCCCGTCGCGACCAGTCTGCCGGATGTCACGGAGAGTCCAGCGAGCTTCGCGACCGCAGTCACCGGCAGCAGGAACATCGAAGGAAGGTTGGTACTGTGGGCGTAGACCGGGATCTCCCCCGGATTACGGGCATAGTGTCGGGCTTGGACGAGGTTGTCCGCCTCGTCAAACCACAGCCCCGCGGGGATGTCCTCCAGGTTGTACAGCCTCAGTCCTGCCGCCAGGACCAAGATACCGAAGAGCAGTACCCAGGGACGGCCAGCTCGAAGGCTCATCTGGATAATCCCCGAGGCCTTCAGCCGGGAGAACGCCCCAGAGAGTAGGAGAATCGCCCCCAACAACAGCAGCACCGCCGAACCGAATGAGTACCAGGCGAATGTGCGCGTCCCCCGGTCATCCTCCCCGAAGCCCAACAGAGACAACGTCATCAGGAGAGCTGCCAGTACAGCCGCAGCCGAACCGAAGAACGCCTCGTTAGGTTCAAACTTGAGAGTCGATCTCGGGTCCCTTAGAACGCGGACGGCGAGCGTCAGCAATCGTGTAGACGGCCCAGACGGGGTCGGACTCTCCCGAGAGGCAGCAACGTTTGAGGTAGACAGGGTCAGACATCCGACCGCGACTACCAACGGGGCGACCGCCCATCGCAGCTCCCCGTTCCTGACGAAGTACTCCGATAGTCCGGCCAGGGCTACGGCAGACGCGACCAGGGTGAACCTGAGCGCCGCTGACCTGTGCTGGTTCATTCCGGGGATTCGGTTGTGACTACACCGGTCTCATAGAGCCGACTGATCTCATTAGGGGAGTATCCCAGTTCCGACAGCGCCTCGGCAGTGTGCTCTCCGTGAAGCGGAGCAGGGAGGCGCGGCAGCGAATCGGCCCCCTCGAACGAGACGAGGTTCCCGTTCAACCTGACCGTTCCGAGAGTCGGATGATGCACCTCGGCCAACATCCGGTTCGCGTCCGCCTGGGGATCTGAGAAGAAGCCGGTCGAGTAGTCCTCAATGACCGGTGCGCAGGGCACGCGATGCGTCTTGAGAGTCTTGATAGCGACTTCGGACGTCGATTCGCGGAACAGACGATCGAGCTCTTCCGAATCGGGGGATCGTTTCCCGAGTCGGTCGGCAATCGCTCTCTTGAATCTGCCCTTGACTTCCGGCGAATCCGCCGCGACGTAGATCCAACCATCGGAGGTTTCGTACAGGCGCCGGCGAGGACTCAGCCCGTACTGGTCGCTGTCAGGGAGCGAGCGTGGAGGCTTGCCAGCGTACGAGACGAAACCGGCGCCGTTGACAATGGCCGCCGCTGCCAGCAGGCTCGTGTCCACCTTTTGGGCAACCCCAAAACGTTCCCTGGCCAACAAACCGAGAACGGCGCCGAGCGCGCCGAGCGCACCCCCCGTAAAATCGCACGGTGCAAGGGCGCCGAGGTAGACCGGGGACCCACTGTAGCCGCCCTGAGCGAACTGCAAGCCGGTTATCGCCTGCGCAATTGGATCCAGTCCGGGACGGCGGGAGTATGGGCCGTCCCAGCCGTAAGCGGTGATGTGCATCTGGACCAGAGCAGGGTTGATGGCGGTGAGAGTCGCCGCATCCAAGCCGATTCGGTCGGTCGCTCCGGGGCGCATGTTCGCCAGCATCACGTCCGCCGAAGCCGCAAGCCGTTGGGCGATCCCCTTGCCGTCATCCGTCTTGGCGTCCGCTGCCACGCCCTTCTTGCTTGAGTTGAAGGCGACGAACCCGGGACTCGATGACCGCGAGATGTCTCCGGCCAGGGACTCGAATTTCGTGACGTCTGCTCCCAGATCCCCAAGTAACCGTCCGGCGACCGGTCCAGCGATTACGTTGGTCATCTCCATCACACGGACGCCGGAAAGCGGCAGATGTCCGGGCGATTCCGCGCCTTCGACAAGAGGTGAATCGGCACGGTTACTCGAGTCTGAACTCAGGCCATCGAGCGAGATCGGCTCCGTGGCGCGGGGTGCTCGGATACATCCGGACGTTTTGGACAGCCTGATTGGGACTCCGAGAATCGTGGTCGGGCCGAAGAGCGGATCGTCCACCTCTTCGACCAGCCGGCTGTGAACGACTTGCGGGTCCATCATCGCCTCTTCCGGGGTCCGACAGACGCCGCAAGGGACGTCGGCGTTCTCCAGGGCGTTGAACCAGTAGTCCGAGGGGCGCGTCTTGATCGAGTCGGCGACGGCGTCGAATAGCCGCTGTCGCGCCTCCTCACTCGTCGGCGCCCGGCCTTCGCCAAACTCCGGGGTTGAGGCTATCAGGTCAGAGAGGCCCAGCACCGGCGCGGCGCGGTCGACAAATCCGGAGTGGATACAGCCGAGTTGGAGCCACTGTCCATCGCTGCATTCGTAGACGCTGTAGAAGGGACCGGCGCCCCGGGGAGTCTGGACCATCGGCCGAGGGGGAGGCATGTCGTCCCACTCGGCCTTAAACGAGTATAAGAGTGCACCCGACATGAGTGAGGTTGCGACCCTCCTTCCACGTCCGGTCCGCTCCCTATCGAACAGTGCGGCCGCGATACCGGTGGCGGCAAGGATCCCGGCGCCCACGTACGCCACGGGGTGAAGTACGTGAATGGGTCCTCCTCGATACGACGGCTGGGTCGAGAGGATTCCCATCCTTGCCAAAGCAAGATCGTGGTCTGCGGGCTCGTCTCGCAGCGGTCCTTCAGACCCGTTCAGACCCGTAGGCGGTAATCGAGCAGTGAACGACCTCGGGAGCGTCGCTGCGAGAGATCGCCGAGTCCGAACGCGGCCCTCAACTTCGAGGATGGGAGAGATCGTCAAGACAGACGTCCGCAGACTGGCAGAGACGGCTGAACCCGTCCCCGTCCGAGCCAGGATCGACGCGCACGACTTCCTTGCCCCGATCGTAGATGGCGAACAGATCCGAACCTCGAACGACATCCTCATCGCTGAGCGCCACTCGGAAAACCCGGGCGCCGTTGTCTGCCAAGAACATGGACGCCAACGCCGCAGCGAGACCCGTCGACAAATCGACGACCGTCAGTCCGCTGAGAACCGATCTGGCGTCAGACATGGATTGGGGGCCTCGACACGTCCACAGTGACGGCTATTGTGTTGACACCGCATGTGCGATGTCAAGGTGAGTCTGGGTGCCAGGCTTGCTGTAGAATGATTCTTGAACCACCTCTTGAGAGACCACGGAGAGTCGAATGCTCAACAAGCTGGGCCGCATTACGAGGATCAATCAGCGTCGGGACGGTGCAGACTCCCCTCCCGGTCAGTTCGTGACCGAGAAGTTCCCCGTGCTGACTTTCGGGCCGACGCCGAGGGTAGATATCGCGGACTGGAGATTCCGTGTCTTCGGCCTCGTGGAGGAAGAGCTGACTCTCGACTGGGATCAGTTCAACGACCTCCCACAGGTGACGCTCGACTCGGAGTTTCACTGCGTCACACAGTGGAGCAAGCTCCAGAACACCTGGCAGGGCATACTGTTCACGGACCTGATGAAGCTGATCAAGCCCAGACTCGAGGCGCAGTACGTGATGGCGCATTGCTACGGCGGGTACACGACCAACGTCGCCCTCGACGTGCTGCTGGACGATGACGTCCTGTTCGCCCACTCTCACGACGGCGCCCGACTGCCCGCGGAGCACGGCGGCCCGATGCGGCTGGTGGTGCCCAAGCGGTACGGCTGGAAGAGCGCGAAGTGGGTAAACGGGATCGAGTTCATGGCCGAGGACGCTCCCGGATTCTGGGAGATGCGCGGCTACCACATGGAGGGCGATCCCTGGAAAGAGGAGCGCTTCTGGGGAAGCCTCAGCTTCTAGGCGAGGCTCGCGGTTTCCAGGACAAGCGCTCTCGGTGCGCCCGCGAGGTCCCGACGAACCGTTGACGACGCGATACGAGGAAGAAGCGCCCGGGCAATCCGGGTCGCGGTATCCATCTGGTCGGGCATCAGCTCGCAGATGATCACTCCGTCGTCGGTTAGCTTGTCGCCGATCCCGGAGAGCAGCTTCCTGAACGGATCCAGACCCTCGGCGCCTCCGTCCAAGGCAAGCCTCGGTTCGCGGTGGATCTCCCGCTGGAGACCGTCGATTTCTCCAGTCGGAATGTATGGCGGGTTTGAGACGACGATGTCGATCGGCCCGGCGACGTGTTCAAGCATCTCTCCGAGTGCGAACTCGACGCGGTGCGACAGCACGAGTTTCTTGGCATTCAGCCTCGCGACGTCCAGCGCGGCACGGCTGACGTCCGTCCCCAGAACCTTCGCATCTCTCGCGCGCGCCGCGATTGCCAGCGCTATCGCGCCCGAGCCCGTTCCGGCGTCGACGACCCGTTGGGGATTCTGCTTGCGGGCCAGGAACTCCAGTGCGATGTCTACCGCCAGTTCAGTCTCTTGACGCGGGATAAGTACGTCAGGGGTGACAGCGAATTCGAGGCCGTGGAATTCACGGGTCCCCACAATATACGCGAGAGGCTCGCCGTCGAGCCTCTGTTCGAGGAGTCGCGATAGTCGATCTGTCTGGGTGCCAGTGAGCCGTGCTTCGGCTGCATACAGAAGCGTCAGGAAATCTGACCTTGGGAGCCCGAGCACATGCCTTAGCAGCATCTCGCTCTCCACTCGCCACTCGAGAACGGCTCCGTCTCGGAGAGCCCTGGAGATTCTTGAGAGAACGCAGCGTAACTGAGGAACTTGCATTGTCTCGGACACTGGTTTGGTTGGGTTCAGCCGTTCCGATGTGCGCGGGCGGGACGCCCGCGCTCCAGGTTCGAGGAAGACTCTCGTAGGGTACGCGATTTCGAACTACTTTACCGCCACTGCGCACGCGGTCGGGACGCCCGCTCACCCGATGGAGGTCAGCCTTCGGCCAGCTTCCGGGTCTGCTCTTCTTCGAGCAGCGCTTCGATGATGGCGTCTATCTCCCCATCGAGCGCCTGTGGGAGACTGTGAACTGTCAGGCCGATCCGGTGGTCCGTGATCCGACTTTGGGGGAAATTGTAGGTCCGGACCCGTTCGGAACGGTCGCCGCTTCCTACCTGTGACCGTCGCGCGTCAGAGCGCTCCCGGTGCTGCCGTTCGGTCTCCCGCGCGTAGACGCGTGAGCGCAGAACGGACATCGCCTTCTCTTTGTTCTTGAACTGGCTTCTCTCGTCCTGACAGACGGCGACAATCCCTGTCGGCTTGTGCGTGATACGGATCGCGGTGGCCACCTTCTGGACGTTCTGTCCGCCGTGACCGGAGGAGTGGAACACATCGATCTGAAGGTCGTCAGCGTTGATCACGACATCGACCTCCTCAGCCTCAGGCAGCACCGCAACGGTCGCCGCCGAGGTGTGAATCCGGCCGCTGGACTCGGTGACCGGGACCCTCTGAACCCTGTGAACGCCGCTCTCGTGCTTTAGCCGAGAGTACGCTCCCCTGCCCTTGACCTCGAACACGACCTCTTTGACCGCTCCGATACCGGTCTCGTTGAGGTCGATGACCTCGGTCTTCCACTTCTGCCTCTGGGCGTATCGGTTGTACATCCGATAGAGATCGGCGGCGAACAGGCCCGCCTCGTCTCCGCCTGTGCCGGCCCTGATCTCCACGATAACGTTCTTCTCGTCGTTGGGGTCTTTAGGGATCAGCGCGAGCTTCAAGTCTTGCTCGGTCTCCTCCCGCCTAGCCTCCAGTTCAGTCAGCTCTTCCCGGGCGAGCTCCGCCAGATCTTCGTCGGATTCCTGTCGCAGCATACCTTGGACGTCGGAGATTTCCGATTCCAACGAGCGAAGCCCACGAGACAGGCCAACGACGTCCCGAAGCTGCGCCTGCTCCTTGGCCAGCTCCTGAATGCGCATGTAGTCCGCCGCGCCCTCAGGGTCTGACATCAGCCGATCGAGCTCTTCATACCGGTCTTCAACTGACTGCATTCGTTCCAGCATGGCCGTAGTCTACAGTCATCGGGCACCGTTGTCAGGCGGCGAGGGCCGGCCGCTGTTGTAATCGCCCTATCGATCTGACACGATACTGTCGCCAGAACTTTCACGTTGCCTATCTGGGAGAGAACAGATGTCGAATCGAGTAAACCGGGCTATCGAACTGCTGGAGCAGGACCAGACCATCTACTACACGGGCGGACACACGGGCGCGAATCTCACGTACGACGGCGGCAAGGAGATGGCGAGCACGTGGGCCGACTACATCAACGTGGGTATGGAGCACGGCTCGTTCGACATGCCGGGTCTCGACGCTTTCATGCGAGGGATGGTCGACGGGGGTCCGACTAACAGCGGGCATCGCACCCCGGCGGCGGTGGTCGAGGTGCCGGTGGATGGGGCCAGCGGAGAAATCGTGAGGGCGAACGCCTGGCAGTTCAGGCAGATCCTCGCTCGGGGGGTGCACGGTATCATGATGTGCCATGCCGAGACCCCTGACGCGGTCAAGGCGTTTGTCGAGTGCTGCCGGTACCCGTTCCAGACGATCGGCGTCGGCAAGGGGCTGCACGTCGGGCGCCGGGGCTCCGCCGGACAGGGTTCAGCCGCGCCGATCTGGGGAGTCTCGGTCGACGACTACTTGGACAAAGCGGACCCATGGCCATTGAACCCAGACGGCGAGCTGATGCTCGGCCTCAAGATTGAGAACACGAGGGCGCTCGTGAACGTCGAGGTGACGACGAGGGTTCCCGGAATAGCGTTCGCCGAGTGGGGCCCCGGCGACATGAGCATGTCGATGGGCTACAAGAACATGCCAGCAGAGCCGTTGCCGGACGAGCTTTGGGAGGCGCGGGAAAGGGTCCGCAAGGCGTGTGAGGCGGCGGGGATTCGGTTCCTTGAGGGTGCGACGCCAGAAACGGTCGCGCAGAAGATCGACGACGGAGTCAGGGTAGTTTCGTCCGGAGGGCCACTCGGTGAGGCTACAGCGGCGGCCGGACGCGCCTACTCTGGGCGCACGATGCCGGTGTAGTAGTCTGGCTTGGGTGGGAGAATTGACTTGACTAGTCTGACTAGATAGAATTCAGATATGGCAGCGACCTACTCCACATATGAAGCGAAAGCGCGCTTTTCAGAGTTGCTCAGGCAGGTTCGTGAAGACGGGCAGACCATCACGGTCACCTACCGTGGCGATCCTGTCGCCGAGGTCCGCCCCCTACCGCGTAAGAAGCAGACGATCGAAGAGCGGCTCGATGAACTGGAACGGCGTGGAGAGTTGACTCGCTCTAATGAGCCCAGACGGCCAATACGAATGGGGAAGCCGTCCCCCGGTGTCCTCGCCCGATTTCTTTCTGATCGAAACGAGTGACAACCGCGTACGTCGATACTTCCGCCGTCGTGGCCATTGACTTCAGCGAGCCGGGCGGAAGTGAAGTCAACAGCCGGCTCGGCGACTTCAGCAGTCTGATCTCGTCGAATCTGCTCGAAGCTGAGGTTCGTGCCGTTTACATGCGAGACGGCAGGCGATTCGAATCTGATTTCCTGTCCCACATTCAGTGGGTCTTTCCCGGCCGGTCTCTGGCCCCGGAGTTCGAGGCAACGCTCAGAGTCGGATATTTGAGAGGTGCCGACTTGTGGCACGTCGCCACTGCGCTGTACGTGGCAGGGCAGCCGTCAGACCTCACATTTCTATCGCTCGACCAACGGCAAAGGACGGTAGCCGCAGCGCTGGGGTTTCAGACCTGACGGCTCTATAACGCACGGGCGGGGCGTACACATGCGGGCAAGATGCCCGCGCTCCCAGTGCCCTATCTAACGCACGTGGCGTGCGTACAAATGCGGGCAAGATGCCCGCGCTCCCAGTGAGCTCTCTAACGCACGGGCGGGGCGTACACATGCGGGCAAGATGCCCGCGCTCCCAGTGCCCTATCTAACGCACGGGCGGGGCGTACACATGCGGGCAAGATGCCCGCGCTCCCAGTGAGCTCTCTAACGGACGCGCGGGGCGTACGCATGCGGGCAAGATGCCCGCGCTCGCAGTGCCCTCTCTAACGCACGTGGGGTGCGTACTCATCGCCGACGTGACCTGACGCCTCTAACTCCTCGTACTCGGCGTCGGACAATCCAAGAAGAGTCTTGTAGACATACTCGTTGTCCTGGCCGAGCATGACCGGGCCACGCCTGATACGCACGGGACTTCTTGACATCTTGAACGGTGCGCGGGGGTAACGGTGAGTGCCGACGTCCTCCTGGAACGCCTCCTCGAACATGCCCGTTGCTTTCAGGTGCGGGTCCTGCATCGCGTCCCGCTGGTCCAGCACCGCACCCGCTGCCACGCCGTGGGACTGTAGGAGGTTCATGACATCACGACGGTCGTGTTGGGTTGTCCACTCAGAAATGAGCCTGTCCAGCACGTCGTGATTTGCCCTTCGGGATTCGTGAGTTGCGAACTCGGTTTCGGACGCCCACTCCGGCGTGCCGATCGCGTGGACGAACAGATCCCAGTCCCTGTCGTCGAAGATCGTTATCGCGACCCAGCGGTCTTCTCCCGCACACTCGTAAACGCCCTGAATCGCCGATGGATGGCGGTTCCCGGTTGCTGAACCCAAGCGGCCGTTCATCGAGTAGTCCATGAACGCCTCGCCCATGAACGGTACAGCATTCTCGGCTTGGGACAGCTCCACCAGTTGCCCTTCGCCGGTGCGACGGCGGTGGTTCAGCGCGCAGGCGACGGCGAAGGCTCCTCCGACGCCTGCCGCAGCGTCAGCCATGTAGACCTGGGTATTTTCGGACGTGTCCAGATCGGTGTAGCCACGCAGCAGACTGTGGCCGATCACGCCCTCGATGTGGATCCCTAGAGATCTATGATTCTGATAGGGGCCCGAGTTCCCATACGCGGGCATCCTGATCATGATGAGACCGGGGTTGATCTCGGAGAGCTCTTCGAAGGAAATGCCGAGCTTGGACATCGTTTCGGTAGGGTTGTTCTCCACGATAACATCGGCGATTTCGACGAGGCGCATGAAGACCTTCCTGCCCTCGGGACGAAGAAGATCGACGGTCATGCTGAGTTTGTTGCGGGCATGAGCGTTGAAGAGCGGCCCGCGATTCCACGGACGGGTTGTAGGGTCTCTTCCGGGCATCCCGCCGATGAACGGCGGCAGGTTGCGTACAACGAACGCCGGAGGCCTGGCCATCATGCCCCGGCTCGGGGGTCCGAAGAACTGTATCGACTCGACTCGAATGACCTCGGCTCCGAGGTCAGCCAGCAGAGTCGTACAGTACGGACCAGCCCAGACGACGGTCATATCAAGGACGCGAATGCCGTCGAGCGGTAGTTTCGAAGAGTTAGACTTCACACTACTAGTCGCTCTCTCAACGATTCGATGTCCTCTCCTCCCAGTCCTATCTCCCCAAGGATCTCGTCGGTGTGCTGACCTAGCAGCGGCGCCGGCCTTCTGATCGACCAGGGCGTCAAGCCCATGATGAACGGCCGACCCGGATATATGAGTATGCCCGCTTCAGGGTGATCGATCTCCTCGAATGCGCCTCGGGCATTGAACACCTCGTCTTGCTGGAGGTCTTCCATTGTGTTGAGGGGGCCGCTCAGAACTCGCGACTGCTGGGCGCGCTCCCAGAGGTCGGCTTTGTTGCGGTCGAGAAGCCAGGGGTAGAACACGGCGTCGAACAGACCCGCCATGTCCGGATCAGACTGCGCCTCGAGCGACAGCCAGTCTTCGCCCGACAGCTCCTCGGGGTAGTCGAGCATGTCGAGCACACGACGGAAGTAGTTGCCGCTGCCGGAGATCTGGAAGTAGCCGTCTGCGCAAGGGTAGACGCCGGAGGGATACCCTCCCGGACCGGAGGCGGTGCCGAGCGGGGTGCGAGGGCTGGTCTCGTCGTTGTACTCGAAGGCGACGAGCATGCTCATCCTTCGGTCGATTGAGCCGGCCTGCGTCTCCATCAGCGAGATGTCGACCTGCTGACCGACGCCCTCTTCTCGCGCGGCGATGACAGCGCCGAGCGTGGCATACGCAGCAACTGTGCCAGCCTGGTACAGTCCGACGTTTCCACCCAGCTTGACGGGCTCCCTCTCCGCGACACCGGTTGAGTGCAACTCGCCGCCCATGCCGTAGAAGATGATCTCGCTGCCCCTCCAATCGCGGTACGGGCCGGTCTGCCCGAAGTTGGAGATCGAGGTCATCACCAGGTCCGGTCTCGTCACGGACAACGTCTCGTACCCGAGTCCGAACCGGTCCATTGTTCCGGGTCGGAAGCTCTCCACGACGACGTCGGCATGGGACGCAAGCTCCGCCGCGATTCGTGCACCGTCGTCAGACTTGAGATCCAGGGCGATCGAGCGCTTGTTGGTATTCAGGTGGAGAAACGTCCCGCTCTTCTCTGGATGCGGTTCGTCGTTGGGGAACGGACCGAGAGCCCGGGCGCTGTCCCCAGTCTCGGGCTTTTCGATCTTGATGACGTCGGCGCCATAGTCGGCCAGCAGCTTCGTGCAGTATGGGCCGGCTATGAGCTGGGTGAAGTCCAGGACCTTGAGGTCCGAGAGGGCCATCTGCTTCAACCGGACAACCTCACCCCAGATCCACCGAGCGTTGAGATCACTCTTCCGACTGGATGAGCTCGATCCAGTTGCCGTCCGGATCTTGGAGATAGCAAACGTGGCGTCCGGGCGATACCTCGACCGGCGGGTTCAACTGTTGAGCGCCGTTCGCGATCAGCTCGCTGAATGCGGCGCGGATGTCGTCGACGTTGAAGCAGATGTGCGAGGCGCCGACCACAGCGCGCTCGTCCGAAGGCCTGTCTGACGCAGGCGGCCTGATGTACTGGATCAGCTCAAGGATGTGCCCATCGTCTTCGCCGAGACCCAGTAGGACGGCTTTGAGGTGAGTGTTTTCGTATCCAACGACATCGGATACGGGACCGCCGTCCCTCTCCCGACGCTCCACCTCTTTGAGTCCGACAACTCTCGTGTAGAAGTCGGCCGAAGCCTCCACATCGTTCACCACAAAGCCTGTGTGATTCATCCCAGTGATCATCGGCTCCTCCCTTCGTGCGCAAATTGCATATCCGAACCTGCAGGCTATAATACACACTGCGCGGAGCGGCTTCCACAGATGGCAAGGGAGTACCTTATGGTCACGCCTATCGAGCAGCGATTCTATGACCTCCACCCGAAGTCGGCGGAGCTTCACGATGAAGCTCGCTCGCTGTTCCCAGACGGCGTCACGCACGATGCTCGGCGCCAGGACCCATTCCAGCTCTACTACACGCACGCGGAGGGGGCCGCCAAGTTCGACGTGGACGGCAACCGCGTCCTGGACTACTTTCCGGGACACGGGGCTCTGATTCTCGGTCACTCACGACCGGAGATCGTCCAGGCCGTACAGGAGCAGATGGTCCGAGGGACGCACTTCTCCGGCTCGACTGAGCTTGAGATCGAGTGGGCCAACTGGGTCAGGGAGCTGATCCCAAGCGCCGAGAAGGTGAGGTTCCACAGCTCCGGGACCGAGGCCGACATGATGGCGATCCGCATGGCGCGCGCGTACACCGGGAAGTCCAAGGTCATTAAGTTCGAGGACCACTTCCACGGCTGGAGCGATTACTTGGTCGCCGGCTCTGAAGGCATTGGGGGCATCCCGCAGGAGACCCTGAGCACGATGATCGTGCTGCCTCCGAACGACATCGAGACGTTCGAGAGAACGCTCCAGGAGGACGATGACGTAGCGGCCGTGATTCTAGAGCCCACCGGCGCGCACATGGGCCTGGAACCGATACTGCCTGAGTTCCTTCTCCAGCTTAGGGAGGTTACGGAGAGGTACGGAGTGGTCCTGATCTTCGACGAGGTCGTAACAGGGTTCCGCACGTCGAGAGGCGGAGCGCAGGAGTACTTCGGCATCAGGCCGGACATGACGACGTTGGCCAAAATCCTGGGCGGGGGGCTCCCAGGCGGTGCGGTGACGGGCCGTGCTGACATCATCAACATGATCGAGGGTCGGCCCGGGGACGCGGAGTACAACCGAGACAGGCGCATCGCGCATAACGGCACGTTCAACGCGAATCCTCTGTCTGCCGCCGCCGGAATCGCGGCGCTGAAGCTGGTGGCGAACGAGCCGATTAACGACACGGCAGACGCGCGCACCGCTCAGCTCAAAGACGGTCTGAACGAGGTGCTCGGACGGATGGAGATCCCGGGCTGCGCCAGCGGGATCTCGTCCCTGGCGTTCCTCAGGCTTGGCGTCGATCACGAGTGCGACAAAGAGTACTGCGTTCTGACCCATGAGGAGATGGCGGAGACGATGGAGCCAGCGCGTCTGAAACAGCTGACGCTGTCGCTGCTGAACCATGGTGTTCAGGCCGGCAACCGGTTCGTCCTCACCGCGGCCCATACGGAGGACGACACCGCGCATACGATTGACGCCTACGAACAGTCGCTCGGAGAGATCCGAGAGTTAGGTCTGGTGTAGCCGAGCACGTGCTGATGCCGTGGATTCTTGTTGCGGTTGGGGGGGCCGTTGGCGCGGTGGCGCGGTACGGGATCGATCGGGCGGTCGTCGCCGCGATCGGGCCGACAGTGCTGGGCATCTTCTTCGTCAACATCACGGGATCGTTTCTGCTCGGCGTGTTCGTGGCGTCAGGCGGAGGCGGGTGGTCGTCGTCGTCGAGGTTGCTAGTCGCCGTCGGTTTCCTGGGCTCATACACGACGTTCTCGACGCTGACGGTGGCCGGGATCCAATCCGCCGGGTCAGGGGACCTAGTCCGCGCCGGGTTGAACGTGGGGGGTAGCGTAGTCGTCGGATTGATCGCCGCGGCCGCGGGAGTCCTCGTGGGTAGGGCGATCTAGATACTCACCCCACAAGTCCTTGCCGGAGTAGCAAGGCCCCAACCGCCATCAGCACGAGTCCCATGGAGAACACGAGGGTGTTGAGCTCGACCCGCCCGGTGAGCCTAGCTCCCAGGTTGCTGCCGATCACCGCCGCGACGCCCATCATCAACAGCAGGGCGTAGTCGACCTGACCGCGGGCAACGTGGCCGATCCAGCCGAGCGACCCCATGAAGAAGCCGATGAACAAGTTGGAGCCTGCGGCGATGCGCGGATCGATCTTGAGGACTCTGATCAACGCCGGGAGTCGGATACTGCCAAGAATCAGGCCCACTGCGCCGCCCAGCAGACCCACGGCGAGCCCGATGCCGGCCTCAAGTGAGACTCGTTTCGGTGTGAACTCACCTTCGGCCCCCTCCAGGTCCGCACCGAACATGTGCGGTCCCGCGGTGCGGCGGCGATTCCTGACGAGAATAAGAAACTCGACGCCCTGCCAGAAAACCAGCGCTCCGGCGGCCCCGAGTAGAAGCCGCTCTGAAACGAGGTCGCTCGCGAAGCCGCCTAGAAATGCGCCGACGAACGCAGGGATTCCCATAACGAGAACGATTCGGCGGTCTACTCGTCCTTCCCGAAGGTGGCGAAGCGCTCCCCCGAGGGACGCTAGGCTCGAGACCAGAATGTTGGTACCGCCAGCGATCGGCGCCGGCATGCCCATTAGCAACATCGCGGGGAGCCTCATGGTGCCGAGGGCAAGTCCAACGAATCCCCCCAAGATACCGACGCCGAACGAAACCGCTGTGAGCACCAGCATCTCCAACAGGGCGAGCTCGCTGGTCACGAACGACCTCTAGACTGTTCGAGGTTATTGCGCATCTCGTCGATGTCCTCTTTGGACGCCGGCCTGCGGCCATAGCAAGCGCGCTCAAACGCCGAGGTCGCCATGTCGACGAACCGTTCTGGGAAGAGGCGGGCGAGTGTCGGCTTATACTCAGTCGGGGTCTGCTCGCCTCTGCGCGGCATACCCTCTCCCTGCGCTACTTTGAGCATCCCAAAGTAAACCCTGAAAACGTCGACCACGTCCTGCTCGTCATCGGGGAGCCGAAGACCTCTCTCTCCCCTCCGTCGCCTGAAACGATCCGGAAGGAGGTTGTACAGGAGGCGCGCCATATCCAGTGCCGGATCGACGTCTTCGTCCAGCCCTTCGCGTTCGCCATCGTCGTCCACTCGTCTCCAGCGCATGGTCTGATGGAACGCCTTCGCAAGGATGAAGAGTGCTATGAGCACGATGATCGTTAGTGACGTCCACTGAAGGATATACACCCACAGCGGCGTGCCATCCCCTGTCTCCTTCTGTACTTGCTCCAACATCTCCTGCATAATGGGCCCAGTGTTCAACTCCGGGCGTTCGGCCTCACTGGAGAAACGTCCGAGCAGCCAGAACAAGCCCCTGACGAGGAACTCGATGATGTACACGATTGGGAAGATTACGATGTACAACACCACAGTGCCGACCGCGTTCAGGAGAACTCCGAATGGGGCCAAGATAAAGTTGAGAAACCCTTTTTGGAGCAGACTGAACAGGAATCCAACCACCATGATCGCGCCAACCAGCACTCCGATCACCCGGATCCAACGTTGGCTTGTAAGGGTTCTCCCGGCGGTAGGGAGAATGTGCCCGATGCTCAGGCCTATCAGGCCTGCGGCGAAGAAGGCGAACATGAGGGGAAACATTTTTAGGTCCGCGGAGTGGAAGACGTCGACCACGGCACCTATCGAGAACACTACGAGGCCGACTCTAAACGTAAACGACAGGTGTTCCGCAGGGTATTCGGTCGCAGCCAGCTTGCCGCCGCGCCACCAGAATACGAGCGAGAAGACGCTGGCCAGAGCAACAGTTCTAACGTAGTACTCGGGCTTGCTCTCAGACAAGAGAGCGCCGATCCAGCCAATGTCAAAGCCCTGACCTGCTGACTGGACCTGTGAAGCGAGCGTCAGGTAGATCACCAAGACGCCTGACAGCATCTGAACCAGGTAAGGCATCCACACGGGCATGATCACCAGGGACAGTGTCCGAGCCACGGCGAACGAGAAGCCCATGATCACGATGGAGGCGACCCACGTCAGGGGACTGCCTCCCAGGGAGAACATGAGCCCAAGGATCGAGAAAGCGGCGTAGATCCACACGCTCTCGACTACGACGGCGGCCGCCAGGATGAATCTATCTTGGACCGAACTCACCGGCCATCTCTAGGTTCTCGAAGAACACTCTCAGATCGTGCAGCGCAATCCCCTCTGGCAGCGCCGGAAGATCGACGTCTGCGTCCCCGACGAAGATGACGACGATCTGGTATCCCTGTCGCTTCAAGTCTCCGATAGCCTCCACGAGGTCGGAAGACAGCAACGCAGCCATCACAACCAGTGTCGAGCCAATCGGAAACTGTCTAAGGTTCTGTGTAAGCTGGAGAGCCATCGGCCCGATGGGGAGCGGTCTGACGGTCGCCAGAGCCTCCAGGATCACCGTCAGATGTTCGGGATCGCTGGAGGGTTCCAGCTTCATCGGCCGATCGGTCAGGATTGGAGTCCCGTTGGAGAACATTCCGACACCGTACTGGCGCGACGCGGCATAGCTTGCGACGGAGGCGGCCGTGGTGATCACGCGTTCGAGGTTCGTAGGCGAGTAGCCTTCCCAGGGGCGCTCGGCGGTCTCGACGACGACGACCAGAATCACCGTGAAGGACGAGCTTGGCTCGAAGGTACGGACTTGAAGCTGCTGCATCCGGGCGGTGGCCTTCCAGTCGACGATCTTCAGCGGGTCCCCGACCTGGTACTCTCGCAGACCGGACGGGCGCGAGGGATCCTCGAAGATTGCGAGCCCTCTTCGGCTCTCGCCAAGCGGACGGACCGGCGGCAGTCCAAGCTCAGGGAGCGGTACGACCCTCGGGTAGACGAGCAGGAAGTTGCCCTCCAGCTCGGGCTTCTCGGTGTTGAAGAATCCGAACAGGTCTCCGCTCTCTATCCGAGCCGGACCTATCCTGTAGAAGCCTCGGGCAGTGCATTTGATGTTGTACTCCCACCGGATGCGCTCGTACCAGGACAGTGAGGTGTGGTGACGAAGTACCACCGACCTCGGGTTGGCGCTGACCGCTATTTCGGCATCGGTGAACTCGATCTCTTCGGGAAACTCGTCTTCGACGTCGATTCGGCCGATCGGGAGCGGCTTCCTGTTGGTTAACGAGACGGTGAGCTTCGTCTCTTCACCCATGAAGACCCGCTCTTGTTCGACCGTACGGCTGTAGTGGACATCTTCCAGCGCCAGCCGATTCCACAGCCACGAGGTTGACGCGACAAGCAGCCCCATGACGCCCAAACCGATCACAAGTCCGTGACCGGAAATGACGCCGATGATGATGAGCAGCACGAACAGGGGAATCCATATGTCGTGCCAGAAGCGGTTGAACAAGTAGGGCTACCTCTCGATCGGGACGGGCACCCTATTCAGGACCTCGGCGACGAACTGTTCGGTCGTCCGGCCCCGAAGACGAGAGTTGGAAGTCAAGATCATGCGGTGCGCCAGGACGGTCTCGGCGAGGGCCTTGACGTCGTCGGGGGTGACGTAGTCCCTGCCATCGAGGGCGGCGCGCGCCTGCGAGGTCTTGTACAGAGCGAGGGCGGCGCGAGGGCTTGCTCCAAGAGCGAGCCCCTCATGGTCACGGGTGGCCTGAATGACCTGTACGACATAGTCGCGGACGATGTCGTCGACGCGGACCTCGGTTACCACGTCCTGCATCTCGCGCAGCTCCGCCTCGCCGGTCACGGGGTCGAGGTCCGGCAGCAAGGTGTCCCGCTCGAATCTAAGCAGGATCGCGGATTCCTCGGAGGCGGTTGGGTATCCAAGCTTCACGCGAACCATGAATCGATCAAGCTGGGCCTCCGGGAGCGGAAACGTCCCTTCCATCTCGATCGGATTCTGCGTCGCCAGCACCAGGAACGGCTCCTTAAGACGGTGCGTCACACCGTCGACCGTCGCCTGACGCTCCTGCATCGCCTCGAGCAGCGCGGACTGGGTTCTCGGCGTGGCGCGGTTGATCTCGTCGGCCAGCAGCACCTGGCTGAAGATCGGGCCGGGGCGAAACTGGAAGTCTCCGGACTTCTGATTGAAGAAGTTCACCCCCAGGACGTCGGTCGGCATGAGATCGGGAGTGAACTGTATGCGATTGAACGTGCATCCAAGCGATTGGGCCAGAGCTTTAGACATCGTCGTTTTGCCGATGCCCGGTATGTCCTCGACGAGGATGTGACCTTTGCAAATGAGCGCGATGATCGTGAGATCAATTACGTCGGACTTCCCGACCACGATCCTCTGAACGCTCCCTCGTAGCTCGGCTGCGAGGTGCTGAAATCTCGTCGCGTCGACGCTTGTCTGTGTCATTGACTGTACTCGCTGTTCCGGAGAGTGGACGGCCGCCGGCCGTGGCGAACCGCCACCATGGCGATGGGCACAGTATAGGGTCGCACGGTGGTGTTGTCCAAAGGGAATCCGAAATTGACACTCGTATTGATCGAACCTAGAATTCGGCTATTCCCCGACGAATGGAGGAGAGGTGACCTATGTCTCGGCCCGTGCTGAGAACGCTGCTGTGCGACTCTCTGGGAGTCGAATATCCAATCTGTTTGGCTGGCATGGGAGGGAAGTGGACGCCGCCCGAGCTGGTGGCCGCGGTGTCAGAGGCCGGGGGCCTGGGCGTGATGGGTGGGACAGGTATCCAGGTTGAAGAGCTCCGAAAGCGAATCCGTCGTGTCAGGGAGCTAACGGACAAACCCTTCGGTGTCGACCTGCTCCTGCCCGTCATCACCGGCCAGGTGGAGACGCAGAGTCACGACGGACAGCAGGAGTCCGAGGTCGCCGCGGTACGCCGGCAGTATCCCAAACACGCGGAGTTCGTAGACACCTTGATTGCGGAGTTCGGCTTGAACAAGGTCGATCCGCCTCCGCAGCCCGCCGAGTCGGGGATCGCGCTGGCGCGCAAACAGGTCGACATGATCCTCGAGGAGGACGTCGCAATATTCGCGGCAGCGCTGGGCGATCCGGCGTGGGTCGTGCCGAAGGCGCGCGAGAAGGGTGTTAAGGTGATGGGGCTCGCCGGGAGCGTGCGGAACGCCCAGCGGCAGGTGGCCGCTGGGGTCGACATCGTCGTCGCACAAGGCACCGAGGCAGGAGGCCACACTGGGCGCATCGCGACGATGCCGCTGGTACCGCAGATCGTGGACGCTGTCTCACCGTTGCCTGTCGTGGCCGCGGGCGGAATCGCAAACGGTCGGGGAATCGCAGCGGCTCTGGCCCTGGGAGCCGAGGGAGCGTGGCTGGGAACGGCGTTCCTCGCGGCGAGGGAGTGCGGACTGCACACCATGCAGAGGGACGCGGTGATCCGAGGCCGCTCGGAGGACTTCATAATCTCGCGGTCGTACACCGGAAAGACCGCGCGGCAATACCAGGGCCCGATCGTTCAGGCGTGGGAGTCTTCGGGGCTGCAGACGCTCCCCATGCCGCTTCAGGGAATCCTGATGTCCACTTTCAACCAGGCTGCCGAACGCGCCAACAGGTTCGACCTCACCTTCAATCCCGCCGGTCAGGTTGCGGGGATGGTCAACGAGAGCAGGCCGGCTGCGGACATAATGGCGGATCTGGTGGATGAGACGATATCGGTCCTCAATGGAATACGAGAGCGGGTTGAGGTATAGCGACTAATCACCTAGCTTCGAGGCAACGAAGTCAGGATATCCCCGGACGAACTCGGAGGCGGTGACGGCGCGGCGGCCTTCGAGTTGTAAGCTTCCGACCTCAAGCGCCCCTTCGCCGGCGACTATCGCGACCACCGAGTTGTCCAACATGACGACTGTCCCGGGAGGCGCGTCTAGCCGTGCGTCGACCGCGTTGGCGCTCCGCACCTTGAGCACTCTACCCATCCAGGATGTGTGCGTGCCTGGCCACGGAGCGTAGGCGCGAATTTGTCGGGCGAGGGTGACCGCGTCGTCCCCCCAATTCAACAGGCCATTTTCGCGTCTCAACCGCGTCGTGAACGTGGCAACCTGGTCGTTCTGCGGAGTGGGCGTGATCAGCCCGGAGTTCCATCGATCGAGCGTCTCCACCAAGAGGCTCGCGCCCAAATTGAACAGCCGCTCTGTGAGCACGCTCGCGGTTTCGGTATCGCCGACTGGCGTCTCGCGCCGGGCGAGGATGGGACCGGAGTCCATCCCTTCGTCGAGGAGGATGATCGTGACACCGGTTACGTCATCTCCATTGAGGATTGCTGTGGCAACGGGCGACGGGCCACGGTGTCTCGGAAGCAACGACGGGTGTACGTTCAGGCATCCCAGCCTGGGGAGGTTCATTATCTCCGGCGGGAGGAACAGCCCGTACGCCGCGACGACGATTGCGTCGGGCTCGAGATCGGCAAGCCGGCCTGGCGACTCAGACTCGCACCTGAGAGAGCTCGGTTGGAACACCGGAAGACCGCGTTCGACCGCGAACGACTTGACGGGGCTCGCGGACAGGCTCCTTCCTCGACCTGACCTTCGGTCCGGCTGCGTACAGACACCGACCACTGAGTGGCCGCGCTCTATTAACGACCGAAGGGTAGGCACGGCGAACTCGGGTGTACCCATGAATACGAGGCGCAGCGAGTGCTCAGTCATCAGCAGGTCAGCCCCTGTTCAGAGATTCCCTTGAACTTGACGCGGTCGCCGATTTCGAGACCAAGCTCCGCGACCTTTCCGGCGTTGACCTCCAAGGTGTAAGTCGCGGGTTTATTCGAACTGTACATCGGGAGCTGCGAGTCGGGGGTACCAGGCGCGGGCGCAGGGACGCGGGAGCGGATGTCGACTACCGTACAGTCGTCGCCGATCCATATGAAATCCAGGGGGAAGAGCATCCCTTTCATCCAGAACGGGGAGGCGCTGCCAGACTCGAACACGAACAGCATCGATGACATGTCGGGCAGGCCCTCGCTTCCGGAGAGTCCCCGCGCGCGGTCTTGCGGGTCGGAGGCCACGTCAACATCGAATACCGCGGAGCCGACTGTGACAGTGGGTCCGCCTCCTTCAGCACCCGAGCAGGCGACGATGACAACAAGGGCGGCCAGTACGAGAGCGAATCTCACTCAGACACCATTTCACGCCAGCTCCACCCACGTCGCGCCGTTACCCCCTCGCTCCCTGGGCTCGGGTCCGAAGTTCTTGACGCCACGATGGTAGCGCAGGTGCTCGCGGACGACGTTTCTCAGGACGCCGGTGCCTCGTCCATGGATGATCCGAACCTTCTCGAGGCCGTCCCGAACCGTGCGGTCGAGGAACTCGTCGAGGCTCACCTCGGCGTCTCCGGCGCGCATTCCTCTGAGGTCCAGCTCAATGGACGTTGGCGCCGGAACCAGGTCCGTCCTGACGAGCGGTTCATCCGCTCCATCGTCTCTATCTTCGTGCCCCTCGACCCGGGACAGTCGACGCAGGCTGACGTTGACTCTTACGGAGCCGATGCTGACCTGTGCCTCATCGCTCTGTTGGTTGATTTCGCCGATCGTTCCCTGCAGGTTCATTCCCCGAATAAACACCGTATCGCCTTCGGAGAGGGGTCTCGCCGTCCTCTCCCGCCTGGCAATCGGCGCTGGATCGACCGGCTCGGCGGCGCCGAGATCACGACGAATCCGCTCGATCCGGTCTCGCGCGGGAGGCGGCGTCCGTCCCGAGGATGGCGCCTCCCACTGGAGGGCGGCTTCGGCCCCCTCAAGCCTTCGGTTCACTTCACCGAACCTGCGCATGATGTTGGAACGTGTGGCGTCGAGCATATCGTCTCTGTGGTCGATGAGATACGCGACCTGCTCCTCTAACTGCCGGCGCAGCGTCTCTACCTCTGATCTGGCCCTGGACGCCTCCTCGGCATTGACTTGCAGGCTCCGGCGCTCGCGCTGAAGCTCGTTCAGCCAATCCTCGAAGAGCAGATGCTGAGGCTCGAGAAGGTCACGGGACTCCCGGAGGATGTCTCTCGGGAGCCCGAGCCGTTCGGCAACGGCCATCGCGTAGCTCCGACCGGGTATCCCGATCGTCAGCTCGTACGTCGGCTGCAGCGTGTCCGGGTCTAGCTGGAAGCTGGCATTCATCATGTCCTCGGACGCCTCGGCAAATGTGGCAACGTTCCGGTGGTGCGTCGTGACCATCGTAGCGACCTCATGCCGAGCGAGGTAGGCGATGATCGCCTTCGCGAGAGCCGATCCCTCGTCAGGGTCGGTGCTCGTTCCAAGCTCGTCGAGCAGTACCAGCGACTTCGGACCGGCATGGCGAAGAATGCGAATCACGTTGCTGATGTGGGATCCGAATGTCGAGACGGACTCGGCGATGCTCTGCTGGTCGCCGATGTCTGCGAACACGCCCTCGAACACGGGCAGTACACTTCCCTCCTCGGCCGGGATTTGGAGTCCGGACTGGTGCATCAACGCCGCAAGGCCGACGGTCTTCATCGCGACGGTCTTGCCGCCTGTGTTGGGTCCGGTGATGACCAGGGCGGTCCACTGCGGGCCGATCTCGACGGTCAGCGGGACCGCACCGTCGTCGAGGAGCGGATGCATCGCTCGAACAAGACGAAGACGCTCGTCTCCAGCAGGAACGGCTGGCGGGACCGCGTCGAGCCTCCGGCTGTATCTTGCGCGCGCCAGTGCGAAGTCCAGCTTCGCGGTGGTCCGGTTGGCGAGACGAATGTCGTCGGCTACCGCACCGATCAGTGTCGAGAGGTCTCTGAGAACGCGCAAGACCTCCCGCTCCTCTTCGAGGGCCAACTCCCGCCAGTCGTTGCACATTTCGACCGTGGAGAACGGCTCGACGAACACCGTCGCGCCCGTGTTGGACGCGTCGTGGACTATGCCGGAAACGCGATGGCGCCGATCCGCCCTCACTGGCACGACGAGCCGGTCACCCCTGACCGAGATCAGCGGGTCCTGCAAGGAGTCCCGTCCGATCGGAGATCGGATGAACTGCTGGAGGGCCTCGGTTACCCTCTCGTACGCGGTCCTGACCTGGGTGCGAAGGGCGCGAAGCGTCGGCGTAGCGTCGTCCACCACCTCGCCGCGTGTGCTGATCTTGGACCTGATCTGGCGCTGAATCTCCTGTAGGTCCGGGATCAGACCAGCGAGCTCCGCCATCAGAGGAGCGGCCGTTGCGGCTCTTCGGACAGAGGTCCGCGCCAGGCGGTGAACCTCTAGCGATCCTGCGACCTCGAGCAACTCGCCTCCGGTCAGGACGCCCCCGAGCGCCGCGCGAGTGACGGCTTCCGACGTGTCTGTATCGGACTGAAGGGACAGGTCTCCCAGCTCGTCGAGGAGATCCCGCGCGTCAGCCGTCTCCCGTTGGAGTCGCTCGACCTCGAAAGGGTCGAATGAAGGCTGCAGGCCGAGAGCGAGCCGCTTCGCCTCGTAAAACGAGGCCTCCCTCGCGAGGCGGTGGCGAATCTCGTCGAAGTCCAAGAGCCTCGAGGCCGAGGCGTGGAGGGTTGCGAGCTCGTTTGCTTCCGGCAGTCCGGTGTCATTCAGCATATTGGGGATTATGGACTGCCGGGCCGCCGCAGTTCCACCATGCCATCGGAATGGAGTATCTGGAGCGCGTCGAGCACGGCGTCGCGGACCCAGTTGGTTCGCTCCGGGTCGTCAACGCCTTCTACCAGGCGCCGAATGATCCCGTCGGTTGTCCGTATGCCATCCATAAGCGCGACGACGGCGGCCACTAGGTCGCTTACCGGGACGCCCTCAGGCCGCTGCGGCGAGACTATCACGGTGCTCCATACGAATCTCCCATCCGCGAAGATGGGACGCTTTTCCAGCCTGGCCCCATCGGCGACGACCGGCGCCGCTGATCGAATCGATGCAGGTTCTGATTCGCTCGTTCGCGACTGTCGCTCGGACTCGACCGCACGGATCGAGTCTCGGATCGTTTCGGGGAGATCGCCCTTCTCCAGCACAGCGCGTTCGTACCCCCTCGGCGGCTGTCCTGCGACGGCGCGAATAAACGAGTGACGGGACGGCTCATCGTCGCTCTCCCCCAGAATCCGGCGGGCCTCCCAGAAGTAGGAGTCGACGGTCCGGTTGCTTGCGTAGAAGAGGCGCGCCAGCTCCCTGAAGTGGCCGTACTCTCGTCTGTAGAGACGCTCATAGACCTCGGCGGCAGGAACCCGGATGGACGGATCGCCGCCGACCGCATCAACATATGCGGCCGCCATGACGGCGGACATCATCGCGAGATGGACACCGGACGAGAACAGCGGATCGACAAAGCAGGCCGCGTCGCCCGCTAAAATCCAACCGTCCCCAACCATCTTCGTGGAGGTGTAAGACCAGTCCCTGACCACTCTTGGACCGCCGAGCGACACTGCCTTCCGGAGCATCGTCCGGGTGTTCGTGGCCGCGGCCATCTGCTCGCGGAAGTACGCTTCGACGCCCCCGTTGAGGGTTCCCGCCCGCCCTGCCTCCGAGTCTACGACGAACCCGACACTGGCGATGTCGCGGGCGAGCGGGATGATCCAAGACCACCCGTGCTCATAGGACTCAATGAAAATGTTCGTCTGGGAGGGCTCTGGCAGACGCTCGGCGCCTCTGAAGTATCCGTAGACGGCCATGTTTCGGAAGTGGTTGTCCCAACGCCGGAGTCCGAGCGCCCGCCCGAGCACCGCGGCCTGCCCGCTCGCATCGATGACCCATCGGCAGTGGATCGCGTCTTTGGAGGCATCCTCACTTCGCGACCTCACGCCGATCACGCGGCCGCCATCGAGGATGGGCGACGTGACCGCGTGCGCCTCGCGAACTTCGACCCCGGAGTCCCTCGCGGCATCGAGCAGAATCTGATCGAACGTGGGCCGCCAGACCTGATACGAATGGGGATAGGTCCGGTTCGTCTCCTCAAAGTACCAACTCCACGGTTCGGGGTCGCGTCCCCAGACCATCGTCGCGCCCCACTTCTTGAGAAATCCGGCGGCTTCCATCTCGGGGAGGACACCCAGGTCCTGGAGAATGGGCATCGAAGCTGGGAGAAGAGACTCCCCAACGTGGTCTCTGGGAAATCGTTCGCGCTCCAGCAGGACCACGCGATGTCCGGCCCGAGCGAGCAGCGTAGCGGCCGCGCTGCCACCGGGTCCGCCCCCGATGACAACCGCGTCTGGTTCTTTGCTCATCGCGACTCGTCAGCGAGTCCTGGGCTAGGCCCGCCTGTAGATCTGGATGCGGTGACGATTGCCCTCGGTCACGTAGATCCTGCCGGAGCCGTCGAGCTTGATGGAGACCGGAGCCCAGAAGAACTTCTCGATGTGAGATGACTCCTCGTGCGGGTCATTCGGGTCGAACAGCGCGATTGTGGGTTCGAGATCCGCTCGCTCCCTTGCGGCTGCCTCCTCGTTGTTGACGCCGAGGAAGATCTTGGCCCAATTTGATTCGGTGGCCTGCCCCCGGAGATTCTGGAGGAATTTACCTTCTGAGTCCAGAACCTGTACACGCTCGTTACCCCAGTCGGCGACGTACATGAGACCCTGCTCGTCCACTGCAACGCCGGACGGTCGTCGAAACTCGCCGTCGCCCATGCCGGGGGCGCCGTAGCTTGCCACGAAATCGCCTTCAGGGGCGAAACGTTGAATCCGGTCGTTGCCCCAGTCCGCGACGTACACGTCACCGTTAGGAGCCACGGTCAGACCCCACGGCAGATCGAGTTCGGCGTCGCCGGAACCGTGCGACCCAAACTTGGATAGGAACGAGCCGCTCGGTGTGAACCGCTGGACGCGGTGGTTCTGGGTGTCGGAGACGTACACCGTGTCGTTCCCCCCGATGGCGATTCCGGACGGACCATCCAGCTCTCCGTCGCCGCTGCCGGGAGTGCCCCAACTCCGGAGAAAGTTCCCATCCAGGTCGAACACCGAGATCCGGCCAGAGTACTCGTCGTTGACGAAGACTCTTCCCTGCCCGTCCGCGGCGATCCCCGACGCCCACACGAACTGGCCGTCGCCCGTTCCGGCCGATCCGAACGTCCCGTAGTACTCGCTATCGATGTCGCAAACCGTAACGCGAACGCCGCGATCGACGCCCTCAACCGACCGGTTAGAGACGTAGAGCCGGCCGTTACCGGCGACGGTCAGATCGGTAGGGTAGTAGAACCCGCGGCCCTCCATCGCCGACAGGCCGACGGTTAGCTCATACTCGAGCACATTGGTCTGGGGTCTGGTTGTGGTTACCAACGTCTATCCACCTCCCGTGCTTCGGACAGTACGGGAATCCAAAAGATTACGCCCGCTGGAAGTCGTGAGTCGTGGCCGCCAGTCTGAGCATCATCGAGACCTTTTCGGATGAGTGCTCGCCCGTACTGGCGGCCCTCAACAGCACGTCCCGCGTCTCGTCGGAAACGGAGATGACCCCCAGCTGCTCGAGGCACAGATCGACGAGCTCGCTCGGGGTCGGGTCATCAAGCGCCGCCAAAATGCTCTCCGTCATCGCGCGCACGCCGGGCTTGTTCGGGTCGCCGATCTGCTCTGAGACGAAGTTGATCCGCTCGATGAGCGTCCCTGTGTCGATCCACTCGACGCCCTGGTGCCAACCCTCCACGCTCGGAGGGTTGGTGAGCATTTGCCCCATGAAGTTGGTTTGCAGATACCTCTGTTGGATCTCCTTGCGGGGCCGGTCGAACTCCCCGGTCAACCGCAGAACGCCTGTCACCAGCTCCGCCGGGCCCTTCACCTTCTCGTAGCGGATATCCTCGGACTTGAAGAAGTTCGAGTTGAAGAGCACATCCAGCATTGGACGGATCTCGTGGTCATGATCGAAGTAGGCCTGCGCGAGCACGTCGATAGCCTCGGTGTCCCTGGGAGGGGTGTACGGCCAGGACGGCACCGGCGGCTCGTCCGCGATGAAGAAGTGGTAGAGGTGCCGCGCGATGAATCGCGCCGTCGCCTCCTGCTGACAGATGATGGACACGATGTCTTCCCCGTTGAAGTTACCAGCTTGTCCGAGAAAGGTTTTCTCCCCGTCGTCGTGATCGTCGGGCCTGTACTCGAAATGCCAGGAGATGCGTCCGTACGGCCAGTCAGAGTCCCTCATCGACCGCAGCACCATGTACTCGGTGTTGCCGAGAGTCCAACCGGTGAAGGCCCGGGCGCACTCTTTGATATCTTCTTCAGAGTAGTTGCCGACGCCCATCGAGAACAGCTCAAGGAGCTCCCGTCCCCAGTTCTCATTGATCGCGCCGTCGTGGTTATCCTGATTGTCCAGCCACACGATCATCGCAGGGTCTTTGGCCAACTCGAGCAGGAGGGTGTCGAACCGGCCCATGCTGTGGTGACGGAACATCCTGATCTGGTCTGACAGCGCCTTGCCGTGGATGACCTTCGGATATCCGGTCGCGAAGATCCCGTGCCAGAAGAGGGCCATCTTCTCCTGGAGAGGGGCCTTCGTGGTGATCATCCGATACAACCAGTTCGTCGGCCCGCCTTGGGGAGTCAACATTCCCGACTGTTCGTAGAAGAATCGCCTGGCAACGAATTCCCCCGCCCAGCCTGTGTCGGGTGGATTGATCAGCTCGCGGACCGCGGCCTCGTAGCCCTCCTCGGCATACGCATGGATCTCGTCCAGCGACGCGCCGAATCCGGCGCGCCTCATCAGGTGGGCAATGAGCTCCAGGTCCCGTCTGGTTTCGATTACCATGTAGTCACCTCTCGTCTGATGGGTTGTGCGCGTGACTGGCTTCCTGCTTTCAATCCCAATCTACGAGATGTTTTCATAGATTGTCGGTGTCGTCAAGTTTGGGGGCGGCATTGTGGGGTTTGTCACCGAGTGATACTTCAGGAGTCGGGTAGAAGATCCCACCACCGTAACGGATCACGCGTCGCCATAGTGTAACCGAACGCACCCTGTCTGAGACAATGGGTGCCGTCGACAGAACGAGAGATGTCATGCTGACGAACCTCACAGTTCGCAACTTCAAGCGCTTCGATGAAATTGAGGTCGAATTAGGTAGCCCGGTTGTGTTTATCGGGCCGAACAGTTCTGGAAAGACCTCTGCAATGCAGGCCCTGGCTCTCTGGGACATCGGTGTAAAGAGATGGAGTGAGCGACGCTCGGGTCAGAACGCGCCTGAGAGGCGACCCGGCGTCACGATCAATCGTCGGGATCTGATAGCGATTCCAGTCCCAAATACAAACCTTCTCTGGAGAGGCCTTCATGTCCGAGACGTTGAAAGAGTAGACGGGCGACAACGTACGAATAACATCCGGATTGAGGTAGTTGTGGAAGGGGTCTCGGAGGGGACCCTTTGGGAATGTGGGCTGGAGTTCGATTATGCCAACCCAGAGTCGTTCTACTGCCGCCCACTGCGGATCGAGCCCGATCCTCAACCCGCTAGAATGCAAATTCCAAAACAGGTGTCTACCGTCAGAATCGCTTTTCTTCCCCCGATGTCCGGACTTGCTGCGATTGAGACAAGGCTCGATCAAGCCGCGGTTAATGTGCGGATCGGAGAAGGTCGAACCGCCGAAGTACTACGCAACCTATGCTACCAGATTCAGGATGAGCATCCGGATCTTTGGGACGAACTAGCAGATCACATCCAAGACCTGTTTGGTACGACTCTCGAGAGACCCTGATACGTGGTCGAGCGCGGAGAGATAACGATGAACTACCACGAGCGCGGCTCCGTACTTGACCTCTCATCTAGTGGGAGGGGACTTCAGCAGACACTGCTGATTCTGGCTTACCTCTATGCTAATCCCGGCGCGGTGCTTCTTTTCGATGAGCCAGATGCACATCTCGAGATTCCTCAGGCATTTGCTCGACGTTTTGACCATCTGGATGGGATCCGGGCGTTGGCGCGACCCTACGTCCGGTACATTCGCAATCAACCATCAGCAGCCCGTGGTCACTACTACGGACTCAAGGAAGCACTCCCAGACCTGAAAGCTGCGGCGTTATTCGACAGGCTAGACCGACAGCCTGGTGAGTCGGGTTCAGACCTTAGAATCGGTGTATGGCAACGACAAGAAATCGAGAATTATCTGTGTTCGCACGCTACGCTCGAGGCTTATGTACGCGGGACGGTCGAGAAGGAACTTGAGGACCAGCCTCTATTCATTCAGAGTGAATGCAACCGACGTCTAGAAGCGATGCGTCAGGCAATCGATGAAGTTGAAACTGCAATGGAAACACTTGGGCGAGGCTCACCTTGGAGCACTGACGCTAAGGTAAGTGACGACTTTCTTTCCCCAGTCTTTCAGAGGTATTTCGAGAAACTCGGATTACCTAACCTTATGAACAAAAAGGACTTCTACGAACTGGCTGACTACGTGCCATACAACGAACTTGACTCAGATGTCCGCGAGAAGCTCGATATGATCTCACTGGTTGCGCGTGAAGCGACTCCTGCTGAATAGCTTGCCATTTCGTGGCTCACCGCCCTTCCAGGAAGTCTAGCTCAGGCCAGATGCTCCGCATCTGCCAGCAGTCGAGGGACCGGAGTCTCGCAGCGCCTCCTCTGGCGAAGAGGGAGACGCGACTGCTGTCGTCGCGATCCGGATACGCTCTGATGGTCAGGCACTGTCGGTCGTTTGCGAACACCTCGATAATGCTTCGGTCGATGAAGACACGCAAGCTCAGTGGCTCTCCGGCATCCAGTTTCACCGGGCCGGTCTCAGGAGTCCGCGCCCACACGTCGGGCCGCAGCGAGGCCTCAGAGACGTCGATTTGGAGCGAGCTCGTTCCGAAGGCTCTGTGATCATCCTGGTAGAAGGAGATGCGGGTCTTTTCTGAGCCGTCGGAAGAGCGCAGAACGTACAGCCCAACCTCGCGCGCGTCTCCAACGTCGAACTCGGCCTGCATCTCGACGGACTTGCCGCCGACGCCTTCGAGGTCGATCTCGCCATTGGCCGGGATGTCCGTCGATTCCGCAGCGCGATGACCGAACCTTAGCGACGCCACCTCTTCCACCGGCGCCATACGGAGGGCGTCGTCCGCGTCCAGCCAGTAGTGGCGCGGAAGCGTCATCATCTCATCGGTGTCGCTCTGGTCCTTGCCCGGCCTCATGTTGAAAATGCCGAGGTAGCGGCCGGCGTCGTCGATCGTCGCGGACGGCGCGTGGAGGCTTCCGACGACCCAGGGACCGTAGTTCATGCGGCCGTGGGTCTCGGGCGTGAATCTGTGGGTCTCTGTGTCGTACGTGCCGATGTAGTAGCGCCCCGCGCGCTTGTGGCTGAACAGCAGTAGCATGTGCTTGCGGTCACCGATCGGCCAGAAGTTCGGGACGGCGGCGTCCTCGCCCGGCTCCGCGAAGAACGAGTCCTCGATCAGCGGCCCGAGATACTCCCACTCGGCGAGATCTACCGAACGGAACAGGTGGTCCACGCCCACGCCATCGACTCCGCGATCTCCCCCTTTGTAGGTGCCGGAGATAGAGTAGTACCCGTCGTCTTCCTTCCAGATGCAGGGGTCGAAGACTCGGTATCCGCCCTCGCCCGTGCTCTGGTTCGTACCGGGTATGACGGGGTTGTTCGGGTGCTTCGCCCAGTTCATGAGCAGAGGGTCCGACGCGGTCGCGATAGCGTTCCCGGACCTCGTTCCGTGGTAGATGGCAACCACGCGGTCGTCTTCGACGAGTGTCTGACCGCTAAAGCAGTCCCTCTCGACGTCCGGATAGAGGGCGGGAGGCATGTCGCGCCAGTGGATCAGGTCGTCGCTAATGGTGTGTCCCCAGTGGACGCGGTCCACACCGGTCGGCCTGAATTGGTAGAACATGTGGTACTTGCCACGCCAGTGGCACAGCCCGTTCGGGTCGTTCATGTAGTTCTCAGGCGACGAGAAGTGGTACAGCGGTCTGTAGGGATCAGCCGCCGCAAGGCGCCGCCTCGACTCGGCGAACCTCAACACCCACTCGTCCGTGGCTACAGCCTCGAGCTGCTCGCTCAGTGGTGACGGATACGTCGGTGCGTACAGCGGTCGGTAGTCGTTGGAGTCGGTCATATCTCAAGCCGAATATCAGAGAGGACGTCTTTCGGACGTCCTCTCTTCTGACATATTTATTGGGCGGCTACAGGACGTGGTAGAGGAGCAGGTGCTCGCGTAGAACGTCGTTGGCGAAGTCGTTATCGATATCGCGCCAGACCGAGTGGATGTGGTTTCCGTCGTTCTGCCGATTGTCGTACTCGACGACGAAGTTGCCACCGTGTATTCGATAGTAGTTCTGCTTGCCCTTCTCAACGGGACCGCCCCACGCCCAGTGAAGTCCGTCGAACCCCTCTTCCTCAAGTCGGGCCCACTTGTCCTCAGCCATGTCGGACCTAACCTCGTCAACATAGACCTTCACCAGGTTGCGCAGAATGCCCTTCTGGGTGTCGTTCATCTTCGAGGCGCGTAGCCCCTCCTCGGGCGGCAGCGATACGTGGGAGGAGTTGTAGGTGAGGATGTCGTAAGGCGCCTCAGCGTAGATGGTCGCAGTACTTGTCTGGCCCTTGTCGAGGCTGTTCATCAGCTCGAATCCAAGGTCTTCCCTGTCGTCCAGGATCCGCAGGCCCTTCTTGGGCCCCTTGCGAACCTCGGCGGGATTAGCCCCGTAGAAGAAGGGGGTCATGGAGATGAACCTGTCCCCCCATAGACTGAAGTTAAGGGAGATGTGGTGCCCTTCGACACGCCATCCCCAGGGCTCCGAGTCGCTGCCCGGATCGCCGAAGAGGGTCCAATAGTAGAGGTCCGGATCGCGCACGAAGCTGATCACTCCGGCCTCTTTCTCGATTGGCCCGAGGACGGCTTCATGCTCTATTATTAGCTTTGCCTTTTCAAATGACTCCTGGGTCAGGCCGGTCTCCATCAGCGAGTAGGCGAGCTGGCGCTGGTCGTCGTCCATATCCCTCAGGGCGAGCCCGTGCCGGTTCACCGGCGGGTAGTACCAGAAGATACGCTCGCCGTCCATGTACTCGTAAACCGTCTTGTCCCGCTGGTCGCCGCTCAGGCTCTCGACGAACCTCTTGGCGGCCTTTGTCATACCGGCGGTGGATGCGTGGGTCTTCGCTGTTGCCATTCAGTAATCCTCCTCAAATGGTGGGCTGAGGATAGCACATCTCACAAGTCCTTTCCCTTTGCGAGCTTTTGGAACGCTCGAACGTTGTCCGGCGGTGTCTCGGTGTGGCTGATGCTGGTGTGGGCCACCTCGGCTACGTAGATGCTGTTCTCTGAGTCGACGCAGATTCCATGAGGGGACGTGAACTCGCCAGGCTTCAGTCCGTATCCGTTGCCGAGCCGCTCGAGAACCTTTCCCGCAGTTGTCATGATCGTCACGCGAGGGCCGATGTTGGGGGTGTTGCGGGTTACCGACATCCCGGCGCCAAGCTCACCGACGTAGACACGCTGGTCGTCGTCTATGTAGATGGCACATGGACGGTGGACGTTGTGCCAGACGTCTTCGACGGTGCCCTCGCGATCGAAGACCTGAATCCGGTGGTTCTCTCGATCACACACGTACAGGTAGCCGTCCCGGTCCGAGGCGATGTTGTGAACGATGTTGAACTGGCCAGGGTCGGTGCCAGGCCCTCCCCAGGACTTGATCAGCCTGCCGTCGGCGGTGTAGTGGTGGACGCGGCTGTTGGCGTAGCCGTCAGTGACGAACAGGTCGCCGTTTACGGGGTCGACTGCGACGTGGGTGCAGCGGTTGAATGGGTCGCCACTGTATGCGGGCGCAGGCTCGTTGGGGACCCCGATCGTCATGATGATCTCACCGTCGAGCGTGCATTGCCTGACCGTGTGGTCGCCATCGTCGGTGCAGTAAAGGGTGTTGTCCGGACCGGCGGTTATGCCGTGGGCTCGGCTGAAGACGCCCTCACCCCATGTCTTCAAGAAGTTACCGTCTTTGTCGAACACCACCATCGGGTGGTCGCCCCGGCTGAATGCGTACACGTTGTCATCAGCATCGGTAACCACACCGGCCACTTCCCGCCAGCCGACTCCGGCCGGCAGCTTCTCCCAACCTTCGATAACCTCGTATGCGAACCGCCCGCTCCCCAATTTGATGCTCGTAACCAAGTCTTCCCTCCTGCACGTTGTACCCGGGCGCCGCCTTCCAGACATGCGACGTCTGGTGCAATTCTACATTCACCCGCGCCGGTCGTCACCTCAGTGGATGGATTGACGGACTTGGCTGGTTGGACTAGATTACGCTACAGACTATCAACTCCCAGTCCGGGATCGGAGGCACCGCAATGAATGGTTCCATAGCTTCAATCCAACTCTGCGTCGGGCACAGAGAACCGATGAAGACAGTAGAGTCCGCGCAAATGCGAACCGGGTACGGTATCGAAGGGGACCGGCACGCTGTCTCTGACGGACCGAGGACCGCGCGTCAGGTGCTGCTGATCGACGAGGAGACGCTTGAAAAGTTCGAGCTGTCCAGAGGTGACGTTCGCGAGAACATCACGACGTCAGGGGTCGACCTTCACTCCCTTGAGGAGGGTCAGCGCCTCGGACTGGGTAAAGACGCGGTGGTGGAGATTACCGGTCACTGCGCGCCGTGTTCCCGGATGGACGAGCTCAGAGACGGCTACCAACAGGCTTTGGAGGGTCATCGCGGCATGCTGGCTTCCGTAGTCCGCGGCGGGGAGATAGCTGTCGGTCAGGACGTTTCTGTTCTGGAGAGAGCTACAGTCTAGCGTAGACAGCAGAGAGGCGCGGTTCCGTCGTTGGGGGAGTAATGAGGGAAGGAGGGGGCGCGGTGACGGTGGAACGCTGATGCGTTCGACTGTGTACGTTGCGCTTTGGGGAGGAGAGAGTACTGCCACCGCGCCCTGTGATTAGGGTGGCCCGCCGGAACGGACCGTGGTCGTTAGATTCGACTATGGGAATACCTGCGAGCCAGCTCACGAAAGTCCCGCTGGGCCTCCGTGTAGGTCGGGCCTATCCCGCTCCTCGTCCGGTGGACGCTGTTGTAGTACGCGTCCACACCGGTTGAAAAGTGAGGCATTCCAAAAATCCTCTTCACTCGGGTAATCATTTTGATTCTCCTTGAGGGCTACCGTAGGTGTTTGCAGGTCTATGGGTCCATTATCCCGACACCCCAGCATCTTCAGGAGTGATATTGTACAATAGTTGTAATCTCTTTCTATGATATAGAGGTCAGAGATGGAACTCCGAGAACTCCGGAGCTTCTGCACGGCAGCACGATTGCGCAGCATTTCGCGCGCTGCTGAGCAGCTTGGTCTGGGACAGCCCACGGTCACAACGCACATCAAGAAGCTCGAGACAGAGATGAGTACAGTGTTGTTCGACCGTGTGAAGCGTCCGATTCAGTTGACGCTTGCGGGTCGAAGGCTATCAGAGCTCGCTCGTCCCCTCGTCGAAGGAATCGACGCGCTCGCTCACACCGCTGCGGAAGCCGAGGAGCGAGGTCCGGTGCTCCTTGCGGCGACGCCGGACATCATCCCCCACACGCTGTTGCGGGTCGTGCGAGTTTTCCTGGCCCGGTACCCGCACATCCACCTTACGATCAAGTCCGCTACCAGGACCGAGGTCACCCAGATGGTGTCCGAGGGCGAGGTCGACATCGGGATCGTACAGCACTATGACAGAGGCGACGCGTTCCTGTTCGAGGGGCTATTCGTGTACGAAAGGGTGCTGATCACCCCGCCAGGTCACCCTCTTGCGAGCGAACCCCTGGTATCCTTGGAGCAGATTGCAAAGTACCCGCTCATCCTGATGAGCGCAGGGACGCACACGCGCGACCTGCTGGAGGCCGAGCTGACTCGCCGCGGCCTGAACTACGAGATCGTCGTCGAACTGGACAGCATGGACATGATAAAGCGGTACGTCGCGCTCGGCATGGGTGTGTCGGTGGGTCCTCGGCTCGCGATCGACCCAGACGACCTGTCGAACCTGGGTGTGATTGGCCTCTCGCACATACTGCCGACTGAGCAGGGGGGCATCATCACGCTGAAGGGGAAGAGGCTGTCCACACCTGTACGGCGCCTGATTACGGTGATGCGGGACACGCTGACGCCGGCGCGACGTAGGGACTAAGAGGCGCGCTTCACTCCGACCAGCTTGCCGGTCACGAGGATGCGGTGGTCGTAGATCAACCTTGGGACGCAGGCGACCAGGGTGACGGTGGAGTCGTCGGTCTCGTACAGGTTGAGCTCGTCCTGGTGCACTCGGGCGGTCTCGACGACCTGGTACAGAAACTCGTCTCCCTCGCCGTTCAGGATGCTTATGTAGACGGCGTCACCATTGTTGAGCAGTCGGGGAATCTCAGGCAGGCGCTGGAACACGTTGCCTTCCCCACGTATCGGACTCTCCAGGTGCCCGAACAGCCACGCGTTGCCCATCTCGCCGGGATTGGACATCTGCGGAATCCTGCCGACCACGTGCTTGGGAGTCTCGTACTCCCGGCTGTCCCCGAGGTCGACTATGGCCAGGTTGGCTACTTCCGAGTCCACTCCGATGCTTGGAATCCTGATCCGAGCTGCGTCCGGCACCGTTCCCTTGGGCTGGCCCTCGGTTGACGACAGCTTGATGAAGCCGTCCGGACGCAGCACGACGCCATAGGCGTACTCGTCGGCGCCCGCGACCAGAGGCCTGTGCCAGTACTTGGGGTGCATCTGGTAGCCGGGGTAGATGGCGTTGTACGCGGCGACCAGCGGGCGTCCATCGAGCGGCTCGGCAGTGCCGGCGGCCACGGCGGCTGGTGCGGGGACGATTGGCGGAGGGGTCGGTTCGGTGCCGGACTTGGTACTTACGATCGAGACCGAAGGAGAAGGCGTAGTGGGAGACTTCCGTGCTGCGGGAGCGGGCGAAGGGGGTATGCTGTCGGTTGCCGGCGCACCCGTCTTGACGACCTGGATCGGCTTGAAGCTGCCGTCAGGCATCACGGCGCCGTGGACCTCGGTCTCACCCTCCCGAAGCTCTGGCATCGACGGCGTCTCGCTTATCGAGACGGTCAGGCCGTCGAGGCTGCGGGAGCTGTACAGGCTGAGGCCGTAGAACGTGCCGACGGCTGCCAGGAGCAGCGCGCCGAGAGCGGTCAGGACGAGGCCGACGACTCGCCTTCCTCTCCACTTCCGAGTTGAGCCTGTTTGAGGTGGTTGTTGCACTGTCCGACCGGTTGGAACGTATCTTTCAAGCGGGTCGACGCATTACTTGAGTATAGCAGTCGGCGTGCCACAGTCGGCGCCTCTGCCGGGGGGGAAGTTGGACAAAACACCAAACAGTCCGCTCAGGGCGGACTGTTCAAGAGTGGGGCCTAGGGAGTCGAGGCTATCTGAACCGGGGGGAGTGCATCGCGCCATTGGCGATGGGTTCGTTGATGTAGACGTCACCGTTTCGAATCTTGATGTTGTACCCGCAGTCGGGGTTGCTGCACACCCAGGCCTTATAGTGAATGGGAGCCCCCTGGCTCCCAAAGTCAGAAAGGGGCAACAGGTTGCCGTCCGGGCAGCTCACGCAGTGGGGAAAGTCTCTACCTTCCACTAATTCCTCCTCGACTTTGCAGCCAACACCGTACTCTCAGGGCGCCGCAAGTATAGCACTCGTGTCGCTGCGTTAACAACCCGATCGTAGCGGCGACTGACCTGCGAGACGTTCGAAGTGAGCCCGGGTGTAGATGGACCCGTCAGTGTGGAGTGTGGTCCGCATCAGGCTGATCGATTCCACGCGGATCGGTCGCCTGGCATAGTCCAAGTCGTCAAGCGCGCGGAGCGCGCCGGCACGATCCGCCTGTGAGGAGCGCGGCCTCACTCGCGCCACCGTCAGGTGAGGCGAGAACCGGCGGCGCTCACGCCCGAACCCCGCTGCCGCCAGTTCGTCTTCGAGGTCGTTTCGCAAGACTGACAGCAGGTCGAGGTCGCCGTCGATCCCGACCCACAGTGACCTCGGATCCCGCCTTCCGGGGAACACACCAGGGTCGCCGAGCGCGAGGTCGAACGCGGATGTCCTCATCGCGACCTCGCTCATCGCGCGGCGCACCTTTGGGACGGCATCCACTGCCACGTCTCCGAGAAACTTGAGAGTGACATGGACGCCGCGAGGCCGCACGGTGCGGATGCCTCGGATTCGATGGGAGTCCAATGCCGCTACCACGTCGCGCATCTCAGCGAAAGCGTCACTTTCGAGCTCAATCGCAATAAAGAGACGAATCGAGTCGGGGGTTTCGGCTATAGGCCCAGGCATCTGCGATCGGCGAGCGACGGGGACGCGTCAGAACTTGAGGAGTTTTGTGAGGCGTTTTCTGCCCCGGCATGGGCCGACCACGGCCAAGTTGAGGCGGTCGGTCCTGAGGTGTCGGGAGGCGACTCGCAGGACGTCGGATCGGGTCACTGCGTTGACCCTCTCTACCACGTCGTCGACGCCGAGAACCTCGCTGCGCAGCAGCTCCTGGCTACCCATCCACGCCGATACCGCGCGCGTGTCTTCCATCCGAAGCATCAACCGACCGGAGACGAGCCCTTTGGCGCGGTCTACCTCTTCCTCGGGCACCGCGTCCCTGACGTCCGCCACCTGTTCGAGGATCGTCGGCACCGCCTCGTAGGTGTTGGCCGGGTCCACCCCCGCTGTGATCACGAACGCCCCCGTGTCCTTGAAGTGAGACACGCTGCTGTGAACGTCATATGCGAGGCCCCGCTTCTCCCTGAGCTCGACGAATAGCCTGCTGCTCATTCCCTCGCCGAGGATGACGCTGAGCAAGTCGAGCGCGTAGACGTCGGGATCGTCTATGGCGAGTCCTGGCAGCGCGATCGACAGGTGGATCTGTTCGGTGCTCCGGTACTCCAGCCTGAGTTGGGACTCCCGCTGTACGTGGACTACCGGGGCCGGATCCTCTGATGATGAGTCTGGCCAGTCTCGAGACAGCTCGGCTGCCAGGTCGACGACCTCCGAGTGGTCGACTCCACCGGCCACGCTGACGACGATGTTTGAGGGTGTGTAGTACGACGTCATGTGATCGAGGAGCATCTGACGAGTGATGGCGTCGACCGACCGGCTCGTCCCTCCAACATCACGGCCGAGCGGATGATCCGGCCAGAGCATCTCGTCGATCAACGCGTCGACCCTGGACGTTGGGTAGTCGTTGATCATAGCCAGCTCTTCGTGGATGACTTGCCGCTCCCTATCGATGTCGTCCGGCTTGTAAAGCGAGTTGCGGAGCATGTCGAACACAAGGTCGAGGTTCTCGGCGAAGTGTGGTAAGGCGACCTTGCACCAGTAGACTGTGAGCTCGTGCTCGGTTCCGGCGTTGATGACCCCGCCGTTAACCTCGACGGCGGCGCTTATCTGCACCGGATCTGGTCTACTGTCGGTGCCCTTGAACACCATGTGCTCAACGAAGTGGGAGAGTCCAGCTTCGTCGTCGCTCTCAAAGCGCGATCCGACGCCGACGAACACGGAGATCGACACCGATCTCGTGTGGGGCATTTCACACGAAACCACCCTCAACCCGTTCTCGAGGGTGGTCTTCTGATAGGTCTGCGTGGGTTCCTGCGCGGTGATCACTGAGGTGATTGTAATTCGAGGTCGCGCGCCGAGTCAAAGGCTGTTGAGGGCGCTGTTCCGACGCTACCAGACCTCTTCGACCTGCTATTCCGCGGGCGCTATCTGGACTCCGGCGCGCCGCTCCTGGACGATCGCGACGGCTCCGGAGGCCTGTCGACCATAGC
The DNA here is from genome assembly GCA_965249365.1 of Dehalococcoidia bacterium. Lineage (GTDB taxonomy): Bacteria > Chloroflexota > Dehalococcoidia > Lucifugimonadales > UBA1123 > VXRN01. The sequence goes on along the minus strand of OZ252229.1, from coordinate 1,526,513 downwards.
CCAGATTCTGGCCGTCGATGTATCGCTGCTGCGCGATGTTGGACATCTCCATCGGCACGCGCAGCTCCCGCCCGAGCTGAGTCGCGAGTCCGACATCCTTCGCGGCGAGATCGAGGGCGAATCCGGGCTCGAAATTGCGCTGGAAGATGCCGTTTGGATAACCGTGCATCGAGGTGGTGTTCCCCGAGCTTCCGGACACCGCCTGGTACAGCGTCTGCGCGTCCACTCCCCACTTGATGCCCATGGTGAAGGCCTCGGACAATAGGACGCCGACGCTGAGCCCGATCAGGTTGTTGACGATCTTGCAGACCGCGCCTGAGCCGAGAGGGCCGCAGAATATGACCTTGTCTCCGATTCGGTCGAGAACTGGCTTGTATAGGTTATACGTGGCCTCATCGCCGCCAACCATGACGCACAACGAGGCGGCCTCGGCTCCGGTCGTCCCTCCGGAGACCGGGGCATCGAGAACATGAATGCCGCTCGACTCTGCTCTTGCGGCGATGCGCGCAATCGTGGTGGGGTCGGTGGTACTGAGGTCGAAATAGGCGGCCCCGCGCTTCGCCCCGCTCAGAATCCCACCCTCGCCCGACGCCACCTGCTCGACGACCTGCGGCGTCGGCAGCGACGTGAAGATCACGTCCGCACCCTCGGCCGCCTCGCGCGGACTGTTGGCCCAAGTCGCGCCAAGCGAGATGATCTCGTCGGCCGCGTCCCTGTTCGCATCGAACACCGTCATCTCGTGTCCACCGGTCAAAACGTTGCGGGCCATGTGGCGACCCATAAATCCGACACCGACGAAACCGACGTTCATGATAGTATTCCCCCAACCGATCAGAGTTGCGGGTCCGAGCTTCCCGCGCATTGCATGTTACTTGCAGACCAGTTTCCCGGCAACGCCGCCTACAGCGAAATGCGGAGCCTTGAATCGACCTCGGAGGCCGTCTCATCTAATCAACAGGTAACTCCGGCAGATCCCCATCTATAGCGAGATTCCGATTCTTAGAGAGGCAGGCCTTCCCATGATCAACTTACTTTCAAGACTTGGACATCTGACCCTCGCGGCGCTGGCCGGATCGCTCGTATTGGTTGGGGTCGCCTGTGGGTCCGCCGGAGGAGATGTGGCGCCCACTCCGAAACCTGAGGTCGTGATCATTGTGCCTACCGTTCCGCCGCCTCCCACCCGGATCGTTATTCCAACTTCCCCTCCGCCGACGGTTGCTCCACAGCCGACTCCCACTCCCGAACCCGAGCCCCTCACCCCGGAGGTGCCGCCGGAGCCGGGTGCTGCTGCTGCAACGAGCCTGTATCCGGATGCGCCACCGCTCGACGACACCGGACAGCAGTGGATCAACAGCGAGCGATTCTCACTCGCAGAGATGCAGGAACAGGGCAAGGTGGTGCTGATCGACTTCTGGACGTACACCTGCATCAACTGCATCCGCACTCTGCCCTACCTGAGAGCCTGGCACGAGAAGTACGCGGACCACGGCCTGGTGATACTTGGCGTCCACACCCCCGAGTTCGAGTTTGAGAAGGACTACGACAACGTGGTGGACGCGGTAGCCAAGTTCGAGCTCGAGTATCCGGTGGTGCAGGATAACGAGTTCGGCACGTGGAGGTCGTTCGGGAACCAATTCTGGCCGGCCAAGTACCTGATCGATCACGAGGGTCGGGTGCGGTACAACCACTTCGGCGAGGGTGCGTACGACGAGACTGAACGAGAGATCAGGGACGCACTCACCGAGGCGGGTTACGATGTGTCCGGGATAGCAGCCAGTTCGGACCCCGGTCCGCCGGTCGACTCCGCCGCCCGGAGCAACACCGCCCCCGGAGAAGGTCAGACCAGGGAGCTATATGCCGGCTTCGAGCGGAACTATGGCGCACTTATGTCCCGGCAGATGCCGCCTTACGTTCGTCACATAGAGTACTACCAGAACCCCGACACTGAGGTGACGTACGAGGACCCTGGAGAGCATCTCAACCACTTTCTCTACCTTCAAGGTCCCTGGGTCAACACCCTGGAGAGTCTCGTCCACGCGCGCGAGACCATTGACTACGAGGACCACGTCGCGCTCAAGTTCTTTGGCACCAGCGTGAACGTCGTCATGTCACCAGAGTCGACCGAACCGTACCAAGTCCGGATCATCCTTGACGACGCTCCAGTGCCTGAAGAACGCGCTGGGAGCGACATCATGTACGACGAGGAAGGGAACAGCTTCGTCGCCGTCGACTCGTCACGAATGTACTACCTAGTCGACCAGGACGAGTTCAGCGGGGGCGAGCTGCGTTTGGCGTCCAACTCATCCGAGTTCACTATCTTCGCATTCACGTTCGGCTCCTACGAGGGTGGAGAGCCGGTCAAGGACATGTAGGTGGTCGCCATGCGTTGGCTGATTGTGCTTGCGTCCTGGTCGCTCGTAACGCTATCGTGCGAGCGCGCCGAGCCCCCGTCCGCAACAGATCCTGATCCAGCCCCGGCGGAAGAGCCGGCAGCCGGGATAGAGCTCATCAAGGGTCCGCTCTCAGAAGATGGGCTTCAGGCGATATTCGCGACTCCCGACCTCGGCGTCGGGCAGCACAGAGTCGCATTCGCCCTTGTATCCGAGACAGGTCTGATCGACGCACCGTCGGCAACAGTCGAGTCTTTCTTCGACCCTGGCGAGGACGCGTTCGGCGAGCCGGCGCAGATCGCGTTTGCGGTCTTCCACCCGTTTCCCCAAGTCGAACGAGGCCTCTACGCCACGGAGCTGAGCTTTGACATCCCTGGACTGTGGGCAATCAGGGCGACCGTCGTCGGTGACGACGGCGCTCCGAAGAGCGCCAGTCTGTCTTTCGAGGTCCCCGAAGGGACGCGGGCGCCCGCAGTCGGAGACCTAGCGCCGAGGAGCTTGAACAGGACAGCAGCCGACGTCGAGCGGTTATCGCAGCTAACGACCGGGTCCATGCACGACCCCGACCTTTACCGGCTGACGATCGCCGAAGCGGTGGAGACCGGACTGCCCGCCGTCATCGTGATGGCCAGCCCAGCGTTCTGCACCAACGCGGTCTGCGGGCCTCAGGTCGAAGTGCTGAGGGATCTGAAGGACGAGTTCGCTGATCGTGCCAACTTCATCCATGTCGACTACTACGACAACCCGGAGGAGATTCAGGGGGACTTGGACCGGGCGATTGTCTCTCCCGTAGTCAAGGAGTGGGACCTACCGAGCACGGAGTGGTCGTTCGTGGTGGATGGGCAGGGCGTGATCGCCGGCCGGTTCGAGGGGTTCACGAGTCTTGAGGAGCTTCGCGCCGCGCTGAAGAGGTTGCTGTAGGGGTAGGGACGCTCCGTGCTTCGAGAACGGTCGCCGATACTGGGAGCGCGGGCAGGATGCCCGCGCCGGGGGGTTGCGGTCGCGCTCCTACGGCACGGCTGAGAAGCAGTCGACTTCCACGAAGGCTCTCTCACATTCGTCCCAGTCGAATAGGCGTGCCTCAGCTACACTCTCCTCGGAGATCCCGACCACGAGTTGCTGCACCGGGTAGACCGGGCCGCCGTCCCAGGGGTCGGTTGCGACCTTGCGGTCGGTCTCGGAGAAGTACGCCCGTCCGTTTGGATGGGAGTGGTAGATCACGCGGGGTGGATCGTCGTCGTCCAGGGTTCGGCTAAGCTCGAGCAGGTCGTCGCCGTCGATGACGTACGCGGTCTCGGCGGTCCGGTCCGACGCCGTTGGGTGCGACCCAGCGTCGTAGGCGTTCACGGCCCGACGCACACGTGCGACCGAGTCGCCGTCTCTCAGGCCGATCAGCCAACCGCAGCACTCGTTCGGGTACTCCTCGAGCGCGTGTCGGTACACTTCGGCCAGAACCTCTTCGGGAATCCTTAGACCGCGCACCCAGAACCTCACTCCTCGACCACAAAACTGAACGCGAACGGACAGACCACCAAGAACACCGCGTCGAATACGATCAAGAAGGGAAGCCAGCGCCCCAGCTCCGCCGACTCGTCCGCGCGGATCAGTCCTCCGGTCGACGCGACCGCGCCTATTATGACCGGTACAACGACCGGAAGGAAGAGGACCGGCAGCATCACCTCCCGCGACCGCGTATTCACGGCCATCGCGCTGAACAGCGTGCCTATGGCGGCAATCCCCAATGTCGCCAGCAGGGCGACGGGGATCAACCCCGGTACAAGCAACGGGAGGTTGAACATGATCGCGAATACCGGGTAGGTGACCAACTCAACCAGAACCATCACCAGAAAGCTGCCGAGCAGCTTTCCGAAGTAGATCGCATCCCTACCGACCGGCGCCAGCAGCAGGCCGTGGAGATTTCCGCGGTCCTTCTCGATGCCGAAAGACCGGTTCAGGCCGAGAATGCTGCCAAGGGTAAATGCGACCCACAGGATGCCCGGTGCGACGATCGCGACCGTCCTCGGCGACGGGTCAATGGCGAAGTTGAATACGACGATCACGAGCAGGCTAAAAACCAGCATCGAGACGAACACGTCCTTCGTGCGGAGCTCGAGGAGAAGGTCTTTCGCAAGGATCGCGAGGACAGGTACGAAGTAGCTCTTCATGTCAGTGACGCATCCGTCGGGGTGTGGGGAGGGGGCGTCCCGCCCACACTCGGTTCATCCTCCTCTTGAGATGAGAACGACGGAAGGGGACGCGGGCCATCAGGGTCGGGACGCCTGAAGGTATGCATCGCGGGCGTCTTCTTCATCGGCAGGACCCTCGTACGTGACCCTGCCGGCCGACAGAACCGCGATCCGGTCTCCCAGCTCAGTCGCCCTGTCAATGTCGTGAGTGGCCATCAACACGGTGCACCGGGCGTGAAGGCAGTCGGCGATTACGCCATCGAGCAGCGCGACCGCCTGATGATCCAGTCCTGTCTCAGGCTCGTCCATCAATAGTACTGAAGGATCGTGAAGGAGAGAGCGCGCAACGCTGAACCGCTTCTTCATCCCGTGCGACATGGTGCCGACTCGCCGGTCGAGCATTGATCTCATCCCCATGCGATCTGCCGCGCTCTCCAGGCGTTCCTCGGCGTTCTGGAGCGCGAACATCCGGCAAGCGAACCGCAAGTTCTCGCGTCCAGTGAGGTCGTCATAAAGCAGCGGATCGTGTGTGACGACACCGATCTCCCGGCGGACTCGACCGTCGTCCCGACCAAGCTCGTGACCGCAGACCCGAGCCTCTCCCGCATCGGGCCTCGTGAGCGTCGCGAGTATCCGGATCAGCGTCGTCTTCCCAGAGCCGTTTGGCCCCAGGAGGCTCATCACCTGTCCCCGGGGCACGTCGAGATCGATCCCACGAAGGACGGGCATCCTGCCAAACGATTTCGTAACGCCCCTAAGACGCACAATGCAGTCTGTCTGATCAGGCCTCGCCACTCCTCTCTAACCCGCCGGACCCTGGCACCAATCGCCGCGCAGGATGGAGTAGATGACCATGTCTTCGCGGCGGTTCCTGTGGTGACTGGAAACGGAGCCTTCGACGGAAATGTCCAGGCGTAGATTCATGTCCGAGTCTTCCTAGACGGCGAGGCCAGCAGAGTCAGTCTCGGACTGCTCTTCATCCAGGGAGGGGGGAACGAACGGGAGCTCTAACGTCATCTCGGTATACTGTCCTGGCGTCGTGTCTACCCTGATTGTCCCACCGTGTTCACGCACTATGTCGTTGGACATGGCGAGGCCAAGGCCGGTGCCTTCGTTTGTGGGCTTGGTGGTGAAGAAGGGATTGAATATCTTATCGACGGCCTCGAGCGGGATCCCGCTGCCGTTGTCCCGGACCTTCACTTCGTAGTGACTCTCTTTCCGCCTGGTCGAGAGCCAGACGGTGGGGATGAACTGCCGCTGTCCGGCAACAGCAGAGTCCGCGATCGCGCGTCGTTTCTGGTCTGTCGCGTAACCTGCGTTACTGACCAGATTCAGGATGACTCTGCCGATGTCTTGAGGAATGACTTTCATCTCTCCCAATTCGGGATCGAGGTCGTGACTTAGTTCGAGCTGGAAGTCGGGGTCCGTCGCCCGGGCACTGTGAAAGGCGAGCCGCGCATGCTCGTCTACGAGACTATTGATGTCGGTGGGCTGGAACGATGTGGGGCCGCGTCCCATCATCAGCATGTCGTGAACGATCCGGTCGGCGCGGTCGCCATGTGTACGTATCCGGTTTAGATTGCTGGATAGATCCCCCGATATCTCCCTGATGAGCGCTCTCTTTTCCCCAGTCAGCACTCCGTCCCCTTCGTCGACTATCTCCTGTAGTTCTAGAAGGAGTTCGTCAGAGACCTCGGAGAAGTTCTTAACGAAGTTAAGGGGGTTTCTGATCTCGTGTGCGACTCCGGCGGTCAACTCACCGAGCGCGGCAAGCTTTTCGCGTGCGACGATCTGGTCCTGTGCGGCGCGCAGGTCTTCCAGCACACTTTCGAGCTGTTCATTCTTCCCCTGAAGTTCTTCGGCGAGGTGCTCGACGAGGTTGAGGCGCTGAGCTTCCAGAGCGTAGCGGCGGAACACCTCGAGGGCCGCTGCCATGTCAGCGACCTCGTCACGTCCTTCGACGTCTACGCTGGCCTCGAGATCGCCACCGGCCATCCGTCGCATCCAGCCCAACAACAGATCCAAGCGGCGGAGCAAGACTCTTCCAATGAACAGCCAGGCGATGAGTGTCGCTCCCCCGATGCTGATGATGCTGAGGGTGGCGAGGAGAATTCTTCCTGTGAAGACAGCCTGTCCTGAGGCGAGCCCCGCTTCCTCGACTTTGGCGTTGGCTTGGTCTACAAACACGTCGACCTCCTTTAGCAGGTCGACAGAGATTTCGCGGTTTGCAGAAAGCAGTTCACGTTGGCTCTCCACCAGTCTCAGGTCTTGGCCCAGTGTGGCGAAGACCCCTTGACTAGAAGTTCCGAGGTCGATGAGATGGGAGAGCATTGGTTCGATCTTGTCTCGTAACTCCGAGTCCGGAAAACCGCCAATGTTCCGCTCAATCTCGCTTGCTGTGGATGCAAAGCTATCGCTCAGCGGTCCGACTGAATCGGAGTCTGGAAGGGCAAAGGCGCTCGTAAGGAGTTGGATCGCGGTGTCCACGTTTGAACGCAACTCAGTCAACTGGTAGTAGTAGGCAACCTCCTGGTTCCAAGAAGAGCTGTCGCGAAGAGAAGCAGGGAGCCGGCCCGGGGTCCGACTTTCGCTGACGAGGTAGCGGAACTGGCTGTCTACCGAGTTCAGAAGAGTCCCATCGAGTTGGGATCCCAACTCGGAAATCTCATTCTGCAAGGTTGGGAGGCGACCTGCGCGCGGGAAATAGTCGACCATGCCGCGCTGTATGGTGTGGATGTTGGTTGTAAGAGAATCCGTGTAACTGCGCATCCGGTCAAACCGTTCGTCGCCTGAGTACCGTCCTTGAAGGAGCGCGAGCTGCCCCACGAGGGCAATGTTTGCCTCGGCGACTCCCTGTGCAACGAGGTTGTAGTCGTCTGGGTTCGTGGTAGCGGTGAGGTTGGGGACTGCAGATACGAGCGTGTTCGCGTTTTGCGCGATTCCGAATGCCGCTGACATCTCGGGGACGCTGCCCTCGTTTACTTGCCTCTGAAGGTTGCCGACACTGTCGAAGGAGTACCACCCGACAAGACTGGCAGCGATAGTGAGCATGACGGCGCCTCCAAACGCGAGATAGATCTGCGTGGAGATACGGCTCCGGGTTTCCAGTAGCCTCTTGAGCCATTTGACAGTTGCGGCCCTGTTTCCCTCAAAGTCGGTGAAGTCAACTTGGGACAAAGCTTGGTGGGCCCTATGGATCAGTGTCCTGGACCTCTGGACCAGTACTGCCCAGTAGCTCGGGGCGTCCCTGAAGTTGATCTGTCTGACAACTCGGTACGCAGCCCGCACGAAGCGCGCACTTCTATCACGAAGCGTCGCCATCTGCTTGAGAAGTGCCGTCACTTCTCAGCCCTACGGGCAACCAGTGTCAGGCGGTTCATTCCTCGTACCCGTCGGTAAGTTGACACATCCATCATGGAGCGGACGAGGTAAGTACCGAGTCCGCCCACGGGGCGGCGTTCGAGTGGAGACGCGAGATCCGCTGAAGGTGCATCTTTGAACGGATCAAATGGACGCCGATCGTCGATGATCTCGATTGTGACAGAGTCCACTTCGGACGTCACCGTGATGTCGAACTCGCGGAGGCCGTCATCAAATGCGTAGTTGATGATGTTGATGCCGATCTCTTCGAGTCCGAGGTTAACACGTGATTTGAGGTCTTCAGACCAGTTATCGTACTGGCCGATGCGTTCGATCGCAGCGGTTATACGATTCAGTTCGTCTCGACTGGTCTTGAGCTTCAGTGAGAGTGTCGCGCTCATCGGTCAGTCCCGATGGAGTATTAGGCACGTGAGGTCATCGAACTGTGGCGCATCACCGGCAAAGGCTTCTACAGCGCTGAAGACCCTCAAGGTAGCCTCCTCTGGATCTCGAACCGGGGGGGTTGTTAGGAGCTGACGAAGGCGTTCGATTCCGAATTGATCGCCGTCTACGTTAACGGCCTCCGTCACACCATCACTGTAGAGTACCAATAGGTCACCGGGCGAAAGTGTGACGGTCTTCTGCAGGTAGCTGAAGCCTGGCAGCAGACCCAACGCGACGCCGCCCGTGGTTGGGAGCAGTGAGGATGTCCCGTCGGAGTGGATGAGCAACGGAGGATCGTGCCCTCCGTTCGCGAATGTCAGGATTCCCGTTGTCGGATCGTAGACTCCGTAGAACAGGGTGACGAACATCGACGCTTCGTTGTCTTCATACAGAATGTCGTTGACGTTTTCGAGCACCACTCGCGGTTCAGGACTACCGATCGCGGCACCTTTCAGAAGGGTTCGACTTGACATCATGAAGAGGGCAGCGGGGACCCCCTTGTCCGATACGTCCGCGACCGCAAATCCGATTTCATCGCCTTGGAGGCTAATCACATCGAAGAAGTCACCCCCGACGTTGCGTGCCGACTTCATACTTCCAAAGACCCGAAAGCCCGAGCCGCTAGGGAATTGTGTGGGAAGTATCGACTGTTGCATGTTGCTGGCCACGTCCAGCTCTTTTTGGAGAGCGACCAACGTGTCTCTGGAGGTTAGAGCCTCCCGCCATTCTTCCACATGAAACAGAGTGCGTTCGATGGTGACTTGAAGGTCAGCAAAGTCAATCGGCTTGGTAACGAAGTCGAAAGCTCCACGGTTCATGGCAGTGCGGATGTTTTTCATATCTCCGTAGGCCGAGATTATGACCGAGCGAAGATTGGGATTGACATCCGGTATCTGCTCAAGCAGAGTGAGGCCATCCATCTGTGGCATGTTGATGTCCGAGAGAACCATGTCGATCGTCTCGTCTTGGTTGAGCTTTTCGAGAGCTTCGACGCCGTTTTGGGCGAAGACGAACACGTACCGACCGGCGCGTATTTGGCGCCGCATACGCTGTATGAGGAGTGGTTCGAGGTCCGGCTCGTCATCAACTACGAGAATTTTGTAAGGCCCAGTCGTTGTCACCTTCGATGCGCCTCCCTACATCGGGAGCCCGAGGAGTGATTACGATTCTGGCAAATCTCTAACACTGATCGTCCGTCGAGCACGGCAATTGCATCGTCCGGAGAGTCGCAGTCAGGGATGATCTTGTCGAAGCCGCTAATCTCGAACACCTCTCGAATCGGGGCGGATAGTGAGTTGGCTGTTCTGACGCGAGAGCCTCTGCAGGCTGACTCAGATTGGGTCCGATCAGCGAGTTGTTTCGGTTTCCATCCTAACATAGGCCCGTTGAGTGAAGAATGAAGAATTGGGCTCGATTAGGCCCGAACGGTCTGAGAAGCAGACGCCTCGGTCTGAGGTCTGTCCGCCTCCAAATTCCTGCACTCATTCCCGCGTGTACTCGACACCTCAGTTAAGTATAGTGGAGGAACGCAAGGCGATGACTACACAAACTCCAGAGCGTAGGAGGTGAACCATTGGCTGACGCCCCAGGAAACGCAATTCCTGAGCTCGAAGATCAGGAGAAGCCGAACACACTGAAGCGCATAGAGCATCACGTCCAGAGCAAGACGCTTGCCGGGCTGATCGAGCTGATCCCTCTGCTCGTCACCATCGTCGTCATTCTCTTCATTGTAAAGCACGCCGACGCCTTGGTCCGACCGCTGGCGATTGTCAGCGGCCAACCTTGGGACATCCCGGGAGTCGGGCTGGTCGCGATCATTGTCGTGTTCTACCTTGCAGGCCTGATCATCTCCTCCCCGTTCGGCAGGAAGGCGATGGACTACAAGAGCACAGCGATCAACTTCATCCCAATTGTCCGTACCATATTCGGCATCACGCAGCAGGCGACAACGGCGATGACTTCACAGTACAACTTCAGCCGGGTCGTGTTCCTGGAGTGGCCCCGCGAGGGCATGGCGGCAATTGGCTTCGTCACCGGACGCGTACGGTCGCCGGATAGCGGGGACTCTCTGGTACTCGTCTACATCCCTACCGTTCCCAATCCCACGTCAGGCAACATGGCCCTCGTGCTCGAGGACGACGTCATGGAGACCAACCTCACGGTGCAGGACGCAATGAAGCTCGTGTTCTCCGGGGGCATTGTGCTTCCAGACGCGGTCGCCCTTGCGAGGGTGCCCAGGGACGAGGGAGAGCACCCCGGACTCATTGGCAGGTACGAGGTCGAAACGGACTAGGTAGAACTGCTCACCAGTGGCAGCTCCACGATCATCTCGGTGAACTGTCCCGTTTTGGAGTCGACCCGGATCGCTCCACCGTGTTGGCGAACAATGTCGCTGGAAATGGCGAGACCCAGCCCTGTGCCCTTGTCCGTCGGCTTTGTCGTAAAGAACGGATTGAATATCTTATCTGCCACGTCTGACGGGATACCGTTCCCGTTATCCCTGATACGGATCTCCACCTGGTCATTCCCCCGACGCGTACGCAGCCACAGCGTGGGTACATACGACCCGGCCCCGACGTCGGCCCGGCGTTTTTCGTCCGTGGCGTCACAGGCGTTTGCAACGATGTTCAAGAAGACGCGACCCATGTCCTGGGGAACAACGTCGATCTCGCCGACTTCCGGGTCCAGGTCTTGCTCGAGCTCCAGTTGGAAGTCGGGATCTGTGGCTCTGGCGCTGTGATACGCGAGACGTGCGTGATCGTCGAGCAGCCTGTTGATGTCGGTGAGCTGCGGTTCACCTGAGTCGCGGCTCATCATAAGCATGTCGTGGACGATGCGGTCGGCGCGATCGCCGTTCGAGCGGATTCGAACCAGGTTCTCGCGGAGGTCGGCAAACATCTCATCGACCACCCCCTGTCGGTCCTCGCCAAGGGCGGCCGAGGCCTCGTCGAGCACCTCTGTGAGCTCTTCGATCAGTTCCTCCGACACCTCGGAGAAGTTCTTGACGAAGTTGAGCGGGTTTCTGATTTCGTGGGCTACTCCGGCCGTGAGCTCACCGAGGGCAGCGAGCTTCTCGCGCATGACGATCTGGTCCTGTGCCCTGTGCAGGTCGGCCATCGCGGTCTCCAACTGATCGTTCTTACCTTGCAGCTCCCCGGCCAGCCGTTCCACCAGGTTCAGGCGTTGCACCTCAAGAGCGTGACGGCGAAACACCTCGAGAGCCGAGGCCATGTCCGCAACCTCATCGCGGCCTACGACGTCGACTTCGACCTCAAGATCGCCTGAGGCCATCTGGCGCATCCGGTCAGACAGGCGCTGAAGGCGGTTAAGCAGCACCTTGCCCACGTACAGCCAGGCGATGAGGAGAGCGCCGCCAATGCTGATCGCGCTGATGGCCAGCAGCAGGGTGCGCCCCGTTAGGATCGCCTGCCCGGATGCGCGAGTCGCATCCTCCACGCTCGCACTGGCTGCGGTAACCAGTCCGTCGACGTCGTCGATGAGATCGATTGAGATGCTTCGATTGCGCTCGAGCAGATCGCGTTGGCTCTCGGCGCCTCTGATCTCCCGCTCTATCAGATCAAAGCCGTCCTGCTCCCCGATCCCGAGCTCAAATAGACCGGCGAAGACCGGGGCTACTTCGTCGTGCATCGGGGACCCCTTGAGAGCTGACAGGTTCCGCTCGATGCGACCGGCGGCGGCCTCGAATCGCTCCCGTAGGGGCTCGATCAGTGAGGCGTCCGAGAGCGTAAAGGCGCTGGCGAGAAGCTGAGTCGCCATGTTTGCGTCAGCCTGCAGTTCGGAGAGGTGTCGGTATCGGCTAAGCTCGGCCTCGGAAAAGTGCTCGGACCTTGGGGCTGGCGGCCCTCCGAGCTCACGATAGCCGGTCATCGCGTAGAAGAGCTGGTCGTCGATTGCCGGGATCAGGACGCCCTCCAGCCGACCCCGCAGAACGTCGAGTTCGGTTCGCAGGGTCTCGCTCCGCCCGGTCAGTTCGAAGAGCTCGGCCCTCTCGTCCTCTATCCCGTCGATGTTCGAGATCAGCGTCTCAGCATGGGTTCGGATGCTCTCGAAGCGTTCGTCGGCGGTAGCGCTCATTTCTAGGCTGGCAAGCCGTTCCTCAAAGGACCTCCGTGCCTCGGCTATGCCTGCGGAGACCTCTGCGAACTCCCGGAGCGTTGCGGCGGCGGTCAGATTCGGCGCGGCGGACACCAGATTGTCAGTCGCCGCCGCGACGCCGAACGCGGCGGCCAGCTCGGGTACGCTGCCCTCGTTGACCAGGTCCTGGGCGTCGCCGACGCGGCTGAACGAAAACCAGCCGACCAAGCTCGCGGCTACCGTCAGAGCGACGGCGCCTCCGATTCCGAAGTAGAGCTGCGCGGAGATTCGGAAGCGGACCGCAAGTAACCGCCTGAGTCGACCGCTCATTGCGCCGCATCTCTGAGAGTGCTTACCGGGTGGTAGCCGCCGTCGTCTCCGATCACGGTCAAGAACACGGCGTCTGAGCCCTGGTTGTCTCCGTCCCCGTAGCTCAACTTGAAGCCGTCGATGTCTACGATTCCGCTACCGCGCAGACTGGCTAGAAAGCAGGATCGGTCCACCTGCAGACCGCATCTCTCAAGGCCGGCAATCGCAAGGCGTCCCGCGACGTAGCCCTCGAAGGAGACGAATCCCGGAACGGCGCTCCGATCGTAGGCCTCAAGGGCGCTGAGGTAAGACGCGACGACGGGAATGGTCTCATCCGTCGGAAATGGCACGACCTGGGTGACGAACACACCGGCGCCGGACGGTCCGAGCTCGCGGGCAAGCGCGTTGCTGCCGACGAATGAAACGGTCATGAACACGGGATCGAACTCCGTGTGGCGCGCCCATGCGACGAGCGCCGCCACGGGTTCGTAGGCCCCGATCATGATCACCGCTTCCGGGTTTGCCGGCCTCAGGTCTAGCAGGGCCGTTTTCACTGCAGTTGTGTTGCGCGGGTACACGCCGATCGCGACCGGCTCCATGCCGCGTCGATCGAGCGCGAGACGCACCCCGCGATAGCCGGCGCGGCCGAACGAGTCATCCTGGTACATGACCGCGATCCGCTCGATGCCGAGGTCTCTTGTCAGGCGGGCGACCATCTCTTCGGTCTCCTGGTTGTAGGATGCCCGCAGGTTGATGACGGTGCTCCACTTGGCGTCTCTGAGGAATGCTGCGCCCGTGAATGGAGCAACGTATGGGACGCCGGCGCTCTCGGCAACAGGCGTGGCGGAGCGGGAAGTTGGCGTCCCGACAGCGCCAATCAGTGCAAAAACGTACTCCTCATGTATCAGGCTGACTGTGTTGGCGATAGCGGCCTCGGGTTCGTAGGCGTCGTCCCTGGACTCCAGCTCAAGGCGCCTTCCATAGACTCCGCCGGTGTCGTTCGCCTCTTTGAATGCGGTCTCTATGCCGAGCCGCATGTTTCGGCCCAACTCCTGTGCGGGACCGCTGAAGGCGGCCGACTGGCCGAATAGGATGCGCTCGCTTGAGACCCCTGGATTCGCAGGCGTGGGGCCGCCTCCCGCCCGAGGGACCGGGATCGGCCTAGAGGACTCGGCGGGTGAGGAGTCCGGCGCCGTTGCGTTCGTTGTTTCCCAGTAGTACCAGATGAAGCCGGCGACTAACGCTAGCGCGACGACCCCCCCGGATCCGAGCACGAAAGCTGATGCGGTCGAAAGCCGGAAACGCAATTCATCCAACCCTCCGAGAGACCAGCGTGAGATGGTTCCTTCCCAGCTCCCGTTGGTAGCGCAGGTCGTCCATCATGGACCGTACCAGGAATACGCCCAGCCCCCCTACCGGGCGATCCTCTAGCGGCGCGGAGACGTCCGGCACCGGCGCATCTTCCAGGGGGTTGAACGGCTGACCATCGTCGGTGATCTCTATGGTAACCGCGTCGGGCGCTGAGGTCACCGTCAGCTCTATCTCACTGAGATCGTCGACGCCGGAGTGTTGGATGATATTGAGACCAAGCTCTTCAAGGGCGAAATTTACTCTGAATGTGAGCTCTGGAGACCAAGCCTCCGCTCGACCCAGGTCTTCTACGACGCAGGGAATCTGATCCAGATTGTCTAGTCTGGATGCAATCTTCATGGACAGCTTAGTGCTCAAGTCCCTGTTTCGCTCCGTCTTAGCATGAGGCAGGTCAAGTCGTCGTGTTGGGGTGTGTCTCCCGCAGAGGATAGAACGGTCTCGAACACCGCGAAGTTAGCCGCCAGAGCGCCCGCCGGAGGAGCCGCGGCAATGCGCCTCTCCCGCGCGGGCGAGACGCCCGCGGCCTCAAGAACGTCAGCTTGTGAGCAGCTCGATGGCGTTTGACTGCGAAGCATAGACCGGAATGATCTTGTCGAATCCGCTGATCTCGAAAACTTCGCGGATCGGGTCAGAAAGCGAGCAGACGGCGAAGCCGCCGTTCTGCTTCTGGAGCGCCTTGGCCGTCAGAAGAATGACCCTTAGGCCCGCGCTGCTGATGTAGGTCAAGTGCTCGAGATCGAGCACCACTGCGCGATCGCGCTCATCGATCACTGCTTGCAGCGCTTCCTGGAAGTCGTGAACGTTGGCGCTGTCCACGCGGTCGCTGGCCGACGCGATCAATACGCCTTCTCTCCGCTCATTCCTAAGCTCCATCGCGGTACCTCCCCCGACCCTGAGGTGATGCGAGAACCTCGCTAGGCTGTATCAAGGTGGATACGAACAGCGAACTGTTTCAATCCCCATCCTACCACAGGGCTGTGAAATGAAAAATGCAGATTGAGGTGCGATTTGACCGAGCGTGATTTTACGATTCGGAGAGTTGGTGTGATAATCAGCCCTCCTCCTCACTAACTGTTTCCTAATCTAGCCTTAGGATCCATGAAAGTTTACCAACGTCCATTAACACTGGATTCCGTACGGTACATGTCTACCCGACCCAGGGGCGCGTCTTGAATCGACGCGCCGCTCGGAGCGGAGTTCACGTCGGACGGGGTCCAAATCACCGCATTCGACTGGAGTTGGCGTCTCGGGCTGAACGGCTACGGGCGCGGCGAGCAGTTGGCGCCGGTCAGTGACGCGATGTTGTCCGCCGCGGGCAACCGCGTCGAGTACGCGTACAATAACGGCATCACAGAGTGCTACGTCAACGGCCCTCTTGGGCTTCAGCAGGGATTCACCATTGAGAGGAGGCCGGGCTCCGAGACCGGAGAACAGCTCGAGGTCATGCTTCGGCTCTCCGGCGACGTGGTGGCCGATGTGGGCGCTGGCGGCGCGGCGGCGACCCTTCGATAAGCTCAGAACGACCGGGATGGTAGTCCCGTGCTCCGATACTCCGGGCTCGACGCCTACGACAGCACCGGGACGCCGCTCGACGCTCGGATGTCCACTGCCTCCAAAACCGGCACCTACGACGACGCCAACGGCGGCGCCGACACCGATTCCTGAAGAGCCAGGCGAAGATGCTCCCATGACCCGAGGCCTGGCAGCCCCAGGGTGGCTTGTGGTCGCGCTGGCGACGGTCGCCGGCGTCCCCCTGCTCGCAGGTATGAGAGCAGTCGGACGTAGTCGCAAGACCAACCCGTAGGGGCGACGCGAGCGTCGCCAGGAGTGCCGGCGGTAATCTAGGAAGCAGGCGAGAGAGCGGACCGTCTGAGGGCGCAATTGGTTTCGTGTGATTTTCGGTGGGTCCCTGCGTTCGCGGGGATGGGAGGAGCTGGAGCGCGGGCATCCTGCCCGCATGGGGAGGGGTGGGGTGATGTACAATCGCGCTGCCAGAAGAATCAGACCGGGAGGAATGACATGAGACTCGAGGGTAAGGTTGCGCTGATCACGGGTGGCGCACGCGGGATGGGCGCGGCCGAAGCCAAGCTATTCTCAAGCGAGGGTGCGAAGGTCGTCATCGCCGATGTTCTCGAAGACGAGGGCCGCCAGACCGAGGCTGAGATCAACGAGATCGGCGGCGATGGAATCTTCATTCGGCTCGACGTCACCCAGCAGTCCGATTGGGACGCCGCGATCAGCAGGACCGTCGAAGCGTTCGACAGGCTCGACGTGATCGTGAACAACGCGGGAATCGGCAGCGGAGGCCCGGTTGAGGAGACGACCGAAGAGGACTGGGACCGGATCATGGACGTGAACGCAAAGGGTGTGTTCCTCGGCGCAAAGGCGGCGATCATCCAGATGAAGAAGCAGGGCGCCGGCGGCTCGATCATCAACATCTCTTCCATCAGCGGCATCATCGGCCAACAACGCGTTGCAGGCGCCTACAGCGCTTCCAAGGGAGCGGTGCGGATTTTCACCAAGTCGGCTGCGATCCAGTATGCCAAGGACGGAATCCGGGTCAACTCGATTCACCCCGGGGCAACGGAGACTCCGATGAGCCGGCGCGGCTGGGGGCATCTGGAGCGGCGGGCGGACGGCTTCTTCCCAGTTCAGGACAACCCTCTTGGTCGGTTCGGCAAGCCGATTGAGATCGCCTATGGCGCGCTGTACCTCGCCTCGGACGAGTCTTCCTACGTCACCGGAGCCGAGCTTGTAATCGACGGCGGTGAAACCGCGCAGTAGGAAGTACGTCTCCGCCTTTGCGGTCTCATTCTCTGGCGTCTCCCTCCGGCCGGTCCGGCTGGATGCAATGGGAAGTCCGGCCTCATGTACAATGGCGCTGCTGGAAGAATCAGATCCGGAGGAGCGACATGAGACTCGAGGGCAAGGTGGCGCTGATCACGGGCGGCGCACGGGGAATGGGAGCGGCTGAGGCCAAGCTCTTCTCCCAAGAGGGCGCGAAGGTTGTCATCGCGGACATCCTCGAAGACGAAGGCCGCCAGACCGAGGCCGAGATCAACGAGACCGGCGGCGACGCCATCTTCATTCGGCTCGACGTCACTCAGCAGTCCGACTGGGACGCCGCGATAGAAAGGACCGTTCGGGAGTTCGGCAAGCTCGACGTGATCGTCAACAACGCAGGAATCGTGAGCGGGTTCTCAATCGAGGACACCACGGTCGAGGAGTGGGACCGGATCATGGACGTCAACGCCAAGGGCGTCTTTCTCGGCTCGAAGGCGGCGATCGTCCAGATGAAAGAAGCAGGGTACCTGGCGGCTCTATCATCAACATCTCATCGATCAGCGGCATCATCGGGCAGGAGCACATCACCACCGCCTACAACACGTCCAAGGGAGCGGTGCGGATCTTCACCAAGGCCGCAGCCGTCCAGTACGCCAAGGACGGAATCCGGGTCAACTCGGTACATCCAGGGGGAGTCGAGACTCCCATGACGGAGCTGGCATGGAGCCGCGTGGAGCGGCGGACGGACGGGTTCATTCCGAGCGAGGTCACCCCTCTGGGCCGGATCGCCAAGCCAATCGAGATCGCCTATGGCGCACTGTACCTGGCCTCGGACGAATCGTCCTTCGTCACCGGCACCGAGTTGGTGATCGACGGCGGATACATCGCGCAGTAGTAGCGGGGGTGAGGAGCGATAAGCTCACAGGTTCTCCTCTCTCCGCACCGGCCGTAATTCGGAAGCCAGATTGAACACGGTCCCCCTGGTGACACTCTCCGAGCTGATCGGCCGCTACAAGGTCATCCTCTTCGACGCGTACGGGGTTCTCGGGGACTCAACGTCGGCGATTGCCAGAGCGCCGGCGGCCATCGAACATCTCAATCGTATCGTGAAGCCGTACTTCGTCCTCACGAACGACGCCTCCGCACTCCCCGAAACGAGGGCTGTCCGCTACGCGGGCCTCGGACTACAAATCGATCGTGATCGGATCATCACCTCCGGCAGCCTGCTGCGGGCGTACTTCAGCGAGAGTGGACTCGTTGGCTCGCGGTGTGTCGTGCTCGGCAGGGAGGACAGCGCCCGATACGTCGAATTGGCCGGAGGCGACGTGGTCCCCCACACCGTGGAGTTCGATACCCTGGTCGTCGGAGACCAGTCTGGGTTCCCGTTTCTCGAGGTGATGAACAGCGTCCTCAGCAAGCTGTGCCGCTCGATCGACGCAGGTCGAAGTGTGAACCTCGTGCTTCCGAACCCCGACCTGATCTACCCGACGGGAAACGGGTTCGGCTTCGCCAGCGGATCGGTGGCGCAGATGCTGGAGTCCGCACTCGAGCTGCGATACCCGGACCGGCCGGATTTGCGATTCACCCGTCTGGGCAAGCCGCACTCGGCGATGTTTGAGGAGGCGCGACGCAGAAGCGGAACGATGGACATGGTGATGATCGGGGACACGCCGGACACGGACATCCGGGGCGCGAACGCCTTCGAAATCGCGTCTGTTCTGGTCGCGACGGGGGTCGCGACGGTGGACGTCTCCACGTTGTCTGGGCTCGACCGACCAGACTACCGCATGCGGTCGCTGGCGCTATAGCGATGCTGGGAGCGCGGGCATCCTGCCCGCACAGGGGCGGGGGTCGGCGAGGAGCGAGGAGTGAGGGGGTTGGCTTCGTGTGGCCGGCGGTGGATCTCTGCGTCGGGAGGATGCGGGGCACTGGGAGCGCGGGCATCCTGCCCGCACAGGGCCGGGGGTCGGCGAGGAGTGAGGAGTGAGGGGGTTGGCTTCGTGTGGCCGGCGGTGGATCTCTGCGTCGGGAGGATGCGGGGCACTGGGAGCGCGGGCATCCTGCCCGCACGGGGGAGGGGGTTGGCGAGGAGTGAGGGGGTTGGCTTCGTATGGCCGGCGGTGGATCTCTGCGTCGGGAGGATGCGGGGCACTGGGAGCGCGGGCATCCTGCCCGCACGGCGGAGGGGCTACACGGATGCCGGCTCTCCCAGCTCCATCGGGTTGTAGCAGGCGAGCGTGTGGCCGTCCTCTATCGGAACGAGCGGCGGTCTCGGACTGGTGCGGCACTCCACAGTTGCCTTCGAGCACCGGTGTAGAAACGGGCACTGGTCAGGGGGGTCCAGCATCTGCGGCGGCGCGCCGGTCATGGGTCGGAGCTTCTGTCCTGCCGCGTCGAGCCTCGGCAGCGCCTGAAACAGCCCCCACGTGTACGGATGCATCGGCCGCCTGTACAGCGTCAGCGTATCAGCGTACTCGACCACGTAGCCACCGTACATCACCGCGACCCTCTCCGCCATCTGCGCGATGACGCCCAGGTCGTGGGTGATCAGCATGATCGCGGTCTGGTTCTCCTCTCTGAGGACCCTCAGCCGCTGCAGCATCTCCGCCTGGAGGGTGACGTCGAGATTGGACGTGGGCTCGTCGGCGATAAGCACCGTCGGCTTGAGCGCGACCCCGATCGCCATCATCACCCGTTGCGCCATCCCGCCGCTCAACTGGAACGGGTACCGATTGAGCATCTGCCTGGCGTCGGGGATGCCCATGCTGGACAGAAGCTCTGTCGTCAGGTCGCGTGCCTGCCGTTTGCTCATGCCGGTGTGTTCGAGCATCAGCTCTTCGACCTGCTTACCGATGGTGATCACGGGGTTGAGGGCAGAGGCCGCGTCCTGGAAGATCAAGGATATCTGCTGGCCGCGGATGCGGCGCATCTCGTTATCGCTGGCGCCGATCAGGTCTGTTCCGTCGAACGAGATGTCACCCCCCACGACCCTCCCCGGGAAGGGGACGAGACGAAGGATAGACAGCGCGGTCACGGTCTTGCCCGATCCGCTCTCTCCAACGACACCGAGTATGCTGTCCGCCTCAAGCGAGAGTGAGACCCCGTTGACGGCTTTAACTATCCCCTGTTTGGTAGGGAAGTAGGTATGCAGGTCTCGGATTTGGAGCAGAGGGGCCATTGAGCAGTGTACCTGTGCAGTGTCTTACCTAATGGTACGACAGAGGGGCAGCATTGACTACCGGGGTTTCTCCGGCCCCACTCCACCCCCGTCCGGGCAGGATGCCCGCGCTCCCAGTGGCCCGGCCTCCTCCCCCGTCCAGGCAAGATGCCCGCGCTCCCAGTGGTGCGGCCCCCTCCACCACCCGTGCCCGGGCAGGATGCCCGCGCTCCCAGGGGTGCGGCCGTCTCCACCACCGTGCGGGCAGGATGCCCGCGCTCCCAGTGGTGCGGCCCCCTCCACCGTGCAGGCAAGATGCCCGTGCTCCCAGTTCCCAACGCCAAGGCAGGCAGAATGCCCGGCCTCCTCCCCCGTACAGGCAAGATGCCCACGCTCCCAGTGGTGCGGCCCCCTCCACCGTGCGGGCAGGATGCCCGCGCTCCCAGTTCCCAACGCCAAGGCAGGCAGAATGCCCGGCCTCCGTTCGTTCATCCTTCGACAGGCTCAGGATGAACGAACGGAGCAGCCAACCGCGTTATGCGAGGACGGTAGGTGTGGGGAGTAAGCGTGCTTTGTCGAGGACGGCTGGCTTGAACCGTCCGGCTCTAAGCTCGCCGATGAGATCGTCGAGGCACGTGATTCGTCGCTCGAACTCTGTCGCGTAGCTGCCGAGATCGTCGAGGTGGTGGGCGTCGCTGGCCCCCGTTCCGGGCAGGTCAAACCACTTGGCCATCTCGTGGCTGAAGGCGTTCTCCTCCGGGAGCCCCCGGCCGTTGTAGACCTCGACGGCGTCGACAATATCGAAGACGTCGTTGCGCGCGGCGCGCTCCACCATCTCGTGGTATGCCGCGGGACTGGTATCGGCGCCCTTTCTGTAGGTCCGCCGGTACGGATGCGCGACGACCATCACCCCCTGCTCGCGGTCGAGCTTGTCCTTCACAAAGGCCGCACGGTGCATGCCGAAGATGTACTTGCGGAGGCCATAGACCAGTAGGTGACCCTCCTCCGTGGTCACCTCGCATCCCGGAAGAACCAGAAAGTTGTGTCGCCGGGAGAGGTCTTCGACCTCCCTCTGGTCCCAGAAACCGTCGTGGTCGGTGATGCAGACACCGTCGAGTCCTGTGCGCTTAGCTTCCTCAATCAGCTCGTCCGCATCGATGAAGCTATCGACCGAGGTCGGGAACGTGTGCGTATGAATATCGATGATCAAGTGGGGTGTGATACGCTCTCGGAGACGAAGTCGATAGTAGAGTCTGGCACCGCCTGAGACTCAAGTCAAGGAAGGTCCGATCCCCAGATCCGCCGCATGACGATTGAGCTGCAGCATCCAAGGGTGCGGGCGGTTCGTACACCGCGCCTGCCCGCCGTGGAGGGGCGAACCCCTACGGGCATCCGACGAATCTGAGGTGGATTGAGCCGCTCTAGTGAAACACAGTCGATCAATCATGAGCACCTACCGCAAGCGACCAGCGATTCTGCTCGCGGTTCCACTGACAGTCATACTTGCGTGTACGACAAGCGGCGAAATCGAGCCGAGGTCGCCACTGCTGACACAGGATAGTGTTCGAGATTACCAGGCGGTGGCCGAAGCAACAGCGCGGGCGCTGACCACAGCAGCGCCCACGCCGGACCCGAATGTTCCTCCGCGACCTACGGCCACCCCCAGGCCGACGCGAACTCCCAGACCGACGCCGACGCCGATCTCCGCAGTCCAGCAGCACTTCAACGACGGCGCCGAGTACTACAAAGAGCGCGAGTTCGACAAGGCTCTAGGGGAGTTCACAGCGATAATCAAACTCGATCCGGAGAACACCGACGCCTACGGAAACCGGGGCCTGACGTACATGCAGCTCAACGAAGTTGAATCTGCGATTGAAGACTTTACGCGAATTGTCGAGCTCGACTCCGAAGACGCCAAAGCGTTCTACAACCGAGGCGTGGCGTACGGCAAGTTGGGCGAATTCGACCGCGCAATCGCGGACTACGATCGCGCCATCGAAATTGAGCCGACGTACGCCGCCGCATACATGGTCCGTGGCCTCGCATATCAAGAGCTGGGTCGGAACCAGGAGGCTGTGCGCGACATGCAGAGGGCCGAGCAGCTAGGACTGTCCCCCCCGGTCCCGACCGGGCAGTGAGTTCAGATCGGACTACAGCATCGCCTCGACTCTGCCGATCGAGTCGTCCAGACGTTCCACGAGTCCGTCGATCTCGTCTTTGGTGATACATAGCGGCGGCGCTATCGGGATTATGTCCCCTCCGCGGCCCAGGATGTGGTTCTCGTTGAACAGCGAGGTCAACTTGTCGCCGAGCTTCACCTCCTTCGGGAACTTCTCCTTGGTGTCCCTGTCCTTGACGATCTCGACGGCGGCGAGTAGTCCTAGGCCCCCTCGGACGTCACCGACGATGCTGCGCTCATAGAGCGTCTGGAGACGTTCGTAGAGGTAGTCTCCCATCGCGGCGGAGTTCTCCACCATCCCCTCGCCCTCCATGATGTCTAAGTTGGCCAGTCCGGCCGCGCAGGAGGCGGGGTTGCCGCCGAAGGTGATCAGATGCTTGAACGTCGAATCTTCGTCTCCGATGAAGGCGTCGGCCATACTCTTCCGGGCGATCGCGCCTCCGATGGGCAGGTAGCCGCTCGTCAGCGCCTTGGCCACGGTTGTGATGTCGGGCTGGACGTCCCAGTGCTCGGTCGCGAACATCTTCCCCGTGCGGCCGAACCCGGTGATCACTTCGTCGCAGATCATGACCACGCCGTGCTTGTCGCAGATCTCTCTGATCGTAGGCCAGTAGTCTGGATGCGGGATGTGGGTGCCCGCCGCCATCGAGACCGGCTCACCGATGAAAGCCGCGACGGTCTTGGCGCCTTCGTGCTCAATGGCCCTATCGATCTCTTTGGCGCACTCGAGGTTGCAGTTGCCGTCGGCGTCTCCGCAGATGCCGCGGTACGGATCGTGGTTGGCGACGTGGATGTTGCCGGGCATGAGGGGCCCGATCGGAGCGAGCATGCCCCCAGCCGACTGCCCGAGTGACATCGCCGCATGTGTCGCGCCGTGGTAGGAGCCCTTTCTGCTGATTACCTTCCAGCGTCCGGCCTCTCCGTTGTTATTGTGGTACTGCTTGGCCATCTTCAGCGCGGTCTCGACCGCCTCCGAGCCGCCGCTGATGAAGTAGACCCGCGACTCCTTGTCCGGCGCGAGGCCGGCCACCCTCGCAGCGAGCTGAGCTGTAGCCGGTGTCACCGTTCCGCCAGGCGAGTAGCTTATGTCCTTCATCTGCTCGTAGACCGCCTCAGCGATCTCCGGCCGGCCGTGACCGATGTTCTTGAGGAACATGGCGGAGATGAGATCGAACCAGTCATCACCCGCGGCGTCCGTGACCCAGACGCCATGCGCGCCCGTGACGACCTTCAATCCTGTATCGTCGGATACGTCGCCCGCCTGCCGTGCGTGCGGCCAGAAGTGATCGGCCGCCTGCTGCTTTACTTCCTCCAGTCGTTCGCCTGTTAATGCCGTGGCCAATTGAGTACCCCCTACGTGTTCTTCGTCTGTCGATAAGCTAATTGTATTGGAATGCCGCGATTACATCACCTGCCTCAGGCGCGGGTCTAGAAAGTCCCTCATCCAGTCTCCCAGGAAGTTGAAGCCGATGACGGTCAGGAATATCGCCATTCCAGGGAAAAACGAGATCTGCCACGATGACGCGAGGTAGTCCTTCCCGTCGGCAACCATTGCGCCCCACGCCGGAGTGGGAGGCGGAATTCCAACGCCAAGGTAGCTGAGGGTGGACTCGGTGAGGATCAGACCCCCGATGTTCAGGGTCGCGATCACCATCACGGTGTTCACCACGCCGGGGAGGATGTGCTTGAACAGCACCCTGAAAGTGGAGGCTCCGGCGACCTGCGCGAGGGCGACATAATCAGAGGTCTTCAGGGCGAGGCTCTCCGCCCTCACCTGCCGCGCGAACGCTACCCAACTGAATAGAACGAGCACTCCGATCACTGTGCCGTACCCCGATCCGAAAACCACAACGAGGAAGAGCGCGGCCATGATGAGCGGGAACGCGAGGAACACGTCGACCGTTCGCATCAAGACTTCGTCGAGCCAGCCTCCGAAGTAGCCGCTTATCAGCCCATAGGCGGTCCCGACTATCATTCCCAAAACAATCGATATGCCGGCGATGCTGAGCGAGACCCTTGAGCCGTGAATCATCCGGCTGAGTAGGTCCCTTCCCTGAAGATCGGCGCCGAGAATGAACTTGCCGTTGGACTCTTCGACCCACATCGGCGGCTCTCGTCTGTCGCGGAGATTAGCGTCGGTGGGGTCGTGCGGTGAGACAACTTCGGCGAAAACCGCACAGAACACCAGTAGACCCACGATCCCTCCGGGAACAATCGGCCAGCGGCCGAGCTGGCGCAGAGCGTAGCGCATCCCGCCATTGGAAGGGCGAAACAGCTCCCCCGCAAGCGGCGTCTGTGTGCCAGCGCTTGCCATCAGGTGTACCGTACCCGCGGATCGATGAGCGCGTGAATGACGTCAACCAGCGAGTTGCCGACGATCGCGCAGAGGGTTGCGAACATCACGACCCCCGACAACAGCGGGGTATCGTTGTTCATCGTCGCCTTAATAGTGAGGCGGCCGATCCCGGGCCAGCCGAACACGGACTCGGTGATGACCGTCCCCATGAATAGGAGCGAAATCAGGATACCGCTGTAAGTCAGGGGGGCGGCAATCGCGTTCTTGAGCGCGTGTTTCCAGATCACTGCAGTCGCGGACGCCCCCTTGGCGCGGGCGAGTTTTACGTACTCGCTGTCGAGCACCTCAAGCATGCTCGACCGAACAAGCCTCAGGATCCCCGCCGTCAGGCCCGATCCTAGTGTCAGGACGGGCATTATGTACGAGTCCCATCCCTCACGCTTGGCGCCGGGGAGCCAACCCAGCCACACCGTGAATATCAGAATCATCACAAGCGCGATCCAAAACGGCGGCAGTGACTGTCCAGTCGCCGCGTAGAAGCGGCCGACGTAGTCCCAGAACGAACCGCGCCGAACCGCGGACAGAACGCCGAGGGGTACCCCGACGAGGGCGCCGAAACCAACGGCTAGTATTGCGAGTTCCGCCGTAGCCTGGATCTTCTCCGTGATGCTGTCGGTTACGCTCCGGCGGCCCGCAAAGCTCTTGCCGAAGTCGCCTTGCAGGATGCCATCGAATCCTCCGCGTGGGCCTTTAACAGCTCCCATCCACGCGAGGTACTGGACCACCAGCGGTTTGTCGAGCCCCAACTCGCGCCCCATCGCATCCCAGTTCTCCTGTGTGACCCCCTTGGAAAACTGCATCATTGCCGTGTATCGGGGATCACCAGAGGCGCGAGAAACACCAAACACGAGGACGCTCACAGCAAACAGGGTGATCGCCATAAATGTCACACGCCTGGCTACAAATATCCACATGTGATTGGCGTCCTCCTCACGGTACTCCGGCGTCGCCTCTACGAACGTCTGGTCAACGTTTGTCGGTCCGCAACCCAAAAACTCGCTGGCGGTTGCCTATCGAGGTGCGCAGCCACCAGCGAGCGCTCGTCCGTCAACTGCCGTCAGAGAGCGCTAACGGAGTCGTGAGTGCCGTCTACTCGTCAACCTTGACGTGGAATCCGGCGATCGACTGAGTGGTGTGCCAGACTAGGTCGACGTCACCGACATTCGGTCCGACCAGAATCGGGTCGAGCCAGTTGATGACTGCGACGACCGGAATGTCTTCAAGCCAGGAGTGGTGATGCCAGTACTGTTCCAGCGCGGCCCATGCCGCCTCCGGATCCGCATATGCGGCCTTGAAGTTGTCGTATATCTCGTAGCCGATCGGGTGGTCGTAACCGGTGTTCCACAGCGTCTCGCCGTCGATCAAGTCCGCGAGGTAGTCAGTGAAGTTCACGAGCGGCAAGTTTCCGCCCCATGGGAAGAACATTATGTCCCTCAGGAGCGGCTCCTCCCGGTACATCTCAGCCTTGCGAGCGGCCCACGAGCTTTTGTCGACCACCACCTCGATTCCGATGTCCTGAAGCATCGGAAGGATCGACTCACCGATCTCGTGGAACGCCTGCCCAGGGGACTCCGAAGGGATCCACAGATTGGCTGTGAAGCCGTCCGGGAAGCCGCCAAGTGCCATGTACTCCTTGGCCTTCTCGAGATCGTACGGGTGCTTCCATTTCTCCTGGAAGAACGGGCTGCACTCGTCGATCAGGTAGACGTACTGCGCACACCCATTCCCTAGCAGGATCTCCTCATTGATGGTGTCGCGATCGACCGCGAACGAGATTGCGCGCCTGACGTTTCTGGCCCGTTCCAGGTCCTCCGGGTCGTCCGGATCGCCGACCCAGGGATTCTCGAGGTGTGGCGGCGCTTCCGCTGGGATGTCCTGGTTCTTCCAGTGGGTGATCTGCCAGTTGCCTCCCAGGACGATCTGCAGCGCAGAACTCTCGCCCTGAGAGCCTTGGACGAGCCTGAGGGTCGGGTCGTTTACCACCTGATCCAGCAGCGACATGGACATGTCGCTAACGTCCGCCTGGTTGGCTTTCACGAGGGCAACGCGGGTGCTCTGCTCCGGAACCTCAAAGGCGCGGACGGTCTCCCACTCCCCGTTCGCTCTCCAGTGGTCTGGAATTGCCTGCGTTTCGATGACATCATCGGCGGTGTGGCTGAGGACAATGTACTGACCCGAGCCCATCGAGTTGAAGTTGAACTCCTCTTCCCCGACGGCATCGTGATACTTCTTACTGTAGATACCAGCGGCGCAGCAGTTGTCGCGGATGGACATGATGTACCGCATAGTCGGCCCGGTGTCGGCCCACTCCCACCTGACAGTCTGATTATCGATCACCCTCTGGTTCTGGAAGTCGGCCGCGTACCAGCCGACGAAGTGACTCTCGGTACCCTCACGCGAGCCCTCTTCGAAGGTGAAGTGAACGTCGTGGGCGTCAACGGTACCGTACATCGGGTCCTGCCACCTGGCGTCCTGGTCGATAGTCCAAGTAATGCCGGTATCGTCAATGTACCACTCTCGCGCTATCTCGGGGGCGAGCGTGGCATCGTGACCGTACGTAGCGAGGTGCTCAAAGACTCCCAAATGGTTGCCCCAGCTTCGGCCCGTGACTGAGAGAGGTATCCACCAGCCGGGAGTAGCAACGTCTCTCGACGCGATCCGGAATACGCTGTTCGGCACCGGGAAGGTGACCTCAGGCGTTGTGGGAGCGGGTTGCTCCATCGCAGGAACCGCAGTGGCGATCACCTCGACGACTTTGACTACTTCTTTCTCAACCTCGACCTCCTTGACCACCTCGACCTCTTTGATCACTTCCACCTCTTTCTCGACCTCGACCTCCTTGACCACCTCGACCTCCTTGACCACCTCGACCTCTTTGATCACTTCCACCTCTTTCTCGACCTCAACCTCTTTGACCACCTCCTGGGTGACGATCTTTTCGACGGGCACTTCTTTGATGATGACCTCAGGCTCACCACCGCAAGCCGCGACGACCATTACTATGACCGCCAGCGCCAGCGTAGCCGCAGCGGGCGTCAACGCACCTATCGACCGGCTGAACAACTTCACAATTCACCCCCTAGACAATATGCTGCCATGTCCGATGACCACTAATCGAAGACTCCGACTACGTGAAACCCAGAGGACAGTAAGCCCGCCCGCGGTTCGGCCCCAATGAAACCACTATCGATCACGTATGTCAAGCCCTCACCCGTTCGAGTGTGTTACCGTCGTGTTACCTAGGGCTCTTCTACAACGAGGACCTGGTCAGGTTTGACTCCGTACAGGTCCTGTACCTTGCCGCTGGGCCACCTGATCGACAGATGGTCGACCATCGGCGCCAAACCGAGGCCGAAGTGGGCGGTCATCGAGCTCTGACCGAGGAGGCCCGATCCGCCGTTTACGTGCCGCACCTGCCGTTCACCCTCCGCGGTAACGGTGATCTTCGCGCCGATCCCGTCGCGGTTGCTCTCGGAGCCGACGAGCGAAATCCCGAGCCATCGGTTCCCGTTCTGGCACGAGTTCTTGAGCAGGACCGGACTGCCGTTGAAGTTTGCGACGAAGAGATCGAGACAGCCGTCGCCGTTAAAGTCAAGATAGCCCCCTCCTCTCCCCGACGCGGCGTGATCGGCGCCGCTGATCTGGGAGACGTTCGTGAACGTTCCATCTCCGTCGTTCCTGAGTAGAGCGTTGGGCTGGCGCTCGGTCTTGATGATGTTCGAGACCCCTGGGATGTTACCGCTGATTACGTACAGGTCCTCGTCTCCGTCATTGTCGTAGTCGAAGAAGGTCGCTCCCCAAGCCACTCGCAGGTTGACGCCCACGTTGGGGATACCGGCGACGCCCTCGACCGTGGCGTCGGTGAATCTGATGCCGGAGCCGTCGTTGTTGAGGAGGACGTTGACGCCGATGTTGGTGACGTACATGTCCAGGTCGCCGTCGAGATCGTAGTCGCCGAGGGCGACCCCCATGCCCGACATCGGCAGATCGGCGCCTGTCGTCTCGGAGATGTCGACGAACCGCCAACCCCCGTCCGGCGCTTCGCCGTCGTTTCTCCACATCACGTTCGGTTGGATTCTGAACCCGAAGTCGTTGGCAATGTAGAGATCGAGGTCCGCGTCGTCGTCGAAGTCTGCCCACACGGGCTGGAATCCGGCGCCCCAGACACTTCCAGGCTTCATACCGTTTCTGAAACCTTCTGGCAGATCGAGGTCTCCAAGATGCGCAGTCACATCTTCGAATTCCGCATCACCCAGATTGTGGTACAGGGCGAGGGGACGGATGCCGTCCGCGAAGTCGAGCGCGTCGACCATTCCCGGCTTTCCCTCGTGGAAGTACCGGACGACTATCAGGTCGAGCAGTCCGTCCCGGTCGTAGTCGCCCCATGCGCACCCCATTGCCCGGTACGAAGGATCGCTCTCCGCCAGACCAGACTGCTCGGTGACGTCTGAGAACGACATCCCTCCGGAGTTCCTGAACAGCTTGCTGCTGCCGTAGTTAGAGAGGTAGAGGTCCCGGTGACCGTCGTTGTCGAAGTCGGCGGCGCACGCGCCGTTCCCAAATCCGTGGAGATCGTCCACGCCGGCCGATGCGGCGATGTTAGAGAACGCCGCGGCACCTCTGTTTTCGAAGAGCGCGTTGGCCCCGTGCGAGTTGACGATGTAGATGTCGTCGCGGCCGTCCCCGTCGAAGTCAGAGATCACAGCACCCCCGCCCATGTGGGTGACGGTCCCGACGTTGAAGTTATGCCTGAAGTCGACCCGTGCGACCTGCGTGACGTCTTCAAAGATGGTGGCCGCAACCAAAGGGTCGGACACGATGAGGGGCAGGGATGCTTCAACCGACTGGGCCTCTTCCGGGGAAGAGTACCTGCTGGCGAGCGAGGTCGAGGTGTAGTCGGCCTTGAAGGAGAACGTACGGTGCTCTTCGGTAAGCGCGGTAATCGCCAGCACTGCCACTCCTCCCAACACGCCCAGACCCCAGGTTGAGGCCCCAAGTGCGGCCACACCTTTTCTCGGCATCACCTTGGCCAAACCCCAAAGCGTGACAGGCCCACTCGCGGCGGCGGTGAACAGGAGCGCGGCGGCCGGCGCGGTCCCCATCCCCGCCAGCAGCATCGCCGCGACCAAGGGGATTTCGAACATCAGCGGCACGTTGATGGCGATCCCAATCGAAGCAGCCACGACGATCCCAACAATGTCGTCCCCGATCCATGCCGTCACGGTGTCGGGACTGATCCACTGGATCGCAAAACCGCTCACGAAGCCGGCGATCACCATGATCGGCCCCAGCCTGAGGGTCTGCTTCACTGTGGATCTGACGAATTGCACGTACCCTGTCGCCATCGACTCCTTCCAGGTAACGCCGTCCGCGAGGTCCATAGCCGGGGAGAAGTCTTCGGGGTCGTCCTTTCCACCGCTCCTACCAACTACCCACGCGACCACCGGCCCGAGAAGGAGCGCTCCGAGGATGCTGAGAGCGATCCTGCTCCCGCCGATGATTGGGATGAACACCAGCGCAGCCATTATCAGGGCCGGAAGGTTCATCGTGGACGAACCCTGAGTGATGGCGACGGTGGTCCCGATGCCGGCTCCGCGGCGCCTGAATGCAGTGGCGATCGGCACGATGCAGGCCGAACACAGGTTCACCGCAGGACCTATCAGGACGCCTTTCAGCACTCCTCTGAAGCCACGTCCGCTGAAGCGCTCCCGTATGTCTTCAGGAAACAGGAACGACTCAGTCAGCCCTGCCATGAGGAACGCGAACGTCATCCCCATCCAAACGAGGTTGAGGTAAGTCAGCGAGAAGTCCCACCAGCGCGACAGCAGCGAGCTGTCGTCTTCCTTGGTTATACAGAATCCCTGGAAGCACTCGGCGTTAGGAGAAGTGGCGACCGCCAGATCGGCGGCAACCGTATCCAGCTTGGGGATTCTGTTAAACGCAAGAAAGAGACCGAGGATCACGACGGCCATCAACACACCGATGAAGCGCCGCTTCTTCAGGTCTGTATCGAGCCTGAAGAATGATCTCACTCTTCCAATCGGAGCAGCCGTGTCAACCATCGTGGGCGAAGTCTCCGCTCACCGCTCTGAGCCGATCTTGACCAATTCAACGTCCCTCATGATAACGGGGCCGGTAATGTAGAGCGGCCCCCAACCCCCCGCGACCAGTACGCCGTCCTCACTGCTCAGGTAGGTCGCTGTGTGGCTGACTCTGGCCCGGAGCAGGTGACCGATAACCGAGAACTGACGAAAGTCAGGATCGTACACCTCAATTGATGACAGCGCCCAGTGATCGGCTCCGTTCCCCCCGATGAGCAGGACGCTTCCGTCTGGAAGCATCGTTGAGGTGTGCCCCGCTCTGCCGACGCTCAGCAGGCCCGTTGGCTCGAACTGTTCGGACAGCGGATCGAACAGAAGCGCGTCAGCGAGCGCCGCGCCAGACAGACCAGTTCCCCCTGCGATCAGTACCGTACCATCCTCGAGCCTGTTGGTTGTGTGCTCCGATCTGACGAGGTCGGTTCCCGCAACAGTGACGAACGCCCGTAGAGACGGCACGTATCTCTCTATCGGCGATCCACCGGCTGTCCCCCCGATGACGAGAACGGACCCGTCCTTCAACAGCGTCATAGTGTGGTCCGCACGGGGAAAGCTCAAGTCAGACAGCGACGTAAAGGCGCCGTGCGTTGGCTCGTACAGCTCAGCAGAGGCAATTGGGGTCTTCCTTTCGAACTCGTCGGTGACGTAGCCCCCGGTAATCAGCACATTTCCATCAGAAAGGAGCACCGCGGTGTGCCCGTACCGTGGAGTGTGGAGACTTCCAGTGAAAGCAAAGGAGTTTGTAACGGGCGAGTAGATCTCGGCGGACCCCAATGTCTCGGATGTCATCTGGAGACTGTCTTGACCACCGGCAATGAGAAGGGCGCCACCTTCAAGCACCGTGGCGGTGTGATCGATCCGGCAGACATCCTCGAACTCGATCGGCGTTGAGCCGTCTCCCAAACGATACAGCTCTCTGTTGCACGCGCTTCCCCCACCGGCGACGAACAGGACCAGCTCCTCTTCGGACGGATCGGAGACCAGGCTAGCTGTGTGACCTGTCCGGTTACTCGCCATCCCATCGACTCTAACGGTGTAGGGCCGGGACGAGTCCACGGAACCCAGGGAGCCCCCGCCGCATGCGACGACAGAGGCGACTGCTGAAATGAGTACAAGTTTGTTGAAGATCTGCCTGGTTCGAAGTGCAGGCCCCGTCAACCCCAGCCCTAGTTCTCCGCAAGCTGGCACGGGCTCAAGAAGACCTGCACCTTCCCGATGGCGGCCGTCGGGATCAACTTGAGGGTCCCGACCACAGTTACCGGGTCGCCGGGTTCGAAGTTCTCAGTAGGGTCCTCGTCCCTGACGCCCCGCTGCCTGCTTCTCTCTGAGATTGTCTGTAGATTACAGCGAATGACGTGTGTATCTGACGCCTCTTCCCCGTTAATGTCCAGGTATGGTGCGAAATTCCGGAAGTCTCTACCCTTCTTCTCCACAATGCCGGCGACTGTAACAGGCTCGCTGTACTTGGCCACCGTGGCATCGGAGTCGGAGGCGAATTCGGCGATGAAGTCGGCGGCAGCGAGTGCGCTGGCTGAGTCCCCTGAGTCAGACTTGGAAGCAAACGTCTCATCGAACGACTTCTGGCCGATCATGGTTTTCTCACGAGCCACCGCAGTGAGATCGACGACCACAGGTGTCGCCGTGGGTTGTGACGGTGCGCCGGCCGACGCGGTCTGACCGGGATCCGTGGAACCCCCCGATCCTCCACATGCCCAAATCACCAGCACCGTCACGGCAGATAGAACAGTAATGGCTACGAACTTGACGGCGACAGTCCACGGTGCGGCGAGTCTGAAGATGACTCGTGGTTGGGAGACTCTCTGCCGAGAAGCAGCGCGACGTCGGAACAGTACTCGCAACGACTACCTCCAAGACTTGCGATCAGCCTCAGCGGCCGATTTCGATAGTTCAGGAATCCGTCATGGGAGCCATGCGCCAGTCTAGCACACGGTCAAGTCCTAATCTATTTCTGTGCGAACCGGGCTGAAGAGTTCCGTGGACATCCTCAAGGCACACGCAGGTTCTCCCACTCTATGACCAGTCGAGAGCTTCCCAGAGTCACTGTGCCGGGCCCCCAACCCAGAGTGGACAGACCAGCCTTGAACACGCCAACGGCTACATCCAGATCGCCATCCGAGTCGAAGTCGTTCAGGTCCAAGGTCGGGAAGTCGACGTTGAACACCTCGATGACGTGGCGTCGAAACTCAAGGGGATCGGTCTGTTCGAACCACACGAGAGCATTCAGACTCATCTCCCGACGTTTCTCATCACCAAGGAACGGGTGAAAGGCGCACGCGGCAATGTCCATATCGCCGTCGCCGTCGATGTCCCCGGCCTCTGCGCGGTGGGCACCGCGCAGGGCCAGGGACGGCTCTGCCGTGAAGCCTCCACTCCCGTCGTTGAGCAGCAACTGGACGCCGTGGAACGGCTGCAGCAACCCCCCGGCGTCGAATCCATCGCCATTCGACAACAACAAGTCCACGTCGCCATCGAGGTCGAAGTCGACAGCCTGAAGGCCTGTGTAGCCCCAGGCCGGATGCAGAGCGCGATGTACCACCCTCGACTCAAACTCCAGGTCGCCTCGAGAGAACAAGACCGTGACGTCCTCGTAGTGCTCAGCCCTGAGGACGACGATGTCGTCGGCTCCATCGCCATCCACGTCGACCACAACCGTCTGCACAGGACCCCCTCGATTGTCCAGCCGGACAGGGCTGAAGCTCGGCGCTGCCCAGTCCGTTGTTAAATTCTCGAGAAGCCAGGTCCCGCCGACGTCGAGTGATCCGAACTCTCCTACGACGACGTCCATGTCGCCGTCCCTGTCAAAGTCCGCGGCCTCAGCGTCGGCGACACGACCGACCCCGTCCAGCAGAACGTACCTTGTGAAGTCGCCGCTTTCCGTCCCGCGCAACCAGACGACCTGTCCCCTGGTGTGCTCTCCCGGTTCGAACGATCCGAGGTCGGAGACCAGGAGGTCGTTGATGCCGTCCTTGTCGAGATCGACCAATGATGTGCGCGCCGGATGGGGAACGATTCCGATGGAGCGGAACCCGACGGTCTCCCCCGCTGTTGGGGCAGTCAGAACAAGCCCATTGGCCATGTCCGTGACGACGAACTCGAGCTCGCCTGTCCCGCGCAAGTTGTAGAGCTGTACGTTGGAGATCGCCGGCGCCCACTCGTCGGCGGTAACTCGTCCGACCTCTTTCCGCCTTAGAGCGAGGCCCGAATCAGCCGATCCGACCACCTCTTCTACGACCGCGATATCGATCGGCGCGCGCTCCGCGTACCAGTCGATCGTGCTCTGCTGGTCAAGCTTCCCTTGCAGAGCCCCCTGATCGTCGATGCTGAACATGCGCGCGATGATGCCCGGCCAGGCTCGCTTTGGAAGAACCGCCGGCTCTGGGAATCTATGGCATGCCGAGCAGCGAGCCCGGATCGTCTCCTCAGTCGGCCGACCAGCAGTGCCCCCGGCCACCGTCGGAAGTGAAGTTGGGGCCTCTTGGACCTCGGGGGCTGCTGCTGTCAGCGTCTGGGCGCCGGAGTCGGGCGAGGAACAGCCTGGGAACCAGAGGAGCCCCCCGGTGAGTATCAACGCCATGAATGGCTGCCAGCATAGCAACCGGGGTCTGTCACGAAAACTGACCGTCATGGCACCCCCTCCCCCCTGGACCCCGACCTTCGCCGGGGTGACGAAGTGCGTCGCTAAGCCTGCGAGACGCTGGTCTAGGTTGTGGATTTCGGACGGTTGGCCCGCGCGCTTCTGGCTAGAAGGCCACGTGCTCGATCTCGGTCCGCTGCTGGTTGAGCTTTGCACCCTCCTCGTCCAGAGCCTCCGCCCTTTCCTGAGTCAGCCGGTCCCGTCCGGTAATATCTATTCCTACCCACTCGCTCCATTCGGCAGCCAGCCTGGTCGTTATCGGACCCGGCAAGTAGTTGCCCACCAGCATTCCATTGAACTTCCCGATGGGCATCATCGGGCCCGGATACGTGGAGGTGTGGAACGCCTCGTCGCAGTTGTAGAGGTGCCACGGCTGGAGGTCGCGCTGCTCGACAGGAATGCCGAGCCGGCCGGCCACGGTCATCACGTTGTTCCTGGTCTGTCCCCTGAGGATGTTGGCGTCGGTCGGCGTCATCAACACGCCGTCCATGATGACCCACACGTTGCCGCCGGTCGCCTCGGACAGGTTGCCGTTGCCGTCCAGCAACAGCGCGGTGGCGTAGGGATCGACCTGCCTCGCCTCCAGGCCCGCTAGTACGTAGTTGAGGCGGCTGTAAGTCTTCACCTTGGGGTCCCACGCCTGTGGGCTGACGTGCCGGCCCGGAGGGGTCACCATGTGGATTCCGGTGATGAACGCGCGCGACGTGGCGATCTGATCGTTCAGGTTGTTCTTGACTATGACCGTCGGCTGCCCCTGACCTTCGGGAATCGGGGGCCTTCGCCCGTGCCAACCCCACTCGCCGCGCGTCACTTCCCAGACGATGTTGTACTCTTCATAGTCCTCGAGGAACGGCATGTTCCGCATCGTCACCTCTTTGCACAGGTCGCAGAACTCTTTGTGGCTGACTCCGGGATTGATCCTGAGGGTCTTCAGCGAGGTGAACATCCGGTCCATATGCTCCTCGACCTGGAACGGGGAGTGGCGGTAGGTGCGGCCGTACTCATACGCGCTGTCTCCGATCGTGTAGCCGCGGTCGAAGACCGACAACCTCGCCTCTCGCTCTGGCACGAACTCGCCGTCGGGATACAGATCGCTCTTGATGTAGACGACCCGCTGCGGTTCGAGTTCCTTCTCTCTATCAACCATCTGATAAACCTCCTCAGTCAGAGACGCCAAGACTTCGCCGCCACGCACGGCGGGCATTCGGCATCGCAGCCATGACTATACGACCAACGCGCGGCGCATTCAACCTGACCCATATTGAGTTGTATTGTATCAACTCTATTGCTACACTATATTCAGTTATTCTAACGACGCGAGTGGGGTAGTGAGATGGTACTACGTCCGGATAGCTTTACGGAACAGGCCCAAGAGGTGCTGCGCAGCTCGCAAGAGATGGTGCGACGCTACCGTCACAACCAGTGGGACGCCGAGCATATCCTGATGGCGCTGCTGGAGCAGGACGAGGGGGTGACGTCCGACATCCTCGCAGAGATCGGCGCTTCCAGAGAATCGATCAGGGCCAGGCTCCACAGCATGCTGGACCGAGCTCCGAAGTTGGCCAGTCCAACAAACCAAGTTTTCATGACCCCAAGGGCGGACGGCGTCCTCTCGCGCGCGAAGGCGGAGGCCGACCGCCTCGGCGATGAGTACATCAGCTCCGAGCACCTGCTGATCGCGCTCACCAGAGAGGAGCAGGGCGCGGTGGCGGAGGTGCTGGGCGAGTATCGTGTCGACACGGAGAAAGTCTACCAGGCGCTTCAGAAGGTGCGAGGAAGCCACCGTGTAACCGACCAGCGAGCCGAGACCCGGTACCGGTCACTCGATCGATTCAGTATCGACCTGACACAACTTGCCGAGAACGGATCGCTCGACCCGGTCATCGGCCGTGACGTCGAGGTCTCGCGGGTGATGCAGACGCTGATCAGACGCACGAAGAACAACCCCGTACTGATCGGCGGAGCGGGAGTCGGTAAGACCGCTATCGTCGAGGGACTCGCGCAGTGCATCGTCTCCGGCAACGCGCCGGAAGAGCTGCGCGGCCGGCGCGTTCTCGCGCTCGACATGGGCGCATTGGTCGCCGGCTCTAAGTTCAGGGGCGAGTTCGAGGAGCGCCTCAAGGCCGTGATGGACGAGATCAGGCAGGCTCAGGGCGAGATAATCCTGTTCATCGACGAGCTTCACACGGTCGTTGGCGCCGGCGCGTCCGAGGGGTCGATCGACGCCTCGAACATGATGAAGCCGGCCCTCGCCCGCGGCGAGCTCCAGGCGATCGGCGCGACGACCGAGGACGAGTACCGCAGGTACATCGAAAGGGACGCGGCGCTCGAACGCCGGTTCCAGCCCGTGTTAGTCGAGGAGCCCGACAATGAGGTGGCGATTGAGATGCTCAAGGCGCTCCGTCCCAAGTACGAGGCGCACCACAGGGTGAAGATCGACGACGAAGCCATCGAGGTGGCCGTCGGACTGAGCCAGCGGTACATCTCGGACCGCCTCCTCCCAGACAAGGCCGTCGATCTGATCGACGAGGCCGCCTCGAAGCTGAGAATAGAGTCGCAGGCAAAGCCGTCAGACGTCGTGGCGATGGAGTCCCTGATCCACCGGATGGAGGACGAGGAGGCCGTCGCGTCGCAGCGTGCCGACTACGAAGAGGCGGCCCGGATTCGTTCCGATCGTCTCAGGCTTCAGGAGGAGTACGACTCTGTGACGTCGTACTCCCCGGACGAGGACGCGGAGATGGTGGTCACCGCCGAACAAGTCGGCGCCCTAATCGCCACCTGGACGGGCATCCCCGTCGATCGCCTTCTCGAGACCGAGGCCGATCGCATCCTCCACATGGAGGACCGGATCCACGAGCGGGTGATCGGCCAGGACGCGGCGGTGATCGCCGTATCCGACGCGATCCGGCGCGCCCGATCCGGGCTCAAGGACCCCGATCGCCCGATCGGCAGCTTCATTTTCCTCGGCCCCACCGGCGTCGGCAAGACGGAGCTTGCTCGCTCCCTGGCGGAGTTCCTGTTCGATGACGAGCAAAACATGGTCCGCGTTGACATGTCCGAGTACATGGAGAAGCACACCGCCTCCAGGCTCATCGGCGCGCCCCCGGGGTACGTCGGATTCGACGAGGGCGGCCAGCTCACCGAGGCTGTCCGCAGACGGCCGTTCCGGGTCGTGCTCTTCGACGAGATCGAGAAGGCCCATCCGGACGTGTTCAACGTGCTGCTACAGATCCTCGAGGATGGGCGTCTGACGGATGGCCATGGCAGAACTGTCGACTTCCGCAACACGCTGATCATAATGACGAGCAACCTCGGCACGGGGGTCGAGACGCGCGAGCCTTTCGGCTTTCTGCGCGGTTCGGCGGCCGAGGGAGAGAAGGCGAGTCAGCGCGCCGTCATCGAGGAGGCTCTCAAGCGGGTGTTCAGACCGGAGTTCCTCAACCGAATCGACGAGGTGATCGTGTTCGACGCGCTGAGCGAGTCCGAGCTCAGGCAGGTGGTGGATATCAACGTTTCGGCGGTCTCCGAGAGGCTCTGGGAGCACGGAGTAACGATCGAGCTCACGAGCGCAGCGTACGACTGGTTGGTTAGCGAGGGGTTCGACAGGACGTATGGCGCGAGGCCGCTACGGCGGCTCGTGCAACGCTCGATCGAGAATCCGCTTTCCAGGATGATCCTCGCCGGCGATCTCGTGTCGGGCGACCACGTCGTCGGCAATCCGGGCGAGGGCGCCCTAACGTTCGAGAAGCGCGAAAGGGTCCCCGTGTCTGTCGGCGCCGAGCCTGCATCTCGAGCCCGGGCATCATGAGCGGCTCACTCTCGGAAGTCGTTCCCATTCCATTTGACAGGAGCGATCCCGATCGAAATGCATTGAGCCTGAATCCCCTACCGAGTGCAACATGATCCGACTCCCAGGCAAGCTTAGAGACATCACCGTCTCGGGGATGCGCGTCCGATATCTGGAGTCGGGGCAAGGATCGCCCGTCGTCCTGTTCCACGGACTCGGAGCGTCGATGGTCGGCTGGCGGGACAATATACTCGAGCTGTCCCAACACCATCGGGTCTACACGGTCGATCTGCCTGGCCACGGCGACAGCGAGAAGCCCGCCATCTCCTACGATGCGGACTCGATGATCGAGTTCGTCAGGGAGCTAGTCGAAGCACTCGGCCACGAAAGGGTCGTGCTTGTCGGAAAGTCGCTCGGCGGGGGTCTGTCCCTGCTGGTCGCGCTCCGATACCCGGAGCTCGTATCCAAGCTCGTCCTGTCGGCCAGCGCGTCCCTGGGCCGCAACATCGCTCCGTTTCTCCGTGTGGCGACGCTGCCCGTGATGGGCGAGATCATGACCATCCCACTCCTCGACAGTACCGGTGTCTGGCTTAAGAAGTCCTTCTACGACAAGAGCTTCGCAACAGACGATCTCTTGGACGAGCTCCGGCGCACCAACGGGCTGCCGGGGGCGAGGGAGGCGGCGCTGAAGATAACGCGGACGTACGTGGGCATCTTAGGAGTCAGGAGACCCTACGTACTTACACGCCGTCTCCGACGTCTCCAAATCCCAACACTGCTCTTCTGGGGAGCAGACGACCAGATCATCCCGGTCAAACATGCCTACCGTACAGCGAGCATTCTGCCCCAATGCGAGCTCCACGTCTTCGGGAGCTGCGGACACTGGGTGCATATGGAACGCGCCGACGACTTCAACCGGCTGACTCTGGAGTTCCTGTCCCGCTAGCGTCGCGGTTGTGCCGAAATCCACCGCCTAAGTCCGGCATGTCCGCGTCGGCCGAACCTGGAGCGCGGGCACTTGTGCGCCGTGGCGTATCTCGCCCGCGAGAGGCGGAATCCAAGCTGCACCCGCTAGACCATTGATTCAATCGTCTGGTGGTGGATTTGGGTTGTGGGTCCTTGCCAGCAGCCCCTCGGCTGCTCTGGTAGACTACGGCTCTACGCGTCTCCCCACTACGATTGAGGCACTATCGGTGGACTTCCGTCCACTTGTTTCTAGGTTGAGCCTCGGCCCGACATCGAAGGCCCGCGTTGCAGCAGCAAACTACACCTACAATGGCGATCTCAATGGCCCAGGTTTGGGCCAGGCATCAACGGGCGCTGTCAGTCTCCGGACTGGTGCTCGTGGGCGCGATAGTGCTCACGGCGTGGTTACTCAGGGGACAGATCGACGCCGTGCAGGTTGCCGGCTACCCCGGCGTCTTCCTGCTGAACTTCCTTGGGGCGGTGTCAATCGTTCTGCCGGTCCCGGGTCTGATCACCACCTGCACGTTAAGTGTTCCGCTCAACCCCTTCGTTGTTGGTTGCCTGGCAGGTCTTGGAGAGTTCTTCGGCGAGTGGTCAGGATACGTAATCGGACTTGGCGGAAACAAGCTGTTCGACCGTGTGCCCGCCTACCAGCGGATGCGGCCGGTGGCGGCCCGGTGGATGATGAAACGCGGCGCGATCGTACTCTTCCTGTTCTCCGCGATCCCCAACCCCCTGTTCGACCTCGTCGGCATCGCCGCCGGCACGGTGCAGTATCCGTTCCGGCGGTTCCTGGCCGTCGTATTC
This sequence comes from Dehalococcoidia bacterium, assembly GCA_965249365.1. GTDB lineage: Bacteria > Chloroflexota > Dehalococcoidia > Lucifugimonadales > UBA1123 > VXRN01. The sequence continues at coordinate 1,486,569 of OZ252229.1, read as the reverse complement.
TGCGGCAAGCTCCTTAAGGCGCTGACGGTCGCGTACACCTGCCACTATGGGATCACGGCGCTGCCGTGGGTGCAGTAGCTCACGCGAAGTCGTCCATTATCATCCGCGCCACCCGGCGCCCCATACGCACGCTATAGTTCGTCCCCCTGTCCTCCGGGTAGATCTGCGTAGTGTTCGCCAGGTAGACGCCCGCGAACGGCGTGCGGTGGTCTGGGATGTGCTCTGAGTAGCCCACGCCGATCACAGGCTGCGCGCCGTCGACTCGGTGATGGTAGCTGGTCTCGATCCAGTCCAGCTCGAAGCTCGGATTGATCTTCTTCAGATGAGGTAGGTACACCTCCAGTAGCTCCTCGTGTTCCATCCGGTAGAGCGGATCGTCGGTCGTCAGGTAGTTCGAGAGGTAGACGATGTGCCTACCGCCGTAGTGCTCGGAGCCGATCAGGTTGGTGTGCTCGATCACTCCGACGAATGGCATAGACCGGTCGGCGACGTTGAGCCAGTAGACGTGAGACAGTGGTCTGTCGAGCACCAGGACGATGAGGACCGCGGACATGTATCGGGCGCGGTCGAGCCTTGCTTGGTAATCGTCCGGAAGAGGCGGCGCCAGCCTGGCGAACACCGGCGACGGGGTGGTCGCCAGCACCGCATCGAAGCTCTCTTCCCTCGGCTCGGCGTCTCCAAGCTGAACTTCCAGGCCCGAGAGCCCGCCGTCTTCGACCACGATGCGGTCTACCGAGGCGGACGTATGCACCTCGCCGCCGAGCTCGCGGATCCGGTCCGCGAGGGTGTCGAAGACCATCCCGAAGCTGCCCAACGGGTATCCGAGCTTTTCTCGGACCATGCTCTTGTCCCTTGACTTGACCCTCGTGTTGATCTTCCCCCAGACCCAGGCCATAGTGACCTGTTTGAAGTAGTTCTCGCCAAACTTGCCCCTCAGCATCGGTCCCCAGAAGGCGTCGTAGACACGACGCCCTCCGTACTTGCGGAGCCAGGCGGCGGCGGTAACGCCCTCGTACTTCAGCCAGTTCTTCTGGCGCTGGAGGTAGAGCGTGGTCAGGCCCAGCCGCACACGATCGACAAAGCTGAGAGGCTTGAATCTGAGCAGGTCCATCGGCGTGACGAAGTCATAGATCACTCCATCGTGAAGAGTGCCGACCGTCGAGTCGATCCAGCGCACCGTGTGGCCGAGGCCGATCTCCTCGATCAGTTCGATGATGTCCGTGTCGGAGGTGAACCAGTGATGGTAGCCACGCTCTAGTCGTTCACCGCCGACGTCGAAGGTGGAGGCGTGACCGCCGATGAACGGCGCCCGCTCGTAGACGACGGCCTCGTGCCCCGCCCTGAGGAGGTCGTACGCCGCGGGCAACCCCGTCGCTCCGGCCCCGATAACACCTACGCGCATTGGGTCGCCCTCACCTCGGACCTCATCCGACGCTGCCCTCTCTCGAAAGCCGGCGAAGCGAGATGTGCGCGGCCCAAAGCAGAACCTGCCCCAGGACGATCATCGGCAGTAGAATCGTGGCGTGAACCACCACGGCGAACCCGGCAGCCACGGACCTGTCGACCGATGCCAGAGGCCACAGCACCAGCGTCTCGCGTGCGATGATCTCGAATAGACCCAACCCTCCAGGCGCCGCGGGAATTGACGCACCGACGTTAGTGATGGCGGTCACCAGTACCATGGTCACGGCCATAGACGCCGGTCCAGCGTGCGCCTTGTCTATCTCGAACGGGAACCCCAGTATCCAGAAAACCGCGGCCTCGGTTAACCAAATCGGAATTGACAGCAAGAACAACGCCGCCAAGGTCCGCGGGTTTCTCAACGGCGCAAGACCATCGAGCAGCATGGCGACCAAGGAGTCCATAGGCGACCTCAGCCGGCTGGGAAGCGGCCTCGCCAGCCGCAGCGCGAACCCGCGCGTCTGCGCCGGGTAAACGGCGAGGAGAACGAGAACGGCAAAGGCGACAAAGAACGGCAGGCTGAATCCGAGCACCAGAAGAGGCCAAGGGACGCCGGACGACTCCGCGAACGACCGGGTGAGTGCCGAAACGGGAACGAACAGCGCTACGACAGCGATGAAGAACAGCAGCGTGATCGCGTCGAACACCCTCTCGACTAAAACCGTCATCAGGGCCGAGGCCTTGCTGATGCCCTCTCGCTCGCCGACGTAGTAGCTTCGTACGAGCTCGCCGAGTCGCATCGGGAGCAGGTTGTTGGCCATGTACCCGATCACCACGACCGGGTACAGTCTGAACGTCCCAACGGGCTTCAGGTGCCTGAGCATGACCGTCCACCGCAGCGACCTGAAGTACACCGAGACAAGGTACATCGCCACGGCCGGGATCACGTACCAGTAGCTCGCATCCTTGAGGGCGTCAAACATCCGGCTCACGTCGACGGTGAGCAGGAACAGCGCCAGCAGAACCACGGTGACGCCGACGGCGATCCAGTACTTCATATCCTCAGCTCAATCTGAACCCCAACGGACACGGCATACAGGTATTGTAGAGGCGGCGGGTGTGCTGAGGAAGGCTCAAAGTGCCTTCGCGTGCACCACTGGGAGCGCAGGCATCCTGCCCGCGTGGGGCTGAGAGGGGGTTAAAGGGCCCGTCTCTTATGGCGTCTGCTGCCGAAAGTAGGCGTAAGAGTCCTCGCTGCCGATCCTGTGCTCAATACCTTCCCTGTGGAGCCAGTAGCTTCCCGCGCTTCGCCAGGCCGACCTGTCAAAGATTCCCCTGACGAACTTCACAGGCGTCAATCCCCTGTAGAGATGCTCAGGGAACCACCAGCGGTGTCTGATCCTCTCTCCTTGCGTGTATGGGCCGCTGAGGCCGCTTTCCGCCGAGACCTGGCTATTGGAATGGACGATCACGACCTCGTCGTCTGGGGTGGTATCGAAAGACGAAGAGCTGAATGCCGGGAACTCGACCCACGACTGGCCTCGCAGGTACCAGGCCCATGGCCAGCTAAACCCGGACGTGCCGTCGATTGCGACGGTCCCGGGGGACTCATCCCGCCGCTGTTCGATCCTGTCCAACACATCAATCACGTCGGGGGAGGTCTGAGTGTATACGATGAGCTCGATCGGGGTGTCGCCGTTCATGTAGGAGGCTATCACCCCAGAGCGCACCGACAGGACGAGCAGTATCGCCACCACTCCGAGCAGCGAAACGCTGAGGGCGTTTCGATATCCGATGCGACGGGAGATGTACGCCCCTACTACGGCCATCGCGATCAGCACCATCGCCACAACCACCGGGAAGACTACGGCCCAGGCATTCGCGTCGGGCGCAGAGTACATTGCGAGATTCCACAGCAGGACGACGAACAGCGGCACGCCTGGAATCAGAAAGTAACCGCCGTTGTCGAAGAGCTTTCGCCAGTCGACGCGCTGGACCACGTCCGCCAGGAGCTTCCCGACCAGCACGATGAACGGCAGTGTGACGTTCACGAGAAGCCACGGCATCTTCTCACTCGCGACCGTATAGAGAAGGAACGTGATCACCGGCCAGTAGACGAGGAACAGGCTGAACCGGTCGCGCCTCCGGACGAACAGGCAGACTCCGATCACGCCCACGAACAAAGGCAGGAACTCGTAGACGGAGCCGATAACGAAGTAGTAGTACCACGGCTGGCTGCCCCGTCCCTCGCCTTGTTGGACCACCCAATAGCCAAGCGCCTGCCAGATGCCGCTCTTGATCCCGCCGTAGAAGTTGGTCAGGAATGTGGTATAGAGGAGCGTCCAGATCGTGTAGAAGATGAGGGCGCAGCGCCACCAAACGGACCAGTTCCACCGGTAGCCAAAGTAGGCGGACGCCCCCAGAAGCCCGACGACGATCAGAAACGCGATCGCGCTGGCCCCGCCCAGCGGCTCGCCGATGTTGGGGCTCCCGTCGGGCGCGGCCAAAGTGAGATTTGTCCAGCTAAACAGGGCCGAGTCCTGAAGAATCGCGGCAAACGCGGACCACTGCGGCAAGGTGATCGTAACCAGGAATGCGAGGAACGCCGCAGGGCGTGACAGTCGCCAGAGACTCGACTCGTTCCCACTCTGGGAGCTCCACAGGGCCCCAATGAAACGGCCGAGCGCAGCAGGCGGCGAAACGCCCTGAACCTGGATTGACCCCGATACCCGGCGCAAGTGGGGCCAGACGACAAGCAGGAACGACCAAAGACCAAGGGTCGCGACGACCAGGTATGATACCTCCTTCGTGGCGAACAGCAGCGCCAGGAGCGCCGCGCCGGCGTACAGGTAGCGATTGCGCCCCTCGTCGAAGTAGCGCCACATGCAGACAACCAGACCAAACGTCCACACCGCCATCAGGATGTCATTCCGTGCGAATCGGCTGAAGTAGAGGATCGCCGGCGAGGCCGCGATCAGTGCCGAGGCGAATAGCGCCCCTAGCCGACCGAGCCTGCTTCGGAGCAGAAGCGGCATCACGATCAGCACTGTTCCCATTACGGCGGACAGCAGCCGTGCGGTGACGTCGTTATCACCGAGGACGAAGAACATCGCAGCGTTTGCGTGGAACTGGAACGGCCCGTGCATCATCGGATTGTGCTCGTACCCCGATCCGGTTAACAGGTTCCACGAGTAGAGGGCGTGGAGGCTCTCGTCGTGGTGCATGGCACGCGAGCCGAGGTCCCAGAGTCGCATTGCGAGGCCGACGACGATCAGCGCGGCGTATCCGGCGGCCTCCCACCAGCGAAAAGCGTTGTTTACGTTCGGCATCCGGAAACGGTACTGATCGAGGAGTCGTTCCACTACTTTCTCACCCGGTAGATGGTCACTTCACCCTGTTGGAAGACCGTGTCCATGAACTCCGCAAACTTGCCGAGTCCAGGACCGTCGTGGGCCTGGCGCTCGCGCGATCCCACGTACACGTAATCTACGTTGTACTTTGCCAGCAGGTTTCGGGCTTCCAGCGGGTCGAGGGTCTGGTAGATCGTCTCCACGTCCTGCTGACGTCCGTCGAAGGACTCTGAGGACCCCCGCCACTGTATCTGGTGGCCCGGCCAGTTGAACACCGTTGGGACTCCGGTGCTTCTAGAGACGAGACCCGCATCGAACCACTCGCCAACCGCTTCGACGATCGCCGCGTCGGCAGGAACGTTCTTCTTGATGAACTCGATCGCATCGTACTCCGCCAGGTCTCTCTGCCTTACGAATGAGAGTCCGTCGAGGGTCGGCTCGGCGCTGAAGTCGTTGGACTTGCTCGCCGCGGCCGCCGCCGGGTAGTACAGACCTCCTACGATCAGGACCGTCGCACCGACCGCCCACAGCCTCGTTAGCAGCCGCCGCCATCCGACGGTACCGTCCGTAGCGGTCGACCAATAGTAGAAAGCGAACCCGGAGACCGTGGCAAGCATCACCCAGGCCTGGTAGTACAGCTTGAATACGGTGTTCATCCTCGCGTTGCTCACGCCAAAGTAATCGTCCACGAACAGCAGTTCCGGCCCCATGATCATCAACAGACCGAGGATCGCGAGGACCAGCGCGAACGCCTTTCCTGAAACGCCGCGGGTGTTGACCTCGTACAGTGCCGACCATGCACCCATTCCGACGAGAAGCGCTAAAGGAAGGACGTGGATCCCCCTCGTGATTGGGCCCTCGATTGCGTCTGCCGACTGAAGACGGACGACGATCCAGACAACGAGCGGCAGAAACGCGACCAGCATCGACAACGCCGCCATCCGGCGCCAGTCCGGTCCGACGTTGGTCTGCCAGAAGCACGCGACGACAAACGGGGCGACCAGCACGAGAGGAACCCCCCACACGATGAGCATGTGCAGGTACCGCGTCGGGGTGACAACGGCGCCGACGCCCTCGATCGAGCTCGTGAATCCGGTGTAGTACGGAAGGTAGAGGGCGATCGCCAGAAGGATCACGACCGCCGGCGCCTGCACGACCGCAAACGCCATCCTGCGAAGCTGGTCGAGTACGGTTTGCTCCGACTCGTCCTGAGACGACGGACGCGGATACGCCTTGAGGGCTGCGGCACCGACAAGAAGGGCGGCCTGCGTGGGAAGGTCCCACATGTTCGTGAACGCAAGACCCCCGAGCGAAACGCCCATGATTGCCACAGTGCACCAGCCGCGCCAGTCGAGCCGTCGTAGCTCCAACATATCCGCCCTGACGAAGTTCAGCACGAAGGCGGTGAATAGGAGGGCGAATGGAATCGCGGACACGTGCGGGTGCAGGTCACCCAGCATGAAGCTGAAGAAGGGAATCTCCTGGATCGTGTAGTCGACTCCCACTCCCTCCTGGAACGTGTTGATGACCCGGGTGGCCCTGAACCACCACCAGTACTCTTCGGGGTGCCAGCTTTGGGACAGCGTCTCCGCCGGTCCGCTGAGGCCCTGGATTCCGATCCAGTCGTAGAATCCCTGCGACCCCATAGCGTTGGCGCGCATGAACTCGAGTACGCCTTCCAGGTTCGAGACGATCCCGAGTACGACGCCGGCCGCGACTCCCGACGCCAATCCGAGTCGCCAGGAAGCTCCCTCGGCCCGCACCAGACTCAAGACCACGGACACTATGCCGGCCGACGCGAGGGCGGGGATGAGCGCCATCGAGAGGTTGTACGAGATCTTGGACGCGACTCCGGAGAGCTCGCTGACCGCTCCGAACATCCAGTAGCCGAAGTAGTAGTAGCTGATGGTTTCGCCGCGGAGCCAGGGGTCTTCGGGCTGGCCGAAGATCGACCGAATCGAAGCGTTTAGGAACGCGAAGTCCATCGGCTGCTCGGTGTGGTCGATGGCGGGATCGTACGCTCGAAACAGCGTCCAGCCGATGAGGAACACCAGGAACACCAGCTCGATGACGGCGATGAGCCGCCAATTGCCCTTGAGGAAGTCGAGCATCTCCCGGCGGTGGACATACACGATCCAGGCTGCGACCCCTGCCATCAACACGACCAGTCCGGCGAGGCCGGCGCGTTCGCTCGGCAGCACATGAAATACGCTGAGTATCCACGCCGCGTAGCCAATGAGTAGGATACCCAGAGCCTTGGAAAGCCCGTAGCCACGATCCGCCAACCTCGGAAGCAAGAAGTAGGCCAACGGGAACGCCGCCAGACCAATGATCTCGACGGTGACGAGCCATGCCAGGGCAGAAGTCATACTCCGGGTATTATACGGACAACGTTCGACCTGGGGGTATCGAGACGCCGGGCAGCGAGAGTTGAGGCACCGGTCTCCAGGTGCTACGCTCAGTCCGCATCTCGGTAACGGCCAGAGACGCGATGCGCGGACGAGACGCCCTCGCTCCAAAGCAGCTCCGCCCAGCGAAGGGGCGGCAAAGGGTACTAAGGATGGCGATGCTCCGGTTCCTCGGACGAAGAGAACAGCAAGACCGCGAGAGGACGCAGGACGCGGTCGGCAAGACGCGTCAACGGTGGTTCCGCCGGATGACCGGCGTGTTTCAGCGCAGCCAGATCGACGACGACCTCTGGGACGAGCTTGAGGAGATACTCATCTCCGCCGACGTCGGCGTGGCGACTACGATGAAGCTGCTCGACAACCTGCGTGACCGTATCCGAAGGTCGGGAGTCAGCCGTCCCCAGGATGCCTTTGAGGCGCTCAAAGAGGAGATGGTCGGTATGCTCAGCGTCTCGGGCAGCGACGACGCGATGGAGGTCGAAGATGGACCCCTGGTGATCCTGATGGTCGGAGTGAACGGAGTCGGCAAGACGACCGGTATCGCGCGCCTGACAAAGCTCTACACTGATGAAGGAAAGTCCGTTCTTCTGGGAGCGGGGGACACTTTCAGAGCGGCGGCGATCGAGCAGCTTCAGGCGTGGGGCGACAGACTGGGCGTCGACGTGATCGCCCACCGGCAGGGAGCGGACTCCGCCGCGGTTGCCTTCGACAGCATCCAGGCGGCGAAGGCACGCGGGTCGGACGTTGTCATCATCGACACCGCCGGACGCCTGCACACCCGAGCGAACCTGATGGCCGAGCTCAAAAAGATGCGAAACGTGATCGCCCGGCAAGGTGTATCCAGGTCCCAGCGGGTCATCCTGGCACTGGACGCAACGACCGGGCAGAACGGGCTGCTCCAGGCGAGAACATTCGTCGAGGACATGATGTGCGCCGGGGTGTTTCTCGCCAAGCTTGACGGTTCGGCAAAGGGGGGCGTCGTCCTCGCGATCACGGACGAGCTCAACCTCCCAGTCCTGTTCATCGGGACTGGGGAGCAGCCGGACGACGTCGCGGTGTTCGATCCGCGCAGCTTCGTCGAGGGCCTGTTCGCCGCGTAGTCGAGTCTGTCGTCGGGATTCTAGCCCGCTGCCCTTCAGGTGGAAGTCGGACCTGAAAGCGATACCCGTCGTCCCGGCGGAGGCCGGGACCCAGGGAAGGGGTTGCGGACTCCGAGGACGAACAGACTTGAGACAAGACCTTGGGGGTAAATCGAGAGGATGAAACGACGATGACTACCGCACAGCAGACATGGACGCGTTACACGCGGGAGCTGGCCGGACTCGAGTTGAGCCTTGTGTCGGGCGGTCAAGGGGAGCCACTACTGGTCCTCCACGACGAGACGGGTCACCTTGGTTGGCTTGAGTGGCACGAGTCGCTGTCGCAGGAGTTCTCGCTGCAGATCCCGATGATGCCCGGATACGCTGGGTCGGCGCGGCTCGACTGGGCGATGTCGATGCGCGACATGGCCGGGTACTACCTGGAGGCGCTAGACGACATGGACCTCGGGCGGATCAGCGTGGTGGGGTTCTCCCTGGGGGGATGGCTGGCGGCAGAGCTCGCCACAATGGACCCCGGACGGTTTAAGAAGCTCGTCCTGGTCGGCTCCGCCGGCGTCCGACCGCCGGTGGGCGAGATCATCGACATGTTCCTGATCACGATGCCGGTGTTCCTTGGCGCCAGCGTACTCGACAGGGACAACGTCGCCGAGTTTGCCACCGTGTGCCCCGATGAGCCGAGCCCTGAACTTCTCGCCGATTGGGAGGACGTTCGAGAGGTCTCCTGTATGCTGAGCTGGCGTCCGTACATGCACAACCCCAACCTTCCCCACCTGCTGCACCGCCTGAAGCGCGTGCCGACGCTGCTGGTGTGGGGTCGAGACGACGCGATAGTCCCGGTAAGCGCTGGGCAGCGCTATAACGAGTCGATACCAGGCTCGCGCCTGACGGTGTTCGATGATTGCGGCCACAGACCTGAGCTGGAACGCCCTGCCGAGTTTGTAAACGTGGTCAGGGAGTTTCTGACCGAGTAAGGAATCCGTAGATCTATCGCGGACAGTGCATGATAGATAGTCCAGAGACTCAGCCGATAGCCGCAGCCGCGGATCGCGACGAGTAGCGTGTCTCCCTGATTGAGAAGCTCAGGACCGTCGCGGCAACGAGAAGTAAGCCACCCGCTCCGAACGGCACGACGTAGTCCCCGGTCACGTCCTTCATGACTCCGGCGATCTGGATCGCGAGTGCGGCGCCCACCGAGTGCGCCAGGTAGACCACTCCACTCAGGGTCCCGATGTTCCTCAAACCGTAGACCTCTGCAGTGAGAGAAGTCGTGAGCGGGACCGAGCCGAACCACGAGAATCCGCTGATCACCGCGAAGCCGAACAGTCCCCAAAGGCCGGGGACGGTCAGCAGCACGGCGAACGAGAGAGCCCGTGTCAGGTAGACCGCCGCCAACACGTTCTTGCGGCCAAGTCGGTCGCCCAACATACCGGTCCCCATGACCGTGACCACGTTCAGACCGCTCAGTACTCCGAACGCAAGGGCGCCGGACGTCGCGGAGAATCCCGCCTCGATCGCGTAGGGCACGAAGTGGGTCGAGATCATAGAGGTTGTAACGCCGCACACGAAGTACCCGCCCGAGATCTGCCAAAACGGCGCCGATTTCAGGGCCTGCAGCCAGTGGTCCACCTCCAGCGGGCCTCTGCGGGCGGGCCGAGTCTCCTCAGCATCCCGAACCCGGGCGTCGCCATCCGGCATCTGGCCGACATCCTCCGGGTCATTCTTGAGCACTAGGAAAGCAACCGGAATCGCCAGGCCGAGGACGATCAGTCCGAGTACGACCCATGTGTTCCGCCAACCTATCACAGGCAGAATGAACGCGATGAACGGAACGAACACCAGCCCTCCGAGCGAGCCTCCCGCCGACACCAGCGAGAGCGCGGTCGCGCGCTGCCGGACGAACCACTTGGAGACAAGAGCGATGGCGATATTGAAGGTACCCGCGCTGCCCGTGAGCGCTATCAACACCCCGAACACGAACACAAGGTAGACAATGTTGTTCGTGAACGTCAGGAGTAGGGTCGACACTCCGTAACCCACGAGTCCGGCCAGGATCAATCGTCGACCCCCGATCCGATCGAAGATCCTTCCGAAGATCGGTTGACTCACCCCACCCACGATCATGCCGACCGACGCAGCCAGGGATATTGTCCCCCTGCTCCAGGCGAACTCCTCGCTCATCGGGATGATAAAGACGCCGAACCCTGTGGTCGCCCCCATGCCCGCCATCGCGATGAACACGCACGCCGCGACCACGAACCAGCCGTAGTAGATTTCTCCTGACTTGTGACCGTTCACCCTGTTCACCCATCAATCTGCTTGACGGCTGTCAGTTTATCGGGTTCGCCGCGCGCCTGTCAGGGGAGCGTGACACCAGGTGCCCGGAGAATGCTACACCCGGGTTCGGCGGATTGCTCGTGGAATACGCGCACCAATAACTCTCAACTCTCCCGGTGCTAGCATCCTTGAACACGCCCCGACGTGCCGAAGTGGTGGTCCGAGTATCAGGGCGAGTCCTGGGGCGGAATGCCGGAGGGCAGCCGTCCAATGCAAGGGAGAATACAACACCTCCTCTACAAGCTTGATCGCAGTCCCCGTCGCGTCCCGCCCCACAATTCCATAGTCAGACGCGATGTGGAATCACCACTGCGTAGAAGCGTACAATTCGATCCTGACGGCCAGACACAGGCGCACGTTGGCCCGGGTCTTCGCCAGACCCACACCGTCGGACATCAGGTGGACGAAGGTGGATTCGATGCTTCGGGCTTTCGGGGTGGAGATTCGGGAGCGGTCGGGATCGAGGGTGCTCTTGAGAAAAGGAGCAGACAGAATCGCAATCCATCGGCAACACCCTCAGCCCGAGATCTCTAGAGGTTCCGTTCGCCGACTCGTCGAATTCTTGCGCCAGATCGGACCGTCCCATGACGAGTTGACCGTCCGCCTGGGATCAGAACTCCAACACAAGATAGCCAAGATGGCCCTCCAGAAAGGAATGAACATTGACGAATGGATCACAGAGATCCTTGAGGAGGAGGTGGCGGGTAGGACCTAGGTTGCCCACCCCGAGAGCGCAGTTAATCGACTCTTCGCTACGCCCAAACCGACGAGACCCGACAGGGTCAACCTGCGGACGCCGATTCGGTCGAACACTCTGCCGATTGCGGGTTGTCTGACTCCACCGACTATGGTGCCGAGAGACGCGGCCAACGACACGGCCCCCTTCTCCAAGCGAACTCCTCACTCATCGGGATGATGAACACGCCGAACCCTGTAGTCGTCCCCATGCCCGCCATCGCGATGAACACGCACGCCGCGACCACGAACCAGCCGTAGTAGATTTCTCCTGACCTGTGACCGCTCACCCTGTTCACCCATCAATCTCCTTGACGGCTGTCAGTTTGTCGGGTTCGCGGCCCCGATGTTGGGACAGGTCGATAAGTCGTCGCGATACGACTCACCATGAGCTATTCGGGATCATTGAGCCCAACCGAAATCCACCGCCTACTGTCATGCTGAGGCGCAGCCGAAGCATCTCTGACCAAACAACGTGACTGCCCGCGAGATTGCCGAACGGCGAGCCCGCCAAGGCGGGGTTCTTCACTGCGCTCTCAGAATGACGTATGGTGGCTGGCGCGTCGAATGCCACGCCGCACCCACTGAATTCGCCATCCAATCGGTAGGCGGTTGATCTCGGTACACGAACCGGGCGCTGCTGTAACTCTCCGCTCGCCCGGTGCTAGAATCCGTGAGCACGCCCCGACGTGCCGAAGTGGCGGAATGGTAGACGCGCCGGTCTCAAAAACCGGTGGGAGAGATCCCGTGTCGGTTCGACTCCGACCTTCGGCACCATGGTTCGATCTGTCCGTCGGTATACGCCTTAGAAGTCGGCGGTGACTGCGCCCTCTGCAGCCTCTTCCCACTCGATGCGCTCGGGGCAGTCGGCGGCTGTCAGGTCGCACATCCGGCACTCCGAGGCGCTGGGGACTCTTCTGGCAGGCTCCGCGTCGGAGATCCGCCGGATCAGCCCGTGCAGGTTCGACCTGAACGTGTCGTCGACCGCCGACGCGGGAATCTCTGATTCGCGATCGCCGGTGTAGACGAGCCGTCCGTCGAACTCCATCCCCCTGAACTCGGGGGTGTGCGGGAGCCCGTACATATAAATCATGACCTGTGCAGTGTCGGAAGGCCGGGGCTGACCCGTCTTGATGTCGTAGATGATCCCTGATCCATTCTCAGAGAGTGCCACCAGGTCCGGCTTACCGCCCAGAACGGTTCCCGAGTTTCCCTGGATTCGGAAGAGGTTCTGGTTCTCCGTGCGGACGGTGGACCCTGCGTTCTCCAGCAGACTTCTGACCTCATTGGTCAGGGCGGTGTGATTCATCAGCCAAGATGCGGTGTCGAAGTCGCTTGGGGCCTTGTCGTAGGCCGTGAAGTGCGCCTTGAACCAGGACGCCCACTCACACGAACTGTCGCCCACCAGAAGCTTCGACAGCCAGGTAACCCAGATGAATACGCCGTCTCGCCGCACAGTCATGTGAGTCCCCTCCCGACATCCTTCCTAAAGTAGAACGGCGAGCCAATTCCGCCCGCTCTCTGGCCCTAGTCTAACACAGACTAGCACATTTGTACTATTCCTGATCTAGAAGTCGATGCCTGGGATCGGGAAGCTGGGGGTCACGTGCAGGACTTCGTCGCGGACCGCGGATTGAACCGACGCGTTGTCGACGTCGTTGAGGACATTTACGATCAGCTCGCCCACGCGCCTGGCGTCGTTCTCCTCAAACCCCCGCGAGGTGATCGCCGCCGTCCCGAGCCGCACGCCGCTGGCGGTCCTGGGAGGCTGCGGATCGTATGGAATCGCGTTGCGGTTCACGACGATGTTGGCCCGTCCGAGCGCCTCCTCGGCCTGGCTTCCCGTGACACCGAGCGATCGGAGGTCGACCAAGACCATGTGGTTGTCCGTGCCCCCTGCGACGAGCCGGAGTCCGCCCGCGGACAGTGATGCGCCGAGCGCCACAGCGTTCAACCGGATCTGACGCGCGTACTCGACGAACTCGGACGTCATCGCCTCGCGGAAGCAGACGGCCTTGGCTGCGATCACGTGCTCGAGTGGACCCCCTTGCATGTTCGGGAAGACGGCCCGGTCCACGCTCCTGGCGAACTCCTTGTTGCACAGGATCATTCCGCCCCGGGCGCCCCGAAGCGTCTTTGTTGTCGTTGACGTGATGACCTGCGCCTCTCCCACCGGGGATGGGTGCTCCCCGGCAGCAACCAGTCCCGCGATGTGCGCAATGTCTGCCAGCAGCGTCGCTCCCACTTCGTCCGCGATCTCGCGGAACCTGGCGAAGTCGATTGTGCGTGTATAGGCGGTCGCTCCGGTCACGATAAGTTTGGGCCTGTGCTCCTTCGCCAACTGGCGGACCTCGTCGTAGTCGATGAGCTCCAGCTCCCGGTCGACTGTGTACGGGACGAAGTTGTAGAGCTTCGCCGAGAAGTTCACGGGGCTTCCGTGAGTCAGGTGCCCTCCGTGGTCCAGGTTCAGGCCCATGACGTTGTCTCCTGGCGCGAGTGTCGCGAAGTAGGCGGCCATGTTCGCCTGGGCGCCAGAGTGGGGTTGTACGTTGGCGTGATCTGCTCCGAACAACTCCTTCGCCCGGTCGATCGCAAGCTGTTCCGACACGTCGACGAACTCGCACCCGCCGTAGTAGCGTCTACCGGGGTACCCCTCTGCGTACTTGTTGGTCATCACTGAGCCCTGTACCTCGAGGATCGCGCGGCTGGCGTAGTTCTCCGAGGCGATTAGGTTGATGTTCTGCCGCTGCCTGCGGGTCTCGTCCTGGATCGCCTGGGCGACCTCAGGGTCTCGTTCGAAGAGTGTGGTCATGTAGATTCCGTCCTGGAACATCCGCCCCGGATCGGGTCCGGGGCAGGCTCTGAGCTTGTCGAAGGGCGGGAGTTCGGGCGTTCAAGCGATCACCGGACGTCAACAAAGGTTCGCCCTCGTATGCCCTACAGAGTGCGTATCACACTAGCTCCGGCTCAATGAGGCCGTAGTCGCCCTCGCTGCGGCGGTAGACGACGTTGTACCCGTTGGAATCGATGTTGAAGAACAGGAAGAAGCTGTGGCCAAGCATTTCCATCTGCAGGATAGCGTCTTCGACGGACATCGGCGTCATTGCGAATCGTTTGGTCCGGACGACCTCGCCGATTTCCTCAAGTACGTCCTCTTCGTCGGGAACGTTAGTGTCGACGATCGCCTCGAGGGGTACCTCGCGGAAGCCCCGCCTCGCCTTTTTCGCCTGGGCGGAGCGGTAAACCTTGCCCTTGAACCGACGGGCTTGCGTATCGATCACGTCCGTGACGGCGTCGACGGCTGCGAACAGGTTCACTCCCGAGTCCTGCCCTCTCAGCGTGTAGCCGCCAACGTTGAGGGTCACCTGCGCCTGGACCCGTTCGCGCGACGGGCGCGACGCGTTTCGCGACACCTCGATCTTGGCGTCATCGATGTTTCGGAGGTGCCGCTCAATCCGATCGAATTTGCGCTGGATGTAGTTCTCAGCCCTGGGGTTGAGGTCCATGTTCCTTGACTGAATCCTGATTTCCACTATTGAATCCTCCGCCGCGAAAGCGGCCTGAACACTTTCCCGGTCGACGTGGTTGTCCGGACCGGTTGAATCCATTTTAGGGGCGCCGTCGGGAGTCCGACAAGGCGGCTCCAACTTGTCACTCTGAGCGGCGGTACGGTAGAGTAACATCAGTCTGGGGTCGATCCTAGAACCCGACCCTCTGTGGACAGGTGGCCGAGCGGCTGAAGGCGCGCCCCTGCTAAGGGCGTAGGGTCTTGAAGGGCTCTCGTGGGTTCGAATCCCACCCTGTCCGCCATCAATCCCAGCCCGACCGCGAACACTTCTCCGGAGCGAGACCGCTAACTATCGGCCCGTCAACACTGACCGGTCGCACCGACTATGACCCGAGGCCTACTGCACAAGTACAGGGACCACCTCCCGGTGACCGACGACACGCCGATGTTCTCGCTGGGAGAGGGTGAGACACCCCTGGTAAAGTCGCGAGTCATCGGCGACATGGTCGGGTGCGAAGAGCTCTACTTCAAGCTGGAGGGCTGCAACCCGACGGGTTCATTCAAGGACCGTGGCATGGTCGTGGCCGTCGCCAAGGCCATCGAGGCGGGTGGACGGAGCATCGCGTGCGCGTCCACGGGTAATACCAGCGCGTCCGCTGCGGCCTACGGCGCCTACATGGGCGTTCCGACGACGGTCATCGTGCCCAAGGGCAACGTCTCCCGCGGAAAGCTGGCGCAGGCAATCGCCTACGGCGCTCGTATTATGTTGATCAGGGGCAGCTTCGATCAGGCGCTGGAATTGGTCCGCGATCTGACCGAGCGCAATCCGATCATCCTGGTGAACTCCGTCAACCCAAACCGGATCCAGGGGCAGAAAACCGCCTCGTTCGAGATAGTGGAGGAGATGGGATCGGCCCCCGACCTGCTGTTCATCCCAGTGGGCAACGCGGGAAACATCACCGCGTACTGGCTCGGATTTCAGGAGGCGTTTGCCAACGAGTGGACGGCTGTGCGGCCCCGGATGATGGGATTTCAGGCACAGGGCGCGGCGCCGATAGTTCGGGGCGATGTCGTGCCGGAGCCCGAAACCATCGCGTCGGCGATCAGGATTGGGAACCCCGCGAGCTGGAACGGAGCGCTCCGAGCACGCGACGAATCGGGCGGGTCAATCGACATGGTTTCCGACGACAGTATCCTCGACACCTACAGGCTGCTCGCCAGCCGAGAGGGTATCTTCTGCGAGCCCGCCTCCGCCGCGAGCGTCGCCGGACTGATCAAGCACGCGCAGGCCGGACTCGACCTGGAGGGCAAGAGAGTGGTGTGCGTCATCACCGGAACGGGACTCAAGGACCCTGACCTGGCTAACGAGATTGAGCCCGAGTGGATGGAGGAGTACCCTCCGGACCTCGCGGCTGTTGAGCAGGCTCTGGCCGTTGGCTCCTGACTCCTCGGTTCAGACAGTGAGAGAACTTTAGGTGATTGCCGTTTCGGTCCACCGGGAGAGCTTCGAGTCCATCTGGGACCGCTGGGAGCAGATGCTTCCGCGAGCAGTGACCAACACCGTCTTCGTAACACCGTGGTGGCAAAAGACGTGGTGGGACATCTTCGGCGGTGACCGGAGCCCATCCATCCTGTCCGTTGAATCTGGAGACGATCTCCTGGGTGTCGCCCCGCTGATGAGCGATGGAGCCACCGTGTCTTTTCTCGGGGATCCCGACCTCTCTGACTACTTCGATTTCGTCGTGCAACCGGACGGCGTCGAGCAGTTCTATCCCGCATTGGTAGAACACCTGGCGCGGTCGCCGTGGGAACGACTGGAGCTGTCATCAGTGCCGAATGGATCGCCAACGCTCGAATGTCTCCCCGCTCTCGCCGAAGAGCGTGGCTGGAACGTCAATCTTACAGAGGAGCAGACCACTCCGCTCGCGATTCTGCCTGACACCTGGGATACGTTCGTCGCGGGGCTGGGCAGGAAGGACCGCCACGAGCTGCGCCGCAAGATCCGTCGTCTCGACCGGGAAACAGACCACTGTCAGTTTCCTGCCAACACCGATGGGGGGCTGGACGCCGCGATGCGCACGTTCTTCTCTCTGCTGCGCGCCAGCAGGAGAGACAAGGAAGAGTTCCTAACGCCGGACCGGGAACGATTCTTCGTAGAGATTGCGCGCGAGTCGTCTCGGAGAGACGTGTTCAAGCTGTTCTTCCTCGAAGTGGACGGCGACCAGGTCGCAGCCTGCATCTGCTTCGACTACTGCGGCTCGTATCTTCTGTATAATAGCGGCTACGATCCCGCCTTCTCCCGGCTCAGCGTCGGCCTGATCAACAAGGCCCTGAGCATCAAGTCAGCGATCGAAGAGGGCCGGACGGCCTTCAACTTCCTCAAAGGCAACGAACGATACAAGTACAACCTGGGCGGCGTGGACAAGGCGGTGTTCCACCTGGAGATCACGCGCCCGGCGAAATGACCGTAGGGACGGCCGCCAGGCCGCACGGCCATTTGGCGTCATGCCCGGGACCTGCACGGAGTTATGAATGTGTAGCATTGCGCTACTGAGCTTTCACGGATGTCCTGTCGCGAGACTTGGCGAGAAAGACACCGGCGGAATGAACGTCTACGTCCTCCAGCTAGCCAGAGAGTTCGCTCGGAGGGGCTACCAGGTCGACGTCTTCACAAGGCACCACGACCCGAACGACCCAATGGTGGTCGATTTGGAGGATGGCGCCCGGGTCATTCACCTCGAAGCGGGTCCCTACGATGCCGACAAGGACGAGCTCTTCAACTACATCCCTACGTTCTTGGAACAGCTCTACGACTTCCAGCGAGGGGAAGAGACAAGCTACGACCTGATTCACTCTCATTACTGGTTGTCCGGCGGGGTGGGGATGGAGCTCAGCCGCGAGTGGGACATCCCTCATCTAACGACCTTCCACACCCTCGCCAAGACGAAGCTCCGAGCACGAGCCGGTGAGCACGAGCCGCAGCTCCGGCTCGACACCGAGGCGCTGGTGATGTCGGACTCGGACGGGATCGTGGTCTCTACCGAGGACGAGAAGCAGGACATCGTCAGGTTGTACGATACCCCCTCCGACAAGGTCGAGGTCGTGCCTGCCGGCGTGAACCTGGAGACCTTCTCGCCGATGGACAGGGCGGACGCGAGATCAGCGCTGGGGATCGAGGAGCAAAACGTCCTCCTCTACGTCGGCCGAATCGAACCGCTCAAGGGGCTGGACATCCTGCTGCAGGCCGTGCGTTTGCTCGAACGAGGGGAGAGGCTGCGTGTACTAATAGTCGGTGGCAGCCCGGGCAGCGACTCGGAGCTGGATCGTCTGAAGAAGCTCGCCGCGGAACTTGGGATCGGCGGTTCGGTAACGTTCACCGGCTCCATCCCACAGCGCGAGCTTCCGGCGTATTACAGCGCAGCGGATGTATTCGTTCTGCCTTCCTACGCAGAGAGTTTCGGGCTCGCCGCACTGGAGGCGATGGCCTGTGGAACACCGGTCGTTGTGTCGAGAGTCGGGGGACTCAAGTCGTTCGTGGCCAGCGGGGAGACCGGGTATCTGGTTCCCCGCCGATGTCCCGAATCGTTCGCGCAGCGACTCGACGTCTTGCTCGAGAACCCGGACCTCAAGGACACGATGGGCGATGCTGCCCGCAGCAAGGCACTGACGATGGGCTGGGGCCGGGTCGCGGACCAGATGCTTGACTACTACTCCGCGCATATTGAAGTAGCCTGATCCCCGCGTTCAGCTAGACCCCCTGACCCCGCATTCCCACCGTAGTCTCGATACGGTATGATTGCTCTAAACCCCCCGGAAGCAATAGTTCAGTTGGGACCCCTACTGATGAACGGTGCGCAGCAGCACAGGCTTGATCCTGAGGCCCCAGGGGTCGCGGTACAAGAGCGTGTGTCCACGCTTCGGCGGCTCCAACGGCACGTATGGCGGCGGATGGGACGGGGATTCCTCATACTCATCCCGCTGCTGATCACCCTCCTCATTGTTCGTTACGTCATTGCGGCAATCAACGGCGTCTTCAGACCGTTTGTCGGCGTGTTTGTGAATCGGTCTTTCATCAACGAACTTCCTGCGTCGACGCCGCTCACCTGGCTAGTGCTGTCCATCCTAACGCTCGCCTTCTTCTATCTGATCGGCGTGCTGGTAACGGGCGGTCGCGGCCAAAACAGGGTTGTGGAGTTTCAGAACGCGATCCTTAGCCGGATACCCGTAGTCAAGACGATCTACGGCGTCGCACACGAGGCGACCGAAGCACTATCGGCCCAGCGCGAACAGGCCTTTAGCAGGGTCGTCTTTTTGGACTGGCCGAGGCCAGGAGTCAGGGCGATGGGTTTCGTGACCGGCCAGTGCATGCTCCCTGGAGACGATCGCACCATGCTCGTCGTTTACATCGCAACGGTCCCAAACCCAACGTCCGGAATGCTCGCAATCGTTCCTGAAGAAGAGGTGATCGAAGCAGAGATCACCGTGGAAGACGCAATGAAGATTGTATTTTCCGGCGGAATCGTTCTCCCGGACGCGATGCAGCTAGACAAGCGTGTCACGATCCAGAGTGTCGATAAGAGCACCCCGCCATCTCACGATGAGCCTCTGCCCGCGGTGGTGGCCGAAGAGCGGGAAGAGTCTCCCAGCCTCCCCGTTTAACGGAGTTTCAACTCGTACCACACCGAGTGGTGGACCTGCCTGTATCCTAACTTTGTATACAGGCCGATCGCCGGGGCGTTTTCCGCATCCACCTCGAGCTCGACAGCCTCAACGCCGATGTCCCTGAGGTACTGCATCCCGGTAACGACGACCGCTGTTCCAAGTCCGTTGCCGCGGTACTCAGGATGTACCCCCGTCATCGACACTAAGCCGATACTTCCGTGGCTGTTGACGTTCCTCAGCGTCCAGTTGTATCCAGCCGGTCTGTCGCCGTGCATCACGAAGATGATCCCGTCCGGGTCAGAGTCCTTCATACGAACACGTGCGGCGATCTCTTCGACGGTGTTCGGGCAGAATCCCCAATGCTCGCCGAACGCTGCGTTTTGGATCTCGGTCAAGGTCGCTTCGTCACGATCGAGAACGAACGACTCGAGTTGGAACTCGGGCCGAAGTCCGAGCTGAGGAAGCTCGCCACCCTCCCAGCGCATCTGCCAATAGTCTTTCACGCGCTCGAAGCCTTCAGACTCGAGCAGCGTTCTCGCCGGTCCTGCGTCGCGCGACGTCTGCACATCGAGCACCGAGACACCGAGGGAACGAGCGCGCTGAATCGCGGTCTTCAGGAGCTGTCGCCCAGCGCCCCTGCCCCTGAAGTCGTCGAGTATGCCACCGGCGGCGACCGCCCTGCCGATCGGAACTTCCGGCGAAACGAGCACGTAGCCGACGACTTCTGACCCGATCTGCGCGAGGTGGAGATTCCGCAGAGGAGAGACCGAGGGGAGGGATAGCGTCTGGCGCATCAGCTCCAGGTCGAACTCTTTGGAAGTGCCTTCTACTTCGTTGATCCGGTTGAAGAGGTGGGTTACCGAGTTCAGATCGGCCCACTCGAAGCTGCGTATGGATACGTCCGGTGCCATATCCTCCTTCTGGCGGCGCGGTGCGCGCGAGGCGATCCGATTGTAGCAGAGGGCATGAGGCTCACCAACCAGTCAAAACGAGGACGGCGCGTCCGCGAAGCGCTCGGCAGCGGTGCAATCCTTGTAGGCGTCTGACACGACCGACTATCATGGCTTCGATGATCGTGAGCTAGTAGTTCTGGGAGCATAGACAACGATGGACAGACCGGAGCGGGCGCTGGTCGTGACGCCCCATCCCGACGACGCGGAGATAGGCTGTGGAGGGACGGTGGCCGGATGGATCGCCGAGGGGACCGAGGTGTTCTACGTACTGTGTACCAACGGCGACAAGGGGACCAGCGATCCCGATCTGACCTCCGAGCGCCTCGCGGAGATCAGAGAACGCGAGCAAGCCGAGGCCGCGAACGTCCTGGGCATCAAGAAAGTCGTGTACTTGCGGTACCCGGACGGCGCCCTGGAGGACAGCGCGGAATTCAGAGGGCACCTCGTTCACGCGATACGTAAGTTCAGGCCTGACGTGGTCCTGGCCACCGATCCGCACAGGCGCAGCTTCTACCTCCACCGCGACCACCGGATGTGCGGATCGGTGACGATGGACGCGGTATTCCCCTACGCCCGCGACAGGCTGCACTACCCCGAGCACATCACCCGTGATGGGCTGGAAACGCACAAAGTCGGAGACGTCCTGTTCTGGGGTACCGAAGATCCTGACACCTTCATCGACATCACAAACACGATCGACCTCAAGATCAAATCGTTGAAGAAGCACGCGTCGCAGGTCGCTTCGGATGATGGCGATACGGACGTCGGCGAGTTCGTCAGGTCCAACGCGCGGCGAATCGGCCAGCGGGCGGACATGCCCTATGCCGAAGCGTTTCGCCGGATCCGCATCCGCCGATAATGTACGACATCCACGCCCACATCCTTCCCGGGGTGGACGACGGGGCGAAGACTCCGGAAGAGACGCTAGCGATGTGCCGTATCGCGTCCGAGACCGGCACCTGTTCCATCCTCGCGACGCCTCATCGCAAGGACGTCACCGAGAGCTCGTCGGTCGATCACCTGCGCAACCTCGTGGTGGAGATGAGCCAGCAAAACCGGGCGAACGGCGTGGAGCTTACGCTCGCGCTTGGCATGGAGAACCACCTGGACGCCTCCCTGCCGGAGGAGATCAACTCCGGACGCGCGCTGCCCATCAACGGCACCCACTACATCCTGGTGGAGATGCCGTTTTTTGGAAGGCCGAACTACGTCGAGGAGACGCTGTTCAGGATTCAGGTCGAAGGCCTGACCCCAGTTCTCGCTCACCCTGAACGCATCGAGGCATTCCAACGTGACCCAGAGCTTCTAAGGAGATTCATCGACCGAGGTATGATCAGTCAGATAACCGCAGGGAGCATCATCGGATACTTCGGAGGTGAAGTCCAGCGATTCACACACTCGCTTCTCCGGAGGAATATGGCGCACGTCATGGCGTCGGACACGCACTACCCCAGGGGAGACCGCTCGCCCCGGCTGAACGTCGGAATCGAGACCGCGGCGCGTATCGTCGGACGCGAGTCCGCCGTCGAGATGGTGACCGATACGCCCAGAGCGATCGTCGAAGGTAGACCCGTGTCCCTGGGCGCGACTCGTGGGCCAGACGAGAGGAGTCGATGGTGGCAAATATGGCGATCGCGGTAATCGCCGTCAATCCGTAGCGACGGTTCGAGAACCGCCCGTTGCAGCCCAGCCGTAGGGGCGGTTCGGGAACCGCCCGCGCGGGGCACACGCCGTAACTTGCCAGATCAAGGAGGAGAGATGTCAACGGTAAGCATCGATCATATCGCCATGCCCACCGCCAACGCGGAGAGACTCCTGGAGTTCTACAAGAGCCTGGGGTTCGGAATCAACGACGAAGATGAGTGGCGTTCCGGTCAGACCAGCATCTTCTCAATCCAGGTCGGCGACTCGAAGATCAACGTTCATCCCGAGGGATTCACGGCGGGCCTCCGCGGACCGACGGCCGTTCCCGGATGCACCGACATCTGCTTCGTATGGGACGGCACAGCCGAGGATTGCGAGGCTTGGCTGAGAGAGGCCGGTGTGGAGATCATCTCCGGGCCAGGACCTCGACGCGGTGCGCTAAGGAACAGGAACGCCGTCAGCCTGTACGCTCGCGACCCAGACCAGAATCTGCTGGAGTGGATGGTGTATCTCGAGGAGTGAGAAAAGAGGAACGAGAGAGTAGTAGAGTCGCGGTCCAATGAACTGGGATGTGAGGCGGGATCACCCTTTAGGGGGACGTCGGCTATCGCTGGCTCTCATTCCTCACTCCTCTTTTCTCGTTTCTCCAATTGACGGTTAGGGCATCCCTTGTTACACTCGCGCCGTAGATGTCGAAGGAGCCCCGCGCCGCTCGGCAACTTCTGTCCGTATGGCCATTTGTAAAGACCAGATTCTCAATGGAGGGTGCTATGAGTACTACCCACACTGAACTGAATAGAGACTCTCTCACTTGGATGTACAAGACGATGTCCGTTATCCGAGTGTTCGAAGAGCAGTCGCGGCGTGAATCCGACGCTGGCAAGCTCCGCGGGATGCACTCGTCGATCGGACAGGAGGCCGTTCCCACCGGAATCTGCGCGCATCTCCGAGACGACGACTACGTACTCGGCACCCACCGCAGCCACCACCACTGTATCGCCAAGGGCGTAGACCTGAGCGAGATGATGGCGGAGCTGCTCGGCAAGTCCACCGGAACCAACAAGGGTAAGGGTGGCACGATGCACATCGCCGACATCAACAAGGGGATGCTCGGCGCGAACGGCGTCGTTGGGTCAAACATCCCTGTCGCCACTGGCGTCGGGCTCAGCGCGAAGGTCAGGGGCACCGACCAGGTCAGCGTCGTCTTCTTCGGCGACGGCGCCTCGAGCCAGGGAGTGCTCCACGAGTCGATGAACCTGGCCAGCATCTGGAAGCTGCCCGTTCTGTTCGTCTGCGAGAACAATCGCTACGCGGAGTCCACTCCGTTCGAGTTTACGGTGGCCGGAGCTTCAGTCGCCAACCGGGCGCCAGGGTACGACATGCCGGGGGTCACGGTGGACGGGCAGGACGCGATCGAGATGCACGAGGTTGCCAAAGAGGCAGTCGGCCGGGCCCGCAGGGGCGAGGGGCCGACGCTGATAGAGGCACAGACGTATAGATATCAGGGGCACTTTGGCGCCGACGATCCTCTCGGATACCGGTCCGAAGAAGAGCAGGAGTACTACATGGGCCGTGACTGCCTGGTGAGGCTCGAGCAGCACATCACCGACGGCGGGTTCGCCACCGAAGAAGAGCTGGAAGCGTTGCGCCAGGAGGCAGTAGAAGAGGTCTCGGCCGCAACGAGGTTTGCGGACGACAGCCCGTTCCCAGACCCGGACGAGCTGCTGACAGACGTATATGTGTCATATCGAGGATAGGGCCCGGTCCACGGCCAGCACGCGGGCTAGCTGCGCGCTCCAATGAAACAACCAAGACGGCGGACTCTCATCACGACGAGACAAGGAGGAGACGATGGTAGCTGAGGCAGTACGGCAGGTGTCGTACATTCAGGCGGTCAACGAGGCGCTACGTCAGGAGATGGAGCGCGACGAGAACGTAATCGTCATGGGCGAAGACATCGCCGGCGGAGGCGATCGTCCAGACAAGCAGGACGCCTGGGGCGGCCCGATGCGCCTAACAAAGGGGCTGATCGGGCAATTCGGTCCGAAGCGCATCCGTGACACGCCGATTTCGGAGGCCGGCTTCGTCGGCGCCGGCGTGGGCGCGGCCGCGTCCGGCCTGCGGCCGGTGGTTGACCTCATGTTCGTTGGATTCTACGGCGTTTGCGCTGACCAGATCACCAACAACGCCGCGAAGATTCACTACATGTTCGGCGGCAAGGTTACCATTCCACTGACGATCATGACCGGGACCGGCGCCGGAACCAGCTCAGCGGCCCAGCACTCGGAGACACTGTACTCGATCTTCACCCATTTCCCTGGGCTGAAGTGCGTCGCGCCGTCGGACCCTTACACGGCGAAGGGCCTGATGATCGCAGCGATCCGCGACGATGACCCCGTGATCGTCTTCAACAACCGCCAGCTCATGGGCATCGGGTTTGATGTCGACGTCCCAGAGGAGCCCTACGAAGTCGAGATCGGCAAGGCACGAGTGGTGCTTGAGGGGTCTGACGTTACGCTGGTCGGGATCAGCCACATGACCAATGTTTGTCTCCAAGCCGCGGCGGAACTTGAGGAGCAGGGCTACTCCGCGGAGGTCGTCGACCTCCTCTCGCTGTCGCCAATGGACAGCGAGACAATCCTCGAATCAGTAAGGAAGACGCGGAAGCTGGTTGTAGTCGACGAGGACTACCCTCGGTGCTCTGTCGCGTCCGACATCTCGGCGCTGGTAGCAGAGGAGGCGTTCGACTACCTCGACGCGCCGCCTCGTCGGCTCAATGCGCCGCACGCGCCCGTTCCGTACAGCATGCCCCTGGAGGCCCTGTTCGTGCCGACCGCCGAGATGGTTGTAGACGCGGCGACGGGCGTACTGGAGTGACAAACAAGGACTGAGTGGCGAGAGGTGGGGAGTCCTTCACCCTCACCTCGATCCCTTCGGCAGGCTCAGGACAGGCTCTCTCCCATCAAGGGAGAGGAGGTTCCAAGGAAGTCCCTTCTCCCCTGGCGGGAGAAGGTTAGAATGAGGGGGATACAACTGGCTACCCCAATCGTCATGCCCAGGTTGGGTGACTTTATGACCGAGGGAACGGTGGTCCGACTGGCGAAGTCTCAGGGAGACGAGATCGGCCAGGGCGAAGTCATCGCCGAGATCGAAACCGAGAAGCTCAACTACGACCTGGAGTCCGTAGCCGGAGGCCTGTTCCACCCGATAGTTCCGGAAGGCGCCACGGTCGCGGTTGACGGACTCATCGGGTATGTTCTCGAAGCGGGCGAGGAAGCCCCCGCAGCTTCAGCACCGAGCGCGCCTGCTGCCCGAGCTCAGCGCAGAGGCCGAGCGCCGGGCCCCAGACCGCGTGCGCAGCGCGCCGCGGGCGGGGCCGTCCGCTCGACACCAGGGGCGCGGAGGCTCGCCGCAAATCTGGGCGTGGACGTGTCGCAGGTTTCGCCGACCGGGCCCGGCGGGCGCGTCGTCGAGGCCGACGTTCGCGCATTCGCCGAACAGCAGGCTTCGCAGCCTGACGTCGTACCTTCGACCCCCGGAGCGCGCAGGCTGGCATCAAGCTTGGAAGTCGACCTCTCGCAGGTTACACCGACTGGTCCACGCGGACGGATCGTCGAGGCTGATGTCCAGGCTTTCTCGGACGCGCAGACGGCGGCGGCCGCGCCAGCCATGCCACCCGGCCTCCCTGAGCCGTCCAGGAGCGAGCCGCTGCGTGGAATGCGGCAAGGCATCGCGCGGCACATGGGTGACAGTCTCAGAAACACCGCGCAGCTTTCCTACTTCGTCGATCTCGACGTCACCGAGGCCCAGCGCTTGCGTCGCGAGACCTCCCAGGAGAGCGATACGACGATCACCATGGCGGACGTGCTCATCAAGGCGTGCGCTACGGCGCTGGGACGTGTACCCGCGATGAACTCGGTCCTGGCCGGTGGGACCGTCCACTATTTCGACCAGGTCAACATCGGCGTAGCGGTCGCGTTGGACGAGGGGCTGATAGTCCCGGTGTTGCGCGACGTTGGAAAACTGAGCATCCAGGAGATCTCGACCTCTACAAGAGGGTTGGCGGAGCGTGCACGGGCCGGATCGTTGTCCCCGGACGACGTGGTCGGCGGTACGTTTACCATCAGCGTCCTGGGGTCCGTCGACGGTTTTACCCCGATCCTGAACTCACCTCAGAGCGGGATTCTTGGTGTCGGGCGTAGCGTCCAAAAGCCCGTCGTCAACCGTGGCGAGATCGTTGTGCGCGAGATGATGACCGTCAGCCTGACCGCGGACCACCAGGTCATCGACGGCGCCGTGGCAGCGGGCTTTATGCGCCGGCTCCAGGCTGCGGTCGAACGTCCGGCGGCACTGTTCAGGTAGATCGTCGATGCGGGTAACTCCCCATGTCTACAACATGCATATTGACGACGGCGCGGTCTCTCATCCTGGCGGCTCGAACAACTACTTCGTCGGCGACCCCGCTGAAGAGATGGTGCTGATCGACACAGGGGACCACCAGCGCGAGTGGACCCAGGCCATCCTCGACTACCATGCGGAGCTTGGGCGACCGAGAATCACCGCCATCCTCATCACTCACGGCCACGTCGACCACATTGGAGGGATCGACCGCGTCCACGACGCGATGCGGGCGCCAATCCGCTGCCATCCGAGTCTAGCCGACCGTCTCCGGAAAATTCTCGGCGACACCGAGTCCGTCGTGGCCCTCGACAACAGGCAGGTCGTACACGTTGGAGGGGTTACCCTGCGGGCCCTCTTCACGCCGGGGCACGAAGTCGACCACGTCTGTTTCTACCTCCCCAGAGACCGGGTGATGTTCACCGGAGATACGGTGCTCGGCGCGTCATCGACCTCGGTCGGCGATCTATCAGCGTACATGACCTCGCTGCAGCTGCTGATGCAGTTCAGGCACAGCACCGTGTGTCCCGCGCATGGTCCAGTCGTCCCTCCACCAAAGGGCCAAGGCCACATCCAGTGGCAGTACGACCACCGGGCGAGGCGCGAGCAGCAGGTGCTCAACGCCCTCGCGGAAGGCCACATCACTGCCGAGTCGATTACTGACGCGATCTACCCCAGAAACCTCAAGGAGGGCTTGCGACGGTCGGCTCAACGCAACGTGTCGACGCATCTCACGAAGCTGAAGGCGGACGGCATAGTCGAGGAGTCCCCGGCCAGCTTCAGGTTGAAGTGACATACTGCGCCGCCGCCATACTCGCTAGTACGACGACGATCGGATTAGCAATCCTGAGCAAGTTGTAGGCCGTTTCGACCGAACGAGCGGCTCCCACTAAGCACCTTGATCTGACGACGCTCCCGTCGCACTCTGAAGGAAAGTTCTCGCGGCACTCTCGGCCTCTTTCTCAAGTGCCCGTACGTCGGTCAGCCACTGCTCTCTCTTCGGTCGGAGGAAGAGAAACACAACGGCCTTAACCGGCATGTTTGTCGTCTGACTGACCATCAATGCGTAGGCACCAGCCTGCAGCCTGTATCGGTCAACCGCATCCTCTGTCTCGTCGGCGTCTATCGCGTCGGTCTTGTAGTCGACGACGACTAGCTCGCCCTCCTCCTCGAAAAGCAGGTCGATGTACCCTTGCAGAACGCCGACCCCGACCGGCACAGCGGCGGGAACCTCTCTCCACAGCCTTCCCGATGCTACGGCCCTCTTCACGATCTCGCTCTCGACGGCGGCTGCGACGAGGGAGGCCACCTCGGCCTGACGGTCCGGGATCCCCTCCGCAGCAGCCTGCGCGCCGGCCGTCTCGTCGATGCCTCTTCCGGTCGCGAGGTCGATCGTCTGCAGAACTGAGTGGACGGCCCTTCCCAGCGGCGCGCCGCCCCGGCCCCTCTTCCAGGGCTCATCGAACTCAGCGCCAGTAGGTCCAAGCTCCTCCTTCGCGATACCCGCAAGCGCTGTGGCGGAGACCGAACTCGGGCGGCCCTGACGAAGCAGCATCGTCTCGCGGTTGGAACGCCAACGCTCGAGCGCGTCGATTGAGTGCTCCCGCTGAGGCGTATCTGGAACGCCTCCGATTCCGTCCTTCGGGAAAGCCTGTCCTGAGCCTGTCGAAGTGCTCAGAGCCTGCCCCGGACATGATCCGGGGACGGACGGTGTCGTGGTTGGAGCCTTCTTCCACAGGTCGTCTGCACCCTCCATGAGATCCATAATCTTGGCCGCCGCCGAGGTGGTATCCCTTTCCGTCCGGTACGTGCTGATAACCAGGTGGTCCCGCGCCCTCGTCGCGGCGACATATTGGAGTCTGACGAACTCGTCCTCCTGCATCGCACCTTCGATTGCGGCGAGCGGCTGGTAGCCGGCAGTTGTGAACCTGCTCCCGGCCCTCCCGATACTCACCTCGACCCCGCCGCGCTCACGATCGAACAGGACGCTGTCGGCAAGGGACGATCTCCCCGAGTTTAGCCCGGTGAGCACGACCACCGGGAACTCGAGCCCTTTGGCACCGTGAATGGTCATCACGCGGACCGCCTCCTCGTCACTCTCCGGCGCTGGCGTTTCTGAGATGCGCGCCCCCTCCTCGGCCTGCCTCGCAGCCCATTGGAGAAAACCACGAAGCGAGTTGCCGCCAGCCTCGACGAAGGCCCTGGCTGACTCAACGATGAATCTGTACCGCCGCCACACCTCCCGCGTCCTCGGGTGATCAATTGCGGCCTCCTTTAGGCGTCTTTCCCGGATGAAACTATCTATCAGCAAGGGGATCGGAGACCAAGTCCGCTGACCGTGATACCGGCGCAGCGCCCCAAGCGACGCAGCAACGCGGCCCTCGAGAAGCTCCCGCTCGGACAGGTAGTCGAATCGCCCTCCCGCCTCATAGAACTCGAGTAGCTCGATGTCGGAGCAGGCGAACGCGGGCGAGCGCAGGGCGGCGACAATTGCGACCTGGTCAGCGGGATCGTCGATGGCTCGCAGGCAGTTCAGCAGGTCTCGGACCTCCTGCGTCTCGAAGATGAGGGATGCCCCCTCCAGCCTGTAGGGGACCCGAGCCTCATCGAGCGCGATCTCCAGCATCCTGAGGCCGGTGCGCGTCGGCATCAGGATACAGATGTCCGAGTATCGGGCGGGCCTGTACCGCTCTTCGCCTGCCACGTTCGTCGCCTCGGTATCGAGGATCTGCCACCCGCCCTCGACGATCTGCGCGAGGAGTCCCGCGATCCCCCGCGCCTCCTTCCGCCGCACCGGGTCGATTGCGTTCTCTACCTCACGATCCCCAAGCTGCCAGACGCCCGGCGCCCCAGGATGGGCGGTCTCCGCCTCCCATCGTTGGAGCAGCGGAACGTACTCCGCCTGGAAGCCTCCACCCTGCATCCATCGGCTGAACAGGTGGTTCACCCAATTCAACACCGGTCTCTGAGAGCGGAAGTTCTGGACGAGTTGGACGGTCTCCCCCTGCATAACCCTCCTGAGCTCGTTGAGCTGTCGAACATCGGCCCTCCGGAACCGGTAGATGGATTGCTTGGGATCGCCGACGACGAACAGTTTGCCGACTTCAGGGACAATTTCATCCCAGTTAGTGGGCCGATTCGAGGCCTCTTCGCGTAGGCAATCCGTAGGGACAGCCCTTGCGGCAGTCCGGCGCTCTCCGTCCTCAGCAGTGTGGCCACAAGGGTCGCCCTTACGACGTGCCACGGTGCGAGAGACGTCTTCGGCCAAGAACATTGCGATCTCTGTTTGCAGCGGGTCGGTGTCCTGCGCCTCGTCTATCAGTATGTGGGAGAACCTCCCCCTGAAGTGGTCGCGGACTGCGACGTCGTCCCTCAACAGGTTTCGGGCCCAAACGAGCAGGTCGTGGAATCCCGCTCGACCTCTCTGCCTTCGATCTTCGGCGTAGCTTAAAATCAGGGACCTGAGGGCCCGAAGAATCGGCATCAGCGCCCACAGTCTGACTTCCGCGAGCTCCTCTACCGCCCGTTCGTCTAGCCCAAACAGAGTCTCCTTTAGAGACTTGCAGGCGTTCTCACCCGAAGCGGGGTCCGCGTCCCAGTCGCGCTGTCTACCGCCCCACTTCCGGATCGGAAGCGTCCGATCGAGCAGGCGGTACGCGGACGGAGATCCCGACTCCATCTCCGCGAGCCGTCTAATCGACGCCACCAGCCGCTGCACGTGATTGAAGAGCGTATCGGATTCCCCGATTCGGGAGTATCCGCACAGCCTCTCCAGTTCAGGGCCGGCCTCGCACAGCTCCTGCACGACGGCCCCAACGGGAGCGGGGGCGTCATCGAGCGGCGCGTCCACGAGCAGGTCGTAGTTCTTGTGGAACTGTACGGCGACGTGATGAAGGTGATCAGGAGTTAGCCCGAGCGACAGCGCCAGCGAGAGCGTCGGCGCCGTCACGTTTCCCTCAAGAGCGGAGTCTATCCAGCTCCGCCACACCTCCTGGAACTCGAGGTCGGCGGCGATCTGGTCCATCACCTCGAACGTCGGTGGAAGCCCTGCCTCGAGGGGCCGCTCAGTGAGGAGGGCGCCCGCGAACCCGTGCAGGGTGCCGATCGAGGCCTGGTCCAGGTCTTCAACACCTCTGACACACCGCTCTCGCACCTCCTGGGACAGTGGCTCACTGGCTGCGGCAGACTCCAGCTCATTTCTGATCCGGTCTCGAAGCTCCGCCGCTGCGGCCTCGGTGAACGTGATCGCGGCAATCCGGTCAAGAATCGTCGCACCGGATGTCACCAGTGTCATAGTCCTGTCGACGAGACTGGTGGTCTTCCCGGTACCCGCGCCTGCCTCGACGAACAGCGTCTCGTTCAGCGATTTGCTGATCCGTTCGCGCTCGCGCGCGTCACGTGGTGTGAAAGTAGTCTGTGTCATTGGCAGCTATCGGCAGTGCGCGATGTCGATCTGGTCGGCTCGTCGTCTTGGCTCAATTCGTTGCGGCCCACCCCTACGGACTGTCATCAGCTGACAGCTCGACGTAGCCGGCCACGGTCGGATCGCTGCGTTTTCGTTGCCAGAGCGCGTCTCTGCGCGACGGGCAGAGGGAGTCAAAGTCGCAGTAACGGCAGTTCTCGAATCCGCCCATTGCGGGCTTCCCGGGATTCGCGGGAAACACTCCGTCCCCGATACCGGACACTATCGTCCGTACGACCTCGGCGAATCCCTCTCTGTCCTCTGGAGAGTCGAACGCGCGGGGCTCTGAGGGCCTGAATGAGAATCCGCCTCTGGTCGTGACGAACCAGTAGGCCGCGGAAACCGCGACATCCGACCCGAGCATCTGCCGAACGGCGAGCGAATAGACCGGAAGCTGAAGCCGCCTTCCTTTGTCGAACGGATCGTTCTCCAGGTCACGGTACGGCGAATTCGAGCCGGTCTTGTAGTCGTATACCATCGCCCGCCTGCCGTCCCCACTGGTATCGACACGGTCGATCATGCCCCTGAACCGGATCTCGATCCCGTCATCCAGCGTGATCGCGGCCTCGTAGGATGCGCCGTCCTCGAATCCGAAGCGTGCTTCCACGTGCGAAGGAGACGTACCGTACCGCGTTCTGATCTGCGAGTCACGTTCGAGGAACGTTTCCAGGTCGCCGAGTATCTCCTGCCGGTCCAGCTCCCACATGATCGGCTTCCCTGCGGTGCCGATACTTGCGATCCCCTCAAACTCCTCCTCGGAGATTCGCCGCAGCTTCTCAAGGTGACCCTCGTTCCAGTCCTCTCCGGGACGTGGCATGGTCCCATCTCTATCGACATCGAGGACGAACCTCTCCAGTATATTGTGAACAAGAGAGCCTCTCTCAAGCGGCGAGATCGAGTACGCGTCCTCCGGCGTTTCGAGCGCACCGATTCTGAGAACGGACCCGAGGAAGTAGCTGAAGGGGCACCTCGCCCAGCGTTCGAGGCTCGTTGGCGAGTGAGCCGACGCTCCAAGCCTCCTGCGGCGCTGCACCGCGCCCCCCGCCTCTGAGAGGTTGCCGTCCCACTCGGTGAGACTCCCTGAGTTTCGGCTCCGACCCATCTCCAGAGACCTTGCCAGAGAGCCAGACCTGACGAACGGGTGTTGTCCCGTTCGTCCGCCGTCCTTTGTCCACTGCCAGAGTCGCTCCAACTCGTAGTCGTACGAGTCCGCGGCTGAAGACGTGCTCACGGTAGCCAGCGCCCTCTCCGGTGACGGGATCACCGTCAGCCAGTGCCTCTCACCGAGGGAGCCGAGTGTCGTCGTCGAGACGCGCGCGCCCTCCAGCATCGATGCCTGTTCGAGCAGCCAGCGGGAAGGGTAGTTGGCCCGTCCTCTCGCAGGCTCGGCAACCGGATAGGAGAGCACCCTCCGAGGCGTCATTGCCATCGCGGACAGGAACTCGTACCTCTCACGCGTCGCATACTCGCTACGAGCGGACATTCCGGACGCGACCCCGCCCGCAGCCAACCGGTCGGCATCCGGAACCAGCGGATCGTCCCTCGTTGCTGGCGGGACTGAGCCCTCGATCATTCCGACAACAAACAGCGAGTCGAACCCCATTGCCATTGCTGCACCGATCGGGGCCACGAAAACACCTTGTCCGGTCGTTCCAACGTGGCCCAGAGGGGCCGTCAACAGCTCGTCCAACGCGAGACGGAACTCCTCGAAAGAAGGCGACGGATCGATTGTCTGGACCGCTGCCAACTCCTTGACCCTGTCGCCGATGGCGTCGAGCGCCAACTGCTCCGACTCCGGACTATCCGCCGTGAGGGCCACGTACCGTCGAAGAAGCCCGTTCGCCCAATCGCTGAACTCTTCCCATGAGCTGCCATCCGGGGGACGAGCAACGGCATCCGCAAGGTCGAGCACGAACGCCCTCAGATCGCGAGCCGCTCTGGCTTCCGACCTCATTCCTCCTGCGCGCGCTTCCGTGACCTCAGCCTGCGTCTCTCCTGCATCCGCACTCCGCTCCTGTGCTTCTGCGTACGTGAGCAGGCGTTGACTCCACTGTTCCAGACCTTGAACAACGCCTGCCTTCTTCGAAATCGCGTCCCACCGGCTCGGCAGAAAGCTCGATGCGTCGGCTCCCGGGGGGCTGACTGGGCAGCCGGTCAGCCATGACATCAACGAGTCGCGGCTCAGCTCCCCATCCGCAAGCCGCAGCAGACCGGTGACGCTGCGGCCGACCGCGGTAGTCGCCAGGGAACCGTTGTCCGGACCCGCAACAGGAAGACCCGCAAGCTCCAACTCCTGCCGAATCAGCGACGCGTACGGCGCCGGCTTGCGATACAGAACGGCCATCCGGTGGAACGGGACACCGGCCTCCGCACGCTGGACGATCCTGCGAATGACCCACCTGATCTCCTCGTGGGGGTCGGGCGCGACGAGAATCTCAGTCTCGGTGGACACCGGTCCAGCAGGCCCCACCACGGCATCTCCCAGTGATGGTCTCAGACGGTCAAAGATCGCTGTGATCGGACGATCGGCGTCAGCCTCTCCGATCAGCCCGAGGATGACCGTGCATCTGCCTGCGATGGCCAACGCGTCAATCAGCGCCGTCTCCGCGGAAGTTAGGTCGTTCGGATGGAAAAAGACGATGTGTCCAAGGTCGGCCAGACCCGGAGCGTTTTCTCCGAGCACGGCCTCCCCGGCGGAGAGGGCGAGGTCTTCACGGTCGTAGAATCTCGCCGTATTCTCTCGGTACCGGCGGTAAAGCGCTACGACTTCCGATCTCAATCCTCCCTGTCGCGAAAGGAACTCCAACGCTGAGGCTGAGGCGCCTCGCAGCTCACGAAATGTAGAGCGGAGGCTGCGCACCGTACCGGGGTTGTTCCGGACGTCCGAAAGGAGCCCCGATGTCCCTCCGAGACATGCGCGTATCGCGGCGCCTTCGGTCACCGGTGTCAGCGGCTGGCGTCCCCGAGCGGAGAGCCCGGGAGCCCCCAACAGCTCGGCGACCCTCGGCAGCACCAGAAACCGAACGTTGGCGAATCCCGAGCGCGCTAGGTCAAGTCTCAGGCTAAGGTTCGCGTATACCGAAGGGCCGACAACAGTTACCGGCGCCAGCCGATCATCGCCCTGCAGCGACGCAATCAACTCCCACAGCCTTTCTGCATGCTGCGGTTGTTGTCTATCTAGGAAGAGTCTGCAGGTCGAGTCCATCGGGTCCACCGGCGCCAAGCGCACACTGACAATGTATCACGGGGGACGAGATAGAAAAGGGACGCCCTTTGGAGGGTGTCTCAAAAGTGCTCGAATCCCCGAATGCCCGTCCTTCGATCCGCCGCACCTGCCCGCCGTGGAGGGCCTGCCCGCCGTGGAGGGCCTGCCCGCCGTGGAGGGCCTGCCCGCCGTGGAGGACCTGCCCGCCGTGGAGGGGCGGGGACGAACGGTTTCAAAGCTAAGATTCGTTCGTGGTGAGCCCAAGATTCGTTCGTGGTGAGCCCAAGATTCGTTCGTCGTGAGCCCAAGATTCGTTCCTGGTGAGCCCGTCGAACCGTTTCTAAGCCAAGATTCGTTCGTGGTGAGCCCAAGATTCGTTCGTGGTGAGCCCGTCGAACCGTTTCTAAGCTAAGATCCGTTCGTGGTGAGCCCAAGATTCGTTCCTGGTGAGCCCGTCGAACCGTTTCTAAGCCAAGATTCGTTCGTGGTGAGCAACGTTACGCCCTTCCGGTCTTTCCGGCGCAGAGCCTGTCTTGTGCCCGTCGAAAGGCCGGAAGCCAGGGGCGGAGTGGACCGTCGGGGCCGTACAATTGGAAGCAACTGGCGGAGCAGTTACTTGAAAGCCCGTCGAACCCTTTCTAAGCTAAGATTCGTTCCTGGTGAGCCCAAGATTCGTTCGTGGTGAGCCGAAGATTCGTTCGTGGTGAGCCCAAGATTCGTTCGTGGTGAGCCCAAGATTCGTTCGTGGTGAGCCCGTCGAACCACGAATTGGCGACCAAGGTCGACTTATGAGACAGGCTCTTTGCGGGCGCCCTCGCATTTCCGGCTGCGACCGTTCGAGCCGCAGCCTCTCTTGTCTCTCTCCTCGAAGAATGCTACTCCATCCGGCTGCCGCCCCAGGCGCGAGACACGCCGGCCGCCCCTCTCACTCCTCACCCACTCCCCACCGCCCCACCCCCATGCGGGCAAGATACGCCACGGCGCACAAGTGCCCGCGCTCCCAGTGCCCCATCCCCTCAGACTCCCCCACGCCCAACCAACCTCGACCCCAACCAACCCCTCTCTTTCCTCTTTCCTCTTTCCTGAACAAACTTGACATAAGAACATCCGTACGTGCATAATTAGATTATAATCAGTTGCCTATAGAGCATACCACCGTGTCACTCTCAGACATCATCAAACAACAGACCAAAGACGGCGAGACCGTCGTCTCCTTCCTTCAGAACGTCATGAAAGGCGACCTAGAAGGATTCAAAGAGGGCCACCGTCTGCGCGCCGCTGAACTCCTCACCAGGTTCGGTCAAGAGGAGGCCAGAGCCTACATCCGAGAGTACTCACAACCCGCGTCCCCTGACGACGACCCGGCCACCCGCTCACGTGACACCAGGTTCGACAAGGCCCTGACAAAAGCCATCAAGCAGGACACCGGCGACGGTCGATACGTCTCCCGTTTCCTCCTCAACCTCATGGACGGCGAGCTCAGGTCCTTCAACAAAGGCCACCGCATCAGGGCTGCAACAGAGCTCATGGTCCGCCTCGAAGGCATCGTCATCGGCTACACAAGCACCCGGACCTCTCCCAGGCGTCCCAAGGCCCCTGTCACAAGGCCCACACCCGTCCGAGTCAGGAACACCGCCGCTCCTGTGGCCCCCGTCCCTGCGCCGGGCGTCACTGCCAACTCGGCAGCCTCCGCTCCCGGATCGGTCGCCACCATCGACACCGCCGACTCTGTTGGCGCGCCGACCGACTCCGGTCTTCAAACTGAATCTGCCGAGCCCCAGACCGACACCGACGACCGACAGGCCGAGCTCGATGACGAGTGGGCCCGACTCGAAGAGGTACTTGCGCCCATCTTCGAGCGCGACCGCCTCAAGAAAGAGGCCCGACGAGCCGCAGGAGAGCTCCCTGACCCTGAAGAGCCCGTCCACAAACCCGACTACTCCATGTGGGAGGACATCCACTACGACCCAAAGGACATCGAACCCTACGTGGAGGAGATCACCGCCCAGATCAAAAAGGAACTACCCCTCAAGCGGGCCCGGCGAAAGCAGGTACGCGAAGAGCGCGCCAAGCGCGCCAAGGAGGAAGAGGAAAAACGCAAAGCCGAAGAAGCCAGGGCCGCTAAAGAGGCTGAGGAACAGGCCGAACCCGAAGACCCCGGCCCACCCTCGCGCGAAGAGCATGAGCTGCAGCCGATCATCTTCGGACCCGAACCCTACTTCCTCTACCAGAACTGCGGACACCCACAGTGCGACCTCCATCGCTACTACCCCGAAGACTACTACTGACCGCCGCGCACTGCCGCGCCCCAACCAAACCCAATACAAGAGGGACTCCGCCCACGGACCACCCTCACTATTCACAATTCCTAATTCACAATTCAAAATTGAGGATCTAAACACGCCCATGCCAAACTCTAACTCGTCACTCCTATCTCCTCACTCCTCGCCCCCAACGAGCGGCCACAACCCCTCTCTTTCCTCTTTCCTCTCTCCTATTTACTCAACAACCCTTCCCTCCCTCGACGAGGACTCCCGCCACGACGCCGTGGACGCTGTTCACAGCACCCTCACCGGCGCCAATCTTGTGGAGACCCGTCACTCCTGGCCCCTGCGTGCCCGTCCCAACCAGATGCCCCCGGACGGACTATGGGCTATCTGGCTCCTACTCGCCGGTCGCGGGTTCGGCAAGACCCGCACCGGCGCCGAGTGGGTCCGTACACGTGTCGAGTCCGGTCGAGCCTCCAGGATCGCTCTCGTCGCGCGTACACCCGCCGACGCACGCGACATCATGATCCAGGGAGAGTCCGGACTCCTCAACGTCTGCCCCCCATGGTTCAAGCCCGTCTTCGAGCCCACCAAACGAAGACTCACCTGGCCCAACGGCGCCACCGCCTTCCTCTTCTCCAGCTACGAACCAGACCAGCTCAGAGGACCCCAGTTCGACACCGCCTGGTGCGACGAGCTCGCCTCATGGGAGTACCCTCGAGAGACCTGGGACAACCTCGCCTTCGCCGTCCGACTCGGCGACGATCCCCGGTTCGTCGTGACCACAACACCCAAGCCCATCGCACTCCTGCGAGAGCTCGTCGTCCGAACCGACGTCATCGTCACCAGGGGCTCCTCATACGACAACGAGGACAACCTCAGCTTCGGCTTCTTCTCCCAGGTCAGGTCGAGGTACGAAGGCACCCGCACCGGACGACAGGAGATCTACGCCGAGCTGCTCGACCAGGCCGAAGACGCACTCTGGGAGAGACAGTGGATCGACGACGCCAGGGTGGCAGAGGCCCCCAACGACATCGAACGCATCGTCGTCGCCATCGACCCCGCCGTCTCATCCGACAGCAAGAGCTCAGAGACCGGCATCATCGTCGTCGGGACCGACTCCCGAAAGCACTGCTACGTAATCGCCGACGGCTCAGGACGCATGTCCCCAAACGCCTGGGCCAACCGTGCCATCTCCCTCTACCGCAACTACAAAGCAGACCGGATCATCGGGGAAACCAACAACGGAGGCGACCTCGTCGAAGAGGTCCTACGTGCTGCCTCTAGTGGCCGGCGTCTGCCCTACAGGGCCGTCAACGCCAGCCGGGGAAAACACGCCCGCGCCGAACCAGTAGCCGCCCTCTACGAGCAGCACAAGGTCCACCACGTCGGCATGTTCCCGGAGCTCGAAGACCAGATGTGCACCTGGACGCCCCAGTCATCCGCCCACGGCTCCCCGGACCGCATGGACGCCCTCGTCTGGGCCGTCACCGAGCTCCTCGGCCGCACTGGCTTCCGGGTCCGCCCCTGACCCCAATGCCCATCCCATCCCCATTCCATCCCCCTCCCGACCACCCCAGGGCGACTACAACGAGGGTGTCTCACTAGTGGTACAACATCATTGAAGTGACTATCAGCAGAGTCTGGCAACAATTCAACAGTCCCCTCTCCCTCAGAGCCTGCCCCGTACTCGATACGGGGGAGAGGGTTAGAGCCTGCCCCGGCGAAGGCCGGGGGTGAGGGTGAGATTGCCCATCATCTCAAAAGTGGTGGACCACTGGTGCTTGAATCCCGGAATGCCAGCCCCTTCGTCAAGGCTCTCATGAGCTTGCCGAATGGCTCAGGAGAGCCCTTCGATCCGCCGCGCCTGCCCGCCGTGGAGGGCCTGCCCGCCGTGGAGGGGCGAAGGCGAACGGTTCCAAAGCTAAAATTCGTTCGTGGTGAGCCCAAGATTCGTTCGTGGTGAGCCCGTCGAACCGTTTCTAAGCTAAGATCCGTTCGTGGTGAGCCCAAGATTCGTTCGTCGTGAGCCCGTCGAACCGTTTCTAAGCTAAGATCCGTTCGTGGCGAGCCCGTCGAACCGTTTCTAAGCTAAGATCCGTTCGTGGCGAGCCCAAGATTCGTTCGTCGTGAGCCCGTCGAACCGTTTCTAAGCTAAGATCCGTTCGTGGCGAGCCCGTCGAACCGTTTCTAAGCTAAGATCCGTTCGTGGCGAGCCCAAGATTCGTTCGTCGTGAGCCCGTCGAACCACGAATTGGCGACCAAGATCGACTTATGAGACAGGCCCTTTGCAGGCGCCCCCTCGCATTTACGGCTGCGAACGTTCGAGCCGCAGCCTCTCTTTTCTCTCTCCTTGAAGAATGCTACTCCATCCGGCTGCCGCCCCAGGCGCGAGACACGCCGGCCGCCGTCGGCTCGACTATCGCGTTGATGACCGCGGGCTTGCCGCTGTCGAACGCCCGCTGGAGCGCCGGCTTAATCTCGTCGGGGTCCTCAACCAGTTCGCCGTATCCCCCGAGCTCTCGCGCCATGCCGTCGAAGTTGGTGAAGCCGAGCTCCCGTCCCGGCTTGCGCCGGTCCGGAGTCCGCGCGGTCCAGCCCGCGTTGTTGGAGATCACCGTGACGACTGGAATGTTGTGCCGGACGCAGGTGTCCAGCTCCATCGCGTTCATGCCCATCGAGCCGTCCCCGTGCAACACCAGCACCTGCTTGTCGGGCTTCGCGAGCTTGGCGCCGATCCCGTAGGGAAGCCCAACACCCATCGTGCCGGTCACGCCGGAGTTGAGCCTGTGTCCGGGTAGAAAGGTCGGTATCGACTGGCGGCCGAAGTGCAGTATCTCGTTTCCGTCCACGGAGACGATCGCGTCCCGGTCCAGGAACTCCCGGATCTCCTTGCACAACCGCAGCGGGTGCATCGGCCTCTGGTCGGAGTTCAGAAGAGCGGCGCTCTGCTCGGCGCGGCGGTCCTCCACCTCACGGAGATTCGCGATCCAGTCCGACTCCAGCCGTCCAGCCCAGTCAGCCTCGCGGCTCTCGGCCTCTGCCAGTAGCTGGCCCATGACGGCCTTGGCGTCACCGACGATACCGAGGTCGATGTTGCGATTGTGGCCAAGCTCGGCGGGATCGATGTCGATCTGCACGATCTTCGCGTCGCGATTGAACCTGTGACCGTACTGCACCATCCAGTTCATCCTGGTGCCAACGACGAGAACGAAGTCAGTCTCGCGCATCGCGGTGCTTCTCGCCGCCTGGAACGAGACGACGTGGTCCTCAGGCACGACGCCTCGGGACATCGGTGCGGTGTAGAACGGGGTCGAGGTGAGGTCGACGAACTTCGTGAGTTCATCGGACGCTCCGGAGAAGAACACGCCGCCGCCCGAGAAGATCATCGGACGCTCGGACGCCGACAGCATGTCGATCGTCTCCGCGACGACCGACGCCTCCGCGGCCGGCCGGCTTCGCCGCTCGGCGCGGTAGGGCTGGACCGCGTCCTCCTCCTCGATCTCCTCGTACAGGACGTCGGCGCCGCAGTCGATGTAGACCGGCCCGGGCCTGCCGGTGGTCGCCTTCCTGAAGGCCATGCTCACGACCTCCGGATACCGTGCCGCGTGGGTCGTCTGGTGGACCCACTTCATCATCGGCTCCATTATCGAGACCTGGTCGACCTCCTGGAACGCCTCGCGTCCGATATCGTGCACCGGGCCCGCGCCACCGAGGATGACCATCGGGGCGCAGTCTATCGCGGCTGTATAAACGCCGGTCAGCAGGTTCAGGGTGCCGGGCCCGGAGGCCGCGGTGCAGACGCCGGGCTTCCCGGTGACCCGCGCATACGCGTGGGCGGCGAAGGCCGCCGCCTGCTCGTGCCTGAAGTCCACACAGCGGATGCCGAGGTCCTCGGCCGCCATCACGATGTCGAAGTTTGGTCCGCCCATCAGGTAGAAGAGCGTATCGACACCCTCCTCCTTGAGAGTCCTTGAAATGAGGTAGCTTCCAATAACCGTTGCCATTCGCCTCTCCTGTCTGGGGGTATCTTTGAGCTTGCCGCGGACACACCGGTATGTGAGCTCCGGTTGAACGGCCCGCAAAGGGTATCACAAGCCGTTTGCACGGGCTACAGAATCGGCTTACGGCGGGACAGTACACCAACCGACCCAAAGTCCTCCTGTAGGGGTTCGCCGCGGCGAACGAACGGCCCGCTGACAACCACTGTATACTGACCGCACTAGCCAAGAGACGAGGAGGAATGACTATGACAACAGTGAGGTATGCCCTCGACGAGTTCATCCACGACATGAGCGCGCTTGTCGACGAGCAGCCGGACCAGGAGAGGCTCTTCGACCTCGGCTCGACCTGTCTGGAGCGGCTGATCACTAACCCGGAGGCCATCAAAGAGGACTATCGAGTACCGGCCGGGTCGCTCGGACGAAATCCGAACCACGGAACTTACCTCCTCCATCACGGCGACAACGGCTTGCTGGTGACGACGGTCGTCTGGGGGCCGGGGGACCACGTCGGGCCGCACGACCACTGTACCTGGGGCATGATTGGGGTCATGGACAACGGGATCACAGAGACCCGGTTCAAGCGCCACGACGACCGGTCGCGGGCCAACTACGCGGAGATTGAACAGGACCGCGAGACCCTGGTCAGGCCGGGAGACGTGAGCCTGCTGGTGCCCGAGATCGACGAGATCCACCAGATGGACAACTACTCTGACAGGCCAACCGTCGAGATCCACGTCTACGGAGACGACCTCCGGGGCCTCCAGCGCAGCAAGTATAACCTCGAGACCGGCGAGGTCAAGAGCTTCGCGACCACGCGATTCGACAACTGCTAGGAAGCGCCATGCCGTCGACGGTCTCGTGCTCCTATCTCGCCGACCTGTTGGACGGAGACCGGCCGTTCGCCCTGATCGACGTCCGCGAAGCCGGCGAGTACAACAGCTCTCACATCGTCGGGTCGAGCCTTGTTTCCCGCCGGGAACTGGAGCTCAAGATCTCCGAGTCGGTCCCCCACGTCGGTACACTGATCGTCCTATGCGACGACGACGGACATCGGGCCGCCCTGGCGGCGAAGACGCTCCGGCGCCTCGGCTACCGCGAAGCCTTCGCGCTCGACGGTGGAATGAACCGCTGGGTCACCGAGAGGCGTCCAACCGAGTGGGGAGTCAACGTCCCCAGCAAGGACTTCGGCGAGCGCGTGCAGGTGCAGCACAAAGTGCCGGAGATCGACGCCGTTGAACTGCGTCGGTGGATGGACCGCGGCGATAAGATGATCATCCTCGACACGCGAACCCCTGAAGAGTACCGGCGCACCTGCATCCCAGGCGGCCGCAGCGTACCAAATGGAGAGCTCGGTCTGCACATCACCGACATCCTGCAGGGTGTCGATAACGACACGACTGTGGTCATCAACTGCGCGGGAAGAACGCGGAGCATCATCGGGACGCGTCTGCTGCAACGGATGGGAGTTAGGAACGTCGTCGGGCTCGAGAACGGCACCGCGGGTTGGGTTTTGGCCGGATACGAGCTACAGCGCGGGGCCGACCGGCTCGATATGCCTGAGCCGACCGATAAGGCCGTTCTTCAGGCGGAAGAGTTCGCGGACCGTCTGGCCAGGCAGGATGGAGTCCGTTACGTAGACATCGAGGGGCTCCAGGCCCTCAATTCGCGGGCTGAAGATGAGTCAGTGTACTTCATCGACGTTCGTACGGAAGAGGAGTACCAGACCGGTCACATCCCTGGCTTCCGATGGTTTCCCGGTGGCCAAGCGGTGCAGCGGGCCGACGAGGTCGCCGTGGTGCACAATGCGCCGGTCGTGTTCTGCTGCGACGGCAGGGCAAGAGCGGCGCTCACCGCGTCCTGGTACCGCCAGATGGGCTTCGAGGAAGTCTACGCAGTGGACGGCGGCACGAGGGCATGGGCCGATGCAGGCCATGATCTTGAA
Organism: Dehalococcoidia bacterium; assembly: GCA_965249365.1. Taxonomy (GTDB): domain Bacteria; phylum Chloroflexota; class Dehalococcoidia; order Lucifugimonadales; family UBA1123; genus VXRN01. Next base: position 1,444,196 of record OZ252229.1, on the reverse strand, counting down.
CGCGGGCATTACTCGACGGGCTCAGAGCTTGACCTGGAGTCGATCCGGGAACGAACGCGGAGTTCAAACGTTCGGCAGACCCCTCACTCCTCACTCCTATCTCCTCACTCCTCGACCATCATTCACGTCGGGTTGAGCGCGGAATTCGCTCATGGTCACGTACCAGGAGCGTCCTGGATACCCAGAGGCTGGCTGGAGTTCAGAATCGGAGACGTGGTGAAGGATAAGCGATCTCCGATTGTCGTCACGTGTGAGGACGGGGGAGCTCAGTCTGCGCTCGCAGCGGCGACCCTTGCCGAGATGGGCTGCAGCGACGTCTCAGTGCTCGACGGCGGGACCGGCGGTTGGCGGAAGGCGGGACAGGACGTTGAAATCGGTCTGTCCGGCGTGATGTCGCCCCCAAACGACACGGTGCCGTCAGGGCCTGACCGCGGCTTCGCGGACACGGTCAACTACCTGCGTTGGGAAGAAGAGCTGGGGCACAAGTACGCGGTGTAGGGTCGGGCGTTGGGGGAGGCCCAGGTCTCGGCCGTGACGGACCGGACGGGCGCCTCTAATCACAACCCGCAAGTCTCTCGAGGGCGACCGTCGCAGCCTCGGCCTCCGCTTCCTGCTTGCTGGGACCCTCGCCGGTTCCCACCGTCCGACCGTCGACTACAGCCCTGACGGTGAATGTGGGAGCGTGGTCCGGGCCCTCTTGGGAGACCAACTCGTAGACTGGCGCCCTGAAACCAAGTTCCATAGCTGACTCATGGAGGAGTGACTTCGGGTGCCGCCTCGGCTCCTCGAACTGTGCGATGGCGTCCAACTCTTCTCGCATTATGTGCAGCACGAAGTCCTGCGCCGCATCGTAGCCCTGGTCGAGGAAGACCGCTGCCACCAGCGCCTCAACGGCGTTCGCGAGATTGGAGTCTCGATCGGTCCCGCCCTTCTCCGCCTCTCCCCTCCCCATCAGCAGCCAGGGGCCAACCTCCAGCCTGCGGCCCACCGACGCGAGAGACCGACCGTCGACGATGGAAGACCGCATCTGCGTTAGATGCCCTTCCGGATGCTCCGGGAACCGCTCCACAAGCTCTTGCGCGACGATCAGGTCGAGGACGGCGTCTCCAAGGAACTCCAAACGCTCATTCGAACCCTCGAACAGCCCGGGCATCTCCGCGACCAGCGAGCTGTGAACAAGCGCCCGTTCGAGCAGCGAGATATCTCCGAACCTGACGCCGAGTGCGGACTCAATCTCTCCCAGCTTGGTCTTCGAGTGCTTAATCGCTCCTCACTCCTCACTCCTCACTCCTCCTCGGGAAGCATACCACCGCCGCTCTCGCTCCTCACTCCTCACTCCTCACTCCTCTTCTGAACAGATTCGGGATATTCTCATTCGCCAGCGTGTACACCACCGGAACGACGATGAGCGTCAACGCTGTGGAGGTAACGAGGCCGCCGATGACCACCGTTGCGAGCTCGGCTCCCAGGATTCCGCCCTCATCCTCGACGAACGCGGCGAGCGGCAGCAGGGCCATGCTTGTCGTGATAGCGGTCATCAGAATCGGCCGGAGCCTGATGCGGCCTCCCCGCATCAGTGCATCGTACACGCTGAGTCCACGCCCGCGAAGCTGTTCTACGAATGAGATGAGCACGATCGCGTTCGTGACCACTATTCCTATCAGAAGCAGGACTCCCATCATCGCGGGAAGACCGAGCGAGCGGCCCGTGATCGCCAGCGATGCCATAACGCCGATCAGCGCCAGCGGCAGGCTCGTGACGATCACAAACGGGTTTCTTAACGAGCCCAAGCTGGCGACCATCACGAGGTACACCAAGCAGACTCCGATCGCCATCGCCAGGAAGATGTCCTGGAACCCCTCCGCGATCTGCGCGAAGACCCCGCCGCTGGTTACCTCCACGCCGGGCGGGAGCGACAATCCGTCGATCTTCTCCTGGATCACCTGCCCCACCGCCTGCGTGTCGTCCACAGTGATAGTGCCCGTGATGTTCGACGATCGCTGGCCGTCCGTTCGGCTGATGGTGACAGGGCCGTCCCCGACCTCCACTGCGGCAACCTGCTCAAGGGGAGCGACGCCAAGGGGGCCGGCAACCACGAGTGCTCGAACTTTGTCGACGCTGTCGATGTCGTCAGACCTTCCGGTCAATACCACGTCGAGGGAGCGGCCGTCGACCGGCACTTGGGCGACGGTCTGGCCCACAAGAAACTGATTCACCTGGAAGGCGACCATCTGCGTGCTTAGACCGATCGCCGCGGCCGCCGCAGGGTCGACGTTGACCACGATCTCGGGGCGGGCGGCGGCGATGTCGCTCGTCACGTTCTCGACACCATAGATGCTCGCGAACTCCGCGACCAGCTCTCCCGTAACCGACGTAATGTCGTCGTAGTCCGCGCCGGTCACGTTGACTTCGAGTCCGCCGCCAGGTGGCCCAGCGCTGATCTCGTTGATGTTGATGACCCGCCCTTCAACGCCGTCGAGCCTGTCCCTCAAGGTGTCCGTTATGTCTGTAGGTGCGTCCGGTGAGAGCCTCGCGAACGTGAACGACTCGTTGAACCCGGTGGGACCGCTCTGTCCGAACACCTCAGCCTGGCTGCCAACGACCGTGACGTAGACCTCCGAGTCACCGCTCAGCTCGTTCTCAAGCGCCTCGACCTCCGCCAGCGTCGCGTCGGGCGGCGTACCGGGAGGCAGAGACATGTCAACTGTTAGGAATCGCGTGTCGCTCGACGAGAATAGGTTGACCGGGATGAACGTCAACAGGCCCAGGCTTGCCACGGTGATTAGCAGCGCGACCGCCAGTGTGACGAGTTTGTGGCTCAGAGACCAGCGGAGGATGGGTGTGTAAACGCGCTGCATCCACGTATTCGAATCCAGGAGATCGTCGCTCTCCCCGACCCCCTCGGGCAGGTCCCCCGGCCTCAGGAGATACGCGCCGAGGACCGGCACCGCAGTCAGCGCAACCACGAGCGACGCGATCAGAGCGAAGCTGACGGTCAGGGCGAACGGGAAGAAAAACGCGCCAACAAGGCCCTCGATGAGTCCAAGAGGCACGAACACCACTATAGTGGTGAGCGTGGACGCGGTTATCGCGGGACCCACCTCGACCGTAGCGTCCAGCGCAGCGCGCCAGCGCTCCCTGCCACCCTCGATGTTTCGGTAGATGTTCTCGAGTACGACGATGCTGTCATCCACGACTCGTCCGACCGAGATGGCGAGCCCTCCAAGCGTCATGAAGTTGAGGGACAACCCCTGCCAATCCATGAGCAGCACGCCGGTGAGGATGCTCAGCGGAATCGACAGCCCGATTACGACCGTCGGACGAAGAGTGGTGAGCATCCCGCGGATCGCCGACGGCCTCAGCGTCACGAAGAACGCGAACACTACGGCGACCGCAAGCGCCAATCCGAGGATCGCTTCACGCTCCAGCGTATCGATCTGCTTCTGAATCTGCGGACCGTCGTTGGAGACGATCACGAGCTCTACACCGGGAGGAAGCTCGCCAACCTCATCGAGCGCTGCAAGTACCGTCGTCGTGACGTCGATCGTGTTGGCGTCCGGCTCCTTGATCACCGCGACACCAATGCTGGGCTTGCCGTTTGTGCGCGATATGCTCGTCGAGGCGCCGGTACCAATTCGAACCTCTGCGACCTCGCCCAGCGTTACCGGGGTCGGCGGCGCAGTCGGCGCCCCGGCGGGCGGTCCGGGTCGCAAGGGAGAGGAGCCAACGACCAGCCTTTCGAGATCCTCGATGGACTCGTACCTGTTCGTCGTCTTGATCGGCAGAACGAGCCCACCATCGTTGATCGAGCCACCGGGGAAGGTGATACTGTTCTCCCGGAGCGCCTGGGAGACCTGAAAGAGCGACACCCCCTTTTCCATCATCAGATCAGGGTTCGCCTCGATCGTCACTTGCGGCCGGAAGGTACCGGTGACCTCGGTAGTGAACACGCCTTCCACAGCCGAGATCGCCGGAACGATTCGAGACTCGACCACGCGCTGCGCAGCGAACAGGTCTTCCTCCGCGGTTACGCTGATCTGCAGCACCGGGAACGACTCGGGGTCGACTCTCCCGACGATCGGCGAGTTGACATCGTCAGGAAACCGGATCCCTTTGACGTTGGAGTCGATAATGGCTTCGGCCTCGGCCATGTCCGTGCCAAACTCGAAGTTCGCGAGGATGACCGACCTGTTCTCGGTCGAGATCGACTGGATTCCGTCGAGCCCGTCGACCCCGGACATCGCCTTCTCGATCGGCGCGGTGACGTCCTCGACGACCGCTTCGGGGTTCGCCGAGGGGTAGAAGGTCACGACCGTGACCAGCGGGAACTCGACCTCCGGGAACAGCTCGACAGGGAGAGTTCGGTAGGTGAACGCCCCTGCAGCCAGCACGAGGATGATGGCCAGCAGGGTGACCGACCTTCGGCTGATCGCAGCCGCTGTCACGAATCGCATTGGGGGCTCTCCTAGTCGTTCGCGATTTTTTTCACATACCCTCTAAGGCTAACACCCAGGTCCCTCCCGCGCCACGGCGGTTTGACAGCCCAAATACACCGCCTTCCGTCATGCTGAGGAGTCCGCCCCTCCACGGCGGGCAGGCGCGTCGGACGACGAAGCATCTCACGACCATCCCCTCTCTTTCCTCTTTTCTCATTCCTCGCTACTCACTCCTCACTCCTCATGTATAGTGAATTCAGGGGGAGTTGTGACGGAGACGTCGAAACCCACAGTCGATCCCGGCACCGCAAGCCGCGCCGCGTCCGCATTTCGGCCGTACAGGGTGCAGGTCGCCGGGATCATACTGCTGATCGTTGTCACGGCCGGCCTCGGAGTCGTCAATCCCCTGTTGATCGAGAAGATCTTCGACGACGCGCTGTTCCTCGCGTCCGGCGCCCCCGACCTGGATCTGTTGTGGATACTGGCGACGATCATGATCGTCGTGACTCTGATCACCGGCGCTCTAGGGATCCTGCAGGTCTACGCCACGAACACTGTCGGCCAGAGCGTGATGCGCGACCTCCGAGACCGGCTGTACAGGCACCTCCAAAGCCTGTCGATGGGCTTCTTTACCGGCACTCGAACAGGCGAGATCCAATCGAGGATCGCCGACGATGTGGGCGGGGTGCAGAACGTCGTGACGAACACCCTGTCGAGCGTCCTGTCCAACTCGGTGATCTTCATCAGCTCACTCATTGCGATGACGCTAATATCCTGGCAGCTCACGGCGGTCTCAGCGGCTGCCATTCCGGTCTTCTTCGTCCTGTCCAAGTTCGTCGGCAGTCGACGGCGGCGCGTAACTGCTGAGGCGCAGAGGGCCGCAGCGGACATGACCGCCGTCACCCAGGAGACGCTATCGATCTCCGGAATCATGCTGGCCAAGCTGTTCGGCCGGCAGAACCAGGAGATCGAGCGATTTAACAGCGAAAACGAACGCGTCGCCGCGCTGGCGGTCCGGCGCCAGATGACAGGGCGGTCGTTCTTCACGGTCGTGCAGATCTTCTTCTCGCTAACGCCGGTGATCGTCTACCTCATGGCCGGGTACCTGTTGAACGGGACCTTCGCCGGGGACGTCACCCCAGGGATCATCGTGGCGTTCACGACCCTCCAGTTCAGGCTGTACTTCCCTATCGGAAGCCTGATGGAGGTCTCGGTAGAGCTGCAGTCGTCAATGGCGATGTTCGAGCGGATATTCGGATACCTCGACATCAAGCCGGAGATCGAGGACAGGGCAGACGCGGTCCGTGTCAATCGACGCGACGTCCGCGGCCGGGTGAGCTTTGAGTCGGTCCGCCTCACGTACAACCCCGACTACGGCGACCAGCCGGAGCAGAACGGATCGCGCCGGTGGGCGCTGGACGACGTGAGCTTCAGAATCGAGCCCGGCCAGCTCGCGGCGTTCGTCGGGCCGAGCGGAGCCGGAAAGTCGACGATCTCGTACCTGATCCCGAGACTGTACGACGCAACCGAAGGCTCGGTCAAGATCGACGGGACCGATGTCCGCGACATCAGGCTGGACTCTCTCGCGTCGGCCATCGGCTACGTCACGCAGGAGAGCTACCTGTTCCACGCCAGCCTCCGCAGCAACCTGCTATACGCGAACCCGGAGGCGTCCCAGCACGACATCGAGGCCGCAGCGAAGGCTGCGTTTATGCACGACACAATCCTCGCGCTGCCGGACGGCTACGACACGATCGTGGGCGAGCGCGGCCATAGACTGTCAGGCGGCGAGCGCCAGCGGCTGGCCATAGCGCGGGTGATCCTGCACGACCCGAGGATTCTGATCCTTGACGAAGCGACCTCTGCGCTGGACACCGTCAGCGAACGCCAGGTCCAGATGGCCCTCGCGCCCCTCGTGCGGGATCGAACAACGATCGCGATCGCCCACCGCTTATCGACGATTATATCCGCGGATGTCATCTTCGTCGTCGATCAGGGACGGATCATCGAGTATGGCGCCCACAACGATCTCCTCAAACGTTGCGGGCTATACGCGAGCCTGTACCAGGAGCAGTTCGACGGAGGCCGCGTCGAGTCCCGCTGCGAAGACGGCATCGTCTTCACCGACGGCACCGTAGTCAGCCACGAGGGCATCCTCGTAGGCTCAGGGACGTGCTGAACCCAACTTCCGCCGGCGTCCTGCTATAGTGGCTAGAGCACTCTCACCGATCCAACACTCAGAAACATGGAGCATCAATTGAGTGCGAGCAGACTCAGAGTGTTCTCTCTGTCAGCGTACGTGGACGCAGCACTAGCCGCGGCAGAGTACGAACAAGACGATAACTTGATCGTAGGCAGCGTATCCAACGTCCCTGGATTCTACTCCCAAGGCGAAACCTACGAAGACGCGCGAGCAAACCTCCGAGATGCCATCGAAGGAAACGTTATGATTGCGCTCCAGTTAGGCTGGGATATCCCAAAGATCGCCGGAGTCGAGATAAGGACCGAAGTTGTCGAGACTGACTCCGCTTAGACCGCGTGAAGTCATTCGTCGGCTGAGAGTACTAGGTTTCTTTGGACCCGTGGCGGGTGGACGTCACCAGAGGATGTTCCACCCGCGGACTCGACAGGTGATCCCGATCCCAATGCACGGGAGCCGTGACATCGGCGTTGGACTGATTAGGAAGATCGTGAGGGACTTAGGGATCTCGACACAAGAGTGGAATTCGCTCTAACACGTCCGGGGCCGTCACCTACCTACTCAAGTAACGACCCAGAGTCGTTCGCCCCAATCCTGCCGAAGCGCGGACTCCCCTCTCTTTCCTCTTTTCTCTCTCCTCTTTCCTCGTCCCCCTTACACGTTCTCCGCCGCCGGGCGCGCTTCGATTGCGTGCCGCACCTCTGGATTCACGATCGACATCGGGAACGTGCCGCTCAGCAGACGCGAAGTCTCCTGTCCCACCTGGACGTCTGACCTGATCCGCGACATGATCGAGTTGCCCGCAGAGTGCGGCGTCACCACCACGTTGTCCATCTTCAGCAGCGGGTTCTCTGGGTCCGTTGGCTCCTCCTCGAACACGTCCAGTCCGGCGCCCGCGAGATCTCCAGCGTTGAGCGCCGCGATCAGCGCTGCTTCGTCCACGACCGGCCCCCGGCAAGTGTTCACGAAGTAGGCCGTCGGCTTCATCGCCCTGAAGAAGCTTTCCCCAAGCAGCCCCCGAGTCTCGTTGTTCAGCGGCGTGTGGACCGAGACGAAGTCCGACTCGCTCGCCAGCTCCTCGAGGCTGCCGACCAGCCTGATGCGGTACTCCCTGGCAATCCACGGCGGGCAGTACGGATCGTAGGCGATGACGTCCATGCCGAACGCCTGCGCCTTGCGCGCAGTGGCGCGTGCGATGTTCCCGAACGCCACAAGCCCCAGCGTCTGGTCGTAGATCGGCACCATCGGCGCGACGGCCGTGCGCGTCTCGGTGCCCCACCTGCCGGCCTTGACCAGGTCGTTGAGTTGCGTCAGCTTCTTCGCGCAGGCCAGAAGTAGCATGATCGCGTGGTTCGAGACCTCCTCAGTGCAGAAGCCTGCGGAGTTGACGACCATGATCCCCTCATCGGTCGCCGCCTCGTGGTCTATGTGATTGAATCCATGGCTGCCGACGAGGATAGCCTGTACGCCCTCCGTCTCCTCGATGACCTCGCGGGACAGCGGGACGCCGGCGTTGATGACGATGTCCGCCCCGGCCATCGCCTCAATCGCTTCTCCGTCGCTGCCGCACTCGTACTTCTCGAGCTCGTAGTCCAATCCCTGAAGATGCTCCTCGATCAGCTCAGTGTTCGGCTCGCCTCTGCCGGAAATCACGGAAATCTTCATTGTCATCGCGGTTCCTCCTATCGGTTCGCGTTGTATCTGTTTTCGCCGCCCATTATACGCACCGACCAACCAAACATGCGCGCCCGCGCTTGCTCAACGCCCAGAATACGCTCGGCGCGTCGCCGCTGTGACGAACTCATAGTAGTCGGTGTCGGCGCGGTCGTCTGTCGCGCCGTGATCCCCCATCTGTCGAGATGCGGGGATCCATGCGGCTGGCATCTGGCAGCGGACGCGCTGCGCAAGCGAGCTCCCAGAACCCCAGGTTTTGGACCGGTCCAGAGGCCGCCTCGTAGTATTCCAGGAAGGGGTCGGCAGCTTCTTTAAGACCCCTGAGGTACATATTCATCCTGAAGTACCCGACGTCCAAGGCGGGATCGCCATACGCGGCGGCGTCCCAGTCCAGCACGGCCGACACAGTCCCATTCCGCCACAAGACGTTTCCTGGCCAGTAGTCCATGTGCAGCAACACTGGCTCAGTCTTCCGAATCTGGCACCGCAGCTCACGAATTGCCGTGTAGACGCTCTCTGACAGTGGGTGACCCGCCATTCGCTCTGGCCAGTCATCGGTTAGAAAGTAGAGGCCGAGTTCCTTGCCGTCGTATATGTGGCTCTTGTCATCCGCGTCCAGGCTGACGTCGTGAATTCTGAGCAGCAGCTCCGCGTAGTCCTTCGCCCAGCTTCTTGTATCTTTCGGACTTGCGATCTGCACTCCTTCGACAAACGTCGTTACGATCCCCGGAACTCCGAGCATCTCCCCTGTGGCGTCCAGCAGGAGCGGCTCGGGCGCCGGGATTCCATGCTTTCGCGCGATGCGCAGTCCATAGTAGTCCGCCGTCGCACGTTCAGGATCGGGGTCATCGGTCATCCGCTTGACGACGAGCCGCAGCCTGCCGCCTGCCGGCGACACGGTATTCAACACATGCACCGAGTTCGTAAACGCCGCCCGTGCCGGTACCACAGACAGTAGCCGATGCCCAGGAGCAACAGCGTCGAGGATGAGCTGCACGCGCTGTAATCCAAGTCGCATTCTTGGAGCGTCAGTCCCGATTGTCATGAACAGCGGAGCCACCGCTTCAAAATACCATGATTGAGATAGTCCCGGAGTTGAGGACGCGATCGTACACGGCGTCTGCGATGACCCCGACACGGCACCCGGTCTTCCCGGCGGAAGCCGGTATCCAGGGGCGCGGGGCCACGGCGGCGTTCGCCGAGATTGCAGCTGTTTGGGTGCGTGCTCAATCGGTCGACTGTGGATCTGGGGATGGAGACTCGATTTCAGTTTGCTGTCATCACTGTCATAATGATGTCATGCCGGTACAGATAACGATAAGGAACGTGCCCGAGGAGGTCCGGGACGAGCTGGCTGCTCGTGCGGCACTCAGACGCCAGTCGATGCAGGCGTTCCTCCGTGACGAGTTAGAGCGTATCGCCTCGCGTCCATCGGTCAATGCCTGGGTGCGGAGCGTCCGTAGGCGCGTGGAGTCGACTGGCACAGGTGTCTCGGGGTCCACTATCCTGAATGCCCGCGATGCTGACAGGAAGTGAACGCGGTTGTCGACGCCTCGGTTCTCATCTCGGCTCTGGTTGACTCCGGTGATGAGGGGGCGTGGTCCGCGTCGGCCATCGACGACGGACCCCTGTACGGTCCCGAGTCGGTTCTGGCGGAGGCCAGCAACATACTCAGACACCTCGAGCTGATCGGCGAGGTTTCGACGCCAGAAGCAAGTATCGCCCACGCCGACCTCCTCGGGCTCAGCATTGAGCTCTTCCCCTTCGCGCCGTTTGGCCCGCGCGTGTGGGAACTCCGGGCCAACCTGACCAGCTACGATGCGTGGTACGTCGCCATTGCCGAGGCCCTCGTCTGCCCCCTGATTACCCTCGACCGCAGGCTGAGCACGTCTCCCGGCCCTAACTGCGAGATTCTCACCCCGCCGTAGATCGCCACATTGTAGTCTGCGTCAGCGCTCGCACATCAATTCAATCATCACTTAGCTTACGGTATGATGCCAGGGTAGTTGCCGAGCGCGGGTATAACGTGAGAACCACTGTCAACATAGACGACGAGCTGTACGAGAACGCTAGGCGCCTGACAGGCATCCAGAGTAGGACTGCGCTTCTAAAGGAGAGTCTGCTCGCCCTGATCGAACGTGAAAGCGCCCGCAGACTTTCGAAGCTCCGAGGGAGCGAGCCCCAGTTGGAATACGTGAATCGGCGTCGGAGTGAGCCGGCATGATTCTGGCCGACACCTCAATCTGGATCGACCATCTGCGGAATGAGGACCTCTATCTCGCACTACTCTTGGAACAGAACAGGATAGTCATCCACTGGATGGTGATCGGGGAGCTGGCCTGCGGCAACCTACGCAACCGCCCGGAGGTACTCGGACTGCTTCACCTACTTCCCCGCGTACCTGTCGCAACGGACGAAGAGGTGCTCTTCTTCATCGAGGAACGTCAGTTGATGGGACGGGGAATTGGCTACATCGACGCCCTCCTGTTGGCAGCAGCAACTCTGGCCCCGCCCACCCAGCTTTGGGCGAACGGCCAGCGACTCATGGGCCTGGCCGGTGACCTAGGCGTCGCTTACGGTTAACCTCCACCGAGTTCGCCCGAGAGCTCCGTTACCAACGCGGTACCCTCCCATTGATCCGCACTCTGACTGTTTGCGGCGCCCAGTTGTCTCACCGACCGACGGAACATACGCACAGCAGACATCTGCCGACCTGTGACAAGAGTGCAGCGAGGCGAGTGGTCGCGCGCCACTCAACGACGAGGGCGTGAGATGCTTCGTCGGCCGGAGGCCTCCTCAGCATGACAGGTGGCGGTGGATCTGGGTAGATACATAAGTTCCTTTGTATAGGGCTCCACCGGATCGCGGCCGGCATCGCCCATCAGTGTCCGCCACCCCGCGATGCCGTCAGGGGGTCGCCAGAGTCACTCACCCAAGACTCTGCTAGAATCCGTGGGCTCAGTCTGAACAGTGAGAAAAGATGAAATCCGCCAAACGGATTCTAATCATCGCCGGGCCGAATGGTGCGGGAAAGACCGTCTTCGCCACGGAGTTCCTGCCGAATGAGGCAGGCTGCCCCACGTTCATCAACGCAGATCTGATAGCTGCCGGGTTGAGCCCGTTTCGGCAGGGCTGGCTGCCATCAGCGCAGGCCGGGTAATGCTGGGATCGATGCACGACTACGTCAGCCGCGGTGGGAGTTTCGTCTTTGAGACAACCCTCAGTGGCCGCGGCTACGCCCGATCGATCCCTGTTTGGCAGAGACTCGGATTTGGGGTTAAGATCACTTTCATACGTTTGGCGAACCCGGATCTAGCCGTCTCCCGTGTGAGACAGCGAGTGTCAGAAGGGGGTCATGACGTACCGGAAGATCTCGTTCGGAGGCGATTCCATTCCGGGTGGGACAACTTCCGGCTTATCGACAGAGACCTGGTGGACAAGTGGGAGGTCTACGACAACTCGGGCGATGTACCCATGCTAATGGACTCAGGAGGCCAACAATGACAGCTTGCGAACAGGAAAATCGGAAAAACACCGACCGGACTCACCGTGCCGACTTTTCCAACACCGCGCCCGCCATGCTTAGGGCCGCCCGCAAAGCCCAACGCCGTGCGATCGAGACCACCGGTTTTTCCCATCTGGAAAGACGGTAAGATCGTCTACCGAACCGAGCTCCCCGACCTAGGCGACGAGAACGAGGAGCCGACTTTCGCGTAACTGCTGTGGCAGTTGCTTCCGTTTGTACGGTCCCGTCGGATTACCCCGCCCCTGGACTCCGGCCTTCGCCGGAGTGACGAGAGGGGCATAGCGTTGCTCACTGGTAACGACTCACTCCGCGCCGCGTCCCCCTCGTTCCTCTTTCCTCTTTCCTCTTTCCTCGTTCCTCGTTCCTCTTTCCTCTCTCCTCACCCCTCACATCGTCGGGACGGTGTTGACGGAGTGCGGAAGGGTCGTGACGCCCATGAGGTACTGGTCGATGCCGCGGGCGGCCTCGCGTCCCTCGGCGAGAGCCCAGACAACCAGCGATTGGCCTCGCGACATGTCGCCGGCGGCGAAGACCCCGGGAACCGAGGTCATCTTGTCTGGAGACGTTGCCACGTTTCCGCGTCCGTCGAGCTCGACCCCTAGCTGCTCGAGCATCCCGTCCTTCTCCGGGTGCATGAAGCCCAGCGCCAAGAGCACCAAGTCGACGTCAAGCTCGTACTCGGAGCCCGGGATCTCGATCATCGCCGGACGGCCCGACGCGTCGGGCGCTCCCCACTCGAGCCGCACCGCGTGCATCTTCTGAACGGTGCCGCCTGAGCCCGAGAAGCTCTTGGTCAGGATGTTGTAGTCGCGCACCGCGCCCTCTTCGTGCGACGACGACGTGCGCAGAATAAGAGGCCATTGCGGCCAGGGGTTGCCCTCGCCACGAACTATCGGAGGCTCGGGAAGCAGCTCGAACTGGTAGACGACCTCCGCGCCCTGGCGGTGGGCAGTACCCACGCAGTCAGAGCCGGTGTCTCCGCCTCCGAGGACCAGCACGCGCTTGCCCTCTGCCTCGATCCGCTCGAATGCGTCGAATCGATGCCCCGCGTTCACCCTGTTCTGCTGCGTGAGGTACTCCATCGCGAGGTGGACTCCGTCGAGCTCCCGGCCAGGAATCGGCAGGTCGCGAGCGATCGTCGACCCTCCGGTGAGGCAGATCGCATCGAACTCATCCTGCAGTTCACAGACGTCGATGTCCCGGCCGACGTACGCGCTCGTCTTGAAGACGACTCCCTCGGCCTCCATCTGGTCGACCCGACGCTGGACGACGCGCTTCTCGAGCTTGAACTCCGGGATCCCGAGCCGCAGAAGCCCGCCGATGTACTCGTCGCGCTCGTAGACCGTGACCGAGTGCCCCGCACGATTGAGCTGCATCGCGGCAGCCATCCCGGCGGGGCCCGAGCCGATGACCGCGACGGACTTGCCAGTACGTTTCTCCGGAGGCTCGGGAACGATCCAGCCTTCGCGCCAGCCGCGGTCGGCAATCGCCTTCTCGATGTACTCGATGGTTACGGGGTCACTGTTGATGTTGAGGACGCAGGAGCCCTCGCAGGGTGCAGGGCAGATCCGGCCTGTGAACTCGGGGAAGTTGTTCGTGGAGTGAAGCTCTCTAAGAGCCTCTTCCCAACGGCCGCGGTAGACGAGGTCGTTGAAGTCGGGGATGATGTTTCCGAGCGGACATCCCCCCATACAAAAGGGCACTGAGCAGCTCATGCACCGCCCGCCCTGGGCGCGGGCGTCGTCCTCAGACCAGTCGTCGTAGAACTCGAGCCAGTGGTGCGTGCGCTCCGAGGGGTCCTGTCTGGAGGGGTTCTTCCTGGCCCACTCCATGAATCCGGTTGGCTTGCCCATTAGCTGGTCGAGCCTCCCAATTCGCGGCAGCGCGACCGGCTCAGGGCGGTTCGCGAACCGCCTCTACCATCGGCCTGACCGGACGGACATCCTGGAGGCAGCCTAGTCATCGCCTGCGACCGCGGCGGTGGCTTCACGCTCGGCGCGCTCGGCGAGTACTCGTTTGAAGTCCTTGGGCATCACCTTCACGAACTTGGGCAGCATCGCGTCCCAGTTCTCCAGGACTCTTGCAGCGTTGGCGCTGCCGGTGAACGCGACGTGGTCTTCGATCAGCCGGCGGACCGCCGCGACGTCGGCGTCCTCGACCAGCTCTTCGAGGTAGACCATCTCGCTGTTGCACAGGTCTCTGAACAAGCCGTGCTCGTCGAAGACGAAGGCCTCGCCGCCGCTCATGCCGGCGGCAAAGTTTCGCCCTGTCGGGCCAAGTACGACGACGCGGCCACGGGTCATGTATTCGCATCCGTGGTCGCCGACGCCCTCGACGACGGTCTCGGCGCCGGAGTTGCGGACGCAGAAGCGCTCGCCGGCTACGCCCCGGATGAAGGCTTGGCCTCCAGTCGCACCGTACAGGACGACGTTTCCGACGAGGATGTTCTCCTCTGGTACGAACTGCGACTCCACCGGCGGGCGGATCGTGACCTTCCCACCCGAAAGACCTTTGCAGAAATAGTCGTTAGCGTCGCCCTCGACGTGGAACGTGACTCCCTTTGCGAGGAACGCCGCGAAGCTCTGGCCTACGGAGCCGCGGAACCGGATCGTGATCGTGTCGTCAGGCAGCGCGTCCTCGCCGTATCTTCGCGCGATGTTGTAGCTGAGAGTGGTGCCCACGGTCCTGTTGGCATTGGAGATCGGCAGATCAAGCTCGATGGGCGTCTTCGAGTCGATCGCGTCGCTGCACAGCTCGATAAGCCGGTTGTCGAGCGCCCGCTCGAGTCCGTGGTCCTGCGGCTCGCAACAGTACGTGGCGATGTCGTCCGGAACCTGGGGCATCTTGAGCAGGCGAGAGAAGTCCAGCCCCTTCGCCTTCCAGTGCTCAATAGCCTCCCGGGTATCGAGACGGTCCATCCGTCCCACCATCTCGTTAATCGTGCGGAACCCCATCTCGGCCATGATCGGCCTGAGCTCTTTAGCGACGAAGAAGAAGTAGTTGATGAGATTCTCGGGCTGACCGGCGAACCTTTTCCTGAGCTCCGGGTCCTGCGTGGCAATGCCCACGGAGCAGGTGTTCAGGTGGCACTTGCGCAGCATGATGCAGCCCATGGCGATCAGCGGCGCCGTAGCCATGCCGAACTCCTCGGCGCCTAGCAAACAGGCGATCGCGACGTCACGTCCGGTCTTGATCTGTCCGTCGGTCTGGACGATGATCCGACCTCGCAGATCGTTCTCGACGAGCACCTGCTGGGTCTCGGCGACGCCGAGTTCCCAGGGCAGGCCCGCGTACTTGATCGACGCCTCCGGCGACGCGCCGGTGCCTCCGCTGTCGCCGCTGATCAGCACCACGTCCCCGTGCCCCTTGGAGACGCCCGCGGCGATCGTGCCGACGCCTGCCTCAGCGACCAGCTTGACGTGGATCCTGGAGTTCGGGTTCGAGTTCTTGAGATCGTGGATGAGCTGGCCCAGGTCCTCGATCGAGTAGATGTCGTGGTGCGGCGGCGGAGAGATCAGCTCAACCCCGGGCGTCGAGTTCCGCACCCAGCCGATGTACTCGTCGACCTTGTGGCCGGGAAGCTGTCCGCCCTCGCCCGGCTTGGCGCCCTGCGCCATCTTGATCTGCAGGTCCTTCGCGTTTGCGAGGTAGTTGATCGTTACACCGAATCGGCCCGACGCGACCTGCTTGATCGCGCTGTTCCTGGAGTCGCCGTTTGGATCAAGCGTGTATCGATGCCAGTCCTCGCCACCCTCTCCCGTATTCGAGCGCGCGTTGATTCGGTTCATCGCGATCGCCAGGGTCTCGTGCGCTTCGCGGCTGATCGAGCCGAGTGAGATCGCGCCCGTCGCGAACCGTTTAACTATCTCGGATGCGGGCTCGACATCGTCGAGCGAGAGTGGCTCGTCGGCCTTTCGGAGCCGGAGCAGGCCGCGGATAGTGCACATCTGCTGGGCGTATCCGTTGGCCCAGGCCGCGAAGTCCTCGTATGTCTTCCAATCGTTCGACTGTACAGCGTACTGGAGCTTGGCGATCGTGGTGGGGTTCCACATATGGTACTCGCCGTCGCGGCGCCACTGGTAGAACCCGCCAGACTGCAGCTCGAGACTCCCGGCGACGACGAGGTCGACGTAAGCGAAAGAGTGTCGGACGCGCGACTCCTCCTCGATCTCGTCGATGCCTATGCCGCCGATTCGCGACGGAGTCCAAGCGAAGTACTCGTCGATGAACTCCTCGTTGAGTCCGACCGCCTCGAATATCTGGGCGCCCCGGTAGCTCTGGATGGTCGAGATGCCCATCTTGGCCATGATCTTGACCACGCCCTTGTGGACAGCCTTGATGAAGTTCTTCTCCGCCGTCTTGTAGTCGACCTGACCGAGGAAGTAGTCCTGGCGGATGAGGTCCTCCATCGTCTCGTAGACGAGGTAGGGGTTGATGGCCCCTGCGCCGTAGCCGATGAGGAGAGCGAGATGCGCGATGTCGCGCGGCTCGCCCGACTCGACTACCAACCCGCAGCGTGTTCTGGTGCCTTCCCGAATAAGATGGTGGTGGACGCCGGCGGTCGCGAGCAGGCTCGGCATCGGTGCGTGGTCGGCGTCGACGCCGCGGTCGGACAGGATCAGGATCGAGTAGCCCTCTTCGATCGCCTCGGAAGCCTCCCGGCGCAGCCGGTCCATCGCCTCCTTCAACCCGCCCCTCTTCTCGGGGTCGAACAGCGTCGAAAGCGTCTTGGACCTGGTGCCGTTGGCGTCGATCTCGCGGATCTTCGCCAGCTCGGCGTTGGTTATGAACGGCTCCTTGATCGTGAGCTGGCGGCAGTGCTCCGGCGTCTCTTCGAACAGGTTCATCTCGCGCCCGATCATGGCGCGGGTCGAGGTGACCAGCTCCTCCCGAATCGAGTCAAGCGGAGGGTTGGACACTTGGGCGAATCGCTGCCTGAAGTAGTGGAACAAGACCGGCGACTGGTCGGACATCACCGCGAGCGGGACGTCCGTGCCCATGGATCCGACAGGGTCGGCCCCGGTCAGCGCCATCGGCTCCAGGATCATCCGCAGGTCTTCCAACGTGTATCCGAACGCGGACTGCCGGCGCACCAGCGTCTCGAAGTCGGTCCCATGGACGTTCTTCGCCTCTGGGAGCTCATCCAGCGAGACCATGTTGTCTTTGAGCCACTGGCCGTAGGGCTGGCGCGACGCGAGGTCGGCCTTCAGCTCGGCGTCCTGGACGATTTCGCCCCGCTCAGTGTCGAGCATGAACATCCGGCCCGGGTAGATCCGCTCTTTGTACAGGACGTTCTCAGGCGGTACGTCGAGCACTCCGGTCTCCGAGCCCATGACTAGCACGTCGTCAGTGGTCACGAGGTACCGACATGGGCGAAGCCCGTTCCGGTCGAGTACTGCGCAGACCTTCCTGCCGTCCGTTCCGATCACAAGCGCGGGCCCGTCCCACGGCTCCATCATCGAGGAATGGTACTCGTAGAACGCCTGCTTCTGCTCGTCCATCGGAATGTGATCGCCCCACGCCTCCGGGATCAGCATCATCATCGCGTGATCGAGTGAGCGTCCCGAAGCGAGCAGCACCTCGATGGCGTTGTCGAGCGTGGCAGTGTCGCTCTGTCCGGGTGTGACGATCGGCAGGAGCTTGCCCACATCGCCGCCCAGTACGTCGGAGACGAAGTTCTCCTCGCGGGCGGTCATCCAGTTGATGTTGCCCTGGAGGGTGTTGATCTCCCCGTTATGGATGATGAAGCGATAGGGATGCGCCAGCTTCCACGCGCCGAGTGTGTTGGTCGAAAAGCGCGAGTGGACGAGTGCGAACGACGTGATCATGTCCTCACTGGCGAGATCGTGGTAGAAGTCCGCAAGCTGGTGGGCCATTATCAGGCCCTTGTAGACGATGGTTCTCGATGACAGGCTGCAGACATAGTACTCACTGTCTCCTGAGAGATCGTCGCCGAGCACGGCCTTTTCCGCCTGCTTCCGGATCGTGAAGAGCCGGAGGTCGAACTCTCTCTCCCTCTCCGTTGATTCGCCTCGGCCGACCAGGAACTGCCTGATGACCGGCATCACTCGCACGGCGAGCGTCCCTATCTTGTCGGGCGAGACTGGGACGTCGCGCCATCCGAGGAAGCGTTGGCCCTCGCCATCGACCACGCACTCGACGATCGCCTCGCACTTCGCCCGCTCTGCAGGGTCCCGCGGCAGGAACGTCATGCCGACGCCATAGTCGCCGGGCTCGGGCACCGACACTCCGAGCCCGCCGAACTCGCGGGAGATGAAGGCGTGGGGCATCTGGATCGTGATGCCGGCGCCGTCGCCTGTCTCGGGGTCCGCGCCGGAAGCGCCGCGGTGTCCGAGATTGATCAGCACCTCGAGTCCTTGATCGATTACCTCGTGAGACCTCTTGCCCTTGACGTTGGCGACGAGGCCGACTCCACAGGCTTCGTGCTCGAACGACGGCTCATACATTCCGTCGGTCGATAGGCGGGGTGTGTACTCCTTGGTATAGCTGTCGCTCATAACGCTTCTCTTAGAGGTTTGGCTATAGGGTGTCGCGGACTCTCCATGCCGGGGCGGACGGTAGATAGGCCGATATCGTCGAGAACTAGAGGTTCGGCAGGTAGTTCGCCAGCTCGTAGTCGGTCACCTGCGTGCTGTAGCGTTCCCAGTCGATCTTCTTGTTGTCGACGAAGCTCTTGAACACGGACTCACCGAGCGTGGTGCGAACGAGTTCGCTGTCCTCGGTGATCCTCAGCGCCTCCAGCAGGTTTCCGGGAAGAGACTCGATGCCGCGTTCGATTCGGTCGCTCTCGCTGAGCTCGAAGACATCCGAGTCCGCTGGAAGCGAGAGCTCATACTCTTTCTCGATTCCGTTCAGACCGGCCGCGAGCATGACGCTGAACGCGAGGTACGGATTGCAGGCGGAGTCCGGGGCCCGGTACTCGATCCGCCTCGACTCCTCCCTGCCCGGCTTGTAGGACGGGAGCCTGACCAGGTCCGACCGGTTCACGGTCGCCCACGTCACGTAGACCGGCGCCTCGTAGTTCGGCACCAGCCGCTTGTAGGAATTCACCCACTGGTTGGTTACCGCGGTAATCTCCTTCGCGTGCTTCAGCAGTCCCGCGATGAAGAACCTGGCCGTCTCGGACAGTCGGTCGTCGTCTTCCGCGTCGTAAAAGGCGTTCCGACCGCCTTTGAAGAGCGATTGGTGGATGTGCATCCCGCTGCCGTTGACGTCCGCGATGGGCTTGGGCATAAAGGTGGCGTAGCAACCGTGGCGCTGGGCGATCTCTTTGACGACGAGCCTGTATGTCATGACGGTGTCGGCCATCGTCATCGCGTCGGTGTGCCGGAGATCGATCTCGTGCTGGCTCGGTGCAACCTCGTGGTGGCTCGCCTCGACCGGCACCCCGAGCTCCTCGAGCATCAGCACCGTCTCGCGTCTGAGATCGGTGGCCAGGTCGGTGGCGTCCTGGTCGAAATAGCCACCGCCGTCCAACGGCACGGGCGCGGAGTCGTCCTTGAAGTAGAAGTGCTCGATCTCGGGGCCGACGTAGTACGTGAAACCCATCCGGGCGGCGCGCTCGATGTTGCGGCGGAGCACGAAGCGCGGGTCGCCTTCGAAGGGCGTCTCGTCCGGGTTGATGATGTCGCAGAACATCCTCGCTACCGCGTTCTCGCGCGGACGCCAGGGAAGGATGGCAAAGGTGTTGGGGTCCGGGAGAGCGTAGAGGTCGATTTCCTCGGCGCGTGCGAAGCCCTCGACCGCGGAGCCGTCGAAGCCCATCCCTCGGGTCAGGGCCGACTCAAGCTCCTCGACCGTAATGGCGAAGCCCTTGAGGTTGCCGAGGATGTCGGTAAACCAGAGACGTATGAACTTGACGTCATTGTCCCGGGCCTCTTTCAGAGAATATTCGATTGCCTGATCGCGGTCAACCATTGCGGATTCTGGGACTGAAGGATCGTGACGATTTCAGGGGCCGACGGTCTAGATCAACGGGTGGCCGGAAGCAGGCGACGCAAAGCGGGAAAGAACTCTGATGCAAGCTGACACGACCCGAAAAATCTTGGCTAACGATAGCAATTTGTGAAAGTTGTGTCAATCGTAAGATGGCTGCCAGAAACCGTACGGGCGGCCTCCCGTGAGGGGCCGCCCGTACATCTGTGACTGTGGTCCGGTCTTCTGTCTAAGCGTCGAAGTAGAGGAAGAACTCGTATGGGTGCGGGCGCAGCCGCATCTCGTCGACCTCGTTGGTGCGCTTGTAGTCCAGCCACGTCTCGATCAGGTCGGACGTGAACACGTCCCCGGCCAGCAGGAACTCGTGGTCCTCCTCCAGCGCGTCCAACACGACCTCCAAGCTGCCCGGGACCTGCTCGACGTTTGCCGCTTCTTCGGGAGACAGGTCGTACAGGTCGACGTCGAGCGGGTCGCCCGGATCGATCTGGTTCTGGACCCCGTCGAGGCCGGCCAAGAGCATCGCGCTGAACGCGAGGTAGGGGTTGCACGTCGGGTCGGGGCAGCGGAACTCCACGCGCTTGGCGGGCGGCGTATCGAAGTACACTGGGATCCGGCAGCACGCGCTCCGGTTCCGGGCCGAGTACGCCAGGTTCACCGGCGCCTCGAATCCGGGAACGAGCCGGCGATAGGAGTTGGTCGTCGGGGCCGCAAACGCGAGAAGGGCCGGCGCGTGCTTGAGCAGACCGCCGATGTAGTACTTCATCGTGTCGCTCATGTGGGCGTAGCCCTCGCCGTAGAAGATGTTAGTGCCCTCTTTCCAGATGCTCTGGTGCGTGTGCATCCCGGTGCCATTGTCGCCGAACAGCGGCTTGGGCATGAACGTAGCGATCTTGCCATAACGCGCCGCCACGTTCTTGACGAGGTACTTGTAGATCATGATGTTGTCGGCGGTCTGTGTCAGGGTGTCGTACACGATGTCGATCTCGCCCTGACCGGCGGTCGCCACTTCGTGGTGGTGCTTCTCAATCTGCATGCCGAACTTCTGCATCTCTGTCACCATCTCGGTGCGGATGTCGCTCAGCGTATCCATCGGAGGCGCGGGAAAGTAGCCCTCCTTGTGGCGCGGCCTGAAGCCTTTGCTGAGGGTCGTGCCGTCCAGCCTGGTCGCATTCCCGGAATTCCAGATCCCCTCGTCTGAGTCCACGTTGTAGGAGGCCGAGTGGGCGTCCTGCGCGTAGCTGGCGGCGTCAAAGATGAAGAACTCCGCCTCCGGCCCCCAGTAGCTGGTGTCGCCGATGCCGGTGGACCTGAGGTACGCCTCCGCCTTCTGCGCGATGTACCTTGGGTCGCGGCTGTAGTCACCGCTCGTCAGCGGATCGCGGATGTTGCATATCAGGCTGAGGGTCTTCTTGTTGTAGACGGGGTCGATCGTCGCGGAGTTCGGGTCCGGAACGAGTAGCATGTCGCTCTCATCGATCGTCTGAAATCCCCTGATGCTGGAGCCGTCGAAGCCTGTACCCTTCTCGAATAGGTCCTCGTTCAGCTCGCTGGGCGGCAGACCGACGTGCTGCATCGTGCCTGGGACGTCGGTGAACTTGAGGTCGACGATTTCAACGCCCTCGTCGCTGGCGAGTCGTATGGCTTCTTCTGGGGTCATTGGCGCAACTCCTTGTGTTTAAGATTGCGGGTTACTTCCGGGACTGTGTCCCGCTACCGGCTGGGGACCAAACTAATGACGCGGCAATGCCCCTTACGTCGAACGCGCCTGGCCGAGGACTCGACCAGGCAGCATTTTAGCAATGGGCTATCGGATTTGACGATTACTTGGTATCGGTCTGTGCATCCCTCAGTTGATCTGATTGTGAGGACGTAGCAGGTTGACTCGCCGGCAACTACTGTTCGCGGTCCTTTTTGAGTTTGCTGGGAAGCACAACCCAGAGCCCGAACAGTCCAGCGAAGGCTACACCGCCGAGTATCGCTTCTACGCCCATCAATCTGTCTCCTTGGAAGTGGTGCAGGCTGAGGTCCCACTCGGGATCGTTCCAGCCCCTTGTTTGTTCTACCTTTCACATTATGCTCGGGGTTTGTTACGCCGGTGTTACGCAATTGTTAAATTTGTGTTACACATCACAATCGCTCGCCGGCGGTTCCTGGACAGCAACAAGGCCTCGACCGCTCGTTTCGTCCACCGTAGGGGTTCGCCGCGCCTGCCGGCCGTGGAGGGGCGAACGAACCGCCCGCCTCCTCCCCGCGTGGGTAATCGCCCTCGGTACTGAAAAGGCCCCGACCGCTCAAGCCCCCTCGGAGCGGCCAAGGCCTTTGAATGTGGAAGAAGATCCACTCGGATTGTGTCCGATTTACGGAATCAGCCAGCCAACTCTGGGTAGGCGACCGCGCCGTGCTCCGGCTCGTCCAAGCCTTCGTCCTCTTCTTCGTCGGACGCCCTCAAGCCCATTGTCAGGTCGATTGCCTTGAACAGGACGAGGCCAATGCCGAGCCCCCAAGCGACCGCCACGATCAGTCCGACGATCTGCGGAACGAGCTGCGAAGCATTCCCCGCGACCAGGCCCTCGACGCCGTTGTGCCCAGCGGCGAAGATGCCGACCGAGAGAAGGCCCCAGGCGCCGCAGATTCCGTGCACCGCGACCGCGCCCACAGGGTCGTCAGCCTTGATGACGTTCTTGATGAACGCCACGCCGGCTATCATGATTCCGCCCGCAAGCAGTCCGATGACCACAGCGGCCCAGGTGTCAACGTAGGCGCATGGCGCGGTGATAGCCACCAGGCCGCCGAGCGCGCCGTTGCAGGCCATCTCGATGTCGGCCTTCCCGGTGCGAATCAGCTGGATGTAGATCGCGGACGTCGCGCCCGCGGCGCCAGCCAGCAGCGTATTGACCGCGTTGAGGCCCAGCGTGTCGGAGTTAACGTTGAATCCGAACCATCCGAAAAACAGAATGAACGTGCCGATGACAACGTATGGGATGCTGTGTCCCTTCAACTCCACGCCCTCGGTGAATCCCTTCCTCGGTCCGACGACTATCGCGCCGGCCAGGGCCAGGAAACCGCCGATCATGTGGACCACGCCGGATCCGGCGTAGTCGGCCATGCCTGGGCCTATCTTGGTGAGCCAGCCGGCGTCGCTCCACGCCCAGTGGCCGTAGATCGGGTAGACGACCGCGCCGACCATGAAGCTGTAGGCGAAGTACGCGTTGATCTTGGTGCGCTCAGCCATCGCTCCCGCAATAATGGTGGCCGCCGTTCCGGCGAATACCATCTGGAACAACCAGCCGACCAGCTCGGTATCTTCGAAGCCGACGAGGAAGAATCCCTCCAGGCCAATGATACCGGAGGCAGCGCCCCCGCCCATCATGAGCGCGAACCCGAACGCCCAGAAGCCCAACGATGCTATACAGAAGTCGAGAAACGACTTTGTCATGTAGTTGATGGTGTTCTTGGAACGAATCAGCCCTGCGCCAAGGAACGCGAAGCCGGCCTGCATGAAGAAGACCAGCGCAGCCGCAACGACCAGTACGAAGTCGTTCAGCTTGGAGTCGACGGCGTCCGCCGTCACCGCTTCCTGTGCAAAGGCGGTTCCAATCGTGCCCAGGAATATGCCAATCCCCAGCAGCGCCACCATCACAAGCCGAAGCTTGAAAGGTGTAAGACTTAGAACCCCTGTTTTAATCAATTGCTCTACCTCCTCAGGTAATGGGGGCTGATAACCGTCGGACGTCGATATTACGTCCGAGGTATTTCCGATTCATTTCTACGGTGTAACATCTTTGTTGCACGGATGTTACAGACAAGTTAACTCGCGTCTCGCACGGGAATCCCCCAAGAACTCACCGCAGCGTGACACATCGGTCCTGTGGGGGATACGCCTGTGTCTTGGGTAGGGGCGACGCATGGAGCCCGTCTCATAAGTCGACGTTGGTAGCTAAACCGTGGTTCGACAGGCTTTCATGAACTTGTCGAATGGGCGAGCATTCGGGAATTCAAGCACTAGTGGCACACCCTGCTTGTGGCTGCCGCGGTACTGGGAGCGCGGGCATCCTGCCCGCATGAGGGAAGCCAGCGACGAGCGACCGCACTGGTCGCTTCTACTGGGAGCGCGGGCTCCTGCCCGCATAAGGGAGGCCAGCGACGAGCGACCACACTGGTCGCCCCAACTGGGAGCGCGGGCATCCTGCCCGCATAAGGGAGGCCGGGGAAAGGTTACCACAAAGAGCCTGTCTCACAACTCGAACGAAGGGGTTGCGTGATCGTGATATAATGAACAAACAGATTCCCCTGCGTTAGTCTAGGAAGTACTGCGTTGATCAAGGACTCTCTACATCAACTAGTCGAGGAACTCCCGGACGAGGAGCTCTCCACAGCCTTCAAGTTTCTTCAGTACCTGAAGGACGTGAGCGCCGAGCAGTATGTCGAGACCGTGATGTCCAACCAGGACGATCTCGAAGCAATCGACGATGTTCTGGAGACCGAAGAAGAGACCGAGACCTCGGTCGCCGACGCCTGGCAGCAGTACCTGGACTCGAAGGCGCGTCCCTGGGCGCCGATGAAGGACGATTACTAGCGCCTGCGGAGCCGCAACGGAGCTGGCACAGCACAGCGAAGAAGCCGCAGCGGCCCAACATTGCAGTCACCGTCAGTGACTCCGCTCGAATGTTGACCGACCCCAACCGTGTGTGTAAGGCTCTAGCCTAGCGACATGCTCGTCTACGTGGTCAGAAGGATCCTGTTGGTCATCCCCACGATCTTCGTGGTGTCGCTGATCGTCTTCCTCCTGATCCAGCTCATTCCCGGCGACGTCATCGAGCAGATGATCGTCGACTTTCAGTACAGGTTCCAGGACAGGGACCTGGCCGCGATGCGCGAGAAGCTGGGAATCGACGTCCCGGTCCACGTCCAGTACGCGCGCTGGATGGGCGGGGTGCTGCAGGGAGACCTCGGTACGTCCCTGTACACCAACCGGTCCGTCACGGAAGACTTGCTCGCCAAAATCCCCATCTCCACAGAGCTCGGAATCATAGCGATAATCGTTGCGCTAGTCATCGCCCTGCCTGTGGGGATCTACTCAGCGGTCCGCCAAGATACTATTGGCGACTACGTTGCTCGATCCTTCGCGATTGCCAGCATCTCTGTTCCCAGCTTCTGGATGGCCACGCTGGTCGTGGTCTACCCTTCCATCTGGTTCAACTGGACTCCACCACTCCAGTACATCCCGTTCGCAGATGACCCTACGGGGAATCTCGTCCAGTTCATCATTCCGGCGAGCATTCTCGGTATGTACCTCTCGGGTACGACCATGAGGATGACCCGCACGATGATGCTCGAAGTGCTGAGGCAAGACTACATCAGGACGGCTTGGGCGAAGGGGCTCACCGAGAGGATGATCATCTTCAGGCACGCGGTGAAGAACGCCTCGATTCCGGTTGTGACTCTCGTCGGACTGCTGCTACCTCTCCTCATCGGAGGATCGGTGGTCCTCGAGGAGATCTTCGGTCTACCCGGAGTCGGGCGGTACATGCTCGAGGCGATCGGACGCAGAGACTACATCGTCCTCGCCGGAGGGACTCTGACAACCGCAATAGTCGTGGTCCTCGCGAACCTGATGACGGACCTGAGCTACGCCTGGCTCGACCCGCGAATACGCCAGGCGGGAGATCCGTAGGGAGTATGGGAATGCGGGAGTCCCCAGCGTCAAGCGGTGCGCCGCCTCAGGATTTCGGGGAGAGACGGCACTCTCCATTCGTACAGACGCTGATCAGATTATGGAAGGAGAAGCCGCTCGCATCCTTCGGCGGCGTCATCGTCGTATTAATGGTATTGGTCGGGGTCTTCGCGGAGCCGCTGGCGCCACACCCAATGGACAAGATGAACCTTCGGGAGATCCTGCAGGGGCCGTCGTGGGACCATCCATTCGGGACCGACGAGATAGGACGGGACCTCCTGTCGCGCATGATATTTGGTGCCCGCATCTCCCTGATGGTCGGGATAGTGGGTTCGGTCTACGCCACGATTCTGTCGACCGTGATTGGCCTGCTCTCCGGATACTTCGGTGGGCGCTTCGACATGCTCGTGCAGCGGTTCGTCGACTCCTGGATGTCGTTCCCGGACCTGTTCCTCGCTCTGGCGATGCTCGCCGTCCTCGGGCCTGGCATACCGCAGGTGATCATCGTAATCGGCCTGCTCTACGCCATCAGCGGTTCGAGGATAATCAGGGGAGCAGTCCTGACTACCAAGGAGAACGTGTACGTTCAGGCCGCGGAGGCCATCGGCAGCCCGACTTCGAGGATCATGGTCAGGCATATTTTGCCCAACGTGATGGCGCCGATTATCATACTGTTGACTACAAGAATGGCCTCGATGATTTTGGTTGAGGCAACACTCAGCTTTCTGGGTTACGGTATCCCTCCACCTCAGTCTAGCTGGGGAGGACTGCTCAGTGGAGCCGGGCGGCAGTACATGCTGCAAAATCCCTGGATCGCGCTGTGGCCCGGGCTGGCACTCAGTATCGTCGTATACGGGATCAACATGCTTGGCGATGGGATCAGGGACATCCTCGATCCCAGACTGAGAGGAGGTGTGGAGCGCTACAGCTAGGCGGCTTGTGTCAATCGGATGAAACACGCGGGCGCGTGACCCGCAGCTGTACAGAGTTACCTTCGAAGAAACCAAGGAGGAGAGAGAATAATGAGAAGTGTCCTGGGAACCCTGCTTCTAGGAGCCATCTTCGCGTTGGTCGCGGCCGCGTGCTCCGCGGATCCGCAAATCGTCGAGAAAGAGGTGGTGAAGGAAGTAAGGGTCGAAGTACCTGTAGAGAAGCAAGTAATCAAAGAGGTGAAGGTGGAGGTGGAGGTCGAGAAGATCGTCACCAAGGAGGTTGTGAAGGAGGTAATCGTCGAACCTGAAGACCCCGCACTGACTCCTCAGTATGGAGGAACGCAGTCGTGGCTCCTGACCGACTGGGTCAACCTCGACCCGTACCGGTTCGAGAGTAACTCGCTGCGGGCGAGCGGCTTCGTGTACGAGAAGCTGTCGATCGGCGACTGGTCTGTCGACCGGGAGGTCTTCGACTTCCCGATGGGCCCGCTGCGGGCCGACGTGTTGACAGGACTCCTCGCCACGGGATGGGAGCTGTCAGACGACCTCCAGACGCTGGATCTGACGATCCGTCAAGGCGTTTCCTGGCACGACAAGCAGCCGACCGACGGCCGCGCGTTCACGGTTGACGACGTAATCTGGAATATCGATGGCTGGTGGCGCGAGGACGAGTTTATCGATCGCCAGTTCACGCAGCTAATAGACGAGGTCGAAAAGCTGGACGACTGGAACGTGAGGCTGCATCTCAACAAGCCCCTCGTCGGTCAGTCGCTCGTAGGCGTCCTCGACAACGACAGCCATTTCTTCATCGCCAAGGAGAGCCGCGAGACCGAGAGCGGTGAGATCGAGGACTGGCAGACGGTCTCCGGCACGGGACCGTGGGTACTGACCAACCTGGTGCCGGACAGCGTCCTGGAGTACGAGAAGAACCCAAACTACTGGGGGACTGATGAGAAGAATCCAGAGAACCAGCTTCCGTACGCGGACGCCGTGACCCTGCCGATCATACCGGATCCGACCACGCAGCTCGCGGCGTTCAGGACGGGCAAGCTCGACGCGATGTACCAGCTCGCCCTCAAGGACGTCGGCAGCCTGCTGATCTCAAACCCGGACGCGAAGACCAAGACGCTCCTCATGTGCTGCCCACGCGCTCTGCGCATGCGCTGGGACCTGGAGCCGTTCAACGACATCAGGCTGCGCAAGGCCGTGTCGATGGCAATAGACCGGGACGAGATCGTCGAGACCTACTACGAGGGTCAGGCGCTCAGGTTCTCCGGCCTTCTGAAGCCTTTCCACCGAGGAATCTACCTCTCTCACGAGGACCTTCCTAGAGACATTCAGGAGATCATGACCTACAACCCCGAGAGGGCTAAGGAGCTCGTCAAAGAGGCTGGATATCCCGATGGGCTGACGGTGGACCTCAACATCGGACCGGACCCCGACTTCCAGGAGCTGGCAGTAATCGTCCAGCAGTACCTCAAAGAGATTGGGATCGAGACGGAGATCATCCAAAACGAGTGGCCTGAGTTCAACGCGATCAGGTACGGCAAGCAGCACCGCCACCTGATCATCCACTGGAACTCTTTCTACGCGGATCCGATGCAGCTATTCGAGTGGTTCGCCTGCAAGGGCGAGTACCCCGGATGCCTTCACAAGTTCGGGCTGAGCGGCGTCAACGACCCTGTCTTCACGGAGATGTATGAGAAGGCCACGGTCGAGTATGACGACGCCAAGCGTGCCCAGATGATGCAGGACATGGAGCTCTACCAGCTCCGCGACATCTTCTTCGCTACCCTTCCGTACCCGAAGGTCGTGAACATCTGGCATCCGTGGTTGGGCGGTTTCGAGGGCGAAGGCCTGTTGGGCCAGTACCAGCAGGGCGCGCTCGCAGCGCGGCTATGGATCGTGGACGAGCTGAAGTAGTCTAGGATCGTCTGGGGGGCCTAGGCCCCCCAAGACGACGACAGGCCCGGGCCGTGACCGGCCCGGGCCTGTTCTATCTATACACCGATACGGTCCTATCGTCCTGCACGTTAAAGCGCGGCGTGCCACCTCGAGTGCGGACGCCTCAGCGTCGGGACGAATGTTGTCGAGTCTTTAGGACGCCTTGCCGATCTTGAACATCGTGGTACCGCAGTCGCCACACGAACCGCGGGTCGCCGGTCTTCCATTCTTCATGGTGACCTGCTCGGCGTTCTGGATGTCCTTGGACTCTCGGCACTTCATGCAGTATCCAGTCATCGTAACCTCCCCACTATTGGACTCAGTCGACATAATATAGGAAAACGACAAGATTTGCTATAGTTTCGCGCCATTTTCCCAAATCTGGTGGTTTTTGCGGTTGCGCGGGGTGGAAAAAGGGGTGTGAGGAGCACGAAGGAGCAGCACGTACGACGGTGTTGGGTCGAGGAAGGTGGTGGGCGGTACTGGATTTGAACCGGTGACCTCTGCGATGTCAACGCAGCGCTCTAAACCACTGAGCTAACCGCCCGGATATCCGCGTCAGGCCCCAAGTCTAGCAAGGAGGATTTGGAGGGTCAAGAATCGCGGCCGGGGGGACGTAGGGGCGGTTCGGGAACCGCCCCCGAGCGACCAAAACGGTCGCCCCTAGTCGTCGTCCGAAGGGATCTCGACCGCGAAATCGTCGATCACGATGGGCTGTGGGTCGAACTCGTCGTCCAGTAGATCGTCGCGCAGCATGTGCTCGGCGCCGACCATGACGTGCTCGCCGTGAGCCGCGCCGGTGGTCATCATGCCCATACCCCGGGTGGGAGAGTTGGCCTCTTCGAGGCTGAGCCCGCTGACACCTTCGTCGCTCAAGTTCAGCCTTGCCGGGATGAGGCGGCCGATGATCACGTTCTCCTTGAGGCCGGTGAGGTGATCGACGCGTCCCCTCACGGCGGACTCGGTGAGCACCCTGGTCGTCTCCTGGAACGACGCTGCCGCGAGGAAGCTGTCGTTCTCCCCCTCGGTGTTGAGTGAGGCCCGGGTGATTCCGAGCAGGACGGGGGTCGCGGTGGCGGGCTCGCCGCCTTCCGCGAGGATTCCGGCCGTTACCTCCTCGTACTCGCGCCGGTCGACAACCTCGCCGGGAAGGAGGTCTGTGTCTCCCGGATCGTCAATGCGCACCTTGCGCAGCATCTGGGAGATGATCAGCTCGACGTGCTTGTTGTGGATCGGCACGCCCTGCGAGCGGTACACCTTCTGCACCTCGTCGATGAGGTAGCGTTGCACCGCGTCGCGGCCCTGGATCCTCAGGATCTGCTGCGGGTTCTTAGGCCCCGAGGTGAGCGCCTGTCCCGCGCTGACGGTGTCGCCAGACCTGACCGCGATGTGCGCCGCGGCTGGGATGACGTACTCTCGCTGGTCCTCGTCCGTCCAGGTGATCGTCAGCTCGTCGTCGTCGACGGAGACGACGCCGGATACGCGGGCCATCATCTCGTTGGTGGCCAGCGCGAGCGACTCGTCGTCGATTTCTGAGGTGCCGTCCGGCTCGGCGAGCATCTCGCCGATGTTGACGAGCGAACCGTCTTCCACTATCGGACTGAACCCCTCAGGCAGCAGATACCGCTCGGAGAGCTCCTCAATGCTCGCCGCGCGGATGCTCCGGCCTTCCGCCAGCTCGGTCACTTCGGCGACGCCGTCGATCTCGGAGAGCACCGCCTCGCCCTTGGGGGTGCGGGCCTCGAAAAGCTCCTCGACCCTCGGGAGACCGCTGGTGATGTCCTGTCCGGCCACGCCGCCTGTGTGGAACGTTCGCATAGTGAGCTGCGTTCCCGGCTCGCCAATGCTCTGGGCCGCTATGATCCCGACCGCCTCGCCCATCATGGATGGGCGCAACGTTGCGAGCGACAGTCCGTAGCAGCGCTGGCAGATACCGCGTGGCGCCTCGCACGTCATGGGCGAGCGTACCGTGATCGTATCGACACCGGCCTCGTCGAGCTTGTCGAGGGCCTCGTCGTCCAGCGGATCGTTCCGGTCGAACATGATCTCGCCGGTTCCGGGATGCGCGACAGGGTTGCAGAGGTAGCGCGACCTGAGCTGCTCCCTGAGCGGCGCGGTGCCTTCCTCCTGGGTCGTCCTGTCCAACAGGATGCCGTTCATGGTTTCGCAGTCATCCAGAAGGATGATGATCTCCTGAGCGACGTCGATCAGCCTCCGAGTCAGGTAGCCGGAGTCGGCGGTTCGCAGGGCCGTATCGGCGAGTCCCTTGCGGGCGCCGTGTGTCGAGATGAAGTACTCGAGCACGCTGAGGCCTTCTCGGAAGTTGGCTTTGATAGGGCGGTCGATGATACGGCCCTTCGGGTCCGACATCAGCCCGCGCATCCCGGCCATTTGCTTAATCTGCGCGATGTTTCCCTTCGCTCCGGAGTTCGCCATAAGGTAGATTCCGCCGTAGTTGCGGAGGTTGTCCTGGATGACGCCGGTCAGCCTGTCGTTGGTCTCCGTCCATATATCAACGGCGTTCTTGTACCGCTCCTGTTCCGTTATGAGGCCGTCCAGGTACTGCTGCTCCAGCAGCTCCACCTTGTCTTCGGCCTCCGATACGATGCCGGCCTTCTCCTGAGGAACGGCGACGTCGCTGATGGCGATCGTGATTCCGGCCTTGGTTGCGTACGTGAATCCGAGGTTCTTGATCTGGTCGAGCACCTCCGCAGTGGCCTCGTTGCCGAGGATCCCATACACCTCCGCGACGATGTCCTTCAGGACGCTCTTTTCCATCTCCTGGTTTCGGAAGCCGAGGACTTCAGGGAGCGAGTCGTTGAAGATGATGCGCCCGACGGTCGTCTCCATCTCCTCGCCGTCGTGGAGGACCTTGATCGGGGCGCGGAGCTCGATCGACCCGAGCTCATGGGATAGCCTCGCGTCGTCAAGGCCGTTGAAGAGGCGTCCCGCCCCTCTCGCCCTCTCGTCGACGATGGTCATGTAGTAGGCTCCGAGGACGATGTCGAGCGTGGGCGCGACTATTGGCTCGCCGGAGCTTGGGGAAAGCATGTTGAAGGTGCTCAGCATCATCTGGCGCGCCTCCATCACCGCTTCGCGGGACAGCGGCACGTGGACGGCCATCTGGTCTCCATCGAAGTCGGCGTTGAAGGCCGTGCAGACCAGCGGGTGAAGCTGGATGGCGCTTCCATCGATCAGCACCGGCTCGAAGGCCTGAAT
Source organism: Dehalococcoidia bacterium (assembly GCA_965249365.1). Taxonomy (GTDB): domain Bacteria; phylum Chloroflexota; class Dehalococcoidia; order Lucifugimonadales; family UBA1123; genus VXRN01. Next base: position 1,412,635 of record OZ252229.1, on the reverse strand, counting down.
GCCGAGCCTGTGGAGTGTCGGCGCCCTGTTGAGAAGCACCGGGCGGTCGGCGACCACCTCTTCCAGAATGTCCCACACCTCCGGCCGGATGCGCTCCGCCATTCGCTTCGCGCTCTTGATGTTGTGGGCGTAGCCCTTCATCACAAGGCGATTCATCACGAACGGCTTGAACAGCTCCAGCGCCATCCTGCGTGGGAGGCCGCACTGGTTCAGCTTGAGCTCCGGCCCGGCAATGATGACCGATCGGCCGGAGTAGTCGACTCGCTTGCCGAGCAGGTTCTGCCGGAAGCGACCCTGCTTGCCTCTCAGCAGGTCGGACAGCGACTTGAGGCGGTGGTTGTGGCTGCCGGCGACGGCGCGGCCGCGACGGCCGTTGTCGACCAGCGCGTCGACCGCCTCCTGGAGCATCCGCTTCTCGTTGCGCACGATGATCTCAGGAGCCGCAAGCTCGATGAGCCGCCTGAGCCGGCTGTTGCGATTGATGACCCTGCGGTAGAGGTCGTTCAGGTCGCTGGTTGCGAACCTTCCACCGTCGAGCTGCACCATCGGGCGAAGCTCCGGCGGCAGTACCGGCAGAGTCGTGAGTATCATCCAGTCCGGTCTGTTTCCGCTCTTGCGGAACGCCTCGACCACGCGCATTCGCTTGATGGCCTTCTTTCGGCGCTGCCCGGACGTGGACTGCATCTCCTCCTGGAGGTTGTCCCTGAGTCCGTCCATGTCGAGATCCTTCAAGACCTCCAGAATCGCCTCGGCGCCCATACCGGCTCCGAATACGTTCGGATGGCGGGGCCAGAGCTCGCGGTAGCGGCTCTCGGTGAGCAGCTGCCCTACCTCGAGGCTTTCGAGCTCATCGATCCGCGTGCTGGTGTCGTCTTCGAAGTCTTCCTTTTCCTCTTCGACCTCCAGTGTGACCTGGTTGATCTCGGCCTCGATTCTGGTTCTGGGATCGTCGGCGTCGGCTTCTCCATCGGACTCAGCCGGCTCGCCCAGTGCATCGAGCTGATCTCGAAGCTCTTTCAGTTTCGCCTCGGCCTCAGCCTCGATCCTCTCGATTCCCTGGTCGAGGTCCTCCTGGAGCTGGTCTATACGGGCCACTCGGAGTTCGGAGTCTACGCTGGTCACCAGGTACTGGGCGAAGTACAGCACCCTGTCCAGGTTTCTCGGCGAGAGGTCGAGCAGGAGCCCGAGCCTGCTTGGAGTACCCTTTGAGAACCAGATGTGCGCCACGGGCGCGGCGAGCGCGATGTGGCCCATTCGCTCCCGCCTGACCTTGGCCCGCGCGACTTCGACGCCGCACCGGTCACAGATCACGCCCTTGTAGCGGATCTTCTTGTACTTGCCGCAGTAGCACTCCCAGTCCTTGGTCGGCCCGAAGATGCGCTCGCAGAACAGGCCGTCCTTCTCGGGACGCAGCGTACGGTAGTTGATGGTCTCCGGCTTGGTGACCTCCCCGTACGACCAGATCCTGATCTGGTCAGGGGACGCCAGTGAGATTCGGATTGCGTTGAAATCGTTGCCGCCCAGGGCCATATTCACGCTCCATCAGTTCTTATTGGTGGTTGTTGACTAGTTGTCGTCGCCGACGAACTCGGGTGTCGATGCCTCGACGGCTTGCTCTTCCGACGGCTCCGGACCGTCTGCTGACGCTTCAGCGGACATCGGCGCGGCTTCTGTGCCTTCGTCGTCGGGGACTTCTTCGACCTGTGCCTCACCCTCAATGATCGTCTGGCCGAAGCCTGCGACCACGGGGATCGGGTCACCGGCTCCTCCAACCAGCTCCAACGCCGGAAGGGCATCCATGAGGTCGTCGCCGAATTCGGTGTCGAGGTCTCCGAGCTCGAGCTCGTCCGGCTCTTCGTAGAGGAGCTCGACGGAAAGCCCAAGGCTCTGGAGCTCCTTGAGAAGAACGTGGAAAGACTCGGGGATTCCCGGCTGTATAACGTCCTCGCCCTTCACGATCGCCTCATAGGTCTTGACTCGGCCGACGACGTCGTCCGACTTGACCGTGAGCATCTCCTGCAGGTTGTACGCCGCCGAATAGGCTTCCAGCGCCCAGACCTCCATCTCGCCGAATCTCTGGCCTCCGAACTGCGCCTTGCCGCCAAGAGGCTGCTGGGTGATCAGCGAGTACGGGCCCGTCGAACGAGCGTGTATCTTGTCCTCCACGAGGTGGATAAGCTTCATCATGTATATCTGACCGACGGTGATCGGCTGGTCGAACGCCTCGCCGGTGCGCCCGTCGTACAGGGTGGACTTTCCGACGATTGGCGCGGCGATCTGCTCGTCGCGGTTGAGGCGCATCGCCTCTTGTAGCATCTCGTCCTCGGACATCTCCGCGGTGTCGGCGCCCCTTTCCTCTCTGAGCCAGATCTCGACGCTCGCCCTCCGGGCCGCGCCGAGCTCGGCTTCCGGACCGAAGAGCTGATCGTAGTCGTAGTCGCGTTCGGCGAGCCAGCGTCGGACCGACTCCTCGTCGACCCCTGTATGCTCCAGCGCGCGGGAGTCAATCGCGCCCGCCTGCTCGGCGATCCACGCCTGGCCGAGCGAGTCCTCGATGGCGGTGTCGGGCGCGCCGTCAAAGACCGGCGTCATCGCCCGGAACCCCAGAAGCCCGGCGGCCCAGCCGAGGTGCGTCTCGAGCACCTGGCCGAGGTTCATTCTCGAAGGCACGCCCAGCGGAGTCAGAATGATGTCCACCGGCGTCCCATCGGGCAGGAACGGCATGTCCTCCTCGGGCATGATGCGGGCTATGACTCCCTTGTTGCCGTGGCGTCCGGCCATCTTGTCGCCCTCGGTGATCTTGCGAGTCTGCGCGACCCAGAGCCTCACCAGCTTGTTGACGCCCGGTGAGAGCTCGTCCTTGTTGTCCCGGCTCAGCACCTTGACCTCGATGATCTTGCCTCGCTGGCCGTGCGGAACGCGCAGCGAGGTGTCCTTGACGTCACGGGCCTTCTCTCCGAAAATCGCCCTGAGCAGCTTCTCCTCCGCGCTCAGCTCGGTCTCGCCCTTGGGCGTTATCTTGCCGACCAGGATGTCTCCAGGGCCGATCTCCGCACCGATGCGGATGATCCCCTCTTCGTCGAGGTTGCGGAGGCTCTCCTCGCCGACGTTGGGGATGTCCCTGGTGATCTCCTCGGGCCCGAGCTTCGTGTCCCGCGACTCGACCTCGTGCTTCTCGATGTGGATCGAGGTGAACTTGTCGTCTTTCACCAGCCGCTGGCTGATGATAATGGCGTCCTCGAAGTTATAGCCTTCCCAGCTCATGAACGCCACGAGCACGTTCTGGCCCAGGGCCAGCTCTCCCCGTCCGGTCGACGAGCTGTCCGCCATCACGTCCCCAACCTTGACCACGTCGCCTCTATCGACGATCGGCCGCTGGTTGACGCAGGTGCCCTGATTCGAGCGTACGAACTTCAGCAGGTTGAAGACGTGGTTTTCGCCATCGGAATCGGTGACCGTAATCCGGTCGCCGCTGACCTGGGTCACGACGCCGTCGACATTCGAGATGACGACCTGCCCGCTGTCTCTCGCGACGCGCTCCTCCATACCGGTCCCAACGAGCGGGGGCTCTGGGCGCAGGAGCGGAACGGCCTGGCGCTGCATGTTCGATCCCATCAGCGCACGGTTCGCGTCGTCGTGCTCAAGGAACGGGATCAGCGCCGTCGACACGCTCACTAGCTGAATCGGCGCGACGTCCATGTACTCGACGGATTCCGGAGTCTCCATCAGGCCCACGTGCTCGCCCATGCGCGTCTCCACACGCTCCTCAGCGAACTGTCCGAGCCGGTCGAGGGCGGCGTTCGCCTGCGCGATATGGACCGTCTCCTCCGCGTCCGCGGTCAGGTAGACGATGTCGTTGGGGTCGTCCGAGACGTAGGGGTCGACTTGAATCATCCTGTCTGAGAGCGACGCTATCTTCGTCAACCGACCATTGCTCCTGGTCGGCGTGCCCCCTGCCTTCAGGATCGTGACGCCCTCGTCGTCCATCACGTTCGCCGTGATTGTGCGATCGGCGAGATTGGGATCGGTGTTCAGTATCTGGGTGTGGACCTTCCTGTAGGGAGTCTCGATGAATCCGTACTCGTTGGTCCGTGCGTACGTCGCGAGCGAGCCCAGCAGTCCGATGTTCGGACCCTCCGGCGTCTCGATCGGGCAGATCCGCCCGTAGTGAGAGTGGTGGACGTCTCGCACATCGAATCCGGCTCGTTCGCGGGACAGCCCGCCCGGACCGAGCGCCGACAGCCGACGCTTGTGCGTCAGCTCGGCGAGTGGGTTGGTCTGGTCCATGAACTGCGAAAGCTGGGACCCGCCGAAGAACTCACGGACCGAGGCGACGACTGGGCGGCAGTTGATCAGCGCCGCCGGCGTCGTGGTCGCCGGGTCCATCTGGGTCGTCATCCGCTCCTTGATGACCCGCTCCATTCTGAGCAGGCCGACTCGGACCTGGTTCTGGATCAGCTCGCCCACCGCACGGACGCGGCGGTTCCCGAGGTGATCGATATCGTCCGGCCCGATGACGCCGTTGTTGATCTCGATCATCCGCCTCAAGAGGTCGACGATGTCGTGCGGAGACAGCGTAGACTCCTCGAACTCATCCTCGTTCTCGGCGTGGAGCTTACGGTTGAGCTTGTAGCGCCCGACGCGTCCGAGATCGTATCGCCTCGGGTTGAAGAACAGGCTGTCGAGCAGGTTCTTGGCGTTGTCGACATTCGGAGGCTCGCCGGGGCGCAGCCTTCGGTAGAACTCGATCAGAGCCTCGTCGCGGTCCGACGCGGCCGTGTCCTTCTCGATCGTGGTGCTCATGTACTGGTGCTCGGGATCGGTGTCGACGTCCTCGAAGAGCTCGACGAGCTCTTGGTTGGAGTCGAAACCGAGGCAGCGCAGAAGCGTGCTGACCGGAGTCTTGCGCTTTCTGTCCACTTTGACAGAAAGTACGTCGCGGTTGGACGTCTCGAACTCCATCCAGGCCCCCCTGTACGGAATCAGCTTGGCGGCGGCGAGCGTCCGACCCGTGTTGGCATCCGAGTCGGTCGTGAAGTAGACGCCAGGTGAGCGAACGAGCTGGCTGACGACCACCCGTTCGGCGCCGTTGATGATGAACGTGCCGGTGGAGGTCATCATCGGAATGTCTCCGACGAAGAGTGTCTGCTCCTTGATCTCTCCCTGACCGGGACCGCCCGCCTTGATCCTGAGCTGGACCGTCACGTACAGCGCGGCGGCGTAGGTCGTCTCCTTCTCACGGCACTCCTCCTCCGTGTGCTTCGGAGGATCGAAGTAGTGCTCGCCAAATACCAACTCGAATCGTCCGCCGGGAAAGTCCTCGATCGGCGAGATCTCGGTGAACAGCTCACCCAGGCCCTGATACTTGAAGTGCTCGAACGAGTCGAGCTGGACCTGGATCAGATTCGGGACGTCAATTATTGCGGGTATTCGTGAGTAGGAACGCTTCTGGATGTTGTTGACTTGACCGTTTCTCACCTGCAAAGCGGTTGAGGTCATACGATTTCACACTCCTGTACAGAAAAGCGAAGGCCGAACAGACGGGCTGAAAGCCGTTACAACGAGAACTAGCCCCGCGGGGTTAAGGGAAGTAGCGGTGGACGCTCGGTGAGGTGTTGACGGTGTGGAAAAGTAAACGTTCGCATAAAGGGCATAGTGCGACTGGATAGACTATAACACGACCTTCGCCTTAGTGTCAAACCTAACTTGGCCGCGGACTGCATCTCAGTCTGCGGCTCGGGGGTCGGAACGGCGGAGAGTGCCGGGCTGAGCCTAGTCTCCGACCGCCATTCCGGTCAGTTTATCCAGATGTTTTTCGATGTAGCAGTGGCCGAAGTAGTACACCTCGTATTCGTTCTCGTCCCTAGTATCCATGTACTGGCGTCTTGGCTCAAGGCCTTTGCTGGTCAGATATGACCTCACCTCGTCGTCCTCCTCGGACCCGTCGTTCTGTTCGAACATGATCAAGACACGCTCCTGATCCGGCGACACGGTGATCGTCTCCAGCTTCATAGGCATCCACCTCCGAGACTCGTCGGCGCATTATAGCAGCAAGGGCATGGGAGCGGTCTATGGGGACCTCTGATACAGCAAAACTTCGCCGGACGACAGGGCAGCGAGCCTCCGAGAATGATCCTCAGCAACGATACTGTAGATCGCGGTCCCGGGTGCGAGGAAGGCGGCGTCTCCATTCTTTATCACGTATCCGATGGGGAGGAGATTGTGATCAAGTGTGAACGCTACTCGATAGAGAAGAGAATCTAGTTGGGATTCGTCAATAGGCGGTCCAGTCCGTCCGTAGTAGAAAGCATCGTTGAAGTAAATGAAGTCGAGCCAGTCCGCAATAGAGTTCTCAGGCCAGGATCCAGGGAAATCGAGACCGGCCTTGATTCTAGCCATCTTGTCGGGATGCGCCAAAAGCGCATCGAGCTGCACACTTCTCATACCAGGAAGATCAAGTCGCTCTGACACATTGCCATCCGCATCAAGAACGGCTTGAGCCCCCGTGGGTACGTGCGTTACGTAAGCGCGACGATCGACGTTCAGGTCACCTGCGAAGGCGACGACAATTCCGTCCTCCAGATCGAGTCTGACATGCGGAGGCGCTGGGGACGGACCACTCGACAGCGGCGCCGGTGTGGCAGTGGGAGTCGGTGCATCGGTTGGAGCCGCAGCTTCACCGAACACGCACGCAGCCACGACCCAGAGTCCAACAAAGGTCCCGAGCGTGAGGACTCTCATCATGCGTCTACTTCTCACCACCTGGTCGCCAACCTTGAAACAACAAGAACGCCTCATTGCTCCCATGCAGGTTGAATTGGTTAGTGGCAGCTAGTCGACGGCGAGAGGTCTCACCCGGCCACGAAGGAAGTTGTAGCCGATCGAGTCGGACTGTTCGGTTCGACCAGTTGCAACCAGTGGAAGAAGGATGAACGTTGTTTCTAGTAAAGCTCCATAAACTCAAACATCGAATGGCATGGGCAATAGCCGCAGCCGTGACAATCCTGGCAATCTCCGGGGGGCTGATAGCGTTTGGAGGCGTGGCTGCGGACGATGACCACCGGCTCACTTATCAATACAGTCCCGCCGAACAAGCTCAGAGGAAGCTTGCCATCGAGCGGCGTGATGCTTCGCTGCTGCCAGTGTGCACCGACGACTACTTCGCCTGGAGAGCTGAGACGAAGGAGGAGAGGGAGGCGCTCTACGGCACCAGGCCGCCGAGTCTTGATTTCTGGGAACGACCGGGCTGCCGGGGTATTCCTGATCAAGAAGTGCAGGGCCCAAACCGGAAACGGGCTCGTCCCACTCAGACGGCGGAGTCGATCTCGGCCGACTGACGTCCACGAACAAAGACACGCTCGATGAAGGCGCGCACGCCCAGATAGAGATTGTCGACGTCGGGGTCGACCACACGGCGCACATTAGACTCCGTGTAGCGGGGCGAGCACCACTGTCTCCTTAGCATTCGATTCCGCCGGCCGGGTAGAGAAGATCGCACATGTTGACCCGCAGGTCTACTCACCGTTCCTAAACGATAACTACACCTGCGCTTCTGGCGTCAGCGGACCGCGTCTAACTAGCCACAGCGGCGAGCGGTCCTAGAGTGCCTCGTCCCCAACGGTCAACGAGGTTGGCAACGGACCTCAAAGCTCAGCTTCGGCACCCCGGCCTAAAGACACAAGGAACTTTAGAGGGGAAATCGACGTTATACAATGTGACAGGGATCAAGTCTCAGTTCTGTGGAGGCAAAACGATGTCGCGCTTGATGCTCATTATTCTGGCATTGGTCGCCCTTGGACTGATGGCCTGCTCGAGTCCCCCGACTCCCCCGACTCAGGACCGCGTAGTTGTTTGGAACGACGTGCTGGATCATGACGCGAGTACTACACTAGCGGCCGGCAGCGGAATCATTAACGAATCCAACGGCAAGGAAACCGAAGATATCGAGCCCGATGCTGCCCAAGAAGTGACGTATGAAGACGAGAATACTTTCCCGCTTACTGACCACATCCTTATTGCCGACCAGACAGGCCTGTCAGTGGAGGAGGTGGCTAGGAGACTCGACTTCCAAGACGAGTTCGGGGAATACGCCGGTAGTCTTAAGCAGGAGTTCCCAGACCAGATTTCAGGAGTCTGGCTGGACTCACCCCCAGGCACGGTTGGTCCTAACACTAGAGGCAACGTCCGATTCACGGGGACGGCGCCTCCAGGACTCGAGCTCATGGACAACGTCGTTTACATCGAAGGGGGCATGATCTCGATTAAGGATCAAAAGCGCCGCCAAACAGCGGCAACCCAGGCCGTGAAGGAACTAGGATACCGGTCCTACGTCACGTTCTTCAATCACCCCGACAACGTAATTCGAATCGAACTCATCCTTCCTGAGGGGACACGCCATCCGAGTGTGTTGGACCTCGCAGCCGCGCTGCAGAAACGATTAGCCAAGATCCCGGAGTTGCAAGGCAGGGCTGCTCGGGTCGAACCTGACGACATCGATCTGATCATTTTCACTGGGACCGGACCGTCCATCAAGAACGAGCCTCTGGGAGGGGGAAACTAGCTTCCCCGTGTCTGTTCACCAGGGTTCGGGGGTATATACCGTATTGGCGCTACGTTGTACATCTACATGCTGGAACCGTCACAAGAAGCGGCGGAAGAGCTCGTGTTCACAATCGCAGGCAGAGACCCGTTAGATCGGGTTCCAAACGTGCGGGCCGTACAAGGGCGAGTACACCTGGCAACAGTTACTGGAGTGGTATGAGGTGGGCAAGGAGCCAATCCGCCATCTCTACCTTGGTCTCTTTACTGCAGACCCCAGTAGGAACCGTCTGACCGCGTGGGTCGAACGCGGGCGCAAGAACGAAGTTGAGTCTGAGCTCGCAGACGCACTGGCCCAACTTAACATCCCCCGCGACGCCTTTGTTCTTCTGGAGGAGTAGACGGGTCCCACTGCGCCTGGACCCGGCAGCGGTGACGAACGCTGGGCGTGACGATCCAAGACCGACAATCTATGGGATGGAGCGACATTCACCGTCTTCTGATCTCAACCATCGCCATAAACATCGTCGTATTGACGCTAGGGTGTGGTTCACCTGCGGGTTGGGGAGCCGATCCGTCGACTCCGTTGCCGGTTCCATCGGCGAATTCGTCTCCAATGTCTGCCCCGAACACACCAACCCCAATGCCGTCTCCCTCCCCGCTACTAAACCAGAATCCGAGTCCGACTGCGACGCCAGTCGAGGGACCGGGATTTGGTGGCCTGTACATCGACCGCACAGACAATGCGGTCGTCTACGTCTATATGGTCAATCCCTCCCAAGAGGCGGCAGAAAAGTTCGCCCGCATCCATCTGGGGTACCGTGAGATGCGAAAGATCCGGGAGGTCCGGCCGCTCCAGGCCCGATACACTCTGGAACAACTGAAAGGTTGGTACCGCCACCTTCGCGATGATGGTGCTGTCCGGGATCTCCCGGACGTCGTTATGATGAACATCGACGGAGGGATGAACCGCATTGAGGTCGGGACGAGATGCGATACGGACCGTGGGGGAGTACAGCGATCAATAGATGATCTCCTTCCCAAACTCAGCGTCCCTGCTGATGCGGTTGTCGTCATCGTTGCCGACGTCCCCGCACCCTGGGGGCCTCACAAACATCCTTGTGCCCCTCCTGAGGTGGTTGATCCGAACACCGGCCTATCTTCCCCTGGATTCGGTGGGTTGTTCATGGACTCGGGCACGATCAACATCTATCTATTGGAGCCATCGCACGCTGAGGCTGAGAAGCTGGCGCGCACCTTGGTGGCCGAGCGGACGCTGCGGTTCAATCCCGATGTTCGGGCGCTCCAGGGACAGTACACTTGGGACCAGCTAGTGGAGTGGTACGAGTTGCTCTACCCTGAAATCACGCGGATACCGCGTGCTGGCGTCTGGGGAGACGTGGACTTGGACGTTGATCGCAGGAGAAACCGCCTAACCCTCGACGCGACAAGGGACGACTTTGACGATGCGGTGCTAGATGCAGTGAAAGACTTGATGAGACGGCTAAGCGTGCTACAGGAGGCCCTTGTTCTCGAGGAATAGGTTGTTGGAGGCTTGGTTCCGGTGAAGTAGGTTTGTGCCGATTCAAGATTCGCCGACAAGCATGTAGCCTACAGCGCCCCTCCCAATCACCGCCGGCGCGTTGCTAGGCGTGGCGTGAGTCCCATACTGCGGCCACATACGCTGACCGTCTCCGTTTTAGGGGACTGTCAATGTCCGCAAGGTCGTACCACAGAGGATTGGGGGCGAATGAAACGTTTGTTGGATAGAATGCTCCTTGGCCTAGCAGTTGCACTGACTATCGTCTCCTGCTCACCCGAGCCGACCGAACCCCCATTCACCAAACGCCAAATTCGGAGATGGAACAACCAACTCACTGTCGTCTGGGAGATTTCGGGAATCACCATGTCATACATCAATGCCGGTCGCATTCAATTCGCAGTGGACTGCGAGGCGAACCGCGAGAGGGTGCGGAGTCAGATTGACGAAATACTGGCTGACCTGGACATTCCACCGAAGGCTGTGACGCTCGTAGTGTCTGAGCGCGAACGCATTCTGGAAGAGCCACCTCCGTTCTCCTGTGCGCCTCCCGAGGTTATTGACCCGGTCACAGGGCTCTCGTTACCAGGGTTCGGGGGTATGTACACTCTCGGAGCTTCGACTTACATCTACATGCTGGAACCGTCACAAGAAGCGGCGGAAGAGCTAGTGTTCACAATCGCAGGCAGAGACCCGTTGGATCGGGTTCCAAACGTGCGGGCCGTACAGGGCGACTACACTTGGCAACAATTGCTCGAGTGGCGAGGATTGCTCACGTCTTCGATGGAACAGATACCGGGTGTTGACTACTGGTCTGACATGGACTTCTTGCCTGACCCCAAACGAAACCGCCTGACCCTTAACATCACCGGACGACAATTTGACGCTGATGTTATCGCAGACATAGAAGGGATGATGGAACGACTGGGAGTACCCCAGGGAGCCGTCGTCTTACTCGAAAGAGCCGGCGAGCGTTTGGTCGAGGTGGAGAAGCGCTAACCACCGTTTGGTCCCGCCGCTGCTGCAATGCGCCATCGCGGTACAGACGGCATCCGCCAAGATCGGGCAGACTGAGTTGAAAGGCGTCTGGCATCGTTGGCAGGGCGCCGGCTCTCGTGCTGGATTCCGACAGGTTGGGCAAGATACGCCAGGGAGTGCGATGGACGATTCTGACCCGGTGGGTACCTCGTGTCAGGTCGGAAGGGTTCGGGCGCTGAACCCAATGCTGGCGTCGGCCGTCCAGACCAGGCGACAAGCGACCCAGCAGTTCGACCAGATTGATCAGTTGATGCGATGACGCTATGGTGCGTCTATGCGAACAACACTGAACATCGACGATGACGTGTTGGCCGTCGCACGCTCGTTGGCGGAGCGAAACGGCAGCAGCCTCGGCACCGCGCTGTCCGAGCTTGCTCGACGCGGGTTCAAGGGGGAGTCCACAGTCGCCGACGGCTCTGGACTGCCGGTCTTCCGCGTCGCGACCAACGCAAGGCCGATCACCAACGAGGACGTATCGAGGGCGCTCAGCGACTGGCCGTGACCGCACTGCTCGACGTCAACGTGCTGATTGCGCTCGCCGGGCCCAACCATGTGCATCACGAGGCGGCCCGTTCGTGGTTTGCTGACCGGCGCCAGGACGGATGGGCCACGTGCTCGCTGACTGAGGCAGGATTCGTCCGCGTGTCCTGCAACCCATCGGCGGTGGGGCACACGGTGACCGCGAACGAGGCGATCGCCGTACTCCGAGATCTGAGACGCCTGGAAACTCATTCGTTCTGGCCGCTGGAACAGTCCATGGTCGAGCTCCCAACTGAGATTCTCGACCGCATCCAGGGATACCGGCAGGTCGCCGACGCCATCCTCCTAGCCACCGCACTGCACCACGGGGGTCAGCTTGCCACACTCGATGCCGGACTCTCACGACTCGTCCCGGAGAGTAGGCGCAGCTCCGTATGCGTGATTCCAGTTTAAGCTCTCGCGAGTTCAACTATGCGGTGATCCGCACCTTCAAGCCCAGCGCGCGAGTGATGCCCAGGACGGCCGCAAACGACGGATTGCCGTCCTCCGACAGCGCCTTATACAGACCACCCCGGGTCATTCCAATCTCCCTCGCCAGGTCGGTCATGTTCTTTGATCGGGCGATGTGCCGGAGAGCTACCCTGATAACGCTGCCGTCCCCAGGGTCTTCGTCAACACAGCCCTCGAGGTAGAGCCGCAACTCTTCCTTGTTCTCCAGAAACTCGATCGGGTCGAACCGAGTCAATCCCTCGGACATTCATCACCTCCAAGTACTCGCCAGCTCTTTGGCCCGGTCGATGTCACGACGCTGGCTGTCCTTGTCGCCGCCGCAGAGAAGGATCACGACGTTGCTCCCTCTCCGCACAAAGTAGACCGATAGCCAGGCCCATAATCGATGCGGATCTCGTACACGCCATCTCCCACAGACCTAGTATCTCCGATGTTGCCAGCCTCGATCCTTGCCAGGCGAATGCTTATTCGTACCACTGCTTGCCTATCCCTCAATCGCCGAAACCACCGCCTGAAAGTTGGTGTTTGGACGATCTCGATCATCTCGAAACTGTAAACTGCGGTTCACGCGTAGTCAAGATTGAGACGTCAGACCTGACGGTCCTCTATGCTACGAGTGGGAAGCCACCTCGCGTCCGGCCCCCAGAGACCACGTCGTCAAACCGCCCATCGCGGGCGCTACCGGTATGACCTGCACCGCGTGCGCGACCTTGGTGGTCCTCTGGCTCGACTAGACTTTGACACCCCTCTGCGGTCGACCTACAATGCGGCCACGAATCGTAGGGACATGGAGGTCCGAGATGACAGACAAGGTAAAGGTAGACGTCTGGTTCGACTACGCTTGACCCTGGGTCTACAATGCAGCCGTGTGGCTGGATAGGGTCAAGCAGGAAAAAGGTGACGACCTCGAGGTCAACTGGCGGCACTTCTCGCTGGAGCAGATCAACAGCAAGAACCCTCCGGACTGGAGAGTCTGGAATGAGATGGGACTCAGGGACGCGCGGGCGCTGCTGTCCTCCGTCGCTGCCGAGGCTGCGAAACGGCAGGCTGATCCCGAGGCGTTCGACCGCTTCCACCTCGCGCTGCTGACCGCCAGGCACGGGGGCGACAGGGTCCGACTGAACGAGGACGAGCCCCTGCTGAAGATCGCTGAGGAGGCGGGACTCGACGTCGAGCGGTTCAAGCGCGACCTCGACGACCCTGACGCGCTCGCCACGGTGGCGGCGGACCACGAGGTAGCGACCGGCGACCGAGGGATATTCGGCACGCCGACGTTCGTGTTCGAGAACGGCCATGCCGCCTACATGAAGACGTTCATCCCGCCCGAGGACGAGGCGGTCGAGGTGTTCGACAACTTCGTCTCCCTGTTCGGTGGACGCACCTACGTCGGCGAGATCAAGAGTCCGCAGCCGCCCTGGCCCAAGGGCGCTCTGGACTAGCGGACCGACAACTCACGGGGCGAGGTTTCGAGCCCGTCTGTTTGGTCGGCTCCTTTGAGCCTCCTCTCCCTCGATGGGACAGTGCCTGTCCTGAGCTCGTCGAAGGGACTGAGGTGTCAGAGACCCGCCCCTCCACGGCGGGCACGCGTGGCGCGAGGCTGAACGTACGGGTGTCAATCCCCCTCATTCCCGGCCGGCGCCTCAGGAAAGCTCACCCGCCATCTGCGTGACGTCGGCGTCCCGTCTCGGCATGCCTCAATCATCGATGGAACCTTTGGCGGTAATGCTACGTCTATAGTCCATAGAGGCTCTCTCAAACACGCACTGCAACGCCAGAGGCCGGGAAAGATCGATGCGGATCAATGCACTAGTTGCTGCCCTGGGGATTACAACCATCCTGCTTGTGGGCGCCGCCTGCGGCGATCACGAGGCGGACTCGGCTCCCAGTCCTGGATCTCGACTACTTGAAGGCGACGCCGAGGCGACAGCGCAGCCCGAGCAAGTCGAGGAGTCGACTAGCGTCGTGTCGCCCCTCCCAACTGACGGCGATGCGGACGAAGACTCGCTGAAACGGTCCCAACCAGAACTTTCGAATGAGCTGCGTTCCTCGAAGGAGCGCGCGGCGCCATCAGCCACGGCAGTCGAGGAGTCGACTAGCGTCGTGTCGCCAGTCCCAACCGATGGCGATGCGGACGAAGACTCGCTGAAACCGTCCCAACCAGAACTTTCGGATGAGCTGCGTTCGTCGAAGGAGCGCGCGGCGCCATCGGCCTCGGACGTGGACATCTCGGAGTTGGTCCGAGGAAACAGCACCTTCGCCTTCGAGCTCTACCGGAATCTCAAGGATACGGACGGAAACCTCTTCTTCTCTCCACACAGTATCTCGATGGCCCTAGCCATGCCCTACGTCGGGGCGCGAGGCGAGACAGAGCTCCAGATGGCGGAGGCGTTGAGCTTCTCGCTTCCGCAGGATAGGTTGCACCCCGCATTGAACGCCCTGGACCAGAAACTGGCTTCTCGCGGCGACGAAGGACAGTGGTTCAAATTGAACCTGGTCAACGCGGTCTGGGGTCAGCACGGGTGCGCCTTCGATGAGGAGTTCTTGGAAGTGCTCGCGGAGAGCTACGGCGCCGGTGTGAGACCGCTGGACTTCATCCAGGAGCCCGAAGAGTCGCGGACCACGATCAATGACTGGGTCAGCGATCAGACCGAGGGGAAGATCAAAGACCTGATCCCGCAAGACGCGATCTACGAACTCACTCGTATGGTGCTCACCAACGCCATCTACTTCAACGCCCGTTGGAGCTTCGTCTTCTTCCCGGGGGAGACGCGCGATCTCCCGTTCCACCTGATCGACGGCAGCACAGTCGACGTGCCGATGATGAGCCAGGAGGAAAGTTTCGGGTACTTCCAGGGTGACGAGTATCAGGCTGTGGAGCTTGGCTACGGTCGCGGCGAGATGTCCATGGTCATCCTCTTACCAGACCAGGGGCGGTTCAGAGAGTTCGAGGACGCGCTGGATGCAGATCTCGTCAGCGAAGCAACAGAAGGCCTCGAGCGAGTAATGATATCTTTGACAATGCCGAAGTTCGAGTTCGAATCGAGCTTTGATCTGGTTAACGACCTGGAGGCGATGGGAATGCCCGACGCCTTCGATGAGGACAAGGCCAACTTTTCGGGACAGGGGATGAGGGGATGTCCCGGAAGCGATCTCCGTCTCTCCGTCTCGGGAGTGTTCCACAAGTCGTTCGTACTGGTTGACGAGGAGGGAACGGAGGCCGCTGCTGCCACAACCGTTGTCGTCAAAGGTGAATCCAGGCGCGTCCCGCAGTACGAGGTCTCGGTGGTCCGGCCGTTTATCTTTCTGATCCGCGACGTCGAGACCGGCGCAAACCTCTTCGTGGGGCGAGTTTTGGACCCAAGCGGATAGCACGCCGGCTACTCCATCGTCAGGACGAGCTTGCCGAAGAAGTTGCGGCTCTCCATCACCTCGTGTGCCCTGGCGGCATCCCACAGTGGGAAGGTCTTCTGGATAACTCCGCGCACCAGAACTCGCCGCCGACTTGCCGGCGATGAGTGGCAGTCAGCTAGCGCATCATTCTCTTCGGATCCGACATCGAGGCAGCTTTTATGACAGTAGGACTCGCCCCAAAGCGAATGTTTCCTGGCTTACCGTCAGTACCCCAAGTCGGCGGCCCGGACGGTCTCGGGGTCGGTTGTCCTTCCGGCGTTCGGGGTTCCAGGTCTTTGCACAACGGCAACGGATGCGGTGTGTTAGCGATAGGCGCGACAGACTGCGAAGTTTCCGGGGGAGCAGACTCTGACGCTGTTACGCCCTCGCCTGGCGAACGCGCTGCTGCCGAGAATGCCAAGGTCGCCGCGACCACCAGCGCGGCCAATAGCCCCACTGCCCCAATCGTACCGATCACCTTCAAACTATGCTTACCTCAGCCTATTCCTTTGGCGACTCGTCGATACATCTTCTGCCCCGACAACCGACCGCATGTCCCTCTGACTGTTTTGGTAAACTCGGACCGGTCGGTTCCGATCATCTGCGATTCTTGATGCACGGACGTTTTCCCGTTAAACAGGTCTCGACGACCGTGGGAACCTTTTTCCACGCTTCTTCGTCTATTCTAGGTAGAGGATCTTACACACATAGGTCTTTACTACAGAGGCCGGGACTAGAGCGATGAGAATCGGCGCGCTAATTGTTGCTTCGGGGATAGCTGCCGTGCTTGTGGCCGCCGTTGCGTGTGGCGATATTGGTGCTATCTTCGAGACCGATCCCGAGGCGCGAGCTTCGAAGAAGCGAGCCAAACCGTCGGCCACGGACGCGGACATCTCGGAGTTGGTCCGCGGGAACAGCACGTTCGCCTTCGATCTGTACCAAAATCTCAAGGATGCCGACGGCAATCTCTTCTACTCTCCGCACAGTATCTCGATGGCCCTCGCCATGCCCTATGTCGGGGCGCGAGGCGAGACCGAACTCCAGATGACGGAGGCGTTGAGCTTCTCGTTTCCGCAGGATAGGTTGCACCCCGCGCTGAACGCCTTGGACCAGAAGCTGGCTTCTCGTGGCAACGAAGGACAGTGGTTCAAACTAAACCTGGTCAACGCGGTCTGGGGTCAGCACGGGTGCACTTTCGACGAGGAGTTCCTGGAAGTTCTCGCGGAGAGCTACGGCGCAGGAGTGAGACCGCTGGATTTCATCCAGGCCCCCGAAGAGTCTCGGACCACGATCAATGACTGGGTCAGCGATCAGACCGAGGGGAAGATCAAAGACCTGATCCCAGAGAACGCGATCGACAACCTCACTCGGATGGTGCTCACCAACGCCATCTACTTCAACGCCCGTTGGAGCTTCGTGTTCTTCCCGGGGGACACCCGAAATCTCCCGTTCCACCTGATCGACGGCAGCACAGTCGACGTGCCGATGATGAGCCAAACGGAGAGTTTCGGGTACTTCCAGGGTGACGAGTATCAAGCTGTGGAGCTGGGTTACGGACGCGGCGAGATGTCCATGGTCATCCTCTTGCCAGACCAGGGGCGGTTCAACGACTTTGAGGACGCCCTAGATGCAGATCTCGTCAGCCAAACGACACAGAACCTGGAACAGACAGAAATCACTTTGACAATGCCGAGATTCGAGTTCGAGTCCAGCTTCCGTCTCGTTAACGACCTAGAGACGATGGGAATGGTCGACGCCTTCGATCCGGGGAAGGCCGACTTCTCAGGACAGGGGATGAGGGGATGTCCCGGAAGCGATCTCCGTCTCTACATCTCGGGAGTGTTCCACAAATCGTTCGTACTGGTTGACGAGGAGGGAACGGAGGCCGCTGCTGCCACAGCCGTCGTCGAAAGGATCGTGTCCGAGCGTGTCCCGCAGTACGAGGTCTCGGTGGACCGGCCGTTTATCTTTCTGATCCGCGACGTCGAGACCGGCGCAATCCTCTTCGTGGGGCGAGTTCTGGACCCAAGCGGATAGCACGCCGGCTACCCCATCGTCAGGATGAGCTTGCCAAAGAAGTTGCGGCTCTCCATTACCTCGTGCGCCCGTGCCGCGTCGCTGAGCGGGAACGCCTGGTGTATGACCCCGCGGATCGTCCCGCGTCCGGCCACCTCCACGATCTGCCGCATGTCCTCCTTGCGCCCCATGAAGACGCCGAACACCGTCTGGTAGCGTGTGAACATCATCCCCATCTGCAGCTCGGCCCTGTAGCCGGTCGTCACGCCGCAGATGCCGTAGCGCCCGCCGAGCGCGAGGGACGCCGTAGCCGCGGGCCAGAACTCCGCGCCGACGTGATCGAGCACCACGTCCACGCCCCGTCCTCCGGTGATCTCCCTGACGCGCTCGCGAATGTCCTCCGTCGTGTAGTTGATGACGTGGTCAGCACCGAGCTCCCGGGCCTGCGCGGCCTTCTCCTCGGTGCTGGTCGTCGCGATAACCGTGGCCCCGACGACGTTCTTAGCGACCTGGACCGCGGCGGTACCGACGCCGGCTGATGCGGAGAGGACCAGCGCCGTCTCCCATCGCTTGAGAGCGGCCTTTCGAACCAAGATCGTCCAGCTCGGCAGGAACACCGTCGGCAGCGAGGCCGCCTCCTCGTATGAGAGATGGTCCGGAATCGGGACAGCGCTCGTGACCGGCACGCCAACGTACTCGGCGTAGCTGCCGCTCTTAGACGACCCGAGCATCCCTGAACTCTCGCAGAACTCGTCCTCGCCGGACGAGCAGAATCGGCAGTGGTTGCAGGTCATCCGAGGATTGACGACGATCCGCTGCCCGATCTCCCGCCCTCTGACAGCGGAGCCGATCTCCACGATTTTCCCCGCCGCGTCCCCGCCAAGGACGTGCGGGCCGTCGAAGCTGCGCCGGCGCGTCCCGCGTACCCCGGCCCTCGTGTAGACGTCGAGGCGGTTCAGCGCCGCGGCATGGACTCGGACCTTCACGTCGTTCGGGCCGATCTCCGGCTCCGGGAGATCGCCGTACTGAAGGACGTCGATGCCTCCATGCCCTGTTATGTAGACCGCTTTCATGCCTGCTCCTAGACAGTCAGCGGCCTGACGTCCGCAGTGAAGCCTTCGAGCAGCGCGAACGTCTCCTCGCGGTCCTGGCCCTGGAAGTTCAGCATCAGGTGGTTGACGCCCATCTCCTCAAGCCTCTTCACGTCGTCCGCGACCTGCTGCGGGTCGCCGGTGAGGAGCCGTCGTTCCCCATCGACAACCTGCGGCCCGGTCGGGTCGTACCAGTTGACGCTGTAGGCGAAGTCGAGCGATGCGGGGTCGCGGCCGGCAACCTCACCGTGCCCCCGGACGCGGGACTGGTAGTCGGCGAACTGGTCGAACGTTCCGACCGGGAATCTGGGGTTGCTGCAGATCGGGTACCAGGCATCGCCGAGCTGCCCCGCGCGACGGAGCGCAGGCGGACTCTCGCCGCCGATCCAGAGCGGAGGGTGAGGATTCTGGACCGGCTTCGGAGCGAAGGCGATGTTCGAGAAGCTGGCGTAGTCGCCGTCGAACGCCGGATTGTCGCTGGTCCACAGCTCTTTAAAGACGCGAAGGTACTCGTTGCCAACAGCGCCGCGTTCAGCGTAGGGCGGCGCGCCGATCGCCTCGAACTCCTCCTCCATCCAGCCAACACCGCATCCGACGATCAGCCTGCCTCCGGACAGCACGTCTATCGTCGCCAGCATCTTCGCCGTCAGCACAGGGCTGCGGTGCGGCAGCACCATGACCGACGTCAGCAACTTGACCGACGACGTCACCCCAGCGAGGTAGCTGAGGGTCGTGAGCTGCTCCATGTACTCGCCCGACTGCGAGCTCGTGAATTCGCCCGTCTCGTTGTACGGGTAGATGGAGTCGATCTCGTTGGGGACGACGACGTGGTCGCTCACGGTGACGATCTCAAATCCAAGCTCCTCGCCCTTCTGGGCGAGTGCGATGATGTTCTCGACCGATGCGAGCGGCCCGCGGCTGGGTACGCCGAATCCGAATTCCATGGTGGTCTCCTCCGTTTTCGGGTCTGTCGAAGACACGGTATCTGTGAACTCCGGGCCAAGTCAATCGGGGGTCGCATCTTCCGCCACCTTACGCTGGATGAACGTACGGGTTCGCCGCGCCTGCCCGCCATGGAGGGGCGAACGAACCGCCCGCACCCACCGATGTCGCGGTCCAATCCCTAGGGGAGAACCTTGTGGTCGCCCGGGGCGGGGGGCCTCCACGAGCCTGTCTCATGAGTCGACCTTAATCGCCAAACCGTGGTTCGACAGAGCCTGTGCTGAGCTTGTCGAAGTGGCTCTCATGAGCTTGTCGAATGGCTTACCACGAACGAATCTTAGCTTTGAAACCGTTCGCCGCCGCCCCACCACGGCGCGCAGGCGCGGCGGATCGAAGGGCTCTCCTGAGCTTGTCGAAGGGGCGAGCATTCGGGAAATCAAGCACTAGTAAGACACCCTCCCACCCCCACCCATGCGGGCAGGATGCCCGCGCTCCCAGTTCCCCACCCATCCCCAATCTCTTTCCTGGTTCCCCACTCCTCGTTCCTCTCTCCTCTTTCCTCACTCCCCACTCCTCACTCCTATTCCAACACGAACTCCCGAATCGCCGCGAAATACGCCGCCCCACCGACCTGATACGTGTCGTTATGGCTAGCTCCGGGAACCGTGTACATGCGCTTAGGCTCCGGCGCGGCTTCGAACAGACGTCGCGCCATATCGAGAGGGACGATCTCGTCCGCCTCGCCGTGGACTATCATCACCGGAGATCGGACCCGGCCGATCTTGGACAAAGTCTCGTACCTCGCGTCGATCAGCGGCAGCGCCAGCAGCACAACTAACCGCGGAGTACCGACCCTCGCCATGTCGGGGACCGACGTGAATCCCGACTCCAGCACTACCGCTCGAACACGATGACGCGTCGCCATCTCCGCGGCGACACCGACGCCGAGCGAACGTCCAAAGAGAACGATCTCCTCCTCCGGGTCGAGTCCGATCTCGGCCACGAGATAGTCGAAGCCGGCCTCGGCGTCTGCGTAGAACCCTCTCTCAGACGGGCTGCCCCCGCTCAGACCGTAG
Source organism: Dehalococcoidia bacterium (assembly GCA_965249365.1). GTDB lineage: Bacteria > Chloroflexota > Dehalococcoidia > Lucifugimonadales > UBA1123 > VXRN01. The sequence goes on along the minus strand of OZ252229.1, from coordinate 1,392,014 downwards.
CCCCGGTAGTCCACTATCAGCACCCCGAGTCCGGTGAGCCTGTTGAGGGCAGCTATGTTGCCGACCCGGTGGCTGATATTCCCGGCGTTTCCATGAAGCCACAGCAGCGTGGTGCGCGTCTCTCCCGGTATGTGCCACGCGTGGATGCGCACACCGTCTCCGGTGGTGAGATAGACCTCTCTGTACTCCAGTCCTGCATCGGATGGAGACGAGGTCAGCTCCCTCATCGGGAAGTACACCATGATCCTGTCGAGGACGTTCATCTGTCGTACCACCAACCCAATTACCAGCAGCACAGTGATCAGTATTCCGACCCGTCGAAGCCGCCGGGCCAAGCCGGAACGGGCCCTCATGGAGGCAGTCACCGTCTCAGGGTGGCAACCGCCGCCGCCAGCAGCGCCGCCGAGAAGCCGGCGAGCACCAACAGCTCCAACCACACCTCCGTCATGTTCGAACCCCGCAGCATGATTTCACGAAGTCCCTCCACCGCGTAGGTGAGCGGGAGAATGACCGACAGCCACTCGAAGAGCGTCGGCATCTGTTCCACCGGTATTATGACCCCGGACAGGAATATCTGCGGCGCGAGTACGATAGGGATGAACTGGACAACCTGGAACTCGTTGTTCGCAAAGCTGGATATGAAGATCCCAAGGCTCACCGCGACCGTCACGATCAGGAACAGGATCCCGGCGATCTCCCACAGGCTGCCCCTGTATTCGATCTGAAGCGCGAAAATGGTGAATGACAGGATCACCGCGGTCTGGATGGTGGCGAAGATCAGGAACCCGAGCATGTAGCCGATCATGATGTCCAGCGAGCCGACCAGCGTGGTCTGGAGACGTTCGAGTGTCCCCTGGGCACGCTCTCGGAGAAATGCGACTCCGGTCAGGATGAAGGTGAAGAACAGAACGAAGACCGCCAGAAGCCCCGGCGCGACCCTGTCGAGGACTGCTCTCTGTTCGACCAGGCTGAAGCCCACGAGCGACATCACGATAATCGGACCCAAGATCAGGAGTCCGACAGACCTGCGGTCGCGAACGATCTGTCTGATGATGCGCTCGGTTATCGCGAGCGTGCGGTCGCGAGACATCATCGGTCTGACTCCCGCAGAAAGTGGACGAATGCGTCCTCGAGCGAGGCGTCGGAGCGGCCTGTGGCGGCGCGAAGCCCCTCCGGGGTGTCGAGCGCGATCACCCGGCCGTCACGGAGAAAGGCGAGACGGTCGCAGTGGGCCGCGTCATCCATCGTGTGGCTCGATACCACGATCGTCGTTCCGGCCTCGGCCATCCGGCGGAATCGCTCCCAGAACAGCAGCCGTATGTCTGGGTCGAGTCCGACAGTGGGCTCGTCGAGAAGCAGCAGCGGCGGACTATGGACCAGCGCAACCGCCAGGCTGGCGCGCTGTCGCAAGCCGCCGCTGAGTTTCAGAATCGGGTCGTCTCTACGGGGGGTGAGGTCCACCAGGTCGATCGCCGCCTCGACCGCTCGGGAACGCCCACCGCGGTCGGCCATCCCATACATCCGGGCAAAGAAGTCGACGTTTTCGCGAACGGTCAGCTCCTGGTAGAGAGCACTGAGCTGGGGCATGTAGCCGACCCGCGCGGCCTGCCGCGGCGACGGATTCTCGCCGTGAACGCTCAGCGTCCCGCCGTCAACGCGGAGCAGGCCGACCAGCAACCGCATGAGAGTGGTCTTGCCCGAGCCGTTGGCGCCGAGCAAACCAAAGACCTCGCCTTTCTGCACGGAAAGCGACAGGCCGCTCAGCACCCGCAGGGAGCCGTAGCTGAAGTTTAGGCCACTGGCTTCGACGACGGTCATGGCCGGACTCTAGCACGGAGCACCCGACCGGACAACTGCTATAATCGGCCCAAATCCACCAACTGCTGTCATGCTGAGGAGTCCGCCGCGGCGGACAACGAAGCATCTCACGTCCGATCAGACGCGAACCGCAGCGAGATTCTTCGCTGCGCTCAGAATGACAGGGATCGCGGACGTTCGGCGTCTCGCCCGCACCCACAGGAACGGCAATTCAATCGGTAGGTCGTGGATCTGGGTCGGCGTCAAGAACTAGGATTAGAGGTGCACCAAATGAGGCTTGAGAACAAGGTGGCCATGATCACCGGCGCCGCTCATGGCGTCAAGGGCGAGCTGATGGGCTTCGGAGGAGCCGCCGCCTGGCGGTTCGCCGAGGAGGGAGCGAAGGTCGTCCTGACCGACATAGACGTCGATTCAGGAGAGAGCGCCCTCGCTCAGATGCGCGAAGAGGGGCACGACGCGATCTTCGTCAAGCTCGACGTTACCAGCGAGCCGGAGTGGATCGCGGCCGTCGAGACGACCCTCGAGAAGTACGGGAAGCTGGACGTCCTGGTCAACAACGCCGGAACAGGGGGTTCGGGCACCCTGGAGGAGACGACCGAGGAGAACTGGGACGCGCAGATGGACATCCATGCCAAGGGGTGCTTCCTGGGAACCAAACACGCGATCGCACCGATGCGGGAAGCGGGCGGAGGGTCGATCATCAACATCTCGTCGATCTACGGGATCGTTGGGGGTCCGAGGTCTGCCGACTACCACGCCGCCAAGGGAGCGAGCCGCATCTTCTCCAAGGTCTCCGCAATCCAGCTCGCCAAAGACGGCATCAGGGTCAACTCGGTACACCCGGGATACTGCGACACGCCGCTCAACGTCCGCGGATTCGCCGACCCGGAGCGCCGGCGCTGGCTGCTTGGCCGGATCCCAATGGACAGGATCGGCGTTGCTATGGACATCGCCCACGGAATCGTCTTCCTGGCTTCGGACGAGTCGTCGTTTATGACCGGCTCCGAGCTGGTAATCGACGGCGGCGTCACCGCGCAGTAACGCTGGTCACCGACTACCACACCCACGTCTTCCCGCCGGAGTTCTCGGACCGCCGCAATTCGCTCGTCGAAGTAGACCGCACGTTCGCAGAGCTGTACACGAACCCGAAGGCCCGACTCGCGACGGCCGAAGACCTGATCTCCGCGATGGACGAGGACGGTGTCGACCGAGCGGTCGCGATGGGCGTGGGCTGGACCGACCCCGGACTGGCGCGTGAGTGCAACGATTACATCATCGATGCCGCCGCTCGCTTCCCGGACAGGATCATTGCGTTCTGCTCGGTGAATCCGGCGTGGGGCACCGAAGCCTCGAGAGAGGTCAGGCGCTGCGCCGAGGCGGGCGTCCGTGGCGTCGGAGAGCTGCACCCCGACACCCAGAGCTTCGACCCCGGAGACCCCGACTCGATGGCGCCTCTGCTCGAGGCGGCAGACGCGTTCGAGTTGGTCATCACAACCCACTCCTCCGAACCCGTCGGGCACCTATACCCAGGCAAGGGACGTACTACCCCCGACCGGCTGATGAAGTTCATCGAAAACGCGGGCGTCTACCCAGCCGTCAGGGTCGTCTGCGCACACTTCGGAGGCGGCCTGCCCTTCTACGCGCTTATGCCCGAGGTGAAGGACGCGCTGGCCAACGTCTGGTTCGACACCGCGGCCTCCCCATTCCTCTACAAGCCCGACGTGTTCCCTGCCGTCGCCGGCCTCGTCGGCGCGGATCGCGTACTTCTGGCCAGCGACTTCCCCCTAATCAGATTCAGCCGAATCCGCGAACACATCGAGCAGTCAGGTATGACGCTGCACGACTTTCCAACCGAAGGTCCGCTCGGCCCTCCCACCCGATGACGACACGTCGACGGGTCAGCTAACCTGCGGATCGCTCTTTCCGCGTGGATGGAGAGCGGGGCGGGTTCCCCCACCCCCCATGCGGGCAAGATGCCCGCGCTCCCAGTGCCCCCCGGAGCGAACCCAGTCCCCAATCAACTCCCTCTCTTTACCTCGTTCCTCGTTCCTCACCTCCCTCACTCCTCACTCCTCACTCCTCGTTCCTCTTTCCTCTTTCCTCACCGCCCTCACTCCTCACTCCTTCAACCCCCCGCTCCCTCACCAACACCGTCGACACCACCGCCACCGCCGTCAGCGCAAGCATCAGAAAGAACGCACCGTCGTAGCTGCCGGTCGAGTCGAAGATGATCGCTCCAACCAACGCGCCCACTCCGCCGGCGACCTGGTGCACCATGCTGAACAGTCCGCTCACCGTGCCCAACCGGCCCGTGCCAAAGATGTTCCGGGCGAACACGACGGTGAGAGGTGCGGTCATCGTGAACGTGAAGCCGTAGACGAGCGCGAACAGGGCGATTGCCGGGGTGCCCTGGACGAACGGGATGAATCCGAACAGTCCGATCCTTAGCAGGAAGCAGACCGTCGTCGGCAGCACCGCTCCCCAACGGTCCGCAAGCGCACCCGACAGCAGCACTCCCACAAGTGCGGTGAGGCCCATGAGGGCCAGAATGTTGCCGGCGAGCGCGTCACTGACGCCCTGGTCCTGCGCAAACGCGACGACGTGCGTCGCCACAAAGAAGTCCTGTGTGCCGCACACCGCGAACATCACCGCCAGCAGCCAGAACTCTCTGGACGATATGACGGTCCGGATAGAGCTGGCGCGTTCTGGACCCACGCCGCTCTGCACGCCGCGCGGCCGCCCGCCACTTGCGGGTTGCGCCGGGTCCGACCTGACCGCTAACGCGACGAGTGGGATCACCACGACCCCGTTAAGCAGACCGAGCGCGTGGTATGACATCCTCCATCCAGCGGTGCCGAGGAACGAGGTGATCAGCGAGATGATCACGAGCTGCCCCGTGCCGTTTCCGGCGATCGCGGCGCTGGAAGCAAGCCCCGTGTTGTTTGGGAACCACCGGCTCATCAGCACGCTCACCGGAGAGACAGCCGTCGCGTTGAACCCGACGGCGTAGACGACGCCGTACAGCACGAACACCTGCCAGGGAGCGGTCACCGATCCGATCAGTCCGACCGCAGCCGCGCTGATCACCGCTCCGATCGTCATCACCACACGGATGCTGTGCCGGTCGATCAGACGCCCCACGATCGGCATCGTCAGCGCAGACACCAGCATGAAGGTGGTCACGACCGCCGACAGCTCCGACCGGATCATCTCCAGGTCTTCGGTCATCGGCACCAGCATCAGCCCAAACGCGAACCGCGTCCCCGTGCCAAAGAACAACACGACGAACCCGGTCGCGAGCACGACATGGGCATAGCTCAGGCGTCGGATCGTACTATCTCCAGGCGGAAAGGGGTCGAGCTGCTACGTCAGGACGCCAATAGGCTTGGCCGGTGCGATCCCGAAAATCGGCGCCGCCTCAAGAAGATACAGGACATTTGAAGCGTGCTCGGAGTGAGGGCGACGTCGATGAGCACGTCGGTATCCACGAGCATCAGAGGTACTTGCGGGCGAGCTCATCGTAACGCGCTCCTCCTCGTTCCGACGCCTGGAACTTCCCTCGCCATCTTGACGTGAAAGAGCGCGAGTCACCCCTGGTCATTTCCCTCAACGACGACTCGATCAGCGATGACAACGATACACCTCTGGACCGAGCGAATCTCTTCGCGTCGGGGATCAACTCGCCGTCGATCGTTACTGAGAGTTTCGTCTTCATCTCTCGCATCTCCGGCTCGCAGGACATACGTATTCTGGCTGTCCACCATACGTGTTTCTCAAGCGTATCCGCAAACGATGACGGGTCCCCCAAGACCACCGGCTTTCCACCGACTGGGCGTAAGGGCCGCCCGGCTACGTCGCCTACACCTACCGATCCCCCGTCCCAATCGTCAGACCGCGCAACTGGACCGCTCTCTTCTCTTTGACACGTCACCCCACCTACGCTATCATCAATAATAGAACATATGTACTATTAACGGAGATTCCGATTGACGAACTGCCATCACAACGATCGACCCATGAACCTCTCCGATCACCTCCGCGAGGCGTCCAACGACGGCCTCGAGGCGCTGCAATTCCTGCTCGACTTCGCCGAAGGCCGCCGAGAAGGCTCAACCACCTCCGACCGCGTCGGCGCAGCCAGCTCCATCCTCGACACCCTCGTCGACACCGCGTTCGTTAGGGCGTTGCCTCCCGGCTCCGCTCTCGACGTCGTGCTCATCAACGACCACAAGCTGTTCCGCAACATCGTCAGGTTTCCACTCGAGGTCCTCGGAGGAGGGTACCCCGATTTCAACGTTCGCCAGCGAATCGTCCTCGCCGAGCGCCTGCGCAACTGGGGCCTCTGTATCGACGCCCACAGCCCAGAGAGCAAGCACTTACACATCTTTCGACACGAGACCCGCAACGGCGCTGTGCTGGATAGCTTCCTGAACGACGTCGTCAATAGCCTCGTGGAGGGAGCAACGCCAGACGACTCCTACAACGCCCTTAAACTCCTGACCCTCTGACATGTCCTCCGACCAACAACAGAATCACCCACCAGGAGACCTCCACCCGGACGCCGACTTCTATGCGTCCTACATCCGCGAGGTCACCGACGACGGCAACGCTATCGTCGACTGCCTCATCAGCATCATGGAAGTCGAGTCGGTCGGCGCCAAACCCTATGAACGACTCGACGCACAGCTTCTACTAGACAGCATCGGCTTCGGACAACTCGCAGTCGAGCAGGAGTCTCATCCGCAGCAAGAGTCTCGAATAGAAGGGGAGTCCGCTCCGCCTGCTTCGCCAGGACCGGCCAACGGCCGGCGGCCCAAACGCCCTGCGTTCGTTCTATCCGAGGAGACCCTCTTCCACCTTCCGTCCCTCGTCCGGCAGAAGACGGATCGAGGCCAGAAGATGGCAGATTTCCTTATCTCTGTCGTAAGAGGGGAACTCTCCGACTTCAGACCCCACCACCGGATCAGGGCCGCTCGGCAGCTCGCGGCCCGCGCCTACTCCAAGCAGGCCGACCCCGACCCCGTCATGCACGGACTCCGCGTCGACGACACCCGGGCCCTGATCGAGACCCTCATTGCCGGCCTCGAAGATCGGAAGGCCAGGGGCCTACCGGTCAGGCTCTCCGCACAGCTCCACTCCTTGCAAACCAACGGCGCTCCCGCACAGGGCCGTCAGCCCGGGGCCGTATCCCGACGCCGCCAGAATCACAATCCCAAAGCCAACGACGGGACTCTACCCATGACGGCCGGTCCTGACCACAGCGATCAGACCGCCGCTGTCCCCACCCAAGACCCCCGGGACAGGACCGTCCTCGACGACGACTACGCGTCCCCATGCCCACACCAAGTGCACCTACCGGGATGCTCCTGCGTTCCCGACGAAGACGACGAGCGCGACGAGCCCGACGAGCTCGACGAGCTCGACCGGGCCTTCGCCTACGTGGACAACCTCCTTACCCATACCCATCCACCCTGACCCTCATACCCAACACCCACCAACCCTGCTCCCCGCCACACAATTCACTATTCCTAATTCACTATTCCCCTACCGCCAGTACCGCGAAATATTCTCCTCCTCCTTGGTCTTCATCTCCAAAAGGGCGGGCTGGCCCTCGCGGTTGGCGGCCAGCGCACGCTGGATCGCTGGCGCGATTTCCGACGGGTCGCTCACCTTCTCACCGTAGGCGCCCAGTCCACGAGCGACATCGGCATACTCGCCGCCCAGCGCGTTGCTGCCCCAGTGCTCAGTCGCGTACGGCATCATGTCACCGTAGTGGGTCATCACGCCGTTGTTGAGCACGACCGTCAGGATCGGGATCTCAGAGCGCGAGGCGGTCTCGATATCCAGGCCGGACATGCCGAACGCGGCGTCACCCATGATGTTGATGACCTGCTTGCCGGGCTCAGCCATCTTCGCGCCAAGCGCGAGACCGAGACCGTACCCCAACTGGGTCGACTTGCCCCAACCGATGTAGTTCCTCGGCGTGACCGCGGGCCAGAACGGCACGATCTGCTCGCGCGGATAGCCGGAGTCGTGCGTGATGATCGTCTCGCGCACGTCGACAGCCTGCATCAGCTCGGTGAAGACCCTGTACGGGCTGATCGGCACCTCGTCCGAGTTCAGCGAGGACGACCACTCCGCCATCCAGCCCGCTTTGACGCGAGCGATCTCCTCGCGGACGCCGTGGACGTCCCCGCGTCCGTGCTCGCCAAGCTGGCTCTTCGCCTCCTCGATCATCTGCCTGAGGACGACCTTCGCATCTCCGATCGCGCCGAACTGCGCCCGATAGTCCTTGTTCACATCGTCAGCGCTGTTGGTCGAGTGTGCGATCGTCACGCCCGACGGCATGGGGGCGTTGAAGTTGGAGATCGTGAGACTCGAACCCATACCGAGGATGAAGTCAGCCTTATTCAGGAAGTCGGCGCACATCAGCGTGCCGGACGATGCTCCGGTGCCCAGCGCGAGCGCGTGGTCCTCAGGGAAGGCGCTCTTTCCGGCCAGCGTCGTCATGACCGGGACGTTCACCAGCTCGGCGAACTCGACCAGGTCGTCCGTCGCCTCTGCGTACAGCACGCCCTGCCCCGCGTTTATGACGGGGGCCTCGGCGGCCAGGAGAGCCGCGACCAGGTCGCGCACGTCCTCCGGGCTCGCACCGGACTTGAACGGCGTCACGGGCTGGTAGTTCTCCACGGCGGAGTCGGATATCTCCTGGGTCATCACGTCTCGCGGGAGCTCCAACAGCGCCGGTCCGAGCCTGCCGTGCTTGAGCTGCGTGAAGGCCATCGCCATCAGCTCAGGGATCCGCGCGACGTTGTTCACGAGCGCCATCCACTTGGTGATCCTGCCGTAGTTCTTGACGGCCTCGAAGTTGGGATGGACGTCCTGCCGGCTAGCGGGCTGCCCGCCGGGCAGGCACAGGATCGGCACCGAGTCGGCGAACGCCTGCGCGACGCCGCCGAACGCGTTCTCCGAGCCGGGGCCCGTCTGCATTGTGAAGACGCCGATCGTGTTGCCGTTCTTGATGCGGCTGTACCCGTCGGCCATGTTGACGCCGGCGCGCTCCTGGCGGGTGAGAATCGGCCTGATCCCCTCCCTGGCCGCGACGTCTATCAGGCCCTGCGCCGGGAATGCCGCCATCCACTCGATGCCCTCTTTCTTCATTATCTTCGCTACTGCTTGGTCTCCGTTCAATGCACGGTCTCCTTTGTGACTATTAGCTCGTGTTTAGCTAGAACTCGTCGGTGTCCCCATCTTTCAGGGCCACCGCGTCGTTATCGGTTAGGGTCGAGTTGCCCCGACGAATCTGGATGTCTATCTCACTGATCTCAGGTATCTCTACGCTCGCCTTCACTCCGAGCTCTTTGAAACGCCTGGCCGAGACGGCGACGCGCGAGTCGAAGGAGCCGACGCTGGCATTGAAGTTTCTAACCACGGTCGACAGCGAGCTGCCAACTCTTGCGATGTGCTCGGCGTAGGTCGCCAAACGGTCGTGAAGCTCCCGGCCGAGCTCTCCAATCTGACGGGCCTCCTCAGCGAGCTTCGCCTCTCTCCAGCCCATCTCGACCGTCCTGAGCAGGGCAATCAAGGTGCTGGGAGTCGCAATCACCACGTTGTTCGCCAAAACGCGCTCAAGAAGGTCGGGGTCTCGCTCAAGCGCGGGTTGAAGGAAGAACTCACCAGGCAGAAACATGACCACGAACTCAGGGGAACGGTCCAGGGAGTTCCAGTAGGCGCGCCGGGTCAGCGACGTTGCGCGCTCTCTGACCTGGTTGGCATGACGAACAAGAGCAGCTTCACGCTGATCGTCCGTCTCCGACTCAAGCGCCTCCAAGTACGCGTTCAGCGGCGTCTTCGCGTCGACGACGATGGTGCGGTCGCTCGGCATGTAGACCACCATGTCAGGCCGGTCAGTCGTGCCATCCTCACCGGCGATAGAGACCTGCTCCCTGAAATCGCAGTAGTCGATCATCCCCGCAAGCTCGGCGACGCGCCGGAGTTGTATCTCCCCCCAGCGCCCTCGCACCTGCGGCGCCTTCAGGGCGGTCGACAGGTTTCGCGTCTCCTGCTCCAACGCCCTGTTGCTCACGGCGAGCGACTGTATCTGCTGCGTGAGGCTGCCCTCCGACTTCGCACGGTCGGTCTCGATCCTGCGAAGCTCCTCCGAAAGCGGTTTGACCAAGGTGCCTATTTTCTGGTCCGCAGTGGTCAGGAACGTCTCGTTGTTCCTCGATATCGCCTCAGAGGCGATGAGCTTGAACCTGTCGAGCAAGGTGTTTTCGATGTCTCCCTGCTCGTCGATCCGTCGGCGGGACTCGTCAAGCTGTGCGCTGAGTCTGACACGGTCAGCCTCGACGGTAGAGATGTCAGATCGGCTCTTGGCCAACATTGCCAGCACGCCGACGACCCCACCGATGAGGAGACCGAAGACGAGCCAGATGATGGGGTCCATCGACTAGCGGACTCTCGCGAACTTCTGAAGCCGTTGGCCCTCTAGCACTTCGCCGATATACATGTCGCCCTTGGAGTCGACGGCCACCCCATGAGGCGCCCAGAACTCGCCGGGTTCGTGGGTACGGTCGCCGCCCCACTGCGCCAAGACTTCACCATCGTTGTCGATGATCGTTACGCGCCCCTGAAGCTCGGGCACGTAGATCTCGCCTTCAGGGCCAACGTGCAGGTCTGTCGGCTGACGGAACCCGGTGAACATCTCCTGGAACTCGCCCTCCTGGTCGAACACCTGGATACGGTCGTTCTCGCGGTCGCAGACAAGGACGTTGCCGTCATGGTCGATCCCGATGCCGTGCGGCAGGTGAAAGTCGCCGGGATTCACCTTGCCGGGCAGACCCCAGGAGAGGATCAGCGATCCTGTGTCGCTGTACCGGTGAACGCGGCTGTTCCCGTAGCCGTCGGAGATGAAGATATCGCCCTCGTTCGAGACGGCGATCCCAGTCGGCAGGTTAAACGGGGGTCCTGACTTCGGCACCGGCTCCGCGGTGCTCACGTAACCGGTCTCCGACGGCTGCCCGGTGCCAAGGCGGAGTAGGAGCTCACCGTCAGTCGAGTACTTCAGGATGACGTGCGCGTCGCGGTCGGCAAGGTACACGCTGTCGTCCGGCCCGATGTGAATCCCGTGAGGACCGGCGAACGTCTCGTCCCACGTGCTGAGGAAGTTGCCGTCGCTGTCGAATACCAACATCTGATGGGAGCTGCGGTTGTATGCGTAGACGTTGTCGCTGCTGTCCACTGCGACGCCAGCCACCTGGTGCCACTCGTAGCCCTCGGGCAGGTCTCCCCAGCCCTCAACGAGCTCAAACTGATAGTCGCCGCCACCGTACGCCATGGCCTGACCTCCAACTGCGGGGATAGCGAAGTATGAATCGGGACTCCAGCGGTCTCAGCTCATCCCAGATTCGCCGCGTAGTGTACGGACTGCGCCAAAGCCGGTCAAGAAGGGTGCCACTCCCGAGATCCACCGCTTCCACTTTTACCTCCGACGCATACACAAACTACCAGGGCGAGTGGGATGGGAGCGGGCGCGATAACGTCGTCAACTGGATAATGCGCCCTTCGGCCAGCGATTCTCGGTCGACCCATTTCATGGGCGACAAGCTAGTCCAGATCGATGGGGACACCGCCGACGTGGAGACCTACGCCGTCGCTGTCGGCGCTTTCGATGTCGACGGCACGCCGTCCGTGGTGGTGACAGGTCTTCGATACGTGGACAAAATGGTACGGCTAAACGGCCAATGGCTGGTGCGGCACAGGGTGTTGCATCACGACTGGCGGGGCAATGCCCCGGCGGACACCTCGTTACCCAGCAACTAATGGCGATACAGAATGGACCGGCACGCGTTCACGGAGTCCCGGGAGTCCCGGCAACGATTAGTGCATCACCAGGCCGCCATCCACGTTGAATGCCTGACCGGTGATGTTCCGGGAGCCCGGGCCCGCCAGGAACGCCACCATATCAGCTATGTCCTCCGGTTCATTAGCCCGGCCGATCGGTATTTTCGCTGCCCACTGCTTCTTCACCTCCTCCAGGGGGATTCCCAGGTCCTGGGACCTCTGGGCCAACCCAGTCTCGGACATTGACGTGAACGTGTTACCCGGGCAGATAGCGTTCACGTTGATGTCGTAGCGGCCGAGCTGGTGTGCCGCTATCTGCGTCATGGCGATTACGGCTCCTTTGCTGGCGGCATAGGCAGCGTTCGAAGTGCCCGAAAAGCCCTTGCCCGCGATGGAAGCTATGTTGATGATTCGGCCCCCAGTGCCGCTTTTAATCAGCTCACGCGCGACTCGTTGCAGGCAGAAAAATACACCCCTGGCGTTGACCCTGTGGATGCGGTCCCAGTCCTCAACGGTGAGGTCCATGATGTCCGCAACGCGCGTTACACCAGCGTTATTCACCAGTATGTCAATGTGACCGAAGGCGATCGAAGTCTCGTTCACCACGCGGTCAATGTCGTCAACGTCTCCGATATCGGCCTCGACATAGATCGCGTGGTAACCCAGCTCCTTGATGGCGGTACTGGTTTGCTCAGCAGACTTGCCGTCGATGTCCGCCGCCACCACGCTGGCGCCTTCTGTGGCGAGCCGGATAGCGATGGCCCTCCCCATCCCCCGGCCCGCACCGGTGACTATGGCGACCCTGTCATTCAAAGACATGTGAAACCTCCGAATTCGGTGATGTTGGTTTGAAAGTATAGATTTCAGCTTCTAATTACGTGATCCGGTTTAGAATCGCGGAGGATATCAGAGCCCCCCGCTTTCAACCGGATGTACTCGTCCGGTAGATCGGTGACACGTGACCTAGTCTAGTGTAACCTGCGATAAGGGGTTCACAATCCTGTCAATCCTGTGCACCTATGTGAATATGGAAAGACCCTGCAGAAGGTAGTAGTGGAGGAGACCCATGCCACTCGATCCCGTACTTCAGGAATTGGTCGATAAAGCCGCCATACGCGACCTGATGGCGAGATACTCCAGGGGCGTCGATGGCCGTGACCCGGACCTGATCGCTTCCACCCTTGCGTCCGACGCATACACAGACTACGGCGAGTGGGATGGGAAAGGGCGCGATAACATCGTCAACTGGATAATGCGCCCGTCTGCCAGCGATTCTCGGTCGACCCATTTCATGGGCGACCAGCTAGTCCAGATCTATGGGGACACCGCCGAGGTGGAGACCTACGCCGTCGCTTTCGGCGCTCGCGACGTCGACGGCGCGCCGACCGTGGTGGTGACAGGTCTTCGATACGTGGACAAGATGGTACGGCAAAACGGCCAATGGCTGGTGCAGAACAGAGTGCTGCAATTCGACTGGCGCGGCAATGCCCCGGCGGACACCTCGCTACCCAGCCCAGACCGGGTCCCGGTCTCCGAGTAGGGCGGCCCACCTGTGACCGCACATCAGAATAACGGGAGAGGAGAGCAGACGTGATAACCAAGTTTGGAAGCCTATTCGCCGGCAACCTGGACATGGACGACATCGGCCTGGCTGGGACGCCAGTTAACGACCGCAGCTTTTCAGACCATGAGCTGGCCGGGGTCTTCCCTAAGACAGAGGCCATAGCCACCACCATGGACAGGCTCGGATACGACGACTTCTGGGCCGCCGAGCACCACTTCCAGCACGAGGGCTACGAGTGCATACCCAACCTGCTGATGATATTCGTCCACCTCGCCCACCTCACGAAGAACCTCAGGTTTGGCTGCGGCTTCAACATCAACCCCATGTGGCACCCGCTGCGCCTGGCCGAGGACTACGCGACCGCCGACATCCTGACCGGAGGGAGGGTCATCTTCGGCGTTGGACGCGGCTACCACTCCCGTGAGGTCGAGAGCTTCGGCAACCCAATCATCGACCAGGACGCCAACAGGGAGTTGTTCGAGGAGCAGGTGGAGGTGATGATGAAGGCCTTTCACCAGCGCTCCTTCTCTCACCACGGCAAGCACTACGACATCCCGCCGCGGGTGCCATACAGGGGATACGAGCTGGCGGAGATAACCCTGGTGCCCAGGCCCCGCAACCTTCCGGTGGAGTGCTGGCAGCCCATGGTCAGCGCGAGCCAGCGCGGTCTGGACTTCATGGCCAAGCACCGCATCAAGGGCATCATCGGGGGCGGAGCGGCCCCCGGTGGAGCGGCCGAGGAGGTCGTCAAGAGGTGGCAGGAGACCCTCTCGCGCCATGGCAAGGAGACGGAGCTGGGCGGAGACCTCGCCATCGGCATCAACTTCCACATAGCCGAGTCGGAGCAGAAGGCGGTAGACAGCGTCAAAGACATCTTCCACGAGAACATGAAGATGTTCGCGCCTCTCATTGGCCACGACCTCGATGACGATCAGATCGAAGTCCTGTCGGATCCACTCCGCGCCCCCCACGCCGGACTACCAACCGTGGAGGACGCCATAAGAGGAGGTTCGTGGATAGTTGGGCCGCCCGAGCTGGTCACGGAGAAACTGTTGGACCTCCAGCACCGGTGGCCGGGCTTGGAGCGGATACACGTGAACGTCACGCCCATGGGCACCCCCCTGAGCATGACCCTGGAGCAGCTTGAACTCTTCGGCACCGAGGTGATGCCCACCTTCAAGAAGCAACAGGTCGAGGTTCCCGTACCCGCTGACTAGGGTTGAGAATAGTGAATTGTGAATGGTGGGAAGTCCCAAGGCCCCCGTACGCGCCGACTTGCCGTTCCCTGAGTAAGCCCACTGGGCGATAGCGTCGGCCGGCATACCGACCCCGGCGGATCCGTCGTTCCCGCGAAGGCCGGGACCCACTACCCCTTCCGTCTTCCCGGCGCAGGCTGGAACCCACTACTCCTTCCGTCTTTCCGGCGAAGGCCGGAATCCAGTTCCCCCTCCGTCTTTCCGGTCCGCCGCGGCGGGGAATCCAGGGGGGGCTACCCGGCCACCCATAGCTGCACCTGACTGGCCCGCATTCCAATCGTCGGGCGGTGGATCTGGGGTGCCCGAAGTCCACCGCCAACCGAACGTTTGGCGAACGAAACAGGCCGTAGGGACGCCCGCGCTCCAGTTCGACCCACAACCTGAACCCTTACAGCCCACCGCCTGTTCTCCGGATGCCCGTAGCGGCGGTTGGCGAACCGCCCTGCACCCACGGATGTAGCATTCCAATCGTCATGCGTTGGAACTGGGCAATTCCCATACAGTTGACACTGGGGGGGTGATATAAATTTGACACTGTTGGAGCGACGGAAACCGTAGCATGGGCCGAGGCCCATTTTGAGTCGAGGAGACAGTGAAATGCGTTCCTTTTCTATGCCTCGTTGGGTACTCACGGCAGTTTTGGCGTCGACTCTGACGATCGCCGCGATGGCCTGCGGTTCGGCTGAAGAACCCGCGCCGGCTCCCGCGCCGCAGCCGACGATCGACGTCGCGGCGATTGTGCAGCAGGCCATGGCAGCCCAGCAGCCCGGAGTCACGGCGGACGACATGGCGAGCGCCGTCCAATCAGCCCTGTCAGCCCAGCCCGGAGTGACCACAGAGGACGTGGCTGCGGAGATATCCAAGGCGCTGAGGGCGCAGCCCGGCGGAGTGACGTCTGAAGAGATGGCTGCCGCTATATCCAACGCGTTGGCTGAGCAGCCCGGCGTGACCACAGAGGACGTGGCTGCGGAGATATCCAAGGCGCTGAGGGCGCAGCCCGGCGGAGTGACGTCTGAAGAGATGGCGTCGGCCATAGCAAACGCCCTGGCCGAGCAGCCCGGAGTCACCACTGCCGATGTGGCGGCGGAGATAGCCAAGGCGCTTGCTGCCCAGCCCGGCGGAGTGACCGAAGAGCAGATGGCGATGGCGGTAGAGAGCGCTCTGAAGGCGCAGCCTGGAATAACCCAAGAGGATATTCAGGTGGCTGTCGAATCGGCGGTCGAGGTGGCGGTCGAAGATGCCGTCCAAGCGGCTGTGACCTCTGCGTTCGCTCAGGCGGTGGAAATTGAGACTACCGAAGTCACCGGGCAAGCGATGGCTAACCCGGACGCCAAGTACGGCGGCACGCTCACCATCGCGGACTATCTATTCCCCGGCCTGAATCACCACCCGCATGAACATAGCGGCCACCATATGAATATCAACTCGATGCATGGCAAGCTCATCGAGTTCAACCCTGAGACCGACGACCGATGGGATATAAGGGGCGACCTGGCCAAAAGCTGGGAATTGGCCGGCGACGGCGTGACTTACACCTTCAATCTCGACCCAAGAGCCACCTGGCACGACGGACAGCACGTCACCGCCGAGGATGTGGTGTACAGCCTGGATTCCATGCAGGACCCCGACACAGAGAGACCGAGGCCCAACTTCAACGTACTTGACCGATTTTACAAGCAGGGGAATAGCCGGGCATTGGACCAGAACACCGTAGAGGTAACGATCGAGAGCCCCTCGGGTGAGTTCCTCCCCACTTTGGCTCTGGCGTACTTCAACATAATTGCCAAGCACTGGGACGAGTCGGACATAGACACAACCAAGTGGAGCAATTCCATGGGCGCGGGGCCTTTCCTGCCAGGAGAAATCGAGAACGACGTCTCCATGGAATTGATTAAGAACCCGGACTACTGGAAAGAAGGCCTCCCCTACGTTGACCGCATACAGCATTTCATAATAACCGATAGCGGCCCCACGATAGCGGCCTTCAGGACGGGGCGGGTGCTGACCCAGTCCTGGCTGGTCACCCCCGTCAGCAACAAGGAAGCGGCAAAGCTTGCGGAGGAGGAGCCGGACAAGCTGGATGTGCTGTGGTCAGGGAGTATCGGGCCCGCGGGAATATTTATGCCGATAAACCCGCCCTTCAATGATCTAAGGATTAGACAGGCCTTCAATCTGGTCTTTGACCGCTACGAGTTTGTGGAGGTGTTCGGCGCAGGACCCGGCACAGACCTTGCGGCCCCTTACTTCGGAGTGGACAACTGGTACGGCTATACGGCGGAAGAAGTGGCGAACTCGCCCGGTTACAGACAGCTTAACGGCGAAAAACATCCTGATGACATAGTCGAGGCCAAGAGGCTGATCGCCGAGTGGGAAGCGGATCACCCCAATGGCTTCGAGGCCACTGACACCACCGACCCCTGGATCTACACCCCTGGTGAGGGCCATAAGTTCACCATGATGACCAGGATATCGGGAGACAAGGTATCCTGGGCTGAGTTGCAGTTGGAGCAGCTCAGGAGGTTCCTGGACATAGACGGGACCCTCACTCCAATAGATAGCGCCGCTGGCATATCGCGCTATAACGCGGAGACAGGCTACCGCGGCGCGGGGGACTTCCTAATCGCAGCCCAGGACCTTGGTATGTTGATGACGCCGAGCTCCCAGATAAGCCTTATTGAGGCGATTGAACCAACCACCAAGTGGCTGTCGGGGCTCGCCCCCCAGTGGTTCAGGGATGCCGTAGTCGAGCAGGCAACCGAGCAAGACCCCGAAAAACGAGCGGAAATCGTTCGTAATATGCAGAAGTACCTGATAGAAGAGGACCCCGGTCCCCTCCTGACTTTGTGGCACTCTGTTCGGCCCTACATCGTCAACAAAAAGCTCCAGAATTTCCACATGGGCCCCACGCTGTACTCCCAGCTGAAGTGGGAGCATGTCTGGATCGAAGAGTAGTTGCCAGGGGAAGTACCTCCACCCCTATCCCTTCCACCAGTCCGTCCTGAGCAACGTTACGCCCCTCCAGTCTTTCCGGCGTAGGCCGGAATCCAGGGGTGGGGTGGACCGTCGGCGCCTTGCAAATGGAAGCAACTGGCCGAGCAGTTACTTGAAAGCCTTCCGTCGAATGACGACGGGCTCAGGACAACCCGAACTCTCCCCCCTGATGGGGCTGAGAGGGGTGGGCATTCACAATCCAATCACCCTCTCCCCCGGATCAAGTCCGGGGCAGGCTCTGAGGGAGAGGGGGCCGTTGAATGAAATTCATAGCTGACTGCGCATTTACATACCTCTGTCAGCCCTGATGGGGGGAGAGTTCTACCCTCTAATCAGGGGCGGTCATGCAGACCTACATACTAAAAAGAGTCCTCCTGTTCATCCCCACGCTGCTGGTGGTCTCGCTGCTGGTGTTTTCCCTCATGCGTGTTGTACCGGGCGACCCCGCGCTCTTCATGATGCACAGTTCCCTGGCGTTCGCGAGGGTCACAGAGAAACAGATCGAGGCCAAGCGGAAAGAGCTGGGAACGGACAAGCCCCTCGTGGAGCAGTACGCAAGGTGGGTATGGGGTATGGTCCGGGGGGATTTCGGTATCTCAATGTACTTGAGCGAGCCTGTCAGCGACACCCTGTATGCCAGGCTCCCCGTTACCCTGCAACTGACTGTCATGGCGCAATTCATAGCCCTGATATTCGCTTTGCCTTTGGGTGTCTTTTCCGCTATGAAGCAGGACACGTGGGGCGACTACGCCTCCAGGATAGTGACCATGTTCGGAGTGGGGATTCCCACGTTCTATGTGGCAATCCTAACCATATACTTCCTAGTCCTTGTGTTCGAATGGTCGCCGCCCCTGGACTACGCTGAGCTCTGGGAGGACCCGCGGCTAAACCTCCAGCAGCTTATATTTCCGGCCCTCGCCCTGGGTTTCTATACAATGGCCATCTCAGCCCGGATGACCCGCTCCGCCATGCTGGAGGTGATCCGGGAGGACTATATCCGCACGGCCAGATCCAAGGGCCTCCGGGAGAGACCGGTTATCATACGCCATGCCCTCAAGAACGCCGCCCTGCCTGTGCTGACCATTTTCGGGTGGCAGTTCGCGGCGATGATGGCCGGCTCGGTGACCACAGAGGAGATCTTTTCGATTCCCGGACTGGGCAGGACGCTGATTGATTCCATCGGACGCCGGGACTACATCATGATTCAGTCCTTGGTAATGGTGGTGGCGGTCATGATCATGTTGACGAACCTTGTGGTTGACGTCATCTACGCGTGGCTGGACCCACGGATCCGTTACTCGTAAGACGGTTTCATAAGGCCCCTCTCCATTGATGGGCTCTCAGGGATATGTAAATGCGCAGTTAGCTATGAATACCGGTCAACAAATCCCCTCTCCCTCAGGGAGAGGGCCAGGGTGAGGGTGATCCCCTCTGCCTACCAATCTGACGCAGGTTCACTACCGCGCCCAAGGTGGACAAAGGTGGAAAGATGAGTCAGGAGAGACTTGGAGCAACATCCGCCGCCGAGGCCGTTGCTCTGAGCATGAGGCCAAGGCCCAAGGTTTGGCAGATCGCAGCCAACTTCTGCATTCAAAAGCCTCTGGGCGGCTTCGGGGCGATAGTGACCGCAATTCTCATAGTAGTCGCTGTATTCGCCACCCAGATCGCGCCTTATGACCCCCTTCGAGCCTACACCTCTCTTGTGTTTTCTCCCCCAGGGGCGTCGGACGAAACAGAGGACCCTCCGGTTAAGCTATGGCTGGGTGGCGACCGTCTGGGCCGCGACGTGCTGAGCAGGCTGCTCTATGGGGCAAGGGTCTCGCTGTATGTGGCCGTAGCCAGTGTGTTGGCCGGCGTAACCGCGGGCGCCTTGATTGGGATCACTACCGCGTACTTTGGAGGAGCGATAGACCTCGTCGGCCAGAGGATTATCGACGCCCTCATGGCTATCCCCGGCCTTGTGATAGCCCTAGTCTTACTGTCTGTCCTAGGCAGCGCCAACGCGGGCGGTGGATTTATGGGATTAGCGGGGTTGGAGAAAGTGGTACTGGCTATCAGCGTGGGGTTCATACCCGGTACAGCTCGCACCATACGCTCCCAGGCGCTGAGGATAAAAGAGGCGGACTTCGTGCTGGCAGCGAGGGCCGTGGGCGCCCGCGACTGGCGCATCATTCTGCGCCACATAGCGCCCAATTGCTTTGCCACCTACATCATTCTGTTTACCATCAGCATGGGCTGGGCGGTCATAACGGAGGCCACCCTCAGCTTCCTGGGCTTGGGCATTCCTCCGGACTTCCCCTCCTGGGGAGGAATGTTGACCGGGGCGACCCAGACATATACGAGTGTTGCGCCGTGGCTGGGCGTGTTTCCCGGAGTGGCAATAGTCACCGTCGTGTTAGCCTGGAACTTTCTGGGTGATTCGCTCCGGGACGTCCTTGACCCGCGGATGCGCGGAATGGTCTAAATCCCCATGTCGCCTCTTAGCGACGACACCAACGGACGCTTCCGAAATCGACTGCCAAAGTCTTTGACGCTTCACGCCGCAGACCACATCCGTCATACCGGCGGAAGCCGGTATCCAGGGGGGAGAGGGCTGCCCGGACCACGCAACCCAGATGATCGGGACTGAAGGAGCCACAAAAAGGAGTACAGAATGGAGCAGAATAGGCTGAGGCTGAGTGGAAAAGTTGCCATAGTCACCGGGGCCGGTTCGAGCGGCCCGGGCGTCGGCACCGGGAAAGCCGCCTCGATACTTCTTGCCCGCGAGGGCGCCAAAGTGCTGCTGGTTGACGCGGTAGCCGGCCGTGCGGAAGAAACACTGGCTATCATCGAGGAAGAAGGCGGCGAAGCATCCGTGTTCGAGGCCGACGTCACCCGGTCTGACGACTGCCGGGCCATGGTGGACGCTACCATCGAGCGCTACGGCGCTCCGAGCATTCTGTTCAACAATGCGGCGGTCAACGCCATTAGTGGTCACACCGTGGCCGACCTAGAGGAAGATGAGTGGGACCGTGTACTGGGCGTCAACTTGAAGGGCGTCATGTTGGCCAGCGGGCATACCGTTCCGGCCATGGTCAAGGGCGGAGGCGGCTCGATCATCAACGTCTCTTCCACCGCGGGCATCCGGGCCGGCGGTGAGGTATCCTACTCGGCGGCCAAGGGCGGCATTATCTCCCTGACCTACTCCATGGCAGCCGATCACGGCCGGGACAATATCCGGGTAAACTGCCTGGTCCCGGGACACCTTTGGACTCCCATGGTTTCGGCGGGCGCCAACAGTCCGGGGGGCGTACCCATAAGCGAGGAAAATCGTGAGCGCCGCCGAAGGGCCGGTGCCCTGGGAACCGAGGGCACCGCCTGGGACATTGCCTGGGCCGTGGTTTTCCTGGCAAGTGATGAGTCCCGCTGGATTACAGGGGCGGTCCTGCCGGTGGACGCCGGAACTACGGCCATGCTGCCGGTCCAAATGTTCAACTTGACGTGACGGCCGGCTGCCCGAACTCTTGGGTAGCCCGAGCCGAGGCCGAGGAGGGAGATTCACTCCGATGAAGATTGGTATCAGCAGCGGTGATTACGGGGTTCACCGTGACTCTATGGACCCGGCTGTGCTCGGAAGATTGGTATCAAAACGGGGTTCACAGGCTCTATGGAGGACCTGGGCTTCGAGTCCTTCTTCATGCCCGAGCACACCATTTTCCCTGTAGATTGCGCCAGCCCTTATGTTGGCACTGTGGACGGCTCGAGACCCGACTATCTTTCCCACCAGGCCGACCCTCTGGTTACGCTGGCCAGAGTCTCCGCAACTACCCAGAAGATCAAGCTGGGCACAGCAGTTCTCCTGGTCCCAGAGCACGAGCCCATATCACTCGCCAACCAGATAGCCACGTTGGACCACCTGTCAGGGGGAAGATTCATCTTCGGAATCGGCGCCGGGTGGAACCGGGAAGAGAGCGAGATCCTGGGCGGGGACTTTGAACACCGCTGGACCCAGGTGCGAGACGCTATCCTTGCGATGAAGGAACTCTGGACCAAAGACGAGGCCGAGTACCACGGGAGGTACTACGACTTCCCCCTGGTCAGGTGCAACCCCAAGCCGGCCCAGAAACCCCATCCTCCGGTGCTCCTGGGCGGCACCGCCAGGAACGTGTTCAAGCGGGTGGTTGCCTGGGGCGACGGCTGGATCCCCAGTGTAGACGTCAGGGCTGTGGCTAGCGGGGCCGCAGCGGAGAATCTCAAACGCGGCAGGGAGACGATGGACGAGCTGGCCTCCGCCGAGGGGCGAGACCCCAATTCTATAGGGATCACTGCGTACATCGGGTTCGGCCGCCACTCTATCAAATCCCTTGCCGATGAGATCAGTGTGTACGACGGAATCAACTCAGACTCTATCGGATCCCTTGCCGACGTCGGCATCGAGAGGGTGGTCTTCCAGACCCACACCAACAGAGGCAAGGAGGCCCTGCGAGTGCTAGAGCGGTTGGCCGAGCGAGTACTGGGGTGAATCCCCCAGCGAGTTTGGCTGATGGAGGGCGATCCATGGGCGTAGGCGCCTCGCTGGCCGAGGAGGCACGCCTCGATCCGGAGATTGTGCCGTCTACCCGAGGCGGCTGCACACGGCTGGGAGAAGCCTCCTCGGTTGACCTCCTCCCCTCGTACTCGATACTCAAACCGCATACCGTCGGCGGTACTAGGGAAGTGACCAAATTCGCCTGCCACGCTAAGACCAAGCCGGTTCACCATGTCTCCTCTTAGGCGATCTTCCCCGGTCGAGATGTCACGCGCCACCTGGAGAACTGGGTCATCGATAGCTTTCCCGACAGGCTGGAGGGGGGCTACAGTCAGGCGAAACGGGTTGCGGAGCGACTGGTATGGACCGCCGCGTCTAGAGGACTTCCGGTATGCATCTTCAGGCCCGGCAATATTACGCACCACAGCGTCACCGGCACGGGCAGGTCCTTACCGGGCTCGATCATGAAAGCCTGTTTGCGGATGGCGCGCCCGCCCGTCGCGCCAAGCTGGGTCTTTGAGTCGACTCCGGTGGATATCCTGTCCACTGCGGTCGCCAGGATCGCCGACGATCCCGCGCATCACGGGAGGGCCTACAATGCGATTCAACAGGACCCGCTTCCTGCCGACCAAGTTTTCGCTCACATGAAAAGCACCGGGTACGTGGCGGAACTGGCGCCTCTGACCGAGTGGAAGTCGAGCTTACGGTCGGCGGCAGACGATCCAGAGTTACAACAGCTCGCAGAGGTACTCGAATCGGCGGAGCGTTATCTCGACGTTGCCGGCGTTTACGATGTCAGCCGGTTCAGAGGGGCACTATCTCGATTGGGTCTGGTCGCTCCACCGGCGGATTTGGACTACATGACGAGTCAGCTTTCTATGGACATGTCGACGACCAAACAGCGGCGGGCCTTGATGCCCGCAATTCCACATTCGAGGAGAGGACATGGAATTCGATTTTGTTCCTGATAGGATCAAGCAGGGTGCTCCAGCCCTTGGAGAATACATCCAGAACGTACTGTGGGACGACATGTGGGAGAGACCAGGCCTGTCCAAACGGGACCGAAGTCTCATCACGCTCGCATTCGTGATCGCCCTCGGCCGCCCGGGCCCGCTTGAGTTCCACCTGCGCTTTGGCCTGCATAACGGGCTGACGAAAGAGGAGATCGCCGAGGTGATCACCCACATGGCCTTCTACGCCGGGTTTCCCGCCGGGTCCGGTGCCGCCATCATCGCCGAGGAAGTCTTTGGGGAGGGATAACGATAGCAGTCAGTCAACGGACTGATGCTGATAACTGATGTCTAGTTGCTGACGTCTGTCGGCCCCGACTGTCCCGACTGCCAATCGTCTGCTGGTGGATTTGGGCGAACGGCCCTACACAGCTCCGTCAATCGAGATGTCGAGAACGACGGGCTTGCCAGGGTCGTGCGCGACGTCGCTACGATCGGATGTTACTCGGTACCCCTCAGTCTGGGGTCCAGCGCGTCGCGTACGCCGTCACCGAAGAGATTGAAGGACAGAACGGTAAGAGTGATCAGGGCGCCAGGGAAGGCGACCAGCCACCACATCGGATACAGGTTCGGGTTCGATTCACCCAGCATTCTGCCCCAAGACGGAGCTGGAGGCGGAATTCCCACTCCCAGGAAGCTGAGAGAGGCTTCCCCGATGATAACCCCACCTACATCTACCGTAACCAATACAATCAGGGCAGCCACGCATTGTGGAAATACATGCTTCCCGATAATCCTCAACTGAGAAGCCCCGATGCTTCTCGCAGCGTCTACATACATGGTCTGTTTTACTGACAATACCACCGATCGTACAACCCGGACCACGGTCGGGATCCGAGAAATCGCAAGGGCCGCGATGACTGTCCAAAAGGTCGCGCCCAATACAAGGACCAACATATACGCAAGGATCAGGCCCGGCAGGGCGAGAAGTATCTCGACAAATCGTTCGCTATAGAGGTCGGTTTTCCCTCCCAGATAGCCACTCGCCAGACCCCATGACCCACCGACGATCGTTCCAACAAGGACAGAGCAGACCGCGATAAACAGCGACGATCTGGCACCGTAGATCAGCCTCGACGTAACGTCTCTGCCTAGTGTATCGGTCCCCGCCCAATTCTCGGCATCAGGGGGCACTCGCATTTTTTTGGTGTTAACCTCCAAAGGGTCGGAAGGAGATATGAGAGGAGCAGCGACACCAATGAGCACAACGACTAAGACGACCACGCCCCAGGAGGTATGCCACGGGCGGTTCTGAACGAAGGCTGTTAAATTGCTCGCGGCCCTCGAGAAGAACGTTCGCGAAGCCCTGGTAGTAAGTGTCGATTCCATAGATTATGCAAGTCTGATTCTGGGGTCGATAACGCCATACAACAGATCGACCAGTAGATTCACAAGGACAAATATGATCCCGTATAGCAATACGAAGCTCTGAACTATACTCATGTCACGCGATTTGGCAGCGAGGACCATGGTCTTTCCTATACCAGGTGTGCCGAACGCCACTTCGACGGCTAGCGATCCGGCTAATACAAATCCCAGCATGACGCCGCTGATGGTCAGTACAGGCAGCAACGCGTTAGGCAGGGCGTGACGAATGATAGTTCCCCTCTCTTTCAGCCCCTTCGCTCGAGCCGTTCTCACGTAGTCCTCTCTCAACACCTCGAAAAGAGACGACCGGACCATACGAGCGATGACAGCGGCCATCGACGTTGCCAATACCATAGCAGGGCCGACAATAATCTGGAGGTTAGCCCTCGGGTCTTCCCACAAGTGTACGCTGACAAGAGGAGGATGATACCCCCAAAATGTGAGCGTTACAAGTACGATTAACAGTCCCAGCCAGAAATTGGGTATCGCCAAGAATAGCACGGTCGTGGAGCTGGCGATCTTGTCCCAAATCGAATCTGGTCTTACCGCGCTAAGTATGCCCACGGGTAGGCCCATCACCCAAGAAACTACAACCGCGAGTATCCCGATCTCTGCACTGATGGCGCCTCTGCTTGTTATCAGATCGATTATCGGGTCTTTGCGATGGAAAGTCTTGCCAAATGACCCGGTCAAGACATCTCGCATCCACGTCCCATATTGCACCGCTAACGGACGGTCAAGACCAAGGTCCCTTTTTATCAAAGCTATTTCGTCAGGTCCCAACCTCCTCATGTAATCTCCAGCCATAAAGGTGGCTAACGGGTCGCCCGGCAAGATGCGCATGATTCCAAATATCATCACCGTGAGCCCAAACAATGTGGGAATCGCCAGCAACAATCTTCGGGCCAAGTATCTCTGCAAGATCAGGCTCCAATGCCTTTATAGCATGATGGGGCAGAGTTGAAACTCTGCCCCATCGATTGGCTTCCCGCTATCCGGTCTGCTCCCGGGAAGTGTTAGGTTGGGGGCACATCCGCCTCCGGGCAGATCTCGCATCCCCAGCCGTTTCTTCTACCTATCCAACCAGATGTGGTCCCACTTGTTGGTGATATAGGCGCCCTGGAAAACGCTCCCATTGGGCATAAAACCTTTGACGGCGTCCTTCCAGTAGTGGTGAGTGATTTCACCCGTATCGAGCGGAACGGCCGGCATCTCATCGATCAAGAAATCGAACAGTTGCTGCGAAAGGGCGAGCCTCTTGTCCGGGTCACCCTCTAGTTCCAATTCTCGTAACAGCTCATCGAGTTCTGGGTTGTTGTAATAGCCGAAGTTGTTGTTGCAAACAGAATCACCACATTGTCCAAAAGCATTCTTGATGTAATACTCCGGGACGGGTACGCTCATCCCCGAATTAGTCTCAGCGGCTATGTCGAAGTTACCGGCGCTTAGGTCGTCGCTCCATCCTGCGGCATCAGTGAGACGAATCTCCGAATCTATATTTAGATGCTCCTTCAGCCATGCCTGTTCCAACTCAAGCATGATCTGCCACCACGGTCCCGAATCGCCCCTACCGACAAGCTCTAGCGTGGGAATACCTTCACCATTGGGATATCCCGCATCGACCAATAACTGCTTGGCTTCGGCAATGTCTTCCGCTGTCGGACTTCTCCAGTATTTCTCGTCCCGCAGCTGGGTCGGCGAGAGCTCATAAACTGATTGGCCCTGTCCAAACCATCCCCCTCCAAATATGAGACCCATCACGTGACTGCCAGCCTCGATGATGGCTTCCTGGTCCCAAATCAGGGCGACCGCTTTGCGGACCCGCTTATCGTCAAACGGTGGCCTCGTAGTGTTGAATGGAATTACATGGTACGAGGGCCTGATGTGAATCGCGTGGTTGAGACCAGCGATCTTCGCCAGAGTGGGGGCATCCCCAGGTGGAATAAACATGCTCCAATCGAGCTGGCCGGCTGCAACAGCAGCCGTTAGTTGCGCTGACATCAGCGGTATCCAGATGTCGTCAATCCGATCTACATACGGAGCATGTGGATTCCAGTAGCTGGGGTTGGCATCCATAACCACGTGGTCATCATCTCTCGACACCGCCATGAAAGGACCTGACCCCGAAACTACCACCGGATCTGCCTCCCTGAGGTTTCCTCCATACTCGTCGAGGACGGATTTGGGGATGATTTTGATGTTCTGCGCGGAGAATCCAGCCATCAGATGGCCCACGCTACGTCCCTCTTCCAGCTTAAACTCCACGGTGTAGTCGTCGGGCGTGTTGATCTCTTTGAGTGTCGCTGTATCGAATACTGACTTCATCGAAGAGCCCAAGCCCTCAGCCGGGAAAGCGGCTCGCTCGTAAGTCGCCTTTACATCTGCAGAGGTCAGATCCTCTCCGTTGTGGAACTTCACTCCCTCTCTGAGATTGAAAGTGTACGTCTTGAAATCATCTGAGACGTCAAAGGAGTGAGCCACATCAGGAACAATCGTTGTCAAGGTGGTCCGGGTGTCCCTACGCATCAGCGTATCGTACATGGCGGTCATCCACCCGTGCCATGTAATTGAACCCGATGCGAAATAGTCAAAGTGCGCGGGCGGTCCGTTATTTGATATGACGAATGTTCCCCCACGCTTGAATCCTGGATCGAGGGTTTGCATGTAGAATCGCGTGTCAGCCGGGCCAGGCGTGGCGATCACCGTCACAGTCTCCACGACCGGTACCTCGACGGTCTTGATGACCTCTTTCTCCACCACCACGGTCTCGCCGGGGACCTCAACGGTCTTCACGACCTCTTTCTCGACCACGATGGTCTCGCCGGGAACCTGTACCTCTTTGACAACCTCTTGGACGACGGTCTCGCCCGGCACTTCGACGGTCTTGATTACCTCTTCTTTGACCACCACGGTCTCGCCGGGGACCATAACCTCTTTGATTACTTCCTTCTCCACCACCACGGTTTCACCGGGGACCTCGATCGTCTCCGTTGCGCCGCAGGCTGGGGCGAGAACCAACAGCATGGCCGCTCCTGCCGCGACTACTAACCACCGCATTCCAGGTGCCTTTCGCATTTCGGTGCCTCCTATGCTCAAAGTCAAAACGATCCGCAACTACGCGGGACCTAGCCCGCGCAGAATGGTATCCTTATATCATGCCCCCCTCCGATTATCAAGTCAGGTGATTACGCCCGGATCCATCGTCTGACGATTGGAAAGCGGAACCGGTAGGTGCGGGCGGTTCCCGAACCGCCCCTACGGGCATCCGGCGCGGCGCGGCGCATCCAAGACCTTCGCCGGAAAGACGGATGTGCTCAGGAGTGTTGAGCGACGTAGATTTAGGCGGTGGACCCGGGTTACGCGAGGGGTGTTGCGTTGTGGAACATGGGTACCACTTCCCGGGGTCCGACGCCAAGTGACGCCTTCGGAGTGTGATTGATAGCACTGTCGTCACCCGCGAATCGTTCTACCGAATCGCGTAGAGCTTCCCGCTGACCGTGGCTACGTAGAGCATACCGTTTGCCACCACCGCCGTGGACGACACCCTGCCTTCCACGTCGAACCTCCACCTGATTTCGCCTGTGCGTGTGTCTATTCCGTACAGGCCCCCCTCGGCATCACCAACGTACAGCGTCTGGCCGGCAATCGACGGCGATCCTGTTATCTGCGCGTCCGCCATGCACGTCCACACCAGGTCACCGTCGGAGCGGCCCAATGCGTATACTGCACCCGACTCTGCGGCGACGTAGACCTTGCCGGCGCCCACCGCCGGCGAGCCGACGAATTTTTCACCTGGCCGCCGAAACCCCCATGCGAACCCCTTGGGGCTGGGAAGGCTGCCTGAAATGCCCCACGCCCATAGTTGATTCCGAATCCAACGGGCCGTATTCTCGAAAGGCAACTCTCGTTTTCTCCAGTCTATCGCCATCAAGTCCCCGTGAGTGTTGGCGACATAAGCGAGCTCTTCGTCGAGGGTGGGAGACCCTCTTGTTGCGGATGAGGCGGACGTTACCAAATCCAGCCGGTGCTTTCCGGTGCCAGCATCGAGTATGTAGATGCGTCCGTCCCGGGAAGTCACCGCAACTACATCTTCATGCAAGGCAGGGGCGGATGACACCCGGCCACCTGTCAGGTAGCTCCAGCGCTTCTTTCCAGTCACCGCATCCAGCGCGTAAAGCCTGCCGTCACCCGAGCCGAAGTACACTACGCCTCGATAGACCGATGGAGAGGTGTAGATAAAGTTGTCCGTGGAAAATTCCCATTGGGTCTTACCATTGGTCCTGGCCAGAGCCAGAAATCTGCCATCCCTCAAACCAACGAAAACCAGATCGCCCGCCACGGCGGGTGACGAGACAACCGGGCCGGTGACCTCGTGCTCCCAGATCAGCTCTCCAGTCTCGGCCTCCAGCGCCACGATCCGACGGTCGCCTGTACTCAGATACACCGTACCCTGAACGACGGCGGGCGAAGATAGGATAGGGGCCCCGGTTTCGAACCGCCATCTGACCTGACCCTTCGCTATGGCGACGGCGTCCGAAACGTAGGCTGAGTGGGACGGGCCTCGCCCGAACATTGGCCAGTCGCCCGGGGTAGCGTCGGCGCTGATGTTGGACACCGGCGGGCCATTACGAACAGCGTCGCCCACCGTCATGTAGCCCGTCCAGCCGCCCACGCCCAAAACGAACAACACCGCCAACGCCCAGCGGTGAATACGCCTCCTCCTCGCCCCTGCGTGTCGCTTAGTGTCCAGGTCACGAGCCTCCTCATCGGCGACGCGCGCCCCGGGCGAGTGGCGCCATGCAACCGATGCAATACGAGGCATCGAGAGCGTTTTGGCGTCCACAAGCGGGACACAGCATGACCGCATCCATCCTTACCGATTCTATACCATCGGGGCGGTCGCGATGCGGCGATGCACGACCCCGGGGACCCCCTGGACGTGTCCCATACGCCGCTGAATCCACCGCAGATAGCTATGTATGCGATTGCGCCACTCTCGACGGTCGATGCTGGGTGCTCCGAGAACTTCACTCTCCATGCCCTGGAAGGAAAAGCCCCGCACTCAGTTTACTCAGAACGATTGACAATACCGGCATTTACGAGTACGTGTTGCGTCAAATAGAAATGTTACCGAAGGCCATTCGTTGCCTCAGATAGCAATGTTACCGAAGGGGTCCTTCGATCTGCCGTCCTTAGAAGGTCTTCTACAACCTGGTCGATCCGTCTTTTGAGCCTGACCGGATTGATCAGCTCGTACTGCCTGCGCATTGCAGCTGCCTCGCCCGCACTCAGTACGTCGTACTCCAACAGGCGCTGATACGGGGTCCTGGCGCTGTCGTAGACCTTGTGGACCCTCGCTCCATTGCGACTCTTGTGTCTTAGCTTCAACACCGGCTGGAAGAAGTTGATGTACTGACGCACCAAGCTGTAGACCCGTTCCAGACGCTTCAACGACTCCCTGGACGTGAACCGGCTGTACCCGATCAGCCTGCGAACCACCGACCAGTTCTTTTGCTCCACATACGCGTTGTCGTTCTTCTTGTACGGTCTCGATCGTGTGAAGGTGATCTCGTTAAGCTCACAGTAGTTGTACAGGCGGTGGTTGATGAACTCAGAGCCGTTGTCGGAGTCCAAGCCCAACAGACGCAATGGCAACAACCTCGACATCTTGTGGACAGCTCCTCCTACCCTGTCCTGACCTTTGCCCCACACCGCTTGGCGCTCCACCCAGCCAGTTGCTATGTCCACTGCACTCAGCGTGTTCTCGTAGAACCCTTCCGTCGTGTCACCGCAGTGAGCCACCAGGTCCATCTCGATGAAGCCAGGACGGGGTCTTCCTCCCACTCCGCGAATGTGCGTATCGGGATCGCTGCCTTCAGCAGGCTTCCCGGCTTCGTTGTGCTGAATGGACGCCTCAGTCCTCTGTCCTTGTAACCTCGGAGGAGACGGTCGATCGTCGAGGCGCTCACCCTCTTCAACTATTCGTACACCTCTTCGGACACTTCGAGCTCTCCATGCTCGATGAGCCTCTGCGTGAACTCCGACATGAACGGCGCCAGACGCTTTCCGCACAACCGGTCCGACGCCTCCCAGACCGCCACGAGAGCCGTTCGCAACTCCGGACCGTACACCGCTGGCCGGCCTCTCCTCTGCACTGTGCCACCGCCGCTGACGCCTGACAGTAGTCTGATCGCCGACTTACGGTGGTATCCGGTCACCCGGCTGAAGTCGTCCAGCAGACGACTCTTCTCCCTGCGGGACGCCGCTGCATACCTCGCCGTCACTGCTTCGGTGTACTCCTTCACGATGCTTCTCCTCATGTCCTCACCCAGTAACATGACTTTTGAAGCAACGGTACCCTGCTCGGTAACATTTACTATGAAGCAACTCGCTCTATTGACGGCATTGAACACTAGTGCTATCCTTCGGCTTGCTCGTCTAGAAGCGGTGGGAGAAGAACCAGGGGAATCGCATCTAAATTTCGGATGAGAAGTGGGTTAGACGATACCCCTATCCTACGATAGATGGCGCAGACACTTGGGCGGACGTCGAGTTGTTGGGGAAGTCACAGAACGAGTGGCCATCCGTCCGCGACCACAAAAGATGTGGGGACGATCGGCTCCAGTAGCGAAACCTTACGAGTCCGATGATGAGGAGTCCGAACGAGTCGTTGAGTGAAGAATATCACTGGAAACCCGATACAACATCCCCAGTCTTCCCAACCGCACTGAACCTGTTTCGTGGTGCCTCCTGAGCTCACTAGGGAATCGAGAACTCTGTACACCGAGTTCTTGATGACGCCCTCGACGACGACAATAGCAGAGTACGGAAGGGTCAAGCTTCAGAGAATCTGTCCATCCTGCGTTGCCCTACGCTCAATGTGATGAAGCAGGAGACCACCCCTGAGTGAGGCATCATCGCGAAATGCAACAGGGCAGGCGGGGAAACTGATTACCTCTGGACAGCCATCAGTCAATAGGATGTGACTAACCTGGGGAGGAACAGCATGTCGGGACAAAGTGAGAGAGCGCCATTAGAGTACCCACATGAGATCGATGGGCTGCTCGGCTACACGCGCGGAGTGATCATCAACTCCGACGTGGAAGAGTACAAAGGTGTGCGAGCCGCGGAGGCGGTACTGGTCAGATGGTACGAGGAGCGGGGGTATGACTCCGTCTACAATCTGATGGGCTTGGTGGACAACTGCACGCTTCCCGACTACTTCCAGGGGCCGGAGTGGGAAGAACGGTATCTTTCGACCCGATTGAGCGAAGAGCGGCTCGGCCCCCTCGCGAGCGAGCATCTTGGAGGTGACGGAGAGTTCAGGGCGGCGGTGTTCAATCGGACTACCTCAGCAGCCGTAACAGTTATGGCTGCCCTAGCCACCCCGGGCACGGCAGTTCCTTACTTGGCGCCTCCATTTCCCAACCCGCGTCCAGAGTGGAATATCAGGGGCCAAGGGCATCCTTGCACTGCCCGCGGCATAGCCCTAGCAGGCGCCGCCGCTCCCATCATCTTCAGCATACGAGAGCTGGAGCACATTCTGGCCACCGAGGACGTCTCTGCGGTCGCAGTCTGTCCGCACTACCGAGGCACTCTGAGTGAGGAGGACCTACGGGACGCAATACGGTTGGGTAACGAGGCGGAGGTGCCCGTCTGGGTGGATGATGCCAGCGGGGCACGCTTCAGGGTGGTGCTCAACGGGGAGGCGAGGGCGATCGACATGGGGGCGGACGTGGTCGTGACGAGCTGCGAAAAGTTCGCCCTCAACGGTCCTCGCGCCGGCCTGGTCGTTGGACGCAACGAGCTGATGGACCGCATTGGGGCAAAGGCGATGATCTTGGGCACCGAAGCCCGGCCTAGCATCGTAGCAGCAGTTGTCCGGGCTCTGGAAGAATGGTCACCCTTGGCGTCGGTCAAAGAGGGAGAAGCGCGCACTGAATACGCCGGTCAACTGCATGCCCTGGCCGGGGAGGTGTTTGGTGACAATGAGATAGCCAGTCGCAGGCACGGGTTCGAGGACTCCTTCGTGGTCGCCGAGGAGGACATTCTAGAGATAGCGATGCAGCGGGCGGGCATGACACGTTGTGAATTTGCTCCGCTGGATGCCGCTACTGCTCTTGCAATGATCTTGTTGCGCAGGCACGGCTATATGACCCTACCCGCATTCAGCTATCCGGGCGCATCAAAGCGGCTCTCCATTAGCCCCGTTCGCCGGTCAGATCAGGAGTCACCGGAGCCCAGAGACGTCATGGAGAACCTCGACGCAGCCTTCGACGACTTGGCAACAGTCATCACTAGCAGGGAGGCGATGGAGGAGCTCCTGTTTGGAGCCCCGTAAACTCTTCAAGTCGGGCCAGCAACAATGCAGGGGTGGTCGCGTGGAGGTGTTTCACGCGGTGTTCGTTACTACCGAGCGCACAGCGGGCATCTCCAAGTCCGCCTGCCCGCTGCACCTACGCTGTCATCTAGGCCAACCGGCCACTACCCGATGGTGGGACATTGTGGCTGGACAGTCTGTTGACCTGGATGAGGCCAAGTCCGGAGTATATGTCCGCACCCAAAACGCTGAGGAAGTGCTGGCCACCCGTATTTGGTAGCGCCACCGGGTCCCAGTGTCGGACACCCCCAGCAACTGGCGAGCTCTAGCCCCTGAGCACCAGAAAGACCTCGAGGGTGGGAGTAGGGGGTCCTGCATGCGGCGTTTTATCATCCGGCGGGTTTACTTCGCGGCGATCGCTATGATCGTCGCCACTTTCTTGGTGTTCGTCATGACCCGGTCGGTCGGAGATCCCCGTCTGCTCTATGCGGCGCCGGGCGGCTATGGCATGACCCAGGAACAGTGGGATGGCCTTGGCAAAGCGTTGGGCCTGGACAAGCCGCTCATCGTCCAGTACGCGATCTGGCTGGGCAAGGTACTCAAGGGCAATTGGGGGACGACGCTGCTGGGACGCGTCCCAGTGTTGGACGTCATCAAAGAGCGCGCGGGCCACACAGGTCAGCTAGCGCTGGGAGGGTTGTTGTTCACGCTGCTGGCGGGAGTGCCCCTCGGGGTGCTGTCCGCGGTAGAGCGGGGCTCGCTGTGGGACTACTTTGCCCGGGGTTTTGCCCTCCTAGGACAGTCGCTACCCTCCTTCTGGCTGGGAATCATGGGGATCCTAGTCTTCGCCGTGTCGTTAGGGTGGCTGCCCAGCGGCACGCGGGGGGACGAGATTGGCTTCCCCGGAAACTTCAAGAACTACCTACTGCCGTGCATTATCCTGGGGTGGTTGCCGGCGGCCGAGCTGCTGCGTATTACCCGTTCCGCAATGCTAGAGGTGCTGGACTCCGAGTACATCAAGCTGGCCCGGGCCAAGGGGGTCAGCCAGAGGTCTGTGATTTGGAAACACGCGCTCCGAAATGCGCTGATTCCGCCGTTGACGCTACTGGGGCTCTTGATGGTGAACTTTGTGACGGGGAGCGTTGTGTTGGAAACGGTGTTCGCCTGGCCCGGGATGGGACGCCTGGCTGTGGAGGCGGTGGCGCTACTGGACTTCCCAATTGTCGTCGGTACCGTGCTGATCTGGACTGCTGGATTCCTGGTGGCTAACCTCGTCGTGGATGTCCTCTACGCTGTGATAGACCCGCGCATTCGGTACACCTAATCGGTACTGCGGTGCCGTCGAGAATTCGGAAGGAGGTGGTGTAGGAAGATGGCTGAGACCCTCAGCCTGGGTTTGCTGGCGACGCTGTCGAGGAAGACATGGTATATCTTGCGTCACTGGCCAGTCATCCCACTGCTCATCGCTTTTACCCTTCTGGTGGTGGGCATCTTCGCGCCGTTGCTGGCGCCCCACGACCCGATACGACCCGACTTCGATCGGGTCCTCAAGCCGCCCGCCTGGTATGCGGAAGGTGAGCAGGACATGCCCCTCGGGTCGGACCAGTTGGGGCGCGATATTCTGAGCCGGATGCTCTACGGCGCCCGCATCACATTGTGGGTGGCGGGGTTCTCACTGGTCAGCGGCATGGTCGTTGGAGTGGCTCTGGGGCTGGTGGCAGGCTACTACGGTGGCCTGCTGGACGAGGTGATCATGCGTGTGGTGGACGTATGGTACGGCCTCCCCTATATCCTGATCGCATTGGTCGCGGTGATTGTACTGGGGCAAAAGTTTTATATCCTCCTGCTTCTGTTGGCCCTGATCTCCTGGTCTGCCTTCGTCCGCATTGTGCGGGCCGAGGCGCTACGGCTCAAGACCCTGGACTACGTCGCGCTGGCGCGGGTGGCGGGGGCTTCGACTCCCCGTATCCTTATCCGACACATCCTGCCGGGTACCTTCAACCTGATCATGGTCGTCGCCAGCCTGCGAGTGGGACAACTCATCCTGACTGAGGCGACGCTGAGCTTCCTGGGGGTGGGTATAGCGCCTCCGAACCCAGCTTGGGGCGCGATGATCGCCAATGGACGGGAGTATCTGGCCACCGCCTGGTGGGTTTCCACTATGCCCGGCCTCTGCCTGTTCACGGTCGTGATGGGGCTCAACTTCCTGGGCGACTGGCTGCGGGACCGGTTCGACCCGCGACTCAGGCAGCTCTAGCAGTCCGTCCCGCTGCCCTTGGTATGCGCAGTGCGAGTGGGTGGGGCCACAACAGCGTCCACCGCCGTTTGGGCGCATACTCAATCGCTACGCGGTGGATCTTGGAGATGGCTCCACACTTGACACAGAATCCCTCTGGTAGTATGATCCAAGCCATCGAAGACCGCGAATTCTCTTTCCTTAGGGGGGGGTTCCCCTCATTCTATGTTGCCCCAGCGTGAGTATACCGATCTGCGGGCTGAGGAAGCTGCGAAATGAATGTCTCAATGTTTCATCCACTGCCACACCGCGACCTGCCGGGGGACTTAGAAGAACGCTATCACTCCGTCTGCGTAGACATACCTTGGTCAGAGCACGCTGAACCGCAGCAAGTCGGCCAGTAGTACACCCAGTTGCGCTACGTCAACACCCGGCCAGAGCCCATCCAGCAGCCTCAACCGCCCTTCTGGGTGACACTCTGGAGCTACAACCGTCTTCCCTCTTGGTTTTCCTGTATTCATACTTGATCCGGCACGTTCGATTAGAAAGTGGTATTTGAAGCTCAGAGTAGATACGGAGGAGAGCATGGAAATCTCATTTGGTGGGCTCAAGTGGAGAATGACGGCAGGCATTGTGGCGCTGTTTGCGATGACGGCACTGGCTGCGGCTGCGTGCGGAGATGACGAACCGGTGGCCCCTGCTCCCGCGCCTACAGCGGCACCCGCTCCCGCGCCTACAGCGGCACCCGCTCCCGCACCTACAGCCGCTCCCGCCCCGGCGCCAGCGGTCGCCCCGGCGATGGTGAAGCCTTCTGGCAGCCTGACCATCGCGATGAACAGCGGTGCGCCAGCGATGTCGGGCATCCCTCGCTACTGCCCGGCGGGCTGCGACCAACATCCCATCAGATCGGGCGTGTGGGAGACGCTCACGACGGCGGGGCCGAACACGGAGGTCGTGCCACGGTTGGCAGAGTCCTGGAAGACGGGCCCAGAAGGCGAGTGGCCCCCGCGTTACATGGACTGGAAACTAGTCGAGGGTGCCCAGTTCCATGAAGGATGGGGTGAGCTGATCGCAGATGATGTGAAGTTTAGCATGGAAGATGTCCAGGTCGCGGACAGCGTTCACGCCCAGGCCGGCGAGCTCAACAGCATAGTCGGAGACATTGAGGTCAAGGGTCAGCACACCCTGCGAATGTGGTACGACCTCTATGATGCCCGGCCGGTGAACATCCTGTTCGGTGACCTCGGTCAGGGCATTCAAATAGTAAGCAAAAAGGAATTCGACGATCTGGGTGTTGAGGGGATGCGGGCCACGCTCCCCATCGGTACCGGTCCCTTCCGGTTGGCGGAGTGGGCCAAGGATAAGGAGATGGTACTAGAGGCAGTGCAGGACCACTGGCGTAAGGTGCCCAACATCGAGACGGTGAGGGTCATCGTAGTACCGGAAGGCACAACCCGACTGGCCATGTTGAAGACCGGCGAGGTAGATGCGGCCGACCTCCCTCTGAGTGCCTACGAAGAGGCGGAGAGTAGCGGGTTGGTGCCGGGCAAGGCTATTAACACCCGCGTCTTGTCGCTGAGCTTCGCCGGCAACTACTGGGAATATAGCCACGCGATAACCGGAGAGAAGCTGGAGCGGCTCCGCGACACCTCGATGCCGTGGATTGGGGACCCCTTCGAAGACTACGCGGGGCGGACCCTGCCCCTGGACGAGTTCGACGAGAACGCGCCCTCCATGCAGCGGTCTCTGAAGTTCCGTACGGCGCTGTCCCTGGTCATTCCGCGGGACTCCCTGGCCAAGACGGCCACTGCAGGGTTCGGCTGGCCCGCCCACTCGCCATTCGTCTCTATGAACAACACGCACATGAATGACGACTGGATAAAGGAGTACAACCCGGACAAGGCCCGGGAGCTGCTGAAGGAGGCTGGCTACGGTGAGGGGACCGAAGTTAAGCTGGGCAACCACGGGGCGAGTTGGAATGACGTGTATCCCCGTGTGGCCGAGGGCGCGGCGGGCGTCTGGGCATCGGAACTGGGGCTGAAAGTGGAGATAGACTCGACTGATTACGCTGCCTCCTATCGGCCCGGGCTCTTCCAGCGCAAGCCCGGGCAGTGGCCCTTCATCTGGGCCTGTGACGACAACATGGGCGCTTGGCCGTATACCCGGTCGCTTGGGGGGATGTACAGCTCCTTGACAGACCCGGGTGTCCACTGCGGCTACGAGAGCAAGGTTGCTTCCGACACGTTCCAGAATATGAACGTGGCGCGGTCCGAGGAAGAGCAAATCAGGATACGGGATGAGTACCAGGAGTGGATGGAGAAGTGGATGCTCGATCCGGGAATCTTGGAGTACCCGACCTGGTACTGGTTCAACGCTGATAGAATCGCAGTGTGGCCGCCAAAGGTGACCGCCTACGACTATGAGGTAATTGGAAATCTGGAATTCCTGGAGCTGAAGCAGTAACTCTTCGAGACGGTACATACAGGGCCGTTGGACGCAACGACCTGATGAACCACTTTGGTGCGTTGGCGATGTCTTGGGCAATGAAGCCCGGTTGGGAATTCCTACATTGTCCTCTAACGGGTAGTCCCACAACTGAGTTGGCCAACTGAGTTGGCCGGGTCGTGGCCCGTCTGCGGGGATGCCGGGCAATAAGCGGTCATCTAAGCGGCGACAACCGCAGACACGGGCTCAGCGAAAACGACGGCCGCACGGCTTTGCCCGCTAGCGTATGGAACCCACACGGCGGGCGGTGCATGTCCCGGAGTCATGCTCCGACTGCGGGACGGGACTGTCAGGTGGCTGGGTGCAGCGTAGGCGTGAAGTCATCGAGACTCCGTCGGTCCCGGCAGAGGTGACCGAGCACGTCAGTATGGCCCGGATGTGTCGACGATGCCGAAAGCGGCGGTTGCCACAGGACCCTCTGGAGGGACTGGTGGTGGGTCGTCAGCGCTTTGGGGTCAAGCTGCTGAGTCTGATGGTGACGCGTCGGGAAGAGGGGCGGCTGCCCATAAGAAGCATCCAGTGGTACCTGCAGACAGTACACCACTTGAAGCTGAGTGTGGGCGCGATAGTCCGAGCAATCAGATGACTGCCCAACAGGCTCAACCGGCGGTGGATGCGATGCTGGAACGTATCCGTGGGAGTCCTGTGGTACAAGCCGATGAGACCGGCTGGCGCCGCAAGCCAAACTCTGTCGTCGCATAGAACGGTTCATCAAGGAGCTGTTTGTCTTCGTGTCCCACCCAGACGTGCCACCCGAGAATAATGCCGCTGAACGCAGTCTGCGGCACCTAGTCGTCAGCCGTAAGATCAGCGGAGGAACTCGCTCCCAACAAGGCAGCAACAGCAAGATGGCATTGGCATCCCTCTTTGGCAGCTGGCGAGCCAAGGGCCTCAATCCCCTCCACGAATCCCGCAGTCTACTCCTCTCCCCTCAAGTCTGAACTCTTACGATTCCCCCTGTAGCAAGGCAAGAATGATCTACGAGTATTGATTGGGCAAAAGCGTTGGACTAGAATGTGCGCCTAAGCAGCAGCCGTGCATTGCCGGCGTGTCCGAATCCAATAGGTTGTCAGTTT
The DNA here is from genome assembly GCA_965249365.1 of Dehalococcoidia bacterium. GTDB lineage: Bacteria > Chloroflexota > Dehalococcoidia > Lucifugimonadales > UBA1123 > VXRN01. The sequence continues at coordinate 1,353,517 of OZ252229.1, read as the reverse complement.
AGGGAGACATCGGCAGGAAAGTCATGCCAGAACCAGACTTAGCTCTCATTGCTCATCTGATGCGCCGCGCGGGCTTCGGTGCGACGCGAAGTGAGTTGGAGGAGTACGCGTCCCAAGACTACGAAGAGATCGTCGAAGACCTGCTTCATCCCGAGCGGTTCCCGGAGATCGAACACGACGTTTTGCGCCGCTATATCCCGAACTACACGAGCCTGGACGATGCCGCCTTCCCACTCTGGGCAGCACGCTGGATCTACATGATGATCAACACCAGAAGGCCGCTGGAGGAGAAGATGGCGCTCTTCTGGCACCACGTGTTCGCCACCGGCTGGGGAAAGGGCGAACACACTCCATCGATCGTGACTCAGATCGAGGGGTTTCGACGCTACGGGATGGCGGATATACGAACCATCCTTACGGAACTTTCTCGAGACCCAGCAATGATCTTCTGGCTCGACAACAACGAGAACCACAACGGCGAGCCCAATGAGAACTACGGGCGCGAGCTCCTCGAGCTCTTTTCAATGGGTGTCGGCAACTACACTGAAGACGACGTCAAGAACGCAGCTCGCGCTTTCACCGGTTGGACATTCACTCAGCCTCTGCCGATATACCCTTATAGCACTGCCGTCACGAAGTTCGAGTACAGGGAAGACGACCACGACGATGGTGTCAAGACCTTTCTGGGAGAGTCCGGACGGTTCGACGGTGGGGATATCATAGATATCATAGTGAAGCAACCGGCGACCCCCCGGTTCCTATGCCGCCACCTCTACAACTTCTTCGTTGCCGACGAGCCCCCCGTGCCGTCGTGGCCCGAAACGCCGCCACAGGACGTCGGGGCAATACAGACCCTGACCACCGCGTTCGTCGAATCCAGTGGTGAGATCCGCTCAGTCCTCCGCGTGCTATTCAACTCCGACTTCTTCAAGGAGGCGCGATTCAGGAGGATGAAGAGCCCGGTAGAGCTCGTGGCAGGCACCATCAAGCTGGTAGGCGCCTTCCGCTACCCAGAACCCGGTCTGCTCAACCTGTCAGCAGCCACGGAGGTGATGGGCCAAGCGCTGTTGAATCCCCCAACGGTAGAAGGCTGGCACACCGGCAGAGAGTGGATCGACGGCGGCACGCTGAATGAGCGCGTCAACTTCGCCGTTGGACAGGTGGGAGCCCCCGACCGGCCCGGCGTCCAGGAGATCATCGACAGGATCGCCGCAGACAGCGAATCGATCCAACCGGGGGACTTGGTGGACCGCTGCCTGGGCCATCTGGGTCCGATTGAAGTAGGAAGCGAGACCAGGGGGGCATTGCTCAAGCGGGCTCAAGCGGGCGGCGAACTCTGCTTCGACACCGAAGAAGACCGAGAGTCCAGTGCCGCACGAATCCGGCGCCTGCTCCAGTACGTCGTCGCTTCCAGAGAGTACCAGTTCGCATAGCGCCAGGGGGTATTGAAGGTTGACTGAAAACAGAAGAGACCAGGTTCTGGTAGTTGTGCAGCTCAGCGGCGGCAACGACTTCATGAACACACTGATCCCCTACACCAGCTCCATCTATCACCACGCCAGACCGGTAGTAGGGATAGCGGAAGAGGACGTCCTACCCCTCGACAGCAGTTTGGGCTTTCACCCAAGCACGAGCCCGCTGAAGGAGATGTACGACGGGGGAGACGTGGCCATTATCCAGGGAGTTGGCTACCCAGAAGCCACGCGGTCCCACTTCAGGAACATGGACACCTGGCATACGTGCGACGCGATCAAGGTCGGAAGTGAGGGTTGGCTAGGACGGGCCATCCGGGAGCTGGATCCGAAGAAGGAGAACCCGCTCACCGGAGTGAACATCGGACGGGGCCTGCCTAGAGCGATGGCCTCTCCCGGGGTGCCGGTCACCTCGGTCGGCGACCTGGACAACTACGGCGTCATGGCCGATTTCGACGAGCGCGAGAGAGCCGAGGCGCTGGACGTCTTCAAAGACATGTATGGGCCGGCTGTCGGGACCGGTCAGGTCATGGACTACCTGGCGCAGACAGGGTCCGACCTGCTGGCGGGCGCCGACGCCCTGAAGGTTGCGCCACAACGGTATATGTCCGATGTTGAGTACGCGAACAATCCGATTGCAAAGAGCCTGAGGGACGTGGCCAGGATTCACTTGGCCGACCTCGGTACGCGGGTCTTCTATACGATCCACGGCGGATACGATACGCACGCCAACGAGCCCGAAGTCCACCCCAGACTACTTGGTGAGTTGTCTGGCGCCCTGGCTGACTTCCAACAGGACCTCAAGGACCATGACGCCACCAAAGAGGTGGTGATACTGGTGTTCACTGAGTTCGGCCGGCGCATCAAGGACAACCGGAGCGGTACGGACCACGGAGCAGGAGGCGGCGCCTTCATCATCGGCGACCGGGTGAGCGGCGGTCTCTACGCCGAGTATCCGCCTCTCGATCCCGCTCAGTGGCATGACGGCGAAGATCTGCGACACACCTTCGACTTTCGAGGCGTCTACGGCACAATACTCGAGCAGTGGCTGGGTGTGGAAGCCGCCCCGATCGTTGGCGGCGCCTACGAGCAGCTCAGACCGTTCAACTAGACGCACGACTGGAGGCAGAACGTGAGTAGACCCTATGCCCTGCTGAGAGCGGGCTTTCCGTACGTCACTACGCTGGGGATGCGACGCTTTTCGTGGTACCCCGTCGACGTGGCTGTTGGCGCTGAGGGTCGTATGTACTCTCTGAACAGGGCTGAAGGTACGGTTAGCGTGTGGAGATTCAACTGGGACGATGAAGACCTGGGGAAGATAGGCAGCTATGGTACGGGTGACGGGGAGTTTACCTGGCCCGCAAACCTGATTCTCGACCGGGACGAGAATCTCTACATCTCAGATGAGGCGCTACACCGAATCGTAATCTTCGACCGGGAGGGTACTTTCCTGGGCAAGTGGGGCGAGTTCGGCAATGGGGAGGGCCAGCTCAATCGCCCTTCGGGCATCTGCTTCGACGCGGATGAGAACGTCTACGTGGCCGACGCGCTAAACCACCGTGTCCAAAAGTTCACCAAGGACGGCCAATACCTGTCGTCCTGGGGAGAGTTCGGTCAAGGCGAGGGTCAGTTGAACATGCCCTGGGGAATCACTGTCGACGAGCTCGGCGATGTCTACGTGGCGGACTGGCGGAACGACAGAATCCAGAAGTTCTCGAACGACGGGGAGTTCATATTCGCGTTCGGAAGCACCGGGGCGAACAACGGTGAGTTCAACCGACCGACGGGGGTAGCAGTCGACAGGGACGGCGACATCTACGTGGCAGACTGGGGTAACGACCGAGTGCAGCAGTTTGACTCCACGGGCCGGTACCTATACAAGTTCACCGGCGACGGGACCATCAGCAAGATTGGAAGAAATTACCTCATGGCGAACGCCAAGTCGTTGCGCCAGCGCGAGATGATGTGCCTGGAGGCCCAAAAGCTTCTGAAGGCGCCGCAGTCGATTAAGGTAGACGACGAAGGCCGACTGTTCATCGCCGACTACGGCCGCCATCGAATACAGATCTACAAGAAAGAGGCGTACGCCTTAACGCCCGACCAGATCTCTCCCCCGCAGCGGAGCCCGTCCCTCACCGTGGCGTAGCTGCCCTAAGGTCACACCGCTCCATCGATGGAGATGTCTAGGACGGCGGGTCTGCCGGAATCGAGGGCGGCGCTCAGAGCAGGACCGATCTCCTCAGGGTCGTCTATTCGGCGGCCGGAGACGCCCATCGCTTCTGCCATCCCGGCGATGTTCAACGGCAGCGGAAGGTCCATTGCGATGTAGCGGCTGCTCGGATCGGGCTCGCCGAGGATGTCGCGTTTATAGGCGTCCATGTTCAGCTTCAGGATCCGGTAGGACCCATTGTTGCAGATCGCGTACACCACCGGAATGTCGTTGACGGAGGCGGTCCAGAGCGCCTGAACGGTCATCATCGCGGAGCCGTCGCCGACTATGCCGACCACGGGCGTGTCAGGGTTGGCCAGCTTTACGCCGAGCGCACCTCCCATCCCCCACCCGATGGCCCCGCCACGCTCTCCGAACACCGAGTCCGGCTCGTCGAATGAGACGGCAGCGTGAACGGCATCGCGGGTCGTAACAGAGTCGTCGACTATGATCGTCTCGGGCGGTAGGACCTGGGAAACCTCGTGCATCATCCGCTCGGGCGACATCGGACTGGCATCCCATTGATCTCTCAGCCTTCTACTCTGCGAGTCCCGTCGAGCCGCTGACCGCTCGGCGAGGTCCGACGCTCGACCTCTGGCGGCCTCGCGGTGCGCTCCGGTCATCTCCGATTTCAGGGCATCCGCCAGTTGCGCAAGCGCGACTTTCGGGTCGGCAGCGATCCCGACGTGAGTCGGCTCGCTCTTACCGATCTCGCCAGTCGCCTGGTCGATGTGGACCAGCTTCGTTTCAGGCGAGAACGCGGGACCCGCGAAGTAGAAGTAGCCGCTGAAGACGTTGGTGCCGACGGCGAGCACCACATCGGCATCGGCGAAGAGCGCCCGACCGCCGGGCGAGACCGGGGCGGACCGGCCCATGAAGTGCGGGTGGCTGGTCGGGAAGCTCATCTCGGAGTAGGAAGACGCGTAGACCCTCGCCCCCAGCAGCTCGGCGACTCGCACCGCCTCGTCGGACCCGGCGGACTGCGCAAGCCGGTCTCCTACAATGATCACCGGGTTCTGGGCAGCCGCGAGGAGCACGCTGGCGTCGGCGATGGCCTGGGCGTCAGGCGCGGTCCGGAAGTTGCCCGGAGCCGAGGGTACGATGCTGACATCCGCCTCGTCGTCCAGAGCGTTCGCTGAGAAGCCGACGTAGACCGGGCCGGTGGGCGGCGTCTTGGCCACGGTGAACGCCCTTCGCAGCACGGACGGGACCTGTTCGGGATGAGTGACCTCCGCACTCCACTTGGTGAAAAGGCGCGTCATGTCGTCGAGGCGGGTGCGTCCCTCCGCCAACTTTCGAACGTCCTTGTTCGCGCTGGTGACGACCATGGGCGTGCCGCCCTCGTTCGCGTTGTGCAGCAGGCTGATGCCGTTGGCGAGGCCGGTCTCGATATGGAGGTTCACAAACGACGGCCGGCCCGAGGCGCGGGCGTATCCGTCAGCCATCCCCACCGCAGCGCCCTCCTGGGTCGCCAGGACGAACCGGAGCTCTGGATAGTCCTCGAGCGCATCGAGTATCGGCCCCTCGCTCGTCCCCGGGTTGCCGAAGATATACCGGACGCCCTCCGCCCGCAGCATCTCCATCAGCGCGCGTTTTCCGGTCATTGTGGGCATGTGGTCTCCCTCGGCTGCTCGGACGACGAGGACAGGTGGGCCTTGATTGCCGACCGCGGCCACCGTTTAGGGTCTATGACCCATTGGCGGTCGAACGCGGACGAGGACGCGACACAAGCTCGCAACCGCAGTTCGGACAGACGCGGCTCATCTCGTCGGTACACGTCTGCCAGAATGTGCACTCGTACGAGCAGATAAACGCTGCGCCTTCAGATGCTACTGGATCGTCACAGCGCTCGCACGACTCGCGCATCTCGAGTCCCATCTGGCTCTTTCCTCTGTACATGTCGGGCCGGGCGACTCCGCGGTCGAGGATGTGTGGTTGCCGTGGCTGCCGACGATTGACGGTCTCTCGTGCCGGTAAGTACCATCCTAGCAGCGATCGGAGAACTCACGTCAACGTTAGTTCCAGGAGTCAGCGAATGAAGTACGACTACATCGTCATCGGCGCGGGATCGGCGGGCGCGACTCTCGCCACCAGGCTCTCTGAAGACCCCAACACCTCGGTGCTTCTGCTGGAGGCGGGACCGGACTTCCCGGACATTGACAGCCTCCCGGAGGAGGTCAAGTACGGCTACATGTCGACCAAGAGCATCTCGGAGAGCGAGCACAACTGGCAGTACACGGCCAGAGGCACGGAGGAGGCGGAGATCGAAATCCCGCGGGGCAAAGTGACCGGCGGATCGAGCGCAATCAACGGACAGGTCTTCCTGCGCGGCATTCCCGAGGACTACGACGACTGGGCGGCCTGGGGAAACGACGAGTGGAGCTTCCAGAAGCTGGTGCCGTACTTCAACAAGCTGGAGACGGACACCACCTACCAGGACGATCCTGGGGATTTCCACGGCTCCAGCGGGCCGATCATCTGCCACCGATTCCCCCAGGAGGAGTGGCGAGAGGGGAACAGGGCCTGGTTCGAGGCGTGGCGAGACAGCGGGCACGCCTACTGTGAAGACCACAACGCGCCCGGGACTGCTGGAGTGGGGCCGATACCGTTGAACAATCCCAACGGCATCCGTTGGTCCACGGCCATAGGCTATCTGGGCCTCTCGCGCCACCGCCTCAACCTGACCATCAGGGCCAACGTGACGGTCAAGAGGGTGCTCTTCGACACCAGCGGGGAGCGCCCCAAGGCGACGGGCGTCGAGGCCGTCTCCGACGACGAGACGTTCGTCGTCGAGGCCCAGGAGATCATACTGAGCGCGGGCGCGATCGGGTCGCCCCAGATTCTGATGCTCTCCGGGGTCGGTCCCGCCGAGCACCTGAGGGAGCGCAGAATAGAGCCGATCATAGACTCACCCGGGGTCGGACAGAACCTGGCGGACCATCCGCTCATTAACATACTTTGGGCTACGAAGCCGGAGGTGGAGCTAAGGCGCTTCGTACCCAACGGCCAGTTGCTGGTAAGGTACACGGCCGAGGGCTCTCCTCTTGAGAACGACATGATCGTGTACCTGTCCGCGGCGTCTGGCAGGGAGCGCAGGAGGGGCGGCAAGTACAGCGACCTGGTGGGGCTAGGCGCGAGCCTCGGGCTGAACCTGGCGCTGTCCAAGGGCGAGCTGCGACTACGCTCCAACGACTACAGGGACCAGCCCTATCTGGACTACAACCTGCTGGACCACGAGGAGGACCTGCGCAGGTACCGAGACGGCGTACGGTTGGTGGTCGGCCTGGAGGACCATCCGGCGATGGCGGCGATGATCGAAGAGAGGGTCTACCCCGGGGACTCGGACCTGGAGTCGGACGAGGCGCTGAACCTTGGATGAAGAGGTGGGTTGGGACCGGGCACCACATCTCATGCACCGCCAAGATGGGGCCCAACTCCGACCCCATGGCGGTGGTGGACCAGTACGGCAAGGTCCACGGAGCGGAGGGTCTGCGTGTGGTGGACGCGTCTATCATGCCGGAGTGTGTCCGGGCCAACATAAACGTGACCGTGCTGATGATAGGCGAGAGGGTCTCGGACTTCATCAGGCAGGGGAGATGAGGGGCGGGGTGCCGTAGGTTGGTCCCCGAACCCGGGCGACGACCGAGACGACTATGGGCGGTGGTCGCAACAGTCTTTGGCCGCGCCCTGGAGCGAGCCTCGAAGACACGGAATCGTCGGAGCTATCGTCCAGCGCATTGGCGGAGAAGCCCACGTGAACTGGGCCTGTCGGAGGGGTCTTGGCCACGGTGAACGCCCTGCGCATCACGGACGGCACCTGTTCGGCGTGGGTGACCTCCACGCTCCACTTGGTGAACATCAGCGTCATCTCGTCGAGGCGACTCCGGCCCTCGTCCAACTTCTGAACGTCCTTGTTCGCGCTGGTGAGGAACGCCGGCGTCCCGCCCTCACGCGCGTTGTGCAGCAGGCTTATGCCGTTGGCGAGGCCGGTCTCGATATGGAGGTTCACAAACGACGGCCGACCCGTTGCGCGGGCGTAGCCGTCCGCCATCTCCATTGCCGCGCCCTCCTGGGTCGGCAGGACGTACCGGAGATCAGGGTAGTCCTCGAGTGCGTCGAGGATTGGCCCCTCGCTCGTTCCCGGGTTGCCGAAGATGTACCTGACGCCGTCAGCCCGCAGCATCTCCAAAAGCGCAGGTTTTCCGGGCATCAAAGGCATCGTGCAAGGCTCCCCCACGTTGTCGCGCGTCATCGACAAACGCAGGGTATCATGGCGCAAGTCGCCGCGTTCATAGACCATAACTCTGAGAATTAGATATTTAGAAATTTAAATAACTAAAGAACTGGATATATCGATAACTATGAAGTAGGATAATGGTAATGTGTCTATTCTTGTAGTCGGAGGGGTCCCGTGCTGACCAATACAACTGTCCCAAGGAAGATCGTCAGGTCACTGAGTAACGGACAGATCACTATCCCAATCGACTTCCGGCGAAAGTTGGGGATTGACAGAGACACACTTCTAGCCGCGTCAATCGAAGGGGAACAGATCGTATTGACGCCGATGCGCCTAGAGCAGGAAACGCTGAGAGAGTACACCGACGAAGACATCAGTCGGTTTCTCGAAGAAGACAGGATCAGTCCGGAGGTTGCCGCTCGCGTTAGGGAGCTCATCGCCTCTGGGGAGCTGTGATTGGCGGAGCGGAGCCGTGTCTTCTTCGACGCGAGCGTTCTGGTCGCCGCGTCGATATCACCATCGGGCGGGTCGTCGGCAGCGATTGACGCCTGCACCGGATTTAGATTCTGTGCAGCGATCTCTGCTCTGGTCCTCGATGAGGTCCGTACGAATCTTGTCAGGAAGTTCGGCGACAGCGAGCTCTTGAGATTCTACGAGCTCCTAGCGACAGCGAGTCCAGAGGTTGTACCCAACCCATCCGCACAGAACATCGATCTCTGCGAACCGCTGACCGGGGCCAAAGATGCGCATGTTTTGGCTGCGGCGCTCGACTGCGAGGCCGAATTCCTACTGACGCTGGATCGTCGCCACCTTCTGAACGACCGGGTGTTGGGCGCGGGACTTCCGATAGAGGTTGTCACGCCGGGAGATTTCCTGGAGCGGATAGTCCGAGGCAGCTCGGAGGCGCCCTGACGGCAGTTGCCGCTCGGCAGCCGATGGCGTCGTCAGTCCCGCTGGGTCGCCCTTTTGCGTTGTATGGAATCCTCGATCAGGGCGCGGACCGCGGGACGGCCGGCGTCGTCGACCGAGCGGACCTTCACGTGGCGCATCTTGGCGCCGGTCCCCTCCAGCAGGCCTTCCGGGTCGGTAAGCTCGGCGCTCTGGTAGAAGCCGAGGTTAACCCATCGCCTGTGAGGCAGGATGTACGCATAGCCGTCTATCATCTTCCTCGGGCCGACGCCGTAGGTCGCCGCACGATCTCCGAGTCGGACTACCTCGAAGGTGTCCGGATAGATCTCGACGATCGCCTCCCGCAGCGCTTGCACCACGGGTCGGAGGGCCTCTTCGGTTATCTCCAGCAGATCGTCGAACGTTCCTATTCTGGGTTGTGACATCTGTTGCCCTCGCTTGCCGGGAATCGGATGATCTGATCTCAGGCTAGCAGCGGTCTCGGCGTAGCGAGACGCCGTCTTCGACGGTCGGGCGGTGGGACTTGCGCTCGCGCGTCCTGAACGGTTTTCCAAACGACCGTGACGTTTCGGCGGGACAGACGCGAACGGTTCTGGCGGCGCTACTCGCCGACCGACGCCATGATCTGTTCGATCGCCTCGTCGCGAAAGCGGTCGAGGTCGTCGGCGTCCTTGACCAGGGCGCCGAGGGTCTGCTCCACAGCCGCGCGGTCGAGGTGATCGTAGTGCAGGATCACCATCGCCTTCGCCCAGTCCAGCGTCTCCGAGATCCCCGGCACCTTGTCCAGCCCGGACTCGCGGGCGGTCTCGACGAACCGGCAGACCTGCCGGGCCAGCTTCTCGTCGATGCCCTCGACCTTACGCCGGACTATCCGGAGCTCCTTCTCGAGGTCGGGATAGTCGATCCACAGGTAGAGGCACCGGCGGCGAAGCGCGTCGGACAGATCGCGCGTGCGGTTCGAGGTCAGGATCACCAGCGGACGGTGCTTGGCGTTGATCGTGCCGATCTCGGGGATCGTCACCTGAAACTCGGACAGCACCTCGAGCAGGAACGCCTCGAACTCCTCGTCGGCGCGGTCGACCTCGTCGATGAGCAGCACCGGAGCCCGGTCGGGTTCAGTGAGTGCGGCCAGGAGCGGGCGTTCGAGCAGGAAGTCTCGGCTGAAGATCTGCTCCTCGCGCTGTTCCGAGGTACGGCTGCTACCCTCGTCCAGTCGGATCCACAGGAGCTGCTTGGCGTAGTTCCACTCGTAGAGTGCGGTGGTGACGTCGAGGCCCTCGTAGCACTGAAGCCGGATGAGCTTCGTGTCGAGGAGCTGGGCCATTACGCTGGCGATCTCAGTTTTGCCGACGCCGGCGCGTCCCTCGATCAGCAGCGGGCGTTCCAGCGCCTGCGCCATGTAGATCGAAGTCGCGATCGCCGGATCAGCGATGTAGTCGCGCGCCTCGAGCTCACGGACGATGTTCCTGACGGGGTCTACGCCAGAATCGTGGTTTGCTGGGTCAGAGTTGGGCACCGTCGAAGAGAATCCCCGTCGGAGCCTATGCGCCGTCTTCCAACAGCTTTTCCCTCACCCACGCGTTCAGAAGAGACTGGGGGGACACACCCTTGCTGTCGGCCGCGGACCGAACTCCGTTGGCAAGGGTCACATCAATTGGGTAGTAGACCGCCTCGGTACGGATGTCCACGTCGAACTCGATCGGCGTCGTCTCATCCCAGTGCTCAGAAAGGTCATGAGCATCCCAGAACTCGCCGATCTGTTCGTACGAAGTCGCCCTAGAGAGAGAGCTTCTAGCTTCGCTCATATCTTCTCCGCTCTGTGCGTGACATGTCTCTGGCCGACAGAACTAGTGCCTGTCCGTCTAGCTTCCGTACGAAGAAGATTATCAGATATCTCCCGCCAAGTGTTCGACCCAACGCGGAATACACATCTTCGCCAGGGCGATGTCCCCTCTCAACAAAACGAAAACGCGGATGCCCGACTAGAAGCTCTCTAACTTCAAACTGCCGGACGCCGTGCTTTCGTTCAATCTTGTCGACGATGGCCATCGAGCCATATGAGTCCATCGATCCGCAATTCAGCAAGTCGGCGAGCTCACGGCAAGAAGAGACTGACGGATCTACTAGCCCTGCATAGCGCGCCAGACCTTCTCGGACTTGGCGGGCATGTTCATGTGCTTGACGCCGAACGGCGAGATCGCGTCGATCACCGCATTCATGACCGCGGGCGAAGCCGCGATGGTGCCGGTCTCGCCGGCGCCCTTGACGCCGAGTGGGTTGGTCGGCGACGGAGTGGTCGTGCGGTCGGTGATGATCGACGGCACGTCCTCGGCGGTGGGTATAGCGTAGTCCATCATGCTGCCGGTAATCAGCTGGCCCGACTCGTCGTAGACCCCCTCTTCCTGCAGCGCCTGTCCGACGCCCTGCACGACGCCGCCGTGAACCATCCCCTCTACGATCATCGGGTTGATGACGTTGCCGACGTCGTCGACAGCGACGTACCTCTGCAGGTCGACTTCGCCTGTGTCGCGGTCCACCGCGACGACCGCGATGTGGGTGCCGAAGGGCCAGGTGAAGTTCTGCGGGTCGAAGACGCTGACGGCCTCGAGTCCGGGCTCGGTGCCTTCGGGCAGGCTCTCATACCAGTAAGCGGCGAGCGCGACTTCCTGGAAGGTCTTGGCGTTGGCCGGAGCGCCCTGTACGAAATACTGCCCGTTCTCGTTGACGACGTCCTCCGGAGCGGCCTCTAACAGGTTCGCCGCGATGCGCTTGGCCTTGTCCTGAATCTTCTCGATACTCATGTGAATGGCGTTGCCGCCGCAGACGGCGCTGCGCGAGCCGAACGTGCCGGTGCCCATCTGGACTTTGTCGGTGTCGCCATGGACGACCTCGACGTCCTCGACGGCGACGCCCAACTCAGCGGCGGCTAGCTGTGCGAAGGTCGTGTCATGGCCCTGCCCGTGGCCTGAGGATCCGGTGAACACCGTTACCTTGCCAGTTGGATGGACGCGGACGAGCGCACTCTCCCACACTCCGGCGCGCGCGCCGAGGGTGTATGCGACCGCGGAGGGAGCCATGCCGCAGATCTCGACGTAGGTCGAGAGGCCGATTCCGAGGTAGCGTCCCTCGTCCCGGGCGGCGGCCTGCTCGGCGCGGAAGTCGTCGTATCCGACCAGTTCCAGCGCGCGATCGAGCGCGGCCTCGTAGTTCCCGCTGTCATAGATGACGGTCGTCGCGACCTCGTGGCCGTCCTCGAACGGCGGTATGAGGTTCTTGCGCCTAACCTCAACCGGGTCCATCCCGATCTCGGCCGCGTATCGGTCGATCATGCGCTCGACCAGATACGTCGCCTCCGGGCGGCCCGCGCCCCTGTAGGCATCGACCGGCGTCGTCGTCGTGTATACGCCGGTGACCTTGCACTGGACGTTGTCGATCGTGTAGGGGCCGACGAGCATTAGGCCGAACAGATAGGTCGGGATAGCGGGGGCGAACGTCGACAGGTAGGCCCCCATGTTTGCGTAGACGTCTGTGCGTAAGCCGGATACGTTCCCCTCGCTGTCTCCGACGATCTCGACCTCGGCGACGTGGTCGCGCCCGTGAGTGGTCGCAATGTAGTTCTCCTGGCGTCCCTCGATCCACTTGATGGGCCTGCCGAGGTCTCTGGCGATAATCGACGCGATCACCTCCTCGGCGTAGAGGTACAGCTTGCAACCGAATCCTCCGCCGACGTCCGGCGCGATGACCCTGATCTGGTGCTCAGGATGCCCGGTGACGAGGGCGAGAAGAAGCCTGACGAGGTGCGGAATCTGGGTCGAAGTGTAGACGGTGAGCTGGTTCGTGCCGGGGTTGAAGTCGGCGACGACGGCTCGGGTCTCCATCGGGTTGGGGATCAGGCGTTGGTTGACGATACGCTCTGTGACCCGAACGCCGGCGCTCGATGCCGCGGCGTCGAAGTCACCTCCGCCTACCTCCCACTCGAACGCGATGTTGTTTGGCGCGTCGTCGTGGACCTGGGCGACGCCGTCTTGGACTCCGGCCTCCATGTCGACGACCGCGGGCAGCACGTCGTACTCGACGTCGACCAGCGTCGCCGCGTCAGCCGCAGCATGGGCGCTGGTTGCGACAACCGCCGCGACCGCGTCGCCGACGCACCGGACCTTGCCGACCGCAAGCGGGGGATGCGGTACCTCCTTGGTATCGGGGACCACCCACCCGCAGATCAGCGAGCCGAGCTGCTCCGCCAGGTCGTCTCCGGTGTAGACGCCGACCACGCCGTCGGAGGACGCAGCGGCGGAGGTGTTGACGCTCGTGATGTTAGCGTGGGCGTGGGGACTACGGACGAGGACCATATTCAGCGTCCCCACCAGTCGTACGTCATCGACGTAGGTGCCCTGTCCGGTAATTAGTCGGGGGTCTTCGCGGCGCTTGATGCTCGCGCCGAGCACTGCCTCTGTGGTCACGTCAGTCCTCCTTAGCTGTGTGTCAAAGGGCCTGATACGCGGGGGATGTCGGGCCCCGTAGAAACGGTTTCGAGTTAATCGGGAGCGCGACGGCGGTCAACGCAAATACGACCAGCTATGGGGTCAAGCGGTACTCTACCCTAGTCGTCTAGGATAGGCAAGGGTGGAGAACGGAGAAAAGGGTAGTGCGGAAAGAAGGGGTCAGCCGTGGCCGTTGGTGCTGATAAATCGGTCGATGTTGATCGCCCGGACGCCGCGCGTATAGCGGATGCGTAGGCGTTCACCGACGGAGATCGCTTCGAACGTCGGACGGTCGACGCGGATGTTTGCGCCGTTCACATGAAGGACGCACTCCCCGTCTTCGCGGACGTCTTTGGAGATGAGCTTGCCTACCGTGACGTAGTACGGTGGAAACGCGTCGTACAGAGACCAGACTACTGTCCCCGTCTTCCGATAAACGTCAGCTATCAGTTCCCACGCACGCATCATACTTGCACGCCTTTCTGAGAGAACGGCACGTTAGTGCGACCGCCCTACTCTCAACTCTACATTGTAGTGCCAGGCGGTGCGGCGGGCAACGAGAGCCGCGGTCTCCGGATCCTCCAGCTGACGATTGAATTGTGACGGCGACGGGTGCGGGAGGTTCGATTGGGGGTTCCTTAAGGACTTTGACCGCCCGGATTCTCAGTGTTGCTATCGTCACCGCCTATATCCTCGCGATCCGAGCGGACCACGGAGGCCGTAATGCTGTTGAGAATGTCCGTCCTAGTCGCATCAATGAGGTTCTTCGCCGCAACGGCCCGCAGATCAACGAGAACGGAATCGGAAGCTGTGCTCTCCAATACAACAGTCGTCCTTATCTGACCCGTCGCGGAGTCGAAAGAGGTGGAGGCGTCGCGCACTTCAGGCGCCTCGAGCACTGCGTAGTGGACTGCTTCGATCGCCCTTTGGAGTTCCACCTCACCGAAGCCCAGCCCGGTGTGCACTTCGACTGAAACGCCACTGTGACTGCTGGTGAAGGTGTCGACTATGTCGAGTGCTGCCTCGGGGGCGGGGCCGGTGAAACTGACCCACGCGTGACCAGCGTCTACGATCTCCGCACCGGCGAAAGCTGCGGGAGAAGCTTCCCGGATTTTCGCGACCGCCAAGGCGAAGTTGTCGTTCCAGGCATACCGATCGATAGCGGTCTGAAGAGAAATGCCTTCTTGGCTGGCGACGGTCTGCAAGTCTCTTAGGGACGCTCCCCGATGGTTTGTGGGATGGTAACGGGCCAAGGCCTGAAGATGGGGGAGGAGAGGCAATGAACCAGCCGACGTTTGCGGACTTGGACTACGAGAGCAAGAAGCGAAAGACTCGCCGGGAGAAGTTCCTTGAGCGCATGGATGGACTCCCGTGGGAAGAGTTGGAAGAGCGCATCCGACCGTTCTATCCCAAGCCGGTCGTGGTCGGCGGCCCTACGAGTTATCGGTGATGCTACGGATACACTGCTGCAGTCTGAGCCCCTGCTGCTCTACGAGGTTCGGACCGGGGCTGAGACTGCCTGCGCTGCCGGACGAGACGACGATTCTGAACTTCCGCCACCTGCTGGAAGAGCATTTGGGCCGGGTCCGAGGAGATCAACCGCTATAGTCCAAGGGTCTCCGTCTTCAGGAGGGGACGATAGTGGACGCGAGCATCATAGCCCTTGAACCACTTCGGGATGAAGGTGCACATCGGTGTGGACTCGCAGACGGGAGTTAGGCGAACGTCATGACCTGACTGGTTGCCCCGGTTGCTGCACGGTGGGGAGTCTCAGGTCATGGGTATCAGGCAGTTGACCCGGGGCAACCGGGGCGCCGCCATGAGGCCCGGCCAGCGTCCTGGAGCCTGGGAGCCCTGAGGCGGAGAAGCGCAAAGCGTCGTCAGAGCTAAGGTGGAGCATCCGTTCCTGTACATCAAGCGGCACTTCGGCTACGCCAAGGTCCGCTACGGGGCTGTCCAAGAACACGCAGCGGCTGATGACGCTGCTGGGGTTTGCCAACTTGATGAGGGCCGAACAGTACCTGACGGCGTGAAACCTTGTATAAGTGCGCCCAAAATCAGGGCTAACGGCGGCGAAAGGCCCTGTCAGGGCCGGTTGTAGGCCGAGAATAACCCCCACCACGGCGCCATGAGGCAATTTAACGCCCCCAAAACCACTCCGGTCAACTCGGCCCAGCCAGAAGCCGATTGTTCAGAGCATCCTTAACTCCGCGTCACTAGGAGGGTCGTCGATTTCCGGCGGCGCCGCTTCCGGCGGGGGCGGACCCTCGTCTCCTGCTCCATTCGGACCGGCTGCTCGCGTGCTCGACCGGCAGCCAGGGCAAGGGCAAGCGCCGCCAATCCAAGAACTATGAGCATCGGAATCCGCATAGTGTATACCTCCATGACGCTGAGTCTGTTGACCTTGTATCCTAGGACGTTCCTCCATGAGAAAAAGTTCCCGGTGCTTTGCAGTACCTCTATTATCATACTTCCAAGTTCCAATCCTGCAGCCGGAAACGAATGACCCTGCTGGAAGTGCAATGATGACGTAATGGAATTGACAGGTCCACGCAGAGTTTTCGCTTAGGGCTCTCCATAGTCCAGATCGTAGTAGGCATGTCCCTAGTGATCTGGAGGGCAGTCGGTCAGCATAGTGGGATACTAGAAACAGGACTTGCCGTATGGGATGGTGGTTCGACGATACCGTTCATGGCGGCGGCTACATCGATCACCGTAACCGAACTCGGGAGGTATCTGATGGACTTAGGAAGACACTTAGGAGAACGATTGGAGAGAAGGGCGCGAGGCTCTTCGTGCAGGGGCCCGTGTAGAACTCCAAGCAAAGTGGGAAGGTTGGAATAAGAGGCGACCCGAGGCAGAGGAGCGTGGTGGGTCAGGAGGCGACCGAAAAACTCGCGGCGGAGTTTCCGGCGATCCTGCCAAACACTGAGCCCGCCATCAGGCCGGCGCCTCCGGGGTAGTTGTGGTAGAAGAGTCCGCCGACCAGCTCGCCGGCGGCGTAGAGACCTGGAATTGGAGCATCCTCGGTATCGAGGACGCGTCCGGCATCGTCGATCTTCAGGCCCCCGAACGTGAACGTAATCCCACAGGTGACCGCGAATCCGAGGTAGGGCGGAGAGTCCAGGGGCAGCGCCCAGTTGGACTTTGGCGGGTCGATCCCGACTGTGTGCTTGCCGTCGAGCGCCGTCGGGTTGTATTCGCCGTCCCGCACCGCGGAGTTGAACTCTCGAACGGTGCTGACGAGACCGTCGCGATCGATGCCGAGTCCCTCCGCGAGCTTCTGGATCGTATCGGCCTCGACCTTGGAGACCTGCGGAATGTCGTACTCGTCCCTGAGCAGACTCTTGGTCTTCTGGTCGAATATCTGGAAGGCCGCCCGCTGGGGCTGGAACAGTATCTCCCGCCCGTACTTGGCGTAGGTGTAGTTTCGGAAGTCGGCACCTTCGTCGACGAATCGCTGACCATTCACGTTGACGATGATGCCGAACGGGTAGGAGTGCTTCTGAAACAGGTCGGCGATGTTGCGGTCGCCTGTGGGCGGGGCGTTGAGGTCCCACGCGACGGCGTGACAGCCGCTCCAGTGTCCGAACGACTGCGCGCCGATCTCGAGCGCCATCCGAATACCATCGCCGGTGTTGAACTGCGTTCCACGAACCTTCGCCAGCTCCCAGCCCGGCCCGAGGTACCTGGTGCGCATCTCCGCATTCGCCTCGAAGCCTCCGCACGCCAGGACCATGGAGCCGCACTCGATCTCCCGAAATCCGTCGGCATCCCTGATTGTCAGGCCCACCATCTCCCCTCTAGCGTTTGTCGCGAGGTCGGTGGCTTTCGTCCCGTACCGGATCGCGCCGCCCCCCGCCTCGACAAGCTCGAACTGACGGTCGGATAGACCCTTACCGCCGCCGACCGCCTCGACGACGAGTCCGCCCCAGAACCTCAGCACGCCCTCGTGCCGGAACGCCTGGCGCCCATACGCGAGGATCCACGGCACACCCTGCTCTGCGAGCCACCGCATGGTGGGCAGCGACTGGGAGACGAGGGTCTGAACGAGCTGGGAGTCGGACAGTCCCTCAGTGACGCGCATGACGTCCTCGTAGAACTTGCTCTGGGGATACGCGCCGACGTCGATGCCGGACTTCTCATCCTCCGACATTTCTGGAAGAAGCGGAAGCATGTCCTCGATCCCGTCGTACGCGAACCTGAACAGTCCACCGGTGAAGTACGAGTTACCCCCGCGCAGGTACTCGGGCGCCTTCTCGAGCACCAGGACGTCTGCGCCCTGCTCAATCGCGGACAGCGCGGCGGACAACGCGGCGTTCCCGCCGCCGACGACGACAACGTCTGGACGCCGATTTGCGGGCAACAAATGCCTCCAAGTTGGACGTGTGGGCGATCTGAACCGTACATCAAGGCCACAGGGGTGTAAAGTCGGAAGGCGGTGGCGGAACGGGGAAAGTTCGTCCGAAGCTGAACCAAACGCGTCTTGTGGAGATAGGATGCCGCCGTGCTAGCATTTGCAAGACTGCGCGGCGAGAAGTCCGTTCAATCGAGCTTGGGATGAGGAGGCTCAATGTGTCGATTCCGTTTCTAGACTCCCGAATTGCTCGGCTCACTGCTGCCGGGGTCGGGATCCTTGTGGTCATCATTGTGGCCACAGCGACATCGCTCGCCTGCAACTCGTCAGGTCCCCAGATCACTTTCACGTCTGACCGAGACGGGAATCTCGAGATCTATGCCATCGACCCGTCGGGAGAGAATGAGCGGAACCTGACAAACACGGAGGCAGATGACTTCGCACCCACCGTTTCACCGGACCGCAAACTCATAGCTTTCATCTCCGGGAGCGAGGGCGACAACAGGGTTGAGGTGATGAAGAACGATGGGTCGGACCGCATCAACGTGACGCCGGGAGGCGCGGCTCACTCGGACCTGCGCTGGGCCCCGGATAACGGGCGCGTCGTCTATGTGTCCACTCAAGACGGTCGACCGAGTATCATGATCTCTACCAAAGACGGATCGGAGTCCGTGCTCCTGACAGCCATCGAAGGCCACGAGGTCGGCGACTGGGCGAGGAACGGGGAGTCGGTCGCGTTCTCGGTGCGGGACGGTCCCGGTCGCGGAATTTACGTGAGGAACCCTGACGGAGTGAACGAGTTCCGGCTGACCGATCAGCCGGACTATAGCGCGACGTGGTCGCCCGACTCCAAGCAGGTGGCCTTTGTTTCTACGCGAGACGGGAACCCCGAGCTCTACGTCATTAACGCGGATGGTACCGACCTCCAGCGCGTCACCCAGACCGACGAACCGGAGTACGACATATCGTGGTCGCCGAACGGCCAGTCGATCCTGTTCGTGTCGGAGCAGGACGGCAACCCGGAGATCTACTCGGTATCCAAGAGCGAATGGCGCGTAGCGCGACTGACATTCAATGTGGCATCGGACCGGCAGCCGGCCTGGTCTCCCACCGGCAACCGCATCGCCTTCATCAGCGACCTCGACGGGGATTACGATATCTTCGTCATGAACTCCGACGGCAAGAAACAGATGCGCCTGACGAACAACGGCGCGGACGACACCGGCCCTGCCTGGTAGGACGTGATCCTCGGCCCAGATCCACCATCTGGCGATTGAACTGCGACCTCGGTGGGTTCGGGCGGTTCGTTCGCCCCTCCACGGCGGGCAGGCGCGGCGAACCCCGACGGCCATCCGGCGAATAGATCGTTGATTTTGGGTCGGCCTGTTGCTTTGACAGGTCAAACGGCCACACCTATGATTCATCGGGCTCTGAGATGGAGGTAGGAGTAGGCGAGATGTCGGGTGCCACGGTACTATTTGAGCGCGTCGGCGACGTCGGCGTCGTCACGCTGAACAGGCCTGAGAAGCTGAATGCGATCAACCGCGCATTTATCGACGATTTCGACGACGCGGTCCGCGAGTGCGGCGAGGAGGGTGTCAGGGCCCTGATGGTCACTGGCGCGGGGCGTGCCTTCTGCTCTGGAGCCGACCTCACCGCTTCCAAGGAAGATGCCCACACTTCGGGCACCGAGTCGTTGCTACGCCGCGGGATGCCCCTCGGGTACGCGTCGCTCCTCTTGCAGGAGTTCCCTCGACCGACCATCGCCGCTGTCAACGGCCCCACCGTCGGAGGAGGCCTCGGAATCGCGCTGGGGTGCGACATACGGGTCGCCGCCGCGAGCGCCAGGTTCTCGGCGATTTTCGCGAAGCGCGCCCTCAGCCCGGACTACGGATGCACTCAGCTTCTGCCGCTTGCGATCGGCATGTCTCGGGCGCTTGAGCTCATGTACACGGGGGACATCATCGACGCGCGGGAGGCGGAGCGCATCGGGTTGGTCAGCCAGGTATTCTCCGACGACGAGTTTTCCGAACGAGCGATGGAGCTGGCTCAGAAGCTGGCGTCCGGCCCCTCCGTGGCGCACGCGTTGACGAAGCGACTAGCATACTCGTCGCACAGCAGAGATCTGCGCGAGCAGCTATGGATGGAGGCTCAGGCGAGCGGGGTCTCCAGCAGCACCGAGGACAGGGCGGAGGGCGTCCGAGCGTTCCACGAGAAGCGGGAGCCGGCGTTCAGAGGGCTGTAGGAACATCCCCGGCTCCCCACTGGGAGCGCGGGCATCCTGCCCGCATGGTGTCAGCGGGGAGAGGGCGGCGGGAGCATCTCCGTCGCCTTCAGAACCCCGCGGTCTTGTCGCAGACGTAGAGGAACGGCTCGTTGGCGAGGAATCTCCGTAGATTCTCCCTAAAGATCTCACGCCTGCCCTCCCACATCTCGACAGTCAACGCCGACGCGTGCGGGGAAATGATGACGTTGTCGAGGTCCCACCAACGGCTGTCCTCGGGCAGCGGCTCTGCTTCGAACGCGTCGATGCCGGCCCCGGCGATACGCCCGCCGCTGAGCGCCTCGAACAGCGCGTCCTCGTCGACTATCCCCCCGCGGGAGATGACGACGAGGTGTGCGGTGGGTTTCATCAGAGCCAGCTCGTCCGCGCCTATCATCCCTCGTGAGTCGCTGGTGTAGGGGGCGGTGACGACAAACCAGTCCGACATCGCGAGGAGGTCGTGCAAGCGGTCGAGTGCCCAGACCGCCTCGACGCCCGGCGGCGGCGGGAAGGGGTTCTTGTCGACCGCGTAGACGATCATGCCGAAACCGGCGGCGCGCCGGGCGACGGCCGAGCCGATCCCGCCTAGAGCGAGGATGCCCATCGTGCTGCCCTCCATCTCGATGAAGGTGCGATCGTACTTGCCGGTCTCCCAGTGCCGGGCCTTCTGATCGACCATCATCTCGTTGGTGTTGTGCGCGAACGCCAAGCACATTGAGATAACGTGGTCAGCCATCGGCGCGGCGTGAGGGCCTCGGGCGTTGCTCAGCACTACGTCGCTATCTAAGAGTTCGGAGATGGCGGTCAGCTTGTCGATGCCGGTGCCCGGACAGTGGAGCCATTGAAGGTGGTCCGCCGCGATGAACACGTCGCGCGTCGGTGTACCCATGAAGACGTCCGCGTCCACGATCTCCCTTGCCTGATCCGCCACGGCGGACGCGAAGACGAAATCAATCCCGGGGAACTCATCTCTTAATCCGTCTTCGAACCCATCGCCGAATAGGCTTGCAACTACGACTTTCATAGGCCGCACCTCCCGCTCAGGGGGGATTATACACGGTGGGCCTTTGCTAGAATGGCGGTCGCAGTACGGTGAGAAGTCGTTCAGTCACACCTCGGAGCACCCTATGTCCATGACCGCGCCCTACGGCTCCTGGAAGTCGCCGATCACCCCGGAAATAATCGTGCAGGACTCTGTCGGGCTGGGCCCGATCCAGTTCGACGGTGAAGACGTCTACTGGGTCGAGACGAGGCCCGAGGAGGGTGCGCGGAACGTGATAGTCCATCGAACAGCGGACGGAGAGACGCGGGACGTCAATCCTGCGCCGTTCAACGTCCGAACCCGCGTCCACGAGTACGGGGGGCTCTGCTTCTGGGTGTCCGACGGGGTGGTCTTCTTCGCGAACTTCGCAGACCAGCGAGTGTATCGCCAGGAGCCGGACAGCGATCCGGAGCCGATCACGCCGGAGGGGGTCGATCTGCGGTACGGAGACGGTATGATCGACCATCGTCGCGGACGCCTCGTCTGTATAAGGGAGGACCACCGGGACTCGGACAGAGAGGCTGTGAATGCGATCGTCTCACTCGATCTTCGAATTGGAGGAGAGGGGGAGATTCTGGTCAGCGGTTCGGACTTCTATGGCAGTCCGACGGTCAGTCCGGATGGCTCAACGCTGGCGTGGCTCTCTTGGGCCCACCCCAACATGCCCTGGGACAGCACGGAGCTATGGATGGCGCCGATCCTCGATGACGGGACTCTCGGCGTCGCGTCAAAGATCGCCGGTCTGCCGGGGGAGTCGGTGTTTCAGCCGGAGTGGTCTCCTGACGGCGTGCTCTACTTCGTATCCGACAGGACAGGCTGGTGGAACATCTACCGGTGGCGCGGCGGGCACATCGAGGCGATGGCTCCGATACAGGCCGAGTTCGGAGTGCCCGCCTGGGCGCTGGGCGCCCGGACCTACGCATTCGAGTCCGAAGACCGAATCGTCTGCAAGTACGTGGAGGACGGCTTCTGGAGGCTGGCATCCCTGGACACGCGGACGACGGACCTGAGACCAATCGAGACACCGTACACCGAGATGTCTCGAGGCGACATCGAAGCCTCTTCGGGCATGGTCGTGCTAGAGGCCGGTTCGTCGAGCCTGCCGGACGCCCTGATCCGACTCGAACCCGACAGCGGGGAGATCACGATACTGAAGGAGTCCAGGCCGAAACCGGTGGACGATTCGTACATCTCCAGCCCTCAGGCAATCGAGTTCGAGACGACGGACGGTAGGAACGCTCACGCGTTTTACTACCCGGCGCACAACCCGGACTTCTCCGGCGCTCTCGGGGAGAAGCCGCCACTACTCGTAATCAGCCACGGCGGTCCAACGGGATCCGCCCCCACCTCGTTCAGCCTGCCGTACCAGTTCTGGACGAGCCGCGGAATAGCGGTGCTAGATGTCAACTACGGTGGCAGCACCGGTTACGGTACCGCGTACCGGAGGCGGCTGAACGGGCAGTGGGGAGTCGTCGACGTGGACGACTGTGTAAACGCCGCTCTCCACCTGGTACGAGAGGGGGAGGTCGACGGCGACAGGCTGATCATCCGGGGCGGTAGCGCCGGCGGATACACGACGCTGGCCGCGCTGACCTTCAGAGACGTGTTCAGGGTCGGGGCGAGCTACTACGGTATCAGCGACCTGGAGGCGCTGGCGGAGGAGACGCACAAGTTTGAGTCGCGCTACCTGGACTCGATGATCGGTCCATATCCGGGACGGCGGGACCTGTACGTGGAGCGGTCCCCTATACACCACACGGACCTCCTCTCGTGCCCGATCATCCTGTTTCAGGGGACGGAGGACAGGGTGGTGCCGGCGAAACAGGCGGAGATGATGGTGGACGCGCTGAGGAGGAAGGGCCTGCCGGTGGCGTATCTCGCCTTCGAGGGCGAGCAGCACGGCTTCCGGCAGCCGGAGAATGTCATCCGTTCACTCGAGGCGGAGCTGTATTTTTACTCTCGGATCCTCGGCTTCGACGTCTCAGACAACATCGAGCCGGTGGAGATCGAGGGATTGTAGCGCGCGCGCCCCTCCGCCAGTTGCTGTGCCGATACTCCCGATGTCGCGGCTTCGACGGTCTCGGTAATCCACGCGTTCAGGCTTTTTCCGGCAGCCTTGGCCGCTGCTGTGGCGGCACGATGCAAGTCCGGGTTCAGCCGAAGCGGTACCTTTCCAGAGAAGGGGCGGTCGGGATCTTGACCTCTCTCAGCACACATCGCCAAGTAGTCGTCAATAGAGAACTGAAACTCCTTTTTCAGACCCCCCACGGAGTCGGCCTCGAAGAAGATCACGTCGCGAGTGCCCACGACCTCTCCGTGGAAGACTTCCGCCTCGTAGTCGTACTTAACCGCTGCCTGGTAACCGTTGTACTCCATCATGGCTCTATCCCGGCCTCTCTGAGGAATCTCCGAATCGACTCAATGGCACCTTTTCTGGCTTCTCGCTGGGGATGCGGTCGATGAGCGTGCAAGCGAACACCGTTGAGTTCGATGCCGACTCTAGACCCGGCACGCTCTTCGATGTCAGCCCCGCTGGCCAGCAACAACGACTCGATATCATCCCAGCGAATCCCGGACTGAGTCGGGCGTTGGAAGATAGCCTCCAGCGTCCTGCGGTGCCGCCTTCTCATACGCAATGATATCATATTGTGATATCGTTGAACAATGTGCGTCCAGGATCAGTCGTTCAATGGAAGTGATCCTTCTCGCGGCTCTCCTGGGGGACACAGAGGACTGACAAAGATGCGCGGGATGTCTCACGTCATCTTCATCGGTCTCCAGCATCACTTCATCGCATGGCGTCTGGTACAATCGGTGCGCCAAATCGCACCGGATCGTGGAGGCCCGTTTCGTCATGACAATGGACAAAGTCTCAGTAGGGCTGGAGGGCGTCCTCGAGGTCGAGGTCACGAAGGAGTTGACGACCAACCGCATGGACAGGGAGGGCGCCGACGTGCTTTCGACGCCGCACCTGCTCGGGCTGATGGAGAACGCGAGCATCAAGTCTACGGATGAGCACCTGCCAGACGGGTACACGACCGTCGGATACGCCGTCGACGGACTCCGGCATTTCGCGCCGACGAATGTTGGCGGACGCGTCCGCGTGCGGTCGGTGCTCACGGAGATCGACCGCAACCGACTGACGTACGAGATCGAGGCTCACGAAGGGGAAAAGGCGATAGGCAAGGCGATACACAAGCGCGCTGTGATACCGACTGGCGAGTGAGGGTACGGGAACACCCGGCATCTTTCTAAAGGCTTCCGCCGCGTCGGACCTACGGCGGTTCGAGCAGGGCTGTTCGGTGAGGCACACCCGCCGAATGGCGGCGGCAGCTGACAGACCATGGGCTGTTGGATGGTCTTGACGGACTGTGCTAGGTTAGAAAAGAGGCCTCTTTCATGATCTGATTGCGAGGCGCGATGCCGAACACCGTTCTTGTCGTCGAAGACGAACCCAACCTCCTGACAGCGTTGAACTACACGCTGGAACAGGAAGGCTATCAAGTTCTCGCGGCATCCGACGGTGAGGCTGGGCTCGACCTAGCCCGCACCAGGGACCCCGACCTCATTATCCTCGACCTGATGCTTCCACGGCTCGACGGTTTCGAGTTGTGCCGGATGGT
Organism: Dehalococcoidia bacterium; assembly: GCA_965249365.1. GTDB lineage: Bacteria > Chloroflexota > Dehalococcoidia > Lucifugimonadales > UBA1123 > VXRN01. The sequence continues at coordinate 1,328,924 of OZ252229.1, read as the reverse complement.
CAGACGGGACTCCAGCATCCCGATCATCATGCTGACCGCCAAGGGAGAGGAGGTCGATCGGGTAGTCGGCCTGGAGCTCGGCGCCGACGACTACGTTACCAAGCCCTTCAGCATGCGAGAGCTGTTGGCGCGGGTGCGAAACATGCTCCGTCGCGCCGCGGCTCCTCCGTCATACGGTACCGACGGGGAAGCCCGGATTGTACAGTCCGGGAATCTCACCGTGGACATCACGGGCCACACGGTGACCCTGAGCGACGAACCTCTCGATATGAAGCTGAGAGAGTTCCTGCTTCTGTCGCTGCTCATTTCAAATCCGGGCCGGGCGTTTACCCGAAACCAGATTCTCGAGCGGCTCTGGGGGCACGACTACATCGGAGACTCCCGAACTGTGGATGTCCACGTCAGATGGCTGCGGGAGAAGATTGAGGCTGATCCTTCGAACCCCCGGCGGATCATCACGATCCGAGGGGTCGGTTATCGGTTCGACGGATGAGCCTCCCAAGGAGCCTCCGCTGGCGGATCGCTGTCGTCTACACGGCCCTCATCTTTGTCACGATGGGGGCCGTCAGCCTTCTGCTAATCGGCCTGCTTGCGCCCGCAGCCGATGCGGTCGGAGGGGCGGAGTCCACCATCGGTAGGATCGTGGTGACCACTGCTGCGACGACCGTAATCGTCGGGGCGATCTCCATAGGAATCGCCTTTCTGCTATCGCGAACGACCGTACAATCCGTCCGCACCGTCGCGGAAGGCGCCCGCCGTCTGGCCGAGGGGGACCTGGAATACAGGGTGGCTTCCGGCTCCACGGACGAGACGAGCGGACTCGCCGAAGCGTTCAACAGCATGGCCCTGACGATCCGCGACATGGTGAGGGACCTTGACGCCGAACGCGGCCTGCTCGCTGTGGTCATGGACACGATGGCCGACGGCGTCATCGTGCTCGACTCCCAGGGACGCATGAGGCTGATCAATCGGGTCGCTGAAGATCTCCTCTCGCCTGGGGGCATGATTGAGCCCGGACGGCCGCTCGCCCAGATGGTACGGGACCCGGAGGTACTTCAGATCGCGGCGAGAGCGGCGGAGACCCGCCGAATCCAACAGGCTGAGATCGAGCTGCTCCATCGGAGAAGGTTCCTCAGCGTCGTCGCGACGCCGACCTCCGACGACGAGGGCGAAGGCGTTCTTCTCACACTCAAGGACGTGACCGAGTTCCACCAGGTTGACACGACGAGGAGGGAGTTCGTTAGCAACGTGTCTCACGAGCTTCGCAGCCCTCTGGCGTCCGTCCGCGCCATGGTCGAGACGCTCGAGGGCGGGGCGATCGGGAGCCCGACGGTGGCCCAGGACTTCTTGAGCCGGATCCAGAGCGACGTCGAACGAATGACCTCCCTGGTCGAGGAGCTGCTGCAGCTTTCCAGGCTCGAGAGCGGGCAGATGCCGATAGAGTTGGGACCCGTCGACCTGTGCGAGGTCGTAGAGCCTGTACTGGAGCGATTCGAGCTGCCTGCCGCGGCGAAGAGTGTGCGCTTGGACGCGGACCTCCCTCACGGACTACCCGACGTTGTCGCCGAGGCTGGAAAGCTCGACCAGATCACCACGAATCTGCTCGAGAACGCCCTGAGATTCACGCCCGCGGGTGGGAGCGTCACCGTATCTGCGAGACCCCACAATGGCTGGGTCGAGCTGACCGTCGAAGACACCGGTGTGGGAATCCCGAGGCAGCACCTTCCTCACGTATTCGAGCGGTTCTATAAGGTCGACAGGTCCCGCAGCGACGGCGGCACCGGACTCGGCCTGGCGATCGCCAAGCACCTCGTCCAGGCGCACGGCGGCGAGATCAGCGCCGAGAGCGTTGAGGGCGAAGGCAGCGCCTTCCGAGTAACGCTCATGCGAGCGACGTGAGCTTCGTCGAAGCTGTCCTTCTCGGTCTGCTCCAGGGGGCGACCGAGTGGCTCCCGGTCAGCTCAGAGGGCGTGGTGACCGCGGTCTACTCACTGGTGTTCGACGCACCGCTGGCGGAAGCTGTGGCTGTCTCGCTGTGGCTCCACCTGGGCACCGCGCTGTCGGTGCTGGTCGTGCTCCGGACTGACGTTACAGCGATCGTCCGCGGCGCGCTGAGCCGTCCCGTAAGTCCCGTTCCGGGAACGACGTTTCTCGTAGTCGCGACCCTAGTCAGCGCCCCACTGGGTCTCTTCATATTGATGACGCTGGACGACGTGTCGGCCCGGATCGGTGACTTTGCGATGGGTGCTCTGGGGGCACTGATGCTGATAACGGGCACGGTGCTGCTGACCGGGTCGGCGCAGACGGTGCGGAGCCGCGGCGACCTCACATGGATCGATTCCATCCTTACCGGGGTGGCGCAGGGTCTCGCCGCGCTTCCTGGACTGAGCCGTTCGGGGCTCACGGTTTCGTCGCTGCTGTGGCGTGGGGTAGACCGCAGGGACGCGCTCGCACTTAGCTTCCTGCTCGGCATCCCGGCGAGCATCGGGGGGGGTCTGTACGGTGCGTTTAAGAGCGAGGCGTATGCCTCGCCGGAAGGGCTCGTCGCCCTTCTTGTGGCGGCGGGGGCCGGTTTCGCCACGATCCGTGCAATGTTGGCCCTCGCCGGAAGGGTCAACCTGGGCTGGTTCGTGATGATCATCGGTCTCGGGATCATCGCCGGCGCCAGCTGGCGACACCTAATCTGACGACGGCGAGTCACGCCAGACCTTAGCCGTTCGCTAACACTCGTTTAACACCCCGTTAATCCCTCGTTTCCGCGAGGCTTCTAAAGTCTGTACGTCCGGCACCTTCGAAGAGACTGCCAGACAACGCCAGCAGCCCGACGAGAGCGCCCCGCGCCTTCTGGCGCGGCGGCTGGCTCGAGCGAGTGCTAACAAGATGCTAAACGACCAGAGACGAGTCCTTAGCCGGTGCAACGCACTATCCTGGAGGTTTAGACAACGATGAGATACAGGCGATCCACGATACTGGGCATCTCCGGCCTGCTGGTCGCATTGATGATCACGACCGCGCTGCTGGCTATTGCCTGCGGCTCGGACGAGGCTGAATCGCCCGACCAGCCGTCCGCTCCGGCTCCCGCCCAGGCGGCGCAGCAGGCAGCGGCGGGGACACGTGGAACGGCCGCAGTGCCCCAGGAGCCCGCTGCTCCCGCAGTGGCAGCGGCGGCGGCAACCGCGGTCCCGGGCCAGGCGGCGCCTACGACCGCGAAGGTGACCAAGCCGAAAGAGAGGGTGAGACTCACAGGCACCATCGAGATCGACGGTTCCAGCACGGTCTTTCCGATCTCAGAGGCCGTAGCTGAAGAGTTCAGGAAGATCCAGCCAGACGTTCAAGTGAACGTCGGCGTCTCCGGTTCCGGCGGCGGATTCAAGCGTTTCACTGTCGGCGAAACGGACATCTCTGACGCTTCCAGGCCGATCAAGGACAAGGAGGCCGCGACCGCGACCGAGAACGGCATCGAGTACCACGAGTTTCTGGTCGGCGTTGACGGGCTGTCGGTCATGGTCAGCCCTCAGAACGACTTCGTAGAATGCCTCACCCTCGAGCAGCTCAAGAGGCTGTGGGTGCCCGGGAGCGTCGTGGACTCCTGGAACGACCTCGACTCCTCCTGGCCCGACAGAAAGATAAACCTGTACGGTCCTGGTACGGACTCGGGGACGTTCGACTACTTCACCGAGGAGATAGTCGGCGAGGCGCAGGCGTCCCGAGCGGACTACACCGCTTCAGAGGATGACAACGTTCTGGTGCAGGGGATCAGCGGAGACCGCAACGCCCTGGGTTACTTTGGATACGCCTATTACGCCGAGAACACCGACAAACTCAAGCTTGTGGCGGTGGACGGCGGATCGGGTTGCGTCGCGCCAACCGTCGCCACAATCGCCTCGGGCGACTACAGCCCCCTGTCCCGGCCGCTATTCATCTACGTCAACAAGAAGCGCGTGGAGCAGCGGGCCGAGCTAAAGTCGTTAGTCGAGTTCTACATGGAGCACGGCGCCGAGCTGACCCGTGAAGTCGGGTACGTCCCGCTATCTGCGGACGACTACATGAACAACCTCGCCCGGCTTCAGGTCAGTCGACAGTCGTATCAACTCAACATCGCACAGATGAAGTAGTGTTTTACGCTCCAGCAGCACAGTCTTGAAGTCGGACGAGTGGTGATTCATGCTAGCGAAGATGAGTCGCCACCCGTCCATCGTATGAGGGGTCCTATCTAGGGGGTGTCGGTGGAGACCACGGTATCCGGTGCGAGGGGGTCTGACACGGGAAGCCGCGTGGACGTCGCCACCAACAGATTCCGGCGTGGTCGGAGCCGTAAGATCGAGAGCCGCATCGTGCGGTGGATATTCTTCGGCTGTGCTGTCGTCTCTGTCTTCACGACGGTCGCAATCGTCTTCAGCCTCCTGAGCCAGGCCCTGGAGTTCTTTGCGGAGGTCTCGTTCTGGGAGTTTCTGACCGGGACCCGATGGACGCCGATCCTCAAACCTCGCTCATACGGCGTACTGCCACTGGTGAACGGGACGCTCCTCGTGGCGGCTCTAGCGGCAATCGTCGCCCTTCCCGTCGGCCTGGGAATCGCAATCTACCTTGCCGAGTACGCCCCTGACAAAGTGCGGCGCGTGATAAAGCCAACGCTCGAGGTGCTTGCCGGGATCCCAACGGTCGTTTATGGCTACTTTGCGCTGACGTTTGTGACGCCGCAGCTCCAGCGCGTGTTCCCCGATATGATCGTGTTCAACGCGCTTAGCGCGGGAGTCGTGATGGGGATAATGATCATCCCGATGGTCTCGTCGCTCAGCGAGGATGCGATGATCAGCGTGCCCCGGTCGCTGAGACAGGCGGCGTACGCGCTCGGAGCGACGAAGCTGGAGACCAGCCTGCGGGTCGTGGTTCCGGCGGCGTTGTCAGGTATAGTCGCATCATTCATTCTGGCGATCTCCCGAGCCATCGGAGAAACGATGCTGGTCACGATCGCGGCTGGCGCGACGCCGCGCATGACGGTCAACCCGCTCGACAGTATCCAGACGATGACCGCGTACATAGCCCAGTTGGCTCAAGGTGAAGCCTCGCACGATTCGCCTGAATACTTCGCGATCTTCGCAGTTGGACTGACGCTGTTCTGCATTACGCTGTTGATGAACCTACTTGGTCACTGGGTTGTCCGGCGCTGGAGGCAGGCGTACTAATGGCGCAGCTCAGCGAACGATTCAATACGCGCCTCTCCCACCGCAAGTTCGTCGGCGTCGCTTTCTACTGTGTGCTCTTCGCTGCCGTGCTCGTTGGGTGCATCTGCCTTGTCGTGCTACTCGGGAGGGTCTTTCTCGAGGGCGGATCTTGGCTGAGCTGGACGTTCCTCAGTAGCTACGGCTCAAGGTTCCCGGAACAGGCGGGAGTTAAGTCGGCCCTCGCCGGGAGCGTATTGACGATCGTGCTGACGGCACTGCTCACTGTGCCGATAGGCGTAGGCGCCGCGATCTACCTTGAGGAGTACGCTCCAAAGAACAGGCTGACCCAGCTCATCGAGATCAACATCTCTAACCTGGCGGGAGTTCCTTCTGTCGTATACGGACTCCTTGGACTAGCGTTGTTCGTTCAGATCATGGGGCTCGGGAAGGTCGTTCTTGCGGGAGCCATGACGCTGTCGCTCCTTGTCCTCCCCATCGTAATTCTCGCGTCTCGCGAGGCTATCAGGGCGGTGCCGAACGAGTACAGACTCGGAGCGTTCGCGCTCGGCGCCGACCAGTGGCAGGTAATAAAGGGGACGGTGCTACCGTCAGCACTTCCAGGGATTCTCACAGGGACGATCCTGGCGCTGTCCCGCGCGATAGGCGAAGCAGCCCCGATCCTGGTCATCAGCGGGCTGGTATACGTGACGTTCGTACCGGGACCGCTAGATAGGTTCACGGTTATGCCGCTTCAGATCTTCAACTGGATGGGGCGTCCTCAGGACGACTTCCGGTCGCTCGCCGCGGCCGGAATAATCGTTCTGCTCGTAATCCTGCTGACCATGAACGCCGTCGCGGTAGTCCTGAGGAATAAGTACCAGAAGCGCTCAGAGGACTGAATTGACTCAAACACTGCCACATCCGAACACGAGTGAAGCGCAGCTCGGATCGAGCGACGCAGCTCCGATCTTCACGGTCGAAGGGCTGAATCTCTACTACGACGCCTTCCGCGCGCTGAAGGACATTGACATCGAGATCGGAAGATACTCCATCACGGCGCTTATTGGCCCGTCGGGCTGCGGCAAGAGCTCGCTGCTCCGGTGCTTCAACCGGATGAACGATCTGATCCCCAGCGCCCGGATCGAAGGGCAGGTGCTGTTCGAAGGCTCCGACCTGTACGCGCCAGGCGTGGACGCCACCGAGATACGCTCTCGCATCGGGATGGTGTTCCAACGTCCGAACCCTTTCCCCAAATCGATATACGATAACGTCGCATTCGGGTTGAAGGTCAACGGCTACACCGGCGACATGGACGAGGCGGTGGAACGTTCGATAAGACAGGCAGCGCTGTGGGACGAGGTCAAGGACCGGCTAAGAGACAATGCGCTGGAGCTTTCGGGCGGTCAGCAGCAGCGTCTCTGCATTGCCAGGGCGCTTGCGGTCGAGCCCGAGGTCATCCTGATGGACGAGCCGGCTTCGGCGCTCGATCCCATCGCGACACTTGCGATCGAGCAACTCATCCGCGACCTCAGCAGGCACTACACGATAGTGATCGTTACCCACAACATGCAGCAGGCCGCACGCGTTTCTGACGAAACGGCGTTCTTGATGGTTTCCGAAGACCGCGCCGGTTACCTGGTGGAGCACGGCGAGACCACTCAGATCTTCACCAACCCCAGGAACGAGCGTACGGAAGAATACATAACGGGAAGGTTCAGCTAGCCAATGGTACGTTCAGATTTCCACAGAGATCTAAGAGACCTCCAAGACGAGCTTCTCCGGCTCGGCGGCATGGTCGAAAAGGCCATTTCTAAGTCTCTTGACGCGTTGAAGACGCGCGACCTCGCTCTTTCGCAGGTCGTCGTAGACGAAGACGACATCATCGATGAGATGCGCTTCAATCTTGAAGAGAAGTGCATCGACCTGATGGCCATGCAGCAGCCGATGGCCGGAGACCTCAGGATCATCATCACTGTGCTGCACGTTGCGGTGGAGCTCGAACGGATCGGCGACTACGCCGAAGGCATCGCCAAGATCAGCATCGCAATGGGAACGGAACCGCCTCTGAAACCGCTGATCGACATACCCCGCATGGCGGACAAGGCGATGGAAATGCTTCGCGCCAGCCTCGACGCCTTCGTGAACCGCGACCTGGTATCGGCGCATCAGATCTGCGACGACGATGACGAGGTGGACGATCTTTACGATCAGGTCTACCGCGAGCTGCTAACGTACATGATGTCCGACCCGGGCGCGATCCGGCGCGCGACGTATCTACTCTGGGTCGCTCACGATCTTGAACGAATCGCTGACCGAACCACCAACATCGCAGAGCGCGTCATATTTCTCGTCACCGGCCGGTTGACCAAGGCCAAGGTCTCGATGTACTAGGGCAGCGGTGCTCGAGGCCCTCTTCTCAGACGCACGGATGACGGATCTGCACGACTCCCCGGACCACGATGCGCCGATAGAGACGGGCAGTCAAGATGAGCTGACGGCCAACCAGGAGCGGTATTCCATGCTGCACTGCTCTCAGGCCGGTGCCCCATGATCGGCAAGTGCTGCGGCGTTGTTGACCCTACCCTCCTTTGATATACTATGCCCGGCTTCAGACCCTGGGCTCGATTTCGCATTTTCGACCCTGATTCGAGGTGACTTGGCATGCCGGCCCTGATGGTGACGCGGTCGGGTCTCCGAGGAACGATCCAGAAGCCGATTTCATCGTGATTCAAGTCGTGGACAGACCAGAGGTCCGACACGCTCAATCGATAGCCAGGAAACGTAAGGAGAAGGAGGAAGCTATTGAAGTGGATTGACTATGAGGCCCCCACGTCAGTTCGGGAGGCCGTCGACTTGCTCAACGAGGCGGGAGACAGCGCCAGGCCATTGGCAGGCGGGACCGATCTCCTCGTTCAAATGAGGGCGAGGGCCTATGAACTCGACTCGGTGGTGGATATCAAGAACATACCCGAGCTCAACGAGCTCACGTACGATCCTGACAACGGTCTGACGATCGGCGCGGCCGTCCCGTGCTACCGGATCTACTCGAACTCGACCGTGAGGACCGTCTATCCAGGGATCGTCGACGCCGCAAACATCATCGGCGGCACGCAGATTCAGGGGCGCGCCTCGATGGGAGGCAACCTGTGCAATGCGGCGCCGAGCGCCGACACGGTCCCCGCGATGATCTCCTACAGCGGAGTCGCCCGGATCGCCGGGCCGAACGGCAACCGCGAAGTGCCGATAGAGGACTTCTGCACGTTCGTCCGGCAGACCGTGTTGGAGCGGGGCGAGTTGCTGGTGTCTCTGCACTTCCCGACGCCGGAGGCCAACTCCGGGGCGAACTACATCCGCTTCATCCCCAGAAACGAGATGGATATCGCGGTGGCGGGAGCAGGTGTATCGGTCGTCTTGGACAATGGGAACATCCAGTCTGCCCGGATCACGCTCGCCTCGGTGGCGCCGACACCTCTCTTCGTCGAAGAGGCGGCAGACGCGATCGCCGGAAAGCCCGCTACGGAAGACACTGTCCGAATCGCGTCCGGGATCGCCCGGGACGCCGCAAAGCCGATTACAGACATGCGCGGTACGATCGAATATCGCCACCACCTCTGCGAGGTGCTGACCCGCCGCGCGCTGATGACCGCAATCGAACGAGCCAAGGAGAGCTAGAGTGCCCGCTAAGACCTATGTACAGACCATAATCAACGGCGAGCACGTGGACGTACTCTGCGAGCCTCGCCAGAGCCTGCTAGAGGTGCTGCGAGACGAGCTCGGGCTCACCGGCACCAAGGAGGGCTGCAACGATGGCAACTGCGGCGCCTGCACCGTCGAGTTAGACGGCCGCATCGTCACGTCCTGCCTGGTCCTCGGCGTGGAAGCCGAAGGCAAGGAGATCACGACGATCGAGGGGGTCGCGGAGGGCAGCACGCTGCATCCGGTCCAGCAGGCGTTCCTCGAGAACGCTGCGCTCCAGTGCGGAATCTGCACGCCCGGCTTCATCGTCGCCGCCAAGTCTCTCCTGGAGCAGAACCCTGACCCAACGGAGCACGAAATCCGATTCTGGCTCGCCAACAACCTCTGCCGGTGTACTGGCTATGACAAGATAGTCCGCGCCGTCCAGGACGCGGCGGTGAAGATGCAGGAGGCTTAACTCATGACTCAAACCGTGGACTACGAGCGAAACATGGTGCTTTCCACCACGACCTATGACGTGGTGGGCACGCGCCCCATCCGGCACGACGGGGCTGACAAGGTAACCGGACGCGCGCTGTATGGGGCGGACTTCGATACCGCTGGCCTGCTGTATGGCCATGTGCTCCGGAGCCCGCACGCGCACGCACGGATCAGAAGCATAGACACCTCGGCCGCTGAGGCCATGCCCGGAGTGCTCGCGATCGTCACGAATGCCGACTTTGGCAGCGACGCGGACGCAATCGTCGACCTTGGTGAGGGCGCGACGACCCTGAAGTGGCTTCGGGACAACGTGCTGGCGTCCGACAAGGCCCTCTACAAGGGCCACGCGATCGCGGGTGTGGCCGCGGTCAACCCCCACGTAGCGGAAGAGGCGGTCGCCGCGATCAAGGTCGACTTCGAAGTCCTGCCACCCGTGGTCACCGTCGAGGACGCGATGGCCGAAGGCGCGCCGATCCTCCACGACGACCTCAAGACGCAAGAGCTCGGCGAACAGACCGACACCGTCAGCAATATCGCAGAGCACTTCCAGCACAAGAAGGGCGACACGGGCGCCGGCTTCGCGGAGGCGGACACGATCGTCGAGCGCGAGTACCGAGCCAAGACCGTCCACCAGGGTTACATCGAGCCGCACAACGCGGTGGCCCTGTGGAACAACGACGGCAGGCTTCACGTCTGGTGCAGCACCCAGGGCGCCTTCACCGTTCGCGATGCGATGGCGCAGCTTCTGGAAATGCCCGTATCGAACATCAGGGTTACCCCGATGGAGATCGGCGGCGGTTTCGGGGGCAAGATCCCGGTGTACCTGGAGCCGGTCGCGGCGTTGCTCTCCAGAAAGACCGGACACGCCGTTAAGCTCGTCATGAGCCGGGCCGACGTCTTCGAGGCGAGCGGCCCGACGTGTGGCTCCTGGTCGCGAGTGAAGATCGGGGGTAAGAGCGACGGCACGATCACCGCCGCCGAGGTCGAGCTTGCCTGCGAGGCCGGAGCCTACCCCGGCTCGCCGGTCGGCGCGGGCGCGATGTGCGCCCTCGCGCCGTACGACATCGAGAACGGCACGGTCGACGGCTACGACGTCGTGGTGAATAAGCCCAAGACCGCGGCCTACCGCGCTCCGGGCGCTCCCAACGCGGCGTTCGCGGTAGAGCAGGCGGTCGACGAACTGGCACAAGAGTTGGGCATCGATCCCATCGAATTCCGGTTCAAGAACGCAGCCAAGGAAGGTACGCGACGCGTCGACGGCCCGGTCTTCAACAGGGTCGGACTGGTCGAGACACTCGAGGCGATGCGGGACCACCCGCACTACAGCGCGCCCCTCGGAGACAACCAGGGACGCGGCGTAGCGGTCGGATTCTGGTTCAACATCGGCTTCGACTCGTCGGTCAACCTCGCGGTAAACGCTGACGGCAAGGTCAACTTGACCGAGGGATCTACGGACATCGGCGGGACCCGCGCCTCAATCGCAATGCAGGCGGCTGAGGTCCTGGGGATTCCCGCAGAGGACATCCATCCGACCGTCGTGGATACCGACTCGATCGGCTACACGGCAGTTACGGGAGGAAGCCGGACGACGTTCGCGACCGGTTGGGCCGCTTACGAGGCCGCTCAGTCGGTCAAACAGCAGATGATCGAGCGCGCCGCGACTATCTGGGACGTAGACGCCGACTCCGTTGCGATGGACAAGGGCGTCATCAGCTCGAAGTCCGACCCGGAGCTGAGCATGACGTTCGTGGAGCTTGCTGGGCAGCTCGGCGGGAGCGGCGGCGGAATCTCCGGCACCGCTTCGGTCAGCCCGACCGGCGTAGGCGGATCCTTCGCGGGCAACATCGTCGACGTCGAGGTGGACCCTGAAACCGGCAAGACGGACGTGGTCCGCTTCACCGCATTCCAGGACGTAGGCAAGGCGATCCATCCGTCGTACGTCGAGGGCCAGATGCAGGGCGGCTCCGTCCAGGGCATCGGCTGGGCGCTGAACGAAGAGTATTTCATGAACGACGACGGCGGCATGGTCAACTCCACGCTGCTGGACTATCGCATGCCCACAAGCCTCGACCTTCCGATGATCGATACGGTGATCGTCGAGGTTGCGAACCCCGGGCACCCATTCGGCGTCCGAGGCGTGGGCGAGGCGAACATCGTTCCTCCGACTCCGGCGGTCGCCAACGCCATCCAGCAGGCGACCGGCAACAGGCTGTACGATACCCCGATGAACTCGGTGGCCATCATCGCGGCAGCTAACGGGGGCTAGGAATCGACCAGGGGCGGTTCGCGAACCGCCCCAAGAACGCAAAGAACCAGTGCGCCAGCTTCCCAACCGGAACTGGCGCACTTTCGGTATTGAGAGTCCCGACAAGTTCCCAACGTCCGATGTAGGGATCGCCCTTGTGGCTCCCCTGTGGGTGGCAGAGGGACAGTGCGACCACAAGGGTCGTCACGACGGGATCGTGGTGACGGCCAACACCGGGGCGTCGAGCCCCGGGCTAGGAGGATGAACAGAAAAGATGGCAACTGTCTTTATCCCGTCCCTGATGCAGAAGCTGAGCGACGGCCAGTCTAGGCTCGAGATCGAGGGGGCGACGGTCCGGCAGATCGTCAACAACCTCGAGGCGCAGTACCCAGGATTCATGGACAGGCTCGCTGAAGACGGCCGGATCAAGGGCAACATCTCTGTCGCCATCGACGGAGAGATCACGCCGCTCGGTATGCTCGAGAAGGTCGGCGAACACAGCGAAGTCCACTTCCTCCCAGCCATAGCAGGCGGATGGTGACCGGCCGGTCGTTTCAGCCACTTGACGAAGACTGGCAGACGGCCCTGGCAGTCGTGGCGCACCCCGACGACCTGGAGTACGGCGCGGCCAGCGCGGTTTCCAAGTGGACGTCCGAGGGCAAGACCGTCGTGTATCTCCTGGCGACGAAGGGAGAGGCCGGCATCGACGGGATGGAACCGGCGGAAACCGCCAGGGTCCGGATGCGGGAGGAGATCGACGGCGCAGCAGTCGTCGGAGTGGACACCGTCGAGTTTCTTGAGTATCCGGACGGAGTCGTCGAGTACGGTCTGTCGTTGCGCCGCGACATCGCCGGGGCGATTCGATTGTACCGGCCGGATATCGTAATCACCGTCAACTTCGACCTTCGCTTCGGCGGAGGAATGACCAACCAGGCGGACCATCGCGCTGTGGGGCTGGCCGCCCTCGATGCGTCCCGCGACGCGGCAAACCGCTGGATTTTCCCCGAACTATTGGAAGAGGGACTCGAACCGTGGGACGGCGTTCGAATGGTGATGGTCAACGCCTCACCGAATTCGGCACACGCGGTGGACGTGGGCGACCACATCTACAAGGGCGTCGAGTCGCTTCAGAAGCACGACAAGTACATAAAGGGTCTTGGCACCGACTTCGACCCTGAGATGATGCTGACGATGGTCGCAAACGCAATCGGAATGGAGTTTGGCTGCGATTACGCCGTCAGCTTCGAGGTGTTCGAGGTCTAAATGTCAGGTATCAGTTCGATCGATCAAGAGGAGAAGACAGGAATGACCGACCGAGATATCAAAGGCGTAATTGTACCCATGCTCACTCCGCTGAATCCGGACGAGACCGTAGACGTCCCTTCGCTCCGACGTCTCGTGAACCACCTGATCGACAATGGAGTCCACGGGCTCTGGGCTTCAGGCACGACAGGGGAGTTCGCCAACCTACCGGACTCCGAGCGAATCAAGGCGATGGAGTCCACCGTCGACGAGGTCAGCGGGCGTGTGCCGGTAATCTGCAACATCTCAAGCACATCCACGAAGATGTCGGTGACGCTGGCGAATGAGGTCAGAGAGCTTGGGATGGACGGCATCGCGCTGACGCCACCGTACTACTACCCGGACTCGCAGGACGAGTTGGCGGACCACTATCGCTACGCACAGGACCGGACCGGTCTGCCGCTGTGGGTGTACAACATCCCGTCGACGGTCAAAACGTCGGTCGATCCAAGCACCGTCGCGATGCTGGCTGCCGAGGGTACCGTTGTCGGCGTCAAGGACAGCTCTGGTGCAGGAGAGCTTCTCGCGCAGCTAAACGTGCTATGCGACCAGGGCGAGATCTCGCTTCTAAGGTTCCTCGGAACGGTATTCCGGGTCACCAGCGCAAGCGCTGTCGGAGTCCATGGCGTGATACCCGGAATCGCAAACCTGGTACCGAACGTCTGCGCCCGTGGATGGGAGGCCGGTGAAGCTGGCGACATTGAGACGGTCCGCGAGTGCAACGCCAAGCTGATCGCGGCCCAGAAGGTCGGCTCGGTCGCCCAGGGCGGCGGGGCCAACGCAGCCAGCTTCGGAGGGATGAAAGCCGCCCTGAAGCACATGGGCGTCATCGATCACGACACCACCTCCCGCCCCTTCCGCCCGCTGACCGAGGAAGAGAAGGACCAGATCCCGCCGATTCTCGAGGAACTCGGGCTTACTGAGTAGTTGTCCGGACTGGCACACCCGCAGAGCCACTTCGTCTCGTCCGGTGACATTCAGCTTCACTACGTGGAGTGGGACTCACCGACCGCCGACGCATGTCGCCGTACCGTCTTGCTCCTCCACGGCGATATGCGGACGAGCCGGTCTTGGGACGCGGTGGCTCGGGATCTGCGCGACGAGTTCCACGTCATCGCCCTCGACTCTCGAGGGCACGGGGACAGCGACTGGCCGGATTCCGGCTACACGTTCGCGCAGCGGGTCGATGATCTGGAGGCGTTCTGCAACACCGTAGGGATGCGGGACGCGGTTGCGGTCGCCCACTCGACCGGAGGCGTAGTCGCCGCGCTGCTGGCCGAGCGCAGACCGGACATATTCTCGAAGCTGATGCTTCTCGAGCCGATGGTCGTCGTTACAGAGAGCTTCCAGCGCATGGTGTCGAAACGCGGTAAGGGACCCCGACGGACGTGGGGCAGCCGCGAGGAGATGTACGATTACCTGAAGTGGCATCGGATGACCGGCAAGTGGCGGGACGACGTGATCAAGGACGTGGTGGAGCACGAGTCGTACGAGCGTCCGGACGGTCGGATCGACATGAAATGGGCGACTGCCAGCATGAACTGGGAGGAGCGCGAGGGCGACTACATCGACCTGAGGCCGACCCTAAGGGGCCTGAACAAACCGATACTGTTTGCGATGAGCGACTCGCGCGCCGACCAGTTCAGACACCTGGTGCCGATCGCACGCGAGACCCCTGAGTTCGAGCTGCTCACGATCCCCGACAGCGGCCATAACATGTACATGGACCAGCCGGCGCCCGTGGCGGAGGCAGCGAGAGGGTTTAGTTCGTGGCGTTAATGGCGTCTTCTTGATTCAGATCCAGAATGTCCCTCAGAGCATATTTTAGGCTGACCAAGAGTTCCTCGCGTGTCCGTTCTTGGGCATTCACACCTGCGATCTCTTTGACCCAACCGATCCACCAGTCTCCGTCCCGCTGGATCAAAGCAGTATAGGTTTGGCTCATGCCATCCCCCATAAGGAAGTCTGGACCCTCTATCGAGTCGGACTGAACTCTAAACTGATCATATCAACTCCGAGGACGACAAGGTTTTACTCTGGTCTCTCCGACCGCGGGCCGAAGGGTTCGGGGCGGAAGGGGCCGTCGCGGACTTCGAGGAAGCCTCGCATTCCGCCTTCGGCGGCGGCGTCCTCCATCTCTCGGCGGTTGTAGTCGGGGCGCTGGGACGAATGGGCGACGGATGACAGGAGCCAGTTCGTCGTGATCGCGTTGCGCAGGCCCATCATCTCCAGGCCGAGCGTCGCGATGTACTTGTTGGCGGCCACGGTCTCGGGGCTGACCATCGCGATCCGCTCAGCGAGACGGAACGCCTCGGCCATCATCGCCTCCCTGTCGTCAAACACCTCGTTTACGAGGCCGATCCGGAAGGCCTCCTGAGCGTCGATGTGGTCGCCGGTGAGCGAGTACCGCAGCGCGTTCTTGTACCCGGCCATCAGGACCCACAGGAAGCTTGTGTTGGAGATCTGTCGCACTTCCGGCTGCGCGAACACCGCATCGGCTGAGCAGAATGTCATGTCACACGTCAGCGACAGCCAATTGCCGCCGCCCATGCACCAGCCGTGGACGCAGGCGATCACCGGCTTGGACAGCTCCAGTATGTGCGTCTGGTTCGTGAGCATGTTGCGGTCGTGATAGAACCAGCGTGAGACGTGGTCGGCCGCGCTCGACCCCTTGGCGATCATCGATACGGGATCGGTGTCCTGGAAGGTCGCGATATCGTACCCGGAGCTGAACGCTCTTCCGGCCCCCTGGATGATGATGACTCTAACGTCATCGTCGGCGTCGGCGACGTCGAGAGCGGCGTGCAGATCTCGTTCCATCGGCTGCGTGATCGCGTTGAGCGTCTCGGGCCGGTTGAGCGTGACGAGGCAGGTCGTACCCTGGACCTCGTAGAGGATGTGTTCGTAGTCTGGCAAGAGGTAGCCTCCAACGCGGTTACTAACTTGCTTGGCGGGCCATCACGTTTCGATCCCCCCCACCGCCCCTGGGTTCCGGTACCCGCCTGCGCTGGCACAGGCTCTGCGCCGGAACGACGATGTGCCACAGACCTAGCGCGGCACCTTGTACCCGGCGGTCTGCACTTCTGCCAGGCTGCGCTCGTCCCACGGGTGCGCGAGGGCGACCTCTTCGTTGATGTCGGCGCCCCAGCCCGGAGCCGTGGGGACGGTCATGTACCCATCGATGATCTCGGGGACGGCGGTTGTTAGCTCGTCCTTCCATGGGATGTCGTCTATGTCGATCTCCATGATCCGGACATTCGGCAGCGTGGCGCAAAGGCTGGCGCTGACGAAGCTGGACAGGTGGCTGTAGTAGTTGTGCGGCGCGACGTTGTGCTGGTAGACCTCTGCGAGGTCGCCAACCTTCTTGGACTGGCTGAAGCCGTTCCACGGCACGTCGATCATGAACATGTCGGCGGAGTGGTTCTCGAAGTACGGGATGAAGTCGCGCATGTAGAAAAGGTTCTCGCCCGTGCAGATGCGCGTCGTGGTCGAGTCCTTGATCTGGCGGAGGCTCTTGGGTTCGTACATGTCGACCTCGAGCCAGAGCATGTCGAACTGCTCCAGTACCTTGGCGATGCGTAGCGCGCCCTCGGTCTTGAAGTGGAAATTCAGGTCGAGGTTGATGTCGATGTCGTCGCCAACGGCGTCTCTGAACGTGCCTATGAGCTTCTCAACGTGTGGAATGAGCCACTTGGGCGCGTACTGGTCTGTGGAACCTACGCCGCCGCTGAAACCGCCGCCGAAGGTGGCCTGCTGGCCGGGCATCAGGATGTTGGTCTTCAGCGCGGTGAAGCCGCGCTCCTTGACCTCGTGGCCCAGGTTTGTAACAGCTTGCCAGGAGTCGATGGGCGGCACGCCGAGGATGTCGTGGTGCCGGACGCGCGAGCTGCCGCAGTGGGACCAGTAGACGCGCACCACGTCTCGAGTGGGGCCGCCGAACAGCTCGGTGACGGAGATGCCGAGCGCCTTCGCTTTGATGTCGATGAAAGCGCAGTCGAGGCCGGCGATCGCCTTGGCCGCGATCCCGCCGGGACTCTGCCGGGTGATGCGATACATGTCCTGGAAGCGCATCTCGAAGGCCCTTGGATCGGTGCCGATGAGAAGCGGTTTCATGTCCCGAATCGTGCCCTCTATGCCGTGGGGCGATCGTCCATCGCTGCACTCGCCCCAGCCGGTTATCCCCTCGTCGGTCTCCACTTTGACGAACATCCAGGGTCTCCATCCGGCGTCAACGATGAATGTCTCTATGTTTGTGATCTTCATGCTTCTGCCACCTCATCAGATTGTACTCCGGCTGGGATGATACCACACGGGAGTCTCCTAAATTGCGACCTTCAGGGTCGGGTGCGATAATGGAGACACACTTCAACAGGAGCTCTTAATGCCAAATCCAATTGCTTACTTCGAGCTCGGCGGTCGCGACGCGGAGGCGCTGAGCGACTTCTACCGGGACCTTCTCGGCTGGAAAATTGAGAAGACACCTGTATCCGCGGCGCCGGACGACTACTTCTACGTTGAGCCGTCAGAGGGTGGAGTTGGCGGTGGCATCCTCAAGACCATGGGTGACATGCCCCCTAACTACGTCATGATCTACATCAGCGTCGATGACTTGCAGGCCTGTCTGGACAAGGCGGCGAGCATAGGAGCCAAGACCTTCGTGCCACCAACCGAGATACCCGGAGGCATGGGTCACTTCGCGGTATTTCAGGACCCCGCCGGCAACGTAATGGGGCTTCACGCGTCCGACTAGCTCCCACCGCCGGCGCACCAGACAGCGACGGACTGGCCTCTCGTCGGACCGCACGTCCTACCCTCGACTCATTAGGAGACCAACATGGCGGGTATAGACCAGGACCTCGCGTTTGCGCCAGCGACAGAACTGCGTGAGCTGATTGTCGACGAGCAGATCACTTCCGTCGAGCTGACGGAACTGTACCTGTCCCGCATAGAGAGACTGGACGGTCAGCTCAACTCCTACCTGACTCTGACGCCCGACATTGCTTTGGCCCAGGCTCGGCGTGCCGACGAGGCGACCGCACGCGGCGAGAGCTTCGGGGCGCTGCACGGTCTGCCGATCTCGATCAAGGACCTTCAGATGACCAAGGGCGTCCGAACGACCGGCGGCTCGCTGGCATTCAAGGACCGGGTCCCGGATGTGGACGCGACGTGCGTCGCGCGCGTGCTGAACGCGGGGGCCGTCATGCTCGGGAAGACGAACACCCCGGAGTTCGGGCTGCTCGGGGCGACGGAGAACAAGCTGGGCGACTCCTGCCGCAATCCGTGGAACCCGGAGAGAACCGCCGGGGGATCTAGCGGCGGGGCCGGGGCGGCCACCGTCGCAGGACTTTGCGCTCTCGCGACCGGAGGAGACGGCGGAGGGTCAATCCGTATCCCGTCGAGCTTCAACGGTATCTACGGAATCAAGCCGACTCAGGGTCGAGTGTCGAGCTACACGGGCGTCGACGGCCCGCCGACGGTCAACCTGACGAGCCAACAGGGTCCGATGACGCGGACGGTGCGGGACACCGCAGTTCTTCTGCAGGTCATGTCAGGCTACGACCCGAAGGACGTCGGATCGATGCGCGAGCCAGTCCCGGACTTCGTGGCGGCGGTCGAACGGGGAATTCAAGCCCTCAAGATCGGATGGAGCCCGGACTTCGGGTACCAAGAGGGAAATCGTGGAGTTGACGGACTGAGGATCGGGTGGAGTCCCGACTTCGGATACGCGCCGATCGATCCCGAGGTCCTGGCCGTTTCGGAGGCCAGTGCAAGGGTTTTCGAAGACCTTGGCTGTACTGTCGACGCCGCCAGTCTCGAGCTGCACAACCCGTTCGATACATGGATCGTCTTCTTCGGAGTCAACGCGTATGCGTCTAACGGCCACCTGCTTGACGATCCAGACGACCCCTTGACCTGGTATGCGCGCTGGACCATTGAGCAGGGGGGAAGCTTCACCGCGGTCGACTACGTGCGGGCGCTCGGCGAGCGCGACCGGATGATCCACCAGTTCATGGACGTCTTCGACGAGTTCGATCTGCTGTTGTCTCCCACCATGGCGGTGACGGCATTCGCGACCGAGAGATACCCAGAGGCAATAGGCGAGGAGAAGCCCTACCCCACTCCCGCGTGGGGATATCTGCCGTTCACGCACCCGATCAACACGATTGGATTTACCGCCGCGAGTGTACCGTGCGGGTTCGACTCCGCCGGCATGCCGATCGGGCTGCAGATCATCGGTCGGCCCGGCGACGAGGAGACCGTACTTGCGGCGTCCGCCGCGTTCGAGCAGGCGCGCCCCTGGGCGCATCTGAGGCCGGCGGTGTCTTAGAGGGTAATCGAGGAGGCGCCACCGCCTCCCCCATGCGGGCAGGATGCCCGCGCTCCCAGTGCCGCCGGGCGACGTTCGCCGAGGCGGATCGCCACTACGCGCTGAAACACGGGACGGCCGTGTCCCCACACCCATGCGGGCAGGATACCCGCGCTCCCAGTGCCGCCGGGCGACGTTTGCCGTGGCGAATCGCCTCTTCGCGCTGAAACACGGGACGGCCGCGACCCCACACCCATGCGGGCAGGATGCCCGCGCTCCCAGTTCCCCTACGCGCTAAAACACGGGACGGCCGCGCTTCCCCCATGCGGGCAGGATGCCCGCGCTCCCAGTCGTGCGACGCATCAGGGCGTCCTGGGAGAGGAAGGGAGGATACAGCCTAGTCTTCGAGTTGGGCGGTTTGGCTGCTGGTACCGGTCAGGGAAATGTGGGTGAAGTCGTGGCCGTCGGCGGCGCCGTGCCAGTGCTTTTCGCCTGACGGGATGAAGGCTGTGTCCCCTTCGGTGACATTGATCTCCTCTTCCTCGGTGGCGACGATGCCGGTTCCCTTCGTCACAAAGAGGATCTGATCGGTCGTGTGCGAGTGGAACTTGTTCTTCGCTCCGTCGTAGAAGTTGACGAGATTGAAGTTGAAATCGCCGCTTCTTCCTGGACCTACGAGCGGCTGGCGAGACACCGGTCCTCCGTAGAACAGGGGAGCGTTCGTGGCGTCCTCTTCGGGTACTGATCCGTTGCGGATTACTTCCATGTTTTCTCCTTTGGTGAATTCGAAATCGGGCGGGCCCAACGCCCGCTCCTGCTGTTCATTCGTTGCCTTTGCCGCTTCGAGCGCGGAGGTTCGAGGCCTCGCGGAGATAGAGATGGCTAAGGTCCTTGGCCTTCTTATCGGTGTTGACGAGGAGAAGGACCCGGATGCATCGCTCCTGGCCGCCGGGAACGTCCATTTCGTGACCGCACATCATGGCGACATCGGTCCAGCCCAAGTCGACGCGGGCCGCAACGGCCGGAAACTCGGCGTTGAGGTCCTTTGTCGTGCTGAAGGTGAGGGCCGCGATGTCGTCGGGGTCAACGTCGTTCGCCTCGACGAGCTGCTCAAGGAGCTCACGCGTGGCGTCGACGATCTCTTCGCTAGTGTTGCAGTTCGCGGTGGTCGCGCCCCGGAGCCCTCTGACCTTCATCATGGACTGAGTCCCCTACGCTCTTCAAGTTGCGGCCAGTCAGCGCTCATCGCCGTCGGTGGATCCCCTGAGTGAGCTGATGAAGTCCCTGGCGGCGGCGAGCTCCGCGCCTTCCGCCGCCCTATCGACCGCGTCGAGAAGAGCGCTCGCAACGACGGCGCCGTCCGCGAACCTGCCGATGGCCTCCAGGTGCTCGCGCCTGGAGACGCCGAATCCGACCAGAATCGGCAGGTCAGTGTATCGGCGGATGCGCCCCACGAGGCTGGATGTCTCCACGTTCAGCGTGCTCCGTGCGCCGGTCACACCCGTGAGGCTCACGCAGTATATAAATCCGCCTGCGGCCTTGCAAGCGTCCTCGATCCGGGCGTCTGTGCTCGTGGGCGCGAGGAGGGGGATCAGATGGATGCCGCGTTCTCCCGCCATCTCGCCGAACCCCGCCGACTCTTCCGCCGGGAGGTCTGGCACGATCATCCCATCGAGGCCGGCGGATGCCGCTTCGTCGAGGAACCTGTCGAGGCCGTAGCGCAGGTATGGGTTGTAGTAGCCCAGGAAGATCAGCGGGGACTCTAGACCACCGTCTCTCAATTTGCGAAGAGACTCGAGACAAGTCTGGACATTGACACCGTTCTGCAGTGCGCGGTAGCTGGTCATCTGAATCGTCGGCCCGTCGGCGAGAGGATCACTGAACGGCACACCGAGCTCAAGCATATCGCCCCCGGACTCAAGAACCGTCCGTGCGAGGCGTTCGGACATCTCGACGTCTGGGAAGCCTACGGTTACGAATGGAACAAGGGCGGAGCGACGAGCTTGCCGCAGCCGTTGGAGTGTCGTGTCTATTCGATTCGGCATATTGACCTCACCAACTAACCTAGGACTGTACCAACGTACCAGACGGCGATCAGGTTCTGCCCGGCGTGGGCGGCAGCCGGGACCCAGATCGACCGTGTGAGCCAGTAGGCCCACGCGAAGAGCAGGCCTGTGACGAAGATCGGGACCGCGTTTCCGACGGACGCGTGAGCAAGCGCGAACGCGGCGGCACTCGCCGCGGCCGCAGTGTACACACCGAATCTGGCCGTCAACCCGGGGAAGATGAACCCCCTGAAGAGCAACTCCTCGGACCACGGGACTACGGTGACGATAACCAACACCGCGACTACGTAGACTATGCCCTCTCCAAGCAGCTCTTCTGGGATCGGTTCCGGAATCAGGATTTCGATCCCGATCGCTGTGGTCAGAGCGCCGTAAGCTGCGGTGAACGTCAGACTCGCGACGAGCGCAAGGACCGCAAACCACACGGCGCGCCTGTGAATCGGTCGTTTCAGCCCAAGATCCTCCCAGGACATCCCGTACTTCCTGACCGAAAACCACCAGACGGTCGCAACCAGCCACACGCCGCTGACGACGGCACCGATGGTCAGCGCAACTGACTCCGGAAGGTCTCCGCCGAGATCCGCCTCCGGAGTCGGCATGAAAGCGACTACCGCAAGTCCGAGGCCACCCACCAGGGCGACCAGGGTCCCGACAACGACGTCGCGAAGCGACCAGCGGACCTCAGAGGCGGCCGCTTCCGGAGCCGCGGCGGTCTCGTGGATCACAGCGGTACCCCCGCTCGGACCGCCCGCGGACCGCGGCAGACTTCCATCAGCTCTTCAGCCACTCGACATCGCCGTGGAGGCCGGCGGGGTGGTCTTTGGACGCGAAGACATCGTACTTTCGCTTCTCCTCGGCCAAGGTACCGTCGTCGCCGTGACCGGGGTAGAAGTCGCCGATTCCTTCGAGTACGAACAGCCTCTCGGTGATGCTCTCTATGAGTTGGTGGAGCGCCTCCGGGCTCCCGGACCTACCCGGTCCGCCGGGGAAGATAGTGTCTCCGGTGAAGAGGTGCGACCCGAAGGAGAAGCAGGTAGAGCCCGGGGTGTGTCCGGGAGTAAAGATCGAAGTGAGGGTGACGGTGCCGGCGCTGATTTCGTCGCCGTCGTGGATGAGGACCGACGGAGGAGTCGGAAGCCCGCCGGCATCGTCGGCTCCGATGCCGATCGGGGCGTCAATCGCAGAGGCAACCTCCTCGAGTCCCTCGATGTGGTCCCAGTGGTTGTGGGTGATCAGTATCGCCTGCACGTCTGTCTGCTTCGCCGCCTCGATCAACGCGCCCGGATCGGGAGGTGTGTCGATGATAATGCTCCGGTTGGTCTCGGGGCATACGACAAGGTAGGCATTGTTCCCAAATGGGCCGCACTGGATTTTGTGGATGGTAATAGTCTCGTCCTGAAAGTGGGCCGACATTTATGGGTCTCCTCGTCGTGTCTTGAGTCTCAGAACCGTGCTTCGAGAGCGATTATAGCAAGCGTGGTTGATACAATGGTGCCCTGTCGGGAGCTGCGCACGCGAGAGACGGAGGGGTTCTTCCCAATGAGCGAGTTTGGACTAAACGTCAAGACAGACCGGGGCGGCAAGCGTGTAGAGCTGGAGTGCGAGCACCAGAACGGTCTGCTATACGTAGTGCCGGCCGAGTCAAGCTGGGTATGCTCAGAGGAGCTGATGCACGCCCACGCCTTGGCTGGCTTCTTCCGTCAGCTCATGGAGTTGGAAGACGACAGAATCGACGAGCTGATGCAGCGCTGGGGGCTGTACTACAGAACGCGGCCGCTGGCGGAGGAGTGATGTGGGGATTACCCGCCGCGGCGAGTAACCCCGCCAAGCGCTCGTCATCAACGCGCGCGCAAGATGCCCGCGCCCCCGTGGATCAGAAGACGCTGTCGTCGCCGTCCGCGTCTTCCCCGGGGGAGTTGATGATGCGGTGTACGACCGGGGTGAAGGCCTCGTCGTCGCCCGGCTCGGTATCGTCGCTGGACCAGTCCTTGACAGCTACCGCCTCGGCGACCACGATCTCACCGTCTTCGTCACCGATCTCGTATCCCATGACCGCACCGGGCGCGTAGACCCTGAAGTCGGCGCCGCCGCGGGAGGGGAACGAGACCAAACCGATCTGCGAGGGGCTCCGGTAGGTCTCGCGGATTATGATGACGATCTCACGCTCTTCGACGCTGGTGATAGTAGCCTCGTACTCGTTACCGCCCCTTATCAACCGGGCCAGTCTGGTGGCGACCTTGGGTTCCACCTGGCCGACGTACATGCCGGACTCAGTGGTGACGGTGAGGCCGGTGGGTCCCACATCGAGCTGGACCTGGTCTCCAGGCGTCAGCTCCACGAGGGCCTGGGCAGGGGCGAGTTTCCTGAGGGCGGTTACGCCCGCCTTACCACTCTCCTCGATGAACGCGTACGGGCTCCGGCTGGCCCGTTTGACCCGTCTGGGAGCGTCGTCATCGGCCAGCTTCATCAGCCTGCTGAGGTTTTTCTTGGCGATCATATTGTTGGGTGACCGTTCGAGGACAGACTGAAACGCCTGTCGCGCCTCTCGATTCCGGCCAAGCTCGCTCAGCGCCTTTCCCAGACGGTTAAAGGCCTCGAGATCGCCCGGATAGTCCCTGACGATCGCCCTGTTAAGCGTTGCGGCCTCTTCCCAGCGATTCTTCATCGCGAGGGCCACAGCTTTTCTGGCCCTGTCTTTTCTCATCCTGTCGTGATCGTCGAATGCTCGTGTGCTCATCTGCATCCGCCTCGTTGAGGGTGTGGGCATCTTAGCGGATTGTTAAAAACTGCGGCAAGTGCTTTTTTCGCCTTGTCTCAGAACTTTCTTAATCTGATCAGAGCAAGCTGCCAGATCGCCTCCAGGATGATTCGAAGTGACATTTTCGACACTCCCCGAGTCCTGTTCATGAACGTGATCGGGTGTTCCTCGACCCTATAGCCCCTGGCCTGGCATTGGTGGGCAACCTCGGACTGGAATCCGAATCCCTTACAGCGAACGGTTGTCATGTCCAGCGCTCTGAGCGCGTCGGCCCGATACGCCTTGAAACCAGAGGTGACGTCGCTGACGCGCACGCCGGAGACGAAGCGGATGGCATGATTCCCGAGCGCGCTCAGCGTTCGGCGCTTTGTGCTCCAGTCGGGGTCCACCCCTCCGCGCTCGGTATAGCGGGAGCCGACGACAACGTCCGCGTAGTCCAGTCTCCGCAGCATGGCCGGCACGTCCTCCGGTGGATGGGACAGATCGGCGTCCATCTGAACTACGACATCGGTTTGCTCGTCCAGGGCTCTGGCGAATCCGACCACGTACGCGGTGCCCAGCCCCTGTTTCGCGACTCTCGAAACTACCTCGATTCTCCCGTCATAGGTCTCCGACAGGGAGCTCGCGACGTCAGCTGTACCGTCCGGCGAGCCGTCATCTACAACATAAAGGCGGAGATTGCCGACTTCCAGGTCAAACAGGCGCCCGGCGAGCTCCGGAAGGTTCTCGGCCTCGTTGTAGGTCGGTACGACAACCGCCACGCTCATCGATCGTATCTGGTTCGTCATCGGGCTCAGCGATACCTGCCGAAGATGTCCCTGAGACGAATGAGAAACGTGTCCTTCACCATGCCGATCGTGTCCGCAATCGGTCTGACCTTGCTGATGGTCTGATAGTACCAGTCCACGGGCAGCTCATCGATTCTGTACCCACGCTTCTGCGCGAGGAACAGGATCTCCGCGTCAAACCCCATTCCCTTCGCTCGTTGCCGGCTGAACAGCTCGACGGCAGCCTCGTCCCTGAAGCACTTGAAACCGCACTGCGTGTCTTGGAACCCCTTCACCGCTAACGCACGGACGACCAGATTGAACACCCGACCCATGACGTGGCGATGCCAAGGCTCGTCGAACCGTCGTGCGCCCGTCGCCTCGCGGGAGCCGATCACAATGTCCGCCCCGGCGTCGATCTTACTAAGAAACGACGCGAGCCACTCGATGGGCATCGCCAGGTCGGCATCACACATGAAACGATACGCGCCCCGGGCCTCGAGCATCCCTGCCCTGACCGCCCACCCCTTTCCGAAGTGATCCCTGGGAACCAGACGGACGTTCTCGCGCCCTTCAGCCCATGCTGTGACGAGAGAACCGGTATCATCTGAGCTGCCGTCGTCCACCACCAGGACCTCCCACTCAAAGTCCTGACCTCCAAGATACTCTCCGACCCTGTCCAGTGTAGGGACGATTCGGGCGGACTCGTTGAAGGCGGGGATAACGACGGATAGATGAGGTCTGCAGGAGTCTTCCAACACAGCGGACCTCGGGCCTACGAGAGGGCGTCCAGGTCGAAGGCGGTGTGGAGGGCTCGGGACGCCGGGCCAACCTGGTCCTCGGACACGATGCAGGTGATGCGGATTTCGGAGGTCGTGATCATCTCGATGTTGATGCCCTCCGACGCCAGCGTACGGAACATCGTGCTGGCGTAGCCAGGAGCGTCCTGCATACCGGTCCCGACAACACTGACCTTCGCCAGTCCAAGCGAACTAACAAGCCCCTCACTTCCCAGCTCATCCGCCACCCGGCGGACGACATCCTCCGCCCTGTCGAGATCGTCTCGCTTCACCGTGAAGGTCAGATCGGTAGTCCCGCCGGTGCTGGCATTTTGGACGATGACGTCGACGCTGATCCCTACCTCGGCCAGAGGCTCGAAGATGCTCGCCGCGATGCCGGGGCGATCCTTGACGCCCTGAACGGTGATCTTGGCAACGTTAGTGTCGGTGGCAATGCCGGACACACGGTTTCGCTTTTCGCCTACGTCTCTGTTCATGTCTTCTTCACCGTGAATCAGTGTACCTGGGAGATCTTCAAAACTCGATGCGACCAGTATGGGGGTGTTGTACACCATTCCGAGCTCGATCGACCGAGGGTTCATCTTCGCCCCGTAGCTGGCGAGCTCGAGCATCTCCTCGAAGCTGATCGAGTCGAGCTTCTTTGCTTTGGGGACGAGCCGGGGGTCGGCCGTGTAGATGCCGTCTACGTCGGTGTAGACCTCGCATCTGCTCGCCCCAAGTCCCGCGGCCAGCGCTATCGCCGTCAGGTCGGAAGCTCCGCGGCCAAGTGTGGTAGTGTCGAGATCGGGGGTGATTCCCTGGAAGCCGGCGACGACGACGATCTTATCCTCGTCCAGCTCGCTCATGATCCGGTCCGGGTTCAGCCCGGCTATCTGCGCCATGCCAAATTGGTCGTCGGTTCGGATCCCGGCCTGGGCGCCGCTGAGGCTGACAGCGGTGTGACCCGCTGAGACCAGGGTCATCGCGACCAGGGCGCACGACCTCAGCTCTCCAGTCGAGAGGAGAACGTCGAGCTCACGTCGGTCGGGGTCGTCCGAGACCTGTTGGGCGAGCTCAATGAGCTCGTCGGTTGTATCTCCCATCGCGCTGACAACCGCCACGACCCGATTGCCGCCGTCTTTGGCATTGGCAATACGCCGAGCGACGCTCTTGATCTTGTCGGCGTCGGCGAGGGAGCTGCCGCCGTACTTCTGGACGACCAGCGCCACTATTCAGGATTCCCTGCTGCTCGTGTAAGACCGCACTGTAGTGGTTTTTAGCGCGGTCGGTCGGCGGTTGTCAAATGCGTAACCGGTGGCGGCGTACGGGGTCACGAAACCACTTCCGCACCGTGAAGGGTCGGGTGCGTGATGCGGACCTCGCCGTCGATGCCGGACTTGGTCGCGGCGTCGGCCATTTCGTAGCCAATGGTGAATTCCTTCTCGCTGGCGAGGGCGAGCACAGTCGATCCCGCACCGGACAGGAACGCGCCGAGCGCCCCGGCACCGAGGGCGGCTCGGATGATGTTCTTCATCGGGAAGAAGATCGTCTGGCGCGCCGGTTGGTGCAAGCGATCGTCAGTTGCAATGTCGAGGTGATTTAGATCGCCAGTCGCCATCGCTCTCACAAGCATCGCCACGCGCCCCATGTTGAATACCGCGTCCGCTCTGGTGACCTCGCTTCCGAGGAGTCCCCTCGCCTCTTCCGTCGGCATCGGCATGCTGGGGATAAAGAGGACGGCCGAGACGCCGTCCGGGAGCGGCACCGGCGCGCTTACGAAGCGTCCCTCGTGCTCAACAGCGATCTGCATTCCGCCGAAGATCGCGGGCGCGACGTTGTCCGGGTGACCCTCAATCATCGCCGCGATCTGCAGCAGGTCATCCCGCGATAGCGGGCATCCGCAGAGCTCGTTGCCGGCAGTCAGACCTCCGACGAGGGCAGCGGAGCTGGAGCCGAGGCCACGGGTCGTCGGGATGTCGTTGTGGCATCTGATCGAGAATGGAGGAACGGGCTTTCCCGCCTCATCGAACACTCTCTCGATGCTGGAGAAGACGAGGTTGGTTGGGTCTGTTGGCAGTTCGTCTGCGCCTTGTCCGGTGATCTCTAACCCTTCACTCCCCGGCTCGACGGTCACGGTGTTCCAGATGTCGAGGGCGAGCCCGAGGCAGTCGAAGCCCGGGCCCATGTTGCCGGAGGACGCGGGAACTCTGACTGTGACTCTATCTGACCTCACTCCACACTCAGTCGTCCAGGCGGGCGAGGTATTGGGCGGCGACGTCGAGTCCGACCAGTCCGCTATACGCGCCGGTCAGCCGGTTGGTGACAGGTCCTGGGACCAGGCCGTCAGCGATGGGCGCTCCGTTGACGGACGACACAGGGCAGATGCAAAAGCTGGTCGAGGTTACGAACGCCTCGTCCGCCGTGTATGCGTCGTACAGGTCGATGTCCGCCTCGCGGACCTCGATTCCAAGCTCCTGTGCGAGCTCAATGGTAACTGCCCGGCTTATCCCCGCCAGAACAAACTGCTCCCTCGGGGTGACCACCGTCCCGTCCTTGACGATGAAGATGTTGCTCCCAGGTCCTTCACAGAGGTTGCCGTTGGTGTCCAACAGAATCGGCCAAGCGTCCGATCTTTGCGCGGTCGCCTCCAGCTCGGCCTGGACGAGGTTCACGTAGTTATGGACCTTGGCGCGAGGACTCTGCGACTCCGGAGGAG
The DNA here is from genome assembly GCA_965249365.1 of Dehalococcoidia bacterium. Classification (GTDB taxonomy): domain Bacteria; phylum Chloroflexota; class Dehalococcoidia; order Lucifugimonadales; family UBA1123; genus VXRN01. The sequence continues at coordinate 1,300,643 of OZ252229.1, read as the reverse complement.
TGCGCCGTACCGAGGGCACGATGACGGGCAGGCCGTCTCGGTAGTACTTCGCCCGCGCCTTGAATGGGAGAGGCAGGCACTCGATCACGACCGTCGGACGTTGCTCGTCTCCGACCCTCATGCCGCGTGTAACGCGCTGGGAGACCCAGTAGTCGTCATCGTCGTCCAGCAGGGGCAGATTCGCTTCGAGGACCTCCATCGTAAGCCTGGCGAAGTCCTCCTTCGGCAGGCCGGGATCGATCCGCATGTACTTGAGGGAGCTGAAGAATCGGTCGAGGTGCTCGTCGAGCCGGAAGATCCTGCCTCCAAAGGTGCGGGTCGTATCGAACACCGCATCGCCCTGCAGGAATCCTCGATCGCGAATGGAGACGACGGCCTGACTTTCGGGCACAATGCGCCCGTTGACGTATGCGACTCTCTCTTGGGCCATTGGACGATCCTCCGACGGTTGCTGCTCGGCCCGTGGCTATCGAATCTCGCGGAATCGGTACCCGACGTTCCAGATGGTCTCAATGAAGTTATGCTCGGCGTCCTCGATCTTGCTTCTGAGTCGCCGAATGTGGACGTCCACGGTTCGCGTGCCGCCGAAGTACTCGTAGCCCCAGATCTGGTTCAGAAGAGCATCCCTGGAGAACACGCGACCCGGGTTCTCAGCGAGCAGCTTCAGCAGCTCGTACTCTTTGAATCGAAGGCCGATCCTCTCGCCCCGGATGGTCACCTCATAGCTCGAAGTATCGATCTGGAGCTCTCCTGCCCGAATGAGGTGGCTGTCCGAGCCGGCGGCCCCGGTCCCGGAGTCCAGGGCAAGATTGGCTCTGACTACCAATTCGTCCGGATCGGGAGGGCTTACGATGAAGTCGGACAGCGGCAGCGACGTGTTGACGTTGGGGACACGGTTGCGGGGCACGAGGGCTATCGCCGGGAGCTCCACCTCCAAACACACCTGAAGGCAGCGCTCGAACTCGGCCGCGGTCATGAAGCCGGAGTCGACGAGGGCGAGCTCATAGGATGCCCTGCCTGCCGTCTGGGCCAGGCCTCGAAGGTCGTCGTCTGAGTTGAGCAAAACAGAGCTGATACCATGGCGGCGAAGAAGCGCTATCAGTTCGTGCTCCTCGTTCGGGCCTGGAGCAGGCACTGGGTCAAGGGTCATTCGAGGTCCCTTCGGTAAGTACTCTGATGGAGGCGGGACGGTACCGGTGTCCCGGACGCGGTGTTTCCCTCGCCACGTAGAGGTGTGCACGCGTCGACCCACTCGAACCGCTCTACGACGGTCAAGTATAGCAGAGGTACTTCGCCGGATTGGAGAACAACGGGCAGGAGCGAGGTTGGGTCGCCGACCCGGACAGTGTCCATCTGCGGTCAATTGACCGACGGCGTCAGCCCGCGCTAGAATTCTTACCTGCGCGGCCCCGTGGTGTAGTGGTTATAACATACTGCCCTGTCAAGGCAGAGATCGCCGGTTCGAATCCGGTCGGGGTCGCCAGCCCTCTCGTCCCCTGTGCCTTTGCCGAGGTCCCCAGCCGGTATTTCTCCTCGACTTGTCAGATTAGAAGGCGGACGAGAATCCAGAGTGCCTACCGATCGCGGCGGTAGTCGAGGATGGAGACGCGGTGGGTGTCTGCATTCTACAGCGACTGGCGTGGATAGATAGTCTACGAGGAGGTGGCGAGCCCGTACCGGAAAACGACATGGTCGGAGTGAGCTTTGGCTGTTCTATCGGCGATGCGTCAGGCCTGACTGTGAGTGACGAGCACTCAGAACACAGATGGTTAACGGCAGCGGAGGCATCAGAGTTTCTCCCGTCGGGCCACTGGCTGAGCGCCCTGATCACACGGGCTGAGGCGTTTCGGGCCCATATGCCAGAGGAGTTGCGAAAGCTCCACTGGGATGGTGACTTTGAGTTCTGATAGCAGGGACCACCTGGAGGTGACGAGATGGCGATAAGACCCCTTGGGATCGTGTTCGACGCCCGCGACGTACCTGCGCTCGCTGAGTTCTGGCGCCAGGCAACCGGCTACGAGATCACAGATTCTGGAGATCAGTATGCTCACCTCGCGCCGAGGGGAACGAACCTCAAGTACATTCTGGTCCAAAAGGTTCCCGAGGAGAAGTCCTCCAAGAACTTGTGCCACGTCGACTTTGAGACCGACGATCGAGACGCCGATGTCGAGCGCTTGGTGTCGGTAGGTGCGATCAAAGTCGCGGACCACTCTGGAGGGGGATACAACTGGACCGTGTTGCAGGACCCCGAGGGCAATGAGTTCTGCATCGGGACAGAGCTCGGCGAGTAACTCAAGCCGGGGACGAGGGCTGATACAGTTCTCTCGACTCGCCGTCCTACGTATAGAGACACACTCTTCGAGATGACAACGACGACGACGGTGACAGGTCTCACCTCGTCTCGGACACCTGTAATCCCATGAGAACCTGGATGCTGCACTGAGCCAATGTCATTCGAATCGATGTCGCCCTGCACGCGGAGACCCACTGTGCAACACGAGTAACGCCTCACTGCAGCGGAGGACCCTGTCAAATACGCTGAGGAGTGTTAGCGTCACAACACTGTCGGCATGGACGGCGCATGCCTTGGCGTGGGCCGCCGGGCTCTGGTTGGTGTTCGGCCCGACGTACCGGGGTGTATCTGTATCCTCTAGCGGCGAGACTTCGCGGCATACCGCAACGTTTCTAGAGGTGAATGGCCTACATGTAGTCTGGGTGCTGGTTGTCCCTGTCCTGTTGACCGGGATTGCGTTGTTGGCCATCCAGCTTACCAACACGGGAGAGACAAGACGCAAGACTCTACTCTGGTGTCTCGCTCTGCTGCTCTTGGGATTCTGTGCGTTAGGGTTCTTGTCATTCGGTGTGATGTACGCGCCCGTGGCGGTCGCGCTCCTTGTCGCAGCCGCCACTGACTTAGCAGGCAGCCGACCGGATCCCGCGCCGAGGCTCTACTGACCGGTCCAACCTATGCTCGGGCAAACTGAAGCGCTTGATCGACGATGTCCAATCCCACCGCCTCGCTCCAAGCGCCCAGAGGAAGGACACTGAGATGACGGCTCATCACTTCCAGTCCATGAATCCGATTGACGCCCTTTTCCTTGACTTGGACGGAACTCTGCTCGACAACAGCCACTTTCCAGAGTCGATCGTCGGCACGTGCGACGAGATCGCCGCGGCTCAGCCGGGGCTGGACACCTCCGAGCTAGTGGAAGCAAACACCAAAGTGTGGGAGGCGTACTGGGGACTCCCGTACCCACAGAGATCCTGAGCTGGATATCGAGGTTCGTGCACTTTCGGACCTGACCACCCTATTGCGAGTCTGATGCAAACACTTTCGTACAGCTCTGGAAGTGGCGACTCTGTGCGGTTAGCGCGAAGCGTCGCGGGGACACCGGTCTACGAGTGCGAGGAGGTACGACTCTAGGAACAGACTACTCGCGATATCGGAGACTGGAATCACCGGAGGGTTTGCACTACGGACCCTGCGACCAGAACCTTGACAGATCTATGGCGACCTGTAGTATGAGTCATGTAGAGTCATGTAGAGTCATTAGCGAGTCATGGGAGCAGACTAGAAATGCACCAACTCACGGTGAGAGGTTTCGACGGCGATCTGGCAAACAGTATCCGGAGGCTAGCGGAACGTGACAGGACATCGTTGAATCAGGCCGTCCTGAAACTGCTCCGCAGGGGCGCCGGTCTCGATGATGGCACGGAACGCACTGGGACGGTTGGCTCGTCGTTGGACGACCTATTCGGAAGATGGAGTCGTGACGAAGCGGACGAATTCAACGCCACGCTCGAGGTCTTTGAGCAAGTTGATGAGTCCGCCTGGCAATGAGGATTCTCCTAGATTCCAACGCTTACTCAGAGTTCATGCGAGGCAGCCCGACCGTCGGCGAGTTGGTGCGATCGGCCGATGAGATTCTATTCTCAGCAATCGTGGTCGGAGAACAGCTCTATGGATTTCGGCAAGGATCGCAATTCGATCGGAATTACGCAGACCTGCGCTCCTTTCTCAATCGGCCGTACGTATCCTTTGTCCCGGTAGGTCCCGTAACCGCGGACCGCTATTCCAGAATAATGACATCACTCAGACAGAAGGGCCGTCCTATTCCAACAAACGACGTATGGATCGCTGCTCATGTGATGGAGACTGGTGCAGATCTTGTCTCGGCTGACGGGCACTTCGAACATGTCGACGGCATCGTTTGGAACCGCATATCCACTGAGACGCCATTGTAGTACGCGTGGCTTCCAGACTCTAGGCAATCTGGTCGACGTCAAGCAAGGACTTCATCCCAGAACCACCACCCAACGATCGGAACACAGGAATGACAGGTGCAGCTATCGACGTCCGGGCATCCGCCTCGAGCCTCATTGCTGATAGTCTGCCCGTGCGTGGCAATTCGTCTGGTCCTGCTCCGTATTGAGACTGGCCGAACGTTCTTCGACAACTACGAGCTGGCGTGGCTCGGTTTCGATCTGTACTACAATCGTGGTGCCGGCTCTCAGGAGGTGACGAAATGGCGATAAGACCCCTTGGTATTGTGTTCGACACCCGCGACGTACCTGCGCTCGCCGAGTTCTGGCGTCAGGCAACCGGCTACGAGATCACAGATTCGGGAGATCAGTATGCTCACCTCGCGCCGAGGGGAACGAACCTCAAGTACATTCTGGTCCAAAAGGTTCCCGAGGAGAAGTCCTCCAAGAACTTGTGCCACGTCGACTTTGAGACCGACGATCGAGACGCCGATGTCGAGCGCTTGGTGTCGGCAGGTGCGATCAAGGTCGCGGACCACTCTGGAGGGGGATACAACTGGACCGTGTTGCAGGACCCCGAGGGCAACGAGTTCTGCATCGGGTTAGAGATCGGCGAGTAACTCGAGCCGGGGACGAGGGCTGATACAGTTCCCTCGACTCGCGGTCATACGTATAGAGACACACTCTTCGAGATGACAACGACGACGGTGACAGGTCTCACCTCGTCTCGGACACCTGTAATCCCATGAGAGCCTGGATGCTCCACTGAGCCAATGTCATTCGAATCGACGTCGCCCTGCACGCGGAGACCCACTGTGCAAAACGAGTGACGCCTTGTTGCAGCGGAGGACCCTTCAAATATGCTGAGGAATGTTAGCATCACGACACTGTCGGCATGGACGGCCCACGCCGTGGCGTGGGCCGCCGGGCTCTGGTTGGTGTTCGGCCCGACGTACCGGGGTGTATCTGTATCCTCTAGCGGCGAGACTTCGCGGCATACCGCAACGTTTCTAGAGGTGAATGGCCTACATGTAGTCTGGGTGCCGGTTGTGCCTGTCCTGTTGACCGGGATCGCGTTGTTGGCCATCCAGCTTACCAACACGACGCAAGACTCTACTCTGGTGTCTCGCTCTGCTGCTCTTGGGATTCTGTGCGTTGGGGTTCTTCTCATTCGGTGTGATGTACGCGCCCGTGGCGGTCGCGCTCCTTGTCGCAGCCGCCACTGACATAGCAGGCAGCCAGCCGGATCCCGCGGCGAGGCTCTACTGACCGGTCCAACCTATGCTCAGGCAAACCGAAGCGCTTGATCGACGATGTCCATTCCCACCGCCTCGCTCCAAGCGCTCAGAAGTTGCTCTGTGATTGGTCCGGGTTTCCCATCACCTATCTGGCGCCCATCAACTGTCGTCACAGGTTCAATACAACGGCTGGTGGTCGAGAAGAAAGCCTCGTCAGCCGTGTAAATGTCGTAAGGCTGCAAGTCCTCCTCCACGAAGTGGATCTCCAATTGCCGGGCGAGGTCGAAGACCATTCCTCTGGACACACCCTGGAGAATGGTGCGGTCGTCTGGGCTACGGATCACGCCGTCGGTGACCATCAACACGTTGTATCCTACCCCCTCGGTCAGATTCCCTTCGGTGTCTGTGAGAATCGACTTGGCGCGTGGATCCACGGAGGCAGCCTCAAGCTCGGCTAGGTTGAAACTCATCCGGCTGTGGTGCTTGACTTTCGGGTCCAGCATCTCCGGTGAGAAGCTGCGGGTACGTACAATTACCCCGTGAACCCCTTCGATGTAGTTTCGGGCAAATCCGGCAAAATTGATCGGCCATAGCAACACGCCCACGGTGGGCACCGCCGGAATCTGGGTCCTTCCCCTGATTCCCCTGAAAGGCCCGCGAGTAACGAAGGGGTGAATCATGTAGTCGCCGACCTCCTCACGCTGGGACTCGTTACGCTGGACCACCTCTTCGCAGGTGTTCAGCATCTCTTCAGCGGAGAGGCCGGGATCGATACCGACGTACTTGAGGGACCGGTATAACCGGTCTATGTGCTCCCGCATGCGGAAGATCTTTCCGTTGAACGTCCTTGCCGCGTCGTATACGACGTCCCCTAACAGAAATCCCCTGTCCAACGGATCTATCTTGACCTGGCTCGAAGGTTGCCACGCGCCGTTGAAGTACCACGTGTATTCTTCCAAGAGGCTCTCCTTACAGAACGAGCAGGCGAGACCTGCGTCTCACTGGCCGCGTAGTCGCGGATCCAGGAAGTCACGCAACGCATCACCCAGTAGGTTGATCGCAAACACCGCCGAAGCCAGAGCTAGGCCAGGGGATATTGCCATCCACGGGGCCGTACGGAGGTATCCGCCGCTCGCCTCCTCGAGCATACTACCCCAGGTGGCGGTTTGAGGCGGCACACCCAAGCCCAAGAAGCTCAGGGAGGATTCGGCTACGATGGCGCTTCCCAGCGCAAGGGTGAACAGCACTATGAAGATGGCCATACAGTTGGGGATTATGTGCTGGAGAACTATTCGCCAGTAGCCCGCTCCCACGGCTCTTGCCGCCGTTACATATTCCATCTCTCTCACAGCAAGGGCCTGAGAACGAAGTGTCCGGACGGCGTGCGGGGCCATGGAGAATACCAGTGCAATCATAACGTTGGTCAGAGACGCGCCCAGGACAGCCATGATACTCAATGCAAGAATAATGGTAGGGAAGGCTATGACGGCATCTACGATCCGCTGCACGACCAGGTCGATCTTGCCCCCTGAGAATGCGCTGATAACACCCAGCAGCCCTCCCGAACTGACCCCGATTCCGACGCTGACGAGTCCCACGAGAAGAGAGATTCGTGCACCGAAGAAGAGTCGGCTCAGTACATCACGACCTAACGCGTCGCCTCCCAGGGGATAGTGTCCTCCCGGTCGGGCCAATAGGTGTTTGGCATCGATGAACTCCGGATCGTGGGGTGAAATAGCAGGGGCTAATATGCCAATCAAAATGAGCAGCATCAATGTGCCGCCCCCCAGTGCACCGAGGGGCTTACGCCTCGCGAAAACGATTGAAGCCCGTACGAAGCGGGGCACCGTCCCCACCGGCATATGGACCCGACTTAGGATCCTCTGCCTTCGTTCATTCGCCATTCTGATACCAAACTCGGTTTGAACACATCATAAAGTGGAGGACGGTACCCGCGTCGCCGATGAGGTCGAGTCTCGCAGAGGCAGGCCACAGGTGTCCGCCCCTGGACTTGGGCGATCGCAGGGAGGGTGTCTCACTAGTGCTTGAATCGCCGAATGCTCGCCCTTCGATCCGCCGCGGCGGAGGCGAACGGTTTCCAAGCTAAGATTCGTTCGTGGTGAGCCATTCGACAAGCTCATGAGAGCCACGTCGGCAAGCTCAGTACAGGCTTTGTCGAACCACGGTCTAGCGACCAAGGTCGACTTATGAGACGGGCTCCAGGGATTGCCCCTACAAACATACGGTGCTGGTTAGGAGAATTGGTGTAACTCCCGGAATCAAGAGGGCTAACCGTAGCGGATTCTGGGGTTGAACCAACCATACGTGAGATCGACAAGCAAGTTCAGGACTACGACGACCAGTGCTGTGATCAGGATCACCGCTTGAACGATCATGTAGTCTTGGCGGAGGATGCTATCTATGAGCAAGTTACCTAAGCCAGGGATGGCGAAGATGATCTCAATGATGACCGTACCGCCGAGGAGGCTGGCGAACGACGCCCCCGTGATGGTGATGACCGGCAGGAAGGCGTTCTTCAAGGCATGGCGGAAGACAACCACAGATTCTATAAGGCCCTTGGAACGGGCGGTCCTTATATAGTCCTCCCCGAGCACCTCGAGCATGGAAGAACGCGTCACCCGCGCAGCATAGGCGCTATTGTGATAGCCCAGAGCAATGGCGGGGAATACGAACTGTTTTAGGTTCGTACCTGGATCTTCCCACAAGGCAACGTAACCCAACTGAGGTAACCAATTGAAGACCCAAACAAGCGAGAATATCATGAGTATCCCGACCCAGAACGTCGGCAGCGACACCCCACCAATGGTGAAAACCTTGATCAGGTAGTCGGGCCAACGGTCCAAATACAGGGCGGATATGACCCCTAAGGGTATCGACACGACGAAGGAGAGAACAATCGCCATGATAGCCAGCTCGATGGTGACGGGGATCCTTGACTTCAACTCATCAATGACCGGTACTCCTCGATAGAAGAAGGACTCCCCAAGGTCCCCCTGGAGAAGGTCCGTCATCCACGTCACGTACTGAACGTGAAGCGGCCTATCGGTGCCCAGTTTATGACGCATGTACTCCAACTCTTCCTGGGTGAAACTGCCTTCTCCCTCCGGCCCCGCCAGCGCCAGCAGGGCAGGGTCCCCAGGAAGTACACGCATCAGTAGGAACACCATAAGGGTAACCAGAAATATCGTGGGCACGAAGAGGACGAGCCGTCTTGCTAAGTACGCTCCCATACTTAAGCTGACCTGCGAGGGCCAGGATGGTTCACGGTCACTCCTGTTATTGGGCTTCGTCTTCGTAGATGGCTTGGTAACTTGGCCACCACTGCTCAAATCGACCATCTGACGATTGGAACGCCGGACTGGCAGGCGCAGATATCTCTGGCCGGGAAGCCTCCTCCCCCCTAGATTCCGGCAAAGGCCGGAATGACGGGTGTGCTCGGCGGCGTGGAGCGACGTAGATTTAGGTGTTGGGTCCGGGTCCTGTCGCTACTCTTGAAGCCACAGACTTTCGTGAGACAAGGCTTGGTGTAAGGTCATGGGTCTGTGGTAATTCTTGACCTTGTTGTTCACTAGTTGGGCCATGGAACCCGACCACCACACATGCACAAACGCCGACACTCCGGTGCGAAGAATATCTTCCGCCTCCTTGATCATGGCCTTACGTTTCTCTTGGTCTGGCTCTTGTTTCTGCCGATTGAAGAGATCAGTGATCCTCTCATCCTCCCAGTCAAGCTGGTTCCTGGGGCCTCCTGGCATATAGCAGCATAGGAACATATCATCCGGTTCTAGAACGCTAGCGCCGTGTCTCCGGGCTGACAGTATGTAGTCGCCACTGGCCTCTTTCGCTGATAGTGAGGTTTCGATTTGAACATCGACTTCGATACCTATTGGCTCGAGCTGCTGCTTCGTGAGCAAACACCACTGTTCATATCCGCAGGTGAAAGGGATCGTCAGTCCGTCGGGGTAGCCGGCCTGCGCTAGCAGTTGCTTGGCCTTTTCTATATCCCTCGGGTCTTTCTTCCGATCGGATCTTCCCGCGGGGTCAGCTATAGGATTACCTGCCGCATCCACGTACCTGAAGCCCTCCCATTTGTAGACGTCTTCCAGGGGTGAAGACATCCAGGTGCCAGGAAAGAACGGGGTGCCAATGATACCTGAACCAAAGTCTATAACATCGAGAATCTCCAGACGGTCTATCGCCAGGGATACCGCTTGTCTAACTTCAGGTTTGTCAAAGGGGGGTTTCGTGTAGTTAAAGTTGAGTCCGGCGTTTAGGCGGGCGGTGTAGAACATTTCGCCCTTGCCCTTCATTGCCTCTTCAAGGTTGATGAGGCCCTGCGTACCCAAGGAACAGCCGCTCATCCGGTTGCACATATACACTTGCTCTGTCTCAAAAGCGGCTATAACCGTGTCTATGCTCTTGATTACGATGGCCTTGGTGCCGTCAAGGAAAGGTAGGCCTTCTTTGAAATAGTCGGGGTTCCTTTCGAATTCCCAATCTACATCACGCTGAAAGCTCTTGAACATCATCGAACCTGATCCTACGACATTCGCGGGATCATCGAAGAACTCCTCACTATCCAGCCTGCCACCCAGCACGTGCTCGGGATAGATCATCGGATAGTCGATGGCTAGGTAGGACATGAAAGCGGCCGGGAAGGGGAACTCGACGTTCACCCTGACTGTTTCGGGGTCTATTACCTCGACATCTTTGATGAACGGCCTCAAAGCGCCTGGCCTTGGTCTGGGCTTGCCATCCTCAATCATTCTGTCCAAGCTGAACTTCGCATCTCCCGCGGTAACCGGTTGGCCATCGGTCCACTTGGCATCCTTGAGGCGGAACGTGTAGCTCAGTCCGTCACTTCCCACATTCCAGCTTTCAGCCAAATCACCGATTATCTCAGTGGTCATGACAGGGTTGTACCGTACAAGGCCATTGAACAGATCACGGGCCGCCCCAGGTCCCGCGTTGCAACACGACTGGTGCAGGTCCCAGTGGTCCGGATTTCCGCCGGCGCGCATCGGCAGGACCCCACCGTACTGTCCTTGTTTCACCCAGTCCGGTACTTGAGGGGCTGGTACCGGACTGGGTTGGGGAGCCGGAGGCGGCGCCGTTGGAACCACCATTGGGGGAGCAGTGGGAGCCGGTCTAGGCGCCTCGACCTCCTCTGCTCCACAGGCCACAGCAAGTGCTAACAGCAGTATTGGCACGACGGCTATGAGCATAAGCCCCAACGTACTCCTTCCTTTTTCCCCCGATACATCCATCGACCTTAGCACCGGCTGCCTGCTTCTCGAACCCTTCCCGAGATTACTTCGCCCAATCATTCGCAGTCCCTCCCTCGTTGTAGTCTTTGATGTGTTCATGTGGACAGAGCACGGAATGCCAAAGACCGCAAGTCCGTAGTCTGAATCTGGTCATAGGTTGAACTGTGGGTCCACGTAGCCCTTAATCTTAGCGTACACCTGGACCCTCCCACGGTTGTTGTCGGTAATGAAGATTCGATCCTGCTCGTCAATCGCTATGCCGCGAGGCCGGTCGAACCTGGCCTTCGGCAGCCAGTCGTCGACCCTACGGTACGCTGCGACAACGTCCGGATTAGCGTCCACCACCGCCTGCTGCCACTTGGAGAACTTTATGGCATCGCCCCACAGCGCAGTTAGGATATCACCCTCAGAGTCATAGATTTGCACCCGCAGGTTGCCCCAGTCGGTTACGTAGACGTCGCCGTCGCTGTCAACGGCCACGTCCGAGGGGTGTTTCAGATCGCCCCCGTCATCGAAGACCGAAGAGCCGAAGTTCATCAAGAACCTACCTTCGGAGGAGAACTTCGGGACACGATGGTTTCCAAAGTCGGCCACATAGACATCGTCGTTCCGGTCTACCGTGATCCCCCAAGGGCGGTTGAACTGGTTATCTCCGCTACCGGAATCGCCCCAGCTCATGAGGAATCGTCCGTCCTTGGTGAACTTCTGTACTCGATCGTTGAATCCGTCCACGACGTAAAGGTTGTCCTCGCTGTCGAAAGCGAGGCCAGAGGGGCCGTTAAGCTGCCCATCTTTGACTCCAGCCTCTCCCCAATGCCCCAGCATCTGACCGTCGGCGTCGTAGATGATGATGTTGTTCTCACACTCATCTGAGCAGTAAACGTTCACATTCTTATCGAGAGCCATTCCCGCGGGCCAGGTGAAGTCGCGCTGGCCGAAGTCGCCTAGGAACTCCTCATCAATAGTCACCCTGCCAACTCGCCCGGTCTCGGAAATCGCCCCCATGCCCCTGCTCAGGACGTAGAGGACGTCCCCAGGCGCAACCGCAACGTCGGTGGGCTGAGTGAATCCGGCTCCTACCGCAGTGTTTCGTCCTATGGCGTGACTGAAGTTCCAGGTGCGTCCGGCCACGGTGGTGGTTAGCATCGTTGCACCCTTTCAAACCCTAAATTAGCCACAGCCACACTCCTCGACTCGGTGCTGGGGAGAAGTGCAATCTAGCCGAACTGGTACTCTCTGGCTGCAACAATCACCGCCAGAACGTCTCCGACTCGGCGAGAGAAGCTGTCGTACTCTTCCTCCGTAGCGCAGGAGACAGGCCCTCCACTCTCGACCTGCGCCACAAGTTCCTTGCGGGTACTCTCGGCTACTGGTAGAGGCCCCATCAGGTCCAGACAGCGATCCACCAGCGCCTCGGGGGTCATCGCAATCTCGTTGGAGGCCGCCCTCCTGATGATGCTCTGAACACCGGGCAACTCGGTGTTGGCGACGAGGTCCGCAACGAAATTGACGCGTTCCAAGAGGGAACTAGCGTAGATCCACTCCTTGCCTGTGGACCAACCCTCTACGCTTGGCGGGTCGAGGATGGCCTGACCCATGTAGCTTGGCTCCATTGCGACCTCTTCCAAGCGGGGGTCTGGCTTCTGCAAGTCGCCTGTGAGTCTCAGGGCTCCGACCACAACCTCAACAGGGCTCTTGATCCTTTGATACATCGCCTCCTTGAAGAAATCGGAGTTGAAGAGGGTCCGCAGCACCGGCTTGATGTCGTAGCCGGAGTTGACGAAAGCCTCTGACAATACTTCGATAGCTTCTGGGTCTCGCGGCGGCTCAATGGACCACGCGGGGACTTGAGGCTCGTCCGCGACGAAGAAGTTGTACAGGTGACGTGAGATGAACCTATGGCACGCAGGCTGCTGGACGATTATGTCTATGATGTCCTCACCGTTGAATCTTCCCGTATGTCCGAGGAAGGTCTTTTCGGTGAAGTCATGGGCCTCGGGACGGAACTCGAAGCGCCAGGGAAAGCGACCATGGGGAAACCGCGGCATTTTCGCGCTGATAGTCCAGCCAGTGAATGCCCGCGAACACTCAAAGACATCCTTTTCGGTATAGTTTCCGACGCCGAGGGAGAACAGTTCAAGAAGCTCGCGTCCCCAGTTCTCGTTGGGGCTCTTCTTGTGGTTTTCGTGTTGGTCGAGCCAGAAGATCATGCCCGGGTTCTTAGCCAGCTGCACAAGAAGCTCTCTGTAATTGCCCATCCCGTAGTCGCGGAACATCTGAATCTGCTCGAGCATATGGATGGTGATGTCCACCTTGCTATTGCCGGTCGCGAACACATGGTGCCAGAAGAGCGCCATCTTCTCCTCGAGAAGACGCTTGGTATTCAACATGTGAAAAAGCCAATTGGCCTGTCCTGACGCGGTGCCGGATTGCGGGCCCTCGGTAATCGGGTGGTAACGGTAGAGAATACACTCGTTCACCCGTGGCTGCTGCTCTGGGTGCAACAGTTGCTCGACGGTTTCCTCATACCCCTGATCGACAAGTTCTTCCAGCTCATCGCGGGTAGCACCAAAACCGGCCCGCCGCATGAGGTGAGCCATCAGAGCGATTTCTTCCTTAGTGGCCACTTGCCAGCCTCCTCATATGTTGAGATTGGACCGGCGGTCGGGGGCCGCCATGTTCATGGGTATCTACGATCGGATCGTCGGCGATGGTTACTTGCCGTGAGAACGTGCAGCGGTTGGGTTTGTCTAGGTAGGTAATAGCATCGCTTCCTGGGCCAAGTGTGCCTTCGATCACGAGTGAGGTGTTTGCGGGCCGACCGTCAAGCACATCGAATCGTCGAAAGATGTCTCGCATGAGGGGGGATGGTAACTTCAATAGAAGTATCACTGAGGAATCCCTCGCAAGGCTAACCGTCGGTGTCGGGATTGTCAACCGATGGGATGGCGACGGAGAAGAACGACGCAAAAATCAAGGGGCTCCGCTTGGAGCGCTGTCGAGCTGGCGGTTTCCATCGCCAAGCTCACAGATCCTGGCTCTACTGCCCAGCTACGACCGCAGTCGTCCCTCACGCAAGTGTCGCCGACGTACTGGATTCTTGAGACATGGATTCGCGGTTCGAATCCCGCCGGGGCTGTAGAAATCATGGCCGCAGAACAAGATGTAGAATCAGATACGGGCGAACCCCCGGGCGCCAGTGGTTACGCGCGCGTCGTCGCGGCCGCCACTGACTTAGCAGGCAGCCAGCCGGGTCCCGCGGCGAGGCTCTACTGACCGGTCCAACCTATGCTCGGGCAAACCGAAGCGCTTGATCGACGATGTCCAATCCCACCGCCTCGCTCCAAGCGCCCAAACGAAGGACACTGAGATGACGGCTCATCACTTCCAGTCCATGAATCCGATTGACGCCCTTTTCCTTGACTTGGACGGAACTCTGCTCGACAACAGCTACTTTCCAGAGTCGATCGTCGGCACGTGTGGCGAGATCGCCGCGGCTCAGCCGGGGCTGGACGCCTCCGACATCGCCCGCATCGCCGACACCTACCACTCGTGGCGCGCCGCGCCTACCACCAATCGCCCTCTCGACCCGGGAGAGGGTTTTGGTGAAGGCTACGCCGACGTTCCCGGCTTCTGCAAGAGCGCCGACCTCGAGGAGGTCCGCAGGCACGGCCACGTCCTGTCGCCCGGCCGCTATGTTGGCGTCGAGCCGCAGCCCGACGACGGAATCCCGTTTGAGGTCAAGATGGCGAAGCTCACCACACAGTGGCGCGAGCAGCAGGCCGAGGCTGCCGAGTTGGACGCTGCCATCGAGGCAAACCTGAGAAGCTTGGGCTTCATCGAAGACCCGCCGAAGGCCTAGGGCTCATACCATCCCCGGACAGTCCCTAATAAATCGGCGTATACTATTGTGTACTTCAGCTGCGTTGTACTGCGTACTCTTTTGGGAACACCAGACGTCAACTTTGCGAATCATCTCACGACGCACGCTTCGGGAGTTCTGGGAACGCCATCCGGATTCCAAAGTCCCGCTAGACGCCTGGTACAGGAGGGTAACGAGGGAAGTCTGGAAGTCTCCTTCGGACGTGACTGCAGCGTGGAACCGGGCCAGAATATTGGGTCGAGACCGCGTCGTGTTCAGGATCAAGGGAAACGACTATCGACTGGTCGTCAGTGTCTTCTATCCAGGCGGACAGCTCTACATACGGTTCGTTGGTACCCGCACGGAATGCAATCGAATCAACGCGGAGGAGGTGTAGGCGTGACATCTATTCGATCCATACGCACCGAGGCTGAGGTACGATGCCGCGTTGGACCGCACCTGGGAGCTACTCAGGGCTCTGTCGCCTGACGAGGGTCAGATCGCGGACGAAGACCATCCAATGAGAATTGAGCTGGACCTGCTCACCGATCTGCTAGAGGTTTACGAGGACAGGAACTATCCGGTCGACATGCCGTCAGCGGTCGCCGCGATCGAGTTCGAGATGGACCAGCGGGACTTGAAACCCAGCGACCTCGTGCCGTTCATCGGCAGCCGGTCGAAGGTCTCGGAGGTGCTATCAGGCAAGCGCGACATCACAATGGCGATGGCAAGGGCGCTGCACACGCACCTCGGGATCCCCTCTGACGTGCTGCTGCAAGAGCCTGGGGCCACGTTGCCCGAAACGGCGGCCGACATCGAGTGGACGAGGTTCCCGCTCCGGGCCATGGCCAATGCCGGGTGGATTGATGAGGTGCGGGACCTGAAGGGGCACGCCGAACAACTCGTGCGAGATCTGCTTGGGCGAGCCGGCGGCCCGCAGTTGGCACTCGAGCCCTTGTACCGCAAGAACGATCAGGTGCGGATCAACGAAAAGACAGACGACCACGCCCTTCGCGCCTGGTGCTGGCAGGTGATGGCACAGGCGAGGGAACGCGTACACAGGGTCGACTATCAACGAGGGACGGTCACGCCAGAATTCCTTCGCGAGGTCGCGGAGCTCAGCCCGTCCGAGGACGGTCCCCTCCGGGCGAGGTCGTACCTGGCGGAGCACGGCATCGGCCTCGAGCACGTACCGCATTTGCGGAGGACGCACCTCGACGGAGCGGCGCTGCAATTGGCTGACGGCAGACCGGTGATCGGGATGACACTACGATACGACCGGATCGACAACTTCTGGTTCACGCTGCTCCACGAGCTGGCGCACATTGGACTGCACCTCGACGATGAGGGCGACGACGCGCCAGGGTACGTCGACGACCACAGCCTGCGCGGGGTCGACTCCGACCCGGACTCGAGAGAGACCGCAGCCGACCAGATGGCCGAGAACGCGCTGATCCCTCCGGAGGTCTGGGACGAGGGCGCCATTCACGACCGCCCGACACCGATGGCGGTGGTCGACCTATCCTGGGAGGCCGGCGTCCACCCAGCGATCGTCGCAGGCCGAGTACGGTACGACTCCGGCAACTACCGGCTGCTGTCGCAGTTCGTCGGGACCGGCGAGGTAAGAAGGCTGTTTGAGCGATGACAAGAACCAACACATCCCCTATCCCTTGATGGGCTTGCAAGAGTTGGTCGAGGTCTACAAACAAGCATGTGTAGCAACAAGCAAGTCCCCTCTCCCTCAGGGAGAGGGCTAGGGTGAGGGTGAAAGCGAAAACTACTATGCCAAGATACCGCCCCCGTCGGAATGTCAGCGGCTACACGCTACGCAGCAGAAACGGCCGCATAAACTACGTCGGGATTACCAACAATCCCTGCCGCCGCGCCGCCGAGCACCGTTCCGAAGGTAAGAGCGGCACGATGTGGGTCGAGACGCGCCCGATGTCACGCGAGTTCGCGCGGAGTTGGGAGCGGCGTAAGCTCGCCTCGCACCGCCGCAGCAATCGTGGCCGGAACCCACGGCACAACCGTTCTCGCACGGGAGGTTGGCCCCTCTGATGCCCAGAAATCAGCCGACAGTTGCGATCGCCTACGACTTCGACGGCACGCTAACGCCGGACAACGCCCAGGAGCGGCAGTTCATCCCGGACATCGGCATGGACCCGGACGACTTCTGGGCGGAGGTCGACGAAAAGGTCAAGGAGCACAGCGCAGACCAGATCCTGATGTACATGCGGCTTATGCTGGAGAAGGCAGAGGGCGCGCACGTACCTGTGCGCCTTGATGACTTCCGCGCCCAGGGGAAGTCGGTCCGATTCTACGATGGAGTGGAGGGCTGGTTTGATCGGATAAACGGATATGGCAAAGAGGCGGGCGTTCGGATCGAGCACTACATCGTCTCCTCAGGCAATGCCGAGATAATCGAGGGCACGTCGATTGCCGGTCACTTCGCGCAGATCTACGCCTGCAGGTTCATGTTCGACCACAACGGCGTCGCGGTGTGGCCCGCACAGGCGGTCAACTACACAAACAAGACCCAGTACCTGTTCAGGATAAACAAGGGCGCACACGACCTCACCGACGACTCCAAGGTCAACGAGTTCGTCGAACAGCAGGACCGACCGATCCCTTTCGAGAACATGATCTACATCGGCGACGGCTTCACCGACATCCCCTGCTTCCGCCTAGTCAAGGAACAGGGAGGCCTCTCCATCGCGGTTTACCGTCCACATGGCAGGAATGCCCGTACCTCGGCCGAACAGCTTCGGTCGGACGGGCGTGTGCAAGCGGTAGTCTCGGCGAATTACAGACCAAAAGCCAAACTCGACAGCCTGGTGAAGGCTTACATTAGCGAAGTATCGGCGCGTGAGGCACGATTGAGCCTGTCCCGCTGAATCGCGTACAAGCCAAGCGCGGACCACGCTCTGTCGGTCGGCCGTTGCTCAAGCACCAATCACCGTACTAGAGCATGAACTGATTAACGGCGTCGTGCAACAGAATGAAGTTAACCAGCCGAGGAACCCGTCGTTGGAACAGCACGTAACCCGCGCCAACGCTGAACTACGCAATGCAGTTTGGATGGTGGCGATCCCGCTCGTTATTGGAATACTCACCTTCATCGCAGGCTGCCAATGGGCCATCCAAGATTCCCGGCTCGAGAGCGAACTCGAACAACTCGTCATGGGACCGTCTGGAATCATTCAGGAAGTCGACTCTTCTGACTGTACCGCTTCCCGACCGGTCGCAGACGGCGCGATTTGCGCTGAATCAGTGGAGTGGTGGGTGCCAACCGATGCAAGCGGCTGTAATGGCGGTCAGTGCTATCAGCCGGCGTGGGTAGTCGAGTACAATGCGCTGATGGAGGAATGGGAAAGATCGTTTCTTCCTCTGTTAATCCCCGGACTCCTGCCCCTCATCTTCCTGTTCGTAGTGATTCGCAAAGTTAGAAGGGCCCGGGCCGCCTTGTCTAACGCACCTGAGACGACCGAGAACCAATCTGCGAGCCACGGTCTGTAGTATCGACGTTCGATATTGGGCCCGTTGTCCTATTAATTCTCACATGTGCGGACAGGACCGATGAAAAGTGATGAATGCAACTTGACTCTACATCAAGGTGGCTCCTAGAGTAGAACGGATGAGTGGGCGGTTCGCGAGTACACTGGCGGCTTGACTTACTCAATTCGATCAAAATGGGAATTCAGTACTAGTGGCTGATTCAGCCCGGTTGTCGTCGAGCAAATCACCAATCGCTACGTCGTATCAATTGGGTCGGAAGCTGGAGCAGAAATGGTTAACCCTGTGAGCTCGGATGTGCGTCACAGCAACCTTCGTGAACTATTGACGTACACGCGGGACGGAGAGTGGGGGGAGGCCGAGTTCCTGCCAGGTCTTACACGAACCCGAGTGATCCGCGGGACCGATTTTGACGCAGTTCGCTTGGGTGATATTTCTTCAGTCCCTACTCGCTACGTCAGATCTGATGTGGTCAGTCGCAAGTCGCTTAAGTTGGGCGATATTGTCATCGAGACTGCTGGGGGATCCAAGACACGTCCGACCGGCCGCACGTTGCTCATCAAGTCGACCGTTCTCAGCTCATTTGAGGGTCCTGTCACTTGTGCAAGTATCGCCCGTATTCTCCGTCCAGACACGCGGTTAGTCAAACCGTCCTATCTATTCTGGCTTCTGCAGTACATGTACTCCTCGGGTCAGATCGAACAATTCTAAGTCCAACACACCGGTATTGCGAGGTTTCAGTTTACTTTATTTGCGGATAGTGTCAGTCTCCGACTCCCTCCCCTCCCCGAACAGCGGGCCATTGCCCACGTCCTCGGGACGCTGGACGACAGAATCGAGCTGAATCGGCGGATGAATGAGACGCTGGAGGAGATGGCGCGGGCGCTGTTCAAGTCCTGGTTCGAGGACTTCGACCCGGTTCGCGCTAAGATCGATGGCCGCTGGCGCCGCGGCGAATCCCTCCCCGGCCTTCCCGTCGACGTCTACGACCTCTTCCCCAACCGCCTCGTCCCATCGGAGCTTGGGGATATACCGGAGGGGTGGGAGGTGAAGACGCTGGGGAAGTGCTACAACCTCACGATGGGGCAGTTTCCTCCCGGTAGCACGTACAACGAAAAGGCTGAAGGCTTGCCGTTCTTCCAAGGTCGGACCGACTTTGGCTTTCGCTTTCCACAGAACCGTAAGTTCTGCACAGCTCCGACCCGTTTAGCTGAGCCCGGGGACACTCTCGTAAGTGTGAGGGCTCCGGTTGGTGACATCAACATGGCTTGGGAGCGATGTTGTATCGGTAGAGGTGTAGCAGCGATGCGGCACGTGTCGGGGTCTGAGAGTTTCACCTATTACTCCGTTGGCTCTATCCAGCATGAACTACGTGAATACGAGCACACTGGAACCGTGTTTGGATCGATCACTAAGGCACAGCTTGGATCCTTGCCCGTTGTAAGCCCGCCAACAAATCTGATAGATGTCGTCGACCCTCAGTTGTCGTTCCTTGACCACAAGATAAGTTCGAACACTCTAACTACTCATGCGCTTGCAGGCGAACGCGATATGCTGCTGCCCAAACTGGTGTCGGGGGAACTTCAGCTAGGTGAAGGGGCCTTGCCCTGTGAGTGAGATACTAACTTTCGCAGGAGTACTCTGAGACTGTGGTGGATTTCTTCTCTATTTCAAACTGCCCGATCTGGGGACGCAACTTCCAAGCTGGTGGGTACGAACTCATCCGTTCAGGTAACCAGAGTGTCAACCATTCGGCGAAGGCAGGGGGAGCCTATCAAATCACTGGTGCTGCCGTGCATATGGCCGAGCGGTTGTCGAGCGACGAGAAAGCTAGACTCACTACTTGGATTATCGATCAACATCTTAGCGGCGACTCAACACCGACAGTCACGGAGGAAACTCTCGATTTCGCAGTAAGCAGGTCCCGGATACCAACACACGACCGGGCCATGAGGTTGCTCAGATTCTTGACGAGACAAACTAGGATCGTCAGTGAGCAGGTTGACTTGGCGGTCAAGTACCCACAACCAGGAATCCAGGATGGTCAATCGGGGGTATTGGTCGATACTGGCAAAGACGGAGACACGTACAATTCTCTGCATCTTGAAGCCATGGCATGGACAGAGTCTACCGAGCACTCAGAGGTGTTTTACCTAGCTGGTTTCTTGGAAAGTCAAGGGTTAGTGACTAGGAACCAAGTCGAGTCTCCATTCCAAGGTCCCATAGACTCCTTTCAGGTTACGGTCGCGGGATACAGAACTATAGAGGAACTCGATTCAACCATCGATTCCTCTCAGGCGTTCGTGGCGATGTGGTTCGACCCAACGATGGATGTCGTATATGAGAGAGGCATTAAGCCCGGAATAGAGGATGCGGGCTATGAGGCCCTCCGGGTTGACCGCAAGGAACACTCAAACAAGATCGATGATGAGATTATTGCCGAGATCAGGCGATCAAGGTTCCTCGTGGCAGACTTCACCCAGGGAGAGGGAGGCGCCAGAGGCGGTGTCTACTTCGAAGCCGGATTCGCAGAAGGCCTGGGCCGTCGAGTGATATACACTTGTCGAAAGGACCTAGTAGACGATCTCTCTTTTGACACTCGACAGTACAACCACATACTTTGGGAAACGCCGAAGGAACTACGCATTTCTCTCAAGAACCGCATTGGCGCTGTCATCGGAGATGGTCCAAACGTGAAGCGGACAAGTACTCAGGTTTGACCTCAACGACAGCCCGTCGGATGTCTGTCCATCGTCAAATGGGCCCTCGCTGGCGAGGCCGATGTGACTGGGCCTACGAGCCGAGACACTGCCAGAACATAGTCGAATTGGAACACCAGGAGCGGACATGACAAACGTTTGGGTAGTCCGTGCGGAGTTCGGAACCTACACCCAGCATTTTGTCAGCGGCGGGTACGTCGCGGTCGGGTGGATACCGGGAGAGGATCTCTCCTCGATCGAAATCAAAGAAGATCTTTACCCGATCTACCGAAAAGCCCACCCAAACGACACAAGCAACATTGTAATCGGCCAGCAGGTGGGGCAGATCGCGCGATTCCTGCTCGAGATCAAAGCGAGTGACTACGTGATCACTCCGGCGGCGGATACTGAGTGGCTCCACTACGGGAAGGTTACGGGGACACCAACTTACTACTATTCGGACCCCGGAGATGGTTGCCCGTACCCACATCGCCGCAAGGTCGAATGGGCCAAGAAACGACTGACCCGCTCGGAGTTCTCAGTCCCGTTCCAAAACACGATCCGCTCATCGTTGACGGTGTTCGGCATCTCCCAGCGTGACGAGTTCCTAGTCAAAGTCGGCGTGGGCGAGGCGCCCGAGGTGACAAGTCCCACCACACGCGATCCTTACCGAGTCGTTCTGGATCAGATCCTCCAGCTCGACGCTGGGGAGTTCGAGATCCTGGTTGGACACCTGCTGGAGGCATTGGGGTTTGAGGGGTCCGAGGTGACCGGCAAGTCCGGCGACGGTGGTGTCGATGCCACCGGGGAGTTGGATGTGTCGAACCTAGCCAAGATCAAGATCTTCGTCCAGGCGAAACGGTATGCAGTGGGAAACACTGTGAAGGCTTCCGTCGTGCGGCAGCTTCGCCAGGCGATTCCCTTTGGAGGGCAAGGGGCATTCATAACGACATCCGACTTTCAGGCCAGCGCAACTGAAGTGGCTCTGGAGGAGGGGTTTCCACGCATTGGCTTGATAAACGGCCACCAACTGGTTGATCTACTGATGGAACACTGGGATCGTATCCCAGAGGAGTTTCGCGACAAGCTGGGACTCAAGCCTGGACTGGTACTTGTGTGACTGCTATGAGGGAGGCATCCCTAGAGGTTGCCGATCGGTATCCGCCGAGGGTGTACCCCGAGTCCAACGTCTAGCGATTGAGTACGCTTTCAACCGGATACTTGATTCGTGAGTGTCATTGCGGCCCCACTCCCCTGGGTCCCGGCGTTCGCCGGGAAGGCGGAGGGCGTGGCCGGATTGCGGGACGCTGGTTTCGGTGGCGAATCTGGGATCGCGGTCTCAGGCGCCTGGCCGATCTTAGAGGGCTGTGTTTAACAAGACTACTCAGTATGGTGATCGATCGCACCCCAGCCACCGATCACTCATTCGTCAATCCCTGCGGCACGCTCAGGACAGGCTCACTCCCGTCAAGGGAGAGGAGGCCGCAACCCAGACGCTTGTGAGCCAGGCTCACCGGGTCGGCGCTCTGACGTTCCCCTCTCGCCAATCTGCAATCGGACGCATACTTACCTTGCGATTAGCCGCATAGTAACGCTGCGATTAGCCGCAAAGGAAACTATGGGCGCGATGATCAACGACACCTTGCACGAGGGTGCAACCATCTGATCTTCATGCCGAAAGCGGGGACTAACCGCATGCTTGTTTACGATTGGACGTATATGAACCTTGCGATTGGCCGCTATGGGACTCTACAATGGGACGATGAACGAGTCCCCCATATACCCCCGCTTCGTACGTCCCCGACTAATCGAGGGGCTGACAGACTCCCCTGTCGTGCTTATTCACGGTCCTCGCCAGTCCGGCAAGTCGACCCTCGCCCGAACCCTCCGCGTACCTGATCACACAAAACGCGGACGCTCGAATGTCATAGCGGTCAGCAACCCGATTCCCATCTCCAATCCAATCATTCCACTGCCGACCCAAACCTCAGATCACGGGACATCGCCCCTGGGGAGTGATCCGGGCGCCGGATACACCTACTTCTCTTTCGATGACGATGTTCTGCGCGCCGCCGCACAGTCTGACCCGGTCGGATTCGTGTCCGACTTGCCCCAAAGGGTAATCCTCGACGAAGTCCAGCGGGTCCCTGAGCTGTTCACCTCGATAAAGCTCGAAGTGGACCGAGATCGGACTCCCGGGAGATTCGTGCTGACTGGTTCAACCAACTTACTCCTGATTCCGAGACTCTCGGATTCGCTGGCAGGCCGGCTTCAAATTCTCAGGCTCCATCCCTTCGCTCAGTGCGAGTTACAAGTCGGGCGGTATTCAACGGATGTGAGAACGGACACTGTTTCTGACTTTCTGGACGCACTCTTCGGGGATGGCTTCGGGTTTGGCCAGTCGGCACGGCTCCGCGATGAACTTCCCGAGCGGATCGCTGCCGGAGGACATCCGCCTGCAATTGCACTTCCACAGGGCCGGAGGCGGGCGAATTGGTACCGCAACTACGTCGAGACACTGGTGCAACGGGACGTGCGGGACATGTCCAGAATCCGAAGGCTGGACGAACTACCGAGGCTTCTTGCGGCAGCTGCGGCGCAAACGGCAGGAATGTTCAACCGCGACTCGCTCGCAAGAAACCTCGGGATCACCCGCCCAACGGTTACGGACTATCTGTCGCTCCTTGAGCGGCTATTCCTGCTGGAGCTCCTGCCTCCCTGGTCCACTAACAAGCTGAGTAGACTGGTCAAGACCCCAAAGATCCACATCGGAGATACCGGGCTTGGGAGTGCCCTGCTCGGGGTTGATGCGTGGGGACTCGCCGAGGATCGGCAGCTGTTGGGGCAGTTCGCTGAGACGTTCGTGTACCTGGAACTCAAAAAGCAGGCGAGTTGGCACGAGTCCTACATCTCACTTTCGCATTACAGAGACAAAGATAGGGTCGAAGTTGACATCGTCCTCGAAAGAGACGGGACGTCGGTTGCCGGAGTCGAGGTGAAGTCTGGTGCGACCGTAACGCACTCGGACTTCAGAGGCCTGCGGAAGCTAGCCAAGGTCACCGGTGATCGTTTCGCTAATGGGGTGGTACTTTATGATGGCGAGACTACTGTCTCGTTCGGGGAAAGACTCTATGCCGTTCCCATCAGACGGCTATGGGAGCCACAGTGACCACGATAATCGAATCAGTCGTCGAAGAGGCCGCGCTGGAATGGCTCCAACGCCTCGGCTGGCAGACGGCCCATGGACCGGATATCGCGCCGGACACGCCTGGTGCTGAGCGTGAGGACTACGATCAGGTGGTGCTGGAGAGCCGGCTGCGCGACGCTCTGGGCCTGCTTAATCCAGAGCTCCCCAACCCAGCGCTCGACGATGCGTTCCGAAAGCTGACTCGCGCCGAGGGGCCGACGCTCGAGGCCCGAAACCGCGCCTTTCACCGCATGGTGGTCGACGGCGTGACGGTGGAGTACCGGGCCGACAACGGGGAGATTCGTGGTGCCCAGGCCCAGGTCATCGACTTCGACACTCCAGCCAACAACGACTTGCTGGCCGTCAATCAGTTCACGGTCACCGAAAACAAGCACAACCGCAGGCCCGACGTGGTGCTGTTCGTGAACGGCCTGCCCCTGGGCATCATCGAGCTCAAGAACCCAGCGGACGAGGACGCGACCATCTGGACCGCCTGGCAGCAGCTCCAGACCTACAAGTCGGAGCTGCACACGCTGTTTTCAATGAACGAGTTTCCTCATGGTGTCCGACGGGACCCAGGCGCGCATCGGCACCCTTACGGCAGGCACAGAATGGTTCAAGCCCTGGCGTACAGTGACCGGGGAGACGGTTGCGGACGCTCAGATGACCGAGCTACAGGTCATGCTGGAGGGCATCTGCGACCTCTCAAGATTCCTCGGACTGGTGCGCGACTTCATAGTCTTCGAGGACAACGGCAGCGGCGCACCGGTGAAGAAGATCGCTGGCTACCACCAGTTCCACGCCGTTAGAGTGGCGGTTGAAGAGACCCTACGAGCCGCGGATCGTCTCAAACTGGTGGCCCAGGACATCGTTGACCACTACGAACAGCGACTCGAGGCTCTGGACGGCAAGGCGATGGTCGTGTGCATGAGTCGCCCGCATCTGCATCGACCTCTACGGGGAGCTGGTGAAGCTCCACCCCGAGTGGCACTCGGACGATGACGACGACGGAGCCGTTAAGGTGGTGATGACCGGTTCGGCCAAAGACCCGTTGGACTGGCAACCCCACATTAGGAACAAGCCTCGAAGGGAGGCCCTGGCCAACCGGTTCCGGCGTCACTACGACGCGTTTCGGATCGTCGTAGTGCGGGACATGTGGCTGACGGGCTTCGATGCTCCCAGTCTGCACACCATGTACGTGGACAAGCCGATGCGCGGTCACGGTCTGATGCAGGCTATAGCCCGGGTCAACCGCGTCTTCAAAGACAAGCCCGGCGGCCTGGTGGTCGACTACCTGGGATTGGCTCAGGACTTGAAGCGGGCGCTGGCGACTTACACCGAGAGCGGAGGCACGGGACAGACCGCCATCGACCAGGATGAGGCGGTAGCGGTGATGTTGGAGAAGCACGAGGTCTGCTGCGCTCTGTTCCACGGGTTCGACTGGTCCAAGTGGACAACTGGCACCGCTACGGAGCGGGTAGGGCTTCTGCCGGCTGCTCAGGAGCTCATTCTGTCCCAGGAGAATGGCAAGGAGCGTTGTCTAAGCATTGTGAGAGAGCTGTCTCAAGCCTTCGCCCTCGCCGTCCCCCACGAGGAGACCATGCGCATTAGGGACGACGTTGGGTTCTTCCACGCGGTGCAGTCGGTGCTGTCCAAGAGCGCCGTTGGAGAGCCGCGGACCGAAGAGGACATGGATCACGCCGTGCGCCAAATCATCTCCCACGCCGTGGCCTCTGAAGGTGTTATGGACATCTTCGCTGCTGCAGGTCTGGAGAAGCCTGACATCTCCATTCTATCGGATGAGTTCCTGGCCGAGGTGCAAGGGATGCCACAGCCTAACCTGGCCGTCGAGCTTCTTCAAAAGCTGCTAAAGGGGGAGGTCACTTCTCGACGGCGGAAGAACGTTGTTCAGGCCCCCTCGTTCGCAGAGATGCTCGAACGGACCCTCCGCCGCTATCAGAATCGCGCTATCGAGGCAGCGCAGGTGATCGAGGAACTCATTGAGCTCGCGAAGGAGATGCGGGAGGCTAACACCCGCGGCGAGAAGCTCGGCCTGTCGGAGGATGAGCTAGCCTTCTACGACGCCCTGGAGGCCAACGACAGCGCCGTCCAGGTGCTCGGTGACGAGACCCTTCGCGCCATTGCCCGTGAGCTAGTCGAGACGGTCCGTAGGAACGTTACCATCGACTGGACGCTGCGAGAGAACGTCCGGGCGCAGTTGCGCGTGCCCGTCAGGCGCATCCTTCGCAAGCACGGCTACCCGCCGGACAAACAGGAGAAGGCGACGATCACCGTCCTAGAGCAGGCAGAGGTGCTGTCGGAAGCCTGGGCTGCATGAGTAGCGATCTCTAGCAGAGTGAAGCTGGTCTGAGCTGCGGACTGCCACAATGAGGATGGCTCCAAGAGACCCCCGCGGAGGCTTCAGCGATCCACCAGCCCACGCGTAATTCGCGACGACGGTGGACACGGTCGGTTCGTTCGCCGCGCCCACCCGCCGTGGAGGGGCGAACTCCCACCGGCATCCGGCGACTAGACAGTGTGGTTCAACGATTGTTGAAGTGTGATACGTTGCGACTCTGAGCCGTGTCGATCTGCGACTGAGCGGGAGACCTTATGGAAACTAGGGGGGACTGATGGCGGACAGGCCGAACATAGTGCTCATGAACTGCGACGACCTTGGGTACGGAGACATCGGTTGCTACGGCTCGGAGCTGAACAGGACCCCGGTACTCGACAGGATGGCCGCCGAAGGAATCCGATTCACCGACTTCTACATGGCCGCGTCGATCTGCACGCCGTCCAGGGGAGCGATGATGACAGGATGCTACCCGCAGCGAATCGGCTTCGGTTCCTTCGACGGAAGAGGCGTGCTGTGGCCGGGGCAGGGGTACGGGCTTGGCCCCCGGGAGATCACAATCGCCCAGCTGCTGAAGCAGGCCGGATATGCTACCAAGCTGGTTGGAAAGTGGCACTGTGGTGATCAGCTGGAGTTTCTGCCGACCCGGTTCGGTTTCGACAGCTACTACGGACTTCCCTTCAGCAACGACATGGCCAGGATCGATATGGGCAGGGCGAGCGAACAGTACGACAACCCGCCGCTGCCTCTCGTTCGCGATGAGGAGATCATCCAGGAGCAGCCCGACCAGCGCGCACTGACGGAGCGCTATGTCGAGGAGTCGGTCAAGTATATCAGGGAGAACAGAGACGGCCCGTTCTTCCTGTACTTCGCGCACATGTACGTCCACAGGCCCAGATACGTGCCAAAGCACTCGTTGAGCGAGTCCAAGAACGGCGCGTACGGCGCCGCGGTCGAGCAGATCGACTGGTCGGCGGGCGTCCTATTGGATGAGCTCAAGAGGCAGGGATTGGACCGAAATACCCTCTTCGTCTTCACCAGCGACAACGGCGCGAGCATCGTCAACATGACGAAAGGGGGCAGCAACGATCCCCTCCGAGGCGGCAAGGGAACTACGTGGGAAGGCGGGCAGCGGCTGCCGTGCATCATGAGATGGCCGGGAAGGATTCCCGCTGGAGCCGTCTGCACAGAGATCGCCTCGGCCATGGACTTCTACCCGACGTTTGCAGCTCTGGGCAACGCTCCGATACCGCAAGACAGAGTCATCGACGGCAGGGACATTGGGCCGTTGATGTTCGCTGAAGAGGGCGCGACATCTCCGCACGAAGCCTTCTTCTACTACTACATGAACGACCTCGAGGCCGTGAGGTCAGGAAAGTGGAAGCTTCACGTGCGCAAGCATGCGCGCGAGTCGGACCCGGAGGGCCGTGACATGGAGGTCAACGAGCTATACGACCTGGAATCAGACGTCGGAGAGACGAACAACCTGTTCGACTCTCACCCTGGGATCGTGAGAGAGCTTACCGCCAA
This sequence comes from Dehalococcoidia bacterium, assembly GCA_965249365.1. Lineage (GTDB taxonomy): Bacteria > Chloroflexota > Dehalococcoidia > Lucifugimonadales > UBA1123 > VXRN01. Next base: position 1,272,707 of record OZ252229.1, on the reverse strand, counting down.
AATAGAGGCATGCCGGCGGGACCTCGGCGATGAACCCACCGGTACGAGGGGGGAGAACGTCAGACCCCGAGGGGAAGTCGGGAACCCTCAGCCACTCACCGAGTACGACCCAGACCACCCCTACATGATCGCGATGTACGACATCGAGCCTGACGAGTGAGCCCTGGCCTCGAATTGAGCGAGAGGACGTCAAACCGACCGCCTCTCCCAGATCCACCGCCAAACGATCGCATGCACGGTCAGAAACGAGAAATCTCAGTGTAGGCTGCGACGGCCCTCCCCGCTTAGTCCCGGCCTCCACCAGGGTCCCCTGATCATCAGTGGGCCTGCCGTATCGACTGAGAAGACCATGATAGACGGCAACATGGGCCACGTCGATCTCGTGCCGACCCTGCTTGACCTCTTGCGAAGCAACCACGATGTTTCAAGCACCCCGGCGAACGATCAGTCGGTGGCCCGCACCGTGGTTAGGTTCCCGGACCAGTCTAGTATACGGGGGTCCGCAGTTACGAGCTGATGCCCTCTCTGGGCAGTGGCGACGATCAGACGGTCGGCCGGGTCGCCATGCATATCCTGAATAAGCGCCGCTCGGATCGCGATCTCTCCATTTACGGCGATCTCGTTCACACCCTGTTCCAAGACGTCCCGGCGCCAGGAGTCCATGTCGAGGCTGAGATCGAGCTGACCTTTCTCAATGCGCATACCGATTTCCCAAAAGGAGATGGCAGAGAGCGCGAGATCACGCTCGTGGAGGGCTCGCTCGAACGTTTCCCGGGTTCGGGGCCCCAACCTGTCGTCACCAAACTCATGCCATAGTAGGACATGGGTATCGAGGAGGATCAAAACAGGTCATCTCCGCCTTCGTGAGGGTCATCGAACCACTCATTCGGCATCGGGGCGACGATGTCCCCTAGAATTCGAATTCTGTCCCTGTTGCGCCCGAATGGCATGTTCGGCTTCTCACGGAAGGGCACCAGTCGCGAGACCGGCCGGCCGTGTTTTGTGATAACGACTTCCTCGCCGCTCTCCTCCACCTCGTCCATCAGTTTCAAACATCTAGCCTTGAACTCGGAGGTCTTGATCGTCCGGACGCCTCTCGCTCTGTCATCGCTGTGCTGCAATTCCCATCCTCGGTTGATGTTGGTTTCCACATTGTACATGGTCACGACCATAGTCACGAATGCTCAGGATGCGTCAGGCGTCTCGATCAGGAAGTCCCGTACGGCGCGTCCTGTCGCCTCTGGTTGTTCGACCCACGGATCGTGTCCGGCTTTGGCGATAGTCACGTGGAGGGAATTGGGGAGAAGCTTGGGAACCTGGGCACGCGCCCACCGTGGCCGCGGATCCGACTCGCCATCTAACACGAGTGTCGGGGAGTTGATTCGGGAGACTTCGAATGGTAACTCGCCCGACTCCTCCATTCGGTCCAACTCGGCGTTGAGCACGGCGTTGAGCACGGCGTTCAATTGATAGTTTGTTGGGAACTCGTCGTGCCGGGGAATATGGTCGAGTTGACTAACGTCGTAGTGCTCAGTGGCCTCGACAAGGGCGGACCGCTCTTCGTTGATCCGTGCGAGTTCCGATCCAGTTGCGGTCGTCCGCTTGCGACTCAGGTAGCGAAAGCGCTCACGTTCGTGGAGTGCCAACTTCGCCTCTCGGTTCCTGCGGTAGTCGTCGTGCCAAGTCGGGTCGATTCCGGTGCCAGACATGTACACGAGTCCGCTGACCCGAGCGGGTTGTTCGATAGCGTACAGGAGCGCCAGGGTCGCTCCCCAGGAGTGACCGATGACCGTCCAACCCTCGTAACCCCAGTGCGCCCTAAGCGCGTCGAGGTCGGCGACGAACGTTGCGGTGCTGTATGGACCACCGTCTTGCGACCGGCCGCATCCGCGCTGGTCGTATCGATGCACGGTAACGAGGTCGTCGATCATCGCGGCGACGGGACCGAGGTAGTCGTAGATCCCCGGCCCTCCGTGGCAGAGCACCGCGGGTGGCCCGCTGCCCTGCGTGGCAGTCCACAGGGAGGCTCCGTTCGCGGTGACGTGGCCCTCGGAGACGGACATATGACTACCTACGGATCCGACTGGCAAGCAGCCCGCCGATGGAGTGACGTGCAGTTAGCTCTCACCCTTCGCTTGCTCCGCAGTCGTGTAGAACCAACGCCTCTACTTCGGTTAGGTCACTGAGATAGCGCAGGCCTCGAACGACCGGGATGTCCGGCTCCCGAGCGAGGACCGCACCCTGGAAACCGACACCGATCGCGACCTCGACATATGGGGGGTCGTCGTCTACGAAGAGGACCAATTCGGTGGGAAGAGCCATGAGGTCGCGAGCTGTTTCGAAGAGAGCGGGGGCGCTCTTCAGGTGGGCCTCCCGGGCCGAGATTACAAACGCATCGAACAGGTGCCGCAGACCGAGCCGTTCGTAGTTGGTCTCGAGAGACGGCCACGCCTCTGAGAGAATGCCCAGACGGAGTTCATTCGCACGCAGTCGAGTGAGTACGCCACCGACCTCAGGGAACGGTTCCATCTGTTCGCCGTCGACTCGAGCATCGGCAAGCTGTTGTGTCAGCGAAGGCGATGGGGCCTCGATTCCGAGATTCTCCAGCACGATCCGGTAGAAGACAGCGAACTGCTTGCGCTCTTCGTCCACCGAGGAAATCGGCAGTAGATGACATTTGTCGAGATAGGCCATTCCAGTCGCGATCGCATCGTCCAGTCCGTCCATCGCCAGCTCTGGATAGTTCGCGCCCACGATCTCGTGAAACCCAGAACCGGGGAACCAGCGCCGCCACGCCTCGGATGACGGAGCAGGCGTCGGGGCGACAGGACGCACCAAAACGTCCGCCGAGTCGAAGAGGACCCCTCTGATAGTGGTGGTCTGATCCATCAGCGCTCGCCTTCGGCTACTTGGAGCTCGAGCTAAGCCTCGAAGCGGTTCGCCGGCTCCAGACGAATCGTAGCTACAAATCGCGTGAGCCATCAAGCTAAACTGAAGAGGGGGTGAAAGCGGACCAGATGACATACGTCGATCTCAGCAACCACGTTGCGATCGTCACGGGAGCAAACCACGGTATCGGTGCAGCAACAGCACGAGCTCTGGCGGGGAGCGCATGGAACACCCGGTGACGCGGCGAGCGTTTCGATTGAGGAGTACGTTGAAAAATCTAGTCCTAGTACGCCATTCGATGCCGGCGGTTGAACCCGAGAAGCCGGCGTCAACCTGGAGACTGGGCGAAGTCGGGCGGTATCGGGCTCATTTGCTGACAGGGAAACTCAAGTGTTTGGGTCCCGGAGTGATCTGGTCCAGCAGTGAGCCCAAGGCGGTCGAGACCGCGGAGATAGTCGCCGCCTCGTTTGGAGTCCCTGTACAGATCGCGGATGGACTGGAAGAGCATCACAGGACCGGAGTCCCGTACTTTCCCACAGAAGAGGAGTTCGAAGCGGCGGTCGAGCAGTTCTTCAACGCTCAGGACCGCTTGGTGCTTGGCACAGAGACCGCCGAGCAAGCGCTCGGCAGATTCTCGGCCGCGATCGATGACGTGCTAAAACGGGAACAGACGGACAACATCGTGGTGACGCACGGGACGGTGATGACCCTCTACGTGTCAAGTGTCGCATGTGTCGACCGGGTGTGTTTCTGGCGTCGCCTCGAAGCGCCTTCGTTTGTCGTACTCTCACTGCCCGACATGCGGATAGAGTCTGTTGTCGACGGTGTCAATTCAGAGGGGGTCTAAGCTCGGCACGCGTGTCATGTCGTCAAATAGGAGCCACGCACAGATGGACAAGCGACTGGAGGTCAATCGAACGAACTGGAATGAGCGGACGCCGGTACACGCCGCGTCCGGCTTCTACGACATGGATGGGTTCAAGTCGGGGCGAATCACGCTCACCGAGATCGAACGCCGGGAGGTCGGGGACGTCTCCGGCAAGACGCTGCTTCACCTGCAGTGCCACTTCGGGATGGACACGATGTCGTGGGCGCGTCTGGGAGCGATCGCCACCGGGGTCGATTTCTCCGACGCTGCGATCGACCTCGCCCGGGAGCTCAATGACGAGTTGGGTCTCAGAGTACGGTTCATCTGTTCCAACGTCTACGACTTGCCAGCCGTTCTCGATGAGCAGTTCGACATCGTCTTCACGTCCGTCGGCGTGCTGTGCTGGCTGCCTGATCTGAAGGGGTGGGCGGAGGTTGTTTCGAGGCACCTGAATACTGGGGGCACCTTTTACATCCTCGATGTTCACCCATTCATGACTGTGCTCGAGCAGTCACCGTCGGGCGAGTTACAACCGACCTACGACTACTTCCACGGAGAGATGCTGTTCGAGGGGAACGAGCCGAGCTATACAGGACCCGAACTGATCAAGAGCCCTGCCTTCGAGTGGCAGCACAGCCTTGGGGAAATCGTGAACGCGCTGATCGGCGCTGGACTGAGGATCGAACTCCTCAACGAGTTTGCGGTCTCCTGCTTTCAGGCATACCCGACCATGGAGCGTAACGACGACGGCTGGTGGCGGTTCAAGAAAAACAACGACGCGATCCCCCAGATGTATTCGATCAGAGCGACTAAGTGACTTCGATCGTAGCTGCGAGCGGACTGCGGTCCTCTGAGTTGGACGGCTTTCGTGGCGTGGCACGCTTCCTAGATACACTCCCACGAGGGATCAACTGGAGGTAACAAGATGCCGATCAGACCAACTGGAGTAGTGTTTGACGGCCGAGATGTTCAGGCGCTCGCCGAATTCTGGCATCGAGCGACCGGGTACGAGGTCATAGAATCGGAAGAATGGTTCGCGCATCTGGTACCGGCGGGGACGGGACTCGACCACATCTTCATCAACAGGATCGAGGACCAGAAGAGCGCCAAGAACAGGTGCCACCTCGACTTCGAGTCAGACGACCGTGAGTCAGACGTCGAGCGACTGGTGTCCGCGGGCGCGACGCGGCTGGCTGACCACTCAGAGGGGGAGTTCAACTGGACGGTCTTGCAGTACCCCGAGGGCAACGAGTTCTGCATCGCGTCGCCGATTGGCGAATGACTGCGGTTCCGAGGAGGTAATCGTAGTCGACCAGACGGCTCAACGGGCGTCGATGTCGGTCAGAGCGAAGTCCTCTCCTTTGAACAGCAGCGGCTCGGCCGAAATCTCCGCCAACGCGTAGGAGAGGCAGTCCCCGAAGTTCAGTCCCGCAGGGTGGTTTCCCCTGCCAAACCGCCGCCACGCGCGACGGGCGGCTTGCACTTGCCTGTACGTAACAGGCACGACTTCAATCCCAGCCCTATCCAGAAAGATGTCGAGCTCGTATCCCGCCTCTGCGCCGCCACGACTCTCCACGACTATCGCCGCCTCCAGAAAACTTGCTGCCGACATTCGGCACGAAGAGTTGCGCGCGAAAATGCTCGCATAGCTTTCTGCATCTGTTTCGTTGAACAGAACGGCCAGCAGCACCGATGTGTCGACGATCACCTCGGAAGCCCGTCCGCGTCGTACAGAAAGTCTCCGTGATCGACTGACGATGGCCCATCTTGCAGAAGGCTGGCACAGCGCTGCCCGATTCTCTTCAACTCCCGCACTCGACCGTCGAAACCTCGGAAATTGCGCTCACGGACCAACCGCTCTTGGAGCGCTACCTTTATAGCGCCGGTCATGGTCTCACCAGTGAGTTGAGCAAGCTCCGCGGCCAGACGGCAGGCCTCTTCATTCTTGATGTTCAGACTCATATAATCTCCCAAGGTAGAACCATTTCACATATATCTACCATACACCAATTCCATCCAGGTCCACCACCTCACGATTGGAACGTGGAACTGGCCTAGAGCTGGCGCCTTACGGGGTCCATCCGGTCTCGGAGCCAGTCTCCCAGCAGGTTGCTCGACATTACGAGCAGGGAGATCGCGACCCCAGCGAACACCGGGAGCCACCACGCGATGTAGAGGAACGTCTGGGACTCGGCCAGCATCGTACCCCACGAGGGAAGAGGTCGCGGTACTCCCAGACCGAGGAAGCTGAGCGCGGCCTCGGTGATCACTGCGGTACCCAGCTCCAGCGTGCCAAGGACCAGCAGTGTATTGACCAGGTTCGGAAAAACGTGGCGCACGATGATACGGCCTCTCCCGGCGCCAGCAACGGTGGCCAACCGAACGTAGTCCATCTGGGAAATCTTCAGCACCTCCCCCCGGATCACCCGAGCGTAGTTCATCCATCGTAGGAGGCCGATCACCAGAATCACGTTCCTCAGGCTGGGACCCAGGATAGAAACCACCGTCACCGCCACCATCAGATACGGAAGGGCCATGAACGCATCGGTGATGCGCATCAGAATCGTGTCCAGCCATCCTCTGAAGACACCGGAGATGGTGGCAATGATGGTCCCGACCGTCCCTGAAACAAACACTGCCAGGAACCCCACTGTCACGGAAATCCGGGCTCCATAGATGAGCCGGGTCACTATATCGCGACCCAAGTGGTCCGTCCCCAACGGGTTAGGTCCCCAGCTCGGCGGCGCCAGAATGTTCGTGGAATCGACTTTGATTGGGTCGAAAGGGGCGACTATGGGGGCAAAGATCGCACAGGTCACCGCTACAACAAAGTAGAACAGTGAGAATCGCGGAACTTCCCTAAACGCTCCAACTACGGATCTACCTACGGCGATAGCTGTGGCGATGTCAAGCTGTCGACTGTTCAGTCCATGGTCGGCCATGCGATCCTCTATGCAGTCCTGATCCTCGGGTCAAGCCAGCCGTACACGAGGTCGACGAGTAGGTTGACCACAACGACCATCAGCGCGGTGAAGAACACCACGGTCTGGACCACGGCATAGTCTCGGGAAAGTATGGCGTCCACCAGGAGGCTACCGATTCCCGGCCAGGTGAAGATGCGCTCGGTGATTACAGCTCCGGAGACGATGGCCGCGAAGTTCACCGCAAAGAGGGTGAAGACCGGAATAGACGCGTTTTTGAGCGCATGCTTCCAGATTACTATGTGCGTCGGCATTCCTTTGGCGCGCACCATCTTTATATAGTCCGACTCCAGTACCTCGAGCATGCTGGAGCGGACGATCCTGGTATGGGCGGCCACGAACGCCCAGCCTAGGGTGACTGAAGGGAGGATCAGCCCCTTAAGGCCCAGTCTGTCGAGGCCTCCCCCGGTCGGGAGCCATCTCAGATATACGACAAACAGCAGAATGAGCAGCAGACCCAACCAGTAGACCGGCATCGCCTGTCCAGTGATGGCCAGGATCTTGCCAATGCGATCGAAGATCGACTCCGGTCGCGTGGCCGAGATGACTCCGATACCCACTCCAAACACGATTGAGAAGAGCAGGGCGGCTCCGGCTAGCTGCATCGTCGCCGGAAAACGGGACCAGAACACCTCCAGTGCCGGCTGCTGCACTCCGCTGAATGACCTACCAAAGTCACCGGTGAAGATGCCCTTGTTGAAGAGCAGATACTGCTTCCAAGAGGGCTCGTCCAGACCGTAGAGCTTCTTCAGATAGTTCCTGTCCTGGTGAGGCATATCGGGAGGGGCCAGGTAGTCCACAGGATTACCCGTTATCCGAAGCAGGCCGAAGACGAGCAGGGTGACCAGCCACATGGTGATCACCCCTTGGATTAGTCTCTTGGCTATGTAGCGGGTCATCCGCCGGCGGACCGCTTATGGGCGAAGTTCACGGCGCTGTTCCCTGTGTGTTTCTGGCCGGAGTAGAAACCGGCGACCCAACTCCATGGCCGGGTCGCCGGACTCCGTTATCGATCTGATGCCTGTACTTCTAGAGGTTCGCGTCTCAGTCCCTGAGAACTATCCTCTGGAGGTCGATGAAGTGAACTCCGAACTCCTGGAGCGGGTGCGCGAGCACGCGGTCTGAGTACGCGAAGATGATGCCCTGCTCGTAGACCGGGATTACCCAGTGGTTGGCGAGCACCTCGTCCTCAATCAGGGCCAACAGCCTGGCGTGTTCCGCCTTGTCTGTGGTGTTCATTATCTGCAGGCCCCAGTCGGTTGTCTTGTCGTTGTAGTAGGCTCGCTCGCCCGATCCGGTCTCAGGACCGGAGTAGCCCCAGTGGGCGATCAGGATCGGGTCTTCCTGCCGTCCCCAGGTGTTCAGGCTCATCGGCCTCCACGCGCGGACGGGGTTGTTGATCTTGCTGTACATCTCCCGCGGGTCCTGTTCGATGACCGTGACGTTAACGCCGACGTCCTTCCAGAAGCTGGCGATGGCGTCTAGGGCCTGAGGCTGGCCGGGTCTGCCGGTGAACACACCGAAGTGGATCTGTGTGTCGAAGCCGTCAGCGTATCCAGCAGCTGCCAGGAGCTCTCTGGCCCTCTCAGGGTCGTACGGCGAGATGTTCTCTCCCACCTCCGAGCGCCAGCCGAATACGCTCTTGTGCCAGATCGACTGGTTGTTCACGGTCACGCCGAAGTGGAAGTCGTTGACGATTGCCCTCTTGTCGATGGCCAGCTCGAGCGCCTCACGCACCCGGACGTCGTGGACAGGGTCGTCCTGCCACTCCTCCCATCCGTCGAGTTTCTCTTGCACCACCGAGATCGCGTCAAAGCCGATGTTCATCTTGCCGGCGGAGTTCAAGACCTGAATCCAGATCGGCCCCTTGTCCGGGTTGATGTCCTGCTTGGGCAGCGGCGCACGCGGTAGGCGTCCGGCGATCGAGAACGGGACTCCTATGGACATATCGACCTGTTCGCTCGCCAGCATGGCGAATCGAGCCCCTTCGTCCCTGACCAGCAGCCATTCCATGTTCTTATGCTGCGGCCGCTTCCAGTAGTCGTAGTCGGCCCAGAAGTCGTCCCACCGACTCCAGACGGCCCACTCGCTGGGCTTGAACTCCTCAAGCCGATAAGGTCCGCACCCGACCGGTGTCTCCACGTATCCGTCGTGGCCAACCTGCTCCAGGTACTCACTGGGTCCGAACCACACGAAGTGGTAGTTATGGCCCATAACTTCGAGTGGGAAGACCGGATTCGGCGACTTCGTCTTGATCTTTGCCTCGTAGGGTCCCATGGCCTCGATGGAGTCGTAAGCGCGGGAAATCGAGGGCGTTCGGTTGGACCCTTTAAACTTGGGGTTCATACCTGCCAGAGCTTCGAAGCCGTACCTGAGAGACTCGGTCGTCAGCATCTCGCCGTTCTGGCACCGAGCATTTGGATCCAATGAGACACTTACGCCCTCAGGCGAGGTTTCCCAATAGGTCGCCCACATGGGCTGGATCTGACCGTCCTGATCACGTGTGAGTAGACGCAAGTTCAGGTAGTCCTGCATAAACGCAACGCCGATCCCCTGATACGGGTTGACGATGTCCCCTCCCCAGCCGTCAAAGGCGATGGTGAGGTTCTCCACACTCTGCGGGACGCCTTCGAGCTGCTGCTGAGGCGTCGGAGTGACCATAACTTGGACAGCAACCTCCTTGATTACCTCTTTGACGACGGTCTCACCGGGGACCTCCACCACCACAGTCTCACCAGGGACCTCTACGGTGCGGACGACCTCTTTCTCGACGACTACCGTCTCACCCGGGACTTCGACCGTTTCGGTGACCACCTTTTCCAGCACCACGGTCTCACCCGGGACCTCCACCGTCTTCACCACCTCTTTGACCACAGTCTCACCGGGGACCTCCACCTCTCTAACAACCTCCTTTTCCACCACCACGGTCTCACCCGGGACTGCGACCGTCTCCGTGATAACCTTTTCCACCACCACGGTCTCACCGGGGACCTCCACCGTTTCCGTGACCACCTTTTCCACCACCACGGTCTCGCCCGGGACCGGTACCTCTACCTCCCTGGTACAGGCTGCCATCACGACGGCGACGGCCAATATACCGATCAAAAAGAATGGAGTCAGCTTCATCTGGATTCCTCCTTGGTTTCGCAGCGCTACTCGCCTTGCTCTTGCGTTTCGACCATTAGGACGGCCGAAGAACTCACGCAGTCTAGATCAGGGCACTTGTGCTGTCAAACGGACGTAGTCGTCCTGGATCGAAACCGAGCGTCTGAGCTTCGGCGTTGGGGGCGCGGGCGGTTCGTTCGCCGCGCCCGCCCGCCGTGGAGGGGCGAACCCCTATGGGCATCCGGAGATCAGAGGTGGGTCTCAGCATGGTGGCGTGGCACGGGCCGACGTTCGGGCCGTTGTTCGGGCGCGTTATCTGATGACGCGTTCTTCGCGGAGGCCGGTGAGGGTCCTGTCGCTAAACCCCAGCAACTCGCTGAGCACCTCGTCAGTGTGCTCCCCGAGCATCGGGCCGATGGTCATATCGACAGGGGAGTCGGTCAACCTGACCGGGCATCCAGGCATCATGAACGGACCGCGCAGCGGGTGTTCGAGCGTCTCAATCATTCCTCTCTCCAAGAGGTGTGGATCGGAATAGATGTCCGTGCCGTTCATTGTCGGCCCACAGGGCACACCGGCCTTCCCGAGCACGTGGAACGCCTCGTACTTGGTCCGCTGAGACGTCCAGTCTTCGATCAACTCATTGAGCTCATCTCTGTGTTTGCGGATCCAATCGATGTCGGCGTAGTTCGGGTCGTCCGCGAGCTCGTCGCCGCCGACCGTGCGGACGAGGGCGAGCCACTGATGAATCCGAACGGGGTTCGCCATGATGTACACGTAGTCGTCGGGACCGCCGGGGCTGCATCGGTAGGTGTTCGTTCCCGGAAGCCCGCCAGGGGCCAGATTACCCATCCGACCCCTGGGCTTGTGTGAGTCGTTGAAGTCGCAGAGCGAGACTCTGGCCAGGTTTACGACCGCCTCCTGCATCGAGACGTCGATCACCTGACCCTTCCCAGTCACCTCGCGCTGCCACAGCGCGGCAAGGATTCCGACGGCGGCGTGAAGGCCGGCCCCGGTATCGCCGATTGTAACGCCGGGCCTAACCGGAGGACCATCAGGCCACCCCGTCACGGTCATCGAACCCCCTGTAGCCTGGGCGATGTTGTCAAAGCTCTTGTAGTCGCTGTACGGACCCCACGAGCCGAAACCCTTGATCTGGGCAAGGACGATCCTCGGATTGATTCCGCTGAGAACATCGTAACCCAGCCCCAGCCTGTCGAGCGTGTTCGGCCCCATGTTCTCAGCAACCACATCTCCCACCTCCACCAGATTCAGGAGTATCTCCCTCCCGCGCTCATGTTTGAGGTCCAGGGTCACGCTTCGTTTGTTGGAGTTGAAGTTGAGGAAGTAGCCGTTGTCACCGCCCTCTGGCGATCTGGGCCTTGTGGCCCGGCCCGGATCACCTCGGGTCGGCTCTTCCACCTTCACGACGTCCGCGCCGAGCCAGGCCAGAAGTTGGGTACAGGACGTCCCTGCTTCGAACTGGGTCAAGTCGATTATGCGGATCCCCTCCAGCGCTTTGCCCATCTGCGAGTCTCCTTACTTGTCCTTCGATACGGCGATCGGTGCATCGCTAATACGAGTGGTCTGTCAGAACGTTTAGGCTGACTCTTCGCCGTCGCTCGACTCACTCGTGTCCGGTGTCGGTCCCCTTTTGTCGATCCGACTGATTTCGTTCGGATACAGATGGCAGGCCACCCATCGGTCAGTCTCTACTTCTGTTAGGTCAGGGGTGACCTCGGAGCAGACCGGCATCGCGAATGGGCAGCGTGGGTTGAACGCACATCCGCTCGGGGTCTCTAGGGCGTTCGGGACTTCGCCCACGATGGGCAGCTGCCACGGTGGAGTGCGGCTGGCAGGGGTCGAAGCCGCCACGAGAGTGGCCGTGTACGGGTGGAGCGGGTCGGAGCACAGCGTCTTCGATTCGCCGACTTCAACAAGCTTGCCCAGATACATCACCCCGATAGTACTGCTCATGTGCTCTACGGAAGCCAGGTCATGGCTGATGAGTAGGTACGATATCCCGCGTTCGTCCTGGACATCCTTGAGCAGGTTCAACACTTGGGATCGAATTGAGACGTCGAGAGAAGACACGGGTTCGTCGAGGACGATCAGGGCCGGCTTGAGCGCCAACGCGCGCGCGACGCCGATCCGCTGGCGCTGTCCACCGCTGAACTGGTGCGGAAAGTGGCTACGCGTATCCTCCGGCAGTCCCACCGATCTCAGCGCCTCAGCGACCCGCACCGTCCTTTCTCCTCTGTCAACTCCATGCACCTCCAATGGCTCGGAGACGATGTGGCCGACCCTCATCCGCGGGTTGAGCGCGCCGTAGGGGTCCTGAAACACGGCTTGCACCGCGCTACGGTACGACTTGGACTCTTCCGTAGACATCTGGCTGATCGGCTGTCCCTCGAACAGGATGTCTCCCGCTGTCGGTTCCAGGAGCTTCAAGATCAGGTTGGCGACCGTCGTCTTTCCGCAGCCAGACTCGCCGACTAGTGCGAACGTCTCCCCACGGCCGATCTCAAAGGAGGTGTCATCGACGGCCTTCACGTGGCCCACGACTCTCCGGTTAAGAAACCCCCCCTTTACCGGGAAGTGCTTGACCAGATTCCTAACCTCAATCAGTGCGCTGTCCATCGTCCTCCAAAAGCCAGCACCTAACCCTCCGACCGTCATTTGTCGAGAAGACCGGCGGCGGCTCACCACTCTGGCAGATCTCCGTAGCGTAGTCGCATCTCGGATGGAACGGGCATCCCGGCGGGATGTCGGCTGCGAACGGAGGCTCGCCGGGAATCGTGCGCAGGCGGTCACGCGTATCGCCCAGGGTGGGAACGGCTTGGAGCAGCGCCTCGGTATACGGGTGCGACGGCTTGTTGAAGATCTGGTCCTTTGGACCCGTCTCGACGATGATACCGCCGTAGAACACCGCCAGCTCGTCGCAGAGATCGCCCACGATGCTGATGTCGTGAGTGATGAAGATGATCGCCATTCCGCTTGTTTGCTGAATCTCCTTCAGAAGCTCCAGGTACTGTCGCTGGGTTGTCACGTCCAGTGCCGTGGTCGGCTCGTCGGCGATAAGGAGGGAGGGTTCAAGGCCGAGAGAGGCCGCGCTCGATGCGCGCTGCCTCATACCGCCGCTGAGTTCGTGAGGGAAGCTGCGGATCCTCACGTCAGGCGCCGTGATCCTCATCATCCTCAGCAACTCTATACTGCGACTCAGCGCCTGTTTCCAGCTCAGCCCATCGTGGACGACCAGCGGCTCCGCCACCTGGGTTCCGATAGTGAACACCGGGTCGAGGGCGGCCATGGAGTTCTGGAGGATCATGCCAATGCGCGTCCCTCGCAGGCCGTCCATCTCCTTCTCACTCAGGTCGACAAGGCTTTGACCGTCGAAGAGAATGTCGCCCCCTGCGATCTCCCCTCCTCGTGGGAGGAGCCGCAGGATGGATAGACAGGTGACCGTCTTACCCGATCCGGACTCTCCGACGAGCCCGAGGGTCGCGCCCGGCATCAACTGGAAGCTGACGCCGTTGACTGCTTTGATGACGCCGCGCCTGGTGACGAAGTGAGTGCGAAGGTTCTTTACCTCCAGCAGTGGGTCCGCTGGAGCGGTTGTTTCGGTCGCCATCGCAAACTGCCTCGTGACGCCTTTAGAAACTCATCGACAGAAGGAGCTTTCAGAATCCGTCTCATGCGATTGGAGTCGGTATACACCAGAAGTCGGCGTCTTCCTGACGGCGTAGTCTACTATGAGTAAATTCGGCCCACAACTCCTACGACGCGATCGGGGGCGCTTCCCCTGTCGTGCAACCTCCTCCCACCGACGCTCATCGTCCCGGCACTCCCCTTTCGTCTTCCCGGTATTCCTCTCTCGTTTTACCGGCGAGGGCCGGGATCAAAGGGAGGCAGAGGGGAACCCAAGTCCGTCGATCTTAGCCGTCGATTTGGTTCTCAAATGAACATTCCAAAGCCGGAACGACGGAGGGGACCGCCGCGCACGCTGAGCTTCCGGCAGTGGTCCTCGATGCCACTCCAGATTTGACGCTGGCCATGGGCCGATATAATATCGGCCAGACGCTGACCGGGAGGTCGGGAAACCCATCAAGACTCGGATACGGAGGTGCGAGATCAAAGTAGGAACGTTCCTACTGATGCCGTCCCCAGAGAGGGGAGACACTGCGGACGTGTACCAGCGCGCGCTCGAACAGGCGCAGGCGGCTGAGGAGCTTGGTTTCGACTCAGTCTGGATCGCCGAGCACCACTTCTCCAGCTACGGCTACTGCCCTCACCCTCTCATGATGGCGGCGGCCATCGCGCAGCGGACCACGCGGATTAGGGTCGGCACCGCCGTGCTGGTGCTCCCGCTTCGGCATCCGCTGCAGATCGCCGAAGAGATCGCCATGGCGGACCAGCTCACCGAGGGCCGCCTCGACGTCGGGATTGGGCGAGGATACCAGCCTCACGAGTTCACGACGTTGGGGAAAGACCTGTCTGAGAGCAGGGCTGTCTACGAGGAGGCGGTCGACATCATTCTCGGTCTACTCCGTAACGAGTATTTCGAGTATCAGGGTCAGCACTATCAGGTGCCGGAGACCTCGATATTCCCGCGTCCCGTGCAGCACCCGCACCCCCCGTTCTACGTCGCCTGCCAGAGCCGGGAGTCCCTTGAGGCGTCGGTCCGGCGCGGGTTCAACGTTCTGACGGGCGGAGCCGGGTCGGATCTCGCTGGACTCAGGGATTTCAAGGAGGCGTTCGACAGGGTGTCGAGCGAGCAGCCGGGCAGAGAGACCCCAGAGTTCGGTTTCTCAAGGTGGATGTGCGTCGCGGAGAGCGATCTAGAGGCCCGTTCGGGAGTGCCGGAGGCGCGATGGGTGATGCGCGCGGCAACGAACCTAGCCATTAGCCCTGACCCAGTGGTTGACGGTCGACCCAACGCAAGTCCGCTCAGAGAGGAGCCGAGCGACGATCAGATCATGGGGACGTATGGCGTCTTCGGCTCTCCCGAGACATGTCTCGGAATCCTCAGCGAGTACGTGGAGCAACTCCAGCCTGAGCAGTTGCTGTGCACGTTCTGGCTTGGCGGCCTCGCCCAGGACAAGGTTCTACGCTCGATGGAGCTGTTCGCCAGGGAAGTCCTCCCAAAGCTGAAGGAGCCGGCGTTCAGCGGCGCAGTACAGAGCGGACTGGGCAAAGGACCGGATTCGGAAAGGGAGTAGAGGCGAAGCAGCCGACGATGTCGAATCTTCCGTTGGTCTACATTGTGCGCTTGGACATCGCGCCCGAGGCCGCCGAAGAGGCCAGCGCGTGGAGCAATGAGAGCCATGTCCCGGACCTCCTCGCAGCCGGTTTCTACAGCGCCGCGCGTTTCCGTTCCGTTGTCGGGAAGCCCGAGTACGCGCACGTCTACGAGATTCCCAGCGCAGATATCTTCTTTACCGACGAATACCAAGGTGTTCGCGCCAACGATCCGGACTCAGAGCGTTTTAGGGGGGCTTACAGCAATCACACCAACACCCCACATGAGGTCCTGTTGGCCGTCAACACATTAGCTCCGCCGAGCGAGTCGCCTGGGCGTCACGGCGATCCTCTTGGCAGCATACAGAGCACCTGCCTCGTAACCGTGGGCGTCGACGTGCCCCTAGACGCAGAGGAGGAGCTGAGTCGGTGGCACGAAGAAGAGCACATCCCACGGATGCTGCAGATCCCCGGGTTCTCCAGCGCGCGGCTGTGCCGCCGTAAGGGAGCACACCCCAAGGGCTACGATAACGGCGAGCCCAAGTTCGTTACTATCTGGGAGTTGGACAGCCCGGATGTCTTGAAGGGAAACCCCTTGGTCGACGAGGCGAACTCGACCGAGTGGGCTGAGAGCATGCACGCGAAGAGCACCAACGTGCGGTTCAACTTGATGGTGCGGATCTTCCCCTAGCAAGACTAGTCCGCCTTCCGCCGCACCTTACGAGTCGTCACGCTCATCGAATACGCCCTTCGCCACTTCCAACGCCGCCATCGCGGCCGGAAATCCGGCGTAGATGGCGGTGTGACAGAGTATCTCCACGATCTCGTCCGCGGTGATCCCGACGTTAAGCGCTGAGTCGATCGACTCCCTGAGAGCCGAGTTGACGCGAAGCGCCGTGAGGGCTGCCATCTCACAGACGACGCGGGACTTCCGATCCAGCACCGAGCGGTGCCACAGCATCCCGTAGCCGTACTGCATCATCAACCGAGTAAACCACGGCGCCAACTCATCAGCGGCCGAGGCCTCGTATGGCCCTTCCTCGCCAGTGAGCTCCTCGTATAGCGCTCGCCCCCGAGTCTCAAGATCCCTAAGCGGTCTGGAGTAGTCCCAGGGATCCCCCGCATCCTGCATGGGGACTTCTTGCTCTTCGAACACCTCGCCGGCCTCGACCAGGGCGTTGTACGACGCTGGGACCCCTGCGTACCAACCGACCTGAACGATCGTCTCGATTATCTCGCCCGGGGAGAGGCCCAGCCTCAGCGCGTCGGGAAGGTGGATGTGGAGCTGCGGCAGGCGCTGCAGCGCCGAGATGCAGGAGATTGTGGCGACGCTCCTGTAGCGTAGATCGAGGCCGTCTCGTCCCCAAACGCTCCCCCACACCACTTCATTAACGTACGAAGACCACCACGGCGCCACCGGAGCGAGGTTCGCTACCGGCGGAGTGGACGGGACCCTCCCCTGCAGCTTGGTACGGACTTCTGTCGCGCGCCGGCGCAGGTCATCTCGCGTGGTCATCTGTGCTCCCTCGAACTCGACACCCAGTCTCTCACTGTTGTAGGAGGCAGACCCTTTGCTCGCTAGCCTACGGCGGCAATGGCCTCGACCTCGATCAGGCAGTCGGGTACAGCCAGCTCGTCGACGAGCACGAGCGTGTGCGTCGGGGGATCTTCGGGGAACCATCTTGCCCGGATCTGGCGCAGCACCGGAACATGCTCCCTGCTTGTCACGAACGCGTTCAGCTTCACGACGTCGGCAAGCGTGGCGTCCGCGGCCCTGAGTACCGCTTCGAGACTGCGGTAAACGTGCTCGACCTGCGCCTGAAAGTCACCGACGCCCACAACGTTGTTGTCTCTGTCGCGCGAAATGAGCCCCGCGACGTATATCGTGTCTCCCGCCCGCACCGCGTGGGAGTACGCAACCGGCTCCGAGAGTTCGGGGGCGTTGAAACACTGTTTCGGCATGCGTTGCCTCCTGGTTCATTACACCACACATTGTGACGTGCGGTCTCGCGCGGAGCCGGCGGAGACCCCTAACTGTGCCCTAGAACTGACGGCGAAATGGTCCCCATAGGCGCGTCGAGCCTGCCTGAGGGAGCCTAGGTATCCGCGCCCCCAGTCGGAAGGACAGGTTCAACGCTCGGCTCCAACTCCACGCCCAGCGCGTTCCACAGGTAGCTCAACATGGTGAAGTAGCAGACTACCACCGTCAGGTCGACGGTGGCGGCGGCCCCGATCTCGTCCAACACTGCGCTGAACGTTTCATCGCTGACCTTGCGGTTTCGGGTCAGCTCCTGCGCGTATCGCACAACCGCAGTTTCTGCCGGCCCCAGGCCGGCGGGCACGACGCCGTCGCTTACGGACTCGATCACGGTCTCCGTGATCCCCATGTCCCGCGCCCTTCGAATGTGGTGGGAAAACTCGTACTGGCTGCCGCTCTCTCGGGCCACCGCAAAGATCGCCAGCTGTTTCAGCAGAGGGTCCAGATCGGAGTCGAACTTGATGTAGCTTCCGACCGCCGCGACGCGGGCGGCCGCCGCCGGGCTGTGGAGCATCGTCGCGAAGGAGGATGCCAAGTACCCGCGTTGGGCGGTGATCTCGTCCACAAAGTGACGTTCGTCCTCGGGGACTTCGGCTCTCGACAGGGGCGGTAATCGCATCGTCATTTCCAGGGTTTCCCGCGATGATGTGTTCCGAGGGTTTCGAAGCAAATGGCTGGAGGCGGGGAAGATAGTACTATGGGCCTTCCAAGCTCGTCAACAGTTGCATCCCGCCCGCAATCCGCCTGCTGATCACCAGACGGCCGTGGGGGCAGTTCGCGAACGGCCCGCCTTGACGTGGCGGGCAGGACGATGGGAAAGTACAATACCGACTGGCACGGTCGGAGTGGAAGCTGATCCAAGAGTCTGAGAGCGAGGCGAAATGACCCAAATCACCGGGGCGGAGGTGACCGTCAAACAGCTCCAGCTCGAGGGAGTGGACACCCTGTATGTATTGCGGGGGGACCCGACCCATATCATCTGCGACTATGCGGCCCGCGTCGGGATGCGGGTGATCACCGTCGCCCACGAGCAGACCGCAGCAATGGCCGCCAGCGCCCACTCGTACCTGACTCGGAGCTGCTCCGTGGCCATCGTGGGCTCCGGTCCCGGCCACACCAACGCCCTCACCGGCGTCGCCAACGCCTGGGCCAACTGTTGGCCGGTGCTGCTGATCGCGGGGTCGTCAGAGAGCGACCGGCGCAACATGGGCGACTTTCAGGAGGCGCCCCAGGTCGAGTCGTCGGCCCCATTCTGCGACTACTCTCATATGGTCGAGTCCATCCAGGACATTCCCTCCGGAATCAACGACGCTATCCGCTCTGCCCTCTCTGGCCGCCCAGGGCCCGCGTACCTCGACCTGCCGTCGGACCTGATAACCGGGTCGGTGGATGAGTCTGATCTACACTACGCCGAACCCTTCAAGGCGCCGGCAAGACCGACGGCGGACGCCCGCGCGGTCAAAGATGCGCTGGATGTGCTCCAGGAAGCGGAGCGCCCGCTGATGATAGTCGGAAAGGGCGCGGCGTTCTCTGGGGCGGAGGACGAGCTGAACGAGTTCGTCGAACGCACGAACATACCGTTCCTCAGCACGCCGATGGGCGCCGGGCTTCTCAATCCCGAGATGATCTCGAACGTTGCCGCCGCCCGGACAGATGCGCTGAGAGGCGCCGACACCGTGCTGCTCGTGGGAGCCCGTCTCAACTGGGTGCTGCATTTCGGGCTGCCGCCGCGTTTTGCGGAGGACTTCAAGCTGATTCAGATTGACATCGAGCCGGATGAGATTGGCACCAACGTGGAGGCGGCGGTGGGTCTTGTAGGAGACGCCAAGGTGGTGATGTCCCAGCTAAACGACGAGCTGGAACAGATCCCCGTGCGGTTCAGCACCGAGAGCGACTGGCTGATGTCGCTGAAGGAGGTTACCGCAAACAACGCCGCGTCTATCGTGCCCATGCTGGACTCGGACGCCGTTCCGATGGGGTACTACCGGGTCCTCCGAGAGATACGCGACGCTCTTCCGAAGGACGCTATCGTCGTTGCGGACGGGGCCAACGTGATGGACATCTCTAGGCAGGTCGTGACCACATCCCTTCCCAGGCACCGGCTCGACGCCGGAGTCTACGGCAACGTGGGAGTCGGACTACCGTTCGCGATGGCGGCGCACCTGGTCCATCCTGAGAAGAAGGTCGTGGTACTCCAGGGCGACTGGTCCATCGGGTTCAATGGGATGGAGATGGAGACGCTGGCGCGCTACGGACTGCCGGTAGTGTGCGTCGTCTTTCAGAACGGAAACAACCTGACCTGGCACCGCGACTACGTATCAGGACACGGTAGTCCGAGGGAGTACACTCCGAGCATCCGCTATGACCTGATGATGAAGGCGCTCGGCGGCGGCGGGGAGACGGTCGAGACGCCGATCGAGCTGCGAAACGCGCTCGATCACGCGCTGACCGTCGAAGGACCTTATCTCATAAACGTGATTATGGACCCAGACGCTACACGCCGGCCGCAAGAGTTCTTCTGGTTGGCTCGTCAGGGGTCGATGCGGTACTAGGATTCGGGCAGAGCGCGTCTGCTGTGCTGAGCTGAGCTCAGCTGAGACGCGATCGTGGAGGCTGCAGTGCCTCCGCGCAACGAGAGATCGGTTGGAGGAGCAGATGAGCAAGGCGTTGGAGGATGTTCGCGTAATCGACCTCACCCAGTACGAGGCCGGAACGTCGTGCACGGAATCGATGGCCTGGCTGGGGGCCGATGTGATCAAGGTGGAGCGGCCAGGCGGCGGAGACCCCGGTCGACAGGCGAGGGCGGACCTGCCAGACGTCGACAGCTACTACTTCATCCTTCTGAACGCCAACAAGCGCAGCGTAACGCTGGACTTGAAGACGGAGCGCGGCCGGGAGCTGTTCCTGGAGCTGGTCAGGCGGGGAGACGTCGTCGCCGAGAACGTGGCGCCGGGTACGCTGGAGCGACTTGGACTCGGCTACGACGTGCTGAGAGAAGTGAACCCCAGGATCATCCTCGTTCGGATGAAGGGCTTCGGCACCTTCGGGCCGTACGCGGACTACAAGAGCTTCGACATGATCGCCCAGGCGACTGGGGGCGCGATGGCCTTTACCGGTTTCCCCGGGGGAGTGCCTCTGAACGCCGGAGTGACAATCGGCGATACAGGAACAGGGATTCACGCCGCATTCGGGGTGATGGCGGCGCTGTGGCAGCGGGAACGCACGGGAAGAGGGCAGGTGGTCGAGGTGTCCATGCAGGACACCGTGGTCAACTTCTCCCGAATCAAGATGAAAGAGTACTACGAGAGCGGCGTCAGCCCAGGCCGAAGCGGCAACGCGACCCCGAGAACGGCTCCCGGGGATATCTACCGGTGCAGCCCGGGCGGACCCGACGACTACGTCTATATCTACTGCCAGCCCGTCCGCGCGCACATGTGGGACGCCTTTCTCATCATCATCGGGAGGGAGGACCTGATCGACGACCCCGACTGGTCCAACCCCGTGTGGCGAGGCGAGCAAAAGGACCGTGTGGACAGGCTGGTCGAACAGTGGACGATGCAGCACTCAAAACACGAGGTGATGCGCATCCTCGGTGAGAGCGGTATCCCATGCGGGGCGGTGCTCAACGCCGAGGATATTCACAACGACCCGCACCTCCTGGAGCGCGGCATGATCACAACCATGGACCATCCCGAACGCGGGAGGTTCAAGGTCCCCGGCTTCCCCGTGATGCTCGACGACTCCCCAGTCGAGATGAAACCCGCGCCGCTGCTGGGCCAGCACAACGCCGAGGTGTTCACAGAGCTGCTGCACCTGACCGAGGACGAAATTCGGAAGCTGCAGTCGGAGGCCGTCATCTAAGTGCCCCGCGAGAGGGATCGCCGATCGACGAACTCGGACCCAGGCCCGCCGCCTGATGATCGGGTTGCGACGTCGGCGGGTGTGAAAGCCCAGCGACAAGGAGGTGGGAGATGACCGGAGACAAGGTACGCATCGGCGCGATCGGGTGCGGCGGGATCAGCAGGTGGCACCTGGACTTCGGGTACCGGGAGCTGGCTGAGAGGGGCTTCGACGACTTCACGATCGCGGCGACCTGCGACGTGCGCAAAGAGGTGGCGGAGGAGTACGCGGACGTCGTCGCGGAGTTCCAGGGCACACGACCGGAAGCATTCGGCAGCGTCGAAGAGATGCTTGCGGGGGTCGAGCTCGACGGGGTCGACATCTGCACGCCGCACTCTCATCACCACACCACGGCCGTCCCATGCCTCGAGGCCGGGGTCAACGTAATGGTCGAGAAGCCGATCGGCGTAACCGTCAAGGCGACCCGGATGATCCTCGACGCGGCGGAGCGAAACGGTGTCATCGCCACGACCGCGGAGCAGTGCCGCCGGGAGCTCGGACAGCGGGCCGTCAGGTGGGCGCTGAACGAGGGCGACGTCATCGGCGAGCCGCGAATGTTCTTCGCCCAGTCCGCCGGTTGGTTCACCGACACGGCCCGCGTGACGGAGTGGAGCCAACCCTACTGGCGGGCTGAAAAGGAGTACAGCGGCGGCGGAGTCGTGCTCGACAAGGGCGCGCACATGATGGACACAGTCAGGTACTTCTTCGGCGACGTCGAGCGGGTCTACGCGGACGTCCGCCAGATCGAGGAGCGATTCTTCGACCATCCAGAGCGGGGCAGGATACGATCCGCCTGCGAGGACACGTTCGTCGCCGTCCTCACGTTCAAGAGCGGTCTCGTGGGGACCTGGAGCTTCACCGACTCGGCGCCGGTACACGCCTTTGACAGCACGCTCTACTACGGGAGCGAGGGCGTGATCAGGGACTGGGGAAAGTTGAACACCTTCCACGCGTTCCACACCGATGACGCCAGCATCGAGCGGCTGGACGGGACCAAGTACACGATCGCCGAGCTTCGCGACATGTACCTCGAGTCTCTGGACGCCGACGAGCGAGAGCGGCTGTTCCCGTACGGGCTGGGGCCCCGCTTCCTCCGTGACGGCTTCGCGCTGGAGATCCACGACTTCATCACCGCGATCAGGGACGATCGGCCGCCCGAGATCGACGGCCTGACCGGCCTCAAGGCGAAGGCGACCGCGATAGCGATCTACGAGTCCGCCGAGTCCGGCGAGGCTGTTTCAGTGGCCGACGTCATCGACGGCAAGATCGACTCCTACCAACGTGAGATCAACGAGCGCTGGGGGATCTAGGGCGTCCATCGGCGGCGGCGCGGCGAACGGTCCGTCTGTGTCGCCGCGCATCCCCCACCCCCGGGCGAGGCGGGCGGCGGGCGGCAGGCGCAGATGCACCCCCCACCCCGGGCGAGGCGGGCGCCGGGCGCCGGTGCTATCGCTGCTCGGTCACGGTCATCGCGCCGGCAAGGGTCTCTCCGCGGTGCTCAGGTCGGTAGTACGAGTAGACCTGTGAGACGACGTCCTTCGCCCTGACGGGGTACTTGGCCCGCGCCTGGAACTCAAGGGAGACTCGCTCGTTCGGGACCATGTCTTCGATGTACAGGATGACCTTTCTGCCCGCGATCTCGTAGCGCTTGAGGTTGACGTTCTCCTCGACAAGGGCCGCAATCTTCTCGCGGACAGGCTCGAAGCCTGTTGGCACCGAGACGTCCAGGACGACCATTCCGGCCTCGATCCGGGTCGGCGGCGAGAACACGACCGACACGGATATCGTGATCAGGTCGTCGACCTCCACGTGGTCGGTGCCGTAGTCGACGGTGATATCGAAGACGTCTGGAATCTCCGTGTGGTGCTCGGGCATGTTGTAGCGCAGCACCGACTGGACCACTGCGTCCCCCTCCCCTGCGGCGGACGCAGTGACGATCCCACCGAGGGGCGCCTGCACGATCTGCAGAACGTCCGCGTTGGAGTCGTCGATCCTGACCTCCTTCCGCCATGTCCCGGCTTCCAACGTGACCGTCATGTCGACACTCGTACGCGCTTTGGTCGAGTATGCCGTCAGCGCCTTAAGGCTGACGATGGTGTCCTGCGTCGAGCCGTAACCGCCGTACGCGTTTCGCTGTCCGGCGAGCCACCTCGAAGCCATCTCCGCGCTGATCAGGTCGCCGTGCTCCAGGACCGCGAGCAGAGCGTAACCGGTGGTCTCGATGGATGCGCTGCGGTGACCGTGCCGCCTCTGACCTTGTGTCCCAGAGCGCGGCTCGATCGGGACGACGCCGTCCCCCCAGTAGAGCGAGCCGTCTTCGTCCCGAAGCGCCATGGACATCAGCTTGTCGTAGGCCCGTCCCTTTTGTGGGCTGTTTGCGAGCTCAAGGGCATAGGCCGTGATTGCCATGGTGTAGGGGTCTTGGATCTCGCTCAGCCGACCCTCCAGGTAGCGCGTAGCGGCCGCTGCGGCCCAGTCTCTCTGCGACTCCATTAGGGCCACCGCGACGTATGCAGTAAGCGCGTCTCGACCCTGGAGTCCGCCCAGGAGCTCCTGATGGTGGAGGAATCCCACGTTCTCGAACGAGCCGTCGCCAAGCTGGTGGTCTTCGATCCAGGCCGCGGCGACCTCTAGCACCGACTCGTCGACGAACATCAGGGCCCGTGCCTCGGCGAAGGTCTTGAGAACGAACGCGGTGAGCCACAGGCTGCCTTGCTGGTCGCTGTTACCGAACGCTGAGAAGCTCCCGTCGCTCCTGCGGTAAGTCATTTCCCGCTGGTATCCCACGAGCATCAGGTGCTCGGCTTTGGCCATGACCTCCGGCTTGAGCTGCCCGGTCTCTTTGAGGTAGCGGGCGATGTAGACGTTCGGCGCGAACAGGATCATGTTCTGCTCACCACACCCAAACGGCATCTTGAGGAGGCCCTCCAAGCCCTCGATAGTCTGCGTCAGAAGGCTCCCAGTCAGTGCGATGTATGCCCTACCCGAGCCGTCGACGGCGCCCCCCGGCACGTCCATCGGGAATCGTTGGCTTGCGCCGTCGGAGAGAATCTCGTTGCCGACGACCTCCACCTCGACACCCTCGGGCTCGACAAGTAGGTCCTTGATAACGGCGTCTGCGGCCTCGGTGCTTCGTGCGGTGATCTTCACCGGCCCGGAGCCGAGAGCTGTTGGTCGAATGTTGAACTCTGCGCCGCCGGTATCGCCGGGGCCGATCGTGATCGCCTTTAGCGGATCGTCGAGGAGGTCGAACCACTCCGCGTCCTCGATCTCGACATAGATCTCTTGAGGAGTATCGAGGTAGTTGTACAGCGCGACGCTGACCGGCAGCTCCTCGCCGCGGATCGCGGAGAACGGAAGATCGACCGTGAGGAAGAACGGCTGGAAGACCCTAAGCTGGTCCTCCGCAATCCCCAGTCCCCGGTCCTTCGACATAGCGACAGCCCTCAGCATCCATGTCGTGATGCTGTCGGGCGCCTCGACGGGAACGACGGCTCGGCCGTCGGGGCCTGTATCGATGTCCTGCCAGATCCAGGTCTCCGGGAAGAACTGGCGCACCCGCTGCACCTCGGCCAGGCCTTCAGGCGAAGCGTTGACAGCAACTGGAACGGGTGTGGCATCCTCCTGAGTGACCTCCAGAGAGACGGCCACCGCCCTCTCAAGGACCAATCGCTCCACCAATCGCTCCTGCTTGAACTCCTCTCCGGACGGGGCAACCTTGTTCGTCAGGACGATCGCGCCTGCATCCTCAAACGTTTCGGCCGCGCCCCGCGTGGTGATCTTGTCGATAAATCGTAGATCGTGGAGCTCAACCTGTGGCTCCATGTATAGCTTCTCCAACTCGTCGAAGACCTGCTGGAGGTTCAGCCGGTTCTCTGCCAGGAGGAACACCGATTTGTCGACGGCCACGAGTCCGACCCGCGACTCCCCCTGGGTCCTGACGTCGACCTCTACCGCGTCACCTGGCCGGACCTCTTCTGCCCTGAACTCCGCCTGCACCTCATGCGGATATTCGGCCGCGACGCCGAAAGGCAGGTAGTCGGCCGCGATCTCGCTGTTCGGGAGTATCTGGTAGACGAGGAGGCGGGACGCCCCAGACATCATCCCGGCCGCGACGAACTCAATGTCCGGTCCGGAAGAGACGTCGGTGAATACGACCCCACCTCTGGACAACACCTCGTAGTAGAAGTTGGATTTCTCCCGCGTGGCGTTGACGTGAAATCGGACTGTGTCTCCGACCGCAATCGGCCCCTCTGTCACCTGCTCGACGTGTATGAAGTTCCCGGATGGCGAGTGACCTGCCTGCAGCACGCTCGAAGCGCGTGCCCCTCGGCTGTGGGCGAACGTGGTCACGGCGATCGCGTCAACAGGGGAATCTACGTTCACTAAGGCCTTCCCTCTGACGGTGGAGACGCTTCGCTCTCTGACACCGATGTCGTCAAAGTCCCTGTTCTTGAACCTGAACTCCAGCGAAACGTCTGCGTCGACCGGAGCACCGCCGGGATCTTGGGTCACGACTAGGTAGGACATTTCAAGACCAGGCTTGAACACGCGTCCCTCCGGGATGAGCTTTAGGACGAGCGGAGCCGCGGCAACGGTCATCAAGTGGGTTGTCTTCTCTTCGTATCCCGTCCCCTTCTCCCGGACCGTGACGTCGAGCGTCAGGTTGCCCTGACCTCCAGCAGCGGGAACGCCGCTAACGTACTCGACCGGCGGAATCTCGAAAGTGGTCTCGCCGTCGATCCGACCTGTCAGCCGGGCGTACTCCTCCCACCTGCCGACATACCGGGACGCAACGATCTCAAACTCGCCGACAACCGGCTTACCGAACGAGTACTCGCTCGAGAGATTTCCGGAGATCGAGTCGTTGACAAGCACCCAGTCTCGCTCGGTGTCGACAGAGACCTCGTACTTGGGCAGGACGTACTCCTCGACGCGTACGTCGAGTTGTGTCTTGCGGTCGCCCGAGATGGCTGTCAACTTCCAGACTCCCAGGTTGGGCTCGCTGGACAGCGGAAGGTCGACCGTTGCCATCCCGTACTCGTCCGTTTCGACGTCCGTCCGAAACACCTTGATTCCCTTGGCGTCCTGGACCTCGATGATTGCGTCCGACGGTCTTGCCATGAGCAGCGGGTCGAGCGTCATCAGACGGATATGCACCGTCTGTCCGGGTTTGTAGATCGGCTTATCGGTCTCGACGAACAGGACCGTTCCGTCCTCGACCCGGACGGACGCCTTTCTCGTCTCTCGAACGTCCTCGACCTCGATCTCAACGTCATACGAACCCGCGTCGAGCTCAGGGACTGGAAGCGTGACGTCGGCCGAACCCCGCACTCGGGCGGTCACGGTCTGCACTTGAGTCCTCCCCTTGGACAGTGACAGTCGAACCGTGCCTGACGAAGGGCGGTCGCCCCTGAATAGCGAAACAGACACGCGCTCGTTGGACCCGGAGCGCAGAGTCCTCGGCACCACAGCGACGAAGCTGTCCGGTGTGGGGACCAGTTCGATACGAGAGCTCACCGGTCGAGCGCGGTCGTCCTCGGACTGGCTCGCTAGCATCCTGTCCATTAAGAAGTCCGCGAGATTCCCGCTCTCCTCGCAGCCGATCACGGCCAGGAGCAGAATCGTCAGAGTTGCCAAAATGGCTGTCGTTTTCATCTCAATCTTTCTCCAGGGCGTTGAGAGTTGATTGTCCCTCTTATCCTTACAGACGCCGCGTGAAGTAAGAAGGTTCCATCGCCGCATCCGACCCCGCATCCTCAGAGCCTGTGAGTCTATTGAGGTTCGGTTGTTGTTAGGCGGCATGGTGGTGTAGGAAAGCGTCTTGGCAAGTATCGCAGAGTCTAGTGTTCGTTGAAGGAGGCAACATTGCGAAAGGGCTTTGGCACCTTCGGTGGCCATCCGTTGTCTCCACCGCACCACATCGGGTCCATCTCCATAGCGGGGCAGGTATCGCTGATGCTCTGTTTGTTGCGAGGCAACCTCACCGGTGCGTACACACTCACTGCTCCTTGCTCCAGAGCAGTGATGTCCTCCCTGGTAGCAAAGCCCCCGTCGATGAGGTAGCAGTTGGGCGGCTGGCCAGTCCGCAGTCGGACCGCCCCTGCAGCCATCAACGCAGCTATGATCTGCGTCAAAAGATCGTCCAGGGCCTCTTGGTGCGCTACTCGGAAGTCAGACAGCATGTGATAGTTGATCGGTACGTGCCCCCTCACCCAGCGGTAGGCATCGTGCTCCTGACACAGACGCGCCAGTCGGCGGGCGCTGCCTATACCCTCAACCGTCGCCAGAAGCCACAATGCCACCAACACTTCGGGGTCCGTCGTTGGACGACCGGGTCGGTTCACTACCGCCTTGATCGGCTAATAAAACGCCGTCAAGTCCAACCTCTGCAGAAAACCCCAGATTCTACGCGCAGGATGGTTGGGGGCAATCAGCGATTCCAAGTCCACCGCCGCCCACTCAAGCTGATTCCGCATCGGACGCACCACCCGCGCCTCCACAGGAACCGTTGCTGAACCACTCGGCCTCTCCTCGACGGGCGGAAAGTTCGAACAGCGTCCCTTCGCTCGTGCCTTCACCTCATCTGGATGTTTGCACTCTATTGTCCTGTAATCACACTCATAAGAAACAAACAGGATTTACTCACAGGCTCTCAGCCAGTTCTGGCGGGTATTCGACTCCGAAGAGAAGATATCGTAGCTAGTTGCCGGCCCGGCTTGATGCATGCGGGCTATCCCCCCACGCTTGGCATTTGGGTCGAGGGGGCTCATGTAGAATCGCATACCCGCCGGGTCAGGCGTCGCGATGACCATCTCCCTGACCACTTTCTCCACCTCTTTGATTACCTCCTTTTCCACCACCACGGTCTCACCGGGGACCTCTACCTCTTTGATCACCTCTTTCTCGACCACGATGGTCTCGCCGGGGACCTCGATCGTCTCGGTTGCGCCGCAGGCCGCGGCGAGAGCCAACAGCATGGCCGCTCCTGCAACGACCGATATTCCAAAAGCCTTACGCATTTCGTTGCCTCCTTGAGCTTGAAGTCCACAATTTGCAGTACGGTGGGAGACAGACCCCGCTCGCCGATTGGGCGAGTATATCCCTCCCCTCCCCCGTCAAGTCGTGGGATGTCCCCCAGCCCCATTGCCCCCGCCTTCGAGGGGGCAGGCTCTGACGATTGGAACGCGGCGTGCAATTAGATGTGGCTAGGGAGCCCTCTCCCCCCTGGGTCCCGGCCTTCACCGGGGCAGGCTTCGCCGGAACGACGGGTGTGGTCGGTAACGCGGAGCGACGTCGACTAAGGTGGTGGATCTGGGGTGACCGTCGCAAACATTGACACTACTAGGCACCGTTGGTACATTGTGGGCGCAATGCGAAATTCGAACCGTCGCGCCGCGTCTTGCATCTGTCGCCGCTCCTACTAGGGGCCGCTCGCAGCTAGGCCGCGCTTGCTGAGCGTCCCGTTTCCGTGTCACCGAACGGGGCGTTTTCGTTTGACCTTAGACATGTGGCGACGAGGAAGGACAGAATCGAATGACAACGACCAAGCCGATCATCGACTACTTCCCCTCTGAGGTCGACGAGTTCGAACTGGGAGTAAAGCGGTTCCAGGCGGGTGAGTGGGACCCGACTGCCTTCATGGCGTTCCGGCTACGGCAGGGCGTGTACGGTCAGAGGCAGCCGGACGTCCACATGTTCCGCATCAAGATCCCGTTCGGCGGGATGACCGCGGACCAACTAGACATGATGGGTGACATCGTCGAGAAGTACACGCCGCTGAACAGGGGGCACGTCACTACCCGAGAAAACATCCAGCTTCACCACATCCCGCTGGAAGATACCGCCGACATCATGCGCCTACTGGCGTCGGTCGGACTCAGCACGCGCGAGGCATGCGGAAACACGGTGCGCAACGTGACAGGATGCGCGATCGCTGGGGTCTGCGCGGACGAGCCTTTCGACGTGACGCCGTACGCTGCCGCGTACTCCCGCTACTTCGTCAGGCACCCCTTCACCCAGTCGATGCCACGGAAAGTGAAGTCTGCCTTCTCCGGCTGCGCGCGAGACTGCGCGATAACCGGAATCCACGACGTTGGATTCCTGCCGGTAATCAAGGAGGGACAGAAGGGCTTCAAGATGGTGATGGGAGGCGGCACCTCGATCATGCCTCGCATTGCACCCACGCTGTACGAGTTCATCCCAACCGACCAGTACCTCAGGGCGACCGAGGCTGCGCTCAGGGTCTTTCACAACTCCGACGAGCTGCGCAAGAACCGGATGAAAGCGCGGGTGAAATTCCTGATCGACCGGATCGGAATCGACGAGTTCCGCGTGTTAGTCGAGGAGCAGCTCCAGGAAGATTGGGCCCAACGCTCGTTCGACCCGACCGGCCTGCTGTTCATCGACGACGAGGAGGTCGACGCCCCGTCCCTAAACGGCGACTTCAAGCCCGCGGCCGCCGACCCCGAGTTCGAGCGCTGGCTGACGACAAACGTGCAGGCGCAGAAGCAGGGCGGCTACCATACGGTGACCGCAAAGCTTCCGCTTGGGGACATCGACTCGGACCAGTTCCACCGCCTTGCGGACCTCTCTCGCAAGTACGGGGCGTCCCGCGTCCGGCTAACGCATCAGCAGAACCTGGGCATCCGCTGGGTGCCCGAGAACGCTCTCTACGAGCTGTGGGAGCAGCTAGAGGAGATCGGATTCGGCGACGCCGGAGCGATGGAGATCACCGACGTCGTTGCGTGCCCCGGGACGGATAGCTGCAAGCTGGGCATCACGTCCTCGATGGGGATGGCACGGGCGGTCGCCGACGCGGTTGCCGTCATCGATCAGGAAGCGGACCCGCTCGTTCGTAAGGTGCACATCAAGATGAGCGGCTGCCCCAACGGCTGCGGCCAGCACCACGTAGCGGACATCGGCTTCCACGGCGCCGCGGCCAAGGGGCCCGGCGGGCAGGTTCCGGCGTATGAGCTGTTCCTCGGAGGAGGCTTCGAGGATGGCGACACACGCATAGGCCTGCGGGTCAAGACGAAAGTGCCGGCGAAGCGGATGCCCGACGCGCTCCGCAAGGTGCTCGACTTCTACAAGGCCGAGCGCGACGACGAGGAGATCTTCAGAGACTTCGCCGCGCGAGTCGGCCCGGAGTCGTTCGAGCCGCTGCTCGCGGAGTTCAAGGAGATCCCCGAGCTAAACCGCGAGTCGCTGGACATGTACGTCGACTGGTCCAGGACCGTCAAGTACGTCCTCGAGCGTGGCGAAGGAGAGTGCGCGGTCTAGCTCCAGACGATGCGACCAAACGAAGAGGGGCGGGAACAACTCCCGCCCCTCTTCGTTTTCTGCCTGAGACTCAGCGCCGCCGGAAAATGCGTCTGGCCTTGTCGAGCAAGGACTGCGACCGGTCATCGACGGGTTGGCCACGCCAGCGCTTCTCGATCTTGGGCGGCCGCGCCAGAACCATCCCATAGCCAATGATGAAAAGGAGCAGTCCCGCCCAGCCGAGAAAGCCGATTGGACCTGCGACAAATGGGCTAACGATTAGTGTCGCGATGAGGAGCAGGAACCCGGCGAGCATAACCCGTCCGGGGGAGATGGAGAACGGGCTTCCGGTGATGGACTGCTTGAAGTAGAGCCAGATCGTTCGGATCAGACCGCTGCGATCCCTCGGGCGTCGGGGCCGCGGCGCCGCCACCTCGCCAGCGTTCTCGAGAATCTCTTCGATTTCGCGCTGATACTTGCTGGACATCCTCGGCTCCCGCACAGTCCCCACTCTTCCGCATCCTAATCAAGAGTGAATGAGGTGTCAAGAATCCGGGATTCGCCAGCTTGACCTTGCCGACGTGATGCGCTAGCTTCGGCTGATGATTGAGCATCTACGGTCGCGCCAAGAGTGGAAGTTCATCAACGTCATGTGCAGGGCCAACCCGGCTTTGGCAGCGCTGTGGTGGACAGTGCTGGTGGCGCGAGGCGTACTGCCAGCCCTGTTCGCGATCGCGATGGGTCTCCTTATTGGAGCGGTCGACTCCGGCGAGGACCTCATGGGAGCGCTGGCAATGGTCGGGGTGGTGTTTGTCCTGTTGCAGGTGCTGTCACCGCTGCACCAGGCTGTGGGCGCGAACCTGGGGAGCGTCACGGCGGCCTGGCTCTACGATCAGTTGACCGTCGCCTGTGTCGAGCCGCCAGGCATCGCTCACCTCGAGGACCCTGAGCTCGCTAGCGACATCACAATGGCGCGCGATTTCGACCTTGGGATCAGCGGGCCACCGATGTCGATCTCCATGGACTTCATCGGTGCCGGTCTCGTTGAGCTGGTTGCAGGTCTGTCGTCCGCTGTAGTGCTTGCCGCATATGCATGGTGGGCGCCGCTGCTACTCGGCGGCGCCTGGCTCGCCACGCACTGGCTGCTGCGAGAGAGCGGCGTCTGGAGAGACCGCCAGACCGACGCCGTGCGCGAGTCCCAGCGCCACGCGGACTACGCATATCGACTTGCGGTAACCGCGCCGTCGTCGAAGGAGCTGCGGCTCTTTGGCCTCGCCAACTGGATCGTCGATCGCTTCCGGCATCATCGCCGCGAGCTGCACGATCTGCGCTGGGAGGCCACCAGGCTTCGTGAGCGTTCGATGGCGTCGAGCTTGGTTTTGGTCACAGCGGCCAATCTGATCGTGTTCGGATCGATGGCCGTGGACGTCAACGCCGGCGTCCTGGCGCTGGATCGCATGGTGATGTTCGGAAGCGCCGCCATAGGCGCGAGCATGATCGCATTCGGCGGGCTGTCCTGGGCCCTGGACAGCGCGGCTGCACCGGCCGCAGCGGTTCTCAGGCTACGCGCCTCGATGGCCGCGAAAGGGTCGCTAACGAGCGGGACGAGACCTTCAGAGGGCTTGCCGGGCCGGGAGATCAGGTTCAAGGACGTCCGGTTCGCCTACCCGACCGCACCG
The DNA here is from genome assembly GCA_965249365.1 of Dehalococcoidia bacterium. GTDB lineage: Bacteria > Chloroflexota > Dehalococcoidia > Lucifugimonadales > UBA1123 > VXRN01. The sequence continues at coordinate 1,240,748 of OZ252229.1, read as the reverse complement.
GCAGACGCCGTACTCGACAGCTTCGATCTCACAATTCCAGCGGGGTCGTCCTTGGCGATCGTAGGCCAAAACGGGGCGGGCAAGACCACACTGGCCAAGCTGCTGTGCCGGCTCTACGAGCCCCAGCGAGGCGCCATTGACATCGACGGCGTGGACCTACGAGAGATCGACATCGACTCCTGGCGTCAGCGCGTAACCGCGGTGTTTCAGGACTTCGTTAGATTCGAGCTCCCCTTGCGCGACAACGTCGCCCCCAGAGGTGCTCCTGAGGACACGATCAGATCGGCGCTCGAAGTGGCCGGCGGCGGGGACCTCGCGGACCTCGACACGATTCTGGCGCGCGGCTACGACGGCGGAACCGATCTTTCGGGCGGACAGTGGCAGCGTGTCGCTCTCGCACGGGCGTTGGCCGCCGTTCGTCAGGGCGCAGGGATTGTCCTGCTTGACGAACCGACCGCGCAGCTCGATGTGCGCGGAGAAGCGGAGATCTTCAACAGGGTCCTACAAGCGACCCGCAACACGACGACAATCCTCATATCTCATCGATTCTCCACCGTCCGCCATGCCGACCGGATCTGCGTTCTCGAGGATGGCCGCGTCATCGAGCTCGGCAGCCACGACGAGCTGATGGCGCTGGGCGGCCGCTACAAGACCATGTTCGAGCTACAGGCGCGGCGGTTCGGGGACCCCGAGGCCGAGGAAGAGGGACTCCATGTCCTCGACTAGCGGCGCCTCTGGCGTAGTCTCCATCGAGAACCTGGACGAACTGCCAGCCGCCTTGCCTTCGATGTGGCGTGCGGTGAAGCGGGGATTCGCCGCCGAGCCGGCGCTGTTGGTCTTCGCCTTCGCGCTATCCTTACTCGCCGCGCTGCCCGACGCGCTGATGGCGTTGTGGTTGAAGTTCCTGGCCGACGGACTACTCGGCAAGAACCCGACACTAGTCACGATTGCTGCAGGCGGCCTCGCCCTCTCGGCCACACTCACGTGGGTCCTACGCGTCTTCAGCGACCGCATCCAGCGTCGATTTCGCGATCGCGTCAGCATTGCCCTCGAGAGCCACGTTGCCGAGCTACAGGCCAGCGTCGTGACCGTGGAGCACCACGAGCGGCCCGAGTATCTTGACCGGCTGGCTGTCCTGCGCGACCAGGTGTTCGTGCTCGACCACATGTACATGGCCTTGTTCAGCACGTGCGGCTGGATCCTGCGTCTGGCGGTGACGATCGGCCTGCTCGTGTCCATTCATCCAATGCTGGCAGCCATAGCGGTGTTCGCACTGCCAACGATTGTCACCTCCTCCTGGCGTCCCGCAGTCGAGCGAGCGGCGGAAGAGAAAGGTGCGCAAGCACAGCGCCTGGCGCGCCATCTCTTCGAGACGGCGACCACTGCGGCGTCAGCCAAGGAGGTCCGCGTCACAGGGATCGGCCACCGGCTGATTCGCGATCGTCGGGCCTCGTGGGAACGCTGGTACGGAGATGTGGCAGGAGCGAGGTGGGGGAGCGCCTGCTGGTATACCATCGGTTGGGCAGTGTTCGGCATAGGATACGTTGGGGCTGTCGTCTTCGTGACGTTCGTCATCGACGCGTCGCCCAGCGAAGTGCTGCTCTTGCTCGCCGCGGGGTTCCGGCTGTCGGCCTACATCAGCGCCACCGTTGGCGAGATCGGCTTTCTGCGTGGCATCTGGATGGATGGCTCAAAGCGTATGGCTTGGCTGGAGGACTACGCGGCGGCCAAGTCTGAGCGCGCCGACCGACCGGCGCCCGCCTCTATCAAGCGAGGAATCACTCTCGATAAGGTGTCGTTTGCGTACCCTGGGACCGAGCTACTCGTGCTCAAGGACATCGACCTGGAGCTGCCCGCGGGCGCAGTCGTCGCTTTGGTCGGCGAGAACGGCGCCGGCAAGACCACGCTCGTAAAGCTGCTGTGCAAGATGTACGAACCCGTCGCCGGTCGTATTCTGGTCGATAGCGATGAGTTGAGACGAATGTCTGCCGTCGACTGGCGATCACGACTGGCCGGCGCGTTTCAGGACTTCTTTCAGTTCGAGTTTCAAGCACAGCGGACAGTGGGGGTCGGCGATGTGGCTCGTCTCGAAGATCGGCCCGCGGTGCGGTCCGCGGTCGGGCGCGCCGGCGCCGAGGACGTCGTGGAGTCGTTGATCAACGGACTCGAGACTCAGCTTGGTCCGACCTGGCCAAACGGAGTCGAGGTCAGCTTCGGACAGTGGCAGAAGCTTTCTCTGGCCCGCGGATTCATGCGCGACGCGCCGCTTCTCCTGGTGCTCGACGAACCCACCGCGGCTCTGGACGCGGAGACCGAGCACGCCCTTTTCGAGCGATTCGCCGCTGCGGCCAAAGGCGATGCTTCGCGGCGGTCCGGAAACGGGCGAATCACGCTGCTCGTCTCGCACCGATTCAGCACCGTACGGATGGCGGAACTGATCGTCGTGATGGACGGTGCGCAAGTCGTCGAAGTCGGTAGTCACGAGGAGCTGATGGCGCTCGGCGGCAAATACGCGGAGCTGTTCGAGATCCAGTCGGCGGCGTACAGGTAGAGGGTATCAGGGGGCGAATTCAGGCCCCATGCGGGCAAGACGACGCGGCGAACAGGGCGTTCAACGGTGAGCGGGCACCTTCCCCCCAACGCGGGCGAGACGCCCGCGCTCCAAGGGGACGGAGGCGGTTGCGCCACTGGGGGACGACCGCGCCCTGGTTGGCCGAAACAGTCGAGCGCAATGGCCACAAGTGCAGATTCGGAGACCGTAGTTCTTTTGCATTCGTTCGCGAGGCTCCATTATGCTATAGAGACTGAGTAGTCCGTACGTTGGCAGGAGCTTTTGGTGAAGATAACTCAAGACGAAGTTGTGGACAGCCAGACGACTCTCCACATCGAACTTGAGGAGGCGGACCTCGACCCGTTCTTAGAGCGGGCATACAGGCAGGTATCTCCGCAGATCTCCATCCCAGGATTCCGAAAGGGCAAGGCCCCTCGCCGTATCATCGAAAACTACGTCGGCAGGGAGAGTCTGCTCGGCGAGGTGATCGACACGATGGTCTACGAGGTGACCGACAAGGCGATCAAGGAGCAAGACCTCGACTCAGTCGGGCTCCCCAAGATCGACGACCTCGAGCTAGACCCGGTCCACTTCACCGCCACGGTCCCGCTTCGCCCCGACATCGATGTCGGCGACTATCGCTCTCTTCGCGTCGACTACGAAGACCAGTCGATCAGCGACGAGGACGTTGACTCGAGGATCGACGACATCCGGCAGAGCCTTGGGACCTGGGAGACGGTCGACAGAGGGCCGCAGTTCGGCGATCTGACGACGATCGACATGCACGGCACGGTCGACGACGAGCCAGTCTGGCACAACGAGGACTCGACGTTCTACCTCGATGAAGAGGGCACCAACCCGCTCCCCGGATTCTCAGCCAGCCTCGTTGGCGCAGGACTCGGCGAGGAGCTCAAGTTCACCGTGGAGGTCCCAGACGACTTCAGAGACGCCTCAATCTCAGGAAAAGAGGCGTCTTTCTCTGTAACCGTCAAGGAAGTGAAGGAGCGGGTCCTCCCGGAGCTGAACGACGAGTTCGCGCAGGGGCTGCCAGACGGGTTCGAGAGCCTAGAAGCCCTGCGGTCGCAGGTGGAAGAGGCGCTGACGACCGATGCCGACGACCGGGCGACTCGCGAGTACCGCGACAAGGTAATCGAGACGCTTCTCGATGGTGTTTCATTCGAGGTTCCCCCGGTGCTGCTGGACAACGAAGTCGAGCACATCCAGGACAACCAGGGCAGGTTCCTCGAGCAGGCGAACGTCCGGAAAGATGACTATCTGAGATCGATCGGCAAGACGGAGGAACAGATTCGCGACGAGGCGGCCGAAGAGGCCGACCTACGAATCAGGCGAGAGTTTGTGATCAACAAGATCGCCGATCTCGAAGAGGTGGAGGCTACAGACCCAGAGATCGACGAGCGGTTCAACCAAGTATATGCGGGACAGACGATGCGCCGGCAGGAGCGCCGAGAGCGGCGCGGGTCGGTGGAGCGCATGTTGAAATTCGAGAAGACTATCGATCTTCTCGTCTCGATGGCCAAGGGCGAGCAGGCGTCAACAGAGTCCGGCGAGGACGATTCCGACGACCCGGAAGGAAGGGAAGGACGAGATGATCCATAGGCCGGAGAACATGATCCCCATGGTTGTGGAGTCGGGTTCACGGGGAGAGCGCGCTTACGACATATACTCGCTGCTGCTAAAAGAGCGCATCGTGTTCCTCAACTCGCCGATCTACGACCAGGTCGCCAACAACGTAATTGCCCAGCTACTGTACCTGGACCGGGAGGACCCGGAAAGAGACATCAACCTGTACATAAGCTCTCCTGGCGGGGTTATCCCGGCGGGACTCGCGATCTACGACACGATGCAGCTCATCAGGCCGGACGTGTCGACGATCTGCGTGGGCATGGCCGCGAGCATGGCGACGGTGCTTCTGTGCGCGGGCGCGCCTGGCAAACGCTACGCGCTGCCCAACTCGACCGTCCACATGCACCAGGCGCTGGGCGGCGCGCAGGGGCAGGCGTCAGACATCGAGATCGCCGCGCGCGAGGTGCTGCGCCAGCAGGATATCATCCGCCGGATCGTATCTGAAAGGACAGGTCAGTCGATTGACAAGATCGCCATCGACTCGGACAGGGACTTCTACCTGAGCGCCCAGGCGGCGAAGGAGTACGGGCTGGTCGACGACGTGCTGGCGACGGCTACCGTCCCGGCGGCCGCAGACTAGGGGCTAAAGATTTGACCAGTCGAAGCGGCTCCACACCTACCACGGGACGTAACGAGTTCCAGTGCTCGTTCTGCGGCAAGGCGCAGGCGAGGGTAAAGAGGCTGATCGCCGGCCACGATCGCGGCGTGTTCATCTGCGACGAGTGCGTCAGCCTGTGCGATCAGATTATCGTGGAGGAGAACTCCGCCGAGAGCTCCAAGAGCAGCGCGCTCGCGAGAGGACTCAGCCCCAAGACGATCTACACGCAACTCGAGGAGTACGTCGTCGGCCAGGAGCAGGCGAAGAAGGTCCTCAGCGTCGCGGTCTACAACCACTACAAGCGCATCTTGCCCAACCGGCGCAGCGACGACGTAGAGCTCCAGAAGGCCAACATCCTGATGCTGGGTCCTTCAGGTTCGGGAAAGACACACCTCGCCCAGACGCTGGCACACATCCTGGAGGTCCCGTTTGCAATCGCGGACGCGACGACGCTCACCGAGGCGGGTTATGTCGGCGAGGACGTCGAGAACATCCTGCTCGGGTTGATCCAGTCAGCGAACTACGACATCGGGCGCGCCGAGCACGGGATCATATACATCGACGAAGTGGACAAGATCGCCCGGAAGAGCCCAAATCCGTCGATAACGAGGGACGTGTCGGGCGAGGGCGTCCAGCAGGCGCTGCTGAAGATAGTCGAGGGCTGCGTCGCGAACGTGCCCCCACAGGGAGGCCGAAAGCACCCTCACCAGGAATTCCTGCAGATCCGCACGGACAACATCCTCTTCATGTGCGGCGGCGCATTCGAGGGGATGACGGAGATCATCGAGAAGCGCGCGTTCAAGAACCGCAAGCGGATCGGGTTCAAGCCGAACGTGATCGTCGACGAGTCCGAAGACCGCAACGCCGACGAAATACGCCAGCACGTCAATGGCGACGATCTCATGGAGTACGGGTTCATTCCGGAGTTCGTTGGGCGTCTTCCGGTTGTCGTCGGACTCAACGCGCTGCACAAGGAAGACCTCGTACGTGTGCTGACCGAGCCGAAGAACGCGTTCGTCAAGCAGTACCAGGCGCTGTTCGGGATGGACGATTTCGAGCTCGTTTTCACAGACGAGGCCCTGCAGGCGGCGGCGGAAGGCGCGATCCAGCAGAAAACCGGTGCTCGGGGCCTCCGTACCATCCTGGAACAAACGCTGCTGGACGTGATGTACGAGCTGCCGGGCACAAAGGGAATCGCCAAGTGCGTCGTTGATGCCGGGGCTATCAGAGGAACATCGCAGGTGCTTCTCGTGACCGGCGATGGGCAGCAGTTCCCTTTGGCCACCGAGGAGTCTGAGCCGAAACAGAAGTCGGCCTAGGCTTTACATCCTCCAGTCAGCGGCGTCGGGAGCTGAGCTCGACCAGTAGTCTCAGTGCCTGCCGACTTTCAGACTCAGACAGTTTGAGCCGCCGCGCGTGAGCGAGATCTGAGATTGCCATGTCGGTGTTCCCAAGCTCAGCCAAGATCACTCCTCTGCGCAGGAACGCAGGGCCGTAGTCTGGCCCGGCTTCGATCGCCATGGCCAGCTCGTCCAGGGCCTGGGTGATCTCGCCCTCCCGGTAAAGCTCCTCGGCCATTCTCAGGTGGGAGACCGGGGAGTCGCCTGCGTTCATGTCGCCGAGCAGCACTCCTCCAAGCAGTATCAGGACAACCGGAGGTACAACCAACCAGCCAGCCCTCAGCCTGTATGCCACCAATGTCGGAGGCGTTAGGCCGAACATGTCCCGTTCAAGACGAAAGCGCGGCGACAGCGCCAGTCCAAGTACAAGACCTGAGACGAATCCTCCGATGTGCGCGTAGTTGTCGACGCCCTCGAAAGCAAACCCGAACAATACGTTGATGGCGACGATCACGAGCAGTGCGGTCAGCGTTTGCCGGCCCATCATCCCGAATCCCGCGCGGTTGGCGGCGTAGAATGCGACGAGTCCGCCGAGGACCCCGAAGATCGCTCCGCTGGCGCCTACGCCGATCGATCCGGGCGTGACGCTGATGTTCAGGGAGTAGCTGGCAACGCTTCCGGCCAGTCCGGCGATGACGTAAAGAACCAGGTAGCGGATGCGGCCGAAGAGCACCTCGAGCTGTTGACCGAAAATGAATAGGGCCATGCAGTTGAAGCCGAGGTGCAGCAGCCCGGAGTGGACGAACGTGGCGGTGAACAGGCGCCAGTAGTCGCCGGCGGCGATCATGTCTCCGTTCATGGCGCCGAGGGAGAGGAGAACCCCCGCGTCGGTCGAGCCGCCTCTCATCTCGGCAACGAGCCATACAAGGAGGAAAACGCCCAGAAGCCCCCAGGTGAGGTAGGGCTTTCTATGGAGTCCAGGGAGCGGCGCGATCGCCTGGTCGGGCCGCTCTTCTTGCTCGTGGGGTCCAGAGAACAGGCTGTCGTCTCCAGCAGTCTTCGAAGGCGGTTTCACTCTAGTATAGCGCCGTGGGGCCGGAGGGGTTTCCGGCCAACGCGGGGCACTGGGAGCGCGGGCATCCTGCACGCACGGCGGCGGGGCACTGGGAGCGCGGGCATCCTGCACGCACGGCGGCGGGGCACTTGGAGCGCGGGCATCCTGCATGCATGGTGGCGGGGCACTGGGAGCGCGGGCATCCTGCCCCCACGGCGGCGGGGCACTGGGAGCGCGGGCATCCTGCACGCATGGGAGGGGACGCGGGGAGATTGCGCGGACGCGCTACAGTAGGCGAGGCGGCGAATCTTATCAGCGAGGCCGGCGAACGCCGGCTCAGAGCCTGATTATGCCGCGCTGGATCGCCTCTGTGACTGCCTGCGTCCGGTGCCGGACGTTTAACTTCTGAAAGATGTTGGCGACATGGGTCTTGACAGTGCTCTCGCTGATCAGCAACTCGGCGGCGATCAGCTTGTTGGATGAGCCGCGGGCGACTAGCTGCAGCACCTGGATCTCCCTGTCGGAGAGCGAGTCGCGTCCCGCGTCTGGTCCCTGTCGGGAGAGCTCTTGGAACCGGCTGAGCACTTTGGCCGCGACGCCCGGCTCGATCTGTGATTCCCCGCGGTGGACGGCACGGACAGCGCTGAAGAGCTCCTCACGGCTCGCGTCTTTCAGGAGGTAACCTGTAGCGCCTGCCTCGATCGCGTCGAAGATGTACTCGTCGGTGTCGAACGTGGTCAGGACAATGAACCTGGCGTCGGGATTCTGTACGCCAATCGACCGCATCGCCTCGACCCCGGACATCACCGGCATCCGGAGGTCCATCAGGATCACGTCGGGGTTGAGCCGCGCCGCCAGCTCGGTTGCCTCGCGACCGTTGCTGGCCTCCCCGACGACCTCAAAGTCGTCCTGGCGACTCAACATCATGTTGAGGCCGTCTCGAACCATCGTGTGATCGTCTGCGACGAGAATGCGGATTGGGGGCATCGTCCGAGCACCTCCGGGGGCGCGTAACCGTTGTTTCTGTTATATGGAGTCGTCTCGCCGGTGTCAAATCCGGTTGTCAGCGGGAGGTCCAGAGCCGAAGTGTATCACCGTCAGTCTCGAATGTGACTGATCCACGTTGCCCAGTGAGAAGAACGCGCGGCGGCGGGACGAGGGACTTCAGACGGTCGATCACCTCCTGGTGAGGATGACCGAACCGGTTGTCCTCCGCGACCGGTATCACGGCCACGGCGGGGGCGACGGCCTGGAGGAACTCCGCAGTCGACGAGGTGCGACTTCCGTGATGCGCGAGCTTCAGGACGTCACTGTCCAGCGGTATCCCAGAACGAATCATCCACGCTTCGGCTTCGTGAAACACGTCGCCGGTGATCAGAAAAGCGGAATCACCATAGACGACCCTGACGACAACAGACGCGTTGTCCTCGTCGGAGTCGGTGCCGGCAAGCGGGGGATTTGGCGGGTTGACGATTTGAATCGACACCCCGTCATCGAAGGAGACGGTCGTTCCTGGGATCGCCTCGATAATCCGGGCGCTCTCCGCACTGGCCAGCTTGATCCACTCAGTGTACTCGGGACTGTTCACTGCCTGGCGCCGCTCGATGATTCGCGAGACTTCGTATCGCGCGAGCACCTCATTGAGTCCGATGACGTGATCGTTGTGCGGATGCGTGAGAATCTGGAGGTCGATCGCATTCTCCCAGAAGTTCATCTCCCCTCCGAGAACCTCGACGGCCCGAGCGCGGTCCGGCCCGCCGTCGATGACAACGCGACTTCCGCTGGGGGTCGTAATAACCGTCATGTCCCCCTGCCCGACGTCGGCGAATACCACCCTCAGGACGCCATGCCTCGGGGCCAGCGCCGCCATCCACACGAGGACGCATCCGACGATGGCTATAGCCAAGACCTGCCACGGCAGAGTCCGGTGGAGTGGGTCCCCCGGGAGCTGATCAACCCAGCGCCTCCAGTTCCGCCTGGGAGACGGAACGTAGATCGTGAATGCGGCAAACAACATGGCAGCGTAGTACATCCACACGATCATCGACGCTATCCCGCCGGTATCCAGCGTAGCGCCAGGGAATCTCGCGAACAGGGAAACCACCCCGATTACGTAGGACAAGAGACCCCATGCGAGCCAACCGATAGGAGTAGCGACGAGTTCCGAGAACGTTCCGACGGCGGCCGAGGCCCCACTCGCGACCAGCGCTAGAGGAAGCGCGGGAAGAGTGAGAAGAGTGGCGGCGGGCCCGACCACCGGCACCTGACCGAAGTGAAGTGCTAGCAGCGGTGCAGTCGCGGCTGTCGCGGCGAGGGTGACTCCGGCGGCACCAACCGCACTCCGGAGCACGGCGGCGAGGGCATCGCCGCGCCAAGGGGCGATCGCCAGCCAGCGGTGGAGGCGGTCGGAAATCGCCTCGTAGTAGATGCCGATGCCCATCATCGCGGCGAAACTTAACTGGAAGGACGCCCTTGAGAGCACCTTGGGATCGACGGCCGCCATCAGCGCCGCCGCAAGGGCCAGCGAAGGGACGAGGCTCCTTGGTCTGCCCACGGCAATCGCGCCGATGTACGCCGTTCCCATCAGCGCAGCCCGGATCGCTGACGGCGAGGAGCCGGAGAGTAGGGCGTAGAGCCAGATCGCCGCCATCGGAGCGATGAGGTAGAAGAGACGCCTGCGCCCCATGAGCAGCGTGGAAGCTGACATGGTCGTGACCAGCAGGATCCCCACGTGGAGGCCGGAGATGGCGAGGAGGTGCGCCGTGCCCGTGCGCCGGAAGCGTTCGGTCAGCCCGTCAGGCACGTTGTCGCGAATCCCCAGCACGATCGACTGACCGAGTGCGGACTCCGACCCCGGGACGACCCTCGCCATCACGGAGGCCAACTCCCTCCTTAGCGAGTACAGCCGGCGGTAGAACGAGCTCCCTCCACCGCCTTCGATAAACACGATTTCGGGGAACGAAATCACAACTTCGATCCCTTGCGATTCGAGGTACCCTGGGAAGTCGAAATCATCCGATCTCTCAGGGGGCTCGAGCCTCCCCGTCAGTCGGAGACCGTCGCCGTACCGCAGGAAGGGCGGGTCTCTGGACCGCGTGAGGTCCGCCGGAGCCTGGGCTGCGACCCAGAGTTGGCCTGGGGCGTCGACCCAGGGCATGTCATCGCCCCTGCGCAGCCGGCTTACGGAGAATCGGAATCTGGAATACGTGCCTGCTCCTTTTGGGTCCTGAGCGACGACGCCCTCGACCTGGGTGTTTTGTCGTCCAAGATGCTCTTGAAGCACGACGCCGGAAGGCTCTTCCAGACCCGTCCTCAGGGTACCGAGCAAGGCCGCCGTGAGCGCCAGCGCGGGCAGGACGGGGACTCTAAGGGACGTGCAGAGGACGACGAGGAGGGAGGCGGCGACCGTAAAGAAGCCAAGAGCCAGCGACGGGATGCCCGGAATCGGGCCAATCAGCAGACCCGCGACAAATGCGGCGGCCAGGATCGGCAGCAGCGCAGCGCGCGCGGCCGCTGTCATCTCACGGAGTAGGTCCGATCATGAGCTGTCGGTAGTTCCCGACGCAGCTGCAAGGACCTCGGTCTTCGGGGACGAGGCGTGACGACGCTCGACCTCGATCCACAGCTCTTCGACGCCGCGTAGGACAGCCTGCTCCCTGTACTCGGGCTCAGCCAGCAGGCGGATCGACGAGAATCTTTCGAGTAGCGCAGCGAACGCGATCCGGCCTTCCAGTTCGGCGAGCGGCGCGCCGAGGCAGTGGTGAATCCCTCGCCCGAACGACACGTGGCTCTTCTCCCGGCGTCCCACGTCCAGAGCGTCCGGGTTGGTGAACACCGATGGGTCCCGATTGGCCGCCCCGATCAGGCAGATGACGCGCTGGCCTTTACGAATCCGCTTGCCGCCGATCTCGACGTCTTCGGTGGCCATGCGTCCGTCTAGCTGGACGGGGCTGTCGTACCGCAGCAGCTCATCGATAGCGGCGCCGATCAGCCCCGGATCATCTCTGAGACGCTGGAGCTGTTCGGGGTTCCGGAGAAGCGCGAGGAGCCCGTTTCCGATCAGGTTTCGCGTGGTCTCGTTGCCAGCTACGAGAAGAAGAAGAAGGGTGGCAAGCAGCTCCTCGTGTGTCAGCCTGTCGCCTTCGTCTTCGGCAGCAAGCAGGGCCGAGATCACATCGTCTCGCGGTTCCGTCCGTCGCTGCTCGATGATGCCGTCGAAGTACTCGAAAAGGCTTTGGCTGGCACTCTGCGCTCGGCGTATCTGGTCCTCTGTGAGGGTGGGCTCGACGCTTAGAGCGACGTCGTTCGACCAGCTCTTGAACCGGTTCATGTCCTCCGGGGGCACCCCCAGCATCTCTGCGATCACGGTGACGGGAAGTGGGTAGGCGAATGCGTCGATCAGGTCGAAGCGGGCGTTCTCCTCAGCGGCGTCCAAGAGGTCTTCGACGATCTGCTGGATGCGCGGCTGGAGCTCCGCGACCGACCTTGGCGTAAACGCCTTCGAGACGAGGCTGCGGAGCCTCGTGTGGTCAGGCGGGTCCATGTCGAGCAAGCTCTTATACTCGGTATCGCCACCGTAGTCGCGCGTAAACCGTGCGTGGTCCCTGAGGACGGAGTTCACGTCCTCGTACTCAGTCAAGACCCACGCGTCAATCAGCCGCAGCCGGTGGACCGGGTCGATCGCGCGCAGCTTGCGATACTTTTCGTACGGGTTGTTCCTGGTGCGCTTCGAGACCGGGTTGTAGCTGACGCCCGACTCGACGCGTTCAAACGCGAGGAGTGCGCTGATGGCGAGCGGCCTGAGGGCCGCTCGCAGCGCTCGTAAGGCCCGTTCCATACCAGGAGTCTAACCGGATCTTCGCCTGCGACCTCGGCGCCTCGTGCCAGGCGACTCTCCGGTGTCCCAGAAGTAAACGACATCGCCATCGCGAGTCGTCTCGAGGGACTTGCCGATGAGCTGTGCGGCTGAGCCCAGTCGTCGCCTGATCGCGGCGGTGGTCTCGCCCTCGCCGGCTGTCAACTTACCGGCCTGCCCAGGCTGACGCGAGTTGATGTAGTCGATGTACTCACGCATCAGCGCGCCGCGCTTCCCTCTGAGCGTCAGTTCCAGTTGAGCTTCTTCAATCGAGACCAGTTCAAATGTAGGCAAGTTTGACCCTCCCAGGTTCCTTCTTTTGCAGGTGTTCGTCGATACCGATTGCCACTTTGAATTCGCTCCGGCCTAGGTGGTCACCGCCCCCAGTGAAGCGGAGGATACCAGCTTGGCATACTTACCAAGAACACCACCGGTATAGTTAGGCGGCGGAGCCGTCCACTCACCACGGCGGCGATCCATCTCATCGTCCGAAATGGCCAGTTCGAGAGACCTGGCCTCCACATCCATGACTATCGTGTCGCCGTCCCGGAGCAGCCCAATGGGACCGCCGACCGCAGCCTCGGGCGCGACGTGGCCGATTATCGGCCCCCTCGACGCGCCGGAAAAACGCCCGTCGGTCATCAGCAGGATATCCTCTCCAATGCCGGTGCCCATCATGGCTCCGGTTACCGAAAGCATCTCTTGCATTCCGGGCCCGCCCTTGGGCCCTTCGTAGCGGATGACGATGACGTCCCCCGCGCGGATCGTCGCTGCGGTCACAGCCTCGAATGCCGCGCGCTCGCCGTCGAAAACGCGGGCCGGACCCTCGTGCTTCAGCCGCTGAGTCCCGGATACCTTCATCACGCAACCCTCGGGCGCGAGGTTACCGTTGAGGATGACGAACCCCCCGGTCGGGCTTTTTGCGTTGGCAAACGAGTAGATCACGCGATTGTCAGGTTCCACTTCGATCTCGGCGAGGTTCTCTCCGACCGTCTTGCCGGTGACGGTCATGCAGTCTTCGTGGATCAGTCCGTGTTTCTGGAGCTCTTTCATTACGACCGGAACGCCTCCGGACTTGTCCATGTCGGACATGACGAACCGTCCGCTTGGACGCAGGTCAGTCAGGTAGGGCGTGGTCCGGCTGAGAGTATCGAAGTCCTCCAGGTGGAGCGGGACCTCGGCCTCGTGAGCGATGGCGAGGAGGTGGAGCGCCGCGTTGGTCGAGCCGCCCATTGCGAGGACGACGCGGACGGCGTTCTCGAAGGCCTCGCGCGTCAATATGTCGAGGGGGTTTATCTCCCTTTCCAGCAGATTGTGGAGGACTCCTCCTGCGTCGAAGGCGATGGTCTCGTTTCGGGGGTCGATGGCCGGAACGGAGGCCGCTCCGGGGATCGACATCCCCATCGCCTCGATGGCGGAGGACATCGTGTTCGCGGTGAACATACCTGCGCAAGCTCCTTCGCCGGGGCAGGCAACGCGCTCCATGCCGATCAGCTCGTCGAGAGTGATCTTGCCCTGCGAGTACGCGCCGATCGCTTCATACATGTCCTGGATGTTGACATCTTCCCCACGCCAGTTACCGGGCATTATGGTGCCGCCGTACACGAAGATCGACGGGACGTTACATCGTGCTATGGCCATCAACGCGCCTGGCATGTTCTTGTCGCACGCCGCAACGACGATGAGGCCGTCCATGCTTTCGCCAAAAGTGACGGTCTCGATCGAGTCGGCGATGACCTCCCGGCTGACGAGGGAGGCCTTCATGCCCTCGGTGCCCATCGAAATCCCGTCGCTTACCGTAATCGTGCCGAACAGAAACGGGACGCAGTCCGCAACTCGAAGGCCCTCTTTGACCTTCTGGGCCTGCCTGTCGAGGTGGACGTTGCACGGCGTAACGTCGGAGGCGAGGTTTGCGACGGCTACGAACGGCTTCCGCATATCATCGTCGTCTAGCCCCGTTGCGCGCAGCATCGCCCGCGCGCCCGCGCGATCGGGTCCGTCGGTCACAACCCTACTCTTTTTCTTCAGATCGACAGCGACTTCGGTTGTCATCGGAGTTCCTCCGGTAGAGTGAGCGCGTTTACGGTTTGTCGCTCACAGGCGGTTCGAACGAGGTGATTATATCAGCAGGTTGTCTGCATAGAAAGAAACCGTTTCCGGAGCACCTGTTAGGAGTGTGCTATTATCCTCGGACGACGGGAGTTGGAGCAGCAATCCGTCGAAATTCACAACAAATAGGATCGTTTCCGGCATGAATCTTATGATCGTCAGGCACGCAGAAAGCGTTGGGAATGTGGAGGGGCGACTTCAGGGGCAAGAGGACTACCCGCTTTCCACGGAAGGACGGCAACAAGTGGCTCTTCTCAAGGAGCGGTTCAGGTCGGAGAACTACCGTCCGACACACGTTTACACGAGTCCGTTGAGCCGAACGTTCGAGACCGCGGAGATAGTGGCAACCCAATGGGAGCTCCAGATCATCAAGTGGGACGACCTGATGGAGACCAACGTGGGCGTATTTTCCGGATTGACCTGGGAGGAAGCGCTGGAGCGGTTTCCGGAGATGGCACGGAGCTTCGAGGAAACGCGGACGCCTGACGCCGTAGACGGGGCTGAGTCATTCCCCCAGCGCTCGGCCCGGGCGCTACGGGTCGTCGACAAGCTGATGAGTCTCCACGAGGACGATGACAGGGTGCTGGTGTTCTCGCACGGCGGGATAATCCAGTACATAATCGCCCATCTGTTGGGCTCGAGACGGACCTGGGGTCTCGGGGTGCGAAACACCGGGGTCTTCGAGTTTGAGATCGACGTCGGACGCTGGAATGGGGACAACGACGCATTGGCGAATCCTCAGCTTTGGCGCATCAACAGGTTCAACGACGCGGACCATCTGCGCTGAAGCTTCGCGGGACCCTCCTTAGCGGAAACGTCGGATGCTGTTGGGAAACTTCCCAAACTTTGGCCAGCATTTGGCTAGCCGCGACACGAGCCGAAGCCATAATCTTGCTGCTATTGCGAGTTCTTCAGCAGGTTCCGGGGGGAAGTGCACATGCAGCGAGCTCAGACGCGCGACTTCAGGTCTATTGAGACTGGGGGGCGGTACACGTGGCGGTCTGACGAGGAGGCACTTGTCAATTCGCTGATGGGCCTCGCCTGGAATCAGCACGCAAGTCGGTGGACGAGGTTCAAGTTCGGCGTGCTGGGCATCGTAGGTGTCCTAAGCCTGTGGCGACTGCTCGGGCGCTGACGCCTTCCCAAAGTGAGTTCAACGTAGAGCGGGCGGGCCTCGTGCCCGCCCGTTCGTGTTTCGGCGCTGACAGTGTGGCCGGGAGTCCCGATCGATGCAACAGGAACCCACCGCTCTCAGAATGACCGACGCTGGAATCCGTCCTCTGTTTTCAGAGGAGCAGCGATTTCAGTCCTGGCTCGACGTGGAGGCTGCCCTGGCGCAGGCACAGGCCGATCTGGACGTCATCCCGGTGTACGCAGCCGAGGAGATCACTCGCAAGGCGAAGCTGGAGTACCTCGACCGGTCCGCGATCAACGACGGACTCGCGAGGACGGGACACCCTCTCGTACCACTGATCTGGGAGCTCGACCGCGTTTGCGACGGAGACTCCGGCGGGTACGTCCACTGGGGAGCGACGACCCAGAACATCACCCAGACCGGGAAGCTGCTGCAGCTCAGAAAGGCCCACCGCATCTTTCTGTCACAGCTTGCCGTAATTCTCGACCTGATGGCCGATCTGGCCGAGGTCACCAAGGACCACGCTCTTCCCGGGCGTACTCACGGCCAGCACGCGGTGCCCGCCACTTTCGGACTCAAGGTTGCGGTGTGGATCGACGAGCTGCTCAGGCACATTGAAAGGCTCAGGGAGTGCGAGAACAGGGTGTTCGTCGCAATGCTCGGTGGGGGAGCCGGAACGCTCGGATCCCTAGGTGAGGTCGGACTTGAGATCCAGGAGCTGATGGCCGACAAGCTGAACATGCAACCGATGTCGATGCCCTCCCGAACGACCTCAGACCACCTTTGTGAGTACGTTGTGCTGCTGGGAATGGTATCGGCCACCTGTTCAAAGGTCGGGCGCGAAGTCTACACGATGATGAAGCAGGAGTTCGGTGAGGTCGAGGAGCCGGTGCCTCCGGGTACGGTCGGATCGAGCACCATGCCTCAAAAGCGGAACCCGAAGCTGAGCCAGGACATCGTGGCGTGTGCGGCGCAAGTCCGGGCGCTGGTACCGCTGGCCCTTGAGTCGATGATGACGGAGCACGAGGCAGACCGCACGACGAGCGTGATGATGGATCGGGCGCTTACGCAGTCGGCAATCCTGGTCGGCGACATGCTCCAGTACACCATCGAGCTGTTTAGCGGTATCCAGGTTTTCCCGGAGCGCATGAGACAGAACCTCGACCTCTCAGGAGGGCTGATCATGTCCGAGGCGCTGATGCTGGAGCTGGGACGCGAAATCGGACGCCAGCGAGCGCACGACGCCATCTACGACGCGGCCCAGGAGTCTGTGGTGGAGCAGATACCCTTCACAGATGCTCTTTCCCAGGTGGAGGACGTTCGAGCGAACCTAACGGCGGGGCAGATCGAGGCGCTTCTAGACCCGACGCAGTACATCGGCATGAGCAGCCTGCTGGCGGAGCGATTCGCACGCAAGGCCAGGTACACGGCGACAGCGATCCGGTCAGCGTAGGGGAATGCCGCCGGGCTTTGGGATCACGCCGTCGGCCCGCATGGCCTCGATTTCCGCCTCTCCATAGCCAAGCTCAGTCAGAACCGCCTCGGTGTCGCCTCCAAACACCGGAGAAGTCCCGGTCGCCACCGGTGTAGCGCTCATCTTGGGAGCGACTCCCGCATACTCTACGACACCGAATGCCGGATGAATCTCGGACACCACCAGGCCCCGGCTCTTTACGTAGGGATCGGCCAGAACGTCGTCGAGTTCACGGTGGGCAGCGGCGGGGACGCCCGCCTCATCTAGCTTGGACAACCACTCGTCGGTCGTGCGTCCCGCGAAGGCGCGCTCCATCGCCTCCTCGTCATCCACGGCTGGAAGCAAGATCTCGCCGGACCCCTGTCTAATGATGGGTCCCCATCCATCTTCCGGCTTGATCGAGACGGCGATCCAGCCGTCGGCAGTCTCGTAGAGCCGGGAATGGGGGCCCGTGCCCTTAGCGTGAGGACCGCTGATCTCAAGCGGTTCGAAACCTTCATAGTCGACCATATATTCGGAAGAAAACGTTGACGCAGTCATCGCGAGGGACGTTGAGACCTGCTGTCCCCGACCTGAGCGCTCTCGTTCGAGCAAAGCCAGCATGACAGCGTACGCCGCCATGACGCCTGTGCCGTAGTCGTTGAACGTATACGGCGGAGTTCCAGGTTCCCCGCCGATGCCGCCGTTTCGGAGCTGCATGCCGGTGGCTGCCTGAGCGTTCTGGTCGAACCCCGGCCGCGTCGACCAGGACCCTTCTCGGCCGAACGCGTTGATCGAAGCGTAGACGATCCCAGGGTTGCGCTCGGAGAGCTGATCGTACCCGATACCGAGGCGTTCCGCCACGCCTTTTCGGAACCCTTGGAGCACCACGTCCGCGGTGTCGGCCAAACGGTAGAACGCCTTCAGTCCCGCGTCCTCGGCGATGTTGAGGCAGATACTTCGCTTTCCGCGCCCGACATCCAACCACGGCGTAAGGCCGGGAAGGCGATGCTCTGGGTCGATCTTGATCACGTCCGCGCCATGCTCGGCCAGCGTACGGCCACAGGTCGGTCCCGCCAGAATTATGCAGAGGTCCAAGACTCTGATTCCGTCCAGTGCACGAGGCATCTTCAAACCTCTTCGATTTTCTGGAGCGCGTCGTTGTGCTGACCGAGACCGGGCGCAGCACCGGGCACTGCTCCCGGAGTGTCACTCAGCTCGACCTGAAGCCCCACCTGACGCATTCGTCCGAAGACGGGATCATCAAGCTCGACGACCATCCCCGACTCTTCTGCGTGCTCCGTCTCCATCCACTCTTGCAACGTGCGGCACATGGTGAGGGGAACTCCCGCCTCCCCCATCAGATCTTCCCACTCGAGCGCGGTGCGTCCGAGCCAGGGCTCACGGAAGCGCGCGACCCACTCCTCAAGCTCCTCCGCATTCTCGGCAAGTCGCTCGTCGGTCAGCAGGCCGTACCAATCGGAGTGTCCCATTGCATTGAGCAGAGGCTTCAGAGACCGTTCGTATGTTGCATTCAGGTTGATCCAGCGTCCATCGGCGCACTGGTAAAATCTGCCAATCGCGGGCGATAGTGACCTTGGCGGCGCCGGTATCTCCGTCCTTTTGACCGCTGCGGAGCCCATTGCCGTGAACATCGCATCATACAGCGGCACCGAGACGTCTTGACCCACTCCGGTGCGCTCGCGGTGGAAGAGAGCTGCCGTGATGGCAGCGGCGGCGACCATGGCGCCGAAGATACTCGCGTACGGTAACGCGATGAAGCTTACGCCTTCAGTCCGGTCCGGACTGCGATCGCCGTACACGGCGGTCGCTGCGGAGACGATAAGCTCGTCCGCGAGGAGCTCGGTACTCCCGTGGTTGTCGCCGACGCCGGGGATAGAGACATAGATGATGTCTTCTCTGAGTAGCCTGGCGTTCTTCGCGTCGATCCCGTAAGGATTTCGACTGGTCCCGAAACCCTCGACAACGATGTCTGAGGCCCGGATGAGACGCTCCAGTCGATCGAGGTCGACTCTACGGAGCGCTTCGGCGGTTACTGACCGCTTGCCCCGGTTCCAGACTGCGAAGACCGGAGTGCCCCGCAGAGGGTCTCCGGTCGGAGCTTCGACTTTGATCACCTCCGCACCCTGGTCAGCGAGCAGCATCCCAAGAACGGCGACAGCGGGGCTGTCTCCAAGTTCTACAATCCTGTAGCGTTGCAGCGCGCCGGGCAAGTGATTTCCTCCGTCCCGGATTCTAACATCCACTCACCGTGGGCAGTGTAGGTCAGCGGCATCTCGTTGACCGGTCCGAGGGGCGTTGATACACTTTGGCAGGCGATACGACCGTTTTAGTGGCCTCCGGAGAGGGCGAATGATAAACCCCAAAGTCAAGTTCAGCTACAGGGATTACCTGGAGACTCCGGACGACCAACGTTGGGAGCTAATCGATGGGGAACTATACATAACCCCTGCACCGAACGACAGACACCAGGAGATCGTCGCTAATCTGCTGGTCATCTTACATCGCTATGTCAGACGGAACCGTCTCGGACAGGTGCGACCCGCGCCTCGCGACGTGTTGCTCGCCGAGGACTCAGTGGTCCAACCCGACCTACTGTTCATCTCGCGCGGGAGGATCTCAATTAGCGGCATGCAGTTTGTCGAGGACGCGCCCGATCTTGTTGTGGAGGTGCTGTCGCCAGGCACTGAGAGTCGGGATAGGAACCTCAAGGCCACGCTCTACGCCAGACATGGCGTGAATGAGTTTTGGATCGTAGACCCGGAGTCTGAGAGCGTTGAGGTCAGGCGACTCACTGACGACGGTTACTTGCCGGCGGAAGTCCATCGTTCCGGTGAGATTTCCACGTCCCAGATTCCAGGACTGGTCGTGAGATTGGGCGAGGTGTTCAGCACGGATTGAGTCCGACCACACCTGACGCGCTGATTCAATGACGTCTATGGGAACGCTTCTGGTGGCGACCAGGAACCCGGGGAAGCTTCGGGAGCTTGGACAGCTGCTCGGGGATCTGCCCTGCGATCTAGTTTCCCTTGCTGACGTCGGCATCGATCACGACGTCGAGGAGACTGGGGAAACGTTCGCCGACAATGCCACTCTAAAGGCTGAGACGTATTGCCGCCTCAGCGGCCTGACCACGCTGGCGGACGACTCGGGTCTCGAGGTCGACGCGCTCCGCGGAGCACCAGGCGTTCATTCCGCGCGGTACGCCGGACCCGGTGCGTCCGACGAAGAACGCGTCGCGTTGCTGCTCCGGAACCTGCGCGGGATGCCCCAGGAGCGGTGGAGTGCGCGGTTCCGATGCGTCGTCGCCCTGGCGGCGCCTGGCGAACAGACGGTGCTCCACTCAGGGTCGTGCGAGGGGCGGATCATCCCCTGTCCTCGAGGCGACAATGGGTTCGGTTACGACCCGGCGTTCCTCCTTCCTGAGCTCGGCCTGACAATGGCAGAGCTTCCGACCTCAGCAAAGAATCGCGTGAGTCATCGAGCGGATGCGATCGGAAACGCGGCGCCTTTCCTCAGGGAGCGGTTCGGGGCCCGCTGACGGTATAATGGGTGGTATGAGCACTGACATTAGTTCGAGTCCGCCGTTGGACAGGTTCCAGCGACCTTTGCGTGACCTGCGGGTATCCGTCACCGACAGGTGCAACTTCCGCTGCCCCTACTGCATGCCCGCGGAGATCTATGGCGAGCGCTATCACTTCCTCGCGAGAGAGTCGCTGCTCTCGTTTGAGGAGATTGCGAGAGTCACGGAGATCCTGGTACGGCTAGGAGTGGTTAAGGTTCGCATAACCGGCGGTGAACCGCTTGTACGCGCCGAGATCGATAAGCTCGTCGGCATGCTCTCGCGCATCCCCGGGATAGACGACATCACGATGACTACGAACGCTTACGTCCTAGCGCAGTTCGCTCAGAGGCTAAAGGACGCAGGATTGCAACGGATAACCGTCAGTCTGGACTCTCTGGACGACGAGGTGTTCCGGCTGATGAACGGACGGAACTTCGGAACGGAGCGTGTACTGGCGGGGATCGAGGCAGCGAGGGACGCGGGGCTCCGCCCAATCAAACTGAACGCGGTCGTCCAGCGAGGGGTTAACGACCACACAATCGTGGACCTTGCTCGCTTCGCCAGGGAGCACGGGCACATAGTTCGCTTCATCGAGTACATGGACGTCGGCACCCTCAACGGGTGGCAGATGGCCGACGTAGTCCCGGCAGACGAGATCGTAGCCAGGATAGACGCGGAGCTGCCGCTCGAGCCTGTCGAGGCCAACTATACGGGCGAAGTTGCGCTGAGATACCGGTTCAAGGACGGAGGCGGAGAGATCGGGATCATCGCGTCGGTTACGAAGCCGTTCTGCGGGGACTGCACGCGACTCCGGCTGTCGCCCGAGGGAGAGCTAGTTACCTGTCTGTTCGCGACGTCCGGCACCGATCTCCGTACGCCCCTGCGTTCGGGAGCGAACGACGACGAGCTCGAAGCAATCGTTCGAGGGATCTGGAGCGTCCGAGAGGACCGCTACTCGGAGATCAGGACGATGTTCACCGACGACCCCCGGCCGAAGGTAGAGATGTACCACATCGGCGGTTAGGCGTCAGGGGTCCGAACAGTCCCTGGTATAGCCGCAGTGCGGGCAAGGTAGCTTACAGTGGATCGCGATCATACGCGTTCCGCAGAGGTCACATACGAACTCGGCTCCGGTCACCGCAGCTTCCAAACAGTCCGCTTAGATGAAACAGGCCCCGCGCTCTGCGGGGCCTGTTTGTTGCTTACTTAGCTTTCAAACACTCGATTACGAGGGATTTCGCAACCGCCTGCGGCTCCTGATCGCTGCACCCGCACCGACCGCAGCTAGAGCCGCTGAGGCGAGCAGCACGAGCTGGACTGCCAGCGGGACCGACTCGTCACCTACTCCTGGCAGGCCCGGAGCGGTGGGCTGAGGAACCGGCGTCGGTGTCGGCGTCGGGGTCGGGGTCGGTGTTGCCGTCGGGGTCGGCGTTGGCGTCGGTGTTGCCGTCGGCGGCACCGGAGTCGCCGTAGCTGTAGGTGTCGGCGTCGGTGTTGCCGTCGGCGTCGGCGTTGCCGTCGGGGTTGGCGTCGGTGTTGCCGTCGGGATTGGCGTTGGTGTCGGGGTAGCCGTCGGTGTCGAGGTAGGCGTCGGCGTCGGCGTCGGCGTGGGGAGATCCGGAAGCGGGCCAAGATTGGCTAACATTGTGGCCATCATCTGGGCCTGTACGTACGCCTGCTCGGCGCCGCCCTCGTCACCGCCCACGTCGATCATGCGGTCCACATTGGTGTCGAAGCCGTTCCGCGCGGCCTCGAGAAGGCTGATTGCGGACCCACCGCCTGGGCCGATGAATATACGAGCCTGACTGAGATCGTCTTCGTCAACTGCGTCCAGAGCGGCATCTCGGGCCTCCGTGGCCCACATCTCAACGTTTCTGCCGGCGGCATCGATGATTTCTGCGCGCGCTGTGATCGCCTCGTCGTCACCCGCCCCTGCGGCGAATGCGGCGTGGACGCGGTTCTGTGCGTGCGCCAAAACGCCAACGCCGTCACCGGGCACGTGGCCGGCCACGTTCGGGCCATCCGAGCCTTCGATTATGTTGACAACGTGCTGCGCATGCTCCTGCAGATCCTCCAGCGATCCGGAGTTCGTAGCCAAGTTGGCGTGAAAAATAGCCAGGTCGAGCTGCATGTTAAGGTTGGTCAGAATCCCGTTGTCCGCTCCGGGCGGGAAGCTGACGAGCAGGTGTCGTATGTGACCCATCACACCGGGATCGATCATGTGGGAGCGGATGCCGCGGCTCGACGGAGAGTCGGGCATTGAGCCCTCGTCCTCGACAGTGATGATCCAGCCGCTGTAGCCGGCGAGAAGATTGTCGCCAGTGTAGCCGTCCGATGCGCTGTTGAAAGTCGCCCAAACGTTGCCGCGCGCATCGACATTCAGGGTGCCGATGTTCATGAAGCTGTCCATGTCGTCGCCGACAAGCCAGGCTACGTACTCACTGCCGGCAAGGGGAGCAGGAACGTCCATCAGGCTGATCATGACGCCGTCGCTGAGGGCAATGTCGTCGTAAACGACAGCGGTTCCCGAAGCGTTTCCAAGTGACGGCGACTGGGCCTCGGCCACGGCTACCGGGAGCGTGACCGCAAGCAGGAACGCCAATATGAGAAGGAATTTGGACCTGTGCATTCTGAGTGTCTCTCCTTCAGGTTGACAACATTAGCCAATGATAAGCAACAGTCTGAATTGCTTTCACACCGTTGATACCCTAACACAAGGCGCATGCTTAGCATAGGGCCTGCAAGACATTCTTGCAGGCAATTCCATTGCGGCGAGCACCACGGTAGGGTTATTCGAATTGCCCCTGAGGGTTCGACCTCAATTTATTCCCGTTCGAACTCGGTATTCAGGGCCATCGACATCATACCAGTCCGGCCCATACGAGTCGAGTCCTAGTGATCGTGAGGGCTAATGGGGAGTGGAGGGGGACAGGACGTCCCTGAGTTTTCTGACGGCGAGACGCATCCGGGTCTTAACTGTGCCGAGGGGCTGCCCGAGCCTGGTGGAGATTTCCGAGTGTGTGAGGCCCCCAAAGTAGGCTAGAACCACGACTTCCCGCTGCTCGGGCCGTAGAGTGGTCAGCGCGTGTCGAAGGCGACTGCCCTCGTACTGAAGGGCCGCGTACTCCGTGGGGTCGCCGGCGCGGGACTCTGCAGGTCGATTGCCGAGATCGAGACCGTGCTGGATCCGTTCGTAGTCCCGTCGGCGTTTGCGCAACTCGTCGATCGTGCGATGGTGGGCGATGCTGAACATCCAACTCGTTACGCTCCTGCGGGGAGAGCGGTAGGTGCCAGCCCGCCTCCAGATGTTGAAGAAAGTGTCTTGAGTCACCTCTTCAGCGGCGCCGGGAGCCCGAAGAACTTTCATCGCGAGCGCGAAAACGGGCCCAGACTACTTCAAGTATAGCGCTTCAAGCGCCGCACGGTTCTGTCCGCTGATGGCTTCAATCAGCGCCTTGTCGTCCGCACCTTCATAGTCCATTGGCCACACCAGGCGAGTTGCCGTAGCACCGGATTTTGGGGTAGAAATCCTTCGAGAGGTATAACGTTCGAAGGAGAGGAGAGGAGAGGTTAGGAACCGGATGTCCGAATCGAGTGAGAGCGCCCTCGTGCCGCTGGATACCGGCGCACTGGAAGATGGAGCCGCCAACGTGGGGGTGCGTCTGAGCCTTGCGCAGTTGGAACAGTTCCGCCGATACTACCGGCTGCTGACCGAGTGGAACACCAGAATAAACCTGACAGCGATAACCGACTGGCAGGAGGTGCAGCGAAGACACTTCGTCGATTCCCTCGCGGTCGCGGCGGCAGTACCCGCCGATGGTTTGGCCGGCGGTAGAATCGCAGACATCGGATCGGGGGCAGGCTTTCCCGGTGTGCCGCTCAAGATCGCGTTTCCCGGCATCGCCGGTGTCCTGATCGATGCGACCGGGAAGAAGGTTGAATTCTTGAACAACCTGCGGGATAGTCTGAAGCTGGACGGGCTGACTGCGGTTCACGGGAGGGCCGAGGAGCTGGGGCACACTACCGGACTTCGCGAGGGTTTCGACCTCGTCCTGTCGAGGGCGGTAGCGCCGACGCCTACGCTGGCCGAGCTTACTGTGCCGTTTTGCCGTCGAGGCGGCCTTGTGGTCCTGCACAAGACGGAAGCGGCGGCGCGGGAGGTATCGGCCGCAAGCCACGCGATCGGCCTGCTTGGCGGGGTGGTCGAGGAGACTGTGAAGCCGACGCTTCCGTACGAGTCCAGAACGGTGCTGGTCGTGATCCGGAAGACGGGTGCCACACCGGAGCGGTATCCGCGCAGAACGGGGGTGCCGAGGAGGCGGCCTCTGCTCGAGGCGGGGTGACGGCCACGCCCTAGGACGCGCACAAGAGATGTCCCAACACACCGTTGCGAGAATCCCGCCCCGGCGCGCCCTCAACGGGCACTCCGACAGAGCTGTCCCGAGGGCCTGATCGGGAAGAGGGAAGAGAGAACAGACGTAGATGGCAAGAGCCGTGGAGAACAGACCGCAGGTTAGCTCTCTGAGGAGGAGGGTTTTCTCCATCCCGACCCTGCTGTCCTTTGGAATCGCCGCCGCCTTCATCTTCTTCCTTGCGACGAGATTCGATCTCGACTGGGGCGAGACCTTGCTCAACATCCGTTCGATGAACCCCTGGCTGTATGGCCTCGCCGCCCTCTTGTACTATCTGAGCTTCCTGTTCCGAGGGGCCCGCTGGCGCATCCTCGCGGCAAACGCCGCAGCTCGGCAGGGAGACCCGGTTAGCATCCCGTCCGTGCAGGCCACGGCAAGATTGATCGTGGTCGGATGGTTCGTCAACTCGGTGACTTGGCTAAGACTCGGGGATGCCTATAGGGCATACGCTTTCGCAGAGGAGTCGCGAAGCAGTTTCTCCTGGAGCCTCGGCACCGTTCTTGCTGAGCGGGTACTGGACATGATTATCGTGGCGGTTATGACCGTGATCGGCGTAGCCCTGCTAACGGCGATGAGTGGGCTCACGGTTGCGAGGTTCATAGTAGTGATTGCCGTGGTAATGGTGCTTGCGGTCACGGCGTTAGTCGTGATGATGGTCAGGTTCGGTCCGAGGCTGGCCCGGCTCCTTCCGGGACGGATAGAGGAGGCTTACCGAAGGTTCCATCAGGGGGCGCTTGGCAGCTTTCGGCAGCTTCCAATCGTGACATCGCTCGGCGTGATCGGCTGGCTGCTCGAGATGGGAAGGCTGTATCTGGTGCTTCAGGCCCTTGGGTTGGACATCGGGGTTGTGCTGACCGCGGTTGTCGCGCTGGGACATGCCATCCTGAGCACGGTTCCGACTCCCGGTGGTATCGGAGCGGTGGAGCCAGGCGTAACCGGGCTCCTGCTGATGAGGCTGAGCCAGCCCGATGCGGCCGCGGCGGCGATCCTCGACAGGTCGATCACCTACGTCAGCATAGTCGTGGTCGGCGGGTCACTGTTCCTGCTGAGGCAGGTCTCGCGGATGAGGCAGTCCCGGAAAATGGTTGATGGGACGACACGTCTTGACAGGGCTGCCGAGTGACATTCCGAGGTTCTGGCCGCCGTTCGCCAGCGTCTCTCGGGCCGTCACTGTAATTCATGTATTTTTCGTCTTGACTTGGTTTTGAATTGGGCGTAAACTCCGACGCAGATTTGCTCTTGGGGGAGGAACTATGCCTGCGAAAGCAGTAGATCACGTCGTGAAGCGTCCTGGGCGAGTACACGGAGATCCGGACTATGACATCCCAGTACCAGGAGACCTGACAACCGTTCCGGGAATACGCAAGAATGACGACGATGTGTCTTTCTATACGCGCGTGTATCCGCTGGAGTCCCAGAACATCGAGAAGGCCGCAGACCGCGAGTGGGTCTGGACCGTCTATACCGATGAGGTACGACAGTATCGCGAGCAACATGATCGCGTGAACAAGCCCCTTGTCGACGCGGCCGCGGTGACCGGCGAGATCGAGCCAACCGGCGAACCCGAAATCGGCAAGGACATGACCGAGATCATACGGCTGAAGGCTCGTGAGCTGGGGTTCGGCGAAGTTGGATTCACCAGGTTCGACCGTCACTACGCGTACCAGAGCAAGCGCCGATGGATCAAGTACGAGCACGCGATCTGCCTCGCCCTCGAGCAGGACTACTGGCAGACTCAGACGATCCCGAGCCTGGACGCTGAGTTCGCCCACTTTGGGACGTACGAGATTGAAGGCGCTATTGGCCTTCAGCTAGCAGCGCTCATCAGGGAGAAGGGCTACCACGCGCAGGTCCACAGCCCGAACGACAACAGCGCGGCCTACATCCCGATGTTCGTCGCGGCAGGCCTCGGGCAGCTAGGGGCGAACGGGCAGCTCCTGTCGCCGCACTTCGGCTCCCGCTCTCGGCTGATGCTGATAACCACCGATGCGCCTGTGACATACGACGAGCCGGTCGACTACGGCATCCACGAGTTCTGCCAGCAGTGCCAGGTCTGCGTGAACCGCTGCCCCGGCAGGGCGCTGGTGAAAGAGAAGGTCTGGTGGCGCGGCGTCGAGAAGAACAAGTTGATCTACGACCGCTGCCGGCCTGTAATGGCGAGGTACGAGGGATGCGCCGTCTGCATGAAGGTGTGCCCGGTCCAGCGCTACGGGATGAAGCCGGTAATGGAGCACTACGTCGAAACGGGCGAGGTCCTTGGCAAGGGCACCGACAACCTCGAAGGGTACACGCTGCGCGACAAGGGCTACTTCGGTCCCGGCAAGCTGCCCAAGTTCGACCGGCAGTTCTTCGACATCCCGCACGGGACCAAGGAAGAGTGGCTGTTCGAGCAGTTCAAGGAAAAACTGCAGAGCGACGAGAAGCCTTCCGATGAAGAGGTCGACGAGTTCGTGACCGAGCTGGACGAGATCCTCGCCGTCGGCCAAACGACTCGCGGAGACGAGTAGCGGTCGAATCGCAGGGTTTTTAGAAACTGAAAGTTGAAACCGCGAGGGGCCGGAACCCGATGAGGGGGCTGGCCCCTTTGGTATTTGGTATATTGAGAAAGTAGATCACGCCAGACCCTTTCCAAACCCGAGGTCATTCAATGCCTGCCTTCAGAAAAGAGCAAATTGACGCCCTGTTCGACGAGATCGAGGCCCACTTCAAGGAAAAACCTGAGAGGGAGCAGCTCCACAGGGACGCCCATCTGGCGATAGCCCTCCACGACTCCGGCCGGGACATCCCTTCTGAGATCGACAGCAGGGTCGTCGCCCTCGTGGAGAAACACAAGCCCGCCGGGTAAGGTCCTTCTCAGGATGGCCATCCTGGGGCTACGCCGGATTCAGTGGCGGCATGTCGGGCTGCTCACATGAGTCGTCCTTGGCCTGTTGGAAGTGGGGGTTCTCTCCTTTCCTGAGCGAAACAGTCAAGTCGCGAAGGGCTCCATGAATACCGGACACGAGGAGATCGGCTGCCACGACTGTCATATTCCCGTGGAGGGCACCGCGGCACAGCAGGTGAGCTCCAACGTCTACCACTGGCTCGGTTTTCGGAAGTCCGCCATCGGCTTCGGATCGGAAGACGTCGAGAGCGAGTCCTGCCTCGATTGCCGCGAGCAACCCGAGGACAGACATCCGATCTCCCGTTTTCAAGAGCCTCGATTTCCGAAGCCCGGCGGCACATCACGGCCTACGAGTGCACTGCCTGCCACGCCGAACACCAGGGCCGGGTAACGTTGCCAACGATCAGTTACTGCACGCATTGCCACCAGGATACCGAGCTCAAGAACGACCCGATCCTTCCGACGCACATGGAGCTGGTGCGTAGCGACTCGTCATCAGGCGGGCCTGCAATTCCCATCGAAACTGTCTTCGCGATTCTCGAGGCGGAGAACGGTGCGGTGCGGAAGCTCTGGACGACACATATTGTCGGTGCCGGACAGGAGAGGGGACTGGATTTCGATAAGCACTGGCGCGAGCCCAACCTGGAAGCCGACCCTCTGCCAGCTCTGTTCTTGCGAGAGACCGCGGAGTGCCTTCGGCGGCGCCCGGTGCCTCTCTATCTATTCCTGGGATCAGACTTTCCTGTCAATGATGCCAACAAATTCACTGGTCTGCAGATCGAGTACTTCGGAGAGATCAAGAGGACGGGCGAGCCTCAGTTCTTTCTCGATGAAGAGATCGATCACCACACCGGCATGTTCTCGGACATAGCGGTTGCCGAGACCTGCATCACCTGCCACAACAGCGAATCGGAAACGACGAAGACCGACTGGAAGTTGGGCGACATCATGGGGACGACGACCTGGTCCTACCCGAAAGGCGATGTGAGCGTGGAGGAGGCGCTCTCCATGGAAATCGACTCCCAATGCCCCCTGTTGACCACGCCAAGGGACGCGAGCAGTTCCGGTTTCGAGTCTTTGAAGGGGGATTCGTCCCTTCGCCGCCGTCCGAGTGGAAGTGGAGGCTGGTTGGCATCATTCTTGTCGTCGTCTATCTCGCGCAAGACGCCTTCGATCTTCGCTGGGAGTGGCTTTCCAGCCCCCAATTGATTGATGTGTACAAATCGGCCACAGGCGCGTGTCGCCTCAGCTACGTCGGGTCTCAATGGTACCTGTTCCTAGCGCGGCTCGAACGACGGAGGAGTGCGCGCCCAATGACGCTACATCAACGGAGTGGCGCGTTCGCTCCCGTGCCCTTCTACATTCATAGTGTTCAGATCGGTTACGGGTACTTGGCCGTGCTGAGTTGGATCTTCCTTAGCGGTATCGTGGTTGGATTGGCGAATCCGGTTGGAGCAAGAATTGGCCACAGGTACTACACAGCCTCCTGGATGGTTCTCCACGTGATACTCGCCGTGCTGACGGTGTATTGGCGGTCTACCACGGCTACATCGCGCTGTACTACAAGTGAGCTACTCCCGACACGATGGATCCACGATACCGCGGGCCGGTGGGTGAGCCAGTCGTGTTGCGAATTGGCCGGTGCCCGGTTAACATGCAGGCCTAAGGGCCTGTTAAGGGCGACGGTCTTGGAGGGCGTGATGAGCAACGTTGTGCTCGTGGTGGACATGGTCGTGGGATTCATGGAACCCGGCCACAATCTCTACTGCGGCGACGACTCCAGACAGATCATCCCACGAATTCAGGGACTAATTGAGCGGGAGCAGGCGAACGGTTCGCAGATCGTCTTCATCTGCGACACTCACGATTCAGATGACCTGGAGTTCCAGATGTTCCCGGTGCACTGCGTGCGCGGCACCGAGGAGGCCGAGGTCATCTCGGAACTTCGGGCGTACGAGGGCACAACCGTTCGTAAGCGACGCTACAGCGCGTTCTTCGAGACCGATCTGGAGAGAATCCTCTCTGCCGCGGGTCCGGAGAAAGTTATCATCTGTGGTGTCTGCACCGATATCTGCGTGATGCACACCGCCGCCGACGCCCGGAATAGGGACTACGCGGTGGAGATTCCAAGCGACTGCGTGGCGAGCTTCGACGAGGACGCCCACAACCACGCGCTTAATCACATGGAGAAGATCCTCGGCGCCAGGCTGGTAGATCCAGCCGTGCCCGTCTAGCCGTCTAACAGGGTAGCGACATGGTAAACGTCAATATGACATCGTCGCCGTTCGAGATCCGCCCGTCTATCCGCGTGGGCGATACCGCCGACGTCTATCTGCAGCGGACACTGACGATTCTGCGCAACGAGAGCGCTAACCCGACGGTCACGATGGAGTTCTTCCCGGAGCGGGGCGGTCTACTGTGCGGGATCAGGGAGGCGAGGTCGCTCCTGGAGGAGGTCCTTCCGGACGTCGGCACAGAGGTGTGGGCGCTCGAGGAGGGAGACCTGATCGAGCCGGGCGAGATCGCGTTGCGGATCAAAGCGCCCTACAGCTCGTTCGGGCTGTACGAGACGGCGCTGTGCGGAACGCTGTCATCATGCACCGGATGGGCGTCGGCCGCACGCGAGTGCGTGGTCGCGGCTGGGGGAACCCAGGACGGTATACCGGTGGTTGCGACGCCCGCGCGGCACGTCCACCCGAATGTCGCCGCAATCATCGACTACTCGGCGGTCCGGGGTGGATGCACCTCGTGTTCGACTATCGTGGGCGCGAGGATGGCGGGCATCATGCCCGAGGGCGGCAACATGCCGCACGCGCTGCCTCTGATTCTGGGAGACTCGGTCAAAGCGATCCAGCTATTCGACCGGCACATGCCGCAGGAGGTCCCGAGAGTCGCGCTTGTGGACACGTTCAAGGACGAGGCCGAAGAGGCGCTAAACGTGGCGCAGGCCCTTCGCGACCGGCTCAGGGGTATCAGGCTGGATACACCGATCGAGCGGGGTGGAGTCTCGATCCCGCTGGTGCGCGAGGTCCGAACTCGGCTCGATCTAGCCGGCTTCAGACACGTCGAGATATACGTAAGCGGAGGGTTCAACCCGGACCGCATCGCCGAGTTCGTCGCCGCCGCCGCGCCTGTGGACCGATTCATCGTCGGAAGCTACATCTCGAGCGCGCCGCCGAACAATTTCACCGCGGACATTCACGAGGTCGAGGGAAGACCGATCGCGAAGCGCGGCAGGCTACCGGGCGTAACCGCGAACCCGCGGCTGGACAGGGTGATGTAGCGAGGGTGTCTCATTAGTGCTTGATTTCCCGAATGCTCGCCCTTCGATCCGCCGCGGCGGAGGCGAACGGTTTCAAAGCTAAGATTCGTTCGTGGTGGGCACTTCGACAAGCTCAGCACAGGCTCTGTCGAACTACGGTTTAGCTACCAACGTCGACCTATGAGACAGGCTCTGGCGATCTCTCCTACGGATTGGTCTGTCCGAGGAGCGCCCACCACGATCGTCCCTACGCGGGCAGGAAGTCGATCGTCAGGACCTCGCAGGTCTTCACCGAAACCTTCGCCCAGTCGGCGATACGCCAGCCAACGAGCCACGCAATTCGCCCATCTTCCGCCGTGACCAGCGGGACGGAGTCGCGGCAGCGTCTCGGCACGTGGGCGTCGATCATGAAGTCGGTCAGACGCTTTTCCCCTACCATCCCCAACGGCTGGAACCTGTCGCCGGAGACGCGTGCTCGCACCCTCGGTTGAGGGCCCAAGGCGTCTGCGTCGAAACTCTCCGACAGTCGTCGGTCGTTTACAGAGATGGCCGCCGAGTCGCCAGCCGGCGAGAGTCGGGTCTGAACCTTCCACTTCCCGACCCTCGTGGTCCCGGGCACCCTGATCCCGGTTTCGGGGATCTTGGCGCCGGAGAACCGCCCCCCACTGGGCGCGATCCGGACGCGATCGTACTCCACGTCGAATCGCAGTCCTCCGGGCAGATCGATCCCCTTCCCTGACGGGCCGGACATCAGGCGGACCATGTCCTCAACATGTCCCAGCTCCAGGTCCGAGGGACCCTCTTTGACCCCCTCGAACGCTCTTCTCAGGAGGGCTCGTTGGACTGCCGGGTGTAGCTCTGAGAGGGCGCTGCGGTCGATAGACACGCCGACGTCGTCCTGAATGAGTGCGCTGTCCGACACCCGGTCAACCTCCTGACCGATAAAGTCCAGGTCAATCCCGGCGGTCTCCGCAAGCCGTACGAGGGCCGAACGCACCGCGGGGTTGAACCGTTCAAGCTCTGGAATCAGCTCCAGCCTGACTCTGTTTCGGGTGAAGTCGGTCGAGAGATTCGACGGGTCGAGCCTCGGTTCGAGGTCGTTGTCGACGCAGTACGCGAGCGTGTCGGCTTTTGCCATCGACAGGAGGGGCCGGAAGATGACGACGCGCCGCCCGGCGATATCACGAGAAGACAGCCGGCTCATCCCACTCAGTCCGCTCAGCCCCGATCCCCTGAGGATATTCATCAGCACTGTCTCGACCTGATCGTCCTGCGTATGGGCGAGGGCGACGACGTCGGCTCCCTGGGAGGAGGCGACACGGGCCAGGAAGTTGTACCGGATCTGGCGTGCGGCGTCCTCCAGGGACAGTCCGTGTCGTCCGCGATAGCCTCGTACGTCCGCCCTATCGACGGTGACCGGAACGCCGAGCCTGTTCGAGGTGCGTTCCACGTACTCAGCGTCCTCCGCTGACTCGGGTGACCGGAGCCCGTGGTCGAGGTGAGCGGTGTGCAGGGTGAGCCGAAGATCGTCTTGAAGCGAGTGAAGGGCGTGAAGCAGGGCAAGAGAGTCCGGGCCACCTGAGACGGCGACGAGGATCGAGGCGCCTTCGAGGCCGTGGGCGCGGACTTGTGAGCGCAGCTCAGTGAGCAGTAAGGACACTAGATGGCGAGGTTCTTCAGGTGCCAGGTCTCGTTGGCTGAGACCTGGACTGTCCGTGACTCGGAGACGTCAAGGCGCGTCATGGAGCCTAGATCGACTCTGAGCGCTCGAAAGTTTCTCAGGGGGATCTCCAACGCAGTACAGAGGATGGTCTGGATCGTGAAGTTGTGGGTCACGGCGACGACCTTCTCTGAACCGTGCTGACTAGCGAGCTCGGCGACGGCCCTACAGGCGCGATCCCTGACGATCGTCAGGCTCTCTCCGCCCGGCATCACTGCGTTGGGCGCATCCTGGTCCCACATACGCATGACCTCGGGATATCGCTCCCTCAGTTCGGAACCCGCCATACCGTCGAATTCCCCCACATCCATCTCGATTAGACCAGCGATCCGAGTTACTGTGGCGCCAATGCGGACGGCGACAGCGTCGGCCGTTTGCAGAGCCCTTGGAAGAGGGCTGGAGTAAAGGGCGAAAGGTACTTCGGATTCAAGCGCTTCAGCCACCGCCGCCGCCTGAGCCCTGCCCTTCTCGTTCAGTGGAGCGGGGCCAACGCCCTGGATCTTGCCGAGCCTGTTCGCCTCGGTCTCGCCATGCCTAACCAGAATCAGCCTCACTGCTGTCCCCGTCTCCGCGAATCTCGGGCTTTGTAACACTGATCTCTTCGATCTTCAGGGCCTGCATCTCAAGTATCTCAAACTTCAGGTCTTTGTACT
This sequence comes from Dehalococcoidia bacterium, assembly GCA_965249365.1. Classification (GTDB taxonomy): domain Bacteria; phylum Chloroflexota; class Dehalococcoidia; order Lucifugimonadales; family UBA1123; genus VXRN01. Next base: position 1,207,492 of record OZ252229.1, on the reverse strand, counting down.
CGAACTGCTCGCCCGCCGAGGGGATGTGGCCGAGTGTGTCGAGCGCGAATCCGGCGATCGTTTCATACTCGCCTTCCGGGAGCGAGATGCCCATCTCCTGGTTGGCCTCCTGTATGCTCATTCCGCCCTCGACGTGGAACGTATTCTCGTCAATTGCGCGGAACTCCTCTTCCGGCGACTCGCCCTCCTCGCCGACCGGACCGACGACAACCTCGAGGAGGCGCTTGAGGGTTACAAGGCCGGAGACGCCTCCGAACTCGTCTATGACGAGGGCCATCTGGTTTCCGGTAAATCTCAGCTCGTCGAACAGCTCGGAAATGCGCTTCGTCTCCGGGACGAAGTACCCGTCACGTATCGCGTGAGTGACAGTGTCGTCGTATCCGAGACCGCGCCGCGCCATTTGCCTGAGGACGTCCTTCGAAGACATGATGCCGATGATGTTCTCAGGGGAGTCCCGGAACACGGGGAAGCGCGTATGCGAGTGTTCGGCGTAAACCGCCAGAAACTCCCGGAGCGTGCCTCCGTGGGGGACGGAGACCATCTCAAGCCTGGGCGTCATCACCTCTCTCACCTGACTATCTCCAAACTGGAACACGTTTTCGAGCATCTCGGCTTCCGCGGATTCGAACTCCCCCTCCGCTTCGCCGATGTCGATCAGCGTGCGAAATTCGCCCTCCGTTATGGAGGGTTCGCGCTGCGTCATCCCGAGAAGGGCATTGAGGCCACGGGTGAGCCAGTGGAGAACCAACACGACCGGAAGCAGCAGGAGCTCGACCCACTTGAGGGGGCGAGCGTAGAGGAATGCCGTCCTCTCGGAGTTTCGGACCGCGAGGGTCTTGGGGATGATCTCTCCGACGATCAGGAGCGCAACGGTTCCGATCACAGTGGCCACGATTACGCTCTGTCCCTCGTTCCCCTCTCCAAAGAAGGTGACGGTCGCGACGGTGATGACGGAGGTGAATGCCACGTTGACCAGGTTGTTACCCAGGAGGATGGTCGAGAGGAGTCGCTCCGGCTCTCCGATCATGTCGGCGACTCTGCGCGCTCCTGGTATTCCTTCGCTGACGAGGTGTGCGATCCGAGTCCGTTGGACGGAGAGGAAGGCCGCTTCGGAGCTGGAGAAGAACCCTGATAGCGCCAGGAGCAACACTACCAGGATCGGACTTAGATAGTCTCCTTCGATCATCGCGTTGTTCCTTTACGCCGGCTGGCGCCGGCGACGGTTGTTGTCGACGCGGCAAGGCTTGCCCACGCCGTGGAGAACAGGCTACCAGATTGAAGCAGATCCACGCTGTCGCGGAGGTGAGTGACCCCAGACCCCAGGATTCGCCGCAACCACCCATCCGCCGCGGCGGACAATAAGAAATGAAAACCCCGTCGCGAGACCCGTAGGGGCGATTCGCCCCTCCACGACGGGCAGGCACGGAGAACGTCGCCCGGGCATAGGGCGCGGGCCATTTTCGTACCAATGACGGGAGGGGCGTTACGCGACTCAGGACGAACGAAGAGACCAGTTAGTCGGTCCGCGCCTGCCACTGTTCGGAGACCGCGTGGCGGGACACGGAGCTGCTGTAGCCTCTCCGTTGTAGGTGTCCCCACAGACGCCTGTGGAACTCTTTGTAGTCGGAGTTGGCAAGCCGTCGTGCGAATCTGGAGGCGGCGTCGCGGGCGGAGGAGGAGTCGTCGAGTCCGACAACCGCCGCCTCGGCCCGGGCCCTGGAAACACCCTTGTTCCTCAGCTCTCTGAAGACGAATCTGGAGCTGCGAGGGCTGCTCCTGGCACGGCCGGCCGACCAGTCATGGGCGAACTGCTCGTCGTCGACGAGTCCCTGCTCTTTGAGCCGTTCAATGACGCGATCCACGACGTCGGCTGGGTGCTTCTCCGAGAGTCTCCTGCTGAGCTCGTACTCGGTGCGGCTTCGATAAGAGATCAGGTTCAGCGCCCTGCCCATCGCCTTCCTGATCGCCACGTCGTCCATGGTCGTTTCCCGCTACTGCTTGTCCTGGCCAACGAGTACGACGACATCGTCCTGGCTCCCTGAGCCATTCGGGGAGTCGGTCGGACGTCCGGTGATAAGATGCTCGATCTCGGCCGCGATATCCGGGTGTTCCCTGAGGAATTGCTTGGAGTTTTCCCGTCCCTGGCCGAGTCTGACATCGCCGAAGGAGTAGAATGATCCGCTCTTCTTGACCAGTCCCATTTCGACGCCGATCTCCACCAGCTCACCCTGCCTGCTGATGCCCTCATTGAACATGATGTCGAACTCGGCGGTCTTAAACGGCGGGGCGACCTTGTTCTTGACGACACGCGCACGGACGCGATTGCCAACGAACTCTCCAGCCTGTTTGATGGACTCGGCACGCCTGAGATCGAGTCTGACGGAGCTGTAGAACTTGAGCGCGCGGCCTCCCGGAGTCGTCTCTGGGCTACCCCAGATCACGCCGACCTTCTCGCGTATCTGGTTGATGAATATGACGGCGCATTCCGACCGGCCGATAGCGGCAGTGAGCTTTCTCAGAGCCTGCGACATCAGCCGGGCCTGCAGGCCGACATGGGTATCGCCCATGTCGCCATCAATCTCGGCCTTGGGCACCAGTGCGGCAACGCTGTCTACGACTACGACGTCGAGAGCACTGCTACGCACGAGGTACTCGCAGATCTCGAGGGCTTGCTCAGCGCTGTCCGGCTGCGAAACGAGCAGGTCGTCCAGGTTCACACCGCACTTCACGCTGTAAGAGGGGTCCAGAGCGTGTTCGGCGTCAATATACGCTGCGGTGCCGCCGAGTCTCTGCGCCTCAGCCATGATGTGGTATGCCAGCGTGGACTTGCCCGAAGACTCGGCGCCGTAGATCTCGACGACACGGCCCCTGGGGATTCCGCCGACGCCGAGGGCGATGTCGAGTGCGAGGGACCCTGTGGGAATTGAGTCTATCTGCACGGTGCCGCTTTTCTCGCCCAGTCGCATGATCGTTCCTTTGCCAAAGTGGCGGTCGATCTGGCCGATGGCAATCTCGAGGGCTTCGTGTTTCTTGTCGGTCATCGCTACTCTCCAGCCACGAAGTTGGTGGTGTATCAACAGGGCGATTCTAGCACAGGGTTATGCGGAAGTAAATACATTTGTTCTAATTTCTTGGGAATTGCGTGTAATGCTCAGGGGCTCCCTGGGTTGCGTCCTCCTCTCCCTTGATGGGAGAGAGCCTGTCCTGAGCCTGCCGAAGGGATTGAGGCGTCATGGATCCGCCGTGGCGGGAGGGTGAACCTAAACTCGAGGCTTCCCCCTCATCCCCGGCCTTCGCCGGGGCAGGCTCTAACCTTCTCCCACCAGGGGAGAAGGGACCTATGAGGCAGGCTCCTTGTGGTCGCCCGGGGTGAGGCGGGACCGCCCTACGAGGACGGTTGGGGGGCTGAGGCGGCCTGCGACTCCGGGTTCAGGGGCCAGCGCCACTCGATCTCGGTCCGAGCCGTTCGGAATGCCTGATTGCCCCTGAGGAGGAACTGTACGTACTCGACGATGTCATTCGCGCAGACGGTGCAGTATCCGTAGTTGCCGATGAGCCGGCCGCGAATAGCGACCCGGCGCCGCCGCCACTCGGCCATCCCGCCGGACGACCTCGGCTCTTCCAGCTCGGCCCGGAGCGACTTCCTGTCTGGTAGAAGCCTTCTCTCAATTGCGGCTCGAATGCGCCGTTCGGTGGAGTAGTCGAAGTCGATGTCGCGGGCTTTCAGGTCTGTGAAGAAGGCGTGAATCTCTTTGCGGAAGTCCGACTTGGCGCGCTCGGAGATCCCGATGGGCCTCTCCATCTCCCGCATCTTCCGTTCGCTCTCTCGCGCCGCCTGCGTTCCAGACGCCGAGTCGACCGCGGCTGCGACCTCGGCCAGGTAGTCTGAGAACTCGTTCGCCGCGGTCTGCTCAAACAGCTCGCCAAAGGCCTTCTGCACGTCCAGGATGGCGCGTTCGTTGTAATCCTCGACGGCCTCGGACACGTACTCGATGTAGTTGGCCGACTCCCCTTCGGTCAGACTCACGTTCTCGGTCCGGCCCTGCCAGATGCTGTCGAGGGCGTTGAGCGGGCTGAGACAGACGACGCCGGGAAGGCTCGTGCGGGTCGCCAGCCGGTTCATCACCGAGCGCGGGGAGATACCGCTCATCCCTTCTGAGGGGTTCGCTCGCCTCTCGTTGGTCACGTCGTCCTGGGAGAAGTTCTCAACGTCGTGCCCATCGTACGCGCGGAGCTTTTCGATGAGGGAGACCGCCTGCTTCGCAGGGGGACTGAGACGCGAGAGTACAGCGAAAGTGCTCACCGCTGGCAGCGTCTGCGGGGGTATGTGGACCTGATCCAGTCCGCTGCTGATGAGCATCTTCTGGTAAATCTTCACCTCGTCGCGGACCCGGAGGTTGTACGGGACGTAGATACGCATGATCCTATCGCGCAGCGCCTCGGAGGAAGGGTCCTCCAGAAATGTCTTGAAATCGCCCTCGTTGGAGTGGCCGATGACGGCCTCGTCGGCGTAGACCGATCCGAACCTGTCCATCTTGATCAGCTGTTCCTGAGCCAAGCCGAGGAGAGTGGTCAACAGATGCGGATCGGCCTTGAAGATCTCGACGAACTCCATCATTCCGCGGTTGGCCACGTTCAGCTCGCCGTCCAGTCGAAAGGCCTTACCGGCGACTTCAAGCCGATCACCTTCCAGCCGGGAGGTGTCTACGCTACCCACAAGCAGCGAGGCGTCGGTCGGGTTTGAGGTCGCCACGTAGTATCCGATCCCGATCGCCTCGGGCTCGGAGAAGACGGTTCTCACAACAGGCACGCGGGAGATATTGCCCTTGTACTTCGTGCGGACGACGTACCTACATCGTGGGCACAGGTCGCCCTCGACGTAGATGCCGTACTCGTCTTCCAACTTTCGTCTGAGGTCGGGTGGGACGAGGTGAAGCGGTTCCTCCTGCATCGGGCAGTTCTTGATCGAGTAGACCGCTCCTCCGTCGGTTCGCGTGAAGTCTTCGAGGGCCTTTTTGATCAGGGCGACAACCGTTGACTTGCCACTCGCCGGCGGTCCGAGGAGGAGCAGGATTCGATTTCGGATCTCGAGTCTGCGCGAGGATGAAGCGAAGTACTCCACGATACTCTCGATACTCTCGTCGAGCCCGTAGACCCTTTCCTCGAACAGTCGATACGTGGCGTTTCCGGTCTCGGGTGACTCGTCGACGCCGTTAGCCAGAATCGCCTCGTAGACCAACCTGTGCGACAGTCGCGAAACGGCGGTCCCGTTGGTGATCATCTCTAGGTAGTCTGCGAAGCTACCTTCCCAGTCGAAGCGACCTACTTCACGTTCGGCCTCTTTCAGAAACTCGTCTATTGGCAGGCTGTTTGTGGTCATTGTCGGCTCCCGCGATCTCTGAGAGCGGTCAGTATCGGCTCCCGGTGGGCGCCCCGCATCCCCGGGACGCCCACCGGGAGCTCAGGGACCCATCGTCCCCGATCCGGTCTGTCCAGTGTTCCCTACGAAAGCGCGGCTGTGACGGCAGCCAAGCCAAAAGCCGAAATCAGTATCGACTGGATCAGCATGGCCCAGCCGGTGACGGACCTGAGCCCGGGGAACGGAATAGCCATGAAGAAGAACAGCAGCGCACCGATGATGCTAAGGAGCGCGGTCGTAATCACCATCGGAAGCATGACGAGATCGGAGCCACCGTCGATCCAGATCTGAATGAAGAACAGGAGCGCGATGACGCTGATCACAGTCAGTAGCACCGAGTAGAACCCGATCGCCCTGTCTTCGAGGTCCCATATCCCTTGCGCCCCCACGACCACCGCGTAGATAGCCCATGCGACAATCAGGGACTTGAAGACCGGGACTTCTGCCATCATCCGCGTCGAGTTGTCGCTCTGACTTCCGAGAAGTTGCGGCTCGAACGTGAAGAACGACAGCAGCAAGCCAAGACCGAGAACGGCGATTATGGTTCCGACAGTCCGCCCGTCGGCGTAGAGGCCTAGCAGGTGCCAGGACTGAGAGAAGATGGCGGTGCCGATGAGGATGAGGGCGATGCCTTCCATGAGGTCCTCCTTGAGGGGTGAGAAGGTTGGATCCGACGGACTGAATCTATCGCAACTATATCAACGAGACCCCCGCTCTGCTAGGTTTGGTCGACCTCCATTTGAACGGTTCTCGGAAACCAAACCCCGAAATACGCCCCCAGCCCGCATGGGCCGGGGCGAGAGTCGCGAACTGGGAGCGCGGGTATCCTGCCCGCATCGGCCGGGGACGCGGGTCGCGAACTAGGAGCGCGGGCATCCTGCCCGCATGGAGGGGGGCGAGGGGCGCGAACCGGGAGCGCGGGCATCCTGCCCGCATGGAGGGGGCGAGGGGCGCGAACCGGGAGCGCGGGCATCCTGCCCGCATGGAGGGGGGCGAGGGGCGCGAACCGGGAGCGCGGGCATCCTGCCCGCATGCGCCGGGGGCGAGGGTCACCAACTGGCAGCGCGGGCATCCTGCCCGCATGGGCCGGGGGCGAGAGGCGCCAACTGGGAGCGCGGGCATCCTGCCCGCATGGAGGGGGGCGAGGGGCGAACGACAGCGCGTAACCCGATCGGCGATAATACCTGACAATGAGCACCGAAGAACCGCCTGCAGATACGAAAACCCGGTGGTTCGGCCTGGTAGCCGCCGCCTCAGGAACGTATCTCGCGGCGCTCGACATCACCGTCAACGTCGCTCTTCCCAACATCACCGAGAGCTTCGGAACCGACCCGGTGACGATCCAGTGGATCATCATCTTTTACGTCGGCGGAAGCACAGCGATGCAGCTCGGACTCGGCGGAGCCGCCGACGTCTTCGGACTGAAGCGGATGTTCCTGGTCGGTCTGGCCGCGTACACCGTGGCGGTCGCGGCGATCGGATTCGCTGAGAGCCTGGGATTGGTCTTTGGACTCAGGGTGTTCCAGGCCGTCGGAAACGGTCTGATAATCGCCCTCGGTCCAGCCATCGTGACACGCCTGTTTCCCTCAGACTTCAGGGGCAGAGCGCTCGGGATCATGGCAGGCCTCGGGACCCTCGGTCTGATCACCGGCTCTCTCGGCGGCGGTCTGATGGTGGACGCGTTCGGATGGCGCTCGATCTTCCTCGGACGCCTGCCTCTATGCCTGATGGCGATTGGGTTCTCAGCGCTGTTCCTCAGGTTCCCGGAGGTCGGTCCAGAGCGAGCATCGGCCGGCGGGTTCGACTTTTGGGGCTCCGGAGCACTGACAGTCGCGGTTGGCTCCCTCGTACTGATGCTAACGTTGGGCGGCCGAAACGGTTGGACAGAGCCGTATGTCCCGGCTCTCGCGATCGTAGCCGCCGGAGCGTTCGTTGCATTCGTCGCCATCGAACGGAGGGTCGAGCGCCCGGTGTTGGAGCTTTCCCTGCTTCGTCGACGCACGCTGTCGACGGGTCTTGCGCTGTCGATGTTGGCGTTCCTTTCAACCTTTGTAAATTGGTTCATCCTGCCGTTCTTCGTCATCGACGCACTAGGTGCGAGCGCGAGCACCTGGGGGATTCTGTTGATGCTCATGACGATTACGAACGCGCTCGGCTCCCCAGCGGGGGGCTGGCTGTCCGACCGGGCGAATCCCGCGTACACGATGACCGCGGCATTGACAATCTCGACTCTGGCAATGCTGGCGTTGTCGAGGCTCGACTCGGGGTCTTCGGTCGTGACCGTCGGGTTCGGGCTAATCGCGGTCGGTCTCGGGATGGGGCTGTTTCAGTCGTCGAACGCCAACCTGATCATGGGCAGCGTGCCCGCTGACCGGCTCGGAATGGGAGGGGGCGTCTTGGGCCTGGCTCGCGGGCTGGGGACGGTGCTGAGCGTGGCCGTGATGGGCGCGGTCTTTGCCAGCCGGGAGACGTCTCAAGGATCTGACGCACCCGGCAATGCAGCGTTCATCCTCGCCTATCAAGACACCTACCTCGTCGTGGTGGCACTGGCTGCGTTGGCGGCCGCACTGTCGTTAACGCTGTGGAGAAGGGACGAGGACTGACAGGTTCTGCCTACCCGCCGGAGGCGCGTAGGGGTTCGCCGCGGCGAACGAACCGCCCACGCCCGCGGATGTCGCGGTGCCCTAGTCAGGGCCTACCCTCGCGAACGTGGGGGAGGCGCGGCTGCGGCCTCATAGCGGTTGACTCTAGACGCCTCTGCAATTACGCTAATCCTAATCAATGTCATTGACATCACTTGCGCTCACACGACATCACGGAGGACCTTCAATGACCCAAGTAACCGCACGCGTCCCCGTTGAATTGGCGGAAGCCCTAGACGCTGCTGCCAGAGAGCTCAACCGGAGTCGTGCGGAAGTGATTCGCCAGGCTTTGGAGCGGTATCTCGAGGACTTCGACGACCTCAGCGTAGCGCTAGAGCGGCTCCGCGACCCCTCCGATCTGGTGCTCGACTGGGACGAGGTCAGGCGTGAGTTACTCGATCCAGATTAAGGGCAGCGCGAGGAGAGAGCTTGCCCGCCTCCCGCACCAGGTGAGACGTCGCCTCGTCCGGGCTATTGATGGTCTCCGGGACGAGCCACTGTCCGGTGCGTCTCTGAAAGGAGGACTCCGCGGGTTGCGCCGACTGCGCACCGGCGACTATCGCATCGTCTACGAGTTACTGGAAAAGGAGATCGTCGTCTTGGTGATCCGCGACGCCCGCCGCAAGGCGTATCGCTGAACGGTTACAGATACACTACACACCCAGGCACGGGCGTTGGCTTAACGTGGCCGAGATAGAGTCAGGGATATTGACTCGGCAGTGTCTGGACCATCGCATACGGCGCAAGGCTCTTCTGCGTCGGGACGTGAAAGCGTGGCGGCAGCGTCGCAATCGCGAAGCAGTGAGTGTGAACTGGCGCTTCAGTACGGAGGATGCCCGCTTCAAACTGCGGTACTAGTCGAAGGCCGCGACGACCTCCTCTTCTACGCGCTGCAAGGCTTCGACACTACCGGTCGGGATGGCGCCGAACATGATCTCATCGACACCTGCATCGACGAACTCGCCGATTCGATCTACGATGTAATTTCGCGGCCCCACCACCGACCCGGCGAGCCTGGGTTCCATCAACGGTCCTCCATAGTTGCCGTAGGTGCGGTCCATAGCCATGCGACCGAGCCCCTCGTTGAAGCGCTCAGCCTCCGCCTTGTCGTCCGTGACTTTCAACGGCATCAGCAGCGTGTGCTTGATCTCCGCCGGATCGCGACCGACCTTTTCGCAGTGCCTCTCCAACACATCGAGCTTGTGCCGATAAAGCTCGAACGACATGCCGCGGCCCGACCAGCCGTCCACATTCATGACATCACCGTGCATCGCCAGGGTGCGCATCGTGCGGCGTTCTCCTGTCCCGCCGACCATGATCAGAATATATGATCGGAATATGCGGTTTCTGATAACAGCCGGGCGACAGCGGTGCCTAGTCGAGCTTGTAATATCGGCCGTTGTAGTCGACGGGCCCATCTGCGGTAAAGAGCTTGCGGATGAGCTCGCACGCCTCCTGAAGTCTGTCAGATCGCTCTCTGAGCGATGGGAACTCCCAGCCGTATGCTTCGTGCTCGCGCTTGAACCAGGCCGCGCCGATCCCCTGTATGAAGCGGCCCTTGGAGGCCTGATCGAGCGTCGTTGCCATCTTGGCGACCAGCGCCGGATTGCGGTATGTATTGCCCATCACCAAGCCGCCGAGCTTGAGCCTTTGCGTCGTGCCGGCGGCCACGGCGATCAGGGTAAAGCCGTCGAAGGCGGCGCCATTTTCGTCCTCGCGCCGCGCGCCTGGAGGTAGGAAGTGATCGGCAAACCACAGGCTGTCCCATCGCCCCGCCTCCATCGTCTGGATATACGCGCGTATGTCGTCCCACGTTGCATCAAAAGAATTGACCTGAGCGCCGAATTTCACTCTATCCCTCCATGTTTCTACCGGATCGAGCGTATGACTAGATTAGGCGTGACGGCAAGTCGCCCTGAAGCCCCAGATCCGGCGCCTTACGTTGGCATTGCAGTGTTGATGGGAGCGGGCGAGACGCCCGCGCTCCCAGGATGGTACCTACTAACTTGGGCGGGTTTGAAACCCGTCCCTATCCTTCGCCGCCCCTGAGCCTGGGGTCTAGGAGGTCCCGCATGGCGTCGCCGAACATGTTTAGACAGTAGACGGTAATAGTCAGGGCAAGACCGGGCCAGAGAGCCAGCCATGGCGCTACCTCCATGTATCTACGCCCTGCCTGGCTGAGCAGACCACCCCAGCTAGGAATCTTGGGTGGCAGACCGAATCCGAGGAAGCTCAGCGAAGCCTCAGCCATAATCACCCCCCCGACGCTGATGCTGAATATGATGATGATGACAGGCATAATGTTGGGCAGGACGTGCCGGATGAATATTCTCCGTTTTGAGTTGCCAACCGCCTCCGCCGCCTGGAGGTAGTCATTCTCTTTAATGCCGATCACGGCGCCCCTGACTACTCTTGAGCCGCCGATGCCTCCTGCTATCCCCAGGACCAGTATTATCTGTGGCAAACCCCGCCCCACTACGGACATTATGGTTAACAACAGGAGCAGTCCCGGGAAACACATCCAGGCATCGACAAATCTCTGCACACCCATGTCAAATTTACCGCCAAGGAATCCTGAAGTGCCGCCTATCAGGAAAGCGACGACAATACTGAGAGCGGTCGCGGCCAGACCGACACCTAACGAGATACGAGCCCCTTGGATAATGCGGCTCAAGAAGTCTCGCCCCAACTGGTCGGTACCCAGGAGGTGCTTCGTTGATGGGCCCTGAAGCCTGTCTACCAGGTGTACTTCAAAAAAGCTATAAGGGGCCAGAACATCGGCAAAGATAGCAACAAAAATCAATATCAATACGGTAATCCCGCTGATAGTACCCAGTGGCTTCTCTTTTACCAGCCTGACACAGAATTCAGTCAGCCGGGAACGTCTCTTTGGCTCGATTACTGAGGACTGTATGTCTGTGGTATCGTTCATGTCCCGACTGCTCCGGGGCTTATTATTGTTGGACACTACTGGTGTCAATCACCCTCCCGCCACGGCGGATCTATGACACCCCAACCCTCTCCCCCGTATCGAGTACGGGGCAGGCTCTGAGGGAGAGGGGGTCCCCGCACCATCCCCGCCCCTCTGGATACCGGCCTGCGCCGGTATGACCGGAGGCTAGGGAGAGGGGTCTTTCATACTCAGCTGTAGCGGACCCTGGGGTCTAAATAAGGATAAATCAGGTCGGTCACCAGATTGGCTCCCATAACCGCGATGCCGAAAACCAGGTTTACTGCGGAAATCACCGGGTAGTCTCTGTCAGTGAGGGCACTCACAAAGAGACGACCTAACCCCGGCAGGTTAAATATGTTCTCTATGATAACGGCGCCACCTACCAGCATAGGCAACTCCATGCCTATCATGGTAACTATCGGGATGAGTGCATTCTTGACGGCGTGCCTCAGAACGACGACCCTCTCCCTGAGACCCTTGGACCAGGCCGTCCTGATATAGTCCTGCCTCAGCACCTCCAGCATCATGGTGCGCGTCATCCGCATTGTGCCTGCAGCACCGGCCGTCCCCAGAATCAGGCTGGGAATGATGAGCACCCCGAGGTTCCCCAGCGGGTCTTCCGTGAAAGGAACCCACTCCATCGGTGGCGACCAGTTCCACCAGAGTGCCGGGTATATCATGACCATCAATGCCAGCCAGAAGTTAGGCGTTGCCATGCCGATGACGGCGGCGGTGCGCCCCGCGTAGTCAGCCGCCGTATCCTGGCGTATCGCCGAGTAGATTCCGACTGGCAGGGCTATCACGAGCCCGATTACGAGTGCCATGAGGCCAAGCTCAAAGGTTACTGGCAATCTCTCTACTATCCTCTCCTTTACCGACCTACCGCCGACCAGTGATTCGCCAAGGCTGCCGTGCAGGAAAATCTCTCCTATCCAGCGTCCATACTGCACGTGGACAGGCACGTCTAATCCCAGCATATGTTCAAGAGCTTCACGGTTTATATTGCCAAGGCCAACAAAAGACAATCCTAGCCTGGTCACCATTGCGTCTATCGTATCGCCCGGGATGAAGCGGACCGAGAGAAAGACCAGGACGCTCAAGATAAACAGGGTGGGGATTATCAGCAATAACCGCCTGATGATATAGGCTCTCATGTGACACTACTCCTTGTCATTGCGAGCCCCGATTCTATTGTCCCGACTCGGAAGTTCATTGCATAAATCGCATCGTGTTCTGGAGGGGGCCTGTGGTTCGACAGGCTTTCAAGAAGCTGCTCCGGCAGTTGCTTCCATCTGCACGGCCCCAACGGTCCACCCTACCCCTGGATTCCGGCACGCCGCGGCGCATCCAAGACCTGCGCCGGAATGACGGGAGGGGCGTAACGTTGCTCACCACGAATGGGAAAATCCAACACTTTCAAGTAACTGCTCCGGCAGTTGCTTCCATCTGCACGGCCGCGACGGTCCACCCTACCCCTGGATTCCGGCCTACGCCGGAAAGACGGGAGCGGCGTAACGTTGCTCACCACGAATGGGAAAATCCAACACTTTCAAGTAACTGCTCCGGCAGTTGCTTCCATCTGCACGGCCCCGACGGTCCACCCTACCCCTGGATTCCGGCCTACGCCGGAAAGACGGGAGGGGCGTAACGTTGCTCACCACGAACGGGAAAATCCAACACTCCGTTCGCCCCCGGATCGAGTCCGGGGCAGGCTCTGAGCCCGTCGAAGGGCCACCGAAGGCTTTCTGTTTGTTAAGCGCACTTCTGAGACAGTAGACTATCGGGGCTTCGTCAAGTTCCCTCACTGCCTCCTCGCTGCACTCAGAGCTTCGGTTCAGGACAAGCCTCGCAATGACAGTAAGAAAGGTCCCTTTCATTATTCAATAAGTCAGGGAGCTGGGAAGCCTCAGCCTCCCAGCTCCCTTTTCCCCTAAGGTCAGCCACAGGGAGTGGAACCCCTAATAACCCATCGCTGCCTTCATATCCCAGTCAATCCAGAGGCGGGACAATATGAGACTGACACCAACGACTTCACCGTTAAAACCCATGACCCACGGCTGGGTCACCTGACCCCTTGGAGCCATAGGACCCCATATTTGCCAGTGCTGCTCTATCTGGTACATATCTGCCTCTCTAACCAGCCTCTTCTGCTCCTCAATGGTGGTAGCGGCTGTGGCGGCTGCAAGCATGGCCTCGTAAACGGGGTCATTGACGCCCGCGGCGTTCCATATATTGTCCTTTTGCCACTTGCCTATCGACGAAACGGGCGGACTTGGGTGCGCTGCGTTCGAAGTGGTCATATCATGAGTGCGATCCTGAAGACGAGCGAACATAGTAGGCCAGTCCATTGGAAGTGACTCTACATCAACGTCAATCCCAGCCCAGTAGGACGAAAGTAGTTCAGTCCAATCCAGATAATCACCCTCTGCGGAATCTATGGTGGCGTGAAAATAAAAGCCGTCCGCGTCGCGGGTATACCCTGCCTCCTCAAGCAGCGCCTTTGCCCCTTCCGGGTCATAGGTATAGTATCCCTGGATCTCTTCGGGCCACTCTTCAAATGGGACGTAATACCCGGGGTGAACTGGCCCTATCAGCCCGTGAGGTTTCCACACGCCATAATCCTTAAACCAGGTCTCGTTGATTTCCTCGAGGTCGATTGCCATCTGCATTGCGCGGCGCACCCTGATGTCGTCATAGGGCGGGTGTGTTATGCTCATGGCGTGAACCGCATTCGACCGAAAGTACCATGGCCAAATATCTAAATCGGGGTTGGTCTCCAGGAGCCTAACTAACAGGTCGACATTCATTACACTAGTCCAGACGGCGTGACCTAAGAAATCGATCTTACCCGTGCGTATTGCCGATACACGTGTTGCTCCTTCTGGCATCACCAGCATCCTTATCTCGTCGAAATAGGGCAGGCGGTTCTCGGGAAACTTCTCGTCGTATTTCCAGTAGTTAGGATTCTTGGTCCAGGTCACAGAGCTTTCACTGACCCACTCAGTTAGCTCATAGGGCCCGGTGCCGACCAGCTTCCTCCAATCGTTAGCGTCGCCCTCTGCCTTGATTACCTCGGGGGGCAATATATAAGCCGTGAGGTCCTCAATGAGGGTCTTCATCCCGACGAGGGATTTCTGCGTGAGCTTAAAAACAACCGTCCATTTGTCAGTGGCCGTTATCGATTCTACTGGCACATTGGGGAGTTGGAGAGAATAGGGGGGCAGTTCGGTGAAGCCGCTACCCAGACCAAATAGGCGGTGAAAGTTATATTCAACATCATAGGCATCAAGCTCCCGACCGTTCATAGGTGGCTTATCGTGCCAGTTAACGCCCTTGCGGATGTGGAAGGTATAGGTGAGCCCGTCTGGGGAAATATCCCAGCTTTCCGCCAGAGCCCCCTTATAGTACTGTTCAGCCACAAAATCCTGTCTGTAGTCATATATGTCCCTATCTAGTCCCCAGTCCGCGATGCCTAGCTTCTCGTTGGTGAGACTGATGATCAGAGCCGCCGAGTGCGTGGCGATCGAGGGGTCAGTCCCCTCTTCTGCAGACTCCGTGCCTGCGACGAATGTCCCGCCATACTGTGGCTTGGTTACCAGCTTGCCGGTGGTGGGGTCGGTCACATACCCCGCCCGCACCTCTTTGACGACGACCCGTTCCGGTCCCGCGACGGTCTTGATGACCTCTTTGCGTCACGACCACGGTCTCGCCGGGTACCTCGACGGTCTTCACGACCTCCTTCTCGACCACCACGGTCTGGCCGGGGACCTCAACGGTCTTGACGACCTCCTTCTCAACCACCACGGTCTCACCGGGGACGGGTACCTCCACGGTCTTGACCACCTCGACAGTGACAGTCTCACCGGGGACCTCGACGGTCTCGGTTACCACCTTCTCCACCACCACGGTCTCGCCCGGTACCATCACCTCCCTGACGACCTCTTCCTTCACCACCACGGTCTCACCGGGAACCCGAACCTCTTTGACCACCTCTTTGACGACCGTCTCGCCCGGTACTTCGATCGTCTCCGTGACCACCTTCTCGACAACCACGGTCTCGCCGGGGACTTCGATCGTCTCCGTAGCGCCGCAGGCCGCGGCGACCACCAGCAGCGTTGCCGCCGATAGGGCTACCACCAGCCAACGAAGTGAAGTAGATGTATGCATGTCTCTGTCTCCTTATCTCAAATCCAAAATGGTCCGCAACGGTACAAAACCAACCCCATGACGGTGCAATGTCCTTATATCATATTAACTCCCCTTCGTCAAGCGGGGTTTAGCAAGCTATATGAGCTCTAGCTGCGTGTTTCCCTCGTCTACGTGCAGGTATCCACACGTCCGCAAACTGGACTTTCGTCCCCGTCTCGGCGCACGCGGCAGGCTCCGTATCGGGTTACGGGACATGCTTTCGCGGGAGAAGCGGGCTTAGGTTGACTGCGTCTTACGCTTGCGTCTACGGGAGACGCAGAGTAGCGGCGGCGGACATTGAGACTGGCCTAGACCACGAAAGCTGCTACTATTAGTGTCCAGGTTGTTGAGGCAGCTTCATCGCGACCGACAGGGGTGATTGGAACGAATGTGGGGTAACGGGATGAATGACTGGACGTCTTGTTCCGCTGTCGAGCGTCATCCGGACAGGGTCAGCGGGGCCTGGGTATTCCGAGAGACACGCGTTCCGGTTTCCGCGCTCTTCGAGAATCTCAAGGATGGTGCATCGGTCGGAGACTTCCTTGACTGGTTCCCTGGAGTTGAGGAATGGCAGGTCGAAGCAGTGCTGGATCATGAGCTGAAAGCGCTAGCCGCCTCAGCGCACGAATGAGAATCCTGTTCGATCAGGGTACCCCGGCTCCACTTCGACAGCATCTCCCCGAGCACTCAATCGACACCGCCCACGAGATGGGCTGGTCAACCCTAAGTAACGGTGAGCTGTTAGACCGTGCCCACGAAGACGGGTACGACCTTCTCATTACGACAGATCAGAGTCTCCGGCACCAACAGAACCTCACCGGGAGAGAGCTCGCGATCTTGGTGCTGCACTCAACCTCTTGGCCACGAATTCGACTGAAGCTCGAAGACGTCAGACTCGCTGTCAATCTAATCGGATCCGGCGATATCAGAGAGATTCTGATTTGACCTGGATCGTGTCGGATGCCCCCCAGCCGCGAATGGAGATCTGCGAGTCTTGTAACACATGGTCCTCACGATTCCATAGATGTATCATGGCAGAAACGAGGCTTCGCCAGGTGAGACTCCCCGTTCGCACGGCATTCAATTCTATTCCTAAGAACTACAGCCACAACTGGGAGGATCCATGGTGGCGGCTGAAGACTTTCTCGTAGCCAGTAATCTCGGCAAGTCGTTCGGGGACGTTCGGGCGGTTGACGACGTGTCGTTCGATATTCGGTCCGGTGAGATATTCGGGCTGCTCGGTCCAAACGGGGCCGGAAAGACGACGACGATACGGATGTTGTCAACCGTGCTCCGGCCGGACGAGGGCGACGTTACGATCGGGGGACGCTCCGCGACCGGAGACGGGGACGCGGTGCGTACGATGATTGGCGTGTGTCCCCAGGAGCTGGCGCTGTACCCGGAGTTGTCGGCGACCGATAACCTGGTCTTCTTCGGTCGGATGGGGGGGCTCGGTCGACGAGAGGCGAAGGACGCGGCCCGCGACAACCTGGAGACTGTCGGCCTGCTCGACCGCGCGAATGACAAGGTGGACAACTTCTCCGGCGGGATGAAGCGAAGGGTGAACATCGCCATCGCGTTGATGAACCGGCCACAGCTCCTGTTCCTGGACGAGCCGACCGTGGGTATCGACCCGCAGTCGCGAAACCACATCTTCGAGACTGTGGAGGGTCTACGCGACGCCGGCATGACCGTCCTGTACACGACCCACTACATGGAGGAGGCGGACAGGTTGTGCGACCGCGTGGGAATCATGGACTATGGCCGGCTGATCGCCCTAGGAACCCCGCGCGAGCTGAAGGCCAAGATCGGCGACCCGGAACAGGTGACGCTGGAGAGCGTGTTTCTTGAGTTGACCGGTCGAAATTTGAGGGACTAGGGAATAGTGAATTGGGAATGGCGAATGGTGAAGTCTAGGTTGGGTGATCTGCCACTCGGTGTCGACCCCCTTTCGCGTGCCCTCGACAACTCTTGCTGAATTCCGCGTTGCTTCTGCCGGTCCACATAGCCCTCTTGGAGCTGAAACGGTACCTCGTTAACCGGGGCGAGTTGGCGTTCAGCCTCGCCCTCCCGATCGCGTTGTTCGCGCTGGTGTATGGAGCGTTCGGCGGGGAATCGAGCTTCCACGCTACCGCGCACGTCGTTGACCTGGACGGCGGACCGCACGCGCGGGACTTGATCGACCGACTCGACGCAACGGATGAGATTACGCCAAAGTTGAGAACGCTCGAGGATGCCGAGGACGCGCTAGACCGCTCGGCCATTCTGACGGCAATCGTTATCCCGTCCGGCTTCAGCACGGCGCTGGAGTCCGGAGAGTCTGCGGTTTTGAAGTTTAGACAGCGGGGCAACGGGGGCGAGACCGGCCAGATTGTCGCGAGTATTGTCAGGTCGGCCGCCCAGCAGTTGGGAAGCGACGTCCAGGTCCGTCGGGTCGTATCACAGGCATTGGCCGGAGCAGAGGTGCCCAAAGACGAGATCGAGGCGGCTGTGCGGAGCACGCTCGAAAGGGCGAGGATAACCCCTCCTATCGGGGTCACCACGAGCGGCGTGGAGAAAGAGGCTCCGGATGTCGCCGACAGGATGGTGCCCGGGCTGCTGGTCATGTTTCTGATGTTCGCAGTTACGCTCGGCGCGCAGACGCTGGTCGAGGAGCGGCGCCTCGGAACGCTCGAACGCCTGATGACGATGCGCCTCACCGTCTCCCAACTCTTCGTCGGCAAGTACCTGTCGGGCGTCCTGAGGGCCTGGCTACAGGCGGTCGTGCTCCTGTCTCTCGCGTTCGCTGTGCTTGGGATCGGAGACTACCTGGACTTCGCGCAGCTTGTCGTTGTGTCGGCCTTCGTGGCCTCGGCGGTGAGCGCGATCGGGTTGGTCATCGGTGCGGCAGCGCGAACCCGCGACCAGGCGATCTGGGCGGCCGTGGTTTTCACGATGTTCATGGCGGTGTTCGGAGGGACGTTCTTCGACGTTGGCAGCGACGGGCCCCTTGCGCTGTTGTCGAAGTTTACCCTCAACCGGTACGCCATAGAGGCTATGGCCGATGTCCTGTCTGCCGGAGAGGGACTCGCGCAGCAGGGAGTTGGCCTGGCGGTCCTGACCGGCGTCGCGATCATCGGGCTGCTGGTCGCTCGCACGCTGTTCAGGGTGTCGGAGGGAGGACGCTAGGGTGCCGGTCGTCGTTCACCAGGCGCTGCTCATCGCGGCCAAAGACACGAGAATCTTCCTCAAAGACCGATTCGCGGTCGGCTTCTCGTTCCTGTTCCCGTTCTTGTTTGTCATCGGATTCACGCTTGCGCTGGGAGATCAAGGTCCCGTAGACGAACCACTCGTGATCACCGTCGCCACCCAAGAACGGGAAGGGATCAGTCCACAGTTGCTCTTTGCCCTGCGCGAGGAAAGCCCGGATTCGATAAACATTCTCCCTTACTACGAGGCCCGAGCCGCCGTCGATAGAGGGGACATTACCGGCTTCGTCGCATTTCCGGCTGACTTCACTCGGAACTTGCAACAGGGCGGATCCACGGTTCTCGAGGTGGTCGACGGCGGCGGCTCAGCAGAGTCCGCGGCCGTGCTCCAGAGCTTCGCAACATCGATCGCGCGAGACCTCTCAATCACGCAGAACGCATTCGATACGATAACACTGCTATCTCAGACCGGTCTTGTGGACACCAAAGATGTCGACCCGAGGCCGCTTCGTGCTCATCCGACCTCCGTGATCAAGGTCGAGGTCGAGACGGTCGGAGAGATCAGACCGTTCAAGGCGTCCAACTTTACGCTTCCCGGGTACCTCACCATGTTCGTGTTCTTCGCCGCCGCATTGAGCGCGGAGGCGATCGCGCGGGAACGTCAGACGAATACGCTCGAGCGCCTGGTATCCAACGGGGCGAGGCGAGGATCGATCATTCTGGGCAAGTTCGTGGGCACCTCATACCGCGGCGTGGCCCAGCTCGTTGTCATGTGGACCGTGGGGATACTCGCGTTCGGAATAGACCTCGGGGTATCGCCCATCGCCGTTGTGGTCATCTCGGTTCTGATGGCCCTGGCATCGGCGGCGTTCGGCGTGTTGCTGGCCAGCCTGGTGAGCAACGTGCAGGCGGCGGCCACTTCGGGAGTACTGGTCTCGCTGGTGCTGGCGCCGCTCGGCGGATGCTGGTGGCCGCTGTTCATTACGCCGCAGTGGATGCAGTCGCTGGCGAAGGTGACGCCCCACGGCTGGGCGAACACGGGCTTCAACAAACTGATGTTGTTCGGAGCCGACTTCGGCGACGTGACGGAGGAGATGATCGCGTTGGGGGTGTTCGGGGCTGTATTTCTCGCCGTTGCGCTATGGCGCTTCCGCCTATCCGCGGAGTGACCTAGGTCACGAAGTCGTCGGGTGCGAGCGCCACGTCCGGGAAGTCACGCAGGATCCTGCTGTCCGATGTGATCAGCGGCACATTCAGCGATTGAGCCAGTGCAACAAACTCGCAGTCGTATGCAGAGCAGGCAGACTCGGAGACCAGCCTGAGGACACCGCTATGTGAGATTGAGTGCTCTACGACACCAACTTGTGCGTCGACTCCTGCCATTATGCTCAACGCCCCATCGAGATCCAGCGAACCTAGCCGAAGGTAGCTGGCTAGAGTGTTCATGAACTCGGATCGCCAGAGCACCGGAGCGTGCCAATTTGAATCTTGGTTCAAGACCCTCTCTGCCAGTTCTGTCTGCCCGCCACTGATCATCAAATAGGCGATCAAGTTGGTGTCCGCGACTATCACGGACGTCCTTCTTGCTTCGCCCGGTTCAGAATCTCGTCCGTAAGCCAGAGCTCGGGAAACTGCTTCCTGAACTTTCGAAGCTCCAGAACTGTCTCAGAAGGGATGTGATCGACCACGTTCTGAACTGGCAGCTTCCCACCTGGAACTGCCTGAGAGAGCCAGGAGACCACCTCGTCTTCCACCGTGCGACCGTTTCCCTTGGCACTCTTTTTGAGTTTTGCCAGAAGCTCTTCCGGCATGCTATGGATCGTCAGGGTTGCCATCTCAGACTCCTAGTCTCCCATCATCTCCTGAACCGTAATGCCGATCTCACCGGGTGCGGGGATGATCGAGACGCCGGCCGCTGCAAGCGCCTTGACCTTTTCTTCAGCACGGCCCGCGGCTCCGGTGATGATTGCGCCGGCGTGTCCCATCCGCTTGCCGGGAGGTGCGCTCTGACCGACGATCAGGGCGGCGACGGGCTTGGTGAACTCGTCGCTGCCGATGAACTCCGCCGCCTCCTGCTCCTTGTTCCCGCCGATCTCGCCGATCAAGACAACTCCGTCGGTGTCCGGGTCGTCCTCGAACATCCGCAGGATGTCCACGAACGAGGAGCCGTTGACCGGATCGCCGCCGATCCCGACGCAGGTGGACTGTCCGGTCCCAAGTCCGGTGAGCTGTCCGACCGCCTCATAGGTGAGCGTGCCGCTACGCGAGACCACGCCCATCCGGCCCGCCAGGTGGATGTGGCCTGGCATGATTCCCATCTTGAAGCTCTCGCCAGGGGAGATGACGCCCGGGCAGTTGGGGCCGATCAGCGAGGTGCCCTTCCCCTTCAGGTAGCGGACGACGCGCACGGTGTCCATGACCGGGATGCCCTCGGTGATGCAGGCAATTACCGAGATGCCCGCGGCGATGGACTCTACGATAGCGTCGGCGGCGAATGGCGGGGGGACGAAGATCAGGGACGCGTCGGCGCCGGTCTCGTCCACGGCCTGCTCGACAGTGTTGTACACGGGGACGTCATCGTCGAACATCTGCCCGCCGCGACCGGGGGTGACGCCTGCGACGAGGTCCGCGCCATACTCACGGCATCGCAGAGCGTGAAAGCTCCCCTCACGCCCGGTGATCCCCTGCACCATCAGCTTCGTGTTCCTGTCCACCAGTATGCTCATTAACTATCTCCCTACGCCCAGGACCTCGAAACCGAATTCGACCTGAGCCTGGGCGAAATCTCGGTCGAAAGATAGGGCAAACGGGGAACCCCGCTCTCGAATACAGACGAAGTTGGCGCAGTCCACCACGCTCCAACGCTTATCGGAATGGGAACGGAAGATCTCCAGGGCCTCTCGTTCGAAGTCAGAGGCATCAATGACTTCCGCCGCTCGTTCCGCGAGCGATAGTAGATCCATCGCCAGCTCGTGACGGTTCCTCTGGCGAGTGTTGAGAAACGTCAACGCTTCGTATAGTGTCCAGTTTGTCGTGATCAGGCTCAAGTCTTGGTCAATCACGAATTGCCACTGGTTTCGGGCGTCTCGATAGTGCCTGTCGCGCATATATGCGAAGGCAATCCAGAATCCAGCATCGACGAAGACTTCACCCGGCATAACTCTTGGACTTAGTCTCCGTTCAGATGTCTCGGCGCATAGATGTAGTAGTCCAGATTCTCCGACGCATCGGTAGGCCCATCGTCATCTAGATGAGCTGCATCGATCCGGCCAATGACATCCTGAATCGCCGCGATCTGATCGGGGGTTCGATTAGCTCGCCGGTGAACCACCCCTGTTAAGAGTCTGATCGCCGCATCCATGTCGATAGCAACCTGCGAGTCGTCGTCCCTCTCCTCATCGATAGCGCCGGCATCCGCCCTCTCAGCCGCCTGTTCCAAAACCGCGTTGATGTCCAATGGTTCTGATTGCAAGGCGCTGCGCACGATTTCGACCGGAATCAGCTTAGTCGTTGTTGGTAGCGCGAACGCGTAGCACTTCGGGTTCTTGGATCTGAACACGGAGGAATTTGCCGTGCGATCCATCAGCTCGTAGTCCCGCTCCGTGAGCACGGCAACGACGTCACCGACCGGTATCATGCTGTTTTCCCGCGCTGTCATTGCACTCTTCCTAAACCGCCCTCTGGATCGCCTCGGCAGCATCGTTGAGGTTGTCTACGAGGACGACGTCGAGGCCGGAGTTTGCAAGCGTCTCGCGTCCCTCGTCAGCGTTGGTGCCCAACATACGGACGACCATCGGGCGCATCTTGTCGGGCATCTGCTCCGCGGCCATGACGAAGCCTCGCGCCGCGACGTCGCAGCGGAGGATGCCTCCGAAGATATTGATGAGCACCCGCCTGACGCTGTCGTCCGACAGCACGATCTGCAGTGACTTGGAGACCTTGGCCTCGTCCGCGCCGCCGCCTATGTCCAGGAAGTTGGCCGGAGAGGCGCCCGCGGCGTGCGTAACGTCCATCGTCGCCATCGCGAGTCCCGCACCGTTTACGATGCAGCCGACGTCTCCGTCGAGCTTAACGTAGTTGATGTCGAACTCGCTGGCCTCCACCTCGAGCGGGTCTTCCTGGCCGATGTCTCGCAGTGTACGGAGCTCGCGGTGCCGGAACATCGCATCGTCGTCGATGTTGATCTTCGCGTCCATGGCGAGGACGCGAGCATCGGTCGTCACGCCGAGGGGGTTGATCTCGACGAGGGAGCAATCGTTTTCGTCGAAGAGCTTGTAGAGGGACGACATGAGGCCGGCTACCGGCCGGTTCAGCGAGTCGGCCACCCCGAGGCCGTACGCTAGCTTGCGTCCCTGGAAGGGTTGGAGCCCGAGAACAGGGTCGATCGCGACCGTGATGATCTTCTCGGGAGTCTCCTCGGCGACCTGCTCGATCTCCATCCCACCGGCGGGGCTTGCGATCGCGACGACGCCCTCCGCAGAGCCGTCGATGGCCATGCCGACGTACAGCTCGGTCTTGACGTCCACGATCTCCTCAACGAGGACGCTGGGGACAGGCACGCCCTCAGGCCCGGTCTGAAGAGTGACGAGCGTAGAGCCGATGAGGGCTTCGGCGGCTTCGGCGGCCTCGCTTGGCGAGTCGACGAGTTTAATGCCTCCTGCCTTTCCTCGCCCCCCGGCGTGCACCTGAGCCTTTACGACAGCGCGCCCGCCAAGCTCTTCTGCGATCTCGGCGGCGTCGTCCGGCGTGGTCGCAACCCGTCCCTTAGGGATCGGGATGCCATATCGGGCGAAGATCTCCTTCGCCTGGTACTCGTGGATCTTCATAAGTTTAGCTCCGTTTGACGGTGAATAGCAGGGGTATTGTAGCGTAGGGTGCGAGCGTAGGTCTGCAACTGGAAGGTAGGAACTTACTAGTCGAAGACAAACTTCGCTCCGGCCTTTGCTAGACGGCGCTTGTCGAGTTCATCGTCGTTGGGATGGAGTATGCACCTGCTGTGCCAGACACTTCTGGTTTCGCCTTCAGAATGGCTGAGAGCCGTAGATTTCGGAAGGTCTTGATCCTCTGGAGGCGTCCAGCTCTAGCTCATGTCATCGATGTGGTTCATCAACGTCGAAAGGAGATCGCGATCGATCCAATAGCCCGAATCAATCATCGCGTTGACAACTGTGGAGGTGTCACCGACTATCTCCAGTTTGTGTGCTTCAACTATGACACGGAGACTTCAGATCACAGATACTCCCAAGGATTCCGCAAGTCTACGGCCCCGACGTTCGTCGATGAGTAACGGTAGGGCCAACTCACGAGCCAAGAGAATTGCCTCTCGTTCGCCGGCATGAATGTTGACCGGAAAGACTTCACCTGCGCTTGGATCGGTGACAGTGTTCACTTCAATCCATGGGCTTCTGGAGACTTCAGAAGCTCCAGGACGAGTTGCTCCGCCAGCTGTGACCTCGTGGTGAACTGTTGGAGGAACCAGTACCGTGCCGAAGACGTGCCGCAAGATATCCAATCGCGCGATCCTGCTAAATGCGATCAGTGGGCCACTGCCTGAAACGATCACGAATGAACGGAGAGATCAACAACCTTGGTGAGTTCTGCTTTGAGTTCATCGGGGGTCAATCTGATAGCGGGCACTTTGTACCGTCCCATGGTCTCAAGCAACTCCCACCGGTCCATCCCGAGCGATGCGGCCGCATCAGCTTCTGAGATACGATCCAGACGGAGGAGTTCCATGATCAGGGCCTCGCGGATTCGCAAGGGAGCTTCAGATTGTTCCCAGCCAAATTCCTCCACAACGTAGTCGGGAAGCGTGACAGCGTAGTTCCGGTCCACCATTCCAGTGACCTCCGATAACCCAGTCAGCGATGTCGTTCCGCTATTGTACTATCGAGTTCATACATTCACTAATCAGGTAAGACCTCCGACCGACGAGTCACCTTCCCCGTTTCAGGATGGGTGTAGTGAGTCGCAGCCGTCTTCGCATCGTTCTTGTTGATGACCTTGCGGAGGGCTCTCTTCACAACTTGCTGAGGAAGTAGGTCGAGTGTCCCAATCGCCACAAAGAGCACGTCTGCTGCCTCCTCGGCCAAATCCTCCAGGGTGGGTGCGGAAGAGAACTCGGTGTTCTCTTCCGCGATCAGGCCCGCCCGTCCCCGCATCCAGCGCGGCGGCGGCAATCGTCCTTCCTTCCATCGTCCTATCCCCCAGCGGTCATGGAACTCGGACACGCTTCGCAGCATGTCGATCAGTACAGGGTCGAAGCCAATCGATTTCACTGGAGGGCACCCCTCAGAGCATTGTCCCGCGCGGTCGTCATTTAACATCGTAGTACACAATCCAGTCGCCAGGTGGTGGATCGAGGTTGGACGCGCCCGCGGGGCGATTGTACTAATGGGCGTGGTGGCCTACAATCTCGGCAGCCCGTTGCGGGAGGGGCATTTGAAAGCGTTGGTCAAGCTGAAGAACGCAGACGGCCACATGCGTGTCCTCGACGTCCCGGAGCCCGAACCGACATCGTCCCAAGTGCTGGTCAAGATCCGGTATTGCGGTATCTGCGGGACCGACGTCAAGATCTTCCACGACCATCACTACTACTACCGGGCGCCGGCGATCCTCGGCCACGAGTTCAGCGCCGAGGTGGCCGAGGTCGGGGCAGACGTTTCCGGAATCTCCGTTGGGGATGAGGTGGTCCTGCCGCCGTCCGGGGCGAGCTACGACTCTATCTACTCGCGTTCCATCTCGCACCTAGGAGGCGGTCCGCGGCATGGGTTCCACGCGGAGTGGGGATTCACCAGCTACGGCGCATTTACGACCTATGGGGTGTTCGACGCGGAACGAGTGGTCAAGCTTCCCGAGAACGTCGACGTCGAAGAGGCGGCGCTTGTCGAGCCCCTTTCGGTCGCGACACGCGGCGTACTGAACAACTCGAACATCCAGCCAACCGACGTCGTGGTCGTATCAGGCGCGGGGCCGATAGGCCAGCTCGCGGCGCAGCTCGCGAAGGCTCACGGCGCGACCGTCATCGTTCTGGGAGTTGGAGTCGACGAGCACAGGCTCGCACTGGCCGAGTCGCTGGGCGCGGACCTCGTCCTGAACGTCGAGGAAAAGGACCCTCTGTCCGACGTACTCGACCTGACCCACGGAGCCGGTGCGGACGCGGTCTTCGAGTGCGCCGGTGTCGAGGCGTCCATGTCGAAGTGCATCGAGATCGTCCGCAGAGGCGGGCGGTACGTCCAGATCGCCACCGCGGCGTCCAGGATGAACATCGATTTCGTCCAGATAGCCTACAAAGAGTTGACGGTGAAGGGCAGCCTCGGCTCGACGAGAGTCGACTGGGAGCGGGCGCTGAGTCTGATCAGCTCCGGGAAGGTCCAGACGAAGCCGCTCATATCGCACAAGTTGCCCATCTCAGCGTGGGAAGAGGCGTTTACGCTGGCTGAAGAGAAGCGCTCGGTCAAGGTGCTGTTGTACCCTGAGGAGTGATTGAAAGGAGTCAACAATGAGATTCGGCATGTTCGACACTATCCGGTGGCATCAGGATGTCACGGCGGAGAAGACGATCGCAGACGCACTCGAGCAGGTCACGTTTGCCGACAGCCTGGGGATCCAGGACATCTGGCTGGGGGAGCACCACTTCTCACGGCATGGGATTCTGGCGGGCATCTTCTCGTTCATGGGCGCTGTCGCGGCGAGGACGAAGAACGCGCGGATCGGCACGTCGATCGTCGTGCTGCCGTTCCACAATCCGGTGCAGGTCGCGGAAGAGGCCGCAACCATCGACATCATCTCCAACGGCAGGTTCAACCTGGGCGTCGGCGCCGGGTACCAGGCGCAGGAGTTCCACGGCATGGGCGTCGATATCGGAAAGTCCAGGGAGATGTTCAAGGAGTACCTGGACGTGGTGATGAAGTGCTGGGAGGAGGGCCCGACGACGTACAGCGGCGAGTTCGTGAACATCGAGGACATCTGGGTCATACCGAAGCCGGTCCAGAAGCCTGGGCCGCCTATCTACATCGCCGTCAGCACCAGCCCAGAGAGCGTGGACTACGCCGCCGAGATCGGTGTCCCGATACTGGTCGGCGGTCCGACGACGACGTTGGGTCAGACACCGCAGGTCGTCCAGATGTGGCACGAGCGGATGGAGCACCACGGCAATCCGCACGAGCACATCGACCTTCCGGTGAGCGCCAACGTGTACGTCGCGCCAACTATGGAAGAGGCGGAGAGCGACATCAAGGACCTCGAGGCAAAGATCAACGAGGAGTTCCGGCGGATCGGCAATCCGGCCGACAAGGATGGCAAGTTCCCTCCGAACTACAAGCACTGGGTCCACCGCGACCGGGACCGGAAGATTTCCGCCGAGCGAGCTCGTCAGGAGGGGATTCGCCCCCTGATCGGTACGCCCGAGGTGGTCTGCGAGCGGCTGGAGATTCTCCGGTCGAAGGGCATTAACCGGATCTTCGGCAAGTTCGGCGCAGCCGGCCTCGAGATGGAGAAGTCGCTGCGCTGCATCGAGATGTTCGCGACCGAGGTGATGCCGGAGTTCGCGGAGGAGACGGTCGGCGCGGCGGCGTGCTAGTTGCTTAGTCGCCTGGGTAGGTCTTCGACGTAGCTCTCAGGAAACCGGACCGGACATCGGTTCCGTTTCCACTGTCGCCAGTGGTCCCCACACCCCTTGATCCCGGCCTGCGCCGGGATGACGGGGAGCGTCACTGGGAGCGCGAGCATCCTGCCCGCAAGGGGGCGCGGGAGGAACGCGATCCCGGGTGTACTCCGGCGGGCTTAGGTCTGCGGGATGACGGGGGGCGTCACTGGGAGCGCGGGCATCCTGCCCGCAAGGGGGCCGGGAGGAACGCGATCCCGGGTGTACTCCGGCAGGCTTAGGTCTGGCGGAGGGGGTGGGATTCGAACCCACGATACGCTGTTAACGCATGCCTGTTTTCAAGACAGGTGCCTTCGTCCACTCGGCCACCCCTCCCTGCCTGACACTGACGATGACACGGGGTTTCGTTCACCGCCCTACCCTTCGATTGTAGCCGGAGCCGTCTGGCGCCAGCAACAGAGCCGTCACCCGTTCGGTCGCCAGGCGGTATAATCCGCTCTGGGATTCCAGCGTGCGAGGCCTCAAGGCGAGCAGACTCTCAATGCCCAGACGCTTCTTCGGACAGCAGATCACTGTCGAGCGGGACGACGAGACCCGGGAGCCGTTGGCTTTCTCGTTCAGCGACGAGACGCACGAGGTCGTCCGGATCATGACCTCGTGGCACGATTTCGGTTATCCCAGCGACAGCCGCAAGCACCGGTGGTGGCAGCGGCATCACAGGAACTACTACCGGGTTCGGACGACGGAGGGGCGGGACTTCGAGATCTACTACGACAGAGGCGTGTCCTTCGACAGCCCAGAGTACATGCGGTGGTATGTGTCCCAGGAGCTGTCGCCGGGAACCGAGAGGGGAACCGTGAATTGAAAATTCTTGTTACTAATGACGACGGCGTGAATGCGCCGGGGCTCTGGGCGGTGGTTGAGGCGCTCAGTGAGCTGGGGGAGATCGCGGTCGTGGCGCCGGACCGCGATCAGAGCGGGATGGGAACGGCTCGCACGCTCCTTAACGTCCTGCGCGTGAGCGAGGTTGAGCCGCAGATCGGCGGCGTTCCGACGTACACGGTGAGCGGGACTCCCGCGGACTGCGTCATCGTCGGCACGGAGGCGCTGTTCGACGGCCCGTTCGACCTCCTGGTCTCCGGGATAAACGAGGGGGCGAACCTGGGGCTGGACGTGCTCGACTCGGGCACTGTCGGAGGCGCGTTCAGGGGGTACTTTCGCGGGATCCCTTCGATAGCGATGTCTGTTACGGACGTTAGAAACGTCCGATATGACACGGCGGCGCAGGTGTGCCGGAGTCTGGCCGAGGTCATCACGAGCGACGGTGACGCGAGGCCATTGATTTACAACGTCAACGTTCCGAACCTGGCGCACGACAGGATCAAGGGCGTGAAGACGACGTTTCTCGGCCCGAAGGCATGGCTTGAGAACGTCGAGCGCGGCCATGACGGACGGAGGACGCACTACTGGATCCGCCACAACCGGCCGACGAGAGACGAGGTCCCGGAGGGCTGCGACGTGTGGGCGACGCGAAACGGCTGGGTGTCGATCACGCCCATGGACCCTAGCTTCGTTTCTGGGGACGGTGTACAGGAGTTTGGGTCGCTGGCCGAGGAGGTTGTCCGCCGGCTGGGCTAGCGCCAGCTTCTGGCGTCGGGGAGCGCGTGCGGGACCTGGACACCCTCGATATGGGTGGCGACGATGTTCATCGTCCCATGGCGGCGTGAGACGAAGCCCCACACCATCAGCACCGGCTCTCTGACCACCAGCCGGTAACGCTCGAACACCTGTGGCCAGAGCACGATCGGGGCGTGGCCTGTCTCGTCTTCGAGGGTGAGGAATATGGCGCTGGCCTGCGGGTGCTGTCTGCGCACGACGAGTCCGGCGACGACGACCTGCGTCTCGTCGTCGAGTCCGTGTACCTCTTCGCTGGGGACGACGTACCTGGGCAGATCGGGTCGCATGTACTCCATGAAATGCCCGTCCGGGTGGATTCCCATCGTCTCGTACTCGGCCGCCATCGTCTCACGCGGGGTCATCTCAGGCAGCTGGGCCATGTCCTGTTTCACCGGCATCGGAAGCGCGCTCTGGACGCCGACGGGCTGGTAGAGCAGGCCGACCTCCCAGAGCGCGGAGCGCCGGTCGCGGACCATGGAGTCGAACGCCCCCGCGATCACCAGGTTCTCGATCGCATCGCGCTGGAGCCCGGTGCGGGTCATCGCGTCCGGCAGGCTGCGGAAGTGGCCTCCCTTCTCTCTCGCCTCGACTATCGCCTCGGCGTTGGACTGGCCGACGCCCTTCACGTGCAGGAAGCCGGTCCAGAAAGAGGAGTCGTCCCTGATGCTGCATTTGGGCATGCTGCGGTTGATGTCCGGGTGCAGCACGCTGATGCCGTGGCGCTTGGCGTCCTCCTTCAGGGTCTCGAGGTTGTAGAAGCCCATCGGCTGCTGGTTGAAGATGGCCGCGAAGAACTCGAGCGGGTAGGTGTACTTCAGCCACGACATCTGGTACGCGGTGATGCCGAAGGCGTAGGCGTGGGACTCCGGAAACATGTACTGGCCCGAGAACTTGCGGAAGACCGTCCTCGCCGCGTCCTCAGGGACGCCCCGCGCCATGGCGCCCTCCATAAACCTCTGGAAGTAGACGCCGAGGAGGCGGGTGTTGTTCTTGCGGCTGAAGGTGCGGCGCAGGTTGTCGGCCTCCTTGTAGCTGAAGCCCGCGACGCTGACCGCAAGCTCGTTCACCTGGTCCTGAAACAGGATGATGCCGAGGGTGCGCTCCAGGGCGGGGCGCTCCGACTCGTGATCGTAGTCCCACTCGGCGCCGTATCTGTAGCGCTCGATGAACTGGGTGACCCCCTCGTTGACGCCGACGCCCGGACGGACGGCGGCCACCTCGTAGGCCATCTCCTGGAGGCTCTGGGGCTTGAGCCGGGTGACGGTCTGCATCTGCGCGGCGGACTCGATCTGGAAGATGCCGATGGTGTCCGCCTCGTGGATCGACCTGTAGACGTCCTCGGACTCGAAGTCTATGCGCGACAGGTCGATGGAGCGTCCTGTGCGCTGCTCGACCATCTGAAGCGCCTCCTGCATCTGCGAGAGAGCGCCGAGGGCGAGGAAGTCTATCTTCACGAACCTGGCGTCGCCGATGCTGTCCTTGTCCCAGTGGCAGATGAAGCGGCCGTCGATGGCGGACGGCTGCACAGGCACCATGTCGGTCAGGGGGGTGGAGCTTATGATCATGCCGCCGGAGTGCTGGGCGAGGTACTTGGGGAAGCCCTCGAGCTGGGCGGCCAGATCCATCAGCTTCCGCCACACCGGGGCGTCCACCACGTGCTTGAAGTCGGGGAGCGAGGCGATCTCGGATGCCAGGCTGGAGGCGTGCCTGTCGTCGACGCGCTTGGAGAGCTTGTCGATGTCTTCGGAGGGCAGCCCCAGCACCTTTCCCAGGTCGCGGATGCAGCCCTTAAGCCGGTAGGTGGATATCGCGCCGGTCATGACCGCGCGCTGCCAGCCGTAGTGCTCGTGGACGCGGATGATGAGCTTTTCTCGGATCTCGCGTGGGAAGTCGATGTCGATGTCCGGCGGATCGTCCATCTCCTCGTTCATGAAGCGCTCGAGGGAGAGCTCGTACTCCAGGGGGTCTATGTGCGAGAGGCCGATGAGGTAGCCGACCAGCATCGCCACCGAGGAGCCGCGGCCGCGGCCCGGCGGGCGCTCCTCGATGGGTATCTCGGGGTCGGTCATGCCGAGGTCGATCATCACCTCGTGGGCTATTCGGATGACGTCGTAGTAGGTGAGGAAGAACCCGGCGAGGTCGTGCATCTGGATCAGCCGGAACTCGCCGTCCAGCCGCTCCTGTATGCGCGGCGTGATCGAGCCGTACTTGCGCACCGCGGCCTGCTCGCAGATCTCCCTCAGGTAGCTCAGCGGGGTGTGGCCCGGAGGGACATCGTGACCCGGGAAGGTGTAGCCAAGGTTCTCCTTCAGATTGAACTCGCAGCGCTCGGCGATCAGGAGGGTATTTCGGATGGCGTCGGGCGTTTCTCGAAAGAGCTCGGCCATCTGGTCCGCAGACTTCAGGTAGAAGTGCGAGTTCGCCCTGCGCTCGCGGTGTGTGGCGTCGAGCGTCTGGTTGTGCCTGATCGCGACGAGGGCGTCCTGCAGCCTGTGGCGCTCCGGGACGTGGTAGTGGACGTTGTTGGTGGCCACGATCCCCGCGCCGAGCCTCCGCGCCATGCGCACAAGGCGCCTGTTGCGGACGGTGTCGCCGTGGACGAGGTTCTGCTGGAGCTCGACGAAGACGTTCTCTGCGCCGAACCGCTCCAGGTAGCTTCGCAGTTGGGCTTCAGCCTCTTCGATCCTGCCCTCGGCCGCGAGCGCAGGGACGCGCCCCTTCGAGCAGCCGGTCATCAGGATTACACCCTCGCCGCGCCCTTCGAGGAACTCGGGAGCCAGCCGCGGGGTGCGCCTGTCGCCGTCGATGCCCATCCGCGAGTCGGTGATCAGGTTGCAGATGTTGGAGTACCCCTGCCGGGTCCTGGCGAGGAGCGTCAGGTGTGAGCCGTCGTTAAGAGTGATCTCGGCGCCGGTTACCGGGTGCACGCCGACGTCATTGGCGATCCTGGAGAACTCCATGGCGCCGCAGAGGTTGTCGTGGTCTGTGAGAGCGAGAGATGGGTAGCCGAGCTCCGCGGCGCGCGCCAGAAGCTCCTCCAGGGAGGAGGCGCCCTCCTGGAACGAGTAGTTGCTGTGGCAGTGAAGCTCAGCGTATCTCATTACGCCTTCTGCGTGTACCATGCTCCGTCGCTCTGGTCGCGGAAGATAACGGTCGACGAGCCGTCTTCGAGGGTCACGTCGTAGTACCTCCTGGCGATCAGACTGCTCCGCCACCACTCCTCCTGAAGGTCCCACACGTCGCGGACCTCGGTCACCTCCAGACTGCGCCGGCCTGTGGAGAGCGAGCCCGGAGCGCCGTCCGCGGTCTCCCGCACATCGACAGGAACGGGCCGGTTCAGGGGGCGAATTCGATCAGTGCCTGTCTTCTTTCGGGGATTCTGGACCATGGCTCCACGTCCACCACTCTGTAGATGGGCGGCCTCGTGCGAAGCCGCGCCTCGAGCTGTCTGATGCACTCCGTTAGCTGCTGCTGCTTGCGCACGTCGGCAAACAGGCTCGACTGTATCCCCGACTCGCCCGCGAGCTCGGACACCGTCATGCGCATGTCCTCGAGCGGGCCGGGTATCTCGGCCACTTCGAGCGAGTGTCTGAGGGCGAAGAGCGCGCGTCCCTTCTCGTTCACGGGGCTCTTGAATACGAACCGCTTCGACCATGGGGCCCTGTCGAGCACGTCGGCCTCCAGGGTCACCGATCGGATGTACTTGCCGCGCAGGGCCGGGCGGGAGAGTATCCGGCCCAGCAGCGTATCGACCGCTGGGAGGATGGCGAACAGCGACACGGCGGGCGCGGGGAAGCTGAGGTACTCGGTAACCGAGTCGCGCGGCCTGGCCGGAACGAAGGGCCTGTCGTCGATGCCGTTGGCGAGGTCCCACGCGCGCCGGCCCTCGGGGCCAAGCTGGGCCTGGATCGAGCCCAGAGGCAGGTCGGCCACCTGACCGATTGTGCGGAGCCCGAACCTGCGCAGCCGGGCCCTGCTCTCCCAAGAGATAGGGAGGAGGGCGACCGGAAGGTCCCTCAGAAACGCGGCAGCGTCGTCCGGAACACGGGTCGCCTGTCCGCCCTCGCTGCTTATGGCGGCGACGTAGGCCGGGAACCTCGAATCGGCGAGTCCGACGCGCGGGTTGAAGTGTCCGGGTAGCGCGTTGAGAAGCGCCATCATGGTCTTGGCCTCGCCGCCGTACACCGGCTCGAGTCCCCCCACCTCGACGAAGGCGCAGCCCAGCTCGCCCCTCTCGACGAGCGGGCTTCGCTGCAGCAGCGCCTCGATCATCCTGTCGAAGGTGCGGAGGTAGTGGGCGTGATCGGCCTCAAGGAGGGCGGCGTCCTTACGCCGGGAGACGGCCTCCTGCAACGGCATGCCGGGCTGGACGCCCTTCACGTCGGGCGAGGTGTCGAGCACCTCTGGGCCGCTGCCGGAGCGGTAGGATATGATGACCGTCCTGTTCCGAAGCTCAGGACGCCGCAGCATCTCGGCTTTAACGGGTAGGTGTGTTATGAGCACGCAAGCTATCTTCATGGCGCAGGCAAACAGATGTTCTAATTTGCCTGTGCATTATAAGGACATATGTTCTTGTGCGTCAATACGTGATTTGTAGGAGTTAGGGGGTTGATTGTGGACGAGGTTGGCTTCGTGTGGCTGTGGTAGACCCCCGCGTACGCGGGGATGGGCCCGTCCGCGTAGCAGGAATCGCAGACTGTGAATGTAGACCCCCGCGTGCGTGGGGATGGGGCGAGGGAGGAGTTAGGAGTTAGGAGGTTGGTTGATATAAGCTGGGGCCGCGCACTACCACAGACGTCGAATGCCATATGCGTCGAAGAGTGATTCGTTGGAGACGAGCGCGAGGTTTCTGGACACGGACTGCGCAATCAGCATCCGGTCGAACGGATCGCGGTGTTGACCGGGAAGCGCGCCCGCGCGGGTGGCGTCATCGACAGTGATCGCAAGCTCGTCGAAGCCCTGGCCGGCAATGGCTCCGGCAATGTCAGAGACAACAGAATCGGCATTGGGAAGTTTGCCGAGACGATGCTTGGTGGCGATCTCCCATGCAGACGCCGCGCTGACCAACACCTCATTCTCTTCGTCTGCAATCGCCCGATACGCCGTTTCGGACAGACGTCCACTGTCAGCGATCCACCACAAGAATGCGTGGGTATCCAGCAACGCTCGCATAATTATCCGCCCTCCCATGCTCTCAGTTCCTCTTCCGAGAGCGGCTCGAAGAAGGTGTCTGGAATGACGAACCTTCCCTTGAAAACATCGGGCTGTCGCCTTCCTTTCCGTTTGAAGCTGACCAGTCGTGCGACTGGCTCGCCGTTACGCGCGATGACGACGTCTTCCCCCGCCTCGACCTGCACCAGCAACCGTGACAGGTGTGTTTTCGCTTCGTGGACATTCACTGTTGGCATGGTCAAACCCCCGCAGGTTATGCTTGACTAAGCATATGACTAAGCCAAGGGCTCGTCAAGGGGAGGAGCGAGGAGTGAGGAGTGAGGAAAGAGAGGGTTGGTTGGTGGCGAGGTTGGCTTCGTGTGGCTGTCGGTGGGCCGCCGTGAGGGTGGGGGTGGGGGCACTGGGAGCGCGGGCATCCTGCCCGCATGGGGGTGGGGGCACTAGGAGCGCGGACATCCTGCCCGCATGGGGGTGGGGGCACTGGGAGCGCGTTTGAAGTCCTGGGGGCCGGTTGCTAACATCGGGGCCACTCATTCTCAGGAGGAGAACCTTGATCTACGAGTACCGTGTATACGAAGCCGCGCCTGGAAAGCTGGAGAACCTCAACGCCCGATTCCGCAACCACACGCTGGGGATCTTCGAGCGGCACGGCATCAAGAACATCGGCTACTGGACCGCCGGGGTCGGCGACTACTCTGACCGGCTAATCTACATCGTCGCGTTTGAGGACGAGGGGCATAGAGAGCGAGCGTGGGCGGCGTTCCGGGACGACCCTGAGTGGGCCCAGGTCAGGGCGGAGTCCGAGGCCGACGGCGCCCTGGTTTCCAGGGTCTTCAACTCTCTGCTTACGCCGACGGACTACTCTCCGCTTCAGTAGCGTACCCAAGTACCCTACAGATCCACCATCTAACGATTGAACTGGGATGTCGGCGGGTGCGGGCGGTTCGTTAGCCGCGCCTGCCCGCCGTGGAGGGTCGAACCCCTATGGGCATCCGGTGTTTAGGCGGTGGACTTAGGACCCCTGTGGAGTATTGACAGACTCTCGAGTCGTTTCTAGTATGTCGTTGGGGTCACATACAAGATGCGGAGCGAGTGGGCATGCCGTTGTCGATGCAGCAAATGCGCCAGTACGCGGACATCCTCCCTCAGACCGAAGCGACGACGTATGAGGTCGCTGAGTTTCGCGGCGTCTCGTACCGTATGTATCGTGCGGAGTTGCGCGAGCTCAGGCTGAAGCTCCTGCTCTTGCAGGAGTGGATCGTCGAGCAGGACCTGAGGGTCGCGGTCGTGCTCGAGGGCAGGGACGCCGCGGGCAAAGGCTCAACCGCGTCCGGTATCACCCACTACCTGAACCCGAAGTCTGCCACGATCATCGAGCAGGGAATCCCTACTCCCGAACAGATGCGGAACTGGCTGGGCAGCCATCGCAAGATGATGCCCGAGCCCGGGTCGATGACCATCTTCGACCGGTCCTGGTACTCCCGAGCGCTGGTACAGCCAGCGATGGGCTTCTGCACGATGAGGCAGTACAACTACTTCCTGAGACACGTAAACGACTGGGAGAAGGGACTGATCGACGAGGGAATCTCGCTGTTGAAGATCTACCTGTCGGTCTCGCAGGAGGCGCAGGACCTGCGTTTCAGGCTCAGGCGCGACAGCGAGCTTCAGTACTGGAAGTACTCCGCGACCGATCGCGCCATGGCGGAGCGCTGGCACATGCTCACCTACTTCAAGGAGCGGATGTTTGCGGTCACGTCTACCGACTACGCGCCCTGGGTCGTCATCGACTCGGACAACAAACACCAGGCGAGATTGAACGCGATTCACTTCATCCTCAGCAGCTTCGAGTACGAGGGTAAGGACCTGAGCCTGCAGTCGCTGAAGGTCGATGGTAGTAGCGACGAGTTGACAAGCCTGATCGTCGACGGAGTCCTGTTCAGAAACATGGACACCGACCAAGTAGAAGTTTTGGAGCGCATCCTCATCCATGAATAATGGCGATATCCCGCAACTCCGGGCCGCCGGGGGACTGGTCCTCTGCGGCGGCCACTCACTATTGATTCGCAAACACGGACTGTGGGACATCCCCAAAGGGAAGATGAAGAGGAAGGAACCTTCTGAGCTCTGCGCGGTCCGCGAGATCGCGGAGGAGACGGGCTTGGACCCGGCGCTCCTGGTGGTCCGGGAGCCACTGTGCCAGACCGCTTACATCTCGTACTACTCCGGTCAGCCGTTCAACAAAACCGTCGACTGGTTCCTCCTCGACTACCTTGGCGAGCTGACCGATCCGCTATCGCCCGATCTGTCGGAAGACATCGATCTCTGCCGCTGGGTCGCGACGCACGACGTTTCCGAGACCCTGCGGGTCGGCCGCCAGTACCTGCAGCCGGTTCGAGGAGCCCTCGATCAGGCGCTCACGACACCCGTCATCTGAGGCCGCGCCGGGACGGTACCGTCTGCGCGCCCAAACCCCCGGACTGGGCTTCACTCTGAGGGAGGACGTCTTCGATAGATTCGAGCTCGTCCCGGGCCCAATGTGGGCAAGATGCCCGCGCTCCCAGTGCTAGAAGAGAGTGGGGCGGCCTAGGAAGCAGCGTCTCCCATTTCGCGCCAGGTGGTGAGCGCGACCGTCCGATCTTCGCGCAGATCGAATCGTCCGGCCTTGTCCTGGGTGACGGCGGCGTAGACCGACATTTTGTTGACCTCGAATCTCCCCAGGACGTGCCGCTCCAGGAACGCTAGCGAGATGGGCTCTTTGCGCTCAGACAGTAGGAGTGCGATCTCGTCTCCGATCCCGGTGCGCCGGACAGACCTAAGTCTTTCATCGAGAACACCTTCCCGCACACCGATGTCCCACGAGGCGAGTCCGTAGGTGCCGGGACCGGCCCACTTGAAGTGCTGGCCATAGCGATCGAGCCACGCGTGGACGTTCCTGGCCGACATCGCGAACTCGCCCGGGAGGAGCGGCTCGATACGGCCGGCGATGTCGACGAAGTGCAGAGGGTGATCGGCCTCGCGGAGCACACGTTCTATAGCCATCAGGCGCCGCTCTGTACTGCTTAGCTTCGCGAGGGTCCGCTCCGTCGCGGTCAGAGAAACGTCTCCGTATACGATCTCGACCCCAAGCAGTAGCCTGAGCCGGAGGGGCAAGTTTAGTCGGGGCCAGTCGGCCATCGCTTCGGTCGCCTCGGGACTCTGTCGAATCGCCGCGATCGCCCTCTCCAAGGGCAGAGGATCAGGGCTCAGCGCCAGACTCTTGACCACCAACTGGTCGACAGAGTCCAACGGCGACCTCAAGTGGCCGCCCAGTTGAAATACATCGGCCGCAATCTGGGCGTAAGCGGAGACGGCGGCCTCGTCGGCGCCGGTCTCTTCCGCAAAGGCGGCCGCGAAGCCCTCGTCGGGAACAGGGACGCCGGCCTGCTCCGAGAAATCTGAGAGCGTGGCGTAGGCCGTTCGCAGCTCCATCGAATCCTCGAGTCGCAGCCTCTCGATAGCCCGGCTCGTGACCTGACGCACGCGCTCTCGGGAGACTCCGAATCCACCGCCGACCATCTCCAGTGTCCGGCGAAGACCATCGCGGAGACCGTAACGGAGGGTCAGAAACTCGCATTCTCGGTCGCTGAGAACCAGCAGAGAATCGTCGATAAGCCTCTTGACGAGGAGAAACGCCCCGATCGGGAGCAACGGTGGGTGTCCACCCGAGGGCGCGTAGGTGTTCGAGTGCGCGTCGTCAGTCGGCGAGGATGAGAGCCGCTGCCTTGCGCCATTGTCGTCGAGAGTCATGCGCGATACGATTGTAGAAGGGTTCTACGGCTAGCGGTTACCATTACGCCAACCTTATGGCTGGTTCCCGCGAATTAGGTCGATTGTATCACTACGTGTCAGATCCGTCAATAGTGCGCGTTCCTTGACCCCTGTTTCGGGGCGAACCTATAATTCGGGCTGATTCGGACAGGCGAGAATTGGGGTGCGAGTGAGCGAAGAGAACGTTACAGAGCGGATTGAAGAGCTGCGAACGAAGGCACTGTCCGAACTCGAGTCGGCCTCCGACCTCAGGGCGCTGGACGGGTGGCGCATAACTTACCTGGGCCGACGCGGGGAGCTCACGCAGGTCCTTCGCGGGCTCGGATCGCTGCCCGCAGAGGAGCGACCGAGGGTCGGCGCCGCCGCCAACTCGCTTAGGCAGACGCTCGAGTCCGCGATGGCCGGGCGCGAAGAGGCGCTCAAACGTGCCGACGCAGAATCAGATACGGACGCGATCGACGTCACCCTGCCCGGGTGGCCCGTCCCGCGAGGCGGCATCCACCCAACCACCCGCATCGTCCGGGAGATCTGCGCCGCGTTCTCCTCGATGGGCTTCAACGTCGTCGAGGGGCCGGAGGTCGAGTGGGACCACTACAACTTCGAGATGCTCAACATCCCGAAAGACCATCCCGCGCGCGACATGTGGGACACGCTGTGGATCGACTACGAGAACGAGGACGGGGAGCGGCCGATGCTCCTTCGTACCCACACCTCTCCCATGCAGGCGCGGATCATGGAGAGCACCAAGCCTCCCGTGCGCGTCGTGGTTCCCGGCAAGTGCTATCGATACGAGGCGACCGACCCCCGGCACGAGTGGCACTTCTACCAGGTCGAGGGCCTAGCCGTAGACCGCGGCATCACGATGACCGACCTGAAGGGTACGCTCTACGAGTTCGCCCGCCGGATCTTCGGAGTGGATCGGAACGTGCGGTTCAGGTGCGACTACTTCCCG
The DNA here is from genome assembly GCA_965249365.1 of Dehalococcoidia bacterium. GTDB lineage: Bacteria > Chloroflexota > Dehalococcoidia > Lucifugimonadales > UBA1123 > VXRN01. The sequence continues at coordinate 1,168,889 of OZ252229.1, read as the reverse complement.
TTCGTCGAGCCCGGCGTGGACATGTCGATCGACTGCTTCCTGTGCGAAGGTGAGGGCTGCCGGGTCTGCAGCGACACCGGCTGGATCGAGATCATGGGCGCCGGGATGGTCCATCCCAAGGTGCTAGAGGCCGCGGGATACGACTCTCACGTCTACACCGGCTTCGCGTTCGGAATGGGCCCCGAGCGGATCTCGATGCTCAAACACGGCATCGACGACATCCGCCTCTTCTACGCGAACGATCTGCGCTTCCTGCGCCAGTTTAGCTAGGTACGGCGGATTTCGGGCGCTCAAAGCGACGCAGGGGCGACCAGAAGGTCGCCCTGACTGTTTATCCGGAGGAAGTTTATGCTAATCCCGATCTCCTGGCTAAAGAACTACGTCCCGATCACCGACTCTCCGCGTGAGCTTGCGCACAAGCTCACGATGGCCGGGACTGAGATCGGAGACGTCACGGCGATCGGCGGAGATTGGGACCGCCAAAAGGTCGTCGTCGGCCAAGTGCTGAGCGTCGACCCGCACCCCAACGCCGACCGCCTCACCCTGCCGACGGTGGACATCGGAGGCGGCGAGACCGCGACTGTCGTTTGCGGGGCGCCAAACGTAGCGGCCGGCCAAAAGATCGCATTCGCCGCGGAGGGCGCGTCGCTGTTCAGCCCTCGCTCCGGAAAGCTCGAGACCCTCAAGCGCGCCCGCATCCGAGACGTCGAGTCCGCCGGCATGGTCTGCTCGGTGATCGAGCTCGGACTCGGCGAAGACCACGAAGGAATCCTCGTCCTGGACGAGGACGCGCCTGTCGGCACGCCCCTCGCCGACTACCTTGGCGATGCCGTGCTGAACGCGGAGGTCACCTCCAACAGGCCGGACTGCCTCTCCATACTTGGGATAGCCCATGAGGTCGCGGCGATCACCGGAGAGACGGTGACGGAGCCCGACTACTCGTACGTCGAGTCAGGGGAGCCCATCGAGGAACTCGTGAATCTCGAGATCGCCGACCCAGACCTCTGCTACCGCTACACCGCGAGCCTGATCACGGACGTCAGCGTCGGAGCCTCTCCCCAGTGGATGCAGGACGCGCTGATCAAGGCCGGCCAGCGTCCGATTAACAACGTCGTGGACATCACAAACTACGTCATGCTGGAGTACGGCCAGCCGCTCCACGCCTTTGACTTCGACGCGTGCAAGGACGCGACGGTCGTCGTCAGGGCGGCCCGCGACGGTGAGACGCTCACCACGCTCGACGGCGAGGTCCGCAGGCTCAGCCCGCCGATGCTGACGATCTCGGACGCGCGCGATCCGGTCGGGCTCGCCGGCGTGATGGGCGGAGCGAACTCGGAGATGACCGAGTCGACCGGGGCGATCCTGCTCGAGTCCGCCAGCTTCGACGCGGTGAACACCCGTAAGACTCGTACCGCCCTCGGCCTCCGCACCGAGGCCTCGGACCGCTTCGAGCGAGGGATCCGGTCCGCGCTCGCGCCGATCGGGTTGCGTCGCGCGACGCAACTCATTATCGAGCTGTGCGGCGGGACCGCGGCGAAGGGGATCCTCGACCTCTACCCGACACAGCGCGAGCCACCGACTGTCAAGCTAAGCCAGGCCCGGATCAGGCAGGTCATGGGTGTCGACTACCCTACCTCGCAGGTCCGGCGCGTGCTGGGGTCGCTCGGTTTCGAGGAGGCCGAGCCGCCCGGAGGCCTTATAGACCTGATCGAGGCCGTAGAAGGCGGACCTTCCGCCGAACGCGACGACACCCTCTGGCTGAAGGTGCCCTACTGGCGGTCCGACATCTCCATAGAGGACGACCTCGTGGAGGAGGTCGCGCGGATCGTCGGGTACGACTCGGTGCCGACGACGATGCTCGCGAGCTCGGTGCCGCACTGGCAGCCGCAGCCGATGACCGCGCTCAAAGAGCAGATCAGGGACCTCCTCGCGGCGGCCGGCCTGCAGGAGACGATCTCCTACTCCCCGACGACGCTCGAAAACCTGTCGAAGGTCGACGCTCTCGAGGAGTCCAACCCGCCCCTGCGGATAGCGAACCCCCTCAGCCGCGAGTGGGAGTACCTGCGAACCAGCCTCCGTTCCAACGTGCTGGGCACGCTGTCGCACAACCGCCGAATCGCGCAGGGCGAGGGATTCAGGATCTTCGAGGTCGGACGCGTCTACATCCCTAAACCCGAAGCGAAAGAGCGCGACCTGCCCGATGAGCTCGAGATGCTGGTCGGAGCCGTCTCGGGTCCGCGATTCACTGAGTCGTGGGTCGCCGAGAACGCCGAGATGGGCTTCTTCGACGCGAAAGGGGCGCTCGAGTACGCTTTCGCCAAGCTCGGAGTCGACGTAGACTACGAGGCCTCTGACGACTCGATCCTGCGTCCCGGGCGCACGGCATCGCTCGTCGCCGACGGGGTGAAGCTCGGAGTCGTGGGCGAGGTCCAAGGCCGCGTCCTCGAGGGGTTCGACCTCGAATCTCACCCGGTCGCGATGTTCGAGGTCAGCCTCGACGCCCTGCTGTCCGTCCTGGACGAGACCAGCCTGGTCTACAGGGCGTCGAGCCAGTACCCAGAGTCCTACCGCGACCTCGCGATCGTGGTGGACGCCGACACACCGGCGTCCCGCATCCAGCGAGTCATCGAACGCCACGCGATGGTGGCCAGAAGCACTGCGTTCGACGTCTACACCGGCGAGGGCATCGACGAGGGCCGAAAGTCGGTCGCGTTCCGCATCGCCTTCCAGTCCGACCGCGGCACGCTGACCTCCGAGCAGGTCGATCGCTTCCAGGGCGACATCATGCGCCAACTCCGCCGCGAGCTAAACGCGGAACTTCGGAATTGAGAATTTTCAATGTAGAATTGTGATCGGACTCCAAAGTTAGACCGGTCAGCGAGTAGGGGACATGAAGACGATAGACGACCTCATGCAAGAGATACACGAGCTGATCGACATGTTGCCGGACGACATGTTGGAAAAGGCCGCCGGGTTCATCCTCGATGTACCCGACTACCCGGAGGACTTTGCTCAGGACGAAATCGACGCGTTCGAGAAGGCCAAAGAAGCGTTTCGAGAGAGTGAAGTTCCAAATCAGGATCCCCGTGTCAGATCCATCCGCGTGCGTCCTGCGCCCTTCGATGACCCCGCTCATTCGACACGCGCAAACCTACACGTCTTGGCACACGCGATGAGCGGCGAACTGCTCGACGAGGCGGTAGCCGTGCTGAAATCTACTGCACTTCTCAACATTCCCTACGAGCCGACCGAGGAGGAACTCGCTGAATTTCTCGCTGGCGTAGCCGAGTTCGAACGCGGCGAGTCCTACAGGTGGGAGGACATCAAGCGAACCGATGTATGACGTCAGGCTCTCGAGACGGGCCAGGCGATACCTTCAGAGAGTCGACACCAATATGGCTAGACGCCTGGCCACGTGCTTCGCCGAGCTCGCCGACGATCCAATGACAAACGGAAACTCTTCACCCCTCCATAGCCAACCCGAGTCGTACCGATATCGAGTGGGCAACCTTAGAATTCTGTACACCGTGGATCGTCATAACTTGGTGGTGAGGGTTCGCGCAATCGGGCCGCGAGGCGATGTTTACCGCAGATAAGGCCACGCCATAGGCTCAACATGGATTTTTCATACGAGTACACCTCTGAACAGCAGGCGTTCCGTGCGGAGGTCTCGGATTGGCTCGACCGCAACGCGCCGCTGGACGCGAATGCACTGCTCGACACTGCGGAGGGACGGAGCGGTCTCCGGGCGCTCGCCGATAGGCTAGGAGACATAGGCTGGCTCGCGCCGTCTGAGCCTCCCGCCGACAGCGGCGGAGGGCTCTCTCCCGACCATGCCGTCGTCCTGCTCGAGGAGCTCAACCGCTGCGGCCTGCTCTTCATCGTACAGGACGAAGCCCAGTCACTCAGGACCGCCCTCGTACAGTGGCGCCCTCCCGGCCATAGTTCCGACCTGGCCCTATCATTGGCATCCGGCAGGCGCACTGTATGGCGGCAGAGCGTCACCGTATTTCCACAGACAGACGGCGCGCCGACACTCGACCCCGACTCAGTGGGGGTAACCGCGACGCCCGACGCCGATGGCTACATCCTAAACGGCGCAGGCCTCTTCACCGGCTCGGCACCCCACCCCGACGTCCTCTGGACCGTCGCCTTACTTCAGCCAGCCACTCCCTCTCCCTCGACGGGAGAGGGCAGGGGTGAGGGTGAAACTACTGTCCATTCTCACTCCTCTCCCCTCACTCCTCTCTCCTCACTTTCCCTTCTCATCGACGCCTCCACCAAAGGAATCTCCTACCACGCCACCCGCCCACTCACTCCGGCCGCCCCACGCCCCGTCCACTTCGACAACGTATGGGTCCTCCGCACCGACTCGCTCGGCCCAGAAGGCGAGGGCCACAACGTCATCCGAACGCGTGTGACCTTCGACCCCAGAGCCGACCTCCCATCTTGGGTGGAGACCGAGACCGGCGCACTCCTCGAGTACGCCAGAGCAACCGAATCCGACGTCCGACCCCTCAGCGCCGACCCCATCCGCGCCCAGATTCTCGTAGAAGCGTACATCGCAAGCCAGGTCTCGCGCCTGATGAGGATGCGGTCGCAGTGGCTCGAACAGAATGACGAGGACCCCGCACAGGCGAACGCGATCGCCTCCCTCTGGCGTCGGCAGACAGCGTCCGCGTTGTCAACCGCGGCGCGCGACGTCGTCGGCCCGAAGGCCCTCCTGTCCGCCGAAGACCCGAACGCTGCGGACGGAGGCCGCTTCGACCGCCTCATCCGCCGCGAGCTAGCCGAGCGCGAGCCCGGAGACCCCGACCGCGAAGCTCTAGCCTCCAAGCTCCGCCTAGACCAACCCGCCAACTAGCCCCGAACCGCTCAGATGCGCTGTCGTCTCACCTCACGACAGCCAGTTCTCCACACGCAACCCAGGGACCCTCTCGAAGTGCCCGACGTTTCCAGTCACCACGGTCAGGTCTCTCGCTAGAGCGATCGCAGCAATCCGCACGTCCGCGTCGCCGATCGGCGTTCCCCGCCGCTCCAAGTGAGCACGCACCTCCCCATAGACCCTGGCCGCCAATACGTCGAATGGGAGTATCGGCAAGTTTGACAGGACTACACGCTCAATTTGATCCAGCAGATGCTGCGTTCTGAAGCGTATGTGATGTGCGCCGTACATCAACTCGCCCAACGTGATGCTGGAGGTAAACTGCTGTTCCCCGGGAACCGCCGCCAACCTTACAACGAGCGCCGTAGACGGTGAGGCCGTCATTAGATTGCTGAGCACGTCGGTGTCAAAGAGGTACATCAGGCGTCCAGTTCGACCTGTCGGCCGGTATCCTGGTCTCTCTCGTCATAGATGTGCTCGATCATCTCGTCTATCACGTCGTCTCCCACATCGCCCCACGCGCCAAGGAGGGCAAGGGCGCCTTGAGGATGGCTCGCATCAGACCCATCCCTCTCGATCGCCTCGAGGTCCTCCATGCTCACGAGAGCGGCTACCGGCTTTCCCCTCCGCTCAATGATGACGCGTTCACCGGCGAACTCAACGTGTGACACCAGTCCCGACAGACCGGCCTTCGCCTCCGAAGCAGTCACCCTCAACGCCATACCACACCTCCTGAACCAATTAGCCCAAATGACCAATTCGACCAACTATACCAGACCAGAGACTGCCGGTGGATACCCGCGAACGCGGGTACCGGAGCGGGGTGCGTCTTTTCTCTTTGCGCGAGGACCGGGGTCGTTGGTTGCTCCAATGCGGGCAGGATGCCCGCGCTCCCAGTGGGCCTGGTCGCCCCCGCAATTTGTTCGGATTACCGTTTCCATTGGGCGAATCCTCGCCGCATACCGATCCTCTCTTTCCTCATTCCTCTTTCCTCTTTGCTCGCATTGACACCCCCGTACCCCTCAAATACGATGCGCTCAATTCCAAGACCACGGAGGCACAAAGATGGGCGCGATATTAGGCGAGGGCGATTTCAGATACGAGCACGTTATCGACTGGCACAAGCTGCCCGAGGGCGCGAGGCTGATCGAGACTCCCGGAGTCGCCGTCGACTCCCAGGACGACGTATACGCGTTCAGCCGCAATCCGGACCATCCGGTCATGGTCTTCAACCAGGATGGCGAGTTCGTCCGCGGCTTTGGGAAGGGCATCTTCGGCAACCGCACACACGGCATCTACGTCGGACCCGAGGACACTATCTACTGCGTCGACGACGGCATCCACACGATCACCAAGTTCACCCGTGGGGGCGAGCTGATGATGACGATCGGCACGTCCGGCGTCTCATCGCAGATCTGGGGCGGGAAGCCGTTCAACCGCCCGACCCACGCCGCGGTCTCCCGTAAGACCGGACACATCTACATCTCAGACGGCTACGGCAACTTCAACGTCCACAAGTACACGGGCGACGGCGAGTTTGTGAAGAGCTGGGGCGGACCGGGAATCGACCCCGGGGAGTTCCTGCGTCCGCACAACATCGCCGTGGACGACGACGACCGCATCCTCGTCGCCGACCGCGAGGCGCACCGCATCCAGGTCTTCGACGGCGACGGGGACGTGCTGGACGTCTGGAACAACATCCACCTGCCGAACGGCATGACGATCGGGCCCGACGGCAACATCTACGTCGGCGAGCTTCCCGGCGCGACGCAAGCCGATCCGACTCCCCCGCGGCACGGCCACCGAATCAGCATCTACGACCCGAGCGGCAGCCGCCTCGCGCTCCTTGGATCTGACGACGAGGGCGAGGATGCCGGCGAGTTCATCGCCCCGCACGGAATGGGCGTCGACAGCCACGGCAACATCTACGTCGGCGAGGTCTCCTACACCATCCGAGGCAGCCGCATGGACCCGCCGAGGGAGCTGAGGAGCTTTTCGAAGCTAGCGAAGACTTAGGAGTGAGGAAAGGGATAGAAGTCAGGAATGAGGAACGAGGAATGAGAGGACCACCGCCGCACTACAGGCAGACGATCGTGTGGCAAAAGGCAATGGACGCGGCTCGTGAAGTGTACCGATTGGCTCCTCGGTTACCACGTGAGGAGACATACGGTATGCGTTCGCAGATCACCCGGGCTGCGGTTTCAGTCGCGGCGAACGTGGCAGAAGGATGGGCACGGGAGTCTGTGAATGAGAAGGCACAGTTCCTGGCAATCGCACACGGATCGTTGGCCGAGACCGAGACCCTCCTGACACTATGCGAAGATTTGGGTTGGTTTCCAGCGTCTGAGACCACAGCACTCCGATCGCTGCTAGACGAGGTGAGTAGAATGCTCACCACCATGCGCCGCACACACCGACGAGCGTGACGCATCCCGCTCACTTGCCGAAGATGGCTGTCTCGATCGAGCTTTGCTCCCCGCTATCCCCTCTCTTTCCTCATTCCTCGTTTCTCTTTACTCAAAAACGTACTCCCCCGCCGGCCTCCCGCCCTCCGGCAGCCCCATCGGCAGGTGCGCGTTGATCAGGAACGGGCGGCCCTCGCTGTTGACTACCTGCAGGGCGTCGGCGATGGTTTCGTCGATCTTCGACTCGTCGGTGAGGTCAGTCGCTTCCATGCCGAAGGCCTCGGCGATCTTGGTCGGATTCATACCGGTTAGCACGACACCCGCGTAGTTCCCGGTCGCTTTCATCTCGCCTCCGGCGCGGCCGAACGCGCCCGCGACGACGCCGTACGCTTCGTTGTTCGTGATCACGTAGAGAACCGGGATGCGATGGTGCACCGCCGTCCACAGCCCACTGTCCGCGTAGTAGAGCGAGCCGTCGCCGACGAGCCCGACGACCGGTGTATCGTGCGCTGCCAGCTTCGCTCCGATCGCGGCGCCAACGCCGTAACCCTCCGAGCCTCCAGCCGGCCGGATGTATGTATTGTTTCCGGGCCCGTTCTCGCCGCCGACCAGGTCCTGAGGCACCGCGAACTGCTCTGTCGTGACGATCCCGCCGCCGAGCCGTTCGAGAGCTGCGTCGAGCGCTTCGATCAGCGGCAGCGGCCGGACTCTGCCGTCCTGTGCCGGGGTCGCCTCGAACGAGGCTCTGCGCTCCGAGCGACGCTCGACGGCGGCCGCCCGCGCCCACTCTCGCCGCTCGTCGTACCTCGTCGGTGCGGTCTCGCTCTGTACCAGCGCCCCCAGCCGCTCCATCGCCCTGCGCTCGTCGGCCAGGATCGCCAGGTCGAGGCCGGGCATGTTCTTAAGGTGCTCGACGTCCGAGCCGATCGCGATCAGCGTCGCGCCGGAGGCGAATCCGGCGTAGTCCGACTCTGTGCCCGCGCCTCCGTGCCGGGAGCCGATCGCCAAGATCAGGTCCGGCTCCAGCGTCTCCACCGCCCGCTCGAAGTAGCCAACGTGCTGCGGGTGCTTGATCGGCACGCCCCTCAGGTCGTACCGGCTCGTCGAGACCGCGAGTCCTAGCCGTTCGGCGACCGCGGTGACCGCCGCCTCTCCGCCGCTCTTCCAGATACCGTCGCCCGCGTAGATCAGAGGGCGTTCCGCCTCGTGCAGCGCAAGGGCGACCCGCTCGATATCGTCGTCTGACGGGTAGCCAGCCCTTACCTCCGGGATTCCGCCCTCGACGATCTCGGTCGATATCGGCGCCGGCCCGAGCATACTGTCGTAGACCGCGAGGTGCACCGGCCCGACAGGCGGGGTCGTCGCGACCCGCAGCGCGCGCTCGATCGCGGCCGGCAGCCCCTCCGGCTCCACGACCGTCCAGTTCTCCTTCGTCATCGGCGCGGCGATCGACGTCGGACCGAAGCTGTGATCGAGATCGAGACTGATCCTGTCCGCGAAGCTGCCGGTGTCTCCAGCAAAGGTGACGACGACGACCGGAAGGCTTCCCCACCAGACGTTGATGAGTTGGCCCATGCTCTGCGCCAGTCCCGCGCCGAGGTGCACGACCATAACCCCGGGATCGGCGTTCACCTGTGTGTAGCCGCCCGCCATCGCGGTCACCGTGCCCTCGTGGAGCCCAAGGATTCCGTGGATGTCCGGGTGCGAGTGCAGCGTATCGAAGAACAGCGCCTCCCGCGAGCCCGAGTTGTTGAAGACGTACTTCACCCCAGAAGCAGCGAGCTGCTCAACAATCACCTGCGAAGCATGCCCCGTTATCACCCGCTTACGCATACTCTCTCCCGCGCGGCCGTCCCGCTCCCGCTTTTCAAGTAACCCAGGTCCAACCGCCGCCTGCCCCGCCCAAGCACTCTAGTTCCTATTTCCTCTTTCCTATTTCCTCAGCTACAACCTCACCGGCACCCCCTTCATCAGCCCAGCGTCAAAGATCGCCCGCCACTCATCGGCGAACGTCTTGTTCCAGGTGTCCGTGAGGGAGTGCCGGAGCATGTCTCTGTACACCGGCCAGAAGATCACCACCTCGTCGGCGCCGTCCCGCAGCGCCTGGTACGTCGTCTCCACCGACCGCAGCAGCGCGGCCATGATCAGCGGCCGGTTCACCCACGAGCCGAACATCTCGGCGCACTCTCGGACGAGCTGCGTCGGGTCGCCGCCCATCTCCTTGACCGGCTCGCAGAACGGCAGGATGTGGTCCGCTCCCGCGGAGGCAACAGCCGCGGCCTGCGGCAGCGAGAAGACCGTCGTGCAGAACGTCTCGATACCCTCCTCAGAGAAGTGGCGGAACGCCGGCAGAGCGTGCGGATAGCACGGGATCTTCAGCATCACCTGCTCGCTCATCTCGCTGAAGTAGCGCCCGACCTCGATGATCTCCTCCGTCGAGTGGCCGTCGATCTCCATCACGAACGGCTTGTCGGTGATGTCCAGGTACCGCATCACAACGTCCGTAAGCTGACCGTACTTCTGCACCATCTCCCTGAGCACGACCATGTTCGTGACGATGCCCGCCGTGCCCATGTCCAGCCACTGAGGCAGGTCCTCCGGATCGCCCGCCAGCCAGATCTGCGGCCCGCGTCCGTTCGAAAGCGTATCCAACGACACACCGAACGGGTCCAGCAGCTCATCTTCGATTATCTCCTCCAGTCCGATGCGTTCTCCGTTCTCGTTCATCGGGGGCCCTCCTCAGCCACGCTGGGCTAGCGTCCAAACCATCTCGCTCACAGCCCTATTCTATCCCATACACCCCCACCCCGCCCGACCCCAGGCCGACGCACGCGTAGCCCTACGCCTTGGTCTATCCGCCACGTCCACCGAGCACATCCTCCCCGTGTACCCACACCTCTCTTTCCTCTTTCCTCTTTTCTCTTTACTCATCTGCCCCCATCCCCATACACTCCGCCCATCAATCCCGCCAAGGAGCGTCCCATGCCAATCTCCACCAACACCATCCTCTACGAGAATCGAAACAACATCGCCTACATCACGCTCAACCGGCCCGAGACCCTCAACGCCATCAGCCGCGAGCTTGGCAGAGGGCTCGGAGAGGCGATGGACGAGGTGCGAGACGACCCCGACGTGTACGTCGCGATTCTCATCGGCAGCGGAGGGCGGGCCTTCTCCTCCGGCATGGACCTCAAGGAGCGCGCCGCTCTCGACGCCGTCGGGGACAGGGCAGCGAGTCCGATCCTCGGCCGGCACGAGGCGTCATTCGCCGACCGCGGGGTGTTCAAGCCCGTCATCGCGGCGATCGACGGCTACTGCGTCGCCGGCGGACTCGAGATGTCCCTGAAGTGCGACATCCGGGTCGCGACGCGCAAGTCCGAGTTCGGACTCCCCGAGCCTCGCTGGAGCATCTTCCCCGGCCACGCGGTCCACAACCTCTCGCGGATGATCGCCCTCGGCGAGGCCCTCAACCTCATGCTCACCGGCACGAGGATCGGCTCCCAGCGCGCCTACGACATCGGCCTCATCCAGCACCTCGTCGAGGACCGCGACGAGCTGATCGCCAGGTGCGACGAGATCGCCGAGGAGATCAAGCTCTGCGGCCCGCTGGCCGTGCAGGGCATCAAGCGCATCGTCTACGGCGCCAAGGACCAGCCCGTCGAGTACTCCGTACGCCTCGGAGCCCCGATCATGGAGCGCGTCGGCGCCACCGAAGACGCCGTCGAAGGCCCCCGCGCCTTCTCCGAAAAGCGCCGGCCGGTCTGGAAGGGGGAGTAGGCAGGAGGAGTGAGGAAAGAGGAGTGAGAAAAGAGAAAAGAGAGACCACGTCGAGCCTCCCCTTCGTCCGTCGTCCCGGCGTCGGTCTTGGATGCGCCGCGCCTGCCCGCCGTGGAGGGGCGTGCCGGGACCCAGGGGTGGCGGCGATCCATCTCAACCCTCACACTCCCGATCATCCCGCATCCTCAACCGTCGTCCCGGCGTCGGTCTTGGATGCGCCGCGCCTGCCCGCCGTGGAGGGGCGAATCGCCCTTAGACCTGTTCGTTCCACCCTGCCTGCTACAGCCAACTTCCCTACCTACAAATCCCTCTCTTTCCTCGTTCCTCTTTCCTCTCTCCTCTCTCCTCTCTCCTCACCCACACCCACCCCCATGCGGGCAGGATACGCCACGGCGCACAAGTGCCCGCGCTCCCAGTGCCCCCCGCCCGCGGCGACCCACCGACAGCCACACGAAACCAACCCCAGACCCCAACCAACCCCTCTCTTTCCTCTTTTCTCGTTCCTCGTTTCTCTCTCCTCACCCACCCTTGACATCAGAACATCCGTACGTGCATAATCAGATTATAACCAGTTGCCTATAGAGCATACCACCGTGTCACTCTCAGAAATAATCAAACAACAGACCAAAGACGGCGAGACCGTCGTCTCCTTCCTTCAGAACGTCATGAAAGGCGACCTCCAAGGATTTAGAGAGGGCCACCGTCTGCGCGCCGCTGAACTCCTCACAAGGTTCGGTCACGAGGAGGCCAGAGCCTACATCCGAGAGTACTCCCAACCCGCGTCCCCTGACGACGACCCGGCCACCCGCTCACGTGACACCAGGTTCGATAGGGCACTGACAAAGGCCATCAAGGAGGACACCGGCGACGGTCGATACGTCTCCCGTTTCCTCCTCAACCTCGTTGACGGCGACCTAAGGTCCTTCAACCAAGGCCACCGCATCAGGGCCGCAGCAGAGCTCATGGTCCGCCTCGAAGGCATCGTCGTCGGCTACACAAGCACCCGGACCTCTCCCAGGCGGCCCAAGGCCCCTATCACAAGGCCCACACCCGTCCGAGTCAGGAACACCGCCGCTCCTGTGGCCCCCGTCCCTGCGCCGGGCGTCACTGCCAACTCGGCAGCCCCGGCTCCCGGATCGGTCGCCACCATCGACACCGACGTCCCCACCAACTCGGCAGCCTCGGCTCCCGGATCGGTCGCCACCATCGACACCGCCGACTCTGTTGGCGCGCCGACCGACTCTGGTACTCAGACCGAATCTGCCGATCAACACTCAGACCCCGACGACGGCGGATGGGCCCGACTCGAAGAGGTACTAGCGCCCATCTTCGAGCGAGACCGCCTCAAGAAAGAGGCCAGACGAGCCGCAGGAGAGCTCCCCGACCCTGAAGAGCCCGTCCACAAACCTGACTACTCCATGTGGGAGGACATCCACTACGACCCAAAGGACATCGAACCCTACGTGGAGGAGATCACCGCCAGGATCAAAAGAGAGCTGCCTCTCAAGGAGGCCCGACGCAAGCAGGTCCGTGAGGAGCGGGCCAAGCGGGCCAAGGAGGAAGAAGAAAAACGTAAGGCCGAAGAAGCCAGGGCCGCCAAAGAGGCTGAGGAACAGGCCGAACCCGAAGACCCCGGCCCACCCTCACCCGACGAGCACGAGCTGCAGCCGATCATCTTCGGACCCGAACCCTACTTCCTCTACCAGAACTGCGGACACCCACAGTGCGACCTCCATCGCTACTACCCCGAAGACTACTACTGACCGCCGCGCACTGCCGCGCCCCAACCCAACCCAATACAAGAGGGACTCCGCCCGCGGACCACCCTCACTATTCACAATTCCTAATTCACAATTCAAACGCGCTCGCGCCGAACCAGTAGCCGCCCTCTACGAGCAGCACAAAGTCCACCACGTCGGCATGTTCCCGGAGCTCGAAGATCAGATGTGCACCTGGACGCCCCAGTCATCCGCCCACGGCTCCCCGGACCGCATGGACGCCCTCGTCTGGGCCGTCACCGAGCTACTCGGCCGCACCGGCTTCCGAGTCCGCCCCTGACCCTAATGCCCATTCCATGCCCATTCCATCCCCCTCCCGACCACCCCAGGGCGACTACAACGAGGGTGTCTCACTAGTGCTTGAATCCCGGAATGCTCGCCCTTCGATCCGCCGCGCCTGCCCGCCGTGGAGGGGCGGAGGCGAACGGTTCCAAAGCTAAGATTCGTTCGTGGTGAGCAACGTTACGCCCCTCTCGTCATCCCGGCGCAGAGCCTGTCTTGAGCCCGTCGAATGGGCCGGAATCCAAGGGTGGGGTGGACCGTCGGGGCCATACAAATGGTAGCAACTGCCGGAGCAGTTACTTGAAAGCTAAGATTCGTTCGTGGTGAGCGCGTCGAACCACGGTTTGGCGACCAAGGTCGACTTATGAGACAGGCTCCAACGGTCGCCCCTACGACCTGCCCCGATACCGCGCCGCACACGACGCGCGCATCCCCCCTCTTTCCTCGTTCCTCTTTCCTCGTTCCTCAGCGCGCCCGCGCTCCCAGTGCCCCCTATCCCCTCGCAAGCCGGGATCCACCGACAGCCACACGAATCCAACCCCCGACCCCAACCAACCCCTCTCTTTCCTCGTTCCTCTTTCCTCGTTCCTCAACTTCGTGCACCGCGTCACAAAATTGACACCCCAAAATACCTGCTGGTATATTCAACGTTGCGCCAAACGCAAGCTAGACTGGTCTGCTCTAGAAGCAGCATCCCTACGAAAAAGCCCCGCAAAATCAGCAGTTGCTAATTGACCATCGAGGTATCACAGCCGCCCGCCAGAGGTTGCTTCGGAGGGCTATCTTAGCTCTTGGCCCCGATCGCCGCCGTACCCAAGAGCGGCCCTGGGCCTAGCACCAAGGAACGACCGGCGAAGTGCGCCACCGCAAGACGACGGACAAGGAGAGACATTCTGAACTCCCAGGGCATTGAACGTAGGTCCTCCGAACGGAGGAACCTGCGTGTGGCCCCAGCCTCTCTTTCCTCAGTCCTCTCTTCCCTCTCCTAAGCAAAGGAGTTCTTGAATTGAAGAAGACCGATTTCGTAGTCCGGTTCGCCGGAGAGGGCGGCCAGGGCGTCGTCACCTCCGCCGAGGGATTCGCGCAGGCGAACGCCCAGGTCGGATACCACGTCCAGACCTTCGCCACCTTCCCATCGCAGATCAGGGGAGGTCCGACCTGGACGCAGACACGGATCTCCACAGAGCCGGTGCTCAGCTCCGGCGACGAGCTTGACGTGCTGGTCGCGTTCAACGAGTACGCCTACGAGACCCACAGGGGCGAGGTCGCCGACGGCGGCGTCATCATCTACAACGCCGAGGAGTTCGAGCTCGAGCCCGACGGCAAGAGCTTCGGGATGCGATTTGATGAGCTTGCCCGCTCCACCGGCAACACAAGGGCGGCGAACATGGTCGTTATGGGCGCCCTGGCGTACCTGGTCGGGATCGAACAGCAGATCCTGGAAGACTTCGTAACAAAGCGCTTCACGCGCGGCCGGCCGAACGACGAGCAGATCATCGTGTCGAACCACCAGGCCCTCGGCCTCGGACGCGACGAGGCAGAGAAGAGCGGATTCATCCTCAGCGAGCTGGCCGAGTCGATTCCACCCGAGGACGAGCAGGTGCTGATCAACGGCAACATCGCTCTCGGTCTCGGCTCAATGGCCGCAGGCGTGGACGTATACGTCGGCTACCCGATATCACCGGCCACCTCGCTCCTGATTTGGATGGAGGGCAACCTCCCCGCGCCTGGCAAGTTCGCCTACCAGGCCACCTCCGAGATCGAGTCGATCACCTCGATTGTCGGCGCGGGCTTCTCCGGCAAGAAGGCGATGACCGCAACTGCCGGTCCCGGCTTCTCACTGATGGGCGAAGGGCTAGGACTCGCCTGGATGGCCGAGATCCCCCTGGTCGTCGCGGACATCCAGCGTGGCGGTCCATCGACAGGGCTTCCCACGAAGACCGAGCAGTCGGACCTTCTGACCGCGATGTACCCGGGTCACGGCGACATGCAACTGCCGGTTATCGCGCCGGGAACCGTCGAGGAGTGCTTCTACGCCGCCATCCACGCGTTCAACTGGGCCGAAAGGTACCAGGGACCCGTTGTCATCCTCAGCGAGCACATGCTCTCTGAGAGAAACCAGAACATTCCCAAGCCTGACATGGCCAGACTGGCCGTCGAGGGACGCAAGACCTACCAGGGCACCAACGGCTACCACCGTTACGAGAGTTGGGAGCTCTCGCCGATGCCGATTCCAGGAGGTCCGGGATCCTACGTCGCCAACGGCTCCGAGCACGACGGCATGGGCGACACCACCCACAGGCCCGAGCGCCACATCCAGATGACTACCCGCCGGTTCAGCAAGCTGGACCTCCTCAACGACGGCACCTTCGAGGCCGAGAACACCGACTCCAGCGTCGCAGTCATGCCGTGGGGCGGCTCGAAGGGCCCGACCCTCGGAGCGTGGCGTATGTTGATTGCCGACGGCGCAGACCTCGGCTGGTACTATACAATGTTCTTGAACCCGCTCCCGGACGGACTTGTCGAAGAGCTCCGCACCAAGGACCTCGTGATCGTCCCGGAGCTGAACTTCATGGGGCAGTTCGCTTCGTACCTGCGATCCCAGGGAGTCAAGGCCGAAGCGGTCACCCAGATCACCGGGTTGCCGTTCAAGGAGAAAGACCTCGTAGAGGCAATCCTCGAGAGGTCCGGTGCGCATCAGAAAGAGAGCGTGACAGCATAACGCCCAGGAACCCCTCCCCCGCCAGTGACACAAAAGGCACTTATCCTGGATAATAGCTGCCGTAGGGGTTCGCCCCTCCACGGCGGGCAGGCGCGGCGAACGAACCGCCCGCCCCCGGCTCTCAATCCTGGATCAGTACAGAAGGACAGCGTGACAGCATGACCATCAAGAACCCCGAATACGACTTTAAATGGTGCCCCGGCTGCGGTGACTTTGGCGTGCGACGTGCGCTCGAGGGCGCGATCCAGCGGCGCGTCGTCGAGACCGAGACTCCCATGGAGAGCAACGTGATCGTCGCCGGCATCGGCTGCTCGGGGAACATGGTCCACATGCTCGAGAGCGATGAGCAGCCCTACGGGTTCCACGGGATCCACGGCCGGACGCTGCCGATCGCGATGGGCGTCAAGATGGCGCGTCCCGACCTCAACGTGGTCATAGTGGCGGGAGACGGCGACTTCCTCGGAATCGGTTTCGAGCACATCGCGCCTCAAGCGGCGCGGAACCTGAACGTCACAGCGGTCGTGATGGACAACGGCGTCTACGGGCTGACCAAGGGCCAGAGCTCACCGACGACCGACTTCGGCGTCGTTACGAGCTCGACCCCGTACGGCAAGGCCGAGGCGAAGCTGAACCCGTTCCAGATGTACCTCAGCATGGGCGTGTCGTATGTAGCGTCGACGATGTCGAGCCAGGTGCGGCCGATGACGGAGATGATGGTCGAGGCGATGGAGCATCCCGGCTTCGCGATCGTCCACATCCAATCCCCATGCACGGAGTACAACAACACCTACGAAGTCCTCAAGGGAAACCCACGTAAGGGCATACCGGGTCTGGCCTTCGACATCCCCGACGACTACGACAAGACCGATCCCCAGTCGGCCTTCGAGCTCGCGTCCACCGACGGCGTCCCGCTGGGCGTCATCTACAAGGACACCGACCGCCCGACGTTTGACGAGCGCATCGACGAGATCTCGAACAAGGCCCCCGGCCGCACCGCCTCAGCCCTAATGGACAGCTACCAGATCTAGCGACTGTCGCAACTGAAGTCGTAGGGGGTCCTCTTCAAGCGGGCGCCCTACTTCTGCCCTCCGACCAGCCGTAGGAGCGACGCATGCGTCGCCCGGTGGGGAGGGGCCACCCCCGTCCCCATGCGGGCAGGGATGCCCGCGCTCCCGGCGCCGAAAGTCCACCCTACCCCTGGGTTCCGGCCTCCGCCAGGATAGCGGGTGGGGCGCACCGTTCCAAAGCTAAGATTCGTTCGTGGTGAGCGCGTCGAACCACGGTTTAGCGACCAAGGTCGACTCATGAGACAGGCTCCACCTCACTTAAGAGGGCGACCACGCTTCCGTGGGTCGTCGCAGCTACCGCGTTGACGAACCTGCTATCAGCGGTCACCAGCGTCGCATCGAGCTGGTGGGCAAGTGCTAGGTAGACGCAATCGTAAACAGAACGGTCGAGTTCCACCGCGATTCGCGTGGCCTCGGCGATCACCGCCTCATCGGCTGCCCATTCGATCGGAAACATTGGGGTCCTGCTCGCCAATACCGCAGCGACATAGGGCTGGATCAATCCACGCAAGACTTTGTTTCTCAGCGCGTTGGCGACCTCGGATGCCATTAGACGAGGAGCGTGCAGTTGGTGACCTCTGGCGAGTAGACCCCTTGCCAGGTCAGCTCCATCCTCATCGACCAACCACTTGACGGCGACGCTTGCGTCGACCACCAGTCTCATAGATCGAAATCGCGGTGCCCTCTATCACGATCCTCCCTGATGAGATCCTCAGAGGGCGTCTGGTAGCGGCCGCGAGTCAGCTCACTCAGCTTCCTGGACTCTTCCAGGAACTTCTCCTGCTGTACTCGCATGTCCTGGTCCTGAGCGGCTTTCTCAAGGATCGTCCGGACCTCGCTCTCCAGCGAGCGGTCGTTTGAAGCGGCTCTTTCTTTCAGCCTCTGTACCACTTTCTCGTCCAACCGCCGCACGTTGATCGTTGCCACACCACACCTCCTGACTGACAACCCCAGGGAATGATAGCACTATGATAGCAGAGGGGCGAGACTATCCAGTACACAGCTCGGCGATCAGGATCTCGATCGCTAGCTGATCCTCGATGGGCTTGGTCTTGAGCGCGAGGTCGGTCTCGACGAGCCGATCGTGTACGTAGCGCAGGCGCTCGAACGAGATCCGGCGCTCCTGCTGAAGCGTCTTGTTGAGGACCCACCCTGACAGCCTGAGACGGCCGCCGATCTCTTCACGCGAGACTCCTCGCGAGCCCAGGTCCTTCGCCAGCAGCAGCAGCCTCACCTGCCGGGCCAGCATCGTGAGGATGTACGAGGCCGGATTGCCGTCCTCCATCACCCGCCGGACCAGCCTGAGTGCGACGGCGGACCGCCCGTCGATCACGGCATCCACGGCCTGGAAGATGTTGGCCTCGCGAACGTAGGCGACCATCTCCCTCACGTCCTCGACGGTGATTGCCCCGCCGTTGGCGCGAAGCGCGAGCTTTCGGAGCTCCGAGTCGATCAGCCTCGGCTGCCGGCCCACCGCGTCGGCGAGCACCGCGGACGCCCGGAGGTCTATCTCGACTCCGATCGCGGAGGCTCGACGAGTAATCCAGCCCGGCATCTCGCGGTCTCGAGGGAGTTGAAACTCCCGGACCTGGGCTATCGGCGCGAGTTTCCTGAGCAGCGGGTTGCTGCGCGACAGTCCGCCGTCAGCAAAGGCAAGCTCGGTTGTCGGAGGCATCGTCTGAAGCTGATCGGCGAACTGTGACCAGCCACCCAGGGCGTCATCGCCCTGCCCGTTGGATCGCCCCCTCGCACGTCGCCGCTCGAACCTCCCAAGCAGCCCCTTCACGACCACCACACGGCGCTCAGCCATGAACGGGACGGTGAAAGCGGCGGCGGCCACCTGCTCGGGAGTCAGGCGATCGTCCTGGAACCTGGTCGTGTTGACGTCTCGGAGGTCGTCCGGTCCGGCGCTTCCCATCAGCTCCGCCAGCGCCTCTTCCACGCCGACGGAGTCCTCTCCGTAGATCAGGTGAATCATTGCGTCAGGATATCAGGGAGAAATAGTGAATGGTGAATTGAGAATAGTGAGTTTAGGATGGATAGCCGGAGCGTCGTTACTCGACGTCTGCAGTGGTTGTAAGTCCCTCTTTCCTCATTCCTCGTTCCTCTTTCCTCACTCGGTTACTCCATCACCCGCAGCGTCGACGGGACGTCCATACGCCTTAGCCTCCGGACGGTGAGCACGGGCGCGATGGCGACAGACCCGATCCCGAGCGCAACTGCGGTGATCAGAGAGGTGGGCTTGATCACGATCTCTGCGCCGAGATCGGGCATTACGTTGGGCATGAGTACCAACATGACCCACTGGAGGAAGAGATATCCGCCAACGAGGCCGAGGGCCGTGGCTATGACCCCCAGGATGGCGCTCTCCACCACAGCCATCCCGAGCACGGTTCGTACAGGTAGGCCATAGGCGAACATCGTCGCGTGCTCGCGTCGCCGTTCGTCCATGTTTATGCTCGCCGTGTTGTATGCGATCAGGAGCGCGAGCGCGATGATGGCGACCTGGATGACGCCGAGCAGCGCAGTGTACTGCTCAAACTGATCCCTGATAACGTCGGACGCCGCAGTCGCCTTCTGGACGGACCCGACGCCCTGCAGGCCGAAGAGCGTCCGCTTGAGGGTGTCCAGCTCCACGCCATCAGCAGGCCGGGCGTTGACTACGTTCGTCAGACCTTCGATGCCGACTAACCCGGCATCATTGACGTCCATATAAACGTTGAACCTGAACGGATCGGGATGCAGTCCGACTACCGTGACCTCAGAGTCCTGCTGTGTGAACAGACTCGGACCGCCCGCCACGGGATGGCGCAGCGTGATCGAGTCCCCCGGCTCGACCCCAAGGTCTCCGGCCGCCTTCTCGGAGATCAGAACGCCTCCGGCGGGACCATCCAGGCTGCCTTCGGTAATCGTCGGTCGCCAGAGTGGGCTCTGGAAGTCGATGAACTGCAGAAATACGTCGAACGATTCAGCGCCGTTGGAGACGGTCCCGCCGAGCCTGAGCCCGGCCTCGGCGTCCGCGGTCACTTCTGAGGCCACGATGTCCTTCACCGTCGGGGAGTCAAGCATGTAAAAGGAGTCGAGGGAGATGCCGACGCGGTCCGGGTGGTCTCCGGCGGCTTCGATCTCGCCCTTTTCAAACACACCCAAGAATGAGTCGAACATGCCCATCATGAGCACGAGTATCGTCACGATCGCCGAGATGCCGAGCGCGGTCAGCAGCGTACGCCTCGGCGCACGGGCCACGTTCCTGAATGGAATCTGCCTCGCGGTCTGCCCTGGTATACGTACTTTCTTGAGGAGCCAGGCGAGTCCACCGGAGCGCGCCGCGAGGTGGCCGGTCTTGATCGCGTCTATCGGAGGGACCCGCACCGACCTCCACACCGGGATCGCGGTCGCCAGGAAGGGGACCACGAATCCGAGGAGCGCGGCGGCGGCAAAGACATCGAACTGAAACGGAGTCTCCCAGATAGGCAGCGGTATGGTATCCATGAGGACACCCCGCAGAAGCTGTGCCAGTCCGATACCCATGCCGATCCCGAAGACGACGCCGAGCAGCGCGACCTGCGCACCAATCAGCAGTGGCCTGAGCGCGACCATAAGGGGTGGGACGCCGAGCGCCATGTTGATGCCGATTTCGCGTCGTTGTGAGTCGACGATCCGGCTGCTGAGGTTGAACGCGGCGAAGATCGCCCCTCCCAAGATGGCGATGGCAAGCACGGTGTTGAACTGTCTGTCGCCCTCCACGTCCTCGATGACCACCCTGATCGACGGGTCGTCGAGCCGTCGCGAGACGGCGCCCCCCATCTCCTCGAACCGGGACTCGAAGGCGCGAACGAGGGCGTCCTCGTCGGCGGACGTCGAGACGGTGAGGACGAGGTCATTGACCTTGCCCTCTACTCCGGCCAGCCGCTCAGCGGTCTCCAGGGAAGCGAACACCGCGGCGAAGTTGGCCTGCGCGAGCATGCCGCCTTCAGGCGTCATGACGATGAAATAGTCCGGATACAGGACGTGGCCGACGTATTCGACGGGGACGTTGCCGGTGAGCGTGAGTTTCCCGCTATCGGGTAGGTCGTAGAACTTGGCGAAATTCCGCTCGAGCGCGACGACATCGAGTCCGGCGTCGGCCTCGGTCAGCGCGCGTCCCGCAGCGGCGTGCAGCGAGTTCACGTGCGGCCCGTCGCCCTCCACGTCCACGCCGATCAGGCGGCCGGGCACGATAACCGTCCCTTCGGCCGTCTCCACGGAGACCTGTGTCGGGACGATGAGCCGCTCCTCCACGTCGGTTACGTAGGACGATGCGACCTCGGCGACAGCGTCAAGCAGCGTACCGCGATCGACGAAGCCGCCTGTTCCCAGCGTCACGCGCAGGTCGAACGTATTCACCGCGGCGTAGCTGGCCTCGTTGGACATGGCACGCCACTCGTTCATGCTCCGGAGGCCGGAGAACAGGCCTGTGCCGAAGGCGATGACGATGGCGATGGCCGCGACCTGCATCCACCGCGATCGCAGGTCCCGCCACGACCACTTAATCCAGATCATCAATCCTCACTCTTCAATTCCTACATAGATGCACAGCATAGACAGGGTCATGTTTCAACAATCATGTCCACCCTGTCTAGCTAGGTCAATGAAGAGACGGCCCGAGATCGATCTCTTTCCTCTTTCCTCACCCTCGCACGCTCACCAGCTCAACTCTGAGACATCGGCCTTACCGTCTGGCGGAGGGCCGTCGCTGACAATTCGTCCGCCGGAGAGCTGGAGAACGCGGTCCGCAATCCGGGAGATCTCTCGGTTGTGAGTGACCACCAGCACGGTCTTTCCCTCCGCCGACTGGTCCTGTAGAAGGCGGAGCACGTGCGATCCGGTCGCAAAGTCCAGCTCGCCTGTCGGCTCGTCTGCGAGCATGACAGGATTGCCAGTCGCCAACGCCCTGGCGATGGCGACCCTCTGCTGCTCCCCTCCGGACAGCTCGTGCGGAAAGTGGTCGACCCGCTCGCCGAGTCCGACGCGCGAGAGCACCTCCTGAGCAGTGGCCCCGTTATGCCGTCCCGCCACGTCTACCCCGAACTGGACGTTCTCCAGCGCTGTCAGGCCCGGAAACAGGTTGAAGCTCTGGAAGATGAAGCTGACTGCACGCCTGCGGAAGGCGAACAGATCGCCGCGGGACGCCTCCGTGATGTCCTGTCCGGCGACCTCTACGGTCCCCGCCGTCGGCGTGTCGAGGGCTCCGATCATGTTGAGGAGCGTGGTTTTGCCGGAACCGGAGGGACCCAGCACCACAATGAACTCACCTTCGGTGATGGTGAGTTCGACTTCGTGCAGCGCGGTAACGACCGTTGCGCCCACATCAAAGCTCTTGGTCACGCCGGTGAGGTTGATGGCTGTCACAGTGGCTGTTCCTTGCGGTTGAACGTGGTCGACAACTCCGATTCTAGCAGACGATTGCCGGGCGGCAGCGCTCGATATTGGGCCAGAACCGCTGTAGCGGCGACCCATGGGTCGCCCGGCGTGGGGCCCCGAACGTTGACGGTGGCGAGAGAACAGTCACAGAATAGGCTATAATTGAGGTAAGACCACTGCGGAGGCTGGAGAGTGTTGAGGGGAGTCTGGACTCTGCTGAGCATGACGGGGATCCCCCGTCTGATATTTCGGCTCATGATGGACAGGCGCGTCCCGTTCGGACTGAAGCTGCTGTTACCGGCCGCTTTCGTGTACATCATCGTGCCGTGGGACTTCGATTTCATCCCCATTTTTGGACGGCTGGACGACCTGGTTGTGTTGATAGCCGCAGGGCTGGCGTTCCTTCTGCTAGCCCCAAGAGACGTTGTGATGGAGGCTTCCGGGTCCCCTAGAAAGGCTGAGTCGGACCACTCCCCTGACAAGGATACGACGGTGATCGAGGGCGAGTACCGCAAGCTCGACGAGTAGCTTGAGACTCGAATGCAGCTAGCCATCATCGGTCTGCCGTACAGTGGCAAAACCACCGTCTTTAACGCAGCCACAAGAGGCGCCGCGCAGGTTGCGGGATACTCCAGGGAGTCCAGGCCCAATATCGGGATCGCGAAGGCACCCGACCACCGTCTCGCCCCGTTGGCCGGAGTGTTCCACCCTGAGAGGACGACCGAGGCCGACATCGAGTTCGTCGATCTTCCCCCGGCTCCCGAAGGCCTGGGGCAGACCAGGGGCATCGCGGGCGAGTACCTCAATCAGCTTCAGAACGCGGACGCCCTGGTCGTCGTCGCCCGCGGATTCGAGGACCCTTCGGTCCCTGACGCCGGAGGCGGAGTCGACGCGTTTCGCGACATCGAGACGATGCTGTACGAGCTGACGTTCGCTGACCTCGAAATCCTCGACCGTAGAATCACCCGCATCGAGCAGAACAGCAAGGGCGCCAGGGGCGGCGACCGAGACGCGATGATCCGAGAGCGGGAATCGATCTCTAGACTCAGAGACGGCCTCGAGTCCGGAACTCCCATTCGAAGTCAGCCCCTTAACCAGGAGGACGCGAGGAGGGTCAGGGAGTTCCAGCTTCTGACGGCCAAGCCGACGATCGTAGTGGTCAATGCGGGCGAGGACCAGATGAACGAGGCGGAACATCTCCAGGAACGGCTAGATGCGGAGGTCGCAGCCGACGGCGTCCTGCCCGGATTCCTTTTCGGAAAGCTGGAGTTGGAGCTAGCGCAGATGGATCCCGAGGACGAAGCGGAGTTCAGGGAGTCGCTGGGCGCCGGCGAGCCGGGTCTGGTCAGCATGGTGCGCTTGGCGTGCACCGCGCTAGACCAGATCACTTTCTTCACGGGCAACTCCCGAGAAGTCCGAGCGTGGACGATCAGCCGAGGGACCTCAGCCGAGAAGGCCGCCGGAAGGGTCCACTCCGACATGGAAAAGGGCTTCATCCGCGCGGAGGTGATCGACTGGGAGGCACTCGTCCGGTGCGGATCCGAGGCCGAGGCGCGGCGTCAGGGGCTCCTCCGGCAGGAGGGCAAGACCTACCCGGTGGAAGACGGCGACGTTATCCACGTGCTGTTCAATGTCTGAGTGACGAAGGAGGAGAGAGAACCTCAAATGACCTATCAGTTTATTGAGTACGAAGCCTCCGACGGCGTGGGGCGGATTCGCCTGAACCGGCCGGAGAAGCTCAACGCGCTGAGCCGTGAGCTGCAGGACGAGCTCGTCGACTGCACGCAGCGAGCCGACGACGATCCCGACGTTCGAGTGATGACGCTGAGGGGCAACGGGCGCGCCTTCTGCGCGGGGTACGACATCACGCCTCCGTCGACGCCGGAGGCGCAGAAGGCGGCGGCGGAGACGCGGGACAACATCCGCGCGGACATCCACCGAATGAAGCGGACCCCAACCACCATGAACCACATCCTGAACCTGAGCAAGCCGATCATCGCCGGGATTCACGGCTACGTGATCGCCGGTGGCACCGACCTCGCGATGCACTGCGACATGATCATCGCTGCCGACGACTCGATCATCGGGTTCCCGCCGGTGCGGTCGATGGGCGCCCCTCCGACGCATATGTGGACGTACATGGTCGGACCGCAGTGGGCCAAGTGGTTCCTGCTGACGGGAGAGTCGGTATCTGGCAAGCAGGCAGAAAACCTCGGACTCGTTTGGAAGTCGGTTCCGGCAGAGGGCCTGGACGCCGCGGTGGACGACCTCGCCCGGACGATGGCGCGGATCCCGTGGGAGCTTCTAGCGGCGAACAAGAGCATCGTCAACAAGGCGATGGATTTGATGGGCCGCACAACGATGCAGTACCTAGCGGCGGAGACGGACGCTATCGCGCACCAGGCTCCGATCGTCAAGGAGTTCAGCCGGCGGTCGCGTGAGGAGGGCCTGAAGGCGGCGCTCGAGTGGCGGGACCGCCCGTTCAGAGACTACCGGGGCCGGGACTAGGCGTCCGCCGCACTGGGAGCACGGGCATCCTGTTATGACCCTTCCGAACGGTCGGCGCAAGAAACCCTCGATCACCACGATTCGCAATGCCCACCCTAAGAGGCCCGCAGTTGGGGAGCTACCACTAGTCCCGGAGCGTGCCCTACAGTAGAAGGGCCCCATCCAAGATGGACACGCGGACACGCAGAATAAGACAAAGGCTTGAGAGAGAGGGATGGTACTTACAAAGGCACGGGGCCAGCCATGACATTTACAAGCATCCACGGATCAGTGGTATCGTAACCATTCCAAGGCACCGCACGGTTAAGCCCGGAGTGGCCCGCTCCATCGCAAAGAAAGCGGGTTGGGAGGATTGAGATGAGATACCCTGCAATCATCGAGGGAGGAGGAGAAGACTGCGGCGTGTGGTTTCCAGATCTCCCTGGGATCGTGGCAATGGGGAATACGATGGATGAGGCCATCCTTCATGCGGAAGAGGCCCTCCAGGACTATGTAATCGAAACCGAGAGGGATGGGTTAGAGCTCATATCGCCTAGCGCCTTGGAGTCCATAAAGGTTCCATCTGGTTGCGCGCTCGCTGTCATCACGGTCGGAGCTCCAGTCACATGATTCGACAGTGTCCTGCAAAAAAGGGGTCCCAGAGGTCCTGCGACCAGGATGAAGGACGCCCCGAGAGCGCCTAAGAGGGACTTCATCATCACTAACCTCCTGTTATTGTTTTCGGCCCAAACAATAACAGCCCGCGTCGTCCTACTGGAGCGACGCCGGGAGCTGAGGATGTTAGACCACCCCCCTCGCCCATGGGTTCCGGCCTGCGCCGGGACGACGGGGCGAAGCAGGCTCTCGGAGCGTCTGCAGCGCCGGTCAGGACTGTCTCGGTGTAGCTCTAGATCGCCTGGTCGGTGTTGACGTGGGTGGGCACGCCCTCTTCGGCGAAGATCGTGTCGATCTCTTCCCGTACCTCAGTTTCGAGCTCCCAACCCGCCGCGGCGACGTTCTCCTTGAGCTCCCACTCATTTCGCACGCCCACCAGTCCGACGGATACCGCCGGATGTCCGGTTGTCCAGGCGATCGCCATCTGCGCCACCGACTTGTCGTAGCGCGCGGCGACCGCTTTCAGGCGCTCCACGACCTTCAACTGCTTCCCAAACTCCTCCTCCTGGAACAGAGGAAGGCCGAATGCGTAGCCGCCCCGTCTCCAATCCCCCTCACCGAAGGTCGTGTCTGATGTAAACGCCCCAGCGAGCAGCCCGAATCCGAGCGTGCCGTAGGCCATAAACCCGATGTTATTCTCCAGGCAGTATGGGAGGACCTTCGATTCCATCCTGCGGTCGAACATGTGGTAGCCGACCTGGTTAGCAGCAAGGTGACCGTAGTTCTCACACTCGTCCATCATCTCCGGCGTGAAGTTCGAGACGCCGTAGTGGCGGATCTTGCCGTCCTCCTTAAGCTTGTTCAGGGCACGCATAGACTCTTCGAACGGCGTATCGTGATCGGGCCAGTGGATGAGCAGCAGGTCCAGGTAGTCGGTTTCCAGTCTTCTGAGGCAGCCCTCGGCGTGCTCGATGATGTGGTCGTACTTGGAGTTGCGACCCACGTTCTTCCCATTCTCGTCGTACTCAAACCCGACTTTGCTCACCAGGACGATATCTTTTCTCCGGTTGCCCAGCGCCTTTGCCAGGAGCCTTTCTGAATGGTACGGCCCATACACCTCGGCGGTGTCAAACAGAGTTATTCCGTGATCGATTGCGGCGTTGACCGCGTCGCTCGCCTCTTTGACGTCGATATACCCGTACGAGGTCGTACTCATCTCCCAAGTACCAAAGCCGATTGGCGAGGTAAAGAGTCCGCTGTCTCCGAGTTGTCGCTGCTCCATGAGTGCTCCTTTTGGTGTTGAGCTTACTTCGGATGCCGTCCTACACTAATAACACTTTCGGCAAGGTTTGTCATGGACTCGACCCAGCCCCAAGGCCGGGGCTGTCGAGCGTCCTGTCGCAGGACAGTTAGGAAACATCGGAGGAGACGAGATGACCACAACCCCAGGGACAGAGCTGATAGAAGTTGATACCGGCGTATACGCGCGGCTGCACCTCGGATTTACGAACGCGGGCTTTATCGTCGGCGATCAGGGAGTCTTGGTGATCGACTCTCTCCGGGTGCCGTCATTCGCCCGTGATCTCATCCAGGATATCCGTCACGTCACCAGTAAACCGGTCCAGTACCTGGTCGACACACATTCGCACTGGGACCACTCATGGGGCAACGAGGAGTTCCCTGAGGCGACGATCATCGGGCACGAGAACTGCTATCAAGAGATGGTAGATGTGGAGTGGAATGCCGAATGGAGAGACAAGGTGGTCGCGGCGAACGACCCCTGGTCCGAAGAGGCCGGCCTCGTGACGATCACGCCTCCGAACCTCACGTTCGAGTCGAGCATGCGTTTGTACTTCGGTGGAAGGGAGCTCCACTTGCGTTACTTCGGTAGAGCTCACACGGGCGGAGATACGTTCATACACCTGCCTGACGACGGCATCGTTTTCGTGGGGGATGTCGCACAGAACGGCGGCATCCCATATCTCGGCGACAGCTATCCCGGAGAGTGGCCCGACACCGACGATCGGATGTCGGAGCTGCCGGTCGAGCGTTTCGTCTCAGGCCACGGGCCGCTCGGAGACCATGAAGCCCTCGTGGAAGCGCGGGACTTCATCCATGCCCTGGTGGACAACCTCCTGGCCGCCGCCCACGATGGTCGAGATGAGGCGTCTGCAAGTACGGCCACCGTTGACGCGCTGCGTCCACGATTCGGAGAGTGGCGGGGCTTCGACGGTCTAGGAGACAACATCCCCGGGGTGTATCGCAAGCTGAGAGCGTAGATCGTCGCGCGGTGGATTTGGGCTGAGTAGCTGCGTTGATGTCAACGCTGTCAATGTATACACTCGAACTACTACGGGTGGAGGTGCGACCATGGCAAGCATCACTGTTCGCAACGTCGATGAAGGGTTGAAACGCCGGCTGAGGATTCGAGCGGCTGAGAACGGCCGCTCGATGGAGCAGGAAGTCCGAGAGATCCTGCGAGAGGCGCTTCAACGGGAGTCAAGCGTCCCGGAGAATCTCGGAACGGCGATCCACGCCAGGTTCAAGGCCATCGGCGGTGTTGAGCTCGAGTTGCCACCCCGTGATCCGATGCGTGAACCTCCTCGATTCGACTAAAGTGATCGTTGTGATTGTCCTCGATACCAATGTCGTCTCGGAACTCATGCGTCCCACACCTAACTTCGGTGTAGTGGACTGGGTCGGTCGACAACCAACCATCGACGTGTACTTTACATCCGTAAGCGAAGCCGAGCTGCGCTACGGGGCCCAAATCCTGCCACCCGGTGCCCGACGTGATCGGCTGTTTGCGGAGATCGAAGACATGCTGATGGAGGACTTCCGTGGGCGTATTCTCCACTTCAACAGCGCTGCGGCGCGGTCCTACGCGGTGATAGCCGCTGGGCGCAGGGCGGCGGGCCACCCAATCGGCGTGGCCGATTGCCAGATAGCTGCGATCGCCCGCACTCACGGAGCGTCGGTCGCGACCAGAGACGAAGAGGGCTTCCACGGCTGCGGGATAGATGTGATCAACCCGTGGTCGTCGTAGCCCTTCTGGGCTGAAACGACGAACTTGGAGCGCGGGTATCCTACTCGCGCCGGGGCCGGCTGCTGTGATTTGTCGGCGGTTCTGTGGCAGAATAGGAACGTTGTCCTGTCGGGTCAGGCGACCTGAAGGCGGAGTACCGAGCTCATAGGAAGGTAGTGCGATGCGAGTCGTGTTTCTGGAAGATGTCCCCGGCGTGGCCCAGGGAGGCGATATCAAAGAGGTGAAGAACGGCTTTGCCAGAAACTACCTGATCCCGAAGAGCCTTGCCGCACCCGCGACCCACAACGCCCTCCAGCGCGTCAGAAAGCTTCAACGCCGAGCGGATGTCACGCGCGTCAAGCGGCTGGAGGGCATGAGGGAGCTCGCGTCCGAGATCGACGGCACGCAGATCGCCGTCGAGATGCGCGCGGGAAGCACCGGCCGGCTTTACGGGTCGGTTACAACGTCGATCGTTGCCGAGCGGTTGGGCGAGGTTACCGAGCGCGAGATCGACCGGCGGACAATCGATCTCGAAGAGCCGATTCGCGACCTCGGATCGTTCGAACTGGGCGTTACGCTTCACCCTGAGGTGGCGGCGCGGATCTCAGTCCTGGTGCATCCAACGGGGACGACGCCGGAGGATTTCGAGGAGTCGCTGAGGGCAGCCGAAGAGGCGGCCCGGATCGCCGCGGAGGAGGCAGCCGCCGCCGAAGCGCAGGCCGCTGCCGAGGCGGAGGCCGAGAAAGACTCCGAGGACATCCCCGAAGATTAGGCCGGCTCCAGCTTTGCAGGCCGGTTGACGGAGCGCCCTCTGCTCTGTACATTCGAGGCTAACCACACGAGGAGCCACAAGTGGTTAGCGACCGTCTTCAACCCAATGACATTAGCGCTGAAGAGTCGGTCATCGGATCCATCCTGATCGACGGCGCATCCCTAACGAGCGTGACCGGGACACTCCGGTCGGCCGACTTCTACAGCCAGCGAAACCGCATCTGCTACGACGCTTGCCTTGCTCTGTTCGAGCGGAGCGAGGCGATCAACCAGGTCACCGTCGCCCACGAGCTGAGCCGGCAGACAGACGACAGCGATCGCGACCTGCTGACTGCGGTCGGCGGCGTCGAGTACCTGAGCGCGCTCGTCTCGAACACGCCGACGTCGGTACATATAGAGCACTACGCGCAGATCGTCCATCGTACGTCCGTGCTGCGGAGGATCATCCGGGCCGGGGGTCAGATCGCCGAGATCGGCTACGAGGGAGGTCCGGACGAGGGCGCGGTGCTCAGCCGAGCGGAGGAGGTGCTGTACGGCGTGCGCACCGGGCGCGGAGCGCGCGACTTCACGCACATCCGCGACTTCCTCGACGACTACATGGAGCAGAGCGGAGCACTGCATGACCCGACCTCCCAGTCGCTCGCCCCGGTGCTCACCGGGTTCTCGAGCCTCGACGAGCTGCTGGGCGGAGGGCTGCAGCGGTCCGACCTCGTGATTCTGGCGGCGCGTCCCAGCCTCGGGAAGAGCACGCTGGCGCTCAACATGGCGCGGCACGCCGCCGCACAAGGCATGTGCGCGGGTGTATTGAGCCTCGAGATGAGCGGCGAGCAGATCGCGGTCCGGCTGGTCTCCTCAGAAGCGGATATAGACAGCCACCGGCTGCGAATGAACCTCCTACGTGACGACGAGGAGCACCGGATGCTGGACGCGATCGGCCTGCTCTCCGACTTCCCGATCTATATCGACGAAACCCCTATCCAGACAGTCACGGAGATCAGAAGTAAAGCCCGCAGACTGCACCAGGAGCGGGGCCTGGACCTTCTCGTTGTGGACTACCTCCAGCTCGTGGACACGGGCCGAAATGACAATCGCGCCGTCGCGCTGGGTGAGGTGTCACGCTCGCTGAAGGGCCTGGCGCGAGAGCTGGACATTCCCGTGCTGGCGTGCTCCCAGCTCAGCCGGGCCGTAGAACAGCGTCCAAACCACAGACCCCTCCTGTCAGACCTTCGCGAATCGGGGTCTATCGAGCAGGACGCGGACGTGGTGGCGTTCATCCACCGAGAGGACCACTACACGACGCGCGAGGACTGGGAGCGGAAGTTTCCGACGGAGCAGTATCCAGAGAACATCGCGGAGATCATCGTGTCAAAGCACCGGAACGGGCCGGTGGGCACGGTGCCGCTGTATTTCAGGAACGACAGGGTCCGTTTTGAGACGCTGGATTTCTCACCGGCGAGGTCTATGGAGTACGCGCCTGGGTGATAGTCCATATCCGGGGTTTCCTCGGCGGGTGCGACAGGTGCCGGTCCCGGCGCCGCTGCTCGGATCGCTGTTGGCGCAGATCGACGACCTGGCGGAGCTGAAGTGTACGCTCCGTGCTATCGACCTGTTGAATCGGAAGCGGAGTTTTCCCAGGTTCGTATCGCTTCGCGAGCTGCAGGGGGATGAAAGCCTGGTTCGGGGGATTGAGACCGGGGGCGACGCTTCGCCCCTTGAGCTGATCGAGCAGGGGCTAGGCAGGGCCGTCAGACGAGGGACGCTGGCGTTCGCTGTCGTCGGCTCCGGTGACAGGCGGCAGCCGATTTTCGGCCTCAACACCGAGTCCGATCGCGCCGCGCTGGCGGCAGTCAGCGGCACCGCTTTCGAGGAGATCCACGACGTCGAGCCTTCAGAGCATCCGCACGACCGTCCGAACATATTCGGGATGTACGAACAGAACATCGGTCTGCTGAACCCGATGGTGGCCGACGAGCTGCGCGAAGCGGAGGGATCGTACCCGCCTGAGTGGATCGAGGACGCGTTCAGGGAGGCGGTGGCGAACAACAGGCGGAGCTGGCGATACATCTCGAGAATCCTCGAGCGGTGGGAGCGTGATGGCAGAGGTTACGGAGAACCCGGTAGGTACTCTGAGCCGGTTGTGCCGTACTAGGGATTAAGGCAAGGACATGGAGAACCTGGGTGACATCCTGAACAGGCTGTCCCGCACGCGTCGGGCGAATGGGGGTCGGCACGAGTCCGGGGACGACTGGACGCTTCCGGAGCGGCCGGAGGACCGCTGTCCGATCTGCGAAGGGCGTCGGTGGCTGGCGATCGAGGTACCTGTTGGCCATCCCGACTTCGGCAAGGCGGAGCCGTGCGGCTGCCAGGCAGACGTGGCGGTGGTCGAACGGGAGTCTCGGCTCAGGCGGTACTCGAACCTGGGCGCCCTCTCGAGCCGGACGTTCGGGTCGATCGACCCTGACGGCCGGGGGCTGGACGCGGAGAGCAGACGGACGTTCAGGGCCGCGTGCGAGGCGTCGCTCGCATACGCCGAAGAACCGACCGGCTGGCTCGTGCTCACGGGCCCGAACGGATCGGGGAAGACGCACCTCGCGGCGGCCATCGCGAATCGGTGCATCGAAGCCGGGAACCCCGTGTTTTTCGTACACGTACCCGACCTGCTCGACGACCTGCGGTCGACGTACGCGCCGACGAGCGAGCTATCCTACTCGGACCTCTTCGACCAGGTGAATGAGGCCCCTCTCCTCGTGCTCGACGGGCTCGGGGCGCAGAGCTCCACTCCTTGGGCGCAGGAGAAGCTGCAGCAGATCTTCAACCGTCGGGCGAGCGGGGATCTACCGACCGTGGTGACGACGGCGCTGGACGTCGCCGAGATCGACCCTTACATCTCGAGCCGGATGAGCGATCCGGAGCTGAGCCGAGTGGTCGAGGTGAAGGGCCGCGTCGACGGACCGGCGACGAAGATCGGAAGCATCCCCGAGATCATGCTGAGGACCATGACCTTCGAGAGCTTCGACACAGACGGCAACATGGCGACGGACGAACAGCGGAGGAGTCTGCGGGTGGCGTACGACCAGTCCCTGGCGTTCGCCAAGGACCCGGACGGCTGGCTCACGCTGTTCGGCAGCACGGGCGTCGGCAAGACCCATCTCGCGGTCGCTGTCGCAGGAGAGCTGATCCGCAGAGGTCACTCTGTGGTGTTCACGTCGGTCCCCGACCTGCTGGACCATCTGCGGGACGCGTTCCAGCCCAATCGAGCGTTCAGCTATGACCGGCTGTTCGACCGGGTGAAGGACGCGCCGTTCCTCGTTCTGGACGACCTCGGACGGGAGCACACGAGCCCGTGGGCGACGGAAAAGCTGTACCAGATTGTCGCGTACAGGCACAACAGCCGGCTGCCGACGCTGATAACGACGGCGCAGGACCTTCCCGGCACCGGCGGTCCGATCACGTCCAGGATTCAGGACCACAGGCTTGCCATGGTGGCGAGGATGGAGGCGCCTGACTACCGTAGGAACGCGGGGCCGGGCGCGCGCTAGGCATGCCATCCGACTGCACGTTCTGCGGAATTGTCTCCGGGCGTGTTCCCTCGAGGACAGTTCACGACGAGGACGACATCCTTGTGTTTCAGAACCACCTTGACTGGTTCCCGGTCCAGCTTCTGATCGTTCCGAAAGAGCACCTCACCCAGGAGGAGCTGTGGGCGAGCGGAGATCTCCTGGCCCGGATGGGCGGGCTCGCCGTGAAGCTCGGATCTCAATCATGCCCGAACGGATACAGGGTCGTCTCGAACTTCGGCGACGACGCGCTCCAGACGCAGTTCCACGGGCATATTCACGTCGTCGGGGGCTCGCAGCTTGGCTTGTATGCGCGTAATCCGGTGGGGCTGTATTGAGGAAAGAGGAATGAGGAATGAGAGGGGGTGGGGAGACGGGAGAGTGTGGGTTGGAATAGTGAACGGTCAATTGGGAACGGTGGGGGGATTAGGCGAGGAGGAGGATGCGGGCGAAGCGGATTACGCCGACGAGCAGGGGCATCAGCAAGTCGCGCAGCTTGAAGACGAGGAACGTGACGGCGATGGCGATGGCGCCGCCGCCGAGTACGTCCAGGGGGTAGTGGACTCCGGCGTATACCCTTGCGAGGCCGTAGAGTCCGGCCCCCCCGATCGCCAGCCAGCCCATCGTCCGGTTGACACCCCAGATACCGAACGCGATCCCGAAAACCGCGGCGACCGCGTTAGACGGGAAAGACGAGTCGGTCGGCTCGTAGAAGAGAAGGTTGACGTCGAGGTCGACGAACGGCCGGGGCCTGAAGTAGAAAATGTTGACGATGAAGACGGCGAAGCTGGAGAGCGCCATCGCGGTCAGCGACACGAATACGCCGATCTGGTGGCCGATTCGTACCTCGCGGTCGGGGTCGACGAACCACATCACGATCAGCATTAGCGCAAGCCCTACCGGAACGAGGTAGTCGCTGACCACGATCTCGGCCAGATTGTCGACGACCGGCAGGGTGCCGACGAAGCCGTTTATCCAGAGAAATAGCGTTTCGTCTGGGTTCGCCAATTCCTTATCCAGTACATGAGATTCCGGGACAGGCCCACAAGGTAGTTGCTCCGTCGGAGCGCATCGATTCCCGCCTCGGGAGGAGCCTCGGGACCTCGCATTCGATAGTTGACGATGGACGTGACCGCGAGGGTCACCACCACGGCTGAGAAGGCCCCGAAGAAGAAGAAGAGGCCCTGGGTCGGGGCGTCCAGGCCCCCCTCGTAGTCGTTGATGTTTCGGGTGCCGGTGGCGAAGAAGAGGGCGAATCCCGCTGCAACGAGCGCGAGCCCGATCGTCTTGGCCACGAGAGGAGACTTGAAGAGCAACAGCCCCTTCAGTCCGCCGATCGAGAAGGCGAACTGCAGGGCGCCGACGGTGGAGATCAGTACGCCGATGTAGTAGTCAGTAGCGAATGTAAACACTGCTGAGGGCATTCGTAGGGGCGGGTGTGTGGCCCGCCCCCGGTAAAGTGTCTTTGGGCTTTTCTCATCGGTGAGATGAGGCCGTCACTCAATTGGAATCTCGGTGCACCAGTCGCGGTATTTGGGGTTGGCGCCTCGAATCAGTTCCACGTATACGTCGCTGATCTTCTGGGTGATCGGGCCGACCTCGCCATCTCCGATCGGCCTCCTGTCAAGCGAGCCGACGGGCGTGATGTGGGCCGCCGTGCCGGTGAGGAACACCTCGTCGGCGAGGTACAGCTCACTGCGGCGGATGTTCCGTTCTACGACCTGGATACCCAACTCCTCGAGCGCCAGGGTCATCGCGGAATCGCGGGTAATCCCTGTGAGGTTGTTGTCGGCAACGGGCGGCGTGAATATCTGGCCGTTGGTGATCAGGAACAGGTTCTCCCCCGAGCCTTCCGACACGTCACCGCCTTGCGTCAACATGATCGCCTCGTCGAAGCCGGCAAGGGTGGCCTCTGTCTTGGCCAGGATGGAGTTGACGTAGTGGCCGCTGATCTTGACGCGGGGCGGGATGATCGTATCGTCGATGCGGCGCCAGGACGAGGTGGTGCAGTGGATGGCGCCCTCAGCCTCGATGTAGGCGCCGAAGGGGACGGCGATCAGTGTGAAGTCGCTCTCGAGCTCCTGTAGTTTGAGGTTGGCGACCAGCTCCTGGCTCTTGTAGGCCAGAGGCCGGATGTACAGGTCCTCATTGTAGCCACAGTTCTGAAGCAGCTCGACGGTGATGTTGCAAAGGTCCTCGGTTGTGTAGGGAATGTCGAGGAGCATCATCCGGCAGCCCTGCAGGAGGCGGTCGTAGTGCTCGGCCATTCGGAAGACGAAGAGCTTGCCTTCGTCCTCGTTCCAGTTGCCGCGAATGCCTTCGAAGACCGCCGTCCCGTAGTGGAGGGCGTGGGTCATGACGCTTACCTGCGCCTCTTCGATGGGAACTATCCGTCCTCGGAAGAAGGCAAGCGACTGAGGCATTTCTTCACACTCCCTGTATCGATGAGTCGGCGCCCATTATAGACAATGGCCGCTTGACACGACAATCGGGGGATGGGCCGCCCTTCGACAAGCTCCCGCCACGGCGGACAGGCAGAACGAACGGTGGTGACGGATGTTTGGGCGTGGCAGGCCTCTCCCCACCCCACCCGTGCGGGCAGGATGCCCGCGCTCCCAGTGGGAGAGGAGGGGGCGAACCTCACCCCCCGCCCATGCGGGCAGGATGCCCGCGCTCCCAGTGTGGGTGGAGGGGGGAACCTCGCCCCGCCCATGCGGGCAGGATGCCCGCGCTCCCAGTGTGGGTGGAGGGGGGAACCTCGCCCCGCCCATGCGGGCAGGATGCCCGCGTTCCCAGTGTGGGTGGCCCTTTACGGATCGTCTTCGGCGTCAGGTTAGGGGACGGGGGCGATGCAGTAGTAGGGGCTGCTGTCGAGGAGGCGCTGAACGACCTCGGGTGCGGTGCTGCGGGGGAACGGGGTCATGGCCCACTTATCGCCGAGGTAGGCGCTGATCTGATCGGCGTCCATCGGCTGGTTGCCATGGGCCAGGAACACTCTGAAGATCGCCTCTTTCATCGGGGTGTCAGGCAGAAGGTAGTCCTGCTCCCCTGAGCAGTGGGCGGATATCTGGTCCGTGAACAGCAGAGGATCAGATCCGACGATCTGCTCTTCGTCGAAGCCCTGCTGGCACATGTAGCACTGCCTGCTCGCGATCAGGACCGACAGCGAGCGGCGGGACGCCTCGGCGGCGCCGGGGTCGATGAAGTACGGTCCGGGCGCAGGCTCCGCAGTACCTTCAATCTGGTCAACTTCGGTGTTGAGTTCTTCAACCATCAAAAGACTTCCTCTGGCCAGTCGAGCATCAGCACCTCCACGTTCTCACCTGCGTCCTTCATTGGCAAGTCCTCGGGACACACCGCGAGTCCGTTCGCGCTCGCCATGGAGGTGAGCAGATTGGAGCTCTGGTTGCCGGTGAGCCTGGCGTGGTAGGCGCCGTTGCGCTTGGTGATTACGGCCCGGGCGTAGACCCTGCGGCCATCGGTATTGTATATCGGCTCGTCAAGAACCGCCGTGATGCGGGGTTTCAGAAAGCCGCTCTTGCCCATCATCTTGTGAATTGCGGCACGGCCAAACTGCTCAAAGGCGACCATCGCGCTGACCGGGTTTCCCGGCAGTCCAAGGTGGGGCACCCTCTTGCCGTCGGTGGCGCTCAGTACGCCGAATGCCAGCGGCTTCGCGGGACGCATGCGGACAGACCAGAAATCGATCTCCCCATGCTGGGCGAGGACGTCCTTGACCATGTCGTAGTCGCCCTTG
The DNA here is from genome assembly GCA_965249365.1 of Dehalococcoidia bacterium. Taxonomy (GTDB): domain Bacteria; phylum Chloroflexota; class Dehalococcoidia; order Lucifugimonadales; family UBA1123; genus VXRN01. The sequence goes on along the minus strand of OZ252229.1, from coordinate 1,132,358 downwards.
GACACTCCCGCGGAGGTGATGAGCATGTCGCAATCGAGCCCTAGTGCGATCTTGGAGTTCATGGAGTCCAGGTTGTCTCGCGCGATGCCGAGCAGCCTGGATACCGCGCCGTACCGCCGAACGCTGGCCGCGACTGAATAGCTGTTAGAGTCGTATATCTTGCCGGCTCCGTACTCGTCGCCCGGTTCGAGAAGCTCGTTCCCGGTGGAGATGATGCCGACGACGGGCCTGCGGATGACCTTCACCGAGTCGAAGCCGAGGGACGCCAGGACGCCGATCTCAGAGGGCCGGAGCGTCGTTCCCTTGGGAATAACGGTTGCGCCCATCCGGACGTCCTCTCCGGCGGGCCTCACGTCGGCGCCGGGTCGGACGGCGACGTTGATCGCGATCCGGTCCATCCTCGCGCCGGACGATCGCCGGGCGATCTCGTCGGTCTCCTCGAAAGGCACGACCGCGTCAGCGCCAGGAGGGATGGGGGCACCGGTCATTATCCTGACGGCGGTCCCAGGTCCTACCGGCGTTGTGGGCAGCTCTCCGGCAGCGACGGCAGCGATTACATCGAGGGTTACGGGCGTGGCGTCCGACGCCCCGGAGACGCTGGATGACTGGACCGCGTAGCCGTCCATCGCGGAGTTGTCGAGCGGCGGGATGTCGTGGGTCGACGTGGCGTCTTCCGCCAGGACCTGGCCGAGGGCGTCGAGGAGCGGCTGATCCTCGGAGTCGAGGACCGAGAAGTGTGAGAGTATCCTCTCGAGCGCCTCTTCGACGCTGAGCATCGACTCATGCTGGTGTCTGTGGCCGTGGTCGCGGGGGTTGATAGCTGTTCACCCTCACCCCCGGCCTTCGCCGGGGCAGGCTCTAGCCCTCTCCCATCGAGGGAGAAGGGATTGATGGACGGTTCAGGTCTGTTCGTTTCGTTGATCGCGGAGGTACTGGTAGATGCTCTCGATCGTTCCGTCTTCGCTGATCCGGAACGCGACGCCGCCACGCTCGGCCTCGATGACCGACATCGCGATCTCCCACCCCTGGTAGTGCGGCCCGACACGGCAGTCGTCTGGCACGAAGACGTCGTCGAAGGTCACCCTGCGTTCGCTGCCCATCAGTACCCGCATCGTACTGATTTCGAGGCCAGGGCTATTGGCGTCGACCATGAAGACACCCAAGTTCGAGCGCCTTGGCCTGTCCGGGTCGGTCGTAGCCAGTGTGATCAGGTAGTCTGGATTGAAGCGGCCGGTAATGAAGGCCTTTTGCCCATAGATGCGCCAGCCGCCGTCCTCTGGGACAGCTCGAGTGTTGACGGCCGCGAAATCGGATCCGGACTCGGGCTCGTTGAAGCATTGCCAGGTGATCGACTCGCCGCTGAGACACGGCGGGATGAAGCGCCGTTTCTGCTCCTCGGTTCCCCAGACTATCATGGCCGGGACCCAGCGGTTGTTGTCGCCCATACTCGGCAGGGGGAGGTTGCGCATCTCCTCGGCGAGGACGATGTCGAAGTCCGGCCCGAGGCCGCCTCCACCATACTCGCGGGGCCAGGAGGGCGCTAGCCAGCCCTTCTCGCCGAGCTTCCGCCTAAATCCCTTCACCTTCTCCTGGTTCTCGGCGTCGAGCGGGCTGCCGTCGGGAGGGATCGTGAGGTCCCTCGGGAAGTGCTCGATCAGCCAGGCCCGCGCCATGGCGCGGAAGACCTGCTGCTGTTCTGTATAGGGAGATCTGAAGTCCACGTTTGGTTCCCCGGTGATGGTTCTCAGGTTTTCCGATCGGCTGAGGGAGTTTCACCCTCACCCCAGCCCCTTCGACTAGCTCAGGACAGGCTCTCTCCCGTCAAGGGAGAGGGGGATTCCCATCCTCACCTCCCCAGAGAGAGAGGAAAAGGGCCTTCGAAGGTGGAAGGCCCTTGATCGTTCGGGTTCCGACTTGGTCGTTAGACTCCGGCGACGCCCGCGGTCGACGGGGTCGCGGCGGCGCGCTCGCGGGTCCTGCTGATGCCGATACGTCGGGCGATGATGACTTTCTGGATCTCGACGGTCCCTGCCGGGTGGGCGCCGACGAGGCTTCCACGCTGGTACACCTCGGGCTCGCCGCCGAAGGGGGCGCGAGGCTCCTGGACGCCACAGAGGCTGTACATGCCCATGATGTCGCGGGCGCGATCGGCGTTCTTTATCCTGTACAGTTTGCCGAACATCGAGGTCTGAGAGCCATGGTAGGTCATCTCCTGGCGGGCGTGGTACATCCCGTAGTTCCGCAGATTCAGCAGGCCGTTTACGTGGGAGTCGATATAGGCGGACGCGGTCTCCTGCGCAATGACCGGATCGGCGCCGAGGCCCTCGCCCTCCCGCTCTGATTTCTGGACGAACTCGACCAGGTTCTCCAGAGACTCGTCTCGGGGATATGCCTGTCCGCGTCCACCGTGCTCGACCTCGAGCGTGGTCTGCGTGACCTGCCAGCCCTGGTGGTCGCCGCCGATTAAGTGGTCGCCGGGGATTCGGACGTTATCGAAGAAGAAGACGCTCTGGTCGTCCCCAGATAGGAGGTCCATACGCTCTTGGGAGAGGCCGTCAGCCGGGAACGGCACCATGAAGTAACCGAGGTTGCGGTGCCTGGGCGCGTCGGGATCGGTCATGAACGGGCCGAACAGGAAATCCGGCTCTCCAATTCCGCTGATCCAGATCTTCTGGCCGTTGAGGATAAAATCGTCGCCATCGCGAACGGCTCGGCTCTGCAGCGAAGCAAGGTCGGAACCGGCGTTTGGCTCGGAGAAGTTCTGGAATGCGACCTTCTCGGCGCTGAGCAAGGGCTTGAGGAACTGGGACTTCTGAGACTCGTCGGCCCAGACTAGCAGCGTCGGAAAGACGAGCCCGTTTGTAAAGCCGCCAACGACGCGGGCGCGTCTGAACTCCTCCTGGAGGATGGTCTCGTGCTCGCCGGAGAGGCCTCCGCCGCCGTACTCCTTCGGGTAGGTCGGATAGAGCCAGCCTTTGTCGGCCAGGATCATGTGCATGTCCCGCCAGAACGAGTACTGAGACTCGGTCAGCTCCATCCGGTCGACCGGCGCCTTCATCTCGTCGGGGATGTTGGCCTCGAGCCAGGAGCGGACCTCCTTGCGAAACTCCTCCTGGTCTTCGGAATAGGTGTATGCGAAGTCCATTAAGCTCTCCTCCTGAGCGGTCCTGAGGATCATCAGGTGCCGGTCTTGGGGACTATTCCAACAGCGAGTGAAATGGTAGGTTGTCCCAGTGGGTCTGTCAACTGCCTGGGCTGCCAAACGGCTCGCGGAGGCGGGCCGCGCTGCCGTTGTGACATTGGGGGGTGGCGTCCCCACCCCGCTGGGCGCCTCATGAGTCGCCTCTACGGGTTGAAACGGGGGGGATGTTGGCTCAGATCCAGATTACCGAAGACACTGTGCTGGCTCCGGGCCGCTACTCCAGGACTGACAGCAGTCCTTTGCTTGAGATCGCCTCGTCTGGCGTCTCGGTGGACCTGGGCGGGGCGGTGCTCGACGGCGGGGACTTCAGCGGCGTCGGCGTATTGGTCCGGGACTGTTCCGACGTGACGATACGCAACGGTGTGATTCGGGGATTCTACCAGGGCATACGCGCGGAGCGTGTCCGCAGGCTTCGGCTGGTGAGCTGTGTCGTTTCGTACAATCACAACCCGGCGGACGTCGGTTGGCTCCCTGAGACGCACCAACCCAACGAGGGAGGATTCGGAGGCGGGATCTACCTGCACGGAGCTGCAGAGTCGGTGATAGCCGGTTGTGAAGCAAAGAGTAACTTCAACGGGATCGACCTCGTGAGTTGTCAGCGGGTCAGCGTCCGGAACTCGGATTTTTCCGACTGCTCCAACATCGGCATCCACCTGCTCCGGTCGGGCGGGTGCGTCATCGAACGCAACGAGGCGGAGCGCTGTGTTAGGTACACCGGCCGATTCCCGAACGATACAGCCGACTCGGCCGGAGTCCTGCTGGAGGAATGGTCTCACGGCAACCGCATCGTCGGTAACAGTCTGAGGCACTCGGGCGACGGGCTGTTCATCCGCGCCAACAACCGGCACGGCTCGAACGAAAACTACATTGCCCGCAACGACGGCAGCTTCTCACCCAACAACGCATTCGAGGCGGACTTCTCGAAGAGCAACGTGTTCGAGGGCAACATCGCCGACCACTCGAACTACGGCTTCTGGCTCGGGTACTCGCGCGATACCGTCGTGAGGGGCAATCTCATTCGCTCCAACCGGCTGGACGGGATCGCGATCGAGCACGGTAGCGGCAACGCGATCGTCGGCAATCAGATAGTCGGCAACCGAAACGGGATACGCCTTTGGTGGGAGCCGTCTGAGCTGGGAGACGACCCCTCGTCCGACTACACGATCACGGGGAACAGAATCTGGGGTTCCCTGGAGTACGCAGTGAGCCTGACGGACACGACGCGCGTGGGGATCGACGACAACAGGCTCGGCGACAACGCGGCTGACATCATGCGAGAGTGGATACACGTTCGGCCGCCGGGTTGATCCGTGAGCCGGCAGGTCAGTCGTCCAGAAAGGTGCGGAGCTCGGCAACGAGGGCGTGGACGCCCTCCACATCCGGTCCGTTGGGGGCCAGTCCCAGGTAGAAGCTGAGGTCGTCGAGCGCCTCGGCGCTGTGGCCGAGCTGATAGTGGACGATGCCTCGGTCGCGCCGGTTCGGGGCGGAGTTGGGTTCGAGAGCCAACGCGAAATCCGCCACGTCCAGCGCACGGACATAGTCTTCGGCGTGCATGTAGATCGCCTTGAGGTTCCGGATCATCCGGGCGATGATCTCGCGGTTGGCGACCGGCTTGAGCATATTTGGGTCCCACGTGAACGAATCGGGCATCCGCTCGACGAGGCGCTCCTTGCACTCGTCTTCCGACAGGAGGATGCCGCCGTGAAAGGGGTCAACGAACAAGTCTCTCACCTCGCGGTGCCGGACGAGGAAGTGGCCCGGCATCCCGATCCCGACAAGCGGTATCTTCAGCCGCCGCCCCACCTCCATGTAGACGACGGCGAGGGTTATGGGAATGCCCGTGCGCCGTGACAAGACGTCGTTAAGGTAGCTGTTTCTGGGGTCGTAGTAGCTGTCTTCGTTGCCCTTGAAGCCGATGTCGTCGAAGAGGTGCTCCGACAGGGTGTTCATGCAGTAGAGTGGATCGTCGTCGTCGAGCAGTCTGCTAGAGATGTCTCCGGCGAGCCTCTGGAACATGAACAGCTCGCGCTCGACGCTGAGATCAGGGTACTCGGAAGCCGCGAGCAGCATCGCTGCCCTCGCCACGTCGATCTCAGAGTCCCGCCGGTCGGTGACCTCCGAGAACTGATTGAGAAGGCTGATCCGGTCCACGTTCAGTTCGAACCCCTATTCGAAGAATGTCCGTCGTTCATTATATCGCAGCCGGTCTCCGCGCACACACGACGAAGACGGGGTCCGAGTAAGCGCCAGTCCTCGGGCTGATGTCATGGCCCGCCACGTCTTCCCAGCTCCCGCTGGACTCGAAGTACGACCTGACGAGCATACCGCGGCGTCTGTCGTCGAGCGCCTGCCACACCGCGACGGCCTTGGTCGGGAACATCCGGTTGGAATAGATGACGTGGAGGGCGCCTCCCGGTTTCAGGGTTCGCAAGACGTGTGCGAACACGTCGACTGGACTGGTCAGGTACTGGATGGACACGGTGATCATCACGGCGTCGAAGCTCTCGTCCTCGAACGGCAAACGAGGGTCGAGATTCAGGTCGTGGACGACAAAGTCGTCGAGCTGCGGGTTCTTGCGCATCTCGACCGCGTTCATGCCGAGGCCCACAACGCGTGTCGTCGAGAAGCCTTCCGGAAGATGCGAGCGCCAAGAGCTCATCAGGTCCAGGATCGCTCCGTTCTCGGGCAGGACCTCGGAGAAGTAGCGTTTGATTGCTGCGATGGCGTAGTCGTCGATGTGGACGACGAGTCGCGGCTCGGCGTAGAAGAGGCTGTCGTCCGCCTCGTCGACTCGGCGGAACAAGTGCTCAGGGAATGTCGGAGTAGAGTCCATGCGGTGTTCCGCCGCGAATATACACGAGATAGACGTCCTGAGAAATCCCTGCCCCCAACGGGTTGAGTGTTGATACTCCGGTTGCAGGGGGCGTTGGAGGGACCGGTAGAGGCTATCGGGTCGTAAGCGCGGGCGTCAGTCGGCGGCGGGGACTTGGGCGGGGCGGCGGGGGCGACCGGCGCCAGAGACGGCTGGGCCTTTGAAGAACGACACGCAGGCGCCGACGAGCAGGAGGCAGCCCATCGCGAAGTAGAGCACGTTCATCCCGGAAACGAACGAGCGCAGCGCGCCGGCGCCATCGCCGCCGCGCACACCGCTGAGGTCGGGAAGGTAGCCGCTGGCTACCATGGTCGCAGCGATGACCGCGGTCGCTATCGCGACCGACGTCACGTTGGCGGAGTTCCGCACGAGGCTGAGGAGCGCTGACACGACACCGTATCGGTTTCCGGCGGCCGCGGCGAAAATCGAGGCCGAGTTCGGCGATCCGAACAGGCCTGTCCCCGCGCTCTGCACGACCATCGCCGCCATTACTATCGCGATCGGTGTCTGCTCAGAAACGCGAGAGATCGTCAGGATCCCCGCCGACGCCAGGATCAGCCCGGCGACGTTAAACACACGGTAGCCGAACCGGTCGGAGAGCCTTCCTGCTATCGGACCCATCACGGTCATGGTGATCGCCGTCGGCAGCATGATCAGACCGATCTGGCTGGGCTTGTATCCGAGCACTCCCTGCAGGTAGAACGGCATAACGAACCGCACGGACGCCACGCTGAGGAACGATATGAAGCTGGCCAGGACGCCAAGCGAGAAGACGCGGCGTCTGAACAGACTCAGGTCCAGCATCGGCGCCGGCGTCCTGAGCTCCCACCAGATGAACCCGAGCAGCACCGACAGGAACAGCAGCCCGGAGCCAACAATTACGGGAGACGTCCAGCCGAGGCGGTAGCCGTTGGTCATCAGGAGCAGGAATGTCACGAGGGCGGCTGTCGACAGCGCCGCGCCCTGCCAATCGAACCGCGTTTCTCGCCTCTCCTGGAAGAAGAGTCTCTTGTCCATGACGAGCAGGGCGCCGGCGAGCGCGGTCCCGATGAGGGGGAAGTTGATCAGGAAGACAGAGCGCCACCCGAAGACCGAGACGAGGAAGCCACCCAGCACAGGACCGGCCATGCCGCCCGCGGCGATCGGTCGATCATGTGCGTTCCGATACCCTTGCCTCGTTCCTCCTCAGGGAATACCGAGGTCACCATCGCCATGCCCGTTCCCTGGGTCATGGCCGCGCCGACGCCCTGAACAAAACGAGACGCGACCAGCATCAGAATTCCGGACGACGAGGCGGCCCAGACCGACGCAGCCATCAGCAGGATAAGGCCTGCGATGTAAACCTGTTTGCGTCCGATCATGTCGGACAGCCGGCCCATCGGCAAAAGGAGCGCGCTGATGGTCAGGGTCTGCGTGACTACGACCCACTGTACGGTTGGCAGGTTGGTCTCGAAAGTGCGCCGCGATCGTCGGGAGCGCGACGTTGACCGTCCCGAAGGTCATGACACCGGTGAAGGAACCCAGTCCGACCGCGCCAAACACCCACCACTTGTAGTGGGGGCTCTGGGAGAGTGTCTTGCTGAGCAGTGTCGAACCACCTGGATCAGGTGGAGCCAGTCTAGCACCGATAGGTTGGCGGTTGCCCGCTGGCGTGGTGTTCCGTAAGGTGTACGCGTCTTAGGGGAAGGGAGGGATGTGGCCATCCAAGTGTCTCCGACTCTCAAAGCTGCGTTGCTCGTCAGGTGCGAGCCGTCGCCGGAGCCTCCGGCAGCAGGACGATGATCGCGAAACTGACGAGGGCGCCTCAGTCTCGGCGGACGCTCGTCTTCGGTTCCACGATGCACGTGTGGAGCGACCTCTTCTTTGCGCTGCTGGTCCCGCTGCTGCCTCTCATCAAGGAGGACCTGGGGCTGTCGTTCGCGCAGGTCGGCTTGCTTCGCACGGTGTTCAGTGGAGCGACGGCTGTGCTGCAGGTCCCGGTGGGGTTCCTGGCCGAGTCGACCGGCGAGTTCTGGCTGCTGATACTGGGGAACGTGTGGGTGTCGGCTGGGCTGATCGCGATGGGACTTGCGCCTGCTTACCTCGCGCTGCTAGCCACGGCCGGAGTCGGAGGGTTGGGCGGGGGAACTCAGCATCCGCTCGCATCGAGCATGGTCTCTCGCGCGTACGACGAGGGCGGCCGTTCCACGGCGGTCGGAACGGTGAACTTCGCGGGAGACATTGGAAAGATGATCGCGCCGCTGGCCGCGGGTCTCCTCGCGGTGACACTGAGCTGGCGTACGACGCTCATGGTGGTGGGCGCGGCGGGTGCGGTCTTCATGCTCTTCGCGACCCTCGCCCGGCGCGCGGTTGACGTTGGGAGGCCGATTCGTAGGTCGGACGGACGGTCGGGGTCGTCGAGAGACACTGAGGGGAAGTCGCTGATCGGAGGATTCGTGACGCTGAGCGGAGTCGGGTTTCTGGACTCGACGACGCGCGTGTCGGCGCTCGTTTTCCTCCCCTTCGTGATGCAGGCGAAGGGGATGGGGCCGGGACAGATCAGCGCGATGCTGTTTCTGCTATTCGCGGGTGGCGCAGTTGGGAAATATGTCTGCGGGTTGCTCGGCGACCGTATAGGGACAGTTAGACTGATCTGGGCGACCAAGGGCCTGACGGCGCTACTGCTGATTGCCTCGTTGGCGACGCCGGCGGCTCTGATAGGCCCCCTGGTGGTGCTCATCGGCATCGGACTCAACGGGACGTCGTCGGTTCTCTACGCGACGGTCGCCGGATTCGTGCCTCCGGCGAGGCGCGCCCGGTATTATGGCTCGTTCTACACGACCAACGAGATCGGAGTCGTCGCACCGCTGATCTACGGTTTCGTGGCCGACGCCTTCAGCCTCAACGTCACGATGATCGTAATGGGAATAGCGACGGCGGCAATCCTTCCGTTTAGCCTGACGCTGCGGAGGTACCTGGCGAGAGCGGGATTTTAGGGGTCCGGCGCAATTGCAATTGACCCTTTCGATAGCCCATAGTAGTATCCGACCTGCTTCCAGGGTGGCGAAGCGACAATGAGCCTAGACAGACACCTCTCTCAGCTTAGCCTCGACCGCGATTCGGCCGTCACCATAGGCGTGTTCGACGGCGTTCACAGGGGGCACGGCCACCTGATCGGGCAGCTTGTTGAGGAGGCTCGAAGCTCCGGCTACCTGGCCTGCGTGGTCACGTTCAAGAACCTTCCTGTAACGGTGCTCCACCCTGAGACTCAGGTCCAGTTTCTCACCGACCTCGAAGAGCGGGGCCGACTGCTCGAGCAGCTAGGCGTCGACGTAGTCGTCCCGATCGAGTTCGATCAGCCACTCGCCCATCTCTCCGCAGGCGACTTTCTTCAGATCCTGTACGACAGGCTCCGGATGCGGAAGCTGGTGGTCGGCCCAGACTTCGCAATGGGGTCTTTGCCGAAACCGCGGGGGGACGGTGGAAACGCTCCCGGCAATCGCGAAGGAGATAGGGTTCGGCTTCAAGGTCGTCGAGCTGATGACCGACACGGCCGGCGCGGTCAAGAGCACCGCGATTCGGAAGCAGATCGCGAGCGGCGACGTTTTACGCGCGTCTCGGCTTCTCGGGCGCAACTTCACGGTCCGAGGCGTTGTGACTCGGGGCCAGGAACGCGGGCACGAGCTTGGGTTCCCCACCGCGAACCTCGACGTTCCGAGCGGCTTCATCGTCCCAGGCGACGGCATCTACGCCACCCGCGTCCATCTCGGGTCCGGGACGTACATGGCGGCGACGAGCATCGGCGTCCGTCCGACGTTCGACGACGGCACGGACAGGACGGTCGAGGCGTACCTGCTCGACTTCGCGGGTGACATCTATGGTGAGCCGCTCCGTCTCGAGTTCGTGGCGCGGCTCCGCGGCGAGGAGAAGTTCGAAACGGTCGACGCGCTACTGAAGCAGATGAACCGAGACGTCGAACAGACGCGAGACGTGTTAGCCGATGAAGCTACCTGAAGACCAACGTAACAGAATACTCCGGCGGGGTGTCGCCCGGATCATGCCGGAGGACGAGTTCGTGGAGCGGCTCGAGCTGGGGGAACCGCTGCGGCTGAAGATGGGCTTCGACCCGAGCGCGCCGGACATCCACCTTGGGCATGCCGTTGGACTGCGCAAGCTTCGGCAGCTTCAGGAGCTGGGCCACACGGTGGTAATCATCGTCGGCGATTGGACGGCGCAGATCGGGGACCCGTCCGGGAGGTCGGCCACGCGGCCGATGCTCACGCACGCGCAGGTCGTCGAGAACGCGGAGACGTACTTGGCCCAGTTCTTCAAGATTGTGGACAGGGACCGAGCAGAGGTGCGATGGCAGAGCGACTGGTTTGGGCCGTTCAGTCTCGCCGACGTGATCAGGCTGACCAGCAAGTTTACCGTCGCACAGTTCCTTCAGCGCGACGACTTCGCACAGCGATTCGGGGCCAATCAGCCGATCGCGATAACCGAGCTCCTGTACCCGCTGCTCCAGGCGTATGACTCGGTCGCAATCGAGTCGGACGTGGAGTTCGGGGGAACGGACCAGATGTTTAACCTGCTAGTGGGCCGCGACCTCCAGCAGATGGAAGGGCAGCGACCTCAGCAGTGTTTTCTGGTTCCGCTGCTACCGGGCACCGACGGCGAGCAGAAGATGAGCAAGAGCTTGGGGAACTACATCGGCATCGACGAGCCGCCAAGTGAGATTTTTGGAAAGACGATGTCGCTTCCGGACACGATGATGTTGCCGTACTTCGAGAATCTGACCGACGTTCCGGACACGGAGTTGTCGGAGATCTCGGACGCGATCAGCTCCGGCTCTGCAAACCCGATGGACCTGAAGAAGCAGCTAGCGTCGGAGCTGGTGAGGCAGTTCCACGGCGCGGACGCAGCAAGGGAGGCGCAGGCGTTCTTCGAGCGCACCGTGCAGGGCGGTCAGGCGCCGGACGACATTCCGACGCTTGAGGTCAGCGCGGAGGAGGCGGATTCGAAGCGGCTGAGCGACCTGATCGTCGGCGCTGGGCTCGCATCGAGCTCGGGTGAGGCTCGGCGGCTGATAGACCAAGGCGCGGTGCGTCTCGACGACCTCGCAGTGGCCGGAAACCTGGCCGCATCCGAGCTGTCGAGCGGTGTTTTACGGGTAGGACGCAGACGTTTTGTGAGGTTGGACCTTCAGAGTTCATGAACCCCAGTTCATGAACTTCACTTCCAATTCACGTCAAAGCTGGCGCAAAGCTAAGAATTCACGGTCAAAAGGGGTTGCGGCCTCCCGAAATCTAAGATTACAATTGCGCCCAATTCACCCCGCTGCACAGTGGGGTTTCAACCTCACCGGGTGGCCCTGCGAGCTAGAGCAGGCGAGATGAGGGGCCGGGCGCGGCCAGCTTAGCAGCCGATGCGCCCTTCGCCCACTAGCAATGTTCCACGCGATCCTTAATCTTCAACGGAGGGGACGTTCATGCAAGCCTACTGTCTAAAGTGCCGCGCGCACAGGGACATCGACGATGCGGAGCAGGTGACGTTTAAGAACGGGCGGCCCGCCACAAGGGGGAAGTGCTCAGTGTGTAGTGCGACGGTCTTTCGAATAGGCAAGTCCGAGTAGGACGTCACGAACAGCCGCACCATTCCGCCCACGATCGGAGGCATTCCGCAAGTGGCGAGGCACAAGATCGACGAGCTACTCGTGTTCATGGACCGGGCCTTCGCGGATAGCGAGAACGGGCTACTGAACAACCTCGCGACCGTCCGGGAAGAGTCTTGGGAGGCGTTGCCGGAAGGAGGCGTGCGGACGATCCGGGACATCGTGCGACATGTCGGGATGTTCAAGTTCATGTACGCGAACCACGGTTTCGGGGACGGAGAGCTAGACTACTCCGATCCGCCTGCGACGCCGGCGCGATCGCGCGTGGCGGATCTGGACGCCGCGGTCCGATGGCTCCGAGACGGTCACAAATACCTAACTGAGTGCATCAGGCAGTTGGCTGACGACTCGGAGCTCGATGCCCTGCGAAAGGCGCACTGGGGAGAGCAGGTCCCGACTCGTCACCTGATCGTCACGATGATCGAGCACGACCTGTACCACGCTGGGGAGATCAACCGCTCAATGGCGTTGCTGCAGGACGATGACGCGTGGTTCATACCCGAGCGTCGCTGATAGGCTCGCGCTGATGACGTTAGTCGCTTACATGACAACGAATGAATCCAATCCGGGAGGACTTTGATATGTGGAACCAGTTCAACACTGCCGACTATGAAGGGATGATCGCGGAGACGATCACGGTCGCGGGCTACAACGGAGATCGAGTGAACGCGTACATGGCGCGTCCGCTGGGTGACGGACCGTACCCATCGATAGTACTGGTGCACCATCTGCCAGGTTGGGACGAGCTGTACCGCGAGTTCGCCCGTCGCTTCGCGCATCACGGCTACGTAACCTGCTCGCCGGACCTGTTCGCGCGCTTTGGCCAGGGGACGCCGGACGACATCGCGTCCGCGGCCCGCGCGCAGGGCGGCGTGTCCGACGACAGCGTCCTGGCCGACACTGAGGGTGCGGCAGCGTACCTGAACTCGCTGCCCTACACCAACGGCAAGGTCGGGATCATCGGTAGCTGCTCCGGAGGCCGGCACACCACGATGGTCGCAGGCCGGTCGCAGGCGTTCGACGCCGCGGTCGATCTCTGGGGCGGTCGGGTCGTGATGGCGCCGGACACGCTCACTCCGCAGCAGCCCGTCGCTCCGATAGACCTTACTGAGGGACTCTCCTGTCCGCTTCTGGGTATCTTCGGCAACGACGACGCGGCTCCGTCTCCGGAGGAGGTCGACCAACACGAAGAGGCGCTGAAGACCCACGGCAAGGACTACGACTTCCATCGGTACGACGGCGCGGGACACGGATTCTGGTACCACGATCGGGCAATCTACCGCCCCGAGCAGGCGATGGACTCCTGGGCGAAGGTCTTGGACTTCTTCGGGAGGAATCTGGGCTAGACGAAAACCGTCCGTCCCATACGACGTTATCCCAGATCCCCCACCTGACATTTAACCGCCACATCGGTGGGTGCGGGCTGTTCGCGAACCGACCTTACCGGCGAAGGGCTTGTTGGCGCCGGACAAAGGGTCATCTAGTGTTGAGTCGCAATGTGTCTTCAGGTAACTCAACTCAGGTAAGAAATAAATGACTTACTTGATTACGTCGGGGGCGGCATGAGTCTGGACCAGAAGCTGCGATTCATCGACATGGCGGCGCACGGCAAGTACCGTCGGCTGTTCATGCGTCTGAGGTCGCAACCAGGGCGTGAGTGGCGCACGACGTTCAAGGAGATCGAGGAGATCCTGGGGTTTCATCTACCCATGTCCGCGCGTCTTTACCGACCCTGGTGGGCCAACCAGAAGAACGGGAGCGGTCACTCTCACGCCCTGGCGTGGACTGCCGCTGGATGGAAGACCGCTGAGGTCGACATGGAGGCGGAGACACTGGTGTTCAGGAGCGCGGCGGCGAGTCCTCGACCACCCGAGGAAGTATCTCAAATCAGTCTCGATGAGATTCTGCCGGTGCATTTCGCCGGAGGCTGGCCGGAAGGACTGAGTCTTCGAAGAGAGGACATCTACGAGGACCGGCTCTAGCCGCCCGATGTTCGTCGACACCAACGTCCTCGTGTATTCCCGCATTGTAGATGCGCCCGACCACGTAGTCGCTAGGGCGAGCCTGGAAGGTCTCCGCGCTCAGGGCGAGCCTGTGAGAATCAGTCGTCAAATACTGCGCGAGTACTTATCCGTACTGACACGTCCACAGTCCTGGCCGATCTCAATCGCGCGGGATGACTTACTCGATGACGTGAGGAAAATGATGGACGCATTCGAAGTGCTGGAGGACGGCCGCGACGTGACGGAGACGCTGGTTGGGCTGTGCAGCGAGGTGCCTGTCGGAGGGCGACAGATCCACGACGCGAACATCGTGGCGACGATGCTGACTCACGGAGAGCGTCGGTTGATGACCTTCAACGCCGCAGACTTTCGGCGCTACGGCGATCGCATTGAGTTGGTCGGGGCGTAGTCAACTCTTGAATCAGGCTTCTTTGGGGCGGGCGTGAGAACGGTGAGGATGGCGGCGAACGTCATCAGGCCGATGCCGGCCCACCAGGCAGGGTCGTAGGAGCCGGTGATGTCGCGGACGTATCCGGCAGCCGGCGCGCCAAGCCCTCCGACGAGGAGGTTAATCGGATTCACCAGCCCGCGGATGCTGCCAACTTGCTCGCGTCCGAAGTAGTCGGCCCAGATGAAGTTGCTCAGGAACATCATGCCCCCGATACCGAGGCCGAAGATCGCCATCGAGATGAACATGATCGGCAGGTTGTTCGCATAGATGGTCAGGACGCTTGCGACGGCTAGCATCGAGAACCCCGCGGCTCCGAGGAACCGGGCCTGTATCCGGCCGACGAGCATCCCGAAGACGAAAGTCGAGGCACCCGCGCAGACCGCATCGAAAGCGGTCGCGAAGGATATGAGCGTAGGGTCGAGGCCTCGATCCATAAACGCCGCGATCCTGTGAAGCGCGACAGTTCCAGTGCCGAGCTGGACGATGCAGAACACGACGACGAGGCGCCAGAGCGTCGACGTTCTGACAGCGTCGTGAACGGTCCACGACACTTCGTCGAAGAAGGCGCCCGACCTTGCGACGGGCGGGGCCTCGTCGAGCTCGCGGTCCGGCGCGTAGGCGCCGTCCGGGAGTAGGCCCATGTCCTCCGGCTGCCTGCGAACAAAGACGGCGGAGAGCGGCACGATCACGCCGACGCCGATTGTCGCGAGGATAGTCCACGCCGTCCTCCAGCCGACGGCATCGATGAGGATCTGGGTGAGTGGAACAAACAGCAGGGCGCCCACTGGGATGCCCAGGCCCACGAAAGAGATGGCCTTACCCCGGTTTCTCACGAACCACTTGAGCACCGGTACCGAAGTCACAAGAGCGCCAGGGCCGTTCATCCCGACCAGCCCCATGACGGAGAACAGCAGGACGAGGTGCCACGCATAGGTCATCTTCGAGAGGCCGATCATCGCGGCGCCGGTGGCAAGGGCGGCGACGGGAAGCATGACGCGGGACCCGAATCGGTCCAGAAGCCAGCCGATCGGCGGACTGGTGACCGAGCCTGCGGCCTGTCGCGCGGTCTGCGCCCAGCCGAATGAGGAGCGGCCAATATTGAGCTCATCGCCCATCGGCTTGATGAAGAGGCCGAAGTTGAGGGAGCCCATCGCCATGCTTACGGCGCCGGACGCGGCCATCACTCCTACGATAATCCAGCCGTAGAAGAAGCGGGGGCGTTCTCGGTCTATGCTCGGGGGGCTCACCCTAACATCCGGCCCACGAGCCGGCCACGACCTCCTCGGTTCCTGCCTCCGCGGAAGTCACCCATGCCCTGCGCAACCAGCAACGAAAAACCCGTTGTGCCGCGAACAACCTCGAAGGCGACGCATGGAGGGTGTCTCATAAGTCGACCTTGATCCCCAAACCGTGGTTCGACAGGTTGACCACGAACGAATCTTAGCTTTGAAACCGTTCGCCTCCACCCCTCCACGGCGGGCAGGCGCGGCGGATCGAAGGGCGAGCATTCGGGAAATCAAGCATTAGTGAGACACCCTCCATGCGTCGCCTCTACGCCGGGTCAGCCACCTGGATCAAGGTCCGCACAATGCTCGGTGAGCGCTTTCGTACCAACACCGGTGGGCCACTAGCCGCGGCCGATGAAGGGCATTTTGGTTGCCATGACGCTCATGAACTGCACGTTGGCGTCGAGCGGAAGGTTGGCGATGTACAGGACCGCATCGGCTACGTGCTGCACGTTCATCGTCGGCTCAGCACGAACCTCTCCGTGGGCCTGTAGTACGCCCTCGTGCATTCTCTGAGTCATCGGGGTATCGGCGTTTCCGACGTCCACCTGGCTGCAGGCGATGTTGTACTTTCTCCCGTCGAGCGCGGTGGCTCGGGTCATGCCGGTGACAGCGTGTTTGGTGGAGGTGTAAGGGATCGAGTTCGGACGCGGCACGTGGGCGGAGAGCGAGCCGTTATTGATGATTCGCCCCCCCATCGGTTCCTGGTTCTTCATGATGTGGAACGCCTGCTGGGTGCAGAGGAACGTCCCGGTGTAGTTGGCGTTGACGACGGCCATCCACTGATCGTAGGTGAGGTCTTCCAGAAGGACCGGCGGTGCGCCGGTGCCGGCATTGTTGAACAGTACGTCGAGGCGGCCAAACGCCTCCTTGGTCTTGCGGAACAGCGTCTTGACGGAGTCCGGGTCTCCGACGTCGGTCGAGACGATGATCGCGCGCGCCCCGTCATCACCCGCCTCTGCGACCGCTTCTTCGAGCGGCGCGCCGCGCCGACCGGCGAGGGCGACGGAGTATCCGTCCTTGAGCAGGGTGAGCGCGGACGCCTTGCCAATTCCCGTACCCGCGCCCGTTACTACTGCAACTCTTCCGTTTCCGTTCATTCTCAGCGTCTCCTGGTTTGTGTTGTCACGCCGGTGTCATTCTACGGGAACGGGTTGTGGTTGTCAGGACGTCTGTGCGCGCGAGCGGTTCGTTCGCCCCTCCAGGGCGGGCAGGCGCGGCGAACCCCTACGGACATGCCGCGAATCGGACGCGGGGCGTCGTCATTCGGCATCGGTGCGAATACGGAGCAGCGTGCCTGACAGGGTGAGGGTCAACGGAGCGAAGCACACTGGAACTAACGCAAGACGGAGGTCGCCGGTCAATTCTTGCAGCACCCCAGTGAGCGAGGGACCCAAGAACGTTCCGAATGCAGCCATCGTCATGATGAGGGTTGCCCCAATCGCGACGACCCTTGGCGGCGCGCCTGGGAGGTAGAAGGGAACCGAGGCCAGAATCGGCCAGAAACCCCAACCGACGCCGTTGACGGCCGAGATTACAAGCAGCGCGGGAACCGACTCGATCTGGATCATGGCGAGGTAGGTCCCAGCCATCAGTACACCGAGCGCTTGGATCAGATTCTTTCTGCGTTTTGGGGACAGTGTCGCGACGAAGAAACTCAGCCCGACACCGGCCAGCCCGCCGACGAGGATGCCGAGTCCGAGTATCGCGCCTGACCAGGCGAGAGGCAGGTCATTGGCTGTCAACATGAACGTGGGGTAGAAGTTCAGGAACGCGGCCCAGCCGAGGGTCGCGCCCGCGAATCCGATCCCCGCGATCCAGAGTTCGCTGTACCCAACGACTCTTCGCATCACGTCCAAGTGCTGGACCGTCTGCGGGGGTGCGCCCGTATCGTCGGTCCGTTCCCGGCCGATCAGCGTCCAGAGTAGGGTCAGAACGGAAAGCAGCGCGACGAACGAGAGGAGGACGGACCTCCAACTATTGCCGACGGCGGCCAGGATGAATGGCGTCGTTGCGAGTCCACCCCCGACCACGAGACCGAACAGCGCATTATAGACGCTGTTGACGAAGATGAACTCCCGGGGTGAGAACCACTGGTGCATGAGCAGGGCGCGGGCAGGCTCGCGTGCCATCGCCGAGATACCGAAGCCGAGGCGTCCGAGTATGAGCAGGAAGAATCCTGGCGCCCAACCCTGCATCATGAGTAGGGCCGCGCCGACTACAAGGGTCACGGTCGTCAACGTCTTGGGACGAAACTGGGACGTCCACCAGCTGAGTGGCAACGCCAGAACGAGATTGCCGACGAATGCTGACGAGCCGAAGAACCCCTGCTGCATTGGGCTTAGACCCAGGTCGGCGCTAACCGCAGGGAGCAGAATCCCGACGGTGATCGCCATCATAAAGGCGGAGACGCTTGTAAACTGCCACACGCCCATGACAGCCCAGCGACGGGTCAGCGTGCTCAACTGTGTAACCCTGCCAGAACGATCAAAACACCGGCAGTAGAGGCGGTTCGAGAACCGCCTCTACTCGTGAGAGACAGAAAATAGGAGACGTGAGTCAATGGACCTTCAGCTACAGGGCAAGGTAGCCCTGATCACCGGCGGAAGCAAGGGGATAGGCAAGGCGATTGCGCTGGAGTTGGCGAGGGAGGGGGTGGATGTCGCAATCGCCGCCCGATCGCAGGACGCGCTCGACGCAACATCTAGGGAGATCGCCGACGAGACGGGACGCCGGGTGATCGCTATCTCAGCCGATATCACAAGCTGGGACGACGTCAAGCGGATGGTGGAGACTACGGTGTCCGAGCTGGGAAGCGTGGACATCCTCGTCAACAGCGCGGCGATGGTTGGAGGCCAGGTGAGGGGCTCGCTCGAGGAGGCGCAAGAGAAGGACCTGATCGAGGACCTCGACACGAAGATCGTGGGGTACTTCAGGGCGATCAAGGCGGTCGCTCCGCACATGAAGGCGCAGAAGTGGGGACGCGTCATCAGCATCGGAGGCGTGTCGGCGAGGCAATCGACGATCTACGGTCTGCGCAACGCAGCAGTCGTCCACATGACGAAGACGCTCTCGGACCAGCTCGGTGTGGACGGGATTACGCTAAACGTCGTGCATCCGGGGCTGACGCTGTCGAACGCTGTCGAGGAGCGGCTCGAGGCACGCGCAGAGGCCGAGGGCGTTCCCGCGAGGAGATCAACGAGTCGGTGTCACGAAACGTCGCGATCCGGTGGCCGATTCAGCCCCAGGAGCTTGCGTGGCTGACAGCGTACCTGGCGTCGCCGAAGGCGGAGTGCATAACCGGCGAGATTATCGCGGCAGGCGGTGGGGCGATGGGCGCGGTGCATCAGTAGGGGAGGATTAGGAATGAGGAATGAGGGGCGAGGTACTAGGGGCGAGGTACTAGGGGCGAGGTACTAGGAACGAGGTCTGTCCCTCGGCGGGCTCAGGACTAACGGGGGCTGGGCTTTCGGTGGGGCGTCCGTTTGGTCTCCATGACGACCTTGACGACGTTGTCGTCGATCTTCTCGTACGTGTCGTAGGCGGCCTGCACGTCGGCGAAGTCCATCCGGTGCGTAACCATCTCGGTAACAGCATTTGCGACGCAACGGGTAGAGGGAGCATGACGTATAATCGGGGCCATTCAGCCGATTTGAGATGAGGGGAGATGTGCGATGCAGAACGCGGTGATCGTAAGCGGAGCGAGGACACCGATGGGGCGGTTCGGGGGATCGTTCAAGGACGTGCCGGCGCCTGAGCTGGGAGCGACGGCCATCCGGGCCGCGCTGGAGCGTGCGGGGATCGAGCCGGAGATGGTCGACGAGGTGGTGTTCGGGAACGCGCTCCAGTCTGCGGAGGCCGGATACGCTTCACGACTTGCGTCGCTCAATGCGGGGATTCCCGAGGAGACACCGACGATCGCGGTGAACCGGCAGTGCTCGTCCGGTCTCGAGGCGATCAACATGGCGGCGCAACTTGTCAGGACGGGGGAGGTCGACATTGCGGTTGCGGGGGGCACTGAGAACATGACACAAGTACCGTTCATGCTCGACCCGAGCGTGCGCTTCGACGGGCTGCGCATGGGCGACAGTACGCTCAGGGATGGGCTGATCGAGGGCCTCGGATGCCCGGTCAACCGGTACCACATGGGGGTGACCGCCGAGAACGTGGCAGCGCGGTTCGAGGTGAGCCGCGAGTCGCAGGACGAGCTTGCGCTGCTGAGCCACCAGCGGGCAGTCGTGGCGATAGAGAGCGGGCGCTTCGATAGGCAGATCACGCCGGTGAGCGTCTCGCAGCGCCGGGGAGACCCGATCGTCGTGGATACGGACGAAGGGCCGAGGGCCGACACGAGCCTGGAGCGGCTGGCGACGCTGCGTCCGGTGTTCAAGTCCGACGGGACTGTGACCGCGGGCAACGCGTCAAGCATCAATGACGGCGCGGCGGCGGTGGTGATCATGTCTGAGGAGAAGGCCCGGGACTTGGGGATCGCGCCGAAGCTCCGCTGGCACACCCGGGGCGTCGCGGGCGTCGATCCGGCGATCATGGGGATCGGCCCGGTACCGGCCGTCCAGAAGGCACTGGGCAAGGCGGGTATGGAGGTCGGCGACATCGACCTCGTCGAGCTGAACGAGGCGTTCGCGGCGCAGGCGCTGTACTGCATCCGCGAGCTCGATTTCGACCTCGACAAGACAAACGTGAACGGCAGCGGCATCAGCCTTGGCCACCCGGTCGGCGCGACCGGCGCGGTGCTGACTGTGAAGCTGATGGAGGAGATCGAGCTTCGTGACCAGAGCCTCGGGCTCGTGACGATGTGCGTAGGCGGCGGACAGGGAGTGGCGACGATCTTCGAGCGGGTGGGGTAAGGGGTTGGCGCTCTCCCAGCCCCCCCGCTTCGTCCTTCGACAGGCTCAGGACGAACGGAGGAGGTGGCGGACAGGGCGTGGCTACGATCTTCGAGCGGGTGGGATAATCGTGGTAGTATGAGTGTGGATGGTGTGCGGAGGGATCGGCGGTAGCTGACGAATGAGGTGGAAGGGATAGATGCAGGACGTATTTCACGAGGCGGTTGATCTTCTCGCGAGAGACGAGCAGCTTGTGATGGCCACGGTCATCCGGACGAAGGGCTCGACGCCGCAGAAGCCTGGGGCGAAGCTGCTGGTTCGCAGCGACGGGACCGGCGTCGGGACCCTCGGCGGCGGGTGCGTCGAGGGGGACATCTGGTTCGCCGCGTCCCAGCTCATGAAGCGGGGCGGCGACGCGCAGTACCGCGAGTACGAGCTGAACGAGGACCTCGCCGCCGAGGACGGTCTGGTCTGCGGCGGAACGATGTTCTTCCTGATCGACCCGGTGTACAGGCCTGAGGAGTACCTCGACTACGCGAAGGAGATCGACGCCGCTTACGAGGGCGGCCCGTCGGTGGCGCTCGCCAGCCTGATCAAGGCCGCGGAAGGCCGGACGCGGGCCGTTGGCGCGAAGCTGTTCATCCGTGAGGACGGCTCGACAGTGGGCTCGCTCGGGGGCTTCGACATCGACCGAGACGCGGTGAAGCGGGCGCGAAACCTGATGGCGATGGGCCGAAACGACTACGTGATCACCGAGGACGGGGCAGAGTACTTCATCGAGGCGTACACGACCCCGCCTCAGCTGGTGATCTGCGGAGGCGGGCACGTCTCCCGCGCGCTGGCAAGCCACGCGAAGCCGCTGGGATTCAGGCTGTTCATCACCGACGACCGCGAGGAGTTCGCGAACCCTCAGCGCTTCCCGGAGGCAGACATCGTCGTCCTCAAGAAGCCTGAGGAAGCGCTGAAGGAGCTGCCGATCAACGCGAACACGTTCATCGTGGTGGCGACGCGCGGGCACAGGTTCGACAACGTCGCGCTGGCGGCGGCGGCGGAGACGCCAGCGCGGTACGTTGGGCTCATGGGCAGCAAGCGCAAGACGATCCTGATCTACGAGGACCTCGTCCGCATGGGCATCGCGGAGGAGCGCCTGCGCGAGATCCGGTCGCCTATCGGGCTCGACATCCACGCCCGGACGCCGGAGGAGATCGCTGTAAGCATCATGGGCGAGATCCTGATGTACAGACTCGGCGGCACGGGCCAGACGATGAAGCTGGAGCAGCACCGCATCGACCGCATCATCGCGAAGGTGGCGGCGGAGCAGCCAGCCGCCGTCGCGGACTGAGGGGCACGGGCGGTTCGTTCGCCCCCTCCACGGCGGGCAGGCGCGGCGAAACCCTGAGGGACCCGTACCAGTCGTGATATCCGCTGTTCTTACCGCTGCCGGGCTCAGCATGCGCATGGGCCGGCCGAAGCCGCTTTTACCCTGGCGAGGAAAGACGCTCGTCGAGCACCAGATAAGGGCGCTTCTCGACGGCGGATCATTGGAGGTGGTCGTCGTACTCGGCCATCGAGCGGACGAAGTTGCGGAATACGTTTCCGGTCCCGGTGTTCGAGCGGCTGTCAACGAGCGCTACAGGGAGGGCCGGACGTCGTCGATCAAGGCCGGCCTGAGAGCCTTGTCGCCCCAGGCGAAGGACATCATCATGCTCGGCGTCGATCAGCCGCGGGGTCCGGAGATCGTGTCGCGGGTCGTGGCGTCGCACGTTGGGGCCGGAGCGCTTCTCACCTCCCCTCGACACCGGGGACGCGGCGGGCATCCGCTCATGTTCTCCTCACGGCTCTTGCCAGAGCTCCACCTTATCTCGGAGGAGAACCGGGGACTCCGCGAAGTCTTCGAGCGTCATCGCGCAGAGATCAACGAGATCCACTTCGACGATCCGATGGTCAGGTTAGACCTCAATACACCTGAAGGGTACGACCAGGCATTTGAAAAGTACGGTCGAGCCGGCGGGGAATGAACGCTGAGCTGGTGTCCGAAGTCCGGCGCGCCCTGGCTGAGAACGCCAACCCCGAGAAGTCGGACGGCATGCGGGCGTACATGAAGTCTGAGATGCCCTATCGCGGAGTGCAGAAGCCAGTGAGAGTTAAGCTGCTGCGCCCGATCTTCCGCGAACACGCCATAGTCGAGAAGTCTGAGTGGGAGGCAACGATCCTCGAACTATGGCGGAACGCGTCTTACCGAGAGGAGCGCTATGCGGCACTTGATCTGGCCGAGGCGCGGCAGTACACGTCGTTCCGGACCTTCGATACGATCCCGATGTTCGAGGAGATCGTCGTGACGGGCGGATGGTGGGACTACGTCGACTGGGTCGCCACGTACATGCTGCGGGGGCTCCTCGTGCGATACCCGAAGGGGGTGTCACGGCGAATGAGGTTCTGGAGTCGCGACCGCAACATGTGGAAGCGGCGCTGTTCGATCATCTGCCAGGTCAACAGAAAGAGCGAGACGGATCTCGACCTCCTATTCGACTGCATCGAGCCCAACCTGTCGCACCGCGACTTCTTCATCCGCAAGGCCATCGGTTGGGCGCTGCGAGACCTCGCCTGGACCGATCTCGATACCGTCGAGGACTACGTCGAGAAGAACTGGGAGCTGCTCAGCCCTCTATCGCGGCGCGAGGCGCTGAAGAACGCTCCGAAGATACGGGGGATTCAAAGGACTGCAGGGGCCTGACTCTCGGCTAGGCAGATCGTGCCCCGTTTCGGGCGGCCAAGCGTGCTCCGGCGAATCCCAAGATGGCGCCGATCGATGCTTTGACCATCCAGCCGGGGATGTTCATTAACTTGTCTTGGGCTGGTGTAGTGTCGTTGGCCTGAACAGGTGACAGCCACACCAGAGCGCTAAGGGCAATCAGCGTGATTGCGGAGAGGATCAAGAGAATCCAGACTGTGGGCGTGTCGCTACTTTTCACTGCGATTGATGAGTTAGCGCGAATCCGATCCGCCGGTATGCTGTCGCGTCCAGCTAATTAACCCCACAACGCCAACGACTAGGGCGCACAGACCCGCCGTCATGAAGACGGCGCCAATAACTGGCGCAAGTGTGTCGACCATGATGATCCTCCGCAGGGTAATCTGATGCCACCTTCAGTACAGCGTAGTCGACTGGGAGCGGAATCCGCAGGAATCAGCTCCCCCACTGTTGCCAGGCGCGGTCGATGGCGCGTTGGGCTCTGGTGTGCAGCCTGCCGAGGCGGGTGATCTCGTCGAGGTCCTGGGAGGCGGAGGCCGTGTCGAGGCGGTCTTCGATATCTGCGAGCTCGGCTTCGAGCTCGTGGATCAGGGCTTCGTAGTCGACTGCCTGGGCGCGGTCGGATGACGCTGAGCTGCGTTCGCGTCTTCGGGTCTCGCGATCGCGGCGGCGGTGCCGGGCGCGGGCGCGACGTGAGACCGGCTCAGGCTCGGGTGGGCGGTTGATCTCCATCCACTCCTCGAAGCCGCCGGCGAAGGTGCGGACGGCGCCGTCCTCGATCGACCAGACCTGCTCTGCCATGAAGTTGATGAAGTGGCGGTCGTGCGAGACGAAGATCAGCGCTCCGTCGTAGGACTCGAGGGTGTCTTCGAGCGCCTCGCGGCTGGCGATGTCCAGATGGGTTGTCGGCTCGTCGAGCACAAGCACGTTGGGGTAGACGATGAGCAGACGCGCTAGGGAGAGGCGGGTCCGCTCTCCGCCTGAGAGGGACGCAACGCGTTGGAAGACGTCCTCGCCCTGAAAGAGGAAGCGGGCCAGGTAGTCTCGGGCGTCGCCAATCGGGAGGTTCTTGACTTCGAGAAAAGCATTGAGCACCGACTTGTCGTCGGGCAGCGTCCAGGTTCCCTGGTGGAGGTGCCCGGTCTCGACGTTGTGTCCGAGTCTCACGGTGCCAGAGAGTGGCTCGTGTTCGCCGAGGATCGTTCGCAGCAGCGTCGTCTTTCCGATTCCGTTCGCGCCGACTATCGCGGTGCGCGAGCCGCGTTCGAGATCGACGTCCGGCACTGAGAGCAGCTCCGTGATCGTCCCGTTCTCGGAAAAGCCTACGGAGAGACCTCGCAAGCTCACGACGACGTGTCCCGTGCGGGAGGCGTCCGCGCGTCCGATGCTGACCGTCTTCTCCTGCCGGGGCGCCTCTTTCCTTTCCAGCCGCGCCAAGCGCGTCTCGCGTCCACGCGCCTCGCGGGAGCGCTGGCCGGCCTTATAGCGCTGGATGAAGAACTCCTCCTTGGCGATATACTCCTGCTGGCGTTCGAACTCCTTCTGCTGGCGTTCGGTCTGCTCCGTCTTGAGGTGGCGGTACTTTGTGTAGTTCCCCGGAAATCGCTGGAGCCGTCCGCGCTCCATCTCCCAGATCTCGCTGCAGACGCGGTCGAGGAAGTAGCGATCGTGAGAAACGACCAGAACTGCATATCGGTAGCTCGACAGGAAGCCCTCGAGCCAGGTCAACCCGTCGAAGTCGAGGTAGTTCGTCGGCTCGTCCAGCACGAGAAGATCGGGATCGGTTAGCAACGCGCGAGCGAGGGCGGCGCGGGTACGCTCCCCTCCGCTAGCCTTGGACGCGGGAGTATCCAGCGTCTCCACCGGCAGACCGACCCCGAGCGCGACGCGCTCCATCTGGTTTTGGTAATCGTAACCGCCGAGGGACTCGTACTCGGCTAGAAGCTCCGAGTAGCGCATTTCGGCAAGGGCCTGCTCGGCGCCTCGGCGCTGCTGGATCTCGAGCGCGGCGGAGGCCAACTCCTCTTCCAGCTCAAATAGCCCTTCGAAAGCGGAAAGTATTTCGTCGCGGAGTGTTCCGGGCTTGTCGCGCTCTGCAATCTGGGGCACATAGGACATGCGAAGTCGCCGCATAGTCGTCACCGAACCAGAGTCCGGTTCGAGTTCACCGACTAGTACGCGTAGGAGCGATGTTTTGCCACCCCCGTTTGGTCCAACCAGCCCGATGCGGGACTGGTCGTCGACGTCGGCGGTGACCTCAGCAAACACCTCGACGTCGCTGAAGAAGAGCTTTAGCTGTGACGCAGAGAGGAGCACCCTACGAGTTTAGCGCAGGGAGTGTGCGGTGAGGAACCGGTAAACGAGACCATGATAACCCGCGAGGCCCTGGTGGATTCTAGCGGTCGGATTCTCCGGCAGTGAGGGGGTTTGGTTGCGCTGTGCTATACTCACGCCGCAAATTCAGAGGAGGTTGAAGGGGAGCGTGACTCGCGCGGATGGACGATCGAATGACGATCTACGGCCGGTGTCGATCGAGATCGGGGCGCAGCAGTACGCGGAGGGGTCGGCGTTGATCGCCGTCGGCGACACGCGGGTGCTATGCGCGGTCAGTGTCGAGGACCGGGTGCCGTCGTTTCTACGAGATGCGGGCCAGGGGTGGGTGACGGCGGAGTACTCGATGCTGCCTCGCTCGACGCATACTCGGACGCGGCGCGAGACGACGCCGAGAGGTCGGACGCAGGAGATTCAGCGACTGATCGGCCGTTCGCTGCGGGCGGCGGTGGACATGGACGCTCTCGGGAAGAGGACGCTCACCGTTGATTGTGACGTGCTGCAGGCGGACGGAGGGACGCGAACCGCGGCCATTACGGGGGCGTACGTCGCGGTCTGTCAGGCGCTGGCAGGTCTACGTTCGAGCGGCGATCTGGAAGGGCTGCCGTTGAAGGCGGGGGTCGCGGCGGTCAGCGTGGGGATCGTAGATGGCGAGTCCACTCTCGATCTGTGCTACGAAGAAGACTATCGAGCGTCGGTGGACTTCAACGTTGTGATGACGGACGCGGGAGAGTTCGTCGAGGTTCAGGGCACCGCTGAAGACGGCGCTTTCTCGCGGGACCAGATGGACGAGATGCTGACTCTGGCAGAGTCGGGGATCGGGAAGCTGGTTGAGCTCCAGCGGCGGGCGATTGCGGCGCTCTAGGACCAGTGGACGGCCGGAACTGCCGTCTGGGCCGTCAGCCCGGGTGGACCAACGGTGGCTGTGAGGTCTGGCTACCCAGGTTGGGCGCGCTCGTTCGAATTTCGAGACTTCCGGCTCCAGTGGTGGTCATTGCTGCCCCAAGCGGTCTCAATGGGCATGACCTGGGTCGTAGCGGGATGGCTGGTCTTCGACATAACCGAGTCCGCGTTCATGGTCGGCGTGGGTGCGGCATTGGGGATGGCGCCGTTCTTCTTCCTAGGCCCTGTCTGCGGAGCGGTCGCCGACCGGTTGGACCGACGGAAACTGCTGATCGTAGTGATTCTCGCCGGCGCAGCATCATCGGGGCTGATGGGCGCGGTAATGATTGCGGAGACGGTTGCTCTCTGGCACATCCTGGCGCTGATCACGATCGGCGGCGCCACGTCCGCGTTCATCTTAACGACACGCCAGTCTTTCACGTACGACATCGTCGGGAGAGAGCTGGCGCTCAATGGGATGGCGTTGAACTCGGTGGTACGGCAGATGGGAATGGTGATCGGGTCTCTCGGCTCAGGCCTGATCATCGCCAGGATTGGGGCGGGCGGGCAGTACGCAGTTATCGCCGGGCTGTACCTGGTCTCGGTGCTGTTCTTGCTACCGATCCGAGCGACTCGGCGGGAGCGGAGTTCCGGCGGGCGCAAGTCCGTGTCGCGCAACCTGTTCGAGTACGTTCAGATCCTGCGGACCAACAGGACGCTAGTGGCGTTGATGTCGCTCGCCTCGGTCACGGAGCTGTTCGGGTTCACACACATGGCCCTGCTCCCAGTGCTGGCGAAGGACGTACTCGGTTTCGGCCCCGTCGGGCTGGGAGTGATAACGGGAACTCGTCAGTTGGGGGGGATTGCGGGACTCATCGTGCTTTCCGCGCTTCGAGACTTTCGTCGCCGCGGGCTGCTGATGTTCGTGGTGATGGCGACATTCGGGGCGAGCCTGATGACGCTGCCGCTCTCTGAGTCTGTCGTCCCCTACGTGCTGGCGTTGATGGTGGCCCACATGTGCGCGATGTGCGTGGACACGCTGCACATGACGCTGATGCAGGACAACGTACGGGAGGAGGAGAGGGGCCGGGCCGTCGGCGCGTGGACGCTGAGCATCGGGACGGCGCCGGTCGGCCACCTCGGTCTGGGCGCGCTCGCCGGCGCGATCGGAGCGCCGATGGCCCTTTTAGCCAGCGGCACGACGCTGGTGGTCGCGAGCTTCGTTTCCGCGCTGGGTCTGCCCAGGATTCGGCGGCTGGAATAGGGGCGGTTCGCGTGCAAGCCGTACCAGCATCGCTGTCGACGTTGCAGGGCGCGTACCAAGTAATCACAATATTATTACCTAAAGGATTACGGTGACATGAAAACTAAGATAGTCCGGATCGGAAACTCGCGTGGCGTGCGGATCCCCAAGTCTTTCATCGACGAGGCCGGGCTTGAGATGGATGTCGAGATGCGCGTCGTCGAGTCTGGCATCTTGATCGAGGCCTCGACGCCGCGACGATCAGGCTGGGCTGAGGCAGCGGCGCAACTTAAGGATCGTGGAGATGACGGTCTGCTGGATGAGCCGACTCTTACCGACTTTGACGATACCGAGTGGACCTGGGAGTGAGCGGACCGAAACGTGGCGACGTCTACTTAGTTACACTCGACCCGATTTGGGCCGTGAGATCAGGAAAGCGCGCCCGTGCGTAGTCGTCTCACCTGACGAGTTGAACGAAAACTTGAGCACGTTCGTAGTCGCGCCGATGACTACCGGCGGACACGCGTATCCATTCAGAATTCGATGTCGATTTCAGCAGCGGGACGGGCACGTCGTGCTGGACCAGATTCGCACCGTGGATCGTCGCCGTCTTGTTAGTAGACTGGGTAGTCTGGACCCGGACACCCTGAGAGAGGTGCTCAAAGTCCTCAGCCAGATGTTCGCCGAGTAGGTATTTTCAAGACTTCTTGCGGTTCGCGAACCGCCGCTACGCCATTGGCTAGCTGACGTGCAGTCGCACAACGTACCCGTCAGACTGCGCCCCACAATGGCCAGTCGGCGGTCAATCCCTGTAGATCTGAGGTCTGCCGCGCAATCCGCGAATCGTGGTCGGCGGCGAAGCGTTTGACGCCGACGTAGATTGAGCCGGCGTCGAGATGGGCCTCGGCGATGACGTCGGACTCGGAGCCACCAGTGAGCCACTGGTTGTCCCAGTCAGAAGTCTGCGAGTACTCGTCTGTCAGCGGGCCTACGTTCTGCAGCGGCCACATCCGACGGGTACCGGTGGTCACGACCATCAGGTCGTACTTCGCCCCGGGAGGAAGGATGGAGTCCTGGTACTCCTGCGACTGGCGGGTGAACAGTTCCTCGCTGATCGCGGAGATCACCCTGACGTTCACGCCCTCCGACTCGAGCTGAGGCAGGACGGACACGAGGTTGACCGTCGAAGAGGAGCCCTGGACGACTACGTAGCCGTCCTTAGGCTTGTCTGGATCGAAGTCGCGGATCAGGTAGAAGCCCTTGGCGGCGGCTTTGAGATCTGTGTCGGCGAAGGTGCTGCGGTCAGCGACCGGGAAGTCTGGTCTCGCGACCTCGAGGACGATGACGCCGACCTTCTTCTCACGCGCGGCGATCTCTGCGGCAGCGAAGTATCCTGGGGCGACGTCGTTGTAGTCCCAGAAGCTGAGGGTTATCGTCTGGCCGCGGGGGAACAGCTTCCACACCTGCGGCGCGAAGATTCCGAAGTGGGTGCGCGCGTCGGCTGCGGTCTCGGGACCTGAGTGGCCGGCGAGGATGTGCAGCACGCCGGTTCGGAACGGACTATCCTGGTTCTGCTGACTCCAGACGCGAGACGGCAGGTACATGAGCGGGGTAAACGCCCCGTATGTGCCGCTGAGCGCCCAAACGCCGACATGCTCGTCGGGGTCGAGGGACACGGACTGTCCGACGAGGCCGATCGCCGTTGAGGCGTTGCCCGCCTCCTGGATCGCGGCCTTTAGGCGTCCGCCGCTGGGGTTGGCGACGGGATCGAAGGTGTCCCAGATAGCGCCATGCTCGACGTTGATCGACTCTGCGAGGTCGGCGGCGACCACGATGAACCGGTTGTCGGTGACGTAGTTCATCCACTTGATGATCTCGGAGATCGCCCTGCGCGTACCGCGCACGTTGCCAGGCTCCTCGAAGAGCTTGATGGCGAGGTCCTTCTCCTCCCCGGAGGACGGATTGGTGACCCGAAGGTCCTGCGGCTCGACGGGAAGGTTCTTGACCTTGATTCGCGAGTCTTGGAATGGGTCCTTGGCGCGGTCGACGCGGAGCGGAAGGCTGTCGTCGACACTTTCGCCGATGTCGACCAGCCGGTCGGCGACCCAGTCGCCGAGTCCGTTCCTGTCGAGGACGGACAGGGCGATGTCCATGTTCGCCTTGAACTGGACCAGTCGCTCGCGTTCGTTTGTGACAGCGCCGTCGTGGATCCCCTCGAACTCGACGCCGAAGCGTTGTTCGAAGGTACCGGCGAGGGCCACGAAGTAGTCGCCGTTCATGGCGAGGTTGTATGGGTGGCTGTGGTAGCTGACGACCTGCTCGCCGAACCCGGGAATCTGTCCGTCGACGGCACCGGGCCACCAGCCCTTGACCGTTTTGCCAACCACAATCATCGGACGGTTGTCTTCGTGGTCCCACTCCTCCATCGTCTTTAGCGCGGCGACGACCTGATCGTACTCATTGCCATTGTCTAGGGTCATGACGTTCCAGCCGTACGCGGCCCACTGGTCCTCAATCCTGTAGGCGTCGTAGACGGGTCTTATGACGCTGCCGACTAGCTCGTCGTCGATCCCTGCGTTGTTGTAGGAGAGCAGGAGGCGCAGGCGCTTGCCGACCTGCTGAGCGACAGCGGCGGTCTTCATCTCCTGGGAGTGCCCTGACGTCAGGGCGAACTCGCCCTCAATGGCGATTACCTTGAGGCTGTCGGGGGCGCCGACGATGTCCCAGAAGGCCGCCTTGCCAGCGGAGGTGGCGATGCCGATGCCAGAGGGCCCACCGTTGACGTCGTTTGTTAGGTCGGTGGTCTCGGAGTGGCCCGCGAGGGAGCGGATTCCTCTGATCTTCGCCTGCTGCATTAGAGGGTGGTCAACGAGGTCGTTGTCCTCAAGTATCGTATCGAGGGCGCCTCGTCCTCGGCGGAAGCCGAGGGCGTCTATCGACAGCATCGAAGCGACGGGGTCGGCGGCGTAGCGGTCGTCGCCCGTGGCCGCGTGTTGTCGCGCCAGCGCCTCGCCCAGGATCATCCAGAGGGCGTATGTGACTGGAGCGTTGTGTCCTCCCGCCAACATAAATCGGTCGGCGTACGGGTGTTTGGGCCGGCGGTAGTCGTAACGCAGTCCGCCGAGGTCAGGTCCGAGCAGGTGGGATGTCACAGTGTACGGCGTGTACGCCAGCGGGCCGCCGAAGTGGCCCGTTTGCGCGTAGTTGCCCAGGAGGACGAGGGTCATTGCGGTCAGGAAACCAACGTCCTCGATCCTGTCTTTTTCGTAGTCGGGCAGCTCCACCTCGCGTCGCGTCATTCCATGAGATAGAGACAGCGAGTTGACTACAGCCGTTGAACTTCCGGAGGTTGCGACCATAGATGTATTCTCCGCGTCGGATTAGTGTTGTCGGACTTGGGGGGTGAGGACTTTGCGGGTGTGCGCACCACTCCGTAAATTCGCTATAGGTACGATGTGGCCGTCCTTCGATAAGCTCCTATCGAACGGCAAACCGCTCATCGGAGGACGAGTCCGGCAGGCTGAATGATAAGTCCAACAGGTACCTGCTTGCAATAGCGATCGGCTTTAGCGCTGTATACTACGGGCCACACGTGAAAGAAGGGGGTAGTTGCAGATGAGATTGGAAGGAAAGGTCGCACTGATAAGCGGCGGCGGGCGTGGTCAGGGCGCGGTGGAGGCGAAGCTATTCGCCGAAGAGGGGGCGAGCGTCGTAATTGGAGACATCCTCGACGAACTGGGGGGACAGGTCGCTGCTGAGATCGCGGCGTCAGGGGGCAGCGCGACGTACCTTCACCTCGACGTCACCAGCGAGTCGGACTGGAGCCATGCGGTCGAGACAGCGGTCGATCGCTACGGCAAGCTGGACGTCCTGGTGAACAACGCGGGGATCCTGATCCGCAAGGGCATCGACGAGACGACCGGCGACGACTGGGACCGAATCATGGACATCAACGCCAAGGGCGTGTTTCTGGGCTCCAGGGCCGCAATCCCGGCGATGCGGGAAGCCGGGGGCGGGTCGATCATCAACATCTCGTCGGTCGCGGGGATGGTGGGAGGACCGTCGGGCGGCGCCTACGCCTCGACGAAGGGCGCGGTGCGGCTTCTGACAAAGTCCACGGCGATCCAGCACGCGAAAGACGGGATCCGCTGCAACTCGATCCATCCTGGCATCATCTACACGGACATGACACGGGAGACGCTGGACGCACCGGACCAACGCGAGGCGACCAGGAGCAGAGTCCCTCTTGGTCGAATAGGCGAGGCGCTAGACGTCGCTTACGGCGTGCTTTTCCTCGCCTCAGACGAGTCGTCGTACATGACCGGCAGCGAGCTGGTTATCGACGGGGGCGCTACGGCTCAGTGAGTGTTGGAGCTGTAATCGAGACCTGGCTAGTCGTTCGAGGCCATTGACTCGATGGCGCTTCCCAGCTTCGAGACGAGGATGAAGACGCCAACTGAGACGACGAGGGCGCCGACGGCCACGGCCTGGCTGGCAATCGCACCGATCAGGGTTACCATATCTTCCATTACGAGACCTCCAGGGGCCTCGGTGGGTCGACCCTACGCACGGATTGCGGGCTGGGATCGCGGTCCGCCTGCGTGCCGTCAGGGCCTTCCGTACCACCCCGGCGACCAATGGTCTTCGAGTTAGGGAGACCGACTACGAAGACCTACTCGCGGAGGCTCAAGACGGCGGTGTAGACGATCTGCTCCTTGGTGGTCGAGCCGCCGATCATAAACGCGTTCAAGGGGTCGAGAAACGGTTGGATATCTCGTCGGTATTGAGAGCGCATGTCGCCAGTGAGGGCATCTTCTATCATGTTGACGATCCCGGACAGGTCAACGAAGAGGAAGAAGTGAAGCGGGTCAGGAGCCATTTCGGTAACGCGTTTGAACTCCGCGACAGACGCTAGCGCGTTTGTCTCCCCGACCGATGTGCTGTAGAACCGATGTAGGCCGTCGACATGGCTGCCCAGAACCACCCAGTCGTCGGTGACGACGTAACCCGGCTCAGGGTTGCCGAGCATCTCTCCTATCTCTCCGATGTCCGCCGTGACGAGATCGTGGTTGCCGACGGTGTCACGTTCTAGCACGAGTCCTAGGTCTTCCATCATGTCGGTCAGGACATCCAGGGCGTCCAGGATGCCACGAGGGTTCTCGATGTCGGCGAGCAGGAGCGCTTCAATCGGGTCGGAGAGACCGCCCAAGTCTTCATCGAACCGGAGCTTACTCGGAAGAACAGCTGCGACAATCTCCCCGGAGATAGAGTCGATGACATCGCGCTCGAGATCGACTGCAGTATCGTCCTCGAATTCCACTAGGAACATCTCCAACTCAACATCCGCCTCGGGTAGGAAGTCCCTGAGAGTGGATCGGAACTGATTCCAAGACTCCGGAACGCCGACGTTGGAAAGTAGAATCAGTGTGTCGGCCGGGAGGACTCGGGATGACCTCAGCTGGTTGTCGGAACCAAGGACGAACTTCCGAGGCGGAGTGTCCATGACCACATCGAGGCGGATTCCGTGCTTGACGAAAGCCATCGAGGCCGCCACGTAGTTCGGAAAACTGCTGTCGATATACCTCATGAGCTCGTCCGCTCCGTCGGTAGGCATGGGTAGCTCGTTCAAGACCTCTGCGTAGATTTCGGACTCGAACAGGTCCAGAAAGTCTTCTGCACGGGCGAACAGGAACATGACGCGCTGAGCGGGGACCGACTCGCGGGCCTCGAGAAACGCCTCGTCGTTCGCGAGCGCATCTTCAGGAGGCGACTCGAGGTTCTGGATAATGTCTTCCAGCGTAGTCTCGCTGTCTCCCATGAGGAGGTACTCGTCGGTGACTCCCACGGCGATCGGCTCGTCGGAGGCCACCCATAGTTCGGCATCCTTATAGTCATCGCTATCGAACTCGGTGTGGAGCTCGTCCTCGAGATAGTCGACGAACTCGTCAATGAAGTCGGTTGCGCCGTGTCTATCTTTTATCTGCACCAGAACGATCCATTCTGGGACATCGATGTCCTCATGGAGGAGCGCGAATGAGACGTCAGTACCGAGCCACGGGGTGACGTCGTCGATGAATTGGATGTCCGTTTCGTCTTCGATATCCTCAAGCAGATCGTCCTGATGGTCCGCGAAGTCGTCTGTCCGTAGGAGGGAGTAGACCTCTCGTGCTAGATTAAGCTGGCTCACTCCCGGGCGGAGGTTGATGGAGGCGTAGAGTGGCGCTCTCTCAGGAATGAACCGCGCGGTTGCCTCGCCAGGCCTGCTCACCCCTCGGAGGAGCGCGAACATGACGATCGCGACGATCAGGATGAGTACCAAGAACGCCGCGCCGGCCCAGATACCGTACCGTCCCAGCCTGATCATTCCCAGATTAAAGTCCTGCATGGTGATCAACCTCTCGCGCCCAGCCCTCTCGGTGTCGATGGACTCTGGTTGTGCGCCGCCCCCGATGCTACACGATTACAGTTGGGGTTATCTGAACGGTTGCTGACAAAGACCTGACAATTCACTGATAGAAGGGGCGAGGGGGAGAGGCCAGGTTCGTCTCACTGTCTTGCTTAGGAGTCCGCCCCTCCACGGCGGGCAGGCGCGGCGGCCGACGAAGCATCGCTGACCGAGCAACCTCGAGTGCGTGAGATGCCTTTCGGCAGCGCTCAGGACAGGCTCCGACTCCGTTTCACTTCGCTCAGCATGACATGCGGGGGCGGTTCGTTCGCCCCTCCACGGCGGGCCGGCGCGGCGAACTCGTACGGGCATTGGGCCTAGAGGCTGTGGGCAATCGCGCCAGACGGAGCGTCGGACGGGTCTAGGGATGCTCTGAATAAGTCCCGATGGTTTGTGGGATAGTAACATAGGGCCAAGGCCTGAAGACGGGGGAGGAGAGGCAATGAACCAGCCGACGTTTGCGGACTTGGACTACGAGAGCAAGAAGCGAAAGACTCGCCGGGAGAAGTTCCTTGAGCGCATGGATGGACTGATCCCGTGGGAAGAGTTGGAAGAGCGCATCCGACCGTTCTATCCCAAGGCCGGTCGTGGTCGGCGGCCCTACGAGTTATCGGTGATGCTACGGATACACTGCGTGCAGTTGTTTTACAACCTGAGCGACCCTGGGATGGAGGACATGCTCTACGAGGTCGAATCGGTGAGGCGGTTCGTAGGGCTGAGACTGCCTGGGCCGCTGCCGGACGAGACGACGATTCTGAACTTCCGCCACCTGCTGGAAGAGCATGAGTTGGGCGCGGGTCTGTTCGAGGAGATCAACCGCTATCTGGAGTCCAAGGGTCTCCGTCTTCAGGAGGGGACGATAGTGGACGCGAGCATCATAGCGTCGCCCTCATCGACGAAGAATCGGGCTAAAGAGCGCGACCCCGAGATGCACCAGACGAAGAAGGGTAACGAGTGGCACTTCGGGATGAAGGTGCACATCGGTGTGGACTCGCAGACGGGAGTGGTGCACAGCATGACCACGACATCTGCGAACGTGCATGACCTGACTGAGTTGCCCCGGTTGCTGCACGGTGGGGAGTCTCAGGTGTGGGGAGATGCTGGGTATCAGGGAGTTGACAAGAGGCCGGGGAACCGGGGCTTGGACGTGGAGTGGCAGGTGGCGATGAGGCCCGGCCAGCGTCGGAAGCTGGAGCCTGGGAGCCCTGAGGCGGTGTCGGACAAGCGCAAAGCGTCGGTCAGAGCTAAGGTGGAGCATCCGTTCCTGTACATCAAGCGGCACTTCGGCTACGCCAAGGTCCGCTACAGGGGGCTGTCCAAGAACACGCAGCGGCTGATGACGCTGCTGGGGTTTGCCAACTTGATGAGGGCCGAACAGTACCTGACTGCGTGAGACCTTGTATAAGTGCGCCCAAAATCAGGGCTAACGGCGGCGAAAGGCCCTGTCAGGGCCGGTTGTAAGCCGAGAATAACCCCCAATACGGCACCATGAGGCAATTTAACGCCCCCAAAACCACTCCGGTCAACTCGGCCCAGCCTGAAGCCGGTTGTTCAGAGCATCCCTAAGTGAGGAGTTTCTACGCCCAATGAAGATTTCCCAGTACAAGCTGGCGAAATCCATTGGTGTGGATGCGCGCCGAATCCACGAGATCGTACATGGAGAAAGATCGATTACGGCGGAGACTGCGCTGTTCCTGTCCCGGTTCTTCGGGAACTCGCCGGGGTTCTGGATGGGCTTGCAAGTGCAGTTTGACCTGGAGACAGCCGAGGATCGACTTGCCGATCGATTGGACTCCGTGGAGCCGGTCGCGACGCCCTGCTAGGACGACAGGCGCCGGACGGGTCTACGAGTCGATGTAAGTCGGCAGGATCGGGACGGACTTTTGCCGGTGCTCGTTGGAGCCCCAGCAGACGGCGGTGCCGTCAGGCCGCAGCGCACAGGTGTGACTACCGCCACTCGTGATAGCGATGAATGATTCGTCCGACGTTGGGCTGGATCTCCCATCATCATCGTAGCCCCAACAGACCACCGTACCGTCCATCCGCAACCCGCAAGTGTGTGCGCGGCCGGCGCTGATGGCCGCAAACCGTTCATCTCGGGGTACCAAGGACTCGCCCCAATCATTGTCTCCCCAACACGAGACGCTGCCGTCGGATCTGAGGCCACAGATGTGGTTCCCACCAGCTGAGATCGACTCAAACCGCCACGAGGAACTCGGAGCTGACTGTCCAGACCCGTTGGCTCCCCAGCAGACCGGCGCCCCGTCCACTCGCAAACCGCAAGTATTATCGTAGCCAGCGGACACTGCCGTAAACTGGACGCTCGGAGGAGGAGGAACGTCTGCTCCAGCGACGGGAACCTCAACACCCGACGACGGGTCTTGCACCGGCACCTCGACCTCGACGACCACCTGTTTCACGACTTCCTTAATGACCTCGACCTCTTTGATCACCTCAACCTCTACCGGTACCTCCTTGATGACCTCCTTTATCACCTCCACCGGCACCTCGACCACCACCTCTTTCTCGACCTCCTTGACCACCTCGACAGGCACCTCTTTGACAACGACCACTTCTTCGACCACCTCCTCGACCACCGTCACGGGCACCTCTTTCGTGACCTCCTTGATCACCTCGACTGGAATCTCTTTCGTGACCTCCTTGATCACCTCGACGGGCACCTCTTTGACGACCTCCTTGATCACCTCCACGGGCACCTCTTTGACGATATGGACCTCGACGGGGACCTCCTTGATGGTCTCCACCTCGACCTCCCTGATGGTCTCCACCTCGACCTCCTTGATGACCTCGACGGGCACCTCGACCGGGACCTCTCTGACCACTTCGACCTCGACCTCTTTGATGACCTCGACGGGGACCTCGGTGGAGCAGGCGAAGACGCAGACCAGGGCGAGGATAAAAGTGGTGAAGAGGCTTCGCCTCGCGATGGTCGTCGTCATGTTCGGCTCCTTCGGCTCTGTGTCCGCGTACTTACAACAACCTCGAATGATCGCGGCTCCGAGAACCTACTCACGGGCGACTACGACCACCGAGTAGCCATCTACAAATTGAAAATCATCTCTTCTCTCCACGAACCCCACGACAATGGTGTGATAGACGTCAGGTCCGAAGAGGTCTGTCGGCAGGTCCAGCACTACTGTGTTCCTATCCTCCGAGCTAGATTGGGGGGCAACCTTGACGACTTCGGTACCGTCGACAAGGACGACGAGCGCCGCGTCCCTCCAGTCTAATGAGATACTGACGGACCGGAGATCCACGTCGGACGGTATGTAGACGGACATCGGGTCACCGTCCGTCCTCGTGGCGGCCAGGAGCATCGTGGCGTCCGGATAGCCGAAGTGGAAGAAGCCAGTCTCGAGTATCCCGGCGTTCGTGGACCTCAGAATCTCATCGAGTGCCCACTGAAGGGCGTGCTGACCGTCATAGTGCTGGCTCCTGCAGCCGAAACTACCGGAGTATCTGCTGCCACGTGGAAACTGATCATGACAGATCATCCTGGCGGCAGGTTGGTTGGCTGGAAAGTAGGCGGCGATCCAGCCATCCTCATGTAGCAGAACGTGTGGATTGTCATCGGCTCCGTCTCCTTCTCTGCCATCGAGGACTCCGACCAGGAACCCGGGACCGGACTTCTGGACGCCGACGAGCCGTTTCTGAAGGTCTCCCCAGTCTGGGAACCCTCCCTCCCACTCGACCCTGGCGTAGGCGGTGACTCCGGCGTGTTCATGAAGGAAGGAGTGCTCCGCCGCCAGCGCCACAGGAGGACTGAGGCGGGATGTCGTCGGTACACGCAGATCGGAGTCCGGCCCTGAAGTCACTTGCAGGATCCAACCGACAAGGCCCAGAAGCGCGGCCGCCGACACGATAACTGTTAGGCTTACTGCTTTGCTTCGACTCACTGCGTGCTCCTCCCAAATCTATCGCCTGACGACGCTGGCGGCGGGCGCTTCGCGGAGCGCCCCTACGGGTGCCCAGAAGCTATGTCGTGGATTTCGGCTCCCATCGGATTGAACTCAACGGATTTCTGCTACCGCGCGTTCAAAGTCCTCTGGGAGCTCCAGATTGAAGAACACGAGGCTGTTGGCGCGGAGGATCCCGACAATCTGTCCCACGGTGGCGCCGAGACCTTCCGGCTCCGCGAGAGTACCGAGGCGCACAATCTCATCGGCGTCCTTGAACTGGATCGTCGGCGGTGGCTCAGGAGTAGGGGTAGGTACGGGGGTCGGTGCTGGGACCTCGACTATCACCTCTCTGACCACCTCCTTGATGACCTCGACCTCCACCGGTACTTCTCTGACCACCTCTCTGATGACCTCGACCTCCACCGGGACTTCTCTGACCACCTCCTTGATGACCTCGACCTCCACCGGGACTTCTCTGACCACCTCCTTGATGACCTCGACCTCCACCGGAACTTCTTTGACCACCTCTTTGACGACCTCGACCTCCTTGAGCACCTCGACGGGAACCTCTTTGACCACAACCACTTCCTCGACCACCGTCACGGGCACGTCTTTGGTGACCTCCTTGACCACCTCGACCGAAACCTCCTTGATCACTTCGACGGGCACCTCGACCGATACCTCCTTGATCACCTCCACAGGCACCTCTTTGACGACCTCGACCTCGACGGGGACCTCCTTGATCGTCTCGACCTCGACCTCTTTAATCACCTCGACGGGGACCTCTCGGGTGCAGGAGGCAATGACGACCAGGGCCGCGGCGAACAGGGTGAAAAGGCTCAATCTGAGGAAGGAGAACATTTGTGTCATCTCAGTTGCGTACCTATTTCGGCTTGATTCAGTGTCGTCGGAGTTCTTCGTGGATTCTGTTAGCTATCCAGACCGAGCGCCGTGTGCCCACAAGGGACGCCCTCACGAGATCCGGCCGCGCGACGCGGGGCGCCCATGACATCCCCTGGAGGGACCGATCCGGTCGGCGGAGGAATTGTATCCGACCGCAATCCACGATACCACACGGTAGGCGTAGGGTATCCTGAACGACGGCTGAACAACCCCTGACGATCGACTGACAATTCGCCGATGTTGTTCTGGGATCTCTGAAGCCGCAGTAGTCAGGGTCGGGGACCTCCCCGCCCGTGGGTCGCGGCACGCCACGGCGCATCCGAGACCTGTGCCGGGACGACGGGGGGAGGAGATCGAGCCGTCGGGGCTGCGCTTGTGGCCCCAAAAGCGCATGGCCTGCTCCACCCGGCCCCATGCGGGCAGGATGCCCGCGCTCCCAGTAACGAGGGCCGCGGTCGGCTCTGTGCCGGGGCGACGGGGGGTACCTTCGGGCGAATGGAGGTGCGACAGATTTCGCGGTGGGGATCTAGGGAATCAACGTGGCGTTGGTGCTGGACCGTTGGTTCCAGAGGGCCCAGACGCTGCTCACGATAACTGCGACTGAGATCGGTGCGAGGGGACGCCAGAGCGCGACTAGCGCGGGGACGTGGCGCAAGCTAGTGGGCGAGTGTGCTGGGGACCCAGCCTCCATAAACGGGGTACTGGGAGCAGATGAACTCGATGAAAGAGGGCTGGCCGGCGTCGTTGGCGGCAAGGGCGCGTTCGAGAGCGGGTTCGGTCTCTGAAGGCTCGGTGACGCGCTCTGTGTGAAGTCCGAGCTCGCCGATCACCTTCGACATGTCGACCTCATCCGGGCCGAGGACGAGGTGCGTGTACGGGTCGTGGCCCGCTCCCCAGAACCCGGGGCCGTAGCCGGCGAACCCGCCGTTGCTGATGTGAACGATGGTGACCCCGATCTTCTCTCGAACGGTGACCTCGAGGTTGCCGAGCATGTAGCCGACCCCGGCGTCCCCAGTCACTGCGACGCACTGACGCTCGGGGAAGGCGATCTTGGCGCCCATGGTCGCGGCGAGGCTGAACCCGAGGGTTGAGACGTTGCCCCAACCGAGGAAGCCGCGGGGGATCAGCGTGTTGTAGACGGAGCTAAGCTGGTCTCGGGTGTTGCCGGAGTCGTGCGTGACGAATGAGTTGTACGGGTCGACCACGTTCATCAGGCCGCTGTAGACGCGGTAGGGGTTGATCGGTTTGCCATCGGATGTCATCGGCGCCAGGTACTGCGCGAGTCCGGCCTCACACGCGGCCGCGATATCGGACTCGACTCCGTTGGCGGGCCGCCCGGCGCCCGAGGTACGGTCTGTCATCTCGTTGGTGAGGGCCTTCAGAGTCAACCTCGCGTCTCCAAGTACGGCGTGTGCCGTAGGGTAGATGCGGTTGACGTGCAGCTCGTCGAGGTTGCACTGGATGATAGTCTTGCTCGCCGGATCGGGGATCGCGTGGCTAAAGCGGCCCGGAGAGAGGCTCGAGCCGACGGCGAGAATGACATCGCTCTTGCGCAGGTACTTCGCCGGGTGTTCGCCGCGGACGCCGACGAAGAGCGGATGGTCTGCGGGGAACGCTCCCATCGCTTTCAGGGTGGTTATCACGGGAGCGCCGAGTAGCTCTGCGAGTTGCTTCAGCTCCTCAGAGGCGCGGGCGTATATCACCCCCTCACCCGCATATATCAGGGGGTTTTCGGCGTGGAGTAGAAGGGCGACGGCTGTTGACACGTCGTCCGGGTCGGGTGCCGACTTCCATCCTTTAACGGGGGTATAGGGATCGGCATCCTCGTCGAACTCGCCGAACGGATCGGGAACCGAAAGCACGACCGGACCGGGCCTGCCGCTCCGAAGCATCGTGAAGGCTCGGCGCAGGAACTCAGGCACGCGGGCGGGTCTGTCGATGTAGCCGTACCACTTCGAGACTGACCTGAGGCTCGTTGTGACGTCGAATTGGGTGTTTTCGGAGCTGCCGGCGGGTATGCCATCCGTGATGCAGAGGATTGGGGATCCGTCCTCGTAGGCCTGGGCGAGTCCGGCGTATGCGACCTGGATCCCGGCGGCGTTGGTGCCACCCTGAACAGTGCAGACGCCGATCCGCTCGCCGGCGGTAGCGCGGGAGAAGCCGTCGGCGAGGGCGATAGCGTAGCGGTCGTCGCGCATCATCACCATGGGGATACCTTCCCGTCCGAGGGCGTTGTTCACGCGACAGACGGGGAAGGTCGAGACCCACTCGATGCCTTCCTCTTTGAGGATTCTTGATATTGCGGTTGCTGCGTCGATGGTCATGAAAGGTCTCCCGGTATGCCGAGCGCATTGACCTCGTTCTCGTCGAGTAGGAAAATCTGTTGGCGCCGCTGGTCCATGTACAGCCCGAACATTGAGATGACATCTCGACCCAAGAGGGAAGGCATACGAGAGATGCTCCCCAAAGTCGGTGGCTCTATGAGTGTGAACTGCAAGGCGGTCGAGAACTCACCCAGACGTAAGACACCGGGGGATACGCTCGTTGATGCGGTACCGCCGACTCCAGCGGCTGGGACTCCCGGGTCAAGCAACTCCAGGTCAACGCCCTGACTGAGTTGAATCCTCAGGACATCCAAGGGAGACAGCACAGTACGGTCAGCGCCAGTGTCGACCAATAGGGGAACTTCGAAAGCGCCGGTCGAGGAGGAGTCCAGTTGGACTATGGCGTCAACAAACGGACGTTTTCTGGCACCTTCGCCAGAGAAGTAACCGCTGATCATACCGAGAGGATGAGAACTTCTTCGTCAGCAGTCACGTACCTGACTAACACACTGCTTAGGGGAAATCCTTCGCGGTGAAGAGTGGTGAGTAGCAGTCTCGCATCGCGGTCCACTCCAACGATGCACTGGTTCAATATCGCAACCCACTGCTCTGGATACTGGGACAGTATCTCCGCGAAGTGGGCCTCGAAAAATGCGGACTCTCTCTCCAATGCACGTCCTCGTCCTTTGGGCTGTCGATCAATTGTACAGCAATCGTACCAATCTGGACTCATGCGGAGTGCAAGACAGAGAGATTCAAGACTCGCCTGATCCATGACCTGACGATTGGAACGCCGGTATGGCAGGGAGCAGCGAACTGTGGGCGGACGGCCCCCTCCCCCCTGGACTCCGGCCCCGACCTCCGCCGGGGCAGGCTCTACGCCGGAGTGACGGATGTGCTTGGAGGTGCGGAGCGGCGTAGATCTAGACGGTGGATCCGGCGTCGACCGACCAAAGATTGTCTGGCTCAGACACCT
Source organism: Dehalococcoidia bacterium (assembly GCA_965249365.1). Classification (GTDB taxonomy): domain Bacteria; phylum Chloroflexota; class Dehalococcoidia; order Lucifugimonadales; family UBA1123; genus VXRN01. The sequence goes on along the minus strand of OZ252229.1, from coordinate 1,090,280 downwards.
GTGAGGTCCGCCAGCCTGGGCATTACCTCTTGTGACAGGAGACGGACGGACTTCTCGTAGCCGTCGCGGTCTTCGGAGTGGTCGAACGTGAGCCAGAGGAGCGTGCCGAATCCGCCGACGGTGTCGTACAGGACACGGAGCTTCTCCTCGACGGTGTCGGCGGAGCCGACGATCCAGAGGTTGTCGAGCATGTAATCGAGGGTCACGTCGTCATCGTCGATAGAGTCGTCGTGCTTCATGAAGCTGAGGAATGGGTACGCTCCGAAGGAGAAGAGCGGGTGCAGGTACTCCCGCCAGGCGCGTCCGAGCATCCCGTTCATCGCGCCTTCGCGGGCCTCCTCGTCGGTGTCGGCGACCCAGACGTCGCGAACGATTCGCCACTCGGACCGTGAGGGCGCCTCCCTGCCCGCGCTCCTGGCTCCTTCCTCGACAGCGTCCCAGTGGCTGGCGACGTAGACGGCATTCAGACCGAGACTCATCGGGATGTATCCGCGCTCGCCGACGATCTTAAGCGTCTCGGAGCCGGGGCTAGCGCCCGCGACACCGATCGGCGGGTGGGGCTTCTGGTAGGGGGTGAGGAACGTCTTGAGAGTGGCGTATTCGTACTCTTTCGGATCGGGGATGTTGACGTTCCAGAACTTGCCCTCGTACTTGAAGGGGCCGTCGATATGCTCCCAGATGTTGAGGATGATGTCGAGCGACTCACGGGTCATGGCGCGATGTTCGCCCTCGTCGAAGTCGACGTCGAAGAGCTCGTGGTCTGATAGGAGACCTCCCGAGCCGATACCAAACATGTAGCGGCCCTGCGCGAGGTGGTCGAGGTAGGCGACGCGGTGGGCGAGCTCCACGGGATGGTGGAACGGCAGCAGGTGAGCGCCGGTTCCCAGTTTGATCTTCTCGGTTCGCATGAGCGCCTGCGCGATGAGCAGGTCAGGGGTCGGCACCGGCTCCCAGGGCGCGGTGAAGTGCTCTCCGATCCACGCCTCGTCGAGGCCGTATCGATCGGCCATTTCGAGGCAGTCGAGGTCCCACTGATGGGCGTCCCAGGTCGAACGCTCCGGCGGGTGTGACGGCATCAAGAATAGTCCGAGCTTCATTGCGCGCCTCCTTCTCCCGCCTCTTATCGTCCAGGCACAAGTAAAGCCGCTGCGCGGCGACCTCCCTGCCCTTCGATTCCGGAACCGACCATCACGATGGAACGATCTGGCCTACAGTTAGGGAGACGTCATCGAACGCTCCTGGTGTCAGCGTCCCTCCGACCGAGACAGTCCGCGACAGGGAGTACGTTTCGCCCGATGGCTCCGTATAGACCTCGACCGCACCCGACGGCAGGTCTACGATCCACACCTCGGGGATTCCGGCCGCGGCGTACAGGGGGAGCTTGACTTCTCGGTCAAAGGCGACTGTCGTATCGGACACCTCGATTAACAGCAATACATCGTCAGGGCCGGGGTGAGCGGACGCGTAGAAGTCGCCCCGCCGCCTGATTACTGTAACATCAGGCTCGGGTTCAGAGTTACTGTCCAGCCGGACCGGATTCTGGACCCGGATCATCGCCCGCCGTTCAATCCTATCTATCAACAGATTGGCTAACGCGTCGACCCATGCGGCGTGTCTGGATCCAATTGGGGACATCCTGACTATCACCCCGCTCAGCAGCTCGACGCGTTCTCCGTGTCGTAGAATGCCCGCTTCCGCCATCGCGTAGTATTCGTCGACGTTGAAGAGGCGGGGCTTGCGGGTCTGTCGAACCCTCGTCTGAGTCGTCATGATCGCCCCTCCCAGTAGTACGCGGATTGTATCATCACTCCTCGGTGATGGTGATGGTGGAGATCACGTCCCCCGGAGTCTGGGCGGTTCCGGGGTCACGCGGAGGGATCCCGTTGACGACGTCCATGCCGCTGACCACCTCTCCGAACACAGCGTGGTGGTCGTCGAGGTGCGGCGTGGGGACGAATGTGATGAAGAACTGGCTCCCGTTGGTGTTGGGCCCGGCGTTCGCCATCGACAGGATTCCCAGCTTGTTATGTCGTAGGTCGGGATGGAACTCGTCCGCGAATCGATATCCTGGCCCACCGCTGCCGGTGCCTGTCGGGTCGCCGCTCTGCGCCATAAAGCCCGGGATCACTCGGTGAAACGTGACTCTGTCGTAGTAGCCGTCTCGGGCCAGGAAGACGAAATTGTTGACCGTGTTTGGGGCCTTATCGGCAAACAGGTTGACCTCGAACTGGGACCCGTCTTCCATCTCAAAGGTAGCAAGGTAGGTCTTGGCGGGGTCAATACCCATAGCCGGAGGCGAGGCATATTGCTTTGGCATCTGGTCGTCCTTCCTATCAGGTTGAGTCTGTTGGGAATCCGGTGAGTAGTTGCCGATGGGGAGGGGCGCGTAGAGCTCTAGTGTCTCGATAATCTTCTCGAAGAGGTCTCGGTCCGCGTCGAAGTCGTCGCGAGGAGCCCCGAACGCGACCGCCACAGCAGTGGAGTCGCGAAGGACCAGATACGTCAAGACGACGACTTCGACATCGTCGATGGACGTCGAGTACAGGAGGACGGACACGGCGGCGGCGGCCTCGATCGCGACTCTCATCTGTGCTACCGCCGTACCCTCAGTCACGATCGACTGAACCTTCTTGACGCTAATCCGGGTGTAGTCATCGAGGTCGAGCGTGGAATCGACGGGCTCTACGACGATGTTGACCGTCCGGGTGGGTACCTCAGTGTCGATACCTACCATCTTGATGCCCACACCGGTCCCGCTCATCTCTAGGAACCGACGAGCTTGGGCTTCGAAGGCCTCCCGCTGGTTGGAGTCGACTGAAGCGAAGAATGCGAAGAGCTCCTGGAGCCCCGTACTGTCGAGTCCGAATGCCTTCCACGAGGGCGGAACCGTTATCGCGATGCCCTCTGTGGGGATGTCGTAGAGGACCCAGCCGCTGTCCTGCTTAAAGGCGAACACCTGGGTATCCCGAGGCTCGACCGGTTCAACCGTCGGTGTAGGATCTGGAGGGGCGACCACGGCAGTCAGATCGGGCGGTTCTATTGTGACCGGAACGTCGAAGTTGGAGAGATTGAGATTGACGTCCAGTATGGCGGAGCTGAGCCCGGTGTCTCCAAACAGGCCGCCGGCCAGAGACTGCGTGGCCGCTGCGGAGTCGGCTATCTCCGAGTTGAGCTTGACGCGGCGGACGAGACCGTCGTCAACTCCGATCCAATACTCGGCAACGTGTTTCCCTGGAATGTCGCCCAGGAGCTCGATGCTGAGCTCAGGGATGGCGACGCCGATACGGTAGCTCTCCACGCCTTCAAGCTCCTCGATTCCGACGTGCTCGACCTCGCTCTGCGCCCTTCCGCCCGAAACCCCAATCGAGCGTGGGTCCAGGAGTCCCGTGGCTGCCAAAAGGAAGTCGCCCGCCCCCTCGGCGTCACTGACCCATTCGCCGGTCTCAGGATCGGTCGCGTAGACATCGTCGCCGATGGTGATGAACTTGTAGGCGACCTCGAAGAACCCGAGGTTGATCTCAACCGAGCCCTGGTTGCTGTCGGGCGCGACGACATCCGCCTCCACGTCGATCGGAACGCTCATCGGCGTCCCGCCGGTCTTACCGGAGATCTCAATCTCGACGATGGCGTGGTAGCTGTCGAGGTCTTCCGTTCTATTCAGAGCGTCGACGAGCGTCTTTTCGGGGTCGGGGAATCCAGCAAGCGGGTCCGGGGTCGCTGTCGGAGGCGGGGTCGCCGTTGGCTCAGGTGTGGCTGTTGGCTCGGGTGTGGCGGTCGGCCTGGGGGTCGCGGTGGGTCTTGGGGTGGCTGTCGGCGGCTGGACTACGGGAGTTTGGGTCGGTGGAACGGCGGTCGGCGGTGCAGGCTGGTCAGAGTCGCCGCACGATGCAAGGGTCAGGATCGACAGGATCAGGGCGCCACATACAGCGAGGGAAATCAGTTTGGCTCTATTGTTGGGCATGTGTAGGTCTATCCGCGACAGGGAGTGAGCTCAGCCGGTCTCGTCCTCTTGTGCGACGTATTTGGAGGGACACACGACGACAATGTTCTCGCTGAGGAACCGGCCATCCGAGTCCAAGCGCCCTTCGAGGATGATTTCGGAGTGTTCGTTGAAAAAGGTGGGCGGGAGAACACCGTCGTGGGCGGCGGAGAGACTCGTTGCACCGTCGGTCAGGTGAAACTCGGCAACCGTGGAGCCCTCGAGACGATGAAAGGAGTCTGGCACGAGCTTTCCTTTCACACGCACGAACTTACTGTCGGCGGTGGCCCCGAGCGCGGTCACTTCGTCGACAGTGTAGTAGTAGACGAGAGCGCCTTCAAAGGCCTGGAAGGCAAAGTATCCGATGGCGCCGATCAAAACAACGAGTGCGATCAGCAGTTTCACCCTATGTGACGAGATTGCGCCTTCGGCGGAGTGCGCGTCTGTCTGTTGCATCAGGTCCCGGACTCCGTCTCTGGTTCCTGCTCGGCGGCTTCTCTATCCCGCTCGTCGAGCGCTCGCTTCAGTGCTTCGATCTCGCCCTGCATTTCGCGCTGTCGCCTGGATACATAGAACACGTACGCGAAGAATACCGCCCAGGTGACGATGTAGACCGCGAACAGGAACGGGAGGTTCGCTTCCGGGTCGTCCCCTGTCTGTGCGGAGAGGCCTCCGCTCTGGCCGACATCGAGCGGCCCTCCAGATGCCACTGCGATGGGTCCGGCGATGATCCAGAGCGCCAGCGCCACGGCGACCAGGCCACCGAGGACCGCGACCCGCAACGCAGTGCTGCTATGCGACTCTCTGGTGAATCTCATCGAGGTCTGACTCGGACATTCTGAGTGAATAACGCTCCAGCAAGAGGTAGACATACATTACCGTAAACGCTACGACCGACACCATCATGGTCATCAGCATTCGCTGGTCAATGTCGGAAGGGATGTTGGTCTGCGGATGAGCCGATCGCCACCAGTCGGCGGCCTTGTAGATTATCGGCGCGTCGACGGCGCCGATCAAGGCGATGACGGACGCAAAGCGCTTGCCCTGCGTACCGGCTGGGCCGTACGCGCGGACCATCAAGTATCCGACGAAGATGAACCAGAGTACGAGCGTCGTGGTCAACTTCGGGTCCCAGGTCCACCAGACGCCCCAAACGGGCTTTCCCCAGATGGCCCCGGTGACCAGGATCAGACTGGCGTAGATGACCCCAAGCTCGGCGGTGGCATAAGCCAGGTCGTCCCACTTCCGCCGTCCCGTCGCAAGGTGCATGACGCTGGCAACCGCCACGATGACGATGGACACCAATCCGATCCAGCCTAGCGGTACATGAAAGTAGAAGATGCGCTGGGAAACACCGAGGTTCTGCTCGGTGGGCACCCAGAAGTAGACGAGGTACAGGGTGAGCGCCATGAGCAGTGCGCTGGCGGCGAGCAGGGCGTCACGGAAGAGGCTGCGGCCAGCGATTGGCCCGGAGATCGGGGACGCGGATAGCTGTGCCATGTTGTGTGCAATATATCACAAACGACCAGTCCCTTCCCCCGGCACACGGTCCGCTGTTAGGCCACGACAGCGGACCGTATTTTGTGCCCGGCGGTCTCCGTGATACCATGACGGTGACCGCACACCGAGATCCACCCCCGGCACGCGTGAAGGAGGCGATCGATGATCAGGAGCGACGAGGTCGAGGTCCCGCAAACCTCGGTAAGCGTCTACGAGGCGATCTACCGAAGGCGGATGAGCAAGGAGTTCATCGACGAGCCGGTATCGGGCGCGGTGCTTGGGCGTCTCTTCGACGTGGCAGTTTGGGCGCCGAACCACCGTTTGACGGAACCGACCCGAATCTTCGCGTTGAAGAAGGGCAGCCCAATTCGGGAGACGGTCGCCGAGATGGCGGCGCAGGTGGCATACGAGAAGGTGGTCAACCCGAATCCCGAGCAGAAGACGAGGTCCGCGGAAGCGTCCAGACACAGGGTGCTGAGCGCTCCGGCGATGGTCTACGTGTACAGCGTACCGGGTGACAACGACGAAGTGACGCGGGAGAACTACGCGACGGCGTGTTGCGCGGTGCAGAACATGGCACTGGCGGCTTTCGCGGAGGGGCTATGTGTGGACTGGAGCACAGGCGGCGTCACGCAACATCCGAACCTCGGCCCGACGTTGGGCGCGGGGGACGACTGGATGATGGTAGGCGCGCTGTTCATAGGAACGCCTAAGGTGGTCCCGGGCTCGCGTCGGACACCGGCGTCTGAGCTCGTGGAGTGGTTGGCTTAGACCTCGCCACCTCTCAGAGGGAGCCGCGCCAGCGGTCGATGATGTCGTCGGTGATGGGGTAGTACTTTCCGGGCGCTACTCCCTCCTCCTGAATCAGTCCCTTGACGAACTCCTCTACGGCCTCGTGCTCTTCGACCCAGTCGATGACCTCGTCAACGACACCAGCCGGAACGACGACGACGCCGTCGTCGTCGGCTACGATCAGGTCTCCGGGTCGCACCGCGACTCCGCCGCATTGGATGGTCACGTTGGCCTCGTAGGGATCGATCTCCCCCGCACCGCCCATCGGGGTACGTCCACCGGCGAACACGGCCAGTCCGTAGGTCTCCACGATCCCGAGGTCGCGGATCGAGGCGTCGGTGACGACGCCGGCAGCGCCGCGCATCTGGAGCTGCAGCAGCTTGACGTCACCGCCGATGGCGGCAAACTTCTTGCCCATTCCGTCGCAGACCAGCACGTCGCCCGGCTCGCAGGAACCCATCGCCTGGTACTCGGGGGAGGTCGCGCCCTTGTGGGTTTCGGCGATGATGTCGGGGCGGGGCGGGATGAACCTGAGGGTTCGCGCCCTGCCGACGAGTTTCTGTCCGGGAGTGAACGCATGTACGTCGCGCATGAAGCAGGGGTCGTAGCCGAGTCTCGCGACGCCGGTGTATACCGTTGCGGCGGCGACGTTCTTGTAGCGCTCGATGAGCTCAGGGGTGATTTCGGTCATCTGAAGGTCTCCTCGATTTTGGATTCGGGACTGTGGGCGGAGGGATTGTAGCACGCGGCAGGCAGCTGGTTCGTAAGGAACTACCACCCCCCACCCGTGCGGGCAGGATGCCCGCGCTCCCAGTGCCCCCCACCCCCGTGCGGGCGGGATGCCCAACATCGGCGGCTAGGTAGTAGTCTTCCATGTCCCCCCACCCCCGTGCGGGCAGGATGCCCGCGCTCCCAGTGGTTGGGCATACTGGGATTCGGGAATTCCTTGTTTAGGGTCAGGGGCGGTGTTAGACTCGATTGAATTTGCGGATAGACTCCCACCGTCGGTAGCAGCCCCGTTCCGGAGACGCATCCTTGGCCCAGATAGCGACGCGTAGTCGAATCTTCTATGGCTGGTTCGTCGTGGCGGCGGGGTTCTTTGCCCTATTCGTTTCGATGGGAGCGAGGAACGGCTTCGGCGTGTTCGTCGTCCCGATGACGGACGACTTGGGCTGGACGCGGACCGAGATCTCTTTCGCCATCGCGATCGGAGTCCTTGTGAATGGCCTATCACAGCCGTTCCTTGGGAGGCTGTACGATCGCTACGGTGGGCGTTCTGTAATTTCTCTCAGCCTGCTCGTCCTCGGGATCGGGACGATTCTCTTGGCGATCACGGGCGACTTCGGGACGACGTTTGGGATTCACGTCGATCTCGGATTCACCGACATCACACTATCGGTCGGTCTCCTCTATTTGATTGTGATCTACGGCTTCGTGATGTCGACCGCGTCGAGCGGCGTGTCGCTCGTCACGATACACGCGGTCCTCGCGAAGTGGTTCTACCGCAAGCGCGGGAAGGTGCTGAGCATATGCACTGCGGGGACCTCGGCCGGCGGTCTCGTGCTGACGCCGTTTGCGGCGTCCCTGATAATCTGGTCGGACTGGCGCGTGGCGTGGGTGGTACTCGGATGCCTCGTGCTCGTTCTGGCACTTCCGCTGGTAGCGATCATCGTTCGAGACAGGCCCGAGGAGATCGGCGAAGTTCCGGACGGAGAGCACGTCTCGGCGACCGGTGAGTCGGGCGGTCGTCGGGAGAGCGACGTCGAAGCGCCGTTGGAGACTGAAGATTGGAAGGACTCATTTCGATCGCCTCCGATTTGGCAGCTTTCGGGGGCGTACTTCGTCTGCGGTGTAACGACAATCATCATCTCGACTCACTACGTTCCGTTCGCGATCGACCTTGGGATCAGCCCTGCCGTAGCCGCACTGGCGTTCGGGCTAATGCAGGGGCTGAATGTGGTCGGGGTGCTGATCGTCGGCGTTCTATCCGACAAGTTCAGCCGCAAGAACCTGCTGGGGTCTATCTACTTCATACGATTCCTCGCCTACGTGATGCTCGTCACTCCCGGAGTGCTCGAGTTCCTGTTTGGCGTTTCGATTCCTCCGACGATCGGGATTTGGGGATTCGCGGCGCTCGCCGGGCTATCTTGGATCGCGTCGCCGCCTCTGACTTCCTCGCTGACGGCTGACATCTACGGTGTGAAGAACCTGGGGACACTGGGCGGGTTCACTACGTTCGCCCACCAGACCGGCGGCTCGATCAGCGTTCTGGTTGCCGGCGTCCTGTACGACTTAACCGGGACGTACCTGGTGCCGTTCGGACTCGCCGGGCTGACGTTGCTGGGGGCGACTCTAATAAGTCTCTCAGTCAAGGAGCGCAAGTACTCGGTGAGGTATCAGACCGCGGCGGCGCCCGCGGTGGCCGGGGCCGATGGCGACTGATGTTCCTCCTATCAACGCTCGCGCATCACGGTGATCCCGGCGACCCGGTGCTGATGGAGTGGATCAAACACCAGATCGACGCGATGATCGGACTAGAAGACTGGGCGATGGTGGTCATTCTTGGAGTAGTGATCGTCGCGATCCCTGTCGGGATCATCGCGTTCTTTGCGCTTCAGCGGCTGAGGGGGCTGTTGTAGGGTTCTCGACAAGGATACCTCTCAGCTGCGGGGTTTCAGTGGTTTTTCCAAATATGGACAGAGAAAACAGTAACGTTGGCTGCCGAGACCGGCGCCTGTATTTCAAGTACGGAAAGCAGCTTGAGAGAGCTCATCGCGGTGAGTTTGTGGCTATAGCTGAAGACGGGCGCACCGTAGTAGGTCGATCAACGTACGAGGTGCTCAATCAAGCCGTCGATCGATTTGGAAGCGGTAACTTCACCCTTGCCAGAGTTGGCCACCCACCGGTCTGGAAGTGGCTCAGAATCACAAAGTCAGCACAGACTACCGTTATGTTCGAATCGGAGTCCGCGTCCGTGCCTCATCGTTCGAGGGGCTCGCCTTACTAGACACCGGATTCGAAGGCGACCTTGTCGCTCCCGATGGCTGGGTCGAACCTGAAGCCGGCGTCCCAGATGGCGAGATTCCACTGCAGATGGCGGATCGTAGCATCACCTATGCGCCTGTGTACCTTGGCGGGTTGGACCTGATCGGACTGGGACAAGCAGTTGGAGTGGCGGTCGGTGTTTTGGCTGATGAGTTTATTGTTGGCCGAGGGATCATTGACCGATTTGCCGTCACCTTCGATCACGGGGAGAGGGTCATTGTCCGACTGTAACAACTCATCCCGGTTACAGCGCTAGGGTTTCGGCGATGCGGCGGCGGTGGAAGCGGGGATCGCCCAGGAAGTGGTAGAGCGTCCGGGACATCCTCGTATGGAGCGTGAGGCCGTACTCTCGGACGACGCCTACTCCTGCGTGGACCTCGTGTGCATGGTTGCAGCCCTGGTAGTAGGCTTCTGACGCGACCGCTTTTGCCAGATGCACGCTCGTGGGATCGTCACGTTCGGTGTCCAGCTTCCAGAGCGCCTCGTAGGTCGTCCAGCGTGCCGCGTCCAGGTGGTTGACCATCTCGACGATGTGGTCCTGAACGCGCTGGAATCGTCCGATAGGCGTGCCGAACTGGATCCGAGTGCGCGAGTAGTCGACGGCGGTGTCAAATACCGCCTGTGCGCCGCCGACTTTATACGCGCAGAGTACGGGGGTCGCCTTCTGAATGGCCTTCTGCAGGGGCCTCCACCCGCCGCCGACTTCTCCGAGGACGGCATCGGCGGGGACCTCGACGTCGTCGAAGGTCACCTCGGCGACCTGTCCCATGAACCCGGACAGCGACCGAGTCGACAGCCCGTCGGCCCGGGCGTCGACCATCATCAGGGTGATCCCCTCCTGTCCGCGACCTCGTACTGCGCAGATCATAGTCGTCGCAGCGACGGCGTCGTGGACGAACAACTTGGTGCCGCTGAGGACGTAGCCTGAGTCGGTGGGCTGGGCCCGCATCTTGACCGAGTCGGCCCCCCATCCGTAGTCCGGCTCGGTGAGGGCAAGTGTGACTATCTCGCGTCCGCTCGCGATGTTTGGGAGCCAGCGCTGGCTCTGCTCGGCGGTTCCCGCCTCGGAGACGATGAGCGCACCGAGAACTCCAGTCGAAAAGAAAGGCCCAGAGAGGGGCCCGGCTCCTAGCTGCTCGAAGACCACGGCTGTATCTGTCAGAGAGTTTGCGGAGCCGCCGTACTCTTCGGAGACCAGCACGCCAAGCCAGCCGATCTCAGACGCCTTTTGCCAGATATCGACCGAGTACGCGGTATCGGTCTCATCCAGCTCCAAGAGCGTCTCCTTGGGGCACTCCCGCTCCATGAAGTCGCGGGCCGTAGTTCGGAGGAGCTCCTGCTCTTCTGTCAGGGAGAGGTCGATCTAGGTATCCTCACACTCACGGAGGAGTTCAGTGGCCTCCCTATACAAGGTTGGAAGCCTGTCGACGATAATTCTCCAGACTTCCTCATCGTCGACATCCGAGTACCTGTGAATTAGAAAATTCCTGAAACCTATGACCTCTCTGCGGCTGGAGATACGCGAGGCCGTTTCCGGGTCGATCTGCGACATCTGGTTGAGCGCCTCACCGATGATCACGAATAGTCGCTCCATGGCCAACCGGAAGAGGCGGTCCGCGGTGTATGTGTCGAAATCCATTTCGGCAGTAGCAGCCAATATCTCGCGTGCCGAGCGGACGATGTCAAAGAGGTACATACACGATCTACGATTCATAGATCTTTGCTCTCGTCTCTTCCACACCTTTCCGGAAGTAGGGGTTGTCGATCGCAGACTCCATGACAAGATCGATCTTCCGTCCGAACAAGTCCTCAAGTGCAAACAGGAGCCCGAAGAACGGAGAATTCAGTCCACCCTTACGTGCCCAGGTTTCAAATGTAACTACAAAGTCGAGATCGCTGGTCTCCGGATCGAATTCACCGGTCGTGGCCGACCCAAATACGTCGAGTCTCTTGACTTCAAACTCCTGGCAGAGCCGATGTATCTCCTCTCGATTGTCGGTGATGACCCGTTCCATGAACCCTCACTTCAACGTCTGTTGACTATGCCAGTCTTCCGGCCTGCTCGCGGGTCTGGCGGCCGAGGCCGAGGCGGCGCGACATGATCACCTTCTGGATCTCGGCGGTGCCGCCCGGGTGCATGGCGACGATGCTCGATCGCTGGAAGACCTCCATATGACCGTCGGAACGATCCCACTTCCGGTCGTTGGTCAGAGCGTAGGGCCCGAGAACTTTCAGCATAGCTTCGGCGGCCCGGAGGCCGGACTGCTTGCGGTAGAGCGAATGCTGCGGGCCTTCATGCGCGAGCTTCTGGCCGGTATGGCGCATCCAGTAGTTTCGCAGCCCGAAGAGGCGCGAAATCTCGGCCTCCACGAACACGTCGACTAGGAGATCCTGGATCTCGGGATCGTCGCTGAGGGGCCGGCCTCCTCGGTCGAGGTACGCGGCGTACTCGTAGAGCCGATCGACCATCCGGTTTCGGCGGATGGTTCCTCCGGAGCCGTGCTCGAGCTCGAGATGCGTAGTAGCCACCTGCCATCCGTTGTTCTCGCCACCGATCAAGTTGAACGCCGGTACTCGGACATCATCGAAGAAGACCGTGTTCTTAATACCCGTCCCGGCGCCGCCCTCTCCGCTGGTGATCAGCAGGTCCATGGGCTGAACCGTGATGCCTTCCGAATCTGTGGGGACCATAAACCAGCTCAGGTTCCGGTGTCGTGGGCCATCGGGATCGGTACGGGCGATCGTCCACAGCATCTCCGCGCCGTGCGAGCTGCCGACATAGACCTTCTGGCCGTTAAGCACGTAGTCGTCGCCGTCGCGGACGGCGCTCATCTCGACTCCGGCGAGATCGGAGCCCGCGCCGGGCTCGGTCAGAAGCTGCCAGGTGCGGACATCGCCCTTGAAGATGGGCGGGAGGAAGTGGTCCTTCTGATCGTCGCTGCCCCAGACGAGGACGCTGGCGCCGCCAAGCCGGCCGCCGCTGTCGTAGTAGGGAGGCAGGGAAAGCTCGTACTCGTCGAGCTCCTCTTCGATGACGATCGCGTGGTCGATCGAGAGTCCGCCGCCGCCGTACACGGTGGGCGCCGTAGGCCAGAGCCAGCCTTGAGATCCGAGACTCCGGCCGAGGTCCCTCAGCTTCAGGTAGCCCCGGTAGGTGAGGTCTTCGGAGTCGGCGGGGTACTCGAGGCCGTCCGGAAGGTTGTCCGTCAGCCAGTCTTTAACCTGCTGGCGGAACTCCTGTTGCTCCGGAGTGTACCTGGGCTCGAAGTCCATTGACCGGGATCTCCTAGGGGGGTTCGCTGGAGGGTCGATTGTAGTACCGGAGTCGGGGTCGATCAATCGCGAGCATGTCACACAACGAGCAAGCGCCGCGTAACCACCCTTCTAAAAGTTCCGGGCGAACCAGGCTCAGTCGGACAATGACTCCTAATGACCGCGTCGATAAGGCGAGCGTCGCATGGCGGCCCATTCGGCAAGCTCAGAGCCCGCCTCGGACTTGATCCGGGGGTGAACGAGGCTGAACTGGGCGCCCAGTTTGGCTACGATTGCGCCCAGGGGGTGAGGCCCCAGTAGTGGTCGTCGCTGAGGTGCGGTGGCAACTGTTCCAGCTCGATCTGGACTCCGCCGATCTTGTCTGTATCGAAGTACGCCATCCCCCCTCCGCCTTCGTTCTTCGAGCTGGCGATCACGCTGAACCCGGCGTCAACCATGATGGTCTTTGCCTCTTCGATGTCGTCGACGATGAACGCGATATGGTTGATTCCTTCCCCGTTGGCCTCCATCCACCTCTTCTGAGGCGTCTCGCCAGAGACGGGTTGAATGACCTCGAATCCGATCGGACCGAGCTTGCCGCAGCGGACCTGGTTTTGAACACCGGTCACGGGCTTCCCGTCGACCTCTCTATCGGTGTGTGCAAGATTCGACTGTCCCAGCGGGCCTATCCCGAGACACTGGTAGTAGTCGGCAGCCTCTTCAGCATTTCGTACCAGGACTCCGACGTGATGGAATCTCGTCATCAGGTCGCCGACCGTCTTTCTACTCATTTCCGGTCACTCCTTTCTCTAGTGTCGCCGGGCCTAATCCGGACGAAATCCGCCTCCTGACGATTAGCTCCCGGCATCCGTTGGTACGGGCGGTTCGTTCGCCGCGCCTGCCCGCCGTGGTGGGGCGAACCCCTACGGACATGCGGCGGCTAAGTAGTGGACTTGGATTTGTGTTCAGACCGCGTGCAGGCCGTTCTCGCGCCTGATTGAGTTGATCGTCTCCCTGATCCCTCGTTCCATCGACCACTGTGGACTGTAGCCGACCTCCTCTTCGATCAACGTTGTATCGAACTTAACAGAGTCACCGGTAAACGACCCGGGCAGCGCGGTCAGGTCCGAGTCAGGAAGCAGCCGTCGGACGTAGTCGGCGACGGTCCGAACGGGATGGACGTCGCCCATGATAGAGAACGACCTGGTCTTGGTTCCGAGCGCCCTGCTGGCCATGACACTGGCCCTCGCAGGGTCGTCGACGTAGCTCCAGCCGATGATCGCGTCTCCGTGCGGCACCCGCCCGGGCTTTCCCAGCGCCGGGTTCAGGACCAACTCGCGGACGATGTTCGCGAAGAACCCCCGCTGCTGGCCGACGCCGTACACGTGCATGTATCTGACGCCGGTTATGTCCAGTCCGTACTCGTCGGCGTAGTAGGCTCCGACGGCCTCATTGAACGACTTTGTTGCCGCGTAAATGTTCTGCGGATAGTGAGGCGCGTCGTTTGGGATGTACTCCTGGGGATACATCTCGGGCGGTCCGAAGCAGGAGTTGGAGCTCGACCACACGACCTTCTTCAGGCCGAGCGTTCTCGCCGCCTCGAAGACGCAGATGGTTCCCTCGCTGTTGACTCTCAGGGCCTGAAGCGGGTTCGCGTTCGACTCGGTAACGAGAAGTGAGGCGGTGTGGATGACAGTGTCGACGCGGCCATCGATGATCGCGCGAAACAGATGCGGCGAGTCGGTAACGTCGCCCCGTACGATGGTGATCGAGCTCTCGATCTCGTCGTCAGTCATCAGGCGCTGTAGGGATGCGACGGCCGGAAACGCGTCATAAATGACCACCTGCTCGCCGTCTCTAACCAGGTCCCGGACGATCCGCGATCCGATGAGTCCTGTCCCTCCGGTAACCATGTAGGTCATGACGATCCTGCCTCTTGTAGTGTCACGTTGCTTTGAGAGTCGTGCTTGGAAGTTGCCCCGACTTGGACGTGTTCTCCCCGAAATACTACTCGGCCTGGAGATGCTTCGTCGGCTACCGCCTCCTCAGCATGACAGCTCGCTAGATTTTCGTTAACGACCGACGTCAACCGGAATGTGTTGCGTTTGCACACGTAACAACAAAATGAAGAAGGATTCGTGATTCAAATTGCCAGATTCCAGTCCCTCTGATAGTATCACTTTGCAATTGACGGTGGATTCAAGTGAGTATGGGAGAGACTCGAATGAAACGACTAGGAATTGCAACCACGCTACTGACGATAGTACTCATTCTAGGTTTGGCTGCATGCGACGGCGAGGAGGAGCCCGCGCCCGCGCCTGCCCCAACGACCGCGCCCGCGCCCGCTCCGACAGTGGCGCCCACTGTAGTGCCCGCGGCCGTTCCCATCTCCAAGCCGGAGCAAAAAGAGGCGACCCTGAAGGCGCCGGAGTCGAACCCAAAGCGGGGCGGGATTCTGCGGTACGGGTTCGTGATGAACCATCCGCACAAGGACCTGCACCAGTCCGGTACTACACGGAACATGACGCCGCAGGGCCCGATCTACGACCTGCTGGTTATGAACGACCCAACCGATCCGCAACGGCCCATCATCAATGCCGGCGTGGCGCACTCGTGGGACATCTCAGGTGACGGCACCGAGTTCACTTTCCATCTACGAGATGGTGTGAAGTTCCACGACGGTGCGGATATGACGTCGGCGGACGTCAAGGCGACGTTCGACCGGATCATCTTCCCGCCCGACCACGTGGTAAGCCGGAGGCAGGCACTGTTCGACGCGGTGACGTCCGTCGAGGCTCCCGACGATCTGACGGTGGTGTTTACGCTGGAAAGCCCGCGGGCACCAGCGTACATCCTGCAGTCGATCGCCAGCGGCTGGAACGTGATCCTTCGTGAGCAGACGCTGATGGATCATGGGTCGGACCTGAAGAATGTTCCCGACTACCCAGGAACCGGTCCGTTCAAGTACGTGTCACACACGGACGACGAACGCTGGGAGAACGAGAAGTGGGTGGACTACTGGAACCCAGAACTCCCCTACCTAGACGGTATCCAGACGTTCCATATCTGCGAGGGCTGCGCGCAGCTATCGGCGGCGCTGCTGGGCGGCCAGATCGACTGGGCCCGAACAATCGACCCTAAGACGTGGGATGAGTGGAACGCCAACCCTCCAACGAACGACGATGGCGCGAAGGTCAAGGTCGTGAAGTTCGCTCAGACGGCCGTCATCGCCACCTGGATGAACCAGACTGCCGACGGAAGCGTCTTCGAGGACGAGCGCGTTCGCAGGGCCGTGCATTGGGTAATGGACCGTGACGCTTTCGTCGAGTCCGCGAAGGAGGGCTACGCCATGTCGCTGGGCTATGGCTTTGTGCCCAAGTTCACCGAGTTCGCGGACTCTGAGGCAAACCTACGGAAGAGGACCGGGAACGCCCACACAGCCGACAAGGGACCTGAGGTCCAGATGGCCAAGGACCTGCTTGAAGAGGCCGGATTCGAACAGGGTACGAAGCTGCGGATGATCTACGCCGACTGGCTCTACGTGAAGATCTACGGGCCGATGGTCGCGCAGCTGTTTGAAGAGATTGGCTTCGAAGTCGAGCAGATGACGTCTGACTACCCGGTGTGGATCGAGAACAACCAGGCCGGAGACTGGGACATCAGCGTGGGTCCGGTCATCTATCCGTTCGGCGATCCCTCCGCGTTTGCCCGGCCGTGGTACAGTTGCGATGGCCCGACCAACTTCGGCGGGTTCTGCGACGATGAGATCGAGGCGCTGATCGACCAGGTCGACGTAGAGCTCGACTCCGACAAGCGCAAGGAGATCATGCGGGAGATGGACCTCCTTCTGGAGGAGAAAGTCCCGTTTGCGCCGATGACCTGGCAGGAGATAACGGACGCACACTGGGACTATGTCAAGGGTCACAACACCGGCGGCAACCAGGGCATGTACAATGCCGAGCGGCACGCGACCTGGTGGATCGACAAGTAGAGCGATCGCTCGTCACATAGACTATCTAACCGAACCAGTCGCCCCTCCTCACGAGCTGTGCGGAGGGGCTTCTGATTCATCGAGAGGAGGTGTTGGACCATAGCCCGGTACCTGCTCAAGAGGCTCCTCTACACCATCCCGTCGCTGATCGCGATCACGGTGATCATCTTCTTGGTCATGCGGGTTGTGCCTGGGGACATCCTCGTCACATTCTATGGGCCGGACGAGCTTACACGCCTGACGCCGCAGCAGCGTCAGAGCATCATCGATCAACTCGGGCTGGGCGATCCATTGCTTGTCCAGTACTTCCGGTGGATCGGAGACATCGCGACCGGGGAGTTCGGGAGGTCGTTCTTCCGAAC
This sequence comes from Dehalococcoidia bacterium, assembly GCA_965249365.1. Taxonomy (GTDB): domain Bacteria; phylum Chloroflexota; class Dehalococcoidia; order Lucifugimonadales; family UBA1123; genus VXRN01. Next base: position 1,073,359 of record OZ252229.1, on the reverse strand, counting down.
CAGCACTGTGGCGGAAGTCATCGCTCATCGGGGACCGATCTCGCTAGAGATCGCGTTCCTAGCCACAGTGATCTCGTGGGTGGTCGGCTTTCCTGTAGGTATAGTCAGCGCCCTGATGCGGAACAGCATCGCAGACTACGTCGGAAGGCTCCTCACGATCCTCTTCCTCGCAATTCCCGCGTTCTGGCTCGGGATGATCATCGTGCTGGTGCTGGCGTTGGGCCTCAGGTACAAGGCGCCGGTGTTCACGGTGCAGATCTGGGAGGACCCGATCACGAACCTGAGCCTCGTTTGGGGACCGGCGCTCGTCCTCGGCCTATCTACCGCTGCGTACATGGCTAGGATGTCGCGCTCATCGCTGCTCGAGGTGATGGGAGACGACTACATCCGCACCGCCCGGGCCAAGGGCCTCGCCGAGCGTGTCGTGCTCGTCCGGCACGCCGTTCGCAACGCGATTCTGCCGGTGATCACGATCTCGGGGATACTCCTAGGATTCCTGCTCGGTGGATCGATCGCGGTCGAGAAGGCGTTCGGCGTGAAGGGGATGGGCGACATCCTGATCCGCGCAATCTCCGAGCGAGACATCGCGACTATCCAGAACCTGGTTCTGTTCTACGGCGTTATCTTCACCTTGATCAACGTGTTGGTCGATGCGACGTACGCGCTGCTGGACCCGCGGATAAGGTACTCGTGAGCTGATGTCGAACCTGCCCTTAGACGCCTCCGACCCTCTCGATGAAGAGGACCTGGTTGCCTACTCGAGAAGCAGTCTGCGGCGGTACGGGCGTTGGCTCGCCCACTACTCCAGCCGCAACCCGCTCGGCGCGGCCGGCGGCGTGGTGGTCGTTCTGCTGTTCATCCTGGCAATCGCCGCTCCGCTGGTCGCGCCGTGGCCTGAGGAGAGAGGCGACTTCCTGAACATCGCGAAACCTCCGACGACCGAGCACATGTTGGGCACCGACCACGGAGGCCGAGACGTACTTTCCAGGGTGGCGTTCGGTACACGGCGCACGTTGATGATCGCGATCCTGGCGGTGGTGTTCGGCACATCTCTTGGCGCCGCGCTTGGCGTCGTGAGCGGGTACTTTAGCGGGAAGACAGACCTGATTTTGCAGCGCCTGATGGAGATCATGCAGGCTTTCCCAGACGTGATCCTGGCGCTGCTGCTGCTGGCGGCTCTCAAGCCGAGTCTTTGGACCGTGATCATCGCGATCTGCGTAACGCGGATACCGTTCGGAGGCAGGGTGATCCGTTCAGTTACGCTGCAGATTCGGGAGATGGAGTACATGAAGGCGGCGGAGGCGATCGGCGCATCCCACATCCGCATAATGGCGCTGCACGTAGCCCCTCAGTGCGCAGCCCCATATCTGGTGCTCGCAACCGCCCACCTGGGCGTCGCGATATTGATCGAGGCGTCGCTGGGCTTTCTCGGGGCGGGGGTTCCTCCGCCTCTGGCTACCTGGGGCAACATGTTGGCACTCGCGTCGGAAGGCGGATTCAAACCGCTGTGGTGGCTCGTCGCTTTCCCAGGCGCGGCGATCACGATTACCGTCTTGGCGTTCAACCTCTTCGGCGACTCGCTGAGGGACGAGCTAGACCCACGGCTACGCGGGCGGGATCTGTAGGCCCAGTCTCACTCCGACTGGGCTGATCGACTCGCACTGCTAGTCTGATCTGCTCCGTAGTGGGTGGCCGCAAAGCCTCGAAGATCTTGGGCTGTTGGTCGAGCACCTTCAGATCTGATGACCAGATTCGCCCAAATGTAGTCATCGTGTACAATGTATTCACCGAATGGGTGAAGATTGGAAATCAGCTTCCGCAACCGGCGTCTTAGACACCGATACGAGAATTCTCGACAAGCGACCCGTGCGTGGGGTCCGGTGGTCGGAGAGCAGTACATTCGGCGAATCGGCATCCTGCAGGCAGCGGTTGAGCTCAGCGACCTGTTCACGATTAGGTCGCTGAGACTTCACCCCCTACGGGGCGGCCAAGAGGGCGAGTACTCATTGACACTCCACGGACGATGGCGATTGATCATCACTTTCGACGAGCCGAGCAACACAATCACGATTCAGGAGGTGACAAATCACTATGGCGATTAGTAGCAGCCACGTGTGGTCAGACCTCCCGATCTCTCCCGGGAGCGTCCTAGCAGATGAGCTGGCCGCTCGCGACATGACACAGAAGGAACTCGCCGCCCGGACGGGAAGACCTCCTCAGGCGATCAACGAGATAATCCGAGGGAAGAAGGCGATCACTCATAGCTCTGCGATGGAGCTACAAAAGGCTCTGGGTGTTCCCGCCCAGTTCTGGGTAAACCTGGAGATTGCCTACCGGATGACGATTGAACGGCTGGAGGAGCGTAAACGCGTGGAAGTCGAGATCGACGCGTTGAAGCGGTTCCCAGTAGCACTGATGCAAAAGCGAGGATGGATTCCCGGGTTCAGTAGTAGGGCCGACAAGGTGTCTGCGATACAGGAGTACCTAAGCATCGCTTCGCTCAATAACGTTCAGGAGACGCTCACTGCAGCGTTCAGAATCACGGGAGGGGGGACACATTCACCTGAGGCACTCGCGGTCTGGCTCAAGCAGGGGGAGATCCAGGGTAGTCGGATTGAAACTGCGCCATTCAACTCTCAGAGGTTCAAGGCCACGCTTTCCGCCGTGAGGGGGCTCACGACACAGCAGCCCGAGGTGTTCATGCCGAAGTTGACGGACTGGTGCTCCGACGCGGGTGTTGCTTTCGTCGTTGTGGAGGAACTTCCGAAGAGTGGTGCAAACGGATCGACAAAATGGCTGTCTCCTGACAAAGTGCTCATTCAACTTAGCCTCAAGTGGAAGTGGGCGGATGTGTTCTGGTTCACGTTCTTCCACGAGGCACACCATGTCCTTGAGCGTAGAAAGGGAAACTACATCGATGGGATAGCGGATACGGTCAAGAACGCAAGAGAGGAAAGAGTTGCAGACGAGTTCTCTGCAGACCTGCTGATTCCCAGAGATCAATGGGATCAGTTCAGAGGATCAGGGTGTTTCTCCGCCTCATGCGTCAAGGGCTTTGCCAGTGGAATTGGGATTGATGCCGGAATCGTCGTAGGCCGGCTGCAGCACGAGCATCTCATCCCATACAGTAGGCTCACCAACCTAAAGTCCCGGTTCGAGTGGACTCAATAAGACATGTCCTACGTTGCGGACCTGCACATTCACTCGTCGTATGCGTACGCGACGAGCAGGGATCTGAACTTCGAGAACCTGGCGAGGTGGGCGAAGCTGAAGGGCATCGACCTGCTGGCGTCGGCGGACTTCACGCACCCGGAGTGGTTCCAGGAGACCCAAGCGAAGCTGGTGGACGCGGGAAACGGGTTGTTCGAGTATGACGGTGTGCGGTTCGTGCTCGGGACGGAGCTGAGCTGCGTCGCCAGGGTCGGAGGACGCGGGCGCAGGGTCCACATCCTGGTCTTTGCGCCGACGTTCGAGACGGTCGCGGAGATCAACCGCGAGTTGGCGGAGCGGGGTGTCAAGCTGGGCGGTGACGGGAGGCCGACTCTGAAGATGCCTCCGCGGGACCTGCTGGAAATGCTGCTGGAGATCGATCCGCGCTGCTTCGTCGTACCTGCCCACGCGTGGACGCCTTGGTACGGGATCTTTGGGTCGAAGTCGGGTTTCGACTCGCTGGAGGAGTGTTTCGGCGACCTCGCGCCACTGGTTCCCGCCATCGAGACCGGCCTGTCGAGTGATCCGGGAATGTGCTGGCGTGTACCGGACCTGGACGACAGGGCAATCGTTTCTTTCTCGGACGCGCACTCGCTGCCGAAACTGGGCCGCGAGGTCACGGTCTTCAACGGCGGGTTAAGCTACGACTCACTGGCGCAGGCACTCAGGACGCAGGACGTCGCGTACACGATCGAATTCTTCCCCGAGGAGGGTAAGTACCATAACTCAGGGCATCGCAAGTGTGGGGTCAGCTTCGACCCGGCCGGCGTAGAAGCGAATGGAGAGTCGTGTCCGGTCTGCGGGCGGAAGTTGACGCTGGGAGTGGTGCAGCGGGTACAGGAGCTGGCTCGCCGGGATGAGGTGCAAGCGCGTGGGGACGACGGGATGATCAGGTCTCCTAACGGTAGGCCGCCATACAGGTCGATGGTGTCGCTGCAGGAGTTGCTATCAGAGTCGATCGGCGTTGGGCAGAACACCAAGACAGTCCGTACCGCGTATATGAACCTAGTCGAGTGTTTCGGGTACGAGTTGACAGTGCTGCTCGATGTACCGACGTCCGAGATCGCAGCCGTGCTCCCCCGGCACGGGGAATGTGTCGCTGAGGGCATCAGCAGGGTTCGGTCGGGGGACATCCATATCGAACCGGGTTTCGACGGCCAGTACGGCACAGTGCGGGTCTGGCCGGACGAAGGAGCGTGAACCCCACAGCCGCTGCTGGAATTATGCCTCATTGGGGATGTTCGTAGGACTCGTCCCGACAGGGGCTGACGACCTCTGGTAACCTGAGGACATGAGTAAGTAGGGATTGGAGGATGAGATGGCTACAGCGGTTACTCAGGGACTACTCAGGGTCGGGACGTGTTGACGAGGTGCGGGAGACGCGGTTGTTCGGTGGTGACGGGGGCCGGGCACACTATCGCGGTGTTCCCTAACGGCGATGGGTTCGCTGCGGTGGACAATCGCTGTCCGCATATGGGGTTTCCGCTCGATCGCGGTACCGTCAAGAGCGGCATCCTGACCTGCCACTGGCACCATGCGAGGTTCGATCTCTCCAGCGGCGGCACTTTCGATCCCTTCGCGGACGACGTGCGCAGCTTCCCGATCAGCGTCATCAACGGCGAGGTCTGGGTCGACCCCAGTCCGCCTGACGTAGATCCGGTCGAGAGGTGGTCACGGCGGCTCGGAGACGGGATGGAGCACAACATCCGGCTGGTGATCGCGAAGTCGGTTCTAGGGTTGAACTCCGCGCAGGCCGACTACCGCGTACCGCTGACCATTGGCGCGCAGTTCGGCACGACCTACTCGGACAGTGGATGGGGACAGGCGCTCAGCATGATGACGTGCGGCGCGAACATGCTGGAGTACCTTCACGATGATGATCGGTCTCGAGCGCTGTACCAGGGATTGAGGCACGTGGCGGCAGAGTGCGCCGGAAGGCCTCCGAGGTTTCTGGTCGACCCGCTGCCAACAGGCGAGGACAGGCCCGAGGTGTTCAAGGAGTGGTTTCGCAGCTTCATCGAGGTCCGGGACGACGAGGGCGCGGAGCGCTGCCTTCGAACGGCGGTCGACCTGGGTATCTCGCAACGCGAGATCGCGGACATGGTCTTCGCCGCGGCGACCGACCGCATATACATCGATGCTGGGCACGTCGTCGATTTCTGCAACAAGGCGTTCGAGCTCCTGGACCACATCGGGTGGGAGCACGCGGCGCAGGTGCTCACGAGCCTGGTCAACGGAATTGCGACCGCACGCCGAAGCGAGGAGTTGAATTCCTGGCGCAACCCGATCGATCTGTCATCGATGGTTTGGGAGGCTCGGGCCGCTCTTCCCGGCCTTTGGGAGCAGGGCGAGGCCCGCAGAGGCGAGTGGGACGACGAGGAATCGCTCGTTGACACGATTCTGGAAGATGACCCTGCGGCAACGCTCGACGCGCTGAAGCACGCCGTTCGATCAGGCGCGACGGCAGAGCAGCTCGGAAGCGCAGTCGCGTACGCAGCCTTCCTGAGGATGGCGCGGTTCCACAAATCGAACGAGTTCAACGACTGGGACACGGTGCATAACACTCTGACCGCGGCCAATGCTCTGCATCAGGCACTGATTCGCGCACCGTCTGCGGAGCTCGTTCGGGCGGTATTCGACACGTCGATCAGCATCTATCTCGACAGGTTCCTGAATATGCCTGCTCAGCGCCTGCCGGAGCCCAACGGAGTGACGGGCGGGGCCGATCTCGCGGGCCAGATCCTGGACGCGATGAACTCTCAGCAGCAGGTTGAGGAGTCGGCGAGCCTGGTTACTGACTTCGTGTCCGGATCATCGGACCCGGACGGGGTGCTGCCAGTGCTCGCGCACGCGATGTTGCGGGAGGACTCAACATTTCACCACTTTCAGATCGTGGACGCCGCGCTAAAGCAGTACGAGGCGCGTCGGGGTACTGTCGCGGGAAGACACGTGCTGGTTGCCATGGCGCGGTTCCTTGCTGCCCACTACCCGACTCCGAGGGCGGTGAACCAAACCTACGGGATCGCGGTGCGGCTCCAGCGGGGGGATGAGATCTTTCGAGAGGAGTGAGGGGAGCCGCGGTTCGCCGGCAAGGCCGTCCTTCGATCCGCCCCTCCACGGCGGGCAGGCGCGGCGGAGACGAACGAGGGTGGCGTCAGAACGAACGAGGGTGGCGTCAGAACGAACGAGGGTGGCGTCAGAACGAACGGCGTTGGGGACAGATTCGAGTTGACAGGGGGGAGAACCGATGAGTGAACTGTCGCAGATTGTTGAGTCCGACGCGCCAGACTGCCTGGCAACTGGGTTTGTCTTCACAGAGGGACCGCTGTGGCATCCCGACGGGCACCTGCTGTTCGTCGACATTCGGACCAGCACGATATACAGGCTCGAGCCGGGCGGGTCACCTGAAATTGTTCGCGAGAACTCCGGTGAATCCAACGGGATGACGTTTGACGCGCAGGGACGGGTCGTCATCTGTGAGATGATCAATCGCCGGGTGACGCGCCGCGAGGACGACGGCTCATACACAACGATCGCAGACAGCTACAGCGGCCAACGGTTGAACTGGCCCAACGACATCGTGTTGAGGTCCGACGGGAGCCTCTACTTCACCAACCCCGGCCGCCAGCAGCTGGATCCGGACGAGGTTGAGATGCCTTTCAACAGCGTCCACCGCATCCATCCGGACGGCACTTTGGAGCTCGTGATACCCGGATTCGAGGACCCGAACGGCCTCGCGTTCTCGCCCGACGAGAGCGTCCTGTACGTCGCCAACACCCGACCCGGGCAGTACATTCTGGCTTACGACGTCGATTCCAATGGCGCCGTGGGCGGATCAAGACACTTCGCGGACCTGCCGTCGGAGGTGGCGACGAACGGCGTGCCGGACGGTATGAAGGTCGACGTTGAGGGCCGCGTGTACTGCACGGGACCAGACGGCTGCTGGGTGTTCGAGCCTTCCGGGGAGCTGATCGGGATCATCCGGCTCCCGGAGGTTCCTGCGAACTGCGCCTGGGGCGGCCCAGACAACCGCACGATGTTCTTCACCGCTAACTCCTCGATCTACAGCCTGCGGATGACAACACCTGGAGTGCGGATTCCGGTTTCTTGAGGCGGGACCCGAAGAGTTGAGCGGGCGTTTAGGTTCATGCCGCCCTCCTCCGGGCGTCCACAAGGGGCGCCGCAACGACTTGGTCGTCGGAGAGGACTGCCGGCGGCGGGACAGGTCGCCCTCGCTCCATACGAGGGGGATCTCGGTCGGTTCGAGAATCGTGATCTGTGCGATCGCGATGGTCTTCGCGGTTGCGGGGTGTGGATTGGAGTCGACGGAGGTGTCGACCGTGTTGGAGTCTCCGACGGCGGTCGCAGCGACGCCGGCTGTTAAGTCTCCGACAACCGTCCCAACTATCCAGCCCGCTCCACCGACTGCCACGCATCCTCCGGTGTTGACGCCGCAGGCTGTTTCGTCTGGCGGTGAGCAGGCGGCCAGCCCGACACCTGTAGCTGCGAAGCCAAAGGGAGAACCGACGACGACTACGGCACCGACGCCCACGCCAGTCATCGAAGCTGTTGAGCAGGACACTCCCGAGGACCGTCTCGTGCAGGTCGAGACCGTGCTGCCAGACCGCGATCTCGCCGAGTTGGCGGTCAGGTTACGCGGAGTGACCCTGCCTGAGCCCCGACGGACTCCGGCGGCGCCGCTGCCGGAGGGTACGGAAGAGTCGTTCAAGATCACCGACCTCGACGACGGATCGGCGAGGCAAATCACGGCAACGCTGCAAGTAGTGACGGACAACACCTACTGGTTCGTCGACAACGGGGCTGAGATGGACATTGAGGAGCTGAGGCGCGTCGCAAAGGAGTACGAAGAGCGTGTGCGGCCGGCGGTCGTGGGTACGTTTGGGGACGTGGCGACTCCGGGGATCGACGGCGATCCTCGGCTGGTCATTCTCAACTCGGAGTTGGAGCGGGCTGGAGGCTACTACGGCTCAAAGGACGCTTTCCCTGCAGCGGTACACCCACACAGCAACGAGCGCGAGATAATCTACATCGACTCGGAGATTCTCGGGCACGGGTCCGAACTTTACCTGTCGGTCATCGCGCACGAGCTCCAGCACGCCATCCACTCCAACGGCGACGTCGGAGAAGAGTCGTGGGTAAACGAAGGGATGTCGGAGCTCTCGGCCGAGGTCGCCGGGTTTGAGGGTCAGTTCCCGTCACACTTTCTGCGCCGGCCACAGACTCAGCTCAACTTCTGGGCTGATGAGACCGGGGACAGGGCTGCGCATTACGGTGCGGCGGCGCTGTTCTTCAGCTATCTGTCGCAGCGGCTCGGCGGCGCCGAGCGGCTGATTGGGCTGGTGTCCGAGCCGCTGGACGGGATTCGCGGCGTCGAGAAGTTTCTGGAGGATTCGGGCTCGGGATTGACCTTTGATGAGGTGTTCGCCGACTGGGTTGTCGCGAACTACCTGGACGCCGACGACCCAAGGTACGGGTACTCTAACCACGACGTCGAGCTCGGGCGATTGCCAGCGCTGTACGCGGGCACCGGGCGCAGACTGTCGATCCCGCAGTTCTCGGCGCGTCACTACCTTGTGGCCACCGATGCGGACGAAGTCACGATCAGGTTTCAAGGGGACACGCAAGTGGCGCAGGTCGGGGCTGAGTGCGCTGAGGGACCGAGCTGTTGGTGGGGCGGAAGGGGGGACGGCATCGATACGAAGCTGACACGTGAGGTTGACCTTACGGGCCTGGACGCCGCAACGCTCGAGTTCGCCGTCTGGTACGAGATCGAGGAGTCATGGGACTACGGCTACGTAGAGGTATCCGCGGACGACGGGGAGACCTGGCACATACTGCGGGGCGACTACTCTACTACGGAGAACCCGAGCGGTAACGCCTACGGCCCCGGGTACACGGGCAAGAGCGACGAATGGAAGCGGGAGTCAATCGACCTGACGCCCTTCGTGGGCGGCCCCGTGCTCCTTCGTTTCGAGTACGTGACCGACGACGCTGTGTACCTCGACGGCCTGGTGATCGACGACGTGTCGATCCCTGAGCTCGGGTTCCGGGACGACAGGACTGGCTGGACCGCCGAGGGATTCAGCCTCACCGGGGCACCCCTAGCGCAGGAGTTCATCGTTCAGGTCATTGTGCTGGATTCCGAAGGCGGGTTCAGCGTTTCAAGGATCGCCCTGGACGATTCCAACCGGGGCAGCATGACGATCAACGGTCTCGGTGAGAACGTGGAGGAGGCGGTAGTCATCGTCTCTCCGACGACGCCGGGTACGACCCAACCAGCGGGGTTTACCCTAGAGTTTACCGAAGCGGGGTGACCGCGCAGTCGTGTGATACGATACCGCATCGAAGAACACTAAAAGGGGCATGCCACTATGGCCACAGCGACTCGTGAGTACAAGGTAGTCGGAACACGGCCGATCAGGCACGACGGCGCGGACAAGGTGACCGGACGCGCTGTCTATGGCGCGGACATGAACCTGCCCGGGATGCTGTATGGCAAGGTGCTCCGCTCGCCGCACGCACACGCACGGATCACCCGGATAGACACGTCGAAGGCCGAGGCCCATCCCGACACCCGAGCGGTCGTCACATCGGCGGATTTCGCCCCTTCCGACCCTGTCGGACCAATTGCGATCCTAGGGCAGATGCCGCGCGACAACGTGCTGGTGCGGGACAAAGTGCTGTACAAGGGGCACGCGATCGCGGCAGTCGTCGCGAGCAGCCCACACGCAGCGGAGGAGATCCTGTCGCTCATCGAGGTCGATTACGAGCCCCTGCCCGCGTACACGAACGTAGAGGAATCGATGGCCGAAGACGCCGTCGCGCTCCACGACACCTGGACAGACAATCCGGACCTTCCCGGCGGAGTCAACGTCGCGGCTCGGGACCAGTACCGGTTCGGCGATCCGGAAGAGGGCTTCGCCGAGGCCGACCGCGTCTTCGAGCGGGAGTACCGGACGAAGACGGTCCACCAGGGCTACATCGAGCCTCAGAACGCGACGGCGTGGTGGTCGCCAGACGGCCGGCTGACAGTCTGGTGCTCCAGCCAGGGGCACTTCGGCGTGCGGGACAACATCGCACGCATCCTGGGTCTCCCCGTGTCGCAGGTGAAGGTCGTCCCGTTGGAGATCGGGGGTGGTTTCGGAGGGAAGATACCTCCCTACCTCGAGCCGGTGGCCGCTGTTCTTTCGAAGAAGAGCGGCAATCCGGTGAAGATGGTCATGGACCGGACCGAGGTGCTTCAGGCGACCGGACCGACGTCCGGCAGCCTCGTTCGCATCAAGATCGGGGTGACAAACGAGGGCCGGATCACCGCGGCACACTGCTGGATGGCGCTGGAGGCGGGCGCGTTTCCCGGCTCACCGCTCGCCGGGGCTGCGTCAGCCGTCTTCGCCCCATACCTGATCGAGAACGTCCAGGTCGACGGCTTCGACGTTGTGTCGAATAAGCCCCGCACGCAGGCGTACCGCGCCCCGGGCGCTCCGATAGTCATGTACTGCACCGAGACGCTGATGGACGAGATCGCCGAGGCGCTCGGGATCGACTCGGTGGAGCTCCGACTGCTCAACGTAGCGCGGCAGGGCGACAGGCGGGCCGACGGAGTGATGAACGGACGGATCGGCGCCGAGGAGACGATGCACGCGGTGGGTGAGCATCCGCACTTTACCGCGCCGCTCGAGCAGGTCGAGGGCAGGCTGAGAGGCCGAGGATGGAGCATGGGCTTCTGCCGCAACAACACGGGGATGGCCTGCGTCGTCGCGAACGTGCTGGGCAACGGCACGGTCAGCCTCGTGGAGGGCTCTGTCGACATCGGCGGTACGCGCACCGCCATCGCGCAGCAGTTCGCCGAGGTGCTCGGGATTCCGGTCGAGGACGTGAACCCGACGATCGGGGACACCGACACGATCGGCTACACGTCGGTCACAGGCGGCAGCGGTGTCGCATTCAAGTCCGGCTGGGCCGCACACGAAGCCGCCATGGACATCATCCAGCAGCTAGTCGTCCGCGCGTCTCTGGTATGGGACACCGACCCCGAGGACATCGAGTACGTGGACGGCATGCTGCGCCACAAATCCGACACCGAGCTTCGGATGAGCTTCAAGGAGATCGTCGGACGGCTGCCGGAGACCGGCGGCCCAGTCGTAGGACGCGCCAACATGAACCCCGGAGGCTCAGGGGGCTCATACGCCGCGAACATCGTCGACGTGGAGGTCGATCCCGGCACCGGCAAGGTCGACATCCTGCGCTACACGGCGTTCCAGGACGCGGGCTTCGCGATCCATCCGTCGTACGTGGAGGGTCAGATCCAGGGCGGAGCTGCGCAGGGGATCGGCTGGGCGCTGAATGAGGAGTACTACATGGGCGACGACGGCTCGATGATGAACACGAGTCTTCTCGACTACCGGATGCCGACGAGCCTCGATTTGCCGATGATCGACGCGGTGATCGTGGAGGTCAACAACCCGGGCCACCCATTTGGCGTCCGCGGCGTCGGCGAGGCCAACATCGCGCCGCCGCTGGCGGCTCTCGCGAACGCGATCCACGACGCGACCGGCGTCCGTCTGCACCGCCTGCCCATGAACCCGCAGTCCATCGTGGCGGCGCTAGAGGCGGCCGGCTAGGACCTCACGGAGCGAGTCGGCGAATTCAGTTCGGTCGCGCTGCCAGCGTCTGACTTCCGGGGCTCGGAGCTCGGATTTGAGGTCGTCGGGTTCTTGAGCGAGGCGTTTCAGGCTGCTGATCGGCCAGAGGAGGAGCAGTCTTGGTGGAAATAGCGGGTCCAGTAACAGTCTTTTGCCCTCAGCGGTGCGCCAGGCCTTGAGCCTGCCCAGCCGCCTGCCTACGGCAGCAGATTCGGAGCGGGATAGTCGACGTTTCTTGGGCGGGTCCGGCGGACTCGGAGGTGTTGAGGACCTGCCCTCGGCGATGGCTTCCCGAATCCCGTTCGCGCGCCCGCCGCGGACGAACCTTCCCAGGCCGCGCACCTTTCGCAGATCGGTGTCGGGGTTCCGTGCGAGATCGAATAGGGCCATGTCGGGGATCACTCGGAAGTGTGGACGCCCCATACGAATCGCTTGGTCTTCCCGATAGTCGACGAGGGTCTTGAGGATCGCGAGGCCTCGACCGTCCAGCTTCCGCCATCCCTTAACGCGGAATACCGCATCATCCAGGTCGGGTGGCTCGTACCGGAGCTGAGCAAGCCGCTCGCACTCCTCGGCTACCCAATCCATCCTCCCCAAGTCGCGCAGCTTCTGCTCCAGCGCGTTGCGGAGGTCCTGGAGATGTAACACATCACTGGCCGCATAGGCGAGAGCCTGCTCGCCGAGCGGGCGAATCGACCAATCGGAGCGCTGTAGCTTCTTCTGCTTTGGAATGGAGACACCCAGGACGGTCTCCAATACGTTCGCCAACCCCAGTTTACCGACTCCGGTGAACGCCGCCGCGATGCTCGTGTCGAACAGTGACACATTGCGAAATCCCCAGTCGCGGTCGAGGCTGACGATGTCGTGACTGCCGGAGTGGAGGATGATCTCGATGGCCGGATCGGACAGCACCGCGCCCAGGGGAGTCATGTCTTCAATCGTCAACGGATCGAAGATGAAGATCTCGGCTGGCGTCGAGACCTGGATGAGGCAGACTCGTTCCGGGTATCGAAAGAAGCCGTTCGACTCAAGGTCGAACGCAATGCGAGTCTCTGCGGATATGGATTCAACAGCGCGGCGAAATGCTGGTTCGTCGGCAACTAGCTTGAATTTAATGGACAGGGTCTATGTGCTCCGAATGGCCCGCTTGGCCAGAAACGATTCGACTAAGCGTGATACTTTGGGCTTCACCCTCAGGATGACAGTAGGGCGTGAAACTCGAACGGCTCGCGCGTTTCTGCGGTGGGACGTACTCCGTAGCCGGCTGTACACACTGAGCGAGATCCTTCGGGCTTCGCCCTCAGGATGACAGCAGAGGGCGGATTTCGGACGCCCCATCGCCTTTGACTAGAATACAATGCACCCACGTAGTCTTTCCATTAGCGACAAGGCGTCCATGAGAGTCATCGAGACTGTAGCCGAGTTCAGGGCCGCCGAGCTAGATGCGGCTCGGCCGATGGGACTCGTGCCCACTATGGGGTATCTGCACGAGGGGCATCTTTCGCTGGTGCGGCGCGCGCGGTCGGACAACGTGACCGCCGTCGCTAGCATCTTCGTCAATCCGACGCAGTTCGGGCCGAACGAGGACCTGTCGACGTATCCGCGTGATATGGAGGGGGACCTGGAGAAGCTCCGAGCCGAGGGTGTGGACCTCGTGTTCGCTCCTGCGGCGTCGGAGGTCTATCCGGAGGGGTTCGACACGTCCATCGACGTCGGCGACATCGCCGCCAGGCTCGAAGGCGCGCACCGGCCGGGGCACTTCAAGGGCGTCGCGACCGTCGTCTGCAAGCTGCTGACCATCGTGAGGTCGGACAGGGTCTACTTTGGGCAAAAGGACGCGCAGCAGTGCCTGGTGATCAAGCGGTTGAATGCAGACCTGAACCTGGGCGCCGAGGTGATCGTGATGCCGACGGTGCGGGACGCGGACGGGCTGGCGCTGTCGAGCAGGAACGCCTACTTGTCGGCAGAGGACCGCGAGTCGGCGCTGTCTTTGTACAGGTCGCTGCTGCTGGCGAACGCGCTCTACTCCGATGGGATCGACAACGCGGACGTCGTTAGGGCGACGATGCTGGGGGTGCTCAGCGCGGTGCCGGGGGCGTCGGTCGACTACGTTTCGGTCGCGGACGCGGAGACGCTGGTCGAGTTGGACCAGATTTCAGGCCCGGCGCTGGTCTCGCTTGCAGTGCGGATCGGAGGCGTCAGGCTGATCGACAACGTGGTGCTGGTGGATCAGTAGGAGCAGTAATCAAGTTGGCAGCTTTGGTGTAGAGTGTCCATTAAGGAGTTGCAAAGTTAGGTGGTAGTCGAAGAACGCATTGACGACCTTGAAGCCCGGGTGAGTCGTTTGGAAGGCATAATCGAGCAGATCAACTTGCGTCTGGAAGACATGACCGCGCGAATGGATTCAATCGGAGCGCGCATGAACTCGCTGGGGAGTAGTCTGAACGCACGCATGAATTTTCAGATCGGCCTCACTTTCGCGGTCTGGGCTACTGTCACTGGTCTTCTATTGGCGGTGCTAGTTCGAGGCTGACCTGTGGACTGCGTCGGCGATCAGATCATTCCGCGTCTCGAGGAAATGACCTCGCTGATGAATGCCTTGGACAGCCGCATGAACTCGCTCGAAACGAGGATGAACTTCCAGATCGGGCTCACGTTCGCGGTTTGGGCTACGGTTACGGGTCTGCTACTGGCGATCCTCGTCAGGGGCTGAGACTAGACCGAATCGATTCAGCCACCTTGCTTAACTCCTCCCGCTCGGCTTGGCTCTTGTCCCCAAGTATCAGTCCGAACGGGTCCCCGTCGAACCTCGGCAGCACGTGCAGATGGACGTGGAACACCTCTTGGCCCGCGACCGCTCCGTCGGCCAAAAACAGGTTCACTCCTTCGCACCTGACCTCGGAATCCCGAACCGCCGCCGCGATGCGATGCGCCGCTCTAAAGACCCTCTCGCCGTCTCGGGGATCAAGCTCGCTCAGGTAGGTGGCGTGTGCTTTGGGGATAACCAGGGTGTGGCCCGGGTTGACCGGGAAGAGATCGAGGAATGCGATGACATGTTCGTCTTCGTAGACGACGCTGGCGTCGGCGCGTCCGGCGACAATCTCGCAGAAGATGCAGAACTCCCTCGGCATCTTTTTCCCCTTAGCGGCTTTCGAGGTAGAGCGGGGCGAGCATGCCGTCGACAGGGACGAAGTCATCGGTGATGACGACCTTCCGACCGTCTCTGAGCCAGTTCGTGTACCAGTCGGTGGGCATGAACTGCGTCACCGGGTCCCCTCGTCCCTCGATTCGATTCGCAGTGAATACGCTGACGGGAGTGATCGGCTCGTCGGACGCCGCCACCACGAACGTGTAGCGCTGGTCGTCATGCCACTGGGCGTCGTCGCGGAGAACGTAGACGTGGTCGAAGGTCTGCCAAAGAGTGTGGACGACGGATCTCAGGAAGCGCCCTGTGTACATCCGGTCCACGACATTGATCGCGTAGACACCGTCGCTGGCCAGCAGACCGTGGACCATCTGATTGAACTCCAGCGTGGTGAGGTGGTACGGGACGGAGACGTCGTTGAAAGCGTCCCCGACGATGAACTCGTACTTGCCGAGCGGAAGGTCCTGCAGCTTCGTTCTGGCGTCTTCCATGTACGAGACGATGCTGGTGTTCCTCGGCAGCGCAAAGTACTCGTGCGCGACCTCGACCACCTCGGGGTCGATCTCCACAACCTCCACGCTCGACTCCGGGTACGAGACCTCGAGGAATCTGGGCATCGTATATCCGCCGCCGCCGATGAACAGCGACTCCATTTGCGGATTGCGGTGGGCGATTGTGGTGGCAATGTCTCCGAACACCTTCTCGTAGGGGTAGTGAAGGAAGAGCGGGTCCGTGACATCGACGTAGCTGTGCAGCAGCGCATCTAGATAGAGCACTCGGACCTCGCGATCCGCGATGTCCTGCTCTCTGACCTTGATGCAGAAGTAGTTGCTCTCCCTGACACACCCGCTATCGAGCGCGTCAGCGACGACCGTAACCGCAAGGATTCCGCCGAAGAGGACCCCGAAGTTGCTCGCTTGCCACCTGGCGCGCCACAGGTTGCCGAACGCGATCGCCATCGCGAGCAGTACGACGGAGACGATCAGAATCACCATTCGCGTCCCCAGTAGCTGGACGAGCACGAACCCGGTGAGAAACGTTCCGAGGATGCTTCCGGCGGTTGAAACGGCGTAGATCTTGCCGACTACGTTGCCCGTCTCCGAGAGGTCGGAGAGCCGCAGCTTGATCACCACCGGCGAGACCATACCGAGGATGACTGCCGGCAGCAGGAAGAGCACCGCGGTGAGCATGATGATGCGCGGTATGATCGGGAGCTTCAGGAAGATGTCGGAGCCGAAGTGGTCGATCGGCAGAATGCCGATGCTGGAGACAGCACTCGCCAGAAGGATGAAACCTAGGGTCACCGGGTACGGGTAGCGGTCGGCGACCCGGCCGCCAATGTAGTTTCCGAGGCTGATCCCGGCCAACACAATGCCGATGATGCTTGTCCAGGTGTAGAGCGAAACGCCGATCGTGGGAGCGAGAATCCTGCCGGCCACGATCTCGATGATAAGCGTGCAGCCGCTCGCCATGAAGACGATGATGTAAGGCTTGAGCCTCCTGTAGAATTCGACTCCGGCGATCATTATGGCCTAGACGCCGACCGCCGCTTCGGACTTCTTGAACTCCGGAATCACGTATTTCCCGAACAGCTCGATCGACTTCATCACCTTCTCGTGCGGAATGGTCTCGGTCTGCATCATGATCATCATCTGGTCGATCCCGGTGGCCTCGTGCTTCTTCAGCGCTTGGATGCAACTATCCGGATCGCCCGCAATGACGACTCCTCGGTCGGCGAGTGTGTCCGCGTCGAGGTCCTCCCAGACCTTGTGCGCGATCGCCTGGCCTCCGGAGAAGTCGAGCACGTCGCTCACATCCTCCTTGTCCTCGTCGCTCTGTACGTAGCGCGAGAAGTTCTGCGCCAGGTGGTCCGGGACACCTCCCCATTGCTCCAGCAGCCGGGCGTAGACGTCCTTCTGACCCTGCACGTACGGCCTGTCAGGGCCGAAGAAGTTCTTCAGTGACGCGGCTCCCATCTCCCGGGCCTCGCGGTTATCCTCCAGGCAGATTCCGAGGGTGGAGTTGGCCCACTGGTCGTTGATGAAGCGGCCGACCGGCTCCGACTTCTTGACGTTCTCCTTGTATGCCTTGACGTAGGGTTCGAGGGAGGACGGAGCGCTGGAGCCGAAGGCGAGCACTCCGATGCCCTTGGACGCTGCGATCTCGTAGGTCGACGGCTGGAGCGCTGCGACCCAGATCGGGGGATGCGGCTGTTGGTACGGCTTCGGCAACACCTGCCGGGACGGCACCTGCCAGAACTTCCCCTCATACTCGAACCAGTCCGACTCCCAGATCTTCGGGACCATCGTGAGCGACTCTTCCCACATGTCACGGCTGTCCCTGGGGTCGATGCCCATCCCGGTCAGCTCGTACGGCGCGGAGCGCCCGGTGCCGAAGTCGACGCGTCCCTCGGACAGGTGGTCGAGCATCGCGACCCGCTCGGCGACCCTGTTCGGGTGGTGGTAAGGAAGTATGACGACGCCGAGTCCGAGCCTGATCTGCTTGGTGCGCTGGCTGAGGGCTGCGTAGACGAGATCGGGACACGGCGACGCCGAGAAGCCGGTCAGGAAGTGGTGCTCGACGAACCACAGATAGTCGAACCCCACCTCGTCGGCGAGTATGCACTGCTCCATCGTCTCCTGGAGCACCAGGTGGTCGTCCAGAGAGGGGCGCTGCATCTCGTATTGAAGGGCAAGTTTCATTTTGTGTTCCTCGGATCGGTGGATCGCGCTCCCGCTCCCAAAGATCCGGCCGGAACGCCACGCGCGCTATTCTACTTCGGCCAGCACCGTGGTACAACGCCTCTACGCCAAAGTTTGATTGACACACTTGTCGACGGTGCATAGCCTTTGGGGGATAGGAGTGAAGAGTGAGGAGTGAGAGGCCCTCGCGACTTCGACCGGCCCGTCGGCTGGGGCTCTTCAGGATGCCCAGTGACACGGGAGGGGCGGTCTACGAACTGCCCGCGCTTCAAACGATTAAGAACTGGGGAGGAAAACCTTGGGCAAGCTGGACGATAAGGTAGCAGTTATCACGGGGGCAAGCCGCGGGATCGGCAGGGACATGGCGGTCGTGTTCGCAAGGGAGGGTGCGAAGGTCGTCGTGTCGGCGCGCACAGTCAACGAGGGGGACTTCCGAATTCCCGGCAGCATCCAAACCGCGGTGAATCGGATCACAGACGAGGGCGGCGAGGCGATCGGGATCAGGTGCGACGTTACACAGGAAGACGACATCGTCAGCCTGTTCGAGCAGACCATCGAGCGATTCGGCCGGATAGACGTCCTGGTCAACAACGCGGCCGTCCTGATTCCAGGGACAGTCGAAGACATACAGGTCAGGCACTGGGACCTGCTCTACCGCATCAACATCCGCGGGCCGTTCCTCGGATGCAAACACGTCGTCCCACACATGAAGGAGCGGGGCTACGGCCACGTAATCAACATAAGCTCCATCGGCGCTATCGGTCCTGGCGAGGGGCCGTATACGACTTCCCGGTCGGACGGCGTCGCGTATGGGGCCAGCAAGGCCCACCTAGAGCGGTTCACCCAAGGTCTCGCCAGCGAGGTCTATCAGTTCGGAATCGCGGTCAACGCGCTGTCGCCGCGGGGATCGATAGCGTCCGAGGGGCAGCGGTGGTTCAGGGGCGGACAGCCCTACATCGGAGCCCGCGAAGACGGGATCATCATGGGGGACGCGGGCGCGATCATCTGCGAGAAGGACCCGAAGTCCTACACCGGCAAGATCCTCTATGACGAGGACGTGCTCGCAGAGGCGGGAATTACAGACCTATCTGGGTATCCCGTAATCGGCTAGATCGGAGCCTGTCGATCAGAGCACGGCGATGCGCCCCACACCACCCCTGGGTTCCGGCACGCCGCGGCGCATCCAAGACCTGCGCCGGAACAACGGTGTGCTGGCTCGGCTTATCAGGAACTCGACCTGGGACTGGCTCCAGCCAGGGCCTCGAGACCGGCTCCGTCCACAGGAGGAAGGACGAGGCGACGGACCGGGTAGTTGATCTCGATGCCCTCGTCGTTGAACCGGGCGTGAAGCCTCTTGATCAGCTCGTGCTTCACGACGAATGATCCGGCGCGATCGTGCGCCTGTACCAGAAGCACAAAGTCGATGTTCGAATCGCCAAACTCGGTGAAATATATCAGCGGTTCGTAGTCATCAACGGATTCGTCCAGGTCCCGGACGACCCCTCCGGCTACCTCAAGCGATACCTTCTCGACGTGTTTGAGGTCGGAGTCGTAGCTGACGCCGCACGCCAGAAAGACCGTCATGGCCTTGGACTGGCTATAGTAGTTGATCATGATGCTGTCCATCATCTTGGAGTTCGGGACCATGATCAGGTTGTTGAACCTGTCCCTCATCTTCGTGCTGCGCCACCCGACGTCCACCACGAACCCGGACGGTCCGCCGTCCAGCTCTATGAAGTCTCCCTCGTTGAGCTCGCCTTCGGTGATGAGGTAGGTCCCTGCCAGGAAGCTGCTCAGCGTGGGTTGGATGGCCAGCGCCACAGCCAGGCCGCCGATGCCGAGTCCGGCGATCATCGGCGTGATTGAGATGCCGATGACGTCGAGCACCGTCAGAACGCCGATCGCGTAGACGAGTATCGGCGTCACCCGCCGCACCTGGGGGAGCAGCTTTTCGTCGAGGTCCGTCGTCGTCCGGTCGGCAATGTTTTCCAGGTACCATTGGATCAGCGCCTGTAGTATGTGGGAAACGAGGTAGCTTACCTCGATGATTACGATTACCAGCCATCCGCGCGCCGCCCAGTCCAGGGTGCCCCTAAAGAACTCGAAGGCTGGGTGCGTGAGCCGGGAGAGAACGACGTAGCCGAGGAACACACCCAGGAGCAGCAGGAAGAGCACGACGGGCCCACGCGCCGTAGTTAAGATCCTGAGATCCAGCGCGTCCGGGTTGCTCCGGCCCCGGTGTCCGATGACGACGGAGAATACCAGTTGGGCGAGACCTGCGATCAGGAACAGCGCCAGCGCGGTCAGAACTGCGATGACAGGACCCCAAGTCGCCGAAGCCAGCGCTTCCTCGAAGAACATACCAGCCCTCCAGGGATCGTAGATAGCCGGATGCTAGCACCGGGGCGGATAAGAGTTCTTGCGGGGCGAACGCGAGGTTTCGCGAGGTTTTACGCAGCATTGGGCCGCGTCCGTCCAGCGAGGCGCACGGATTGAAACGAGCCCGGAATCCGGGGATCAGTCATATCAGTTCGTTGGACGCACACTCGAAGGGCGGCTCGCGGATTCGCTATACTGCGATCTGCGCCGCACGACCGGACGCAGAAACACCGAAAGAATCCGACGCTTGCCATCGCTATTTGACCTCCATGTCCACACCAACCAGGGCAGTCCCGACAGCGGTCTGACCCCCGACGAGATGGTGCAGGACGCCCGGCGCCTCGGCCTGACGGGTGTTATGGTTACCGAGCACGACGGCTGGCCGAGACACGACTTCGAGGCGTTCGCGAAGACGGTGGACGACGTCGTTCTGGTGCGAGCGCTCGAGGTGTATACACCCCTCGGGCACGTGATCACCATCGGCCTGGAGGGACATGTCGCCGGGTACGGGGACAGCATCGAAACGATTCGCACGCTTCGCAGAGAGGTGGACAAGGTCGGCGGATTCATGATCCTCGCACACCCGTTCAGGTTCCTATTCGACCTGCCCCACTACACGCAGAACATGCTGTTCCAGGACTCCGAACGCATCCCGAAGACCGCCGAAGAGGCGTCGAAGCATTCGGTATTCGAGCTGATCGACGAGGTCGAGGTGGTCAATGGAGGCAACATCGAGGTGGAAAACCGCTTCGCCCAGGAGGTCGCGGCGATCCACGGGTTCTGGGGCACCGGGGGCTCGGACGCCCACTCGCTCGACGGCTTCGGGCGCGGGATCACCGTGTTCAAGGGGGACGTCAGGAACGAGTCCGACCTACTCGAGGCGCTTCGGGCCGGCGACTTCGCCCCGATCGAGGGCTACCACGTCGGGAAGTCCGCCAACTACGGCCGCGCGACCTGGCTCCAGCCGGAGATGCTGGACGGGGCGGTACAGGCCCCAAGCTAGTTGACTACCACTGAGGTGAGAGCAATGCACCATATTCATCCTGGGGAACACCTCGCCGAGATTCTCGACGAGCTCGGGATCAGCCAGTATCGGCTGGCGAAGGCGGTTGGTGTGCCTCCGCGACGGATCAATGAGATCGTCCACAGCCGGCGGGCCATCACCGCTGATACCGCTTTGCGAATTGGTCAGGCGCTCGGAATGACCCCGGAGTTCTGGCTTAATCTTCAGCGGATGTACGATCTCGACTGCGCGAGGGCCACAACGGACACCAGCGGAATCGAGCCACTCATCGCCCCGGTCTCATAGTGGCAACCCGGTGATTCTGCCAACGTCTCACTCCTCTTTCCTCACTCCTAGTTCCTAGAATATAATCTGCCCAGCTTTCCCTAACTTCCATGGAGGGGGTTCTTATGTCAGACGACAACATCCGCATCGGCTACGTTGGCGCAGGCGGGAATACCAGACTGAGGCACCTGCCCGGCTTCGCCGCCATCGAGGGCGTCGAGAACGTCAGTGTCGCGAACCGCAGCCTCGAGTCGGGCCAGCGCGTCGCCAACGAGTTTGGCCTCAGCACCGTCTACGACTCGTGGGAGGACCTGATCGACGCAGATGACACGGATGCCATCTGCATCGGCACCTGGCCGTATATGCACAAGATTCTGGTGCTCGCCTCGCTCGATGCGGGGAAGCACGTCCTGACCGAGGCACGGATGACGATGAACTCGGAGGACGCAAAGGTGATGCTCGAGGCGTCACTCGCCTACCCGGATCTGATCACTCAGATCGTTCCGGCGCCGCACACGCTCAGGATCGACAACACGGTCCGCGACCTCATCGCCGATGGCTACCTCGGCGACGTGCTGTCCGCAGACATCACGGTCCATCAGGGGGGATTCGTCGACCGCGACTCAGAGCTCCACTGGAGACACGATCGCGACCTGTCCGGCAACAACATCATGCAGATGGGCATCTGGTACGAGGCGATCATGCGCTGGTTCGGGCCTGCTGCGGCTGTCTCGGCCGTCGGGCGCGTCACCGTCAAGAGCCGCACCGGATGGGATGGCCGGGCGGCGCAAATCACAATCCCGGACCACCTCGAGATACTGATCGAGTTCGCCTCCGGCCCTCTCGTGCGGCTGCGAGTGAGCACGGTGACCGGGCTCGCACGCGCCGACGCGGTGTGGATCTTCGGATCCGAGGGCACGCTGCACGTCGACTCGGGCTCGATGACGCTCAGCGGCGGACGCCGGGGGGACAGCGCGCTCTCGGAGATCGAGATTCCGGAGGAGAAACAGGGCGGCTGGCGCGTCGAGGAGGAGTTCATCAACGCGATCCGCGGCCTCGAACCGGTCACGCACACCAGCTTCCACGACGGTGTGAGGTACATGGAGTTCTCCGACGCCGTGCAGATCAGCATGCAGACCGGCGAGCGGGTGACGCTTCCTTTTGTGTAGGAAATAGGAGTGAGGAAATAGAGGGGTTGAGCGAAGACGAAGGTTGCGCTGGCGCCTCAATCTTCGAACTTTCCATAGACATGCGCTCTAAGGAAGAAGCATTTGGACTACGCTGATCTGTTTACTAAGAACCTGCCGGCGGACGTCGATAGCCCGCCGGGGCAGGCCGAGGACACGAAGTACGTCTTCTCGGTCACCTATACCGACCGCGACACGATGCCGGTGGCGGGCTTCGTCGACGCGCTGGCTGAGATCATGCCGCGCGAGGGCGTCGATCTCGCGAAGTATCCGCCGCCGCAGGGCCATCCCGGCTTGCGGGAGTACATCGCGGAGGCGCTTAGCAACAACCGGGGCATGGACGTCCCTGTCGACAGCATCTTTCTGAGCTCGGGCGCCGGGGGCGCGGTGGGCGTCATGCTCGACGCGTTCGTCGACGCCGGCGACACGGTGTTCGTCGAGGAGTTCTGCTACTCGGGCACGCTAGGCATGCTGCTCGGCAAGCGCGCGAACGTCGTCCACGTCCGCACGGACGAGCACGGGATGGACACAGACGCGCTCGAGGAGGCGATCAGGGACCTGGTCGCCACGGGCGTGAAGCCGAAGCTGATCTACACGATCAGCGTCTACCAGAACCCGATGGGCGTGACGCTCAGCGCCGAGCGCAGGGCGCGCATGGTCGAGATCTCGCAGCGCTACGGCATCCCGATCCTGGAGAACGAGTCGTACGCCGACTTCCGGATCGACGGCGACCCGCTCCCGCCGGCGATGTACGGGATGGACGACGAGGACGGCGTGCTGCACGTCTCCGCGTACACGAAGCTCCTCGGCTGCGGGCTGCGGCTCGGCTTCGGCGTCGTCCCGGACGAGGTCAAGGAGATCGTCGGCAAGCTGCGGTTCGGGACCGCTCCGAGCCACCTAGCTTCGATGGCAGTGTACGAGTACCTGAACACCCACGGCGACGAGTACATCGCCGAGGTCGCCCGATCGCTCGGGACGAAGCGCGACGCGATGCTGGCCGCTCTCGGCGAGCACTTCCCCCCAAGCTGCGAGTGGAGCGATCCGCACGGCGGCATGATGCTCTGGGGCAGGCTGCCGGAGAGTGCCGACACCTGGAGCGCCCTGGAGAAGGCGGTCGCCGCGGGCGTCAAGTACAACCCAGGGGCCGTCTACCGCGCGACGCGCTCGCCCAACAACTACATCCGCCTGACCTACAGCTACCATGACACCGCCGAGATACGCGACGGCATCGCGATCCTCGCCGGCGTCTTCGAACGCGAGGGCCTCTTCGAGGGGCCGTAGGAGGCACCGCTGGGAGCGCGGGCATCCTGCCCGCATGGGGAAGGGGCCACCACGCCGCTTCGTCTTTCGTCTCAGCCCATAGCCCGCCCAGACCAGATCCATCGACGAACGACGAGTGGAGGCGCAGGTATCCCTCGCCGTCATGGGGGTGGCGATCCCACGCCGCCTCGTCTTTCGTCTCAGCCCGGAGCCCGCGCTAGACCAGATCCGTTTACGAACGGGCCGGTCAGTGACGATTGCCGCACCGCCCCAGCCATTCCCACGAAGCTTGTCCTCGACTGAGATCGGGGGGTGGGAATCCACTGGCTATTATCAGGAGCCTCTATTTCCCCTAGCTGCGTCCCTGGACGGACTTTGCGCGCAACGCAGACTCACTCTCGCATGCGCCCGTGTGCGATCAGGACTCCCAGAACAGGGAGTGCATGAACGAAGCAACCGCACGTATCAGAATCAACCGCCTCCTAGAAAAGGCTGGATGGCGCTTCTTTCAAGAAGGGAGCAACTCGGCCAACGTCCAGCTAGAGCCGTCTGTCGCGATCAAGCAATCTGAGCTCGACGCACTCGGTGACGACTTCGAGAGGGCCAGCAACGAACGCATAGACTTCCTACTGCTCTTCTCGGCAACCGTCTCAGCGCGGGCTTTATCATCCGGCTGCCCACCGACGCGCTCTTGGACCAGGAAGGAATCAGCCCCCAGCGCATGTAGGAGCCCCGCCTTCCGCCGCCGTTGGTCACGGTTAGCGCCATCGGGATGGGGGCGACGTTGTATTGGGGAGCGTGGGTCAGCTCAGAGCCGTCAAATCGGAACCGCTCCTGCAGCGCTCCTATGTCCGCTATTAGGCTGTATCTTCCGCACATCTACGCCCCACTTCCCTTCCTTGCCGGGCAACTCAGGGCCAATCATGGGCGCTTGGTACCCAACCTTTGAAGATATCCGTTCCACGCCAGGCATCACCACCCTAGTGG
Organism: Dehalococcoidia bacterium; assembly: GCA_965249365.1. Taxonomy (GTDB): domain Bacteria; phylum Chloroflexota; class Dehalococcoidia; order Lucifugimonadales; family UBA1123; genus VXRN01. The sequence goes on along the minus strand of OZ252229.1, from coordinate 1,048,538 downwards.
TCCAAGCTGGGGTTCATACAGTATTCCTAACTTTGCCCATCCCCGAAACAAGCGGGTTTGCGGTCTCTGTCGTGGTCTACGTAAATGTCGAATGTACGCGGTCCGTCCATCGACATGTTGAGCGTGTCGACAGATACGTAGGACGATCCTTGCACGAAGACTGCGTTCCCCATCATCTTGGTCGTCTTTCCCGTTGCCAAGTCTACGACAGAGATGTTAGAAACGCAGGACTGCCAATGCGGCAAAAGCTCCGACAGGTAGAAATCGACTATGCTCTCTCTGGAAGCATCAGGAGAGGCTTGGTAAGTCGCCCGCGTTCCCCATCCGTCCGGCGGAGTAAATATAAGCTCGTCTCCTTCATAAGGATGGGACCCCATCCAAATCCGCTGGGATCCGGACGGGACTGGCAAAGAGTCCAATATCTCTTCGTTGTCTGCGGTGTAACCCCAGCCGAACCAGAATTGACCAACGGCGAACGCCAACAGCACAAATGCTGCCAATACGCCGAGCGATATCGCCGCATATTTCTTCTTACCGATCAATCCCAGATTCCTTATCATCCTTCCTCTCAATTATCCCATTTTGGCGGCGTCTCCGTCACGAAGAATCCGTAGCTTCTTCTCCCCCTTCGTTCTGCGCCTCAAGGTCGGCTACCGCCCACTCCAGACGGTCCAACAGTCCACGCAGTCCCTCAGCATCATAGTTCCTGTTCACTGAGGCGTTGGCGACTACCTTCGTCCCATCCACCGCCTGAACCACCAGGTCCACCAGATCCATGACCACCGCGGTGCGCACCGTCGGCTCGAACAGCTTCCTCATAGCCTGTCGATGCCCTTTGTAGAACCGCCACAGGGTGTTGTGGTCAGGATGCTGCCACGCGGTCAGCCACAGGTACGGTATCTAGTCCCGGCAGGCAGTCTCCAGTTTCCGGCACGAGCTCACTCCGGTCATGAAGCCGTACAGCCATACACTCAACAATGCGCGAGGATGGTAGGCCGGTGCTCCCAACGGGTCCCCGTCTACGTCCACGCCAAGCTCCGCCCAGTCGTCCCTATCTAACGCGTCTACGAACTCAGCCGCGAATCGCGCCGGATGATCCAACGGTAACAGCTCGTCAAGAGACGGTGGCAATAGCCACATCTGCTCTCGGTCCATATCTCGAAGCGGCATCTGATTCGCTCCTGTCCCAGTGTTGGACTGCAGTCTACACTCTGGCATCCTCGCCGACTTTTGAGACAGGCTCAACTGGTATGTTTTGTAAAGCCTCCGATAAGGCATGTGATGACTCTATCCGGCCGTCCCGACCGAGAACTGGGAAGTTTGTTTCAGCCTCGGAGCCGGAATACTGCCGTCGCTCCCGGACATTCTCCTCCCCAAATCGCCGTCTAGATGCTTGGGCCACCATAGTCAGTGGGTCATCATGTGTAGCTCTGTCCGAGCGGGTCGCGGAGTAAACCAAGCGAAAGTGGCCACGCCCAGAGAATCTCGACGCGAGCTCGTGCAACTCGGACTCCAGGGCCTTGGCCGAAGCTGCTATCGCCTCAGGGACTCGATTATCGTTTAGGTGTAAGAACTCCTCTTACCTCGACGGCACCTGCTCCCCTGGCAACCATGCCTTTAGGAACTCCTCAAGGTGTAAGTCATACGCAGTACGGACAGGATGGTGGTACATCTGCATGAACATGAAGGACCGTGCGAGCAGAAGAGCCTCACTCGAGTGGATGCCTCCGGCCTCAATGCCAAGGGTGGGTTCATCAAAATTCTCGCCGTCAGGGAGAATCCGCATAGTATCTATCAGCTCAGCGGTGATCGATTCGTGGGTCTTCCCGTCCGGAAGTAGCTGCATTTCAGCAGCGTGAGAGAACGGAAGATGCCCGATGTCGTGGCAGAGGGCAGCTATCCTTACAACCCGCCGCCAGTAGTCAATGTCGCCAGGTATGCTGCGAAACATGTTCGTGACTGACCCGTGTATGCGATCGCGATCCGTGACAGCATCGAAGACTCTCCCGGCGAGCTCCATTACACCGAGGCTGTGCTCGAAGCGCTTGTGCGTCGCTCCGGGGTAGACGAGGTAGGACATCGCGAGCTGGTGGATGTTCCTGAGCCGCTGTACAGGAGGGGAGTCGAGCACGTGGCGCTCATCGCTGTCGAGCTTGACGAAGCCGTGAATCGGGTCTCTGATTTCGTGATAGCGCTTTGTAACCAGCGTCCACTCTCTAAAGGAAGTCAGAAAGCGATTGTAGAGACGCGGGCATGATAGCACGGTTGTTCTAATACGACAAGTCCCGTTGTTGTTCTGAGATCCACCACCCCCGCCTTCGCAGGGGCAGGCTTTGACGATTGGAACAAGGGACTAGCCGGTGCGGCCTAGCTTGACCGGGGAGCCCCCTCCCACCTGGATACCGGCGTTCGCCAGTATGACGGAAGGGGTGGGTGGATGGGATCGACGTAAACTTGGGAGAAGCATTGGGGTTGTTCTCCCGTGACGAGGCGAAGCGTAGATTGCCGTCCGAGCCGCCCGCCAACCCTTGGGTCCCGGCCTCTCGACGGGCTCAAGACAGGCTCTGCATCGGGACGACGGGGGGATTCCGCCGTTCGCAGGACAGTTTGGACCGGGCGGATACCGGGGTACTAGAGATGCGGGCGGGCTAGGGATCGGGGACAGTTACGGAATCGAAGAAGTGGGGGCCGATCCCCTTCTCGGACCCGTCGGTGGCGGTGACGACGATCCCCCGCTTGTAGACGCCGGGCGGCAGCCGGTCGGGGGTCCTGTCTGAGTTTAGGTCAGGAGAAAGTGGGAGCCCGAAGGTCATCGACGGCGGGTCCAGATAGAACGTCTCCGAGAAGCGGTTGACCCCAGCGTCGCTCAGGGTAACCGTGACGCTGGCGATGGGCCTGTCGAATCTGCACCCCGCGTTGTTGACAGGGTCGACCATCGTGGGCGCAGGGTCGTTGGCAGGATCGAAGAGGATGACCGCGTCGGTCCCTAACAGCGTCATAATGCATTCGCTTCTCACTATCGGGTCGCCGGGGATGGTCAGTCCGAACCGTGACTCAATACCCCCCTGGGGATACGGCCAGCGGACGATGAGATTGACGTTGTAAGCACCGGGGCCGAGGTCGAGCTGGAGGACCGGGTCCACCGGTGTCACCTCGATGAACTCGATCATGAATCCTCCCGACTTGGAGTAGACCTGTGCGAAGATCGCTTCGGGCCATGTGCCCGGGGCGACGTCGGGCTGGAATCGGATGAGAAGCTTTTCACCGTCCTCGATCTCGGTGTACGAGTCCAACTCCGAGGACCTGTCGGGCCTGGGGCACCTTCGAACCGGATTGCCCTGCTCGTCGGCGCACCAGGTCCCGGGCACCCCTCTGATGGGCTCAGGCACTCCCTCCTGAGACAGCACGGGCAGTGGCGGGACCTTGTGGAGCTCTTCGAGGGTCACGGGCGGACCCTCGTCAGATACCGGGGACGGGGCCGGAGTTAGCGCGCTCTGCTGCTGATCGTCATTGACGAGGGGAGACGCGTCGTTCGGGGCGAGGGAATCCACAGGTCCGGGACTGCCATCCCTCTCAAGCGATACGGCGGGAGGCGGTGGCGGCGGCTGACGGTCGCCCTCCGTGAGATCTGACGCGAGCCAGGAGCACGCCAGCGTCGTGGAAAGCAGCAATGCGACCACAGGTCCTATCACTATCGCATTCATCTCGACCACGCCTCCCGATTTTGGCTGGTACTTAATGAGACGTTGGGGCGGTTAGAATTGTTCCGCGTTGTTGGTCGGAGGTAGGTATCGCCGCCACGGATGATAGCAGTACCGCTGGCCCTCACGAACGCGGGCGTACCGCCCGACCTGGGTCCCGGCCTTTCGACGGGCTCAAGACAGGCTCTGCGCCGGGACGACGGAAGGAAATGCTTCTTCCTTCGACAAGCTCAGGACGAACGAAATACGAATGTCGCGTGTGCGGGTCTGAGGGGCGCAGGTCGTTCGTCGTTGCGGGTCCGAGCCAGGACGAACGGCGAGGCGCGTTAGCGCCGTCGGGGGGCAGCGTGTAGAATTGTGCGAGTGAAATCGAGCCGTCGACAGACGGAGTGTTCCGAGGAGGAGCCCCGATGCCGGAAGCGAGCAAGTTCAGCTTCGAGACCCTGTTCTCGGAGCACGCCCCAGAAGAAAGGCCGCGAGCCGGGGCCGTCAAGCGCGGCAAGTATGACTTCGCCGTCGCTTACCCGGACCCGAAGTCGATCCCGTTGGAGGGGCTGGTCGAGGGCCTCCAGCGGGCGCTGGCCGAGGAGGGCGAGGACCTCGCCATCTACGCCCACCACCAAGGCTACCTGCCCCTGCGCGAGTTCGTGTCCGAGAAGATCGCGCGCGACCGCAACATCCATGTCTCGGCGGACGACATCGTACTCGGCGACGGCTCAGGACAGCCGATCCACATGTTCCTCGAGGTGCTGATCGACCCCGGGGACGTGGCGCTGACAGAGGACTTCGTCTACAGCGGCACGCTGGGGCAGCTCCGCCGGTTCGGCGCCGACGTCCGGGGCGTCGAGACGGACCTGGAGGGCATGCTGCCGGACGCCCTTGAGAGCGCGATCGAGAGAGCGACCTCGCAGGGCAGGCGCCCCAAGCTGATCTACACGATTCCCACGTACCAGAACCCGATGGGATGGACGATGACACTGGAGCGGCGCAAGGCGATGGTCGAGATCGCGAACCGCCACGGCGTGCCGATCCTGGAGGACGACTGCTACGTCGACCTCCGGCTGGACGGGCCCGAGTCGCCGACCTCGATCTACTCGCTGGACGAGACGGGGAGCACGATGTACGTCGCCTCGTTCTCGAAGATCATCGCGCCGGGCATGAGAATCGGCTACGGCACCGCGCCGTCGGAGGTGCTCGACCGCGCGCTCGTCGCCAAGAGCGGCGGGTCGGTGAACACCTTCGCGTCGTACGCCGTCCATCGCTACTCGACCGGCCAGCTCGACGCCCACATCGACGAGATCAACGACATCCAGCGGGCGAAGCGCGACGCGATCGTTGCCGCGCTCGGGGAGAACTTCGGCGACCGCGCCGAGTGGAGCAACCCACACGGCGGGCTCTTCGTCTGGCTGAAGATGCCGGACGGCAGCGACCTGACGTCGATCCGCGACACCGTGCTGGACAGGTACGACGTCGGCTACCATCCCGGCGTGAACTTCTCGCCCGAGGGCAAGACCGGCCACAACTACGCGCGCCTGTGCTTCGGGTACAACCAGCCCGCCGAGATCCACGAGGGCATCGCGCGCCTCGCGGAAGCATTCGAGAGAGAGGGCGCGTTTTAGCGCCCGCCCAGATCAATGCGTATCTGTTCGTTTCTGCCGAGCGCTACGGAGATCGTGTACCTGCTCGATCTGGGCGACTCGCTCTACGGGGTGAGCCACGAGTGCGACTTCCCTCCCGGCGCTGCGGACAAGCCCAAGGTCGTCCGTAGCCGGTTCGACCCGTCGACGATGAGCAGTGCGGAGATCGACCGCCTCGTCACCGAGATGATGATGCGGGGCGAAAGCGTCTACGAGGTCGACGCTGCGGTTCTCGCCGAATCGCGACCTGACCTGGTCATAACCCAGCGTTTATGCGAGGTGTGCGCAGTGTCGTTCGAAGACGTGCAGGACGCGGTCGCGCGCCTGGAGCCGATTCCCAAGATACTGTCCCTCGACCCGCATAGTGTCGGAGATGTGCTCTCCGACATCCGAATGGTCGCAAGGGAGACGAATGTGGAGGTCGACTGCGTAGTCTCGGAACTCGAGGACAGAGTCGGGCTCATTCGGAAGACGGTGAAATCCGCGCAGGCGCGGCCGACGGTCGTGTGCGTCGAGTGGATGGACCCGGTGATCGCCGCCGGGCATTGGGTGCCGGAGATGGTCGAGATCGCGGGCGGCTCCGACGCCTTGGTCGAACCGGGAGCGCCGTCGGCAAGGATCGAGTTCAAGAGGCTTCGGGACGCGGACCCCGACATAGTGGTGCTGATGCCGTGCGGGATGGACGTCGCGCAGTCGCTTGCCGAGTTTGAGTCGCTGCCCAATCGTTCAGACTGGTTCGGGCTGGGGGCCTTCGACGAAGGACGCGCCTACGTCGTGGATTCCGGGGCGCTGTTCAGCCGCAGCGGTCCGAGGCTCGTCGACGGAATCGAGGTCCTCTCCCGGATCATTCATCCGGAGTTGTTCGATGATTGTCCGGATGAAGAGTTCGCACGTCGGATAGTCCGTGGGCCGGTTGTCCAAGACCAAGTCGGACTGAGCTAGAGAGGAATCATCTCCCCCGGTGGCCGACCACGGCAACCGAAACCTCGTCGACGCGACGACCTTCTGGGGATGGCGGTAGAAAAGAGCCGGAGCGTGATGCTATGATGTTGTTGACGACAACGTCATCATATGGATTTGAGAGGTGTCGAGATGCGCGACTCTTCCAGGGATATGCTTACAATCAGGGAAGTCGCCGCTCAGTACGACCGTTCAATCGAGCAGGTGCGTCGATATGTTCGGGACCGCAAGCTCCCTGCACGCAAGATCGGGATGCAGTGGTTCGTGGCTCCTGATGACGCCGCTGCATTCAGGCTCGGCAAGAGTGGCAAAGACAGCAAGATGGAAGAATGGTTGAATGAGGTCAAACAGATACGAGAAGCGATCCGTCAAACAAGTGGTTATTGGACCGCTGACGAGGTCGCAGAAGCGATTCACCAGATGCGTGAAGAGCGGATCGACGAGATATTGGCGGCGACCGGACTGGCCGAGTCCACCGACACGCCTCGTGTTTTCAGAGGCGCCAACGATCCGACGGGTGAAGAACAATCCTCTACGCGGACTGATTCGAGTGATCGGGGTCATCCTTAGTGGCCAGCGTCTGCGTCGACGCCAACGTCGTTCTTGCCATCCTCACCCCGGAGGACTTTAGCGCGGCAGCGACCAGCCTGTGGGACGAGTGGTATAGCTCAGGAACGGAAGTGGTCGCTCCCGCTCTGCTCATCCCCGAAGTGACCTCGACCCTCAGGAAGGCGGTGCACTTTGGACGGCTGGAGGTCGTGTTGGGCGACCGCGTCTTTGAAGCGTTCTGCCAGATGGAGATCCGCCTGGTAGTCGGCGAGGAGCTCACCAGGATAGCTTGGGAGTTGGCCCGCCGGTTCAACCGTCCGGTTGCGTACGATGCGTTCTACGTCGCCACCGCGCAGCTAGAGGGTTGCGAGCTGTGGACCGCCGATCGCCGGCTCGTCAACTCGTTCCCCTTGCCGGGCGTTCGCTGGATCGGCGAGCTAGCTACTGACGGCTGAAGCGGCTCAGAATCTCCCAGACCATCTGCTGGCGGAGCGCCGGCGAGTCTCGCTTGAGGATGTCGAGCTCGGCCTGGAGGCGGCTGGCGGCTGACTCCTGCTCGAGTAGCCACTGCTTGTCGCCTAGGTCCGTCTGTAGGGTTCCGGCGATGTGGTAGGAGAGCGCGGCCTGTCCCGTCGGGAGACGTGTCTGGCGGACCCAGCCACCGGACGCGCCCATCGAGAGCCGAGCATAGTCCGAAAACGCGTCGGTGACGTCCGCGACCAAGCGATCGGGCGCGGGTTCCCGTCCCTCCTCTTCCAGAAGCTCGACGTCCGCGGCAACGAACGGCGTGTGCTGGATAATCTCGAGCACCCGAAACCGCTGCTGGCCAAATGCCGAGACGAAGAACTTGTCCCCGTCGATGCGGTTGACCTGGACGATGTGCGCCATCGTTCCGACGTTGTGCGGCACCGCGGGACCGCCGACCTCCGCACCCTCCTTGATCAGCACCACACCGAACTTGGAGTCCGACTCCATGCACTCGCGAAGCATGATCTTGTAGCGCTCCTCGAAGATCTGAAGCGGGAGCGAGGCGTTGGGGAACAGCACCGTGTTCAGCGGGAAGAGTGGAAGTTTGCGATGGTTGGAGGTCATTGGCCTAGCGGCAACCCACCCCTGGATTCCGGCCCCAGCCTCCGCCGGGGCCGGCTATACGACGGAATGACGGTTGCGCGAAGTCCTCGTCCAGAGGAAGGGTTACTTTAAGAAATCGAGGTGAGCGTAGCGCATGAAGATGGCCCCGCCGGGTCGACCCAGCGGCCCGTTAACGCACAGACACGCGACCACGTGGGTCGTTCCGGGGACGGCGCTATCAGTGATCCTCACGCGGTTGGTCACGTTGAAGCCGTTGATCGCTCCGGCATCCCGGTCCCATTCTCCGTCGATCCAGATCTCGCCATAGTCGTCGATGTCGGTCTCGAACCATACCTCGGACCCGGCGACGTCGAAGTCACCGACGGTCTCCGGGAGCGGAATGGCGATTCGGTACCAGCCGAATGTGAAGCCCGACGACCGGCGCTTGCGGATCCCGGGCCGCCCAGATTGCTTGCCCTGGCCTCCCGCCTCGACGTCGTCGACAACTTCCCAGCCCGAATCGTCGTAGTCGGCAAGGCGCGCGGGGCTCTCTGGCGCCTGTGACACCAAGCCCTCATTCGGCTCGTCCGGGTTCCATCCCTGTCCGAACCGCCACTGGGCGCCGAGGCTATCCAAAACTTCTGGGTCTTCAAGGTCCAAAGATGCGGTGGCGATGGCTCTCTCCTTCCGGTTTCAGGTGTCGGTGAAGGGTCTCAGCACGCGCGGCGGATGTCAACCGCCCGGCTGCGACTCAGATCCACCGCCGGACGATTGAATCGCAGCGCTAGAGGAGCGGGCGGTTCGTTCACCCCTCCACGGCGGGCAGGCGCGGCGAACCACTACGGGTATTCGCTGACCTAGTGATGGATTTGGCTGCGACCGAAAAACCGGCGTGATAGAGATGGCGTAGAAGAGGATAGGGGCTACCCCCTATTTTGGGGCGGCGTCCGGTAACGGAGGATTCCGGAGGTTGGTGCTAACCGGGCGTCGCCCCTCTTCGTTGTAGATGCTGAACGTTCACTCGACGTCAGGGAGGGAACCCTGAATCGAGGCAAGCAATCTGAAACATGTGTGGAGGAATAGCAGTTATGACGACAAGGACAGCAGCAGCAGGCGGACTTCTGGCGCTGGTCGCCCTCGCATTGGCGGCGGTCATCGCCTCATTTCCAATGTCGACCCAGGCGGCGAGCCGTGATCTCCAGCCGGCCGAAACGCCGGCTTCGCCGCGGATGGACATCAGTACCGATCAGGAGATAACGAACCCGGAAGAGCCGGAGAAGCTCCAGGCCGTTCAGGAGGGCCAGACGGACACCAAGCCCTACATCGGCGTGGTCATCTCGCCCGCGGCGGACGGCGGGGTGTCGGTCGTCAGAGTGCTCAAGGGAGGACCATCGGACGGTGTCCTCGAGAGCGGTGACGTAATCACGGCGGCGAACGGCGAGGCCGTAGAGGACACCCAGGACCTGATCGACGTCGTCGGGAACACGGACGTGGGGACAGACCTGACCCTGACGGTCACCCGAGACGGGACGAGTATGGACCTCACGGTGACTGTCGGTGAACGCGAGACGGTAGTGGCGGGAAAGCGTTGGTCTGCGATTCCTGAAATGGCAAAGCGGTACGACCACGGGGCCGGTTTGCTGAAACAGGCTTATAGCCTCGGCGATAGCTTCTCGAGCATTCAGATGGTCGTGGACGGCGAAAACGGCTACGAGACGCACCGGGTCGTGGCGGGAACGGTAACGACCATAGACGCGGGCGCTGGGACGTTTACCCTTCAGCCCAGGGATGCATCAGATCCGATCCAGTACATGGTCACCGACGAGACAAAGGTGAACATGGACCGGATGGGCGACATTGGCGGGCTCAACACCACCGACGTGACCTACGTGCATGACGTGGACGCTGAGGTCAAGTACGTCCATCAGGGTGATCCCGGCATGACTTTCGGACCAAAAATGGGCTCGCGCGACTACGCACCTCGATCATTCCGAAACCTCTTCAGGGGCGGTGACTTGGATGCGATGATCCCTCCCGAGATACGGGAGCGACTCGAGCAGCTCGATCGGAACGGACGCGGAGGTACCTGGCGCTTCAGGTTCGGTTCCCCTAGCGACAAGGCACCGGACGACTCGGGAGTCTCGTTCTAGAACGAGACGATAGGCCAGAACGAACGGCGGCGGGGCGCGATTGAGCCCCGCCGCTTCTTTGTGCTCTGGCGGTCTACGAAATCGGTGGTCGCGATCGGCTCGAGAACCGCACCTAGGGGCAATCCGGCGGTCGGGCAAGGCGCATCGGGGCAAAAGATTCCTTGACGGCCTACCAGACCAAACCTAGACTTAGATAAGAGGGGCCACGGCGGTGAGCGCACGAAATCGGGTCCATGTCTTTCCTCAGAAACCTTCAAGTCAAGGTGCTTCTCGCCGCTTTCATTCCCGGCGCGGTCATCCTTGGCATCGTCGCCCTGATCACAATCCAACAGTATGTCCACACTGTCCTGGAGGTCGTCGGTCAACGGGACGCCGAGTTGGCGCGTCTGACCGCGGCTCGGGTTCGGGATGGCCTGGTCCGGCAAGCGGGCGTCCTAACGGAGATTGCCGAGATCGGTGACGTCACGTCAACGGGCGCCGGCGCGGTCGGTACTGATGAGTTCGACCTGGAGCAATTCGATGGCGGCGTGACGGTCTATGACCGGGGCGGCTCACCCGTGGGGTCGAGCGTCTCTCGATCTGCCGATCGGTTGCCGCCGTTCCCTCTTGACGATGTTTTCGAGGCGACGCGCGCTTCGCTCCTCCCGACGATCTCTCCGGTCTTCACCGACCCGGTGAGCGGCGAGGAGTCGATCATGATCTGTGTCCCTGTCGTGGGAACCGCGGGTGAGTTCCGGGGTGTGGTCGCCGGCGTGGCGGCGCTGCAAGGGCGGCTCGTGAACACAGTGCTGTCTAACTACCTCGACGTCACCCCAGGCGGGGACGGGCTGGCCTACCTCGTGGATGGCAGTGGGAGATCGATCTTCCACGGTTCGCCCGAACTGGTCGGCGCCGACCTGACTCAGTACTCTCCGGTAGCCGAAGTGACAATTGGCCTGAGCGGCACGGACCTTTCCGTATCACCCACGGGTGAGTGGGTCGTAACAGGATTTGCACCGGTCCCCGGAACGCGCTGGGGCGTGGTGACCCAGCAGCGGTGGTCGGACGTCGAAGGGCCGATACTGAACTCAAGCTGGACAGTGCTCGGGCTTCTTTTGCTGGGCGCCGCGGTCGCAGGTGCGGGGATCTGGTTCTACATCGGGAGGGCGCTGAGGCCGGTCAGACAGCTGAGCGCCGGTGCTCAGCGGATTGCCAGCGGCGACTTCGACCATGAAATTCCGGAGGACGCGGGAGGTGAAGTCGAGGTGATGGCGGAGAGGTTCAACGCGATGGCGCGGGCGTTGAAGCAGTCGTACTCAGAGCTGGAGGACCGTATCGGGCAACGGACACGCGAGCTTGCCGACTCGGTCGAAGAGAACGCGGCGGTGGCGGAGATCGGGCGGATCGTAGGGTCGTCCCTGGACATCAGCCAGGTGTATGATCGGTTCGCCGAGCAGACCAAGCGGTTGATAGATTCGGACGCGATCGCAGTCCTTAACGTCTACCCAGCGCGGCGCACATTCAGCGTCGAGTACATGTCTGGCGTATCGATTCCGGGGCACGAGCCCGGCTTCGAGTACCCTCTCGAGGCCACGGCGACCGAGAGCGCATTCCAGAGGGGCAAGTCTGCGCTGATCCAGCCCGACTCCCTAGAGGCGCTGGGGCGCGAGTTTCCAGGACTCTCCATGGCGTGGGAGCGCGGCATTCGATCGTTCCTCGCGTCGCCTCTGGTGTTCAGCAATGAGGTCATCGGTCTTCTGTGGTTCAGCTCCCGCAGCACCGCGGCGTTTGATGAACGTGACGTCGAGGCCGCCGAGACAGTGGCTGCGCAGATCGCGGGTGCGGTGGCCACCTCGCGCCTGTACGATGAGATCAACCAGCTATACGGTCGGGAGAGGCTACGCTCAGAGCAGCTCAGGACCATCGGAGAGGTGGGGCGTCAGGTGACCTCCATTCTCGACCTGGACGAGCTCCTGGAGAACGTAGGGGATCTGGTCTCGAAGTCGTTCGGGTACGAGTCAACCTCCATCGGCATCGTTGAGGGGGACGACCTGGTCTTTTCGCCGGCTACTAATCCCAGGCTGACCGGGCCGCTGCGGATGCCGCTGACCAACGGTCAGATCAGCGTCGTCGGCTCCGTCGTCACGTCGGGACAGCCGGCCATGGTCGCTGACGTCGGACAGGAACCGGCGTTCAGCGCGGCGCATGGAGAGGAGGCGGAAGGGTCGTCGGTGACCGTTCCCATACTCGCCCGTGGTGCGACGATCGGTGTCCTACACTCTCACAGCAGCCGGAAGGACGCGTTCGACGAGTCGGACCAGGTTGTTCTGCAGGCGCTGGCGCAGGAGATCGGCGTCGCGATTGAGAATGCGAGGCTGTACCGCCAACAGGAAGAGCGGGCCGAGTACTACCGAATCCTCGGTGAGCTAAGCTCGGAGATGTCCTCGTATCTCGACCTGGAAGAGCTGTTGTCCAATACCGTCGGAATGATCCAGGACACCTTCGGCTACTACCACGTTGGAATCGGCCTAGTCGAGGGCAACGAGGTCGTCTACAAGTACGGCGCCGGGGCGCCGGCAGACTATGCTGAGTCTCAGTCCAACCATGCCCGGCTTCACTTCGGGACTGATGGACTCGCCGGGGAAGTTGCAGCCACCGGCGAGCCGATTCTCGTCTCGGACGTGAGCAAGGACCCTCGGCACCCTGGGATGTGCCACGCCAGTACGCGTTCGGAGTTGAGCATTCCGATTCGCGCCAAAGGCGAGGTGATCGGGGTCCTCGACCTGCAGAGCGAAAGGATAGGGGCGTTCGATGAGGCGGATCTGGTGATGATTCAGTCTCTGGCCAACGAGGTGGGCATAGCGATCGAGGACGCCCGGATCTTCGAGGCCGAGCGCCGCCAGAACGAGCAGATGGCGGCGATGAACGCGGTCGCGCTGAACGTGAGCGCCGTGCTCACGCTGGACGAGCTGCTACCCCATGTCGTCCAGCTCGTGCGGGAGACATTCGACTTTCACGCGGTCGGCGTATTTCTCGTGGACGAGGAGTCCGACGAGCTGGTGCTCCAGGCTGTGGCCGCTGTGGCCGACAACGTTCCGCCACGGGGCACGCGCGTGAAGATTGGAAGCGAGGGCATCGTGGGACACGTGGCGGAGACTGGGCTGCCCTGGGCGACGGGCGATACGACAAACGACCCGTTCTACACCGACTTGGGGTACGAGAACATCCCGACTCGCTCTGAGCTTGGCATGCCGATCAAGGAGGGGGACCTCGTGGTCGGTGTGCTGGACCTGCACTCGAACAATCCAGACGCATTCGATGACATCGACGTGCTCATTGCCCAGACTCTGGCGAACCAGCTGGCGGTGGCTATCGAGAACGCGCGTATCTTCGACGAGACTAGGGACCTCGCGGTGCTCGAAGAGCGCAACAGGATGGCCCGTGAGATCCACGACACACTGGCGCAGGGATTCACGGGGATCGTGATCCAGCTCGAGGCGGGGGAGCAGGCGATAGAGGACGATTCAGACGAGCTGCTGGAACACGTCACTATCGCGAAGAACCTCGCACGTCAGTGCCTGGCCGAAGCGCGACGGTCGGTGTGGAACCTGCTGCCGGAGGTGCTGGAGGACAACCCGCTTGACGAGGTCATCGCGACGGAGGTCGACCGCTTCAACAGTACGGGGAGCGGCGAGGGATCATTCACGCTGATCGGCGCTCGGAGGCAGCTTCCTGCGCTCACACAGGCCGCGCTGCTGCGGATTTGCCAGGAGTCGCTGACGAACACGCGCAAGTACGCTGACGCGAGCGAGGTGTCGGTCACCCTCGATTTCGGACTCGAAGCAGTATCGCTGACCGTGCGCGACAACGGGGTCGGGTTCGACCCGGAGAGCGTGCGGATCGCCGAGGGACGAGGCGGCTTCGGACTTACCGGAATGCGCCAGCGCGCGCGCCTGCTGCGGGGCGACGTCGAGATCGACAGCACGCCCGGCGAGGGGACCAAAGTCCAGGCCTGGATCCCGACGGGTTAGGAGAAGATGTCGCGGACTGGCATCGTCCAACCCGGGACGACATCGGCGCCGTCGAGATAGTCCTCTTCGACAAGTTGTGTGATGCTCGTCAGAGAGCGATGGACGGCGACATTCCGGGTCTTGGGACTCACAACGACGACCATGCGTGTCCCGGCATCGAGCCAGTATCCGACTCGTTCGAGGACGTCGAGATATCTGTCGTCCGGGGAGATGACCTCAATTGCCAAGTCCGGTGCCGCGGGCCAGTAGCCATCGGTCTCGCCAATGTCGGCGAGCCGCCGCCGGCTCACGAACGAGACATCAGGGGCGAGAACCGTGTCAGAATCCGACACGAGTTTGTATCCAGTACCGGTTGCGTATACCTCTCCAAGCCCTTTCACCTTGACGTGTTTCAGGAGGTGCGCACCGAGTGTCAAGCAAACCCTGCCGTGACTCATTCCGAACAGAGGCATCTGCCTGAGCTCCCCCCGGATGAGCTCGTATCTGAAGCCGTCCAGCGGCATGTTTAGGAGCTCGTCGGCAGAAACCAGGTGGCTATTTGGACTCAACTCAATCCTCTTCAGCATTGCGTTGTGAGCGGGACTTGCGATGACGGTAGGGATACATCAAATCCCTCTGAACCAGATCGGGAACTGCTCGGCGAGGGCGGAGTCGCCTTCAAGGGCTATCCGGCCGCGGCGGACGGAGCGCCGCAGGGGCAGCCTTCCCATAAGGAAGAGTATATAGCTGCTGGTGTCCAAGGAGAGGACCGCTTCCGGTTCATCGGCGACGTTCACGGGGCGCAGAGAGAAGGCCTCTGCCGAGACTCGCAGATCGTATGCCTCGTCTTCGGTGTCGGTCAGGGCGAACCGGAGCGTGACGGCGGACGCGAGGTCCTCCGGGGCTCGGAATCCCGCTCTGAGCCACCGGTGAACCCACCCCTTCAGGAACTCGTGGGCGACGGGGTTTATCGTCGCGGCACGGTCCACACCGTAGCGGATGTCCCAACCGTGGACCGCCAGCTCCATCAGGCGAAGTTCGATCAGCGTGGCGACGTCCATCACGGCCATCGGATGCCAGGCCGGGAGGTCGTACTGGTCTGGATCGAGGTCGACCAGGAGCCGGTTGATCCGAAGGCAGGAGGCGTTGAACTCGGGGAAGAGGTCTTCGTCGAACGCCTCGCGGAGCGTGATGGTCGACTGGACCCACTC
Source organism: Dehalococcoidia bacterium (assembly GCA_965249365.1). Classification (GTDB taxonomy): domain Bacteria; phylum Chloroflexota; class Dehalococcoidia; order Lucifugimonadales; family UBA1123; genus VXRN01. The sequence goes on along the minus strand of OZ252229.1, from coordinate 1,033,270 downwards.
CTCGCGGCTCCGGCGCCGGTAGCCCAGCGGCGGTCCGGTTTCGCCCTTCAGCGCGCGCTGTATGCTCATAGCCTTCAGGTTGGACACGTCGATTAAGTGGGCGACGACGTCTGCCATGTTCCACCTGTCACAGGCGCTGGCGAACATCTCGGCATCTCGCCAGACGTCATCCGGTAGGGTCCTGAGGAATCCGGCGAGGTCGTTTGACAGGGCGCGAATCGTTTGGATGTTTATACGGACGCTCACAGTCCCTGGTCGGCGAGGTAGTTGGCGAGATCGGCGGTCCGGCAGGAGTAGCCCCACTCGTTGTCGTACCAGCCGACAACCTTGACCATGTCACCGCCGAGCGAGAGCGTCGACAGCCCGTCGATGATTGCGCTGTGAGGATCTCGGGTGAAGTCCGAGCTCACCAGCGGCTCGTCGGTGTAGTCTATGATCCCGGAGAGTAGTCCGCCGGCGGCCTCGCGGTACGCGTCGTTGACCTCGTCCACGGAGACGGCCTGATCAAGCGTCGCCACAAAGTCGGTTACCGAAACGGTTGGCGTAGGGACGCGCATCGCCATCCCGTGGATTCTGCCCTTCAGCTCCGGCAGCACGAGTCCGACGGCCTTCGCAGCGCCGGTGGTCGTCGGGATAATGTTGAGCGCTGCGGAGCGGGCGCGCCTTGGATCGGGGTGCGATTTGTCGAGAAGCTGCTGGTCGTTGGTGTATGAGTGGACGGTCGTCATCAGGCCGCGCTGCAGGCCGAAGCTGTCGTGAAGCACCTTTGCCATCGGCGCGACGCAGTTAGTCGTACAGGAGGCGTTGCTGAGGATGTTGTGGAGCTCGGCGTCGTACTGGTCCTCGTTGACGCCCATGACCACAGTCAGGTCCTCCCCCTTGGACGGCGCCGATATGATGACTTTCTTCGCGCCCGCCTCAAGGTGCCCGCTCGCCCTCCCTGCGTCGGTGAACACGCCGGTGGACTCGACGACGATTCCCACTCCGAGCTCTCCCCAAGGCAGGTCAGACGGCTCCCTCTCCTTCAAGATGCTGATCTCGGAACCGTCGATCTTGATGCCATCGCGAGTAGCCACGACTGCGCCCGGATAGCGGCCGTAGGTCGAATCGAACTTGAACAGTCGGGCGTTCTCGTCAGGTTCGCCGCTCCGTTTGTTGACAGCAACGACCTCGAGCTTACCTCGGTATCGCTCGAGGATCGCACGAAGCACCTGCCTGCCGATGCGCCCGAATCCGTTGATTCCGATGCGAGTTGTCATCTAGGGAATCTCCTCATTTCCTCAGATGCGGGCGCCCACAAGCGACGCCCCGATACCTTGCGGGCAGGATGCCCGCGCTCCCAGTCACCGCCTACTAGGGACCCCCACCCTGTGCGGGCAGGATGCCCGCGCTCCCAGTCACCGCACACCAAGACGCCCCTATGCCTTGCGGGCAGGATTCCCGCGCTCCCAGTCACCGCCCACAAGCGACGCCCCAATGCCTTGCGGGCAGGATTGCCCGCGCTCCCAGTCACCGCCCACTAGGGACGCCTCTGTGGGATGCCACGCTACTATCCGCGTTGGGCGAGGTACCGCTCATACGATGTCGCGCCCGCGTACTCGGCGTTCGATCCAAGCTCCTCCTCGATCAGCAGAAGCCGGTTGTACTTGGCGGTCCGCTCGCCGCGGACCGGCGCGCCGGCTTTGATCTGTCCCGCGGCGGCGCCGACAGCGAGATCTGCCACTGAGTAGTCCTCTGTCTCTCCGGAGCGGTGACTGATGACCGTCCCCCAGCCCGCGTCTTTTGTCATGCGGATTGCGTCGAGCGTCTCGCTCACCGTGCCGATCTGGTTCAGCTTGACCAGCACGGCGTTGGACGCGTTGCGCTGGATGCCCTGCTGGATGAGTGCGGTGTTGGTGGTGTAGATGTCGTCCCCGACGAGCTGGACGCGCGAGCCGAGTCGCCGGCACATCATGTCCCAGCCAGTCCAGTCGTCCTCGGCGAGGCCGTCCTCGATAGAGATGATCGGGTAGTCGCTGATCCACGCGTCGTAGATGTCGACGAGGTTCTCAGCGTTGTACGAAGTCTCTTGCTGCGGGAGCGTGTAGCGTCCTGGCCGACCGCTCAGCTCGGACGCGGCGACGTCCATCGCCAGGAAGCAATGCTCACCCGGCTTGTAGCCCGCGTTTTCGATCGCCTCGATCAGCAGCTCGACGGCCTGGCGGTTCGTCGCGACGGGCGGCGCGAATCCGCCTTCATCGCCGACGTTGGTGCCCAGCGCGCGGTTCCTCAGGCCGTCCATCAGCGAGTGGTAGACCTCGACACCCGCCTGCAGCGCGCGCTTGAAGCTGTCGAATCCGAGCGGCACGACCATGAACTCCTGGAAGTCGGTCGAGTTCTCTGCGTGGCGGCCGCCGTTGATGACGTTGAACATCGGGACGGGCAGGGTCATCGCGCCATCCTGGTTGAAGCGACGGTAGAGCGGCTCTCCTTTGCTCTGGGACGCTGCGTGGGTGGCGGCGAGCGACACGCCCAGGATCGCGTTCGCGCCGAGGCTGCTCTTATTGCTGGTGCCGTCCAGCTCGATGAGAGTGCGGTCGATCCCCTCCTGGTCCAGCGCGTTCTGGCCCTTAAGCGCGGGAAGGATCCGATCGTGGACGTTGGCGACGGCCTTGAGTACGCCGCGGCCGCGATATCGGTTGGGGTCGCCGTCTCTAAGCTCCACGGCCTCGTTGGCGCCGGTCGATGCGCCGGAGGGCACGAGCGCCCTGCCCCGGGCGCCATCGTCGAGGACGATGTTCACCTCGACGGTCGGGTTGCCTCGAGAGTCGAGGACCTCCCTGGCCCTGATGTCTGAGATCTTGGACACTGTACCTCTCTTGATCGGCGCTCCATCCAGCCCCGGGCGCCCACAGAGGACGCCCCTACGTGTATTGTAACAACGTGCGGGGTGGGTTTTGTACCGGGGCGGTTGCGGGTTAACATATGCCGCATGGCTGCAACACACCTCCAGTCGAGCATGGATAACTACGGACTGATCGGGGACATGTCGTCCGCGGCGTTGGTCGGGAAGGACGGTTCGATCGACTGGTGCTGCTTCCCTCGATTCGACTCGCCGAGCGTGTTCGCCGCGATCCTGGACCCGGCCATCGGCGGCAGTTTCAAGATCGCGCCGACCGAGCCGGGCGCGTCAACCCGGCAGTCGTACCTGACCGATACTAACATCCTCGAAACGGAGTTCCTCACGCAGACCGGAGCGGTCTCCGTCACGGATTTCATGCCTGTTGGCGCCGACTCGGCCGCGCCACACGAGATCCACCGCATCGTCACCTGTGTCTCCGGCGAGGTTGAGGTCCGATGCGCATTCGATCCGAGACCGAACTACGCACGCGAGACGACCGTGCTGACCCCTCTTCGCCAGGGCGTGCACGCGCGAGGTGGGCGTCAGTCGATGAGCCTGCTATCGAGCGTGCCCCTTGAGACCGACCACTCCGAGGCAACGTCCACGTTCAGTATGAGGGAGGGCGAGACTTCCACGTTCGTGCTCGCGTACGGCCGGCGCAGGCCGCAGGCACTTGCGGCGTACCGGACGAGCGAACGGCTCGAAGAGACCATGCGCTACTGGCGGCGGGTCGTCTCCCGCACCGTCTACGACGGCCCGTGGCGCGAGGCGGTGATCCGGTCCATGCTGGTGCTCCACCTGATGATCTACCGGCGCACCGGGGCGATCGTCGCCGCGCCGACGACCAGCCTGCCCGAAGTGCTAGGCGGCAGCCGGAACTGGGACTACCGCTTCGCGTGGCTGAGGGACTCGAGCTTTACCACCGACATCCTGTACAGGATGGGGGACGTGGAGGAGGGCGACCGCTACGTGAGCTGGCTGCTTGATCAGTGTCAGCTCGACCGGCGAAGAACGAGAATCGTGTACGGGGTTAGTCCGAATTCGTCGCTGCGCGAGCAGACGCTGGACCACCTCGAGGGGTACGGGAAGTCTAAACCCGTGCGGATCGGCAACGGAGCAGCGAGGCACCTACAGCTTGACGTGTTCGGCGAGGTGATCCTGACGATCCACTCACTGTACAGGCTCAAGAGCCGAATCCCGCCCGGCGCATGGTCGCTGGTCGCCAACTTCGCCGAAATCGTCAGAGCAAACTGGCGCCGTCGCGACCGCGGTGTGTGGGAGGTCCGTGGCCGTCAGCGCCACTTCGTCTACTCAAAGATCATGTGCTGGGCCGCGCTCGACCGCGCAGCAGACATCGCCCGCCTCATCGGCAACATGCGAATGGCAGACCAATGGTCGCGCACCGCTGACCAGATCAGATTCGAGATCCTCCACTCGGGATGGAGCACGGCGAAGCAGGCATTCCGCCAGCGTTACGACGACGACGCGCTCGACGCGAGCAACCTCGTCATCCCCTTCCTGAAGCTGCTCCCCAAGGACGACCCACGAATTCTGCTGAACGCGCAGGCGATCGAGCGGGAGCTCGCCGACGGACCGTACGTCTGGCGCTATCGGCCGTCGGAGACGGACGACGGCCTCGATGGCCAGCCCGAGGGCGCATTCACGCTCCTGAGCTTCTGGCTGATCGGCAACCTGATCTTCACCGGGCAGATCGACCGTGCAGCCGATTACTTCGAGCGGATCACCTCGCACGCCAATCACCTCGGGCTGTTCGCGGAGATGATCGATCCCGGAACCGGGGCGTTCCTCGGCAATTTCCCGCAGGCGTACAGCCACGTCGGCCTGATCCACACCGCACGCAACCTCGGCCGAGCGCTTTCTGGCCAGCCGCTGAGCGACAGCGCGGGCGGTTCAATTGCCGCGGGTATGGGACAGAACTGATGCGACGCGCTCATCGAGCCAAGACTGTGTTGATCACGGGCGCGTCGGCCGGGATCGGCAGGGCGACCGCCCTGCTCCTGGCCGAAAAGGGCTACACAGTGATCGCTACGAGCCGGTCGCTCCATCGGCTCTCGAGACTGATCGACGAGGCCGCGGCAAAAGATCTGACGATCCACGGCGTCGAGTTGGACGTGAACTCGGACGCGTCGGTCGAAGTGGTCGTCCCTGAGATCATCACCCGGCACGGGACGATCGACGCGCTGGTCAACAACGCGGGCTTCGGGATGTGGGGCCCGGTCGAGAGTGTCTCAATCGAGGAGCTCAAGCTGCAGTTCGAGGCGAACTTCTTCGGCGCGGTGCGGATGATCCACGCGGTGCTGCCTGGAATGCTGGCGCAGCGGTACGGACGGATCGTGAACATCAGCTCAGTACTGGGCCGGATCGCGACGCCGTTCAACGGCGCGTATGTCTCCAGCAAGTATGCGTTGGAGGGCATCAGCGAGTCGCTCCGGACGGAGGTCGCTCCGTTCGGAGTGCGGGTCGCGGTCGTCGAACCGGGCCTGTTCGAGACCGACTTCCAGGAGAACCAGCTACGCGCGGCGAGGTTGGACGATTCGGAGTTCGCCTACGCGGGGCACATCCGGCGGTACAGCGAGCAACACGACCGGTTCGACCGGTTCTCCGGTGACCCGATCAGGGTCGCGCGCGTGATCGAGAAGATCATACGGTCGCGCAGGCCTGCTTTCAGGCACCCCGTCGGGGCGGACGCGCGGGCGGGGATGCTCGGCGCGAGGCTGCTCCCGGAGCGACTATTTCACGCGATCATGTCCCGCGTGACCACCCGCTAGACGCAGGCGTTTTATCCATCAGGAGATTTGTCAGAATCCGGTTCCTGCGAATCGGCCGGCTCTCGTGGCGCGAACCAGGATCGCGATCCTCCAGGGATGGGAGGATGCTCCAGCTCCAGCTTGGGATCGGCCTCACCTTCGTCCATCGCTCCTCGGCGCACCCACTCAAGAACCTGCTCTGTCTCCGAGCTCAGTCCCCCTTCCACAGGCTTCGGCGTCCACCTATCCTCGCTCCACGAAGGTTTCCACTGTTCTTCGTGCGGACGATCGGCCTCGGTGAAACTGGAGTCCGATTCGTCCCCACCGAGCGCGCTCGTCCGCTCCGCCCGCCCTTCGACCGGACTCAGGACCAACGGAACTTCCGCTCCGAAGTCCTCACGTCGGCGGTAGCTTCGTAGGTCGCCGTTTCGCGGCTCCGGCTCCAGATCTCCTCCAGCGTCCGCGCCTTCGTACCTCCTTCGCAGCAGCCCGTACGCCCCGAACGTCATCCTCATCACGAACTCTAGCGCCACGACCGCAACGAGGTAGTACGCCATGGTCCCCCAGTTCGACAGCGCAGCCAGAACGCTCTCGGTTGAACCCGGGATCTGGATCAGGGAGTTGTCGATCAGAACGATGCCCAGGAGAGCGTAGGGAAGAATCTTGGCGAGGTCGATCGCGAGCTGCTTATTGTAGAACGCGGAAACGCGAATCGCGCCGACAACACCCATCGCGGCAAGCAGTACACCGTCGACCGTCTGGTTCTTCGCCATCAGGTAGAGCAGCCCCGCCATCACTATGAACCAGAAGAATACCAAGACCGGGAAGACGACGAGGCTCCTGAAGACATAGAACGCCAGCGCTATCGTCTTCCTCAGAACCCGGTGCCTGGCGTGATTGTGCCTGTCCAGGTCCAGGTTGAAGATGTCCTTGCTCGCGAGGAAACGGTAGAAGTGGAACACGAAGACGCCGTAGGCGGTAATACCTACGACGTAGAGGCTCAACGGCCTCAGAATCGCGAAGACCTCTGCAAGGTCGAAGATTACATACGGAATAAACATGGCCAGACCTCGAGTGAGAGGATGATTGTCGAGCGTAGGCTCTTGCGCACAGGACTTCTAGCGAGTTGTGGTCGTCGGTCTGTGCAATCTGTGGGTTAGGAGGGAGGGGTTGGGGGAGGCCACTGGGAGCGTGGGCACTTGTGCGCCGTGGCGTAGCGCGGGCATCCTGCCCGCATGGGCGGGGCGGGGCGTCAGGTTAACCCGCGACGGCGGGGGGAGGCCACTGGAAGCGCGGGCACTTGTGCGCCGGGGTGGCGTGGGAGCGCGGGCATCCTGCCTGCATGGGCGGGGCGGGGTGTGCCAAGGCGGGGGGAGGCCACTGGGAGCGCGGGCACTTGTGCGCCGTGGCGTATCCTGCCCGCATGGGCGGGGCGGGGTGTGCCAAGGCGGGGGGAGGCCACTGGGAGCGCGGGCACTTGTGCGCCGTGGCGTATCCTGCCCGCATGGGCGGGGCGGGGTGTGCCAAGGCGGGGGGAGGCCACTGGGAGCGCGGGCATCCTGCCCGCATGGGCGGGCGGGGTGTGCCAAGGCGGGGGGAGGCCACTATCCTGCCCGCATGGGCTGGGCGGGGTGTGCCAAGGCGGGGGGAGGCCACTGGGAGCGCGGGCATCCTGCCCGTGGGTATCCTGCCCGCATGGGCGGGGCGGGGTGTGCCAAGGCGGGGGGAGGCCACTGGGAGCGCGGGCATCCTGCCCGCATGGGCGGGGCGGGGTGTGCCAAGGCGGAGGGAGGCCACTGGGAGCGCGGGCACTTGTGCCCGTGGCGGCCGGAGGCCACTGGGAGCGCGGGCATCCTGCCCGCATGGGCGGGGCGGGGTGTGCCAAGGCGGCCTGTAAGCCGAGTTCTGTATCCGCCTGCGGCGGACAGCGGCCATCCATCTAGGCCCGTCGTTGCCGGCGGGCTCGAGCGGCCAACCCGGGGACGGGCCGGACGCCCTTGTCCCCCTATTTGGCCTTGCTCCGGATGGGGTTTGCCTGGCCTCCGATGTTACCACCAGAGCGGTGAGCTCTTACCTCGCCTTTTCACCCTTACTCGCCGCGGCGAGCGGTACCTTTCTGTGGCACTTTCCGTCGGGTCGCCCCGCCCCGCCGTTAACGGGCATCCTGTCCGGTGGAGCTCGGACTTTCCTCTCCCCCGGCCGAGGCCGGAGCAGCGACCGCCCGGCCACCTTGGCTAGATAAGTCTACCGCCATCGACTCTCCGCTGTCAGATCATGGCGCGTCCTTGGTCTGCAGGAAGACGATATGCGAACACGTGCCGAGCATCTCGCGGAGAGCCGCGGATTCCGACTCGGTCGTGGTGAGGCCCCACTCAGACTTGATTGTGATCCAGTCGACTGCGTACTGGCACCAGCAGGCCTCTCGAGGCGGGCGCCACTCCTCAGGCCCCTTGCTGCCCTTGGATCGGTTGGCCGACGCCTTGACGGCAATGAGGTGCCCCGGATAGGTGAGGTCGTTCGCGTACAGCTCCTTTCGCTCCTCGCTCCAAGCGTGGCCGCCGGAGCGGTGCGCGTTCGCGAGCGGCACCATATGGTCCACATCGAGTTCGCCGGGATCCTTGAATATCTCTCCAGTGTACGGGTCTTCCCAGACGCCGAACTCCACCCTGCACTCCCGTTCGTCAGTGAAGCTCACTTCGGCTTCAGACTCGACGATGAGCACCTCCTGCCTCGCATTCTGGCAGTCTCGGTCGGAATCCTTCCAGTGGTCCCAGTCATCGCGATCGTACTTGGCAATATCGGACGCGACTTCGGCGATCACAACGTTCATGATCGCGGAGGAGGCTTCGGGAGCTTTCGGCGAGGGCGTGGGGGGTTGAACCGTCGGCGCCGGGACGGATGTCGGCGCTGGGGTCGGGGCCACACGAGGCCCGGCGAGGAAGTCGCAGCCGGCAAGTAACACCGTCAGTGCGACCGCGACCGCTATCGTGGGTCGTCGAAACATCGACGTCTCCAATGGGTTGTCTTCTTCAGCGTAGTGGCGCGTAGAGGCTTGGCGCTATGTCGAAGAAGTCCCATTCGGCACCACGAGGGCAAGATAACCGCGCCCCCAGTGCGGCCAGAGCACGCTCCTCTATAAGGGACGCCCCTTCAGGTCCCCAGTCTCTTACTCCCTCTTCTCCTCACACGCAAAGAACATCCGTGCTATACTGGTCATATATAGGCAACACACCGACTCTGGAGGTGCAACTCGCTATGACCGAAAAGTACGGAATCCGGACCCCTTCCCTACAGGAACTGATAGACCGCGAGACCGAGGGCGGAGGTCGCGTCGTGCGATTCGTCGTCGACATCATGGACGACAAGATCGAGGGCTTCAAGCCGTCGGACCGGTTCGCAGCGGCGAAGGAGATATTCGATCGACGGTTCGGCAGGCCGTTCACCGCTTCGGACGCCCAACCCCCACTTGAAGGGAACGCCGACGACGCAGGTGCGACGCTTGCCGCGAGAATCGCGGCCGTTCTGGACGCCGAGGACGTAGACCGGTCCGGGGAGGGAAGCTGAGATGGCGCCAATCTCTTGGACGGACGCGATCGGCCGGCTGCCGAGGCGGCAGAGGCTCACGATACTGGCACGTCTCAACGGCCTCGGGGGTCGAGCGGCCCGAGAGGCGCTGTATGCCTGGCCGCTGTGGGCGAGGGACAGCCAGCTTCCTCCCGCAGGACCGTGGTCGGTGTGGCTGCTTATGGCCGGACGCGGTTTCGGGAAAACGCGGACCGGCGCCGAGTGGATTCGCTCCCGCGTCGAGTCGGGGCGTGCTGGCCGAATTGCCCTGGTCGCGAGGACTCCTGCGGACGCCCGCGACGTGATGATCGAGGGCGACTCGGGCCTGCTGTCGGTCTGTCCGCCGTGGAACAGGCCGAGGTACGAGCCGACCAAGCGCCGGCTGACCTGGCCGAATGGCGCGATCGCGCAGGCGTTCTCGAGCCACGAACCCGATCACCTCAGGGGGCCTCAGTTCGACGCGGCGTGGTGCGACGAGCTCGCTTCGTGGGCGTACGCTCGTGAGACGTGGGACAACCTCGCATTCGGTCTGCGACTTGGCGACAACCCGCAGTGCGTCGTTACGACGACACCAAAGCCGATGAGGCTGCTCCGTGAGCTGAGGGACCGCGACGACGTGCGCGTGACGCGCGGGTCGACGTACGAGAACCGCTCCAACCTGGCACCGGAGTTCATCTCCCAGGTCAAGCGCCGCTACGAGGGCACGCGCATCGGGCAACAGGAGATCCACGCGGAGCTTCTGGAGGAATCGGACAAGGCGCTGTGGCGGCGGGACTGGGTCGCGTCGGCCAGGCGGCGGGACGCACCCGACCTGGTACGCGTGGTCGTGGCGATCGACCCCGCGGTCACCTCCCGACCGGAGAGCAACGAGACGGGCATCGTGGTCGCCGGACGCAGCGCAGACGATCACGGATACGTCCTGGCCGACGCGTCGGGGCGGATGTCTCCTGACGGATGGGCGAGGACCGCAATCGCACTGTACGAGAAGTATCGCGCGGACAGGATCGTTGCCGAGACGAACAACGGCGGCGACCTGGTGAAGCGTACGCTGGACACGGTAGCGAGCAACCGCCCCATCTCGTTTCGATCGATCCACGCCAGCCGGGGGAAGTACGCGCGAGCCGAGCCCGTCGCTGCGCTCTACGAGCAGGGCCGCATCCATCACGTCGGCTCATTCCCGGAACTGGAGGACCAGATGTGCACCTGGGAGCCCGGCGCTGAGGAGTCGCCGGACAGGATGGACGCGCTGGTCTGGGCGCTCGACGATCTGATGGTCAACCGCGTGGAGCTGAAGATTTGGGTCTGAGGATTGCGAGGAGTGAGGAGTGAGGAGTGAGAGAAAAGAGGAACGAGGAATGAGGAAAGAGAGGGGCTCAAGACACGCTCTGCGCCTGAACAACGGGGAAACACGATCCCCGATCTATTGTGACGACTGCGGTCGGGAAAAGATGGCGGAGGTGCGGGACGGCAAGCTGGTGATCATCGATCGCCGCCACGGGCGTAGGCACGTCGCGGTGGTCCCGCTGGGCGATCTGCGTTCGACCTGATTCGATGAGGAGATAAACGATGGCTAGATGGAATGACTTGCTCAGGACCAGGTGGTTGCGCCGTCCGTGGCGACGCCGGAGCCCCACCTCCGGGACTAGTCTGAGCGTCCTCGAGAGGAGCGCCCCTGCAGACGACGACTGGTCGCCGACCGACTACGCGACGTACTTCGTAACCTCGGTGCCCGTGTACGCGGCGGTCCGTCTTCGCGCAGACGCTGTATCGAGGCCCAGCCTGCGCGTGTACAGCCAGTCTGTGCGAGACGGCGAGCCCCGGCGGCAGTGGGTCGGCCCCGATCACCCCGCGCAGCGGCTGCTGGACAGCGTGAATCCGCACTGGACGGGCGGAGACCTCTGGCGGGCGACGGAGACCTACCTCAACCTCTGGGGCGTGTCATACTGGGCGGTCGAGCGGGACGAAGTGGGCGTCCCGAACGAGCTGTGGCCGCTGAGGCCCGACCGCGTCAGGGTCGTCCCGGGCGAGCGCGACTACATCCGCGGGTACGTCTACACCGGGCTGTCCGGCGAATCGGTCTCTTTCGCGCCCGACGAGGTCGTGCGGCTGCGGTACTTCAACCCGCTGGAAGAGTACGCCGGCCTCTCGCCCATCGCCCCTGTTCGGCTCACGCTGGACATGGGACGCGACGCGCTGATCGGGAATCGGTCGGGGATCGCTAACGACAGCACGCCCGGTATCGCTCTGGAGTCCAACGAGACGCCGTCCAACGCCACGGTAGAGGATCTGTACGATCGCTGGGAGGACAGGCTGCGCGGCCCGAACAACCGGATGCGTCCCTTCGTGCTCAGCCCGGGGATGAAGGTTGCGCAGATGAGCTTCTCGCCGAAGGAGATGGAGTACCTGAGCTCGCTGCGCTGGGCAGTCGAGGACGTGGCGCGGGTGTTCAACGTGCCAAAGCCGCTGCTGCACGATCTGGAGCGCGCGACCTACTCAAACATTGAGACCGCGCGTCGGATGTTCTGGGAGGCGTGCATCGTCCCGGAGCTGAGGTTCTTCGAGGAGGCGCTTAACGAGAGGCTGCTGCCGATGTTCGGGGACGCATCGCTTTTCGCCGAGTTCGACACGTCCAACATCGAGGCGCTGCGCGAGTCGGAGACCGAGCGCGCAAAGCGCCTGCAGATCTACGTCTCCGGGGGGATCATGACGGTGGACGAGGCCCGCGCCGAGCTTGGGCTGTCGGCTGGGTGACGGTCTGCGCCTGAGCTTCCCTCGCTCCGGCGAACGGAGCGGGTTCGAGTGAGGGTGAAGACCCATCGCACGTGCCCCTCTCTTTCCTCACTCCTCTTTCCTCTTTTCTGGAAATACGGGTTGCCCATACTCCTGTATATGGCTAATATGGGTCAGATGAAGACGACGATCGACATTCACGATGAGCTGCTGGCAAGGGCCAAGCGCCACGCCAAGAAGACCGGACGCCCGCTCCGCGCGGTTGTCGAGGAGGGCCTGCGCCTAGCGCTCTCGCAACACCCGGGGACGGAGCAGTACGTTCTTCCCGACCGGAGCTTCGGCGGGACTGACATTCGCGACCCGCTCGGCTCCTACACGTGGTCGGAGTTGAGGGACATCATCTACGACGATCGTCCCGAGTCATGATCGCGGTCGACACCAACATACTGGTCTACGCACATCGATCAGACTCACCCTACTACGCTCAGGCTGCGTCCGTACTCAAGACACTCTCGGAGGGCGATGTAGCCTGGGCGATTCCGTGGCCGTGCTGCTACGAGTTTCTCAGCGTTGTGACGAATCGCCGAATCTGGCGGGACAACGCCACTCCGGTCCAGAGAGCATGGTCGCAGATCACGGCCTGGGCAAACTCGCCGTTCTGTAGCACCATCGGCGAGACCGGAGACTTCCTCGACACTCTTTCCTCATTCATTCAGCGTCCTCGAGTCTCAGGTGGGGTGGTCCACGACGCCCGTGTCGCCGCCATCTGCGTAGCACACGGCGTGGAGGTTCTCCTCACTCGAGACCGCGACTTCTCAATCTTCCCTGAGCTTCCGACGCGGGACCCACTCTCCACCTAGTGGCTCACTCAGTCTTCCCTGTGGAGGTCTTGGATGCGCCGCGGCGTGCCACAGGGGCCCATGGGTGAGGGGCCAGAGCGGCATACATCGAGATTACAGCTTCAGACCATGTACTCTCGTCCGAGGGCGGTGGATGACTGATGCCTCCGGCGATTCGCTAAAATTAGGGTGGCCGGTCCGGAGTCCTGGGTGCACCACCGAGCACCCACTAAGTCTTCCCGATCTCCGGGTTAGCATCGGAGCGAGAATGCTAGGAACTTACAGTCCGATCATCAGGCGAGCGGATCTCATGCCAGGTATGGAGGTGGACAGCGTCGCAGGGATCGACCCGGAGACGCTTCGCGCCAGGGGCGTCCGCGCGGTGGGGCTCGACGCCGACCAGACCCTCTGCGGCTGGCACGGCCAGCGGATCGACGACCGCCTGCTGGAGTCGATCGAGGCGATGGACCGCGTCTTCGCCGGGCGGCTCTGCATCATCTCGAACTGCAGCGAGGGGCGGCTGAAGGAGCTTCAGGAGAACTTTCCCCTGGAGATCGTACCCGCCCGTCCCAAGAAGCCGGACGTCGGGCCATTCCGGGTCGCTGAGCGGCGGTTCGGCATCGAATCGGGGGCCTGGGCGTTCGTGGGCGACAGGCTGCTCACGGACGTCGTCGGAGCCAACCGCTCCGGCTGGCTGTCGATCCTCACTCAGCCACTTGTGCCCGCGTCGGACCCTCTGTGGATGCGGGCTATGCGACGCTACGAGGCCGTGCTCCGCAAGCTGTACCGGTTCTGATGGCTACCGCGCGCCCGTCACCAGTCCAGCCCGACCGCGTTCGTCAGAAACTCCGAGTAGGGTGCCGCGATCCGGCACGTCTCTGCGTACAAGTCGATGAAGTCCGGCGAGCACGCGGCGTCCTGGTCGAAGCTCGTCGAAGCCGCGAACGTCTTCAGCTTCAGCGTCTCGATCAGCGGATGGTCGGGATCAAACCCGCGAGGCGGCCGCTTCAGCGAGTCCCCCTCCAGGGTGTACGTCGACCTGAAGGTCTCCTGTTCGACGATCCTCTCCCACGTCGCGGGACGCGCCACGATAGTCTCTCGAATCTTGCGCAGTGTTGAGGTGTCCGGTCGCCAGATGCCGGCGGCGGCGAAGACGTGTCCCGGCTGGAGGTGGAGGTAGTAGCCAGGCCCGTGCACCTCGCGTCCGACCTCGTGCCGAAAGTGCGCTCCGACGTTGGTCTTGTACGGGCTCTTGTCCCGCGAGAACCTGATGTCGCGATTGATGCGAAACATCGACCCGCCTGAGCGCCGAGGGTCGGCGACCATGTGCTGGCTGATCGTCTCCAGCCTCTCGGCAAAGTCCGCGATGAACTCGATAATCGGCTCGCGAACGTCGTTCTCGTACCGTTCGCGGTTCGCCTGGAACCAATCTCGATTGTTGTTCTCGGCCAGCTCGGCCAGAAAGTCGAACAGCGCTGGGGTGAAGTGGCTCATCGTGGTCTCCTGCTCGAATAGTGATTGGTGAATGGGGAGTGGTGAGCAGCGGTTTCATGACAGAAGTTCGTCAATTCCGACTCCCCGCACGCATTGTAGACCCCTCGATCTTGCTCCTCACCCCTCGTTTCTCTATCCTCCAAAACTCTGATGCTAGAATACTGGCAGAGAACTCAGCACAGCGATTCCGATTCGACAGCTACACAACAACATCCGCACCTACCGAGTACATCCCCCACAGACAAAGTGAAAGCTCAAAATGGATAGGGACACCGCGCTTGATCTCTTGCGGGAACACAAACCAGTTCTCCAGGAGCGGTTCAAGGTAACAGACCTCGCCCTCTTCGGATCCACCGTCCGCAATCTGGCGACTGACGATAGCGACGTCGACGTTCTTGTCTGGTTCGACGGCCCAGCGAACTGGCGGCGATATTTCGGCGTGCAGTTCTACCTGGAGGACCTGTTGGGCCGTCCCGTGGACCTCGTGACTAATAAGGCTCTCAGGAGAGAGTTGCGCCCGTACATCGAGGCTGAGGCCATCCGTGTCTAGTCCAGAGCAGGGAGGGCGGGAGTGGCGCTTCTACGTTACGGATATGATCGAGTACGGCGAAAGGGTGCTGGAGTTCACTGACGAAATGGATCAGGCCGCCTTCGTCGCGGATCGCCGCACGTACGACGCCACCCTCAGGAACCTCGAACTGATCGGTGAGGCAGCTAACAACATCCCGGGGCTGTACACCAAGCGAACCCGGAAATTCCATGGCCTGCGATCATCAGTGCGCGGAACCGGATCATCCATGGGTAT
Source organism: Dehalococcoidia bacterium (assembly GCA_965249365.1). Taxonomy (GTDB): domain Bacteria; phylum Chloroflexota; class Dehalococcoidia; order Lucifugimonadales; family UBA1123; genus VXRN01. The sequence goes on along the minus strand of OZ252229.1, from coordinate 1,018,189 downwards.
CTCGGGATAGACGACGACACAATTTGGACAATGATTCAGGAGGCAGTGCCTGAACTGCTGCCTCGACTCAGAGAACTCGCAGAGTCCTGCGGGGGATAGGGAGTGCCGACCAGGATCGTCGAGGAGTCCGGGCGCCAGATCCCGGCGGCGGCGAAGACGTGCCCCGGCTGGAGGTGGAGGTAGAATCCAGGCCCGTGCACCTCGCGTCCGACCTCGTGCCGAAAGTGCGCTCCGACGTTGGTCTTGTACGGGCTCTTGTCCCGCGAGAACCTCGTGTCTCGGTAGATCCGAAACATCGACCCGCCCGAGCGCCGAGGGTCGGCGACCATGTGCTGGCTGATCGTCTCAAGCCTCTCGGCAAAGTCCGCAATGAACTCGATCATCGGCTCGCGCACGTCGTTCTCGTACCGCTCGCGGTTCGCCTGGAACCAATCGCGGTTGTTGTTCTCGGCCAGCTCGGCGAGAAACTCAAACAACGCGGGGGTGAAGTGGGGCGAGTCGGTCACGGCGTACTCCGGTGGATCGTGGTCGGCTACCGGACACCAAGCATAGCGCGTCAGCCGACGAACCCTCAATTTGTCTGAAAACGACGATACCTCATACCAATTGCGTCCAGTCATCTCTGATAGGATGCCTGTCTGATGGAAGTTTGCCCCGCGTTCATCGACGAGACCGGATTATTGACAGGTCCGATCAAGAATCAGCCGATCTACGGTGTCGGAATGTTAATCGTCCCCGAGACCAGCGAGATAACCGACAGCTTCTACCGCCTCCACTTCAACTTTCAACAGGGGCGAGCTACTCAACGAGGTGAACTCCGTCGAGAACAACAAGCCCGTGACACGCCTCCCACGCTCAGAGAGGTTGACAGGCTCATGTGGTCGACACGGCACCACGAGTACAAATTCACCGAGATCACCCGATTCAACATCCAAAACTACATCGACATTCTAAATCTGTACTTCTCATTTGCCAACCTTGAGTTTCACTCGCTGATACTCGATCGACGGGAGTCAACGGACGGCCTGGACAGATGGGGAGGAGACGAGTGGGCAGCATACACCCACTTCGCCAGGGAGCTGCTGGAGACGAGGCTGAACAGGGACGTCTTCGCGATCGTGGACCTGCAGGGCAAGCCGGATAAGTCGTCGGTCAACCTTGAGGAGGTACTCTGCTCAGTTGGTCCGGTCAGGGGCTGCCTACGGGCCACTTCCGACATGTCCATCTTCCTGCAGATCGTCGACGTTCTACTAGGGTGCGTGCAGTTCGACGTCAAGAGCCAAATGGGATTCTACTCGCCCGATTCCAAACGCGCACAGGAGAAGCGACAGCTGGTGAGCTTCCTCAAAAGAAGACTCGGAATCCCGGGCGGCCGGGGGTTCATGGCAGATCCTGACGCATCCGACAAGTGGAGCGACCCATCGGCCTTTACCGTGTCAAAGGGGGATTGGAGCGGCGGGTAGTGCGGCTATGACCGGCGTCCATCCCGATAGCGGGACGACGTGATCCGGGCACTCCGCACTTACAGATTGAGACTATCACGGGTTGTCAAGACCGTCAAGAAAATCGGTATATTTGGCGGCCAAAACCTCTCAGATTTGAGCCACATCTCGGTCCCGTTTGTCGACTAGGCGCCTAGCGGTCCGAGTACGGTCACGATCGTTTAACCGACCCGGCCAGTCGATTCGCACGAGAGGTCCCGTCACCAGCTTAGGGGTTAGCTTCGATTTCGCCGGTCCAAGGCGTGCTAGAATCGGCTCACGCAATTAGCCCGTAAGGCCAGTAAACTTTGCCTCAGCAGACCGAGCCAAGCACGAACAACGCCCTGGGCGAGATCCTCTCAAGGATGCTCCCTCGGAGCACCGTGCGCTCTGAGCAGACGCAGGTGATCGTCGACCAACCCGCATTGCAGCCGGACATCCTGATCACGGCGCCGGGGAGAGCTCCGGTGGTGGTCGAGGCCGAGTACATGCCGGCCGCCAATGTGGAGACGGAAGCGGAAGACCGTCTGCGTCTCGAGGTCGTGGGGACGGCGCGACTCATCGAGTCGGCGATTGCGCTCCGCTATCCTGCGGACGTGCGCAACGCGGACGATCTACGAGAAGCGCTCAGGAACGCCACGCTGTCTTACTGTGTTGTGAGCGGAGACGAGCCGAGGTTCCCTGAGGTCGGCTGGCTGGAGGGGAGCGTGGGCGACCTGGCGGAGCTGGTCAGGTTGGTATCCATCCCGCAGCATGCGGTGGACGAGGCGGCGGACGCCCTCGAGAAGGGCATCGATCGCGCCGCATCGATCCTGGGATCGCTGGCGGAGTCCAGGCCCGACATCCTGCCCGCAATCGCCGATCTGCTCGGGATGGCGGAGGTCGAGCAGACGCGTCGGATGGCCGGGGCGATCGTGGCGAACGCCATGGTATACCACGAGCGGCTTGCCGGGATTCACGGTGTCGCGCCGCTATCGATGCTGTGCTCTGAGGTCGCCAACAGCCCCAAACGGAGCATTCTCGAGGCCTGGACGCAGATCTTGGAGATCAACTACTGGCCGATCTTCTCGATCGCCAAGGACATCGTCGAGCAGGTTCCGGCGGCCGAGGCCTCCCAGCTCCTGAGGACCCTTCGCAACACGGTCGAGGACGTCGTTGCGACCGGGGCCAACCAGGCGCACGACCTGACGGGCCGCATCTTCCAAAAGCTGATCGCCGACCGCAAGTACCTGGCCACGTTCTACACACTCCCGGCGTCCGCCGCGCTGCTGGCCCGACTGGCTGTTGCAAAGTTGGAGGGAGTGGACTGGTCGGATGCTGAGGCGATAGGGAAGTTGCGGATCGGCGACTTTGCCTGCGGCACCGGCGCGCTGCTGTCGGCGGTGTACGACCAGATCGCGGTGCGTCACGAGCAAGCCGGCGGCGACGTGGCCGCGCTGCATCCGGTGATGATGGAGGAGGTGCTCTACGGCTGCGACGTCATGCCGTCGGCGATCCACATCACGGGATCAACGCTCTCCGGGATGGAGCCGACTGTCAAGTACGGCAAGTCCCGGCTATACACGCTCGCCTACGGCCGGCAGGAAGACGGCACTGTCCGCATCGGCTCGCTGGAGCTGCTGCAGTCCTCGTCTACGATGACGCTGTTCAACACCTCTGACCCTGCGTTTCAGACCGGCAGCATCGGCCAGGAGACGGCGGCTCAGATCAACGTCGAAATCCCGGACGAAGGCTTCGATCTGGTGATCATGAACCCGCCTTTTACGACAAACACAGGTCATGAGGGTCAGCACATCAGCGTGTTTAATCCAACGTTCGCCGCCTTCGATGCCAGCTCGGAGGATCAGCGCGAAATGGGAAAACGACTTAGTCAACTCAAGAAAGGCACGTGCTATCACGGCAATGCCGGAATTGCATCGGCATTCTCGGCACTCGCCGACCGAAAACTGAGGCCGGGGGGGATCGTTGCGTTGGTACTGCCGTTGTCGGCCGCCGCAGGACTGTCATGGCAATCGTTCCGGAACTTGATGTGCGAGAGGTTCGATGATCTGACTGTATTGAGCATCGCGTCCACCGGAAGAGAGATGGCATTTTCCTCGGATACCGCAATGGCCGAGTGCCTTGTCATAGCGCGACGGCTTAGTGTCGACGAGACCCCGTCTGGATGCGTCCGGTTCGTATCGTTGGTCGCTCGTCCTGAAGGACTTGCACACGCCGACGCTATATCTAAGGCCGTTATCGAGCAGCGCTCTGTCAGGAGCGTCGCGGGCGGTCCCTATGGAGGAACGTCGCTCAAGATAGGAACCGCCAAGGCGGGAGCCATGTTGGAGACTCCAAATCACGCCGGTGGTGAATCTTGGGGACCAGTGAGGACATCGGACTTCTCCCTAGCTCAAGTCGCATACGCGCTTGAGAACTCAGAACTACGGTTACCTGGTGCACCGGCTGATCATGAACTGCCAACAGTCCCACTTGGGGATGTCGGCAAGTTAGGTCTTGTACACAGAGACATTGTAGGTCCCCCACCCCGCGCACCGTTTCGAAAGGTCACTCCGTCAATTGCCGCGACATATCCTTGCCTCTGGAACCACGATGCAAAGAAGGAGACGAGGTTGGTCTGCAATCCGGATTCGCAACTGGAAGTGAGACTCGGACTGGAATCAAAGGCTGCTAATGTCTGGTCGACGGCAAGTCGGATCCATCTAAATCGAGACTTCAGATTCAATTCACAGGCCTTGAGCGTAGCCCTGACTGAGAGCAAGAGTATGGGTGGACGCGCATGGCCAAACCTGTCGTTTCGCAATGAGCGGTTCGAGGTCGCTTTTGGTCTCTGGGCCAATAGCACCATCGGATTGCTCTGCTTTTGGTGGAAATCCAATCTTCAGCAACCTGGTCGAGGCGCCCTCACGATCCGATCCGCTGAGTCTCTCCCTGTCCTCGACTTCCGTTCGCTGACGGGTGAGCAACTCGCCAAGGCCGAGGATATCTTCGAAGAGTTCCGCGACAAGGACCTGTTGCCCGCCTATCTCGCAGATGCCGATCCGAACCGGGCGCTGCTCGACCGGCGGGTGATCTGCGACCTGCTTGGGTTCGACGAGGAGCTCTACGAGGGGGTCCGCCGGTTGGCGGCTAAGTGGTGTGCGGAGCCCTCGGTACACGGTGGCAAGAAGCGACCGCGAGGCGCGAAACTAGTGATCTGACTGGGGGTGGTGGGCGGACCCTTGGGCAGCGGCCCAACTGCTGTTCTCAACGCCTTACAACTATCCCAAAAACTCCGCTCCCATCTGGACAACGGCCGCACATTTGTTCTACGCTGATGTTACACGGTTCATTTCCAGTGATTCACTCCACGAATGCTTGTGCCCACGAATGACCAGTTAGGACAGCAGTTTGACGACGATCCCCGCCGGGCTATTGCCGGAACAGGAACTAGCCGCTTGTCATGTTGGCACGCACGCCCGTCTGTTGGCCGGGCCCGGCACAGGCAAGACCCTGACGCTGACTAGTCGCGTCATTAACTTGATCAATCAGGGCGTTACCCCTGCGGAGATACTGATCGTAACGTTTACGCGGGCTGCTGCCGCTGAGTTAAGGAGACGCGTTGCGGACGCGACCGATCCGGATGGCACTTTGCCACGCATCTCGACGCTTCACGCATTTGCGCTTAGGCAGTTAGTCAAGAATTCAGACACCGTGGAGACGTTACCTCGACCATTTAGAATCGCGGACGATTGGGAAGAGCGCCACATCATACTTGAGCAGCTCAAAAGGGTACTCCGATACGATCTAAGAGCGGTTCGAGACCTCTTCAACCAACTCTCTGCGGACTGGGAGAGTCTAGAAGCAGAAGCCCCAGAATGGTTGGACAAATTCGTTGACCCTCTCTTCCTCGGCGCATGGCGAGAGCACAGAACCGCCTTTGGCTACACCCTCAGGTCGGAGCTTGTTTATCAGGTAAAACGAAGTCTTGAGCAGTCAGGCAACTTCAGACTCGAATCGGAATTCAAGCATCTGCTCGTAGATGAATACCAAGACCTGAACAGGTGCGATCTCGCAGTGATCCGGTCGATCGCCGACCGCGGTGCTGAACACTTTGCCGCGGGAGATGACGATCAAAGCATTTACGGATTCCGCAAGGCCCACCCCGAAGGAATCCGACGATTTCCCTCAGACTATGTTCCGAGTAAGTCGCTCGCACTCAGCATTTGTATGCGATGCGACCGGCGAATAATCGCGCTCGCCGAGTTTGTTGCAAATCAGGATACCCGTCGAGTCCCCAAGTCCTTGACTCCACGCCCGGGAGCGGGTGTTGGCGAAGTTAGGATTCTGCGGTTTCCTCACCAAAACAGCGAAGCCCTTGGCGTTTCGAAGGTTTGCCAGTTCTTGATCGACAAGAAGGGCCTACAGCCGCGGAACATCTTAATCCTGGTAAGGACAGATTATCAGGGTGCATATTCGTCGAGGCTGATCGACCGCCTAAGTGAAGATGGATTGCCGGTGAGCTCCTCTAGCTCCGACCCACTCAACACGAATGGCGGACGACGTCTCAAGGCGGTCACTCAGCTTCTGTTGGACCCAAACGATTCGCTCTCAATTGGCACTTGGTTGCTGTTAGCTGACCAGATCGGGCGCAACACAATAGATGGTTTGTATCAACTTGCCGTGGCCGAGGGCCAGAGATTTTCATATGCGGCGCGTCGAGTACAACGAGACCCAGAGCTGTTGCCACGATCCGGCGCGCGGCTAAAGGGAGCGCTGGATGATCTCGACTTGGTGCTAGGCCGATGGGGTGATCGATTCTCGGCCCGTGTGGGCCAGACGGATCTTTTGGGCAATTTGACAGCCCTCGCTTCTGACCTAATCAAGAACAGCGAGGATCGAATTACGGTCCGCGATTTCCTCGTCGATCAAGTTGGACAGTCCGACGTCTCGGATCTAAATGGTCTCCTGAGTACGATATCTTCGACGAGACTGGACACAGAACCCGTTAACTCAAGAGACGCCATCAGCATAATGACGATGCACAAAGCAAAAGGACTCTCTGCCGAAGCTGTCATAATTCTGGGCGCAGAGGATGAACTTATTCCTGGGAAGGCGGTCAGTTTCGACGAGGTCGCCGATGATCGAAGACTGTTGTACGTATCGTTGACACGTGCGAGGTCTCACCTGTACATCACTTACTGTGATCAACGGCACGGAAGGCAGCAACACAGTGGGCGAACTTCGGGTTCTCGGAACCGGCAACTCACGCGGTTCTTAGCAGATGGGCCTGTAAGGACATCCGTGGGCTGGGAGGTTATCCCTATCCTTGCTACGTCGTCAGAGGCTTGAGCCTGTGGCGTGACTCAGGATAACCGACGATTCCGTTCGCCAGGTCTAATACTCATAGTCCGAAACTGAGGTCACAGATCCCGTGCTCTATCCGCTCGAGAGCCTTGTACTCCCAACACATTGTCAGATGCGCTCAACCGCTTACCCTAAGTAGCTGTTGGCTATTTGGCCATCGACCCGGAGTTGCTGCCAGCCGCTGGGCACTGGTTGGACCAGCAAGAGGGAATTATTCTGACCACCTACGAGGAGCGCGAGTGAACATGGAGCTGATGGAGTCGGCAGCGTGCAGATCTTTGATTGCTCGGTCGATCGAGATGAGGAGACCAGCGATGGGTAGGATGGACCAGCATGATAGAGCCGCCATAATCTGCCAGTTGGTCCGGTCTATGAGACAGGCTGACAGCTGGGCGGGACAGACTCATATCCAAAAGACGGTCTTGTTCCTCCAGGAAATGCTCGGAGTTCCTCTCGGGTACAAGTTCATCCTATACAAGTACGGTCCGTTCAGCTTCGATCTGCGGGAAGAGCTTGCGCTGATGAGGGCGTCACTGATGTTGGACGTCGAGCCGAACATGAACTACGGACCGTCGTTCATGCTCGATCGGCGCGGCAAGCTGGCAGTCAGGAGGCCGACAGGATACGAGGAGCGCATCGAGTTCATCGCGCAGCAGGTCTCCGCATATGACGTCCAGACCCTTGAGAGGCTGTCAACGACCTACTTCGTGCGCAACAGGGAGCCAGACCTGAACAACACTCAAGTAGCCGCGCGTGTCACCGAGTTGAAGCCACACATTTCGCCGGCGCATGCCAGAGATGCCACCCTACAGGTAGACGAGCTCTTCGAGACCGCTCGTTCGGAAGGGTTGGCACAGACCCCGGCATCCTAACTGCCCGCATGGTCCCTGGGGGTCGCTCCCGATCGGAGCAGTGCGGATTGAACGGGAGCGACCGGCCGCCGGGTAGTATGTGGGGCGGTTGATACACTTATCCAGGTTCGGCCGAGAGATGCGGTTATCGCGACGAGGCGGCGGTATTGACGTTCTCCGCGCTCTCACTCAAGGTCGACTCCCGCCCGATGACTGGAGTCGATCCGATCTCCGGGTTTATCGACGACCTGCTGCGCCATCGTTGTCCATGTACTTGTCCGTCTCGGGATTGGTCCATCTGTCTAAGTATATGGAAGTTAGGCAAGTTATCGTTTTATTATAAACTAGGATAACTTTCCTATAACTCTGTGTTTTGGAGGTGCCGGGCGGGCCGCGAATCGGGTCCTTCCGTCGGGGTTGGTGTGGGCAGGCCGATCCCGCAAAGTATAGGAAGGTTAGGGAGTTTAGCTTGTTATTGTAAACCATGGTAACTTTGCTATAACCTCCACTCATGGACCCGATTCGCAATCCGTATGCGCCTGGAGCCGGCACGCCGCCACCTGAGCTGGCCGGACGAGACGACGTCCGCGAGACCGTCCGGATCGCGCTGGAGCGGGCCAGGATCGGGCGGTCGAGCAAGAGCGTGCTGATGGTCGGACTTCGAGGCGTCGGCAAAACGGTCCTGCTCGACAGGGTCCGTGAGGACTGCGATGCGAGCGGTATGACCGCCCTGGCCATCGAAGCGCTGGAGCACCGCTCGCTCCCGTCCGTCCTGGCCCCTCGGCTTAGACTGGCGCTGCTGAGGCTCTCGAACAAGGATGCCGCGAGGCGGGTGGCGCACCGCGCGCTGCGAGGGCTCGCGGGATTCGTGAAGGCGCTGAAGGTCAAGTACCAGGACATCGAAGTCGGGCTGGACTTCGAACCTGAGCCCGGGCTGGCGGACAACGGCGACCTCGAGTCTGACCTGCAGGACCTGTTCGAGCTCGTCGGCGCGGCCGCGAAGGCGGACGGGACGTGCGTGGCACTGCTGGTCGACGAGCTGCAGTACGTCAGGGAGGACGAGCTCTCAGCGCTGATCACGGCGTTGCACCGCACGTCGCAGCGGCGGCTCCCCGTAACGATGGTTGGGGCGGGCCTTCCTCAGCTTCGCGGGCTCATGGGCAGGGCCAAGTCGTACGCTGAGCGGCTGTTCGAGCTATCCGACATCGGCCCACTGTCGCCCGACGACGCAAGAATTGCGATCGCCAAACCCGCCATCGACGAAGGCGTGGACATCGTTCCCGACGCGCTCGATGCGGTTGTCGCCGAGACACACTGCTACCCGTACTTCCTACAGCAGTGGGGCAAGCACCTGTGGGACGTCGCGGAGCGCTCGCCGATAACGGTTAGCGATGTCGAGGTCGCCTCAAAGTACGCCGTCGCCGACCTGGACCAGAGCTTCTTCATGGTCAGGTTCGACAGGCTGACGCCGAACGAGAAGCGATACCTGCGGGGGATGGCCGCGCTCGGCCCCGGTCCGCACCGGTCGGGGGAGATCGCGGGTGTCCTCGGACGCTCCGTCCGGTCGGTGGCGCCAACAAGAGGCAAGCTGATCGAGAAAGGCATGATCTGGAGCCCCCGACACGGCGACACCGCATTCACCGTCCCGCTCTTCGACGAGTTCATGCTCAGGATCATGCCGGAACTGGGGAGATAGGAGAGAGGAACGAGGAGTGAGGAATGAGGAAAGAGAGGATAGACGCCGTAGGGGCGGCGGCGAGGGCCTACAACGCAGGTGCCTCGTCGTTCCGGCGGAGGGCTGAACCCAGGGGCGGGGTGGACCGTCGGGGCCGTGCAGATGGAAGCACCTGCCGGAGCAGTTACTTGAGAGCCATTCGACAAACTCATGAGAGCCTTGTCGAACCACGGTCTAGCGACCAAGACCGACTTCTGAGACAGCCTCCATGCGTAGCCCCTACGGATGGATTGGCTGCATCCAGGGTGCTCACGAGGGACGCCCTTACAACCGGGGTGTCGTTCGTCCTTCGACATGCTCAGGATGAACGACCTACCACAACCCGCCGACGAGAGACCGGGGCACCCGGCCGCCCCGCCCATGCGGGCAGGACGCCCGCGCTCCCAGTGGGTGCGGCCGCGCCCACCTCGCGTCGGCGGTTCGGGGGCGGGCACTGGAGCCGTTCGGTGCTCAGCGCGGCGTTCTACGTAATGGCGAACACCAAGAGTGCGAGTGTTCCATTCGCGGTCTCAGAAGTCGATGGGATCTTGCAGATGCAAGTGGATGCCGAGAACGTCCTGCAGCATTTAGCATCGTCTATCCCGCCAGCGTTGTCGAACCGTGCCTAGGCCGACTCCCCTTTTTCAGTCGGGGGGAGGAGGATGCCCGGCAACGCAGGAAAAGCGCGCTGCAACGCCTCGTCTGGGATCATAGTCGGACTGGTCGGAGTTCGGTCGGGATCAACGGGCGAGAGGTTCTCTCCTGGAGCCCAGATCGAGACTATTGACCCGGGTTCCACGCGAATTCGCTGAGGCGGTTCGCCATCACGTTGGACTGTAATAGCGGTTCCCCTTTCCAGGCGAACAAAAGGGGGCGCCCCCATGGCGGCCCCGACCGGGGTAATTGTCGCTTGGTCCGGGCGAGATTCCAGCGACATATCCGAGACATCTGAAACGGACCCTTCCCCCTCGACGCCTGCTATCTCTATTGGGTTGTTGGGAGAACCATTGCCGGCCGCGGGCGAAGACTCCGGTAGTGGGAACAACTCTGCTACCTGGACTTCGAGACCCATAGCAATAGCATTGATGTTCTTGAGCGAGGGATTTCGTATTCCCCTCTCTATGCCGGAAAGATACGTCACGTGTATTCCGGCGCGGAAAGCCACCTCCTCTTGTGTGAGGCTGCGACGTTTTCGCCAGGAGCGCACTCGCTGGCCAAAATCCTGTTGATACGCGTCCACTTGACCGGGACGGTAGCGACGCATAGACTATGCGTCCATAGCTTATCAGTCAAGTACACTACCTTAAGAAGGGGAGGCGTCAATTGGATCTCGTGTTCTTTATTCTCGCTGGCGTAGCATTTGCAGCAGGGTTTATCTGGCTCATCATTGCTTCAGCGGCACAGAAGCCCGTCAAACCAGCCATTGCTGTTATCCTCTCCAGCTTTCTTCTCGGATTCCTCGGAGTTGCCACGTGCACTGCTGGTGTGATTGGCATCTTTACATAGACGAATCGGACCCGGACCGGAATTAACCTGGATGTTATGCCATTCAAACGCCTGATAACGCCGGAACAACCATTCAGGTACCCGATTCGGTCCCTCAGAGCCGCCATCGCTGTTGTCCTGTTAGGAGCCGTCGTCGCCTCATGCAACGACCCCAACGAAGTCGGAAATGGAGGCCTCCAAAGTCTAAATCCGGCTCCCGCGGTCGGAGGTGACTCTACCCGTTCCGGGGATTCAGAAGATGGCTCCATCAGAAGCGATGGCGGCGGAAGCAACAGCGACGCCGACTCTTCCGACGAGGGGCCGAGCAACGACGGAGACGCGCCGAGCGAGCGCGTGGTGACTAATCGCGGTAACGCCTCGGACGAGTGCGTCGAGACCATCGAGGCGCACACGGTCTCGAGTGAAGACGAGCACATCCTCAGGCGCGTGAGGAACGGCTCTGTCGATCTCTGGAGCACAGACGAGTTCTGATTATCGGGCTCGCGCTCTCGATGACACCCGAGACCGCGGCTACCTGTGCAGAGCTGCTGGACAAGATCGAGGAGGAAGGATACTACAGGTAATCGTTCCTACTTCTTGTGCCCACGCGAGCAGGATGCACGCGACTTATGATCCAGTCTCGGCCGACCGTTTCTCACTCCCCCCACTTCCACCCCCGGTGGGCGCCCACAAGGAGGGTCGTTCGTCCTTCGACATGCTCAGGATGAACGACCTACCACAACGCGCCGACGAGAGACCGGGGCACCCCGCCACCCCACCTGTGTGAGCAGGATGCTCGCGCTCCCAGTGGGTGAGAAACGCCCGTTTGAAGCCCGCCACCCCACCCGCGACCCTCTCTTTACTCTTTCCTCACTCCTCTCTCCTATTTTCTCTTCCCCTCTCTTCTCTCCTCCCCGACCGGCTGATACAGTGTCCGAAGTCGCGCGGACCGGCGAGCGGAGCCGCACCGGGAGGGGATCATGAAGGTAGGGTTTATCGGCCTCGGAAACATTGGGAAGCCCATGGCGATGAACGTCGTCAACGCCGGGCATCGGACGACGGTCCACGACATCCGGCCGGAGGCGGCGACGGACCTGCTGGAGGCCGGTGCGGTCTGGGCCGAGACGCCGGCGGACGCGGCCCGAGGGAACGAGGTCGTCATGGGCTCTCTGCCTGGACCGGTCGAGGTCGAGGCGGTCGTCACCGGGGAGCAGGGCGTGATCGAGGGCGCCGACGAGGGCGCGGTGTACGTCGACCTGGCCACGAGCTCGCCGAGCGTCGCGCGTAGGCTGCACGCGGTCTGCGCTGAGCTCGGGATCGGGTACGTCGACGCGCCGGTCAGCAAGGGTTCAGGGTCCGATTCGGCGGACCTCGGTCTGCTGACCGTGATGGTCGGGGGCGACCCGGAGACGCTGGAGCGCGTCCGCCCAGTGCTGGAAGCCATCGGCAACCCGGAGCTCATCTACCACTGCGGACCCGTCGGAGCGGGCATGGTGTGCAAGCTGTGCAACAACATGGTGAGCCACACCACGTTCAGCGTCCTAGCGGAGGCGTTTACTGTGGGGCTGAAGGCGGGAGTCGACCTCGAGACGCTGACGAAGGTTTTCGAGAAAGGATCGGCGTCGAGTCCGAAGGTCGGCAGGATTCGGCCGGTGTTCCAGCGGAACTTCGATCCGCTGGGCTCCGCGTTCGTCAGGTCGGATGCGAAGGACGTCCGGCTCGCGGTCGAGCTCGCGAGGTCGGTCGACGTGCCGGTGGAGATCGCCTCCGCCGTCGACCAGAAGTTTGTCGCCGCATTGGCGGGAGGAATCGGCCATCTCGGCGGCTCGGCGATCGTTCAGGTCCAGGAGCAGAGGGCGGGCGTTAAGTTGAGGGGTTAGTGATATGATCTGCCGGCGATAGGTCTTGGAGGCCGCCGGGACGGCGAGGCGAGTCGCGCATGAAGATCACCAACGCCACGGAGACAAAGGATGTTGAGCAAAAGTCTAGCCTCGCTTACACTAGGTCGTCAGTAGGGATCGCGAGTGCTGCGAAAGGATCTGTCTCTGATGTAGCGTATCCGAATAGGGTTTGCCGAGATTCTATTGCTGGCAGCGTTGGTCCTGGTGTGCGTGGCATGGGGGTTTGGAATGATTGGACCTCCACCGCGCGAGATGGTGACCGAATTCATACGATTCTTGGTTTCGATTGTGGTGTTAGTAGTGGTCGGACGGGTGATCATGAAGTCCATCTCCAGAATCTAACCAACCCACTAAGGCATGACAACGAACACGGTCCTGTCATTCGGTGAGTACACAGTAGGTCACAACTTACAGAACTGGCGAATACAATGAGTAATTCGAACCCGGGCACGAACGATGGCGTCCTCATTGATGAGGCCTACGCACGAAAGATCCTCGAAAGGATGGGCGGTGCCGAGCAAGTCCGACTCGAATTGCACGAGTTCCGTAAGCTCGTCAGTAAGCTCTGGGATGAGCGCGCAACTCTGATTTCAGAACACCCCAATCAGTGGGTGGCACTGTCCCAGAATGGGGTTGTATCTGTGGCTGACTCGGTGAACGCAGTGCTGGCTGACGTCGACGCTCAGGGCATCAGACGTAGAAAAGTAATCATCGAATACTTGGACACTGATCCCCCTGTTCTCACACTGTGATCACAGGGAGCTTCGACGACTTGGGCAGGCCATTCGTCGAGGCCCGCGTCAATCTGCCAAATCTCCGCATTGATCAGAGTGTTTCGTTCCTGCTGGATACAGGCGCCGACCGAACATCCCTCCATCCTCGAGACGCGTTGTCGGCTGGGATTCCTTTCGACAGGCTGGTCAACAACGTTGACTCCAGCGGGGTTGGCGGCCAGTCGTCCTACTTCGCAGAGCCGGCAATCCTTTCATTCTTAGACCACCCCGACATCAGACTGTACGCGATCGAGCTGTTGATCGCTGACCCCACGACGACCAATCTAGGTTTTCCTTCCCTGTTGGGACGGGACATCATCAGTCGTTGGTACATGGAGTACGACCAGACGGTCGGCTTACTACAGTTCACGGTCCGCGGAGCCGACTACACCCTGAACGCTGGAGCGTAACACTCATTCGCCCGGACCGGAGAGCAACAGGGTCTTTGGGCCGAAGCGGACGCTCCACATCATCCGACCCTTTCACCTCGGCGAACTACGTGGGTGACATTGAATCCAAGTCCTGATCGTTTGTAGTGGTCTCTCTTCGGGGGGATGTGGCGGTCGCAGCACTCTGCGGAAAGTCGACGCTCCTTGCAATCCCCCGTTTCCCCCTATCCGGTGATATCATCACGGCTAACACCTCACCTCTTGCGACCGAAGGGAGCAAAGACCATGAAGATCACCAACGTGAAGGTCGAGATGTTCAACTGGAAGTCGGAGCCGTGGAAAACAGGGGTCGGGATGCGCTTCGGACAGACCCGGCAGCTGGGGATCGTCACCGTCGAGACCGACGAGGGCGTCAGCGGCAACGCGTTCCTGGGCTCGTCGCGAATGGGCGCCGAGCACTACGCGCCTGCGCTCATCGAGTTCATCAAGCCGGCGATCCTTGGGCGTGATGCGCAGGACATCGGCGCGATCTGGTGGGACATGTGGAAGATGAACCGGTCGGTCTCGACCAACGCGATCGGCGCGGTGGACATCTGTCTGTGGGACATCAACGGCAAGCTCGCCGGACAGCCGATCCACCGGCTGCTCGGGACGTGCAAGCACTCAGTGCCGACCTACTCGTCGACGGCGTACTGGGAGACGATTGAGGAGTACGTCGAGGAGGCGCTGAAGTTCAAGGACATGGGCTGGACGGCGCACAAGATCCACCCGCACGGCGACCCGAAGTTCGACATCGAGATCTGCCGCGGAGTCCGCGAGGCTGTCGGCGGCGACATGAAGCTGATGCTCGACTCGATGTGGGCGTACAACTACGAGAACGCGCTCAGGGTGGGCCGCGCCATCGAAGAGCTCGACTACTACTGGTACGAGGACCCGCTGGCGGAGGAGGACATCTACAGCTACGTCAAGCTGCACGAGAAGCTGGACATCCCGATCATGTCCACCGAGTACGCGCCGGGACGCTACTACGGCATGAACTCGTGGATCACGCAGTACGCGACCGACATCCTGCGCGGCGACGTCGCCGTCACCGGCGGCGTCACGCCGATGGTGCGGCTGTGCCACCTCGCCGAGGGCTTCAAGATGAGGTGCGAGATCCACCACGGAGGGAACTCGCTGAACAACGTCGCCAACCTGCACGTGATGATGGCGGTGCCGAACTGCGAGTTCTTCGAGTTCTTCCCGTGCACAGGTGCGAACGAGTTTGGGTTGGTTGAGGACATCGACATGTCGGGCGGACGCGTCCACGCCCCGACCGAGCCGGGCCTCGGCTACGAGATCGACTGGGACCTGGTGCGACGGGAGTATACGGGGGTGGTGGAGTAAGGTGTGAGGAACGAGAAAAGAGGAAAGAAGAAAGAGAGGGCGGAGGTCGTAGGGGCGGGGATGGCCGGGCCCACTGGAAGCGCGGGCATCCTGCCCGCATCGGGGGTGGCGTGAACACGAATCGTACGGGCGGGGATGGCCGGGCCCACTGGGAGCGTGGGCGTGAACACGAATCGTATGGGCGGGGATGGCCGGGCCCACTGGGAGCGCGGGCATCCTGCCCGCACGGGCGGATGGGCGATACACAGGACGCCCGATATTGCCGATACGATGAGCGCACAAGAAACGTGAGAGGAACCTGATGACGAAGCACAAGAACCTCGTCTTCATCTTTGCTGACCAGCAGCGCTACGACACCATGGCCTGCTACGGAAACGACTGGATCGACAGCCCGAACCTGAATGCGCTCGCCGACGAATCGTTCGTCTTCGAGCGGGCCTACGTCGCCCAGCCCGTCTGCACACCAGCGCGCGCCACCATCATGACCGGCCTGTATCCGAACACCGCCGGCCCAATGCTCAACGGCATCCCGCTGCCTCCGGACGTGAAGACGATAGCCGAGTACCTGCCGGAGGGCTACAACGCCGCGTACTTCGGCAAGTGGCACCTCGGCAGAGACAACGAGGCCCAGCACGGATTCGACCACTGGGTCTCTACGCAGGACGGCGTGACGGACTTCGTGGACGTCGAGGGGGAGCCGAGGAAGAGCGACTACCACAACTACCTCCTCGAGGAAGGCTACGAGCCGGACGAGGTGCTCAGCAGGTCCTCCCCCTACCTGCCGAGCAAGCTGCTTGAGAACGTCCCGGACGACTGGTCGGTGTTCAGTGGTGGAAAGCGGACAGAGGTCTCGGCTGAGGACCACATGGCCCACTACCTGGGTCGTACGGCGTCCGAGTTCATCGAGAACCAGGGGGACGAGCCGTTCGTGATGTACGTCAGCACGTTCGAGCCGCACTCGCCCTACAACGGGCCGTACAACGACATGTACGACCCCGCGTCGCTGCCCGTCGGCCCGGCCTTCCTGAAGAAGCCGGAGGGCGGCGCTCTGCTGAACCGCGCGATCGCCGAGAACAACCTGAGCTTCCTCGACGGCGCGACCGAGACGTACGATGGCCACGTCGAGCGGCTCACGATGTTCAACGACGTAACGTCCGAGTACGGCTGGAGGCGGATGCGCGCCCGCTACTTCGCCATGGTCAAGCTGGTCGACGAGATGGTCGGGATGATCACAGACGCGCTGAAGGCGAAGGGGATCTACGACGATACGGTAGTCGTCTTCACCAGCGAGCACGGCGACATGATGGGCGACCACGGCATGGGACACAAGATGTCCATGTACGAGGAGTCGGCCCGGGTGCCCGTGCTCATCCGCGCTCCAAACGTCTCCAAGGAGAAGACCGTCATCGGCGGCAACTTCGGCCACGTCGACCTGGTCCCCACCCTCCTGGACCTCCTCGGCTGCGAGGTCCCCGACGACATCGACGGCAAGTCAGTTGCGGACGTGCTCGAGGCAGGGGGCAACCTCCGCAACAACGAGGTCTACGTCCAGTGGAACGGGATCGGCTGGGTCGGCGTCGGCGACGGCGAGGAGGACATCCTCGTACAGACCCCGATCGGCACGCCGGTGGTCAACCAGATGTTTCAGGCGCCCTGGCGGACGGTCGTCGTCAACGACTGGAAGCTGAACCTCTGCGCGACCGACCAGTGCGAGCTGTACAACCTGAAGGACGACCCGCACGAGATAAACAACCTTTTCGACGACCCGGCGCACAAAGACGTGGTTCGGCTGCTGTCCACCAAGATCCGCGCCTGGCAGTTCCGAACGCGGGACGAGGCAGTGGTGTAGGTGAGAAATAGGTAGGGTCCCGTCGGAAGGGTCGGCGGGGCACTGGGAGCGCGGGCATCCTGCCCGCATCGGTGGGGAGGAGGCACTGCGAGCGCGGGCATCCTGCCCGCACGGGCGGCGGGGCACTGCGAGCGCGGGCATCCTGCCCGCATCGGTGGAGACGGGGCACTGGGAGCGCGGGCATCCTGCCCGCACGGGCGGCGGGGCACTGGGAGCGCGGGCATCCTGCCCGCATCGGTGGAGACGGGGCACTGGGAGCGCGGGCAAGCCTGCCCGCACGGGCGGCGGGCACTGCGAGCGCGAGCATCCTGCCCGCACGGGCGGCGGGGCACTGGGAGCGCGAGCATCCTGCCCGCACGGGCGGCGGGGCACTGGGAGCGCGAGCATCCTGCCCGCATCGGTGGGGAGGAGGCACTGGGAGCGCGGGCATCCTGCCCGCATCGGTGGGGAGGAGGCACTGCGAGCGCGGGCATCCTGCCCGCACGGGCGGCGGGGCACTGCGAGCGCGGGCATCCTGCCCGCATCGGTGGAGACGGGGCACTGGGAGCGCGGGCATCCTGCCCGCACGGGCGGCGGGGCACTGGGAGCGCGGGCATCCTGCCCGCATCGGTGGAGACGGGGCACTGGGAGCGCGGGCAAGCCTGCCCGCATCGGTGGAGACGGGGCGGCCCAACGGCTGGACGTCACCGATCCGGGCGTGTGGTGCTACCACGAACCTTACCTCGCCCAACCGCCCTCGTCCTTGGTCGGATAGAGCACGATTTGACTGGGCCCAGCTACGACGCGCTCCAGCGTCGCGTCGCAGGTCTCCGTGTCCAGCGTCGCATCCACCTGAATCACCCAATCCCCGGCTCCGTAGAAGGGATGGCCCAACATCTCCCCATACAACGTCACTCCTCTAGCTCGATCGCCTTCTGATACCACCGTGTAGACGGAATCGAAGAACACGTGGTTGGCTAGCGGTGACTCCCCCACCTCCTCAACTCCCACCGGTACGTACAACTGCTCCTCTAACGGCGGGCGCCAGGGCATATGATCGTCGTCAAGCACCGGACCGAAATTCCGTGTTTCCGAGAAGTAGCCCAGCTTGATAGAGTACGTGTCCCTTTCGGCGTTGTACGTCGTTCGAGAGACATGCGCGTCTATCACTTCCACCAGGGGCGCGACCAGGGCGCGAGGGGTGTCCTTGTCTGCCACGAAGCACCTCACCTTGATGGCTGGACTGACAGACCAGGTTCGTTTGAGCGTTGTAAGTAGCTCATCACGCCGATGAGGACCGCCATTCCGGCGGCGCAACAAACCACCAACGCCGTTCGATAAGCTCTGGGACCCTCCGTCATCAGTGGGCCGAATACCTTTGTATGTCAGAGTTCATCGTCGGTGCCGGTACAAGAGGCCACCCCCTTCCTCCCATGGGTTCTCCGCCGCCGCGGACCGGAACAACGGTGGGTGTTTTCGTCCGGCTGGCTCGGGGCGGAGGGGAACTGGGAGCGTGCTCAAGCGAGCCCATCAAGGGCGAAAGGAACTACGAAGCCGTGGCCGGAGGCTCGAACGTCGATTCGAAAGCCTTTAGCGGCTCGACGCTGCCGCCCTTGTTCAGCATCTTGCCATCTCGTTCAGTCCCTGCGGCGGTAGAGACGTCATGATACAGGAACCTAGCCACTTGACGGGCCGCGTCGACGCGGTTTGCCCTGATTCAGGCTGGAATCCGCCAAGCTCACAGGAACCGCTGCTTCCTGGAGCTCTCGTGGGGAGGGCAATCGAGACCTGAGCACCTATGGCCCCGTCCGTTCCACGGGTCGTGCGACCTGAGTTTGTCGCTGCGTCGAACCCTATAGGTCGGGGCGGGACTGAGTCCAAATGGATACCCGCGAGTTGGGCCGGAGCCTCGATGGAATCTTTCGGGCGATCGGGCCGTCCATGTAGTAAGGTCCATAGACACAGGAGAGTCTCTTGAGACAGAGAAGTGCAGTATCGATCATCATGGTCATCTCGGGGCTGGTTGCTCTTTTGGTGATGATCGCCATGGGGTGCGACAACTCCGGAAGAGAAGCCGGAAAGGAGCCGAGCGCGGCGCGCCCGGCGTCAACCGAGACCGCCTCTGTCGCACCGACAGCTCAACCAGCCGGTCCCGAGTCGCCGGACGAGCTGCGCTCGGACAAGGAGCGGAGCAGTCCCGAGGGTGTGAGTGACGAGAACCTCGCGGACCTGGTTGGGGGAAATAGCGAGTTCGCCTTCGACCTGTATCAAAACCTCAAGAGCGAAGACGGCAACCTTTTCTACTCTCCATACAGCATCTCAGTGGCCCTGGCCATGATATACGCCGGAGCGCGGGGAGAGACCGAGCGCCAGATGGCGGATACGCTGCACTACCTACTTCGCCAGGAGGGCCTGCACCCGGCGTTCAACGCCCTGGACATGGAGCTCGTCTCGCCCGGCGAAGGCGCAAGAGGCAAGGACGACGGGGGCTTCAAGCTGAACGTAGTCAACGCGCTGTGGGGACAGGACGGCTGCGGGTTCGCACCGGCGTTCCTGGATACGCTCGCGCAAAGCTACGGCGCCGGCGTACGACCCATGCACTTTCTTGGGTTGCCTGAAGAGTCGCGGACGACCATCAACGACTGGGTCAGCGATCAGACAGAGAAGAGAATTCAAGACCTGATACCGGAAGGCGTGATCGGCCGAGACACCATTATGGTCCTCACCAACGCGATCTACTTCAAAGCCGCGTGGCTCATAAAGTTCAGCGACCACAACACGCGCGATCTTCAGTTCCACCTGATCGATGGAAGCGACGTGACCGTGCCGATGATGAGTCAATCGGAGACGCTTGGGTATGCGAGCGGCGAGGGATACCAGGCCGTAGAGCTTCTCTACGAAGGGGGCGACTTGTCGATGACCGTTCTGCTGCCCGACGAAGGGCTCTTCAGGGAGTTCGAGGAGTCGTTGACCGCCGACATGGTCGGCAGCGTCGTCGGGGAGATCGAACGAAAGCTGGTCTCGATAACGATGCCAAAGTTCGAGTTCGAATCCGCGTTCAGGCTCGCTGACACGCTTGAGGCGATGGGTATGCAGGACGTCTTCGACCAAAGGAATGCGGACCTGTCGGGCATGGGAATAAGCGGATGTCCGGGCGGCGGCGGCAACCCGTTCGTCTCGGCCGTGGTGCACAAGGCGTTCGTGCTGGTGGAGGAGGAGGGTACCGAGGCAGCGGCTGCGACCGCGGTCGTGGTTCGAGAGACGTCGGGGCCGGCGGGGCCGCCGATCGAGATGACCCTCGACAGGCCCTTCCTGTTCCTCATCCGTGACAGAGCGACGGAAGCCATCCTGTTCGTGGGCCGCGTCGAGAACCCTAAGGGGTAGAATTGAAGGACTTAGGCTCCGTTTGCCGAGGGTCGACTCCAGATTCATAGAAGGCCCAGGAACTGAGACATCAACCGCCGGTGAGGAGGACTGGGAATGCACTGGAAGCAGAACGAGTCGGCGGATGTCATCAGCGCACCGGCCCTGCACGAGGGAGACGGAGTCGTAACGCGCCGCAGGTTCTTCCGCGACGCGACACGGCTGCCCGTCAAGATCGAGGTGTGGGAGCTTCCGCCGGGGTCGAGCGAGGGCGCCCACATCCATGAAGGGGACGATGCCCTGGAAGAGTTCTACTACTTCATCGCCGGTCAGGGCGTGATGTGGATGGACGACGAGGAGCTTCCGGTCGGGCCCGGCGACGCCGTGATGGCTCCACCCGGGGCCGACCACGGCTTCCGCAGTACCGGGGATGGGCCGTTAAAGCTGGTCATCGTATGGGGCGCGCCAGCCGCGTCCTGACGCGGGCGTCCCACTTGGGACGGGAACAAATCGGCTGGGTTTGGCGTCTGTAGGGGTGAGAAGTTCCAAGATAGAGGTCGGACTTTCATGAAGACAACAGTCGGCGCCTTCACGGGTATCCTCGTCGTAGGGCTGATGGCGATAGCCTGCAGTTGACAGACCACACCGGATGCCGGCTCCCCTGAAACGCAGGAAAACTCGCCCACCCAGGAAGTCGCTAACCCGACGCCTGTGCCCCAAGCTCGGACCGGCGGTTCCACACCTCCGCCCGTAGACAAAGAAGCACCCGTCGAGGGCGCGAGGATCGTACTTAACCGCGGCGACAGGCCTACTGCCAACCTGGTGGTCTCCGTGAGACTACCCAATGACTGCCACAAGATCTACCAATACGAATTCTTATCCTCCAACCCCACCCTCTATCCCTGGCCTACCGCTCGGATCAGATACTCGCCCAAAGGTGGAGGCGGGGAATGTAGTGAAGGGCACGTCATCGTCGAGGCATCAAAGGCATTGGAGGGAAAGGGCCATCTGTACGAGCCCTGCAAGACCTACCAGGTTGAGGTCAACGGAAAGCGATTCCCGGCTTTGGCCACCGACGGTGCGGTAGATTGCCCGCCCGCGTCCACACAGCCGGCATCCGGGGATGTTCTCGCTTTAGCGGACGTTCGCGACATCCGTCTGAACCATCCGACTACTGAACCGGCCCCGCTGCTGATAGCTGGCTACCTTTTGACACGCAGCTGCATCCGGCCCGGCAAGCACCAGGTAGAACGGGATGGAGACCGTCTGAAGGTCTACGTAGTGGTGACCGACATCGATGCTGTCGCCCCTCCGTATCCCCAGGACCAATGTCGGCCGATACAGCAGAAATACGACATCCTGCAGCAGGAATACAGCATCCCACTGGAGGGAGTCACTCCAGGCCAGGTGCTCACAGTGTGGGTAAACGGGATTGACCGAACGCTGCGGGTGCCCGAACCGGGGCAGGTCACTGAGCCAAAAGTCATAGAGATACCTCCACAAGAGGGACGAGCAGTCGCACTACCGCCCCCTCCACCTTTCGAAGTCAACTGTGTCGTGACCAAGAAGGGGCCGCTGCCGATCGTGGCGGTGATAGGGGAAGACCGAATCCCAACTGGATTCGACGCTAACAACACAGGCTCATGCAAGTTCAGTGAGCCGGTGACGGCTGTACGACTCCGACTCTGGTACGGGATCAGCGACCGGAGCGACCATCAGATGGCGCAGATCGAATTCGACGAACCACTGCTGCAACTCAGCTTCCCGTTTCCGGAGCACGTGCCTGTGCCCACTATCGACGCCGATCTTACCCGCGGTCCCTACCTGCTGGAGGTATGGGCAATCGGTCCTGGCGGCGAGCTAGTTGAGATCCGTGGTTTCAAGAACGTCGATCTGGTCAGCGTGCCCACACCCGTAGGGGACCGACCGGTGCCAGTGCAGAAGCCGACAGCCGGGCCTCTTCCTACCGCTACTCCTGAGCCCGCACACGATTGGGATGTCGAGTCGTACGCCCAACCTGCCGACCACCACGACCGGTCCCAGTGGACAACCACCTACCCTGGCGAACTTGCCCGCCAATTGGCGAACCGCGGGCTGGAGGAGATACAGCGGGGCGTTGGTGGGGCGTCGTCCGGCTGGAGCGTCGATCGAGTATACAAACTCAAGCTGGAGCTTACGCCATCCAACTTCAGGGTTCTCTCAAACGGGAATCTCGTAATCGACGCGCCGACCTCAAGGGACTACACCAGTGGCCACCTGGCGTACTACACGTTCTCCCAAGCCAACATCTCGTTCTGGGAGGCTACTGGGACTCGGCAGTAGGCTGGCAGAGAGCGATGCCCGCTACAGGAACGATAGGGTGTGGAGGCGCCCCGGCGTCCCGGCGCAGAGCCTGACTTGAGCCCGTCAAGAGGCTCTCGTGAGATTGTCGAGTGGGCCGGGAAGCATGGGTGGGGAGGCGCGCCAACATATACCCGACCCAACCCCCCGGGCCGTTCGTGAACGGCCCCTGCAGTGCATCCGACGGGCTGCGGGTCGCAACGCTCGTGGGACGTCCAGCGGTGTGCCGACGCGGTCGTGCCCAACCAACCGGCTTCCCGGCGAAGGCCGGGAACCAGGGGGGCGGGGCGCGAACGCATACCCGACCCAACCCCCCGGGCCGTTCGTGAACGGCCCCTACAGTGCATCCGCCGGGCTGCGGGTCGCAACGCACGTGGGACGTCCAGCGGTGTGCCGACGCGGTCGTGCCCAACCAACCGTCTTCCCGGCGAAGGCCGGGAACCAGGGGGGTGGGACGCCAACGCATACCCGAGCCCACCCCCGGGCCGTTCGTGAACGGCCCCTACACTGCATTCACGGGGCTGCGGGTCGCAACGCACGCGTGGCGTCCGACGGCTCGCCCCGGAGGTCGTGCCCGACCAACCGTCTTCCCGGCGAAGGCCGGGAACCAGGGGGGCGGGGCGCGAACGCATACCCGACCCAACCCCCCGGGCCGTTCGTGAACGGCCCCTACAGTGCATCCGCCGAGCTGCGGGTCGCAACGCTCATGCGACGTCCGACGGCTCGCCCCGGAGGTCGTGCCCAACCAACCGTCTTCCCGGCGAAGGCCGGGAACCAGGGGGGTGGGACGCCAACGCATACCCGACCCAACCCCCCGGGCCGTTCGTGAACGGCCCCTACAGTGCATCCGACGGGCTGCGGGTCGCAACGCTCGTGGGACGTCCACGGCTTACCCCGGAGGTCGTGCCCAGCCAACCGTCTTCCCGGCGGAGGCCGGGAACCAGGGGGTAGGGCGCCGACCAACGCAGGGTGTCCAGCGGGATGCCGACGCGGTCGTGCCCAGCCCACCGCCTTCCCGGCGAAGGCCGGGAACCAGGGGTGGGGCACCAACGCGTACCCGACCCAACCCCAGGGCCGTTCGCGAACGGCCCCTACAGTGCATCCGCCGGGCTGGGGGTCGCCAACGCACGCGGGGTGTCCAGCGGAATGCCGACGCGGTCGTGCCCTACCAACCGTCTTCCCGGCGAAGGCCGGGCTGGGGGGCGCAACGCTCGTGGGACGTCCGACGGCTCGCCCCGGAGGTCGTGCCCAGCCAACCGCCTTCCCGACGGAGGCCAGGAACCAGGGGGTGGGGCGCCGACCAACGCAGGGTGTCCAGCGGGGTGCCGACGCGGTCGTGCCCTACCAACCGTCTTCCCGGCGAAGGCCGGGAACCAGGGGGGTGGGGCGCCAACCAACGCAGGGCGTCCAGCGGGGTGCCGACGCGGTCGTGCCCAGCCAACCGCCTTCCCGGCGAAGGCCGGGAACCAGGGGGCGGGGCGCCAACGAACGCAGGGCGTCCAGCGGGGTGCCGACGCGGTCGTGCCCAGCCAACCGCCTTCCCGGCGAAGGCCGGGAACCAGGGGGGCGGGGCGCCAACGAACGCAGGGCGTCCAGCGGGTTGCCGACGCGGTCGTGCCCAGCCAACCGCCTTCCCGGCGAAGGCCGGGAACCAGGGGGGTGGGGCGCCAACGAACGCAGGGCGTCCAGCGGGTTGCCGACGCGGTCGTGCCCAGCCACCGCCTTCCCGGCGAAGGCCGGGAACCAGGGGGGTGGGGCGCCAACGAACGCAGGGTGTCCAGGAGGATGCCGACGCGGTCGTGCCCAGCCAACCGCCTTCCCGGCGAAGGCCAGGAACCAGGGGGGTGGGGCGCCAACGAACGCAGGACGTCCACGGCTTACCCCGGAGGTCGTGCCCAGCCAACCGTCTTCCCGGCGAAGGCCGGGAACCAGGGGTGGGGTGGGGCGCCGACGCGCATCGGTACTCGCATACAGTTCACCTCCAACGGTTTCAACGTTTGATTGCGTTCATACCCTATGAAGCTGCTAACTGAGCAGATGTTCCCCCCGTGTGGCCACCTGGCAGCAGCAGCACCAAACGCTCAACCGGCTCGTCTGCGAAGGATGCTTGTGGCCGCAAGCACGATGCCGCCCAGGATCCCCAGCACGACGCACAAGAGGTACAGGTCGAGAACGGACATCAGGCCCAGCAGCGGGTTGGCGTCCGACCACGGGAAGAAGGGCCTCACGTCCGAGTGCATGATGCTGTCCAGGAGGACGTGACTGTAGCCACCGACCAGCGCTCCCGACACTGCCGGAACGAGCGGAATCCGCGGTTCGATCGAGAATTTGCCCTCCAAGTCTCGGGCTACGAGGCGGTTCCACAATCCGATCGCCCGCTCAAGGACCGGCCGGCCGACGACAACAGCGAATACGGCTACCACCGTGGCGCCCGCGTAGGTGTGAAGGAACGGGTGGGCGGGCCACTCACCCGGAAAGCCGAAGAAGAAGGGCACCACCTCGATGTCGATGCCAACCTGTGCGAAGCCGAAGACCAGGAAGCTGAGATGCTTTGGAGCGACAGCCTTCGCCGCCAGCGCAGGACCCAGGTGAAAAGGTGTGATCGGCACGTGGCAAACGACGGAGACGCGGGCGTCGACTACTCGGCTTGGAAGAGCAGAAAGGTGTCATCACCAGTCTGGATGGATAGACGATCGCCGTAGATCAGGAACCGGCGCAACTTTGGGAGGCGATCGAGGAATCGCCGCACCTCCTCAATGACGCCTGCTGGATCCGCGCACTCCTTCTCCTTCCTGGACACCGATTCTAGCTTGATCGCGGACTCTTCGACAATGAGAGATGCGTGATAGGTGCTGCATCCCGTCAACCCCAACACAGCCTCGTCGAACGAGATCGTCACCTCCGTTCCGGGAAGGACCGGTGTTCGCCTGGAGAACCACGTCCCGGAGCCGTCCCCCCGGAGCTCCACGAACAGCTGCAGTGACCACTCTGTGTCGGAGACGCTCTCAACCGACGGTGGAAGAGGCTCGAAGGTCAGGGTCTCTCCCTCTGAGCCCCGGATCGTGAGCAGTTTGGATCCCGTGTCCTCGTGAACGGAGTACTCGTCCGCCGATGACAGGAAATCTGTGAATCCGCCCTCCAGGGTGCGCCCCTCGTCCGGGCACGATTGCTGAGAACGAACCATCGAGATCCCGGTGAAATCGACGGCCCCGTCAGTCGAGGCGCTGTACGTCGCAAGGTACCCTCTGCAGGCTGTCAGTCCGCTGGCCAAACGGTCATCTAAGAAAGCAATGGTCGCGGCTCGCGCGTCGCTCCCCTTGTCGCTGTCGGACGGGATTCGCCAGGTTGTGCCCACGAGATCGACGGGTTGCCCCGGCAGCGCTGTTTGCCTGGTGAAGACCATCCTGGGCTCATCTTCGCTTCCGAAGACCTCCAAGCGGTCACCCAGCACATGGAACCGCTCACTCTGCGGCAGAGCGCCCTTGTACGCCTCCGCCTGTTCAATGACGCCGTCAGGGGTGTGACAGTCTCTCGCCGTGCTACCCACAGGTGGAATCGACAACGTCCCGTCGGACCTAGCGAATGGCGTTCCGTCCTCAGACCGGGCTCCGTACCAGTTGCAGCCGTCAAACCCGCCAACCCGGTTCCCGTCCACTTTCAGTGTGACGAAACTCCCGTCGATCGGAGACCGTCCATCCAGCGACTGGAGAATCCACCTCGAGCCGTCGGGCGACTCGACGTCGGGCGGTGAACCGCAGGCGCCCTCAACGACGATCGCAGCAACAATTCCCAGGGCCGCAACGAGTGCTCTCATGTCTCTATCCCAAATCCTTTCCATAGTCGTCCACGTCCGCCAACGCTCCCTATGTCTAAAGACGGCTAGTTGAGCTCAAAGGTTCCAGGGACCCTGTCCGCCATTCCGGCGAAGGTCTTGGATGCGCCGCAGCGTGCCGGAAGCCAGGGGGAGGTGGTCTTCGCGGCCGCGATTGGCCGCACCTGACAGTCCCCCGCTCCAATCGCCAGGTCTTGGATCTCGGAGCACTTTTGCATACGGTTGGTATCTAGCGCGACACGGTGCCAGGCATGACATCTACTGGCACCCGACTATCCTAGGGCAGATTCGATTTCCGCGCCACCGAACGGTCTCCCCTGGAGTTGCCCGTCAAATCGCAAAGGTCGCAGGTTGGGAGGTATAGATGAGGTATCCAGCACTAATCGACGGAGAGAAGGGCGCATATGGGATTGTATTCCCAGACCTGCCGGGCTGCTTGGCTATGGGTGCTACCATCGACGAAGCCATTCAGGACGCACAAGAAGCCTTGCCTCAGTGGATTGAAGCGGCCGACACGATCAACTCGGAGTCGAAGCGCCGCGGCATCTCCCGAAAGGCCTATGTGGAGGAGGTCGTCAGAATTGCCGCCCAGATGGGTAGATAGAACAAGATGATCGGCAGATGCCAGGCCGGTCCTTTCTGAGGCCCAGATACCTGATAGCGGTACTGCTCGTCGCACTACTGGGCTTCAGCGTACTCCAAATATCAGTCACGGCAGGGAACTATGGCTTTGCCGCGGTCTTCTTCGGAGGCGCGGCTCTAATAGTCCTATTCTACTGGTGGTCCAGGAACAGGTTCCTCGGCCCGAAGCGTTGGCTCACACCGGAACTGACGTCAACCGGAGGTTTGTGGCTGCGGATCGCATGTAGGTCTCTACCGCTCATCGCGGTCGCCGCCGGGTATATCTTCGTGCTCTGGCGATCGGGCGTGCCAACCCCCGCACTCGTCTGGCTTGCGGCAACGCTGCCACTGCTGGAGTTGTCTTACCGATACTGGATGCTGCGCCGCCAATACCAGACGGTGGCGTCCGGATATGGCAGCGCCGGGAATGTTGCGCACCTGCGGTACACAGGCGCCCCGGACGTCGGCTGGCGGGCAAAGCTGTTCATGGCGATACCTGCTGGGATCTGCGTCGGCGTATTCGCCTGGCTCGGCATCTGATCGCTAGACAGAGAAGGGTCGAACGTCCGTTGCGCGGAACAAAAGTATGGGCCCGGCGGTTTCCGGCTTCGCGTCACAGTTCCCCGAAGGGCAGCGCTTCGGCGCCGGCGCCGAGGGGGAGGCGCACGTCCCCCGGATGCACTACATACCCGTCCAGTGCAGCGCCTTTCATGTCCCGCTGGAAGGTCCTGATTGACGACGCCATCGCCGGTCGCGGCGTGGCAGACAGCTTCACCTCCATGGGCACTAACTTGCCGCCTAGTTCCACAACCAGGTCCACTTCCGTACCCGCAGCGGTCCGCCAGAAGTAGGTCTGGGGCTCCATGCCCCGATGCGTCAGCGTTCGAACCACTTCTGAAAGTACCGCCGTCTCCATGATCGCGCCGCCCATAGGCCCTGATGCGGCGTGTTCTGGGTCCCTGAGACCTGCGAGGTAACAAAGCGTGCCGACGTCCGTGAAGTACACCTTCGGGGTTTTCACCAGGCGCTTTCCTACGTTGGCGAAGTACGGACGCAGAACGATCACCTGGTAGGTAGCTTCGAGAACCGAAAGCCATGCCTTGATGGTGTTGACCGCAACCCCGAGGTCCCTCGACACATCTCTCAGGTTGAGTTTAGGCGTGCGAAGTGCTGAGGGACAGTTCGGGCTCCCACTCCCACCGCAGGGGCAACCACAGGAGCCGGTCTCATAAGTCGACGTTGGTAGCTAAAGCGTGGTTCGACAGGGCTCTCATGAGCTTGTCGAATGGCTTTCAAGTAACTGCTCCGCCAGTTGCCTCCGTTTGTACGGCCCCGGCGGTCGACCCCACCCCTGGAGTCCGGCCTGCGCCGGTATGACGGGTGGGGCGTTACGATGCTCAACACGAACGAATCTTAGCCTTGAAACCGTTCGTCCTGAGCCTGTCGAAGGGCGAGCATTCGGGAAATCAAGCATTAGTGAGACACCCTCACAGCGGGCCCCCGCCTCTCGCCGGGAGTGCAGTGTCGGGATTAGTTCATAATATGCATTCTGAATGCGTAATTGCAGCTTCATTCTGTGAATCAATTTCCATGGCAGGGGCTCCGGGCTAAACTGGGCAGGGCCTTCCGGCGGATTCGATCTTGCCGATCATCCTTGACATTAGGACATCTGTTCGCGATAATGAATCTATAGAGAAGTAATCGAATAGCGACGGCTGGACCGTCTGACAGCAGGTCTGAAAACGGCCCTCCATGGCGAGGATATCGCCCGGAGGGCTTTTTTGTTGGGCTCAGGAGGCCGCCCTCCCCACCGTGCGGGCAGGATGCCCGCGCTCCCAGTGAGGATAGCACCGGGTGACCCGTGAACAGACCGAACGTACCCGCCTATGCGGGCAGGATGCCCGCGCTCCCAGTGAGGATAGCACCGGGTGACGGATGGACAGACCGAACGCACCCACCCATGCGGGCAGGATGCCCGCGCTCCCAGTGAGGATAGCGCCGGGTAACCCGTGAACAGACCGAACGCACCCACCCATGCGGGCAGGATGCCCGCGCTCCCAGTCGGGAAAGAAAGGAGAGACGCATGGAAGAGACCAATCGGACGTTTGTAACGCTCAGGGAGCCGAGGAACCTCGGCGAGGGCGCCTACTCGGTGACCATACTGGCGAACGAGCTGGCGCGAGACGGCGTCGGAGTGGACGTCGACGGGATCGACTTCTCGAACTACGAGAAGAACCCCGTCGTCCTGTACGCCCACGACTTCGCGGGACGCACTGAGTCCGCGGGCCTGCCGATCGGACGGACGACCAGGATCGTACGGACGGGGGACGGCCAACTCCGCGCGGAGTTCGAGTTCCTCGAGGGGGACCCGTTCGCCCAGCGCGTGCGCAACGCCTGGGACCGGGGGTTCCTGCGCAGCGCGTCCATCGGCTGGAGGACGCTCGAGTCACGCCCGACCGAGCGAGGCGTCAGAGCGACAAAGTCGGAGCTGCTGGAGTGGTCGATCGTGGCCGTGCCGGCGGACCCGGACGCGGTGCGGGACGCGTACCGCGAGGTCGTGACCGCGATGATCGAGGACGCGGACCCGGACCTGTCGGAGACCGAAAGGCTGCTGGACGACTGGCGGACGGCGGTAGAGGAGAGAGGAACTATGAGTGAGGAACGAGAGAACCGATTGTAGACAAGCCACGGAATTAGAAACGCGTAAATCTTAAGACACCAAGGAGGTGCAGATTGACCACGGCAAATGAACAGATAGACAAGGTGAACCGGACGATCGGCGAGATCGGAGGGTTCGTCAAGGAGCGGACCGACGCGCTGACCGGCGACGTGCAGCTGCTGAAGGAGGAGAACGACAGGCTGCGGTCGGACGTCGCCGGTCTCCAGGAAAGGAGCCGCGAGCGGCGGAGGGCCGAGGTGGCCCGCGTCGACAGCGCCGAGCGCGGCATCCGCGTCCGCTCAGGGCGCTTCGCGGGATACTCGCCGCTCGACGTCGGGATCATGCGCGCGGTCGCGCAGAACCACAGGGACGATCCCGACGCCCCCCACGCGAGAGCGTGGGCGCAGACGCTGCGCGACGCGACACGGGAGATGGTCTCAGACCTGACGCCGAACGACGTCGACCGCCACTTCCAGGGCATCGAGCGCCGGCTGCGGACGGCGTACGTCCAGGACTCGCTCCCCGGAATCCGGGCGCGCGATCCCGAGCTCCAGTACCGCCAGGTCGTGGCGCCGATGCTGAACCATCTGCGCGAGGTCGCCGTGCGCGCGGCGATGGACTCGACGACCGCAGGCGCGGGCGACGAGCTCGTCCCCACACTCGAACGCGCGGAGCTGTGGATGGACGTCAACCTCCAGACCCTCGTCGCGGGCCTGATTCCGACGTTCCCGATGCCCAGCCAGCCGTTCGACATCCCGACCCAGCTTGGCGACGTGAGCTTCTACCCGGGTGTCGAAAACATCGCTCCGACGTCCACGGCGCTGGGCACGTCCAGGGTCACGCTCAACGCTCGCGAGCTGGTCGCGCAGGTGCCCTTCAGCTTCTCGCTGGACGAGGACAACGTCCTCCCGTCGCTGCTCAACGAGATCAGGAGCACCCTGGTCCGCAACAGCGCCGAGGTGATCGACGACATCGTCCTCAACGCCGACACCACAACGGTGAACAACATCAACGCCGATGGGACGACGATCTCGACGGGCGACGCGGGCAAGGGGCACTGGCTCATCGGCTACGACGGTCTCATCCACCTGCCGCTGGTCGACAACACCGCGATGTCGAACGACCACGGCGCCGCCGTATCCGACGACACCTTCAACGAGACCAGGGCGATGATGGGCCGCTACGGAGTCCGGCCGTCGGAGCTGGCCTGGATCATGGACGTCAACACGTTCATCCGGGCGCAGTCGGCAGACGCGTTCCGCACCATGGACAAGCTGGGGCCTAACGCGACGGTCCTGACCGGAATGCTGGGCGCCGTCGAGGGCATCCCGGTGATCGTCTCGGAGCAGATGCGGCCCGCCGATACCGACGGCAAGGTGACCGACGACGGCAACGGCACGGATGCCGGTCGCCTGCTGCTGGTGAACCGCACTCAGTGGGCGCAGGGCTTCAGACGCCAGCTCACGGTCGACGTGGTGCGCGACCCGCAGAAGCGGCAGACCGTGGTGACGGTCAGCTTCCGCCACGGACTGACCGAGCGCACCGGCAGCCGCTCATCGGCCACCCACACCGCGCTCCAGTACAACATCGCGGAATCGCCGTAGGAATAATGAATTTCGAATGGTGAATGGTGAGGGCCCGCGATGATACAGGGTCTCTCCATTCGCCATCGAGATCCCACAGTCCGGTACTCACTATTCTCAATTCATAATTCAAAATTCTTCATTCGGAACTCGCCATGAACGCATACGTATCGCTAAACACCATCAAGAGCTCGTCGGTGCTGAACATCATCGGATCGGGCGACGACGCTCGGCTGCTGAAGCTGCTCGAGAACGTCTCCCGGCAGGTCGACGCGTACTGCAACCGACACTTCTTCGTTCGAACCGCGACGAAGCTGTTCGACGGGAACGGCTCGCGGACGCTGCTGGTCCCCGACCTGGTGTCGGTGAACCCGAGCGGGATGAAGACCGACGAGGACAGAGACCGGACGTTCGAGACGACCTGGTCGTCGTCGGACTTCATGCTCTATCCGTCCAACGCCGATCCGGCCGGGGGCCATGACGCCTCGGGCCCGTACACGAAGGTGATCGTGGACGCGGACGCAGGGATGCGGCGCGCGTTTCCCGCAGGTCGAAGGACGGCGCGGATCAAGGGGCAGTGGGGCTACTCGCGCCTGCTGTGGACCGCCAAGGGGTACGTGGAGGAGGTGCTGGACGCGACCGAGACGGACGTGACGCTCAAGACGATCTCCGGTGTATCCGTGGGTCACACACTGCTGGTCGGCTCAGAGCAGATGTACGTCTTGAGCTCTGTCGGGAACACGCTCACAGTCGCGCGGGGTGTGAACGGCACGTCGCGGTCGTCTCACGCGTACTTCAGCAAGGTCTCGGTGTTCGACTATCCGGGTCCGATTGTCGAGGCGGTGATTGTTCAGGTTAGCCGGCTGTGGAGCCGGAGGGACTCGGACCAGTGGTCGGTCGCGGGCGGGCCGTATGGGTTCGTGTCGGCGGCGGGCGGTCTGGACCCTGACGTCCGGCAGCTCTTGAGTCCGTACCGGAAGCTGGTCACGGGCGTCGCGTAATTCCCCCGCCCCGCCTCCCATGCGGGCAAGATGCCCGCGCTCCCAGTCCTCCACCCCTCCTTGGGCACCCACAAGGACCACCCCTACAGCCATTCAGCCGGCCCTCTCGTTCCTCTTTCCTCGTTCCTCTTTCCTCATCTCTGGTACGCGTAGTCCACCCAGCCGCACTGGATGCAGAACGGCTCGGTGTCGGCGTACTTCTGCACCAGCATCGCTCGGCACCTTGGGCATCTCGGCGACGGTCCGACCAACCTGGAACGCCCTCGTCCACCACCCACACGCGCATTTATGGTACACTTGTTCGCATAGGGATCGGACGGCCAGGACCTCTCTGATGCAATCATATCAATCACCTCCCGTTGCTTATTACATATACATCCCTAGGATATCGAAACAGAACATGTGTGTCAATTGGCGAGTGGCGCTGAAGGGGATAGGATGTAGCCTATCCAGCACGGTGGGATGTGAACCATGACGCAGAAAGAGATCGCAGCGAGACGTAAGATTGAGATCGGGGGACGCGTAAAGGAGGCGCGGACCGCCTCCGGCATAAGCCAGGAGGACTTTTCGCACCTTATGGGGCGCTCGGGGCGACACTGGGCCTGGAAGGTGGAAGCCGGCCAGATCGGGCTGTCGGCCGAGGAGGCGCCTCGTGCCGCTGAGCTGCTGAACCGGTCCGTCCAGTGGCTCATCGACGGTCGCGAGGAGACCTACGAGATCGACGATCCCGACCTCCGGCTGTTCTTCCGGCAGTACGAGTGGGGCGACTTCACCGAAGAGGAGAGGGAGCTGATTCGCCAGGGCCTGAAGATGGCGGCGGCGTACAGGGCGGCAAGGGTGAGAGATGAGGAGAGAGAAAATAGGAGATAGGAAAAAGGCGTGGCATGGCCCGCACAGGCGTGGCACTGGGAGCGCGGCCATCCTGCCCGCACAGGGGCGGCACTGGGAGCGCGGGCATCCTGCCCGCACAGGGGCGGCGGGGTGCGGAGATCAAGCTAAGATGGCATCGATGACATGTTAGGAAGACAGAAAGCCCAAGAGACGATCCGCGACCTGGGCACGAACGACCTCTACGAGGTCGTCCGCGCCGAGGAGCTGAGCATCGCGCGTCTCGACTTCGGCGGCGCGCGGTTCCGGGAGTTCTTCGTCGATGGCGTCATCTTCTTGCCGCTCGCGAGCGCGTCGGCTCCCGAAGAGCGGTCCGACGTCGCCCACGCGCTCGGCCACTACTTCCTGCACGTCGGCAACCAGATCTGGATGCGCGGCATGGACAGCATGTGGAACTGGAAGCAGGAGCGGCAGGCAGAGGAGTTCGCGGCCTGGTTCCTGATTCCGGAGTCGGAAGAGTCCAGGCTGTCGGGGCTGTCCTCCTCAGAGATCGCTCAGCGATACGAGGTCGACTCGCGAATCGTAGAGGTCCGCTGCGGAGAGTGGCGGCGCTGATGTGCGGGAGATTCAATCTGATCGACTGGGACGGCGTCGAACAGCGGTTTCTACTGTCCCGCGCCGACATGGGCCTGATCGCGGAGACGATTGCCGGGCCGGGCTCCGACATTCCACCCAGGTACAACATCGCGCCGACGCAGGACGTCCTGGTCGTCACGAACCGTGACGGGCAGAACCGGCCAGAGCTAATGCGCTGGGGACTGGTGCCGTTCTGGGCGAAAGACCCATCAATTGGTAACCGGATGATCAACGCGCGTGCGGAGACGCTGGCGGAGCGACCCAGCTTCCGCAACGCGTTCCGCAGACGCCGCTGCCTGGTGATCGCGGACGGTTTCTTCGAGTGGACCGGACAGGGGAAGGACCGTCGGCCGATGCGGATCGGCCTCGCGTCTGGCGAGCTCTTCGCGTTCGCGGGCCTCTGGGAGGCGTGGAAACGTCCGGACGAGAGCTGGTTGTTCTCTTGCGCGATAGTCACGAATGCGGCCGACGAGTTCATGGCGCCGATCCACGACCGGACGCCGGTCATCCTCGATCCGGAATCCGAGGATCTTTGGCTCGATCCGCAGGTGCAGGACGCGGCTGCGCTGTCGGAGTTGCTCGCGGGTCGTTCTGGGCCAATGGACGCCTACGAGGTGTCGCGGGTCGTCAACTCGCCGGCGAACGACGTGCCTGAATGCATCGCGCCGCTGACGCGGATGCTGTGAGCCCTTCGTCCTTCGACGGGCTCAGGACGAACGAGGCTCGGCTCGGCACAAGGCCCTTCCCGACGTGTCGGTTCGTGCCGTGGGGCGGCTGCCATCGGGGTGGTTCGGGAATCGCCCGCGCGGTCGGGCCTAGTAGAACGTGCAGCCTATGCCGTGGTAGCCGATCGTTACTTCGCCGTCCTCGACGACGACCGGGGTGATCTTGTCGCCGCCGGTCAGCTCCTCGACCTCGGGCCAGCGTTCTGGGTAGTCTCCAAGGTCGATCTCCTCGTAGACCTTGCCCTTCTCGTCCAGCTCCATCTTGACCGAGACGCAGATGGTGCATTCGGGGTGGGTATAGATCAGCACGGCGCTATCCGTAGCAGCCGATGCCGTTGAAGCCGATAGTGACCTCGTCGCCGTCGATCATCACGGGGCTGATGCGGATACCGTCCGTTACGTTCTCGACTTCGGGCCATCTCTCCGGGTGGAGCGAGAGGTTCACCTCTTCGTACTCGATCCCGTCGCGGTCGAGCTCCGCCTTGAGCTTGTCGGTGTATCCGCAGCCCAGGGTGGAGTAGACGACGACGGTGCTGCTGGCTGTGCTCATTAACTCTCTTTAGGAAGGCCGCTCGCGTCGTTCGATCTCGCGCTCTTCGGCCTTGTGGCGCAGCGGCCGGCCCTTGTCCGGGTGCGGGTCCTTGACCTCACCGTACATCTCCCTGCCCTCGTGGTCTTCGGGAAGGTACTCGGTGATCGGTAGGCCCTCTTTGTCGACGAACAGCAGGCAGTGGCAGTACTTGTAGATCTGCATGTCGTCACACGCGCAGATCCAGGTGCGATGCTTGATCTCCTCTGTCTTGTCCGGGTAGAACCGGCACGGGCACAGCGGCCGTCCGATCTCGTCGACGTTCTGGGCGAGGCCAAGAACCACCGCCTCTGTGACGCCCTCGCCGGGATGCGTGTACGTTCCCGACTTTTGCGTGAACTTCTCGACGAAGACTCGCATTCGCTGCATGGCCTTTTCGCTGGGTTGTTCTCGCAAGGCTGGCCTCCTAAGTGTCCGGCGCGTTGTGCGTCCTCACCAGTGGTTACGGTAATTGTAGCTGAAGTCGATGTCAACTTGGGGGGTCGGGGGTTGGAGGTAAGGGTGACATTGGCGGCAATTTCGTGTTCGCTGCCCTCTCATTCCTCTTTACTCATTCCTCTCCTCTCTCTCATCGTCAGCGCAGCCCATGCCCTATCCGGTGTAAGCTTTGCGCGAAAACCCAACCCGCTGGAGCCGTCCGATGAACAGGTACTTCCGCTTCTACACGATGGACGTTGAGACGCGAGAGGCGATGCTGGACCGTATCGAGAGGATGACGGAGCTACCCCTGCTCCTGCTGTCTTTCATCATGATCCCTGTGCTGCTTGGACCGATTATCTGGGACATGAGCGAGACCGAGAACGAGCTCTTCTTTACGCTCGACGGGTTCATCTGGGCGCTGTTTGCGGCGGACCTGTTCATAAAGCTGGCGATTACGCCCAACCGGCTGGCGTACGCCCGGCGGCACTGGCTGGAGGTGTTGGTCGTCGCGGTGCCGTTCATCCGACCACTCCGGCTTGTCAGGCTGTTTGTGTTCGGCTCGCGCGCATTTGTCCGTTCGCGGCGGCTGGTCAACATCGACTTCCTGCTCGTGTACGCGATCGGACTGGTGATCGTGGCGGCCACGATAGTTACGGCCGTTGAGCAGGGCCACGAGACGATAGAGTCCTTCCCCGACGCCCTTTGGTGGTCCGTCGTGACCGTTACGACAGTGGGTTACGGCGACATGACGCCTGTGACACCGACGGGACGCGCGATCGCAATCGTCCTGATGGTCGGAGGGATCGGGCTGTTTGGCGGCCTGACCGCGAACCTGGCATCGGCGATCCTCCGGACCGAGAACCGCGTCGAGGCTGACGTCGCGACGCTGCTGCAGGAGGTGAGATCGCTTCGTACGCAAGTTGGCGGGGCCGGGGAGACGATGGACACACCACCCCCTCCCCCGCCAGTGGCGCCTACAACGTCCCAGGGGTTTTCTTTGCCAGATACCGCAAATATAATCCGAGAGCGCCTGGCCGGCGCCATAGCGCGCTTGAGGCCGGGCGCGGCGCGGCGAGCCGCGGAAGCGAGACCAAGAGGTGGGAACATGCCCGACGGACAGACCTTTCGACAGGCTTGGGGGAAGTTCGCCACAGGCGTGTCGGTCGTCACCACGGTGCAGTCAGACGGTGAAGTACACGGGATGACGGCAAACGGCATCACGTCGGTATCGCTCGACCCCTTGCTGGTACTGTTTTGTGCGGGCCACACGACCGCGTCGTTCCCTCTGATCCAGGAAATGGGCCGATTCGCGATCAACATCCTGGCCGAGGAGCAGAGACCGATAGCGGAGTACTACGCGCGTCCGACCGACCAGAAGACCGGCGACCTGGACGTGTCGTTCAGTCGTACGGTACGCGGCGCGGCCACCGTCGATGGCAGCCTCGCTCAGATGGACTGCCGCGTGGTCAACGAGTACGAGGCCGGCGACCACACGATCTTCGTCGCGGAAGTAGACGAGATCAAAGTCAACGACGGACGGCCGCTTCTGTACTACGAAGGCGGTTTCAGCTACCTGACTGATGGCTCGTGAACACGGCAGTCCCCCTCCCAGTCATTCTGAGGTGCAGCGGAGCGGAGCCGAAGAATCTCCCGACCTTACGCGTTGAGGACCTGGAGATCCTTCGTCGGCCTGGCGGCCTCCTCAGGATGACAAGTTGGTGTTGTGGCCTCCTCAGGATGACAAGTGGGTGTCGTGGCCTCCTCAGGATGACAAGCTGGTGTTATGCCCTCCTCAGGATGACCAGTGGGTGTTGTGGCACCCCCAAGGATGACAACAGGATCCCCTCCCTGTCATTCTGAGGTGCAGCGGAGCGGAGCCGAAGAATCTCCCGACCTTACGCGTTGAGGACCTGGAGATCCTTCGTCGGCCTGGCGCCCTCCTCAGGATGACAAGTGGGTGTCGTGGCCTCCTCAGGATGACAAGTTGGTGTTGTGGCCTCCTCAGGATGACAAGTGGGTGTCGCGGCCTCCTCAGGATGACCCACCCCCAAGGATGACAACAGGATCCCCTCCCTGTCATTCTGAGGTGCAGCGGAGCGGAGCCGAAGAATCTCCCGACCATACGCGTTGAGGACCTGGAGATCCTTCGTCGGCCTGGCGCCCTCCTCAGGATGACAAGTGGGTGTCGTGGCCTCCTCAGGATGACAAGTGGGTGTTGTGCCCTCCTCAGGATGACAAGTGGGTGTTGTGGCACCCACAAGGATGACAACAGGATCCCCTCCCTGTCATTCTGAGGTGCAGCGGAGCGGAGCCGAAGAATCTCCCGACCATACGCGTTGAGGACCTGGAGATCCTTCGTCGGCCTGGCGCCCTCCTCAGGATGACAAGTGGGTGTCGTGCCCTCCTCAGGATGACCTCCTCAGGATGACAAGTGGGTGTCGTGGCACCCCCAAGGATGACAACAGGATCCCCTCCCTGTCATTCTGAGGTGCAGCGGAGCGGAGCCGAAGAATCTCCCGACCATACGCGTTGAGGACCTGGAGATCAAGTGGGTGTTGTGCCCTCCTCAGGATGACAAGTGGGTGTCCCTCCTCAGGATGACAAGTGGGTGTCGTGGCACCCCCAAGGATGACAACAGGATCCCCTCCCTGTCATTCTGAGGTGCAGCGGAGCGGAGCCGAAGAATCTCCCGACCATACGCGTTGAGGACCTGGAGATCCTTCGTCGGCCTGGCGCCCTCCTCAGGATGACAAGTGGGTGTCGTGGCCTCCTCAGGATGACAAGTGGTGTTGTGCCCTCCTCAGGATGACAAGTGGGTGTCGTGGCACCCCCAAGGATGACAACAGGATCCCCTCCCTGTCATTCTGAGGTGCAGCGGAGCGGAGCCGAAGAATCTCCCGACCATACGCGTTGAGGACCTGGAGATCCTTCGTCGGCCTGGCGGCCTCCTCAGGATGACAAGTTGGTGTCGTGGCACCCCCAAGGATGACAACAGGATCCCCTCCCTGTCATTCTGAGGTGCAGCGGAGCGGAGCCGAAGAATCTCCCGACCATACGCGTTGAGGACCTGGAGATCCTTCGTCGGCCTGGCGCCCTCCTCAGGATGACAAGTTGGTGTCGTGGCACCCCCAAGGATGACAACAGGATCCCCTCCCTGTCATTCTGAGGTGCAGCGGAGCGGAGCCGAAGAATCTCCCGACCATACGCGTTGAGGACCTGGAGGTCCTTCGTCGGCCTGGCGCCCTCCTCAGGATGACAAGTTGGTGTCGTGGCACCCCCAAGGATGACAACAGGATCCCCTCCCTGTCATTCTGAGGTGCAGCGGAGCGGAGCCGAAGAATCTCCCGACCATACGCGTTGAGGACCTGGAGATCCTTCGTCGGCCTGGCGGCCTCCTCAGGATGACAAGTGGGTGTCGTGGCCTCCTCAGGATGACAAGTGGGTGTCGTGGCACCCCCAAGGATGACAAGTTGGTGTTGTGCCCTCCTCAGGATGACAAGTGGGTGTTGTGGCACCCCCAAGGATGACAACAACGTATCGTAGGGAGAGAAGATGCAGCCTGAGCTGATAGCGGATTACCAGTGTGTGACGGGCGAAGGGCCGCTGTGGCACCCGATGGAGCGGCGCGTATACTGGGGCGACATCCCAGAGGGCAGGCTGTTCAGGTACAACCCGTACACTCGCCGCCACGAGCAGATCTACGACGGGCGCGTGGTCGGCGGCTACACGATCCAGTCTGACGGATCGCTGCTGCTGTTCATGGACAGGTGCTCCGTCGCGGTGTTCCGGGACGGCGACCTCGAGTTCCTGGTCGATCAGCTCGACGACGAGCTGGACAACCGATTCAACGACGTGATCGCCGATCCGGCGGGCCGCGTGTTCTGCGGCACGATGCCGACGGACGACGGCAGGCCGGCCCGCCTCTACCGGATGGACACCGATGGCACCATAACTACGGTGCTGGACGACGTCGGGCTGTCGAACGGCATGGGGTTCACAACGGACCTTAGCTTGATGTACTACACCGACTCTCTGGCGCGTAAGATCTACCTGTTCGACTACGACGTCGAGAGTGGAGAGCTGTCGGACCAGCGGGTGTTCGTGGAGACGCCGGACGACGGCTCGATCCCGGATGGGATGACGGTGGACGCTGAGGACCACGTCTGGTCGGCGCGCTGGGACGGATCATCGCTCTATCGCTACGCCCCAGATGGGTCCGAGGTCGGGCGGATCGAGTTCCCGGCGAAGAAGGTGTCCAGCGTTATCTTCGGCGGCCGCGACCTGACAGACATGTACGTGACGACCGCCGGTGGCCAGGACAAGCCCAACGAGGGCGCCGGTGCCGGGGCGCTGTTCCGCGTGAACGTCGGCGTCAGAGGCAAGCCCGAGTTCCTCTCTCGCGTGGCGCTATAGATCGTCAGCTTATCGTCTGGACGTGAGCGTAGTCTACGAGCTTCTCATCCCGGGTCACGAGAGCGCAGCCGTTGATCATTGCGGTGGCCATTGCGGTGGCGACGATTATCTGATCCGCGGGATCCCGGTGAAATTCAACCGGCAACTGTGTCGACGACACTGCGATCTCGGGTGTCAGATTCGGAAGAGAGACTCCAGGA
Organism: Dehalococcoidia bacterium; assembly: GCA_965249365.1. Classification (GTDB taxonomy): domain Bacteria; phylum Chloroflexota; class Dehalococcoidia; order Lucifugimonadales; family UBA1123; genus VXRN01. The sequence continues at coordinate 977,825 of OZ252229.1, read as the reverse complement.
TACTGGAGGGCCTCTGACAACCACTGGGACACTCCGATCGGCAACCGGAGGCGGCCGTATTGGTTGAGCTTCGCAACTTCCCAACAGGAAATGGCGCTCACTCCGATCACGTCGTCTTCGTTGAGTGTGATCGCCTCGACTTGAGTCTGGCTCAACCGCGCGATGTCCATGGCCCACCACACCCAGACATGCGTGTCCAGGACGATCATTCGGAGATGTCCCATTCGTCGATCGCTACACCATCGAACGGGCCCTCGTAGGTACACACCTCACCCCTGAGTGGATATCGATTAGTCTCTACAGTAGGCGAATCTAGTGACTCGATGATCACTTCAACCTCATCACCGGCCTGGAATGGAAGCTCGGTCACTCGGAGCGACCTATCATGTGCGATCGTCGTCTTCGTCTTGAATTTCCCCATCGACCTTCCCCTAACAGGCTGGTATATCCGATGCAATGATTCTATGGTCGGCCCGATTTCTTGACAAGCCAGAATTGGCGTTGTTACGATTCGACTGCCGATCGACCCTTCCTGTTTCGGAATGTGCCCTTCTCTGCCCGTCGAGCGTTTTCGCTATTGATGCGAGCGTGGGAGTCGGGCGATCGGGCGACCACAAGGGTCGCCCCTCGAGGTTGGTGGGCGTTCGATCCTTCGACAAGCTCAGGACGAACGGGGCGAAGACGCACCCACGTGTCTGGGAGAGTAACTGAGGAGTTGGAAGTTGTCCCACGTGAGTTGTCTGCGCTGTCGTGGGTGTGACAGGGAGTACCCTGTCGAAGCCCTCAATGCGTGCGACTTCTGCTTCGGACCGCTGGAGGTCGAGTACGACTACGCCAGCATTGCCGAGGCGGTCAGCCGCGATAGCATCGTGGCAGGCCCTAACACGATGTGGCGCTACCACGACTTCCTCCCGGTCGACGCCGACCGCGCCCTCGACATGGCGACCGGCTTCACCCCTCTGATCCACGCAAAGAACCTCGGACGCCGGCTGGGACTCGAGAACCTCTACGTCAAGAACGACAGCGTGAATCCCACATTCTCGTTCAAGGACAGGGTCGTGTCCGTCGCGGCTGCGAAAGCGCTCGAGTTCGAGTTCGACACCCTCGCCTGCGCTTCGACCGGCAACCTGATGGGCTCCGTCGCCGCGCACGGCGCCAAGGCCGGCGTCCCGACGATGGTCTTCTTCCCGGCCAACCTGGAGAAGGGCAAGGTGCTCGGCGCGGGCGTCTACGGAGCGACGCTGATCGCGGTCGATGGAACCTACGACCAGGTCAACAGACTCTGCAGCGAGCTCGCAGACAACCACCGCTGGGCGTTCGTAAACGTGAACATGCGCCCGTACTACGCCGAGGGCAGCAAGACGCTCGGCTACGAGGTCGCCGAGCAGCTCGGCTGGCTGGCGCCCGACCACTGCGTTGTTCCCGGCGCGTCAGGCGAGCTGTTCACCAAGATTCACAAGGGCTTCATCGAGATGGCCGACGTCGGCCTGATCGACGAGGTCGACTCACGGATGCACATCGCCCAGGCGGAAGGCTGCGCGCCGATCGTTCAGGCCTACAACAGGGGCGACACCGAGGTGCTTCCCGTCCGGCCCGACACGATCGCCAAGTCGCTTGCCATCGGCAACCCCGCGTCTGGTCCCTTTGCGCTCAAGACGATCCGGGACTCCGACGGCTCGGGTATCGTCGCCATGGAGGACGAGATCGTCGAGGGGATCAAGCTGCTGGCCGAGACCGAGGGCATCTTCACCGAGACCGCCGGCGGAGTGGTGATCTCCGGCCTGAAGCGGCTCGTTGAGGCAGGTACAATCAGGCCCGACGACCTCACAGTCGCGTACGTAACCGGCAACGGACTCAAGACCCTGGAGGCAGTCGAGACCGTGGTGGACACGGTGCAGATCAGGCCCACCTACAGCTCGTTCGAAGAGGCGATGGCCGAGAGGGAGTGAAGGAATGGCAAGACGACGCGTCAAATTCACGTTTCCGACACAGCTCATCACCGAGCCGGTGATCTACGAGCTTGGCCACAGGTACAAGGTAGTAACGAATATTCGGCGTGCCGACGTTCGCGAGGAGATGGGCTGGGTCGTGCTCGAGCTCGAGGGCTCCGAGGAGGAGATCACCAACGGCCTCGAGTGGGTGACCGGGACGGGCGTTCGCGTGGACTCGGTCAGCGGCGACGTGATCGAGGGCTGACCGACCGAATTCACTCGAACAATAGACACTGGAGGTCCCTGAAGACATGGCCATTACGGTGAGGATACCGACACCCCTCCGCCGCGTAACCGACGGTCAGGACAAGGTGAACACAGAGGGTGCGACGGTCAGGGAGATCATCGACTCGATGGAGAGCCAGTTCCCCGGCATCAAGGAGCGTCTCTGCGACGAGAACGGGGATCTGCGCAACTTCGTCAACGTGTTCGTCAACGGAGAGGACGTGCGGTTCCTCGAGGGGATCGACTCCGCCACCGGCGAGGGCGACGAGATCAGCATAGTGCCGGCAGTCGCCGGCGGCTGGGAACCCGTCGTTCCGGCGTAGAGCCGGAACCCAGGGCGGGCGTGGACGCCCGCGCCCCAACCGGCGTCACTCGTGAGCGGTCAATGCGAGTCGGCCCGATCCTAACTCAGATGGCGACATCGTACATGGACTCCAGGGACGAGTGGGCGACGTTCTCGGGAGCTTGCGGGATCACGCGGACTCGATCGCTCGCCATACTCCACGCGTTCGCCGGGTTGTCGGCGACCGACTGCGAACGCCGTCCTCCCCACTCTGTCCCCAACCTAAACAACGGCTATCCTACGCCTATTCTACTCCTCATCAGCCCCCAACAGCGGTAGCCTATGGGCAGGACAGGCCGCTCGCCGGGATCCAATTCCCAAGGTGCCGACGATTCTCGGGCGAAGGAGATCGCGGAAGCTTTCAGGATTCTTTCAGGTGGCGTTCAGGAAACTCGGGGGCGGTTGACCTAACATTACGAGTTGAACGCGGGTCAGAAATGGCTCTCGAACTCTAGTCTAAATTCATAAGACCTTGCGGTTAGACAGTGTATAGACAATTGGCTGGTCAAATCCATCTGAAAGAGGAGAACAGCGAGGACCCATCCGGATGTCAAAGCTGATTGATCCTTTCAACCCACTTGCCATCCTCAGGGGATCTGGCGCAATCTTCGCATGGTTGGCACGGAGGGCGGGGCTCGTAGGGTTGATACTCATAGCCGTCACTGCGGTGTGGTGGGTGGTCTCCGAAACCGCTGCGAGCGCCCACAGCAATGATACGCAGGCAGACTTAAGTGGCTGTGGCGTGACTGGCAGTTCAACAGTTGATCCGGGTGATGGGGTGAGGTTGTATGCTGGCTTCAGAAACATCAGCGCGGGCACCTTTGGTGCTGATCTGTTCGTGCGCTTCGAGTTCTACCAAGGTGGTGAGGCTCTTGGACATCGGGACATCAATCCGAACGGTAATCTAGGGATAGGCGAGTCTCAAATTATCAATCACACCGAGATAGCCGCATCGGTGTGGAATGAGGGAACTATCGCGTCACCTCAGCTGCTGCCCAGAGGAACCGTCGAGGTGGTGTGCTTCCTGTACTGGAAGCGGACTGGTCAGCCCAACCTTCTCATGGACCATACGAGAGCGAGTAACCACAATGATGGTCACTATTACAGTCGTCAATCCCACGTGGTTGTTACGGTTCGCGACAAGACGCAGGCAAGTATTCGCCTGGGCAGCACGTACGTCGACTTCGGCACGGTGACCCAGGGAAACTCCTCAACGCGGTACGTCGATGTCAACAACGACGGAGGCGTGACGCTCAAGTGGTCCGTGTACTCATCGTCCGACGAGTCAAACTGGCTTGAGTTCTCCAAGGACAGTGGCGGCAGTGGTCCGGGGAGCGGACGAGTGAAGATCAGAGTGAAGAGCGGCGCCCCTATCGGAGGTCACAGAGCCTATCTTCGTGTCAAGAGGGAGAATCGTCAGCTGGGATTTGAGCAGAACCTCGACAAACTTGTCACAGTCGACGCCACGGTCGTGGCGGCGCCGCCGACGTGCGAGCTAGAGATGGTCGCGACCGAGACGATCGAGTTTGAGGGGCCCCCCGGAGGATCCTTCGAGGTCGGAAGCGTCAATGCACTCGGGTGGGACAACACAGGTTCGGTGAGCTGTGCGTTCGATGTCAGTGACAACCGAGACTGGATCTACATCAAGAGTCTATCCAGAGAGTCTCCACTCGGACCCGGTCAGCGGTCTATCGCAGAGCCCGACATCGTCGACGACGAAACGGAAGACCTGAGCCCAGGAACGTACACCGGATCGGTGACGGTCAGGAACGTAACTGAGAACGAGACCGTCGGCTGGATCACAGTCAGGCTGACGATAACCGAGCCGGAAACGAGTCCGGGAACGCTCAACGTGTCGCCCAGCAGCCGGCTGTCCGCGTCCGGCGTCCAGGGCGGACCGTTCAGCCCGTCATCCAAGACGTACACCGTGTCTAAAACCTCCAGCGGAGACAACATCAACTGGACCGCGTCATCGAACCGTAGCTGGGTCACGCTCGACGACGACGGCGGAGGTCTGCCCGGAAGCGACACCGATCCCGTGACGGTCTCCATCAACAGCAACGCGAACAGCCTGTCGCCCGGTACCCATACCGCGACCATCACGTTCACGAACACCACCAACGGCAACGGAAACACGACTCGCGAGGTCCGTCTCACGGTGAACGCTCCGGCGCCTGGCGCAGGGAGTCTCGTCGTGTCGCCCAGCAGCCGGCTGTCCGCGTCCGGCGTCCAGGGCGGGCCGTTCAGCCCGTCTTCGAAGACATACACGTTATCGAAGACGCCCTCCGGATCGGCGGACGTTCGCTGGACTGCGACTACCAACCGAAACTGGATCTCGCTTTCGGACGGGGACGACACGCTTCAGGGGAGTCAGACCGATTCGGTCACCGTTTCGATAAACGAGCTTGCCAACAACCTTTCCCTCGGAACCCACACCGCGACGATCACATTCACGAACACCACCAACGGTAACGGAAACACGACCCGCGAAGTACGGCTCGAGGTTCGAGAGGCGGGGAGTACACCTCCGCCCGATCGGACTGATGGCCTCCACGCGTGGACAAGCGAGTCATACCGGAACGGAAGCAGCGACGGCGCTCCGGTATGGAGCGTGTCCGACGATGGACTTGCCGTCTCACAGGACGTCAACTCATACCCGGCGGTGTTCGTGTCCGACTTCCCTGTAGCGGGCAAAACCTTCAGGACCACAGTCTCGGTCGGGCCGAACAACGATGATGACCAAGTTGGGTTCGTGATCGGATATGAAGTAGGTGACTCAACCAACGACGGTGCCGACTACTTGCTAGTTGATTGGAAGAAACAGGACCAGAACCACGATTTCAGTTCACCGTCATCGTCCCCCGGTGGTACCTCGCGCCGAGGTCTGGCCGCGTCTCGTGTTCGTGGAGTCCCTGACTGGGATGAGTTCTGGCAGCACCGCAATTTGGGCGGCACAGCTCCGGGGAGTGGCCTGGAGGAGCTCCAGCGTGCGGCAAATCTGGGAAGAACCGGATGGCAGATCAATCGTGAGTATGAGTTCAGCTTCGACCTGAGACCCGACTCTCTAAGAGTCTACGTGAACGGATCGCTAGAACTGGACATCCCGACGTCACGAGATTACTCCGCGTCCGGACGGTTCGGCTTCTACACCTTCTCCCAGGACTCTGTGACATTCTCACGAGTCACGGTCCGCGACTCCGAGCCGCGGACTGTCGTGCCTCCGGTCGAAGAGCAGCCTCCCGCGACCGACGACCACGGCAACAGCCGATCGTCCGCGACCGCGATGACGGTCGGGGCGTCGACTCTTGGCTACATCGAGACTCTCGGGGACCGCGATTACTTCTCGTTCCAGGCGGAGAGAGACGCGGAGTACTCGATCTTCACTGACCTTCAGTCGCTGGCAGACTCGGAGCTGTGGCTCTTCGACCCCAGCGGCAACCAGATTGGGCACAGCGACGATGACGGCGAAGACAAAGCGTCGCACATTTCGTTCACACCGACCGAGGCGGGTACGTACTACCTGCGCGTAACCGCGTTCAACGACGACCTCACCGGCAGGTACTCGATCAGCGTCCTGAGAGTGAATCGGCCGGTGGCGAGGCCAGGGACTTTGTCAGTGTCCCCGACAGAAGGAACGACGTCTACCGGCGTCCAGGGCGGGCCGTTCAACCCGTCCTCCATGGTCTTCTCGCTGTCCAAGACCTCGCAAGGCGACGATGAAATAAGCTGGACGGTCACGTCCGACCGCAACTGGATTACCGTTCCCGGGGGTGAGGGACGGTTGGCGGGGTGGGACATCGACCGTGCCAGGATCTCGATTAACGAAAACGCAAACATCCTGTCTCCCCGAACACACACCGCCGTTATTACGTTTACAAACATGACCAACGGACTAGGGAACACGACAAGAGTCGTCCAATTGATCGTGAGCCCGACCTCCAACCGTAATCGAGAGAGCCCGTTTGCTGATACGACCCCGATCGAACCTGGACGGTGGCACTCCGCCGACATCGGGGAGAAACAAGGGAAAGATCACTTCTCGTTCACCGTTCAACAAGGATTCATCTACAGAATCCGTACCGATCTGCGCGGGCTACAAGACACGGAAATGTGGTTGTACAATTCAGATGGTGAGCAGATCGGCCACAATGATGACTACAAGGGAGCCCGATCGGCGGGAATTGACTTCACTGCTGCGATCTCTGGCAGATTCTACGCCCGAGTTGCCGCGAGATACTTGGACGACACAGGTACGTACGGCATCAGGCTCTGGGAGCAGGAGCCGCCTCCGCCTCCGGGAGAGCTGCGGCTCTCCTCGTCTGAAGGGTTCTCAGCGACAGGTCGAATGGGCGGTCCGTTCAAGTCTTCGTCCAAGACGTATGAGCTCTGGAAGCGCCCGTCCGGTACGGAGGACATCAGATGGACCGTGTCTTCGGACGAAGACTGGGTCTCCATCTCCATCGCGAGCGGAGTGCTGATCGACCTCGACACCGACTACGTCATCCTCTCGATCAATGAAGGCGCCAAGAGCCTAGAAGCGGGAGTTCACACTGCGGCGGTCTCATTCACAAACACCACTAATGGGTTCGGCAACGCGACTGTAAAGATCGAGCTGACAGTTAGAGGCGCTGCCGGGGGACGGCCCGGCGTGCTGGTGATCATCCCGGACGCCAATCTGGCGACTTCCGGGCCTGAGGGCGGCCCATTCTCTACGACGTCGAAAGTCTACAGCATTACATCCTCGACGGTAGACGGTGACAGTTTCGTCTGGAGCGCTTCGTCCGATCAGGACTGGCTCTCGATGTCTCCCAGCGGAGGAGAGATCCCAGGTCAGGTACCGCACGTCACGGTCACGCTCAATGCCCGTGCTCTGCTACTCCCCGCCGGTCTTCACACAGCGCTGGCATCTTTCACCAATCAGACCACTGGACTCGGCGACACGACCAGGATCGTCGAACTGACTGTTGACGCCTCCGGAACTGGCGGGTTCACCGCCGTCAGCGCCGGAAGGAACCACACATGCGCGATCGACGCAGAAACGTATCCGGTCTGTTGGGGAGACGACGAGTGGGGACAGGCCTCGCCTCCAGATGGCGAGCGGCTCACCTCAATCAGCGCGGCGGACAACCACACCTGCGGGCTGCGAGAGGACGGGACACCGGTCTGTTGGGGAAGCAACACCTACGGACAGAGCGGTCCACCGACAGGCGAGTCGTTTACACAGATCAGCAGCAGGTACAACCACACCTGCGGACTCAGGACGGATGGAACCGTGACGTGCTGGGGGCTAAACGAACAGGGTCAGGCCTCGCCGCCGCCTGGTGAAGTCTTCCGGTCGATCGCTAGCGGTGTGTATCAGACATGCGGACACCGCCTTGCCGGTACGGTGGCATGCTGGGGCGATGACAGCTACGGCCAGTCCGGCCTTCCTCGGACCGAGCGGTTCGAGGCGGTCGGCACGGGTTGGAAGGTGTCATGCGGCCTCAGGCTGGAAGGGACGGTTGCGTGCGTGGGATCGGACCCCGAGGCAGACTTCACGCATCCGGCGGAGGCGCGAGTGAGCACTCTGAGCGTCGGCTGGCTTCACGCCTGCGGACTACAGCTCGACGGTACGCCGGTCTGTTGGGGGCTCGACTGGCACGGACGCACGTCGCCGCCGGTAGGAGAGAAGTTCGTCCAGATCAGCGCCGGCGACGAACACACCTGTGGGCTCCGATCAGACGGCGTCGTGCTCTGCTGGGGTGACAACACGTTCGGGGAATCGTCGCCGCCTAACTCCGTCGAGACTGAACCGGGCGATGACCACAGCGACTCGACCGATGCGGCCACAGCCATCTCGGTGAACCGCCCCTATACGGGAGACATCGAGGAGTCGAACGACATCGACTTCTTCGCATTTCATGGGGAGTCTGAGGTCAGGTACACCATCGAGACAGAGCTCGGTTCGAACCCCGACACGGTCATCGATCTGTACGACTCGACTGGGGCCAGGATCTCCGGCAACGACGACGGCGGCATGGGGCGTGCTTCGAAGCTGGAATCATCGTTCCACGTCTCGGGGACTTACTTCGTATCGGTAAGGGGATACTCGAGCAGCAGTCGCGGGACGTATCAGATCACTGTCTCCGGAGACACTCGAGAAGTAGTAGATCCTCCCTCTGCCGACAGGGTCCTGTTCTCCGGGCCCGCTTCAAAAATTGCGCACGAAGGGTTCGAGACCACTGACACACTGGTTTCAGTGACGCTCAGTCCACCAGATGGCGAGGGTCTCCGCGAACTTTCGATCAGCATTGAAGACGCAGACGGAATTAGTGGCGCGGGCTCGGTGACCGTGGTCGTTCCTCGCGAATCTTGGATTGACTATGAAGGTGTGACAAAGTGGATCCACGACACCAGCGGTGCGGAATGGCGACCATATCCACCGGGTTTCGAGCGCTCGGCTGTTGGCGCAGATGAAACATTCAACGCATTGGCAAGACAGATTCCGCTGCTAGGGAATCTGATGTCGTTCACCGACTTTCTGTCGTTCATCTGGTTCAACTCGGTGGAAACTGTGGAGAGTCCAAACGATCCGGTGTTCCACGCGAACTACCAGAACTGCTATTCGCAGATCACAGTCCCGTGGTTTGTCTCAAACGTCTCGACGGTATCCGCGATCGACACGGTGTTGGGTGTCAGAATCAGCATCCCCGTCGTCGTATCAGACGACGACTACGCCGCATTCGTATCCAGCTTTCCCGGGCGTGAACCGGCTCCCCAAGGGGGCGTGACCGTGGAGAACGGGTACGTGGAGATGGGCGACCTCCTCTCGACAAACCGTCCCGCCGCGGCGTGCAATGCGCGGTAACTAATCACCGCGGTTTTCAGAGAGTCGCTGCGCCGCCGATCACTGACAAGTATGAACGACACGCAGGACATGCCGGCTCTCGACGACGACCGACCCGACGGTGTCAACAGCACCGCCCGAGACCCGGTGAGTCGTGCGTTCGAACCGGATTTGGGCCGCGTGCTACTTGCTTCCCTGCTGTTCATGCTCAACGTCACTCTATTCTTCACACTGAACACGGGGATGGACCTGTACGGCTTCTACACACTGGGTCCAGTGTCGGGCTATCCCCTACCAGCCGTGCTCTCGACTCTGCTGAACCTTGTCCTGGCCGTGGCCGCATACGCCTTCTATCGCTGGCTGATACGACGACAGACTTGGTTCACAGGGGGACGCTGGGGACCGTTCACAAAGGGAGCTGTACTGTCTGGATGCCCCGTACTTCTGGCGTACGCTCCGGCAATCGTGCTTACCAGCCACGGCGGCAAGTCGAGTCTCATTGTTGTAGCGGGCCTGATGGCAGGGTCTCTCTGCGTAACCCACGCCCTCAGAGACCCTGAGATGCGGCTCGATACCGTGCTGGCCCGGTACTGGTTCATTGGCGCGATCGGCGCCATCCTGGTGTTTCTCGCTCTCTCGATCGGAGGGATGATGATGCTCTATTACGTAGAGCAGCAGCCCGCGACGGGAAACCTCCTGTGGAAATACGAATACGAGTGGTCGGACCTTGGATACCCCCGTGAGCAGTTCGCCCAGCGCCAGCGCGACGCTCTCGTTGGCTTTACGCTCACGGGGTCGGGATTCATGATTGCGGTGCTCGGCGGAAGCCTGCTGGGCGCGATCCTCAGGTGGACACGCGCCTCGCCACACTCTGAACAGGATGCGCCGCGCAGCAGAAATTTACAAGACGCTCCTCAGTGGATCATCGAAGTCGCTGAGCGGTTGGAGTCAGTGGCACCACTCGATCCGAATCAAGGCCAGTACGTAGCGGTGCTCGGCGGACGAGAAATCGACATTACAGAGAGCCAGTACGAGCTACTGATCGCGGACAAGGACGCCCTCTTGCATGACGTGGAGCTGTTGGTCAACAAGGTTGCGGGGAACGTCTTCCTCAGAGTCGAGGGGGCCTGGACGCGCCAGGACTTCCGGATACGTGCCCGATCAGCCGGAGTCAGAAGCGGTCCGTTCGCGCTGCTCTGTATCTACGCAAGATATCCAGGTCGGCATTTTACCAATGGGGAGCTTCTTGGGATGATCGAGCGGGACCTGGCGTTCCGAACAACGGCGAACGTTCGTGACATGATCAGCCAGCTCCAGCGCCGGGACCCCAGCCTACCGGTCATCCGCGATGAAGGCGGCTCATACATGCCCGACTCAGTCAGAGTCTGCTTTATCGACCAACCGCAACCCCGATCAGACAATCCAGAGGAGACCGAGGACCGACCAATCTCCTAACGCCCTGGTCAGTGGACCCAACCAAGACTATTACATTTCCAGAAGCCCGGTTAACGGACTCCAGCCTGCCAGACCTGCCTCCGACGCTGAACTCCCTTCTCGGATCCGGGTACCGTTGCCGCCGCCTAGCGGTTCAACATCATTGAAGTGACTATCAGCAGAGACTGGCAACAATTCAACAGTCCCCTCTCCCTCAGAGCCTGCCCCGTACTCGATACGGGGGAGAGGGTTAGAGCCTGCCCCGGCGAAGGCCGGGGGTGAGGGTGAGATTGCCCATCATCTCAAAAGTGGTGGACCACTAGCCTTCCTTGATGGCCGCCACCAGCTCCATGACCATCTCCCTCGCGTCGCCGAACAGCATGAGGGTGTTGTCGGCAGCGAACAGAGGATTCGGAATGCCTGCAAACCCGGGGCCAAGGCTTCGCTTGATGACGACCACGGAGCGTGCCTCGTCCACGTTGAGAATCGGCATGCCGGCGATTGGTATCGAAGGGTCCGCATCCCTGGCCATTGGGTTGACGACATCGTTGGCGCCGAGGACCAGCACCAAGTCGGTCTGGCGGAATGTGACGTTGATCTCGTCTATATCCTTCAGTCGCTCGTAGGGAATGTTGGCCTCCGCCAGCAGCACGTTCATGTGCCCGGGCATCCGCCCTGCTACAGGGTGGATCGCGAACTCCACCTCCACCCCTTTCGATCCCAGCAGTCCTACCAGCTCCTGCACGGCGTACTGGGCTTGGGCGGTGGCCATACCATACCCGGGCGCGATGACCACGCGTTGGGCGCCGTCGAGCAGCATCGCCACCTCGTCGGGCGAGGCTGACTTCACCCGTCCCGCGTAGATGTCATCGCTCTCGGCGGCGGTGGCCACGGTCGCGCCCACTCCGGCGAACATGATATTGGGCAGCGAGCGGTTCATCGCCCGCGACATCAGCGCGGTCAGTATGAACCCGGCGGCGCCCACCAACGAACCCGCAATAATCAGCACGCTGTTGTTGAGGACCCAGCCGTGCCCGGCGGCGGCGATCCCGGAGTAGGCGTTCAGGAGCGATATGACCACCGGCATGTCCGCTCCTCCAATGGGGATTACGAGCATGATCCCGAGAAGAGCCGCGACCGGCACCAGGACCCAGAACGCCAGGGACGACGTGGGGTCCACCACCAGCCAGGCGCCCAGCCCTACGCATACGGCCGCCAGCACCGCGTTGATGACGTGCCTGCCGGGCAAGAGCACGGGTCGTTCAGAGAGCAGTCCCTGGAGCTTGCCAAAGGCGATCACGCTCCCGGTGAGAGCCACGCCGCCGACGAGCCCCGCGGCGACCGCCGACAGGGTGAACTGCACAGATATCTCTTCGACGAATCCACCTTTCAGCGCCTCCTCGAGCGCCGCTCCTACGGCGAGTGCCGATGCGCCGCCTCCCAGGCCATTGAATACGGCCACCACCTGCGGCATCGCGTTTATCGACGCCCGATAGGCCATGATCGCCCCGATCAGGCCTCCTACGACGAGCCCCGCGACGATGACCTCGAAGCTGACAATTCGCCGGTCCAGCAGAGTGACCACAATAGCCACCAGCATCCCGGCGGACCCCATTAGGTTTCCCCGCACCGCGGTGCGGGGATGGGTCAGTCCCTTCAGCCCGAGAATAAACAGGACCGCCGCGACGAGGTAGAAAAGGTCGATCCATTCAAGGGGCATGTCTAGTCGTTCCGCCGGAACATTCGGAGCATCCGGTGGGTTACCATGAAGCCGCCAACGACGTTAGCCGATGCCATCGCCACGGCGATGAACCCCAGCACCGTGGTGAACGTGGTCAGCTGTTGGCCCGAGGTCACCAGTGTGCCCACCAGCGTGATGCCGGAGATGGCGTTAGCGCCTGACATGAGGGGCGTGTGGAGAAGGGGTGGCACCTTGCTGATCACTTCGTAGCCGACGAATAGCGCCAGCACGAATATCGTCAGCGCCAGTACGAACTCTTCCATTATGAGCTGCTCCTCTCTTTCGTTGTCGCGGCCGCGGTTGGCACATCCAGCAGCTCGCGCACCCGAGAGTTGACAACCTCTCCCTCGTGAGCGATGAGTGTGCCGCTGACTATTGGGTTGTCCATATCGATCTGCATCTCGCCGTCGGTCACGAGCTCCAGGAGAAATGCCGTGACGTTTCTGGCAAACATCTGGCTCGCGTGGTAGGGCACCGTCGAGGGGAGGTTCAGGGGTCCCAGAACGTTAACGCCACCCGCCTCCACGGTCTCGCCGGGCCGAGTGAGCTCGCAGTTCCCGCCGCCTTCGGCCGCCAGGTCCAGGACCACGGAACCCGAGCGCATCCCTCGGACCATCTCCTCTGTGATCAGCACCGGGGCCGGCCTGCCTGGAATCGCCGCGGTTGTGATGACCACGTCGCTGTCGCTTACGGCATCGGCCATCATCTCGCGCTGCCGGCGGTAGAATTCGTCCCCCTGGTCCCTGGCGTAGCCGCCGGCGCCCTCGGACCCGGAGGTGTCCAGCTCGATCTCCAGGAATCTGGCGCCCAAACTCTCGACCTGTTCCCTGACCTCCGGCCGGACGTCGTATGCCTGCACGACGCCACCCAGGCGGCGGGACGTCGCGATCGCCTGAAGGCCAGCCACCCCGGCTCCGACTACGAATATCCGCGCGGGGGCGATTGTGCCCGCTGCAGTGATCATCATCGGGTAAATTCTGGGTAGGGCCTCGGCGGCCAGCAGAACGGCCTTGTAGCCCGCCACTGTAGCCATGGAGCTCAGGACGTCCATTGACTGGGCTCGGCTGATGCGGGGAAGCAGCTCAAGCGCGAAAGCGGTCACGCCGGCGTCCGCGAGCTGGCGGGTCGCCTCCGGGGTTCCGAGAGGGTCGAGAAGTCCCAGCACCGTCTGGCCGGCGTGCATCAGCTCCAGATCGGCGGAGGCCGCTTCGGAGTTCACGCCCAGCCCATGCACGCACAGGAGCACGTCGGCCGTGGACATCAGCTGCCTCCGGCCCTCCGCAATCCGCGCACCTTGCCCCTCGTACTCTGAGTCGGAAAACCCGGCCTCCGCGCCGGCGCCCGCATCAACATGGACCTCCAGGCCGGCATTGAGCAGAGAAGGCACGACTCCGGGCACGAGGGCGACTCGCCGCTCGCCCGGGTAGGCCTCCCTGGGCACTCCAACGATCATCTACATCTCCAGCGGAAAACTTCGCGCATCGTCGCAACCGCAGAATTATAGATCATCGGGGGAGGATAACTCTATCCCATCCCGCGCCAACCGCCAGGGCCGTATCGGCGAGTCGGATGCCAGGCCGCCCGTTCCATGCCGGCAAGTACCGCCGGACAGAACAGCGGTCTCCCACATCACCTGCAGCCTGGGACACAGAGTTACAGCGCTACCACCTTCGGCCGTTTCTGGACTGCTATCAATACCTGTTCTTTGAAGGGATCGTACTCAGGGTTAAGGAGGCCGGCCGAGGTCACACGGCGAGTGGTGCTGGGTTCCTTTAGCCGACGTCACATCGAGTTTCGTAGTCGTAACCCGATCGAATGGCCTCTGAAGGTCGCTATAGGGACGAGTGTGCAACGTAATCCGGTACCTGTGAGACCGCGTTTACTCGTACTCTGAGAAAGGTCGGAAAGAGATTGGCTGTTTCCACCTCACTCAGGAGTATCCACTCAAACACCACGCCGACTTCGTTCGCTTCGAATTTCCCCTGCCTGCCGAGAATCCCTGAATCGGAAGCGAAGTCGACATGGAAATACAATGCGATCTCCTGATACCGTCTGCCTTCAAACTCGAACAGGTTGTCGGTGGTGAGAACGAGGCGTCCGACCTGAACGTCTTCGCCCACCTCTTCACGCAACTCCCGTGTAAGCGCTACGACAGCGGTCTCACCATACTCCACGCGGCCGCCAGGTACGAAGCAGAACTTGTGCTTCAGGTTGTGCTCGACGAGCAGACGGCCGTCGTGGACGGCGATAGCGCCGACGCGATACATGAACGTCCATTCGCCGTCGGAGGACATGATCATCTGATTTGTCACAAGACGGCCTCCAACAGGTCGGCTAGCGGCATATCGGCGAGCGACTCCAGTCTGAAATCGGCACGGGGGAACGACAGATCCCGCGTCATCACGCCCGGAACGGCGATACAGGTCAGCCCCGCGTTCTTCGCGCCGAGCACACCGGTCGGCGAGTCCTCCAGCGCGAGTGCCTGCTCAGCGGTCACGCCGAGATTGCCAAGCGCCGTCAGGTATGATGCTGGGTCCGGTTTTGAGCTGCCAACGTCGTCGGCGCACACGATCGTGTCGAAGGCGTTTGCGAGCCCAATATGCTCCAGCTTCGGGATAACCCATGAACGCGTCGAGCTCGATGCGATGCCTAAACGAATCTCGAGATCACGCGCGGAGGCGATATAGTCCTCGACACCCGGCATCGGGCCGGCCCCATCAAGCATTCCATCGAAGATCGTGCGATGCCGCCGACGCGCCTCGCCACGATGAATCGGCCGACTAACGAGGGTCTCGAGATGGTGGTAGACGTCGAAGCCCTCGATCCCTCTTCCGATGTGGGGCACCCACACCGACAGCTCCAGTTCGACGCCGTGGGCGCGGTAGACGCTGCTCCACGCCTCGTACTCCGGGACCTCCGTGTCGAGGATCAGTCCGTCGAAGTCGAATATGATCGCCTTGCACGCTCGAGGCATCCTATCTGTTCTCGCTCAGATGACTGATTCGCGGGCATGGCAAGCTCGTCGTCGGCACAGCTGACACGACGAGTAGTAGACATCTCACGAGTCCGAAGGAACAGCCACAGACCCTCGTTTCGTTGATCCGGTCCTTGCGTGGTAGATAACAGGGCTTCAAATCCAATACTGCACGATTCGACTCGCCGCTTCCGTGGGACTGAGCTTCGTTGTATCGAGTGTTAGTGTGTCCCCGAGGTCTTTCGGTGTCGTAAAGTGGCCAGACCTCTGAATTCTATTGAACTCATCAACCGAAGTGATCTTTCGAAACCGAGTCAGTTCGGGGCTAGCCAATCGACCTTCCAGTTCTGCCTGCTCGCACACAAGGTGAACGAAACGGACGGTGCCGCCGCTCTCGATGACGTAGTCTCTGACATCCGGGGCCAGATCTGTCGGGACGGAACGCTCGAAGACGACCGTGGTGATGAGTCCCGGGATGCCGTCAGCCACTGCCTGTTTGATCACCATCGGCCAGATCCGATTGCGCAGCTCGATGAAGCCTCGACCATCGAAGCCGAAGACTGGCTCCAGCATGTCTGCAAGTAGATGAAGGTGGAACAGCTTGTACGCGGACCGCAGTCGCATCAACTCCGTAGCCACCTCGAGCTTTCCGACGCCCGGAAGACCATGTATGACGTACAGCTCCAAGGTGCTTCCTAGTTGACCGTTGCACGCGGCCTTGGAATCGCGTTCCTATCCATTGCACCCAATCCCCGCTCGGAGGGCGCTGAGGTGACGGTCTGGATTGTACTCGATAGCTGACAGTCATTCGCAGTTCGATCTGCCCCGCACGCGCCCGATGCGGGCAGGATGCCCGCGCTCCCAGTGGGCAGGATGCCCCCGCGCCCCATGCGGGCAGGATGCCCCCGCGCCCCATGCGGGCAGGATGCCCCCGCTCCCAGTGGGCAAGATGCCCCCGCGCCCAGTGGGCAAGATGCCCCCGCTCCCAGTGGGCAGGATGCCCGCGCTCCCAGTGGGCAGGATGCCCGCGCTCCCAGTAGGCAAGATGCCCCCGCGCCCAGTGGGCAGGATGCCCCCGCGCCCCATGCGGGCAGGATGCCCGCGCTCCCAGTGGGCAAGATGTCCCCGCGCCCCGTGTGGGCAAGATGTCCCCGCGCCCCGTGCGGGCAGGATGCCCGCGCTCCCAGTGGGCACGGATGCGCTACGCGGGGGCGGTCCGGGTCAGGGGAGCTGGCGGAGGGGGCCGGAGGGGCGGTGCTCGTCGAGGATGGCTGTGGTCTCTGTCGCGTGCTCGATGCCGGACTGTCTTTGCTTTGCGAGGAGATCGAGGGCGAAGTCTGAGACCTTCGGGTTGATACGAAGATTCTCGGGCATGTAACGCATGCAGCGCCGCATCAGAACCTGGGCGGGCCGCTGTGTCCGTTCGGCGCATCCGTATGCGTAAACGCACATGTACGCGATGCACCTGGTCGTCTCGCGGTACAGCGGCGGCACCCGACTGTCTGAGGGGCGCATGTGGGTGCTGAGCGAGTCTAACAGCGCTCTGTCGAGTTGCTGTGGGAGCGGGTTGGATCGGCGCATCGTGGCATCCTCTGGCGTACGTTAGTTCGAACCAGAGACTAAACTATTTCTTAGATTCAGGCAAGCGTGGAGGGCGGCAGTTGATTCCGAGTTTCGGCTCATGGGGATCGGTCGGGAAGAGGGCGCCTCGAGCCACATGTCTGGAATTTCGCGATTATCGCGGGCCTCGGCGCGCCCAAGTACGACACCTCAGGAGAGGGCTGACTTTTCAGAGAATTCGGGCCCGATTTTGGGTGTAAATTACGACCAAAATGAGGAAATATCGTGATAGAGTATTTAGCGGCGACCAACCCGGAAAGGTCAATTACTGAAGCTAATTTCAGCCCTTTCAGGAGGCCCTGATGACGATACTGGACAGCTCTGGGACCCCTATGGCGGAGCCATACACCGGGTTCAAGCGCTGGTCAGTCGTCGACAGCAGCCGAGGTGCAACCCAGCTCACTGTTGCCCAGGTCGTCATGGAGCCCGGCTCGAAGCCGCCGCTCCACTCCCATCCGACCGAGGAGACAATTCTGATCGCGGACGGGGACCTTGAGGCTTATGTTGGATCCGAAACCCACCAGGTGTCGAAGGGGCAGTTCGTTCTCGCGCCCCCCGGCGTCAAGCACGGGTTCTCCAACAAGACCGACACCCCGGCGCTGATCTATGGGATACACCCTACGCCCAACGTCCAGACCGACTGGGACGAGGAGTGAGGGTCAGACAAACGCCAGCCCCGGCGGCCTGCGGCATGCGTAATGAGGAGCCACGATGCTTGGCGAGGCAAACCACGCGGGGCTGGCAATGTCGATAATACCATCACTTCACAATATTACAAATCCGTTCTCGGTGCTCCTTTCGGAGAAAATCGGGCTTTTTGCGAAATTCAGCGGCATCTGACTCGCCGATGCCACACTAAGCGGCCTCACAGGGGCCCGAAAGTTGTACTCGGAGCGGTCTAGACCCAGGAGATCCTTCGCCGGGCTCAGGATCACAGTTGGGGGGTTGCCGGGGCGGAAGGCGCGAGCGCGCCGCGGCTAGTGGTCCACCAGTTTTGAGATGATGGGCAATCTCACCCTCACCCTAACCCTCTCCCTGAGGGAGAGGGGACTGTTGAATTGTTGCCAGTCTCTGCTGATAGTCACTTCAATGATGTTGAACCGCTAGCTCCGGAAAGGGCTTCAGTCGCGGTAGCGGCGGCCCAGGTCGGTGGCGTCTGAAAGCTGGCCGTCGCGGATCTCTTTGACCTCGTCGGCCATCTCGAGCAGCGTCGAGTCGTGAGTAGCAGACACCACGCTGATGCCGCGGTGCTGCACCATCTCCTTGAACAGACCGAAGATCGAGCGCGCGTTGTTCGAGTCGAGCTCGCCGGTCGGCTCGTCGGCCAGGATCAGCGGCGGCTCGTTGACGATCGCCCGTGCGATGGCGACACGCTGCTGCTCCCCGCCTGACAGCTCGTATGGGCGATGCTTGGCCCTGTTCCAGAGTCCGACGATCTCCAGCGCCTCTCGTGTGCGGACCTCGCGGTCACGCGTGCGGACCCCTGCTATCCGCAGCGGCAGCTCGACGTTTTCGAATGCCGACAGCAGGGGCAGCAGACCGAAGGACTGGAAGACAAAGCCAATCTTGAACCGGCGCAGGTCGGTGAGATCGTGCTCTCCCATCGCAGCGACGTCCCGGTCTTCGAACATCACCGTTCCCGAAGTAGGCTTGTCGAGGCCTGCGAGGATGTTGAGGAGCGTCGTCTTGCCGGAGCCCGAACGCCCGACGACGGCGATGAACTGGCCGGGCATGACGGTGAAGTTGACGCCTCGGAGAGCGTTGATCTCCTCGGAACCGAGCATGTAGGTCCGCCAGAGTTCGACGGTGGTGATGAGCGGGAGGACTCTGCTCACTTCGCTTACTCTCCGGGCGTGATGGTTACGCGGCCGTCTTCTACTTGCACTCGGGCTTTTTCTCCGATGTTCATCTCCTCCAGCAACTCTCTGGGGATCTGGACGCGGCCGTCGCCGTCGACGAGCACGAACTCTTCGAGCGGCTGTTCGGTCTCCACCTCTCCCCTGATGCGCTGGAACGTCACCTTTCTGCGTATCTCCGTGGACATCTTCCCATCACGAATCATGACGACCCGCCCGACCTTGTACGCGATGTCCGGGTCGTGCGTCACGATTAGTATCGTCGCGCCGAGCTCGCGGTTGACGGTCTCGAACAGGTCGAGGATCTCGGCGGCGGTGGTGTCGTCGAGCTCTCCGGTCGGCTCGTCGGCGAGCAGCAGAGGGGGCTTGTTAGCCAGCGCTACGGCGATGGCGACTCGCTGCTGCTCGCCGCCGGACAGCTTTTCCGGCGTGTGGTGCAGCCTGTGGCTGAGTCCGACGAGATCCAACAGCTCTTCGGCGCGTTCCCGGCGCTCTCGTCCGGGCGTGTTGGTCAGCATCATGGGCAGAGATACGTTCTCGATCGTCGTCAGGTACGGGAATAGGTTCCTGCTCGTCTGCTGCCAGATGAAACCAACTTCGGAGCGGCGGTACTCCTCGATCTCCCGCGAGCCCATTCTGAGCAGGTCCTTGCCGCCGACGATCACGCTCCCCGCGGACGGGGCGTCGTACCCTGCGAGGATGTTGAGAAGGGTGCTCTTGCCACTTCCGCTGGCGCCGACAATGGCGACGACCTCGCCCTCCGCAACTGCCAGATCGAGGCCCCTGAGGGCGACGACTTCGAGGTCGGCGATCTTATAGATCTTGAAGACGTCCTCGCAGAGGACGTATGGCTCACCGGGCATCAGGGCCTCCGTTCAGATTCGATGTTCAGATTGTAGCGTAAACTGGGGAGGAGTGAGACGCGCGATGCTAGCGCTCCCCACGGGATCAGGCCTCTCCGAGTCGGAGGATTCTCTGGAGGGAGATTCTTCGGACCAGGAAGATCATTCCGGTGATTATGATGGCGAATACCAGGGCCATCGCAGCATATGTAATCGCCAGCGTCTCCCAGTTGATGTCGATGACGAACGGCGGTAGCACCTGCGTCCCCTTGTCGTCGTGACCCAGGAACGGCATCATCGTCGCGCCGAGCCTGCCGCCCATCCACGTGCCGAGCGCCAGTCCGGCGCCCATGACCAGGAGCTGTTCGAGCAGCACGAGGGTCGTTAGCTGGCTCATGGAGAAGCCGACGGTCCGCATAAGCGCGAACTGTATCTCCCTGCTCCTGAACGACACGTACGCGTGGACCATGAACCCGAGACCGCTGAGGATCAGCACCGAGGCGAAGGCGACGAACAGCAGCGCTCGCCAGCCGGCTTCCACCAGCGGGTCGACGGTCGAGTCGGCCATGACCTGGGCCCTGTCGTGGACCTCCCTCACGGTGTAGGGCCGATTATCTTCGAGCAGCGAGATCAGCCTCTCGCGCCGGTCGGGCGATCCGTTGGTGGAGATCCACACCTCGTTCGGTCTCAGCTCGCCGCCGGTCGCCTCGAGGTTGGCATACGCGGACATTGAGGCGAGGTCGGTAAGCAGGTAGGACTTCGTCAGCGTGCTGAGCGTGGGGAAGTAGTTCACCTCCCCTGTCAGCGTCACGTCCATGCGGTGGCCCTGCGCTGTGACCTCAATCGTGTCTCCGACGCTGTGTCCGTTGGTGCGCAGGAACCGGCTGGTGGCAATGGCGGGCAGCGGCTCGAGCGGCGGACCGTGGAATATGCCCCTGCTGACCAGAGCCCTGCCCTCGACCCAGATGAAGTTGGCCGCGGCAGAGCCGTCCACGCCGGTAATCGCGGGCTTGAACACGTCTGACCGGGCTTCGGGCACCGCCTGGAGCATGCTCCAGTGGGAGAGCGAGTCGAAGGACTCGACGATATGTTGGTCGCCGTCGCCGTCCCGAACGAAAATATCGTCCAGCGTCACCGATCCGGCCCTGAGTCGATTGCGGCCGTTGGTCTCGTAAACGGTAAAAGAGACCAGGGTCAGGGGCCCCTGTGGTTGAAGGGGTCGCCTCACCCGCGGCCAACTCCGCCGTTCGAGGGACTCCTCCAACGTGAGCCACTCCCCACTGGAGAGCACCCCGAGATTGTACGTGAAGTACCGGCCGTTGACGTCTCTGATCCGGACCACGACCGCGACAGTCGAGTGCGGCCGATCGGGCTTCACCTTGACACCGATCACGGAAGAGTCAACCGGAAGCTCCAGCCCGACGGGAAGCGTCGGCGGGACCAAGGACGACAGCATGGCGTCCATCGACTCCTCTGAGAAGTCGTCGCGGAACCAGCCCATCTCCATGATCTTCTCGCCCTCGACGGCGAACATCGTGTAAGAGCCGGCGAGCAGCTTCGACAGGTCGGAGCCGAATCCGCGATAGGCGAGGGTCACGTCTTCCACGGGATCGAGCCGCTCGAACGACTTGCGCACTGGTGTTGTCTGACCGCGAGAGTTGAGCGTCATGCCCTCGAGCCGCACGTCAGCGCCCGTCTCGTACAGCGCCCTCTCTTCGAAGCTGCGTTGGAGCGTTCCACCGAAGCTGGCGGCGAATATGCCGAGTCCAGCCATCAGTATCAACAGCAGCGCGAGCCGGGCGTAGTGGGTCGGGTTTCTGGCCATCTGCCAGATTCCGAGCACCAGGCCCGCGGAGAGGAAAGAGGAGAGCAGCGCGCTGGATACGCGCATGAACAGCGGGAAGAGGCGAAGGAGCACCAACGCCGAGGCCACAAGGATCACGGCCGGGACCGCCAGAAGCGCTTGGTCGACGGCAACGTCGCCGAATATGCCGACCGCGACCACCGAGCCCTGCTCGGAAAGCTGGCGGGCGAGGAGCACGCCGATGAGAAGCAGCAGAACGTCCAGGTAATATCGTTGGTAGACAGGCTGCGTGTACGGTCGCGCGGCCTGCAGCCGATATGTAGTGTCGCTCATTTGCGACGCCTGGACGGCTGGGATCATCAGCGCCGCGAAGCTCAGCAGCCCGCCGAGCGCGCTCATCAAGTACGCACCCGGGGACAGTCGAGCTTCCAGCAGCCCTCCACCGCTGAGATCATGAAAGTCCGGCGCGAGACCGAGCAGGCTGATGATCGTCGCGGCGAGCAGCGGGGCAACCACGATCGCCAGGACGGCTATCGTCAGACCCTCCAGGACGTAGACCGAAAGCACCTGCGCCGCGCTCGCGCCCCTGCTCTTCAGCAGCACGATCTCGCCCCTCTGTTGTTCCACCACCAGTGACGAGAGCGTTATGACGTAGTACAGGATCACCACGGCGATCAGAACCAGGATGACGAACATCGGCAGCTTTGAGAAGAACAGGCGCTGGTCGTACTCGGCCAAAGCGGAGTCCAGTTCTGTGATCTGCCGGAAGCGGAACAGATTGGTTCGCAGCCTGTCCTCCATAGTCTGGGCCGAAACGCGTGCCAAGGTGGCGTTCCTCGCGTTCAGCGCTCCGGTGTCCACCATTAGTAGCCAGCCGTAGGTACTGTCCATCTGGCGGAAGGTCGCTCCAAGCACGTCGAAGTACGCCGGCTCAGAGACGTAGAACGGCAGCGTCTCGAAACTGTTCGCCGTCGCGGCCCGAAAGACGCGGTCGTCGAAGTACCAAATCTCGTCGTCCGGATCGTTCGGCTCGAATGTCCCGGTGATGAGGACACGGATGAATGGCGATGTTCCCGTCCAGTACGGAACGGCGGAGTAGGTGTCGCCGACGCGCGCCCCCATTTCCACAGCGGCGGCGAGAGGCACGACGGCCTCGATGGTGGTCGAGCCGTCCGGAGCGACCAGAGCGCCGTCGCTCGGCGGCCGGCTCCCCGGTTCGAGGGTCACGTGATCGTAGAGCCGGGGCAGGTGCCCGAAGTAGGTCCGAGGATTGTCCGTATCCGCGGACTCCTCTTTGCCGACTTCCGAGAGGAAGAACGTCGACGACTTCACCCCGGAGGTCCGATCCCGGAGCATCCAGCCGACCCTGACCCCGACCTGATCCTCAATCGCGCCAACAACCTTGTCGCGTTCGGCGTAGGTCGTGGGGCCACGGTCCGACTTCAAGACGATGTTGGTCTCGTTGACGTCAAGCTGGTTCAACGCGTTCGTCAGCGCCAACTCCCTGAGAGCGTCGAAGTATATGACCGTCCCAGACAAGATCGCCGACGCGAGGAGCACACCGACGATCACCGTGGACATCAGACGCCAGTTTGCGGCGGTCCGGCGCGCCACCTGTGGCCAGGCGCGAACGATCCTGGAGAGAAGGGTCATCAGTCACCCTCCAGGCGTGTCATCTCGTGCAGGCTGGCCCTTGTGACGGACCTGGAAAGCCAGAGCAGCGCGCCAACGAAGATAACAGCCAACACTCCATAGATCGGCCCCATGAAAGCCCAATCCGTCGTGAGTATGTATGGCGGGATGACGGGCCCGCCCTGTTCGGTGATCGCCACCGAGGAGACCATGATGCTGCTCATGGTGAATCCGGCGGCCGTTCCAATCGTCAGACCCATCGCCGCTATGGTCAGGTGCTCAGCGCTCAATAGCAGCGTCATCTGGCGGCTCCGGATGCCCAGCGCCTGCAGGAATCCCATCTCGAGCCTGTTGTCTCCAGAGAAGGAGAGCAGGTACGTGATGTAGCCCAGGGAGGCGACGAATATGATGATGAAGACGGCGACGAGCATCATGACGCGCCAACCCGCGGTTATGAGCGGATCGAGCCGCACAGACTCCAGCATCCGGGTCTTGTCGAGCACCTGATTCGACTGAGCGACGAGCGAAGCGGCGGCGCGGTAGACCTGCTCCTCCGACCCTGGGATCTCGGCCAGAAGTAGCTCGTTGGGTCCGATCGCCCCGATGGGACTGAGGATGTTGAGGTGCTGAAGTAGATTGTCGAGATCAGCGACCAGGAACCCGTTTCCGGTCGGGTTCAGGGTCGGGAAGTACTCGACGGTGTCCATCACCCGAACCGGGATCAGCCTCCCAAAGACGTTCGCGATGATCGTGTCGCCTGTGTTGATTCCGGTCCGTCTGAGGAAGGTGGCGCTCGCCACGACGGGGACCGGACCGCCCGTGGGGCTGCGGTAGAACCCGCGGATGCCCCTGTCGGTGTCCTTTCCGAAGACGAAGACACCGGACCGCTTGCCGTTCTTGACGTTCTGGCGTGTCGCGCCGATGAGGTCCCTCGAGATCATGGACGTCGAGAGCGGCGTCCACTTGTTCGGGCCCTCGAAGTCGTCGAGGACGAACCGTTCATCCCGGCCCTCGAGCGAGACCTGAATGTCGTCGAGGAGGATCGTTCCGGCGGTCCCCGCCGGACCGAACGCGGGCTGGTAGATCTGTACGCTGATCAGGTTCATCGGCTCGATCAGGTTTCTCGGAACATTGGCCTCCATCATCGACCACTCGACGCTGCTGACGGGCCCGAACGTGACCGTGTTGGTCACGCCGCGGCTGTCCTCCAGAACCATCCAGAGGAAGAGGTTGGGGTATTCTTCCACCGGATGCGCCCAGACGTACAGATTCTCAGCGCCTTTGGGAAGCTGGATTCGAGGGAGATTCGAGCCTGTGCGGAGCAGGCTCATTACGTAGGGGAGCGGACGCTCGGAGAAGTCGTCCCTGTACCAGCTCACGTACGGAAACTCGTCGGACTCGACGGCTAGAATCGAGAAGGTGTTGCCCGAGTAGGTAGCCCCGACCGACCCCAACCCGCGAAGCGCGAGCGAGACGGACGTCACACCTGGGATCATCAGGTA
This sequence comes from Dehalococcoidia bacterium, assembly GCA_965249365.1. Lineage (GTDB taxonomy): Bacteria > Chloroflexota > Dehalococcoidia > Lucifugimonadales > UBA1123 > VXRN01. Next base: position 953,035 of record OZ252229.1, on the reverse strand, counting down.
GGACTCTTTGACGGCATCGATGCCCCTGGACATTCGCGCGCGGACACCTGTCACGCGGACGTCGGAGGCCACTTCGTACAGGATGCGCTCCTCGTAGGAGCGATCGAGCGTTCCCCCAACGGTGGTCGTCAGCACGGCCAAGCCGGTCACCATCACGACCAGCAAGACCAGCCAGCTATACTGCAGCGGGTTCCGCGCCATTCTCCAGATCGCCATAGACGCCCAGACCGGATACGTCCTCGCCAGCCTACGCAGTATGACGTAGAAGAGTTGCAGCGGGACGAGCAGGGCCAGCACGACCGTCGGAATGAATGCGATCGCGTCGCGCGTCGGCACGTCACTGTAGATGAACAGCCCGATCAGCACCGCCTGAAGCACGAGGCCCACCACGAAGCCCGGACCCATGAGATTCCGCCGGCTTGCCTTCCAGGTGACGTAGTACACCAGCAGCAATGCCGCCAGGACTGCGACTCTCGGGAGCCATTCGAGGCTGATCGCCAACCTCAGCTCGCTGACCACGATGATGAGCGCCAGCACGGAGCTTGCGCCCCCCGCGATAAGGTGCATGAGGGCCGGGGACTCGCCGCTCAGGAAGCGGACGATGAGCGGAAAGAATCGCATGAAGAGCAGTGCCACGACTGTCAGGAGCAGAACGGGCGCGAAGAGCAGCGCCTCGTTCACGTGGGCGCCCCCGAACAGCCCGCCCGACACCACCTGGCCTCGCGAGAACAGCTCCCAGAAGACCAGCCCTCCGATCGCCATCAGCCCGATGTCAACGTAGTATCGCTGGAAGAACGGAGTGGAGGGCGGTCTGGAGGAGCGGAGCCGGTGGGCGATAAGGCCGGTTCTGGCCCCGACGACGGCGGGAACCACGTAGATCGCCACGCATATCAGCCCAGCGCCGGCGGCAACCAGAAACGGCGTCCACGCCAGCGACACCGGAAGATAACGGCCGAGCGTGATGTCCTCGAAGTAGCCCACTTTGCCGGCAGACGCGATGGCGCCCATCGCCAGAAACGGGGCGATCGCAACGGCGATCACCGAGATCGCAAATCCCTCCAGAGCGTAGATCCGCGTAAGGTGCCAAGCGGTGACGCCGCGGCTTCTGAGCAGCGCGACGTCCGCCTCACGGGCCGTCACGAGGTACGACACCATCATCAGGATGTAGTACAGCACCGTAATCGTCATGATCACGAGCAGCAACAGGAGTGGGACGCCAGTGAAGAAGCTTCTTCGTTCGAACCGGTTCAGCAGCGTCGTGATGCCGGTGAAGACCGCGGAGCCGGGCATGAGGAGCGAGACGTCCGTCTCAAGCTGCGCCAGCCGCGCCCGGGCCTCGTCTTTCTCCCAGGTCTTGAGCATCTCCTTGTCGATGAAGACGAACCAGTTGGAGTTGACGAGAGTGCCGGGATAAGACTCTCCGACCCCCTCGATCAGTGCCTCCCGGGTCAGGAAGACGGCCAGCGGCGGCTCTTCGGGATCCACCTCCACGCCGATGTCGGGAAGCTCTTCGAGAGGTGCGGGATCGATGAAGATGTTCGGATTTAGCTGCCAGTACTCTTCGGTCGGGTCGGTCGGCTCCATGACGCCGACAATCCGAACTATCAGCCGCGTATCGTCGGACAGAGACGGCGTCATCTCTACCTCGTCGCCTACCTCAATGTCGAAGATGCTGGCGGACGGCGTGCCGATGATGGCTTCGAGCACGGGGGACGGCCCGTCTCTGAGCACCTCGTCAGTCGACATGCGGCCCGACTGAAACGTGACGTGGTGTTCGAGGTTGCTGATGTGTTGGAAGTACCCGCGTGAGGCGCGGCTTGGCTCCTCGGTGACAGTAGCCGCTCCCGCAAGCGGCTTGCGGTCGGTTCCCACCAGGAAGGTGGGCGACTTCAGGTAGCGCTCGCGCCCCCGGTAGATCGTCTGGATATTGTCGGCGATAGAGTCTGCGAATCCCTGATTCGTTCTGTCTAGCTCAGATCTCGTCAGGTCGATGTACGGCGAGATAGCGAAGATGTTGAGAAAGCTCGGGTCGGAGCGGTCGATCGCGGTGTTGATGCCCTGACGCTCGAGGGTCCACATGTAGACAGGCGCGCCCGCTAAGAGCGTCGCGGCGATCGTTACACCCGCGAAGATCGCGACGAGCAGCTTCCAGTCGTCGGCGAGTCTCTTGAGAACGAATGACGAGGTTGACATGAGCTAGCGACCGAACGGGTCCAACGCTATAGCCCCATAGCGGAGGCGACCGTCTCGAGGTGGTGGTCGGCCTCGCCAAACATCAGCTCCGCGGCTTTGGCCCGGCGTGAAAAGAGCTGCATGTCGTGCTCTTTGGTAAATCCGATCGCCCCGTGGCACTGGTGGCCAATTGCGCAGACGCGCTGGTAGGCGTCGGAGACCCACGCCTTGGCCATGGAAACCTCTCGGTCCGCGGGCAGCCCCTCCGAAAGCGCCCAGGCAGCCTGTTGCGTGATGTGGCGGCAGCCCTCGACGTCAGTCGCCATGTCCGCTGTGTGGTGCTGGACCGCCTGGAACGAGCCGATCGCCCGTCCAAACTGGATCCTCTGTTTCGCGTACGCCACGGTCATGTCGAGCACCGCCTCGGCGCCACCCAACATCTCCGCACACTTGCCCACCGCGCCCCAACGCAGCACCTCCTCGATCGTATTCCAGCCCGAGTGAAGCTCCCCGACCAGGGCTGAAGAGGGCGCATGGACGTCGTCGAAGACGAGCTCGGACTGCCGATCGGAAGCGATCGTCTGCAGCAGAGTCTGGCCCAGTCCCTCGGCGGTTCGCGGTACAACGAAGAGCGATACATCCCGCTCCGCGCCCCCGGTTCTCGCCGCGGCGACGATGTAGTCCGAGACGTGGGCGTTCGGCACGTAGAGCTTGGTGCCGCTGATGGTGTATCCGCCGGCGGCCGGAGTGGCGGTCGTCTCAACTCCACCTGGATCCCAGCGACCGCTCGGCTCCGTCAGCGCGAGAGTCACAATAAGCTGACCGCTCGCTATCCCTGAGAGTAACTCCCGCTTCTGGTCCTCAGAGCCGGCGTGGGCGATTGCGGTGCCGGCCATCACCACGGTAGAGAAGAACGGACCTGGCAGCAACACGCGCCCCATCTCCTCCAGCAGGATCGCAAGCTCGACGAATCCCAACCCCTCGCCGCCGTACTTCCCGGGAATGACGAGACCTAACCAGCCCAGGCTCGCGAGCCTACCCCACAGCTCCGGAGTGTAGCCCCTTTGATCCTCCTCCATGTTCCGGACGAAGGACGTGGGACACTCGGCTTCGAGGAACTCGCGGGCGCTGCTCTTCAGCATCTGCTGGGTCTCGTTGAGTCCGAGGTCCAACTCTACGCTCCTAGAAGAAGTCTTGATAACGCGTGGGGGCGCACCACGGCGCCCCCATCCAGGTCATTCAATTGTACCGGCGTTCAGCCGGCTGCCGATGGCGTAAGGGCTATGAACCACCCACAACCATGCAGGTGATCGTCCGGACGATACCATCGACGGTGTGGACCTCACGGGTGACGACTTCGCCGACGGCGTTGAGGTCGTCCGCGGACACTACCGCGATGATGTCGTAGGGGCCGGTGACGGTGTCCACAGTGTCGATCCCCGGCAGATGCTTCAGGGACTTGGAGACCTCTGCGGGCTTGCCGACAGCGGTCTCGATCAGGACGTAGGCCTTGGTGCTCATCAGGTTAACCTCCGCGGGGGTCTTGGGGACGGCGGGGATAGTCCGAGCGCCATCCTTGGGAAAGTTCCTGCATTCTAAAGTTGCGGTCGAGATGGTGTCAATCGCGGAGGAGAGAGGGGAGAGGAGTGAGGGACGAGGAACGAGGAACGAGGAACGAGAGGGGTTGGTTGGGGTCGGGGTTTGTTTCGTGTGGCTGTCGGTGGGTCGACGCGGGCGGGGGGATGGGGGGCACTGGGAGCGCGGGCGGCGTGAGGAGTGAGGAGTGAGGAGTGAGAGGGGTTGGTTGGGGTCGGGGTTTGTTTCGTGTGGCTGTCGGTGGGTCGACGCGGGTGGGGGGATGGGGGCACTGGGAGCGCGGGCATCTTGCCCGCATGGGGGTGGAGGGGGCGAGGAGAGAGGGGAGAGAAAAGAGGAACGAGGAATGAGGAATGAGAGGGGGGATGCGCGCATCGTGTGCGGCGCGGAATCGGGGCAGGTCGCAGGGGCGACCGTTGGAGCCTGTCTCATAGGTCGACCTTGGTCGCCAAACCGTGGTTCGACGCGCTCACCACGAACGAATCTTAGGCTCACCACGAACGAATCTTAGCTTTGGAACCGTTCGCCTTCGCCCCTCCACGGCGGGCAGGCCCTCCACGACGGGCAGGCCCTCCACGGCGGGCAGGCGCGGCGGATCGAAGGGCTCTTCCGAGCCATTCGGCAAGCTCATGAGAGCCTTGACGAAGGGGCTGGCATTCCGGGACTCAAGCACTAGTGGTCCACCACTTTTGAGATGATGGGCAATCTCACCCTCACCCCCGGCCTTCGCCGGGGCAGGCTCTAACCCTCTCCCCCGTATCGAGTACGGGGCAGCCTCTGAGGGAGAGGGGACTGTTGAATTGTTGCCAGACTCTGCTGATAGTCACTTCAATGATGTTGAACCACTAGTGAGACACCCTCGTTGTAGTCGCCCTGGGGTGGTCGGGAGGGGTGTGGCGAGGACATTAGAGCTAGGGGCGGACGCGGAAGCCGGTGCGGCCGAGGAGCTCGGTGACGGCTCAGACGAGGGCGTCCATGCGGTCCGGGAAGCCGTGGGCGGATGACTGGGGCGTCCAGGTGCACATTTGGTCTTCGAGCTCCGGGAACATGCCGACATGGTGGACCTTGTGCTGCTCGTAGAGGGCGGCTACTGGTTCGGCATGGGCGCGTTTGAATTGTGAATAGTGAGGGTGGTCCGCGGGCGGAGTCCCTCTTGTATTGGGTTTGGTTGGTGCGCGGCAGTGCGCGGCGGTCAGTAGTAGTCTTCGGGGTAGTACTTGTGGAGGTCGCACTGTGGGTGTCCGCAGTTCTGGTAGAGGAAGTAGGGTTCGGGTCCGAAGATGATCGGCTGCAGCTCATGCTCTTCGCGTGAGGGCGGACCGGGGTCTTCGGGCTCGGCCTGTTCCTCAGCCTCTTTGGCGGCCCTGGCCTCTTCGGCCTTGCGTTTTTCTTCATCCTCCTTGGCGCGCTTCTTGCGCTCCTCGCGGACCTGCTCGCGGCGTGCTTTCTTGGCGAGCAGTCTCTTTTCGAGTCCCTCGAGGACCTCTTCGACGTATGGCTCGATGTCCTTTGGGTCGTAGTAGATGTCTTCCCACATGGAGAGGTCGGGCTCGTATTGGGGCTCTTCGTCGTCGAGCCGGTCGTTGATGATTACGGACTCGAACAGCTCGGCGAGTCCGGCCCACCTGTCGTCAGGGTCTGAATGTTGATCCGCAGATTCGGTCTGCGTGCCAACCGAGTCGTCGGTGTCGATGGTGGAGACCGATCCGGGAGCCGAGGCTGCCGACTTGGTGGGGGCGTCGGTGTCGATGGTGGCGACCGATCCAGGAGCCGAGGCTGCCGAGTTGGTAGGGGCGTCGGTGTCGATGGTGGAGACTGATCCAGGAGCCGAGGCTGCCGAGTTGGTAGGGGCGTCGGTGTCGATGGTGGCGACCGATCCGGGAGCCGAGGCTGCCGAGTTGGCAGTGACGCCCGGCGCACGGACGGGGGCCACGGGAGCGGGGGTGTTCATGACTCGGACGGGTGTGGGTCTTGTGACAGGGGCCTTGGGACGCCTGGGAGAGTTCCGGGTGCTTGTGTAGCCGACGACGATGCCTTCGAGGCGGACCATGAGCTCTGCTGCGGCCCGGATGCGGTGGCCTTTGTTGAAGGACCTTAGGTCGCCGTCAACGAGGTTCAGGAGGAACCGGGAGACGTATCGACCGTCGCCGGTGTCCTCCTTGATGGCCTTTGCCAGTGCCTTGTCGAACCTGGTGTCACGTGAGCGGGTGGCCGGGTCGTCGTCAGGGGACGCGGGCCGGGAGTACTCTCGGATGTAGGCCCTGGCCTCCTCTTGTCCGAACCTGGTGAGGAGTTCTGCGGCCCGTATACGGTGGCCCTCTTTGAATCCTTCTAGGTCGCCCTTCATGACGTCCTGAAGGAAGGAGACGATGGTCTCGCCGTCTTTGGTCTGTTGTTTGATGATGTCTGAGAATGACATAAATGGTGTGCTCTAAGGGCAACTGGTTATAATCTCATTATGCACGTACGGATGTTCTGATGTCAAGTTTGTTGAGGAAAGAGGAACGAGGAACGAGGAACGAGAGGGGTTGGTGGGGGACGGGGTTGGCTTCGTGTGGCTGTTAGTGGGTCGCCACGCGCGGGGGGCACTGGGAGCGCGGGCATCTTGCCCGCATGGGGGTGGTGGTGGGGGTGGGTGAGGAAAGAGGAAAGAGAAAAGAGAAAAGAGAAAAGAGCAGCAGGGGGCACGTAGATTTTCACTGCGTGGACTGACTAACGTCAAGGCCGAGTGGGTGATGTTGGCCACAGCATTCAACCTGCGCACACTCTGGCGGACCTGGCGAGACCGATCACCCGATCAGGGCCGATACCGACTATCGAGTGCACTGTCAGTCTACCGTTGGATCAGATCGACATCGCTGCTGCGACGTTCGATGGTGTCGGTCCCCGCACTGGGCTGACCGTTGGAATGAGATCGTCAGGACAACTACCCGATCAGACGGGCCTTCGAAAGACAGGCTCTGTGGGGTCCCCCTCCCCCTCCCCAGCGGGCAGGATACGCCACGGCGCACAAGTGCCCGCGCTCCCAGTCGAGGCCTCCCATCCCCAATGCGGGCAGGATACGCCACGGCGCACAAGTGCCCGCGCTCCCAGTGGAGGCCTCCCATCCCCAATGCGGGCAGGATACGCCACGGCGCACAAGTGCCCGCGCTCCCAGTGGGCGCCGCGCGCAACGCGTAGGGGCGAAACGCCGCGGCGTGCCGAGACCCAGGTGGGCGGGGGACGCATCGTTTCGCTCCTCCCTTCGCTGACGTTGACGTTGCGCCGAGAGTAGGGCGTTGGTAGAATCCGCGGGCAGCCGATCCGACCGGTCGGACGGTGAGCACTGGACGCCGGGGTGCGCTATGCTCCGCTCCCGGAGCGGTAAGAACGACGAACTGAACTCGTGGGTCTTCTCCGATGACCGGAGAGGGCCTTTTGTTTTGCCTCCGACGATAACTTGGCTAACCTCCGTATAACCGCTGTGAGGACGCTTCGAGTTTTGCCTCTGACGATAACTTGGCTAACTTCCGTATAACCGCTGTGAGGATGCTTCGAGTTTTGCCTCTGACGATAACTTGGCTAACTTCCGTATAACCGCTATCAGGATGCTTCGAGTTTTGCCTGCGACGATAACTTGGCTAACTTTGGTATAACCGCGGTTCCCGGAATCCGCGTGGGGCACTACACCGACGCCGACAACGCGACGGGCTGTACTGTCGTGCTTTCTGAGGGGGGCGCGGTCGGAGGTGTCGATGTCCGAGGCTCCGCCCCTGGCACCCGTGAGACGGACCTGCTCGCGCCGACCGCGATGGTGGACCAGGTTCACGCGGTGCTGCTGAGCGGGGGCAGCGCGTTCGGGCTCAACGCCGCGGCCGGGGTCGTTGAGCACCTCGAAGAGAACGGTGTCGGAATCGAGTTCGGCGACGCCACGATCCCGATCGTGCCCGCGGCGATCCTGTTCGATCTTGGCGTGGTTACGAGTCGCGTTCGGCCGGACGCGAGTGCGGGGCGGGCGGCCTGCGAGGCGGCCTCGGCAGGCCCGGCGGCCGAGGGAAGCGTCGGGGCGGGCACCGGGGCGACGGTCGGCAAGCTTCTCGGACGGGACCGGTGCGTGAAGGGCGGCATTGGGACATACTGTCTCGATCTCGGCAACGGAGTGATCGTGGGCGCCATCGTGGCGGTGAACGCTATCGGAGGCGTGGTCGATCCTGAGACAGGGGAAATTGTGGCGGGACCGCTCGACGAGGACGGAGTCACGATGCTGGACTCGATGAAGCTGATTACGGCCCCGAGCTTCGAAGAGGCCCGCGTCCGACCCTCAGAGAACACCACTATCGGCGTAGTCGCGACGAACGCCGATCTCAACAAGGCGCAGGCGAACAAGCTGGCGTCGGTCGCCCACGACGGTCTCGCGCTTGCGGTGCGTCCCGCGCACCTGACCGGCGACGGGGACACGCTGTTCGCGCTGGCGACCGGCGGCGCTGGAGAATACGCCAATACGGGGAGGCCGGAGATGAACAGGCTGTGCGCGGCGTCCGTGGTCTGCGTGAGCCGTGCGATCGTTCGCGCGATCACGACCGCCACCGGACTGGGCGGCGTGAAGAGCGTATCGGAGCTACCATGAGACCTTTTGACAGGTCGACCTCGATCGGTTTCATCGGCGCGGGCGCGGTCGGCGGGTCGCTGGCCGTAGCTCTCGATGCCGCGGGCTACCCCGTCGTCTCGGTCGCGAGCAGGACGCACGCGTCGGCCGAGGCTTTCGCCGCGAGGATACCGGGCTGTCGTCCCTACCGCAGTCTGCAGAAGCTCGTCGACTCAGCCCGATTCGTGTTTATCACGACGCCGGACGACGCGATCAGGCCTGTCTGCGTCTCGCTGCGGTGGAGGAGCGGTCAGGGCGTGGCGCACTCCTCCGGCGTCACGACACTGGAGCCGCTGTCGAGCGCGGTCGAGCAGGGCGCACTCGCCGCGGCCTTCCATCCGCTGCAGGCGTTCTCGTCCGTCGATGAAGGGGTCAAAAACGTTCCCGGTACGACTTTTGGAATAGAGGCCGGACCGGAGCTCCACGACTACCTGGAGCAGATGGCGGTGGATATCGGCGGCAACCCGATCTTTCTCAGGCCCGAGGACAAGGTGCTGTACCACCTGTCGGGCGTCCTGATGGGAAACCTGCTGGCGGTGCTGGCGTCGGTTGCCGCGTCGGTGTGGCCGAAGTTCGAGCACGGTCGGGACGAGGGAATTCGAGCTCTGACGCCGATGATGGGCGCGGTCGCGCGGAATCTCGACGCGAACGGCGTCCCGCAGGGCGTCGCGGGGCCGTATCCTAGAGGAGATGTTGGTACAATAAGGAAACACCTTGACGCGCTCCGGTCGAGCGCCCCGGAGTACCTGCCGCTCTACTGTGAGCTGGCCCTGGCGGGACTGCCGTTCGCGGTCGAAAAGGGCTCGTTGAGCCAGGAGCTGGCTGAGGAGATAGCGGAGATTGTGAAAGACTACAAGCTTTGAGGTGGGGCTTACTCGTCATGGCTGCGCCCCATACCCCACCCGTGCGGGCAGGATACGCCACGTCGCACAAGTACCCGCGCTCCCAGAGACGCAGCAGAAGATGCTCGTAGACGGACTTCACTCAGTGCGAGGAGGTACCAGGAATGCGTGTAACGATCAGAGATCTCAGGGAGATGAAGCGCAACGGGGATAAGATCCCCATGATCACCGCGTACGACTACACGTCGGCGCAGCTCGTGGAGCGAGCGGGCATCCCGCTTATCCTCGTCGGCGACAGTCTCGGACAGGTCGTGCTCGGCTACGACTCCACGGTCCCGGTGACCATGGACGACATGGTGCACCACATCAAGACCGTCGTCCGAGGAACCGAGCGGGCCCACGTCGTCGGAGACCTCCCCTTCCTCAGCTACCACGCCTCCATCCCAGAGGCGATCCGCAACGCCGGACGCCTGCTGAAGGAGGCGGGCGCACAGTCGGTCAAGCTTGAGGGCGGCCGAAGCCAGGCCGAGACCGTGAGCCGGATCGTCGGGTGCGGCATCCCTGTCATGGGCCACATCGGGCTGACGCCGCAGGCGGTCAACCAGCTTGGCGGCTACCGCGTCCAGGGCCGGAGCCTGAAAGCCGCGGTGCAGCTTATGGAGGACGCCCGCGCGCTGGAGGAGGCCGGAGCGTACGCGATTGTTCTCGAGTGCGTCCCAGCGCAGCTCGCACAGATGATCAGCGAGCGCGTGAAGGTGCCGACGATCGGTATCGGCGCGGGCGCCGGGTGCGACGGCCAGGTCCAGGTGTTCCACGACATGATGGGCCTGTACCAGGACTTCACTCCGAAGCACGCGAGACGGTACGCGCAGCTTGGAGACTCGATCGTCAACGCGACCGCCGAGTACGCCAGCGACGTGCGCAGGGGCGCCTTCCCGACCGACAAGCAGAGCTACACACTCAGCCAGAAGGTGCTCGAGTCTCTCTCCGAGTACTCAGCAGAGCCGGTCTAGCCTGCCCGCCGTGGAGGGGCGTACGGCTGCTCATGACGGACGGACAGCCGCTAGGGCGCCACGAGTGAACGACTACCCCGCCATCGTCGATGAGGCGTCGGCGGCCATCGCCTGCGATCCCCTCGACTCGGGAGCATACTTCCGAAGGGGCAACGCGTACTCGAACCTCGGCCGGTATCGCGAGGCGAGGGAGGACCTTGAGCGGGTGATCGAGCTCGATCCGTACAACGCGATGGCGCACAACAACCTGGGCGTCGCCAACCTGTGCCTCGGAGACTTCGAAGACGCGGTCTCGAACACGACCCGGGCGATATCGCTGGACGCGGCGTACAGGGACGCGTACCACAACCGAGGGCTGGCGCACGTCGAGGTCGGGAACCTGGAGAAATCGGTCGCTGACTTCAGCCGTGCGATCAAGCTCGACCCCGACTCCTGGCCCGCCTACCGGCACAGGAGCGTCGTTAACCAACTCCTCGGCAATTCAGACGCCGCGTACCGGGATTTCCTCCGCGCCCGAGAGCTTCAGGGGGTCTAAGCGCTCCTCGGGCGGAAGATGCCGAAGGAGCTTGTGTAGCCGTGGAGGTAGGTCGAGCCAGAGACCTGGCCGATCTCACCGTTGCAGAAGAATCCGGTCAGCGGGATCGAGCCGACCTTCTCCCGGAACATGTCCGTATCGTGGTCCGGGCGGCCGTATAGGTACTCGCCGCGTCCGAGACACTGAAACAGCAGCGCGCCGGTGCCCGAGGTCTGCACGCCGTCGGCGCTGTACTGCGTCAGAATCGCGTCGAGGTCATGGGAGGATGTCTCGGCGTCGCGAAGATGGAACTGTACGGTCTGCCCCTCTTTCAGCATCTCGCCGACAGCCAGCGCGCCACGCCTGGCGTCAAGCCCGATGATGTTCCTGATCAGAAAGTCGCCGAGCTTCGGGTCGTCGTTGAACTCGTCCATGACAACGCCGAGGAACAGCGAGTGTTGGGCAAGTTGCCGGTCGCGCTCGTCGAGTCCCTGGAACAGCTCTCTCAAGACCTCAAAGGTCCCTCTGCCATCCAGTCCCAGCAGGATATTGCGGTCGGACGACGTGATCTGCATCCGCTCGCCGATGGGCCGGCAGCCCTGCGCGACGATGGTGTCGACGGCGATGTTGCCCTGAAGCGCGACTCCAACCACGCCCGCATCGTACCTCTCATCGTCTAGATAGAGGGCGTTCGATCCCGGCTGCTGCCCCCCTGAGGCGAGGCCGCCTATCTTCGCGCTACGAGGAAACGCGTAGTCGAAGCCCATCAGCAGGTGCTCGCCACGAACGCTGAAAGGGTCTGTGAGTAGCAAAAACTGCGGCTCATCCACGGCGTTGACGTTCGCGACCTCCTCCCACCTCGTCGGCGGGGCGTCGCCGTCTGGCAGCTGTTCGTCGACGACGTGGAAGCCGATGACCTCAGTGCCGGGCAGCACGGCGGCGGCGAGCGAGAGCCCGGGTCGGTGTTCCACCTCGCGTCCAGCGCCGATGATGCCGCCTCCAGAGCAGCCCACGAGCGTTCCGTCGCCGAGCAGCTCGTGTACAAGTGCCGGGAGCTCGTCGTACTGGGCAGCGTGGTGAGCGGAGACGAACGCGATGATCAGGTCAGGCTTCAGATCGCCGAGCGCGGCGTTGATCTCGCTGGCGCACTCGGCGACAGCGTACTTCAGAAATCGGTGCTCGGAGACGGCGGACACCCACTTCATTGCGCTTCTCCCCCTCGTCAGGACCGCAATCCGTTTGGCGGGGCCATTGTAGCAGGATGCCTCTCGGGTGTTCGCGCGTCCGTCGACAGCACCTCCCCCACTTACCCGGCCCCCCTCTCACTCCTCACTCCTCACTCCTCTCTCCTCACCCACCCCCATGCGGGCAAGATACGCCACGGCGCACAAGTGCCCGCGCTCCCAGTGCCCCCCACGCGTGGCGACCCGTCGACAGCCACACGAAACCATTCCCAGACCCCAACCAACCCCTCTCGTTCCTCTTTTCTCGTTCCTCTTTTCTCTCCCCTCTCTCCTCACTCCTATCTCCTCGGCCCCTCCACCCCCATGCGGGCAAGATGCCCGCGCTCCCAGTGGCCCCTATCCCCTCGCAAGCGGGGACCCACCGACAGCCACACGAATCCAACCTCGCCACCAACCAACCCCCTCTCTTTCCTCGTTCCTCGTTCCTCTTTTCTCTCCCCACTCTACTCGCCCCCTCCACCCCCATGCGGGCAAGATGCCCGCGCTCCCAGTGGCCCCAATCCCCTCGCAAGCGGGGACCCACCGACAGCCACACGAAACCCATCCGCGCCCCAACCAACCCCTCTCGTTCCTCGTTCCTCTTTTCTCTCCCCTCTTTCCTCAGGCCGCCCGCGCTCCCAGTACTCAGCCCACGATCGGTTGGGCGATGATCCAAAGGCTGGTGGCTGTGTAGATGAGCATGAGAGTGAGCATCGGGATCTGGCCGCGGAGGACGTGGGCGTCCTCGTCCGTTCGGCGAAGGGCGATTACGTGGGCCAGATAGACGGATGTCACGTGCCCCAACACGATTGCGACGAGGCTGATGAACCAGACGGTTCTGGCGTTGATGATGTTCAGGTCGATCCTGTATCCGGCGGTGCCAAAGATGTCCCAGCCGAAGCCGAACGGGTCTGAGGCGAGCGGGATGATGAGCTGGCCCTGAATCAGAAGCAGCGTGATGAAGTGGGCCAGGTTGTAGGCGAGTGCGATCGGCACAAGCGAGAATACGAACCGCGCAGCAACGGCTGGGACGTCCGCCCGGTCGCGAGACGCCTTCGCGATACCCCAGGAGAACGCTGCGTAGAAGACCGCGAATATCAGCGGCGCGGCGGCGAGCGCAATCGTATCCAAAACGTCCGCTGTGACGATCGTGAGCATGTCGGCACGGAAGCTCGCCCAGGTCTGCGTGTCCTGGAATCCGTCGAATGTCACGGATGCCAGCACGAGGATGACGAACGCCGCCGTCGCGATCGACACCCGCCGCGGCAGAGCGAGGCCGACGGCGAAGGGCCGCAGGTTCAACTCCCGATCGTCCGACTCCGCCCACTCGAAGCACTCATAGCAGTCGACGCAGTCGGTCTCCTCCTCGCACCCTGAGGCACAGGCGCGGCAGACGGCGCGATTGGTAACCCTGACCTCCGTCGGCGAAAAGCGGGCGAACAGGCCGAACAGTACTGTGAATGCCTCGGCATTCCTTAGCCAGGCGTGCTTCCCGAAGGCCGCCATCCCGACCCAGGTGATCAGCGAGTAGAGCACGATCATCACGGACAGCGTCGTCGGCTGGAACGCACTCGCGAAGACGTTCTCCGCCCACGCGAATACGAAGAAGAGCACCACCGCCGGCCACGCATCGAGTCCATCCGGGTACCGGAACGGCGGCGTCTCCGGCTCGTCGGAACGGCCCAGAAGCTTCTCGTACCACTCGTAGGTTATCCGCCACGGGTTGATCGCCGCCCAGACGTTGCCGAGCAGAGCGGCAACGTACCCCATTCCGACCCACCAGACGATCCACACAAATGTAGGGGAGATGTTCTCGATCGCGCGATCGGTGCCGATGAAACCGGCGACGATCGTAAGGAGGAGGACGGCCACGGAGAGGACGCGTAAAACCGTAGAAGTGATCCGGCTTCTCAGGACCGGTCCTGCAACGGTCGTGTGAAGCAGATCGAGCCGTGGATATGAGAATACGCCGGACGGTCGCTGCACGAACATCCCTACCACCGCGAAGGAGAGCGCGACCGCCGCGACGGCGCCGATCAGGAAGTAGCTCAGCGGTATCGGGAGATCGTATCGCTGCCCGAAGGCGTGGGCGGAGACCGGAGAAGCGATCAGCGCGGGGACGAGAAACGCCAGGCCGAAGGCTGCCAACAGTTTTGGTGTTGAGATTCTTCTGTCCTTGCAGCCACTACTCGAACGTCTGGATGTAGTTGATGAGATGCCAGATCTCATCGTCAGACAGCTTAGCACCGACGCCATCCATGGCAGTACCCGGGATCCCGTCCCGGACGAACTCGAAGAGTGCGCGGTCGGGGTGGAGCGGGACGTGAACTACGAGGTCCGCTGCTGGCGGATTCAGACCGGCCGCGGAGGGTCCGTCGCCCAGTCCTCGTATACCATGGCAGGCCTGGCAGTGGACCTCGTACAGGGTAAGCCCGGCCGCGACCGAGTCAGAAGTCGGGACTATCGGATTTCGCTCCTGAACTCCGACATCTCCCCCGAGGGCGTTGAACAGCAGCACCGCGCCCGCGATTGCGCCCACGGCGCCGGGGGCCATCGTCATTGCGCCCGCACGAGAGTACCAACCTCCCAGCGGGATCCCAACGCCGAGGAATAGCAGCCCCAGGATTCCAAGCTCCAGTCCGAGCAGTACGCGTCCGGTCTTCGCCGCTGGCGCGATCGCGAGGCTTCCCCCGCCGCCGGACGCCTCGAACCGGAACGCCGCACGCGCATCGAAGGCGTCCGGTCGCTGCGCGACGAGCTCCGCCTGCCACGCCCCGGCGATACTGATCGTCTGGCCGTCCAGCACGAACTCCCCATCGCCCAACGGAGCCGCGGAGACCGGCGCCTCGCCAAGGTCGGCGTCGAGGAAGGAGAGGCGCACCCGCACGTCGGTTGCGTTGGTTATCGGCTCACCGAACCGGTCCTTGAGCGACACGTAGATCGTGTTGGAGCCGACCTGTCCGGGCTCGATACGGAGTGTCAACGATGCTCCCTCGTCTTCCTCGCCGAAGCTCAGGCCCCTCTCGGCTCCGATCCCCTCCCGCGACGCGACCTGCCGCGCCGGCTCGAGCGAGGTGAGGAATCCGACCGCGAGAAGGACGAGCACGCCAGCGATCACCTCCGCGGTCACCAGCCGTCGCAGCCAGACCGGCGCCCGGCCATCGCCCCGCAGCCGTGGCCTGACCCAGACGAGATTCGCCCCGGCAATCAGGAGCATCAGAAGCACCAGCACCAGCTTCACGACGAGCGCGCTGCCGTAGGGGACAGCAACCGCGGCGGGAACCGTGACCTGTGCCCAGGCGCTAAAGACTCCGGAGACCACGAGCGCGGCGACGCTCAGGCCAGCGACCAGCGAGAACCGTGGTGCTAGCGCGACGAGCGCGGAGCGCCGATCAGGGCCGTCCAACTTCCTGAACACGACAAAGACGGTCAGCGCCAGCGCGACCAGGCCCCCGAACCAGACGCTGGACGCGACCAGGTGGATGAAGTCGTTGACGATGGCGTCGCCCGAGACGTTCGGCGTCGCGGCAGCGTGGCTGGTCAGCCCTATCGTAAGCAGGACCCCGACTGCAAAGAGCGTCGCGAGCGTCAGAGACCATGGCCGGTAGCCCCACCGGGTGGATACGAAGAGGGCGACTCCGAGCGCGACAGCGAGCAGGACCCGCCAGGTCCATAGTCGTCCCCAGTCTGTCTCGAAGAGGAGGTCCGTTGCCAAGGGGATCAGGTGCTGCGAGACCGGGGTCTCGAACACGGCGGCTGTTTGAAGGACGAGCTGGAGCACCGACGCGCCCAGGAACAGGGCTAGGGCAGCCCATGCAATCCACGAGTGGCCTCTCGACAGGGCTGCACCGAGATCCAAGAATCGGGGTTCATCCTGAGCCGTGTCGATCGGCGCCCCACTCCCCTCGACTCCGGTCTCCGCCGGAGCGACGGGGCGAGCAGATCCCTGCGCGACGGTTCTGGAGGCGAGCCACGGTTTCAGGACGAGCAGTCGGAACGTCAGTCCGCCCACCACCGTCATGCACCCGAGCAGCACGAGCCAGCGGACGACCGGTTCAGCCCGCGATTGGAGCAACGGCTGGTCTCCGAGGTCGAGCGCCGCTGTGCCCGATATCGGCTCTCCAATAGAGAAGACGAACGCACCGCGGACCCTGTGGCCATCGACCGTCGAGACATTCTTCCACGCAACCGTGTAGGTGCCGTCGTCCAACTCCTCGACGGAAACCGACATCACGGTCGCGTCCGAGGGATCGAGGGTGCTGTCGTCTCCATCGACCCTGGCTCCAAAGGAGTCGAGGACCTCTATTGAGCTGAGCACAGGCTCCAGGGGTTCGGTGAACCTGATCGTGACTCGCTCAGGCGCGGCGTCCAAGACCGAGTTGGCGGACGGCTCTGACTCGACGAGATTGGCGTGCGCTTCGGCAGAGCGAGGAAAGAGAGCGAGGGCAAGCATCGGGGCGACGAGCATCGCGACGAACGCAGCCTTCACCCTCACTCCGGCAATTGCCGACACAAGAAGCGCCGCACTCCGCGACTCATCTAAGGATCCGATCCACCTCACCCAGAATGTCGACCGCGCTGGGGCGATCCCCGATGTCGCGCCCGACGTGCAGGGAGCCAACGGTGCCGTCGGGTCGGACTATGATCGTCGCGGGAGCAGCCACGCCGTCGCCCAGCATGTTGAAGACACCGAAGCTCTGTGACACCTTCGTCGTCGTATCAGCCAGTATGTGGAACTCCGCGCCCACGAGGTCTGCCATCTTCTTGGCGTCCGCGGTGCTGTCGGTGCTGATAGCGGCAACCGACACGCCCCTGTCCTCGAACTGTGAGTAGACCGATGCCAGCTCACCGAGCTGGTTTCTGCAGATGCCTCAGAAGAACCCCCGATAGAAGACCACTACCGCACCGTTCTTACCTTCCAGCAGGTCGGACAGAGAGATCGAGTCGCCCGTCGCTGACCCGAGTGTGAACTCCGGTACCGGAAATCCAGCGGACTCACCGCTCTCGGAGGTCTTTGCCGAAGGAGCAGCCCCTTCGTCCGCGCTCGGCACAGGTGTTGGCGTTGGCGTCGGGGCCGGCGCCGCCGTGGCAGACGGCTGCGGTGCTGGGGTTGGGACGGTGAGCTCAGGGGTAGTGAACCGCGCCGATTCGTCGCCTGGACCGGACTCGGACGAGCAGCCCAACAGGGCAAACGCCAGTAGCGCGGCTGCGGCAATCAGCATCAACAGCCTCATTTCCTTCGCTCCTTAAAGCTCATCGTATTGCCTGCGATCTCCCTACGACTTCCGGCGGCTCATCGTCATCAACATCGCCCCTCCGCCGAGCGCCACCCCGGCCGCACCCAGGGCGATCCCGATTATCCCGAGCGTCGAACCGCCGGATGCGTTATCTTCCACCCGCGCGGCGGTCTCCTGCGCCTGTTCGGCTGTGGTCCGAGCGCCCCTGACCGCAGCCTCGAGCTCACGTCCCGACGCAACGGCCTCCGGGAACTGGATTGCCGACGCCGGCTGGACGTCGTCAAAGTCTCCTCCCCCAGCGATAGAGTCGTACGTCGAGTCGATCTCGTTCCCCTCGATGGTACCAAAGAAGCGGAAACGATAGTGCCCTGGAGAGGTCGGGATCAGGTCCGCGGCGTAGAGTCCGGGCTCGTTCCACACTGCACGCAGGTTCATCGTCTTGGTCACACGCGAAGGGACGTGGGTCACCTCGACCTGGACCGTCGCCTCGATCCCTTCTACGGGAACGGTTTCTGCCTCGTCGTGGGCGCGCTCGCCTTTGCCCGTCGACTCCTCTTCGGTGGGTTCCTCGTGATCATCGGGCTTCAGTTTCGTAACTCGTAGGCTCACGCCATTCCTCTCGCCCTCGTACGCCGGCTCATGCAGAAAGCCGACCACGAACCGGTAGTCTCCTTCGTCTCTGGATTCGTGCGCAAACACGACGCCTGTCCTGGGCAGCGTCGAAGGGCCCGCGACGATGATCGTCAGCAGCGAAACCGCAGCTATTGTTCGGACTGCTCTCAACAAGATTGACCTCCGTAGAGTGGGTGTTATCAGAGCGCTCACCAGCGTGGTGGGCGACATGTCTACGCCTTTCGGCGTCCCACCCTCTGGCGTTTGCCTCTGTCTTTGATGAACGCCCGCACGGAGAGCCCCAGTACGGTCAGGAACGCGAGCAGCGCGGCGAGGGTTATCATCCCGGGGATCGGACTGGCCCTTTTCACGTCGTACCCGAAGGTCGCTGAACCGCTTCCCTCCTGCCCAGTGACGCTGATGGTGAATGTCCATGAACCCTCGGCGTCCAACGTTACCCGCGTCTCGTACAACGTCGGATCGTAGGAGTCCGGCCCGGCGCGCAGCGGCTCGGCGTCGGCGCCCGGACCCTTCGGCTCAACCGTGACGTTGGCGTTCAGAACGCGTGCCCCGGTCTCGGGGTCGGCGACCGATAGGATCAGGATCGCCTCGCCCACCACCGGAGGATCGGGGATCGTTCCGAGCACCAGCTCGTATGGACCCGCGATCTCCCTGCGAGTGAGTTGGAAACCCCCTCCGTGTGCGTAGACCCTATCGACGCTCGAAATGACGATTGCGCAGAGGGCGCACACGGCGACGGCAACGAAAGCGTTCTTGAACAAAAGACCCATCGGCTCCGCACCACACAAGCGGGTCCGAGGACCTCAGCCCGCGTTTCAGCTACTGAACAGAGACAAAAGCCTACAGGCGACGTTGAGGAGGTCTCTCAAGCAGGGACGTGTAGATCGGCCGAATCGCCGAGTAGGCGGGACCCGGCAGCGTTAGGACGGAGTCCGGCTCCGTGAACAGACCCTCGGCGGCGTTGGACTCCGCGAGGGCAACGACAGTGAATCCGGCGAGTGTGGTGCCAAAGTCCGACAGCGCGGGGTTGCCGTCGGCGTTCTGATGTGCGGCGTGAGAGTGGAGGACTCTGTACGTGTGCTCGTGGCCCTCGTCCGTCCGGAAGTGGCCGTGGTACGGTTGGCGCTCCGCGAAGTGGTGGTCCATCAGCGGCCCGATCGACGGTAGCAGCACGAGCAGCGCCGCGATCGCGATCGGCCATACAAGCAAAAGCAGTCGGTTCATCTCAATGGGAGTATCGCACCGGCTAGATGTCCAGGATCTGACTCACCGAACAGCGGAACCCGGGCAGAACATCTCCGCCATCCAGTTCGTCGTCCTCGCCCAACCGTCGGCGCGCCTCGCCCGGGACGTGAACATCGACCGTGCGGGCTCTCGGGTCCACTACCCAGGCCATCGACACTCCGAAGCTCAGCCACATCCGGGCTTTGTCATGCGCCTGCCATTCAGCGTCACTGGGCGAGGTGATCTCGATAACCAAGTCAGGCACCACCTCATAGTACCCGTCGACGTTTACATCGAGGGGCAGCGTTTCAGCCGAGATGTAGGCAACATCTGGCTCACGCACCGTATCCGGGTCCCGTTCAAGTCGTACTCCAGCGTCGGTGCCTGCCACGCGCCCCAGTCTGCGAGGTCGGACGAACCCGAGCAGCTCCGCAGCCAGCGCGACAGCAACCTCTCCGTGTTTTCCTCCGACAGGCATCTTTTCTGAAAACACTCCCGCAATGAGCTCCCCCCCGACACCTGCGCTATGAAGCTGCTGCAGATCGTCGACGGTCATCAGTTTGGTTGGTATCGTGGCCATCTCCGTCACCCAATCCAGACGATGATGCTCTTCCGGTAGTTCCCAAGTATACACGTTAGACCTGGAGCGACCTTCTCCCGCGCACGTTGCGGCAGTTTCGGAAGGCACGCTCATCCTCCGGAAACCGAGGCACCTTGACACCGTCGGTCGACTGACAGACAGTAGGATCGTCAACCGTGAGAGCTTAAACCAGCGGAGCTGGAGAGAGGAAAGAAGATGGAATTCGGAGTCCAGGTGAACTGCTACAGAACGACGTGGGACGCGATCAGCGCGTCGATCGAAGCGATGGAGGCCGGAAGCTGGGATAGCTTGTGGTTTGCGGACCACTTCCTTCCCCCTTCGCCCGGCTCCCCTGGCGGAGCTCGGGAGCGCGAGGCGGAGACCGCGTTCGAGGCGTACACGCTGATCGCCGTCGCCGCGGGGATGACTGAGAAACTGCGACTGGGGCACCTCGTTTTGGGCAACACTTTCCGCAATCCGGCGCTCCTCGCGAAGATGGCGACGACGCTGGACCAGGCGTCCAAGGGCAGATTGACGCTGTCTCTCGGCGCGGCCTGGTTCCAGCGAGAACACGAGGCCTACGGCTGGGAGTTCCCGTCGCTCAGGGAGCGCTCCGACAGATTCGAGGAGGCGTGCGAGCTCATCCGTTTGCTGTTCACGTCCGATGGACCTGTCACCTACGACGGCAGATACTATCAGCTCGACGAGGCGCCGCTATCGCCGGGATGCTACCAGGACCCGCACATCCCCATTTTGGTTGGCGGCACAGGAGAGCGGCGAACGATGCGGACGCTCGCGAAGTACGGGGATGTGATGAACGTCGACGGCTGGTCGGGCCGCGGCATGTCCTTCGAGCTGTACCAGCACAA
Source organism: Dehalococcoidia bacterium (assembly GCA_965249365.1). Lineage (GTDB taxonomy): Bacteria > Chloroflexota > Dehalococcoidia > Lucifugimonadales > UBA1123 > VXRN01. The sequence continues at coordinate 932,508 of OZ252229.1, read as the reverse complement.
GGTCCGGGTGCTGGAACGCCACTGCGAGGCGGTCGGACGCGACCCGTCAGAGATCAAACACTCGCTGCTCGCGCCGCTGCTGGTCACCGACGATCCGGCGGAGGCCGAGCGATTCTCCGAGCGGCTCGGCTACCGTGCGGCGTCGCGCGCCCACGGCAGCTATGAAGGGCCGCTGTTCGAGGCCAAAGACTCGCAGTCACTTGCCGGACCTCGCGACCACGTCATCGAGCGCATCGGCCAATTTGCAGAGGCGGGCGTCGACGAGATAATGTTCGGCAACCTCCAAACCGGCGACGCCGACGCGCTACAGCGTGTCGACGAGGAGATCGTCTCAGCGTTCAGGTAAGACGGTGTACCGAGCCGTGGCGTCGGCACACGCGGTCCGTCCAGGGTGATGCCGCTACGAACCAGCTCGAACTTCTGTCTTCCCGACGGAGAGCCTGTGTTGAGCACGTCGAAAGGCTCTCATGAGCTTGTCGAATGGGCCGGGGGGTGGAGCATACCCGAACCCGCGCCCCGGGCCGTTCGCGAACGGCCCCTACAGTTCCTGCGCCGGCGGGCACCGATCTCCCCTCCCGTCGTTCCCGCGTAGAGCCTGCCTTGAGCACGTCGAAAGGCGGGAATCCAGGGGAGGGGGTGGGGCGCACGCTCTCGACAGGCTCCTGCGTCCCGCCGCGCTGGGCCGTTCGCGAACGGCCCCTACAGTTCCGGCGGGCGATTGGGCGAAATTCTGCTGGTACGGCCCAGTGGTATCATCTGCTGAGCGAGCGGTTCGACTTGAGGCCATGTGGCTGTCGTTTCGGACCCTCAGCCCAACCGCAAGGGACCCCAGTGCCAGGCCAGCTATTCACACAGTACTTTCTCAGGGACGGCATCGAGGAGACTTCCGAATGGAAGCGGCTGGAGGACCAATCGGAGACACTCGCGGAGCTCAAGAGTGCAATATCCGCCAGGTTGAGCGCGTTCGGCATTGTGAACAGTCCAAACGAGCCGTACACCGAGCAGGACCTGATCCGCCCGGTGCTCGATCTACTCGGCTGGGTAGACTACCTGCCCCAACAGGGCTCCGCTCATAACGAAGACATCCCCGACCACCTGCTCTTCGCCGACGCCGAATCGAAGGAGCGCGCCGCCACCCGCGCAAGCTCGCAGGAGCGGTTCAGGGACGCTTTGGTGGTTGAGGAGAGCAAGCGGTTCGGGCTCCCGCTCGACAGCCGCGACCGGGCCGACAGGGTGCAGAGCAACACCCCGCACGGCCAGATCCTCAGATACCTCTCGACCGCCGAGACCGTTTCAGACGGGCGCATCCGCTGGGGGATTCTCACCAATGGAGTGATCTGGCGTCTGTACGACCACCGCTCTCGGCCACGAGCAAGCGGCTACTATGAGGCCGACCTTGAGCAGATACTGGAGGTGGACGACGACAAGCTGCTCCGGATCTTCTTCCTTCTCTTCCGGCGCGATGCATTTACGCTACGAGAAGGTGCTACGACGACCTTCCTCGAAACCGCGATCGCGGAGGGCCGAAGGTACGAGGAGCAGGTCGCCCAGGACCTATCAGGGGTGGTCTTCGACACCGTGTTTCCCCGCCTCGTCAGTGCGCTGGCGGAAGATCCCGATGCGGACCTCTTCGATGCCCGAGACGCCGCGCTGATCTTCTTATACCGGCTTCTGTTCGTTCTCTACGCGGAGGACCGGGGGCTGCTGCCTGTCAACGACCCGCGCTACGACGATTACGGACTTCGGAAGCCCGTCCGGGACCACGTTTCGGACCGGAAGGCCCAGGGAGACACCTTTTCCGAAGTCTCCACCAACTACTACAACCACCTGACCAACCTGTTCCGGATGGTAGACGTTGGAGACGCGTCGATCGGACTACCCCCCTACAACGGCGGGCTATTCTCCTCGGCGACCGCGTCGAGGCTCGAGAGTGCGAAGCTATCCGACGCGCTGGTCGCCGAGATCATCTACGACCTCAGTCACACGGCCGTCAGAAGCACCGGGGACGGCACCAGGCGCTTCGTCAACTACCGCGACATGTCAGTCCAGCAGCTCGGGTCGATCTATGAGCGTTTGCTCGAACGCGAGCCCGTGCGCGAGGAGGACGGCGCGATCAGCGTCCGTCCCAACCCGTACGCGCGGAAGGACAGCGGCAGCTTCTACACGCCGCAGGAGCTTGTGGACCTGATCGTCGACCAGACACTGAAGCCGCTCGCGGACGAGCGGCGCAGGAAGTTCGAAGACAGGTCGAGAGAGCTGAAGAGCGACCGTCGCTCGCAGGCCCAGCGGCGTGACAAGCTGGTCAAGCTGGACCCCGCAGAGGCTGTTCTGGACCTCAAGGTGCTTGATCCCGCGATGGGCAGCGGCCACTTTCTCGTGACCGCAGTGGACTTCCTTTCGGACTACATCGCGGAGATGATCGAGCAGGCCCCGACCGTCCCGGAGTGGCTGGACGGCGAGTATACGTCGCCGCTTGTCGAGCGGATCGAGAAGATCCGGAGCGAGATCCTCAAGCGGGCAAAGAAGTCTAGCTGGGCGATGGATGCGGATCAGCTCACCGACCAGGCGATCATCCGCCGAATGGTGCTGAAGCGCTGCATCTACGGCGTCGACAAGAACCCGTTGACGGTTGAGCTTGCCAAGGTCTCGCTCTGGCTGCACAGCTTCACGGTGGGCGCGCCGCTGTCGTTTCTCGATCACCACCTGAGGTGCGGCGACTCGCTCATCGGTCTTCGGGTGCTGGAGGCGCGCGACGAGTTGCACCGGCTCGGCGGCCTGTTCGCGTCCAGCGCGATTCAGGGGGCCGAAAACGCAACAGCGGGGATGGAGCGCATCGAAGAGAGGTCCGACGCCGACATCTCCGAGGTCCAGGAGTCGTTCGACCTGTTCCAGGGGGTCGAGGAGACCACCGCCGACCTGCGTTCGGTGCTCGACTTCGTATGCGGCCTGCGGTGGATGGAAGCGGGTATGAAGAAACGCGAGATCGCCGCGTTCGAGAACCCCATTAAGGACCGGCTCGAAGCGGACCCACAGTCAGCCTACTGCCTGCTGGCGCGAGGTCCAACGCCTGACTCAGACAACGCAAGCGGAGCAAACGAACCCAACGATTCCGGCTTCGCAAGCATTTGGAAAGACGCGAAGTCCATCTCCGACCGGGAGGCCTTCCTCCACTGGGAGGTCGCTTTCCCCGGCGTGTGGCACGGCTGGGAGGACGTCAAGCCGAAGGGGGGCTTCGACGCCGTAATCGGCAACCCGCCGTGGGATCAAATAGAACAATCGGAGGTCGAGTGGTTCGCGATTCGCGACGAAGAGGTCGCACTTGCAAGTACAGGTGCTACCCGTAAGTCACTGATCCAGCAGCGACTCGTCCAAGGCGAGCAACTCGCCCGTCAGTACATCCAGGTCAAGAACGCAGCCGCGACACTTCGAACACTCGTCAAATCCTCAGGGCATTACCCAATGCTCAGCAGTGGAAGGATCAACCTCTACTCACTGTTTGTCGAGCGCGCAATGAGTCTCATAAAGCCCGATGGGATCGTCGGACTTCTCACTCCATCAGGAATCTACGCCGACAAGACCGCGGCAAACTTCTTCAAGTCTATCTCCACGAGCGGAAGGCTAGCCGGCCTATTCGACTTCGAGAACCGTCGATTGGGTACGGGACTCCCACCGTACTTCCCGGATGTTGACTCACGGTTCAAGTTCTGCGCCACAGTCTTTGGAGGCGCCAAACGTACTTTCGAGGAGACAAGGTGTGCTTTCTTCCTCCCTAACGTAGAGACGATTAGCAATCACGATCGGTGCTTTCCTTTGGCGCCGGAGGACTTCGCGCGAGTCAATCCCAACACAGGAACTGCGCCGGTGTTCCGAACTCGCCGGGACGCCGAGATCACTCGCGGCATCTACGAGCGCCACCCTGTCCTCGTCGACCGGTCACTAGGAAATGTTCGCCGCGCATGGCCCGTGCGCTTTAAACAGGGATTGTTCAACATGACGTCCGACTCCCACCTGTTTAGGACGGCGGCCCAACTCGAGTCCGAGGGCTTCTACCCGGTAGGAGGCAACCGATGGAAGAAGGGCGAAGAAATGTATCTTCCACTGTATCAGGGCCGAATGATCCATCAGTTCGATCACCGGGCGAACTCAGTACGAGTGAACCCTGAAAACGTCCACAACCCGTACTTGAGCGAACAAGTCAGTCAAGCACAGCATTCCGACCCTGAATTCTTGCCTCAATCTCAGTATTGGGTACCCGCCGAGTACGTTGAACCGATATTCGAGAACCGGGGGGGCTACATTCTGGCCTTCCGTCGTATTGCGAGATCGACCGATGTTAGGACCGTGGTCGCCTCCCTCATTCCACTTGCGGGATCCGGAGACCCGCTCCCCGTACTCCTGCAACAAGGAGAAGAATCGCATAGCGACCAAGTAGCCACGCAATTGTCCAATCTAAACAGCTTCGCCCTGGACTTCATCTCTCGTCAGAAGGTCCAAGCAACTCACCTTGACTGGTACACAGTAGAGCAACTTCCTGTTATCGCGCCAGACGACTACGACAAGATGTTCGGCAAGAAGTCCGCCCGCGACCTCGTCCGCGACCACGTCCTCCGCCTGACCTACACGGCATACGACATGGCGCCCTTCGCGCGGGACCTGGGCTACGACGGCGAGCCGTTCATCTGGAACGAGAAGGAGCGCCGCCACCTCCGCGCCCGGCTCGACGCGCTCTACTTCATCCTCTACGGCCTCGAACGCGAGGACGCGGCGTACGTTCTCGACACCTTCCCCATCGTCCGCCGCCAGGACGAGGCGCAGTTCGACGGTCAATACCTCACGAAGGACATGATCCTCGCCTACATGAACGCCCTAGCCGCCGGAGACACCGAAACCAACGTATCGGTGTCGTCAATAGGACCGACACCCTAGAGTTTGTAGGCAATAGCCCCCATCGTCACGTTTCACCCCGGCGAAGGCCGGGGCCCGTATCCTCACTCTCCCACCCCGGCGAAGGCCGGGGGCCAGGGGGTTGAGGCGGAATCCGCCAAGCAATCCAATATCACCGGACCACCACAGGACGCCCCACCATGGAATCGGCCGTAACACAAGAACGGGCGTTCTCAAATGGATGTGTGTCGTGGTAGAATGATAGAGAATACACGGGCGATAGATTTACCGCATAATCTCCCAAGCGCCGTTGCACAACTTGCTTGGCCAGGTTTCATAAGGTTGGAGAGATGAAAGTGATTCCCATTAGAGCCGACGTTGACGAAACAGCAATGTCGGTGCTCCGCGAGCAGCTCACGGATCTTACGGCAGAGGGTCCCAGAATCGAACTTGAGTTACGGGCTTTTGTCGAAGCTACTCGTTCGAAATTCGGGGCCTACACACTGCATGATGTCCTTGACCTTGTGAATGTTGTGCGCACCGATGGCAATGAAATGCAGTACATGGAAACGCCGCCATTTGACGAAGATGCGGGAGATGATCCCGGACCTCCATACATCGAGCGATCTCAAAGTCCCGCCACAATCCGCGTCGCTCACCGCGTCGGGCTCAGGTGGCATCAGGATGACATCTTCTCAGAGGCAATTCACGTGTTGATTGATCTCCGGAAGAAGATCGGGAAACAGGTCATCAGTGGCCGTGGCCACTCCCGAGGTGAGTTGCTAGGAACATCGCACGTTGAAGGAACTGGGAGTGCGGAGTTCCCTCGCTTGTCCGAAGTCGCGCTCCGCGCAGCGGTGTTTCAGATCATGGCTGGATCCAACACTCCGCAGTGGATCGCCATGAACTACGGGGACCAGTTAGACCTGATGGGTTCCTATGGAATCCTGCCTAATTCGTGGGGGCTTCCGATCATCGCAACAGATCAAGTTCCGAGTGGGACGTTCGTGGTCGGCGACTATGCTCACGCCGCTACGCTGCGGCTGCAGTCCGTTGCCATATCGATCGGTGCGCCAATACAGCTAGGTCAACGGCCGGTAGTCGCCGAGACCTTCGGGGCGCTGGCACATCACCAACCGACCGCGTTCTTGGTCGCGACCTACAGAGAGGGACCCAAACTACTTGACTTGGACAAGATGGTCCATGGCAATCTCAGTGACGAAGAGGCAGCGGCATTCGACCGCGCTATCCGGGAAGGTCGTGGTCGGTAGTGATCCATGAACGTGGGCCTGTCGTTGTGGATACCACCATCGTCTCGATGCTGTACAGAGGTACGTCTGATCACCGTTACCCCTTCTATAGCGAAAGTCTTCGCTACCGTCGAGCACTGATTTCGTTTCAGACCCTGGAAGAGGGGCTTTTCGGCGCTATCGATGCCGGTTGGGGCGCACGCCGCCAGAACGCCTTTGAGCGCTACCTGAGCAATTTTGAAGTCGTCTGGTCGGACGAGCGGCTGGTGGAGATCTCGGCTCAGCTCCGCAGTGATTCAAAGCAGGCGGGAGGAATGCTTACCAGCGGCGACGCCTGGGTCGCGGCTACGGCGATGTTGCGGAGATGTCCAGTCGCGTCCGATGACCGTGATTTTGAGATCGTTCCAAACTTGAGATTGATCAGCCGCCACATCGAGTCATCCCTGTAACCGACGTAGGGCGACCACCGCATTCGCTAAACCTTCGTCCTTGATCGCGCGGCGGCCGAGCGCTTCTCCGAGGGTCTTGGCTACCGTGCGGCGTCGCGCGCCCACGGCAGCTATGAAGGGCCGCTGTTCGAGGCCAAACACTCGCAGTCACTCGCCGGCTCTCGTGACCACGTCATCGAGCGCATCGGCCAGTTCGCAGCGGCGGGCGTGGACGAGATAATGTTCGGCAACATCCGGACCGGCAACACCGAGGCCCTACACCGCGTCGAAGAGGAGATCGTCTCGGCGCTCTAGCAGGTGGGCGCAAACCAGGAATCCCGTCTTGAGTGGGCTGCGCCTTAACTGGCGTCTCCAGTTCCCACCGTAACTCGTTCAACATCTATGGAGTCGGCTGCCCGCATCGCCTGCGCCATGTCGTAGGCGGCCTGTAGCTTGTACCAAGTCTCGGCTCCACCACCGAAAGCCTTGTCCAACCGGATAGCCATCTCAGGAGAGATCCCGGCGCGCCCGTTCAGGATGCTCGAGAGGTGCTTCCGGCTTACGGCCAACCTTGCCGCCGCCTCGGTGACGCTCAGGCCAACCGGCTCGAGGCAGTCGAAGCGGATCGACTCCCCGGGATGCGGTGGGTACTTCATTGGCATGTTCGTCTCCTCCTTGATACCGTGCCACATTCCTCAGTGATAGTCGGTCAGATCGACATCGCGGACATCCTCACCTTCGAACCGGAAGGTGATTCTCCAGTTGGCAGACACGCGAACCGACCAGTGATCGGCGAGATCGCCGCGCAGAGGATGTAGCCTGTATCCGGGCAGATCCATATGCTCAGGCTGCGTCGCAACGTCTAAACGGGCCAGGATGCGTTCTGTTCTTGACAAGAACTCTGGTGGAAAGCGTCTCCGATCTCCCGTGCGATACAGGCGCTCGAGCCGCCTGTGACGAAACGAAACTATCACTCAACAAGTGTAACCTGTAACGTTACGCGTTTCAAGCATGTAGATCGGTCTCGACCTTCGGTTACCATCTCATCATCCATCATCTCAGGGTGCTGTGCTATGCTACGCCGAGCTTTGGCTTGGATGCTGGTGGCGGATGTTTGTCGTAGGCACAGCGGGGCATGTCGATCACGGAAAGTCGACGCTCGTTGAGGCGCTGACTGGGATCGACCCCGATCGGCTCGCCGAGGAGAAGGAGCGCGGACTGACGATCGACCTTGGCTTCGCCTGGCTCGAGCTGCCGGGAGGCAACGAGGTCAGCATCGTCGACGTCCCCGGTCACGAGCGGTTCGTCAACAACATGCTCGCCGGAGTTGGCGGGATCGACGTCGCCCTTCTGGTCGTCGCGGCCGACGAGTCGGTCATGCCGCAGACACGCGAGCACCTCGCGATCCTCGACCTGCTTCAGATTTCGCGCGGGCTGGTCGCCCTGACGAAGCGGGACCTCGTCGACGAAGACTGGCTCGAGCTCGTGACCGCAGACATCGAGGACGCCTTAGACGGCACCGTTCTCCAGGGCGCGCAGATCATCCCAGTTTCCGCCCACACGGGCGAGGGACTCACCGAGCTGGTGGCAGCCATCGAGTGGATGGTCCAGGACATCCCCGCCAAGCGCGATCTCGCACGTCCCAGGCTGCCGATCGACCGTTCGTTCACGATCACCGGTTTCGGCACGGTGGTCACCGGAACGCTGGTCGATGGACACGTTGAGGCCGGTCAGGAGGTGGAGCTGACCATCGCGGGCGAGCGAACGCGGATCCGAGGGATACAGACGCACAAGCAGAAGGTCAATCGCGCCGAGCCCGGAACACGCGTCGCCGCAAACCTGACCGGCGTATCCCACGACAGTATCTTCCGCGGAGAGGTGCTGACGATCCCTGGCTGGCTGAGACCCACAACCGCGTTCGACGTTCACCTGCGAGTGCTCGAGGACGCGCCGAAGCCCTTGCGACATAACATGTACCTGACAGTCCACACAGGATCGAGCGAGACCGTGGCGCGGCTGCGGCTTCTGGAGGACGACCGCGCTCAGCCGGGCGATACGACCTGGGCGCAGCTCAAGCTCGACGACCCGATCGCCGTCGCCAAGGGCGACTACTTCGTCATCCGTTCGAACATGACGACTCTCGGCGGAGGGAACATCGTCGTCACCCACGCCCCGAGGCCGAGGCGCCGCCACGAGCCGACCATTGAGCGGCTCCAGGTCATGGAGCGCGGCTCAGACCGAGACGTGTTGCTCAAGACCATTGAGGGTCTGGAGCCGGCCGAGTTTCAGGCCGTGGTCAACCGCGCAAATCTCGACGCTGAAGCCGCCAGGGAAGAGCTCGTGGACATGATCGCCCAGGATGAGGTCGTGTCGCTGGGAGGAGACCGCATCAGGCAGAACACCCGGTTCTACACGCCGGGAGGATGGCGCGCGCTTGAAGAGCGTACCCGGCGGGCGCTCGACGACTACCACGCTCAGTTCCCGCTTCGGGCTGCCGCACCAAAGGAAGAGCTCCGGTCCCGATTGAATCTAGCCCCGCAGGTGTTCAACGACGCCCTCAAGTTGCTCAGCGCGGCGGGCGTGACCGTCGAAGTTGGATCGACGGTTCGGCTGCCGGATCACGACCCGACACTAGGGGACGCGCAGAAGCAAGCTGTCGACGATTACCTGCGACTCCTCGAGTCCGACCCCTTCTCGCCGCCGACTGATACCTCGATCGACCCTGAAGTCGTCAACCTGCTCCACGACGAGCGACGGGTGGTGAAGGTCAGCGAGTCGGTCGTCTTCTCGTCCTCGGCGTACGACGACATGGTTGATAGAATATCGGAGCACCTGAGGGAGAACGGGGAGATCACGGTGGCGGACGTCCGAGACCTGCTCGGCACGAGCCGGAAGTATGCCCTTGCACTGATGGACCACCTTGACCACGTGCGGATCACCCGACGCGTGGGCGACGTTAGGGTGCTACGGTGACAGCCACATGACGACCGACAGCACAGACGATAGCGGATACAGACTGCTGCTCAGCGTAAGTCGCAGTGGACTCCACGCCTCGCACCTCTCTTCGACGCTGCGTACCGTGCAGGCCGCAATCCGGAGCATTGCAAAGGGTGTGCAGAGCGCGTCGTCCGCGTTCGGCGGCACGTCCCAACCGATCCTACTGTTGGATACGGCCGCGTCCTCAGACTCCGGTCTGATCCTGAGCTTCTACTTCGCCGACCCGTCCGACGACTCGCCGATGGAGGAGCTGTCTTCGCGCGTGGTGGAAGCGTTCATGGAGGAGTTCACAAGGGCCTTGGCTACGTCGAGCACGTCACAGCTTGGCCTGTGGGGGCGGATCGCGCGCGGCTCTGGCCAAGCGCGATTTGAGTCGGAGACTTCCCGCAGACTGGACGAGCTCCGGGTCATCCTCCGCCGCTTCGGAGACGCGTCGCTGAAGTGCGGCAACCGCTCGATCACCTTCCACGACGGGCAGGTCGAGATCGTCTAGCCGTCGTCCTCCGGTATCGGGCTCATCAGCAACCCGTCGACCGATATTAGCCGCTGGTTGACCGGGTCGGCCGCCAGACCGAACGCCTCCAGCGTAAGCGCGCCCAACAGTGGACGAGAGCTCTCCCCCGCGAAGACGACCAGGTTGTACAGAATCTCGTCACCGATCTGGATCGCCGCCTGACCGACGTCAAGACGAAACCGCTCCCCATTGGCAATCACATAGTTGCGCGTACTTTCTCTGGACACGCCCAATGACGAGAGGAGAGCTCCCGGAAGCATCGTGTAGGTTGAACCCGTGTCAACCAGGACCTCGACCGTTTCGAATCGGCTGAGGTTGAGGTCAGCGACCTCTACCTCTGTCGTGAAAGTTCCCATGATCGAGATTACCCCAGTGGAAGGACCTCGAGGACCTGTGGGTTGACGAGGTTCATCGGCTTGCGGCCGTCTAGCACGGCGGCGATCTCAACCCCGTAGCGCCTAGGCCGGAGCTGAAACGACAGCTCGGAGTAGTGCGCCGCGTGCGGAGTGAGGGTGACGTTCTCCATCTTGAGCAACGGGTTGTCCGGGTCGGGCGGCTCCGTCTCCAGCACGTCGAGGCCCGCGCTGAGTATCCAGCCCTCTTGAAGCGCCTTGATCAGGGCCGTTTCGTCCACGACCGGGCCGCGCGACGAGTTGATCAAGATCGCATTGGGCTTCATCTTCCTGAGAGCATCCTCATCGATCATGTGGAAGGTCCCCTCGTCGAGCGGGGTGTGTATGGAGATGTAGTCCGACTCGGCGAGCAGATCGTCGAACGACACAGACCTCGCCCCGACGGCCTCGAACGCATCGTCCGTTATGAACGGATCGTAGGCGATCAGCTCGACCTCGAAACCACTGATACGGCGGGCGAAGGCGCTGCCGATCCTGCCAAGCCCGAGGATGCCGACGGTCTCGGTGTGAATAGGTCCGACAGGGCCAGAAATCCGGGGCGACCAGCGGTTTTCTCTAACACTCCGCTCCTGCTCCAGAAGCTTGCGATTCATGCTCAGCAGAAGCATCATCGCCTGGTTGGCGACCTCGCGCGTCCAGAGTTCGGGGACATTGATAACTGCGATGCCGTTGTCGGTCGCAGCGGGAACGTCGATGCAGTCGAAGCCCACTCCTGTTCGCAGTACCGCTACGCACTTTTCGAAGGACGACAGGACCCGCCGCGTAATCGGCGACTCCGTGACGATCAGCGCGTCGGCGTCGTGGCACTGCTCGATGATCGCGTCCTCGTCGTCGAGCCGGGCCAGCGGAACGAGCACCGCTCCTACTTTGTCGAGCTCTTCGATCATGTCGACGTTATGCGGACTGTCGCCGAGCCCGAGATAGAACACTTTGAACTTACTGTCTGGCATTACCGTCTCCGAACTCATTGATGCTTGTGGTGACCAATCTTAGCACGGGGTAGTACAGTCACTGTCCTCGTCGGGGTCGAACGAACTCAGACCAGCCAGACAGCGCGACACTCGACTCCGTTACCTACAGTAGTCCAGCACGCAACGCAACTGGCTTTCGGTGCGTCCTTTGGAGCAAGCTAGTGACCGCTTGCGAGTCGGGCACTCACAAGGCGGTTCAGACTGATGCCTTCCTCCGCGGCCTGTAAGGCAAGGGCGCGGTGTGTTTCCGGCGGTACGCGGACCAGAAACCTCCCGCTGTAGGCACGATCAGCCATCGGCTCCGGCACCGTTTCATCGGCGGCTCTCATATCCTCGACAGAGTCCGATACAAGCTGTTGGATGCCGGAGAAAGCTTCGTCCGGAGTAGACGCCAACCAACTTAGAGACGGGAATTCGGCGCAAAGTCCAACAAACTCACAGTCATCGGCAGACCACATGACTCTGTACGTATAATGGTCGTTCACCTGATCCCCTCGAGCTTCTCGATTGCTCTGATCACTTGTCGAACTTGATACGCCTTGGCCATACCCTTTTCGTTCTGAATATTCACCCGGGGATCGCCGGGCCACGGCATCCTGTACACCCGGTGGCTTGTGCCTCTTTGCCTCGGTTCCCCAAAAAAAGAGTCGCAAATCTTTGCTAGTTCGGCGAACCTGACTCCTTTGGGGTTCTTGCGGAGGAACCGAAGTGTCTCAGAGGCTCTGCCCATGAGGTCATGATACTGTTATTGATATCAGTTGTCGAGGAGAGTCATGGCAGAAACTCTCAACACGGGGACGACCCTGACTAGCCGCCGGACGCTAGACGGTCTGCGTAGTAGGCGAGCCGGGCATCGATGTCGTCCTTAGCCTGGAGTCCCTGCTCGAGGCGGTCTAGATCCGACGGCGGGATCGCCACCAGGAACAGGTGCGCTGGCAGGCCGGTATACAGCCGCATGCCGATGCAGCCGAGGGAGAGCGAGGAGCGCCGGCGCTCGTGAGCGATCGGCAGCACGCCGCAGGCCGGGCGCGTGAAGACCGCCCCCTGCGGGTTGTTTCGCCACATGATGCTGCCGATGATCTCCTGTACGACACCCATCTGCGGCAGCGTTGCCCACATCAGCACGAGATCGGAGTCGAGCGGCGTCCTCCATAGTGGGCCGTAGACTACTCCGGAGGCCCTGGTCGAAAACCTCGCGGTCTGAGCGATCTCTTCAGTGGTCCCGTTGTCCGCGTCACACATCTCCTCGAGCAAAGCGGCCAGCTCCCGCTCGTTGCCCTCCTCGGACAGGAAGCCGGACACCATCCCCCCGATGCCGCACCCGAGGTGCTGCTCCGCAGTGGCGTAGAAGACCCTGAGCTCGGCCATCCGCCACAGCGAGCAGAACGACGGCGGCTCCCTGAAAAGCCCAGGTACGTCCTCAGGAGGGGTCGAGACGAAGGTCATCGCAACTGGAGGGATCTCGATCCCCAGTCGATCCGCAAGAAGCTCTGTCAGATTCAGAGGGTCCATCTCTACAGCCACCGCAGGCGCTTCGATCGGTTCTTCTCCGAGGTGTAGACCGGCATACGGCGGTCGTCCAGGGACGCCTCGACAAATTCGGCGAAGTAGCGTCGGTCCACGGTCGTGATCACCGCCTGCTCGTGAGACTCCTGCAGCGCCACCGGGTAGCCGTGCCCGCGCTTGCACTGGTCGAACACCAGGGAGTGGGTCAGGCCGAGCAGGCCCTCATCATCGGCGACCCAGGCCGGCACCTCGACGCGCGCGATCTCTTCGCCGGCGTTCAGATAGAAGAAGGACACACCGTGTCCGCCGTAGGAGCTCCTGACTAGGGGGTTGCTCGACGTGAAGACGGGGGACCGTTGGCCCGGCTGGAGAGTCCGGTCAAACACCTCACGGTCCACGACTCCCTGGGCGACGGCGTCGCACGGCCGGTTTCCCGACGGAAGCGAACCGCAGTGTCGTCCGCAGTCTGACACCTTGTACGGACACGCCGGTACCCTTAGGGCGCTCGCAAACTCGAAGCTGCCGGGCAGGCTGATGAAGCTCGCCACGGCGAAGGGCCGCTCCGCTGCCAGCTCGCGAAGCTCGTCGAGGGCGCGGACGAATCCACGAACCACAAGCTCGTCTATCACGAAGTCCTGCGTCCCGCGTCCGAGGAACATGATCAGGGTACCGTCCATCAGCCCGAGAGTCGGCACGTCCGGCGGAAGGGACCTCACCACATCAACCAGTCCACGTATCTCTTCGACCGCTCGCTTCACTCCGAGCACAGCGCCCTGAACAGCCTGCTCCTGGTAGGCGCCGTTTCGCGTTCGAATAAACAGGTCTTCGTCCGAGGCGTACAGCTTCGGACGACTGTTCAGCTCCGCGTTCGGCGCCGAACCGTAGGTCAGGACGCACGAGCCGAGGTTGATGAGGTAGCACCTTGCCGCCAGATGCCGGTCGACATCGATGTGAGAGCCGTCGACCCCGGCGACGATGAAGTTGGCGGGAATCGAAGGCGGTTCGTAGCTCGCCGCCGGAGGACCTGCGATCTCGGGGACGGCCCAGCGAAGCAGGCTCGAGTCGCGCTGACGCCTGTCATCGTACGCACTGACGTCGAACGTCCTCGTCTGCGTCAGTGCCCGGGCGAGGCGGGCCTCCTTCTCACCATGGCGAACGCGGAGATCGTCGGTCATCCGGTCGATCTGTACCGCGGTCTGTTCAAGGTCGAGTGACATGGGTTGAGGTGCTACTCAAGTATAGCCGTGACAGCGGAGTCGAGCTCGTCCTCGCTCACGAAACCTTCGAACTTCGCGGCTATCCGTCCATCCGAGTCAACCACGAACGTCCAGGGCTCACTCGGAAGGCCCCACTCGGCGAGTACGGGCGTGACTCTAGCGACGTCTATCCCGTTCTGACGGATCTCCGGTGGATTCTCATAGACCTCGACGTGGATGACGTTGAGCCGTTCGCGGTGACGGTTTTTCAGCTGTTTCAGGATTCCCACTTGCGGTCCGCAGGTCGCGGTCTGGCAGAACGCCGGAGTCGCGAATCCAATGAGTAGGGGCAGGCCTTCGTCAATGGCCTCGGCGACGGTCATTTGATAGAGATCAGGGTCCGGGTCCGGATCGGTCGTGAGGTCTTCGAGACTCTCGACATCGCGGGCCGTCCGATTCATGCTACGCGGAGCTCGAGTCCCGAGCTGAGGGGTAGAGCTCGTCTCCTTGACCGCGATCTTTACGCCGCCCATGATGCTCGAACCGCCGTCCACGGACGCGGTTATCCCTAGTCCCCAGTCTCCAGCACGGTCGAAGGCGAGGTCAGCTACGTAGATGCCTCCAGCGCCACCGGGCCACTGCTGGAAACGGGCGGATAGAGTCTGTTTCGGGCCTTCGCGACCCGCGCCTGTCAGGTAGAAGGTCTGGACCTCGACGTTCACGTCCTTGATCGCGCCGACGGCGCGGCGGATCAGCCCGAATGCGACACGGTTGTCTCCAACCACGATGTCAGTAGAAGCCATGCCGATGATGAGCTGGTCGGTGGCTTGCACAGTGGGAGCCGCCTGGGCCCGGGACGTACTTGAATCTGTCGCCGGAGTCGAGTCCGAAGCGCTCTCACCGGCGCACCCCACGGCCCAGAACGTGAGAGCCGCAAAGCCTCCGAACAGGAGCAGTCGGAGGTCAGAGATGCTTCGGCGGCGGCTGGGCCGTCTCAGCATGACATCACCCTTCGCCAACGTCTGACAACGCCTCAGCCGAAGGGGCGGCGGTTGCTGAACTCGCCTTCCTCGCTGGTGATGAACTCCAGCAGCGCCGCTTCGCCGTCCTCGGTTGCGTCCCTCGCCCGAAGGATCGCGGGTCCGATGTCCGAAGGGTCTTCGATCTTCTCTGCCCAGCCACCCATCGCGCGGCCCAGATCAGCGTAGCTCCCCCCGAGATCGCGGGTCTGGTACAGCTCGTGTGACCGCGTCATGTGCGACGTCTCGATCGCCATCGTCGAGTTGTTGAGGACGACGGTTAGAATCGGGATGTCTGAGCGAACAGCGGTCTCGAAGTCCAGTCCCGTCATCCCAAAGGCGGCGTCGCCCATGAAATTCACGACGAACTTGTCGGGATCAGCGAGCTTGGCGCCGATGTTCAGACCGAGCCCAGTCCCGAGGCCGTGAGACTTCCCCCAGCCAATATACGTGTGGGGCCCGCCGGCCTGGTAGAACGGCATGAGCTGGTCGCGGGGACTGCCGGAATCGTGGGTCACGATCGCCCTGTTCGGGTCGACGTTCCGCATGAACTCCCACATCACTCGGTACGGGTTGATAGGGACCTCGTCCGAGGCGAGCTTGTGCATCCAGCTATCGAGCCACGCCTGCCGGGCGGTGGCGATCTCCTCCGCGGTGACGCCGTCTCTCGACTCGTCGCCGAGCCTGTCGCGGCACGACTCGATAAGCTGGCGGATGATGAGTTTCGCATCGCCAAGGAGAGGGTACTCGACGTCGTAGCTCTTGCTGATGTCGATGGGATCGTTAGTCGCCTGGATCAACGTCTTGTCGGACGGGATCGTCAGGGTCATGCCGTGCTTCGTCAGGCTGGAGCCGACCGCGAAGACCACGTCCGCCCGCTTGATGAACTGGTACGCCGCCCCGTTCATCACGCCTGAGCTGGAGCCGAGAGACAGCGGGTGCTTCTCTGGGAACCCGCTCTTCCCGGCCATACTGGTGGTCACCGGTATCTGGAGAAGCTCAGCAAGCTCCACGAGGTCGTCGGTCGCCTCGGCGTGCATCACGCCCTGTCCCGCATACACGACCGGGCACTCCGCCGCGAGCAGCGCTCTTGCGACGTCGTCCACGTCGGAGACGTTCGCGCCTGCGATCGCAGACTTTACCGGCCGGTAGCCCTCGAGAACTCCCTCGGGGACTTCCTGCTCTCCGACATCGGCCGGAATCTCGACCATGACCGGGCCCGGTCGACCCATCTTTAACAGCGCAAACGCGCGGCGCATCGTGTCGGCGACCAGAGCCGGCGACTGGAGTCTCTCGACGTTCTTGGTGACGGACTCGTAGCTGCGGACTGAGCTGAAGTGCGGGTACACGCCATCGCGCCCGCTTGGGTGACCGAGAGGAAGGAGGAGCATCGGCACCGCGTCAGAATAGGCGGTCGCGACACCGGCGTATGCGTTCTCAGCGCCGGGCCCATACTGCATCGCGAAGACGCCAGGAGGTCGACCGTTCGTGACCCGGCTGTACCCGTCAGCGATCCCGACTCCGACGCGCTCCTGGCGGCAGATGATCGGGCGGATGCCGATGTCAGCCGCCGACTCTATCACAGACGTCGTCGGAAACGCGCTGAGGTACTCGACACCCTCTATCTTGAGAATCTGTGCGATAGCATCAAGCGTGCGGATGGAGTTGGCTCCTTACTCTGAGACCGCTACGATCCCGCTGGAGCCCGACCGAACATGGCTTCGCGAAGGCCATCAAGCAGGCCTTCGAGTCTCGCCTGACCTCGTTCCAGGGCTGCTACCCTGGATTCTAGCGAGGCAACTCGGGCGTCGAGTGCTGTGATCTTCGCATCCAGCCTCTGCTCCGACTCGCGGATGCTGGTGTCAAGCTGTTGGAGTCGGAGCTCATTCCGAGACTCCATCTCTCGGTATCGGCGCTCGTTCCGAGACTCCATCTGCTCGAAACGCCGGTCGATACGCGCCATCAACGCTAGGAGGGTCGTGACGATTACTCCCGCAAGGGCGACGCCGACGCTGATAATGGCGATCATCTCTGGGGTCATTGTCGTTCGTGCCTCTCGCCCTTTTTGCGCAACCCTTCCAGCACCTCGTTTAGGCTGCCAGAGCGGAAGCCTTCGAGGTCTAGCGTGACGTATGAGTAGCCGATGGAGCGGAAGTACTCGGTCACCTTCGCTCGAGTGGCCTCTTCAGTGAGGGTCAGGAGATCAGCGGGCTCAACCTCGATGCGGGCGATGGTGTCATGGTGGCGAACGCGGAGCTGGCGGATGCCGAGATCGTGCAGGAACTCCTCCGCCTTGGCGATCCTGTCCAGCGCCTCGACGGTGACCGGCGTGCCGTACGGAATTCGAGACGATAGACACGCCTGCGCCGGCTTGTCCCAGGTGGACAGGTCCATCTCGCGCGACAGCATCCGTATCTCAGCCTTGGAGAGCTCCGCCTCGACCATTGGGCTGCGGACGCCGTACTGCTTGGCGGCGTTGAGCCCTGGGCGAAAGTCGCCGAGATCGTCGGTGTTGGTGCCGTTTGTTATGTGGTCGTAGCCCTCTTCCTGAGCATAGCTCGAGAGGTAGGTGTACAGCTCATCCTTGCAGAAGAAGCACCGATTGGGGTTGTTTGCGGCGTAGTCGTCTCGCTCGACCTCGTTGGTCTCGATGACGCGGTGGTTAAGGCCGAGCTGCTCTGCAAGCTCGACAGCCTCACGGAGCTCCGACGGCGCAAGGCTCGGTGACTTGGCCGTGACCGCCAGCGCCCCAGGGCCGAGCATGTCGTTTGCGGTCGCGGCGAGAAACGCGCTGTCGACGCCGCCCGAATAGGCGACGATCGACCGTCCCCATCCCCCGAAGGATCGAGCGTAGCCTCTCCATCTTGCGCTCGGCCACCTGCCGATCGACTACCTGGAGCTCTGTTTGGGTTGCCATCAGACGGCCTCCATCGACATCAGTCCGAATACTGATGAATCAAGACAATTGTACACCGGATTGGTCCATTTACGTTCAAGGAGCCACACCCATCAGAACTAGCGGGACCGCAGGAATTCCTCTGCCTTGTCGGATGATGTTGAGCAGGTCACGCTCGTAGTACGGCACTCCTGACGACATGTGCCTTTCGAGCTCCTTCATCGGTAGTATCTCAATGCCGACGTCTATCACATCAGACACGAAGAACGCCATATGCTTCACAAACAGGTCGTGTGCGACGAAGGCATACTTGCCAAACTGCACTTCTACAGCTACCCGATCTTTGACGAAGTCAGTCTGATTGTATGAATAGATCGGTTCATAGCCCGCTGCTTCAATAGCGGCCCTCTGCTGGTCAGGCGATAGATTGGCGATTCCTCGAACAATCTTATCGTCAGAGGTTACCCAGAATCCCTGCCTCCGCTGTTGCCATCCAAGGTTCTTGAACCCTGTAGCCATCGCATTGTTCATGTCAACCGGGGAATAGAGAAGACTGCCAGCCATGGTTTTCTCACGAGATACCTTGGTCCGACACGCCTCACCGTCTATAGAGGCGATTACTTCAAGTATCTCGTCCCAAAGTTCACGGTGATGTATCAATAGAAACTCTTCGCCATTCAAATGGGAGTACCGGGCAGCGACCCGCATCAGTGTCCGCCCCCCGCTTTCGTTGGGTCGTAGACCGGCCTATCCATAGGACGCATCCTGAGTGTCCCTTTTCGCAACGCCGCGAGTCGCTCTAGCGCGATGTCGACGTATTCCGGAACTATGTCGCATCCATATCCGATTCGACCGTGCTTAGTCGCAGCGATAATCGAGGTGCCAACTCCCATGTACGGGTCAAGAACCGCTTCACCCGGGTCAGTCATCGAGAGGACTAGACGTTCCACTAACTCTACCGGAAACTGGCATGGGTGAATCGTCTTCTCTACATGATTAGATTTCACGTTCGGGAACATCCACACATCGCTCGGATTCTTCCCCTTGGGGTTGCCTGAGAGCTTGCCGATGTTCGGCCCCTTGAAGTGCTTCTTGTCAGGGTACTTTGAAGGTACGCGTATTGGATCGAGCTTAAACGTGTAATCATCGGACTTGGTGAACCAGTTGATCGTTTCATAGCGCCCAGATAGTCGCTTGCTGGAGTGTAGACCATGGCCAAAGTGCCAGACGATTCGATTGCGCAATCGGAGGCCATGGCGCTTGAAGAGCGGGTACAACACGACGTCGAGAGGAACCACTTCGCCGTTATCGACGAAGTTTCCAACCTGCCAGCAGAGAGATCCTGCTGGATCTAGTAGTCGCACGCACTCTGCAATGACCCGCTGTTGGGAACGAATGTAATGCTCAAGTGAGGAGCGCTGCTCGTACGACTTGCCCAGATTATATGGGGGAGACGTCACAATGAGCTTCATCGATTCGTCGGCAAGATCAGACATGAAGTCAAGATTGTCCTGACAACCGACTATGTACCCTTGCTCAGCGCCATTATGGTCAACGCCGTAGTGGTAGTCCGCATTCAAACGATCTAGGCGGTACTGAACATCCCTGACCTTAAGTCGATCGACCAAATCGTACTCCGTCACTCCTCCATCATGGCCTGGATGATGGCCTGCATCTCGCCGATGTAGTGTTGGTAGCTTCGGTTCTGGTACCCCAGGACGCGCTGGGACTCTTCAGTATCGTACCAGTCCATCCAGCCCGGCGCATCGCGATAGGTCGCCATCTCGACGGGCGCGCCCATCACGTCGAAGAAGTCTTTGACGTAGTCGCGACCGCGAAGCTGCCACGACGCGCCGCCGCCGATGTTAAGCGTTTTGCCGCTCGCGTCCGGCGCCGACGCCGAGGCGAACAGCGCATCGGCCACGTCGTCGCGGTGGACCATCTCGACCCGCTGGTCTTCCATGAAGGGCCAGGGAGTCGGCGGCTCGAGGAACGCGGGGACCGCGATCCCTGCGATTCTGAGCACGACTGTGTTCTCCAACGACGACTTGTGGATGAGCTTCTCGCCCTCGATCTTGCTGTCGGCGTAGATGTCAATCGCGCTCTGCGCACGGCTCGTCTGCACAGGCGGCTCGTCGCCGCTGGTGTCGCCATAGGTGCTGATCGACGAGGTGAACACCAGTCTCGCTCCGGGGTTCACAGCCTCCATTGCGGCGATGATGTTCTCCGTACCGCCTACGTTGACCCTAAACGTCAGATCGCGATTTCGCTCACTGTTCGGCGGGAGGATTGCCGCCAGGTGAAGGACTGCGTCCACTCCTTCGACCGCATCGGCAACCCCGTCGGCGTCGGTAATGTCTCCCTTGACGATCTCGATGCCGTCTCGGCCCTCGAGTCCGGAGAAGTCCATCATCGGCAGATCGAAGACCCTCACCGGACGAGCTGCCTCGGCGAACATCTCGACGAGCTGCCGGCCGACGCTTCCCGCTCCTCCGGTGATCAGGACCGGGCGGGTCACGTCAGGGTCGTCCCCTTCATGCCGGCCTTCTCGATGACGTCCTGCGCGCTGACGATGAGCTTCGTCAGCGCGGGGCCGAAACCGTCCCAGTCCCCCTGGCCTTTTAGGCCGAGCAACGCGTCGGCGTCCCGCATCGCTGTCCGAGTCGGCGGCACGGAGGGCATCGTCTGGAAAAAGAACGTTCCCCTGAGCTCTCCGAGCTTCTCGACGATCTCGACCACCGAGGTCTCCCAGGCCGCGTCTTGCGACCCCAGACCGTCGGCTATCTGTTCACAGGTTGCAATGCTCTGCTCCAGCATCTGCTGTCCGGATAGTGGCATACCTCGAATGTCCTCCGTAGTCACAAGGGGCGGGTCTTGTACCCGCCCCTACTGTATGTCCGGTTGAAATACCCTCAACCCAGGCTTGGGCGGGCACAAGGCCCGCCCGTTAGGCCGTTTACCTAGTCGTCGTCATCGTCCGCTGGAACGAGTTCCTCAATGTCCGCCTCAACGTGGTGGCCGTTGGTGGCGTCCTCGTAGTGGAACTTGATCGCGTCGATATCGACCTCGTCCTTGCGGTCGAAGCCCCTGCCATCGTGCCGGTCATAGGGGAACGGCATGAAGCGCTTGAACTTCTCCATGTAGCGGGGACGGCTCGCCCTGCGATCGTACGGGAACCGGTGCCTTTCCTCCGGCTGAGGCTCGACGTCGACCAACTCGTAGTCGCGGCTGCCGAGGCCGATCTCGTGCCCCGTGTTGATGCTGGCGACCTCGCTCTGCGAGTGGAAGGTCGCGGCCGCGGCCTCGAACTTGCGGTCGCCGGGGTGGTGGGCCTCCATGAGCTCGGCTGCGGAGCCGGGCATGCCCGGCGAGCGCTTGGCGGCGTCTACACATGCCATGTCAATCGCCACAGCGTCCCTGGACGCGAACACGCCCAGGTGAGGGACGATAGGGACGTCCGAGTGGTTGCCACAGTCGCATTTCGGCGCCACGTCGATCGCCATGTTGATGTAGCCGACCTTTCCGTTGAGCGCCTTTTCGACGCCCAGGCAGGCGTCAGCGATTGCGACGTCCACAGCGTCGAAGTTCACCGGGGGAATCTCCAGGATGCCCTTGCTGCCCATTACACCGAAGCAGCCGAGACAGGTCGCGCACTTCTCGCGCTCCCACTCGATCTCGTCGTTCTCGTTGATGTGCCAGAGGTCGTACGGACAGCAGTCCTCGAGGAGCTCCCAGTCCGGAGTGTTCGCCTTGCCCTTGAACGCCTCGGGATGGAAGACGGCGGCGGCGCCCAGTCCGTACTTCGGGTGGCCTCCCATGTGGACGTTGAGCTTTCCGCGCTTCGACTGCGCGCCTATGCCCAGGTTCTTGAGCGCGCCGCCAATCACGCCCATTCCGTGACCCTTGAAGTGGGTCAGCGCGATGAGCACGTCAGCAGCCGCGATGGCCTCGGCGACGTAGGCCTCCTTGAGCAGGTAGCCCTCCGGGATGTCAACGCGGAAGTCCGCGGTGCCGAGCCAGCCGTCGGCGCACACGAACGGGCAGCCAAGGGTGGCGGAGTTGAAGCCGTTTCGCTCCGCTGTCAGCAGGATATCGAGCTGGCTCGATCGGGAGCCGTACGGCGCGTAGGTGGACGTCGTCGTGTCGCAGACGAACGGCCTGCCTCCGAGCTCCTTGATGCGGTCCGCCAGTGCCCGGGGGTACACGGGCCTCAGGTACGCCGTGTTGTTCCACTCGCCGCAGTGTATCTTGATGGCGACTACGTCATTCGGCTTGATCATCTCGTCCAAGCCCGCCGCATCAAAGACCGTGGTCATCTTGGCGACAAGGCTGGTCTCCGTGGAATGCGAGTGCGCATCCATCCAATAGACTTTGGATTTACCCATATGTACCTCCCTGCGTTCTGGATTCCAAAGGATAGCAACGCGCGTGCGCGCGTGACGAAGCTGAGACTAACATTGACCTACTTGCTTGTCAATGCAGGATTGGGTAAGTCAGATGGCGGGACGTCCGGAGACCTCCTAGGATGCGCTCAGCGCACCTCGACGAGGTCGCGGATGGACTCCAAGGTGGCGGAGCCGATTCCGCCGATCTGGCGCAGGTCCTCGACTTCTTCGAACGGGCCGTTGGAGTTCCTGAACCCGATGATTGCCTGCGCCCTCGTCGGGCCGATGTTGGGAAGCGTCTGGAGCTGCTCCGCGGTCGCTGTGTTGAGGTCTATGATCTGGGAGCCGGGCGAATCTCCGGGGGCAGCCGGACTTGCGTCTGACTGGGGTTCTCCTCGACCCGGGATGTGAAGCTGCTCCTCGTCGGCGAGACGTTTCGCCAGGTTCACCCTGTTGAGGTCGGCATTGGACGTCGGGCCACCCGCCACGCGGAGTGCCTCGTCTGCGCGGGCCTCGTCTGCAAGCTCGTAGACGCCGGGCTGGTTGACCTCCCCAGAGACGTAGACCTTGATCGTGACGGTGGGGGCTGTGGCCGACGGTGCGATGACCGTCGGCTCCGGGAGCTCGATCTCGATGGCACCGTCTCGTCCGGTGTCTCTCAAGACGATAACGACCCCGCCGATCGCCGCAAGAACAATCGCGACGACGAGGATCGTGTTCAGGACCAGCGCTCTCGTTACTTGCACGACTGTCGACTCTCTCTGAACCGTCTACTTTTCGATCTCGGTCGAGTTGCCGCCGCGCTTGCATCGGGCGCGGGGCCGACTCAGACGGTCGGCTGTCAAGGTACCGGCAGAATTCCGGATGGCTCTCAGGTTATCAAAGAGGCCGTTGCGCGGGCTCGCGTACCCGCTTGTCTAGCCCAGCGTGTTGGGGCGATACTTGGGACCCACAGCTTCGTGAGAACAGGTGGACCGTGTCGACAGAGAAACCTCAGCGCAGCGTCTACGAAGAGTCGGTGGTTTTTGACGGGCTGAACGTGAGCAACTGGGACAGTCCGGATGTGTACCGGAGCCTGGACTCGGGCCGAGTTACCGGCATCAATGCCACCATCGCCATATGGGAGGGTTTCGCCCAGACCATGGACAATCTGGCGGCGTGGGTCCACCGGTTCGAGACTCGCGAAGTTACCCTGATCCAGGCCAGGACCGCGGGCGACATCCTGCGCGCCAAGCGCGAGGGGAAGACCGGCGTGGTGCTCGGCTGGCAGAACGCGTCGCCGATCGAGAACGATATCGACCGGCTGGCGCTGTTCCAGGCTCTCGGGGTGCGGATCGTTCAGATCACCTACAACGAGCGAAATCTCGTGGGCAACGGGTGCTACGAGCGCCACGACGACGGTCTCAGCATGTTCGGCCAGGATGTAGTACGGGAGATGAACCGGCTCGGCATGCTCGTCGACCTCTCGCACGTAGGCGACCGGACGACCCTGGAGGCCGCTGAGCTATCGGAGCAGCCGGTGGCCTGCACCCACGCAAACGCCAGGGGTTTCTTCGATCACCCGAGGAACAAGACCGACGACGCACTGAGGCTAATAACCGAACGCGGCGGAGTCATCGGAGCGAACGCCTTTCCGCCGTTTCTGCGACGAGGGTTCGAGTCGACTCTCGAAGACTACGTCGACGCCATCGACGACCTGGTGGAGAGGGTCGGGATCAACCACGTCGGGATCGGAACGGACTACACGCAGTCGCAACCGAAGGCGTTCTTCGACTGGATATTCTCACAGCAGGGCACGAGGCCGCGGGACGTCTCAAACGTCTACCCGGAAAACATGCTCCACCCACAGGGAATGGAGACGCCTGACAGCCTATCGAACGTGGCCCAAGAGCTTGCGCTCCGGGGCTATACAGCCCAGGACATCACGAAGGTGCTGGGAGGCAACTGGCTGAGACTGTTCCAGCAAGTGTGGGGCCGGTGAAAGCTAATCTCCTACAGTGGCACCGTGTCGCCCGTCCGGAACTGCCAGGCGCGGATCTTTGCAGTCAGCAGCCGCACCACGTCCTGGTGACCGGGATCGTCGTACAGGTTGTTGAGCTCGTGAGGGTCCTCGCGCAGGTTGAATAGCTGGCACCGGTCCGAGGCGCACAGGTTCAGCTTCCAGTCGTTGAAGACGATCGCCCGGCGCGGAGATGTGTTCATATCGGCGATCTCAGGCGTCGGGATCTGCGGGTCCACGATTATGTCCCTCTTCCTGTTTTCAGGCGGGCCGAATTCGATCCACTCCATCCCGTTCCACTCGATGATCACCTCGTTGTTCCGGAGGTTGCCCCCCTGCTCCATAACCGACGTCACGGGCTTTCCCTCAAGGCCGTTGGGCACGTCGAATCCCAGCAGGTCGAGAAGCGTCGGCACCAGGTCGATGTGACTGAAGTTGCCGCCGATTAAGGTCTTGTCGGTGGACAGGTTGGGCGCCCTGATCAGCATCGGAACCCGAGCGGACTCCTCGTACATCGCGAGCTTCTGCAGCAGGCCATGGTCTCCGAGCATCTCGCCGTGCTCGCTGGTGAAGACGACCACGGTGTCGTCGAAGATCCCCTCCTCCTTCAGAGCATCGGTGATCATCCCGACCATGTCGTCGACCAGCGTAATGTTGGCGAAGTACTGGGCCCTCAGACGCTTCCAGCCGTCGATCGAGGCGGTGTCGTTGAACGGCACGGGCACGCCTCGAGTGCTCCCGTCGAGGGCCTGGAGCAGGTGGTCGGCCATCAACCTGTGACGGAGAGTGCCGTCCTCCGGCTTCCTCAGGAACGCGGGACCGGTCGGAAGTGAGGCCGCGTCGTACATGTCGTTGTAGGGCCCGTTGTACGGAGAGTGGGGCTCGAAGGTGCTCACGTAGAGCACAAACGGCTCATCGCTGTGGTCCTTGATGAACTCGGCGGCGTTCCTGCCCAGGTAGTGCGCCATCTGGTCCTCGAGCGCGCACTCCGACTTGGCCTCTACGCTGAAGTCCTCCACGCCCTCGGGCAGCAGCTCAAGGAGTCCCTCGGGAAGGTGACCGCGCCTCGAGAACATGATCGTGTCCGGCTCGTAGCCCCTCTCGACGAGGTAGTCATGGAAGTCGCTCTGACTCCGGTTGCCGTCGTCGACGTAGGTACACCAGTCGGCGCCCACCGACACCCAGTGGTCGAAGCCGTGCTGGGCCGCGGTGTCGTGTCCGAGGTGCCATTTGCCCATGTAGCCGGTCGCATAGCCGTCCGGCAGGTGCTCGGCGATCGTCTTTACGTCGTCGGGCATCGGCGTTCCGTTGACCCTCACATCCCCGGTGTGGGGAAACAGCCCGGTCATAATTGACACCCTCGCTGGGGCGCACACGGGCTGCGCCACGTAGGCTCTCTCGAAGACGAACGACTCCTCGCTCAGCGCGTTGAGGTTGGGCGTGTTGATCCAGTCGTTCCCATAGCAGGCCAGCGTGTCGTACCGCTGCTGATCGGCGAATATGAAAACAAGATTCTTGTGCTTTGCCATCTGAGCATTCCTCCTAAGTTCTGTTGCCACGTCTCTTTGCCGAGGTGGAGACCAGTCTCATGCGACTCAAGCTGTACTGCAGACGGGGTGCGCGGGGCGCCGCAACGATCCAGCCGAGAACTGCCAGGAGTGGTG
Source organism: Dehalococcoidia bacterium (assembly GCA_965249365.1). Lineage (GTDB taxonomy): Bacteria > Chloroflexota > Dehalococcoidia > Lucifugimonadales > UBA1123 > VXRN01. The sequence continues at coordinate 906,386 of OZ252229.1, read as the reverse complement.
AATAGCGGCCCTACTCGACACCGGCCGTCGAACCCGTGCTGTGAAAGATTGAGATTGTTGTGTTGATTCAGTCGCTTCCATAACACACCGGCGTGTCGTCACGCTGCTGATCGAAGCCGACTGGTTAAGAAACGGGTGCTTAAGCCCTGGCAGTGGAACACACCCGCGAATCACTGTCAATGCCGGGTGGGACGTAGCTGCACTTTCACATTCACACGCCTCGTCGTTAGAATGGGTGTTGCGCAGGGCACTAGTCACCAAGGATGCCAAATTGACCATTCTTCAAGACCACTTCGTTCATCCGGGTCCCCAGCCAAACGGACTGCAGGCCGCCGACGAGGGCCTCTGGGTCATCGACCAGACCGACAACCACGTCTACCTGCTCGACTGGGACGACGGATCAGTCCTCTCAAAGGTGCTGACCGAGACGGAACACTCCAGCGGGATCACGATTGGGTTCGACAACATATGGGTCGCATCCACCTTCACTCTGAAACTGGTCCAGTGCGCTCTGGACGGATCAACAATCGCGAAACACGAGACGCCCGGCGTCGGGGTGGTCGCATTCGGCGACACCATCAACCAGAGAGTGACCGGCGCGCACGGCATGGAGTGGGTCGACGATGAGAACATGTGGGTGGCGGTGCCTCCGGCGGAGCGCGTCTTCCTGATGGACCCGGGAACAATGACGGTGAAGCGGTCGATCCCTTCGCCCGGTGCCCGCCCTCACGGCCTATTCATTCACAACGGCCAGATGTGGCTTGCCGACACTGGTGATTGCAAGATTCACAGGATGGACCCGGAAACTGGAGAGGTGTTGGACGAGATCGACGTCCCGGACCCGGAGGTCCACGGCATGACCCTGCGCGGCGACCGTATCTGGTTCTGCTGTGCGGTCACGCGGCGTGTCTGCTCCCTAGAGCTCCCGACCTGACCTTCAGGAGCCGGCGCCCTCCCCATCGTCACCTTGAGGTGCGGTCTTCAGGTCGGCCACGATCATCACCTGTCGGGCCGACCTGCGAATCGCCCAGTTAGGCTGAAAGGGCCAGATAATGAGAACGGTCCAAGACATGTGGCTGACGCCCTGCCCCAGGCCCAATGGTCTCCAGGCAGCAGACGACGGGCTGTGGATGATCAGCGCCGCGAACGGCTCCAGGCTCTGCAAGCTCGACTACGAGTCCGGCGAGGCGATGGTCGACGTGCCGACCGAGACCTATCGGTCCAGCGGGCTCACCCTCACCGACGAGAACGTCTGGGTCGCGTCGACACACAACTCGCGACTGTACAAGCTGAACGAGGACGGCTCCACAGCCAGCTTCCACGAGCCTCCCGGCACGGGAGTCCATGACCCCCGAGACACCGGGCGCTCGTACAACCGGCCGCACGGGATGGAGTGGATCGACGGATCGATGTGGGTGACGATCAAGCCCGCGCTGCGACTGTACCTGATCGACGCGGAGACCCTCGAGGTCCAGCACTCGATCCCAACGCCGGGAGCCGCTCCGCACGGGATCGCCTGGGACGGCGAGGCGATCTGGTGCGCCGATCGCGCGATGCAAACGGTCCACCGTCTATCGCCTGACGACGGCGAGGTCCTCGCCGAGATCGATGTGCCGTCCCCGGAGCTCCACGGCCTCACTTTCCACGACGGCGCCCTCTGGTTCTGCTGCGACCCCAGCCGCCGCGTCTGCCGGATAGAGATTATTTAGAGTTCACCTCTCCTTCGCCGGAGGACAGACGTTGTTTCCTATTCATCGAGAGACCAGCATCTGGTGGACCAATCTACCGGACATGCAGTAGAGTTGGTTTTGTTCAAGCGATATTCCCATTCGTCTCGTTGCCCATAAAGCTTCCAATGATCTCAAGGAACACCGACCGAACGACTCAAATCCCGACTCCTAGCGTCCCTACTAAAAATGATTCAACGGTCCGTCGATTCCCCGCGAACGGGAAACAGGAGGTTAAGTTCGATGCCGACGACAACAGACATACGACAGAGAAACATTGAACGCGTGGACATTAGGTTTCGAGGCTAGGCCGACCAGTTGTTTTCCGGTGACCCCGCCAGGGGGTTTCTATTCTGGGCGGCAGACATGTATCTCAACCAGGCAGCTAACCAACCTACTCAAGACGAGTTGCTTGAGAGTATCACTGACGGCAAGGACGATCTAGGACTCGATGCGTACTTCATCGACGACGCAGAGAGCACAGTATATCTCTTTCAGTCAAAGTACCGGTCAGCGCCGGGAAGTCTCAAGATGAACGAGTTGGTCGGTCTCCTCGATGTTCCGAAGAGACTAGTCAGCCATGAGCTCCTTCGCGACGCGAATCAGAAAATCGCAGATTTCGCCCGACCACTTCGCAGATGCTTGTCAGAAGGCTACGTCATCCAAGTCGTCTATTTGACAACAATGCATGCCACGAAGCCGGTTCACGACAGAGCAAACTCATGGTCATCGGAACCACTAATCCTTTCATTAGCTGCAAAATCAGTGGATGTCGAGCACTCGGCCGTTGTTTGCGACCTGAATAGTCTCGTGGACTTCATGGACTCGTTTGAAAACGTCCGTGACATCTCTTTGAAACTAGAGATGAGCCCGGACGGATTTCATCAGACATCTTCCGGGGGATTCAAGTGTCTGATCGGCACACTAGACCTCACCGATTTGGTAGAGATTTTTGATCAATACAAATACAGGATTTTTCGACACAACCCTAGAGGTCCACTAGGTTCAAACATCGTCAACAAAGGGATCAGGCAGACGCTCACCGATCCGAATCAGCGCGAACTCTTCCAACTTATGAACAATGGACTGTCTGCTGTTTGCAAGTCATTCACTACTCCGGTTATCGACTCGGGGAGAGCATTGATACACGTTGACGACCTGCAAATCGTGAACGGCTGTCAGACAACATTCACTGCATGGAACCACTGGCGTCGGTTTGGTGAACTCGGAAATGCTCAAATTACGATCAAATTGGTTGAAGACCCTTCGTCAAATCTAAGGCATTTCATCAGTGCGGCGAGCAACAAGCAGTCTCAGATGAAACCCTGGGACTTTCTGTTCGATCGACCTGAACAGCTGAGACTCCAACGTGAGTTTCGGTCACTGGATCCGCCAGTGTTTTACGAACTGAGGCGAGGCGAATACAAACACATGGCTGACGGCAACCCCGGAGAATATGTAACGATCAAGGATATTGCCCAAACAACCTGGGCATTCATGGGCGCACCGGGTGAGGCCAAGGACAAGATCCGGGACATTCCAGAATCCCCTACATCTGAAGGAGGAGTCTACGGTCAAGTTTTCTACGACGGAGTCGAAGCAGAGAGGCTAAGATTGCCTTGGACCATTTATCAGAGGATCCAATCAGAGTGGCGGAAGTACGCCGAGCGCACGGGAAACAAAGGTGATGAGCGTGAACACGGTCGGCTACATGTGCTATGGCTGATAGGCCGAAGTCTGGTAAAACAGTTTGGGCAAACGCACTACCGGGATATACCCACTAGGCGCATCCAGGAACTCACCGCGACTATGGATGAATGGTTCAACGAACTGCACGAGATAGCCGTCGAGAGCTTGTCATACGTAGTCGATCTCGAAACCGAACGCGCAACAGAGAGTGACAGTTCGCTGCAGCTCAGACCATTGTTTAGATCTCCCGTAAAGTATCACCTGTTCGAGCGCCGCCATGACAAACTGCTCTCGAGACTCGCTGAGAAGCAGCGGAGTTTTTCGTCCGCGGCTTAGACTACGCCAGTTGAATTCAAGTGGGAAGGCCCTCACTACCTCCGGAAGAAATACTTTCGCTCACAATCCTGAGCACTCGATTTCCATCCGCGGATGCTACGCGATGCATCTCAACCTGTTGGTTCATAGAAGCGAGTCTTGCGCAAATTCCGGGAACTACCAACCCAAGTGCAGCATTATGTACCCATCTCGCCATGGCAGGCCCCTGACCCACCGCATCACCTGATGGGCAGCTACCGAATCGAGACCTTCCGAGGCGATGTAGTCCGCCGCCCGAACAATGAGATGGTCAAATTCGAACTCAGTGAATACATTCTCACCCGTGAAGACTTGCCAGGCATCGTCGTCCCGTTCTTTAGCTAGATGCCACGCGAATCTGTAGGTAGCTCCACTCGGCCGAGGAAGATAATTGATCCGCACGGTTCCGACGTCAAGTCCCATGATTGAATCTCTCCTGTGGTCTTCGTCTAGCCGGTTACATCGATTGCTTGTTCCATCTCGTTTTCAGGGCGCCCATGCGCCGTATCCGCAAGCGATGAAGTCCCTCTGGGTCATGTCTGGGTAGTGACACACGGATTTGACAAGTGGGTCACGTCTCCATGAAGAGCGTCACCATCTCCCCGTCCCAAGGGAGGTTCCTGACCCAACGTGTTATAGACTCCGTCTGGGCTGGCGGTAATCCAGCAGACACGGCGTACTCTTCTGCCTGGTCGAGCATATTCTGATCCACGTACTCGATCATGAGGTTTCCACCAACTTCTGCGAACCAGTCAGCTTCCAAGACATTTTCCATCAGGTACTGAAGGAATCTGCGGGTCGCCGCGTCCGGGCGTTGTAGGTGTTGTAACCGGACAACGCTAACGTCGAGTACCATAGCCCAACTCCTCGTATGACTTCGGGTCCAGCATTCTACCGGACCTTGTCAAGAATGTGAGGACCTCTGGACGGCGAAGGTGGCGAGAGGGGACGGAACGATCGGAGTCCCGAGGCGCTGCCCACCTCTGTGCTAGTCTTTCTACTGAATCTGAGATGCCGTCGTGCATAGTGCCAAATTCCCGCACTCTCCGACATATGAACGCTCGCCCAACCCCACCTGGGTTCCGGCCTCCGCCGGAACGACGTAGAGCAAGCACGGGTAACCCAAGAGACCGCTTCCAAGAATTGAGGGCCGTAGACTCTCAGGGCGCTCCTCCCCCAACGGGATTCCGACACCCGTCTCCACAGGCAGAAGCTGTCGCCTCGGGGGCAGGGTGGAGCGGTTCGCGAACCGCTCCTACGGGCACGCGGTAAACTGCCAGTGGAACTCGGCGCTCGCAGTCCAGTAGGTCAAACAGCCTACCGGGCGGTTGAAACTAGCTGGGCGCTGAAATCGCTCGCTGACAGAATCTAGGGCGTTAGATGCTTCGCTGCGCTCAGCGTCAGGCCGAGGACGCAGCCTCGTCTGGAACGATCTACCGGCTTAGACGCCCGCGGCGGTGGCGGCGATGATTGCGGCGCCGAGGGCTGAGCCGTCTCGGATGTAGGCGATGCGGATTCGAGTAGCCTTGGGGCCGAGGATGTCGTGGAGGCCACTTCCGACCTCGGACTGGTAGCCGGGGCAGCCTTGAATGACTCCGCCGTCAGCAGCGACGATGTGCTCTTCATCGAGATCGGGGTCGATGAAGGTCGCAGTCGCGGCGATCTTGAGCGCGACGAGGTGCGCGGAGCGGCGGGCGGCGGCGGCGCAGGCGTCCTTCAGCCGGCGGCGGTCGGCCCGCGTTGTCTCGGCTATGCCGAGGCGGGTGAGCAGCATGGACGTCGCGAGCAGGTCGGGAGATTCGTCGGAGACGACGTCTGACATGAGCTCGGTGGTGAACGCGTACGGGGTCTTGAAGGCGCTGCCGTCCCGGAGCCAGGTCTCGTACGCGGTCCGTCGCTCGGACTCTTCGGCGACTGACAGCCTGACAAGCTCGCCGAGGTAGCGGCCGGCGATCATCTTCTCGATTAACTGGCCCTCGCTGCCGGACTCGGCGTCGAGCCGGCGGTCTAGGGGGGTCTGAATGGCGCGGACGCCGTCGAAGTTGCCGCACTCCATGTTGATGAGCATCTCGTTGGTGCGGCCTGGTACGCCCGACCCCGCAGCCCATGCGGGCAGGATGCCCGCGCTCCCAGTGGCTGCCGGCATGTCGGACGCGGCCCCTCCCAGCCCCCGTGCGGGCAGGATGCCCGCGCTCCCAGTGGCGGCCGGCATGTCGGACGCGGCCCCTCCCAGCCCCTGTGCGGGCAGGATGCCCGCGCTCCCAGTGGGGGTGTCCCCGCTCCCGGTTGCGGGCAGGGCGACGGCCATGTTGGTGCCGGTACCCACGATGAGGCCCATGTCGCAGCGGTCGTCGAAGAAAGCGCCCGCGGCGAGGACCCCCACGGTGTCGTTGGTCATCGCGCTCACCGTGAGACGTCTTAGCGATGGGAACCGGCCGCTCTTCGCTGAGATGGCCTCCTCGAGGAGCGAGACAACCTCACGGCCCTCGACGCCCTCGAAGGCGAACTCTTTCGTCCACTTGGACAGCAGTCCGCTACGGATACCGAGCTGTACGACCGGGAAGGCGAATATAAAGCCAAGGTTATAGTCAACGCCCGCTTCGAGGACTCCGCCGATGAACTCGGCGATCGGGTTGAAGAGGTCGGCGGCAGAGCCGGTCGTGGACGTGAGACGGACAGAGTCGTGCGCGAGGACGTCGATCGCACCGCGCGGGCCGACCTCGACCACCGTCGCCCTGACGTTCGTCCCTCCGAGATCAAGCGCGACGAATCGACCCTTCTCATCGCCAACCGGCCGGCCGACGAACGCAGGCTGCATCGAGATCGAGCTCGGTTCCCCGCGAAGGCCTCTCCGCATCTCCTCGTGGAAGCCAGAAATGAGACCCGGAACCGCATCCGGGTCGAGGCTAAAGCGGCTCACCCGACCGCCCTGGTCACGGCGGCGGCGACCTTCGGAAGCTCCCTAAGGATCGCCGAGAGCCAGTCTACCGGAAATCGGCTCACCCGATTGCCCTGGTCACGGCGGCGGAGGCGAGCTTCGGAAGCTCGCTGAGGATCACCGAGCAGCGGTAGCCGGTAGCCTCAGGCGAGCCCGCCCTGACGACCAGGATGTCGTCGGGTTCCGGAACAAACTGCGCGAACGTCTGGTAGTCAGCGGGCTCGACATCGCCCTCGAGCACGCGGACGATCTTGAGGTCCGCGATCGACCGTCCGATCCTGGGATGCAAGTACTCCCGGACGTCCCGCTTCGTCCAGTCGCCCCAGAAGTCGGCGGCGCCCGCGATTGTGACCAAGAGCTGCCCCTGCCGCACCGGCAAACTCTCGTCGCCGACCGAGTCGGACGACGCCAGTGAAGAGCCGAGCACGGACGCGACGTCCGCGACGGTGTCGAGCACCACCTCCCGCGAGTGGGCCGAGGAGCGCACCTGCCGCGGCTCCCAGGAGGCGAAGACTGTCACCGCGCTCTGGTCCGGGGACAGTCCACGCTCGACGTGGAGCGGCAGCCAGCGGGAGTCGGTCTCGTTCTCGGCGATGCAGTAGGTGTATTTGCCGGGGTGGCCGATCACCGTCCGATCGAACACGCCGGGGATCGAGGCGCAGGCGTTCATCAGGATGAGGCGAATCGCGCGGCCGATCGTCGCGTTGGCGCGGTTGCCCGGACCGAACAGATTGGCGCCGGAGTTCATGCCCAACTTTTCGACCGCGGGCCCGTTGACGATGACCAGCACCGCGGCCCCGCCCTGGCTCGAGGACGGAGCGATCAGGTTGAACTCGGGGTCCAGCATCGCCTCGGTCGCGGCCAGCACCACTGGGAAGTACTCCGGCAGGCATCCGGCCATGACGGCGTTCGCGGCGGTCTTTGCGACGGTGACCTCCCGTCTCCGCTCAGGGACCGAACCGAGCACCTCGTCGGGAGACCGCTCGGCGTAGTCCATGAACTGCTGCACCCGCTCTATCGTGGGCGGTACGACCGGCAGGCCGTCCGTCCAGCCCAGCTCGTAGCACCGCTCGATGGCTTCCACGGCGTCGCCCCACTCAGCCGTCACAAGGTCATTCATTTGGCCTCCCCCTTTCTCGTCGCCGCAGTATATTGCAACTGTCCGGCCTCGGTCATCTGGTACCATTGGAGCGGACGAACAGATTCGAATGACGCCTCGAAGAACGACAGCCTACCGCCGGATCGTGGTAAAGGCCGGGACCGCGCTGATCGGCGGCGACGCCCGAGGCCTCGACTCGTCGATGATGGAAGCCCTCGTCGAGCAGATCGTCGGGCTTCATCGCGACGGCGTCGAGCTGTTGCTGGTCTCATCCGGCGCGATCGCCGCGGGCAGGTACGCGCTCGGCGAGGAGCGCCGAGCCAGCAGCGTCCATATGCGGCAGCTGTTCGCGGCAGTCGGACAGGGACGGTTAATGAGCGCCTACGAACAGATCTTCGCGAGACACGACGTCCGCGTTGCGCAGGCGCTCCTGACAGGCAGGGACCTGGGCGACCGCGATGGGTATCTGAACGTCCGGAACACGCTGCTTGGGCTGATCGACCGGGGCGTCGTACCAATCATCAACGAGAACGACGTCGTGGCCGTCGAGGAGATCGAGGGAGAGGTCTTCGGCGATAACGACATGCTGTCCGCGATGGTGGCCAACATCGTCGACGCCGATCTGCTGATCATGCTCGGCGAGGTCGACGGGCTGTTCACCAGGGACCCGAAGGTCTATCCGGACGCGACGATGGTCCCGGTCGTCCCGGAGTTCACTCCCGAGATCGAGGCGCTTGCCGGGCCGTCGTCAGACAAGCTTGGACGTGGGGGCATGGCGACGAAGCTCGACGCGGCGAAGCTGGCCACCGCGTCCGGCGTCGACGCGGTTGTCGCTGCGGGCGCGGATCCGGACGTGATTACCCGCCTCGCCAGAGGCGAAGCGGTCGGGACCTACTTCCCGTCGCACGCCGCCAGGATGGAGAGCAGAAAGCGGTACCTGTTGAGCCAGATGCGGCACTCCGATGCCGTTGTCATCGATCCCGGCGCAGTGAGGGCGCTGGTGCAGCAGAACAGGAGCCTGCTCGCTGCGGGGGTCGTGGACTCGGTCGGAGACTTCGACCGCGGCGACGTCGTCATGGTCGTGGACTCGGACCAGCATCAGGTCGCCTGCGGCATCGCCAACTACAGCTCCGAGGACATCCTGACGATCCGGAAGCTCCGGTCCGACCGGATCGAGTCGACGCTCGGCCACTACTACGGCGACGAAGTCGTGCATCGTGACAATATCGTGATTCTGAGCGGGTAGAGAAGCACGGAGTGAAAGGGCCACGAGTCCTCTCACTGGACGAGACCCTTACAAAACCTGTGATGCTGAGGAGTCTGCCGCGGCGGACGACGAAGTATCTCCGGGTCGTCGAGCTTGTTCGGAGAGGAGTGAGAGCGCTGGAGTTGGGAGGGTGAGTCCCTTTGCGGACGATAGTTGACGAGCTAACCACCAAGGGCGCAGCCGCGAGGCGTGCCGCCAGAGAGCTGGCGAAGGCCTCGGGAGCGTCGCGTACTCAGGCGCTGCTGAACATCGCGGACGGACTCGGGTCTCGCCGGGAAGAGATCCTAGACGCGAACGCCCTGGACCTCGACGCGGGACGCGATAAAGGGCTGGCCGAGTACTACCTCGACCGGATGATGCTGGACGCCGAACGCCTCGACGCGATCGCGTCGGACGTCCGCAGCGTCGCCGCGCTTCCCGACCCTGTCGGCGAGACCATCGAGATGCGCAGGATGCCCAATGGGCTGCAGGTCGGACGCAGGCGCGTACCGCTCGGCGTGATCGGCGTGATCTACGAGAGCAGGCCGAACGTCACCGTCGACATCTCCACTCTGTGCCTGAAGTCCGGCAACGCGGTCGTCCTGCGCGGGGGCAGCGATACGATCAACTCCAACACCGCGCTCGCGAACATGATCCGCGAGGCGATCTCCGAGGCAGGTGTGCCGGAGGACGCGGTACAGCTATTCGAGTCCACCGACCGCGCTCTCGTAGGACGCATGCTACAGGCGCGTGAGTACATCGATTTGCTGATCCCCAGGGGCGGCCAGGAGCTTATCAACAGGGTTGCTCGAGACGCTCAGATGCCCGCGATCACAGGCGGCGTCGGCGTCTGCCACACCTACGTCGACCGAGAGGTCGACCTGGAGATGGCGGTAGACATCGTGTACAACGCCAAGGTGCAAAGATACTCGGTCTGCAACGCGATGGACACCGTGATCGTCCACTCGAACGTCGCCCCCACGTATCTGCCGATGATCGCCGCGAGGTTTGCCGAGGCCGGGGTCGAGATGCGCTGCGATCGTCGCGCGCTGAGCCTCATCGGCCCGTCAAACGGACGCGAGGACCTCAGGGTTACACCCGCAAGTGAGGGGGACTGGAGCACCGAGTTCCTGGACCTTATCGCTGGCGTGAGGATCGTCGACTCTCTCGACGAGGCGCTGAAGCACATAGAGAAATATGGCTCCGGTCACTCCGACGCGATTGTGACCGAGGACTACTCCGCGGCGATGCGGTTTGTCGACGAGGTGGACTCCAGCGCCGTGTTCGTCAACTGCTCGACGCGGTTCAATGACGGCGGTGAGTTCGGTCTCGGCGCAGAGGTAGCGATCTCGACCGACAAGTTCCACGCGCGAGGCCCCATGGGGCTGAAGGAACTCACTTCATATAAATGGACAGTTATGGGAAACGGACAGGTGCGGACGTAATGGCGAAGTACGACTTCCAGCGTGAGACACGCACCCCGTTCTCGGAGTGCTACATCGTCATGGCCGACGAGACGACCGTCGGAAGGCTGGACGTTCACTACGCGGACAATGTCGTCCACGCCACGCTGAACATCGAGGAGGTGATTACGTCGGACGGGATTCAGGACATCATCGACGACATCGAGGCGGAGCTCTTGGATGCGGTCGGAATCGTGAGGCAGGAGGTTATCATCCACGTGCACCAAGGGCGGGACCTCGGCGTGTACAGCACGAGCGACTTCGAGGGCACAAACGGCGGCGGGATCAGGTTCAACTAGGAGGTCGGCACATGGCCAATCCGAGGATCAAGTACAGGGTCAGGGACTATATGGCGATTCCCGACGGGGACGAACGCCGCTACGAGCTGATTGATGGAGAGCTAATGTTGGCACCTGCACCTAACACAGCACATCAGCTTGTCGCCGGACGGCTCTACAGGATCCTGAGCGATCTGGCTGAAGAGCTGTCACTCGGGACGGTCTTCATCGCTCCTTACGACGTCGTTCTGTCTGAAAGCGACGTACTTCAGCCGGACGTCTTACTCATATCCCCGGAGCATCTGGGAATAGTAGGTGAGCGAAACGTTCAGGGCGCTCCCGACCTCGTGATCGAAGTCCTCTCACCAAGCACCGTGGACCGCGACCGGATGCTGAAGGCGTCGAGTTACCTGAGGTTCGGAGTTCCCGAGTACTGGATCGTTGACCCGGTGGACCGGACAATCGAGGTGCTTCGGGCCGGACAGACCGAGTTTGAGACCATTCGAGTGTACACTCAGGGCACCTACGTGGAGTCGCCATCAATCCCAGGACTTAAACTAGACGTCGAGGGCGTCTTCACCGACATCTAATAACGTGGCCGACGTAATCCGTGTAGAGTCCCTGACGAAAACCTACGATGACCTCGTCGCGGTTGACCACGTCTCCTTCAGCGTCCGACAAGGGGAGGTGTTTGGGATCCTCGGGCCGAACGGCGCGGGAAAGACCACCACGCTTGAGTGCATCGAGGGCCTCTTGGAGCCCACCGCCGGGGCCATCTCCGTACTCGGCATGGACGTCGCCCGCGACGGCGAGGCCATCAAGCGGCGGATCGGAGTCCAGCTTCAGGCTTCCGCCTACTTCGACTACCTCACGCTTCGCGAGATCCTCGACCTCTTCGCGTTGATCTACGGTGCGGAAAGCGAGCCGGGCGAACTGCTCGCCCCAGTAGGCCTCGTTGACAAGGCCGACACCACGGTCGCCAAGCTATCCGGCGGTCAGCAGCAGCGCTTCGCACTTGCGGCGACGCTAGTCAACGACCCGGAGCTCGTCTTTCTCGACGAGCCCACGGCAGGCCTTGATCCGCAGGCGCGGCGAAACCTCTGGGGCACCGTACAGCGGATGAACCGGGAAGGCCGGACCGTGGTAATGACGACCCACTACATGGAGGAGGCCGAGTTCCTGTGCGACCGCGTCGCAATCATGGACCGCGGCAGGATAGTCGCCCTGGACACACCGGCCAATCTCGTCCAATCCCTTTCGGTCCCATATAGAATCACGGTCGGACTGGAAACAGATGGACGACGGCCAGACGGCTTGAGGTCGCTCGCGGCGGTCGTCGAGGTCGGCGAGGACTCGTCCGGGAGAGTCGTACTCAGCTCATCGAACACGGCCGAGACCATTCCGGCGCTGATGGACTGGGTATCTGGGTCAGGTTGCTCCCTGGGCCACCTCGAGGTTGCCACTGCGACCCTCGAAGACGTCTTCCTATCCCTAACTGGTTCAGCATTGGGAAGAGAGAATAGTGAATAGTGAGTTGAGTCGTCTCCCTGTCCGTGCTGAACCCGTAGCCCTGAGGAGGTACCTGAGATGGCAGATTATCGAGAGCTCAAAGCGCGTATCGTTCGGGGCGAAACAGTAGTCTTGGATGGTGCCGTGGGAACCCAGCTTCAGGACATGGGCGTGCCCATGGATCCCGTCGCTTGGTGTGGCCCTGCAAACGTTACCCATCCATCCAGCGTGATTCAGATGCATGAACGGTACATCCGGGCGGGCGCCGACGTGATAACCACGAACACCTTCTCGACGGTGCGCCCGATGCTGGAGAGCGCCGGATACGGTTCGATGGTAAGAGAGATCAACGCTCGGGCGGCTCATCTCGCCCAAGAGGCCAGGGATAGGGCGGCCGCGGGTCGGCCAGTGTACATCGCTGCCTCCGTCTCCAGCCACATAGTCGGCCGAAATCCCCGTACAGGCGAAATCGGGGTCGGCGGGGGTTACACGACAGGCGGCATGATGCCCTATCCTGAAACGGCTCGTATCTCGACCACTGAACTGGAGGACTACTACGCCGAGATGACAGGTATCCTCGCCGAGGCAGGCGTGGATCTGTTCTTGGTTGAACCCATGGGCCGCGACAACGAGGCCCGGCTGATTGAAGCCACAGCCGCCAAGGCCACGGGACTACCGGTCTGGGTGGGATTCGATGCGCACGTCGACTCGAACGGCGCCATTATCCTTGGTGGCCGCGAGAAATTCGCGCCTGCGCCGGCCGGCGCCCGTTTGATCAACGATGGAATGACCCTCACAGAGGCGATTGCGGAGATCAAGCCGGTCGGACCCGATGCAATGGCCGTGTTTCACTCGAGGATCGCGGACATCAACGTCGCCCTGGAGGTCATGCTCGACGAGTGGCCCGGTCCGATAGCGGCCTATCCGGACGCCGGACGGACCGATTACGTCCAGCGATGGCAGGACCGCTCGTTGGCAAACGAAGAGTCGCCTGAAGACCTCGTTCACGCGGCCAACGAGTGGGCAGGCATGGGCGTACAGGTCTTTGGCGCCTGCTGCGGCTTTGGCGCACCGTACATCAAGCCTCTCAAGTCGACACTGCCGGCCAGGATAGCTGAACCGCGCGTAGCCTGAACGTACGCCAACCCGATGCTGCTTCTCAAGCTGACCATCGCCGATCTCAAGATGATCCTGCGCAACAGGCAGGCCCTGTTGTGGGCTCTCCTGTTTCCGATCGTGATGGTCGCCATGTTCGGGCTTATGGGATCGTTTCGCGACTCCACCGTCCGCATAGCCGTCGTCGACCATGCTCGGGACCCGCTCTCCAACAGGCTCGTTCAGAGCCTGGGAGACGTCCCAGGTTTCGAGATCGAAGTTCGGGAGGACGAGAACGCGGTCAGAAACGCGGTCCGAGATGGAGACATCGGCTACCTGCTGATCATCCCGGAGAACCTCGACTCTCAGGCCAGGAACCAGCCCCCGGCCTCGGTCTCCCTGATCTACGACGAGGGGCTGCTTGGAGGGGGAGTGATCGTCGCGGTCGAGCGATTCCTGGACCAGGTGAACCTCGATCTCGCAGACGCTCCCATTCGTCTCGAACTCAACGCGGAAGGCGTCCTGTCAGAGGACCTGACCCTGATGGAGTTCGTTCTGCCGGGAATAGCGCTGTGGAGCATTATGATGAACTCCGTGATCGGAATCGCGGCGTCCATGGCGACCTACCGCGAGAAGAAGATATTCCGTCGGATCAAGGTCTCACCACTCAGGGCGAGAACGTTCTTCACTGCGCAGGTGCTGGCGTATATGGTGCTCTCGCTGATTCAGGCCGCCACGATCCTTGGGCTGGGCGCGGTCGCCTTCGGAGTGGCCGTCGGAGGCAACCTGCTTGTCGTGGCCGTTCTGATCCTGGTCTGCAACCTCGTCTTCCTGAACCTGGGCTTCATCATAGGGGTATTCTCCAAGACCGCCGCGGCGGCGAGCGGACTTGGCAACCTCGTCGTCTTCCCGGTGGTCGTGTTCTCCGGGATTTTCTTCCCCCCAGAGCTCCTGCCCGGGTTTCTAGCGGACATCGTGCGATTCCTGCCTGTCGCGCCTATGATCGACGTTCTCCGGGGTGTGACGATCGGGGCCAAGACTCTAGCGGACTTCCCAGTCCAGTTCGCCGTGATCGCGGGCTGGATCGCCGTTACCTCAGTCGCTGCGACGAGGCTCTTCAAATTCGAGTAGCCGTGGCTGGCTAGCGCAGCAGCCAGCCCTCTGCAGCCTCGCGCAGCTCGGCGCGGAAGTTCGGGTGCGCGATGGCGATCAGCGCCTCGGCCCGCTCGCGATGGTTCTTGCCAAGCAGGCGGGCGACGCCGTACTCGGTCACGATCGTGTCCGCCCAGAACCGCGGCATCGTGACCATCTCGCCTGACTCCAGCTTTGGAACGATCCGCGAGATGGCGCCCTGGATCGCGGTCGAATAGAGCAGTGTGATCGCACGTCCGCCGGGAGAGTAGAGCGCGCCGATGTGCGTCTCCGGCTGGCCGCCCGTGCCGTTGTACATCTGCCCGCCGAAGATGCTCTCAGAGGCGATCTGACCGGTCAGATCGACGGAGAGGCCGTTGTTGATGCTTACCTGGTTGTGGTTCTGCGAGATAACCCACGGGTTCAGGACGTACTCCGGAGAGTACAGCTCAAAGATTGGGTTGTCGTCGATGATCTTTAGGTCATCGTCGTCGGCGCCGTTCCACGACGTCGCGACGGCGCGGCCCCGGTGCAGGTTCTTGCGCGAGCCGTTGATCACCCCCGCATCGACCAGCTTGGCGACGCCAGGGACGGTAAGCTCGGAGTGAAGACCCAGATCGACCTTGTCGTCGAACACGCCGAGCCGCGGCAGGTATGTCGAGGGCGTCCCGACGCCGATCTGGATCGTCGAGCCGTCCGGCACCAGGTCCACCACCTGCTCTGCGATCGCCCTGGACTCAGGAGACGGATCGTCGATTCCTAGCTGCGCCTTGAGTCTATCGAGATTGATGGTCGCGAAGCTCGGCATCGCCAGGGCGAGTCGATCCGGATTCACGCGGGAGATGATGTCCTCGAGCGTGGCCTTTCTGTCTTCGGGAAGCTCGGCGGCGGCGGCGAGCAGCATTTCGCGGGTGACTCCCGATTCCTCCGCCTCGACGAGCCTGTCTATCTCCTCCGCCGGCATGAAGCCGTCACCGTACGTGCGGATCAGACCCGGGTTGACCTCTGCGGCGACCTTTCGAGAGCGCTGGGCGAGGCCGCGCTTGTACCACGCGTGCGGACCACAGGTGATCTGGCCGTGGGAGTTGGGAGGCGCGACCGTAATCAGCACGACGTCGATCGGCTTCGCCTCGCTCGGACGCTCATCGTTGGCCTTGAACGTCAGAGAGAAGGGTAGAGGCGAGTACGGTGCGAGTCCCTCGTTCTCGTACGGCCTGCCGTAGGCGCCGATGAAGTTCTCGATCTCGACATTCCAGCCAGCCTCGAGAAACGGTCCGACGTCGAACTGCGGCACCGCGACGGTGAGTGTGGCGCCCTCGATCTCTTGCGCGCGCTCAGCGAGCGCCGCGACCAGCTTCAACGGCTGCTCCGAGAGCGGCACGATGACGCGATCGCCGTCCTCGACGATGGAGACCGCCTCTTCGGCGGTAGTCAGTCTGTCCTTGTACGTTTCCTGCCAGGACATCAGCCCGTCCTTTGTCCTCCATTGTCAAACCGAGGAGGCCGCCGCACCCCCTTTGTCATGCTGAGGAGGCCTTTGGCCGACGAAGCATCTCCGACCAATCAGGCCGTTTCGGGCGTGAGATGCTTCGCTACATTTCATTTCGCTCAGCATGACAGGGGGTTGCAGCCGCGTGTGGGTGATCCACTCACTTCTCATTCCTCAACAACCCTACTGATAGACCGAGCTCCCCACACCGCCGCCCGCAGCCACAACCTCGCCCGCAATGGCGGTCGACTTCGGAGAGGCCAAGAAGGTCACGATGTATCCGATCTCAGTCGCGTCCACCATCCGTCCTATGTCGTTCCCCAGGGGCGCTCCAGCAGCCTCAGCCGAGGTGCGCTCGGTGATCGTCGCCCCCGGGTGGACGAGGTTGACATTGATGCCGTCGGGTCCGAGCATGTTGGACAGCGTCTTGGTCAGGTGGACCAGCGCCGCGTTCCGGAGGCCGCTGAATGTCCCCGCGTTCCGAGCCGCCAGGCCGCCGACGTTGATGATCCGTCCCCAGCCCTGCTCTCGCATGATCGGGGCGACCGCCTTTGCGCAGCGGAAGTAACCGACGACCTTGGTGTTGATGTCGAAGAGCAGGTCGGCGTCGTCCGACTCCGGAAGTGGGCCGAGAACGAGTCCGCCTGGCGCGGCGGCGTTGTTGACCAGGATGTCGACTCCCCCGAGCTCAGCGGCCGCCCGCTCGACCATCGCGTTTACCGACTCGGTGCTGGTGGTGTCAGCCACAACCGGTACGATCCGGCGTCCGGTCTCAGTCGCCAACTCCTTTGCGGCCTGCGACAGGACGTCCTCACGGCGGGCGCAGATCACGACGTCGACCCCCTCCTTCGCGAGCTCCCTCGCGGTAGCCTTGCCGATCCCGACGCTGCCGCCGGTCACTATCGCGCGTTTGCCGTTCAGCTCGAGGTCCATTTCGTCTCTCCAATCCCGTTGGTGCAGCTCGCGATCCGTCGACGTCCATTCGTCCCCGGCCTGCGCCGGGGCAGGCTCTGAGCACTTCGACAAGCTCAGCACAGGCTCCATCGAAGGACGAAGAGTCCCTCGCGATCATCCTACTATCGTTCGTCTCCGCCGCGGCGGATCGAAGTACGAAGCTTGCCCCTAAATCGGCGACTCCTGCCAGCCGCCCAGGACGGACTCCAGGTGCGCCGCGATCGCGAGCGAAACGTCCTCCCGCCAAGGCCTTGCGATAACCTGGACCCCGATCGGCAGGCCCTCGGAGGAGAAACCGCACCGGACCACCGTTCCGGGCCATCCGGTCAGGTTGTACGGCCCTGTGTAGAACCCATTCTTGTACTCGTCCTCGAATGTCGCGCCGTGCGGTGGGGCCGCCGTTGCCGCGACCGGACAGACTATCGCGTCATAGTCGTGCATGAACCTGAGCATATCGCTCCGGTACTCGTCCAACTCCTCCAGCGCCCGGGTGAACTCCGCGGTCGAGATCGGCTCGGCCTCCTCGAAGCGTTTGACCAGGATGGGGGAGACCTCTGTCGTGCCGGCCTTGTCGAGAAGCCTGCGCGTTCCAGCGCGTCCGTCCGCTCCTCCGATCTTGCCGGTCAGGTCTGGCACCCTGCTGAGCGCCTCGGGGTAATCCTGCACGACCGTTTGCACGGAGTCGCCCAGTACCGCACTGACATTGGCAACCACCTCGCTAGTCTCCTCTGACGGCGTCTTGTAGCCCTCCACCTCGGAGTAGACCGCGATCCTGAGAGTCGCGAGATCCACGTCGTTGGAGTCACCCAGGTGCATGTCGACGATCGCCGGATCGATCCAGTCCGGGCCCGACATGATCGGCAGCAGCAGGGCGAGGTCCTCGACGCGGCGCGCCATCGGCCCGTTCTGCGTGTACGCGTCGGTGGCGCCCATCGCGTACGGGATGATGTGCCCCGTACGCGGGACCCTCCCGGAGTTCGGCTTGATTCCGGCGATCCCGCAGAAGTGCGACGGCATCCGGACGCTTCCGCCCGTGTCGCTTCCGACATCGAAAGGCGACCCGCCGGTGCAGACGATCGCGGCCGCTCCGCCGCTCGATCCGCCCGGAGTCCGATCGACGTTGTACGGGTTGTTCGTGCGCCCGTAGACGACGTTGTCGGTCTCCCCGGCCATCGTGAGCTCTGGGGTGTTCGTCTTCCCGAGCAGGATCGCGCCTGCCGCGCGGAGTCGTGCCGTAACCGTGGCATCGTGCTCCGGAACGAAGTCTCTGCGTCCCGCCGTTCCGCCCGTCGTGACCACGCCCTCCGTATCGAGCGAGTCCTTGAGCGTCATCGGCACTCCGTGGAGCGGGCCGACCGCGTCGCCGCGAGCAAGCGCCGTGTCGGCCTCTCTCGCCTCGTCCATAGCACGCTCTGCGCAGAGTGCCACCACCGCGTTGAGATTCCCGTTGACATCGCCGATGCGGTCCAGGTGGGCCTGTACCACCTGGACGGTGGTGAGCTCCCGGTCCCTGATCGCCTGCGCAATCGACTTTGCTGAACGGTAGATTATGTCGCTCATTGTTGGACCTCCCGGCTAGACCACGTCCATCGCCATCATATCCTGAAAGCTCTCGCGGCGTCGGATCAGACGCGCATCGCCGTCGGCCACGACCACGATGGCGGGCCGGGCGTTCAGGTTGTAGTTGCTCGCCATCGACGGAGCGTACGCCCCTGACGCCGGGATCGCGATCACGTCGCCGGACTCCAGAATTGGCATCTCGATGTCCTGTATCAAGACGTCTCCCGACTCGCAGTATTTGCCCGCGAGCGTTACCACCTCGGCCGGCTCGTCCGACATACGCGACGCAACCACCGCCTCGTACTCCGAGCCGTAAAGCGCGGGACGGATGTTGTCACCCATTCCGCCGTCCAACGAGACGTACTTTCGCACGGTCGGGATCTCCTTGATCGCGCCGACCGTGTACAGCGCGACGCCCGCTCTGCCGACGATCGAGCGTCCAGGCTCGATGATCAGTGTCGGCTCTCCGAAGCCGAGGTCCTCGCAGCGCCGCTTGAACGCTGACACGATTACCTCCGCGTAGTCCTCGATCGCCGGAGGAAGCTGGTCGCGCACGTATCCGATCGAGAAGCCGCCGCCTGGACTGAACTCCCGCATGTTCAGCCCCTCTTCTCTGAACGGGGCGAGGTAGCTGAGCACCGTGTCGATCGCGATCGAGTACGGCTCGAGCTCGAAGATCGGCGAGCCCAGGTGAAAGTGCAGGCCGATCAGCTCAAGGTTGGAGGCGTTCAGCGCCCCCCGGATTGCGATCGTCGAGTCGCCGGTCTCAATCGAGAATCCGAACTTGCTGTCCAGGATGCCGGTCGTGGTCGCGACGTGCGTATGCGGGTCGACGCTCGGGGAGAGCCTCAGGAGGATGTCCTGTGTGACGCCCCGCCGCTTCGCGATCTCGTTGAGCAGTCCCAGCTCGTAGAAGCTGTCCACGACGATTCGCCCGCAGCCCACGTCCAGCGCGTACTCCAGCTCGTCCGGCGTCTTGTTGTTTCCGTGGAAGTAGACCCGGCTCATGTCGGCTCCGGCACCGTGCACCACGGCGAGCTCCCCGCCGGAGACAACGTCGAGCCCCAAGCCCTCTTCGCCGACGATCTTAGCGATCGCACCGTTCACGAACGCCTTTGACGCGTAGAGCACCTCGCTCTTCGCGTATCGCGAGGTGAACGAGTCCACGAACCCGCGGCACATCCCCCTGAGCGTAGCGTCGTCGAACACCAGCAGCGGCGTACCGAACTCAGCCGCCAGCCCCACCGTGTCGCACCCGCCTATCGTAAGCCGGTCCTGCGCATTGACGTCCGCCGTAAACGGAAACAGCGCCCTGTTCACAAACGCCATCGCCTCTCCCTTCAGCGGCCAGCTAGTTCCTGATTACTTCGACTAGGGAGCGTTGTTGCCGTCCGGAAGTCGTCCGCCATCGCCGCGCAATCTGTCTTGCCGACAAGACGGACCTTGTTCCGTCAACGCTTTCCCAGGAAATCAATCATAGCCGAATCGACCATTGAAGCGACGTCCTCAACTGACACATCCGGCTCGTTCCCTAGAAAGTGGAGAAGGAGAACTCCCCCGGCAATATCTCTGCGTCGAAAGATTACGACTTCCATATCTAATCGAAGAAACCCCATAGTCATGTCAACAAACACGCCAATCGAACCGTCACCAATGGACGGCAAATCCAGTAGTCCCGAATCGTGAAGAGTAACCTCATCGGAATCGCCCACGGCTTCAAGGAGACCTTGGCTGAAACCCAACAAAAACAGCTCTTCAGACTGCGACCCCGGTACGAGCATCGCTCTCTCGTCATCCGTCACCCGCCCGGCTGTCGCATACACCAGTGCAAACGGGTCCGTACTGACGTAGGCGATCTCAACAGAACTCGCGTCCTCAAGTAGCCCGAGATCCCCGAGTCCGATCTCCTCCGACGTCGGATCGACCTCCTCAAACGACTCTGGAAGGCCAGCTAGCGCCTGCCTCAATTCAGGCAGGCCAAATCCTATACCCGAATCCGCATCTGCGCCTTTCGGGTCTTCGGCTACCTCGCGCAATCCCGCAAGCGTGGTTCCCGTTAGTTCGTCTTCGGGTCCGGCTGGCTCGACGGATACGACGTATCCTCCGACCTGCAGACTAAGGTCGTGAATGACGACAAAGTAGCTCCCCGTATGCGGCGCCGAGTAGACGATCTGGGAATCGACCCCAAATAGGCCGCCTCCACTGTCATCATCGACAATCACTTCGTATTCTGCCGCACCGTGAAAGTCGACTGTCAGGAACGGGTCAATCAGCGCGGCGGTGACGGTCAGCTTCAGTGACTCTCCTTCGTCCATCAAGACGAGGTAGTGGTCGGTGTCCCCCGGGTAGTCGATGCTCCCGTGTGCCGTCTCGCCGATCATTAGGAGTGATGCGTCGTCCGGATCATCGATGGGCGCGACTGCACTCGAAGTCTCTACCACATATGAGCTCGGAGTCTCTGAAGAATGCCAGATGACGACGGTGTGAGGCTCATCGTGTTCGATGCCCAGTGATGCTGATTCGCCCGAAGTACCGATTTCGTCCACGAAAACGAGTTCGGTACCGAGTGAGTCGTAAACTGCCATACCCGCACCGGCGTCGCCGCTGACCTCAATGTCGAAGGATGTCCCGCTGCGTCCTTCGAGCAAGAACGCGCGCTGGTCCCACCAGTTGCTCAGCGCGACCTCGTGCCTCCGGCCCCGATCGCCGGTGTCGATGCTCCTGGCGCCGAGTCCAGACGGGTCGCCACCCGAGATCAGCTGCTGGATCCGAGGAGCGACGTCTGCGGAGGACGTCACGAGCCCGAACTCCACGTCACTGAACGTAAACCCGCTGATCCCGATGACCTCGCCACGATCGGATACCAGCGCTCCGCCGCTCTGTCCGCCCGCGATCGCGGCGTCCGTCTGGAAGTATGTCAGAGGGATCGCCTCCCACTCCCGCATTCGCGAGACCAGCCCGCGAGTGATCGTCGGTTGAGGGTACTGCTCAACTTCGCCAGGGTAACCGACGAGGTAGACCTCCGTTCCGATCCCGATGCCCTCCCCGTCGATCAGGTCGAGCGGAACGGCGTCGACATCGATCGGCCCGAGAACAGCTAGGTCTACCATCATGTCCATGCCTACTACTGGCACTTCCAGGAACTCCGAGCCATCCGGGAAGACGAGTCTTGCGGTCGCAAAGGGCCAGACGACGTGCGCATTTGTCACGACGTATCCCCCCGAGATCAAGACCCCGCTCCCGGACGACGTGTTCGTCTGTATGAAGGCAATCGAAGGCGATACCTCTTCGAACACCTCCGCCGGGGTCAGTCGTCCGGAGACGCCGGAGGGCTCTGGCGTCTTTGTAGCCGTGGGCTCTGAAATACGCGTGGCGGTGGGATCTGGAGTACGCGTGGCAGTGGGCTCCGGAGTATGCGTGGCAGTGGGCTCTGGAGTCGGCGAAGACGTGGGTTCAGGCGTCGGCACGGACGTGGGCTCAGGTGTTGGCGCGAACGTGGGCTCAGGCGTCGGCACGGACGTAGGCTCAGGTGTTGGCGCGAACGTGGGCTCAGGTGTCGGCGCGGACGTGGGCTCAGGCCCAGGGGACGCCATCGCAGGAGCAATCGTTCCGGCATCACGGACAGGCGGAGGAGCGGGATCTTCACAAGCGACGACGAGGAAGATCGCGATCGCGTACACAATTGACACGACTGGGAGTATCAGCTTCCTCGGGCAATTGGGAAGTCCGCGGAACAGAGGGAGCCAACTCTTCAAACGCATAAGCAAGTTCATCCGGCCGCAACAATAGCATACGAGCTTTGTTCTCTCGAAAGGCGTCGTCCGAGAGTGAGAGACCTAGTCAACAAGAGCCTGCTGGGCTAGACCACCGCCTGACGATTTGAACGTCGGAACGACTTGTGCAGCAATCTGTGGTCGGACAGCCCCGTCCCCCCTGGATTCCGGCCTTTCGACGGGCTCAAGACAGGCTCTGCGCCGGAATGACGGGTATGGTAGATGGTGTGGTCCAACGTAGATTTGAGCCGTGGATCTGGGTCCTAGCCATCGATGCCCGCTGTGATTTCCGCGTAAATCCTGATCAGTGATTCGGACGGGACGTACGCCGTGCTGCGCCCTCGCCCAACACGGGCGAGCAGACCTATCCCGACAAGCCGGTTGAATTCGGAGATAGCATCCTGGCTGGAGCGGCCCGAGAAGCGCCTGTAGTCGCGGTTGGTCACGCGGCCCCTCCGACGTGCGATCCGCAGTACGCCGACAGCCTCAGCACTCAACCCAAGGGGAGCCAGTTCGTTGGCCAGACCGTGCAGTTCGGCGCCCGCCGCATTGGCACGCTCGACTGTAGCCTCCGCTTGGGTCGCGTGTGAACGCAGATTGTATTCGAGCCACGGTGTCACATCGCTCGGTGGCGAAAAGTGTGGACCCAGCGTCGAGGCCAGCGCAGCGTAGTAGGCAGGCCGATTGCACCCATAGTACGACTCCAACGACACAAGCTCTTGGGACCTGTTCCCACCCAGGTACATGACCAGCGTTTCTATAAGACGAGCGGTACGACCGTTTCCGTCCGCGAAGGGGTGGATAGCGACCAGATTCAGGTGGGCAAGCGCAGCCTTCACAGCAGCTGGATACTCCTGGTGAGAGTTCAGCCACGCCCCAAATTCGGCCATCAGGGGGCCGACTCTCTCCGGCGGCGGCGGGAAGAACACGCGTATCCCTCTGAGTCGGTCGGCCACCACAATAGATTGGGTCCTGTACCGACCGGGGCGGTAGTCGGTGCTCAGATTCTTCGAGACCAGAAACTGGATCGTGCGTATCGTCTCCTCTGTGACCTCGCGATCCTGACCCTCCACAAACGACTGGATGAATGACATCGCGTCCCGATAGTTCTCGGCTTCCTGGACCTGAGTCCTTGGAGCGCTGACCGCCGTGCCGGCCAGCACAGCCTCGACCTGCTCCAAGGTCAGGGTGTTCCCCTCAATCGCGGTGGAGTAGTGTACGCTCTCGGCCAGCGCCGCCCGTCTCAGGTCTTCACTGAACTCGTACGGAAAAACGATGTACGGGTCAAGCTCCTGCCCCGCGGCCTCAATTCGGCTGAGGGAATCCTGAATTGAAAGTGTCAGGTTGCAATCGAGCAGTAGCATCCGATTAACTCAATAATCAAACCAAGCATGCACTTTAATCAAATCAATAAGTTGATTATATCAAAGATCGGCGAGTTGTTCACGATTGGTGTTCGACCAAGCGTCCGTTAAAGTAAGAACCGTTGCGCGATACGCGGACACCTCGCCTGACACCGGATTTGGGCCGGTGGTAGAATCTGAGGGGCGGCGCGGCACTGCGCAGACCGCGGATGCCTCCTTGCAAGACCCCGTGCCGGAGGACGCTTACAAAATATGCCCCTTGAGAACATCGTTGTTCGCGGTGCGCGCGAGCACAACCTCAAGAACGTAGACGTCACGATCCCGCGCAATAAGCTGGTCGTGATAACCGGAGTCTCAGGCTCGGGCAAGAGTTCGCTCGCCTTCGACACGATCTACGCCGAGGGCCAGCGGAGGTACGTCGAGTCGCTCTCCGCGTACGCCCGCCAGTTCCTCGGGCGGATGGACAAGCCCGACGTCGACTACATCGAGGGCCTCTCCCCGGCGATCTCGATCGACCAGAAGGGCGTCTCCCACAACCCGCGCTCGACCGTCGGCACAGTAACCGAGATCTACGACTACCTCCGGCTGCTGTTCGCCAGGGTCGGACGACCCCACTGCTACAAGTGCGGCAGGCCCGTCGAGCGCCAGACGGTTCAGCAGATCGTCGACTCCGTCCTCGGCCTCCCCGAGAGTACGCGGCTGCAGATTCTCGCCCCGATGGTCCGCAGACGGAAGGGCGAGCACAAAGAGGTCTTCGAAAACGCCCGCAGGTCGGGTTTCGTCCGCGTCCGCGTCAACGGCGAGGTGCGCGACCTCGGCGAGTCGTTCGACCTAGACAAACAGCGGTGGCACACGATCGAGATCGTTGTCGACAGGCTCGTGGCCGGCGACAGCGCGGATACCGCCCGCGTCACTGACTCTGTCGAGACCGCGCTCCGGATGGCCGGCGGCACCGTGCTGGTGGACGTCGCCGACGGCGAGGAGATGCTCTTCTCTGAGGAGTTCGCCTGTGTCCACTGCAGCATCAGCCTTGGAGAGCTGGAGCCGCGCACATTCAGCTTCAACAACCCGCACGGAGCGTGCTCAACCTGCACCGGCCTCGGCTACAAGCTGGAGGTCGACCCTGCGCTGGTGATCCCAGACAGGAGCCGCACCATCTCTGGCGGCGCCATCGAGGCGTGGGCGAGGACAGGCTCCGTCGCTCCCTGGAACCTGAGCCAGCTCGAGTCGCTGGGCAGAGCGTACGACTTCACGATCGACGATCCGATCGAGTCGCTCACCGAAAAGCAGCTCGACATGGTCCTCCGGGGCACGAAGGGCAAGCGCATACAGGTCACGCACAGAACGCAGAAGGGCCGGACGTACCGCTGGAACACCCGCTTCGAAGGGGTGCTCAACAACCTCGAGCGCCGGTACGTCGAGACAGAGTCCGACTACATCCGACACGAGATCGAGCGCTACATGTCCGCCAACGCCTGCGCGGCCTGCGACGGACAGAAACTCAGGCCCGAGGCGCTCGCTGTCACGATCGGCGGGAGTAACATCACGAACATGACCGACAGTTCGATCGCGCAGGCGCTCGACTGGATCAACATCATCTCGGGCGAGGCGCCGTCGACAAACGGCGCGAAGCCGGAGGACCTGCTGACCGGCCGCGAGAAGGCTATCGGGGCGCAGATCCTCAAGGAGATCGAAGCTCGGCTTCGCTTCCTGCTGAACATCGGACTGGACTACCTTACGCTCTCGCGCACCGCGTCCACGCTCAGCGGCGGCGAGGCCCAGCGCATCCGGCTGGCGACCCAGATCGGATCGGGACTGATGGGCGTCCTCTATGTCTGCGACGAGCCCTCTATCGGGCTGCATCCCGCCGACGACCACAGGCTGATCGGCACGCTTAAGAACCTTCGCGACATCGGCAACACGGTCATCATCGTCGAGCACGACGAGGCGATCATGCGCGCCGCAGACCATATCGTCGACCTCGGCCCGGGCGCGGGCGAGCACGGCGGGCACGTAGTCGCGACAGGCCCGGTCGACGCGATCATCGACGAACCCGAGTCCCTGACCGGTCAGTACCTCGGCGGATTCAAGCAGATCGCGGTGCCCGAGACCCGAAGGGTAGGGAACGGGAGGGCGATCACCATCCGCGGCGCGCGCCAGAACAACCTCCGCGACATCGATGTTCGGATCCCGCTCGGACGTCTCGTCTGCATCACCGGCGTTTCTGGCTCCGGCAAGAGCACGCTGATCTACGAGATCCTGTTCAAGAAGCTGGCGCAGAACTTCTACCGCTCTCGCGAGCGCCCCGGCGACTGCGACGCGATCGAAGGCATCGAGAACATCGACAAGGTGGTGAACATAGACCAGTCGCCGATCGGGCGGACGCCCCGGTCAAATCCCGCCACCTACACAGGGACCTTCACGCCTATCCGCGAGCTCTTCGCAACAGTCCCCGAGGCGCGGACCCGCGGCTACAAGCCCGGACGATTCTCGTTCAACGTCAAGGGCGGCCGCTGCGAGGCATGTACCGGCGACGGCCACATCAACATTGAGATGCAGTTCCTGCCCGACGTAACGGTGCCGTGCGAGGTATGCGCTGGCGCTCGGTACAACCGCGAGGCGCTGGAGATCGAGTGGAAGGGCGCGAACATCGCCGAGGTCCTGAACATGACCGTGACCGAGGCGCTAGCGCACTTTGAGAACATCCCGCGCGTCAAGCGCAAGCTGCAGACGATGTACGACGTCGGCCTCGGCTACATCCGTCTCGGTCAGCCCGCTACACAGCTCAGCGGCGGCGAGGCGCAGCGGGTGAAGCTGTCGACCGAGCTGTCCAAGCGCGCCACGGGCCAGACACTCTACATCCTCGACGAGCCGACCACCGGGCTGTCGTTCGAGGACTGCTCACACCTGATGGCGGTGCTGCAGCGGCTCGTGGACGCGGGGAACAGCGTCGTCCTCATCGAGCACCACCTGGACCTGATAAAGAGCGCCGACTGGCTGATCGACCTGGGTCCGGGCGCCGGCCACCGCGGCGGCGACGTCGTCGCCGAGGGGACTCCCGAAGACCTGTCCACGATGGACCACTCGATCACCGGCGAGTACCTGCGAAGAGTCCTGGACGTCAAGGATCTCGCACCCGTCCGCGCCGCGGACTAGCCCTAGTCTCAACGGACTAACGACGAACCTGTTCTGCACGTTAGCCGGGCCGTAGACCTGATCCAGGGCTGTGGTACGATTGGCGTAGGAGGTCGGTTCGATGACAGAGTGCCTGTTCTGCCAAGGGCGTGTCGAGCAACGACACATCGAACACGTTCACCGCTGGCAGGGTGAACTATACATTCTGCGCAACGTCAGTGCCGACGTCTGCACTCAGTGTGGCGAAGTATTCTTCGGCCCAACCGCGTTGAGGGCCATGGACGATGTCGTCGCCAGTAGCCGCGAACCAGACGATCGTCGCTCACTGCCCGTATTCTCCCTGTAGCTATCCCGCACGTAGTCAGAGACGTTCGAACTCGTCAGGGCTGAGCGCAGCCTGGCGCAGCACGCTGCGGATGGTCCCGACAGCCACTTCTCGGTGTCTTGGCACAATGACAGTTCGGGTGCCTTCCTGATCGTCTCGGGCGAACTTGACATGGCTGCCCTTCTGGCTAATCTGCCCAAAGCCGGCCCTCAGGAGCTTCCTACGGACATCACGGTAGGGTAGCGGCCTAAGCGGCACCGACCTCTACCTCAATATTGCGGATCGTTGGAAGAGTCCCCGGATTCGGCGGCTCAAAGTAAAGCTCTAGTGCCTCTTTCAAGTTGCGCAATGCTTCGCTTTCGGACTCCCCTTGACTGGCTACGTCAACCTCAAGTGCCTGGGCGACATACCACCCCTCTTCCTTCCAGACGCTAGCATTAAAAACCCGCTTCATTTCCTCCTCCTCAACTTGTGAGTCCCTATTGTAACCCTTAAACTGGAGCTGCTAATGGACGATAGGAGGTTGTTGTTTCAATGCAATCGATCAAGCCGCACGTCGACGAATTCCTGAGCGAGACGCTCGTAGCTGTGATCAGCACGGTGGACGCCCGCGGGCAGGCGCGCTCAGCGCCTATCTGGTACCATTGGGAAGACGGCGCGGCCTACATGTTCACCGGTCGCCGGACGCTCAAGTGGCGCAACATCCTTCGGAACCCCCACGCATCTCTCTGCGTCGATCTCAGAGAGCCCCCGTACAGGTCCGTGGTCATCGACGGCCCGGCCGAAGAGGTGAGCCGACCCCTCTACGACCTTGTGCTCGCCATGGCGGTCCGCTACTACGGCGAGGAGGAGGGCCGCGCATTCGCTGAGGGCTATCGGGAGCAGTCCGAAGACGTCGTGATCTTCCGTCTGACACCGGAGCGGGTCGCGGACTACACCTCCGAGGAGTAGCTCCCTCCCGATCACGGCAACGGCTCGATCCTGTCAGGCACCTCGTGGCGCCGAACGCGGTTCCAAGCCACCCGAAGCTCGTCTCGATGTAGAGAGGCCCACTCAAGGACGAGGCGGCGAGCACGTAGGGGAAATTTGCCCTGGATCGTAGACAGCTCTTCGATGTCTATGGAGATGTCTTGACCGCTGTACCACGCGTGGAAGTGGGGAGGCCCATGGTCTCGGGCGAACATCCGGATGACGATTCCGTAGAATCGGCTGAGTTCAGGCACGCGTGGAGAGTATCCGGACCGCCGGCATCACTTCCTCCACACTCTTGCCAGTGACTTCGATGTACAGTGCATTGGGACAGAGTTCGAGGTCGTCCGACCACGCGACTGAGTCGAATTCGGAGATATACACTCCGTTGAAGAATGCTTCCTCGTTCCATGGTTCAAACACACCATTGCGAGGGACATCAGAAAGGTCGATCTCACCTTCAACGCCGTCATCGTACCGAAGCCAGATCTTGTACGCCTTAAGCGGTCTGACAGCTATAGGGCGAGCAATCATCATCGTCTCCAAACCACGTTTTGGATACCGGCCGTTGTCCAAGGTACCTTAGATCTTGTGGGAATGACGACGTTGTTCTCATCATTCTTACTTCTACTATACTGTACTTGTAAGAACTGAGCGATGCAGACGTTGTCTAGTCACCTTCGAGTCTATGTACACGCGGCGGTCGGCGTAGCCGCAGAGTACGCCCATTCAGATCGTCTGAGTCAAGAGAAAACATGAACCTCACACGAGAAGAGATCCACAGCCTGGTCGACACGCTCCCCGAACAGGAACTTCCAGCAGCCAAGAGATACCTGCAGTTCCTATATGGAGTCAGCTCAGACCCCTCGCTCGCGTCGCTGATCACAGCCCCGTGGGACGATGAACCGGAATCTCCCGGGGAGATCGAAGCCGTGAGAGAGGCCTATGAGGATGTGGAGGAGGGCGCGGTCGTCACTGACCGCGATCTCGACGCCATTCTGGAAGACTGAGTGGACCCCTCCATTGTTTGGACTCGTAGGTCTGTTTCAGACCTTCGCAGACTGGACGCAGACGTTCGACGTCGAGTCCGAAGGCTGCGCGGGTATGATCGAGAGTGGCGGCTTCGAGTTGGCGCATGGCGTGTCCGATTCACCTACGACGACTCGACGGACCCTCCATCGCTCCTGGTGTTGAGGGTGCTGCACCGTAGTCAGGCATACAGAGATTGACCACGCTTATCAGGAGGAGGACTGAATGAAATTCGGGATACAGGTGAGCTGCTACCTCACGACGTGGGACGCCATGCGCTCCGTCGTCGAAACGATGGAGAAGGGTCGATGGCACAGCGTGTACCTCGCCGACCATTTCGTCCCGCCCAACAGGCCCGCCGCAATGGAGCGGGAGACCGCGTTCGAGGGGCTCTCGACGATGGCCGCGATCGCCTCGATAACGGATCGGATGCGGCTCGGACACCTCGTCCTCGGAAACACTTACCGCAACCCGGGGCACGTCGCGAAGATCGCGGGGTCCATCGACCACATCTCCCACGGGAGGTTCACGCTGTCGATCGGCGCCGGATGGTTCAGGCGCGAGCACGAGGCGTACGGCTGGGACTTTCCTTCGCTGCGGGAACGATCAGACCGTCTCGAAGAGGCAGCCAACCTCATCAGACAGCTCTTCACGTCGGACGAGCCCGTCAACTTTCAGGGACGCTACTACAACCTCGACAACGCCGTGCTGTCTCCCGGCTCCGTGCAGGAGCCCCACATCCCAATCATGATCGGCGGGATGGGCGAGCGCCGGACTCTCCGCACACTGGCGATGTACGGAGACGTTTTCAACGTCGACGGCTTCGCCGCCAGGAACTACGGCGGCATGTCGCTCGATCTCTACACCCGGAAGTTAGACACCCTCAACCGCCACTGCGAGAGGGTCGGACGCGACCCCGCCGAGATCAGGCCGACCGTGCTCATGCCCGCAAGACTGACTGACGATGCGGCGGAGGCAGAGGAGTTCGTCGAGGCCATCGGCCCTGGCACCGTCGCCGGAAGCGCGTCGTACATCATCCACCGGATCGGCGAGCTGGTCGACGCCGGCGCCGACGAGATCATGTTCGGACGCATTCCCAACGAACCCGAATACGTACAACGCTTCGAGGAGGAGGTTTTGACGGCCTTCGACTAGATGCGTGACGATCGATAGATCCGCCCACATTTCGATTGAGACCCCGACAAGCCCTGGGGCCGGCTCTCTACCATCACACTCGGAGGACTCCGTGGCGCAACCTTCCGTCGTCGTTCGCGAGGCGACCCTCGAAGACGTACCGCTGATCGTCAGGTTTCAACGGCACATGGCTCTAGAGACCGAGGACAAGGTACTGGATGAGTCGCTGGTCAACCCTGGCGTGCGCGCTGTGCTAGGGTCGCGGGACAGGGGATTCTACATCGTCGCGGAAGTGGAGGGGCTCGTCGTCGGAAGCCTGCTCATCACCTACGAGTGGAGCGACTGGCGAAATGCGACTGTCTGGTGGATTCAGAGTGTCTATGTGGACAGCGACCATCGTCGGCAGGGCGTCTACACCGCGATGCACGACTACGTCCACGCGCAGGCGAAGACCAGGGACGACATCTGCGGTATCAGGCTGTACGTTGAGCGAACGAACCTGGTCGCTCAGCAGACCTACCGGAGTCTTGGCATGGACAAGTCCCACTACGACCTGTTCGAGATCGACTTCGTCTTATGAAGAACGGGCGGTCCGCGAGCCGCACTCCTGGAAGAGGTGTCGACCGATGCTGCCAGCAAACGTCATAGAGTTCGTCAACTCCAACCACAACGCGGTGCTGACCACGTTTCGACGAAATGGCGCCGCACAAATGAGCATCGTCACCGTCGGCGTGTACGGCGATGGCGTCGGGTTCACGACGACCGAAGACCGCGCCAAGCTGTGGAATCTCGTCCGCGAGCCGCGGTGCTCGCTGCTCGTCTCGAAGTCCGACTGGTGGGGTTACGTCGTCCTTGAGGGCCGCGCTCAGCTTCTGCGGCGCGGCGAGTCGGACGAGGATGAGCTGCGCGACGCGCTCCGGGGCATCTACCGATCTGCGTCCGGCCAGGAGCATCCCGACTGGGACGAGTACGACCAGGCGATGATCGACGATCGGCGGGCCGCGGTGATCGTAGTCCCCGACCACATCTACGGCACGGCGCCCTAGTCCCTCCAGCGTCCCCGTGATAACCTAGCCCCCAGCAATTCCGAGGAGGTTCCCGCCATGCGCGCCGCTGTGTACAAGGGCAGCCAGACTTTTGCCATCGAAGATATGCCAGACCCCTCCCCCGGCCCCGGACAGGTCGTGATCGACGTCGCCTTTTGCGCGATCTGCGGCACAGACGTCCACCACTTCTTGTACGACATCGCGCCGCCAGGCGCGGTGATGGGGCACGAGTATTCGGGCGTTGTCAGCAGCGTCGGCGAGGGCGTCACACGCTGGCAGGTCGGCGACCGCATCGTAGGAGGGGGAGGCGAGCCCCCACCTTCCGCCCTGTCCGCCAATCCCCAGCGCAGGGACCGCTTCAACTACCGGCTTGAGGGGTTCAGCGGCACTGGCGGAAGGATCCGCGCCTACGCCGAGAAGGTTGTGCTCGAAGAGTGGGAGCCGATCCCACTCCCCGAAGGAGTGACCGATGAAGAGGCCGCGATGTGCGAGCCGTGCGCGGTCACGGTGCATGCGGTCCGCCTATCCCAGCTCAAGCTCGGTGACTCGGTCGTCGTCCTCGGCGCCGGGCCGATCGGCCTGCTCTGCATGCAGGTCGCCCGCGCCGCCGGCGCGACCAAGGTCATCGTATCCGAACCCGCCCCCGCGAGGGCCGAGGCCGCCCGGCGTCTCGGAGCCTACGAGGTGATCAACCCGTTAGAGGAGGACCCCGTCGCTCGTGTCGTGGAGCTGACCGACGGAAAGGGCCCTGACGTCGTCTTCGAATGCGCTGCCGCTCGAGGAACTCTCGATCAGGCGCTCAACATGACTACCCGCAACGGACAGGTCGTCCTCGTCGCCATAGTCTGGGAGGAGACGGGCGTGCTACCTCCGGACTGGATGGGACGCGAGGTCAATCTCCAGACCTCGTTTGGCTCGAGGCCGGAAGACTGGCACATCGCCCTCGAGCTGATACGTTCAGGCCAGGTGACGATGGAGCCGCTCGTATCAGAGGCGAGCTTCGTGCCGCTGGACGAGATCCAGGGCGCCTTCGAGGCGCTCTGCAACCCGTCGGGCGAGGTCCAGATGGTCGTGAGGCACGGCTGACGGTGGACTCGATAGCCTACAGCGCAAACCAGTTCGGGGGAGTCGTAACTGACACGGACAAGCTCCCGGACGATCCCAAGCTGTTCGAGAGGGCTCTCCACCGCTCACTCGAAGACTGGACCACTATGGGGTACAAGGTCGTCTGGCTCGAGGTGCCTCTGGCGAACGCTGCGCTCGTTCCCGTTGCGGCCGACGCTGGGTTCGAGTTCCATCACGCAGAAGAGAGTTACGTTCTTATGACCCTTCGGATCGTCGAGGGATCCTTCATTCCTCCGTACGCCACACACTACATCGGCGCAGGAGCCGTGGTGACCAACAAGCGGAACGAGATCCTGGTCGTGTCCGAGCGCTACCGCATGGGAAGCGGCCGCGGTCCCGGCTACAAACTACCGGGAGGGGCACTCCATCCGGGCGAGCATCTTGCGGACGCCGCAGTTCGGGAGGTGTACGAGGAGACCGGCGTTCACGCCAAGTTCGAGTCGCTCGCCTGCTTACGCCACTGGCACGGGTACAGGTACGGAAAGTCCGACATCTACTTCGTCTGCCGGCTCTCCGCCCTGTCGACGGAGATCACCATGCAAGAGGAGGAGATCGCCGAGTGTCTCTGGATGCCCGTCGATGAGTTCCTGTCCGAGAAGTCGGGGATTCACGCGTTCAACAAGAGCATCGTAAGGGCGGCGCTGGACAATCCGGGCATCGTCCCAGCCCGCATGGAGGGCTACGAAGACCCAGACCGCTTCGAGTTCTTCATGCCGTCACGGTAGGCAGTCCGACTTCACCACAACAGCGGTATCTAACCAGAGCGGGCGCCTTACAGACATGCGAATATTTGTGCTAAACTTGGGCCTGAGTGACCACACGGACACACAGGTTGGCAATGAGCCACGTCGTCTACACGCCCGCTTCAGTTGTTCTCCGGAACGGCGCGAGCCATCGCCAGGTCTTCGAACAGCGTCGATCGTATACGTCGCACAGGGTTGTCGAATACGGTGTTCAAGTATTGCTCGATAGCAGTCTCTCTGTTACCCACACGATAGACATTCCCTCGTCGCCAATCCCGGCAGCGAATGTTGCCACAGTTCCCCAACGAAGCCCACTTCGCTATCCCGGAGGCAAGACTTGGCTCATACCTCACATTCGAGCCTGGCTTTCCGGGCTTGACTCCGCCCCCTCGCTGTTGATCGAGCCTTTTGCAGGCGGTGGAATCGTTTCACTCACAGCAGTTATGGAAGGACTCAGCGACCGCTGTCTCATGGTCGAGCTAGACCGCGACGTGGCGGCTTTCTGGCACGCTTCATTGAGACATACGCGCGATCTGGTTCAATTGGTCAGGGCGTTTACCGTCGATAGAGAGAGTGTAGGAGAAGTTGAGCGAAGTGTTCCTCGCGATGTTGTGGAGCACGGATTCCGTACTTTAGTCCTGAACCGGACCCGTAGGGGAGGCATTCTCGCGCCTGGGGCGTCACTGTCTAAGAGAGGTGAGAACGGAAAGGGAGTCGGTTCGCGGTGGTATCCTGAGACGCTGATCAATCGACTTGAAACGATCCGTAGCTTCTCGGAACGGATCGCATTCTGCGAGGCCGACGGACTACAGGTACTCGAATCACTTCTGGCGACTCTTAGCGAGGATGTCGCGGTCTTCGTTGACCCGCCATACACCGCCGGGGGGAAGCGAGCGGGAACACGGCTCTACTCGCAGTCCGAGATTGACCATAGGCGCCTCTTCGAGCTGCTAGCTACATCAGGCGCTGAGTTTCTCATGACCTACGACTATGCCCCAGAAATCATCGGGCTCGTGCATGAGCACGAGTTCTTCGCCGTACGCGTAGACATGAAGAACACTCATCACTCGGTCATTCCCGAACTGATTATTACCTCTCGCCCTGTGTTCTGCGCTACCGAATGAGTCCAAGGTATGGAATCGCCGAGTGGTACGGTGAGTCTTTTGCTGACATGCCGGCACATCGGCGACGCCAATTGGCGTCGGTCGCCCTGGGCGTCGAACTAGCGAAACCTCCTTGTTCGTTTCAATAAGGCAACCCACCTTGTCAGAAAGCGGGAGGGGTCTGCTCCATGCGGCGATACGAACCATCTAACGACATTCTGCTTGGGTCCCCCCAATGGACCTGCCGTCATCATGTGCCCATCCCGGTTCCAGGAGGGACAGATAGTAATTAGATGGCTTGCAGAAGTCGTTGGCTTCCAGGCCACGGACGCATGATCGCCAGCGAGGTCCCCTTCATGTTGGGAAGCAGCACTGGCAAGCCTGCGGGCATGATCGATCTCGTGGTCGCGAGAAGTAACCACGGGAAGCTCCAGTGGTACGGACTAGAGATTCAAGCTGTCTACTTCTCCGGTCGTGGCATGCAGACTGAGTTCGAAAGTCTTTCCACCCACAGCAGGACGAGTCCCCCTTTCCCCAATGCGAATCGCCGTCCAGACTGGCGCTCCTGAGGCGCCAAGCGGCTGATGCATCAGCTGCAGGTCAAGGCGCCCACACTACGACGATGGGCCACCAAACTCGCGGTCGCTGTCGATCGTCCCTTCTTTGAATCAATTGGAGGTCCGAGTGAGACTCCGAGCCACGATCTCGACAGCGGCGATATCATCTGGCTGGTCCCAGTGCTCTCGGATGAGCTGAAGTTGGTCCGCTATCACTGGGAGGTCTTGACCCTCGAGCAGTCCGTGTCGAAACTGTCGGCAGCGGATACGATCACCAGAACGGAATTCGAGTCGACACTAATGGCCAAGCTCGAGCCTCTCGTCTGAAAGTTCACTAACAAGGAGTGGATAACGACATCGAGGTCCACCCCCACCGCCCGCTTCAGTCAGTTGACGACTGCGTCCGTCACGCGCTTCGGCAGCTCGAGGGCACCGACGTCAGGATCAGCTTCCGCAACTACGACTACAAGCTCCGAGACCACTACGCTGAAATGGGTGTCACCGTCTTCATGGAGTCCCCAAAACCCTAGAGGCATTCGCCACCCTGCCACGATAATGGGGGTTCCTCACATAATCGGATAATCTTTATCACGTTTTCCAATCACAATTCGCCCGAAGCATGGTGTATCATTCCTGCCCAGTTCAGGATTTTATGTTAACCTGAGTTATAGTCGATATAGGAGTACGTGTTGAAATGAGAGAGGTAGTTACGGCCCAGAGCGCCCTTCGTGAGCACTCTGTGCTGTTCAAGTCCTGCATTCGCTGCAACGGCGATCGCCAGATCCGCCGCGACTTTGAGGGCTTCTACGTAACCTGCCTCGCCTGCGGGCACGTCAGCTACCCGGAAGTCCACACCGAGGAAGTCGAAAGACTGCTGGAGTGGAAGACGGCCTCTTAGGCCTGCCTTCGGACCCCCGACCACTTTTCCCCTGACGCCTGATTCACGCCAAGACCTTTCGCGGTCGC
This sequence comes from Dehalococcoidia bacterium, assembly GCA_965249365.1. Lineage (GTDB taxonomy): Bacteria > Chloroflexota > Dehalococcoidia > Lucifugimonadales > UBA1123 > VXRN01. The sequence continues at coordinate 870,585 of OZ252229.1, read as the reverse complement.
AGGCGCAGGTGTCACCCTAGCCCCCAACCCTGCCCTCAAAGCACGTGAGGGCATGTTGCGTCGTTTCAAGGCGCGAGGTACGATTCCCCCATCTCCTGCGGCGCTCGAAAGCGTCGCCTTCGCCCTGTGACCGGTCAACCGCACGTGCGGCGTGCGTCACCGGTTCGGGAGTCCTACCGAGGAGGTTGCATTGGAGAGGAGAGGATCAGGCGAGACGATTCTGGAGGTGCGTGACCTCAGAACCCACTTCGTGACTCGCTGGGGCATCACAAAGGCCGTCGACGGCGTCAGCTTCTCGGTCAAACCGGGGGGAGACGTTGGGAATCGTCGGCGAGTCCGGGTGTGGAAAGTCGGTGACAGCACTGTCGATCATGCGGGTTATTCCCTCTCCGCCGGGCAAGATCGTCGGAGGCGAAGTCCTCCTTGAAGGGGAAGACATCCTTCAGATTGACATGGAGGAGATGCAGGAGGTTCGCGGAGCCAAGATCGGCATGGTGCTCCAGGACCCGATGACGGCGCTGAATCCGGTCTTCGACATTGAAGACCAGGTTGGCGAATCCCTTCAGGTGCACCGGCAGATGTCCGGGCAAGGGCTGAAGGACTAGGTCATCGAGATGCTCCGCAGGGTGCGCATTCCCGCGCCGGACATCCGGATGCGCGACTATCCCCACCAGCTCAGCGGCGGGATGAGGCAGCGCGTCGCCGGGGCGATCGATTGATGCGTACCGGGAGGCTCGGAACTTAGGGTAGTGGTACGTCGAGCTGATGCTGTTGAGACTGTTTGACTACAACGGGATGTACGGAAACCGTCTGACTCGGGAATGGCGCGGCCAAGTGGAGCCTGTGCCTTGGGCGTCGAAAAGTACAACCGCTCCATAACCACCGTCGCCGACTCCATTGTCGGCAAAGGCGATCTTCCCCGGTCGTAGAACTCTGAGTTGACAGGTCGCCAACACGAACCTGATCAACGCGGCGATCGTGCGGTACGCCATAGCTTCCAGCTAGACGCCCGTTTGATCTCTACACATATCGTTAGGTTAGGATACTCAGTTCCTCTAGCGAACAGACATCCGCTTGGCGACGGAGGCAGGACCGAGCAGTTACTGTCAATGCCGCTGAAGCACTGGGTTCAATGAGCAAAGTCGGCAGCGACGACCTTTACCGACGCGCCAACTCGCCGTCACGCGCAGAGCGATTCGCAAGTCGCTCGATCGCATTCCTCACGACCGGCCACTTTGGAGCTATTTAGTTCGCCGCCCCCAATCGTTGCGATCAGCCGATCTGATGGGCCTGGCCAATTCGTGGCTTATTGTGGCCAATTGGTGGCCTATTTCGGCTAATCACCGGCCTATTCGACGGTAACCGCCAGGCTCCCCTTTCGAGTTTCTGCACCAGCAGTAGCTTCCATTTCGTTCTGCCGCGATTGCCTCCCCGCCCCTGGATTCCGGCCTGCGCCGGAATGACGTGAGCGCGTAAGATTGCTCATAGCGATCAGGAGAGTCAAAAGCGACATCCGAACCTGTACTTGCGTTCGGTAGGAATGAGGATCGATGAGCTGATGCCAACTGTAACTCTTGAAACCAGCGCGCCATGCCGGTACTGGCACGTGCATGATCGTGACAGGTGTGCTGGAGTCAAACGTCTACTTTCCCTTACCGAGCGTGGTCGTCTCGATCTAGTGGTCACGGCGCGCATCAAGTCGGACATCCCTCGACCACCATTGGCTGACCGCATCGAAGAGCTCCCAGAGCTCAACATCCGACAGATCGGCGCGGTCTTTCGCCCTAATGTTTCAGCGTTGGGTAGTCGGGACGGTCTCGGTAGTGATCAATTCGTCGATGTCATGAAGACGATTGAGGACAAGCTTGACCTTCAGGGAATAAGGAATAGCCGCCCAGATCGGAGGGACTGGGACCACTCCAAGGCCACTACCTTGCATGCAGGGACGTCTTTCTCACCTGGGACGGTCCGGTTCTTGCGATTGCACCCGATCTGCGGGAAAACCAGGGTATAATTGTGATGAGGCCCGAAGACTTCCTTGCGTCGCTGAAGTAACCGACAAGACTTGACCGGTGACCGCCGTCACGGACTCGCCGATACAAGGGCCATTCGCCGGCCCCAACATCTGAACTGGACTGGACCAGTCGATATCAGGCCGGAGTAAGCTGTCCTGTCAAACGACCCGCAACCCAAACGTGCTTGGACTGTGGCTGACGCGAAGGCGCGGCTGTCGGAGGTCTTGCGGCTTTCCGAAGAGGAGGGGCCGCAGTGCAGCGGCATCCGCAGATCCTTCGTTGTCGTGCCGGAGCGCCTCTGGATGAGGCATTCGCCCCCTCGCAAACGGCTGGGCCAGTGGCTCGTCGAGAACGTGCCTAGGGGTGTGAATCTCTGGATCCCTCGCGACCGGGGGGCCGACCGCCGGATTCCTTTCATCGACTACGACCAGGAATGAGCGGCTACCTGCTCGACACCGACATTGACGTAACCAATGTGGGAGAGGAACGGCGACCACCATCGCTGGGTTGACTGCCGGCGATCCAAGGCCCACTGGGTTACGATCAGACGCAGCCCAACCCTTCAATCAGTCGACGCGAAAACTTGCGATTGGACGCATCCAAACCTTGCAATCAGACGCACTGTCGCAGCCCGATCGGCCATAGATGGAAAGGCTGCGTTAGCCTCAGCACAAGACCAGTTGTCCAGCACAGTGGATGCCCAGGCGCGCAGCCCGCGCACCAGGAGGAACCTTGACGCTCAGCCAGCAGGAGTTCGAGACCATACTCGCGGATCCAACAAAGGTCGTGGAAGGCGGCATCAGGTGGGAAGATGATGTAGACCACACCCCCGCTAGGGTGTTTCGGACTGAAGTCACTACGGACGGGAGCTACTCCATCTTCGTCGTCGGTCGGTACAACTCGTCGTCCGAGAAGCTGTCGTATGGATCCATCCTACGCGGTACCGGCCGGATTTATGGACTGGACCTGGGTAGGAGACACAAGAATCCTGACGGCGAAGTCTTTGAGAATAGACACAAGAATCGCTGGCGGGAGGGCCACCGCGATAAGTGCGCTTTCGATCCCCAAGACATAACCGAACCTTGGAGTCGGCCCGTTGAGGTGTCGCAGCAATTCTTTTCAGAGGCGAACCTCCTCCATCTGGGTATAATGTACACGCCCGGAATCCAGGAGGAGTTGCCACTATGAATCCCGCCGACCTGTGCGCCACTCTAGGACAAGGGCTGCCTGCCCTCTTCGAGTGCAAACCTGCCCCCCACGGTGCGGTTCGGGTTCGGACGCCGATGATGTATCCCGATGGGGGTGTCGTAGACGTCTTCGTACTCGATCGCGACGGCTCCTACCTTCTCACCGACTATGAGGATACATTGGGCTGGCTGCAGATGCAGACAGTGGACCCTCGACGTACGCCCAAGCAACGATTTCTGATCGAGGACGCGTGTGAAACGCTGGGGGTCGAACTCTACCGGGGCCAACTCGTGATGCGCTCGATCCCCCCTGACGAATTGCCAGCAACCGTTACCCGTCTCGCACAAGCCGCAGTCCGCGTATCAGATATCTGGTTCACTTTCCGAACCCGTGCGTTCGAGTCTGTGACCGAAGAGGTCAGCGAATGGCTGACTGACAGAAAGATCAGATTTGATCGGACTGTGTTGCACAGAGGCAGATCCGGCAGGGACTGGACAGTCGACTTTGAGACCTACGCGGGCGAGAGCACGTCTCTCGTATTCCTGCTAAGTACCGGTTCCCGGAGTGCCGCGCAGAGGGTGACCGACCACGTTTTCACCGGATGTCATGATCTCAGCCACCTCGTGAGTAACGCCTCCCAGGCAAAGTTCGTCTCACTTTTCGACGACACGCTGGATGTTTGGCGCGAAGAAGACTTCAAAATGCTCGGCGATCTCTCGGACGTTGCATTTTGGTCGCGTCCCAATGAGCTTGAGTACATACTTACGGTTGCATGACCACCATTACCGAGTCCGTGGTCGAGGAGGCCACGCTCGCCTGGCTTGAGGACATCGGCTGGCAGGTCGTCCGAGGGCCTGACACCGCGCCGGATACGCTCGACGCGGAGCGTGCCGACTACAGCGAGGTCGTGCAGGAGCGGCGGCGGCACGACGCGCTAGCCAGGCTCAATCCCGAACTTCCCTCCGACGCGCTGGACGACGCCTTCCGGAAGCTGACCCGTCCGGAAGGACCTACGCTCGAGGCCCGCAACCGGGCCTTCCACCGATCGCTCGTGGACGGCGTGACGGTGGAGCACCGACTGGCAGACGGCACGATCAGGGGCGCCCAGGCGCAGGCGATCGACTTCGTCGACCCGACGAACAACGACTTCCTCGCCGTCAACCAGTTCACCCTCACCGAGGACAAGAACACCCGACGCCCGCGCCCAGCTCCGCGTGCTGGTCCGTCGCGTCCTGCGCAGGCACGACTACCCGCCAGACAAGCAGGAGAAGGCGACGCTCACCGTGCTGGACCAAGCGGAGGTGCTGTCCGGAGGCTGGGCCCTGGAAGCCTGACGACAGATCATCAGTCCAGAAAGTCTTGTCGCCCGGGTCGCCTGCCGGTAGCTCTAGACCCAACACCCGACACTTGCGGCCCTGATTGGGACGGACTAACATGACCCGCAGCAACATGGCGCAACCGAAGAACGAGTTCACCAGCGTTTCCAGACTGCTGCCCGAGGCCTTCGGGGAGCCTGGGAACAGGACGTTCCGCATTCAGGTCGACAGCGCCAGCAGCAGCGCGTCGATCTGGATGGAGAAGGAGCAGCTCTTTCAGCTCGCCCTCGCGATTCAGCAGATGATGGCAAGTCTCCCGGTGACTCAGCTCTCGCCGTCCGAGCCTCCGGTCGACCGTGAGGCGCCGGGGCTGACCAACCTCGACTTCAAGGTCATGAAGCTTGTACTCGGTCACGTCTCCGGCCGCGGCCTCTTCACGATCGAAGCCCACGACGAGAACGACGAACAGGAGGCCACGATCCGCGTGTGGGCGAACCGGCGGCAGCTCGAGGCGTTCTCGGAAGAGGCCCTGAAAGTGTGCGCCGCGGGCCGGCCCCTCTGCCCGCTGTGCGGAAGACCGGTCGACGCTGACGGGCACCGTTGCGCCCGCGTCAACGGGCATGCGCGGCTCTCGCCGGAAGAGCTGTCGGAATCCGAGTGAGGCTCCCGCTCTGCGCCCATAGCTTGGAGCGCCGACCGGAATCATCGACCCCACCTCCCTGACCCGTCACCTTTCTTGAAGTGGCACGCCGCATCAGACAGAGCTATCGCGTAGTCCTCCCGACGCCCGACGATGCCGAGCCAGTCGCGCTCGACGAGGAGTCTGCGCGCCCTCTCCTCGAGTCGGGAGAGATAACTGGTGGGCACAGGATGCCCTGGGGCTCCAACTACACGTTCCTGGTGTGGATCGACGCAGGACCCGGCAAGTACCTGCGCGCCATCTACAAGCCCCGCGACGGTGAACGCCCGCTATGGGACTTCCCGATCGGAACGCTGTTCAGGCGTGAGCACGCGTCGTTTCTGCTCAGCAGAATTCTTGGATGGCCCAACATTCCGCTCACGCTCGTCCGGGACGGTCCGTACGGCGTCGGCATGTTCCAGCACTATATCGACTGTGATCCCGATGTCACCTACTTCGACATCGTCAAGCGCGACACCGCGTCCGACGATCTCCGGAAGATCATGGTCTTCGACCTGATCACCAACAACGCCGACCGCAAGGCGGGTCACTGCATCCTCGGGCCCGAGGGGCGCGTCTGGAGCATCGACCACGGCCTCACGTTTCACCCGTCCTTCAAGCTCCGCACGGTGATGATGGAGTTCTGGGGCAGCCCTATACCAGACGAGGTCGTCGCCGATCTCGGGCGGCTACACCGGAAGCTGGACGAGGAGTCCTCCGATGTCTCCGCACTCCGCGACTGCCTCCACAAGCAGGAGGTCAAAGCCCTCAAAAAGCGGGTCCGCTTCATCCTAAAAGATCCGACGATTCCCAACCTCGACCCAAACTACAACATCCCCTGGCCGTTCGTTTAGGAGCCCACCGGCCTTTTGTGGAGCAGCCTACTGGCCTTCTGAGCGCAGCGAAGAATCTCATGACCTTCAGCGTAGAGGGTGTGAGATGATTCGTCGTCCGCCGCGGCGGACTCCTCAGCATGACATGCCTGTTGGGACGCTGGCCGTTCGTGTAGGAGCCCACCGCCCTTTTGTGGAGCAGCCCACTGTCATTGTGTAGGCGCAGGGCAATCGCATATTGGTTGATGTATAAGACTTGGTTTAGAATTGAGGTCAAATGGAATAAGGAGTGACCTCATGGAGTCCACGCCCTCTGCCAGTCTGATAGAGCGATTTTCGATACTTGTTGATCCACGAGACGATCGCGCCAAGCGCCATAGTCTGATCGATATTGTTGTCATAGCGGTATGCGCGGTCATATGCGGGGCGGACTCCTGGGTGGATGTGGAGATGTTCGGAAAGTCAAAGAGGGAGTGGTTTGAACGACTGCTAGAGCTGCCCAACGGCATCCCCTCGCACGACACGTTCGGACGGGTGTTTGCGATGATCGACTCCGGACAGTTTGAGGAGTGTTTCGTGGACTGGGTGAGTGCTGTCAATGAGGTGACCAAGGGGCAGGTGGTGGCTATAGACGGCAAGACGCTGCGTGGGTCACATGACAGGTACGTTGGCAAGTCGGCGATACACATGGTCAGCGCGTGGGCGACGGCCAATCACCTGGTTCTGGGACAGACCAGCGTGGAGGAGCGCTCCAACGAGATAACAGCCATACCACAGCTGCTAAAGACGCTTGATGTGTCCGGCTGCATAGTGACCATAGACGCGATGGGATGTCAGACGCAGATCGCCTCGACGATCATAGATCGGGGAGCAGACTACGTCTTGGCGCTGAAGAAGAACCAACCACAACTCCACCAAGACGTAACTCACATGTTCACCGATGCTCGCAGGACCCACTTCACCAGAGTCGATCACGACTACTACGAGACGGTCAACAAGGGTCATGGTCGAATCGAGACACGACGATGCTGGACAATCTCAGACAGCGAGTATATCGGCTACTTCAACGACTGCGGCCAGTGGCCTCAACTCAAAAGCGTAGCTATGATCGAGTCAGAGCGTGAGATTGATGGCAGAAAGTCCACAGAGGTTCGCTACTACATATCAAGTCTGTCTGAGCGAGCTGATCGGATGCTCTCGGCTGTAAGAGAACACTGGGCGATAGAGAACTCATTGCATTGGACGTTGGACGTGGCCTTCAACGAGGACGACAGTAGAGTCCATGTGGGAAACGCAGCGGAGAACTTCTCGATCCTCAGACGAATGGCGCTCAACATGCTCAAAGCCGAATCAACGCTCAAGGTCGGAGTCAAAGCCAAACGCAAAACCGCCGGATGGGATCCCGACTACCTGTTGACTGTACTCAATTCGTAGTATGCGATTGCCCTGTGTGTAGGAGCCACTGGCCTTTTGTGTAGTCGGGTCGTGTGATATACTCGCACCAGTGAGGGGCGTCTCCCCTCACTTTGGTTTTCGAGGCCCTAGTACGGTACTCGGTCACTCAGGAGACGACATTTGGCACACGTAACGCTCAGGGAAGGCGAAGACCCGGAGGCGCTGCTCAAGCGATTCCAGACCTCGATGCAGAGGTCGGGCATCCTCCGTGAGCAGCGCAATCGACGGTTCTTCCGGTCCAAGGGCGAGCAGTCGCGGCTCGACAAGCAGAGGAGCCTACGTAGGATCCGGCGCCGGCGCCGGCGCTAGACTGACCGCCTACTCCCACCTCCACTCCACATCGCCGATCCTGACGACGTCGTCAGGCTGCACTCCAGCCTCCTCCAGCGCCGAGATCACCCCCGACCGCTCAAGACGGTTGTAAAACTGCATCCTGGCCCCCCAGTTCTCCACGTCGACCATCGGAGCCATCCGCTCCGCCGCCGGCCAATCGACCACGAACACGCCATCCGAACCAAGGAATACCGACGGCTGTCGTCGTTCCGGTACGGGTCTCAGGACTGGCACATCCACCTCCACCACCGGCCGGCTAGCCCCTGACGTCTCTTCCGACCCGCGCAGCATTAGGAGGATCCTGTCCAGAAGCTGGTCGACCCCCTCGTGGCTCACCGCGGAGATGAACATCGGCTCCGACCCGTCCAAAACCACCCGGAATACCTCGCTGATCTCATCCCTCAGCACCGAGACATCCGTAAGGTCGAGCTTGGTGACGGCCACCAACTGTGGCTTGCAATCCATACGTCCGTCATACCGACTCAACTCCCCCCTCGTCTCAAGATACTGGGCCACCGGGTCGTCAAGTGATCCATCCACCAGGTGGACAAGTACCCTCGTCCGCTCAATGTGTCTGAGAAACTCATGGCCCAACCCCGTGCCCTGATGCGCCCCCTCTATCAGACCTGGTATATCCACCGCTACGAACGTCTCTGCCCGGTGCTCAACAACGCCGAGTACCGGCTCGATAGTCGTGAACGGATAGTCAGCGATCTTCGGCTTCGCGGCGGAGATTACCGAGAGCAGGCTAGACTTGCCCGCGTTCGGCGCGCCAACGATCCCAACGTCTGCGAGCAGCTTGAGCTCGAGCCGCAGCGTCAGCTCCTCACCCGGCTCTCCAGCCTGCGCCAACAGGGGGAACCGATTCGTGGGAGTCGCGTAATGCGCATTGCCGGCACCCCCACGACCACCCTCAGCCGCCAAACACCGCCCCCCCGACTCATCGAGGTCGGCAACCAGCCGCGATCCCGATGAGTCTTCCACCCAGACCTGCGTCCCAACCGGAATAGGCAGCACGACTTCACTCCCATCCCGCCCATGCCGGAGCTGCCCCTCACCGCGACGTCCATCGCCTGCAGCAAAGTGACGCCGATACCTGTACGCGAGAAGCGTGTTAACATTCTCATCTGCCTGCAAGTACACACTGCCACCACGACCACCGTCGCCGCCATCGGGACCGCCCTTTGGGACGTACTTCTCCCGACGACCGCTGATAGCGCCATTGCCGCCACTACCGCTTCTGATATTAATAGTTACTCTGTCAATCATTAGATCAGTCTAAGTAATAATAGTAATAAGGCCGTGGATGATGTGGACTATGTGCGGCTGTCTGAACCTTGGTGAACTGGGGGAGTCGGTGCTCGCTCATGTGGAAGTTCTGTGGAAAGATTGTGGATGACCTGGGAGCAGTAATTCGTAACTAGTCTAGCAGGAGTTCAAGTTGTGAACTTATCCACATGAAGACGTAGTTGTCCACTGTTTCGGACTACTTATCCACTGATTCGACTAATGGGCGTGTGTTACTTGATTAACAGAATCTTAAGACGGATTCTAAAATGGATGGACAACCGACCGTGAAATGGCCCGAAATAGGCACCGACAGCGCCCGCTCTGAGCGGTGGTTTCAGACTTGCTGTCGTAGCCGCTATCTCTCCCGAACTCCGACGTGCGCACTGGGGGACTGGCACCAGTGAATAGACAATCGATGGGCACGGTGGGGACAGCCGGTCACTATTAGGATGCGATCGAATTGACCCGGCGGCGGAGCTAAGCGGCGAGCGACTCGCGGATACGCAGGATGTCCCGTCTCAGCCGCGGGTCTACGGAGAGCAGGTTGGCGATCCTGTCGCAGCCGTACATCACCGTGGTGTGGTCTTTGCCGCCAAGGATCCGGCCAATTGCGGTGGGGCCTAGCTGGAGCTCCTCACGCAGAAGATACATGGCCACCTGTCGCGCGCGGGCGGTACGCTGATCTCGCTTCCGGCCGCGGAGCGCTTCAACCTGGATGGCAAAGTATGACGCTACGGCGTCGACCACGACTGAGTCTGGGATCTTACGGTCCCTAGCGGTCTGTAAGACGTCTGCGATCGCCTGTTTGACCAGGTCGATCGTGACGCTGCTTCCGGTGAGGTCGGCTAGCGCGAGTACCTTGTTAAGACTGCCCTCGAGCTCCCGGACGTTACGTTGCACCCGCTGCGCAAGAAAGTCCACAACCTCGTCCGATACCTGTCGAGTCGCGCCTTCAGCCTTCTCACGCAGGATGGCGATCCGGGTCTCGATGTCCGGGGTCTGGATGTCGACCACAAGGCCGCCGGCCAGCCTTGACCTGATGCGGTCCTCCAGCAGAGTGAGGGCTGATACTGGGCGGTCGGACGTGATCACGACCTGCCGGTTGCTCATGTGCAGCGCGTTGAACGTGTGGAAGAAACCCTCCTGGGTCTGCTCCTTCCCAATCAGGAACTGGACGTCGTCGAGTAGGAGAACTTCGGCTGTGCGGTAGTGGTCCCTGAAACCCTCGGTCGCGCCCTCGCGGACGGCCTTGATAAACGAGTTGGTGAACTCCTCAGTGGTGGCATAGATCAGTGAGAGGCCCCGGCTCGCGACCTGATGACCGATCGCCTGCATTAGATGAGTCTTGCCGAGCCCCACGTCCGAATACATCACCAGCGGGTTGTACAACTCTCCGGGTCTCTGGGCAACGGCCATCGCGGCGGCGTGGGCAAGCTCGTTGGACTTCCCGATTACGAAGCGGTCGAACGTGTACTTCGGGTTGAGGGTGGAGTGGCTCCCGACAACTGCGTTGACGCGCTCGGTCACGGGGGAGGGCTCCGCCAAGGCGATAGGCGCCTCGTCTCTCGCATCGGTATCGTCCGCTGCCGAGGCGACGCAGAAACGCACTTCGACCGGCGACTTGACGATCCCCTTCAGCGTACGTGCAATCAACGAGGACATCCGCTGCTCGAGTGTCTCGGCTACGAAAGCGTCAGGGGCGCCGACGACGAACTGACCGTCGTCGTACGATATTCCTGTTGTGCGTTTCAGCCAGGTCTCATAGTTCGGGCGCGAAACATCTAGCTGTAACTGTCCCTTGGCGGCTTCCCACAGCTCCGCAGGATCATCAAAGGTTATGGTCATGTGGCTCCTCGGGGAAGTCGATCTTAGCACGACCAAAGGGAGCCCTCGCAAGGTAGGCACCACGGAAATCCGTTTCCAACTTCCGGGATCCAGAGGGCTGGACCAGGTCCCCATGGTGGCCCCGAAGGGGGGTGGATGGAACCTGTCCACCCCCAATCTCGCAGGTCCTGGGGTTCTGCTGGTAGTGGGGAGTCGCCGGTGAGCGCTCTAGTTGGGTTCGGGCCTGTCCCCGAGTGTGATGGTCAGGGTATTCTCGTCGCCGTCCCTGAGCACCACGAGATCGACCGCATCTCCGGGCTGGTGGGTGATGAGGAATTTGGACAGCTCCCCGGTGTTTCGGATCGCCTGTCCTCCCATCTCCAGGATAATGTCGCCGGCCTTGAGTCCCGCTTCGGCAGCCGCGGTGTCGGGGATGACCATGCGCAGCAGGGTCCCCTCGATGGACGGGTCCAGACCGAGCTGTGCGGCATATAGCGGATTGAGACTGACTGGACGGACGCCTAGATAGCCGCGGCGGACAAATCCCTGGTCGATGAGCTGGCGTGCCACGACCTTGGCGTCGTTGATGTTGATCGCAAAACCGATGCCCTGACCGCCCCGGATGATAGCGGTGTTGATGCCTATTACCTGCGCTCGGCTATTCACCAGCGGACCGCCGCTGTTGCCGGGGTTCACCGAGGCGTCGGTCTGGATCAGGTCGATAATGGTCGTGTTCTGGTCCGTGTCGATGGACCGCTCCAGCGCGCTCACGACACCCTTGCTCACCGTGGCGGCGCCGGACAGGCCCAGCGCGTGCCCTATCGCGATGACGTCCTCGCCTACGAGCAGTGTAGAGGAGTCGCCCAGTATTGCGGGCTGAAGCTCTTCGTCCTCAATCTTGATGACCGCAAGATCGGTCGTCGGGTCGCGCCCGACGACTGTCGCCGGAAGACTGGCCCCGTTGTACAGCGTAACCGTGATGCTCTCCGCCATCTGCAGGACGTGATTGTTGGTCAGGATGTGGCCGTCGGGATTCAGGATGACGCCTGTCCCTACTCCGCTTGGCGGCAAAGGACTGTTGAACATGGCTGGGCCCGCGATTTCAGTCGAGATGTGGACGACGGACGGGGTGAGCACCTTCACGACCTCTGTCGTGGGGAGCTCGGCGACCGGATTGAGCGATACGGCCGCAGTCGCAGGTCCACTGGCGCCGTTGCCCGACGTAACCGGAGTGTCAGTTGGTGTCGGTGATGGCGGAACGGTTGGTACGGGGTCACCCGTAGCCGTCGGTGCGGTCGTGGGTAGCAAGACATTCGCGACTGCTGGAGGCGCCGTTGCGAGGGCCGTCCCTACAGCCGAATTGACCATCGCCAACGTGGCTGCGGCATCCGCTTCGACGCCGGTGACTGGTGCCGGCGCTGGTTCGTCGGAACAGCCGGCGATCAACAGCAATGCGGTGATCAACAGGGTGGGGACTATCAGTATCTTGAAACGTCGGAACATCGTGCTGCCTCTCGAGATGGGGATTGAGGATTGCTGTGTAAGGCAGCGCGCCCGGTCGTCCCGCTGGACTCCGTGGAGGTAGGCCCGGGGTCCGGCCACGACTCGGATCGAGTCATCGGTGCCAGACGCGCTACAGCATATACAACGGCCCGAGCCGATCGGCGGTTAGGAAGCGCCTGTATCCTCTATGCGGGCTCCACCAGCCCGTAGCCGAACTGGAGCGTGGATAGCGATTCGGCCAGCCGTGTCCAGTTCGAACCGAACACTAGCACGATCAAGGTTGTCACAGCATTCCTGTCGACGACTCTGGATAGGCGGGCTGGGTATGCTCCGCGGCGTCGATGCCCCTCCGCTCGTCCTCCTCGGAGATCCGCAGACCCATCGTGTGTCTCAGCGCCAGGAAGAAGACTGTCGAGGTCACCAGCGTCCATGTCAGAAGCGCCCCGATTGAGATGAGTTGAGCAGCGATCTGCGCGCTGTCGCCATAGAGGAGCCCGGTCACCAGCAGGCCATCGGCGGTGTTGTCGCCGTACGTCCCGTCGGCGAAGATTCCCACCGCGATCAGGCCCCAGATTCCCGACAGGCCGTGGACCGAGACTGCCCAGACCGGGTCGTCGACTTTGAGCACACGCTCGAGGAACCGGGCGCCGAACACGACGACAACTCCGCCGCCGATGCCGATCGCGACCGCCGCCCACGGGGCGACCCAGGCAGCGGAAGCCGTGATCGCCACCAGTCCTCCGAGAAGGCCGCACGCGGTCGCCTGGACGTCTGCGCGGCCGCCCGTCTCGACCAGCCGGATGAAATAGGCGACCAGCCCGCCACCACAGGCTGCGAGGAACGTATTGACTGCGATTGCGGCGATCCGGAGCTCTGTCGCCGCGGTAGTGCTGCCGGTGTTGAATCCGAACCACCCGAAGAAGAGGATCAGCGTCCCCAGGACCACGAGAACCATGTTATGGCCGGGGATCGGTCGAGGCCGTCCATCCGGCCCGAACTTCCCTCGCCGAGGCCCGAGTATCAGTGCGCCCGTCAGCGCAACCATTCCACCCACGCCGTGTACGACGCCGGAGCCCGCAAAGTCCGCTGCGAACAACCCGTCCCTGATGAAGGACAGATCGCTCAACCAGCCGCCTCCCCAGACCCAGTGTCCGTAGACTGGATAGACAATCGCGGACACGATGAACGTGTACGCCATGTAGGCTGTCAGCTTGGTCCGTTCCGCCATCGCCCCGGAAACGATCGTAGTCGCCGCCGCGGCGAACATGATGTGGAACATCCAGTAGAGCATCGTGGTTACGTCATAGGCCTCCCCTGAGAGGAAGAATCCGGAGTAGCCGATCAGGCTGTTCCCGTTTTCGAGGCCTGGACCGAGCTTCGACCCGCCGAACATCAGCGCGAATCCGAAGGCCCAGAAGGCGATACCAGCCGTCATGAAGTCCATCAGGTTCTTCGCCATCACGTTCACAACGGAGCGGGACCTGATCGATCCGGCCTCGAGAAGGGCGAAACCGGCCTGCATGAAGAAGACCATGAATGCTGCGGACAACGTCCACGCAAAGTTGACTGCCGCTGTCGGGTCGGCCGCGAGCGTCTCAGCCCCGCCTGGGTCCCCGTCGGCCCACGCGGCGCCGGCGCGGATCGTCATGGCAAACAGCGTGATGCTCAGGCCCGTCAGCGCAATCCTGACGAGCCGATTCTGACAGATGAAACTGAATGTCCCAACGAACATCAACCTACAGTGTGCCTGCCAGATGTTGCCGAATTGTTACGCGGGTGTAACAGACGTGTTGCAGGGCTGCCCGGGAGACGCCTATTCAGTCGACGAGAAAGCCCCGCAGCTCTTTGAGCAGAGAGTCCGGATTGTCGCCGGTGATACCGTGGCCGGAGTCCGGGACGTCGACCCAGATCATCGACTGCTGGGTCTCGAACATGCGCGCCTTGATATCGGGCGAGAGGAAGTCGCTCTCCCCTCCCTTCATCTCCATGATCGGGCAGGCGATCTTGCCCCACTTCTCCCACAGGTAGGGGACCTCTCTGGCCCCAAAGCTGCCGTTGATCCAGAACATATCCGGGTCAGACTTCGCGACGAGCTTGCCGGCGTAGTTCAATCGGAGGCTGTGCTCGGCCTGGTGGCGGTAGTGGTCCTCGCCCGGCCTCGGGTTGTTCTGCATCTGAAGGTCGACGTACTCCTCGACGCTCCTCCATCCGAGCGGCCTGCGGTTCATGCCCGAAATCTGGTTCCGCGCGGAGACGACGCTCATCTCTGGGCCGTAGTCGAGGCAGACGAAGTGCTTGAGGTGGTCGGAGTGATCTCCGGCGTACGCGATGCCGTTTCGGGCGCCGAGAGAGGCCCCGACGTAGTCGCACGGCGCGATTCCGACCTTCTCCACGAACTCGGCGAGGTCGCTCGCGAAGCTGGCGACCCCATACCCCTCCCAGGTGTGGTCCGAGTCGCCGTGACCTCGCTGGTCGATGGCGATCACTCTGAACTCGTCCCGGAGCTCGGCGGCGATGTGGTCCCAGTTGTGCGCGTCGCCTCCCTGCCCATGAACGAGCAGCAGGTTGCGGCTTGACGGCCCTCCCCAGTCCAGGAAGTGGATATTCAGCCCGTTAACCTCGACGTCCCGATCAACCGGCGCGTTGGTCGTCATTGGTCCCTCCGTTCCGATTGCTGCAAAGTTAAGTCAGACTCGGTTAGTTCTGAAGTCGAGCATCCGGACGAGTTCGAATGTATCGAAACAGGGGATCTCGAAGTCACTGCATACATCCGGGATGTGGCGGTTGGCACGGGTCCTTCGGGGCCTCGAGACTTCGGTCGTGACAATACAACGCCGTCCTAGGTCGGCTAGAGCATAAGCGACAAGAAACGGATCGCGGCCCAGTCCCTCAACCTCATCGTCCGTCAAATTGGCGGCGTAACCTTCTCGTGTAACTCTCGAAACCAGGTTCTCCTGGACGGCCTCATCCAACATGATCTAGGTTCGGTTGTTCTTCAGCCAATCGGGAAGGTCGCCTCTTCCGGCGACCACTTCCTCGTAGATCTCCAAAGGGACTTTCACACGTTGGGAAGTGGCCTGGTTCAACAGCCAGTTCCAGAACTCAGGAACGCGGTCAAGAGGATAGTAGTCGCGGTTGGCGTCAATCAGTACATTCGCATCGAGGAGGTACAGCAACAGGACAGCCCTATCGTGGCCTGTCCATCTCAAGGAGCGCTTCGACCTGTGTGGGCTTGACTCCGAGGACTTTTGCAGCCTTCGCTGTGGACAGCGCTCCGGTTCCCATCGTCCGCCGGACTAGGATCGGCAGCGTCCTCCCGAGGCGATGCCGGCGGACCACGTAGTAGTCGGGCCCTCCATCGCCCGTTCGACGGTTCTTGTCTCGACGCCTGCTGCGTTCTTGGGCCCACTGTCTGCGGAACATGGCGTACAGTCGGTTGAATGAGTCTTGGCTGATCAGACCGGCCTGACATGCGCGAAATGCGACCATCGAGCGGCTCAAGTTACGGTCGTTTCCGAACTCGCTGATTTGCCCCGCAAATGCGATGTCGGACTGTATAGCCTCGTTAAGGTCCAGGAGATCGAGTTCCGCAGCCGGTAGTAGGAAGCGGCCGGCGACACTGTCGCAGAACGTCTCGACGTCGCTCTCTACTCTTACACTACCGACTCCACTCTGGCCTAAGAGCACATGTACCAACTCGTGAAGTAGTGTGAATGTCCACGCAGGCCTCGCATCGTTGTCGTTGATCACGACCAAGGGCGCGATTTCGTCGGCGATCGTAAAGCCTCGGAAAAGTTCGGTATCAATCGACGTGTGATAGCTACCCAAGTCTCCCCTGAGAAGCACGAATACGCCGTGGTCTTCGACGGTTGTCCGCAACAAATCGAACGCCGCGTCGGGGTCCGGTTGCGCATGGAGGGTCGTAACTTCCAAATCGAGCAGGGACTGCAGGGCTTCTAGGACCTCCGCCTGTCCGTCTGACATCCGCATGGAACCTACGAACGGCAACGCTTCGGCCTCTTCTTCGTCCTCCAGCACGGACCGTAAGATGCTCTGGCGCACTCTCGCATCCCTGATGAGCGCATCAAGGAGCGCATCGCCACTCGCGGATCGATCGCCGGCCAATGTCCTGAAGTCCGCGCCGCGATCTCCTTGTCGAGGGGGAGCCGAGAGGTAAAACGTGAGTAGAGGCCGCCGATACTACCTGGCCATTGCGACGAGAGTCGGCCTTGTCGGATCGGCCGCGCCGGATTCTAGCGCCGCGAGCCTGTCCACCGCCTTCACTCCCCGGGCATCCTTGATAGGTAGTTTCTTGACGGCTTCTTCTAGCGTGAGTCCGGCTGTCTCTCGCGCCCAGCGAAGGATCTCGTGGTTGACGGTCGGCATAGTTGAGTGTGAGGATTCACCTTGGGATGTGGGCTCATCTTACACGCTGTCGCCAGTTCAGTTAAGGCCTCCATCGCTGTCGAGGCTGGCCGAGAATGATTGATCTGGTTTTGTTCGCCGGGCAGCCCCCCAGGGGCAAGTCAAATCAGTGAACTAAGTGATGAATGATATGCGAGAGATCGGAATCCTCGGTGGGACTTTCGACCCGATTCACAATGGGCATCTGGCGATAGCTGGGGCCGTGAGGGACGCGCTGGGGCTGGACAGGGTACTGTTCATCCCGACGGGCAGACCGTGGCTCAAGTCCGGGCTGCAGATCACGGCGGCTGTTCATCGGTTGACGATGGTCCAGCTCGCGATCTACGGACACGTCGGGTTCGAGGTCTCCGACATCGAAACGGAGCGTCCGGGCCTGACCTACACGGTGGACACGCTCGAAGAGCTGGGACGTAGGTTCGGCGATCGGTCTGAGCTGTACCTGGTCCTCGGCATGGACTCGGTGCGGGAGCTCCGGCGATGGCACTGCCCGGAGCGGCTCTTCGAGTTGTGTACCGTCGTCGCGGTATCCCGCCCTGGCGTAGTGGACGTTGCGGTTGAGGAACTCGAAAGGGAATTCACAGGCTCCGTCGGTCGCTTCGATGTGGTCCCGGGACCCCTCGTGGATGTCAGCGCGACCGAGATAAGGAAGAGGGCCTCGCGTCGGGAGTCGATCGGGAACGCGGTACCGGAGCCGGTCGAGCGGTATATCAGGGAGCAAGGGCTGTACGACGCGTTCAGGATCCTATTCAGTGAGAACCCCGTCAACGGTAGACCGCCCGAGCGCGAAAGCGGTCCACGGTAGTATGATGTAGTCGACGAGTTGATCGTCTTTGAGGAGCTGCATCCATGGAACCTCCGGTGCTGACACGCACCGTCCCCAACGCGTTTTGAGACGGTTGAGCCGACTACGTTACCCGTGAGGTAAACAAGCTACCGGGGATCGTCGACGTCAGATTCGACCTTGGGGACCGTCTTGCCACGGTCGTCTATGAGCCCGGCGCTGCGGACGTCAGTGAGATTCGCGACGCCATCGACCGGGCGAATGACTTGATGCGTCCCGACGACGATCAGGCCTCCGACGCGGGCCGGGTGCTCCAATGACTGCGGCGGACACCGCGATGACCGGCTCCCGCATCGGAGAGGTCGTCGAAGCATCGACCTCGCAGTTCACAGTGCAGTGCTACGACCTCTACGGTTCGCCTCCTTTGGGAAGTCTCGTCCGCTGCGGCCCGCCGGAGGCGTCGGTGTACGGGATCGTATGTGAGGTCGTCACGCGTGGGGTCGACCCGGGCCGCCGGTCCACGCTCCGGGGCCGCGAGGTCGAGGACGAAGACGCGGTCTACAGGGACAATCCTCAGCTCGCCAGGCTGCTGTCGACCGAGTTCAGTGCGCTGGCGGTTGGATACCGGGACGGCAGTGCGCTGCATCGCTGGTTGGCGCCGGACCCTCCCAGGATCCACGCGTTCGTGTACGCCTGCGAGGCCTCGGTTCTCCGCGAGCTCAGCGCCTCGCTCGACTTCGCGCCGGTGCTGCTGTCGGCGCCCATCGTCGCGGCAGACGACGTTCTCGCGGCATTTCTGAAATCCGCCGCCGCCGTCCATCCCGACCCGGTTGAGTTCCTTGTCGACGCCGGCCAGCAGCTCACGCCGATGCTGGGCGGCCAGATGCAGCGGCTGAACGGGATCCTCCGGCGGATGGCTCCCCACGAGATCGGGAGACCGATATGACCACCAATGGAAACGTCGTGCCGACTGACTATGGTGGAGCGCTCCATGGGCGTCTGGGCATGGTTGTGTCCGGCTCACTGACCGAGGGCATGGACGTTCGACTGGATTCAGACTCGTCTGTTGAAGACATCAAGGTGGGCGTGTTCGTCAGCATTCAGGGGCAACGGATGAGGTTCCTGGGCGTGGTAACGGACGTGTCGCTCGGGACGATCGACCCGACGATGGAGGCGTCTCCACCCGACGTTTCGAACCCTTTCGTCGCTCGCGTCGTTTCCGGGACCGCGGCCTATGGCACTATCACCGTCGAGCCGATGCTTACGATCGGTGGCGGAGACTCGATCGCCGGTCTCGACGGTCCCCAGCCCGCGAAGACGATCCCTGCGCACTTCTCCCAGGTCGCAATGGCCACGGAGGACGACATCCGCACGGTCTTCGGCGAAGAGGACGGCAACCACTTCTGGATCGGCAACCCGCTGGACATGGAGACGAGGCTCTGCCTGGACATCCCTGAGCTGGTGACCCGCTCGAACGGTGTCTTCGGCAAGAGCGGTACCGGCAAGACGTTCCTCACCCGACTGCTCCTCGCCGGCGTCCTGCAGAAGAACGCCGCGAGCAACCTGGTGTTCGACATGCACAACGAGTATGGGTGGCAGGGAACGTCGGAAGGAGGAGCCGGATCGGTCAAGGGACTGAAGCAGCTCTTCAGCTCACGCGTTGCGGTGTTCACCCTGGACGAAGAGAGCTCGCGCGCCCGGGGTGTGAACCCGGACGCCGTGGTCCGCATCGGTCTCGAGGAGATCGAGCCGGAGGACATCACGATGCTCCGGGAGTCCCTGAATCTGTCCGAGGTCGCCGCCGACGCGGCCTACTCGCTCAGGAACGAGTTTGGCCCCGGACGTTGGTTAGGCGCCTTCCTCGCCGCGTCCGGAGGCGAAGAGATGCGCGATCTCGCCTCCCGGATCAACGTCAACCAGGTCGCGCTGTCCACACTGCACAACCGGCTCGGACGTCTTATGCGTCTGCCGTTCATCGATAGCGAACGAGGACACAACTCGGTCAACCGCATACTCGACTACATCCAGAATCAGGACATGCACGTCGTGCTGGAGTTCGGTCGCTTCGGGAGCAATCTCGCCGCGTACATCCTGGTCGCGAACCTGCTGACGCGCCGAATCTACGCTCGGTACCAGCAGCTCTCGGACCAGGCGGCCGGCGATCCCGCACTCCAGCCCAGGCCGCTGGTCATAACCATCGAGGAGGCCCACAAGTTCCTCAATCCGGGGATCGCCGACCAGACGATCTTCGGCACAATCGCCCGCGAGATGCGCAAGTACAACGTGACGCTGCTCGTCGTCGACCAGCGGCCGTCAGGCATCGACGACGAGATCATGAGCCAGATCGGCACAAAGCTGACGTGCCTCCTCGACAGCGAGCGGGACGTCGACGCGGTTCTATCAGGCGTATCCGGCAGCCGCAAGCTGAGGTCGGTGTTGTCGAGACTAGAGTCGCGCCAACAGGCGCTGGTTTTCGGCCACGCTCTGCCGATGCCGGTGGTCATCCGCACGCGCGAGTACGGCTCCGCGGAGTCCTACGCCTCCTTCGGCTGGCGCGACGAGGCCGAAGCCCGCGCCCAAGCCAAACGCGCCGCCGCCGACCTGTTCTAAGGGACGACACTACGAGATCGCCAAGAACGATGATGATGGGTTGGCGTCGAAGTGGAGTACCGTTTGACGGGCGACTCGGAGCATAGCCTCAACGTCATCCGTAGAACAGTTTCCCCTAGTGATCCAGATTACCTTGGGGGGTGGCCGTCCACGATGCTTCGGATCTGGAAGTCACGGTCCTTTGAGACAATGGTAGACCTGTGAGTGCGGGCGTACTCCCATACGGATGAGTCATGTGCCGGATGAAGTCCGACACTTCTCACGTGTGCTGTGTCGGGGAAGATGTCGGTGAGCCTTCGTGGTAGATGAGGAGACAGGTTTTCGTCAAACAGCAGTCTCATGCCGGAGGTGAAGCCACGAACCTCCGCTCCCAGTCCGCTGCGAACGCCAAGCACGCAAGAATGTCCTCGTGCGTCAGATCGGGGAAGTCTCCCAGCACTTCCTCGTAGGTCATTCCCGAGGCCAGGTAATCGAGGACCTCATACACGGTGATCCTTAGGCCCCGGACGCACGGTTTCCCGCCACGCTTGCCGGGTTCGGCGGTTATGACGTCCTTGTAGTTCATTACACAACCCGTAACGGATGGTCGGCAGATTATATCAGAGGTCCACGACCACAACGCTTGGAATCACCCAACCAAAGAATCCACCGGCAATGAAACGACGCTCTACATAAACTCGCTCATCAGCTGGATGTTGTCGGCGTCTGAGGAGAGCTCACCGCGCTCTACACGCTTGAGGAGAGACGTGATCCGGTCGCATGCCGGCGTTGGGACGCCGACCTCGCGGCCTCTGCGAGCGACGTAGCCGTCGAGGTACTCGATCTCGGTTCGCCTCCCCTTCATCACGTCCTGCAGCATCGACGGTCGGCCCGCGCCCAGCTCCCTTGCGCCCTCGGCCAGCGTCGACTTCAGGTCCTCCAGCGCAGTCGCGTCCTCGGTCGCCTGGACGTACTGCTGGGCTGGGACGTTGTTGATCGGCTCGATGTCCACTCCGAGCGCCGTGCCCACGCGCACGACCTCGGCGCCGATGTTGATCGTGACTTCCACCACGCCGGGCGTGTCGCGGGACGCGCCCGAGCCAAGGCCCGTCAGCGCGCAGACCGGGTTGGCCATCGAGTTGACTGCGAGCTTGGCCCATCTCTGGCCCCAGAGATTGGGAGTAACCTTCGTCGGTCCGATCACACTCAACATGTCGGCGACCGCGTGCGCCCGGCCGGACTCGACTCCGCTCGGCTCGCCGATTGTGAACGCGAGACGGTCGGCGACGCTCGTCCTGATCGGGTTCGCCGGCTCGTACATCCCCGCTCCCAGCGTGATCACGCAGCCCAGCACCCTGCTCCACCCGGCGATCGGGCCGATCCTCTCGTCGTTTATCCCGTTCTGCGCTGACACGATGACACCGTTCGAGGTCATGTACGGCAGGATGAAGTGCGTCGCCCACTCGGTGTCGTAAGACTTCATCGCCAGGAACACGAGGTCGAACGGCTCTGCGATGTTGCAGACCTCGCCAAGGTGTAGCGCGGTGGCTTCTACGGTGAAGTTGCCCTCCTGGGTCGATACCGTGAGGCCCTTCTCACGAATCGCCTCGACGTTTTCGCCCCACTGGTCGATGAGGGTAATATCCTGTCCGGCCCTGGTCAGGTATCCGCCGATTATCCCTCCGATCGCTCCGACGCCAAGTACCGCGACTCTATTGAACATGGCTTTCCTCGCTCTCTATGTGCGTCAATCCGGGGCAGATTATAGCAAAGGCGCGGCCGTTGACCGGCCGTCGAGCCGACACCTATAATCGAGGCGAGGTCATACGCTGATAGTTCCGGGACGTGGCCGTGACATTCCGGAGGTAGCGCTAGGTCGTCTGGCACCGGGTCGAGGGAGCGGAAGCCCATCAGTCCTGACAGCCGACACATTCACCAGGCAGGTCTTTCTGCCCGACCCGTAGCCAACGTCCTGCGGCAAATCGGCTTAGCTTACGATTCCGCAGGTCACCCGCGCCCGGCGAGCGTGCCGTCCCCCCTGATTGACACTCCTCGTGAGGCCTGCGGTGTTTTCGGCGCCTACCACCGAGGCGAGGACGTATCACGCATCGCGTTCTTTGGCATCTACGCACTGCAGCACAGGGGCCAGGAGAGCGCGGGAATCGCCTCGGCGGACGGCACGACGATGCGATGGCGTACCGGCATGGGCCTGATCAACCAGGCTTTCAGCGAGGACGATCTCATCGACCTCCCTGGGCACATCGCAATCGCTCATACACGCTACTCGACGACCGGTTCCAACCGCATCGTCAATGCGCAGCCAATCGTCGCCCGCGGTCCCGACCTGGAGTTGGCTCTTGCCCACAACGGCAACGTGATCAATGCCTTAGAGCTGCGCGTCGAGATGGAGGAACAGGGTTTCCGATTCGACGGCACCAGCGATACCGAGATTATTGCCAACCTTCTCGCCAACGCTCCGGCCCAGGACTGGGAGGGCCGCGTCTCGTACCTTATGCGCAGGCTCCGGGGCGCCTACTCCCTGGCAGTCCTGACCAGGGACCAGTTGCTCGGGATCAGGGACCCGCTGGGAGTGAGGCCGCTCTGCCTCGGACGCCTGAACGACGGCTGGGTGCTCGCCTCCGAGTCCTGCGCGCTCGATCATGTCGGCGCGGAGTACGTGAGAGACGTCGAGCCCGGCGAGGCGGTCCTGATCGACGACGACGGGCTGCGAACGATCAAGGCCCCGAGCGATACCGGAAGACGCGCAAGCTGCGTGTTTGAGAACATCTACTTCTCAAGGCCGGACAGCATCTCGGACGGCAGGCTGATCTACAGCGACCGGATGCGTATGGGCGCCGAGCTGGCCAGGGAGTATCCGGTCGAGGCGGACATGGTGGTCGGCGTGCCGGACTCGGCTATTGCCGCGGCCGTCGGCTATGCGCAGGAGTCGAGAATCCCATTCGGCGAGGGGCTGGTCAAGAACCGGTACGTGGGCCGGACGTTTATCGAGCCGGACCAGCGGTTCCGCGACCTCGGAGTCAGGCGCAAGCTAAACCCACTGTCCTCGATAATCCGCGGAAAGAGGTTGGTGGTCGTCGACGACAGCATCGTCCGCGGCACCACCACGCCCCACGTGGTCAAGCTTCTCCAAAGGGGAGGGGCCAGCGAGGTCCATCTCCGCATCACAGCCCCGCCGATCGTTTCGACCTGCCACTTCGGCGTGGACATGGCGACGAAGGGAGAGCTGATCGCAGCGAACATGTCCGTAGAGGAGATCCGCGAAATGGTCGGCGCAGACTCGCTCGGATACCTCAGTGTGGAAGGCCTGGCGAGGGCGGTCGACGGCGATCAACAGAGCTTCTGCATGGGCTGCTTCACCGGCCAGTATCCCATCCCGGTCCAGCTCGAGATGGACAAGCTGGTGATGGAGGCCCAGGAAGTCGTCGCGGACTAGTGCGTGCACTGAACCCGTCGAAATAGTGAGCAAGCTCAGGCTCGGCGTGCTCGCCTCCCACGGAGGCACCAACCTCCAGGCGATCATCGACGCTTGCCGAAACGGATCGCTCCAGTCCGAATTGCGAGTCGTCATCTCCAACAACTCCCGCTCACTGGCGCTCGAACACGCCCGAAGCGCAGGAGTGCCGACGGTGCACCTGAGCAGCGTCACCCATCCCGACCCCTGCTTGCTCGACGCGGCGATTGCTCTGACGCTTAAGGGTCACGGAGTCGAGGTCGTCGTGCTGGCGGGATACATGAAGAAGCTCGGCCTGAGCACGCTCAGGGCCTACCGCAACCGCATACTTAACGTCCATCCGGCGCTCCTCCCAAAGTTCGGGGGCCAAGGAATGTACGGTGAGCGCGTGCACGAGGCCGTCCTCGCGGCCGGCGAAGAGGTCTCAGGCGTAACCGTCCATCTCGTGGACGAGGACTACGATCGCGGTCCCGTCGTTTCCCAGGTCGAGGTTCCTGTACTCACAGGAGACTCTCCTGCTACGCTGGCCCAGCGGCTTCTAGAACAGGAGCATGTCCTCTACCCGAAGACGCTCCAGCGGATCGCCACGAGCGAGATCGATCTCGACGAAGTCGCCCGCAGCGCACGGCCGTGAATTCTACTGGGAGCGCGGGCATCCTGCCCGCAAGGGAGGGGAGGGGACGCACGGCGCACCTCGAGATGAGACAGACAGACACCCCGCTGGGAGCGCCGACAGTAGCATGACCGACCGAACCTACAGAGACGCCGGGGTAGACCTCGAGGCCTCCCGAGACGTCAAGCGAAGGATCCGCGACGTCGTGTCCAGGACGCACGGCCCTGAGGTACTGGCCGGCGTCGGCGCGTTCGGCGCCATGTACTCCTTCTCCGGCTTCAAGGACCCCGTCCTGGTGACCAGCACGGACCCAGTCGGCACCAAGCTGAAGCTGGCCGTGATGACCGGCCGCTACGAGGGCATCGGCGAGGACCTCGTGAACGCCTGCGTCAACGACGTCATCGTCTGCGGCGCCAGGCCCCTGCTGTTCCTGGACTACATAAACATGAGCAAACTTCGACCGGACGTGGTTGTGACCCTCGTCGAAGGGATGGCGCGCGCCTGCGAAGAGGTCGGCTGCGCCCTGATCGGCGGCGAGACCGCGGAGATGCCCGGCGTATTCGCCGCCGACAACTTCGATGTCTCTGGTTTCGTGTTAGGCGCGGTCGAGCGGTCGGAGATGATCGACACCTCCAAGCATCGAGGCCGGCGACGTCCTGATCGGTGTCCCGTCCAACGGACTGCACACCAACGGCTACTCGCTGGTGCGCCACGTCTACGGCCTCGACGACGACCCGTCACCGCTTGAGCCGAGTACCGCTCAGGAGCTTGGCGGGACGCTCGGGGACGCGCTGCTCAGGCCTCACCCGCCGTACTACAACCAGCTCAGTCCCGTGTTCGAGCTCGTCAAGGGGATCGCGCACATCACCGGCGGGGGCTGGTCGAAAACGTCCCGCGCATGCTGCCCGACGGAGTCTCCGCCCGATTCGACACTTCGTCCTGGCCGGTCCCGCCGATCTTCCCCCAGATCCAAGAGGACGGCGGCATCTCCCGCGACGAGATGTACCGCGTCTTCAACATGGGCCTCGGCATGGTTTTGGCCTGCGACAAACGCCAAGTTGCTGTTGTCCTGAGTCAGGTACCCGGCGCACTCGAAGTGGGCGAAGTCGCTCCCGACGACGGCGCCCGGCGTGTTATTCTTTAGTCTCTGATGACATTCGGATCGGACCATCATCAGAAGGTTGAGTGATTTGTGCAGACCAGGGAAATGCCGCCTGTTATCGTCGACCCAGGTGTCGAGCGCCTACTGACGGGGGAGATGCTTGAGATCCGGGACCTCGTACTGGATCGGGCAATCAAGGTCTCGGCGATCCAGTCTGTCTCGATCGATCAGATCAGGATCCGTGAGCTGTACTGCCTCGAGGAAGACTGGTCTAAGGTCATATTCGAAATGTGCATCTCTGAGAACGACGAAACTGCGTTCACGTTCTGGGAAGCTGTCGATGACGCAGTTTGGGACGATCGAGGTATGTTGTCAAAGTCAGCTCGGAAAGCCCTCGATGAAGATGCAACCATATTTGTCCTTTGGTAGCCGTTCAACGATTTGATCCTCTGGAGTTCCTGCGGGTGGCGGACACCCTCGCCAGTGACGGATCGTCGGAGGCCGAACTTAGAACCGCGGTTGGCAGGGCTTACGGTGCCGCTTTCTTGTTTGCACGGGACATGCTGGGCGTGCAGGGTCGAACGCATATTCATGGTCGGGTGATCGGTGAGTTGCACAGGTACGACCGACTTGCAAGTCGACAGCTCGATGCGCTGATGAACCTTAGATCAGTCGCAGACTATGACCTCGAAGTGCGGGACCCGCTGAGAACCGACTGGCAGCGCAACTACCAGATGGCGCGCAGCCTCGCAAACTTCGAGCTCGAGAGGCTTAGATGAAGGCACTGCTCAGCGTTTTCGACAAGACCGATCTGGTCGGTTTGGCCTGGGCGCTCAGCGACGCCGGCTACGACCTGGTCAGCACCGGAGGGACGGCCGGCGCGCTGTCGGATGCGGGTCTGCCGGTGACACAGGTCGCCGACCTCACGGGCTCGCCCGAGATACTCGACGGGAGGGTCAAGACGCTCCATCCGGTCGTCCACGGCGGCATTCTCGCCAGGCGCGACCTCGACTCCCACCGAGCTGAGCTGGACAGCCACGGCATCGATACAATCGACGTCGTGGTCGGAAACCTCTACCCATTCGTCCAGACCGTCATCGGCGCCGGCGTCACGCTCGAGGACGCCCTGGAGAACATCGATATCGGCGGCCCGACGATGATCCGCGCGGCCGCCAAGAATTTCCCGTCCGTTATCGTTCTCGTCAACCCTGCGGACTACGACTGGGTCGGGGAGCGGATCGCCGCTGGCGAGGGATTCGGACTCGGCGAGCGGCAGGAGCTGGCCCGAAAGGCATTCCAACACGTCGCCCTGTACGACACCGCCGTTTCGAGGTATCTCGCCGGTGAGTCCGAGGGGACGTCTTGGTCGGAGCTGACCTTCGGCTACGACCGGGTCGCCGATCTCCGCTACGGCGAAAATCCGCACCAGCAGGCGACGCTATACTCGGCGGCGCTCGCCGCAGGCGGGATCGTGCGAGCGGAGCAGCTCCACGGCATCGACATGTCGTATACCAACTACCTCGACGCCGACGCCGCGTGGCGGACGGTTTCCGACTTCACGGAGAACGCCGTCGCCGTCATCAAGCACACGAACCCATGCGGCCTCTCCGTCCACCCTGACCAGCCCACGGCTTACCGGCGCGGCTTCGAAGGCGACTCGGTGTCCGCCTACGGAGGTATCGTCGGATTCAACCGCCCGGTTACGGCCGCCACCGCGGAGGCTATGCGCGGCGTGCTGTACGACATCATCGTCGCGCCCGCGTACGAGAACGAGGCGCTCAAGGTCCTCAGACGCCGACGCCGCACGCGCATCCTCCGGATCGATCCCGAGACCGGCCCAACCAAGGACCTTGACGTCAGGCTCGTCACCGGCGGCGCCCTCGTGCAGACGACCGACAGCATAGAAGAGGACCCCGCGGCATGGCGGGTCGCCACCGAGCGGCGCCCGACAGATCAGGAGCTACGCGATCTCGCCTTCGCCTGGAAGGCGTGCAAACACATCAAGTCGAACACGATAGTGCTGGCGAAGGACGGCACTCTCGTGGGCATGGGCGCCGGGCAGCCCAATCGCGTGGTGAGCGTCCACCTTGCGCTGCGAATCGCCGAAGACAAGGCGAAGGGATCGGTCATGGCGTCGGATGCGTTCTTCCCGTTCCCGGACAGCATCGAGATGGCCGCTGAGGGCGGGGTGGTCGCGGTCGTGCAGCCGGGTGGCTCCATCCGCGACGGCGACGCGATCGAGGTGGCGAACAGCCTCGGCGTTGCGATGGTCTTGACGGGCACGCGCCACTTCAGACACTGATCGCTCCATGACCACTCTCGACGTCGTCATCCCTGGTCTCAACGAGGAGGCTGGGCTCGCCAACACGGTCTGCACGCTTTTGGCGTTCATGCCCCGGCAGATGGCCGCGTACGACTGGCGGATCGTCATCGCCGACAACGGCTCCACCGACAGGACCCGGGGGATCGGCCGCGGTCTCGCTTCCGAGCACGCGCGTGTCGAGTATCTGCGACTGGAGCAGCGGGGTCGGGGACGCGCCCTGAAGCACGCCTGGACCCGGAGCGAAGCCGACGTCGTGGCCTACATGGACATGGACCTCTCCACCGATCTCGGAGCGCTCCCGGAGCTCGTGTCGGCCGTCGTGGACGGCGGACACGACGTCGCGATCGGCTCGCGACTGAAGCGTGGCGCCGAGGTGATCGGTCGATCGCCGAAGCGCGAGTTCATCTCCCGCTGCTACAGCCTGATCTTCCGCAGCATGTTTTTGACGAGCTTTGTCGATGCTCAGTGCGGATTCAAGGCCGTGAGCCGGCGGGCCGTCAAGCGGGTGCTGCCCCTCGTCGAGGACACCGGCTGGTTCTTCGACACCGAGCTTCTGATCCTGTGCGAGAAGAACGGCTTCAGCGTCGCCGAGATTCCCGTCCGCTGGGTCGACGACCCGGACAGCAGAGTCAGGATCGTCGGCACCGCCGTCGAGGACCTCAAGGGGCTGTTGCGCCTGCGCTTGGGCGGCCTGCGCCGGGCGCGTGCCGCCCTGAGAGATCTTGACCCCGGGAGCTAGACGAGGTCTCCCTTGACGTGACAGTTACGCTGCTGTCAATACCATGAAACTCCCCTGGAGCGCGGGCGGGACGCACGCGGACTATCAGCGAACAGACCGTGGGGGCGTCCTCGTGGTCCCCTTGGCTGGGTCTCATCGCTTGTTGTCCAGCTCCCAACTGCACTGGTGATTCCATGGAATGTCGCCACTCAGGGGGTGGAGGTGGCCCAAATGCTCGCCAATACAACAATCGGACAATGAACTAATGCACGCCTTCGTCTGGCTGCTTCTTTTCGTCGCGGTTCTATGGGTAGTGGGGATCGTGGACGCGCTCGCCGGCCTCGAGCTCGGCGCCTACGGCATTGTGCCCCGGACCGCAGACGGACTCCGCGGAATACCGCTCCATGTATTCCTTCACGGGGGGTTCACCCACCTCCTCTCCAACTCTGGCCCACTGATTGTCCTAGGCGGTCTCGTCTCGCTCAGGGGAAGTCGGACGCTCCTTACCTCATCCGTGTTCATCGTTCTCGTTGGCGGCCTGGCAGTATGGTTGGCAGCCAGACCCAGCGTACATATCGGAGCGAGCGGCCTCGTCTTCGGCTACTTCGGCTACCTCGTCGCCCGCGGCTTCTACGAGCGGAGCTTCAAGGCGATCCTCATCGCGGTCGTCGTGGCATTCTTCTACTGGGGGCTCATCTTCGGCGTCCTCCCTCAACTCGGCTTCGTCTCCTGGGAAGGCCACCTCTTCGGCCTGATCGCCGGAGTGCTCTACGCCTACATCGTAAGGCGAGACCGCGTCGACGGCCGCTGACTCTCTGGCGGGCCGTCGAACCCTTAATCCACCGGCTGACCTGGCGCCCCGTTCCCACGTCATTGTCGCCGTCTCCACGTATTCCCGGCAGAGGACGGAACCCACCCGCCGCGGCGGGCCGCTCGCCAATCCAGGGGTGTGAGAGGGCATGTCGCGTGTCGTTATGGAGTCCGTTCTCCGAACTCGGCGATAGCGTGTCTTGAGCGAACGTCTTTCAGGAAACGTTCAGCCGGCGTTCAGGATCGAGAGGGGCGGGCTGCGATATAATCGCCCCGATCGGCCGCGGATTTTGGGATTGGCGTCTGAAGGTCAGCACCCATGCAGCAACGAACAATAGGCAGATATCAGGTCCTCAACGAGATCGCCGCTGGCGGTCAGGGGATCGTCTACCGCGCCCGCGACACGTCTCTCGGCAGAATCGTCGCCCTCAAAGTTCTGCACCCTCTCATGTCGCGGGATGCAGTCGTCCTCCAGCGCTTCCAACGCGAAGCCCGGCTCGCGGCTTCGGTCTCACACCCCAACGTGACGGTCATCTACGAGGTGGGAAACGACGGCGACCAGCACTTCATCGCTATGGAGTACCTCCCATCCAACGTTCACGATCTCATCCAGTCGAGGGGCCGCGTTCCAGTCGCCCGCGCGGTGGAAATCTGTCTCCAGGCGGAGGCCGCGTTGGGGGCTGCGGCCGAGCAGGGGATCATCCACCGAGACATCAAGCCGCAGAATCTGCTCCTGACCGCCGACGGCACTGTGAAGGTCACCGACTTCGGGATCGCCCGGGCCTCGGAGCTCTCCACAATCACGCGCACCGGCGCACTGATGGGGACGCCGCTGTATATGTCGCCCGAGCAGGCCCAGGGAAGCCGCGTGGACCCTCGGTCAGACATCTACTCCCTGGGGATCGTCCTGTACGAACTCCTGACCGGAAAAGTGCCCTTCGACGCGACCACGCCATTCGAGATGATGCGCCAGCACATCGAAACTCCTCCACAGCCCGTCCGTCAGTCGCGACCGGAGGTGACCGAGGAGCTCGAGCGCATGATCGACAGGTGTCTGGAGAAGGACCCGACCCGGCGGTACCAGTCCCACGCCGATCTCGCGCAGGCGCTGACCTCAACGCTTCCGTCCGCAACTCAGCAAGAGCGGCAGACCCGGCAGCGGACCGCCCAGCCGCCCTCCGAGGATCGCCCCACTTCGACACCTCGGCAAACTCGCCCAGCCGCCGGTACTCCATCACAACGGGCGCACCGCCGCGCCTCCTCGTCTCGGGCCCCAGCCGGGTTACGTAAGGGGTCGATTTGGCCGCGCTGGGGATGGGCTGCGCTGCTGGTCTCGGTGGTCAGCGTTTTTGCGATAGTGGCCGCCAGCCAGGGATGGTTCTCCGGCAACAGAGCAGCCACCGGCCCCTCAGGGCCTGATCATCCATCAACGCCCCTCCCCGCTGTTGCTGGGGAGTTGGCCTGGCGGTATGAGACCGACGGTGTGGTGGGCTCCTCGCCTGCGGTGTCCGACGGAGTGGTCTACGTGGGGTCTTCGGACAACCACGTCTACGCGCTGGATGCTATGGATGGCAGCCTTATCTGGCGGTTCGAGACTGGCAAACCAGTGGGATCCTTGCCGACGGTGTCGGACGGAGTCGTATACGTGGGGTCTGGGGACTACCACGTCTACGCGATGGACGCGTTGGACGGCACGCCGCTGTGGCGGTACGAGACCGGCGGGGACGTATTTTCCTCGCCGACGGTGTGGAATGGAGTGGTGTACGTGGGGTCTTGGGACAACCACGTCTACGCGCTGGACGCTGCGGACGGCACACTGATCTGGCGGTACGAGACTGACAGGGTGGTGTGGTCCTCGCCGGCGGTGTGGGATGGCGTGGTGTACGTGGGATCTTTTGACAACCACGTGTACGCGCTGGATGCAGTGGGAGGCAGGTTGCTCTGGCGGTACGAGACCGGCGATTCGGTGTTGTCCTCGCCGATGGTGTGGGATGGAGTGGTCTACGTGGGGTCTCTTGACAACCACGTCTATG
Organism: Dehalococcoidia bacterium; assembly: GCA_965249365.1. Lineage (GTDB taxonomy): Bacteria > Chloroflexota > Dehalococcoidia > Lucifugimonadales > UBA1123 > VXRN01. Next base: position 839,283 of record OZ252229.1, on the reverse strand, counting down.
CGCTGGATGCAGTGGGAGGCAGGTTGCTCTGGCGGTACGAGACCGGCGATTCGGGGTGGTCCTCGCCGATGGTGTGGGATGGAGTGGTCTACGTGGGGTCTTCGGACAACCACGTCTACGCGCTGGATGCTATGGATGGCAGCCTTATCTGGCGGTTCGAGACTGGCAAACCAGTTGGATCCTTGCCGACGTTGTGGAATGGAGTAGTGTACGTGGGGTCGCATGACCATTACGTCTACGCGCTGGATGCGGCGGATGGCAGTCTGATCTGGCGGTACGAGACCGGCGGGGAGGTATTTTCCTCGCCGACGGTGTGGAATGGAGTGGTGTACGTGGGATCTCTTGACAACCACCTCTACGCGATTGGAGCGGCGACCGGCGAACCCCGGTAGGTGCGCTTGGGGGTCGACTGGGCGGGCTTGAGAGCCAAGCGCAATCGATGGACTCCTTGTCATGCTGAGGAGTCCGCCGCGCCTGCCCGCCGTGGAGGGGCGGACGACGAAGCATCTTGCGCCCTCTTCGTGGTCCGGACTACAGCGTAGAGACCTCAGTGGCGTTGGACCCAGCCTTGAGGCGCCAGTCGTTTGCGACACCGTCGGAGGCTGATATACGATCGCGACGACATTCGACCCGTTCACTGCCATCCTGCAGGAGTCTCCCATCATGACCGATCTTCTTCTCAAAGGCGGAAGGGTCATCGACCCTTCGCAGGGCATCGACGCGCGCACGGACGTCGCGGTGCTGGATGGGCGGATATCCGAGGTTGCCGCCGACATCGCGCCGAGGCCCGGGACGCGGGTCATCGACGTCGCTGGGAAGCTGGTGACGCCGGGACTGATCGATCTCCACACCCACGTGTATCACGGCGTTAACCAGACCGCGATCGACCCCGACCTCGCCGGTGTCTACGCGGGCGTAACCACAGTGGTCGACGCCGGAAGCGCGGGCTGCTACACTTTCGGAGGCTTCCCCAAGCATGTCGTGCCGAACGCCAAGACCCGGATCGTGTGCATGCTCCACATCTCCAGGGCGGGCCTCAACTTCCAGCCGGAGATCTCTGACCGAGACGACATCGACCTTGACGAGACCGTCAGCGTGATCCATGCGAACAGGCCGCTGATTCAGGGCGTGAAGGTCCGTGCCGTCGGGCCCGCAGTACCGATTCTCGGCGTCGAGATGGTCGAGCTCGCCAAGCGAGCCGCCAACGAGGGCGGCGTGCGACTGATGGTCCACATCGGAGACATGGGAGTCACTGACGGGCCGACGATCACTCGCGACCTTCTGCCCCTGCTCGAGGAGGGGGATATCGTCACACACCTCTTCAGCGGCAACGCGGGGAGGATTCTGGACGACGATGGAAGCGTGATCCCGGAGATCATGGACGCGCAGGAGCGAGGGGTCTTCCTCGATACCGCTCACGGTCGTCAGAACTTCAGCTTCGATGTCGCCAAGGCCGCCCTCGACCAGGGAGTTGAGCCGCGCTCGATCAGCACCGATCTCACGATCCCCGGGCGGCTGAACACCGTCCACAGCATGGCCGAGATGCTGTCCCGCTTCATGGCATTGGGATTCAGCCTGAACGACGTGGTCCGCATGGCGACGGTCAACCCCGCCGGCGCGCTGGATATGGAAGCCGAGCTTGGCAGCCTGGCCGTAGGCCGGGAGGCGGACGTCAGCGTGCTGGAGGAGCACACTGGAAGCTGGGTGTTCCACGACACTGTGGGCGGGACCCTGAATGGCGACAAGGCCCTCACTCCGGTGCTCACCGTCAAGTCCGGCGAGGTCTACACCGCCGAGTGGGGCCCCCGCCCCTGGGGCTGGCTCCCGGACGAGGCCTGAGTCCCTACGCAGGCCACTTCGTGAGCGTTTCACGAGCGGGAGACAGCACCTCTAGCCTCCTTCGTTCCGGCGCAGAGCCCGTCGAAGCCCCGCAATCTGCCACATCCGTCGTTCCGGCGCAGAGCCTGTCTTGAGCCCGTCGAAAGGCCGGAACCCAGGGGTGGTGGGCGGAACTTCTGCCGTAGAGCGGTCGTCGGTACCATTGAACTACTGACCGCAGGAGCCTACGCAATGTCCAGCGTCCTGACCCTCACAATTCGGATTGCCCTCGTTCTGTCGATTGGCGGTATCTGGCTCTTCGCGACGGCGACCCCAAGCTACGCGTGCTCGTGCGTACCGCCAGCGTCCCCGTCCGAGTCGCTTGCCAACTCCGCCCTGGTCTTCCAGGGGAGGGTCTCCTCAGTTCAGGAGCTCGACAGAGGGGATGGGACGTGGGGAAGCCTGGACCCAACCACGGTAGCGTTCGAGGTCAGCACCGTCTGGAAGGGGCCCGAGCATCAGACCATGTATCTCACGACAGCACGGGAAGGGGCGAGCTGCGGATTCACCTTCGTCGACGGCGAGGAGTACGTCGTCTACTCTCGAGACGGCTCTGAAGTCAGCCTGTGCAGCCGGACGCGGAACGTGTCGGACGCCAAAGCCGATGTCGAGGCGCTCGGCCCGGGCACAACGCCCCGGCAAGGCTCCGTCGCTCCCACGCCAGACGTCTCCGAGTTCCAAAACGGCGGTGGCTGTGGGCTTCCTTCAGCATCGTCCGACCTCTCAGGACTGGGCCTGATGGCCGGCCTGGTCTGGTTCGGCATCCGCCGAGGGCGTCGCAACCGCTGATCGCCACGTAGACCCCGATTCGTTCCCGAGAATCCCGTCCTGCTATGATGTGCGTCGATGATGGTCCCTGAAGCCGTGAGCGTTCAGATCACTGACGACACGTTGACCACTGGCCTCAGTGACGGGCGGACGCTTTCGGTGCCACTTGATTGGTTTCCCCGGCTTGTTCATGCGACACCAGAGGAGAGGAACAACTGGCGCCTGATTGGTCGGGGACAGGGCCTCCATTGGCCCGACCTAGATGAGGACCTGAGCGTCGAAGGTCTCCTGGCCGGCAGAAAGTCTGCCGAGAGCCCTAAGTCCGTAAGGCGGTGGCTCGAGGCGAGAGGACCATGAGTTTAGCGACTCTTGGCTGCTCGCTGAAGAGGCCTATCCTTTCCGAATCTCGGAGAATCTCGATCTGATGACCGACGACATCCTTGTATCCGTTGACGAGGGCATCGCCACCGTCACGTTCAACCGGCCGCGGCAGCGCAACGCCATCAGCTACCACGGATGGCAGGAGCTGAGACGCATCGCGCTGGACCTCGACCCTGACGACAGGGTGAAGGTCGTCGTGTTCACGGGCGCAGGCGACGCCGCGTTCTCCGCAGGCGCCGACATCAAGGACTTCGAAGACTACCGCAACAACTCCGCCAAGGCTAAGGTGTATGCAGAGGCCTTCGACGGAGCAATGGACGCCATCGAGGAGCTGTCAAAGCCCACTATCTGTCTCATCAAGGGATTCTGCGTCGGCGGAGGCTGCGAGCTGTCGATGGCAACAGACATCCGGATCGCCGCGGACAACAGCACGTTCGGGATCCCCGTCGCCCGGCTGTCGATCCTCGTCGGCTACAAGGAGATGCGCCGGCTGGTCCGGCTCGTTGGGCCTGGGAACGCCTCCTACATCCTGCTTTCGGCCCGGCTGATCGACGCGCAGGAGGCGTACCGGATCGGGCTGGTAACCCAGGTCGTACCGCTGGAAGAGGTGACCGAGGTCGCCTATGGCCTCGCTCGCGAGATGGTCCCCCTCGCGCCGCTCTCCCAGAAGCGCCACAAGCAGATTCTGCAGACCGTGCTCGACAACCCTGACCTCGACTTCCTGACCGATGAAGAAGAGCAGCTGCCCTTCGCGAACTTCGACAGCGAGGACTTTCAAGAGGGCCGCAGCGCCTTCATCGAGCGCCGCACTCCGGAGTTCAAGGGGCGTTAGTCGATGATTGCTCTCGAAGGCATCAAAGTTCTCGATCTTACGCAGATCATGGCCGGCCCGTACTGCACCATGATGCTGGCCGACATGGGCGCGGACGTGGTGAAGGTCGAGAAACCCAACGGCGGCGACGACATCCGCCGCATGGGTCCGCCGTTCATCAAGGGCGAGTCGGCGGCCTTCCTTGGCATCAACCGCAACAAGCGCAGCATCGTCGTCGATCTCAGGGCCGACCGAGGACGAGAGATCGTCCAGCAGATGGCTCGCGCGTCCGACGTCCTCGTCCAGAACTTTCGACCCGGCTCACTGGAGCGAATGGGCCTCGGATACGAGCAGGTTCGGGAGATCAACCCCGCGATCGTCTACTGTACGATCTCGGGTTACGGCATCACCGGGCCGTATGCGACCCGCGGCGGATTCGACCTCGTGGCCCAGGGGATGAGCGGCCTGATGAGCGTCACCGGCCATCCGGGCGGCGCGCCGACGAAGGTCGGCGTGCCGATCTGCGACCTGAATGCAGGCACGCTCGCCGCCATCGGGATTCTCACCGCGTACATCAACCGCCTCCGGACCGGCCTGGGACAGCACGTGGACACCTCGCTGCTCGAAAGCGGGATCGCGTACACCTTCTGGGAATCCGCCATGTACTTCGCCACCGGCGAGGTGCCTGAGCCGAAGGGCAGCGCGCACAGGCTCACAGCCCCCTACCAGGCGTTCGGAACCGCCGATGGCTACGTGAACATCGGTGCTGCAAACCAGGCCAACTGGGAGAGGCTGTGCACCGCGATTGGCCGCGAGGAGCTGGCCTCTGACTCCAGGTTCTCAGAGCCGAAGGACCGCATGGCCAACCTCGACGATCTCGTGTCCACTCTCGAAGAGACGTTTTCGCATCAGAGTTCCGAATACTGGCTAGAAACACTGGCGGACGCGGGCGTCCCAGCAGGACCCATCTACGACATCGATCAGGTCTACTCCGACCCGCAGGTTCTCGCGAGGGAGATGGTGGTCGAGATCGAGCACCCCATCGCCGGCCCGGTTAAGAACATCGGCATCCCGATCAAGCTCTCAAAAACGCCCGGACGATTCCAGCGGCCTGCCCCGGCCCTCGGCCAGCACACCGACGAGGTGCTCCACGAGCTCGGTTGCTCACCGCAGGAGATCGAGTCCCTCCGCGCGGACGGCGCTGTGTCCTGAGCCCGGGGCGGGCGCGGACGGACCACGCCTACAGAATCTGCGACAAGAACAGCTTCGTCCTGTCGCTCTGGGGCGACTCGAAGATCTGTTCCGGCGGGCCCTCCTCCACGATCACCCCCTCGTCGAACATCATCAGCCGATCTGCAACCCCCCTCGCGAATCCCATCTCGTGTGACACCACGATCATCGTCATGCCGGATTCCGCAAGCTCTTGCATCACGTCCAACACCTCTTTGATCATCTCCGGGTCCAGGGCCGAGGTCGGCTCGTCGAACAGCATGATCTTGGGCTGCATAGCGAGCGCACGCGCGATCGCCACCCTCTGCTGCTGACCGCCTGAGAGCTCGATCGGATACTTGTCGGCCTGCTCCGGTATGCCCACACGTTCCAACAGGCGAATGGCTAGGTCTTCGGCTTCGTCAGAGGGCATGTGGTGCACCTTGATGGGCGCGAGCGTGATGTTGCCGATGACAGTAAGATGCGGGAACAGGTTGAACGATTGAAACACCATGCCGACGTCGCGACGGATGGCGTCAATGTTTCGGACGTCGTTGGTCAGCTCGACGCCGTCGACGATGATGTCGCCGCGCTGGTGCTGCTCCAGCCGGTTGATGGTGCGGATGAAGGTTGACTTGCCCGATCCGGACGGCCCAAATGCCACAACCACTTCGCGCCTCTTCACGGTGGTCGTTATGCCGCGGAGAGCGTGAAAGTCACCGTACCACTTGTGCACGTCGCGGCAGATGATGATGTCTTCTACTTCGGGCTTCTGATCAGTCGTGACCACTACACTCCCCATCTTTCACATCAGTCGGCGCGGCGTCCATACCAAACCTGCTATCGTTCGCCGACGCCCAAATTCCGTTCGACCCGCCTACTGACATACGACATGCCGGAAGTGAAAACCCAGAATACCAGCGCCAGGAAGACGAACATCTCCTGCGCGGACGACTGGTACTCGGGGCGACCGACGATTATCGTGCGACCGACCTCTACGATGTCCAACATTCCGATTATATACACCAGGCTTGTGTCCTTGAACAGCCCGATGAATTGGCCGACGATGGCGGGAATCACGTTCCGGATTGCCTGAGGCAGTGAGACTAGCAGCGTAGTCTGCCATCCCGGAAGTCCCAGCGCTCTTGCCGCCTCGGCCTGTCCCGGGTGCAGCGCCTGCAAGCCCCCGCGGATGTTCTCAGCCATGTATGCCGCGCTGAACAGCGTGATCACGATGCCGGCGTTCATCAGTGAATTGCGCGGGAATGTCTCCGGGAACGCCAGCGGAACCAGGTGCTGCGACATGAACAGCAGCGTTATCAGCGGCACGCCGCGAAACACTTCTATGAACCCCATGCAAAGCGCCTTCACCACCGGCAGACGGCTGCGTCGCCCCAGCGCAAGGAGGATGCCGACTGGCAAACTGAGCACGATCCCGGAAGCCGCCAGCAGCAAGTTCAGCGTCAGACCGCCCCAGTTCCTGACGTCCACCGGCTGGAGTCCGGGCACGCCAGGCAGCCCCAGCAGCAGGAGAATGGTCAGCAGGAACACCGCGACGCCAAGTATGACGACCCAGCGGACCGTACCCAGCCGCGTATGACGGGCGAGCAGCCAACCAAAGGCTAGCGTGAGCGGGTTCGCCAGCAGCAGCAGACGGACGTCCCATCCCATTCGGTCGAGATCTAACGGAAGAAGCGCTGACAGCGCCGCAACGCCGGCTGTCAACACCGCGATGCGCCCGACCAGTCCCGCACCCGCTACTCCCCACGCCATCCCCAGGAGCATGGACACCATCAACAGCGATGCTTGCGGCCTCCAGAAACAGTCGTTGCCGGGGCACGCCTGCGTGCTATTGTAGTTGCCGATGACGAAGCGTCCCCCGACCGCCACTATGACGCCCCAATCGGCATCGAAGACCACCCAACCGATCCCGAACCAGGCGGTCAGCGCCAGGGCGGCCACGGCGACGCCGCTGAGAGCGCCGTTGTACCAGGTACTGAATAGATTCACGCGCAGCCAACCAACCGCCCCGGTCTCTGAGCGCGGAGGAGGTAGTACGGGGGTCGGAACCATGTCCGTGTTGACCGTCATGACCTAGCTTCTCTCAAAGCTGACGTGCCGGTTGTACAGGTTCCCGATCACCGAGAAGGTCAGGCTCATCGCCAGGTACGCGACCATTATCAGCATGAATATTGAAACAGCCGGAGCGGTCTGAGTCATGGTGATGCCCACGTTGGTCAGCTCGGTGTATCCAACCGCCCCGCCGAGGCTGCTGTTCTTGGTCAGGTTCAAGTACTGGCTAATCAGCGGCGGGATTATGACACGCAGCGCCTGCGGAAATGTCACGTGCCTCAGGGCGCTCATCGGCGATAGTCCGAGAGCCCGGGCCGCCTCGACCTGACCGCGGCTGACCGACTGTATCCCGCCGCGCACGATCTCTGCGATGAACGACGCAGTGTAAATCACCAGTGCTACCAGCAGCACCAGCAGCCCGGCGCGTACGGTCACCCCTCCTCCGATGCGTCCGAACCGTCCCTGGGGCTCAGGTGACGTAATGGCGAACGGCGCGTCCCCCGACAGCATTCCCAGCACCGCCCACGACACCGCGCTCACGACGACGACGACGACGACGCTTGCGAGAACCGGGTAGGACGCCCGACCGGTAGCCGCTTCGCGATGGGTCAGCAACTGGTAAACGACGATTCCCAAAGCTACGCCTAGGCCCGTGAAGGCTACCCAGGCCAGTGGAGAAACGAGCTCGCCGGATATGTTTGGACCCGGGAACGATACGCCGCTGTTGTTGATAAAGATCTGGTCCGCTATGACGTAGCCTTCGCGCACCGGTGGTAGCGCGAGCACGATGAACAGCCAGAACAGCATCTGAACGAGAAGCGGGACGTTGCGGAAGAACTCGACATATACCAGGGCCGATCTGGAGACTATCCAATTGCCGGACAGCCGCGCCACTCCAATGACAGTCCCGAGCGCGGTCGCCAGAATCACCCCAAGCACGGCGACGATCAGCGTATTGCTGATTGCAACGACTAGCGCGTAACGAAACGTGTCAGACGATTCGTACGGGATGAAGTGTTCCCCGATGGGCGTCTGGTACTCTCGCGTGAGGAAGCTGAACCCGAAGGGGATATCCCTATCGTCGATCGCGCGCCCGATGTTGGTAAAGAACCAGGCGACCAGCGCAACTACGACCACGGCGGATAGGATCTGGAGCGCCCATTCGATGATTCGGGCGTGCCGCCAGACGGGGATGTCTTCGTAGGTTAGTATTCGGCTGAGCGTAGTGATAAACCGGGGTTACAGGGATAGCTCAGCCCATTCTAGCGCGTTTGCCCTCATTTTGAGCGCCTGATGCCGGCCAAAAACAGAAAGGATCGGCCCACCCTCTTGCGCTGGCCGATCCTTCCTAGTAGCCGATATCCGCTGTCAGTATGGAGTTAGCGAAGCGGCGCGGAGTAGATCTGGCCGCCTTTGGGGCAGTCCATGCACGGCGCACTGACCCACAGTGCGTTGCGGCTGCCCTCCCGCTGAAGACCCAGTGGGGTCAGGTGGCGGTCGTAAATCTCGCCGTAGTTACCGACGGCACGAACCACGTCCTGGGCGACGGTCGGACTCAGGCCCAGCTCTTCTTGTCCGTAGCTGCCTTCGAGACCGAACAGTCGGTCGACCGCGGAGTTGTTCGTAACGGCGGTAGGCACGCTGTCAGAGGTTACTTCGTACGCCTCGGCATAGATGAGTATGGCCATGACGGTCTTGACGATGTCGTACCACTGCTCGTCGCCATGCGGCACAACAGGACCGAGCGGCTCCTCAGAGATGGTTCCGGGGAGAATCGTGTGATCGTCCGGGCTGTCGAAACCGGCGCGCGTGGACACCAAACCTGAACGGTCAGTTGTGAGAACATCGCACTGTCCAGCCAGGTAGGCTGCGTTCGTGGAGACGTTGTCAGGGAACGTGGATACTTCCACGTTGAGGTTGTTCTGGTTTATGAAGTCTTGGACGTTCAGCTCAGTGGTGGTGCCCTGCTGGACACAGATCTGTGAGCCGTCCAGATCCAGCGGATGCATCACGCCGAGGCTCTTGGGGACCATGAAACCCTGTCCGTCGTAGAACATCGTCTGGGCGAAGTTGCCCCACCCGGCGTCACGCGAGCTGGTCCAGGTGGTGTTGCGGGACATGATGTCGACTTCGCCGGACTGCATGGACGGTCCGCGCTCAGCCGCGGTCGTGGAGCGGAATTCCACCGCGTCCGCATCTCCGAGTACAGCGACGGCGACGGCTCGGCACAGGTCTATGTCGAATCCAACGGTGTTGCCGCTGTCGTCGATGAATCCGAATCCGGCGAGGCTGTTGTTCGAGGCGCAGACGACCGAACCCCTGTCCTTCACCGCCTGGAGGCGGTTGCCCCCCATCATGGCCATGTCGTCAGGCATGACCATACCCATGGACATGGCCTTGTCCATTACCTCTTCGTCGCTCATCATGGCCATGTCGTCGGCCATGACCATGCCCATGGACATGGCCTTGTCCATTACCTCTTCGTCGCTCATCATGGCCATGTCGTCGGCCATGACCATACCCATGGACATGGCCTTGTCCATTACCTCTTCGTCGCTCATCATGGCGGCCTCGTCGGCCATGACCATGCCCATGGCCTCAGCTTCGGCCTTGATCTCCGCGTCGCTCATGCTGTCCGAGCAGGCCGCGAGAGTTGCAGCCACGGCGATGAGTATCGCGATCAATATGTACGATTGCTTACTGGTCATCGTTTATCTTTTCTCCTGTCTTCCATACAGTCCAAAACTCTTCAAAGGAGGCGGGGATATAGCATCACGCCTCCGACTAAAAAGTATAGGGGTAGTCACGGCCCAAATAGAAGAGCTGGCCGGTGCAATGCCGCAAATCTCAGGTTCAGGGCAGCTCCGGCCGCGGCCGACAAGATGGATTAGCGTTTCTCGCCTATTTGAGCCGCTGCACCACACTCCGCGTGGCGTCCACCAAGGTGTCGATTTCGGCCTCGGTGGTCAGAGAGGTCATAGCGCCTCCATTGCCGGTTTGCAGGAGGACTCCCTCGTTGAGCAGTCCGGTGAACAGCGCCTGGCGCATTGTCCGGTCGGAGCGCACGACGGAGCGGTAGTCGACTATCTTCTCGTTGGTGAAGTGGATGCCGAACAGCGACCCGATGCCAGTTACCTGCGCGGTGACGTCGAGCTCGTCGAACACGGCCCTCAGCTTCGCCCTGAGCTGGTCGCCCAGCGCGTTCATGCGGTCGTATACGTCCGGAGTCAGGCGGTTCATCACCACCTCGCCGGCGGCCATCGTGACCGGGTTCGCGTTGAACGTGCCCGCGTGGGGGATTGTCGCGCCGTGCGTCGGATCGAACAGCTCCATGATCTCAGCGCGTCCGCCGAATGCGCCGACCGGCGTCCCACCACCGATGATCTTGCCGAGAGCGGTCATGTCCGGAACGACACCGAATGTCTCCTGCGCACCGCCCGGCGCAAGTCGAAAGCTCTGCACCTCGTCAAAGATCAGTACAATCCCGAGCTCTGCCGTAAGCTCGCGGAGCCCGCGAACAAAATCGGGCTCGCCAGGCAGATAGCCGAAGTTGGAGACCACCGGCTCCATGATCAGGCAGGCCAGATCGCCGGCGTTCTCGCGCAGGACGCGCTCGCACCAGTCGAGGTCGTGGTACGGCAGGACGATCACCTGGTCGAGGATGCTCTGCGGCAGACCCGGATGCTCGGCGATCGGCGTCGGGCCCGACGGGTCAAGCTTCTCTATCGGCGGGCGGACGCTGACCGATACGTACTCGTGCGAGCCGTGGTAGCCGCCCTCAAACTTGGCGATCTTCTCCCGGCCGGTGAACGCCCGCGCAGCTCGAATCGCCATCATCGTGCCCTCAGTGCCGGAGTTGGTGAAACGGACAAGGTCGATTGACGAGACCCTCTCAGTGAGAATCTGCGCCATCCGCACTTGCGGATCAGTCGGGCCCGTGAATGCAGTCCCTCTCGCCGCCTGCTCCTGGATTGCGCGGGTGACGTCCGGATGGGCGTGCCCCAGCACCAAACTGGTCGCGTTGACCATGAAGTCCAGAATTCGGTTGCCGTCGGCGTCGTAGATGTAGTGTCCCTCGCCGCGCTCGATGAAGTGCGGATACGGAGGGAAGAACGCGGTACCCCGCGAGCTGCCGCCCGGTAGGTGCTTCTCGGCGTCGGCCTGCTTCTGTCTGGAGACGGGAGTGCTGGCGACGAAACGGTCGATCTCCCGCTGTAGCTTTTCTTCTGTCGTCATGGGGTTTCTGAACCTCACTCCCGACCATGCTGTCGGGAAACTCTCGCAGTCCCCCGTGTGTGAACTAGCTTAAGCCTATCGATCGACGCTGCACCAAATGTGCCGTGGTCGGGAACCGGTCGCAGCGGGTCGATGCAGTCTTCGATTGGAAGGCGGTCCGGAGCGATTCTACAGGGCGGCTCATCACATCGCGGTGTAGCCGCCGTCTATGACCAGCTCGCTGCCGGTCATGAACGACGCCTCGTCCGATGCCAAGAATAGTACGCCCTTGGCGACGTCATCCATCCGCCCTAGCCGTCCGAGCGGAATCGCGCTCTCGCGCTCCGACCGCGTCGACGCGTCAGGGTAGACCAAGTCTAGCATCGGTGTCTCTATCGGACCCGGGTGGACGGAGTTGCAGCGGATCCCCTCTCTCGCGTACTGGACCGCCGTTGACTTTGCCAGGATCCGTACCGCACCCTTGGAGGCGTTGTACGCTGTGGCTCCCCGGCTGCCGATCAGGCCGGCGACCGACGAAATATTGACGATCGACCCGCCTCCGGCGTCCCGCATCGCGGCTATCGACGCCTTCGTGCCCAGGAACACGCCCTTTCCGTTGATGCCCATCACCCGGTCCCACTCTTCACCGGACTCCTCTTCGACAGTCCCGCCGTGGTAGATGCCGGCGTTGTTCACAAGGATGTCCAGCTTCCCGAACCGGTCGACAGCGGTCGACACCGCACCGTCCCAGTCCTCCTCACTCGTAACGTCCAGCTTGACGAAGACCGCCTCGCCGCCGGCTTCGGCGATCTCGGCCTCGACCTGCTGGCCCTCGTCCTCGAGCAGGTCGCCGATGACGACCTTCGCGCCCTCAGACGCGAAGAGCCGTGCCTCCGCCGCACCCATCCCCCTGGCCCCGCCGCTGATCAGCGCAACCTTACCTTCAAGTCGCATCGTGTTCCTCCATCAGTTTCTCAGCGTGAGGTTATACGATGCCCCCGCCGATGTCGACGGGAGCCGTTGAACGACCAGACTCCAACCGTTAAACTGCCGTTAGTCGATGCGCTAGAATATATGTGGTTAAAATAACCGGATGGAAATGGGTTATGCGCAGCGTTCAAGCTACAGATGCGAAGGCGCGGCTGGCCGAACTACTCAGAACAGTTGAGCGTGGTGAGGCCGTGGAAATCACAAGGCACGGCAAGGTGGTTGCGCATCTTGTGCCCGCCGGGTCCCACGACGAGGCGATTCGTAAAGAGGCAGTTGACCGTTTCAGGCGTCGACGAGCGGGGTGGAAACGAATCGATATGTCCACTGACGAGATTCTCAATGCCCGACACGAGGGTCACAGACTCTAGGAATGCTCGTTGTGGATGCTTCAGTCGTTGCCGCTTGGCTCCTGGACGATGAGACTGACCCCCGGGCTGATACTGCTCTGTCACTCATCGAGTCTGACGTCGGAGTCGTACCTCAACACTGGCAATTGGAAGTCCGCAACGTCCTTCTCATCGCTGAGCGGAGGGGACGGATGACCGCAGCGATCACAGCGGAGCGTCTTAGCGTGTTGCCGACGTTACCCATACAGACCGACACCGAGACCGACCTCGATACCGCGATGGACCTTGCACGGACGCACACGCTCTCATTCTACGACGCAGTTTACCTCGAACTGGCGACCAGGAACGGAGCGTCAGTTGCCACTTTGGACTCGGCACTCGCTCGCGCTGCAAGGGCTGAAGGTCTGTCGCTAATCGAGTGACCATCGCTTCGACTTCTGTCGCCGCCCGGGAGCCTCCATGATTGACTTCAACCAGTTCGAGTGGCTGAGCTTCGACTGCTACGGCACCCTGATCGACTGGGAGATCGGAATCTCCGATGCCGTGAGCGCCGTGCTCGAGTCCCACGACATCCACCTGAGCAGGTCCGAGGTTCTCGAGCTGTTCGCTGAGGTAGAGCCGCAGATCCAACATGGAGGTCGGTTCCTCGAGTACCGCAGGGTGCTCCGGCGTGTGATGGCCCTGATCGGGATCAAGATGGACTTCCGGTTCACCGAGTCGGATATGGATTGCCTCGTGGAGTCACTGCCGAGGTGGCCAGTCTTCCCCGATACGCAGCCCGCTCTGCGTGCACTGAAGACTAGGTACAAGCTTGCGGTCATATCAAACGTCGATGACGATCTGTTCGCGCAAACGGCCGGAGTGCTAGGCGTCGAGTTCGACACGGTCGTCACGGCGCAGCAGGTACGGAGCTACAAACCGGACCATCGCAACTTCCTGACCGCACTGGAGCGGATGGACGTTGACAGAGATCGGTGGCTGCACGTCGCCGAGAGTCTGTACCACGACATCGCCCCTGCCAACGCTCTTGGTATCGCATCGGTGTGGGTCAATCGTGGACATGCTCGGGATGGTGCGGGAGCCACACCTCAGTCCGGCGCCCGCCCAGACCTAGAGGTCCAGGATCTTGCGGCGCTCGTAGAACTTATGGGGACCTGAGTCGGTCAGCGAGACAACAGCGACTCCTTCTGATGTCGCGCGATCTCACCTCCGCTACACTAAGGCAAAGGAGTTCGGAACCCTCAGGGTGGACTAACGCATCAGATATACCAGAGTAGCAATCCATTGGAAATCAGAAATGAGTAAGAAACTCGGAGCAGCCCTGTTCTTGATTGCCGTCGTCGCGGCTGTGGCGTGCGGCTCCTCGGAGACAGACCAGACTCCAGAACCGGCCCCGGCTCCAACGCTCGTGCCCGCGCCTGCGCCGACCACCGCGCCCGCACCGGAACCGACCACCGCGCCTGCGCCTGCGCCGACCACCGCGCCTGCTCCGGCACCAACTGCCGCACCCGCTCCGGCTCCAACGTCACCCCCCGCAATAGCGAAGTCCGCGGAGCAGCCCACGGCGGGACCAGCGATGGCTGCGCCGTCGCCAGCCACGGCGACTACGGCTCCATCAAGGGGCGCGCCGCCGCCAGCCACGGCGGTTGTTGTACCGGCCACGGCGACTACGGCTCCAGCAAGGGGCACGCCGTCGCCAGCTACGGCGGTTCTTGTACCGGCCACGGCGACTATGGCTCCAGCAAGGGCCACGCCGCCAGCCACGGCGACTACGGCTCCAGCAAGGGGCACGCCGTCGCCAGCCACGGCGGTTGTTGTACCGGCCACGGCGACTACGGCTCCACCCACGGCGACTACGGCTCCGGCCACGGCCACTACGCCAGTACCCACAGCCACTACGCCACCGGCCACGGCCACGATGCCGCCAGCCACAGCCACGATGCCGCCAGCCACGGCTACTATGCCCCCACCGACTGCTACCTCACCTCCTGCTCCCGCTGTGGCGATTGGGAACCAGGTGGGCGATCGTGTACCGGATTTCGAGCTGACCTTGGGTGACGGTTCCACTGTAACCCTGGCCAGTCTTCTGACCGCAGAGCGCCCGGCCTTCCTTTTCTTCTACGCGGCGTTTTGACCGACGTGCCGCTCCGAGTTACGGAGCCTGACGGGAGTCTATCCAGACTTCCAGGAAACGGTGGACTTCTATGCCGTCAACGTCGATCTATCCGATGACCTCGCCAGTATCACCAGCTTCGGGATACAACAGGGCTATCCATGGCCGGTCGCCCAGCCCGACAAGGACATGCTCGCCAATCTCAGGATCACCTCCCAGTCGGTCAAGATCGCTTTCGGGAGAGACGGCGTGATCGTCTACCGGGATGGCTACGGTAAGGGCGACTCCGGGGAATGGCGCGAAGTGTTCCAACAGTTGGTTCAAACAAGCTAGAAGAGACGCCGCTCGCGACATTCGGACCGAGCCAACCCTTCGATGTTGCAGGGTGCCGGTCTCTGGCTATACAGACGGCGCCCATAGAGAGGAGAGAAAGAGATCAGTTGTTTTACCCAAATCTGCTTCCCATGTCTGGGTCACTCACCTTGATCTCACATTCCCGCGGTTCAGCCTCGAAGAGATGGTTCTTGGTTGCCGCCCTCGGGTTGGCGATAGGCGCCGGATTCGCGCTCGCGTGCGGCTCTTCGGAGGTCGCGACACCCGCACCTGCGGCAACTTCCGCGCCGGACATAGCACCCTTTCCCTCGACCAACCCGGTTGCCGACGCTGTCGAAGACAAGGAGCCCGTGGTCGTGCAGGTGAAGATCGGAAACAGCGTCGGGGACCAGATTCCGGAGTTCCAACTTAGCCTGACAGACGGAACCGCTGTCAACTCGTCGGCGCTACACGACAGCGTAAGACCGGTGTTTCTGTTCTTCTTCTCCAAGTATTGAGGTATATGCCGCTCCGAGTTGCGAAGCCTGAAGGACATTCACCCCGAGTTCGCTGACGGAGTCGACTTTTACGTGGTCAACATAGACCCGAGCGAGAAGCTCGAGTCCCTCGCTGAGTTCGCCGAGAATCAAGGGTACCCCTGGCCCGTCGCCCAGCCGGCGGAGGGTGTGATCGCACGTCTCGACATTACTATGCAGTCGACGAAAGTCGCGTTCGGGACGCAGACGGTGTGATCGTGTATCGAGCCGAAATGGGACGCGGCGACCCCGAAGAGTGGCGCGAGCTCTTCGCCGAGCTATCGGGCTAGTCTCCGTACCCAGTTCCGTGTCGACGCCGCGGGGCTAGTGTGAGGCCGGAACAACCCCCAGCAGTATCCGCTCCATCTCCGGCATCATCTCCTCCGCCCTCGCCCTGAGCTGCTCCCTGTTCAGCTCCCCAATCGGGTGCTGAGTCAGGACTATCGGGTACGCGGGCGCACCCCACATCTGCGCCATCGAGCGCGCCGTCACCTCGAAGATGTCGGTACAGATCGTGACTGAGGGGAGACCAGCCTTCTCGGCATGGATTCCGTCGTGCACACTGCACGCGCTGCACGACCCTCAACTGCCGATCGCGACCACCACATAGTCACAGTCCCTGGCCATCTCCGCGATGACCTCGGGCTCCGCGGGCTTGGACGCGGACGGCTTGCGATGGTACACGACGTCTGAGACCCCGTGCCGTTCCCTCAGCACGTCCGCTATCTCCTCGAGTAGCTCGCGCGCGCCGTCTTTGGCGTCGTCGATCAGGCCGACGCGCCTGTTCACGAGAGACTCCAGCCTCGGAGCCGCAACGAACTCGGGGATGGAAGGTTGCGTGGTTGGGTCTACCAGCGTTTGCCGGACGCGGGTCAGTGTCGTCATGGTTGATACCTCCGTTCGTAGCCTGTGCCGGATTCGATTCCAGGGACGAGCTCCGCCATTATACACCTAGGGTTGCGTGAAAGACCCGTTCCGAAGCCAATTGTCGCCCTGTTGCGAGCCGGTGTTATAATGCACCAAGAATCGGCCAACCCGAATACGGTCCCAGGAGGGGCGTGATGGCAACCAAAGACTTCTCGTTTGCCACCTTTTCCCAAAACCCGTTCTACGAGAATTTGAACGCCAGACTCGTGGCGATGGCCGAACCCGGATCGGGGCAGCGGATCGTCGATCTCGCCTGTGGCACCGGCGGAGTTACGAAACTCATTCTGGAGCAGGTCCGCGGCGCGCGAGACTCGGTCATCATCGCGGTCGATCACTCTGCCTCCGCGCTCAAGCAGGCGATGGAGGAGCTCAAGGCGCATCGCGACAACGCAGTCCAGTTCGTCCAGAGCCAGGTCGAGCAGGTGTCAGAGTCGCTCAAAGAGCAGGCCGACACGATAATCTTCTGCAACGCCATCCACTACATCCCGGACAAGGACGGTCTGATCGACGAGATCGGTCGCGCCCTGAATCCCGGTGGAAAGTTCGCGTTTAACACGTCCTTCTACGAAGGGGGACAGGTTCCTGAGTCGCTTGGGTTCTACCGCAAGTGGATGTTCAAGTCGGCCCGCGTCCTGCGCAGGGAGCACGGCCTATCCCCCAAGAGGGCCGACAAGGTCGAGTCGCGAAAGCACCTCACCGCGGACGAGTACCGCGACCTGCTCGAACGCCACGACTTCCGGGTGATCCGGCAGGTCGAGGACACAGTCCAAGTGCCGATCGAAGGTTGGCTCGACATCTGCACCTTCGAGGACTTCATCATCGGCACCATGCCCGGCGTTCCGCTCCCGCAGGCGAGCGACTCACTTCAGAAGGGCGTCCACCAGACGTTTGAGGAGATGAAGATCACCCACGTCCCTCGAAACTGGCTGGACATCGTGGCCGTTCACCCCTGACTTATATGAAACTTACTTGGAGCGCGTGCGTCTCGCCCGGAGAGCTCCAGCGAATGCGCCGTATGGATGACTCATGAGTCGTCACCGGTGAGTCTCATTGTTGGTTGTCCAGTTCGCGGATGCATGAGTGAGTCCGGCTGATCGCCACCCTGGATGAGCTCCGTAGGAGCGCCTATCGCTTCCTGAGGCTGTTCGAACACTGACCGGTGCCGAGATCACGCTGTACCTCACAGAGCAAGACGTAGGTCGTCTCCTGGATATGGAGGCCGCTCTGTCTGCGGTCGAGGCGTCGCTGCGGCGCCAGGCAACCGGGACCGCGCTCAACCAACCGCGGCAGCGGCTGACAGCGGGCCCGGACATCCACGTCAACACCATGATGGCCGCTGACAGCAAGCTCGGTGTGATGGGGTTCAAGGCCTATACCGCGGTGGCTGGCGTGTACCGCTTCTATGTCTTTCTGTCCGACAGCCAGTCCGGAGAGCCGCTCGCGATCGTCGAGGCCAACCGGCTCGGGCAGCTGCGCACCGGCGCCGCGACCGGAGTGGCTGCAAAGTACCTCGCCCGACCGGTCGCTTCCACGGTCGCGGTGATCGGAAGTGGGTTCCAGGCTCGGACCCAGCTCGAGGCCGTAAGCGCTGTCAGGGACATCGATCGGGCCGTTGTCTACAGTCGCAGTCCGGATCGTAGAAGCGCCTACGCGTTGGAGATGTCAGAAAGGCTTGGACTTCCCGTCGCACCGGTAGACTCCGCCCGGGAGGCCGTTGAAGGGGCCGACATCGTCCTGACGATAACCAGCTCCCGGGCTCCCGTGCTGGAGGGCGCGTGGCTTGAGCCGGGAATGCACGTGACCGCCGCCGGCGGAGCCGACCCGTACGTCACCGAGCTTGACGACGATGCCGTCCTGAGACCGGACCTAGTCGTCGTCGACGATCGGGAGCAGGCGAAGATCGAGTCGGGCGAGCTGATGATGCCCGCCTCCCGCGGCCTACTGCTCTGGGACCAGACCGTCGAGCTGTGCCGGATCGTAAGCGGCGAGGCATCCGGCCGTCGAAGTCCCGCCGACATCACCCTCTTCAAGTCGCTGGGCATGGCGCTGTGGGACATCGCCGCCGCCAAGGCTGTCTACGACCGCGCCGTCGCAGACGGTGGAGTCGGAAAGGTTCTGTAGGCGGATCGCCTCAGCCCAGTCGACGCATTCGGCGTCCGTTAACTCAGCCCCACAGCGGCGGCTTGAACACCATCAGGTATACGAGCACAACCACGGCTACCAGTTGCAGGTATCGAAGCAGGTTGCCGCGAGACCGGGCGCTCTGGAACTCAGGGGAGTCCTCGCCACCGTCTTGGATCGCCGCGATCTGGCGCCGTATGGTCCTTGAATGAAGGCCCACAAGCCCCAGCAGTACTATCCACACGACGAGCGCCAACTCTGCCCACGGTATGTTGAACTCCTGGTAGATGGTCAGCGTGAGGACAACGCCGGTGAGCCCGACCAAGATGTAGGCCGGCGTTACGTAGCGCAGCTCCATCGTCCGGATGGTGTGTAGCGTCGAGATCAGCGTGTCCGGATCGCCCGGGGATCGCGACTGCCAGAAAAAGTAGGTAACCGTCGCGCCCGCCGCGGCGATCGCGCTGAGAATGTGGACCGCGAGGAGGAGGTCGTTCAGCATCGGCTAGCCTGGCATCGCACAGGCGCAGCCGCCGGGGCCGCAGCCCCCGCAGCCGCCAGCGCCCGCGACAGCGCCGAGGCCGCCGTCCCCGTCGGACGTAAACGCGGCGAACACCGACAGCTTCCGCTCCGAGTCGCCCTCGCAGATCGGGCAGGGCGCATCGTCATCCATCTTGCTGATCGGCCGCAGCTTCTCAAACCTGTGGCTGCACGTGTTGCAGACGTACTCGTAAATCGGCATCCTCGTCCCTCGTTGTGGCTACTATCGACTATCGCCCACATTCTAGGTTGCAAGCTATTCCGGGTCAACGACTCCGAACGAATCCATGTCCACCACCTACCGATTAATTTGCGCACTCAGTGCGCGCAGGGAGACATCCGGCTTTCCAGCATGCCCAGATGTCATTCTGAGCGCAGCGAAGAATCTCTCGGCCAGTCAGGTTGTTTGGTCGGAGATGCTCCGGCTTCGCCTCAGCATGACAGGAGGCGGTGGACTCCGACGGAATCCCTCTGGCGGGCCGACTGCGACGGGTTGAGGAGATGGTCCCCCAATCCTAACGGGGACGGGCTGATCTGGTGCGGATTCCTGTAGACTATGGAACCACGGCATCTAGGACTACGGAAAAGAGCAGATGCAGCAGACAAAGGTTCTACCAGACGAAAGAGGCCGATTCGGCGACTACGGCGGGATGTTCGTTCCCGAGACGATTATGGGCGCCGTCCATGAGCTTGACGCCGCCTACAGGGCCGCCAAGGCTGACGAGGAGTTCCAGGCTCAGCTCCAGCTCCTGTCCCGCGACTACGTCGGGCGGCCTACGAAGCTGTACTACGCCGAGAACCTGACCCGCGAGCTCGGAGGAGCGCGCATCTTCATCAAGCGCGAAGACCTCGCCCACACCGGCGCCCACAAGATCAACAACGCCCTCGGTCAGGGCCTCCTCGCCCAGCGAATGGGCAAGAACCGGATCATCGCCGAGACCGGCGCCGGACAGCACGGCGTCGCCACCGCCACTGTTTGCTCGATGCTGGGGCAGGAGTGCATCGTCTACATGGGCGAGGAGGACATCCGCCGGCAGGCGCTCAACGTCTTCCGGATGAGGCTCCTCGGAGCCGAGGTCCGGCCAGTCTCGAGCGGAAGCCGTACACTAAAGGACGCGATCAACGAGGCGATCCGCGATTGGGTAACCAACGTTGAGACGACTCACTACCTGATCGGAAGCGTCGTCGGCCCCCACCCCTATCCGATGATGGTGCGCGACTTTCAGGCGGTAATCGGCCGCGAGTCGAAGGAGCAGCTCCTGTCTACCGTCGGGCGGCTTCCCGACTACGCGATCGCCTGCGTCGGTGGCGGCTCGAACGCGATGGGCCTATTCTACGAATTCGTCAAGGACGAGGGAGTGAAGCTCATCGGCGTCGAAGCGGGAGGCCGGGGCATCGAAACCGGCGAGCACTCTTCCACGCTCACGGCAGGGCAGGTCGGCGTCCTCCACGGGAGCATGTCGTACCTGCTGCAGGATGAGAACGGTCAGGTGCGTGAGGCGCACAGCATCTCGGCGGGACTCGACTACCCCGGCGTCGGCCCGGAGCACAGCTGGCTCAAGGACTCCGGACGAGCGGAGTACGTCAGCGTGAACGACGACGAAGCGCTGGAGGGCTTCCAGCTCCTCTGCCGGACGGAAGGCATCATCCCCGCGCTCGAGCCGTCGCACGCCGTCTACTACCTTTCGCAGCTCGCGCCCAAGCTCGACAGCGACCAGATCATCCTCCTCGGCCTGAGCGGCCGCGGCGACAAGGACATCGACACCGTGGCCGGCGCCCTCGGCGTGGAGATCTAGCTACCAGCACAGGGGGACTCGAAATGATGGCCAAACTACCGGTGTTACTTGAGCCCCAGCCGGAAGGCGGGTTCACAGTCACCTCATCGCTGTTACCGGAACTGGTTACAGAGGGAGACACGTTGGAGGAGGCGCTGTCCAATGTACAGGACGCGCTTCTGGCGGTGGTGGAGCTGTACGAGGACACCGGGCGCTCCCTGCCGCGACAAACTTCGATTGCGCGTAAGTTTTGAGGAATAGCCATGGCCAGTAGGGAACCATCCAGACCGAATATCCTCTTCATCCTCAGCGACGACCAGGGCGCGTGGGCAATGGGCTGCGCCGGGAACGAGGAGCTGTCGACCCCGAACCTCGACCGCCTCGCGTCGACCGGAATCAGATTCCAGAACTTCTTCTGTGCCTCACCGGTCTGCTCGCCCGCGAGGGCGTCGATCCTGACCGGACAGATCCCCTCCCAACACGGGGTGCAGGACTTCCTGAGGAGGGGCAACTCAACACACCTGCCGGAGGACGACGCCGAGATCGAGTTCATGCGCGGACGCCGTTCCTACGTCCATACTCTCGCCCAGAACGGATACCTCACCGGACTCAGCGGCAAGTGGCACCTCGGTCACTCGGCGCTGCCCCAGCTCGGATTCGGCTACTGGAACGTCCACGCCCGGGGCGGAGGCCACTACTACGCCGCCGCGATGCTGACGGATGGCAGGTTCTACCAGCCGAGCGGATACGTGACGGACATCTTCACCGACCACGCCCTCGAGTTCCTGGACGCCGAGCTCGACTCCGATGCGCCGTTCTCGCTGAACGTCCACTACACCGCTCCCCACGCGCCTTGGGGGCGTGAGCACCATCCCGCCGGCCTGTTCAACGACTTCTACGAAAACTGTGCCTTCGACTCCGTCCCGGTCGAGCCGATCCACGCCAACCAGCTTGCCAAGGAGGGGAGCTCCGGTTCGCTGGGGGATACGCCGGAGAACAGACGAATGTCGTTGAGCGGCTACTTCACCGCGATCGAGGAGATGGACCGCAACATCGGCAGGTTGATCGACTGGCTGGAGGAAAACGGTCTCCGCGAGAACACCCTTGTGGTGTTCAACTCAGACAACGGCATGAACATGGGCCACCACGGTATCTGGGGCAAGGGAAACGGGACCTACCCGCCCAACATGTTCGACACCGCGGTCAAGGTGCCGGCGCTGATATCGAGGCCTGGCCATGTACCGCAGGACCTCGTCTGCGACAAGCTGCTGAGTCAGTACGACTTCATGCCGACGCTCCTCGGCTACCTCGGGCTCGAGGCTGAGTCGGACCTGCCGCTGCCGGGCAGGGACTTCTCAGCCGTTCTCCGAGGGGAGTCGCTGGCCGACGAGACTCCGGTGTTCGTCCTCGACGAGTACGGCCCGACGCGGATGATCCGAACGCAGAGCTGGAAGTACGTCCACCGCTACTCCGACCACCCCAACGAGCTGTACGACCTCGTCAATGATCCGCTGGAGACCCGCAACCTCGTGGACCATCCGCGGCACGACGGGCGCGTCCAAGCTCTCCGGTCAGAGCTCGAAGCCTGGTACGATCGCTACGTCGACCCCCGGTTCGACGGCGCCAAGAACAACGTCACCGGGCGAGGCCAGATCGACCTCGCAGGCTCAGAAGAGATCGACAAGCCCTTCGCTGACGACGTTGTGTTCTTCAACGGCTGATCGAGGTCGGCACCTCAGATAGGCTTTTCCGCGCAATTCGCTCGTAATGAGAATTCGAAGAACCCACAATATGTCTAAAGCTCAAGCCAAGGACTGGATCGAGCACCAGCTGAGCGATTTGCTCGACGAGTTCGGGAGCAGAGTGTCCGATCTGTCTCACTCGTGGCAGAACGATAGGATGACCTTCCGCTTTCGTGTTGCGGGGATGTTCAAATTCCGCGGGACACTCGACGTTTCCGAAGATCGCCTTGAGATGAATCTCCCGTTCCCGCTGCTTGCCCGAGCCTACCAGCGGACAGCCGAGACGGAGATCAACCGCTGGCTCGACAGGAAGTTGCCATCTGCCTAGCTCCCGGTCGAGAGGTAGTGGCGCTCCCCGAACCTCCAGACCTGGAGCGTGATCACTAGGAACGCGACCCCTATTAACGGCGCGACGTGCTGGAACCACAGCGGCGATCCGAGCGGATCGGCCACACCCATGATCGCCAGCGACGGGAAATAGCTGACGCACGCCAAGGGCACGCCAAACGTGAAGAACCGCCTGAACCACGGACGATAGATAGCGAGCGGATACTGAGTCGTCTCCACACCGCCGTAGGTCATCGTGTTCATTATCTCGAGCGTCTCCGTTGTCCAGAACGCGAGGGTCGCCTGCAAGACGATGAGCCCGACGAAGAGACATGCCCCTCCCGCAATCGCTCCGAAGAGCAGCGCGACATCCACCGCGGACCATCCTACATCCATCTGGACGCTCGCCCAGATCAGTACGGCCAGGCCCTGAGCCAACCGCCCTACGCGTCTGAGCGTCAGCTCCTGTCCGGCAAGCTGCAGGGCCGTCGACCGCGGACGTGTCAGCAGCCGATCAAAGTCGCCAGACTTCACCATAGACCCGAAAGCGTCGAATCCCCTAGACGCAGCGTCGGCGAACGCGAACGACACGTTTACGACTCCGTAGATGAACGCAACCTGGTAGAGACTCCAGCCCTTCAAACTGCCGAACCGGTCGAACAGGACCAGGATCCCAATGAATTCGACCCCGGTAGCCACGAGTTGACCGAGCGACAGCATTATGAATGACGCACGGTACTGCATCTGCCCCCTGATCGAGACCTCCAGAAATCGCCCGTACAGCCGCAGAGAGTCAAGTACGCCTATACTTTTCACAATTCAACATTCCCAATTCTCAATTCGATACTCACCCTCCCTGGACCACCATTCGTCGCAGTCCCCTCGACAGCAGCCAACGGCCCATCAGCACAATCCCGGCAGTCCAGAGGAGTTGGTGCGCGAAGAGGAGCGGGAATTCGCCGGGCGGTATGTGACCCAGGTACACCCGGGACGGTGTATCCACCAGTCCCCGGAATGGGAGGACGTTCAACACCGTCTGCGCCCATTCAGGGAACAGCGGGATCGGCGCGACCATGCCCGAGAGGATCGTCACAATCGCCGGCGCCAGACCTAACATGCCGTCGCCGGATATCGTCCAGAGCATGGTGATGTTGAAGAGCGTGCTAATCGCGCTGCTCAGCAGGATGGCGCCGACCATGGCCGCCACGAACGCACCGGGGGACATCCACGAGTCCGGCGGGTCCATACCCATCAACGTGGCCGCGAACAGGACGAGTGGCACAGACCTCACTAGGTTGGGCGCCGTTCGCCACGCCATCGCGCGGCTGTACCAGTAGTTGTACAGGTCGACCGGCCTCAGCAGCTCGTAGCCAACGCCCCCGGTCCTGATCAGAGCCCGCAGGTCCTGGTCGGGGTTCCATGGCAGCAACGCCAGAAACGCCTGCCCGAGCCAGATGTACGTGACCACGTCGTCCAGCTCCATTGGTTGGGACCCGGTCGAGGACAGGTAGAAGGCCTCGAAGATCATCACGCGGATAAAGCCCCAGAAGATCTGCGTCGTGAGGCCCGCCAGCGCGGCCGCCCGGTACTGCAGCAGCGCCCTGAACCGCGCGATCAGCACCGCCCAGTAGCTAGTCACTGGCCACTGGGCCCGTTCTATACCTTGTCGTCCCGGCGGAGGTCTCGGATGCGCCGCGCCTGTCCGCCGTGGAGGGGCGGGCCGGGACCCAGGGGGGAGGATGGGACTCTCTTTTCTCTTTTCTCTTTCCTCACTCCTCGCTTCTCACCTCCCGTCGTCCCGGCGGAGGTCTCGAATGCGCCGCGCCTGTCCGCCGTGGAGGGGCGGGCCGGTACCCATGGGGGAAGATGGGCTCTCTTTTCTCTTTCCTCACTCCTCTTTCCTCACTCCTCTTTCCTCACCTCCGCTCCCCCTCATAGATCTGCGCACCGATCTCCTCGATCGGCGGGTTCTCGACGAACAGGTCCCGCACCGGATGGGCCGCGGTTACACGCGCGATGAGCTCGGCCGCTGACACCACATCAGGGTCGAAGCTCAGGTGAACACGGTGCCCGTTACGCTGCGTGATCGACGCTTCAGGGTCCGACACGATAGCGTCCTCGTTAACCAGGTCCACCACGAGTCGACGCTCGCTTGAGATTTGCCCGCGAAGCCTGTCCAGCGACCCGTCCGACAGGATTCGCCCCTGGCTGATGAGCATGACCCGATCAGAGCGCGCCTCGATATCGTCCATGTCGTGGGTGGTGAGGATGACCGTGATTCCCCGATCGCGGTTGAAGCGCAGGATGAAGTCGTGGAACGCTAGCTTCGAGACCGCGTCGAGTCCGATGGTCGGCTCGTCGAGGAAGATGATCGACGGAGAGTGGAGGAGCGCCGCCGCGAGGTCGCACCGCATCCGCTGTCCGAGGCTGAGCTGCCGCACTGGGACGTTCAGCAGGTCGCCGAGAGCGAGGACCTCGATGAACTCGTCCCGGTTTCGGGCGTACTCATGCCCCAGGACGCGGTAGATATCCCGGAGCAGATCGAACGACTCGATGACCGGCAGGTCCCACCAGAGCTGCGTGCGCTGTCCGAAGACCACGCCGATGTCGCTCACGTGCGCCTTGCGCTCCCGCCAGGGAACGCGGCCGAGGACCTCGCAGCGCCCCGAGTCCGGAACGAGGATGCCGGAGATGATCTTGATCGTCGTGGACTTTCCCGCCCCGTTCGGCCCGATGTACCCGACAAGCTCCCCGGGCTCGATCGAAAACGAGACCCCGTCAAGGGCGTCCACCGTGTGATGTCGACGACGGACCACGCCTCGCACCGCGCCGAGCAGCCCGGGAGGCGCTTCCGCGACGCGGAAGCGCTTCACAAGATTCTCAACGATGATCTGAGACACGGATTGAATGTCCGGGTTGCTCGGGGTAAAGCGTAGGACTACACGATGGGCCTTGTGGCGTTCCACCGTCCAATCGCCGGACGCCCGCACCGCCCGCGGATGTCCCCAATCCACCGCCCGATCGCCGGACGCCCGCACCGCCCGCGGATGTCCCCAATCCACCGCCCGATCGCCGGACACACGTAGGGGTTCGCTGCGCCTGCCCGCCGTGGAGGGGCGAACGAACCGCCCGCCGGGCCATCAGGACCAGTGCACCCAATATGGCCCAGATCCCCGCCCCTGTCATGCTGAGGAGGCCTCTGGCCGACGAAGCATCTCACACCAATCAACGTCGAGGGCGCGAGATGCTTCGACTTCGTTTCACGCCGCTCAGCAGCACATTTCGGGGTTGTAGCGTTGGATGTCTACCCGCGCTCCCATAGACCGCGTTTCGATCGATAGGTCATCGGTTCGGATGCGAGGCGTGGTTTTGACCGGTCTCAGACCCCATGCTAGAATCTGCCCCACACCCGACCCTCCTCTGCGGATGTCGCCTCATCCAAGTCAGCGTCCACGCGGCGCCTTTCCCTGGAGACCTAGCATGGCCGGACATTCCAAGTGGAAGCAGATAAAGCACGCCAAGGCGGTGACCGACCAGCGTCGAGGCAAGCTGTTCACCAAGCTTGCGCGTGAGATCATTGTCGCGGCGAACCAGGGCGGCGGCGACGTGGACGCAAACTTCCGGCTCAGGATGGCCATTCAGCGCGCGAAAGACGCCAACATGCCCAACGACAACATCGACCGGGCGATTAAGCGCGGCTCCGGCGAGGCGGGCGACGGTGTTCAGATGATCGAGGCCGTCTACGAGGCGTACGGCCCCGGCGGCGTCGCGATCATGCTGGAGACCCTCACTGACAACCGGAACAGGACCGTCTCTGACGTGCGAACGACGCTGACGCGCGCCGGAGGCAACCTCGCGGAGTCCGGGTCCGTCTCCTGGCAGTTCGAGAAGAAGGGCGTGGTTACGATCGAGGCCTCCGAAAACGAGGCTGAAGAGTTCGCTCTCGTCGCCATCGACGCCGGCGCGGACGACTTCGAGGCCGACGACTCGACGCTTCAGGTGTTCTCGGAGCCGGGCTCTCTTGAGAGCATCAGAAGCGCTCTCGAGTCCAGCGACGCCTCGATCAGCTCCTCAGAGGTCTCGATGGTCCCAAGCCACACGGTGGCCCTCGACACGAGGTCTGCTGGCCAGATTCTCAGGCTCCTCGACCAACTCGAAGAGCTCGACGACGTCCAGAAGATCTACTCCAACGCCGACTTCCCCGACGAGGTGCTCGCCAACTACGAGGGCTAAGGACGCCCTCACGTCAACTGAACTCGACGCGCACCGGGCCCTGCACAGCCTCCAGCTCGACCACGTAGCAATCATCCAGGTCCTCGACTGTCAACTCGCGTCCTGAGACAGAGGCTCCAGCTATCGACACGAGCGACCTAGGGACTTCGATCCGGTAGTCGCGGGAGCGCCTCACACCCTCGTGATCGCCCTCCACTACACCGATCTCGAGGCTGAAGCCGCCTGAGTCGCCTACGTCAGACACCGTGAACGTCTGCTGCGACGACTCTGCTCTTTCGTACGCGTAGCTCTGACGATCGTCGTCGTACAGGGTGAAAGAGCCCTCGCGCTCGCCTGGGGTCACCAGCAGGATGAGACGCTCGTCGGACTCCGTGGGAATCGTGTCGGACGGCTCCCTCATCGGAAGCACCGTGCCCACCCTGACGAACCAGGGGTCCAGTCCAAGCGGGGCGTCCACCGTCACTCGGCCGCGGCCCTCATAGGGTTGCATTGTCCAGTAGTGGAGCCACCTCCCCTCAGGCAGATACACACTACGCTCGCGTGCGCCCTTCGTCTGTACAGGGGCGACAAGGACGTTCGGGCCCCACATGAACTGGTCCCAAAGCTTCCTCGTCTCCAGGTCGTCTGGGAACTCCAGCACCATTGCCCGCATCAACGGGACCCCGGTCTGGTTGGCTTGGCTCAGCAGCGTGTAGTTGTACGGAAACATCGATGACCGCAGACGGATCAGGGGAACGAAGCGAGCCTCGTTCTCCGGGCCAAAGCCCCACGGCAGCCGGATTCGCCAGTTGACCCCGTGCGACCTCATCAGCGGGCCGAAGACGCCCATGAAGGCCCACCGGATGAAGAGCTCATCGGTAAGGTGCTCAGTGGGGTAGAAGCCTCCGATATCGCTCTCCGGGAAGAACACCCCTGACATCTGCATGTTCAGCAGCCAGGCGGTCTGGGCCTGCATCATCTCCCAGCTGCTCCAGAAGTCGCCCTGGTTGCAGCCCGCCGCGTACCTCTGCATACCGGGGAATGCGGTGCGGTTGAGGATGTAGACTCGCCGATCTGGGAAGTCGCGCCTCTGCTTCTCATAGAAGGTCTTGGCCCGCAGCAGTGCCCATATGTTGTCGTACTCGTCCAGGAAGGCCTTGTCCTCGAACTTCGCCGGATCGCGAGGGGTGAAGGAGGGAAGGTACCTCCGAGACTGGACGTTCCGGGATCCGCCGGTGACGAACTCGGTGCCGTCGAGCCACCAGCCGTCTTCGTAGAGGTACTTCTGGGCCTGCCAGACCTCCTCGCAGGACTCCGGGTCCGAGTAGTCCCCTGCCCAGTAACCGTGAACTATCGTGTGGAAGCCGCGCTCCCGAATCCTCTGGATGTCCTCTGCGCCTCCCGGCAGCAGCTTTGGGTTGTATTCACTGTAGCTGGCGAATCTGTTCCAGCCCTGGTACATGTCGAGGTAGCCCTCGTGAAAGCCTCGGGCGCTGCGGCCTCTGGCGCCTTCGCCGCCGTATGTGCTCAGCAGCACCAAGCCGTCGCAGGGTATGTGCTTCTCCCTGAAGTAGGTGGTGACAAAGTCCAGCTCGCCAGGATTCATCCACGTGCGCGACGACTGCTCGTACCCCAACGCCCAGGCGGGGTGCATGGGAGGAAGGCCGGTAAGCTTCACGTAGCGCTCCAACGCCTCCGTCGGCGTCGGACCGTCGATGAAGTAGTAGGTCCGGATGTTCTGCCCCTCGACGTTGAAACCGTCCTCGAGGTCCAACGTCATGGGAAAAGTGCTGTCGAGAAACAGCCCGAAGCCCTGGGCCGAGAGCACCCAGGGCATGTAGTTGACCCCCTGGCCCGTCACTCGGTGGTGGATGAGATAGGTCTTGTCCCGTCGGTCGAGGTCGATGTCTGTGAGCAGGTCGATGTCCTCGGAGGTACGGAACTGCAGCGCGTTGTTGCCACCCACGCCGTACAGCGCGAATCCGCGGTCGATGATGATGGACG
Source organism: Dehalococcoidia bacterium (assembly GCA_965249365.1). GTDB lineage: Bacteria > Chloroflexota > Dehalococcoidia > Lucifugimonadales > UBA1123 > VXRN01. Next base: position 810,005 of record OZ252229.1, on the reverse strand, counting down.
CGCTCTCAGGCGTCGGGGATCGGAGCTCGCACACCGGGTCCTCGGACCCGTCCGCCTTGCGATAGATGCGGACCCGGGGCGGATTGGCCTCCACCTCGACCCGTAGCGCGTCCGTCTCCAACCCATCAAGCCCTGCGCCCGACGCCGCTGCGCCTCCAGGGCTTCCTCCCTCTTCGGGGACGAGAAAGGAGGGCTTCGATCGAGTGTAGTCCGTGGGGCAGTCGACCGCGATGACTTTGTCGTCTACGGCCCGCACAGTGAATACCTGCTCCTCCGAAGTCATTGGGAAAACCTCCGCGATGATGGGCATAATTTACCACTCTTTCCGAAACTGCGTGTCCGCCCACGCCGCGAACGGCCCGCCGTCCCTGTGGGCGGGGACCCGCCTCAGCCGCTACCGCACTGCAACGCGTCGACACATCGGCGCACCCGGGGATGTTTAGACAGTGCGTCATCTGCGTCAACTCTGAAGTGGAACCCCGGCGGACAAAATACTTCGGTGGAGAGGTGACGTCCTGAATTCGCAGCTAAATCGCTTGATATCCGGCTACTTCTAGCCTTATATTTACTGTGTGAAAGGCAGTGAGTTCCTCAGGTTGGTTAGGCGGGTTGGTCGAGAACGCAATGTTGAGATCGTGGTCGATCAGAAGCGCGGCAAGGGTAGCCACAGCGTGCTGGTTTATCGTTCGCGAAAGACAGTGTTGAAGGACATCAACAAGGAACTTGGGACTGGCCTACTGAACGCCATGCTCCGAGATCTGGGGCTCACGCTCAACGAAATCCAAGGTAGGAGGAGGCGCGGGTGAGATACATCTATCCAGCACAGTTGGAACGTTTCGGATCCGATGAGATTGTGGTCTCATTCCGAGACATCGACTGGTGTCATACATCCGGTGCAACTGAAGCCGAGGCACTTATCGAGGGTGCCGACGCCTTGGCGGAAGCCATCGCCTACTACATTGGTAACGGCGAACCGATCCCGGCGCCTAGTGCAGCCGAGGAGGGGGAGTACCTAGTACCCTTGGACGTGGACATGGCGGCGAAGGCAGCACTGGCAACCCTGTTTCTCGAAAGCGGCCTGACCCAAGCGGCGTTGGCCGAAAGACTCGGTGTAACGGATCGCACGGTGCGCCGAATGCTCAATCCCCGACACGGTACGTCGCCCGGGCGGATTAATGACGCCCTCCGTGTGCTTGGCTACGAGTCGGTCTTTGAATTGGTACCGCGTTTAACTTAACGACATTGTGCCAGTACGAGCCCGTTGGCTGGACGAGCAACGACGAGGCCGCCGCGCTTCACTGGGCGGCTGCAGCTTTGTCAGCGCAATAGGATGGTTCAGCGCCGAGACATGAACCGGTTCCAAAAGGCCGAGGCGCGCGAGTTCTTCCCGCGCCCCGGCGGTTGGTTGGATGACTTCATCGGCGGATCGCCTCTCCCGGGTCTATCCCCGCGTGTGCGGGGGGAGCCGGCTCGAGTCCCAGGCCCTCGACTAACCTGAGCGGTCTATCCCGGAGCTTGCGGGGGATTCGAAGCGAATCACGCTGGGGCGGATACTGGTTGAGGACTATGCTCGCGCGAGCGGGGGATCCGACTGCAAATCTAGCAGATGGGGGTTCGAATCCCCCCGGCTCCACAAGGGAGAAATGAAGGGTCGGCCAACCAATTAGGGCGGCCGACCTTACACCGGGAAAGCGGTAGACTGCAAATCGAGGATCATGTTACCACCGACCGGTCTTTCCACGCGGGTACAGGAAAGGGCTCCTACCGCTTTGCTAAGCGCAACTGGACAACGACCAGAACCGACCGCAGACGCTCCCAATCAGTGTGATACAGTGAATACAAGAAATCCCAATCAGGATCAACCAAAATGCCAACCTCGATACGACTCTCGCCCGAGACCGAACAGCGCCTTGCAGCCCTCGCAGAGCGGACCGGACGCACAAAGGCCTTCTACCTGCGCGAGATGATCGAACGCGGACTTGAAGACATGGAGGACTACTACCTAGCCGCCGATGTTCTCGAGCGCGTCCGCAAGGGCCAGGAGCAGCTACATTCGGCCGCTGACGTGAGGAAAGAGCTTGGGCTGGACGATTGATTACACCGACACAGCCAGGACTCAGCTACGAAGCCTTGGTAGGCAGGCTGCCCAACGCATTGTCGACTACATGGACAGCCAGGTCGCCACATTGGACGACCCTCGTCAGAGGGGTCACGCGCTCTCCGGCCCGTTCGGCGGACTGTGGCGCTACCGTGTAGGGAGTTATCGTATTGTCTGTGACATTCAGGGCCATGATTTTCGCGTTCTCGTGGTGAGGGTCGGTCACCGCGACAGAGTGTACCGCCGACGAGCGCCTGGCTGTCTGGCTAACCAGCGCCGACCCCCGCGTGTGCGGGGGAGCCCCGGCGCCTGGGCTCGTACATCCCACTCCTTCGTGCGATCCCAGCGTGTGCGGGGGCTCCAACGGTTCAGGATTCTGCGTCCAATGGGCACGTGGTCTATCCCCACGTGGACGGCGCAGGCGAGCTCTGAAGACGGCCAGATCTGCGTACGAAAATTGATTTTCACTTCGCCAGTGTCGCGGAGAGCCGCCAAAACCCCATGCCGGGCAGCGGTCACTTCGTTCAGATCATCTAGACCTCCGCCTCGAGCGACACAATTTTGGATAGCTGGCTGGCATGCCAGAGCTTCGAAGCATGCTCCAACAACTGCTAGTCGGCGCCCTTGCAAGTGCAACCGCTCTGGGCCTTGTTGCCGATATGAAAACACCTCAGCCCTGAACTCCCGTTCGTGATTTGCGCTTGGATTCTCGTCTTCGATGGGGTCTTCGTTCCTCATCGAGTCATTGAACAGAGTTCCTCGATCGAATCCAGAACATTGGAGCTTTATCATTCAAGACATCCACGCTTGGATAGCCTGCACAGCGTCGGCCTCCGGTGATACCATCGATCCAGATTGATCGAGAGTCAATGGGCAAGAAGTTGCTTGTACTAGGCGTAGATCCCGGAACCTACAACATGGGCCTCGGCGCGGTGGACGCCGACGGCGATGAGTTCCTGCTCGCTCTGTCGGAAGTCCTCAGCCCTCCGCGCAAGGCCGGCCTCCCTGAGCGCCTTGCGTGGCTGCACGAGCGGCTGTCGGCGATCGTCGCCGATCTGAACCCGGACCTGGTCGCGATCGAGTCGCCGTTTGCGGCGAAGAACGTGAAGTCGGCGATGGCCGTCGGGCAGTCCCAAGCGGTCGCGATGATCGCCGCCGCGGCCCACGGGATCCCCGTTGCGACCTACGCCCCTCGCGAGGTCAAGAAGGCCGTCACGGACTACGGCGGCAGCTCGAAGGAGCAGGTCCAGCAAATGGTCCAGGCGATGCTGAACCTCGACGATCCGCTCGATCCGCCGGACAAGGCCGATGCCCTCGCAGTCGCGATCTGCCACATCCAGTCCTCCCGCGTAAGTGAAATCGAGATGTGGGAGTAGTCGCTTGAGTCGTTCGACCTGCCCGAGAGGACCGACCGCGCCGAGAGGTCGAAACCCGAGAATCGGAGCGCCCGTGTGGCCGGAATCGAAACCGTGGAGTAGTCGATGGTCTCGTCCCTGATCTCCTCGGTTAGCGGCACGCTCGAGGCCACCGGCGCGGATTGGGTGGATGTCGCGGTGGGCGGCGTGACGCTCCGTGTAATGGTCGCCGACACCGCGGTGAACAGTATCGGCGCCGTCGGCGAACCAGTCAGGCTCTACACGTCGCTACAGGTCAGAGAGGACAGCCTGACGCTGTTCGGGTTCTTGACGGACGATGAGCGCCAGACGTTCGAAAGCCTCCTGAACGTCAGCGGCATCGGCCCCCGCCTTTCGCTCGCCATGCTCGGGCGATTCAGCCCGCAGGCCCTCGCCCAGGCGGTCGCGATGATCGCCGCCGCGGCCTACGGGATCCCCGTTGCGACTTACGCCCCTCGCGAGGTCAAGAAGGCTGTCACCGACTACGGCGGCAGCTCGAAGGAGCAGGTCCAGCAAATGGTCCAGGCGATGCTGAACCTCGACGACCCGCTCGATCCGCCGGACAAGGCCGATGCCCTCGCAGTCGCGATCTGCCACATCCAGTCCTCCCGCGTAAGTGAAATCGAGATGTGGGAGTAGTCGCTTGAGTCGTTCGACCTGCCCGAAAGGACCGACCGCGCCGAGAGGTCGAAACCCGAGAATCGGAGCGCCCGTGTGGCCGGAATCGAAACCGTGGAGTAGTCGATGGTCTCGTCCCTGATCTCCTCGGTTAGCGGCACGCTCGAGGCCGCCGGCGCGGACTGGGTGGATGTCGCGGTGGGCGGCGTGACGCTCCGTGTAATGGTCGCCGACACCGCGGTGAACAGTATCGGCGCCGTCGGCGAACCGGTCAGGCTCTACACGTCCCTACAGGTTAGAGAGGACAGCCTGACGCTGTTCGGGTTCTTGACGGACGATGAGCGCCAGACGTTCGAAAGCCTCCTGAACGTCAGCGGCATCGGCCCCCGCCTTTCGCTCGCCATGCTCGGGCGATTCAGCCCCCAGGCCCTCGCCCAGACGGTCGAGGCGAGCGACACGAAGGCGTTGTCGTCCGTGCCCGGCGTCGGGCGCAGGACCGCCAGCCGGATCGTCCTCGAGCTGAAAGGCAAGCTGGACCTCGATTTCGCCAGCGGACCAATGACCGGTCCCGACTCTGACCTGGTCGACGCGCTCACCGCCCTCGGCTATGGCGACAACGAGGCGCGCGAGGCGCTGGCGAGGACCTCGCGGGACGGCTCGGAGGAGGACCGCATCCGCGCCGCGCTCGAACACCTCGCTGGCGAGTAACGTGACTGAGCACGCACTCGACCGACCAGAGGCAGAGTCCGTTCGCCCTGAGCACTTCGGCAAACTTAGCACAGGCTTTGTCGAAGGGCGGCCCCGAGTCGGCCCGTGCGGAGGAGAGTCCGTTCGCCCTGAGCCCGTCGAAGGGCAGCCCCGACTCGATCCGCCCGAGTCGGAGTCCGTTCGCCCTGAGTACTTCGGCAAACTCAGCACAGGGTTTGTCGAGGGGCGGCCCCGAGTCGGCCCGTGCGGGGGAGAGTCCGTTCGCCCTGAGCCCGTCGAAGGGTCGCAACGGACGGACTCTCCGGGCTCCCCCTTCGATTCATGGGCAGAGATCTACGACGCCGTCCACTCCTACGTCCGGTCCGACATCCCGTTCTACGTCGAGGAGGCCCGGGCCTCTGGCGGACCCGTCCTCGAGCTAGGAGTGGGCACCGGGCGCGTCGCGTTCCCGATCGCCGCGTCCGGGATCGACGTCGTGGGCATCGATAGCTCCGAGGCGATGCTCACCGTCGCCCGTCGCAAGGTGCAAAAGCTCGGCCCCGGCTCAGGCACGGTCGAGCTAATTAACGCCGACATGCGAGACCTAGACCTGCGGGACAAGCGCGGCAGACGCCGCCTCTTCCCGCTGATCACGGTCCCATTTCGCGGCTTCCTGTCGCTGCTGACCGTCGAGGACCAACTCCGAGCGCTCCATCGAGCCCACCAACACCTCGCCCCCGGCGGCAGACTCGCGTTCAACATCTTCGTCCCCGATCCGAACATGTCTCTGGAGACCGGAGAGTCCTTGCGCCACCTGACGGACGTCACCGACCCGGAAACCGGTATCTCCTACGTCCTGTACCAGCAGAACTCGTACGACACCCACAACCAGATCGTGGCCGTTCGGATGCTCATCGAGGAGCTCGACGACGACCGCGCCGTCGCCCGACGCATGGACCGCGACTACCAGCTGCGATACTGCCACCGCTGGGAGGTCCACCACCTGCTCAGGAGCTGCGGTCTCGAGATCGAAGCCCTCTACGGCGACTTCGACCGCTCCGACTTCGACGAAGACAGCACTGAGATGGTGTGGATAGCGCGCAAACGATAGCCGTCCATGTCATTCTGAGTGGAGCATCCGCCTCCGCTGTCAGTCTGACTGGAGGGTAGCGGAATGAAGAATCTCGTGCCCTCTACGCTTTCTGCGTGAGATCCTTCGGGCTACGCCCTCAGGATGACAGAGACCGGGGATTGCCAGCTGAACTGGGATAGCATGGTTTGGTTCCTACGAAAGCCGCCAGTCATTCCGTTACGTGGTGGACGCTACAACGACCGTCCATGTCATTCTGAATGGAGGGTAGCGGAATGAAGAATCTCGTGCCCTCTACGCTTTCTGCGTGAGATCCTTCGGGCTACGCCCTCAGGATGACAGAGACCGGGGATTGCCAGCTGAACTGGGATAGCATGGTTTCGTTCCTACGAAAGCCGCCAGTCATTCCGTTACGTGGTGGACGCTACAACGACCGTCCATGTCATTCTGAATGGAGGGTAGCGGAATGAAGAATCTCGTGCCCTCTACGCTTTCTGCGTGAGATCCTTCGGGCTACGCCCTCAGGATGACAGAGACCGGGGATTGCCAGCTGAACTGGGATAGCACGGTTTGGTTCCTACGAAAGCCGCCAGTCATTCCGTTACGTGGTGGACGGTACAACGACCGTCCATGTCATTCTGAATGGAGGGTAGCGGAATGAAGAATCTCGTGCCCTCTACGCTTTCTGCGTGAGATCCTTCGGGCTACGCCCTCAGGATGACAGAGACCGGGGATTGCCAGCTGAACTGGGATAGCACGGTTTGGTTCCTACGAAAGCCGCCAGTCATTCCGTTACGTGGTGGACGGTACAATGACCGTCCATGTCATTCTGAATGGAGGGTAGCGGAATGAAGAATCTCGTGCCCTCTACGCTTTCTGCGTGAGATCCTTCGGGCTACGCCCTCAGGATGACAGTGAGTGCGACGGCCCTTTCAGGATGACAGTGAGTGCGACGGCCCTTTCAGCGTGACAGGGGTGTCGCTCGGTCGGCCGGCCCTCTCGTTCCTCATTTCTCGTTCCTCGTTCCTCTCCTGTACAATTAACGAACTCTGTATTGTTTCGATCCCAATGCCCGAATTCCAGATAGTCTCGGACTTTCAGCCCACCGGCGACCAGCCTCAGGCGGTCGATCAGGTCATGCGTGGCATTGACGCCGGAATGGTTCACCAGTCGCTGATTGGAGTCACCGGCAGCGGCAAGACGTTCACGATGGCCAACGTCGTCGAGAGGGTCCAGCGGCCGACGCTCGTGATCGCGCACAACAAGACCCTTGCCGCCCAGCTCGCGACCGAGTTCAAGGAGTTCTTCCCCTACAACGCCGTCGAGTACTTCGTCAGCTACTACGACTACTACCAGCCCGAGGCGTATCTCCCGCGCACCGATCTCTACATCGAGAAGGACGCGGACGTCAACGAGGAGCTCGACAAGCTCCGCCACGCGGCAACCCGTGCTCTTCTGACCCGCCGTGACGTGCTGATCGTCGCCTCGGTCTCCTGCATCTTCGGCCTGGGTTCTCCTGAGGAGTACCAGGGCTTCATGGCCCACGTTCGACGGGGCGAGATTCGAAGCCCCTCGCGGCTCGCGCGCCAGCTAATCGACATGCAGTACGACCGCAACGACTTCGATCTCGCACGCGGAAGATTCAGAATACGCGGCGACACCCTGGAGATTCTGCCGGCGTACGAGACCGTCGGGGTCCGGATCGAGTTCTGGGGTGATGAGGTCGAGCGTATCGTCGAGCTCGACCCTCTGACCGGCGAGATCCTCTCCGAGCGCGACAGCATCGAGATCTACCCGGCAAAACACTTCGTGACCTCGCAGGAGCGGATGCAGGAGGCGCTGCGAAACATCGAGCTGGAGCTCGATGAGGAGCTCGAGAAGCTGAACAGAATGGGCAAGCTGTTAGAGGCCCAGCGGCTGGAGCAGCGAACGCGGTACGACACGGAGATGATGCGCGAGACCGGGTACTGCGCCGGCGTCGAGAACTACTCACGCCACCTCGGCGCGCGCGAGGCCGGCAGCACACCCTACACGCTGCTCGACTACTTCCCTGAGGACTACCTGCTGTTCGTGGACGAGTCGCACATGACCCTCCCCCAAATCCGCGGAATGTACAACGGCGACCGCGCCCGCAAAGAGGTGCTTGTCGAGTACGGCTTCCGGCTGCCGTCGGCGCTCGACAACCGGCCGCTCAACTTTGGAGAGTTCGAGCAGTTCGTCAACCAGGCGGTCTACGTGTCCGCCACGCCGGGGCCCTACGAGTACGAGCACTCCCAGCAGATGGTCGAGCAGGTGATCCGACCGACCGGACTCACCGACCCGTCCGTCCATGTCAAGCCAACTCAGGGCCAGATCGACGACCTGCTGGACCAGATCAAGTTCCGCGTCGGCAGGGGCGAGCGCTGCATAGTGACCACGCTGACCAAGCGGATGGCCGAGGAGCTGGCCGACTACCTTCGGGAGATGGGCGTCCGCACCCACTACCTCCACTCCGAGATCGACACTCTGGAGCGCAGCGAGATCCTGCGCGACCTGCGCCTCGGCGTCTACGACGTGATCGTCGGCATCAACCTGCTCAGGGAGGGGCTCGATCTACCCGAGGTGAGCCTCGTCGCTATCCTGGACGCCGACAAGGAGGGCTACCTGCGGTCCACAACGTCCCTGGTCCAGACCATCGGACGCGCCGCACGCCACGTCGACGGACACGTCATCATGTACGCCGACCGGGTTACCGACTCGATGAAGCGGGCCATCGACGAGACCGAGCGCCGGCGTGAAATTCAGCAGATCTACAACCGCGAGCACGGCATCACCCCGCAGAGCATCCAGAAGACGATCCACGACATCACCGAACGCGTCAGGGCGGTCGCCGAGACCCGCGAGACCTACTCGGTCGACTCGTCGGACATGCCCAAGGACGACATACTCCGGCTGATCAAGGACCTCGAGTCGCAGATGAAGACGGCGGCCAAGTCCCTGGAGTTCGAGAAGGCCGCCCTCCTCCGCGATCAGATCACCGATCTAAGAAAAGTCGTCGTCGAGTAGGCGCGGCTCCCCGCTCCAGGTATTACCCAGTTCCCGCTATAGTCCTTGGCCTCGCGGTAGCGTGCGGTAGTCCACCGGCCCCCACTCCCGCCCCAATGCGGGCAAGATACCCGCGCTCCGGGTGGGGAAGCGGGTCTCTTTCCTCTTTCCTCACTCCTAGCTCCTCCCGATTGACAGACGGCCCAGCGAGGAATAGACTCGCACCTACCTGGGATCGACGTGATTCACGGGTATCTTTCGTCAATACTTTCGCACAAGGAGGCATGAATGGGACATTCATATACGGTTCACGTAGGAACAGTTGGAAACGGCCTGATGTACACGCGCGACGGCGGCGCGAGTTGGAGCGGAGCACGCACTGGATCCCCCCCACCGAACTCTTCGGTCGCGGGACTCGAAGGCAACGTCCGCGCGCTCGGAGTCTATCCTGACAACCCGAACCGCATCCTCGCCGGCACTGACTGGCTCGGTATCTACCGCAGCGAGGACAACGGCGAATCCTGGGCGCAGATCAGTTCGCCAATGGAGGGGATGGAGGTCTGGTCAATCGACGTCGACCCCGGCAATCCAGACAAGATCTACGTCGGAACCAGGCCGCAGGGCTTCCGATCCAATGACGGCGGCGAATCCTGGGAGAAGATGGACATCGGCGTCGACGAGAGCGCCCCACTGTGGCCTCCCCGGACGACCAAGATCACCGTCGACCCGCGTGACAGCCGCACCATCTGGGCGGGTGTCGAGGTGGACGGCATTCACAAGAGCCTCGACGGAGGCGACTCGTGGCTCCGGCTCCCGGACGTAGGGCCCAGCCAGTTCTACGGCGATATCCACTGCATGGCGATCAACGGAGGCGACTCCAGGGTCTTCGCGACCAGCCCGTTCGGCATCGCGACCAGCGTGGACGAGGGCGAGAGCTGGGACGTGCACCACTTCCCGGGTCTCCGTGAGGGCGACAGCCACTCCTACTGCCGTTGCGTGATCATCAAGGCGGACGACCCCGATACGATGTTCGTCGGGACCGGAAACGGCATCCCTGGCGAGACCGGCGCCATCCGACGCACGCACGACGGCGGTAAGAGCTGGGAGACCGTGGACCTCCCCGCTGAGCCCAACTCCGTCGTCTACTGGCTCGGTACCCATCGCGAGGTCCCCAACGTCATTGCTGCCGCCAGCATCTTCGGCTACGTGTACCTCAGTGAGGACGGCGGTGACTCCTTCACCAAGCTGGACCAGGAGTTCGGCCACATCCGCACCGTCGCGGTAACGCCCAACTAACTGCAGACCACCCGGTACTGGGAGCGCGGGTATCCTGCCCGCATAGGGGAGGCCGGGGAAGGGTTACCACAAAGGTTGCCTCAACTGGGGGCGCGGGTATCCTGCCCGCATAGGGGAGGCCAGCGACGAGCGATCACACTGGTCGCCCCTACTGGGAGCGTGGGCATCCTGCCCGCTTGGGTGGGGTGGCCCCAATGATCAAGCACGCCCTCTTTGTGCCGACCCAGAGTTAAGGAGACACCATGCCGTCCAAGACATTTCGCGTCGGAATAATCGGTGACACGCTCGCGGACCCGCAGGGAGGCGGCTACGGGCACCAGGTCGATCGCGCCTTCGTCGGCGTTGAAGGCGCCGAGATTGTAGCGATTGCGGACGCCGACGATGAGGGCCGGGCTAACGCCATGGCCAGAAACGGCGCTCCTCGCGGCTACGCCGACTACAACGAGATGTTGCGCGAAGAGAAGCCGGACATCGCCATCGTCGCCTCTCGCAATCCGGGCGACCACCTCGAGCCCGTCGTCGCCGCCGCCGAACACGGCGCGAGCGCGTACATGGAAAAGCCCTGTGCAGCTACCCACGGTGAGGTCGACCGGATGATGGCCGCGCACGAGGCCGCGGGCACGATCTTCGTCGTCGCCCACCCGTGGCGCGGTCACCCCCCGATCCAGAAGTATGCGATCCCTTGGTTGAGGGAAGGGAAGATCGGCGAGGTCAGGTACGCGCGCATGTACGCCAACCAGCGTGCCGGGAAGGGCCTCGGATTCGGCAACGGCGACGAGCTAATGCTCGACCGCTGCCCGCACATGTTCGACCTGATATGGCAGGTCTTCGGCGCCCCCGTCTGGTGCCATGCGCACATCACCCAGGACGGCCGGAGCGTCACCCCTGCGGACGTCGTCGAAGCCCCTGAGAACTACGGCCTCGTCGCCGGAAACGGCATCAAGGCGTACTACGCCTGGGAGAACGGCTTCTCCGCAGACTTCGAGTCGATCGAGGGCGACGGCCTCGACCGCACCTGGCGGATCGACTTCCACGGCACCGAGGGGACGATCTCGATCCCAGGCGCTATCGGACCCGGACCCGACGTCTACTACAATCCCAGCTCACAGCCGAGGCTCGTCGGCGACGACCGTTGGGAGGTTCTCCCGACCGAGCCGCCGCCCGACGACCAGAAGTGGGTCAACTCCCACCACCGCATGGCGCGCTCGATGATGGACATCCTGGAGGGTAAAACACCAGAGTTTGATCTGGTCCAGGGTCCACAGGCGCGCCTCTACCTCGAAATGGCGATGGCGGCCCACGCCTCCCACATCCAGGGCACACGCATCAACTTCCCGTTCGAGGAGACCAACAACCCGTTCGATAGCTGGTCCGCATGATGGGGGTGGAGGTGCTGCAATAGCCGTCCCAAGTCTGAGTCAAGATGGAAAGGTAGTCCTAGTCACAGGAGCGCGCAGGGGGCTCGGACGCCAGATCGCGCTGACGTTCGCCGAGGCAGGGGCCGACGCCGCCATCTCCGACATGGTCGCTGACGACGGACTGCTCGAGCAGACAGCGGAGGAGATCAAGAACTTCGGCCGCCGCGCGATCACCCAGCAGACCGACGTCACCAGCAAGACCCAGGTCGATGAGATGGTCGCCCGCGTCCTCGACGAGTTCGGACGCATCGATGTTCTGATCAACAACGCCGGCATCGCTCACTCTGCCAACATCCTCGAAATCTCCGAGGAGCAGTGGGACCGGATGCTCGGAACCCACATGAAGGGCACGCTCTTCTGCACCCAGGCGGTCAGCAAGACGATGATCGAGCAGGGCCGCGGGGAGATCGTCAACCTCGCCTCCATCGGCGCGAAGATGAAGGGTACAAGTCCGTACGCGATCGCCAAACGCGGCATCGTACAGCTCACCCAGGGATTCGGGGAGCTGCTAGGGCCGCATGGGATACGTGTGAACGCGATGGCGCCGGGAACGATCCAGACAGACATGACCCGCCGTCAGTGGGAGACTCCCGAGGCTATGGAGGCGACCCTCGATACGATCCCACTGGGACGGCTCGGTCAGCCACAGGACATCGCCAACCTGGCGCTGTTCCTCTGCTCAGAGCCCGCGAGCTTCATCAACGGCGCCCTGATCACCATCGACGGCGGCGCGACCCCGATCCCGTTCCCAAACCTACGCCAGATCATGGAACCGCGCCCGGACGAATCGTAGAGACGATTCGCCCCTCCACGGTGGGCAGGCGCGGCGAACGAACCGCCCGCGTCCAACTCAGAACTCGGTGTACTCCTGTTGAAGGTTGGTCGGAATGCCGCCGTCATAGTAGGACCAATCTACCCGCAGGGGCTGTTACGAGACCGGATGACAGAATCGAGTACAGGTCTCCCCGGTTCCACACCACCGATCGCGCGGGCCTTGGGAGAGGACTTCCGCCTTCTGCACCCGACGGTGCGCAGGCACTACTCCGAGACGTACGTGACCGTGACCGGGGTCATGGACAGCGTCTACGTGAGTCCGGCCATCAGGCCGATAGCCTGGCTCTCACACAGACTCTTCGGTGCCCCTGTCCCTCACGGCGGCGCGGATGTCGAGATCACTGTACACAGCAGTGTCGACGGCTCGGGCACGATGCACTGGCTCAGAACCTTTCTCCGCAACGACAGCTTTCCCAGAGACGTGAACTTCGAGTCTCACGTAGCATTCGGAGGCGACCATAGAGTTGTCGAGTCCGTGAGGTTCGGCCTGGGCGCTGAGTCGGACCTGAGGGTTGACGACTCAGGTCGCCTGATCTATGAGATCAGGCGATACATGATCAGGATCCCCCTACTTGGGCAGATGGTGAAGTTCCCCACCTGGCTCTCGCCGTTCGGCGGCAGCCGCACCACCGAATCGGGAGAGGACGAGACGGCGTTCACGGTCGAGTTCGACATGTACCATCCCATATTCGGACGGACCGTCGGCTACAAGGGCAGGTGCCGCCTACAGTGAGTTGGGCTCATCTGGAAGGGCTAAAGAGAATTGGCGATCGGGCCAGATCAATTACGGCGTTGGAGAAGTCGACTCCTGTAGCCTTCGGGCCGAATACCTGGGTGTTAGCCCGGGCCCTCTGGACTTCGGTCCCCGATGACGCGGATGTAGACCTCTTCCAGAGTCGGTCGTGACGTAGTAATCGACGTCACGCCGGCGTTTACGAGCACCTCCAGAACACGTCGTGCCGCGGCATCGCTTTCGAGTTCCACGCGGTACCCGCCATCGGGTAGGGGACTGACCGATGCAACGCCGGAGACTGCTCCCAACGTTTCCGACAGCCCGTCGCCGTCGAAGTCGATCCGCTCGTATCTGGCGACCAGTTTCCCCAACGAGCGTGGCGTCTCGACGGCGATCACGTTACCCCGGTCGATGAGGGTCACTCGGTCGCACACTGCCTCCGCCTCCGCCATGTTGTGCGTCGTCAGTAGAATCGTCCTGCCCTCCGATCTCAGGCTGTCGATCAACTCGCGGAATTGACGGGATGCTATTGGGTCCATGCCGGCGGTCGGCTCGTCTAGGAACAGCACTCGGGCGTCTCCAACAAGGCCTCTGGCCAGATGGAGGCGCTGCCTCATTCCACGAGAGTAGCCTTCGACTAGGTAGTCGGCCCGGTCGCCGAGGCCGACCATGTCCAGCAGCTCAGACACCCGCCTCTTGGCCGTCGAAGCCGGGACGTTATAGAGCGCCGCCCAGTACTCTAGGTTCTCGCGGCCGGTCAGTCGCCAGTACAGTCCGCGGTCGCCTCCCAGAACGATGCCGATGAGAGGGCGGACCGCCGAGGTTTCCCGCACCACGTCGTGTCCAAGTACCGAGGCTGAGCCGGCTGTGGGAAGGAGGACGGTGGAGAGAACCTTGACCAGGGTTGTCTTCCCCGCGCCGTTCGGGCCAAGGAGGCCGTGGACCTCACCCTCCTCGATGTCCATGGACACGCCGTCAAGCGCGACCACGTCCGGGTTGCTGTCCCGGCTCTTGTAGACCCTTCTCAGGTCATTGGTAGCTACTGCATTCACGTTAGTGTCCCCACGTGCTGTACTCACCCCACAAACTCAATTGAGCCATCCGCTCGGCCGGCGTTGGCCATGCGGTCCATCACGAAGATGGCGATGACGATCCAGCCCAACCCTACCAGTACCTCCAGTCCAGCTTCCTTGAGAATCGCCAGGGCCGATGCCTCGTCGAGCAGCAGCCGGATTGCCTGGAGACCGTGAGTTATCGGCAGAAGCTTAACAAAGGCCTCGACAGAGTCGGGCCAGAAGGTAATCGGGACGCTGACTCCGCAGAATGCTTTGAAGAGTGTGTCCCACAGGCCCAGAACCAGGAGTCGGACTCGCGGTTGGCGGATAACAAGCGAGCCCAACAACAACGTCAGACAGTACGTGCCGGCACATGTCAGGACAACCAGGGGGACGACGAGGATGGAGTCCGGCCAAGGAAGTGCGAGATCAAAGAGTATGCCCAGAACGAGGAAGGTTGAGAGCGAAGTTGCCACACCGGCTGCCAACCAGATGGACGTTCGACCCATCACTGCAGGTACCATACTGGATGGCGCAATCACGAGCAGCGGGTAAACGCCGGAAGACCGATCCCACGTCGTAGACGGGATGGTCCAACCTACCAGCATGGCGCCGACCGCGAGGGCGTTTCCGATCAGTAGGTAACGCTCCTGGTCGGGAGAGTCGAAGAGCCTTGCGAATAGGGAAAAGAATAGTGCCTGAGCAACCACCTGGACCATCCAGCCGCCAAACACGTCTTCCATGACCAATACGCCGTGAAGTCCCTGGTTCCCACGAACAGACCGTGTCGGAAGAGACGCATAGCGTTCACAGAATCCCCAGCCTCCCCTCTCTCCGGAGATAGCTGAGCATCCGACCCATCACGGCTGCCCCCGCGACGGCCGATGCGACGCCGAGAATCGCGATGGCACTCAGTCCGGTGAGCACTCCTTCCGGGGCTGCCGCTTGCATGGAGTCCCTGAACAGGTTTGCTGACCAATAGAGGAAGACGAGACGGCTCACCGGCTCCAGCCAATCCGGGAACACGGTGACCGGTACCAGGATCCCGGAGAACAGGTAGATTGGATACTATACCGAGTTCTGGAAGGTTCGTACCATATCGGCAAAACTGAACAGCGCCGCGGTGATGAGTGCCGTGCCGGCTGCTGCGAACGCGGTCAACAGAATCGTTGCCGCAAACACCGAGGGATGATGGATAGTGACGCTGGCTCCGAACACGAACCGAAGGATCAGCCAGCTTTCTGCAATCCCAATGAGAGAGAGTGACGTGATGACCGAGATCCGCGAGAAGAGGACCGCTGGAAACGGAGCCGGGCAGGCAACCCCGAGTTCCAATGTCTGAGAGTACCGCTCGTGCGCCATCAGTTCACCTGCCACGAAAACGGCCATGCCTCCGACGCCTAGCAGCACCGGCGCAACGAGTGAGTAGGCAGCCAAATCCTCCCGACCGACGTGGACGAACACGGCCATGATGATCAGCGTGAGCGTAGGGCTGGTGATGGCGGGCATGACGTCTTCGATGTTCCGTCGGCTCATCTTGAGCTGCGCTCTAACTGAACCAACCATCGGACGAACGACAGCGAGGCATCTCTTCGCGCTTGATCGTGTGGTCTTCACCAGAAGGTCGAGGAAGTTCATGTCGGCCTGAGTCGCTCCAACTCTACGTAGCTGTACTGGGAATAATCATAGCGATCGGTGAAGGGAGGACATACGCTCCGGGCGGCGCGCCCCCGCCCCTTGCGGGCAGGATGCCCGCGCTCCCAGTGCGCCCCCGCCAATCCGCCACGGTCCTGTAAGGGCGTCCCTCGTGGGCGCCCGGGTTGGGGTCTGGGCCCCTCCACGCCCCTTGCGGGCAGGAGACGCCACGGCGCACAAGTGCCCGCGCTCCCAGTGCGCTCCGCGCCCAACCTGTAGGAGTGCTCCTTGTGGGCGCCCGGGGTGGGGCCTAGACCCCGCCACTGCCCCTTGCGGGCAGGAGACGCCACGGCGCACAAGTGCCCGCGCTCCCAGTGCGCTACATGCGCAATGCGTCGCCCGGTGGGGTGGGGTCTGGGCCCCTCCACTCCCCTTGCGGGCAGGATACGCCACGGCGCACAAGTGCCCGCGCTCCCTGTGCGCTACATGCGCATTGCGTCGCCCGGTGGGGTGGGGTGGGAGGCTAAGGCCGGTACGTCGGGCCCGAACCGGGGCCTAGCTGGGTCTTGAGGATGCCCTGGGCCATGTCCATGAACTCGCAGAGGATCGGCCTCGAGTCGCGAGGGTCGATGATGTCCAGGCCCGTTGCCTCGGCGGTGCGGAACGGGGACTCGTAGGCCTTGAACCGTGCCTCCAGCTCCAGCCGCTTTGCCTCGGGGTCCGGCGCTGCCTCGATCACCCGTCGGAACGCCGCAGCGGTGCCGCCCTCGATGTGCATCGATCCCCAGTGCCCGGAGGGCCAGGCGTAGCGACGGTAGAGGTGCGAGTTGGGCCGATACTGCATCGCGCCCTGTACCCCGTAGACCTGCCGGGTCAGTAGCGAGATCCACGGCATTCGACTGTCGTTGATCGACTGGAACAGCCTGCTTGCGGCGCGCTCGATTCCCTGTTTCTCCGATTCCAGGCCGACCAGAAGTCCCGGCGCGTCCCAGATGCACAGCATAGGCAGGTGGAAAGTATCGCAGAGCTGAACGAGGCGCGACGCCTTCTCCGCCGCGGCGACGTCCATCGATGCGCCCAAAACGTTGACGTTTGTGATCATCACGCCGACCGTGTACCCGTCCGCTCGTCCGAGCCCCGTGATCAGCGAGCTCCCGTAGTACGGTGATATCTCGAAGAACGAGTCGCGGTCCAGGATCGAGTGGACGATTGGATATGGATCGTACCGCCGCTTCTTGTTGCGTGGAATCGCCGATAGCAGCGACTCGTCTCGCCGGTCCGGGTCGTCGCCGTTCTGCATCCGCGGCGGAAGCTCCCACACGTTGTCTGGCATGTAGCTCAAAAACTGACGTACTTGCTCAAACGCCGCTTCCTCGGTCTCAGCCTCGTTGTCCACAACGCCGCTGATACGCGTGTGGATGTGCGAGCCGCCCAGGTCGTCCTTGTCGATGTCGTAGTTGAGCGCCGCCTTCACTACCGGCGGGCCGCCCGGGAACACCTGCCCAACCTTCGGGACGATCACGCTGAAGTGCGACATGCACGGCAGCGGCGCGAGGCCTCCCGCCGCAGGTCCTACGATGGCGGACGCCACCGGCGCAATGCTCAGGATGTCCGTCATCGGCCCGAACTGCGGGCCGTCGGGGATGTACGTGCGTCCGAGGTGCTCCAGCTCGTTGACGCTCCCGCCGGCGCCGTCGGCGAGATGCACGGTCGGCAGGCGCATCTCCATCGGAGTCGGATGGCCGTGGCCCGCGTCCGATCCGCCGCTCGGTGGAGCCGACGCCGACCCGCCCCGGATTGTGAAGTCCTGGCCGGTCACGAAGACCCTTCGACCATTCAGCTTGCACAGCCCTCTGACCCTGGAAGCGGGCTGGAAGCCCTGCAGCTCACCGCCCTCGTCGTAGTCCCCGATTCCCTGCAGCTTTCCGAACTGCTCGAAGGAGCCCGGGTCCACGAGCAGGTCGATCCGCTCGCGGATCGTCAGCTTGCCCCGCCGCCGTTGGCTCGCGATGCCCTCTGGTCCGCCCATCTTCTCGGCCAGCTTGTAGCGGTGTTTGATCTCATCGACTTCGGGCTGCCATACCATGTTGATCACCCCTCGGACTGTGTGGGAACGCTCCCGGAGCGCTACGGCTCGGTGCCGATGACCCGGTCGGCGGCCATGTCGGCGATCTCGTCCCGCGTCATCCCCAGAAGCTCTCCGAGGACGTACTCGTTGTGCTCTCCCAGGAACGGCGCCGGCTTCCTTATCTTAACGGGCGACTCCGAGAAGTGCATCGGCGCCGTCGGCACCGGGTAGTGGTGTGCGCCGATCAGGTCGCGCTCCACGAGCTGGAACGTGCCCCGATGGTTTACGTGGGGGTCTTCGAGAAGCTCTTTGCTCGTCAGCACTGCGCCCGCGGTCACACCCGCGGCCTGGAGCTTGCGCATCGCGTCGTAGTTCGTGTGCTGGAGCGTCCACTCCTCGATCAGCCGGTCCAGGTCGTCCTGGTTCTCCCACCTGCTGGAACTGTTGGAGAAGCGGTCCTCGGCGGCCCACGGCGGGTCGCCCATCGCCTCGCGCAGGGCGTTCCACTCCTCGTCCGAGTTCACGACGATCGTGACATACCGGTCGTCGCCGCTGCACTTGTAGTACCCGTGCGGCGCGGCGGTCGGATGGCGGTTCCCCCGCCGCTCCGGCACCCGTCCGTTGATGGCCGTGTCGACCAGCGCGTCCCCAATCAGGGAGGCTCCAGCCTCGATCTGGGACAGGTCTATGTACTGCCCCTGGCCGGTCGCCTGGCGGTGCATCAGCGCGAACAGCACCGCTATCATCCCGTTCATGCCGGATATCGGGTCGGCAATCCCCGTGCCGCTGTGCATCGGCGCGTCGTCCGGGTACCCGTGAGCTGCGCGAATCCGCTCATGAACTCGTTCGGCACCGCGAATCCCGGCACGTTCTTCCACGGCCCGGTGCCGCCGTGCGCCGGCAGCGAGATCATGATCAGCCCGGGATTTAGCTTCCTGAGCACTGCGTAGTCAAGCCCGAAGTTCGGCATGACGCGGGGCGTGTAGTTCTCGGTGACGAGGTCGCTGACGGCGGCGAGCCGTTTGAATACGTCGACGCCGCGCGGATCAGTCAGGTTGAGTGTGATGCAGAGCTTGTCGGTGTTGACCGCGTTCCAGTTGGGAGACCACTCCCAGACCTGGTCCCGCGGGCTGAGGAACTGAGTTGCCGACGATCGCCAGATGTCGAGGCGCTGCAGCGAGTCGATCTTGATCACCTCGCCCCCAAGCGCGCCGATCATGTTGGACAGGTACGGCCCCGCCCAGCTTGCGGTCGCGTCGGTTACCCTGATGCCTTCAAGGGGAAGCCCTGTCACGATCAGTCCACCCCTAGATCACGCCCTGGCGAGAGAGCAGCGAGATCTCGGTGTCGGCAAGTCCGAGGCGTTTCGTGTAGACCTCCGAGTTGTGCTGGCCCAGTGTCGGCGCGGCGTTCGACCCGATCCAAGGAGTCTCGGACATCTTGAATGGAGCGCCTGGAAGCTCGGCCTTGCCGATGACGGGGTGATCTACCTCCTCGAAGAACTCGCGCGCCCTGAGCTGCGGCGAATCGAGCACCTCCTGTGTCGTCGCGACGAGCACGAGCGGCACCATCCACTCCATCGCCTTGTCGAACAGCTCCATCCTGTCGCGGTCTTTGACCTTCTCGGCGATTGTGGTTCTGATGAGTCCCCGGTTCGACCGCCGTGCCTTCTCGTTGCCGATCTCGAACGACGCCTTGAACTCTGGATCGTCCGTCACCTCGGGCGCGCCAAGAAGCGCGAACAGCCGCTCCCACTGCGGGTACGTCCAGGCGCTGGCGCTCACAAATCCCCCGTCCCTAGTTTCCAGAACTTCTCTCCCGGACCGACCTGAGTGGTCCGTGTGGACTCGGCCCGTGAAAGAGTAGATCGAAGAGGGATGACACGCCAGCATGATCGCGCTGTCCATCATGGACACGTCGACGTGCTGCCCGGCTCCGGTCGTCGTCCGCTGGAGGAGCGCCGTCGCGGTCCCGATCGTCCCGTAGATACCGGCAACGTAGTGCGTGATCCAGCCCCCAAGCTGCACGGGGCGCTCTCCGGCCCGTCCGTTTGTGTAGCGGGCGCCGCTCATGCCCCACGCGGTGAGGTGCGATGAGCCGTGCTGGGCGTACGGGCCGGTCTGGCCGAAGTTGGAGACTGACGTCATCACCAGCCGGGGGTTGATCTCCTTGAGCGAGGCGTAATCGAGTCCGAGCCTTTTCATGACGCCCGGCGAGAAGTTCTCGACCACGACGTCGGCGTCCTCGACCATCTCTTTGAAGATCTCCGCGCCCCTGGGCGACTTGAGGTCCAGCGTCACGCCGCGCTTGTTGCTGTTCAAATAGAGAAATAGCGCGCTGCGTTCTGGGCCTGGGACGTCATCGAGGAACGGGCCCACGCGCCTCGCTCCGTCGCCCTCTCCGGGTCTCTCGATCTTGAGCACGTCCGCACCAAATCCCGCAAGAATCCTGGTGCAGTAGGGCCCAGCGATGAGGTGGGTCAGGTCGAGGACCTTGACTCCGGACAACGCCGATGGGGTCATCGTCAATGCGCTTCGGTGCCCCTCAACCTCGGGTCGAGCAGGTCCCGCATTGCGTCCCCGAACATGTTGACGCCGTACACGACCGCGGCAAGGGACAGTCCTGGATAGAGGGCGAGCTGCGGCGCAGTCTCCATCTCCCGGCGTCCCTCCCAGCTCAGCATCGCGCCCCAGCTCGGAGTGCCGAGTGGAAGGCCGAAGCCAAGGAAGCTAAGCGAAGCCTCGGCAAGGATTATACCGCCGATGCTTATCGTGAAGATGATGATGATCGGCGCCATGATGTTGGGCAGAATGTGTTTTGCGAGCGTGAACAGCCACGGTGAGCCGATAGCCTTGGCTGCGAGGAAGTAGTCGTTCTCTTTTATGCTGATTACCGCACTCCTGAGGACCCGCGAGTTGCCGATCCCGTACGAGATTCCGAGGACGACGATAATCTGCGTCAGCCCTCTTCCCACCATCGACATGACAGTCAAGAGGATGATCAGGTAGGGGAATGCGAACCAGGCATCGACGAACCTCTGAAGAACCAGATCGAACTTGCCGCTGATGTATCCTGAGAGGACTCCTATCAAGACGGCGACGACGACGTTGATGGCTGCCGCAGTCAGACCCACGACCACCGAGATGCGGGCTCCGAAGATTATCCGGCTATAGATATCCCGCCCCAGATGATCGGTCCCCAGGAAATGTTCCATGGAAGGAGGAGCGAACCATGCGGTGATTTCCACCCTATTGACGTCATGTGTGGAAATCACCGGGGATAAGATGCCGACTATCAGAAGCACCAGGACGATTGCGCCGCCGAGGGTGCCCAGGGGTTTGTCCCTCAGCAGCCTGACGATGAACTCGGCCAGCAGCGACCGCCGCTTGGTCAGTATGCTCCGTGAAGATGTGCTTGCCATGATGGAGAGTCGGCTCTACTCGTACCTGACCCTGGGGTCGAACCACCCGTATGTCAGGTCTATAGCAAGGTTGATAATGAGTATCGATACCGCGACCATGAGGTTAAGTCCTGAGACCACTGTATAGTCGCGTCTGGATAGCGCGTCCAGAGTGAGCAGCCCAATCCCCGGCAGCGCAAATATCTGCTCTATGATTATCGTCCCGCCCACGAGCACGGGAATCTCCAACCCTACGAGAGTGATGACGGGTATGAAGGCGTTCTTGAGCGCATGCCGCCAGACGACGACTCGCTCCCTGAGTCCCTTCGACAACGCCGTTCTTATGTAGTCCTGCCGCAGAACCTCCAGCATCATCGTGCGGGTCATTCTCATGGTGTTCCCGCACAGTAGCAGCCCGAGGATCGTACCAGGGACCAGGAACTGCCAGAGGTTTGTCACCGGGTCTTCGGTGAAAGGGACGTACTCGACCTTTGGGGCCCAGCCCCACCAGATCGCCGGGTAGAGAATGACGATCGTGGCGAACCAGAAGCTAGGCACGGATATGAATACGATCGCGAAGGTCCGTCCGATATAGTCGCCCCAGGTGTCCTGACGGATGGCCGAGTAGATGCCGATCGGCACGGCCAGGAGGATTGAGAGCACTAGGGCTATGCCTCCGAGCTCGAGGCTGACCGGCAGGCGGCGGAATAGCCGCTCCCTTACTGGATCCAACCCATGCAGTGCCGTGCCGAGGTCTCCGCGAAGGACGATCCCGCCGATCCACTCGAAGTACTGGATGTACATCGGTTTGTCCAGCCCGAGGTATCTCGCCAGGTCCTCACGGCTGACGTCCGTGGACTGAAGCTCGGCGTACATCAGGTCGATGATGTCGCCGGGGATAAGACGGACGGTCGAAAAGACGACGATCGTAATGATGATCAGCGTCGGGAAGGCCAGAAGCAGCCGTCTGATGATGTACTTCGTCATATCAAAGCCCGAGGTGGGTTCGAAGTATCGTCGAACCCACCCTCTAACTTGTTAACGTTACGCCGTGCTGATGGGGCGCAAGCTGGACCGACTACCGTGCGCTCTCGTCGATCCATGTGTGAGCGTAGATCGGACCGATGTTGAAGACTCCAAGGTGGTACTCGCCGTTGAAGTCCCGCACCCACGGCTGCCAGACCGGGACGCTCGCGAAGCAGGGGAACGTCACTCGCAGGAACTGCGCGACGATGTAGTCGTTCAGCTCCCTCAGTATGTCCTGGTACTCGACGTAGTCCAACGTCGCACCTGCCGCGTCTATCAGCTCGATGAGCCTGGGGTCATCCCACTTCTTGTACATCCGCGGCGATCTAGGGTCGTAGTACGTCGACGCCCTGACCATAGGGTCGCCCTGCGAGCAGGCCCAGTCCCAGACCCACTCGTCCAGCTCCATGGAGACCATGCGGCCCCACATTACGCCCATCTCCTGCTCTTCGATCAGCATGTCCACGCCGACCTCGCTGAGGTAGCCCTTGACTAGCTGCGCGAGGTCCGGGTCCTGAGATGAAGACACCCAGAGATTGACCTCGAAGCCGTCGGGGAATCCGGCGTCGGCCAGCATCTGCTTGGCGCGCTCGGGGTTGTACTCGAAGTACTGCCGAACGTCCTCGGGCTGGTCCTCGAACGGGGTATAGAAGCCCTTGACGAGGGATCCGAATCCGGGGTACGGGGTCGGATCGGAGAAGCCGCGGTAGTAGACGTTGGCGATCTCGTCCATCGGGATAGCCATCTGGAGCGCTCTGCGCACGTCGATGTCCATCCAGGGCTTGTTCGGGTTGTCCATGTTCATGCCGATCGACCAGCCCTCAGGGAGCCGTACGTGGAAGCCGCAGTCGGGGCAGCTGTCCAGAATCGTCTCGGCCTCTCTGGGCGTGACGGTCGGGCGATCGGTGAACCCGCCAATCTCGTCGATCTGGGCGGTCCGGAACGCGGCCTTCTGGGTCGCGAACTCCTTGATCACCAGCTGTCTGAAGACGTCGACGTACGGGAGCTGGTTCTCAGGGTCGGTCTGCGAGTGGCCCCAGTAGTTGGGGTTCTTGTGCCAGGTGATCGACTCGCCTTCGATGGCCTCAATGATCATGAAGGGACCGGTCCCTATGTTGTGTTCGGGAACGGTGAGATCCCCCCACTCGTCCACTCCATCGCGGCCGTAGAGGCTGTCGCCGATCCCCTCCGTGAGCAGTGCGGGAAGCATCGAGAGAGTCGGCTCGTACTTGAACACCGCGGTGTACCTGTCCTGAGCCTCGACGGACTTCAGCGGCGCCCATGTGGTGCGCATATGAGGACTTGGCTCGGTGAAGCCGCTGCCCAGTCCGGCGAATCTATGCCACGTGTAGGCTACGTCCTCAGCCGTGAATTCGCGCCCGTTGAACGGGAACCTGTCGTGGAAGTGGATGCCCTGGCGGATATTGAAGACGAGCGTCTCGTCGTCAGGGGCCTCCCAGCTCTCGGCAACCAGCCCTTTCTGCAGCTCCGCCGGGACGTAGAACCCGGTGTGGTCGAAGACGTTCCGGTCTACGGTCCAGTCGCCGACGCCGAGCTCTTCGTAGTGGTGGCTGTGCCAGAAGTTCCCGCTCTCGTAGGGCTCCCAGCTTCGCGGCTCAATGCTTGCCGAGGAAACGTAGGTGCCGCCATACTGCGGGCCCATAGCGGTCTCAGGTATCTCCCGCTGGACCGACAGGGCTGACTTGGCCCGTGCCTCCATCTGCGCCTCCGTCGGCGCGGTCCCAGGGACCTGCGCTGGAGCCGCCGGAGCGGGAGCGGATGGCTGCTCGGGAGCCGCCGGAGCCATGCTCGAGGCCGCCGGAGCCGGTGCCGCCGGAGCGGCCGGAGCCGGTGCCTGCGGCGCTT
Organism: Dehalococcoidia bacterium; assembly: GCA_965249365.1. Taxonomy (GTDB): domain Bacteria; phylum Chloroflexota; class Dehalococcoidia; order Lucifugimonadales; family UBA1123; genus VXRN01. The sequence goes on along the minus strand of OZ252229.1, from coordinate 785,763 downwards.
CGGGCTCCGCCTCCTCGGCGCTGCACCCGATCGCGCCGAGTCCCGCCACAAAAGCGGCAATCAGTATCAGATATCGTACATCCCATACTTTCTTGGTCATGGAGTCTCCTCCCACTTGCTTCAACTTCAGACTTGGCAATTCGCGATGGCCCGAGTCTGCCACGAGGCCTCGACGGCCACACCAAACTGGACGCACTCGATAGACTGTTGGTGCGTGCGGCAATTTATATCCTAGAGAGGATACGAAGTCAAGCCGAAAGGAGGTCTGCGACGCCTGATTCCAACCGCGCCCCCGGGTGAGAGGAGTGAGGAGAGAGGAACGAGGAGACAGGAAAGAGGAAAGAGGAACGAGGAAATAGAGGGTTTGGTTGGGGATGAGGTTGGCTTAGTGTGGCTGTCGGTGGGTCGCCGCGAGCGGGGTGATGGGGGCACTGGGAGCGCGGGCATCCTGCCCGCATGGGGGTGGGGGGGGGGTTGTCGAGGAACGAGGAAAGAGAGGGGTTGGTTGGGGATGAGGTTGGCTTCGTGTGGCTGTCGGTGGATCGCCGCGGGCGGGGCGATGGGCGCACTGGGAGCGCGGGCATCCTGCCCGCATGGGGTGGGGCGGTGAGGAGAGAGGGGGCGAGGAGAGAGGGGAGAGAGGAGAGGAATGAGGAATGAGCGGGATGCGCGCATCGTGTGCGGCGCGGAATCGGGGTAGGTCGTAGGGCGACCGTTGGAGCCTGTCTCATAAGTCGACCTTGGTCGCCAAACCGTGGTTCGACGGGCTCACCACGAACGAATCTTAGCTTTGGAACCGTTCGCCTCCGCCCCTCCACGGCGGGCAGGCCCTCCACGGCGGGCAGGCGCGGTGAACGTCGCCCTGGGGGTGGGGGCTGGGGTGAATTGTGAATTGTGGATTGTGAATAGTGAGGGTGGTCCGCGTGTGGCGGAGTCCCTTTGGTGTTTTTTGGGGGTTGGCGATCTTGGGTTGGTGCGCGGCAGTGCGCGGCGGTCAGTAGTAGTCTTCGGGGTAGTATTTGTGGAGGTCGCACTGTGGGTGTCCGCAGTTCTGGTAGAGGAAGTAGGGTTCGGGTCCGAAGATGATCGGCTGCAGCTCGTGCTCGTCGGGTGAGGGTGGGCCGGGGTCTTCGGGTTCGGCCTGTTCCTCAGCCTCTTTGGCGGCCTTGGCTTCTTCGGCTTTGCGTTTTTCTTCATCCTCCTTGGCGCGCTTCTTGCGCTCCTCGCGGACCTGCTCGCGGCGTGCTTTCTTGGCGAGCAGTCTCTTTTCGAGTCCCTCGAGGACCTCTTCGACGTATGGCTCGATGTCCTTTGGGTCGTAGTAGATGTCTTCCCACATGGAGTAGTCGGGCTCGTATTGGGGCTCTTCGTCGTCGAGCCGGTCGTTGATGATTACGGACTCGAACAGCTCGGCGAGTCCGGCCCACCTGTCGTCAGGGTCTGAATGTTGATCCGCAGATTCGGTCTGCGTGCCAACCGAGTCGTCGGCGTCGATGGTGGCGACCGATCCGGGAGCCGAGGCTGCCGACTTGGTGGGGGCGTCGGTGTCGATGGTGGCGACCGATCCAGGAGCCGAGGCTGCCGAGATGGTGGGGACGTCGGTGTCGATGGTGGCGACCGATCCAGGAGCCGAGGCTGCCGAGATGGTGGGGGCGTCGGTGTCGATGGTGGCGACCGATCCAGGAGCCGAGGCTGCCGAGATGGTGGGGACGTCGGTGTCGATGGTGGCGACCGATCCGGGAGCCGGAGGCTGCCGAGTTGGTGGGGGCGTCCGGCGCAGGGACGGAGGCCGCGGGAGCGGGGGTGTTCATGACTCGGACGGGTGTGGGCCTTGTGACAGCGGCCTTGGGACGCTTGGGAGAGTTCCGGGTGCTTGTGTATCCGACGACGATGCCTTCGAGGCGGACCATGAGCTCTGCTGCGGCCCTGATGCGGTGGCCTTTGTTGAAGGACCTTAGGTCGCCGTCAACGAGGTTCAGGAGGAACCGGGAGACGTATCGACCGTCGCCGGTGTCCTGCTTGATGGCCTTTGCCAGTGCTTTGTCGAATCTGGTGTCACGTGAGCGGGTGGTCGGGTCGTCGTCAGGGGACGCGGGTTGTGAGTACTCTCGGATGTAGGCCCTGGCCTCCTCGTGACCGAACCTGGTGAGGAGTTCTGCGGCCCGTATACGGTGGCCCTCTTTGAATCCTTCGAGGTCGCCTTCCATGACGTTCTGAAGGAAGGAGACGACGGTCTCGCCGTCTTTGGTCTGTTGTTTGATTATTTCTGAGAGGGACATAATGGTATACTCTATAGGCAACTGATTATCATCTGATTATGCACGTACGGATGTTCTGCTGTCAAGGGTGGGTGAGGAGAGGAACGAGGAACGAGGAACGAGGAACGAGGAAAGAGGAAAGAGGAAAGAGGAACGAGAGGGGTTGGTTGTGGTCGGGGGTTGGATTCGTGTGGCTGTCGGTGGGTCGCCGTGGGTGTGCGCATGGGGGTGGGGCGGTGGGCGTTACGCACACCGGGCGCCCACGAGGGACGCCCGGCAGAATTGATTCAGATGTGACGGACCCGGCCTAGCGCTTTACGCCTCTGCTGGCCATGAGCTCAAGGTCGAGCCAGACGTGCTTGTAGATCGAGCCGATATCGCCGTCTCCGATCTGGTACTCACCGTTGAACCCGCGGACCCAGGGCTGCCAGATTGGGACGCTCGCGAAGCAAGGGAACACCACCCTGTAGAACTGCTCGGTGATCCGGTCGCTCACTCCCCTGAGCGCAGCCTTGTGCTCCTCATAGTCCAGGGTCTCCGCCGCTATATCCATCAGCCTTTCGATCTCGGGGTCTGCCCACTTCTTGTACATCAATTTTGCGCGCGGATCGTAGAAGTTTGCGGCTCTGGCCATCGCCTCCCCTTGCGGGCAAACGTAGTCCAGCATCCACTCGTCCAGCTCCATTCCGAATATTCGGCTAATGAAGAGGCCCCACTCCACCTCGTCGATGATCATATTCACGCCGATCTCGGCGAAGTAGCCCTTGACAAGCTGCGCGAGGTCAGGGTCCTGCGCGGGAGACACCCATAGATTCACTTCGAATCCGTCGGGATAGCCGGCCTCCGTCAACATCTGCTTGGCACGCTCCGGGTTGTACTCGTAGTACTGCTTTACGTCTTCAGACACCTCATCCCAAGGTGTGTAGAACCCCCTCACCAGGTACCCGAACGCGGGGTAGGGAGTGGGGTCTGTGAACCCGCGGTAGTAGACGTTGGCGATCTCGTCCATCGGTATCGCCATCTGCAGGGCCCTGCGCACGTTGATATCGCCCCACGGCTTCCCGCCTGCGTCCTCCTGCCAGTCCATCGACATGCCGATCCCCCAACCCTCCGGCCTGCGGACGTGGAATCCGCACTCAGGGCAGCTCTTCAGCAGCACCTCGGCCTCTCTCGGAGGGACTGGAGGACGGTCATGCACGCCGCCGATCTCATCGACCTGACCGCTCCTGAACGCCGCCTTCTGGGTAGAGAAGTCCGTAATGATCAACTGCTTGAAGATGTCTACATACGGCATCTGGTTCTCGGGGTGGTTCTCGTCAAAGCCCCAGTAGTTGGGGTTCTTGTGCCAGGTTAGCGTGACGCCTTCGACGTACTCTTCAAGTACGAAAGCGCCGGTCCCGATCACATGCTCAACTTCGGTGATCTCTCCCCACTCTTTCACCGCGTCGGGGCTGACTATGTGGTCCGCCGTCCCTTCGGTCAGAAGTTGGCCCAGAAGGGAGATGTTGGGCTCATACTTGAATATTACCGTGTCATCCACGGCCTCTATCGAGGATATGACCCGGAAGTAGTCGCGGTAGTTCGGTGCAGCCTCCGTGAAACCGCTTCCTAGACCGGAGAGTCTGTGCCACGAGAATGCGACGTCTTCTGCGGTCATCAGCCGCCCGTTCGCCGGGTACTTGTCGTGCCAGTAGACGCCGTCGCGGATCTTGAAGATGATCGTTCCTGGGTCGGGCTGCTCCCAGCTCTCTGCGATGAGGCCGACCTGGAGCTCCGGCGGCACGTAGAATCCGATGTAGTCGAACACGTCACGATCGACCGCCCAGTCCCCGACTCCCAGGAATTCGTAGTGCCAGCTTCCGTGGAAGTGTCCCCCTCGATAGGGGTCAAAGGCGTCTGGCGCAGTGGATCCCGAGGCTATGTATGTGCCCCCGTACTGCGGGGTGATTTCGGACGCGGGAATGACCCTCTGCTTAGCAAGGGCCGACTTGGCCCTCGCCTCGATCTGCACCGGTCCCGGCGCGTCCCCTGCCATGAGGGCCGGCAAGGCAGGTTCCGGCGCTGCCGGTTGCTGCGGAGCCGCCGGCGCCATGCCGGAGCCGGCCTGTGCGGCGGCCGCAGGGGCGGCCGGGGCGGGCGCCTGCGGCGCTTCGGGCTCGGCGACCTCGGCGCTGCCGCACGCCACCGCCGCCATACCTGCAACAACTACACTGATCGCTATCAATAATTTCACGCTACGTAGTCGATTGCACATTTAAGTCGCTCCTTGTCCTCTTCATCCCAGCCATACTGGCGTCAACCGGTGTCGTATAGCGGATTGTCCCGCATGGCGTGGGGAATGTCAACAAGGAACGACGTACTCGAATTCGCCGGGTGACGGAGGAAGTAGGAGTGAGGAAGTAGGAGTTAGAAACGAGGAACGAGGAATGAGGAATGAGGAATGAGGCCCCTCTTGGGGGTCTCGGCACGCCCGCGCTCCAGGTTTGGGTGAGGTGGATGGGGCGAACGTCGCCCGGTGGGGCGGCGTGGGCAATCAGCCGGGCGAGTCGGCGCCTCTCAGCCTCGGGTCGAACAGGTCGCGTAGCGCGTCCCCGAACATGTTGATCCCGTACACGACGACCGTGAGACACAGGCCGGGCCAGATGGCCAGCATCGGCGCCTCCTCCATGTACCTCCGGCCCTCCCAGCTCAGCATCGCGCCCCAGCTTGGCGTCCCAAGAGGAAGGCCGAAGCCGAGGAAGCTCAGAGCGGCCTCAGCCAGGATTACGCCGCCAATGCTCACGGTGAAGATGATGATGATCGGAGGCATGATGTTCGGAATCACGTGCTTGACAAGCGTCCGCGAGGTAGGAGTGCCCAGCGCGTGCGCCGCCTGGAAGTAGTCGTTCTCCTTGATCGCGATTACCGCGCTCCGGATGACGCGCGAGTTGACGATCCCGTACGAGACGCCCAGAACTATGATGAGCTGCGGTATACCCCGGCCCACGATTGACATGACCGTGAGCAGGATGATCAGGTACGGGAAGGCATACCACGCGTCGACGAACCTCTGGCTCACCAGGTCGAGCTTGCCGCCAAGGAAGCCCGATGTTACACCGATAAACACCGCAACCACCACGTGGATCGCTGCCGCAGACATTCCTACGATCATCGAGACCTGCGCACCGTAAATGATGCGGCTAAAGATGTCCCGACCGAGATGGTCCGTTCCGAGCCAGTGACTCAATGACGGCGCTGCGTACCACTCCTTGATGTTGATCTCGTGGATGTCGTGCGTGGCAAGAACGGGCGCGAGGATCCCCGCCGCTAGGAGCGCGAGTACTATGACCCCGCCAAGCACTCCGAGCCGCTTCCTCAACAGTCTCGAGAGGAAATCGGCGATTGGGGACCGCCTTCGAGAGGCGGCCGCTTCCAGACCCGGCTGAGCGGTGATGTTTGCCATGTCCGCTGCCCTCCTACGAGTACCGTACCCTGGGATCGAGCCACGCGTAGGCGAGGTCCGTCCCAAGATTGATTAGCACGATTCCGGCCGCGATCACCAGGTTGATGCCGGAGATGACCGGGTAGTCCCTGTCCGTCAGGGAGTCGAGCATCAGGTTGCCCATGCCCGGAAGGGCGAAGATGCGCTCGATGATGACCGCGCCCCCAATCAGCACCGGGACCTCCAGGGCGATCAACGTGATTACGGGAATAAAGGCGTTCTTGATGGCGTGCCGAACGACGATGACGCGCTCCATGAGGCCCTTTGACCACGCGGTCCGGATGTAGTCCTGTCGCAGCACCTCAAGCATCATCGTGCGTGTCATCCGCATCGTGACACCGCTGAGCAGCATACCAAGGACGAAGGCCGGAATGGCGAACTGTTTGAGGTTTTCCCAAGGATCTTCGGCGAACGGAATCAGCTCGAGCGGGGGCGACCAGCCCCACCAGATCGGCGGGAAGATCATCACCATCGTCGCGGTCCAGAAGCCCGGGATCGAGATGAAGATGATGGCGATACTGCGGCCTACGTAATCTCCTATCCCGTCCTGTCGTATCGCGGAGTAGACGCCGACCGGAAGGGAGATGATCAAGGAGATGATCAGCGCTATAAGGCCGAGCTCGAACGACGTTGGAAGCCGGTTGAAGACCCTGCCGGTCACGGACTGCCCGCCGTAGAGCGACGTTCCAAGATCGCCCCGCGTGATGATTCCAAAGACCCAGCGCCCGTACTGGACGACCAGCGGTACATCGAGGCCGAGGTGCTTCTCAAGAGCCTCGCGTCCTGCGAATGCGTCCCTCGTTCTGCTCATCATAATGTCGATGACGTCGCCTGGGATGAAGCGAAGAGACAGAAAGACGAGAACGGACACGATGAAGAGCGTCGGAACGATCAGCAACACTCTTCTGATTACGTAGTTTCGCATTTACGTCCCGGTTATGCGGTTCTCACCCTCACCCGTCAAGGGAGAGGGTGTACGGACGTCGGTGAGTCGCCCGTCTTTACAGTGTGAAGAGGGCCGGACTGCCAAAGCTATCCGACCCTCCTGTCTCTGTCTAGCAGGGGTAAGCTACCCAGGTCAACCGCCTTTTCGCGGGATACCCGTAGGGGTTCGCCGCGCCTGCCCGCCGTGGAAGGGCGAAGGAACCGCCCTCACGCACCGACGTCGGATTTCAATCGTTGGCGGTGGATCGGGGAGCTACCCCTGGTCGGTCACCCGCAGCGTCAGCTGCTAGTAGCCCATCGCGGCCTTCTGGTCGAGGTCGAGCCAAACGTGGGCGTAGACCTGTCCGGTGTTGCAGACGCCCGAGTACCACTCGCCGTTGAACCCCTCAACGTAGGGGTGCCACATCGCGACGTTGGCCATGAGTGGGAAGATCACCCTGAACTGCTGGTCGCGGATGTAGTCTGCGGCTTCCTTGATGATCTTGGTGTACTCGTCCATGTCGGTGGCTACGAGCGCCTTTTCGACGGCGCCGTCAACGACAGGGTCGCTCCACTTCTTGTGGTTATACGCCGCGTCACTGGTGAAGAAGTTGGACAACCTGGGGAGTGGCGAGCCCTGCGGCCCGGTCCAGTCCCACATCCAGTCCTCCAACTCACCCGCGGTCAGCCGGCTCCAGTAGACGCCCCACTCCATCTCCTCGATGGTCACGTTGACGTTGATCGCCGAGAGGTATCCCTTGACGATCTGCGCCAGCTCGGGGTCCTGCTCGCCGGTACCCAGCCAGAGGGTCACGTCGAACCCGTCTTCATAGCCAGCCTCGGCCATGAGGGCCTTGGCGGCTTCGACGTCGTAAGCGTAGTTCTGCTTGATCTCCTCGGGCCAGTCCGGGTACGGCGTGAAGAAGCCCTTCACGAGCGATCCGAAGATCGGGTACGGGTCAGGCTCGGTGAATCCGCCGTAGTAGTCGTTGGCGATCTCCTCCAGAGGGATGGCCTTCTGGAGCGCTCGGCGTACCTTGATGTCCTGCCAGGGCTTGTCGGGATCGTCCATGTTCATGCCGATGCCCCAGCCCTCAGGCCAGCGCACGAACTGCTCGGTCTCGGGGTTGGAGTCGAGAATCGAGTCGACCTGCTTCGGCGTGATGGTGACGACGCTGGCCCAGCCGCCAAGCTCGTCCACCTTGCCGGTCCGATACGCCGCTTTCTGCGCGGCCCAGTCCCTTATGTCCAGGAGCCTGAACACGTCGAGGTAGGGGAGCTGGTTGCCGGGGTAGCGCGGATCGTCAGCCCAGTAGTTGGGGTTATTCTCCCAGGTGTAGGATGTTCCCTCGACCACCTCGGTCAGCAGGAACGGCCCGGTGCCCAGCGCATGCTCCCAGTTCTCCAGGTCTCCGTGCGCCTCGATTTGCTCCTTGTTGACGACGCTGTCGCCTGTGCCTTCGGTGAGCAGCAGCCCAAGCATGGTGATCAGGGGCTCGAACTTGAACTCCACGGTCTCGTCGTCGAGAGCGGTGACCGACGTGATGGGCTCGTAGTATGCCCTCAGGTTCGGGTGGGGTTCTGTAAACCCGTAGCCGGTTCCGGTGTACGCGCTCCAGCTAAAGGCGATGTCGTCGGCGGTCAGATCCCTCCCGTTGGCCGGGGCTTTGTCGTGCCAGACGGCGTTCTCCCGGACCGTCATCCTGATCGTACCAAGGTCCGGCTGCTCCCAGCTCTGTGCCAGGGCGCCAACTCGGTACTGCTCGGGAATGTAGAAGCCCGTGTAGCTGAACTCGTCTCGGGGTACCGACCAGTCGCCCATACCAAGATCGTCATAGACGAAGTGGGGTATGTCGCAGCCGCCAACGCGGGGATCCCAACTGCTCGGCTCGCGCGTGGTTATCGAGGTGAAGGTGCCGCCGTATATCGGTCCCTCCATCATCTCCGTAGCCGGCGCCATCGTAGGCGCGGGTGCCGGAGCAGGAGCGGCGGTCGGTGCGGGCGCGGGCGCAGCAGTCGGGGCCGGAGCGGGCGCTACCGTTGGTGCCGGCGCAGGCGCCGTGGTTGGCGCGGGCGCCGGTGCGGGCGCCGGTTCATCCGCTCCACAGGCCATAAGGAACAGCCCAAGCGACAGGACCAGTGCCATAGTCAAATACAGTGAACGTGATAACCTAGTCTTCATACCGTCTCCCCTCGTTAATTCTTGTCTCTGAACGGTCGCGATACTCGGGTCGACGTCCGATCGTCAAATCAGGTTAGAATAACCACAATCTGTGCAGGTTAGAATAACCACAATCTGTGTTGGTTGCGCTGGTCTGATCAACTCGAAGGTCTTGATGCATTCGCGAATGCCAGCATGCTACCGTCATCAATCGAGCGTTGTCAATCACGTGAATCAGAATTCCGGTCTCTTTTGACACCCAACATCGCCGGACTTACAATTGACCAGACAACGACGCGAAGCAATCGACACGGAGGATACGAAATGGCCACACAGACGACGCTGACCGTTGAAGGGGTCTACGAGGCCCTCAGAGACGTGTACGATCCCGAGATCCCCGTAAACGTGGTCGACCTCGGATTGATCTACGGAGTGGAGGTCGACGAAGGCAATGTCGAAATCAGGTTGACCCTGACGTTTGCGGGCTGCGGCATGGGTCCGCAGATCGCCCAGCAAGCAGAGTGGCGCATCGCCGAGATCGACGCGGTCGAGGACGTCAACGTCGAGCTGACGTTCGACCCCCCGTGGACGCCCGACATGATCACCGAAGAGGGCAAGAAGCTCTTGGGCTTGGACTAGCTCCTCGCCTCGGCGGGCAATTGAATACTGTGGGGGTTCGCCGCGGCGAACCCCCACGCGTGTGAGGCAACCATGAATCCCCAACAGCAGGCGCAGGCCCGGGCCAAGGTCGAGGCCATGCGCCGGCAGTTCGAGCAGAAGCGCTCGATCGCCGAGACCCTGTCGCGAATCAAGCACAAGGTCGGCGTCTACAGCGGCAAGGGCGGCGTCGGAAAGACGACGGTCGCCGTCAACCTCGCCGTAACGCTCGCCAACGACGGCGCCAGCGTCGGTATCCTCGACGTCGACATCGACTGCCCCAACGTCATCCGCGCCATGAAAGTAGCCGAAGCCCCCGCGGTCGCCGATGACAAGAAGATGCTCCCGCCGGAGCGATTCCGCGTTAAGGTGATGTCCATGGGCTTCTTCCAGCAGGACGAGGAAGAGGCGATCATCTGGCGCGGGCCGATGATCCACAACGCCATCAACCAGCTGCTGCAGTCGACCGACTGGGGAGAGCTGGATTACCTGGTGATCGACCTGCCGCCCGGGACGTCGGACGCGCCGCTCACCGTGATGCAGGCGCTGGATATGGACGGGTTTGTGGTGGTCACCACGCCGCAGGAGCTTGCCAAGATCGACGCGATCCGCTCGGTCAACATGATCAAAAAGCTGCAGATCGACGTTTTGGGCGTGGTGGAGAACTTCTCAGGCGAGATCTTCGGCTCGGGCGCGGGCGAGGAGCTGGCACAGCACCTCGACATCCCCTTCCTGGGCAGAATCGAGATGCGCGCCGACTATCGCGACGTCTCCAAGCCGACGGTGCTCAACAACAACAAGGTTTTGGGCGAGTACCGCAAGATCGCCAAGGCGGTCGAGACCAGCCTGGCTGCTGTCTCGTAGAGGCACCCGGCCCCGATCAACCCGTAGGAGCGAACGTCGCCTGGTGGGTGGGGCGCTCCGCCCCTCCAAGCGGGCAAGATACGCCACGGCGCACAAGTGCCCGCGCTCCCAGTGGTCCGCCCCGCCAAGCGGGTAAGATGCCCGCGCTCCCAGTGGTCCGTCGCCCGCGCTCCCAGTGGTCCGTCGCCTGCGCTCCCAGTGGTCCGTCGCCCGGTGGGTGGGGCGCTCCGCCCGCCCCCCCCAAGCGGGCAAGATACGCCACGGCGCACAAGTGCCCGCGCTCCCAGTGGGCCGTCGCCCGGTGGGTTGGGGGGCTCCGAGCCTACTCTACGCGCTCGGGAAGGGCGGCGACGGCGTAGCCCGGAGTCGTGCGCTGGCCCTCGTGGGTCTCGAGCCAGATCTCACACTCGACGATGTTCTCGTCGTCGTCCTGGTACTTCTTCTTGACGACGCCCTTGCCGAAGATCGGCGTTCCCGGGATGTCCATGCCCCGGTACTGGACGCTCAGCTTCTTCAGCGTGCCCCACTCCCCGATCCAGTCGGTCATCACCTGGCCGAGGAACGCGTTCTTCAGCGCCCCGTGGAGGATGACGTCAGGGAGGCCGTTGTTCTTCGCGTAGCCCAGATCGTAGTGGATCTGGTAGTAGTCCCCTGAAGCCCCGGCGTATTTCACCAGCTGCTGGGTGGTGGGGTCCTTGCGAAGAGTGGGAAGCTCCATCCCCTGCTCAACATCGTCGAAGTAAACCTGCTCGCTCATGTGCTGCTCCTATTCGTCCTCTGGCGGCTCATAGCTGATCCCGGTTGTTCGCTGGACCGCCACGGTTGTGCCAAACTGGTTTACGTACTTGGTCTCGCGCTGGATGAAGAGCATGTTGCCCAGGCGTCCGGCGCGCTCGAACATATTTGAGATTTTGGATGTCACCGTGATTCGGTCTCCTGGGCGGACGGGTTCGAAGTACTCCCACTCACTTCCGCCATCTAGGTTCGCAGAATAAGGACTCGTAACATCCACCTTCATTGGGCCTGACCGAAACGACCGGAAGAACGTCGGCGGCACTATCAGTCCTCCATGCCTCGAGTTCCGCGCGGCCACCTCGTCGTTGTAGATCGGATTGTCGTCGCCGATCGCCTGCGCGAACTTGATGATCGCGCCCTTCTCCACGTCGTTCGTATACGGCTCAGACTCGACACCGATGGCCGCCCTCATTTCGGGCGTGATTACCGATTCCTGGGTCATTCAATGCGCTCCTGAGCGTGAAACTTGAGACTGGCCAAGTGTAATTCTGGACTCGGAGAGTGTCAAGAAATAGGGCTGGCAAACGCACCCTAGGAGCCGTGTGAGGAACCTGGCGAGATCACGCTAATCGTTCGATCCCGGGACAGGCGTCGAAGCCGTGGTCGAAACTGAGAATTTGATCGGCTCCCGCCTCGCGCATCACCGCAACGTGCAGAGCGTCCCGAGCCGAAAGGCCCTCCACCGATGCGATCAGCACTCTCGCGCCTCGGACTTCCGACATTCCGAACGTGTGAACTGCGTCGACAATGGAATCCAGAACCTCGAAAGCGGCGTCGATCGCCTCCGGTCTCCGGATTGCCGTGTACCGGTGCATTATCTCTTGGTAGACCTCGACGTCAGTAATGAGTCGTTCACCGGACTGGAACAGTCGGGTCATCGTCGCAAGGGCTCGGTCCTTGTTCGGATGTGGAGCGCCCACGAGATACATGGGCACATTCGAGTCGACGAATATCACGGAGATCGCCGACCAGCGTCGATTTCACCAAGCATGACTTCGATATCCGCTGTCGGGAACTCGTGTCTCGACGCATCGGCCAACGCGCGGAGCTTCGCTTGGACGGTCGTCGGATTGTCACCCCTTGCGCTACGCAGCGATTGCCTGACCCACTCGGCCACCGTCATTCGCTCGCGTCGCGCGAAGCCCTGGATCTCTGCATACTCCTCGTCGTCGAGGAGGACCTGTAATCGTTTAGTCATGTCAATAGTCTAAATCACTCATACTAAATGAGTCAATCGCTTCATTCGCAGTCTGACCATTCTGCTACCCTTCCGGCATGAAAAGCGTGTTCACCCTCGAAGCCACCGACGGCGCTGCGAGGGCCGGAGTCCTTCATACGGCCCACGGCGACGTGCCCACTCCGTTCTTCGTGCCGGTCGCGACCCAAGGGGCTGTGAAGGCGGTCGATCCGCCCGATCTACGGGCGGTTGGCGCGAAGATCGTCCTCGGCAATACCTATCACCTGTACCTACGTCCCGGTACTCAACTCCTGGAGCGGCTCGGCGGCCTCCACTCCTTCATGCGTTGGGACGGACCGATTCTGACAGACAGCGGCGGGTTTCAGGGATTCAGCCTTCGACACCTGCGCGACGTCGACGATGACGGCATCCTCTTCCGGTCGCATATCGACGGCTCTCAGCACAAGTTCACCCCAGAGTCCACGATCGAGGCGCAGGAGCGCATCGGCGCGGACGTCATCATGCCGCTCGACATGTGCGTGGAGGCTGATTCGAGCCGGGAGGTCGTTGAGCAGGCGCTAAAGCGCACGACGGCCTGGGAGGCGCGTTGCAAGATTGCCCACACGCGTGACGACCAGCTCCTCTTCGGCATCGTGCAGGGCGGTCTGTACGAGGACCTCCGCAGGCGGTCGGCAAAGGAGATCACTTCCATCGGCTTCCCAGGCTATGCGCTCGGAGGCCTGAGCGTCGGCGAGACGAAGGAGGAGATGTACTGGATGACCGAGATGGCTGCCTCGCTGCTTCCCGCTGACGCTCCGCGATACCTGATGGGCGTCGGCTCGCCCGAGGACCTGGTCGAATGCGTCGCCCGCGGCATCGACATGTTCGACTGCGTGCTGCCGACGCGGATCGCTAGGAACGGCGCGCTGTTCTCCCGCGAAGGGCGGGTCAACATCTACACGGCACCGCACCGTGAGCGAGACGAGCCGATCGAGCGCGGATGCGACTGCTACACCTGCCAGGCCTACTCCGCCGCCTACGTCCACCACCTGTTCAAGTCGAAGGAGCTGCTGGGCTTCCGGCTCGCGACTATCCACAACCTCCGCTTCGTGCTGATGCTGATGGAGGAGATGCGAAGGGCGGTTCTGGCCGGAACGTTCCAAGACTACCGCCGGGAGTTCCACAGCCGCTTTACGCCACCCGACGCCCGAGCCCGTCATGAACAGCGCCGAAAGTGGCTCGCCTCGCAGGGGCGGAAGGAGGATTCGAGGAAAGAGGAATGAGAAAAGAGGAAAGAGAGTCCGGGACGGTGTCGTAGGGGCGACCCATTCGTCGCCCGGGGGAGTTTGGGGGCACCACCGCCCCCCGTGCGGGCAAGATGCCCGCGCTCCCAGTGGGCCGCCGAGGACGCCGTAGGGGCGACCCGCAGTCCAAATTCGTCCCTCATGACCGGCCGAGAGGCTGTAGGATGAAGTTAGATAATCATCGACAAGAGGTATTCAATTGGCCAATTCTCAAGCTCAGTACGACGTTGTAATCGCGGGGCAGGGAGCGGCCGGATTCGCCGCGGCCTTGTACGCCGCTCGATACCAGATGAGCCCTGTAGTAATCGGCGAGACGTTCGGCGGAGAGACCGCCATCGGCGGTACGATCGAGAACTACCCTGGACACGTTGAGATCGATGGCTTCGATCTGATGACCCACTTCCGGTCACAGGCCGAGAAGTACAGCGTTCCGATCGTCAACGACAAGGTCACCACGGCCGCTAGCGTCGACGCCTGTTTCGAGGTAGAGACCGAAGGCGGAGATAGTTTCCGGGCCCAGATACTGATCCTCGCCGTTGGACGTGAGAGACGGAAGCTTGGCCTCCAGCATGAAGAGGAGTGGACTGGTCGGGGAGTCTCGTACTGCTCGGTCTGCGATGCTCCACTACACCGCGGCAATACGGTCGCGGTCGTCGGTGGAGGTAACGCCGCTGTTGAGGGCGCCGTCCTGCTTTCCAGGTACGCTGAACAGGTGTACCTGGTCTATCGCGGCACCGAGTTCTTCCGACCGGACGCAATCGTCGCCGACGAGCTGAACCGGACGGCGAACGTGACGCAGCTTCTCGAAACGAATGTGGTCGAGCTGAAGGGCACGGATGGTCTCGAGGGCATCTCTCTCGATAAACCATTCAACGGCTCACGCCAGTTGGACCTCGACGGGATCTTCATCGAGATCGGCGCCGATCCGCGCGCGGATCTTCCCAGACAGCTTGGGGTGGTACTCAACGAACAGGGAGAGGTGATGGTCGACAAGGGCATGCGTACAAACGTGCACGGGGTCTTTGCCGCGGGAGACCTGACCGACGCGTCCGGCGACCTGAAGCAGACTATCACCGCGGCGGCACAGGGCGCCATCGCGGCGTCGACCGCTTACAAGCACGTCACCGAACACCCGTGGGCCTGCCCCTGCCACTCCATGGCCGTGGGGCGCGAACTAGCCGTCGTCTCGTAGCGTCCGCTGATCTCATCGGGGCACTCGCTGAACGCCCTTTTCCCGCCCCTACGTGTGGACTTCAGACCCTCGTCCCGGCGCAGGCCTGACTCTACACCCGCGCCATCACCTCCTCGGCGAAGCGCGGCATCCGTTCCTCAGTCTCACTCGGGTCCGGACTGCGGAAGTCGAAGATCAGGTGGGTCACTCCGACCTCTGCGTAGGCGCTGATGTCCTGTAGCACAGCGTCCGGCGTGCCTGAGAACCGGCGGCGGGTTCCCCCCGCATCCATCGAGGCATCGTAGAGAGGCGCTTTCATGGACACCTGGATTCTGGACGGATCGCGCCCGGCCCCCTCAGCGAAGCCTCGGAGTGTCGCGAGGTTGACGGCCAGCTCCTCAGGCTCTAGCGGCGTCGCCGGAATCGCTCCGACCGGGTGCCAGGCGTCCCCGATCTCTGCGGCGCGCCGGATTGCGGGCCGGCTCTGCCCACCGATCCACAACGGCGGGTACGGCTTCTGGACGGGCTTGGGCAGGAACGTAAGCCCGGAAAACCGGGTGTACGTCCCCTCGAATACCGGGTCGTCCTGCGTCCAAAGCTCGATGAAAGCCCTGAGGTACTCGTTGGTGACCGCTCCCCGCTCCGCGAACGGCGGCGTCCCGAGCAGCTCGAACTCCTCCTCCATCCAGCCCACGCCGCGCCCACGATCAGCCGGCCCTTGGAGAGCACGTCCAGCGTGGCCAGCATCTTCGCCGTCAGCAATGGGTTGCGGTAGGGGACGATCATTACGCTCGTGACCAGCCGGATTCGCTCGGTGACTCCCGCCAGGAATGCGAGCGTGGTGATCTGCTCCGGCCACTCTCCCTGGCCCGTGTTGCCCCCGTGCAGGATGCTGCCCGTCAGGCTGTAGGGGTAGACGGACTCAACTTCGTTGGGCTGCAGGATATGGTCGGGAGCGACCATGCAGTAGAAGCCCAGCCGGTCGCCGAGACGGGCGATGGATGCCAGCGCGTCCGGCTGGGCGCCTTCGCCGCTGCTCGGAAGGTAGAACCCGAATTTCATCAGCGTATTCCCGTCCCACAAACCATGAAATCACGACCCACTGGGAGCGCGGGCATCCCTGCCCGCACGGGCGGGGTCGGGGACGCGCCGTGTGCGAGTCCGGTTCCCCACCTACTGGGAGCGCGGGCATCCCTGTCCGCATGGGCGGGGTGGGGAACGGGCCGTGTGCGAGTCCGGTCGCCCACCTACTGGGAGCGCGGGCATCCCTGCCCGCATGGGCGGGGTCGGGGGCCCGCTTGTTCCCCGGTCTGCTGACTCTCTCTACGGGTGATAGACCACCATCTTAAGCTCGGTCATCTCCTCGACCGCATACCGTGGCCCCTCTTTGCCCATGCCGCTGTCCTTGACGCCTCCGTACGGCATCAGGTCCGCGCGCCACTGCGGCCCGGAGTTGATCATCAGGTTCCCCGAGTCCACCTCTCGCGCGAACCTCATCGCCCAGTCGATGTTCTGAGTGAAGATCGCGGCGCTCAGTCCGTATATCGAGTCGTTCGCCATCGCGATTGCGTCGTCGATGTTCGAGAACGGCGTTACCGCCACCGCGGGCCCGAACAGCTCGTCGCACGATATGCGCATCTCAGGGCTGACGTCGGCGACCACGGTAGGGGCGTGCATCGCGCCCTCGTAGTCTCCCCCGACGACGGTGCGGGCCCCGCTCGCCACGGCCTCTCCGATCCACTCGTGGACGCGTACCGCGTCCTCAGTCCTGACCATCGGCCCCATTTTGACTGTCTCGTCCAGCGGATCGCCCGTGCTGATGCCCCGGACTCCCTCGACGAGCGCATCCAGGTAGTCCACGTAAACGTCCTCGCTGGTCAGGATGCGCTGGGCCGAAATGCACACCTGACCCGCGTTCGAGAAGCCGCTCGCCACTGTGCCGGCAACGACCTTCTGCATGTCCGCGTCCGGCATCACGATCAGGGGCGAGTTGGAGCCCAACTCCATCGTGACCTTCTTCAACCCGGCCGTCCTGCAAATGTGCTCGCCGACGTCACGGCTGCCGGTGAAGGTCACCTTCCGCACTCGTGGGTCAGACACCAGGGCGTCGCCGATGGTCCCGCCGGAGCCGGTCACGCACTGTACCGCCTCTGCGGGGACGCCGGCCTCGAGTAGTATCTCCGTCAGCTTCAGAGCCGACAGCGGCGTGTCGGACGCCGGCTTGATGATCACAGCGTTTCCCGCCGCCAGCGCCGGGCCGACCTTGTGCGCAACCAGGTTGAGGGGGAAGTTGAATGGCGCGATCGCCGCGACGATCCCGCAGGGCACTCGCAGCGTGAAGCCAAGCTGGCCCGTCCAGGTCGGCGCGCCGTCCAGGGGCACGACCTCTCCGAACATCCGCTTCGCCTCCTCCGCCGAGCCCGTCATCGTCTGGATCGCGCGCTCAACCTCGCCGCGCCCCTCTGAGATGACCTTCCCCTCCTCCATCGTGATCGTGCGGCCTAGGTCCTCCAGGCGTTCCTTCATGAGGGCCACGGCACGCATCAGGATCTCGTACCGCTGGAACCCGGACAGGCCCGCCATCACCTTGGCCCCCCGCTCAGCGCTCGCGACTGCGGAGTCGATGTCCTTGATCCCCGCCTTCGGCACCGTATCGAATACCAGGCCGTTGAACGGGTTCACGACGTCCATCCTCTCGTCCCTGTCGACCCACTCTCCCGCCAAGTACATCTTCATCTCAGCACACCTCCATGAGTGTTGTTGCGCGCCGCCGGTTGGTGGCCCCAGCATATGCGTTGACCTGAGACCGGTCAATAAGAGAGGAGAGAGATCCTCCCAACCGCACTGGGAGCGCGGGCATCTTGCCCGCACGGGGTGGGAGCGGGACACGGCAACGGCGGTCAGACCACCCAGCCGTAGGGCGCCGGAGGGGTCGCCCTTGGCCGAACCCTCTTACTCTGCCGATCCCTCAGTCGCCTGGAGTGCTGTCATCACGCCGGCGCGTGCCGACTCGATCTCGACACCATGCTCCTTGAGTACGGCCGAAGCAAGACCGTCATCGGAGATTACCAGACCCAGCAGCAGATGCTCAGTCCCGATGTTTGGGGTGAACACCATTAGCGTCTCCATCTTCGCCAGTCGGACCACTCTCTGGCTACGCTCGCTAAGCTCCGGTATTGAATCCGACTGAGAATCCTCGCCGCCGGCCTCCTCTTCCAAGCTCGACCGGATCGCCCCCAAGTCTGCGCCCATCTCCACCAATACCTTCGCACCGACGCCCTCGACCTCGTCGACGAGTGCGAGGAGCATATCCTCCGGCTCGATCTCCGGGTGCCCACGTCGGCCAGCCACTGCGCCGGCCTGCCGCAGCACTCCCAGAGCCTGATCGGACAGTTCCCTATCGACGTGAATCCTCGAAAACCCGGGTGGGCGTCCGATCGCTGAACTCGGCTCGCCGGTATCAGGGTCGTATTCAACCCCACCCCGGTCAAGAACGGCGTCTTCTACAAAGACCGGCGCCCCGCAGCGGACCGCCAGTGCGATGGCGTCGCTGGGACGCGAGTCGCTCTCGATCGTCGTCCCGTTGCTCTCCATGACCACCTTGGCGAGGAACATGTCACCGGTCAGATCGGTCACCACGACCTGGGTCACCGTCGCCCCGAGGTTCCGGATCATCGAGTCCATCAGGTCGTGGGTCATCGGGCGAGGGAGCTCCTGGCCCTGGAGCTTCAACGCGATCGCGTCTCCCTCATTGCGTCCGATCCAAATGGGAAGGTACTTGTTCACCTCGGTTGCCTTGAGAATCACTACCCGCTGCTCGCTAACGGGGCTTATCTTCACGTGGTCTACAGTCACTTCAAACATGACGTGGTTCTCCTTGCGTTCAATATGGGTGCGCATTTCAACCCAGCCTGGGAATCCATACTCCGAAGCGACGACACGGTGAGCGTCGCGCAAGGAGAGGGAGGGATCGGCGTCGGCCGACTTGGGCAGGTGGGGCAGTGACTCCCGAAAACGCTCGACGGCTGATGGATCGCCGGATCGGTACGCCTTCAGGAGGTCCTTGGCCTGGTTCCTGAGATGCTCAAGACTCGGGCGCGCAGGCAGAGAACGAGAGGGCATAAGCACTCCTTTCCGTTGGCCCGGCGTCCGCTAGTTCGGGCAGAAAAGAGTGTCAGTTGCAAAACCGTTACAACGGTAGGGGCGGGCTCGGCCCTTTCGCGGACTCGGAGGCTTCCCCTGGAAGCACGGAGCTTATGATAGGCGCCGAGGCCATGCCCGTCAATCGTGCCTGTCGGTCTGCGCGCCACAATCCAACCTCAATTCATCGGATGCCCCCAGGGGCGTTCTCGAACCGCCCACACCTACCGAGTTTCAGTTCAACATTGAGGTGGCGGAGATATGAGCGGAGACATCTTTGATTTCTCGCGCGGCTTTTCGTACCATACTTCGTACGTATGTTGATCGATTGCCTAAGATGCGACACAGAATACTCTTGACGTCTGAAGCCGCTAGTCTGATATCTGCGATTTCAGACGTCCGGACTCGGTCACAGATTGTTCGGCGCATTGAAGGCTTGGCTGAGGAGCCAGAGAAACAGGGACAGCCGCTTACGGGGGCATTGGCTGGATACCGATCAATCCGCGCGGCAGGACAACGCTATCGAGTCGTGTTTTGCGTGGATCGCGGGCGGTTGACGGTGGTTGTAGTGGCAGCCGGTATAAGGCGTGAAGGTCATCGTCGGGACATTTACAGGTTGGCCCAACGACTTGTCAGACTTGGGCTGACTGTTCCGCCGGAGCAGTCCGAATAGAAGGAGTCTATAGTGGCGACCTACTCTGAATACGGCACTGAACAAATACCAATAATCAAGGCACGAGCAATGCTGAGCCAGTTGCCCGAGAGGCTGGCCGAGGAGGAACGGGCAGTCGCGTTGACCCGATATGGCAGGCCCGTACTGGCTGTCATGCCTTGGGACCTGTTCGAGTCGATCGTCGAGACCATGGAGATCATGGGTGACCCTGAACTGATGGCAGCTCTACGGCGCGGTATTGACGACGCGGAAGCGGGTCGTCTGATTCCGCTCGAACAGGTCGTGGCCGAACTCGACTCCGCACGCTGAGCGGCGCTAGAATGACTGGACCAGCTACCGCGCAGGAGCGTAGCTCAGGCTGGTAGAGCATCGGTCTCCAAAACCGAGGGTCGCGGGTTCGAATCCTGCCGCTCCTGCCATCAAGCAAACAATGAGAGCTCCCACCCGTACTGGGCGCTTCTGCTTTCCCGAGCCGCCCCGAACTCGCTCCAACCGTCTGGTACACTCTGGACTGCTCTAAGTCGAGCCACTGCTTCTTCATTCCCCAACCGGGAGTCCGTAGCGTGATCAAGAACTTCTCCGTCCTCTACGTGGGCAACATCGACCTCGACAACGTCGGCAGCGACGGGACGCCGGCCGATCAGCGCCGGTACACAAACGACCGGCTTATGGAGAGCCTCGACACAGCCGGACAAGTAGCGGAGCTGATGGACGAACTGGGTTTCCACACGCTGTGGATGGCAGAGCACCACTTCCAGCGCGAGGGCTACGAGTGCATCCCCAACATCATCCTGCTCGGGACGCACCTCGCCTCCCGGACTAAGTCGCTGAAGTTCGGGTGCGCCTTCAACATCGTACCGATGTGGCACCCCCTTCGGCTTGCCGAGGACTACGCGATGGCCGACATCCTGACCGATGGCCGGATCACCTTTGGCGTCGGCCGCGGCTACCACAGCCGGGAGGTCGAGACCTTCGGCGCGCCGGTGATCGACAACGACGCCAACCGCGAGTTCTTCGAGGAGCAGATGGAGGTGCTGCTGAAGGCGTTCAACGAGGAGAGCTTCTCGCATCGCGGCAAGCACTACACCATCCCGCCGAAGGTCGAGTACCGCGGATACGACCTCAAGGAGATCACCCTCGTCCCGCGTCCGAAGCACCTGCCCGTCGAGATGTGGCAGCCTATTGTCAGCGGCCGGACCATCGACTTCATCGCCAAGAACCGGATCAACGGTGTCGTCGGCCTAACCGGCGAGACGCTGGTCGAGGGCATCTTCGAGCAGTACCGAGACGCGAACGCGAAGTACGGAAGGGAGCTCTTACTCGGCGAGAACCTGGCGCTTGAGTTCGGCTTCTACATCGCGCACACCCAGGAAGAGGCGATGGACAGACTCCGCCCCTACCATGACGAGCGCTACAAGTGGTTCGCGCCCTTCGGCTTCGTCCGCTACGCCGACGAGCAGGGACGCACCTGGGGGACGCCGGGCGCGCCCGCTCGGACGCCCTTCATCGAGGACGGCGTCCAGCAGCGCGCGTGGATCTGCGGGCCTCCGGACGACTTCGTCGACTTCCTACGCGACCTCGAACGGAAGTACCCCGGCCTCGAGCACGTCATCCTCCACTGGGCCGAAGGCATGCCGCGGGCTGAGTTCATGGAACAGCTTCGACTCTTCGCCGAGCACGTGAAGCCGGAGTTCGTTGGCAAGGAGTGAGGAAAGAGGGCCCCGCCACTACGCATGTTGCGTGGAAATTCCGCCTACGTAGGCCAGAACCGCGAACCCCCTCTCCCTTGCCGGGTGAGAGCCTGTCCTGAGCTCGTCGAAGGAGTTGGGGTGAGGGTGACTCTGGAAGTCATGGACCTCAAACAGAGACTTGAGACCCAGTGGGCCGACTCGGTCGAGGACTGGATCGCTCAGGATCAGTCCATCCGCACCGGGATGCTCGACGCCTGGATGCTGGACGCCCTCGGAGACGTCTCCGACAGACGGATCATCGACATCGGCTGCGGCGAGGGACGTTTCAGCCGGCTGCTCACGAACCTGGGAGCGGAGGTCACCGGCTTAGATCTCACGGAGGGACTGATCGACAGTGCTCGAGAGCTGGCGGTCGGAGACGAGACCTACCTCGTCGGCAACGCCGAGGACCTCTCAGGCATAGAAGACGAGAGCTTCGATATCGCCGTCTCGTACATCGTGCTGGTGGACCTGCTCGACTATCGAAGATCTATCCGGGCCGCGTACCGCGTCCTTCGTCCGGGAGGACGCTTCATCGTCTGCAACGTGCATCCGATGCGGACGTCCGTGCCCCTCGGATGGGTCAACCAGGGCGGCAAGAAGCTCTTCTACCCCATCGACAACTACACCGACGAGGGGCCGCGGGAGTTCACCTGGTGGGGCAAGGACTTCATCAACATGCACCGGACACTGTCCAGCTACGTGACGGCGTTCCTGGAGGCCGGTTTCGTGTTCGAAGGACTCCTCGAGCCGACGCCGTCAGAGAAACAGCTAGCGGCAAACCCCACCTTCGACGACGAACTCCGCGCTCCTAACTTCATCATCTACGTCCTGAAGCGTCCGGGCGCGTAGTGATCCTAGATCAAGCCTTTTGGAAGGGCTCCCTCCGGGGGGCTTGCCAGACGAGTCCAAGTTGGATGGCCGAATCCCCGGCATCCTGTACATCTATGTCAAGACACAGGGGCAGGGGAGCTAGACGACCTCGACCTCGTGCCGGAAGACCATGTTGTTCCCGTAGCCTTGGCCGTCCCACTTGTTCGGGAAGTCCATCGGCTGAGTCTCGCCCTTGTCGTTGGTCGCGCGCGACATCAGCACGTAGTGTCCGGGGCCGGGGATCGACCAGTCGTGCTCCCAGCGGGTCCAGGAGTAGCCGCTGCGCGGCACCGTAACCCTAGCGTCGGTCCAGCTCTCGCCGGCGTCGGTGCTGATCTCGATCCTCGTGACGTCGTTCTCGCCCGACCACGCGGCTCCTGAGACCACGTAGTCGCCGGCCGGCACCTCGTCGCCAGGCGCCGGGTCCGTGATGATCGACTTGACCCTCTGTCCGGTCAGGTACGTGTAGAACTCGTCGGCGTCCGGGCCGTTCATGACCCGGTAGCGTTCGATCTGGTAGAAACCCTCGAATTTCTTGTCGAGCACGTGGACGCCCACGAGCCATTTTATCGAGCACATGCCGTACCAGCCGGGGACGATCAGGCGTAGCGGTGCGCCGTGTAGCGGCGTAAGCGGCTCGCCGTTCATCTCCCAGGCGAGCATCGTGTCAGGGTGCAGCGCCTTCGTCATTGGCAGGCTGCGCTCGTAGGTGACCTCAGCCGGATCGCCCACGGTCTCATCCGCACCGTGGTCGGCGCCCTCAAACAGCACCTCTCGGACATTCGGCCCGATCTCTGCGAGGTTCAGGACGTCAGACAGCGACACGCCGACCCACTCCGCGTTGCCCATGATCCCGTGGCCCGTGACCCGCTCCATGACACCGCGCGTCTGCTTGGCCCAGTATTCGGGGATCGGCCCGTTTCCGCAGCACTCGAACGTCGCCTGGTACCGTCGATGTGGGAGGTCCTTGACCTGATCGAGTGTCAGTGCGAGCTCCTGTGCGACCTCGCCGTCGACGACCACCCGGTACGATTCCAGGTCGATGTCCGGTGCACCCTTCCAATGGTTGCGGATGTAGAACAGCTCCGTCGGCGTCACCGCCGACTGCAGCGCCCTCGGCGGCGCCGCGAACGACCGCCCTCCGGCGTTCGTCGGGATTAGCTGCATCTGCTGATCGGATACCGACTCTCCGGTCGCCATCTGTCGCTCCTTGCTAACCTCGTCTCGCCACCGTCATTCCGGCTCAGAGCATGCCTCTGCGTAGGCCGGGGCAGGAACCAGTCCTCCAACGTCTTTCCGGCGAAGGTCGGAATCCAGAGGGGATGGGCCCGATCGCACCGCTCACTCCAGGTACGTCGTCTCCAACTCGTTCGTCGGCACCGTCACCAGCAGCCGCGCCGCAACCCACGTGTTGTTCACCAGCTTATGAGGGGTGCCTGGAGGCGCGACCATCGAGTAGCCGGACCGCACCGTCCGCACCTCGTCCCCGACGACAAACTGGATCGAGCCTTCAACCACCATCATCGCCTGGTCGCAGTCGTGAGTGTGAAGTCTGCCCTTGTAGCCCGGATGCACGACCGTCTCACTGATCGACAGCGCCTCCGTCCCATGCTCCGCCGAGACCATGTCTCGGGTGCTTCTCTTGTCGACAGCCTCAGGCATCGGCTGCATACTGTGATCGATAACGGGCAATGGCGTGTCTCCCGCAACCCAAGCGTAACCGCGCCTATCTTACACCAGGGTCCGTGGTAGGTGCGTGCCGCGAGCACGGCTATTGCCAGCCCCGGCTGTCTTGTGACATCCTCAACCTATGCCCAAGGTGCGGGATGCAATACGGCTGGTGGAACGCGATGGTTGGAGGCTGGTCAGAACGCGTGGAAGTCACAGGCAATACAGGCATCCCGACAAGCCAGGGTTGGTGACTATCGCGGGCCACACAAACCATGATTTGGCTGCGGGGACCTGGAACAGCATTCTCACGCAGGCCCGGCTGAAAGATCGAGGTGAGTAATGAAGTATGTTGTCATAATCGAGAAAGCGTCGGACAACTACTCTGCTTACGTACCCGACCTGCCGGGCTGCGTCGCGACAGGACAGACGAGAGAAGAGACCGCAAGACTCATTCAAGAGGCAATAGAGTTTCATCTCTCGGGAATGCGCGAAGAGGGGATAGAGGTTCCCGCGCCACGATCGACAGCCGCACTGATCGACGTCTGATTAGTCATAGTTCAGGGCAAAGGGCCCCTGAGGGTACCGTTTACGTCACCCTCCTAGCCGGCAAACTCCCGACTCTCCACCGCGACCCGTTCGACCGAATAATCGTAGCTCAGGCTATCGTGGAAGGCATGACGGTCGTCACCAACGACCGCCTGATCCGCATGTATCCGGTCGACGTAACCTGGTGACGCGCAATGGGGTGCTAGCCTACGGGGAGCTTTCTAGGTAGCGTTTACTTCAATGAACCTCTCGACGACTATTGAGTCGGTCCGGTCTCTCGCCTGCCAAAGATCGTAGGCCATCTGCATGCCCAGCCAGGTCTCAGGAGACGAACCGTACGCCTCGGACAGTCGCGCAGCCATGTCGACAGAGACTCCCGACTTTTCGTTGATCAGGTCCGACAGTGCCTGCCGCGTCACGCCAAGACCCTCGGCGGCCCTGGTTACAGTCAACCCAAGCGGTTCGAGGCACTCCCACTTGACGAGTTCCCCAGGGTGGGGGGGATTATACATAGGCACCGTTACACTCCCTTAGTGATAGTCCGCGTAATCGACATCGACCGCGTGACCGTCTTCAAATCTGAACGTTACTCGCCAATTTCGGGACACATCAACCGCAAAGTGACCAGTAAGCGGCCGACTAGTAGGACACTGTAGCGCGGAGGTGCCGGCGGACTACTCCACCTCGTCCGCCGTCCTGCTCAGCCAGAGCTCGTCTCTCGGCGAGGTCCGGCGCTTTAGGCGGGTGTGGAGGAGCTCGTGCGCCTGCTCGAAGCGCCCGGCGCGGATGTAGGACTCGAGGATGGTGTCCTCGAAGACCTCGCGCTGGGCGTGGCTGCCTCCGAGCCTCGGGAGATGGTCCTGCAGCCCGTCGAGGCTGTCCGCCGCGTCCTCGTAGGAGCCGTGGGCGAAGGCGTCGATGCCCTTGACGAGCGGGAGCGTGACCTCGGTCGCGAGGGCGTCTCCGCCGTCGGCGACTTCGCTAAGACCGTTGACCATCCGGCATAGGTCGTCTTCGAACCCGCCGCCGGCGAACACGAGCGCCGCATGCCCGTCCCTGAAGGCCGGGCCGGGCTTCTCGGCGGCGGGAAGCGCGATCTCCCTGATCTCCTCCCACGGCCCTGGCCGGCCGTCGCCGTAGATCTTCATCCGCCACGCCAGCGACGCCCCGTCGGCGAGCGAACCGAGGTTCTTCTTGATGATCGACGGCCGGATCGCGCTTTCGTACAGAGATACAGCGTTCTCAGGACGTCCCGTCGCGAGCTGGAACAGCGCCTGGTGCCATGACAGGTGGACGTGGAACGGCCCGCGCCGGTCGTAGCCTTCCAGCCAGCCGCCCAGGAAGTCCGAGCCGCTGTCGGCGTCGCCCTTCTCGAAGAAGCAGTGCGCGACGGAGTGCGAGGCGTTGGCGTTGTCCGGCCGGATCTCGAGGGAGCGCTCCGCGTAGGTAAGCGCGTCGTCGAACTGCTCCGTCTCGTGATGCGCGAACGCGTATTGGCCGAGGAACGCCCAGTCCTCGCCGTAGTGCGGTTTCAGCGTCTTGAGCAGCGCCAGAAGCTCGACGGGGAAGTTGCGGATGCCCGCGCCGCTGCATCCGAGGATCAGCAGCCGGTTTCCCATCCTGACCATCAGCATGTCCCGCGGGAACTCGGCGAGATGCTCGCGGATCAGCCTGAGCGCCTTGCGGTTTTCGCCGTTTATCACCATGCTGATCGCGTCGACCTGCTGGCGCTCGCGCCTGGTCGCGTTGACCGCGATCTTCTTGGCGTTGACCGCGGTCTCCTTGGCCCTCTCCACCTCCATCCGGTACATCTGCAGCAGCGCAACCGCGGCGTGAGCGAGGGCGAATCCCTCATCGGCCTTCACAGCATCGTCGAACGCCAGCTCGGGTCCGTAGATCTGTGCGAGGAAGCGGTCGACTCCCTCGACGTACTGCTCGGCGGCCTTGGTCGACTCCGTGGTCAGCGGAAGCTCGTACCTGTCCTTGGTTGCTGATCCGTTTTCCATCTCTCCCCCCCGGCGCCTTGCTCCGTCTCGTTTTCGCTCTGGTGCGTCGAAAGGTACCACAGGTAAAGGAGTGAGGAAAGAGGAGTGAGGAGTGAGAGGGTTGGGAGTCAAGCACATCCCCGCGCAACACTCTGGGGCATTCCTTCAGAGTTCGTTCGCAACGGATCATGATGTATCTTGAAGTATCCTGCCTCTGTTAGAATCGACTGAGAACTCATGAGACCGAGAGGAGTTGAGACCGTGGCAACGAGAACCAAATTCTCCAGCCAGGCGGACCCGGCCCTACTTGAGGCGATGAGAGAGATCGCCAAGACTGACGGGCGCCAGTTCCAGGCCGTGATGGAAGACGCGATTCGTGACTACATCGAGAACCGTGTTCGGGCCAAGCCCCGTCCGCATGTGATGGCACACTTTGAGGCCAGCCTGGCTCGGAATCGCCGACTGCTCGAGCTGCTCGCTCGGTGAACCACGACTACCCGTCTCTCGAGGACGTACTGGCAATGCACGATCGGCTAATCGACGCGTTCGGCGGCGCGTTGGGGATTCGAGACGAGGGCGCACTTGTGTCGGCTCTCATGCGTCCGCAACTCGGATACTACGGTAGCCTTCTCGAAGAAGCCGCCGCTCTTTTGGAGAGCTTGGCCAATAATCACCCTTTTGTCGACGGCAACAAGCGCGTAGCGTTCGCAACGACCGACGCCTTCCTGAGAATGAACGGGCGATTTATCGACTGCGACAATGAGGAAGCCTATCGATTCTTCATCCAACTCTTCGAAACCAACTCGTTTAGGTTCGCCGAGCTTCTGACCTGGCTCGAATCAGTTGCCAGACCGATAGATGGGAGCGAGAGCTAATGCCAAAGTTCGTGTTCATGCCGCCTCAGGATGAGGACAGCCGGGCCTTCGCGGCCCGACTCGCCGATACCGTCCCGGAGTACGACGTCGTCTCGCCCGAGACCGACGAGGAGGCTATCGAGGAGATCCGAGACGCCGATGCCGTTCACGGCTGGGTCCCCCCCGCAGCGCTGAAGGTCGCCGAGAGGCTGAGCTGGGTCCACAACCCGCAGGCCGGGCCACCCTATGGCTACTACTACCCCGAGCTCGTCGAGCACCCGCTCACGATCAGCAATCCCCGCGGAATCTACTCCGACCACATCGCGCATCACATCCTGATGTTCCTGCTCGCCCTCTCACGGGGCCTTCCGTGGTACGTGGACGCCCAGCGCAGGGGAGTCTGGGACAAGGACGCGCGCAAGTCGCCCTATGTCGACCTGAGCGAGTCGACCGCCCTCATCAACGGGATCGGAGGCATCGGCCATGAGACGGCTCGACTGTGCAATGAGCTCGGAATGGAGGTCATCGGGATC
The DNA here is from genome assembly GCA_965249365.1 of Dehalococcoidia bacterium. Classification (GTDB taxonomy): domain Bacteria; phylum Chloroflexota; class Dehalococcoidia; order Lucifugimonadales; family UBA1123; genus VXRN01. Next base: position 757,966 of record OZ252229.1, on the reverse strand, counting down.
GAGCCCAGAAGAGAGTATGACCTTCCCGACGTGGAGTTCCGTCTTCCCGAAGAGCTCGACGACGTTCTCCCGCGTGCGGACTTCGTTATCACGACCGTCCCTCACACGCCCGAGACCGAGTTCACCTTCAACGCGGACCGATTCCGACGCATGAAGGACACCGCCTACTTCATCAACATCGGTCGGGGCATGGTGTGCAAGATCGATGACCTTGCCGACGCTGTCGAGGCTGGGCAGATAGCCGGGGCCGGACTGGACGTCTTCGAGCAGGAGCCGCTGCCGGCGGGCCACAAGCTGTGGGGCCTACCCAACGTGCTGATCACCCCCCATGTGGCTGTGGCAGACGCAGAGAACATTCCAGAGCGGCGGTTTGTGATCATCCTCGAGAACGCGAGGCGCTTCCTAGACGACGAGCCGCTGATCAACGTAGTCGACAAGTCGAAGTGGTATTAGCGCCGCCGGGCCAGGAGGTCTGGGGAGAGTGCGACAATGACGACTGAATCCGGAGGCTCGTACTATCAAAGGCTTGGGGTGAAGCGCGTAATCAACGCCGCGTCCTGGCTGACTAAACTTGGCGGCAGCATCATGCCTCCGCAGGTAGTCAGCGCCATGGAAGATGCCTCGCGCTGGTTCGTCGATCTCGACGAGCTGAACCTGAAGGCCGGGGAGATCATCGCCATGCTGACCGGCGCGGAGGCGGGGCTGGTCACCGCGGGATCGGCGGCTGGGATGCTGCTTGAGGCGGCCGCGTGCATGACCGGTACTGATCCCTCAAAGATTCGCCGGCTGCCCGATACCACAGGGATGAAGAACGAGATCATCATCCACTGGGCGCATCGCGTCGGCTATGCGCGAAGCTTTCGCGCTGCAGGCGCGAGGCTGGTGCAAATCGGCAGTGTGGACACGACCCATGAGTGGGAGCTCGAGGAGGCGATCAACGAGAGCACCGCCGCGGTAGCTTACGTCTTCGCTCCCAGACAGGCAGGCGCGTTGCCGTTCGCTAGAGTGGTTGACATCGCCCACAGCAGAGACGTCCCCGTGATAGTGGACGCGGCCGCAATGCTCCCACCCGTGGAAAACCTGACGCGATACGTGGAAATGGGCGCGGACATGGTCAGCTTCAGCGGGGGCAAAGGCGTCCTGGGACCGCAGTCGACCGGCATTCTTTGCGGACGCCGCGACCTGATCGACGCCGCTTCATTGAACGGGTCTCCTAACAGCGACGGAATCGGCAGGTCCGCCAAAGTGTGCAAGGAGGAGATCGTCGGTCTCGTAGCAGCACTGGAACTGTTCGTGGACACCGACCACGAGGCTGTTATGGCGGGCTGGCGCGCAAAGTGTCTCTACCTGGTCTCGGCGTTGGAGGGCATTCCTGGCGTCAGAGCGGAGCTGGCCGAAGCGACACCGGATCGGGACGAGTTTCTCTCGGCGACGCCCCGGGCTTTCATATTCTTCGAAGGGTCGTGGTCGGGGCCCAGTGAGGCGGACGTAGTGAATGCGTTGGAGCAGGGGGACCCGTCGATCCGCGTCGGAACCGCCGGCTTTGGCGGAGGCATCTCGGTAATCCCGGTCTGCCTCCAGGACGGCGAGGAGCGAGTGGTTGCCGAGCGCCTGAGGTCGATTCTTTCGGCCGGCAGCTAGGTAGTACCACATAAAACGGGACACTGCGTCGCACGCAGCCGCGGATGGCCTCCTCCGATTGTGGAGTCCCGCTATCGGAAACTGCTGGGAGGCGTGCGGGAGGTAATGGGCCGATGCGTGGTTCAGCGACTCTGGTGATTGGCGCTGTTTCGCTCGCTCTTACCGCCTGTTCCGGCGGAGTTGCTCCACCTTCGTCTTCGGACGACAGCGCTTTCTCGACGCTCGCCCCAACACCAACCCCGATTGTCGGGATCGAAACCTCCAGACCTTCAACCCCCACCCCGTTTCCGACACCAAGTCCGACTCCTCTACCGACAGAGTTGGAAGGCGGCCTGCTCGCGACGTTTCGCGTGGGCGATGAGCAGTTCCACGTGTGGGTGACAAACCAATTCAGCGTTCACATGATCCTGAGAGTCCACGGTGGCACCAGCACCTCGTTTGTTCCAAACGGGCGTGTTCGTTCAGGCCCCGGCGAGGGTGGCCACAACGCTCCGTGGAGTTGGCATCTCGACCCTGAGGACACTGGAATGGATCACTTTGCCATGCCGGACTGTGACGGTGCTCCTTCTGAGGTGGAGCGCAACCTTGACCATTTCCTTGACGTGGTTGAGAGGTACTGCCCATCAAATGCGGATCTCGTTCGCGTGGACTATGTACCGAGCGGGAAATAGCAGGAATGCGATAGAAGGGCGAGCACGTGCAAGCCAGAGAATGCCCATTCGTTGGAAAAATCGACATTGCCGTCTTGTTGTGTGACAATGCTGGAGACTCAAGCTGTTGTCGACGATGCATTGTTTCAAGAGTGTTTAGCTCGCAGGGGGTAACCGATGAATCGACTTACCGCATTCACACCACTTATGCTTATCGTTGCGCTGGCATTCATCCTGGCCTGCGGGGACGAAGAGGAGCCGGCGGCGCCTGCACCAACCACCGCACCGGCGCCTGCACCAACCACCGCACCGGCGCCTGCACCAACCACCGCACCGGCGCCAGCGCCAACCGCAGCACCAGCGCCTGCACCAACCACCGCACCGGCGCCAGCGCCAACCGCAGCACGAGCGCCCGCAGCTAAAGCTGAGATCCCCGAGTCAAAGAACCCGGCCGGCACAATAATCTACTCTAGGCCCGACCTCGGTAGCTCCGGCGGTATCAACAGTGTCGGGCCCGGTTGGCTCACCCCCTGGGGCGTCGCAGAAGATGTCTTCACCTGGAGGTTCAGGGATGACGATTCTATCGACTACAACTTCCCTCAGATCGCCGTGAGCTTCGAGCTCGCCCCGGATCTTACAAAGGTCACCATCAAGACCCGTGAGGGAGTCAAGTTCCACCGTGACCGTGGAGAAGTGACTGCCGAGGACGTAGCGTGGAGCTACAACATTGCGAACCCAAGGATGACTCCGCACAGTATCACGGGAAGCGCGGGCAACCTCTCGGCGCTGTTCGGGGACAACCCGGTCAAGGCTTTGGACCCGACGACGGTGGAGTTCACGTTTGGGACGTTCGATGTTTCCTGGATCAACAACACCATGAATACCGGGGGAAACGTCGGCATCGGCATCAACAGCAAGAAGCTCTTCGACGATGTGGGCGAGGAGGCGATGAAAGAGCTTCAGAACATCGTCTATACCGGTCCCTTCTTCTTGGAGAGCTGGGCTGATGGTGACCGCGGAGTCTTGGCGCCGTTCGTCGATCACTGGGAGAACCAGCCTCAGGTGGACAAAGTCATCGTCCAGGAGATCCCCGAGGATGCCACACGTGCGGCTGCGTTGATGACCGGAGAACTCGATGCCGCTTTCTTGCCGATTTCAACGACTGCCGAGTTTGCCGACCTTGGCTTCAAGACGACGTCCAACGGTAACGCTTCTCAGCAAGGGATCTACTTCACCGGCAACTACTGGGAGTCGGTTCATGCCCAGACCGGAGAGCCCCTTGATGTCGAGGGGAGCGGTGTCTACGCTAACGACCTGCCTTGGATTGGAAACCCGTTCAGCCCTGATGACGACAACAATCCAGCGGGGATGGACGACATGGAGCAGGCTCGGTTGGTACGTTGGGCGCTCGCCATGGCGATCGATCGCGAGACCGTCAACGATCAGCTGTTGAACGGCCTGGGCGGACCCGTCTATGTCGAGTTTATCGACCCGAAGAGCGCGCACTGGAAGGATAAGTGGCACGTCCCATACGATCCAGACAAGGCCGAGGAGTGGCTGGACAAAGCCGGATACCCCAAAGGGGACGACGGCACCCGGTTCGTGATGCCGATCTTCGTGGCAGGCTGGGAGATTCAGAATCTCGTGGAAGAGATCGGCGACGCGGTGAGCGGGTACTTTGCCAAGATTGGGGTCGAGACGCCGGTACAGAAGTACCCATACGCGGTCTACCGCCCCGGCCTCATCGGGCGGACCGCTACGATTCCTATTCTCTACTTCGACGACGACGGCCAGTCCATCTTCCCGCACGACCAACCCAAGGGGCTGGTCAACAGCAGCCTGACCAGAGGTGGATATTGCGTCTGCTTCGAGGCTCCTGAGATATCTGAGCTGTATATGGAGGCGGCCAAGGAGCCCTCGAAGGAGAAGAGAAACCAGCTGATGGACGAGTTCTTCGACTTCGTCCACCATTGGGCGCTCCAGCCAGGAGTCGTCTCCGTTCCCGAGCTGGTTATCTACAATCCCAACTCCATCAAAGAGTGGAGGATGGAGCCTACAATCTTCGGCGAGTCGGCTTTCGTCAACATCGTTCCAAATAGATAGTCATCCGAGGAAGCCCACTGGGCTGTCCACGCGGTGACGTACGTCGGTCGCGTCTGGAGCTGGCTGGTGTCAAGCGCCAGCCAGCTAGGCGCATGGCTCTGAGCGGTTTCGCCTGCTCTACACCAGCGACGCTGGGTGGATGGTAGCGCTAGCGCCGGCGGGCGTATCGTCGGATTGGCAAGTGGCAGGGGCTAGGTATGACTAGATTCCTGTTGAGACGGGGTGCGTTTACCCTCTTCTCCCTGTTCGCCGCGACGTTGATCGTCTTCTGTCTGTCGAGGGCGGCCGGAGACCCGCTTCTGCTGTATGCGCAGAACCGGGGGGGCTACGGGTTCAGCGAAGAGGAGAGAGCAGGTCTTAACAAGTACCTGGGGCTGGATAAGCCCCTGGTCGTTCAGTATCTCGTCTGGGTGGGGAATGTGCTGCGGGGCGATCTCGGCTATACGCTGATTGACCGGACCCCCGTAGCTGGGAAAATCAAAGGTAAGATTGGCGCGACCGCCCAGCTTGCGGTCGCCGCTTGGATCTTCGCGATCCTTACCGGAGTCCCGTTGGGCGTTCTGTCAGCGGTGAGACGTGGGGGCTTCTGGGACTATGTGGGCAGGGCCTTCGCGCTTTTCGGCCAGGCCCTGCCTCAATTCTGGATCGGGATCATGGCCATCATCGTGTTCTCCGTCCAGTTCGACTTGCTCCCTAGCCACGGTCGCGGCTATCCGGAAGACTCTATCTGGCTGGAAATAAAGCACTTCATCCTGCCGACGATAACTCTCGGGTGGCTCGGCTCGGCCACCTATCTGAGATTGACTCGGTCGTCGATGCTGGAGGTTCTGGACTCCGAGTTCGTCAAACTTGCACGTGCCAAGGGGCTGGCTGCGCGGAGAGTGGTCTGGAAGCATGCGTTCAGAAACGCACTGATCCCACCCATAACCTTCTCGAGTCTGTTCTTGGCCAGCTTCATCACCGGCGCAACAGTGGTTGAGCTCGTGTTCGCGTGGCCAGGGATCGGTAGGCTGGCCCTAAAGGCTGTAGAAAACAACGACTTCCCTGTCCTGACCGGGACTGTCCTGTTCTTCGCCGCCGCCTTCGTTTGGTTCAATTTCCTGGCTGACGTTCTCTACGGGATAGCCGACCCGAGGATCAGGTACGCGTAGGCCCGACGCCGATATGTCCCACGATACAAGAGCCGCGCCAACCCCCACGAGTTCGTTGACGATCGCGCTTCTCGGACTCGTGTGGCGCGCCCTGCGCCGTTGGCCGATAGTCCCGGTTGCCGTGTTGGCGGCCCTTGTCGTGACGGGCGTCTTCGCGCCCCAAATCGCTCCACAGGATCCCCTGGAACAGGAGCTTTCACTCCGGAACGCCCCGCCCTTTTGGTATCCGGAGGGCACTGGCGAGCGGTTGCTGGGGGGCGATCACGTCGGACGAGATGTCCTGAGTCGAATCGTCCATGGAGCCCGAATCTCACTCATGGTGGTTGCCGTGGCCGCAGTGACCGGTGTGTTCGTCGGCGCCGCACTCGGACTGGTCGCCGGTTACGTCGGAGGCCTCGTCGACGAGATCATCATGAGGATGGTCGATGTTTGGCTCGCGCTGCCGTTTCTACTCATCGCTCTGGTCTCCGTCATTCTGTGGGGCGCGAGCCTTGGGCTGATCATCGCTCTCTTGGCCCTGCTGACCTGGGCCTCCCTCGTACGCTTTGTGAGGGCGGAAGTGCTCTCGCTGAAAGAGCGCGACTACGTGGCGCTTGCGAAGGTGGCAGGAGCGTCCAACTTGCGTATACTGCTCCGGCACATTCTGCCAGGGGTCGTCAATACGGTGATCGTTATCACCACGCTGCATGTTGGGGGGCTGATACTGGCTGAGGCGACCCTCAGTTTCGTCGGTGCGGGCATCCCCGCGCCCACGCCGGCTTGGGGTCTGATGGTATCTGAGGCACGGGCGTACGTAGCCACTGCCTGGTGGGGTACCGTCTTTCCGGGGGTGGCCATCTTCCTGGTAGTGATGTCTCTGAACTTCCTGGGAGACTGGCTCAGAGACCGGCTCGACCCTCGGCTCCGTCAGCTCTAGGCGGTTTCTCAACGACCGAGATGCTATTATCGTCCGTGGCCAACTTCAACAAGCTGCCCAGAGCCCAAAGCCACCACCTATTCGTCGGGGCGGTTCGCGAACCGCCCGCCGCCGGATGGAGTCTTAGGTGACGATACCCTGTTCTTATATTGTGCTACCGAAAAATTCGTGAGCAAATTGACGACAATGTGTGGGTTGCGTGAAGAAATCATGACGCTGGCTCCCTCTGCGAAGTGCGAGCGGCGTGCTCTTGGAAGAAGCATTCAAACTTGAGTATTTGATCGCTGTGATAACATTGGCGAATCTCAGAAACACGGAGAGAATAATGACGAAATTTGGTGCTCAGGTCAGCTGTAATCTGACGACGTGGGACGACATTCGAGCAGTTGTCGAGGTGATGGAGGCAGGTCGTTGGCATAGCGTGTATCACGCCGACCACTTTGTTCCTCCGAACAGACCCCGAGCTACCGAAGTAGAGACGGCGTTTGAAGGTTCCTCCACGATGGCGGCGGTGGCTTCGATCACGAACCGCCTGCGGCTTGGGCATCTGGTGTTGGGTAACACCTACCGCAACCCCGGACTGGTGGCCAAGATGGCGGGCACGATAGACCATGTCTCTCACGGGCGCTTCACTTTGGCCATCGGCGCAGGATGGTTCGAGCGCGAACACCTCGCATATGGCTGGGACTTTCCATCATTGCGGGAACGTTCCGACCGGCTTGAGGAGGCCTGCAATCTGCTTCGCCAGCTTCTCACGTCCGATTCCCCCGTGAATTTCGAGGGCGAATACTACAAGCTCGACAACGCGGTGCTGTCCCCCGGCTCCGCCCAACAGCCCCACATTCCGATTCTCGTAGGCGGCACCGGTGAGAAACGAACGTTGCGCACCTTAGCGATGTACGGCGACGTGTTCAATCTGGACGGGTTTACAGCACGAATGTACGGCGGCATGTCTCTCAACCTATACAAGCACAAGTTGAGCGTGCTAGATCGGCATTGCGAAAACGTGGGGCGCGACCCGTCGGAGATTCGCCACACCGTGCTTGTTCCCGTCAAGATGACGGACGACAAGGCCGAAGCCGACGAGTTCATCGAGGCGGTTGGCCCCGGTACTGTTGCTGGCAGCGCGCAGTACATCATCGACCGCATTGGCGAGCTGGTCAACGAGGGCGTCGACGAGATTATGTTCGGTCGCCTGCCAAACGAACCCGAGGAGTTCCAGCGCATCGAGGAGGCCGTTATCGCTGCGTTTGACTAGCGGCTGCCGCGCCACCAGTCTGGGACGTGGGTCGCGCCCGCGAATCAGCCTCTGCCGCATGCCCATGCGGTGGACGCTGATCTGCTATCCGAGGCTCGGCCTGCGGGTCGTGCACCAGGACCACCTCTAAGCCCTTCCTCGACGTCGCGACCTCGAACACCGGCTTGAAGGGCGCTTTTGGCTTGATCGCCACGATCGATCGACTGTCCCTGGTGTCCACGTAGACGGCGTCCAGCATCGTAATTAGCAGCTTTCTGCGCCCCTCCAGGCTAGCCTGAGACCGCAGCCTCGGGTGCTCAGCGATCAGCTTGCCGGCCTCGGCGGCTGCGTCGGCCTCGGGCACCGATAGCGAGTCCAACTCGAGTTCCTGGGCGCGCTTCTGCCGATGGTATTCATCGTCGTCGTAGACGCCGTCGACATAGGCCTTACCCAGCCGACGTAGCCGCTCCCGCGCCTTCCGCCTCTTCTCCCTGACCAGCTCCACCTCGTCCTCGACCGAGATGATGGCCAACACCTCCTCCTCCCACCTCGAGCCAAGCTCGATCGCCTCGACGACCTTCCTGATCTGGGTATCCGCCAGCCCGCAAGGGATCGAGCCGCCGGAAGCGGGACAGGTGGCGTGATCCCTCGACCCCCGGTGCTCTCGAAAGGATCTCCAACCGCTCCTATACGTCTGGGCCCACATAGGCATGAGGCAGTAAACGCAGCGTATGACCCCTTTTAGCAGATAATGGCGCTCGGGTCTCGGGGTGACGGTCATCGAGCGTCCGCTGTTCTGCCTGAGCTTGTCCTGAACGACATCGAATGTCTCTTTGCTGATCAGAGGCCCATGAGCGTCCGAACATCTCCGTGACTGCGTCGCCCTGTGCGGGCACGACGTGGATTCCTCCTGGGTGTTGCTCACCGCAGGTCTGCCTGCGCTCTCCATCCTCCTTGACACAGCAGGACTGGTAGCCGAAGGGGATATCGCCCGTGTGAAGACCCTCAGTCGCCCTCTGGTCCAGCCCCTTGCTGACGTGGGTCCCCAGCATGTTCGAAAAGAACTGGGCGAAGGTGCCCAGGAGCTGAGTCAGCGACATGCCCTGGGGCGTCGAGTAGTCGATGTTCTCGGTGATGGAGACCAGGGCCACGTCGTACATGGCCAGGTTGGCCAGAGACTCCAGAGTGACCCTGAGGTTTCGGGACCACGGTCCAGGGTGTGGACGACCACGACGTCGAACTCGCCCTTCTTCGCGTCCTCCATGAGCTGTCTGAACACCGGACGCTGCTTCACCGATTCCGAGTGAGCGGAGGTCCCCTCCTCGCGATAGACGCGGACAGCCTCCCACCCGCGGCCGTCGCAGAGCTGGCGGAAGAGGCGGTCCTGAGCGTCGAGAGAGTGGCCGTCTACCTGCGAGAGGCTTGAGACCCTGAGGAAGGCTACCGCTTTCTTGGATTCAGGCTTGTTCATCGTCCTTGCGTGCGGCGACGGCGAGGGCGACTTCTGCGAGAGTCCTGAGGAATTGCTCGACCACGATCCTATCGCTGTCGCCGTCTCCTTCGTCGACCCGATCATGTGTGGCGGTACACTGTATACGTCTGTGTCTCAAGTCAACCCCTTGCCGGCGCATTTTGAGGTGTTGATCGGAGTGTGACCTCACTCATCGCCGGCACCTCTAGCTATACGGGCGTCCAGCAGGAGTTCGAGGGTGGCGGCGGTTGATTGGCTATGCGATCGCGTCGCCATATCAGTCAGGCCGGTTGGCTATGGTCCATCCGGTGCAGGCCGTGCGAGGTCGCATGATGCTTCAGTGAGAAAGGCATCGGTCAGGCGACCTGGGGTGCGCAGCCCCTGCGATCGAAGCCCTGCAGTCTCCGGTGAAGATGTTGCTGCGTTCCAGGGGCGCACCGAAGAATGGGTCGTCGGACTCCGGTTGGTGGCCATCGTGCTCTCGTCCAGAGGTATGGCCTCTTTCTGGTACAGCTGTATGCGATAGGACTCACGAGTTATTCGACCATGCACCACATCGACTCCTGACGGCACTTGTGCCACCCAGGGGTTGGTCAGCCGGCGTCAATGGAAATTGACTTCGTTCCGGGGTGGCGGTACAATCGTCACCGCCACGCTTGACACCCGCGGATTGAACCAGGATAAGGGGCAGGTAACATGGCGAACCAGGGCATCCAGCTGTTGGCCCACCTGATGCGCCGCGCGGGCTTCGGAGCGACCCGCGACGAGCTTGAGGAGTACGCGCGCGACGGCTACGAGGCGACGGTCGCGCGGCTGCTGGATACCAGCAACCCCGCCGCCATGTCGGAGTACCTGATCCGAAGGTTCCATCCCGATGAGTCCAGTATGATGGGTGGCCAAAGCGGGAGGCTCCCCTGGCTCTACCGGATGGCAACCACGAATGCTCCGATCCAGGAGAAAATGGCCCTGTTCTGGCATGGTATTTTCGCGACCGGATATCCCAAGGTGGTTAACTCCAAGGCGCTCAGCGATCAGATCAGGATGTTCAAGCGCTACGGGATGGGCAGCCTCAAGACCTTGCTGGTGGAGCTGTCCAAAGATCCGGCCATGATCATCTGGCTAGATAACCAGCAGAACCATAACGGGGCCGTCAACGAGAACTACGGCAGGGAGCTGCTGGAACTATTCTCGATGGGTGTCGGGACCTACACTGAAGACGACGTCAAGGAATGTGCCCGCGCCTTCACCGGCTGGACGATCGGCAACCGCGAATACATGGAAGTCAAGTCCAAGAGGGACTCCGATTGGCCCTATGGCCGGATTTCGTGGCACTTCGAATATGATCCCGAAGACCACGACGACGGGGAGAAGACGTTCCTGGGCCAGATGGGGGATTTCAACGGCGAAGACATCGTTGACATCATCTGCCAACAGCCCGCGACGGCACGCTTCATCTCCAGGCATATGTACCACTTCTTCGTGGCCGACGAGCCGCCCGTGCCGCAGTGGCCGTACGAGCCCCCCAGGGACCCTGCGGCCATCGACATGCTCTCCCAGGCATACTTCGACAGCAACTACAATGTCCGCTCCATGCTGCGCGTCCTGTTCAGCTCCGACTTCTTCAAATCGGAGAGTTGCTGGTACGAGAAGGTAAAGAGCCCGACCGAGCTGGTGGCCGGGGTCCTTCGACTTACGGAATCCCTCGACAGGCCACGCTACGAGGCGGTGGCTAGCTGCCAGAGCAGGGACTACATGGGTCAGGAGGTGCTGAACCCCCCGTCGGTCGAGGGCTGGGACGGCGGTCTGGCGTGGATAGATACAGGAGCGCTGGTGGAAAGGATGAACTTCGCCTCCGAGACGCTAGGCGATTCCGGGACGCCTGGTGCGCGGGCACTTATGAGACGGCTGGTGGCTGACAACGGAGGCACTGTGACGCCAGATCGACTGGTCGACGTCTGCCTGGACCATCTGGGTGCAATTTCGATCAATGAGGAGACGCGGTCCGGACTCGTGGAGTACGCAGCGGAGGGCGGAGACATAGCCGTAGAAAAACTCGAGCATGAAGGAGAGGCAAGGCAGCGGATGTCCGGTGTCGTCCAGCTAATCGCGGCGACCCCCGAGTTTCAGCGCGCCTGAGCCAACCAGATGCCATGACCACGGCTACCCTGCAACAACAGACCCAATTCCTCAGATACAGCCGCACGGTCGGAATGAGCTCCATGCGAGGCCGCGGCCTCTATTTTCCCGTGGACTCCGCAATGTCCGGAGACGGGCGCATCTACGTGGTGAACCGCTCATCGGAGCGTTCTGTCACTTCCCGCGAAACCATCAGGGTGACCACGCTCAATGCGGCGGGCGACTATTTTGGCGTGTTCGGAATGAGGGGTCGTCTCGAAGGCGAGTTCATGTGGCCCTGCGGTATCGCCATCGACGATGATGGCCGGGTCTACGTGAGCGACGAGCACCTGGACCGGATTACGGTCTTCACCGACTCGGGCGAATTCGTCTCCAAGTGGGGCGCCCACGGCAGCGGGGAAGGCGAGCTTGACGGCCCGTCGGGCATCGCTTTCGACCCGGACGACAACCTTCTTGTGTCGGATGGCCGGAATCATCGGATCCAGAAGTTCACGAAGGATGGCGTGTTCCTCTCGGCAATGGGCGGCGGGGGCAGTGGCGATGGGCAACTCGACCTGCCCTGGGGCTTGACCACCAACGCCGATGGCGAGGTCTTCGTCGCCGACTGGGGCAACGACCGGGTGCAGCGGTTCTCGCCGGACGGACAGTTTGTGGCCCAGTACGGCTCCTCGGGCCGCGGGGACGGCCAGTTCGTGAGGCCCTCCGCGGTAGCGGTCGACTCCGACGGCTACATCTACGTTGCCGACTGGGGCAACGAAAGGGTGCAGGTGCTGGACGACGGCGGCCGGTTCGTCCAGAAACTGAGAGGCGAGGCGACCCATTCGACATGGGCCGAGGAGTTCCTGGAAGCGAACACCGAGGAGGCTGAAGCGCGAGCGAGGGCCAACCTCGAGCCCGAGATTGAGTTCTTCAACGACGACCCCCACGAGGAGTCATCGCACATAGAGAAGCTGTTCTGGGGACCGGTGTCGATTATGCTTGACTCAGAGAATCGACTCTACGTCACTGAGACCAACAGGCACAGGATTCAGGTCTACAGCCGTAGCAGTTGATCGGCGGAGAGCAATAGCTAGCATTGGTAGCAAGAATCGCGCGCTAGGGAGAGAGAAAATGACGACGGCGAACCCGGACAGGTCGGTCGTGGTGGTCCAGCTTAGCGGCGGCAACGACGCTTTGAACACGGTGGTCCCCTACAGCGACGGCCGCTACTACGACTGGCGTACGCACGTCAGGATTGAGCAGGATCAAGTCCTCAAGCTGGACGACCAGCTTGGCTTCAATCCCAGCATGGCGCCGATGAAGGAGCTATGGGACGAGGGCAAGGTCGCCGTCATCAACGGCGTAGGCTACGCTAACCCCAATCGGTCCCACTTCCGCTCGCTGGACGTCTGGCACACCGCCGAGTCCGAGGGCATCGGGACCTCCGGATGGCTCGGAAGGACGATCCGCGAGCTCGACCGCAAGGCCGAGAACGTCCTCACGGGCGTGAACTTTGGGCGCGGCCTTCCGCGGGCGCTCTCGTGCAAGGGCGTGCCAGTGGCTTCAGTTGGGGACCTGTCAACATACGGCGTGCTTCCGGGCATACAAGATAAGCGCGCGCGAGAGCTGGCCCTGAAGGCCTTCACGCAGATCTATGGCAGTGCGATGGCACATGATGCGGTCTCCCAGTTCATCGGGCAGACCGGGGACGCCGCCCTCAAAGGCGCTGACATTCTGAGGACCGCTCCCGAGAGATACTCCTCCGACGTCGAGTACGCGGACACACCCATTGGGCAATCGATGAAGAGCATAGCGCAGGTAATGACGGCGGACCTGGGGACCAGGATCTACTACACGCAGCACGGCAGCTTCGACACCCACGCAAACGAGCTGGTGGACCACGCGAAGCTATGGACCGAGACCTCCAACGCCTTGGGCGATTTCATGGACGACATGAAGGAGCACGACCTCGAGGATGACGTCGTCGTGCTCGTCTTTTCCGAGTTCGGCCGACGCATGCAGGACAACTCGGCGGGGACCGACCACGGCTCCGGTGGAGTCTCGTTCGTGATCGGAAGCTCGGTGAACGGTGGGCTTTACGGCGAGTACCCGTCGCTGCAGGAGAAGGACCTATTGGAGGGCGACCTCCACTTCAACAACGACTTCCGAAGCATCTACTCAACCATCGCCGACCGCTGGCTGGGCATCGACCCTGATCTGGTGGCGAACGGGCAGTACGAGCAGCACGAATTTATCTCAGCCTCCAACGGGAGCTAGCCTAATCTGACACGGCGCCGCTGTTACGGCCAGTTATGTCTAGGGATGCGGGGCGTGTCTGCGATTGACCGCTGGGTGCCACACCGCCGTGCGCCAGGTTCTTCCTCGCCAGCGTCCGGCTCACTCCTCGAAATGCGACTTTCAGATTCAGTTGGAGCTGGTGGATGTATGCAAGTGCTCCCACCTCTGCTATCATCCCTGGCATTGTGGGATGGAGGTTTTTCCATCCATCCTCCGTTGACGTATCACTCGATTAGAACCCCAATTCGGAGGTGAGCGATCTTCAAGTTCAAAAGGTTGGATCACATAGGAATAGCAACGGCCGATGCCGAAAGATTCCTCGATTTCTACGGCGGAATCCTCGGCTTTGAAGTCCGGGAGCGGTGGACGGTTAAAACCAATGAGCGGTTGAAAGAGGTGGCAAACCTTTCACTCAACGCCCCGAACGCCGGGGAAGATAGCTCGATTATCGAGCTGTTTTCGATCGACCCGGATGCGCGGGCCAATCCCGATTTCAATGAACCTGCCCTGGAGCAGACCGGCTTTCGGCTCCTCGCGCTCGAAGTTGACGACGATGACATGGACGAAGCGATCGCCTATCTCGAGAGTAAAGGCATCGAAGTCCATTCGGCGCACCCGACCAATCCGGCTCGCTGGTTCAGGGACCCGGACGGGAACCAGATCGTCTTCTTCCCCTCCAGCGTCTATCAGAGATACAAGAGACTGGACGAAACGCATTAGAGGCCTTCTATGACAGGTTCACTGGAACAGCGTCCCTTCGGGCGTACAGGTGAGACGGTCAGCGTCATCGGGCTGGGTGGCGCCGCTCTCCATAAGCACAGCTATCAGCACGGGCTGGCCACCGTCAAACATGCGCTTGATCTCGGGATCAGCTACTTTGATACCTCTCCTTTGTACGGCATAGGAGGCCCTGATGGTCAGTGGATCACCCAGGGTGAGTCGCAGCGAATTATGGGTGACGGGCTCGAGGGGACTGCCAAGCCGCATCTGCTGGCGACGAAGATCAGTGCCTGGCACACCTACAATCATTCGGTAGAAGATTGTCTCGCGCAGGTACGTAGAGAGCCTCCGTGTCCTGCGTCGTGACCGGGTCGACGTGCTCCTAGGCCACAATATGGAGCGGAAAAGGTTCTGGAAGCCGGAGGCGAGAGACGCGGTGGAGCTGCTGGAAATCGACGAGTCTTTCGACTACGAGAATGCGCCGGTGATGCAAGCCCTTCGTGAGGCAAAGGCGCACGGGCTCAGCCGCTACCTGGGAGTCAGTTCCAACCGGTCGGAGCCACTGGCTCATGTGTTGCAGCGGGTAAAACTCGACATGTGTCTGTCCGCCGGCGAGTATTCGCTGTTGAACCGTCGTTCTCCGCGTGTGGTGCTCCCGGTCATTCGTGAACAGGGAATTGCCTGCGTGATTGGCGGCATTTTTTCAGTGTCTGGCAGAGGCGTCATCAACGGCGCGCTCTTCGCGGAGGCGCGCCTCCTCGAGGTGGCCCGGGCGACTGATATTTCGATCGCAGCATTGACGGTTCGCTTTTTGATCGCTGAAAAAGAACTGTCGACCATCCTTGTGGGTGCGTCCACACCCGAGGAACTCGAGGAGAGCGTCGAGGCCGCGCAGGAAGGTCCGCTGCCGCCCGACATTCATCAGACCCTTGAAGAACTGCAGCCACAGACAGTTGCATGGGAGAAGAGAAACTAACCGGTCCCCTGGGACCCTCTGACATCTGTTCCGCTCAGTCCGAACCTTGCGCAGCCGTTCCTGGGAGTTCAATGCGGCCTGAGCCAGCGCTTTATCCGTATCCGGTACGGTGGTTATTGCCAGGCTAGTACAGGTGGCAGGAGACCAGGTGCCCGGGGCTCTGCTCCTTCAGCTCCGGCACCTCCACGGCGCACCGGTCCATGGCGAAGGGACAGCGCGGATGGAAGCGGCAGCCCACCGGGGGGTTCAACGGAGACGGCACTTCCCCCGGCAGGATTATTTCTTCGTGCTTGATATCCGGGTGAGAGGGAAGGGCAGCGGACATCAGGGCCTTGGTATAGGGGTGCAGCGGGTTGTTGTAGAGATCCCGTACTTCCGAATATTCCACGATCTGGCCCAGGTACATCACCGCCACGTAGCTGCACATGTAACGCACAGTGGCCAGGTGGTGAGCAATGAGCAGGTAGCTTACATTGTGTTCCTTTTGCAGGTCCTTGAGAAGATTCATAATCTGCGCACGTATGGAGACGTCCAAGGCCGACACCGGCTCATCCAGCACGATGACCTTCGGGTTCAACGCCAAGGCCCTGGCTATGGCCAACCGCTGCCGCTGGCCGCCACTGAACTCGTGGGGGTAAAGATTGGCGCGGTAGCTACTTAGTCCTACCTCATGAAGCAGATCGATGACCCTCTCTTGGATCTGCTTCCTTGGCAATTGCCGATTGATGATCATCGGCTCGGCAATCAGGTCCTTAACCCGCATCCTTGGGTTCAACGAGCTCCAGGGGTCCTGGAACACCGCTTGCACCGAGTTTCGATACGCTTTCAATACTGTGGTGCTGCCCTGATGTACCTCCTCACCTTCGAAGAGTATGCTGCCTGAAGTCGGGCGTTCCAGCACCAACAGCATTTTGGCGGTAGTGGTCTTGCCGCAGCCCGATTCTCCTACGATCCCCAGGGTCTCACCGGCGTGTAGTTGAAACGACACGCCATCGACGGCTTTGATCCAACCGGTGACCCTGGATATCAGAATACCCTTCGTAACCGGAAAGTGTTTCTTCAGGTCTCGGGCCTCAAGGACCACGTTCCCGTCATCGGAGCTCTCTGGTAACGTCGTCGGTATGGTCATGCCAGCTTCCAGCAATCAGCGAAATGGCCGTCGCCCGCCTGAAAAGACGGAGGGAATTCGGCGAGACACCGCTCCATGACGTAGGGGCACCGGTCGGCGAAGGAGCAGCCCGGGGGCAGGTCATGCAACTCCGGAGGCTGGCCCTGGATGGAGTCGAGCCGGTCCACGTCTTCTTCCATGTTGGGGATAGAAGCCAGCAGGGCCTCGGTGTACGGATGGGAAGGATTGTTGAAGATGTCCCGTACATTTCCGGTCTCCACAATTTTCCCAGCGTACATCACCGCCACCCGGTCGCACATCTTAGCCACGATCCCGAAGTCGTGGGTGATGAAAATCAATGACGATCCGGATTCTTGCTGCAGGTCTTTTAAGAGCTTGAGGTACTGGGCCTGGATGGTTACATCCAGAGACGTGGTGGGCTCGTCCGCGATTAGGACCAAAGGCTCACATGAAATGCCGATCGCTCCGACGACTCGCTGCCGCATCCCGCCGCTCATCTGGTGGGGATAGTCCCGGACCCTCGATTCGGCGGCGGGTATGTTTACCTTCCTTAATACCTGTATCGCCTTCTCCAGTATGGTGTTCTTCGGAACGTCCTGGTGTATCCGGATAGCCTCGGACACTTGGTTGCCGATGCTCAACACCGGGTTGAGGGAGGTCATTGGGTCCTGGATGATAAGGGCAATCTTGCTGCCCCGGACTTTGGTCATTTCGTGCTTTGGCAGTTCTAGCAAATCTTCTCCGTCTAGAACTATCTTCCCACTGACGATGCGACCGGGCGGAGACGGGACGAGGCGCATCAGTGACAGCATTGTGACCGATTTCCCGCAACCGGACTCTCCAACGATACCCAGCGTCTCGCCTCGCCGCAAATTGAAGCTGACCCCGTCCACCGCCTTAACTGTGCCCCAACGAGTCTGGAAGTGTGTGTGGAGATCTTCCACTTGTAGTACGATGTTATTATCTAGCTCGGAACCGATCACGAAACCTCATCCTGTTTCCAGATCCAGGCAGTTTTCTGGTGCACCACTAGGCATTCTTCCGGTCCACGCCAATGGGCTTGCGCAGCTTACCCTACCATACACGGTTCGGTCTTGAGAGGCGCCATCACGGCGGTAACGCTGTTTGCGAAGAAATGCAAGGCGATGGAGTCCTCGAACTCCTCAGGTCTCACACGCATGGACGAGGCGCTCCGCGTCGTTTCTCCATAGGCCCTAGAGGTACATGAAATGGTTCTGGTGTGAGCCGGGATGAGTATACCGGACTTCTGCGTCCGGCTGCTCATAGTACTCCTGGTGCAGCCTGTCGCGCCTGTAGAACGCTCCGGTATTCGGCGCGAGAAGCCCCTTTCTTTTTCCACACTTAACGTTACGCTACCTCGCCATCCGATTTACTTGACAAGAGTGTTCCAGAGTGTTGAATTGGGCAGTCATCGGGTTTAATGGGACCAGTCTCAAGGCATGAGGAGGGTTATCTATGAAAATCGGTAAGTTACTGGCTTTGGTTTTGCCGCTGGTGCTCATCACGGTGCAGTCCGCGCGTGGGACAGATCCCGCGCCGCCGCGGAACGTCTAGCAGGCTGCTGAAAAAGTCTGGTTCTCGACGCTGACATTGAACTTGGACGAATGTTAGAGTTGGGCCAGTCCCGATGAAGGAGGTTGCCATGCGCGGCGACGCCGAGAGACAAGCCTTTATGCTGACCACGATAACGCCGGACCACCTGGTACCAGACGACCATCCCATCAGGAAGATCAAGCCCATCGTCGAAGAAGCGTTGTCGGCGCTGTCCCCTACATTCAATCAGATGTATTCGGCTGTTCGGCGCCCGTCGATTCCGCCCGAACACCTGTTGAAGGGCTCCGTGCTGATTGCGCTCTACTAGATCCGGAGCGAGCAGCAGTTCTGTGAGCGACTCAGGTATGATCTGCTCTTCAAGTGGTTCTTGGACCTGAACATCATGGAGCCGGCCTTCGACGCCTCCAGCTTCTCCAAGAACAGGGAGCGGCTTCTGGAGCATGAGGTGTCGCGACACTTCTTCAATCAGGTGCTTTGCGAGGCCAGGCGCCGCGGGTTGTTGTCGGACGACCACTTCACAGTGGATGGCACATTGCTCGAGGCCTGGGCCTCCATGAAGAGCTTCAGGCCCAAGGATGGCAGTGGGGACCCACCTGAGGATGGCGGACGCAACCCGACGGTGGACTTTCGGGGAGAGAGGCGTGTCAACGTCACCCACGCGTCCGCGACGGACCCGGAGGCGCGGCTGGCACGCAAAGGCCCCGGACGGGAGGCCAGACTCTCCTTCATGGGACATGTGGTTATGGAGAACCGCGACGGGTTGGCGGTGGATGTGACCGTTACCCAAGCCAAGGGCATGGCGGAACGCGATGCGGCAGCAGACATGCTGGAGATGGTGCCTGGAAGACATCCCATCACGGTGGGAGCCGACAAGAATTACGACACCCGCGCCTTCGCGCAGACGTGTCGACAGATGAAGGTGACGCCTCATGTAGCCCAGAGGCGCCACTCGGCCATCGACGGTCGGACGACTCGTCACCCCAGTTACCAGCTTAGCCAACGCGCTCGGAAACGTGTTGAGGAGATATTCGGATGGGTCAAGACTGTAGGAGGAGGTCGAAAGCTGCGCTACCGCGGTGTAGCCAGGAACCAGATGTGGGCTGAGCTCACCGTAGCCACCTACAACCTGGTCCGCATGGCCAAGCTGAACCTCAATCAGAGCCGGGGACACTCGGCGAGCCTTGCCGTAGTGTGACCTGTCCCGGTACCCACCGGCCCTACAGGTCAATTCGGCACACATCGACCTTCAAAACCAGCTCCGACGCGCCTCCCATCAACAACCCGGTTCGATGAATTCGACACCAACACCGTCCCGTAATTCCGAGTAACACCCCTTCTTCATCAGCCTGCTAGGAGGATAAGGCAACGCCCCAAGCCCGCGTCGTGGCGATGCGAATCTTGGTCCATCCTTGATCTAGACACATCTTGGCTGGCAGAACGCCGATGTGAGAGGATAGAGGGAGGGAATGGCGCTATAGGAGTGCGGAAGTCGAAACGTCAAGCGCCCGCCCGAACGGGTTTCCCACGGCGTGTGAGCCGGGCGTGTTATGAACATAGATGTTCGAGTAGGAAAAATTGTGCCGTGGGGCTTCGACGACATGACGCGGAGTTGCCAAGCCCTTCTTGTGACCGTCGTTCCCGACGACATGAAGGACACGGTCATCGACGCGATCATCGATTCGGCGAGAGGGTCCAACGGAGGGCAGATCGGCGACGACAAGATCATCATTTCGCCGGTGTCCGACGTCGTCCGGGTCCGGACCGGCGAACGAGGGCGAGCGGCCCTCTAGCTGGGCCCAGACGGGGCTACATCGTCTCCAGGGCTGGAATCGAGAGCTCCTCGGCGATGTCATGGAACCACTGGACCACTTCCTTGTGGAGCGGTATCCCGTTCGCCCGGCGGTCCTGCGAGTCCTCGTGCTCGGTCAGGCCCGGATAGAGCACCCGTGCGTGGCCTGGCGCCGGCTTCGTATCCTTTAGGAGCTCCAGCGTTCGGTCCATGTCATCTTTGAAGCCGGCCAGGTCGGTGAACGCCGCGATGTCGTAAGCCGCGAAATGGTGTTTAAACTGGCTCTCCCACGGTTTCGAATCAAGCATGTTAGGGACCGAAGCGGAAAGCAGCGCCGCCATGATTTCGACCATCAACGATAGCCCATAGCCCTTGTGGGAGCCCTGCTCCCTGGTTCCACCCAGGAGCAGTCCGGAGATCTCTGCGAAGTCCGGTGAAGGAATCTCCTCCATGATCGGCCGACCGTCTTTGTCGGCGATCCGCCCGGGCAGCAGGTCCGTACCCACCCTTTCAGCAAGGGTCAGCTTGTTCATTGCGATTGTGGATGTCGCGACGTCGAAAAGTACCGGTGGCATCTTCCTCGCCGGGGCTGCGATAGAGATCGGATTCGCTCCCAGCCTACCCTCAGCCCCAAACGTTGGTAAGACCCTCGAACCGCCTGCCGTCATGCAGACCCCGACCATATCCTGCTCCGCTGCCAGCATCGCGAAGTGCCCCACCGCGCCCAGGTGGCCGCTGTTGAACGTCACCACGATTCCCACGCCGACGTTCCGTGCTTTGTCGATGGCCATCTCCATTGCGTACCGGGCTTGTGCGATACCGAGCCCTGCGTCACCGTCCAGGGTCGCGATTGCCGGCGTCTCGCGGAGTGTGCGTTACCGGCCGGGGATTGAGGACGCCCTCGTTGTACTACTGTACGTAGACGCGCATCATGTTCGAGACCCCGTGGGTCTCCACGCCCCGCAGATCTGTCATCACCAGCCCGTCGCCACCTCGGGAACTCGCGCCGGCGAGCGTGTCGATCGCCCGTCCCACCGGCCGTATGGCTTCTACTAAGAGTTAGGTACCCAGAAGGTATCTGGAATCCTAAGCTCAAAGCGACGTGCGATAGTGCTCCTGGGCAAAAACCCTACTTGCCGAATAATGAGTACGCTGGTACTTCATTCTAATTACGGAGGCCCCGCGAACATGGGATCGGCAGACCAGACGGCGGCGTAATTGAAGCATCATGTGGACTCGTTTTTGGCCCTGGACTTCAAAGACGTTCTGGCGGACTACGCAGACGATTCCATCGTGATAACACCCGCCGGAACTGCGAGAGGCATCAAGGAGCTGGAGGCGGCGATGGGTCAGATGGCCGGGCTCTTCACTCCTGAGAACCTGAGCCAGATGAACGTGCTGCATCAGGACATCCACTGCGAGCTTGCTTACGTGTCCTGGACGATGGGTGACGCAATCCCCTTCGGGACCGACACCTTCATTATTCGAGACGGCAAGATCCAGGTCCAGACCATCGGTATGTACCTGCCTGAGTAGTTGAGACCATCAGGTCACGCTCCTCAGAGGTTAGGCGGGCGCTTGACATAGTCGCGCCCGCATGTATTCTAGTATCGTCGATTGTCCACGGTTCGGAGGATACGCGTGGCTTAGCTGCATGTCTCGAATCGGAACACACCCACACGGGAGGGGGAGGCTGAAATGGCCAGGACCGACGTAGCGTTGATAGCCCATCTAATCCGTCGAGCGGGATTCGGAGCGACTCGCGACGAGCTTGAAGAATACGCGGCCAGGGGCTACGAAGCGACGGTCGAGGAGCTTTTGACCCATCGCGAGGCCCGATGGATGGGCGACGACTTGGTCCGGCGGTACCACTTCGAGGCGTCGGGCATGGATGGGGCACTGGACCCCTCACTGCCGTGGCTATACCGAATGGCGACCACCGATGCTCCTCTTCGTGAGAAGGTTGCGTTGTTATGGCACGGCATCTTCGCGACGGCCAACTCCAAAGTCGCCTCCCCCAAGTCGATGGATAGCCAGATAAAGATGTTTCGCGAGCACGGCATGGGCAGCTTCAAGACCCTGCTGGTCGAGCTGTCCAGGAACCCTGCCATGATCGCCTGGCTGGACAACCAGGACAACCACAATGGCGCAATCAACGAGAACTACGGCCGGGAGCTCCTCGAGCTCTTTTCCATGGGCGTCGGCAACTACTCTGAGGAGGACATAAAGGAGTGCGCTCGGGCGTTCACCGGCTGGACCATCGGCAATACCGAGTACATGATTATGCGGTCCCAGAGGGACTCAATTTGGCCATACGGCAGGATCGGCTGGCATTTTGAGTATCGCCCCGAGGACCACGATGACCGCGAGAAGGTGTTTCTTGGAGAGCGCGGCCGGTTCGACGGCGAGGACGTAGTGGACATCATATGCGAGCATCCAGCCACCGCGCGGTTCATCTCCAGGCATCTCTACCACTTTTTCGTCGCCGACGAGCCGCCGGTGACGCAGTGGCCGGATACGCCGCCCAGGGACCCCGAGGCGATAGAGACGCTCTGCGCGGCCTACTTCGACAACGACTATGACATTCGCTCCGTTCTGCGGGTGCTGTTCAACTCCGACTTCTTCCGCTCCCGCGATTCGTGGTACGCGAAGGTCAAGAGTCCGGCCGAGTTGATGGCCGGGGTCATCCGGTTGACAGGCGATTCACAAAGGCCGAGGCTCCAGATGTCCGACCAGAACGTCTGGATGGGGGACATGGGCCAGCAGCTCTTGAATCCTCCCAGCGTGGAGGGCTGGCACCAGGGAGTCGAATGGGTCGACACTGGGAATCTCGTCCAGAGGTTGAACTTCGCGTCTGGTCAGTTCGGGGACGTGGATAACCCCGGGGTTAGGGCCATGATTAGCGCGATTGCCAGTGACGTTGGAGACGCCGCTTCACCGGAGCGACTTGTGGACGCCTGCCTGGACGAAATCGGTGCGATTTCGGTCTCGAATGAGACGAAGGCGGTGCTGGTGGAGTTCGCCTCTCAGGGCGGTGACCTGTCCGTGGGTCCCGCGGGCCCGGACGAACAGGCCCGCAGCAGAATCGGCGACCTCCTGGCAATGGCCGCATCTACCCGCGAGTTCCAGCGTACTTAAGCCATACGCTAGGTGTAGCGTCAGACCACGGGATGAGGTTGATATGTCCTCCACCAACGTTAAAGAGTCCACGCAAACCGGTTTCCTCACCTACGACCGCACTATCGGCATCGCCGCCATGCAAGGCCGAGGGCTCTACTTCCCGGCCGATATGACCTTGGGCGCCAACGGGAAAATCTACGTTGCAAACCGATCCAATCACCCGGTCCCCCAGGGCGTCCGCGTGACGATCCTCGACCTGGAGGAGAACTTCTACAGGGTCTTCGGCTCCTTTGGTCGGGAACCGGGCCAGTTCATCTGGGCCACCGGCCTCGCCAGCGATAGCAAAGGGACGATCTATCTCAGCGACATCGAGACAAATATGATCAGCGTCTTCGATGCCGAGGGAAACCACCAGAGTCGCTGGGGCACGTACGGCGCTGACGAGGGCCGGCTCGACGGACCTTCCGGCATCGCATTCGACGCTGAAGACCACCTGTACGTCGTCGACTCCAACAACAGCCGCGTACAGAAATTCACCAAAGACGGCGGATTCCTGTCCTCGTTCGGTTCCTATGGGGCGGGAGAGGGCGAGATGAATCTACCCTGGGGAATTACGGTCGATCCAAAGGGAGACGTTTACGTGGCCGACTGGCGTAACGATAGGATCCAGAGATTCTCGCCGTCCGGCGAGTTCCTGGCCGAGTTCGGCGAGTCCGGCATCGGCGACGGCCAGTTCAACCGTCCGACGAGCGTCGCCGTTGACGCCGACGGTTACATGTACGTGGCCGACTGGGGCAACGAGAGGGTGCAGGTTCTCGATTCGATGGGCGGATTTGTCCAGAAACTAAGGGGCGAAGCGACCCTGTCGAAATGGGCTGAACAGTTCCTGGACGCCAACGCCGAAGAGGCCGAAGCCCGCGCTCGGGCCAATCTGGAACCCGTCCTCGACTTCGTCTCAGGCGACCCCCACGAGGAGTCGGCCCAAGTCGAGAAGTACTTCTGGGCTCCAGTCGCGGTCGAGCTCGATGCCGAGAACCGGCTTTACGTGACCGAAGCGAACCGGCACAGAATCCAGGTGTACATGCGGTCTAGCTGACATCTGAAGTACCGTGTTAGCTGAAAACCGAATGGCGTCCCCAATCTTCTCTTGTTCCAAGTACTCGTACACCTCTGGCTTGCCAAAGGCGGCATCACTTCGGAACAACAGCCGCCGTCCCTTCTTCTGGTATCTGCTCAGCACCGGATCAAGGAGTTCCTGCCAGCCCTCGGCGCTATGGACGTTGCCGCGTCTTAGCGTCGCCCCTTCGCAATCCCCGAACTGGTTGAACAAAATAGCCGATGATAGCAGACACATTCGAAGTGCCCATTGTAGGCGGCACCCTCCTGATGGCCATGCACCTGGCTCGCTGAGCTATCCATATCCAGAATCACTCTCTGGTCTGGAGTATGGGCCATGGCTCCTTCCACCCACTGGGTGTTCAAACGGGGGAGCCCATTGAGATTGTCCTTCGCAGTCAAGGTCTCCGTCTCAAAGCGCCCCATCTCGCTGGTGCTGGCGGCGTTCCTGTCTGAGCCTTGCCAGACACCTTTCGACTCAGCCTGTAGAACAAGCAGTCAGGAGCCAGTACCAGATCCGACCTCCTACGTATCGAAAGTCCGGTCAGCAGCCTTTTCCGACCTTCAGGGGTTCTGGTACGGGGGCTTCCTCACACCGACGTGCATCGGTGAAAAGGGAGGGGCGGGAATAAGAAATCTCCACCGACAAGTCGGGGACACCTGGACTTGTTCACTTGACCCCAGGGTGTTCCAGAGCGTAGAATTGCGCAGTCATCGGGTTTAATGGGACCAGTCTCAAGGCACGAGGAGGCTTACCTATGAAAATAGGTGAGTTACTGGCTTTGCTTTTGCCGCTGGTGTTCATTACGGTGCAGCCCGCGCGTGGGACAGATCCCGCGCCGGGGCGGAACGTCTAGACATTGACCAAGGAGGAACCGAAATGAGTAAGGCTTTTGGAATGCGGTGGTTAGTCGTGGTGGCAGGAGCGGCCATGCTACTGGTCCTCGCCGCGGCCTGCAGCGCGGAGACAGTAGAGGTCCCCGGCGAGACCGTGGTGGTGGAGAAGGAAGTAATCAAAGAGGTACAGGTACCTGGTGAGACGGTCACTGTCACCAAAGAGGTCGTGAAGACCGTCGAGGTCCCTGGTGAGACCGTGGTGGTGGAGAAAGAGGTGATCAAAGAGGTACAGGTCCCCGGTGAGACCGTGGTGGTGGAGAAGGAGGTAGTCAAAGAGGTAGAGGTTCCCGGCGAGACCATGGTGGTGGAGAAGGTGGTCGTCAGAGAGGTCGAGGTGCCCGCTGCCCCGTCGATGATGGACACGATGGCACCCTATGGGACCCTGGATGTTGCTTTCCCGGAGCTCGGCTCCTATCAGATGTACCTCCCTGCGGTCTCCTTTCCCCAGGCGAGCTTGAACATGTTGGCTGCCGCTGATTCGCTGGTCGGCCGAGGCTTGGACTGGGAATTCTACGGCAAGCTGGCCACGTCGTGGGAAGTCTCCCCCGATCAGTTGACCTGGACCTTCAATCTTAGGGAGGGGGTCCCGTTCCACGACGATTGGGGAGAGTTCACCGCAGAGGACTTGGTATTTTCCATGGAGGCGATTGTAAAAGAGGGCACCATAGCCCCCAGGGGTCAGGAGTATTCACGGACATTTTTCTGTGATGATTGCTCTGTGACAGCGACTGATCGCTATACCGTCGAGACAAATACCGGCGCACCTATCTGGGATGCGATAACTACGTTCCACATTCCCGGCTCAGACCCAGTTTATGCCATGAGCAAGAAGCAGGTGACAGAGCTGGAGAAATCGATAGGATTGGACGCGGCCAACGAGCTGATAGTCAGTACCGGACCCTGGAAGATAGCGGAAAACCGGCCCGGCGAGTACTGGCATTTCGACGCGGTGATGGACCACTACCTGAAGACCCCCTTCTTCGCCGAGATGAGGTTCTGGGAAATACCCGAGGAATCCACCCGGATAGCCAACTTCCAGACGCGCAGGCTAGATACTTTTACGGCAGTCCCAGACTCAATAGTGATACTGGCGAATACGCCCGGCACCCTGTTCATGGCCCAGAAAGGCGCCGTCGAGCAGCACCTCTTGTTCTATGGCCAGTACTACACTAGCGCCGATCCTTCGACATGCCCGGGGGAACCTACCAGTAATTTCCCCCCCCCTTATCCAAAAACTGATAGATGCCCCACCTCCGGGTGGGACCCCGACGCGCCCTGGGTCTCCGCCAACCCCGATATGGACTCTCCCGAGTGGGACGCAGCCCGGAAAGTGCGCTTGGCCATGCACTATGCCATAGATAGGGATAAGCTTATCGAGGAGCTTCTCCATGGTGAGGCAGTGCACCTCCCAATGCAGGGGTGGTCCAATCAAGATTTCCCGCCCGAATGGGTGCGGCCGTACGATCCGGAGATGTCCAGGCAGCTTCTAGCCGAGGCGGGCTATCCCGACGGCTTCGAAATGGAACTTATCCCCATGCTCAGGGGTGCGCCTTCCGAGGCCGAGGCCTGCGAGGCCATAGCCGCCATGTGGGAGGCAGTTGGCCTTGACGTCAACCTTCAGAATATTCCTTTCAATACCGTCGTAGAGAAGCAGTTGGACTACACGGCAAAGGGTTATGTAGCCTGCAACGCCTCTGGAGCCTTTATAGAACCCATGTGGCTGGACTCCAAAATGTATCTGGCCGATGGGGGCTGGAGCCCTGGCATGAACCACCCCGTCACGTCGAGGTTGTTTGTCGACGCCTTCAACACATTCGACAAGGAAGAGCGCTGGAAACTATCGCTGGAAGCAGGACAATTAATGTGGGACAACGTCCTGGACCACGGGTTGTGGACAGCCAACCAGATACACGCGCTGGGCCCCGAAGTGGGTGACTGGGAGGAGCATCTGGACACGGGAAACCCACGACGGATAAGCGCTCTTGAATGGGCGCCCCATCGGTAGTGAGCGACTAAATCTAGACCGCTGCTAAGGTCCTATAAGCTAACCTACGGAACATGCCCCGCCTGATACGTCAGGCGGGGCATGTTGTGCGCGCCCATAGTAATGGCCCGTAGTTGGAAACACCTCTGGTTACGGCAAAGGAGCGAAAAAGCCAGGATCGTCGGAGTCGACGCCGCCAGGATTTACCGTCTGAATTAGATCCGGCACATCCGGGGCAGTTAAATGGGAAACAGCGATTATGACAGTTATGGTGTCGTCCAGCGCAAATGGGCTGCCCCAAGGGAGCGACTTGGGCAGAGACAGGCGACTCTGGACTGATATGCTTAGCAGGGAAGTGGTTACCTTTCCAGCTTATTTGTTCACTGGAAGGATACGCCCCTTTCTTTTTCCACACCTAACGTTACGCTTCCTCGCCATCCGATGTACTTGACAAGAGTGTTCCAGAGCGTAGAATTGGGCAGTCATCGGTTTTAAAGGGACCGGTCTCAAGGCACGAGGAGGCTTATCTATGAAAATAGGTAAGTTACTGCCTTTGGTTTTGCCGCTGGTGTTCATTACGGTGCAGCCCGCGCGTGGGACAGATCCCGCGCCACGGCGGAACGTCTAGACATTGACCAAGGAGGAACCGAAATGAGTAAGGCTCTTGGAATGCGGTGGTTAGTCGTGGCGGCAGGAGCGGCCATGCTACTGGTCCTCGCCGCGGCCTGCGGCGCGGAGACAGTAGAGGTCCCCGGCGAGACCGTGGTGGTGGAGAAGGAAGTAATCAAAGAGGTACAGGTACCTGGTGAGACGGTCACTGTCACCAAAGAGGTCGTGAAGACCGTCGAGGTCCCTGGTGAGACCGTGGTGGTGGAGAAAGAGGTGATCAAAGAGGTACAGGTCCCCGGTGAGACCGTGGTGGTGGAGAAGGAGGTAGTCAAAGAGGTAGAGGTCCCCGGCGAGACCGTGGTGGTGGAGAAGGTGGTCATCAGAGAGGTCGAGGTGCCCGCTGCCCCGTCGATGCCGGAGACGATGGCACCCTATGGGACCCTGGATGTTGCTTTCCCTGAGCTCGGCTCCTATCAGGCACATCCCGCAATGACCTCCTTTCCTCAGGCGAGCATTGTCGAATTGGCTGCCCTTGAATCGCTGCACGGCCGAGACCTAGACTGGGATTATTACCCCAGGTTGATGGTGTCGTGGTCTGTCGCCCCCGATCAGTTGACCTGGACCTTCAATCTTAGGGAGGATGTCCAGTTCCACGACGGATGGGGAGAGTTTACCGCCGAGGACTTTATATGGACCCTTGAGACGGCTTCGGCCGAGGGGTCCATAAACCCCCAAGCTGCGGCGCATAGAGATAAGTTTCTGAATCCGGAAGGCCATTTTATAGCGCTAGATGACCATACCATCGAGACAAACACCGCCAAACCCTTATGGGACTTGCTGACTTCGGTGTACAGTCCCGGCTCAGACCCAGTATTGGTCAACAGCAAGACGCAGGCGACAGAGCTGGAGAAATCGATAGGATTGGACGCGGCCAACTCGCAGTTGGTCGGTACCGGCCCCTGGAAGATTGCGGATTCGCAGCCCGGCGAGTACTGGCATTTCCATGCGGTGATGGATCACTATCTAAAGACCCCCTACTTCGCCGAGATGAGGTTCCACGAAATACCCGAGGAATCCACCCGGATAGCCAACTTCCAGACGCGCAGGATAGATGTCTTTACGGCAGTCCCGGACACCATACCGTTACTGGCGAATACGCCCGGTACCGAATTCATGGCCCAGGAAGGCGCCATCGATCAGCACCTCTTGTTCTATGGCAATTACTACCATAGCTTCGATCCTTCAACATGCCCGGGGCGTCCTGGTGGTCCTTGGGCCGATAGACCAGAGTTTCAATACTGCCCCGCAGAGGGGTGGGACCCCGACGCGCCCTTTGTTTCCGCAAGCCCCGATTTGGACTCTCCCGAGTGGGACGCGGCCCGGAAAGTGCGCTTGGCCATGATGGTAGCCATAGATAGGGAAAAGATTATCGAGGAGCTCCTCCACGGTGAGGGGGTGGCCACCAGTATGCTGGCGTGGGGCAATCAACAGGGCAAGCCCGAATGGGTGTGGGAGTACGATCAGGCGCGGGCCAGGCAGCTTCTAGCCGAGGCGGGCTATCCCGACGGCTTCGAGATGGACCTTTACCCCGCTGTCAGGGGTGCGCCTTCCGAGGTCGAGGCCTGCGAGGCCATAGGCGCCATGTGGGAGGAGATTGGCCTTGACGTCAACATTATTAAAATCCCTTTCAATACCCTCGTAGAGGGGCAGTTGGACCGCTCGGATGATGGTCAAGTAGTCTGCAACGCCGCCCCACCCTTTATAGAACCCGTATGGCTAGATTTCTTCATACATCTCCCCGATACGGGCTGGAGCTCTGGCTTCGACCACCCAGTCTTCTCTAAGATGGTATCCGACGCCTATGAGATATTCGACAAGGAAGAGCGCTGGGAGAAAAACCTGGAAGTAGGACAATGGCTCTGGGACAACACCCTGGAGTACGGGTTGTGGATGGTCAACCAGATACACGCGCTGGGCCCCGAGGTGGGTGACTGGGGGGAGCATCTGGAGACCGGTAACACACGACGGATAAGCGGCCTTGAATGGGCGCCCCATCGGGAGCAGTGAGCGACTAAATCTAGTCCGCTATGGTTCCTAAGCCAACCCACGAGACATGCCCCGCCTGACGTATCAGGCGGGGCATGTTGTGTGCGCCCACAGTAATGGCCGGTAGTTGGAAACACCTCTGGTTACGGCAAAGGAGCGAAAAAGCCAAGATCGCCGGAGCAAACGCCGCCAGGATTCACCGTCTGAATTAGATTCAGCACATCCTTTGTTCACTGGAAGGATACGCCCCTTTCTTTTTACACACTTAACCTTACACTACCTCGCCATCCGATGTACTTGATAATAATACTTGAGAGTGTATACTGGCGCGGTCACCGTACTTGAGGGAACCACGCCAAAGACGAGTTCGAGTAGAGGAACGCCTCAGACTCCGAGTCACAAGTCCTGCCACCAACACGGCTGCTCTGTGACTCACCGATGTTACCCTCTCCTCCCTTCAGGGGTTCTGGTACGGGGCTCCCTCGCACCGACGTGCATCGGTGAAAAGGGAGCGGAGGGAATAGGGAATCTCCACCGACAAGTCGGGGACACCCGGACAGGAAAGCGCATACCGAGGAGGGTGATATGAAAATAGGTAAGTTATTCCCTTTGGTTTTGCCGCTGGTGCTCGTGATGGCGCTGGCGGTTTCGTGCGGAGACGATGAACCCGCGCCCGCGCCTGCGCCTTCCGGAATTACCGCCGCGGATTTGCAGGCCGCGATGGAGAGCATCCAGATACCCGCCGGCCTGTCCGAGGCTGACGTCAGCAGGATAGTCACGGACGCAGCCCAGCCCGGGATCTCTGCCGACGAGGTCAGCAGAATAGTCTCTGACCAGCTGGACGCGCAGCCCGGCATCTCTGCCGCGGACCTGCAAAAGGCGGTCGATGAAGCTGTGAGCAAGGCCGCGGCAGAGATGCCGACCGCCGACCCCGGGATGACCGCCGTTGATTTGCAGTCCGCAATCGCGAGCATACAGATACCGGAAGGCCTGTCTGAGGACGACGTCACCAAGATAGTCGAGGGCGCGGTGCAGCCCGGGCTCTCTGCCGCCGAGGTCAGCAAGATAGTCTCAGACCAGCTGGACGCGCAGCCCGGGATCACCGCCGCGGATCTGCAAAAAGCGGTCGATGACGCCGTGATGGCGGCGGGGGGTATAACTGCCGCGGATTTGCAGTCCGCAATCGCGGGCATCCAGATACCGGAAGGCCTGTCGCAGGCCGACGTCACCAAGATAGTCGAGGGGGCGATGCAGCCCGGGCTCTCTGCCGCCGAGGTCAGCAAGATAGTCTCAGACGAGCTGGACGCGCAGCCCGGCATCACCGCGGCGGACCTGCAAGAGGCGGTAGATTCCGCGGTGGTCAAGGCCGTGGCGGCGGCAGCTATAAGTGCCCCGTCGATGACGGAGACGACGGAACCCCATGGGACCCTGAATGTTGCTTTCCCTGAGCTCGGCCCCTATCAGGCACATCCCGGCTTGTCCTCCTTTCCCGCGGCAAGCCTTAACTTCATTTCTGCCGTTGAAGGGCTGGTCGGCCGAGACCTAGAGTGGAATACATTCGGCAAGTTGGCCGAGTCGTGGGGTGTCGCCTCCGATCAGCTAACCTGGACCTTCAAGCTCAGGGAGGGTGTCCAGTTCCACGACGGATGGGGAGAGTTTACCGCCGAGGACTATATATTTTCCATTAAGGCGGCTACGGCCGAGGACTCCATAAACTCAGCGGCAGGGAGCCATAGAACACATTTTTCGAATCCAGAAGGCCATTTGATAGCGCTAGATGACCATACCATCGAGGTAAACACCGGCGTGCCAAGGTGGAGCGTGATGGAATCGACGCTCACTCCCGGCCCAGACGGAATTTTCGCCGTCAGCAAGAAGCAGGTGCAAGAGCTGGAGAAATCGATAGGAATGGACGCGGCCATCTCGGTGCTAGTCGGTACTGGACCCTGGAAGATAGCGGATTCGCAGCCCGGCGAGTGGTGGGATTTCGAGGCGGTGATGGACCACTATAGGAAGACCCCCTTCTTCGCCGAGATGAGGTTCTTGAATATACCCGAGGAAG
Source organism: Dehalococcoidia bacterium (assembly GCA_965249365.1). Lineage (GTDB taxonomy): Bacteria > Chloroflexota > Dehalococcoidia > Lucifugimonadales > UBA1123 > VXRN01. The sequence continues at coordinate 726,361 of OZ252229.1, read as the reverse complement.
CCACCCGGATAGCCAACTTCCAGACGCGCAGGATAGATGTTTTTACGGCAATCCCGGACACCATACCGCTACTGGCGAATACGCCTGGCACCGAATTCATGGCCCAGAAAGACGCCGTCGATCAGCACCTCTTGTTCTATGGCAATAACTACGTTAGCTTCAATCCAGAATGGTGCCCGGGGCGTCCTGGTAGTCCTTGGCCCGATAGACCAGAAAATGAAAAATGCCCCGCAGAGGGGTGGGACCCGGACGCGGCCTATGTTTCGGCAAGCCCCGATTTCGACTCTCCCGAGTGGGAACAGGCCCGGAAAGTGCGCCAGGCCATGATGTTAGCCATAGATAGGCAAAAGATTATCGATGAGCTCCTCCACGGTGAGGGAGTGCCCCAATCAATGTTAGCGTGGTCCAATCGTCCGAATAAGCCCGAATGGAAGTGGGAGTACGATCTGGAGCGGGCCAAGCAGCTTCTAGTCGAGGCGGGCTATCCCGACGGCTTCTCGCTGGAACTTTACCCCGCTGAAAGGGGTGCGCCTTCCGAGGTCGAGGCCTGCGAGGCCATAGGCGCCATGTGGGAGGATCTTGGCCTTGACGTCAACATCATTAAACTGCCTTTCGCTACCCTCGTAGAGCCGTGGTTGGACCACTCGCAAAAGGGTATAGCCTGCAACGCCGCCCCACCCTTTGAAGACGTCACACGGCTATGGCACGGCTTGCATATGCCGTGGGCGAGCGTCACCATTGGCTTCAACCACCCCATCACGTCGGTTCAGATACAGGACGCCTTCAACACATTCGACAAGGAGGAGCGCTGGGAAAAAACGGTGGCATTAGCCGACTGGTTCTGGGCCAACTCCCTGGAGACCTACGGGTTGTGGACGGTCAACCAGATACACGCGCTTGGCCCCAAAGTGGGTGACTGGGGGGAGCATCTGGAGACCGGAAACGGACGACGGATAAGCGCCCTTGAATGGGCGCCCCATCGGGAGCAGTGAGCGACTAAATCTAGTCCGCTATGGTTCCTAAGCCAACCCACGAGACATGCCCCGCCTGACGTATCAGGCGGGGCATGTTGTGTGCGCCCACAGTAATGGCCGGTAGTTGGAAACACCGCTGGTTACGGCAAAGGAGCGAAAAAGCCAAGATCGCCGGAGTCGACGCCGCCAGGATTTACCGTCTGAATCAGATCCGGCACATCCTTTGTTCACTGGAAGGATACGCCCCTTTCTTTTTACACACTTAACCGTACACTACCTCGCCATCCGATGTACTTGACAATAATACTTGAGAGTGTATACTGGCGCGGTCACCGGAATTGACGGAACCACGCTCAGGACGAGGTCAAGTCAAGGAACGCCCCCAGACTCCGAGCCACAAGTCCTGCCACCAACATGGCTACTCCGTGACTTTCCGATATTATCCTCCCCGGTATTCAGGGGTTCTGGTACGGGGCTTCCTCACACCGACCTGCATCGGTGAAAAGGGAGGGGAGGGAATAAGGAATCTCCACCGACAAGTCGGGGACACCCGGACAGAAATACACATGCAGAGGAGAGTAATATGAAAACAGGTAAGTTATTCCCTTTGGTTTTGCCGCTGGTGCTCGTGATGGTTCTGGCTGTTGCATGCGGAGACGATGAACCCGCGCCGGCCCCTGCGCCTTCCGGAATAACCGCCGCGGACTTGCAGGCCGCGATGGAGAGCATCCAGATACCCGCCGGCCTGTCCGAGGCTGACGTCAGCAGGATAGTCACGGACGCAGCCCAGCCCGGGATCTCTGCCGACGAGGTCAGCAGAATAGTCTCTGACCAGCTGGACGCGCAGCCCGGCATCTCTGCCGCGGACCTGCAAAAGGCGGTCGATGACGCTGTGAGCAAGGCCGCGGCAGAGATGCCGACCGCCGACCCCGGGATGACCGCCGCTGATTTGCGGGCCGCGATCGCGAGCATACAGATACCGGAAGGCCTGTCTGAGGACGACGTCACCAAGATAGTCGAGGGCGCGGTGCAGCCCGGGCTCTCTGCCGCCGAGGTCAGCAAGATAGTCTCAGACCAGCTGGACGCGCAGCCCGGGATCACCGCCGCGGATCTGCAAAAAGCGGTCGATGACGCTGTGATGGCGGCGGGGGGTATAACTGCCGCGGATTTGCAGTCCGCAATCGCGGGCATCCAGATACCGGAAGGCCTGTCGCAGGCCGACGTCACCAAGATAGTCGAGGGGGCGATGCAGCCCGGGCTCTCTGCCGCCGAGGTCAGCAAGATAGTCTCTGACCAGCTGGACGCGCACCCCGGAATCACCGCGGCGGACCTGCAAGAGGCGGTAGATTCCGCGGTGGTCAAGGCCGTGGCGGCAGCAGCTACAAGTGACCCGTCGATGACGGAGACTATGGAACCCACTGGGACCCTGAATGTTGCTTTCCCTGAGCTCGGCTCCTATCAGGCACATCCCGCCATGACCTCCTTTCCCCAGGCGAGCATTGTCGAATTGGCTGCCCTTGAATCGCTGCACGGCCGAGACCTAGACTGGGATTATTACCCCAGGTTGATGGTGTCGTGGTCTGTCGCCCCCGATCAGTTGACCTGGACCTTCAATCTTAGGGAGGATGTCCAGTTCCACGACGGATGGGGAGAGTTTACCGCCGAGGACTTTATATGGACCCTTGAGACGGCTTCGGCCGAGGGCTCCATAAACCCCCAAGCTGCGGCGCATAGAGAAAAGTTTCTGAATCCGGAAGGCTATTTGACAGCGCTAGATGACCATACCATCGAGGTAAACACCGGCAAACCCTTTTGGGACTTGCTGACTTCGGTGTACAGTCCCGGCTCAGACCCAGTGTTGGTCAACAGCAAGACGCAGGCGACAGAGCTGGAGAAATCGATAGGATTGGACGCGGCCAACTCGCAGTTGGTCGGTACCGGCCCCTGGAAGATTGCGGAATCGCAGCCCGGCGAGTACTGGCATTTCCATGCGGTGATGGACCACTACCTGAAGACCCCCTACTTCGCCGAGATGAGGTTCCACGAAATACCCGAGGAATCCACCCGAGTAGCCAACTTCCAGACGCGCAGGATAGATGTCTTTACGGCAGTCCCGGACACCATACCGTTACTGGCGAATACGCCCGGTACCGAATTCATGGCCCAGAAAGGCGCCATCGATCAGCACCTCTTGTTCTATGGCAATTACTACCATAGCGCCGATCCAGAAACATGCCCGGGGCGTCCTGGTGGTCCTTGGGCCGATAAACCAGAGTTTCAATACTGCCCCGCAGAGGGGTGGGACCCCGACGCGCCCTATGTTTCCGCCAACCCCGATTTGGACTCTCCCGAGTGGGAGCAGGCCCGGAAAGTGCGCTTGGCCATGATGGTAGCCATAGATAGGCAAAAGATTATCGAGGAGCTCCTCCACGGTGAGGGAGAGCCCCTCAGTATGCAGGCGTGGGGCAATCAACAGGGCAAGCCCGAATGGGTGTGGGAGTACGATCTGGAGCGGGCCAAGCAGCTTCTAGCCGAGGCGGGCTATCCGGACGGCTTCGAGATGGACCTTTACCCCGCTGTCAGGGGTGCGCCTTCCGAGGTCGAGGCCTGCGAGGCCATAGGCGCCATGTGGGAGGAACTTGGCCTTGACGTCAACATTATTAAAATCCCTTTCAATACCCTTGTGGAGGCGTGGCTTAACTTCTCGCAAAAGGGTATAGCCTGCAACGCCGCCCCACCCTTTATAGAACCCGTATGGCTATATTACTACATACATCTCCCCAATACGGGCGTCAGCGTTGGCGTGGACCACCCCATCATCTCTAAGATGATAGACGACGCCTTTAACACCTTCGACAAGGAAGAGCGATGGGAAAAAAACCTGGAAATAGGTAGTTGGTTCTGGGACAACAAACTGAATTTCGGGTTGTGGACTGCCAACCAGGTACACGCGCTGGGCCCCAAGGTGGGTGACTGGGGGGAGCATCTGGAGACCGGTAACACACGACGGATAAGCGGCCTTGAGTGGGCGCCCCATCGGTAGTGAGCGACTGAATCTAAGCCGCTAAGGTTCCTAGGCCAACCCACCAAACATGCCCCGCCCGATACCTCAGGCGGGGCATTAGGAAAATACGTAAGTTACTGGCTTTGGTTTTGCCGCTGGTGCTCATCACAGTGCAGTCCGCGCGTGGGACAGTTCCCGCGCCGCTACGGAACGTCTAGACATTGACCAAGGAGGAACCGAAATGACTAAGGCTCTTGGAATGCGGTGGTTGGTCGTGGTGGCAGGAGGAGCCATGCTGCTGGTCCTCGCCGCCGCCTGCAGCGCGGAGACAGTAGAGGTCCCCGGCGAGACCGTCGTGGTCGAGAAGGAGGTAATCAAAGAGGTACAGGTACCCGGTGAGACCGTCGTGGTCGAGAAAGTCGTAACAGAGACCGTCGAGGTCCCTGGTGAGACCGTGGTGGTGGAGAAAGAGGTAGTCAAGGAGGTAGAGGTCCCCGGTGAGACCGTGGTGATCGAGAAAGAGGTAATCAAAGAGGTAGAGGTCCCCGGCGAGACCGTGGTGGTGGAGAAAGAGGTGATCAAAGAGATAGAGGTCCCCGGCGAGACCGTCGTGGTGGAGAAGGTGGTCGTCAGAGAGGTCCAGGCGCCCACTGGGCCGATGGACGCACCCCATGGGACCCTGAATGTTGCTTTCCCTGAGCTCGGCCCCTATCAGGCACATCCCGGCTTGTCCTCCTTTCCCGCGGCAAGCCTTAACTTCATTTCTGCCGTTGAAGGGCTGGTCGGCCGAGACTTGGAGTGGAATTTATTCGGCAAGTTGGCTGAGTCGTGGAGTGTCGCCTCCGATCAGCTGACCTGGACCTTCAAGCTCAGGGAGGGTGTCCAGTTCCACGATGGATGGGGAGAGTTTACCGCCGAGGACTATGTATTTTCCATTAAGGCGGCTGGGGCCGAGGACTCCATAAACTCAGCGGCAGGGAGCCATAGAACACATTTTTTGAATCCAGATGGCCATTTGAAAGTACTAGATGACCATACCTTCGAGGCAAACACCGGCGTACCAAAGTGGAGTGTGATGCAATCGACGCTCACTCCCGGCCCAGACGGAATTTTCGCCGTCAGCAAGAAGCAGGTGGAAGAGCTGGAGAAATCGATAGGATTGGACGAGGCCAACTCGGTGCTAGTCGGTACAGGACCCTGGAAGATTGTGGACTCGCAGCCCGGCGAGTGGTGGGATTTCGAGGCGGTGATGGACCACTATAGGAAGACCCCCGACTTCGCCGAGATGAGGTTCTTGAATATACCCGAGGAAGCCACACGGATAGCCAACTTCCAGACGCGCAGGATAGATGTTTTTACGGCAATCCCGGACACCATACCGCTACTGGCGAATACGCCTGGCACCGAATTCATGGCCCAGAAAGACGCCGTCGATCAGCACCTCTTGTTCTATGGCAATAACTACGTTAGCTACAATCCAGAATGGTGCCCCGGGCGTCCTGGTAGTCCTTGGCCCGATAGAGAAGAATATGAAAACTGCCCCGCAGAGGGGTGGGACCCCGACGCGGCCTGGGTTTCAGCAAACCCCGATTTCGACTCTCCCGAGTGGGAACAGGCACGGAAAGTGCGCCAGGCCATGATGGTAGCCATAGATAGGGAAAAGATTATCGAGGAGCTCCTCCACGGTGAGGGAGTGCCCCAATCGATGTTGGCGTGGTCCAATCGTCCGAACAAGCCCGAATGGAAGTGGGAGTACGATCTGGAGCGGGCCAAGCAGCTTCTAGTCGAGGCGGGCTATCCCGACGGCTTCTCACTGGAACTTTACCCCGCTGAAAGGGGTGCGCCTTCCGAGGTCGAGGCCTGCGAGGCCATCGGCGCCATGTGGGAGGATCTTGGCCTTGACGTCAACATTATCAAATTGCCTTTCGCTACCCTCGTCGAGCCGTGGTTGGACCACTCGTTTAAGGGTATATCCTGCAACGCCGCCCCACCTTTTCAAGACGTCACATTCCTATGGCACGCCTTGCATATGCCCTGGGCGAGCGTCACCATTGGCTTCAACCACCCCATCACGTCGGTTCTGATAGAGGACGCCTTCAACACATTCGACGACGAGGAGCGCTGGGTAAAAACGGTTGAATTAGCCGACTTTTTCTGGGCCAACTCCCTGGAGACCTACGGGTTGTGGACGGTCAACCAGATACACGCGCTTGGCCCCAAAGTGGGTGACTGGGGGGACAAGCTGGAGACCGGAAACGGACGACGGATAAGCGCCCTTGAATGGGCGCCCCATCGGGAGCAGTGAGCGACTAAATCTAGACCGCTAAGGTCCTAAGCCAACCCACGAAACATGCCCCGCCTGATACGTCAAGCGGGGCATGTTTCGTGCCCATACTATTGGCCGGTAGTTGGGAACGCCTCTGGTTACGGCAAAGGAGCGAAAAAGCCAAGATCGCCGGAGTCAACGCCGCCAGGATTTACCGCTGCGGTCGTGCTTGATTCTCGGCAGAGGCGCCCCCTGTTCAGCTCTCTGACCGTATGCGCCCGAGAAGCCAAAGGGCGGTACTAGGGGAACAGTATCTCCCCCGTTTCCTCGTCCGCCACCGCGATGGCGCTTACCGGGCAATTTTCCGCCGCCTCCAGGACCTTCTCCTCAGGGTCTCCCTCTGGATTTACCACCTCAGATTGGAGGCTCTCGTTAAGCGCGAAGACCTCGGTGGCAATGTTGGTGCACATGTCTTGCCCAACACACACGTCGTGGTCAACAGTTATTCGAAGCTTCCTTGCCATGGGCACCCCCTAATTCCATGAGACGGGCAGGGATTCGAGCGAGCGGAGGTTGAGAGCGAGCTTGTATTCCAGCGGATCCGTCTCTAGCTGGAATTCGGGGAATCGCTCGACCAGGGCCTTGAAGGCCTCCTGGCCTTCAATTCGGGCCAGCGTCGCGCCAAGGCAGTGATGAATCCCAGCCCCAAAGGCCACATGGGGGTTGGGCCACCGGGTGATGTCAAACTTGTCCGGTTGATCGAACTTGCGCGGGTCCCGGTTGGCGGAGGACATGACCCACCTGACGCGATCATCTTTGCGGATGATTTTGCCCCCCATTTCTACGTCTTGCAAGGTTATGCGCGGGAGGGACTTGACAGGGGAGTCGTAGCGCAGACACTCTTCCGTCGCCGCACGGGTCATGCCCGAAGGGTCTTGCTTGAACAGCTCCCACTGGTCTGGATTGCGGATGAAGGACAGCGTCCCGTTACAGATCAGGTTTAAGGTCGTCTCATGTCCGGCGATTAGGAGAAGAGCAGTGTTGGCCACCACCTGGGGCCGGGTGAAGGCGCCGCTTTTCTCAGCCGCTGCCAGCACGGAAATGAAATCGTCCCCTGGGTTGACCATCCTCTCGTCGACGAGAGGGGAGACGTAATCGTATATCTCCTGAATGCACTGTCTCATCAGCCGCATGCGATCGGGTTCCCCTGGACCGCCTTGACCGCCGAGGAGCAGCTTTTCGGAGATCTCCCTAATGTAAGGCCGCTCCTGACGGGGGACCCCCATCATCTGAGCAATGACCAGAACAGGAAGTGGCACGGCGAAGTCGCGCATGACATCCATGTGTCCCCTCTCCTCTGCCGCGTCGAGGAGGTCTTTTATCGCACTCTTCACCAAGGGACGCCATGCCTCCATCGGCTTCGGGGTGAAATATCCGTGGACTACTTTTCGCATCTCCAGGTGGGATGGCCGGTCATGCTGGTTGACCATCTCTGCCTCAAATTGCATAAAATACTCGTACAACTCGAGGTCAGACTCGTAAATTTCCGGATAAGGCGGTCTTGGGTCGTTCTTAAGCGCCGAGGAGAACATCTCGTGGTGCCGTATGAGCCAGACCACATCATCATACCGGGTGATGATCCACACCTCGTACTCATCGTTCCAATGGACGGGGTCCTCCTCCCGCAACCTGCCGTAATAAGTGTACGGATCGGCGATGACCTCGCGAGTGACCAGATCCTCTCCAATTGTGGTAACCATGACGCCTCCAGACTCGATTACAACCTTACATCAACAGGTATCCGGCATTACGCAGCCACAATTCGGACGCCCCTCACATCTGCCAGCCCTCGGGCTTACCGCTCGGAACCCGTCAGAGTACGGGCACCTCGCGGAAGTGCGGCGCCCTCCAGCCGTGAATCCGAGCGCCCTTTTCGCCGAACCGCTCCTTCAGTCCGGCCCCGCCGCGCCGATCGCTGGTGGCGGGATGGTGTGCGGGCTGCTCCTCCGATGGAATCGGGGCCCCAGCTCCCAGCGCGAATCACATCGCGCCGCGGGCCTGGCTCGCCGCTAGATACGTGGTAACCCCTCTTGTACGCGTATTCTTAAACCGCAAGACGCGATACCTGACATCGTCTTTGGCCTGATTCCATCAAACGCGTAGGCGCCGCAAAGCTTACATGATCCGTCGCTTTTGTCAACACGCCCGAGTGTTCTATGGCCAGTACTACCGTAGCGCCGATCCAGAGACATGCCCGGGGCGTTCCGGTAGTGCGTTCCCGGATCACCCAGAATTTGCGCACTGCCCCACCTCGGGTGGGACCCCGACAAGCCCCATGTTTCCAGCAACCCCGATATGGACTCTCCCGAGTGGGACGCGGCCCGGAAAGTGCGCTTGGCCATGATGATAGCCATAGATAGGGAAAAGATCATCGAGGAGCATCTGGAGACCGGAAACCCACGACGGATAAGCGCTCTTGAATGGGCGCCCCATCGGTAGTGAGCGACTAAATCTAAACCGCTAAGGTTCCTAAGCCAACCCACGAAACATGCCCCGCCTGACGTATCAGGCGGGGCATTTTGTGTGCGCCCATATTAATGGCCGGTAGTTGGAAACACCTCTGGTTACGGCAAAGGAGCGAAAAAGCCAAGATCGCCGGAGCAAACGCCGCCAGGATTCACCGTCTGGGTTAGATCCAGCACAACCTGGGGAGTTGAATGGGAAACGGCGATTACGACAGTTATGGGGTCTCCAGCGCAACTAGGCTGCCCCAACCCAGATCCGCCATCTGAAGATTGGAATCCGGGACTGGTAGGTGCAGCCAAGCGTGGCCGCACGAGCCCCACCCCCCTGGGTTCCGGCCTACGCCGGAACGACGGATGGGGTCGGTTACGTGCAGTAACGTAGAATCAGGCGGTGGATTTCGCCCCAACCCAGATCCGCCACCTAACGAATGAGTCGCGACACCGGTGGGTGCGGGCCGTTCGTTCGCCGTGGCGAACCCTTACGGACATTCGCCGGTTAGGCGGTGGATTTCGGCCCAAGGGAGAGACTTGGGCAGAGACAGGCGACTCTGGGCTGATCTGCTTAGCTGGGAAGTGGTTACCTCATGAGGGTGGAGAAATTGAGTGAATCTGAGTGCACTTGACCCGCTCAGGGTACCTTAGTATAGTCCGAGCCATCCAAAGAGGGCACATGTCCATGATAATCAATTTGATCTGGGAAATATCGGCTAAAGGTCCATAAAGCGGCTCGTCGGTGTTGCCTGAAGCACAGGGCTTGGTGAGCCGCCCTCGGCTCGGTAATGAGAGGCTATGCAAAGGTTCCTGGTACGGCGCTTCTTTATGACCATACTCTCCGTGCTGGTTGTGTCGGTGATCATCTTCGCTATGGCCCGGATGGCCGGAGACCCCAGGAGCCTGATGATGGGACCGTTAAGTACTGCTGAGCAGTACGACCTGTTGGGGAAGAAACTGGGGTTGGACAAGCCCTACTATCAACAGTACGGGATATTCATCTGGAATCTGGTGCAGGGCGACTTCGGCAAATCCATTTTTGAGCACCGCCCCGCCAGGGAGATCATCGGAGAGAAGCTGCGCAACACCGTCGAGCTTGGGGCATTGGGGCTTCTATGGCCCACGTTGCTTGGAGTACCTTTAGGCATCATTGGGGCAGTGAGACGCGACGGAATCATAGACCGGTTCGGGAAAGCGATAGCTTTGATCGGTCAAGCAGCTCCCAGCTTTTGGCTGGGCATTATGCTCATCTTCTTCTTTGCTGTGCGGTTGGAATGGCTGCCTCCCTCTGGCCGGGAGGAGCCGACGGGCATCATTCTTCCGGCCATCACCATCGGCTGGTTTTTTGTAGCAGTCAACATGAGATTGATCCGCTCAGCTATGCTGGATGTGCTGGACTCGGAGTACATCAAGCTGGCCCGGGCCAAGGGTGCCTCCGAGTGGGCCGTCATCTGGGTGCACGCCCTGAAGAACGCTTTGATCCCGGCGCTGACCTTTTTTGGTGTCAGCATGGGCAGCCTGATAGCCGGCTCCATAACCATCGAGGTTGTCTTCGCTTGGCCCGGCCTGGGACGTCAGGCAGTTATTTCGATGCTGGCCTCGGATTATCCGGTACTTCAGGGCGTGGTGATAGTCCTCACTTTGGTGTATGTAGGGACCGCCCTGCTCGTGGATATACTCTACGCTTTTATCGATCCCAGGATTCGTTATGGCTAGAGGCGAGGAGTAGCGGCCGGTGGAAGCTGATACCACTAATGGGACCGTAATAAGCCGAGAGCCCTTCGGTCTTCGGGCGCGTCGGGCGCTGCGCAGAATCCGGCGTATGCCCATACTAGCGGCCGCCGTCTTATCCATCATGGCCATCTGCGCCATTTCTGCCAGTTGGATTTCCCCCCATGACCCTGAGATTGGGGACCTGTCAGATAGAGTTCTGCCACCCATTTGGGAAGGAGCCAAATTTCTGCCCAAGACGGTGGTGCATGAGGTGGAGATAGGGCAACGGTTTCGCCAGGTTGCAGTCGGGAGCGAGGAGTTCGAGGAGGCCAAGGCGTTAGAAGAGGCCGAGGCGGCAAAGAAGGGCCGACCGGTAAGAAGCATCGCAATCGGCGACAGCCTGATTGTGGAGATCCGGGAGGCGGGTAGCTCAAGATTCCCCCTGGGCACCGACGCCCTGGGACGCGACATTCTAAGTCGGCTCTTCTATGGTGCTCGCATCTCCTTGATAGTAGCTTTAATAACCCTTGGGGTGGGAGGTGTGATTGGCACCTTCGCCGGCCTATTGTCCGGCTACTACGGTGGCTGGGTAGATGAGTTGCTAATGCGGACCGTGGACGTTTTCCTCTCCCTGCCCTATCTGTTAGTAGCCCTGGTGTTGGTGGTGACGTTCGGCCCGTCCTTCTTAATGATTGTGGGGGTCCTCTCAGTCCTTTTATGGCCCCTCTTCGCGCGGGTGGTACGAGCAGAGGTTCTCCAACTCAAGAGTATGGACTACGTCGCCTTGGCCCGAGTGTCCGGGGCCGGCACCCTGCGTATATTATTCGTTCACATTCTTCCGGGAGTCATCAATACCCTGATAGTAATTTCCACGCTGAATGTGGGCATAGTCATACTGGTGGAGGCTGCATTGAGCTTCCTGGGAGCGGGAGTCCCCCCGCCCACGCCGGCCTGGGGGTCCATGATAGCCGACGGCAGGGACAAGCTGGCGGACGCCTGGTGGATCGCCACGATGCCGGGACTCGCTATCATGCTTACTGTGATGTCTCTGAATATTTTCGGTGACTGGCTCAGGGATACCCTTGACCCTCGGCTCCGCCAGCTAAACTAGGTTCTCTATTCCCCTAAAAGGGGAACCGGCGTAGGGATTTCGAGTCCTTGCCCGGCTTGGTTGTGCCAGCCATACCCTTAGTGAGGACCGCTAGCCCATAGTCCCGCCGAATTGCCGTGACTGCGGCAGTCCTAACCCGCTTACGCTTCAACGTTTGGAGCCTGATGTTGGTGGAACGAGTATTCTCTTAAGGAATACGAATCGTGGGTCGAGGCCTCCCCCGTCTCTACCATTCCGTCCAAGACTGGAGAATCATTCCGGCTTCATGTGGTGGTCGCTCCGGTGCTACAGTCTATGGGACGCCTAAGTTGGGGCGGGACGCCTCTTTGCTATCTCGAGGTTTAGACGTGGCCTCACTGAGACGCAGCCAGACCGACTGCCCACGAGTACCGCACTGTTTGGTGTTGATTGAGAAAGCGCGATGAAGATCGCACTCTGGGACATCAAGGGCAAAAAGCTGGGCGCCCCAGTCGACGATCTTCTCGGCGGCCCCATGCGCGACCGTATCTGGTGCTACGGCCGCTGGGACGGCGCGACGCCGGAGCTCGCCGTCGAGCGGGCGCTCAGCTTCACGGAGCCGGGTGATCAGCGTAGTCGAGGGCGACCCGTTCGACACCGAGGGCTGTTCATCCCGATCGAAGCGGAGCGACTGGCCGTCAAGAAGCTCGGCGGTCCGCGAGGCGGTCCGCGAGGCGGTCGGTGACGACGTCGAGCTCCACGCGGGGTTCCAGGACGTCTGCTTCGGGGACTTCCCCTGGCAGAAGGATGGCTTCCTGCCCCTGCCCGAGGGCCCCGGGCTTGGCGTCGAGGTCGACGAAGACTGGGTCAAGGCCAACCCGTGGCGGGACGACGCGGCGGTCTGGAGAGCCGACACCGGCTACATCGCCTCTAGGCAGGACACCAACGGGTCCTAAGACTAGTCGATCACTGCCTGTCCACTGGTGATGCCCTAGTCGAGCGGTCGTTCCAAGTGTGGTAGTGTATATACGTTGAACGACTCCGAGCTTGAACGACTGATAGATGAGTACCTTAGTCCTCAGATGGCCGGAGTCGAGATCATCTGGGAACGTGAGAGTACAGCCTTTGGCTCGAGACACATTCGTGATCAGCATCGTGTCACGGAAGAAGAAGTAGAACAGGTGCTGTTGGAGGTTCCCCCTTACGTTGAGGCCAGACGGCATCCGGGACATCCGAACCGAACGGCCTTCTGGGGTGCGACAAGGTTAGACAGGTGGATATTTGTGGTGTGTGAAGATTGAGTCCAAGATGGTATTCGGTACCTTAGGCCGATCACGGCATTAGAGCCTTCTGAGGGTCCAGCTTACTGGGAGCGGGTCACATGAGATCAGAGAATTATGTCAAGGCATCCGATGAAGAACTCGCTAGTGAAGCTGCGTTTTGGGATAGTGGAACAGTGCGGCCGAGTGATTGGATCGATGCTCCAGAGGCCGTTCCTCGGAGCGTCGCTGCGACTCCCATTAGCATTAGGGTACCGAAGCAGATGCTCGCGATTCTGAAGACCTTCGCCGAGAGGGAAGGAACCGGATATCAGGTCCTCATGAAGCGGTGGCTAGACGACCGCATCAGAGAGGAACAAACGAAGCTTTCTGGCCCGCCAGTTCAAGACGTCCGAGAGGGTGCAGCCCGAAAGGAATCACCGATAGCTCGCTAACTTTTCCCTCTCATTCGAGCCCTTCCCGAGAGACCATATGCCATATCAACCTCACGTGTTCGCCGACAACCCGCTCGATAGAGGGGACCAGCAGCGCCGAGACGATGCCTGGCTCGCAGAGGCGCTGAAAGACCCGGCCAGCCGCTTCCTCGTGATGCCAGAGCTCGATGTGCCTCTGTCTCAGGACGGCAATGTCTCCCTTAACTGGCTGGACGCCCGCGACGTTCGATGGTTCGGAATCGATGTCGAGCCCGTGTTCCTGGGGCTCCTGGACGGCGCCGCACACTTCGCGGTGCACGTTCCTGCCACCAGCGGCGCGGCAGCGCGGATCCGGTCCGAAGACTCGCTCACGTTCGCCGACGCACGGTCCGCCGCATCAATCCTGAGCGGTCACGAAACGGGAATCGTTGCGCAGGCCCGCGCTCAGCTCGACTGGCACAACAGACACGGCTTCTGCTCAGTATGCGGACACCAAACCCAGATGGGACGGGGAGGCCAGGTGCGACGATGCACAAGCTGCAGGGCCGAGCACTTCCCGCGGACCGACCCGGTCGCGATTATGCTCGTGCACGACGGCGACCGCTGCCTCCTCGGGCAGTCCCGCGGCCGGCTGTCGCGTATGAGGATGTACTCCGCGCTTGCTGGCTTCATGGACCAGGGCGAGTCGATCGAAGAGGCGGTCGCCAGGGAGGTCAGGGAAGAGGCCGGAATTGAGGTCAAGAACGTCCGCTACCACTCGTCGCAGCCGTGGCCGTTCCCGTCATCGCTGATGATCGGCTGCCACGCCGAGGCCGCGACCACAGAGATCAGGATCGACGATGAGGAGATGATCGACGTCGGCTGGTTCGATCGGGAGACCGTGATAGACGCGCTTGAAGGTAGAAGCCGTGACCTCGCGGTGCCCCAGCCGATGGCCATCGCCCACCACCTGATCAAGACCTGGGCGTACGGGGAGATCTAGAGCTCTCCGGCCAATCTAGGGAATCTCGATATCCCATGGACGCCCTGATGAGATCAAGGGTCGTGACCTCTCCAGTTGCTGAGTATCCAGCGTTACAAGGATGGAGTTGTATTGGGAAGCCACGTGTGTATAGAGAGCGTCACACCCACGAAGCCGTAGACGAGCAGCGAGTCTCGACGCTGCGACATAGGAGTTTATATCTTGAGATACCAAGATCAGACTGGCTGCGTTGAGAAGAAAGTCGGTGCTTCGGTCTGCGGTTACCGAGTTGCCGGTAACCCGGGAGACAGAACCGGCCACTTCCGCAAGTAGGACAGCTGGGCCGTATATTGGGGTCAGCCGATCTAGGGCATCGTACAGCCACAGGCTGGCCGCCTCATGGTTTGGATCTGAATCGAGAAAACTGCTCACCCAAACGCTGGCATCAACTACGAACATCACCCAAATCCCGCCGCTGTTCTCTCACCAGTTCAACAGCGTCGACGGGCCCGGTTACCATCGAACTAATCTCCGTTCTGAGCGCTCGAAGGGCGTCCAGAGTCTCCTGTGCACTGTAGCGGCGACCCTGACCTGTTTCCTGCACATAATACGGAGGTGCGGTTGACGAGTTTGCGTCCTGTTGTACCGCTGTTTCTATACTCGTACTTATAGCCTTTACACGACCCTGCCCGTCGGTTTCACTCCCAACCGGAACGATCTGCGCTATGGTCGCGCCTCGGAAGGTTACCTCGACCGATTCTTTGTTCTCGCGCACTCTCCTGAGGATGGCGCTTGCGTCCCGCTTCAGCTGTTTGATCCCCACCTTGTCCATCACGGGTCCTCCGAATGGTGGTCACTTAGGTAGTCACAACCTATCAGGTAGTGGTTCCGGCATGCAACGCTTGGCCAATTCAGCCGGCGAGGCCTAGCGTGCGATGAAGCCGCCGTCGATCACCAGCTCGGTGCCGGTCACGAACGACGCCTCGTCCGAAGCCAGGAACAGGACGCCGTTGGCGACCTCGATCGTCTCCCCGGTGCGCCTGAGAGGCGTCTGTCTGATCCTCTCCTCGAGTTCCACCTGACTCCGGGCCTCCGCCCTGGAGTTCTTCATCGGCGGCATGAAGCCGGGATGAACGGAGTTCGCTCGGACACCGACTGGCCCGTATTTCACTGCCGTGGCCTTGGTAAAGATTCGGACGGCGCCCTTCGACGCGTGGTAGGCCGGATGCCCTCCCCCACCGCCCACGAAGCCCATGATCGACGAGATGTTCACGATCGAGCCGCCTCCGGCCTGCTGCATCACGGGCACCACCGCGCGCGTTCCCAGGAAGACGCCGGTGGCGTTTACGTCCATGATCTGGGCCCAACCTTCGGTGTCCAAAGGATCGGAGAACTCGCCGCCGCTGATCCCGGCGTTGTTGACCAGGATGTCGATCTTCCCGTACTTCTCGAGCGTCGTGTCTACGACGTTCTGCCAGGACCCCTCGCTGGTGACGTCTGTGTGGATGAATATCGCCTCGCCGCCGGTGTCCTCGATCTGACGCGCGATCGCCTCCCCGTCCTCGTCAGTAATATCCGCGATGACGACTCTCGCCCCCTCTCTGGCGAAGAGCCGTGCCTCCTCAGCACCCATTCCGCTCGCCGCGCCGCTGATGATCGCAACCTTTCCTTCCAATCGCATGGTGGACGCCCTCCCTGCAGGTCATTTGGAGACTGTGCGGTCAAGGTAATACAAGCGTGCGATCCCGGCAAGGGCGACGCCTGGCTTCACGTCTCACGAAATCCACCTGGCAAATGCGGAATACCTGTAGGGGCGGTTCACGAACCGCCCGCATCCGCGGATCCGTCGACCAAGCTCCTGAGCCGCCACCAGCTTGCCAGCACGTTTGGGTCGTACGTATAATCGCCCTACTCTATGCCCAGACCCCGAAACAGGCGGCCGGTTCGTAAGGCCAAGAAGACTCTGAGGCGCAGCGGAAGCGTCAAACGCGCCCGCGCGCGAGTAAACGACTGGACTTCGAGGGTCGGCCAGGACTGGGACGAGGTCGCCCCCGACGAGCTCGAGCGCATTATGCCGCGGGACGAGCTCGATAGGCGCAGGCGGATCGAAGAGGCCGTAACTGCCGTTCGGGAGGTCGCGGATTCCGAGCCTCACGAGCCTCATCCCTCGGAATCCTCAACGGGTATCACGGCGCTGGTCACAGCGGTTGCCGGAATGTCTGCGCGAATCGATCTGGATGGCGAGGAGCATCCCGCGACGATTCGTGGGCTCCTCACGGAGATCGACACCGGCTATATAAACCCCGTTGCCGTCGGCGACCAGGTAGCCGTGGCAGAGGACGGCGCCGGAGCGTGGGCCATCGAGGACGTTCTGCCGCGCCGCACTGTCCTGGTGCGCCCCGACCCCTTCCTGGCGCCTAGACAGCAGGTGATCGCCGCCAATGTGGACCAGCTTCTGATCGTCTCGTCGTGGCGCGAGCCCGACCTGTGGCTCGAGCTGATCGACAGATACCTCATCGCCGCCGGCCTCTCGAACATCGAGCCCATCATCTGCGTCAACAAGGTTGATCTCGTCGAGGACCCGAAGAAGTACGAGGCGGCTGTTCAGATCTACCGGGACATGGGCCATCGCGTCCTGCTAACCTCGGCGATTACCGGCCTAGGGATCGAGCAGCTGCGGAGCGCGCTGTCCGGACTTCTGACCGTCGTCGTCGGACTCTCGGGCACTGGGAAGAGCTCGCTAATGAACGCTATGCAACCGGGACTCAACATACGAATCGGCGACATCAGCGAAGCCCATCGCCAGGGGACGCACACGACGACGCAGTCGGCGCTCTACGCGCTCGACGGGGGCGGCTACGTCGGTGACACGCCCGGGATCAGGGAGTTCGGGCTGGCCGGCCTCACCCTCGGGGAGCTTCCGCTCTACTACCCAGAGATCGACGAATTCGCCGCTTCCTGCCGCTTCAGCAACTGCTCGCATCTCGACGAGCCGGATTGCGCCGTCGCCGAAGCCGAAGAGCGCGGACTGATCCTCTCTTCCAGGCTTGCCTCCTACCACTCGGTCTTCGATGAGCTCGAAGTCTAGGTCTCCGGTTAGGTGAATTGCCCCGATACTCCCTTTTGACTACGATGTCCACATTCTGACCACGATTACGAAGTGGCGCGACATCAGCGCCTATGAGGATCGAGGGTACTGACGATGAAGAGTTACCTGTTTCGCGTGGTCGTCGAGCCGGACGAAGATACGTGGCTCGCGTACTCTCCGGCGCTTCGGGAGCATGGCGGTGCTACTTGGGGCAGTACGCAGGCCGAGGCGTTGGACAACATTCGCCAGGTCATTCAGATGACGGTAGAGAGCATGATCGAACACGGGGAGGCGGTGCCCGAAGATCCCGCGGGCGACGTCTTGGTGTTCGCTGAGCCCCAGGTCGCCGTCAATGTATGAAAGACATCGACTACTCTAGGCTAAGGTCCCTCAGTGCCCGACGATTGATCTCAGCTTTGCGTCGTGACGGATTTGTACTCGTTCGTCAGACGCGTAGCCATCGGCAGTTCCGTCATGATGACGGGCGGCGGGTTACGGTTTCCGCGCATCGTATGGGTGACACATTTCGGACAGGAATCCTGAGGATCATGATTTCCGACCAAGCTAAGTGGGATCTCGACGACCTTGAGCGACTTGGGATCGTTTGAAGATTGGAACGCTATAATCCAGGCAGTCGGGGCTGGACCCTTGCAGAGAGCTCCTCGGGCTCCTCGAAGCCGGCGACGCCGACACCAACCAGGCGGAAGGTCCTTCCCGGACCTGTCTCCGCCCTGACCAACTCTCCCGCCGCCTCGGCGATCTCGTCTGACGCCTGGACCAGTTCGGACAGCGTCTTTTGGCGCGTGAACGTCGTGAAGTCCGACAGCCTCAGCTTTACTCGGACCGTCCGCCCCCACAGCCCCCGCCGTTCCAGAGACGAAGACACGGACTGACTGAGCCTGTTGACCAGCTCTCGGAGCGCCTCGGGATCGCCGGTGTCCTGAGTGAGTGTCGTCTCCGAGCTGACCGACTTGGTATTCCGTGTGGTCTCGACCGGACGATCGTCCCGTCCGAGTGCGAGTCTCTTCATGTACACACCGTTTCTTCCGAACCTGTCGGTCAACCAGTCGTCCGGACGCGCCGCGAGATCCCCGACGGTATAGACGCCCTCAGATTCCAATCTTTCCCGCGTCTTCGGCCCGACGCCCTGCAGCGCACCGACAGGAAGTGGGGCCAGGAACTCCAACTCCGTCCCGGAAGGGACGACGGTGAGGCCGTCCGGCTTATCAAGGTCGGACGCGATCTTGGCGATCGATTTGCTCGTTGCGACTCCGATCGAGATCGTCAGTCCGAGGTCGGCCCTGACCCGTTCCTTGAGCCGGCGCCCGATTTGCTCCGGGCTTCGCTCGGACGTGACCGAGTCTGTGACATCCAGGTACGCCTCGTCGATTGACAGCGGCTCGACTAGCGGCGTGACGTCCCGAAAGATCTCCATGACCTGGCGCGACACCTCGCGGTACCTGGAAAAGCGAGCGTTTACCCTGAGCAGGTCAGGACATCTCTGAAACGCCGTGCGCATCGGCATGGCGGACCGCACCCCGTACCGCCGCGCCTCGTACGACGCCGAGGCCACGACTCCTCTCACCTCGGGGCTGCCTCCCACGGCGAGCGGCTTGCCCCTCAGGTCGGGATTGTCGAGCTGCTCCACGGAGGTGTAGAACGCGTCGAAGTCGGCGTGGAGGATGTGCCTCATCGGTTCCCCTGGCAGAATATTTGTTCCAATCTGTACCTGCGCAAAGCATAGATCGAGCCTCGAGACATTGCAATCAGATTGGTGTATCGGATCGTCCCGATCGCCGGTAGCATTGACTTATGGCTAACCGCCATCCGCGTGCACAATACGCAGTCGTAGGGGTTCGCCGCGCCTGCCCGCCGTGGAGGTGCGAACGAACCGCTCGGTTCCCCGACATACAGACCTGAATCACTAGGAGGAGAAGAAGTGCCTAATCCCGTAACCCACTTTGAGATCCAGTCGACTGACGCCGAGAAGACTCGCGAGTTCTTCTCCGAAGTCTTCGGCTGGCATATGAACTTCATGCCCGAGATGGACTACGCCCTCGTCGACACGCAGTCGGGAGGACAGGGAATCGGCGGTGGAATCGGCCCATCTCAGACCGGCGAGAACTCCACGACGTTCTACATTGAGGTCGATGACGCTCAGGGCTACCTCGACAAGGCAGTCGCCGCCGGAGCCACGGTCGTCATGCCGGTGACCGTCATCCCGGGCGCGGTAACGATCGCGGTCTTCGCCGATCCCGCGGGCGCGGTCGTCGGGCTCGCAGAGAGCAACGTCCCTCCGGCAGAGTAGCCGGTTTTTCGTAGGAGCGGCCGTTGGAGCCTGTCTCATAGGTTGACCTTGGTCGCTAAATCGTGGTTCGACAGAGCCTGTGCTGAGCCTGTCGAAGTGCTCACCACGAACGAATCTTAGCTTTGAAACCGTTCGCCTCCGCCCCTCCACGGCGGGCAAGCGCGGCGGATCGAAGGGCGAGCATTCGGGAAATCAAGCACTGGTGAGACACCCTCCATTGCTCACCACGAACGAATCTGAGCTTTGGAACTGTTCGTCTCCGCCGCGGCGGATCGAAGGACGACCAGTGCGGCGTTGGCGTGATACACTCCGACCTGATACGCGATCGAGGACGACCACCGCTTCATGAACATCCTGATTACCGGGGCCGCAACGCGCATCTCCCGGCATCTGGCCGGTGTACTTAGCGCCAACCACTCAGTCACCCTTAGTGACCGCATCCCCATGACCGGTCTGGACGACTTCGTCCAGTGCGATCTCGACCACGACGACGCCACCAACGACCTCGTCAGGGGCATGGACGTCATCATCCATTCAGCCCAGGTCGACGCTGGTCTGAGCGTTTCGGATCAGCTCGATGGCGGGATGCGCTGCGTCTACAATCTCGCGCGAGCCGCCCACGAACAGGGCGTCCCGCGTTTGGTGTTCCTGAGCTCCCTTACAGTCGTCGGCAAGTACGACGAGGACCTCGCAGTAACCGAGCGCTGGAAACCCGCCCCGACAACTGACGGCGAAGTCTTGGCCCTCCACCTCGGGGAGTTCGTATGTCGCGAGTTCGCTCGCGAGCACCGGATCGAGGTTGTGTGTCTGCGCCTGGGAGACCTGGTGTGGGACGCCGACTCTCCCGCCTCATCGTCAGTCCTCCATCCCGACGCCGCCGCTCAAGCCGTAGAGCTCGCGCTGACGGCGGATATTTCGGAGGGATATGCCGACTCCAGAAACTATTGGGGCCTGTTCCACATACAGTCTTCCGTGGGCGACCAGAGATTCCTGACGGACACGGCCGAGACTGTCCTCGGATTCAGATCGCAATTGGCCTGATACCGAGCCACCATGTCCCAAGAGACCCCATGAACGTACTGATACTCGGAGCCAACGGAATGCTCGGGCCGCACGTGGTCCCCGCGCTGGAGGGAGAGCATACGCTGCGGCTGACCGACATCAACGACCCGCCGGACACTCCTCATGAGTATCTGCACGTCGACGTTTCGGACCTCGACGCGGTGATCGCGGCCGCCGAGGGGATGGACGCGATTATCAACCTCTCCGTGCTCCGACGTCACCGCCGGATCGCCTTCGACGTGAACTCCCGGGGAACGTACAACGCCTGTGCGGCCGCCGTCCACCACGGCATCCCGCGACTAATCAACACTGGCCCGCACTTCACCATCGCCGGGCCGACCTACGAGAACTCCGACCACCAGATCGGGCCCGACATCCCTTCGCAGTCCGGGACCAATCTCTACGCGATCACGAAGTCCCTTGGACAAGAGATGTGCAGGGTATTCACCGAGAACCACGATCTACACGTCCTGACGCTGCTGTTCTACAACTTCCGCGACACGGACGAGACCGAGGCGCACGGGCGTGACTTCACGCCGTTCAGCGTAACGTGGGAAGACGCCGCTCAGGCGTTCCGGCCCGCCCTGACCGTGCCGCTGGAGTCGCTACCGTCTCGTTGCGAGACATTCTTCATCTTCGCCGATCTTCCCCACGGTAAGTTCAACAACGACAAGGCGAAGCGGATCCTTGGCTGGAAACCGACAGACAACCTCGACGCGTTTTGGCGCAAGCGATAAGGAGAGACCAGTGACAACCTCGATCAGCGCCTCGGCAATGGAGCAAGGCAACGTCGGACAGCAGGCGACCGGCCGGCCGGTAGTCTACGGAACTCAGGGGGTGATCTCCAGCGGCCACTACCTGACCTCGATGGCTGGAATGCGGATGATGCTCTCCGGCGGCAACGCGTTCGACGCGCTCGTGGCCGCAGGGTTCGCCGCCGCTGTCACTGAGCCGATCGCCTCCTACTCGCTCGCCGCCGAGGGCGTCTTCATGCTCTACCATTCAGAGAGCGGCGATCTGCTGTCCCTGAGCGGGCAGGGCACAGCCCCCAACAGCGCCACCGTCGACTGGTACCGCTCCCAAGGTCAAGACGAGATTCCGACCGGTCCCGGCCCCCTCGCTCACCTCAGCTTCACAGTGCCCGGAGTCGTCGCGGCGTTTCTCGCTCTCCTCGAGAGGTATGGGACGAAGACGTTGGGCGAGGTGCTCGCGCCATCCATCCACTACGCCGAGCGCGGCATACCGAACTACGAGTACATGCTGGAGCGGATCGACTCGCCCGGCACGAGGAGCCAGTGGGAGCAGTACCCGCCCGGCGGGACCGAGGTCTTCTACAACGACGGCGCGGTTCCGCGTCCCGGTTCAATCCTGGTCCAGAAGGGACTCGGTGCGATTCTCCGAAGGCTCGTAGAGGCCGAAAGCGCCGCTCGGGGTCACCGGCTTGACGGCGTACGCGCCGCTCGCGACTGCTTCTACATGGGCGACGTCGCCCAGATCATCGCGGGCTGCAGCGAGGGAGTCGGAGGGGTCCTCGACATCGACTCCCTGGCAGGCTACGAGGCGAAGTTCGAGACTCCGATCAAGACGAGCTTCCTCGGTCATGTGGTCCACGGCCAGCGCACCTGGACGCAGGGCGCGGTGCTGATGCAGACCCTGAACATCCTCGAGAACTTTGACCTGCGGTCGATGGGCCACAACTCCACCGCCTATATCCACACCGTCAGCCAGGCCGTGAACCTCGCCTTCGCCGACCGCGAGGCGTACTATGGTGACCCAGATTTCGCCGAGGTGCCGATCGACGGGCTTCTGTCGAAGGACTACGCGCGGGAGCGCTCAGCGCTTATAGACCCGGCCAGCGCGTTTGTCGAGCTTCCCGCCCCGGGCGATCCATGGAAGTACTCCTCCGGCTCCGGAGCCCCCGCGCCGGCAAGAGAGCTGATCGCTACCCCAGGCGGCGATGCCGGCGGTGGGTCGGACAGCGGCACGACCCACATCTCGGCCATAGACCGCGACGGCAACATGGTCGCAGCTACACCGTCGGGAGGCAGCTTCGCCAAGTCGGCCTTCTTCCCTGAGCTCGGCTGCGCACTCAGCACCAGGATCGAGATGTTCAACTTTGAAGACGGCCACCCCAACAGGCTGGAGCCTGGAAAGCGTCCCAGGACGACCCTCGTCAACTACATCGTGTGCAGGGACCGCGAGCCGGTAATGACGGTCGGCTGCCCTGGAGGAGACCACCAGGCGCAGGCGAACACCCAGCTCATACTGAACTCTCTTCTGTGGGGGATGAACCCGCAGGCCGCCGTCGAGGCGCCGCGGTTCGCAAGCCAGGGTGTCACCAACAGCTTCTACCCGCACACGTACTACCCGGGACAGGTCGGACTCGAGCCAGGCATTTCACAGTCCACGCGCGATGAGCTTTCCGCCATGGGCCACCAGGTTGTCACCGTGGCGAGCGCCGGGATGGGCGCCACCGTGTCGACGCGCGATCCTGAGACCGGCGTTCTCGCGTCCTCCGCCGATCCGCGCCGCGCCTGCTACGCGCTCGCCTGGTAAATGGTCTGGTAAGATACCCTGGGGCAGGGAAGACATGGTGACAGAAGAGAGGATCAGCAGGCTCGAAGGGGCCTACGAACAGGTCGACAGGCTACTCGACGAGCTGAGCCAGTCGCTGAACGCGCTCCGTTCCGAGATCAAGAGCCACATCAACAACCTGTACCTCCTACTGTTCGGTTCGTGGGCCACTATCATCGCCGCAATTATCGGTCTGTAGTTCAAGGGATAGCTCCGACATGTCCACCGTCAGCACTGAGCCTCAGCACATCAGGATCGCAGACGTCGTCGCGCGCCACGGCGATCCGCCTTGGGCGGATCGCCTGCTGTCCGATGGACGCAACGACGCCGTCCTAATCTGCAACGCTCCCGGACAACAGAACGACGCGCACGTCCATCCCGATTTCGTCGAGTGGTGGGTCGTGCTCGCCGGCGAGATGATATGGGAGATCGGGGACTATCCGCCGGTTCGCGCACGCAAGGGCGACGTTGTCATGGCCCCGAAAAGGCAGCGTCACTCCATCAAGACCGTCGGCACAGAGAACTCGCTGCGGCTCGGCGTCACGCTGCCGACCTCCAACCACGATGTGAAAGGGTCCCGGTCGAACATCCTCAAGCCGTTCCCGGAAAGAGACGGGCCACCCAACCTCCTCCACACCACGCTCGATTACATGTTGGAGAAGTTCGGCGACCCTCCCTGGGCGACCTCGATTCTGCTGGACGATCGCAACAGCGCGAACCTCATCTGCCACGGCGCGGGGATGACCAACAACGCCCACTGGCACCCGGACTTCAACGAGTGGTGGACGATCCTGGGCGGCGAACTGACCTGGGAGGTTGGCGAGGGCCGCCCCATGATCCACGCGAGCGAGGGCGATATCGTCTTCGTCCCTGAGGGGATGCGCCACCACATCAGCTCGGTCGGCGACGGGTTATCTTTCAGACTGGCCGTAACGACTCCCGATCAGCCGCACATCTACACGGATGACAGCGATGCGGCACCGCCTCCGGTGTCCTAGAGCGCGCCGGAATTCCCCGGGTCCGGTCTGGGGCTATCCCGTCGGCAGGCCCTCTGGACGCATCCGAGCCGCAAGCTCCGTCTACGTCGTCTGCGCGCCATTCACACGTTTGTCTGCGCGCCGAACCCCGCCGAGGTCTGCGCCCTCAAGCGGGACTGTCCCGATGACCTGCGACAGGTCCAGGTCGAGCAGCCGCTCAGCCGTCATACCCAAGAGGTCAGAGAGAACACGATCGTTGTGCTCGCCGAGACCTGGTGCGGGATCGTGGCGCACCTCTGAGCGGTTCTGCATTCGCCAGATCGGTCCACTCAGTAGGTGGACCCCCGCCTCTGGGTGGTCGACGATCTGAAAGTAGCCCCTGTCTTGAAGACTCGGGTCGTCGTAGGCATCGGCGCCGCAGTCCAAGACCGGTCCCGCGGGTACCCCGTGCTCCTGGAGCACCCTCGCCACCTGATACCGACCCATCTGCCGCGTCCATCGGCTGATGATGTCGTCCAAGTCGTCGTGGTTCCTCAGGCGCGATGGGAGACTCTCGAAGCGAGGGTTGTGCGCGAGCTGAGGCATCTGCATCGCCTCGCACATCCCGCGCCACTCCTCATCTGTCCTGACAGAGATTGTGACCCACTCGTCGTTACCCGCGCATCGGTACGTGCCGTGCGGCGCCATCGCCGGGTGCCTGTTTCCACGCCGCTGACGCCGCTGACCCGTAAGACCGTACTCCAAGAACACCTCGCCAAGGTTCGTCATGAAGCTCTCGGCCTGGGACAGGTCGATGAACTGACCCCGGCCCGTACGAGATCGACTGTACATCGCCAAGCAAATCGCGAACGTCGCGGTCACCGCAGCAACCGCATCTGGGTGGTGGACGAGGGAGTTCCGCGACAGCTCGAGATCTGGGTATCCTCGTAATGCCGTGTGTCCGGTGATAGCGTCTATCGCCATCCCCATGCTGCGATAGCCCTTGAATGGACCGGAGTTGCCGTACCCAGGTGCGAAGAGCGCGATGATGTCTGGCTTCACCCGCTGGAGGACTTCGTAGCCGAGGCCAAATCGATCCATCACACCGAACGCGTAGTTCGTGAACACCACGTCGCTGACGTTCACCAGCTCCTTGAATGCCTCGACTCCCTCGGGTGTGGTCAGGTCGAGGGTGATTCCCAGCTTGTTGCGACTCAGCGCGTTGAACGGACCGTTGCGGTCCCACGGGCGGTCTCCTGGCACACCGTCGGGATACCCAGGGGATCCATGACGGGGGCTGATCGGCCCCCTGGCGATCCGCTGAATCGCCTCGACTTTGATCACCTCTGCACCGAGGTCGCCCAGTAGACACCCGCAGAACGGTCCCGCCCAGATCTCGGCTAACTCCAGTGCCCTGACCCCAGTCAGAGGCCCGCTGATCGGCTTCGCGACGCTACTCATCGGTGACTACACCCCTCTCCACGAGCCGGCTGATCTCGTCTTCGTCTAGGTCTAGCACCTGCGTCAGGATTTCGCGGCTGTGCTGGCCACGCATAGGAGCGGGCTTCGCGTCAGACATCCGCGTGTCAGACAAACGAATCGGCAGACCGCTGTATACAAGGGTGCCGAACTCAGGGTGATCCATCTCCCGGAAGTACCCGCGCTCGTTGAACTGCGTAGTCCCCATCACCTCATGGGCCTCGAGCACTGGTCCAGCGGGAAGACCGGCGTCCTGGGCGGCCACGAACACTTCGGACCTGGTGCGCGAGTCGAGCCACGCTTGGAAGATCTGCTCTAGTTCCGACCGGTTCTGGGTTCGATCGTCGGACTTTCGAAAACGAGGATCGTCCATCAACTCTGGCCTGCCTACCATCTGGGCGATGTTGGGCCACATGCGTGAGCCTAGAGGCAGGAAGCTGACGTACCCGTCTTTGCACCGGAACGTCCCCACTGCGTACTGCTCGCTATTGCCTGAGTCGGATGTCCGCGGCTCAGCCCGCGGGTCCTCTTCTCCAGAAAACGCGAAGGGCGCCCTACGCCCGATCTGGTGGGGGTGACCAGCCATCGCCTCAAAGATCGACAGGTCGATCCAATCGCCGACTCCGGTCATGGCGGCCCCGACTATAGCCGCCATTGACGAGGCCGCCGCTGCCGCGCCACCGAAGTACTGTGCGATCTCGCCTCCGTACTTGAGAGGCTGCCTGTTCGGCAGACCTTCCCTGTGCATGGCGCCTGTCATCGCAAACACCGTGAGCTCGGTGTAGTCCCAGTCCCGATACGGCCCGGTCTGCCCGAACGGCGTGACCGACGTCATCACGACGTCCGGCCGTCGCGCCGAGACCCTCTCGTATCCGATTCCGAGCGCTTCGACCGTCCCGGGCCGCATACTCTCGACAATTACGTCGCACCGGATGGCGAGGTTGAAGAGAAGCGAGCGCCCTCGCTCCAGCTCAAGATCGAGTGTAACGCTCTTCTTGTTTGTGTTGAGGTGAAGGTGGAGCGCTGTCCGCTCCGCCGCGTTGATTTCAGGGTAATCCAGCTGCACGGGATGCGCCGCTTCGATCTTGACGACCTCAGCGCCGTAGTCCGCCAGCATCTTGGCGCAAAACGGACCGGCGATCCCATCGGTTAGCTCCAGGACGCGGACACCGTCGAGGGCCAGTTGGGGCAAGGTTGGACTCCATCACCGCAGCGGCGGCAAGCTAATTCTCCAACCGTGCACGGCGGCTGTCAATGAGGAGGAGTGACGAGTGAGGAGCGAAACGACGGGGGAGGCGATTCGCCGGGGCCGGCTCTCTGCGGAAACGTCGGGTTCGGCTACTCCCGTGTGAGGATGTAGCCCTTCTCGCCTCTGACGCGGACCGCGTTTGGCCTCGCAACGACGACGCCGGCGATGGTGTTGTCCAGCTTCGATCTGTTCATCTTCCAGAGCAGCTTGACTGTCTCCTTGGGCAGATCGACGGTCTCGAACTGGATCTCCTTGTACTTAAGCCGCTCCATCACCATCACGTTCTGGCCGTGCCACTCGGCGGACCCGGCGACAGGCTCGTCGAACTTCAGCGTCACGGAGCCTTCCTCTTCACTCAGTACGAGCGTGACGTCGCGACGGTCGATCTCGCTCGGGATCGCGAGCGATCCTCGGTATTCTTGGGAGTTTGGTACGGTCAATTGTCCTCAACCTCGATTCGTCTTTGAGAGCCTACGCCCCGACGTTCCTGGCTTTCTCATTGTAGTGGACGGTGAGCATCGAGTGAATCCCTGCGGTCTGCTCGACCGATGCGGTCAGCGTCTCGAGCTGATCTCCAGGCACCGCCATCAGCATGTACTCGTCTGACACCCCTGAGTTGATGCGCATCCCCGTGCAGCCGAACGACTGCGAGACCCTACCGCCCGACAGCGCGACCGGGATCGCAGCGCAACCGGGTCGTCCGAACACACCGGCGGGGCCGTCGGCCCAGTTGATCAGTCCTGCGCTCTCGCCTACAACCATCGCCTGCTTGGGAGTCACCCACAGTAGAACAACGTCCGGCTCCATCGGCATGTCGCTCACCGGCCCGTAGACGATTCCGCCCGTGGACTTGCCTTCAACCTTTGGGACGTTCGGGACCTCCTCCTCCCTGACGTATGACGCCTCGCACATCATGCCGACGTCCCCCATCAGCGCCTGCATCTGCTCGTCAGGAAGCGGGAACCCCATCACCATAGCGCCAAGCGAGCAGTTGTAGTGGTTCTCGGCGGAGGCGTAGAAGACTGTTGCTTCCGCCCTGCTCCAAAACGCGCAGCTCGATGGGGACGGGTCGTCGGAGGGAGAGATGCCATCCGGCGGTTCATCGACGAACGCTAGCCCAATTGGGGGTTTCACCAACGGGACGCTGTCTTGCAACCGTGATGCTGTCTGCTGATGATCCATGCTGCTTCGACCCTCCTCTAGCGTCTGATCCGAACTCTGACGAGTGAGAGTCAAACACACCGCACCGACAGTGTCAAATTGGCGCGGAACCGGGATGGCCGGGAGCGCCGAACATGGGGCATCCGACGCACGACCTCGGCTCCCCGCACGGCGCAATGGCTGGCCCCGCCTCGTTTCGGCGGTGCTCGCGAGCGTTTTCTCCAAACAGGTCCATCCGAAGCTGCTTCGCCCTCGGCGGGCGGTGCCCGGGAAAGGCGACGAATGGCCAAGCCCGCTTTCGCACCACGCCCATCGCCTGGAGGTCCCTCCATGTGTCGATACTGTGCTGACGCCTGTTCGTCAGTATGCGCTGGGCCGACTTGGGCCCAACGCCGGGGATCCTGAGCAGTTGATCCCTAGTGGCGCGGTTTACGTCCATCGGGAACGAGTCCAGGTTCTGGACCGCAATCGAGGTCTTCGGGTCGAGGTCCAGCGGCAGATGATCGCTTTCGTCGAAGGCGAGGACCAGCTCGTCGTTGGGGAATCCGTACACCCGCTTCAGCCAGTCGAACTGATACAACCTGTGGCTGCGGGTCATCGGTGTCGCCGGATGCTCTTCGAACGGGGTGTGGCGCACCGGGCGGAACGGGGCGTAGTAGACTCGTTTCAGGTTCCACTCGTCGTAGAGCTGGTCGATCCTGCCGAAGATGTCGCGGTCGGTCTCGTTGGCCGCGCCAACCACGAGCTGCGTCGCTTGCCCGATCGCTCCTCCGGTGCGGCGCTCCGTCAGATCGTGAATCCACCGCATCGGCGCGAGTATGTCCCTGTCGAAATCCTTCATTGCGCTGAGAGTACGCATGTGTTCTGCTGTGGGGGCCTCGATGTTGACTGAGAGCCGGGAGCCGAGCTCGAAGGCCGCCTCGACGTACTGGTACTCGGCGCCTGGCATGACCTTCAGGTGGATGTATCCTCGGAATCCGTACCTGTTCCGAATTGCGTCGACGACCTGCACCATTCGCTCGGTCGTCTTGGAGCCGTCGCCCGCAATCCCGGAGCTCAGGAACAGCCCACTGACCGTGCCTCGCTCCCATAGACTGATGAAAGTCTTCGCGAGCTCGTCGACCTTGAATGCGTACCGCTTCCTCGGTACCCAGTGGCTGTTCGGGCAGAACGCGCAGTCCATCTTGCAGAAGTCGGTGAACATGACCCGCATCAGGTTGACGTACTTGCCATTGGGCATCGACGCACGGTATACACCGTACGTCGGGTTCTTCTTGGGCTCCGGGTATGGGCCACGGCGGCCGCCGCGCGATTCGGGCGGTGACAGGATGTCGTCGGTCGCCATGCCCCCCAGGATGCTCAGCTTCTCGTATGCGTCTGGCGTGCGCTTGATGATCACGGTCCCGCTCCTTGATACGAACATAAGTTCGTTTATTCTGGAACCGTTGTCAAGTTGAGATCTGGATTGTCGTGCTGAATTGACACCTTTCGAATCCCTCGCTTACAATCTCGCCATGCAGATCGCCCACACACCGCACCAGCTAGAGAGGTGGATTCAGGCGGGTTCGTCCACGACGAATTCCCGCCTTGTGGCGGCGTGATCTCGCGGGCGCGGCTCACCGACCCATGCGCCCCATCCCAGCGACCCAGTCGACTCTCCCTGGGCGCATTGCGTCACCCGAACCCGGGGCCCTGCCACAAGGAACACCCTTACCCGTAACTTGAGGACATAGATATGACTACCCAGACCTGGACGAGCGAGTCCCTGCGCGAGATGTTTCTCAGCTACTTCGAGTCGAAGGGGCACAGCCGCATGGCCAGCTCCTCGCTGATTCCTGTCGGCGACCCGACTCTGCTGCTCACGTCCGCGGGCATGGTGCAGTTCAAGCCGTACTTCACCGGCGAAGCCGAGCCGCCCAACCGGAGGCTCACAACGTCGCAGAAGTGCTTCCGGACCCCGGACATCGAGGAGGTCGGCGACGCGACCCACAACACGCTCTTCGAGATGCTGGGCAACTTCAGCATCGGCGACTACTTCAAGAAGGAGGCCGTCGACTTTGCTGTCGAGCTGATGACCGAGGGCTACGGGTTCCCGCTCGAGAAGTTCGCCGCCGCGGTGCACGACACCGACGACGAGACCCGCGTACTGTGGGAGGCGAAGGGCATCCCTTCCGACCGCGTGTACAGCTACGGTGACGACGAGAACTGGTGGGGACCCGCTGGCGACGAGGGACCGTGCGGACCATGCTCCGAGCTTCACTACGACTTCGGCGAGGGTCACGGCTGTCTCGAGAACAACTGTGCACCGAACTGCAAGAACGTCATGTCCAACGGCGACGTGTGCGACCGCTACGTCGAGCTGTGGAACCTCGTGTTCATGCAGTACTACCACCATCTGGATGGGACCAGAACCAATCTCCCAGCGCCTAGCGTGGACACCGGCCTGGGACTCGAGCGTCTCACTCGCATCATGCAGCGCGTAGATACGTGCTACGAGACCGACTTGTTCGAATCGCTGGTGACCACCGTCGAACAGATCAGCGGCCGCTCGTACGGAGACGATCCCGAAACGACCTACGCCATCCGCGTGGTCGCGGAGCACGGGCGCAGCGTCAGCTTCCTCGTCGCGGACGGTGTGGTGCCCGGTAACGAGGGCCGCGGCTACGTGCTGCGGCGTGTGATTCGGCGCGCGATCCGGTACGCTCGCCGCATAGGGATCGAGGATAGCTTCCTCGGGCAGATCGCCGACTCGACCGTCGAAAAGATGGGCGAGATCTACCCCGAACTCGTGAACAATCGAGACTTCATCCGCACCGTTCTCAAACTCGAAGAAGATCGTTTCCAGCAGGCGTTCCAGAACGGGTACGAGATACTCGCCGACGCTCTCTTCGATGCCAGCCTTCGCGGGAATGGCGACTCTGCGCAGGCCGGTCCCGTACTTCCGGGCGAGGTCGTCTTCAGGCTCTGGGACACGCACGGATTCCCCGTCGAGATGACACAGGAGATCGCGACCGAGGCCGACGTCGAAGTCGACATGGAGGGCTTTGAGCGCGAGATGGCGGCCCAGCGCGAGCAGTCCCGCGCTGGAGCACAGTTCGGCGGAGACAGGGCGAAGATCAGGGTCTACGAAAGCCTCGGCGTCGGCGGAACGGCTTTTCTCGGCTACGATACACTGCGCGCGTCGTCCATCGTGGTCGGCCTTATCGCGGGCGACGAGTCCGCCACGACAGTCAACGAGGGTCAGGAGGTCGAAGTAGCGCTCGTCCAGACGCCGTTCTACGCTGAGGGCGGCGGTCAGGTCGGGGACTGCGGAGAGATCGTCGGCGCCGACGGACGGATCGTCGTCCACGACACGCAGGAGGTCATGCCGGGACTGATCGTCCACTTCGGCACGGTCGACGCGGGAACCGTGAACCTCGGCGAGACCGTCGACTCTCACGTCGACCCTATCCGGCGGGAGGACACCGCGAGAAATCACACTGCCACCCACATGCTCCACGCCGCCCTACGCCAGGTGCTGGGACCGCACGTTCGCCAGGCCGGTTCGTTGGTCGCCCCCGACCGGCTCCGATTCGACTTCAGCCACGTCCAGCAGGTAACCGACGACGAGCTGTGGCAGGTCCAGCTTCTCGTCAATGAGAAGATCAGGCAGAATGCGCGGGTTCTCAAAGATGAAGACACCTACCAGGAGGCGATACGCCGAGGTGCGCTCGCGTTCTTCGGCGACCGCTACGACGATCGGGTCCGGCTCGTCGAGATCGCCAACGGCGACACGTTCAGTTTCGAAGTCTGCGGGGGAACGCACGTCGGGCGCACCGGTGAAGTAGGCGCCGTCTACGTCCTCGGAGAGTCGAGCATCGGCGCCGGAATGCGGCGGATCGAGGCGGTGAGCGGCAGGGCGGCCGAACGAATGGTGTGGGACAGGTTCCACCGTGAGGAGCGCGTTGCTCGGACGCTTCAGACCACCCCAGGCGAGGTCGAGGACCGCATCCGTGCGCTGATGGACGAGATCGACACGCTCCAGCGCGAGCGGGAGGCGATCGAGCGCCGGCTATCTCTTCAATCAGCGGAGGCGCTCCTGGCCGAGACGCAGGACGTCGATGGAGTCAAGGTGCTCTACGTCCAGACCACTGCGGCGAACGCCGACGGGCTTCGCGAGGTAGGCGACTACCTTCGGGACAAGCTTGGAAGCGGTGTCGTCGTTCTCGGCGCGATCATCAACGACCGTCCGATGCTGGTGGCGATGGTCACGAAGGACCTTATCGACGCCAAGGGCCTGAACGCGGCAGAGATCGCTCGAGGAGCGGCCCGCGCCGTCGGCGGAGGTGGCGGAGGCAGACCCGACGTGGCCCAGGCCGGAGGCCGCGACGCAGCCAAGCTCGACGAGGCATTAGCCCTGGTGCCCGGCCTGGTCCGGGAGGCCATCGCAGATTGAGAGTCCTCGCCCTGGACGTTGGCGACCGGCGCATCGGTCTCGCGATCAGCGATCCGACCGGCCTGCTTGCGTCGCCGTTAGGCGCGGTTGAACGAGGGCCGTCTGATATCGAGGAGATTCTTCAGGCGGCAACGGACAACCAGGCTGATGAAATAGTCGTCGGCCTGCCGCTAACGTTATCGGGTGAGAGTCGCGAGCAGGCGGCAAAGGTGCGCCGGTTCATCCGCGATCTCGAACGGCGAGTTGACATTCCGATCAAGACCGTCGACGAGCGACTCTCAACGGTCCAGGCACAGCGGATGCTGCGGGACGCAGGCGGTCGGCGACGCAACCGCGATCGAGGACGCATCGACGCGTCGGCAGCCGCGGTGATTCTTCAGGCGTACCTCGACTCAGGACGCTGACCAAGATGGGCAGGGGTAGACCCGTCGTTTGACCGCCCTTGCGCGCTAGCGCAGAGGGTCGATCACCGTCAGAAACGGAAATCGGTGGAAACCCGCGTCCCGCGTGCAGATCTCCCTCAGACCGTGCTCCCGCATCAAAACGGCAGTGTGAAGATCATGCATCATATTCCCGCGAACGCCTTCAACTTCAGTGAGCGTCTGAGCAAGTACCGCCGGGTGCCGGGCCGTTGGTGCGAGGACAGAGAATCCTCTCGAGCTGAGCAGTAGGTATAAGAACCCCCAGGCGTCTTCGGGGTCCCACCGCATCCGAGCCAGCGTTGGTTGGGTTACTACACCCAAGAACTCGTAGCAGATACCCCAGGTCAAGAACGATGGAGACGGGTCTTGTCTCGAATTCTCGACTAGCTCTCGGCAGGGTTCGTGAAACTCTGAGTCTTCGTCGGTTGCGTAGACCAACACGTTCGTGTCGAAGACCGGCAAGCCTACTCTCCGCCGTAAAGCCGACGAAACTCGTCGCCATCCAAGACTCTGTAAAGTTCGTCGCGGTTAGAGATGTCGACCAGAAATCCCCCACTCCGCCAAGTTGGTAGTGGAGGAAGCTCGTCCGAGTCAGGAGCAGGTTCCTCATCGTACAGGATGCGACGGAGACCCGCCTCGACCAGCGCAGACATCGTTGTGCCCCTTCGGGCGGCCTCTTCCCGCAGGCGCTGCATCACCGTGTCGTCAATGTTCAGAGTCGTCTTCATATGGGTAACCATATCGGTGATATGGCAATCTGTCAAACTGTACTCGGCCGCTCCGTTTCGTCCTCGTCCTCGTCACGGCGCGACCTTGCAGCCTCCCTCGACTTACGCGCCATCTCCTCGAGACGTCGCTCCACAAGGAAGTGGATGGTCCCCTCCGGGTAGCTCCCGTTCTCGTCCTTCTGCCCGGCCTCGACACCTGTGAGGACCTCTATCCCCTCGTCGATAGTTGAGACGGCGTAGACGTGGAACTCTCCGTCCCTGACAGCATCGACCACCGAAGGGTCGAGGACCAGGTTTCGGACGTTGTCTTTCGGGATCATTACGCCTTGATCGCCGGTCAGCCCCTTCGTCCTGCACACGTCCAAAAAGCCCTCGATCTTGTGGGTCGCGCCGCCGATCGCCTGGACTTCTCCCGTCTGATTCACCGAGCCCGTGACCGCGATCCCCTGCCTGATTGGGACTCCGGACAGCTCGGAGAGCAGGGCATAGAGCTCGGTCGACGATGCGCTGTCTCCGTCGACCTCCGTATAGCTCTGCTCGAACGTCAGGCTTGCGGACATTGACAGCGGCCTGTCTCCGCCGTACTTGCCCTGGATGTAGCCGCTGATGATCATGAATCCCTTGTTGTGGATCCGGCCGCTCATCCGGGTCTCACGGTCTATGTTGACCACACGTCCATTGCCGACGGACACCCGGGCGGTGATCCTGCTCGGCCTGCCGAAGCTGTGATCGCCGAGTGAGTAGACCGCGAGGCCGTTGACCTGCCCAATTGCAGCGCCTTTGGTATCTATGTGGATCGTGTCGTTCTCGATCGCCTCCAACAGCCTGTCTTCAGTCAGGCCGGCCCGGTACGCTCGCTGCTCTATGGCCTTCGCCACGTGATCAGCCGTCACTGTCTCGTTTCCCGTCGTTCTGGACCAGTAGTCCGCCTCGTTCAGCACGTCCGAAACGTGCATGAATCGGGTCGTCAGCTTGTTCTGGTCCTCGACGAGTCGGCTGGAGTAGTCCACGACGGCAGCGACGGCCGATCTGTCGAACGGTAACAGCCCGCCTTCCTCAACTTGGGCAGCCACGAACGATGCGTACTTGCCGATGTTCTCAGGCGTCCTGTCCATGACCGTGTCGAAGTCGGCGTTTACCTTGAAGTATCGCCTGAAGTCCTCGTCCACGGCCTGCAGCATACGGAGGATCTCCGGCCCCCCAACCAGCACGACTTTGGCGCTGACCGGAATCGGCAGCGGACGCATTGAGGTTGTGGGCAGAGGCGTGTGCTGCTCTCCGATATTCTCGATGCGCATCTCTCCGCTTCGGAGGACCCGCTTCAGTGTGTCCCAGGAGAGAGGGTTGACCAGCAAGTCCTTTGCCTGAACAACGAGATAACCTCCGTTCGCTCTGTGAAGGGCGCCAGACTTTATCATCATATGGTCGGTTGAGAGCGCGCCCATGCGAGCGCGATAGTCGATTCGACCGAACAGGTTGTAGTAGGTCGGGCTGTCCTCGAACTCGACCGGAGCGCCGTTACAGAAGGTGTTGTCCACGAGGTCGTTGACCCGATAGCGTGCGAAGAAGCCCTCACCGGCAGCGTCAGCCGGACCGGCCAGACTTGCGTCCGCCCCGGTTGGTGTGGCCTGGGCTTCACCTCTGACCTTGAATACGGCGGTATGAGACACCATGTCGGCTTCGACTTCATCCAGGAAAGTCACGACCTGCTCGTGCGCCGAGTACTTTTCCTGAAGCTCGTCGATGATCGGCTTGAGCGTGAAACTGACCAGCTCGACGTCGACCTGTTGGCCGATCTCCCCAGCCTCCTTCCCCAGGCGGCGGAACTCCGACATCGCGTGTCGAATAGAGTACTGGAGCCCCTCCGCGCCGGCGCGAAGCTGCACCTGCGCCTCCTCGGGAAGCTGGCTGAACTCGTCCTGGGTGAGGGGCCGACCCTCGGGATGCAGGGGGACAGGGGTCATTCCGACCTGAGTCACTGAGACGGTGAAGCCGCGCTGACGCGCTTCGGCTTCGAGATCGTCGGTAACGGTCTGACGTCGATGGCCAATCTCGGCCATCACCTCCTCGACCCGATGCGTATAGTCGTCGCTCTCGAAGGCGGCCGGGATCTCGGCTTGACAGGTCTCTATGAGCTCGTCCATGTCGTGGGCGAGGTCAAGCATCATCCCGCACGAGAGGTGGATCGGGACCGGTTGTGTAGGGTCCCGGAAGTTGAACACGTACCCCCAGTCGGGAGGGTTTGACTTGGTGACAGCGATACGTTCGAGGTATGACCGCAGCGCGGTGTTCCGACCAGTGCCCGGAGCGCCGGAGACGAATAGGTTGAACCCGGGCGCTTCGATGTCCAGGCCCAACTCAATGGCGCTCATCGCGCGCTCTTGCCCGATCGTCCCCTCCAGCGGGGACACGTCGGCGGTCGTCTCGAACCCGAGCCCTTCAGAGTCGCAGACGGCAGTCAGCCGTTCGACCGGAACGCGCGTGTGTTCGGTGGACATTGATGCGCCCCCTCGGAGCCTATGGGCTCAGTCGACGGGCGGATAGAGAAGCCGTCCCTGGCGCTCGGTGAACGCGCGGAGCAGGTGGCCCCCGCCTGTGGTGACGTATAGCGTGGAGAGGTCTTCGCCCCCGAACGTGCAGTTCGTCGGCTGGTCCACGTTCAACAGGTGCGTCTCGATCACCTCTCCCGACGGCGAGAAGACGTAGATCATCGGTCCGGGACCGCTGGCCCGGTTCCCCGCTGTTGCGACGATGTTCCCCTCGACGTCCAAGCACATGCCGTCGATGCCGCGGTGCGCTCCGAAATCGTGGATCACCTCGCCGTCGCCGAGGCCCCCATCGTCGTTGACCGGATACGCCCTTAGCTCCCGCTTCTCCTCAGGCAGCCTTCCGGTCTGCGCCACGTACAGCGTGTTGTAGTCAAGAGAGAAGAGCAGCCCGTTCGGCCTAGTCGTGTCGAATACGACTCGGCTGATCGACCAGGAGTCGTCGGCGCCTGGGTCGAGACGATAGACCGAGTCGTGGTCGAGCTCCTTGTTCGACCGGTCCGCCGACCACGCGCCGCCGGCGCCCTCGTAGAAGGGGTCGGTAAACCACACCCGCCCCTCGAGATCTATCGCGAGATCGTTCGGAAGGTTGTGCTTCTGTCCCTCGAAGCCGTCGGTCAGCACAGTCGCACTGCCGTCCGCCTCGTAGCGGACGACCCTGCGCCCGCCGCCCTCGCAGGCGAACAGCGTTCCACAGGGGTCGAGCGTCAGCCCGTTCGCGTAGTTCGTGCCCTCTTTGAAGATGGTGGACGACCTCGCGACTGGGTCGTAGCGCATGATGTAGCTGGCTGGGATGAAGGTAAACAGCAGTCCACTGCCGTCCCAGGCCGGGCCTTCGATGGTTCCGTCGTACGGTCCGTTTACGTTAGTGAAGTTCCAAGACATTTCTCTTCCTCAATTTTCGTTCCGGCCTACATTTGTGCAAT
Source organism: Dehalococcoidia bacterium (assembly GCA_965249365.1). Taxonomy (GTDB): domain Bacteria; phylum Chloroflexota; class Dehalococcoidia; order Lucifugimonadales; family UBA1123; genus VXRN01. The sequence continues at coordinate 689,231 of OZ252229.1, read as the reverse complement.
GCCAGGGTACCGTTCTCCACCAATCGTCGTTCGGTTTACGTTGGGAGAATTCCAGGGGGTTTATCTTCCTCTGTCGCTGTTCCATTCATGATCGTGGGATTCCAAGAAGTCTGTCTTCCTCTGTCATCATTCCGGCCCAGAGCCTGCCACGGCGGAGGTCTCGGATGCGCCGCGGCGTGCCGGGGTCTGAGCCCGGGGGTGGGGTGATGCCGGGAACTCGGCCTCCGGGCCTAGTGCCGGAACGTCGGCCCAGAGCTTAGATCACCTCTTCCGACTCGCCGACGTCATCGACTTTTACGCCCTCAAGCTCGGCGCCGACGGCCTTGATCCGGCCGAACTCCTCCCTGAACCCGTTGTGCATCGTCCGCGCGTCCGAGCTATACAGCACGAACCGCGCGCCCTCCTTGAGCCACTTTGTGGTCAGCTCAACGGTCTGGTGATGGAAGAGGTTAGGGACGTTGTATTTTTGGCAGACGCGGATCACCTCCCGTAGCGCGGCCTCGTAGTCCGGGTGGTCGTACCGGTCGGGGACGCCGAGGGTGATGGTCAGGTCGTTCGGCCCGACGAAGACCGCGTCTATGCCCCCGATCTGCAGGATGTTGTCCAGGTTCTCGATAGCAGGCACGCTCTCGATTCCTATGATGCAGACGCTGTTGCGGTTGCGCGCCTCGAGATAGTCTTTCGTCGCCTGGGACGGGAACTCCCCGCTTTCGATCACCCTTCGGACCATCACTCCCTTGAGCGGGCGCCACTTCGCCGCGGCGACTACCTCCTTGACCTCCTCCACCGTCTCACAGTACGGGGCTAGGACCCCGTGCGCTCCGGCGTCGAGAGCCATCGTCACGTAGTGGGAGTCCGGGATCGGGATGCGGACGATCGGCGCTAACCCACTGAAAGAGAACGCCGCGATGAAGTCGGCCATCTCCGACCGGCCTCTCGGCGAGTGCTCGCTGTCGATGATCACATAGTCGAGCCCGAACGCGGACATTGGAGTAGTCCAGCGCGGGTTGCGGCTCATGCTCAGCATCGTGCCGTAGACGATTCCGCCCGATTGGACCTTCTGCTTCAGCTCGTAACCGTTCATGTCTTCTCCCCAAAGTCGGTAACTGACCGCACTATCAGCGTGCGTCCCATGGCGCCTACCTCATCGCCTGAAACGAGGTCCCTCCGGTTGCCCCGACCGCTCCCGTCTTCCCGGTCCGCCGCGGCGGAGGATCCAGGGGCGGCAGGGAGTCACTCATCCTCGATGCTAGAACCGTGGGACCCACGGGCCGGAAGTCTGCCGGTGAATCTGGAAGTGCGCCGACGTCCCACGAGTTTATCAGCTTGCACGAATATTGATAAGCTTGCAACGAATCCACTCTGGTCTGGATCTCAAGGGCGCTCAGGACTGTAGAGTTGTCAATCCAACCCGTCCCGCGCTCCCATCAATCCACAACGAACATAGGAAATAGAACTCTCGTGAAGCGCGTAATCATCGATACGGACCCCGGCATAGACGACGCCGCGGCGATTCTGTTCGCGCTGGCCAGCCCGGAGCTGAGCGTCGAGGCGCTGACCACCGTGTTTGGGAACGTGTCTGTGGGCCAGTGCACGACGAATGCGCTCCGCGTCCTCGAATCCGCGGGCCGCGCCGAGGTTCCGGTATACCCGGGAGCCGCGAGACCGTTCGGATTCGGAGTGCCACAGTTCGCCGAGCACATCCACGGAAGGGACGGTCTCGGGGACACCGGACTCCCGGATCCCGCCTCCAGGGCGCAATCACGTCCTGCCGTCTTCGAGATCGTCGAGCGCGTTCTCGCGTCCCCCAACGAAATCACTCTGGTCGCGATCGGACGGCTCACGAACTTGGCCCTCGCGATCAACGTCGAGCCCCGTGTCGCTGATGCGGTGGCCGAGGTGGTTGTGATGGGAGGCGCCGTGACTGTACCTGGAAACGTGACACCTGTTGCGTCAGCGAACATCTGGGGCGATCCGCAGGCCGCAGACGTGGTCTACCGATCTGGGGCAAGGATCGTCCAGATCGGACTCGACGTCTGCGGCGAGGTCGAGTTCACTTCGGAGCAGCTCGAATCGGTCTGGGCAGCCGATACCCCCGCGACACGGCTCCTACAGTCTGCGGTCTCCTTCATCCAGGAAGCGTACAGGACTCGAGGTCGACTCAGGAACCCGGATGGCGCCCAGTTCAACGATGTGCCCGCGATGGCCTACGCGATCGATCCGACTCTGTTCACGACCAGAGACGCGTACGTTCGGATCGAGTTCCAAAGCGAGCTGACCAAGGGTCAGACCGTCGCCGACCTCGCCGGCCTGACAGGAGAGCCGCCGAACGCCAAGGTCGCCCTCGGCGTCGACGCTGATCGCCTCACTAACCTCTGGGTCGAGCGGTTGGCGGGTCGTCTCTCGTAGTTGGTACAATTCGAGCGTCGGAAGCCCCCGGCGTCGCTGCGCGCTTCAGCATTCCCCCAAGGATCGTAAATGACCACCACACGCCCTGTTACGCAGCCGGGAGTGTACAGCGAGTGGCAGGACTCAGACGGCAACCCACGGCCGTACTACTCTGGAATCGCCGAGGTCGCTAGCTCCCTCGGCCCTGCCGGACTCGCCGGTCGCTGGAGCGAGGCACGAAGGCGTGTCGACCTCGACGCATTCACCTTCTACCTCGATCCCTAGAGGTACCGCCCGACACCCGCCGACTGGATTCCACGCGTCATCCCCACCGAGCACTGGGACGTAATCTCCGCTGGCGTCTCCCAACGAATCAGGGCCATCAACCACTTCCTGCTGGACCTGTACAACGACGGACAGGACATCGTCCCCGACGATGTCGTTTTCACCTCCCACCACTTCTATCCGGAGGTGCAGGGATTCCGGCCAGCGCGGGACGTCTTCGCCACATCTACGGGATCGACCTCGTTCACCTTGGAGACGGGCAGTACTTCGTGCTGGAGGACAACCTCAGGATCCCGTCCGGCATTACCTACCAGCTTAAGACCGTTGATCTCGTGTCTCAGGTCGTCCCCGAGTTCGCCCACGGATACGACATCTTGCCCTACGATATCCGTCAGACGTACCTGGACATGTTCCGCTCGCTGTGCGACGTAGAGTCGCCGGTCTGCGTACTGCTGACCGATGGGAGGTACGGCTCCGCATTCTTTGAGCACCGGTACTTGTCCGAGCTGCTCGGTGTCCCTCTGGTCGAGGGAGCGGACCTTTACGTGGGACACGACGGAAGGGTCTATGCCCGGACGATCGACCGCGACGTCCCGATCGACCTGATCTACCGCCGTGTCGAAGACCTCGACATCTTCGTTCCGGGTCTGCGCGACGCCTACCTCGAGGGACGGGTCGTCCTCGTCAACGCGATCGGCACTGGAGCGGCGGACGACAAGCTCGTGTTCATGTGGGTCCCTGAGATGATCGAACGCTACCTCGGCGAACAGGCTATCCTGCCCCAGGCGCCGAGCTACAACCTGCAAGACGCCGAGAGCCGGCGCTACGTGCTCGAGAACATAGATCGACTCGTGATCAAGGCTCGCCAGGGATACGGGGGAATCGGCGTGTTTGTCATGCCGGACCTCGGGCCGACATACAAGACCAGCGTTACACACAACATCCTCGAGAACCCCGACGTCTTCATCGCGCAGGAAACCCCGGACTTTTCCAACCACATGGTTTTCAATGTCGAGACCGCCGAGATGGAGCCTCGTCACATAGACCTCCGGGTCTTTGCGATCCAGGACGGTGACGGCAACGTCACCGTGTTCCCCGGCGGCCTCACGCGTGTCGCCAGGGCGGGTGGACGCATCACAAACAACTCTTCGGGTGGCCTATGCAAACCGACCTGGGTCGTGAGGTAGATGCGAGGACGCTGACCGCCTCATACATCTACGCCGCGCGTTACGGTTACTCTGACACCGTTGTCTCCAACGATAACCAGTTGCGGATCTTCCCAAGAGACGGCGAGGGACAGATTCCGCTCCAGTCTCAGCTTTGGACGCTGCCCGAAGGCCGAGGCGTCGAGTACGGCGACCGCTTCGGCAACCGCGTTCGCAGAGTAAGGGTTGTAGAGCAGCATACGAGCCTCGTCGTCGCGACGGTCGGACAGGTCAGCTTGTCGATAGAGCCTCCCTTTCCGGACGACCTCGATCTAGAAGACGTCGCCAACATCCCCGACCGCCTCGAGTACACGATGCGCTCTCCGCTCGTCGATCCAGAAGCCGTCGCGGTCTTGGCGCAGCACGTTGCCGGTTCTGCCGACTCGTGGATGGGCAGGGTGCGCAACGTGACAGACTGGGTCTACTGGCACATCAGGTACAAACGCGGCTCCACCGACGTGTCGCCGGTGAACGGCTCCTTCGTGTCTAAGGGGGGGAGCGACGGAGTGTGCGGCCGTCGCACAGGTCCGGTTCGATCTGACCGAGGCGGCACTCGACGACGCGCTCAGGCTGCTGGATACCGCCTTTGTCGTCCATACCGGAGTGGCTGAAGTAGGGGCGGGCGCGACAGGCGTTGGTTAAGGACTGAAAGGGAAGATTGTGACGACAGACCCCAGAAACATGACCCTTGACACGGACCACTGGCTGACCGACTCGCGGGTGTACAATCTCATCTGGCTGGGACGATGGATCGAGCGGGGACAGAATGTCGCCCGCGTGCTCCTGTGGTCCGCGCAGCAGGAGGGCTCGCACGGCCCCGGTTCAATCGGGCTCGAGGAGGCCCTTGGAATGGCCGCCTCCGTACGGGGAATTACCGTTGGCCCCGACGACTCCGCGCTCGACATGCTGCTGACGCGTGATAGTGGGGCGTCGCTCCGCGGTTGCCTCGCCGCGGCAAGGTACAACGCCACACAGGTCGCGCCCGTCGACGTCATTCAGATCATCGGCGCCGCAATCGAGCTTCTCGACGACATCGAGTCCCAAGTCGGCTCCCCCAAAGAGGTCGCCGATGTCATGCAATTCATCCTCGGGATCTTCGATGAGCTCCACACGGCGATCGAGAAGGCGTGGTTCCACTCCGAGATTCTGTCGGAAGAAGATGTCTACCGCCGGTTCGTCCAGCAGTAGCGGTGACCGCCTCCCGCCGTTGCAGCGCAGGCCGGGACACAAGGGCGACCCATGGAGGTCGTCCATCAGAACGCCCTCACCTTCTTCATTACGAACACTCTCAGGAACAGGAGTACCAGGAACAAAAAGATGACGGTCAGCACGCTCAGGGCCGAACTCTGGTCAGAGTTGGTGCCCCTCAGGTTGTATACGAGAGTGCTGATCACGAACGGCTCGGATCCCGCGGTGATGACCTGCGCTAGGGTGAACTCGCGGAATGCGATCAGAAACAGTATCAGCCACGCGCCGAAGATGCTCGGCGCGACCAGGGGTAACAGGACGCGCCTGAACGTGGTGAAGCTGCTGGCCCCGCTTGTCGCGGAGACCTCCTCGAGCTCTCGCGCTATCTGCGTCACCCCGGCTCGTTGCAGTCTATACGCCAACGCCATCCTGAACGCGTAAACCAGGATCAGCACGACAATTGTGCCGTGCAGCGGCAGCCAGCTTGGCATCAAACGGTTGACCCAGAGGTAGAAGATGAAGAACGCGAATGCGGCGACAACCGCCGGTATCGCCAGCGATGAGGACGTGAACAGGTCCAGCCCGACGCGGAGTACTTGGGCCGATCGCGTTCGGACTACCACCCAGGCGATGACCAGCGCTACTAGGACCGAGATCGTCGGGGCGCATAGGGCGACAATTATGGTGTTCCCCACAGCTCCCAGCAATCGCTTGTTCTCGAAGAGCTCGACGTATCCGTTCATCGTGAACTTCTCCAATACGTCCATGCTCGGGGGGGTGTACGCCGGCAGGAAGGACGCGTAGGCCAGGATCGCGAACGGAGCGAACGAGACAAAGAACAAGAACACCAAGACTGCGACCAGTGCCGGCCAACGCCATCGCCCGAAGTCGGACCGTCGGGCCCGGAATCCCTTTCCTGTTATCGTTGCGAACTCCTCCGCCCTGGCGGTGAGCCGCGTGTAGACGAAGAACAGCACGTAGGTGAGGACCATGAAGTGGATGCCCATGGCGGCGACAGCGCCGTACAGCGGGTCCTCGCCCGACCCGGTCGTCAACAGCTCCCAGACACGGGTGCTGAGAATGTCCGCCTTGGCGCCAGTCGAAAGGATCAGCGGGACCTCGAACGACTCAACCGTCAGTATCGTGGAGAGTATGATCACGCCAAGCACCGTCGGCCTGATTACCGGAATCGTAACCCTGCGCACGGTCTGAAGGAACGTCGCGCCGGAGGCCCTGCTCGCCTCCTCTAGCGCCGGGTCCATGCTCCGGAGCGCGGCGCCGATGAAGATGAACATCAGCGTCACTCCTCCGAATCCCTGCAGAACCACCATGCCGTACATTGTCGTCAAGCTGAACGGGCCGGACGTGAAGTCGACTCCCGGCATCCAGTTCAGCACTGTCCGAACGACGACGTTGATCAGGCCCTTGCGTTCCGCGAGCAGCAAGACCCAGCCGAACGTGGTGACGATAGCGGGCATCATCAATGGGAAGAGCAGGAGGACGAAGATCAGGTTGCGCCCTGGCAGATTCGTACGCTCGACCAGCCATGCGAGAGTCAGTCCCAACGCGAACGCCAGCGCGACCGATCCCACGGTGTAGATCGTCGTGTCGATGAGTGTGGACTGGAGCGCGCGGCCGCCGGTGTAGACGTCCACGAAGTTGGAGAACCCCCAGAAGCTCGAGCTCTCGAAGAAGAGGTTGCCGGCCGGGGGCCGGAACGCCTGGATGATCGAGATTACCAATGCTGGGGCGGCCAGCCACATGGCCAGGGCCAGCGCAGCGATGATCAGGATCGCCTCGGGCCGTCTGAGCCACGACAGCCGTCCTGCGAACAGCCGGGATAAGCTGGTTTGTGATGTTGTGGCTATCATTTCAGGACCGGTTGGTGGATGTGACGAGGCGGACGGCTCAAGAACCGGCCGCCCGTTGCTCCGTGTCTGTTTGCCGAGGTTTACTCGGTTCCGAACACCCGGTCAGCGAAATACTTTGCGTTCTCGCCTCGCTGCCGGAATACCGGTACGCTCTCGTACACCAGGTCGATGTCTTTGAAGCTGCCAGTGGTGAGGCCCTCCGACGCATGGCCGTATGCTGCCCATCCGGTGCCGTCCGCCTCGAACATCGTCTCCGAGGCCCCACGGCTGCTGTGGAACGCTGCGAACAACTTCGCGGCGTTCGGGTTCGGAGCGTTGCTGGCTACCGCGACGTTGAACATGTTCACGCCGAATCCCGGATTCCAGAACTGGCCAATAACACCGCTGTCGAGCAGGACGGGTGGATTGCCGTAGCCCAAGTACATCAGCGGCTTTTCGCCGGAAAGGATGAAGTCGTTGCAATCGTCTGTGACGAGGAGGTCGTTCTCCTCGATCATCCGTTTGTGGACATCGACGAGCTCGTCCTTGTCGTAGTAAAACGCGGTGAATCCGTTTCCGGCGCGGAAGAGGAAAGACGGTGCGCAGGCCAGGCCCTTGTACTTGGGGTCCAGCCAGTCACCGATAGTCTTGGGCAGGTCTGCCTCTTCGAACTCGTCCGTCCGGTAGAAGTTGGTGTACTGGTTGCTGCCGACCCCGACAGCGTTGCCGTCGACGCCCTCGGTGGCCTCCCATGACCGGCGGGCATCGACTCCGAGGGAACCCCAGTCGACCTCGGCGGCGAAACCCTTGTCGACGTACTGACCCATCTGAGTCATCGACATGTAGACGACGTCCGTTGGCGCCTCGCCTGCCTGACGCTCGGCAGTCAGGGTGCCGACGATCTGTCCTGCGCTGATACCGCGGCCTTCGCACTCGATGTTGAACTTCTTTGTGAACGCTTCACAGAGGGCGTCAGTGTGGATGAGCCCGTAGGCCGTGAAGTGGACCTTGCCCTCTTGCTGGGCGAGAGAGATCAGCGCCTTGAGCCCGGCGGCCGATTCATCCCAATCTGCGTCCAGGGTCGCGTAGACGGCACCCTGCTGGAGCACCGGATCGGTAGCGGGGTCCGCGATTGGAATCAGGACTTGTGGACCCGCTGTACCCTGCCCTTCGTTGTCCGAGCAGGCGGCGAATAACGCCAGTACGAATGCGGCGAGTATGATGGCGGCGGTTCCAGCCAAGATATTCGTTTTCCAGATTGGCACTGCGACCCTCACTCAATGGCAGATTCGAGGCGCGATCTCGACCCACGCGATACTATGTTGACCCAATCTGGCTGTCAACTGAGAACTGGCCGTTGGACAAGGGGCCGCACCGTCGAAGACCCGCTGAGGCGGGAGCAAGAAGAAGACCTCAGGACGAGTGGTGACCTCCGGAGATCACAACGCAGCTTTCGGTCGGTATTTGGACGTACGCTTCTTCCCCGCGGTCGAAGACCTCGGCGGTCGGCGGCATCCGGACGCGCAGCTCCTGTTCGGACACGCGGATGCGATACTCCATGTAGTTGCCCAGAAACGCGTCCGTCTCGACGACGCAAGGCATGACCGCTGAGTCTCCGACCCTTTCGCGGCTGAGGATCATGCCCTCGGGTCGGATAGCCACCAGCACCCGAGACCCGGGTGCGGACCCCGCGACGACCGGGCTTTTCAGCGCACCGAATCCGACCGCCACGCCCATGCTGGCCCCCCGAATCTCCTGAACGATGCCAGACACGACGTTGCCCGCGCCGGTGAAGTCGGCGACGAACTGCCCCTTGGGCTGGGAGTAGACGTCCCGAGGCGAGCCGATCTGGATGATTCGCCCCGCGTTCATGACGATGATCCTGTCGGAGAGCACCAGCGCCTCGAGGAGGTCGTGTGTAACGTACAGCGCCGAGATACCGCTGCTCGCGAAGATGTCCCGGAACTCCAGCCGCATCTCCTCTCGGAGTTTGGCGTCGAGGTTGCTTAGCGGCTCGTCCAACAGGAGAAGCTTCGGCTCCCTGACGAGCGCGCGGGCCACCGCGACTCGCTGCTGCTGCCCTCCGCTAAGCATCGTAGCGCTGCGGTCGGACAGTTCCGGGATCTTGCAAAGATCTAGCGTCCCCGCGACCCTGTCCCTGATCTCCGACTTCGAGTACCTCGTCTTCGAGACCTGGAGCGGATACGCTACGTTCTCGAAGACTGTCATGTGCGGCCAGATCGCGTAGGACTGGAAGACCATCGAGATCGGCCGGCGATGAGTGGGGACGCTGACTCTGCCGGACTCTGAGTAGACCACCGTATCGTCGATGGAGATCCCGCCGTCGTCCGGTTGCTCGAGGCCGGCTACGCAGCGCAGAAGGGTCGTCTTGCCGCACCCGCTGGGCCCAAGAAGTGTGACGACCTCACCCTCGTCCATGGAGAATCCAACGTCGTCGATGGCCTTGACGTCTCCCAGATCAGTATGAAAAGTCTTGACGAGACCTTCCACTTTCAGCATGAGGTTTCTCCCGTTGTCCTGGCTCCCGCCGCCGCGGAATCTTCGACAGCGCAGGCCCAATGATACGCACGCCGCGCACATCGACGCAACGGCATGGCGACCGGCTCACTGAGTCGCTCGCTCACTCATGGCGCCTAGTGTCCGATGGGGTATCATAGAGGTGACCGGTGATACATGGCTGCTTGGTCAGGTCTCAAGGAGGGCGAGTTGGTACCCGCAAAGTCCGCGCTCAAGTTCACATACGAGGACTACCGGCACACGCCCGAGGATCATCGTTACGAGCTAATCGACGGAGAGTTGATCATGGCCCCGGCTCCGCGATTACCCCACCAGAGAGTCGCGCGCAAACTGGGATCGCGTTTGATTCAGTTTGTTGAGGACAACGACCTCGGTGAAGTGTTCTTCGCTCCCAGTGATGTGCTGCTATCGAACACCGATGTTGTACAGCCGGACATCCTCTTCGTCTCCAATGAGCGAGAGCACCTCCTACTTGGCGGCGACAACGTGAGGGGAGGGCCTGACCTGGTCGTCGAAATCCTCTCTCCGTCTACTGCGGGACGGGACAGAACCGTTAAGAGAACGCTGTATGCCAGACACGGCGTCAGAGAGTACTGGCTGGTCGACCCGGACGCAGGGACCGTGATGGTCCTGCTTCTGAGCGACGATCACTTCGAGGTTTCCGGGACATACGGTGAAGGCGAGACAGCTACGTCTCCGATACTCGAAGGCTTCAGCGTAAGCCTCGACGAGATATTCTGATTTTAGCCGCCGGCGCTCCTCCCCCCGGATGCCGCTGGGACGGAATAGTGTGAAGGCGTAGAGCAGTGCGCCGACATAGATCACCGGGAGTCACCGTCCCGAAGTCGCACGACACTTGCAACTCATGCGAACGTTGACATCGAGACGCGGCGTTCGTACGTTCCGAATCCAACCTCCTCGAGAGGAGACGCAGTATGGGCCTCGAGGTTTACGACTTCCGAACGGACGTTAGGAACGTTCTGGTCACTCCGCAAGTTCGATCGCGCTTCATGCGACTGGAGGCGGGAGCCGTCGCGGCGCCGCACAGTCACGACCTCGGGCACGAGGTGTTCCTGGTGCTGGAGGGGCGGGCGGAGTTCGAGATCAATGGGGAGAAGGCGGTGCTCGGCCCGGGACAGATGTGCGTCGCGCTCGTAGATCAGCAGCATGGCATCCGCGTTCTCGACGACGCGCCGATGACTATGTACCTGTCTGTCACCCCACACATCCAGCCGACGCACACGATGTGGGAAAACGGCCAACGGCTGCCGCACCGCTTCGCTCCGGACTCGGCCTACGACGAAGAAGAGGACTCCTCGCCGTTCTCGGAGGCGTTGGACAGATTCCTCGAATGGTCGGACGCGGTCGCTCGCGCCGCCGAAGCAGCGAAAGAGTTCGAGACGAACGCTGCTGAGGATCTGGCGACGGCGGTGGCCGCCGGCGATATGGACGCGGCGGACGCGCTCAGGAGTAGAATGTGGGACGCGCTCTTTCCCCTGTTTCGTGACAGCGCGGAGCTCGCATCGACGTGGAACGCCCTGGCTCCGAGAGCTGGCAAGACTTGAGGACGTGGCGCGTTTTGCGGACCGCCCTCGCAGCGCAGCGTGCGCAACGAGCGGGCCGCGGACGGACCTTCCCTGGCGAACAGGTGCCCGCGTTCGCACAAACGGACAGGTCGCACGGGGTGATCGGTCCCTCTCGGAGGTGCGCTTCGCGATTCACCCTCACAGCAGGTTGGGAATGTCGCACTCCCAGGAGGATTAGACAGTGACGAGAGTTCGTATCGGGGTCGTGGGCTGTGGTGCGATTGCGCAGGTTCAGCATCTCCCGTTCGTCTCGGAGCTGGCCGAGGAGTTCGAGTTGGCCGCGGTCTGCGACGTGTCGCCTGCCGCGGCAAGGTACGCCGCCGAGCTCTTCCACGTCCCCCGACATTACCCGCGCCTATCTAACAGGTTCCACGGTGCTGCGGGCATAGCAACCGCCGAAACGGCAGGAAAATGAGAGGAGATCACGATGCCTGCGAAGAAGGTACTGATAACCGGGATGAGCGGACTGATCGGCGGAATACTGCGGCGACACCTGGAGCACATCGGTGGCTACGAGCTCAGTGCGCTGAATAGAAGCCCCGTCGAGGGCGTGGAGTGGTTCCAGGCCGACATCGGAGACCTCGAGGCGTTAGAAAACGCGTTTGCCGGCAAGGAGATCGTGGTCCATCTGGCGGCGCACCTGGGCGACACTGAGTGGGCAGGTCATCTCGCTGGCAACATCGTCGGTACCTACAACGCCTTCGAGGCCGCGAGACGGGCCGGGGTACGGAGGGTCGTATTCGCCAGCAGCGGGGCGACGGTTGTCGGTTTCGCGAGGAATGAGCCATATAAGGCTATACGAGAAGGAAGGTACGAAGACGTCCCCGACGAGTTTCAGAAGATAACGCACACGGTGACGCGCCCACAGGGGATCTACGGGGCCACCAAGGTTTGGGGCGAAGCGATCGGACGGCACTTCTCAGACGAGTACGGCATGTCCGTCCTCTGCGTCAGAATCGGGCAGGTGTGGCCCGAGGACCGCCCCAGGACAGTCGTCGACTTCGACCGGTACACGAGCCATCTAGACGTGGCTAGGATGTTTCACGCGTGCATCGAGGCCCCGCACGACCTCCAGTACGACATATTCCACTGTACCTCAAACAACAGGTGGGCATTCCGGGACCTGGAGCATCCCAAAGAAGTCCTGGGATGGGTGCCCGAGGACTCTGCCGACAGTTTCCGGTAGGGAATCGTCCGATGAGTTCGCGCTAGCCCCGCTAGGAGCGATGATGCCTATGGACTATGATCTCCTCCTCGCCGTCCTGCAGCCCGGCAACAATGCGTTCACACTTGGCTCGCCACTCAGCCATGACCGCCGCGCGGTCGGTCTCCGCGAACAACTCAAGGGCCGTGACTAGGCCGGCTATCTCTTCTTTCGCCGTTTTCTCGTTGAGCGCGTCCTCCAGCTGCCATCCGGCGTACCGTTGTTGTTTCCTATTTCGACCAGCTCGGCGCCCGCGGCACGCCAGCTATGCTCGTAGTTGACGCGATGTCCCCATTGAACGACGATCTCGTTCATCATGCCCCTGCTATCGGGTAACCGGTGACATTCAGCCACCTTCCAACGCCATGACTAGTGGTGCCGGTCCCGGCTAGATCTGCCTAAGCCGTGGATCAAAGCGGTCCCGCATCCAGTCCCCCAGGAAGTTGAGAGACATCACAACCAGGAAGATGGCTGCTCCCGGGAAGCAGGCGGTCCACCAGGCGATCCTTACATAGTTTCGAGCATCGGATACCATCAGTCCCCACGCTGGAGTCGGCGCCGGGATGCCTGCGCCGATGAAGCTCAGTGTGGCCTCGGCCAGTATCAACTGGCCCACCTGCAACGTAGTGAGTACGATGACCGTATTGGTGACGCCAGGGAGGATGTGCCTGAAGATTATCCGAGACTGGGAGGCGCCCGCTACCTTGGCAAGCGCCACGTAGTCTCGCTCCTTCAAGGAGAGAACTTCGCCCCTCACGAAGCGAACATACGTAGCCCACGCTCCAATGGCAAGGAGAATCACGATCAGGAGCAGGCTGGGCCCAAACACGATGACCGCGGTAAGGGCAAAGAGCAGGAAAGGGAGCGCGAGCCAGATATCGACCAGTCGCATTATTATCTCGTCGGCGATGCCGCCGAGGTAACCAGCGGTCAGCCCAAGCGCGGTGCCGATGATCAGCCCGGTTATGGTCGCAACGGACATTACCGTGAGTGAAATCCGGGCTCCGTGAAGCATCCGGCTCAGGATGTCCCTCCCTACATGGTCGCCTCCAAGTATGCGTTCGCTCGTCCCTTCCGGATACCACGCAGGTGGCGCGTTTCTCAGTTGCAGGTCTTGTTTCAGAGGGTCGTGGGGAGCTATCGCGGGGCCAGCTATTCCGGTGACGACCAGGGCGGTCAGTACGATAACGGGAACGACGGGCCACCTTCGAAGAACGAACCAGATCGTCCGAAGCATATCGGACTGCGCTCGGAGGAGACTACCAGTAGTGCGGATAGTGTTGCGGGCCACTGTTCACCTACCGCTAGGAGGGTCGTCGTGCAATGAGGGAAGCTGTATTTCTAAATCAAGCATCAACCAATCGAGCGCTAGCTATATCGGATCCTCGGGTCCAGCAGCACGTAGATGATGTCAGCCAGGAAGCTGAAGGCTATGTAGGCAATCGTGAATACCAGTACAATCCCAGTCAACAGACCGAAATCGTTATTGAATACCGCTGACAACGCCAGTCTACCGAGTCCGGGCCATGCGAACACCAACTCCACAACCGTCGCGCCGGTAATAAAGCTGGCTAAGAATAAGGCGGAGTAAGTGACTGGGGTGATCAGTGCGTTCTTGAAGGCATGCTTCCACACAACGCTCCAGCGACCCACCCCTTTGGCGCGGGCCAACTTGATGAACTCCGAGTCCAAGACCTCCAGCATCGCTGACCGAGTCAACCTCAGGTAGGTTGCGGATCCAAGCCAACCTAACGTGATCGTTGGCAAGATGAAGTGCTTGAGCCGCACCCAGATTGAGACACCGGGGAATCCACGGCCTTGAACTGGTAGCCAGTCCAGTATCACGGCAAAGATTACGATGCTCATAATCGCCACCCAGAATTGCGGGAGAGCTTGCCCGAAGAGGGCAAACGACCTTCCGAGGTAATCCCAGAAACCCCCACGTCTTACAGCCGAATAGACCCCGAGAGGCACGCCTGTGAGACAGGCAAAGAGCCAGGCGGCCAACGCTAGTTGTATCGTAGCCCCAGCCTTTTGCTTGATCATCTGGGTCACCGGTATCTGTTCGACCAGCGTTCGGCCCAAATCGCCACGAATCGCCTTCCCCGCCCACAGAAAGTACTGGACGATCAAGGGCTTGTCGAGGTTCAGGAATTCCTCGAGCTCCTGTCGCCTCTCCTCGGTCATGCCATATGTGCCCGGTTGAGCGAAGATCAGGAGGGGGTCCCCGACGAGTCGGGACATCCCAAATACGATGACGGTAGCGGCGAAGAATGACAGGAGGGCAAAGACGAAACGCCGTACCAAGAATCTAGCCATAGAATGTGAAATCTATGGGAACTCCGCCCCACTCTGCGAGCAGTGGACTGGATGGTGGGGCGGAATTCATCGGTGATTACCGGACGGGAACCAGATTGTATAGAGCAGAGAGACTCTTAGAGGCGGGCTCCTGCTTCCAACTCTCTACAGAGTTGGGGTTGTAGATACCAAACACTGGTTCGGCAAGTACTCCCGGCTGGAGCGCCCAGTGGTGTACAAAGTCGATGAACTCGTCCGCTATCTCGTTCCTCTTCTGCGTGTCAGGCTCGGACGCGGCTTTCAGGTAGAGCTCAACCAGTTCAGGAGCTTCATAGCCGACGCCGTAGCCGCCCCGGGTCAGGGAAGTGTTTACAAGACCCTTGGGCTTATCATGAGGGTAGATGGAGTTGCCGTCATCATCGTGATACAGCATTGGAATCGTCTGTGTTCGACCCACCAGACCGGGGCGATATATCGCGTAGGGGTAGTGCAGCGATGCTGTCTTTACGCCTATCTCATCGAAGTATCCTGAGACAGCGTCTGCGACCTCACTGACGAACTGGTTGGAGCTCTCCGTGTATATGGAGAAGTCGAACCTCACGCCATCGTCCCCTCTCGGGTAGCCCGCCATGTCAAGATAGTCCTCTGCTTTGGCGGTGTCGTACGGGACGAGCCACTTGTCCTTCCAGTGCTCATTGTTGGGGTCGATATAGGCGACGTAGTTCGGGTGAGCCAAGCCGTCCGTAAGCTGCTGAATGATCGCATCCCGATCTATAGCCATGGCCAGAGCCCAGCGGACCATGCGGGCCTGCTCCATATCGTCCATGCCTTCGGGGTTGTTCCCGTCGTCGGGCGAATGTGGATTTCCTATCCATGGCAGGTCATGAACGAAGACGCCCATCGCAGCGATGTCTATCGGCTCACCCGTGAGCGCGCTCTCCGTTTCCCAGTTGTTGCCGGAGAAGTAGAGTGAAGCCTGGATTGCATTTCCGGTGGTCGAGGTCTCGAATCCGGCCTTAACCAACTGCTTAACGCTGGTGAGACCCATCCTACCCGCATCAACCTCTCCCACCTCCATGGCGGCCAGCGCGACAGACTCCTCCGGGATGGACGCGATGATGAGTCGGTCAAACTGAGGAACTATCGACCAGTGCTCCGTGAAGGGGACTAGAACCGCCTGTTCGTCTGGCGCCCAGCTCTGTACCTCCAACGGGCCCGTGGCTATGAGATTGGACTTCATTTTCTCTTCGCCCATCTCGTCGAATACCTTCTTGCTGATCATCGAAGCGCCAGGCCGCGAGCCTGTACTGAGGACCTGACTTACCCAGGTCACATCATACTTGTTGAATGTGATCTCTATCGTGTGAGGACCAATTGCCTTGACGGGGTTAGTCCCGAAGATCGACGAATAGACGGAGGCACTGTTGCCAATACTGTGAGGAGTGATACTCGGGTTCGCTATGTTGAAGCTCCAGGCCACGTCTTCAGCGGTCAGCTCCCCCCAGTCCTTGTGGAACTGTATGCCTTCCCGGATTTCCACAACGACCTTGCTCAGATCGTCGGCCAACTCGAAGCTGGTGGCCACCTGCGGGACTTCATAGTCAATACTGCCGTCTTCTCTAAACCTCCAGGTGAACAGACGCTCCATAACCCCCCACTCTCCACTTGGCGCTCCTTGGATGGTGTTTATGCCTTGGAGAATGCCAACGAGGGGCTCGCGTAGGACGATTGTGCCGGCCGCGTTCTTCGAGTCTGGCGCCGGGCCCATCATTGCCGGCGCAGGTTCAGCCATCGCCCCACCGACCGGTGTGGGCGTCACTACAACCTCCACCTCCTTCACCACTTCCACCTCTTTGACGACTTCCACCTCTTTGACGACTTCCACCTCTTTGACGACTTCCACCTCTTTGACGACTTCCACTCTTTGACCACTTCCACCTCTCTTATGATCTCGACCGGCTCTGCTTCACCGCACGACACCACGGCTATAGCTAGAGCAGCGGCGACCGATCCTATTAGGAACCGCGATCCGTAAGTTCTCATAAGTGTGTCCTCCATCTGTGACAAGAAACGCTCTGGAATCCTACGTCAGGCACAACTCTTCAGGTTGCAATGGGCGATCCGCCTCACGGATGTTTAGTGTACGCGCTAGATTGTGGCATGTCAATTGACATGACCTACAAGCTCAGTATGTTGTGAAACGCGGGTGTTGAGACAACAAACATGTACGCGTAGAAGGGTGGTTTTTGACTGTAGGGAAATCACTCATTGTAGTGCCGGTGCGAACGAACGTGGACGGCGCTCTGGTCCCGTTGCCGTCCCTTCGTCTCCGCGGACCAGATACAGCACGACGTCTTCCACTGCCCTTTGAACAACATGTGGGCGTTCTGCGATCTCGATCACCCCAGGGAAGCCTTGGCCTGAGAGCAGCGGGACTCGGCCGACGATTTCAGATAGGGAGTCGTCCGGTAGCCGGTCTAGTAAAGGTGGCAGGCCACCTCATGGCCGGGCGACGCCTCCTTGAGCACCGGCTCTTCCTCGGAGCATATGGGCATCCTGAAGGGGCATCGCGGATGGAGGCTGCAACCGCTGGGTGGGTTTAGCGGGCTGGGAACCTCCCCGGGGAGGACCGTCCTCTCGCGTTGCACGTCTGGGTGAGCCGGTAGGGCAGCCGACAGAAGCGCCTGCGTGTATGGATGGAGGGGATTGAAGTAGAGGTCTTCGCTCTCCGCCACCTCGACCAGTTTTCCAAGATACATGACCCCGGTCCGGTCGCTCATGTGCTTGACCACTGCGAGGTCGTGCGCGATCAGGAGGTATGTGACCTCAAACTCCTGCTGGATATCGCTCAGCAGGTTCATGATCTGCGCCCTGATGGAGACGTCGAGCGCGGAAACCGGTTCGTCGAGAACGATCAGACTCGGGTTCAGGCTCAGCGCCCTTGCCACGGCGATCCGCTGCCTCTGACCCCCGCTGAACTCGTGGGGATACAGCTCGGCCCCGTCGCTCCTCAACCCGACGACCTCCAGAAGCTCGGTGACTCTGCGCTTGATCTCACTCCTAGGTAGAGCGTTGTTGACGACCATAGGCTCTGCGATGATCCCGCCGACGCGCATTCTGGGGCTCAGCGAGCTGAACGGGTCCTGAAATACGGCCTGCACAGAGCCGCGATACTCCTGGAGCTCCGTGCCCGAGAGCTTGGAGATGTCCTTCCCCTCGTACACGATCGTTCCGCTGTAATCTCCTCCAGGAGCAGGATGAGCCGGGCCGTCGTGGTCTTGCCGCATCCCGATTCGCCGATCAGCCCGAAGGTCTCACCTCTATCGATGGTGAAGTTGATACCTTCGACAGCCTTGATTGCCCCAATCTGCCGCATGAAGGCGATCCCCTTTGTAACCGGAAAGTGTTTGGTGAGGTCCTTGGCCTCTAGCAGGATGTCGCCCATGATCCGTCGCTTCCCTGTACTGGGAGCCAGCAGCTCACCACATGATCCTCACCGACAGTCGTCTCGGGAGGGTACTCTTCCCTACAGATGTCCATCACCGCTTCACAACGGGGCGCGAACGGGCATCCCGGCGGCAAAGCGTGAAGCTCCGGAGGTTGCCCTTCGATGGAGTAAAGCCGATCGATCTTCTCCTCCATCTTGGGAAGCGAGTTCAACAACGCGATGGTGTAAGGATGAGCCGGGTTATTGAAGATCTGTCGAACGTCAGCGGTCTCAACGATCCTGCCGGCGTACATGATCGCCATCCGCTCGCAGTAGTTGGCCACGATACCGACATCATGAGTGACGAGGATCATCGCCAGATTGGACTGCTCCTGGATCTCCTTCAGTAGGTCGAGGATCTGGGCTTGGATCGTCACGTCGAGCGATGTTGTGGGCTCATCGGCAATCAGGAGTCCGGGCTGTGACGAAAGCACCATCGCCCCGACAATTCGTTGTCTCATGCCGCCGCTCATCTGGTGAGGATACTCGCGCATCCTCACCTCTGGGGCCGGGATTCTGACCAGCCAGAGCATCTCCTTGACCTGCTCCCAGAGGGACTGTCCTCTAAATCCCCTGTGGATTCTCAACGGCTCGGAGATCTGGTCGGCAATCGTGAAGACGGGGTTCAGTGAGGTCATCGGGTCCTGGAGGATCATTGAGATGTGCTTTCCCCGCACTTTCCTCATCTCGCGGTCACTCTTGACGAGCAGGTTCTCGCCGCGGAAGACGACCTCACCCCCGACAATTCTTCCGGCAGGCTCAGGAACCAGCCTCAGGATCGAGAGGCAAGTAACGCTCTTGCCAGACCCGGACTCGCCGACCAGCCCCAGCGATTCACCCTCGTTGAGCCCGAAGCTGACGCCGTCAACCGCCTTCACAACGCCCCGGCGGGTGAAGAAATGCGTCCTGAGGTCTCTGACGTCGAGCAGGCTGTCTGCGTTCATCTCAACTCTTTGTCGTATGCAATTTGAAACCGTTCGTCGTCCGCCGTTGGGGTTCGCGACGGCGAACCGACCGCCCTCTTGACTTATACCTGCCTGAACTTGGGGTCCAAACGGTCCCTGAGCCAGTCGCCCAGCAGGTTGCTGGCCAAGACCACGAACAAGATAGCCAATCCCGGCCAGACGGCGAGCCACCGAGCGCTCGTCATGAAGCTCCGGCCTCCTGCCAGCATCGAGCCCCAGGCCGGGTCAGGAGGTGGAACGCCGATGCCCAGGAAGCTGAGGGAGCTCTCGGTCAGGATCACTCCCCCGAGTTGTAGTGTGGCCAGGATGATCAGTGTATTCACCGTATTCGGAAAGATGTGCACCAGCATGATCCTGGTCTTGCTGGCGCCGGCGACCCTGGCCAGGCGTATGAAGTCCCCCTCCTTTATCCGGAGCACCTCCGAGCGGATCACCCTGGCGTATCCAGCCCAACCAATTATTGTCAGTATGATGATGATGTTGTTCTTACTGGGTCCTAATACACCAGCCAGCACGATTGCGATCAGAAGGTACGGCAACGACATCTTGATGTCGGTTATCCTCATCAGGATGATGTCAACCCAGCCACCAAGGTAGCCTGACAGAAGCGCCATAACCGTTCCGATGGCGCCAGCGAAGAAGACCACGATGAACCCTACTTCCAGTGAGATTTCCGCTCCACCGATGATCCGGCTGAGTATGCCCTTCCGAGGTGGTCGGTTCCCAACAGGTACGTCGTGCTCCCTCCTTCCCCCCAGAACGGAGGAACCAGGGACACTGCAAGCTTCATCTGGTTGGGATCGTGAGGTGTCAGCCATCTTCCAAACACCCCCATCACCACGAATACGGCCAGCGTCACGGTGGGAAAGATCGGGGCGCCCCTGAACACGATCCTAAGCAGTCTCACAGGCGCGTCCGGCTGGAAAGGAATCGATCTGAGGGTGGTAAGTCTCACGCTATCGGACTGTCCATGGGATGAGCATCTACTGGTATCTGATTCTGGGGTCGAGGTACGCGTAGAGGATGTCGACGAACAGGTTTGCGAATACGTACATGAACGAGGCCATTAACAGACAGGTCTGAACTACAGGGTAATCGCGAGCGAGGATCGAGTCCACGACAAGTCTGCTCACCCCGGGCCAGTTGAAGATGGTCTCTGTGATCACCGTGCCGTTGATCAGAAAGATTAGGTTCAGGGCCACGACGGTCACCACGGGGATCATGGCGTTCTTGAATGCGTGTTTCGTGATTACGAACAGCTCGGACACGCCCTTGACCCTCGCCATTCTTATGTACTCGGTGTCCAAGACGTCGAGCATTGTGGAGCGCGTCATGCGTGTGATCGCTGCCGCAGCAGAGGCCCCCAGTGTGAACGACGGCATGATCAGCTTCTTGAACCCACCCATACCGGAGGTCGGCAGCCAACCCAGGTAGACCCTCATATTCTCGTAGTCTTCTTTCGTCGCCTCGAGAGGCATGAACAAGGAGAGGGGATCGCCGCTTAGGTGGATCAGCATGAATACGACCATCGAGATGCCGACGATCGTTATCAGCGCTTGGACCACCCGGAGAAAGATGTATCTCTGCATGACTTCAGATCTTCATAAAGGAGAAGGCACCCCCGGCGGACAAGGTAGATCGCCTCCGGAGATGCCCTACTGGGCTGCTACTTCGGGTCCTGTCACCGGTCCGCGCGTGAGACTGCACGCTATACGGGCGGTAAACTGCCGACGACTCTCCTTACTACTTCAGCTTGATGAACTCGAATCGGGTCGGGACGACATGACCGGAGACGTGCTGCCAGGACTCGATCCTCGGTCCAAGGGCAACCACCGCGCGTTGAGCCGAGAGCTCGATTCGCAGATACTCCTCGGTGATGAGATTATTCAGGTGGGCCGCGGCTTCTGACAGCTCCGGCTCCGACATGATCGTGCCCATCTTCTTGGTCGCCTCAGAGATCTCCGGTGTCGTCGCAATCACCCAAGTCCCTTCCGCTGAGTACTGCGTGTCGAGGCTGGCGGAGGGATGTGTTCGGGCTGCCCAGAACGTGCTGTGCTGCAGTAGGCCGCCCACGTCCTTCTTGCCGGACATCCACTCGGACATCGTCGCGCCCTCGACCGGCTGCAGGGTGCACCTGATGCCGACCTCGGTCAGGTAGTTGCAGACGGCCTCGCCGTGGACCGTGCTGCTGCCCGTGCGGGTCCACAGATCCGTGTCGAAGCCGTCTGCGTATCCAGCCTCCGCGAGCAAGACTTTGGCCTGCTCCGGATCATAAGGGTCGGCCATTGAGACCTCGGGATCCCAACCCGGATGATAGGGTGCAAGCGGACCCTTATAGGGCTTTCCCGCGCCGAAGAAGATCTTCTCGGTTATCGCTTCCCTGTCGATTGCGAGCGACGCCGCCTTCCTGACGCGTACGTCGTTGAACGGACGGGAATCGTCGTCCGGGACGATCAGGTCCGCGAATGAGTACTGGAGCACCAGGGTGTTGTCGCTCCAGGACAGACGGACTTCTGGATCGGCCTGAAGCTCCTGTAGCTGCAGCGGTGAGACCCCTATGAGATCGGCCTCTCCAGTCCGCAGCATCGCCAGGCGGGTCGCAGCCTCGACAACCAGCACATAGTCGAGGGTCGAAACGAAAGGCGGCTGCCTGTAGTGGTCCGTGACCGCCTCGAAGTCGATCCACGCGTCCTGCTCGTAGTCGATCCATCTGAAAGCGCCCGTGGCTATCGGATTGTCGGCAAACCCGTCTGAACCGACCTCTTCGTAGTAGTCCTTCGGCAGTATCTTGACATAGTCGTACAGCCGGTCGAAAAATGCCGGGAACGGGTCTTTGAAGTGGACCGTTACGTTGTGGTCGTCGATCACCTCCGTGCTGTCGTGGAGCCTCTGAAGCTCACCCATCGAGTAGCCCTTCTTCTCCGGCAGGGCGTACTCGGCCAGCGTGAACTCCACGTCCTTCGCGGTAAACGGGTCTCCGTTGTGGAATCTGGCGGCCTCGTTCAATACAAAATCGATGGACTTGCCGTCGGCGCTGAACTCCCACGAGGTGGCGAGGGCCGGCTCAATTTTGGCGTCCTTGCTCTTTGTGATCAAGCTGTCCGCGAACGCGTTCTGCATGGGAATGGTGGTACCGCCCTTTGAGGTGCTGTAGTCGCCACCCTTCGTCTCCCAGTACTTGTTCGCGAGCGCAACCGTCACAAGCCCCGCGTCCTCTGCCTCCGCCGGGGCGGCTGGGACGGGGGTCGGAGCCGGCGCAGGCGCGACCGTGGGTGCGGGCGCGGGGACAGTCGTCGGTGCGGGCGCGGGCGCAGTCGTCGGTGCGGGCGCGGGCGCCTCTTCCTCGTCGGTGGAACAGGCTATTCCTACAACGAAGGTCAGGATCAAGATTAATAGTGTCGAGAGTAATACTGTTTTAGTCTTCACGGCGTCACACTCCTTTGCCCGCAGGCGCCCCCGAAATTCCTGAAGTAATCGACTGTTGAGTTTCTCTTTCCCTCACCTACCGTCCCATGTCCTCGGTTCGACCCATAAGCGTCTTGCGGAATGGCACCGCGAAATCATATCCAACTTGTATAACACTCACTAATTTGAGTTAATATGCTGGAATACGGAGACCTATATAGGCTAGAGTCCTGTCGTCTGACTAGGGTGGGTATTTATGCGGGGAAAGCACTCACTTGTCTTCCATTGGCGTTAGTACCACGCGGCGCTTACGCGAGATCGGGATGCTACACCTGATCCACCACCAAGCAGAAAGAGAAGACCTCGTTGGAGCCAACTGCAAAGCTGGCGATGATCGTAAGTACCAATCTAGAGCCATCACCAACGAGGTGCATCCACTATCCTGCAGGAAACTCTCCTTTTCACTATGCCGAGGAGAAGTCGCCGACAGGGATGATTGGGCTATCCAGGTTGGCTGTCTACATGGATACGGCACAGGTGGCGGGTCTGAGGCAGTCGGTTGGGCGCCACGTGAGAGTGAGGAAGTCAGGCCAGGGCTGGACTGACGCGCAGATGATCACTTCGCTTGTGATGCTCAACTTTGCTGGCGGGGAATCTGTGGACGATCTGCGGATACTGGAGAGTGACGAGGGTCTGGGGAGGGTTCTGAAGGTGTCGGAGACCCATCTGATGCGGCGTGGAGAGCGGAGGACGGAGCGGAGCAACTGGCGTAGGCAACGGAGTCGGATTGTGCCGTCGCCGTCAGCGGTGTTTCGTTATCTGGGTGAGTTCCACGACAGCAACGTCCCTGCTGGCTATGAGCAACTGCGTGTGTCGAAGGAGTCGATGGAGTACCTGCCATCGGGAGTGGAGCAGGTCAAGCTGAGGTCAGATAACGCAGGATACCAGTAGGAGTTTTTAGGTACTGTGCTGAGGGCAGAGACGAACGGTTCGGGGTGATCTGTCGACCAGGACGAGTGGTGCATCAAGCTGGAATGCGAGCCGCCATCATACAGATCACTCACGAAAGAACGTGTGGCTTGTTCGCTGCGTGGAAATCGCTCCAGCCTTGCCTGCGTCCGAATCCGCAGATGCATCCCTCGGGGTGTTCCTCTATCGCAACGCCCGTAGGCGCCCGTCAACCGTCGATATCAATATCATGCCCCTGGGTCCCGCCACCGGGGCCGCAGCAAACCCGCCCCCAACGTCGTACTGCCACTGAACTGCGCCCGACAGCTTGTCAAGCGCGACGATCGTCCCGCGTTCGGTACCGACCACAAGCCCCCGAGCCGTTAAGAAGGCAGGGCTCGTCACGCGAGACTCGAAACGCCGCTCCCACAGGGGCTCGCCGCCTTTGAGACCGAGCGCGAGGACCCTGCCGGTGACGTCGCGCTCTGATATCGCGAGGTAGACCCGTTTGGTATCCGCCCCGAGCGGGTCTGAGTACAGTCCGCCTCGTCCCCGGTGCTGCCAGGCGTAGCCGCGAGGCAGGGGAGGGATCGGCGCCATGTGCCAGAGCCACAAGTTTGACCACCAGTAACGCATGGCCTTCTCCATCGGCACGTCGCGCGCCGAGAGAGCCAGCGCCTGAACTTTTGGTCCACTGCCTGAAATTATCAAGAGCCCCTCCGAGGCGACGGGCGGCGCCGACGTCGCGAACCACAGCGGAAAGGTGAGACGCCGGGAACCGTTAGACGCATTTATGAGGTAAACTTCGCCGTCTGAGCCGATCGCGCCGACCACGCCGTCGGAGAGCGTTAGGCCCCTGGCGACTGTGCCGCCGAGCTCGTGACGCCACCGCTCCTCTCCGGTCTGCGCGTCGAGCGCGTGAACACTGTCCGAAGCCGCGTATATCACGCCATCTCGGACTATCGGCGCTCCAACTATCGACGACCCCAGGTCAATCTCCCATACGGGAGTCCCCGTGCTCCTGTCCATCGCCATCAGCCTGCCCGATCGCGCACCCACGAAGAGCAGGTCTCCGGCGACGACGGGGGAATGGACGGAAACGTCGTCAAGCCGGCGAGACCACGTGATCGAGCCATTGGAGTCGCCGAGCGCAACTATTCGGCCCGTATTCGGCATCCGGCCCTCGACGACGTACACCCCTCCGGCTGCGAACGTGGGGCGGGCGTTCACGGCCGACGCTGATTCGTACGACCACAGCGTCCGCCCGGAAGGAGGGGTAGCGGAATCTCGGTATTGCCATTCCTGAACCTGGGAGATGTCGCTAGCCGGATCGGGGAGCGGCAGCGACACGTCGTAGTAGTTCCAAAGACTGAGCCCGGCAGTCGACGCGACCAATGAAACCAGCATGAAAGCGATCGAAGTCCAGACTCTCCGGTAGCTGATCTTCGATAGCGCGGCTGGCGTCGACCACCATCTGAACGACAGTCTGGCGCTGCTTCCGCGATGGGCTGATCGGTCGTCCCCCCTCCGCGGGCTATTCTTCTGTTGCGTTTCGTGGCTCAATCCTAGATGCAGCTCAGCTTATCTACTCAAGATACAGGAAAACTGTAGCAGTATTCTTAATTCCAGATTGAACAATCGAGCCGGTTCGACTATCCCTGTGGCGGTTGTTTAGACGGCGCCCCCCGACTAACGTCGGGGTATTGCTACTTAGGAGGCCGCCGATGATGGGAAGATTATCATCCGTGAAGTTGATTAGTTCAGTGTTTGTTGTCATCGCGCTAGTTCTGGCGTTCGCCGCCATCGCATGTACTAGCGAAGAAGAGCCGGCTCCGGCTCCCGCCCCGACCACCGCGCCGGCACCGGCACCCACAACAGCGCCAGCTCCGGCTCCCGCCCCGACTACCGCGCCCGCGCCCGCGCCGACTGCCGCGCCTGAGCCGGTGGCCATGATGGAGTGCATGGTAGGGTGCCTGAAGTCCCCCGACCCCAACCCGAAGAGCGGCGGCGAGGTCAAGACCGCGTGGGGCGCTACCACCAAGCACTACGACGTCCACCAGGGCGGCGCGCCGCATATATTGACCTCGTTCTACAACAAGCTGATCGGACTCGATCCCACCCGCGGTCTCGCCGAGTTCACGCCCGAGCTCGCCGTAGGCTGGGAGATCTCGGACGACGGTATGGAGTTCACGTTCCCCCTTCGGGAGGGAGTCACGTTCCACGACGGCTCGGAATTCACCGCGGACGACGTGGTGGTGACGTTCGACCGCATTATCTTCCCCGATAACTACGAGGGCATCATAAGCACCAGCCAAAGCCTCTTCGATGCGATCGGCGAAATCGAAAAGGTGGACGACTTCACCGTCAAGTTCATCCTTAAGGAGCCGCGCGTCTGGCAGTTCGAAAAGAACGCCAGCTACTGGAATCCCGAGCTTCCCTACGTAGACTCGGTGAAGATGCAGCACGTGCCCTCATGGACAGACCGAGGCAACGCTGTTCTGACGGGTAACGCCGACTTCTCATGGAACGTCTCCGTGGACACCTAGGAGGAGGGCTCGGCCCGGGACGACATTTCGAACGCATTGCTGCCCTCCTTCGGCTCGCTGGATGTGAGATGGAACAACGCAAAGGCGCCGTTCGACGACATCAGGGTGAGGCGAGCCATTTACCTGGCGATGAACCGCCATGACTCGCACGCGGTCTACAGGGAAGAGGTTCAGCTCGTAACCCGGTGGATGGGCAAGGGCGCCGAAGGCGCCATGTCAGACGAAGAGCTGTTCAAACTTCCCGGATACAGAAAGGACAACAGCGAGGACATCGCCGAGACGCAGAGGCTGCTGACCGAGGCGGGATACCCGAACGGCGAGGGGCTGCGCACCTTCAGCCTGGTCTCAGCGGCGGTCCCGGGACACTCGGAGGTCCTTGCGCCCTTTTTCCAGAACCAGATGAAGACCAACCTCGGCATAAATATCGAAATCAGCGTTGTGGAGCGTGCGCTTCTGGTCGAGGAGTTCAAGAAGGACTTCGACTTCGTACAGACTGGGACATCGGCGGCGGCGATCGCCAACCCCACGCCGATGTGGCATTTGAACTGGGGGACCGGCGGTTCGCAGAACCACGCCAAGTACTCCAACCCCGAATTCGACGCGGTTCTCAAGAAGCTCGATGCTGAGCTAGACCCGGCAGAGTGGGGCCGCTTTGAGACGGTCTGGCTGGACAGGTAAGTAAATCGCTAACGATTGACCCGGGGGTCGGGGTGTCCTGAAACAGCGACACCCCGATCATCGGCTTCTGTACCAGTCCGCAAATCTCAGCAGCCTCCCCACCCTGGTTAGGCTCTTATACGGCTGAAGTAGACGAGTGTCGATTCCCGCCCCATATAGGCGGTGAACTCTCATGCAGACCTATCTTCTCAGACGACTAGCGCTGGCGCTTCCCACGGTCTTCGGGGTCACTGTCCTGATATTCGTGGCGATGCGGCTCCTGCTCGGCGATCCATTGGAGCACATTTACGGCGAGAACACCGGCATCTACGTCCTGAGCGAAGAGGAGCTGGCAAAGGCTCGGGCGAGCCTGGGACTGGACAGGGCTCTGGTGGCGCAGTACGCGTCTTGGATCGCCGACATAGCCAGTGGACATGGGCACCTCTTTCTGCACCGATCAGCCGATCAGCGCCACCATACTCAGACGCGGGTCCCTCACGATGCAGATAGCCATCGTCTCCGTGCTGGTGTCGTGGATCGTAGGCCTCCCCGTAGGCATTATCGCCGCAGCTTGGCGCAACTCCCTGCTCGACTACGTCGCGAGGTTCTTCATTACGTTCTTCATGGCGGTCCCCAGCTTCTGGCTGGATATGACCTTCATACTTGTAACAGTCATATTCTTCAGTTGGAAGCCACCCATACTGGTCTATAAAATCTGGGACGACCCCATGAAGAACCTCCAGATCATGGTCGGCCCCGCGCTGGCGCTGGGAGTAGGGATGGGAGCGTTTATCGCTCGTATGTCGCGGACCCAGCTTCTGGAGGTCTTCAGGGAGGACTACGTCAGCACAGCCAGGGCAAAAGGCCTCGGCGAACAGTTGGTCATGTGGC
Source organism: Dehalococcoidia bacterium (assembly GCA_965249365.1). Classification (GTDB taxonomy): domain Bacteria; phylum Chloroflexota; class Dehalococcoidia; order Lucifugimonadales; family UBA1123; genus VXRN01. Next base: position 661,790 of record OZ252229.1, on the reverse strand, counting down.
GGCACGTCGTCAGAAACGCGCTTCTCACTGTGTTCACACTTTCGGGCCTTCAGTTCGCCTTCCTGCTGGGTGGATCGGTGGCAGTGGAACAGGCGTTTTCGGTACCGGGACTCGGCCGCGCACTGATCGGCGGCATCCAAGATCGGGATTGGACGGTCATCCAGAACCTGGTCTTCCTATATGCGATCGTGTTTGTGTTCATAAACCTGATCGTCGACGTCGCCTACGGCATCATCGACCCTCGAATCAGATACCAGTAATTCACCGCAGACTCCAGACGGACGGCTGAGTGTGAGCCAGAGTACAGGCCAGGTCCTAGAACATCTTCAGATCCGCCGCAAGAGCCGAGCTGTCCTGCTATTTGAAAACTCCAAGCGGTTCGCCCAGTCTTCGGTTTTGGGTGCAGGCGCCGCCATTTTCTTGGTTTTGGTGGCACTGATCGCCGTGTTCGCCAACTTCTTGGCGCCTTCGGACCCCAATGCTCAGGAATACTCGGCGCTGTTGCGGACACCGTCGCTGGACTTCCCGATGGGCACAGACAGCCTCGGTAGAGATACGCTCAGCCGAGTTATTTCGGGCACGCAACTGAGCCTGTTCGTCTCAGTTTCCGCGGTTGCGCTCTCCAAATTCATCGGCTTTACTTGGGGCATCCCGAGCGGCTACGCCGGCGGCAGGTTCGACCTGTTCAGTCAGCGCCTGCTCGACGTGCTCATCGCATTCCCAAGCGTCATACTGGCGCTGCTGCTGCTAGTGGCGCTCGACGCCGGGGTCAACACTGTCATCATCGCGATAGCCGCCACCGGCATTGCCGGCACAACGCGCATTATCAGATCTGTCGTGCTGCTCGTGCGCGAGTCGGAGTACGTCCTCGCCGCGCGGATGATCGGCGCATCGCCTCCGCGCATAATGATCCGGCACGTCGCGCCGCAGTGTGTCGCGCCGCTGCTAGTGGTCGCCAGCGCAAGCCTCGGCGGCGCCATATTCACCGAGGCAGCCCTGAGCAAGTCGAAGGACGAAGCTCCGCGCTACAAGCCCAACCACGTTCGTCCTGAGCAAGTCGAAGGACGATTCTCCGGCCTACAACCCCCAGTGGTCGTCAATCTCGCGCTGGTAGGCGTTGACGGTCCCGTCGATCACGTCGTCGACCCTGACCGCCTCGCCCGAGTACGCGGACTCGTAGATCGCGAGCGAGATCGCCTTCGCCTGGAGCCCTGTTCGGCCGTCGACCTCGGGAGGACGCCCGTCCCTGATCGCGTTGACGAAGTCGTAGACCTCAAGCGCGAAGCCGTCCGCGTACGACTTGGCGCCTAGGCCGAAGGGAAACAGTCGCTCCCTCTCGTCAGCGTCCAGGCTGGCCAGGTACAGTTCACACAGCTCGGCGATCGTATACGTGGTCCCGTCGAGCCTCTCGATCACTCCTTCGTCCGAATTGAACAGCATGAACGCGGGCACCCTCCCGAAGTCCCGCATCACGCCCTCGCTACCGTAGTAGAGGACGTTGTCGAAGCTGTGCACCGCCGCGGAATCGCTGTAGCTCCAGGTGCCGACGAGACCGCTCTTGAACGTAATGACGGCTACAAACGTGTCCTCGGATTCTGAGGCGAACCGACTGCGTCCGGGCTGGTTGATGAACCGGTCCTCGACGAGGCGCACGTCCGCGTAGACCCGCTCCACGTCTCCGAAGAAGTACCGGATGCTGTCCATGGTATGGGCGCCCTTGTCCAGGACGATCCCCCCGCCGCTAAGCAGCTTCTCCTCCCGCCAGTCCCGCTGACGCCAGTCGAACTCGCGCTCGTTCTCCTCGAACCACCTACCGGACTGGAGGTAGAACATCCGAGGCTCGCCGATGATCCCTCCCTCGTTCAGCGCCCATCGAACGGCGCGCTGGCACAGCTCCCTTCGGCACTGCTCTGCCGTCGCGGTGATCAGCCCGTTGCGCTCGGCGGCCTCGATGATCGCTTTGCTCGCCTTGACCGTGATTCCGAATGGCTTCTCGACCATGACGTTAACGCCTGCGTCGAGACATGGGATCGCGCTGATGTGGTGGTAGGCGTGCGGAGTACAGATGTCCGCGCCGTCGAGCCGCTCAGCCCTCAGCATCTCCTCGACACTGCCGTAGGCGTTGGGCCGCGTGCCCTGGAACTCCGCGACTCGGCCGGCGTGGGCTTCCGCGGCATCTTGGCGCACGTCGCAGGTTGCCGCGATCGTGAAGTTGTCGGCGCCGCGTTCGACGAGGACCCGGTACCCGTCGTTGAGGTGCCGATTCGCAATCCCGCCGCATCCGATCAGGCCTAATCGAACGGTCATGAAACCCTCCTCAACTGATCTATCTTCCCTCTACAGTATCACGGACCACCGTCGTTCCGTGGACGACTGGAATCCAAGGTTGGCATACGGACGCAGCCCCTCGCCCCTATGGCAGCAAAAGAGCATCCCTTGGCGTTAGCGTGAAATCGCCCCGTCGGGTCCCACACCCCCGTATTCCCGGCGGAGGCAGGGACCCAGGGGAGGGGTGTGGGACGGATACGGTGGCGTCCGGCACCATATCCGGTCGACGCATACGTCGACCCAACGGCAGCAAAAGAGCATTCCTTGGCGTTAGCCTGAGATCGCCCCGGTGGGTCCTAGACCCCCGTCTTCCCGGCGGAGGCCGGGACCCAGGGGAGGGGTCGGGCGCCCCGCCATCTGCACTGTTCCAATGTGGCCGTTGCAAGGCCGTGGGGGTCTCGGTGATCGCGGAACCCGGCGACGAGGCGCACAATTGAGGCCGTTTGGACGCAGACCGTCGGACCGCGCGCCTACAAGTTGAACATCGGCTCGAGGTAGTCCTTGTCTTTTGTATAGACCTGCAGCCTGCAGCGGATCCCATCGGTCACAACGATCCTATCTTGGTCGTCGATGTCGATCCCGCCCGGCTTCTGGAATCGCCCGAGCGTCACCATCTCGGTCGGGTCGACGCGGTTGATCGCCTTCACGTGTTCCGGATTGGAGGCCATGAACTCCTGCGCCCACTGCGAGAACTCCCTCGCGTCACCGTACAGCCCGGTGATAATGTCCCCATCCGGGTAGTAGATCTGGACCCGGCTGTTCGCCCAGTCTGTCACATAGACGTCGCCTTTACCGTCGACCGCCACGTCCGATGGCCGGGAGAGCTCGCCGCCATCGTCGAACTCCGACCCGAACCTCACCAGGAAGTCTCCCTCGGGTGAGAGTTTCTGGACGCGGTCGTTCCCCCAGTCGGCTACGAAGACATTGTCGTCTGCGTCTACGGTAATCCCCCACGGGCGGCTGAATTGACCGTCACCGTTGCCCGGCGATCCGTAGGCCGCCAGGAACCGGCCGTCCTTCGCGAACTTCTGTAGTCTCCCGTTCTCACGGTCGGCGATCCACAGTTTGCCCTTCGAGTCGAACGCGAGACCTGACGGCCCCAAGAACTGTCCATCGTGTGAGCCCGGCTCTCCCCACTTGGCGATCTGCTCCCCTTCGGGACTGAACACCGCCACGAAGTGCTCGAAGCCGTCGCTGCAGTAGACGTTCCCGTCAGAATCTACGGCCAAGCCTTCGGGCCAGGTGAAAACGTCCTCGGCAAACTCGCCGATGAACTCCTCTTCGATGGTCACCTTGGAGATGGACGCTCCAGGCCGGTCACCGGTGTTGAGCACGTAGAGGATCCCGTCCGGCGCTGACGCAACGGAGGTCGGATGGTAGAAGCCGCGGCCCCTGACCGCGAGAGAGCCGATCGCATGGCTGAAGTGCCAGGTCCTACCGGCTACGGTTTTGGTTTGTGTGGTGTTAGTCGCCATTTGCGTGCCTGAAGCTACGCCCCGTTGGTCTCGACGAACTTGGGCTGCTCGAACTGCCCGTTCACAATCGGCACTGGGTCCAGCTCCAGCCAGTCCTCCAGGATCGTCGAGTAGACGCCGCGGAAGTCTTGGTTCGGAACCAGATCGCCCTGTTCCAATGTGTCCGGACTCGAGTCTGGGTACTCCCCGTGCATCCCGCCTCTGACCCTGGGCCCGATCGCTATACAGGCGCCCGCCGCGCCGTGGTCGGTGCCCGAGCCGTTGTCTCGGACGCGCCGTCCGAACTCGGAGAACAGGAACATGATCACGTTGTCGTCAGCGTCGTGCTCCCTGAGATCGTCCCAAAAGTCCGCGATCGCGCCGGAGACCTCGGTCCAGAGCTTATCGAACGTGGGCGGCTGGGAGGCGTGGGTGTCGAAGCTGCCGTGCTGGGTGTAGAAGACGCGCGTTCCGACGTCCGCGGTGTGGATCATCGCGACGTCGCGCAGCGCCTTCGCTATCGGGTCGTCCGCGTACTCCACGATCGACGAGTAGCGGCCAAGACCCTCCTTCAGGATGTCCGCCCCCTTCAACGCGTCGAGCCCGGTCTGGCCGATGTAGTCCTGGACCGGTCCGGTGCCGATCGCCTGACCGTACATGTTGATGAATCGGCTCAGCATCTTGTCCCGAAGGTCCTGACGCTCTATGCCTGTCAACAGGCCGTACGACGATAGATCCGCCACCGAGGCAACAGAGACGCCTGGGACGAGCATCGCTCGTGGCATCCCCTGGCCTATGTTGATTCCTGTCACTGGATTCTCGCCGTCCGGATCGAGGTCTCTGATCGCCCGGCCGAGCCATCCCTCAGTTCCGATGACGTCCGGCTCGCAGGTGTGCCAGATGTCCATCGACCGGAAGTGCGATCTCGGCGAGTTCGCATAGCCCACACCGTGAATGATCGCCATCTCTCCGCGGTCGTAGATCCCCTTGAGCGGGGCCATATTCGGGTGAAACCCCAGCTCGTCGTCGATCTTCAGCACGCTCTCCTGGTCGATGCTCAGCGTCGGGCGGCCATCGTAGTAGTTCGAGTCCGTGTACGGAACCACGGTGTTCATGTAGTCGTTGCCACCAGTCAGCTGGAGCACTACCACGACCGGGGGTTTCTGTGCTGTCACCATTGTCTACTCTCCTGAATTGGCGCAGGTCTATCCGAACTGGTACTCGGTCGTCGCCGCGATGAGCGCGAGCATGTCCGCCACTCGCTGCGACGAGCTCTTCCGGTCTCCGTCCGAGACCCAGGACAGTGAGCCCTCGTCCTCTGCGTGCGAGATCAGCTCCCGCCTGGTGCGCTCCGAGACCTCGATCGGCCCGATGTATTCCAGACATCGATCGACCAGCGCCTCGGGCGTCATCGCGGTGTCGCCGTCGATGACGTAGTCCACAATCCGTTGGACACCCGTCAGCTCGACGTTGCTCACGCGGTCAGCGACGAAGTTGATCCGCTTGACCACCGAGCCGCTGTTGATCCACTCGCGGCCGGTGTGCCAACCCTCGACGCTGGGCGGATCGTGCAGGCTCTGGCCCATGTAGGCTGGCTCCTGCCCCATCGCGGACAGGCGAGGGTCCGGACCCTCCAGGTCGCCGGTGAGCCTCAGCGTGCCCACGACGACCTCGACCGGACTCTTCACCTTCTGGTACATCGAGTTCTTGAAGAAGTCCGAGTTGAACATCTGGCGGAGCACCGGCTTGATCTCGTAACCGGACTCCACAAACGTCTCCGCCATCATCTCGACCGCGGCGGGGTCCCTCGGCGGATCGACAGACCACGCGGGCACCTGCGGCTCGTCAGCGACGAAGTAGTTGTAGAGATGCCGTGCTATAAACCTGGGGCACGCCGGCTGCTCCAGGATGATGTCGATGATGTCGTCGCCGTTGAAGTTTCCCGTTCGGCCGAGGAAGGTCTTTTGGCCGAAGTCGTGCTCCTCCGGCCTGAACTCGTAGTACCAGTTGAACCGGTGGAGCGGCGCGCGAGGGATCTTGGCCGTGATCGTCCAGCCGGTGAACGCCCTGGCGCACTCGTAGACGTCCTCCTCCGTGTAGTTACCGACACCGAGGGAAAAGAGTTCCAGCAGCTCGCGGCCCCAGTTCTCGTTCGGAGTGCGCTTGTGGTTCTCGTTGTTGTCCAGCCAGAAGATCATGGCCGGGTTCTGCGCGACCCTAATCAGCAGATCGCGGTAGTTGCCCATGCCGTGGTCGCGGAAAAGCTGAGTCTGCATCGTAAGGTGGTTGTCGTTGTCGACTTTAGAGTTGCCCGTGGCGAAGACGTAGTGCCAGAACAGAGTCATCTTCTCTTCGAGCGGGCGCTGGGTGTTGATCATGTGATACAGCCACTGCGCCGCGCCTGGGACAGGGGTGGGGCCGCCTGTCTCGGTGGACGGTATGAACCTGAACAGCAGATGATGGTCCGCGCGTGGGACGGCGTCCGGCGGATCGACCAGCTCCTCGACGGTCTTCTTGTATCCTTGCGCCACTCGCCGCTCGAGCTCCTCACGCGTCGCGCCAAACCCGGCGCGACGCATCAGGTGCGCCATCAGCGCGATGTCCTCTCGATTGGACATTTCTCTCTCCTCTATCTACCAGGCTGAGGTCGCCGCCTGCGAGGCTGAGTTCGGCTACAGTATGTCAAACCCACGTGTCAGATCGATTTCGATGGCGATCTTAGACAAGAAGAAACACTTCGTCGCCTCGTGTGGAGCCTAGTGTAAGTACGCACTTCCGCAACGTCAAGGAGGGCGGAGATTCCAAGATCTAACTAGCGGTTGAAGGGGGAGATCGAGGGACCGAGTCCGTCCTCCTTTGACACGCTCAGGACGAATGGGTGCGTGGGGTATGTGATTCGTACTTTGACGGCGCTTTTCGCGAACAATGGCGCTCTCCATTTCGGGGACGCATCGCGAACCAAACGGGCCTGGGGACCCCGTAACGCGAGGTAATACCTTCGACGAGGTCGAGTCGGTGTTCCCAGTCGCTCCTGGCAAGGGAAGAGGTGACACCGACGTACACGGTGCCGTTCCGCTTGTTGGCAAGGATGTAGACGCAGGGGACTCTATCGTACTCTTCGGGAAACACGGTACCAACAACCGTCAGGAGATGGTTCTAAATCGCAATGTCGGGCGTGCGGTAGCGCCCCCGGCCCACACCTTGGTCCCGCCCCGCGCCGGGAGGACGGAGAAAGAGTCGGTCCGGGTGGCCTATGAGTATGGATCGCGGAGTCGGTGCGAACGGGCCGTTGGCGAACAGCCCCAACAGGTGTACGGGGATCGGGAGCGTCATACTGAGAGCCTGTGAGTAAATCCTGTTTGTTTCTTATGAGTGTGATTACAGGACAATAGAGTGCAAACATCCAGATGAGGTGAAGGCACGAGCGAAGGGATGCCGTTCGAACTTTCCGCCCGTCGAGGAGAGGCCGAGTGGTTCAGCAACGGTTCCTGTGGAGGCGCGGGTGGTGCGTCCGATGCGGAATCAGCTTGAGTGGGCGGCGGTGGACTTGGAATCGCTGATTGCCCCCAACCATCCTGCGCGTAGTATCTGGGGCTTTCTGCAGAGGTTGGACTTGTCGGCGTTTTATTAGCCGATCAAGGCGGTAGTGAACCGACCCGGTCGTCCAACGACGGACCCCGAAGTGTTGGTGGCGTTGTGGCTTCTGGCGACGGTTGAGGGTATAGGCAGCGCCCGCCGACTGGCGCGTTTGTGTCAGGAGCACGATGCCTACCGCTGGGTGAGGGGGCACGTACCGATCAACTATCACATGCTGTCTGACTTCCGAGTAGCGCACCAAGAGGCCCTGGACGATCTTTTGACGCAGATCATAGCTGCGTTGATGGCTGCAGGGGCGGTCCGACTGCGGACTGGCCAGCCGCCCAACTGCTACCTCATCGACGGGGGCTTTGCTACCAGGGAGGACATCACTGCTCTGGAGCAAGGAGCAGTGAGTGTGTACGCACCGGTGAGGTTGCCTCGCAACAAACAGAGCATCAGCGATACCTGCCCCGCTATGGAGATGGACCCGATGTGGTGCGGTGGAGGCAACGGATGGCCACCGAAGGTGCCAAAGCCCTTTCGCAATGTTGCCTCCTTCGCCGAACACTAGACTCTGCGATACTTGCCAAGGCGCTTTCCTACACCACCATGCCGCCTAACAACAACCGAACCTCAATAGACTCACAGGCTCTGAGCGGAGTGGAACGGAGTCGAAGCCTGTCCTGAGCGCAGCCGAAGGGCCTGTCCTGAGCGCGGCCGAAGGGCATCTCACGCCGGCGACCTGGATTGGTCGTGAGATGCTTCGTCGTCCGCCGCGCCTGCCCGCCGTGGAGGGGCGAAGGAACGGCCCATTCCGCCCGCTGGCGCCGTAACCTCGTCTGTTCCCGGAACCCAGCACCCCACCCGTCTTGCCGGCCTAGAGCCTGTCTTGAGCCCGTCGAAAGGCTCTCATGAGCTTGTCGAATGGGCCGAGATCCAGGGGGGAGGTGCCGTCCAGCCATGCTCGCCTGCACCCACCAGCCCCGTGTCTCAGTCGTCAGGCGGTGGATCTGGGCATTCACCGACGAACCTGCTGGCGCGTACCGGACATCCAACTTGGTGACGGTCCCTCAGATACAATACTAATAAGGGGAGAGCCGCCCGACTATCCGAAATAAGGGAGGGCTGATGAGTTCCAGGGAGACAGTGCTAGGAGTCGCCTGGGTGGCGCGGCTGCGAGGGGCGATGATGCCCATCGCGGTGGCGGTCGTCGCTCTCGGCGCCGCAATCGTCGGGGCGCTGCTGATCCGGGGTGATAGCGGTATCGATAGCGTCAACATGTTCGTCGAAACCCTGTCCGCCAGCTCCGGCTCGTTCTTGAGCGGGCTGGGGGTCATCGCGCCGCTCGGATTCGCGTTCGGCGCCGGCGTCGCCGCGGCGTTCAACCCCTGCGGATTCGCGATGCTCCCGGCGTACATGGGCCTATACCTGGGAGTGGGAGACGACGAGACCAAGACCTCACTGGCCGGCCAGCTGGGCAAGGCGCTTCTGGTCGGAGCCTCCGTCACCGCAGGATTCGTACTGCTGTTCGCGCTGGCGGGGGCGGTGATCGGGCTCGGAGCCCGGTCGCTTGTGGGAAACGTCCTACCTTGGCTCGGACTGGCGATCGGCGTCCTGCTCACCCTGACAGGCGCCTGGCTGTTAGGAGGGGGGAAGCTCTACACCGCACTGGCGCAGCAGGCCGCCGAGCGATTCGGCAACCCCGGCACCGCCAACGTCAAAGGGTATTTCCTGTTCGGGCTCAGCTACGGCACCGCCTCCCTCGGATGCACGCTGCCGATCTTCCTGACCGTCGTCGGAACGTCCTTCGCCGCTTCAGAACTGACCACGTCGTTCGCCCAGTTCGTCCTCTACGCCCTCGGAATGGGACTGGTTATCATCGCGCTCACCCTGAGTATGGCGCTCTTCCGCGGCGCAATGGTCTCCACGATGCGGCGGGCCATGCCCTACGTTCAGCCGGTCGGGACGTGGCTGATGATCGTAGCCGGCGCCTACATCGTGTTCTACTGGCTGACGCTCGGGGGACTACTGGGAGGCGGTCCGTAGAGGAGGGCGCTAGGCCGACGAAGCATCTCCGGCCCGAAACACCTTGAAGACGTGAGATTCTTCGGCTCCGCTGCGCTCCGCCTCAGAATGACAAGAGCGATCCGCCCCTGCTACTCGTTCCGCACCGTGTTGGTGAGCGTACCGATCTAGTCGCGATCGTTCGTCCTGAGCTCGGTCGAAGGACGAAGTTGACAGGGATCCTACTCGTTACGCACCGTGTTGGTGAGCGTGCCGATCTAGTCGCGATCATTCGTCCTGAGCTCAGTCGAAGGACGAAGTTGACAGGGATCCTACTCGTTACGCACCGTGTTGGTGAGCGTGCCGATCTAGTCGCGATCGTTCGTCCTGAGCTCGGTCGAAGGACGAAGTTGACAGGGATCCTACTCGTTACGCACCGTGTTGGTGAGCATGTCGATCCAGCCGCGATCGTTCGTCCTGAGCTCGGTTGAAGGACGTCGACCACGTCGCCGTCGTGGATGTCGCCAGGGCTGCCTGGGGTCCCGGTCATGATGACGTCGCCCGGATTCAGAGTCAGCACCCGAGTCACAAACTGGATGATCTCGGGGACGCCGTAGAGGAGGTCGCTCGTCACCTGCTCCTGCACCACCTCGCCGTTGATCCGGCCGATCAGTCGTAGACCCGAAGGATCGAGGTCGGAGACGATGACCGGTCCCAGCGGAGTGAACGTGTCCGACGACTTCGCCCGCCACCAGGACAGGTCGTTGGACTGCCAATCTCGCGCGCTGACGTCGTTGCCGCAGGTGTATCCGAGTACGTAGTCCAACGCGTCGTCCGCGCTGACGCGGCGGGCCTTCTTCCCGATGACCAGCGAGAGCTCCGCCTCGGGCTGCATCTTGACGTTCTCCTCCTGGGCCTCGGTCGGGATGATGATGTCATCTCCGGGGCCAACGACCGATGAGGTCGTCTTGAAGAACGGTTCTGGAACGCTGGGAGGCGTCCGGTCGCCGAGATGGCTCCTGTAGTTCAGGCCGATGGCGACGACCTTGCCTGGCACGACGGGCGCTAGGAGCTTCACCTCGGACAGGCCATGAGTGTGGTCGGTTACCTCATGGTCCTCGAACGGAGCGGCCGTGAGCTCGTGTACCGAGTCACCGTCGACGACTCCGTACGCTACGTCGCCATGCGCTAGATATCGGGCGTATGTGGTCATCCGGTCAACTCCCTGTCCTATAGACTGGGGTCATCTTACTAGAACGACACCTCGTCTTCAATTTGGCGGCAGCCCAAATCCACCACCTGCTGTCATGCTGAGGAGGCCGTCAGGCCGACGAAGCATCTCCAGCTCGAATGGACATGAGAGTCGTGAGATTCTTCGCCTGCGGCTCAGAATGACAGGTCGGGCAGGGAGGCGGAGTCTTGCCCGCACCCACAGTCGTGGTGAAGCAATTGTCACGGGTTCGGGGGCAGGCGTATAATGACGGTCACACAATCGACGGAAGCCTTGGAGGCGCACATATGGTAGTCGACACCAGAACCGAGACAGGTACCTGGCGAGTCAAGGCCGGTCTGGCCCAGATGCTCAAGGGTGGGGTCATCATGGACGTCGTCACCGCCGACCAGGCGAAGATCGCCGAAGACGCCGGCTCTGTCGCAGTCATGGCTCTCGAGCGGGTCCCCGCCGACATTCGCAAGGCCGGCGGCGTCGCCCGAATGTCCGACCCGACAAAAGTGGCTGAGATCGTGGATGCGGTCACGATTCCGGTCATGGCCAAAGCGCGTATCGGACATTTCGTCGAGGCACAGGTGCTCGAAGCGCTCGGTGTCGACTACGTCGACGAGTCCGAGGTTCTCACACCCGCGGACGAGAACAACCACATCAACAAGCACGACTTCACAGTGCCGTTCGTGTGCGGCGCCCGGGACCTCGGCGAAGCGCTGCGGCGAATCGGTGAGGGCGCGGCGATGATCCGCACCAAGGGCGAGGCTGGCTCCGGCAACATCGTGGAGGCCGTCAGACACGCCCGCAGAGTGCTCGGCGAGGTCCGCCGTATCCAGAACATGGACGAAGACGAGCTGATGGCTACCGCCCGCGATCTTCGCGCGCCCTACGAGCTGGTCAAGCAGGTCCGCGAGATGGGACGCCTGCCGGTCGTTAACTTCGCCGCAGGTGGGGTCTCGACTCCGTCCGATGCGGCCCTCATGATGCAACTTGGCGTCGACGGCATATTCGTCGGCTCGGGTATCTTCAAGTCCGAGTCGCCGGAGAGGATGGCCGACGCGATCGTCAAGGCGACCACGCACTACCAGGACGCATCGATGATCGCCGAGGTGTCCAAGGGCCTGGGCGACGCGATGCCCGGTCTGAACGTCGCCGACATCCCGGAGTCGGAACGGCTCGCCACCAGGGGGTGGTAGCGTTTGACGACGGTCGGTGTCCTCGCCATCCAGGGCGACTTCGAGGAGCATCGTGAAGTCCTTGAGCGGCTGTGCGTCGAGGTGCGGGAAATCCGCCTACCTCACCAGCTCGACGACGTGGATGGGCTGATCATCCCTGGCGGCGAGAGCACCACTATCGTACAGCTCATCGACATCTACGAGATGCGCGACGCGCTGCGCAGAAGAGTCCTCCACGACCGGATGCCCACCTGGGGAACCTGCGCCGGCATGATCGTCATGGCCGATCATCTCACGGACCGCAGGCCCGAACCCCTTCACCTGATGGATACCAACGTGAGCCGCAACGCCTTCGGGCGGCAGGTCGACAGCTTCGAGACCGACCTGGATATTGAGGGTATGTCCGGCCCGCCATATCGCGCGGTATTTATCAGGGCCCCGGTCTTCAACTCCGTCGGGGAAGACGTAGACGTCCTCGCGAGGCTCGACGATGGCAGGCCGGTCGCGGTCCGGCAGGGACACATGCTCGCCACCGCGTTCCACCCGGAGCTGACCGACGACCCCCGCATGCACGCCCTCTTCGTCCAGATGATTGAGGAGGAAGGATGACTCCTGCGCCGTGCCCGGCCCAGGGGCTTGGTATACTGATTTCAGGTGTGGTCACGCCGCTTGGAACACGGAGGCTGAACGACGGGCCCCGGAAACGACAGCTACCCCGACGTGAGACGGTTCGAGCCGCTGGACTTCGTCCGGTTCGTAGCATCGGATGGCGGTGGACTGGCCAACCACGCTGTCACCCTCTCCGGACTTTGTCGCCCTAGGCCGTTCGCGTTATCGCTCCTGGACCTCAGCCGCCGGCGCTTGACGCCCCGAGAGAAGAGCCGAGCGTGGGTTTCCGAACGCTTCGGGAAACCACACGGGATCGCCGCTGCGCGTCCCCGCTCCGGGAGTCGTAGCTGGGAGATGACCCATCTGTTCGTGGATCCGAGCGCGGTCGATTTCGTCCCTCGATTCCTCGAGGCTGCGGCCGCCGAGGCCGCGCCAGCCGGATCGGAGCGAGTCTTCCTCCGGCTCGGGGCCGACAGCGACCTGGTCCCTGTCGCTCGGAGGGCGGGGTTCTTTCCGATCTGCACGGAGACTCTGTACCAGGGCCGCACCTCGGACACGGCGCAAGCTCGTGGGCTCTTCGACGCCGCGGGCCACCTGAGACGGCGCCGAACCGAGGACGATCACGACCTGTTCCGGTTGTACAACGCGGCTACTCCGGTAAAGGTACGCCAACTCGTCGGTATGACCTTCGACCAGTGGAGCGCGTCCCGCGAGCGCGTCCCCGGACGCCGCGACGAGCGTGTACTCGAAGTGGACGGTTCGACGCGGGGCTGGCTGGTGACGTCGCTCGCACTCGGTTTCTCGACGATCGACGCCCTCCTACACCCCGACTACGCGGCCCTGACTCGCGACGTGGTCGACGCGGGGCTCGTGCGGCTTCGGAGGTCGAGAAACGTCGTCGCAATCGTCCCCGATCACCAGCCGTCCCTGGCCGGAGCACTGGAGGAACGAGGGCTGGAGCCGGTCGGCGAGCTTGTGACGCTGGTGAAGTCCACCGCCCAGTCGGTGAAGGAACGCGTGCCCGCGGGCTCTCTACCGGCGGCAGAGTGAGACCATCGTAGTGCTGGAAGAACCCATGCCATGCTGATAAGCTAGGCATCAGCGTTTGTTCGCACTTCGGCGCCAGGTGAACTTGACGGAGTCGAAACTTAAAATAGACCTGGATCTGGAAATCCTGATCGACAAGCTTCCGCCTCACATCCAGCAGCCGCTCAGAGGCAGGAACGACCTGGATCAGCTTCTGGAAGTCGTGCTCGACTTCGGCAGGGAGCCGGAAGCGAGATTCCGTGACGAGAGCTTCCTCCTCGACTCTTCCGAAGTTACCGACGACGATATCCGGTACACCATCGATCGGATCGGCGACTTCGGGGAAGACAATCGGGCGGGGATCGAGCGCACGCTCCACCGCGTTTCGGCGATTCGAAACCGTTCCGGCAAGGTCGTCGGACTCACCCTTAGGGTCGGCAGGGCCGTGTACGGTACGATCCGCGTCATCGAAGACCTGATCGTGACCGGCAAGAGCGTCCTCCTCCTCGGCAAGCCGGGCGTCGGCAAGACCACGATGCTGCGCGAAGTCGCGAGGGTGCTTGCCGACAATGCCCTCAAGCGCGTCATTGTCGTCGACACTTCCAACGAGATCGCCGGCGACGGAGACATCCCGCATCCCGCAATCGGCCGCGCCCGCCGGATGCAGGTGCGGTCCCCCGCCTTCCAGCACAACGTGATGATCGAGGCCGTCGAGAACCACATGCCTGAGGTCATCATCATCGACGAGATCGGCATCGAGCTCGACGCGAACGCCGCCCGCACCATTGCGGAACGCGGCGTGCAGCTCGTCGCGACCGCCCACGGCAACACCCTGGACAACCTGATTATGAATCCAACGCTGTCCGACCTCATCGGCGGCATCCAGTCGGTGACCCTTGGTGACATCGAGGCCCGCCGCCGCCGTACTCAGAAGACCGTGCTCGAGCGTCGGGCTCCTCCGACGTTCGACATGCTCGTCGAGATTCAGAGCTGGACTGAGGTCGTCGTCCACCCCGACGTCGCCGAGACCGTCGATCGCATGCTTCGTGGCTATCCCATAGCTCCGGAGCATCGCACCGTCGGCGTCGATGGCACGGTCGCGAAGACCCGCCCTCCAGCGACCCGCCCGCCCAACGGCGCCTCGCCCAAAGTCTCCGGACTCCCGTTCAACGGCAACGGCGACTGGGGCGAGAAGGCCCCTGCGGCAGAGGCGAAGCCCATCAAGGTGACCCACATCATGCCGTACGGCGTGAACCGCGGAAAGCTCCAGCAGGCCGTGAGGCACATGAATCTGCCCGTCGAGGTCGTCGACAACATCGCGAGTGCGGACCTGCTTCTGACGACTAAGAACTACTACCGGCGCAAGACGCAGGCGCTCCAGGCGGCAGAGCAGAAGGGCAAGCCGGTATACGTCCTGCGACGTAACACGACGCCGCAGATCGAGCAGTTCATCAGGGCGATAACGCGCGACCGGCGGCACGGCCGGCACGACGAGGCGCTCGATACCGCCATGAGTGAGGCGGAGACCGCGGCGGGACGCATCCGTGAGGGCGACAGCAGCGTCGAGCTGAGCCCGCAGGGCGCATACGTCCGACACGTCCAGCACGAGATCGCCGAGCAGCACGGCCTCGCCTCCCACAGCACAGGCAAGGACCCGGCGCGAAGCGTCGTCTTCCACCATCGATAACGGCAGGGTGAGGATTTAGGAGTTAGGAGCGAGAGCCCCCGGCCGTCTGTTCTCGGTTCTTCGGTGCATCCTTTAGTCGGCTGACAGAGCAACACACTCCTACCCCGTCATTCCGGCGAAGGCCGGAATCCAGGGGGGAGGGGGACCGTTGGAGAGCAAGGACTGGAGTACTGTCGACCTTCTCACGTCTGTCAGAAGTCGAAGAGGGGTATCGATCAACACCAGTCTCGGAGTAGCCATTTGGCGCTGTTCATATCGTTTGAAGGCGGAGAAGGGTCAGGAAAGAGCACTCAGGCCAAGCGTCTCGCCAGAGTCCTCACCGAAATGGGAATCCCGAACGTCCTGCTCCATGAACCCGGTTCAACCAATCTGGGGTCCGACATTCGACGGTTGATTAAGGGTCTTCCTGCCAGGAGGCTCCCGAGGAGGCGACAACGGGCACGAGAAAAGATATCTGACGGCGCCGAACTGTTTCTATTCGCGGCAGCTCGCGCCGAGCTCGTTGTCAAAGTTATCTCCAAAGAGCTCGAGACACCTCGACTTATAATAATCGCCGATAGATACGCCGACTCGACAGTCGCCTATCAAAGCTACGGGCGCGGTCTCGACAGAGAGTTTGTCGACTCGACGAATGCCTTTGCCACCCAAGGTCTGATGCCCAGCAGAACTTTCTTACTGGACTGCCCGCCCGAAGAAGGTCTTCGGCGTGTAGGATCGGTCCAAACTAGCTTCTTCGATGTCAGCTCACGGGGGAGGATGGACGAGGAGGGAACACGTCGGTTCGAGTCGGAACCGAAATCATTTCACGAGCGCGTCAGACAAGGATACCTCGCCCTCGCGGAGTCAGACCCTGATCGCTGGGTAGTAGTGGACGGCACCCGGAATGAAGACGCCGTGTTTGAGGCAATCTGGAATTCTATACAGGAGCTCGACGGGTTTCGCAGTCTGAAGAGCCCCCAGGGTCCCGGCGAATCTGCCTCGGACGATCCACTGCGGGCAACCCTGATCCAGCCTCCGACCGACCAGTCCTGATCGTCAAGTGCCCCACGCCCTACCGGCCGCGCCTGCTCCCAAGTACAAACCCGACCGCGCCCAGAACCGTTCCCGCGCCAGCGATAGCGAAGGTAGCGGCCATTCCGGTCACAGCCGCCAGCGGCCCCAGCGCGAACGCGCCGCCGGAACCCCCGATGTCCCACGCCTGCTGGAGCGTCGCGAGCGCCGAGCTTCGCTCCCGTGCCGGCACTCTGTCGATCGTGAGCGACTGTGTGGCGGGCTGGATCAGCCCGAATCCGAGACCGGTCAGCATCCCAGCGCCGAGGAACAGCCAGCGCACCTCCGCCGCGTACAGGACGAACATCCCTCCGGCAACGATCAGGAGTCCGGGCACGATCACCGTTCCGCGTCCCAACCTGTCCGACACGGGTCCTGCGATCGCGATCGAGACCATCGACGTCACCGAGTACATCGTGAAGAACAGCCCCGGATTCCCCAGCTCCCGGCTCTCAGCGAGCAGCGGCAGGAAGGTGGTTACCGGCGCCGTGGTGATCGTGTAGGTCAGGAAGATCGCGGTTGGAAAGAGCGCTCCGCGGTTGACCAGCGGCACCTTGTCTGACGACCCCTGTGTAACTGGCAGGTTCGTTCGACTTGTGGAGAGCCCCAGCGCCGCCAGCGTCCCGACGAAGCTGACGAGCCCCGCATAGGTGAACGCAACAGTGAAGCCGAACGCCTGGAGCAGCGCGAACGCTACAACCGGCGAATAGAGGCTGGTCGCCGATATCGAGTTCCCTATGTACGACATCGCCTCGGCGCGGCGGCGCTGTGGAGCCAGGTTCGCGACTATCGTGGCCGTCGCGACCGGGCCGATCGCCATTCCGACCCCCTGAAGCGCGCGTACAGGGACGATCAGCCAGACGTCAAATGCGAAAATGTGGAGCAGCGTCGCCACGCCGAAAACGACGGTCCCTGCCATGGCGATCTGCTTGGCTCCGATGCTGTAGATCCATCGCCCGGCAAGCGGCCTGACTAGCAGTCCGATGAGTCCGAACGACCCCACCACGATGCCGAGGTGCCACTCCTCTCCGCCCCGATCCAGTACGTACAGCGGGATGATGGTGAACATCGCCGTGTACCCCGCAAACATCCCGTGGGCTACCATCAGGTTCAGCACGAAGTCCGACGTCCACAGACGTGGCGCGACATCCGTGCGCTGCTCAGTTGTCAACTCCAACACCCCGCTGACCGAATCCGACGCATATTGTAGATGACTCATTCGCCGTTGACCCGTGCGATACGGCGGGTGTAATCTGAACTTCCGTAGCCTGCAGTCTGTTTCTGCAATCTGACTTCACTATGGGATTGAACTTGGATCAACGGACACTTACTCCGCCTTCTCCGACGACCCTCGCCCAGAAGCACTCTCTACTCTCCCCCAAACGCTACCCGGTCTTCGAGTCACTCCAGTATCGCGACTTTCGCTGGATGGTCGCCGGCTCGTTCGTCTCCTTCCTGGCGATGAACATGCAGATGATCACCAGGGGCTGGCTCATACTGCGGCTCGCCGACGACTCCCCCCTCGCCCTTACCCTGGTGATGATGAGCTTCTCGCTCCCAATGACGTTTGTGTCATTGGTCGGCGGCGCGCTCGCCGACAGGATGCCGCGGAAGCGCATGGTAATCATCAGCCAGTCCGCGACAGCAGTGATGACGGTCGTCGTGGGAACCCTTGACTACACCGGGATCATCACGTTCTGGCACCTGATGGTAATCGGATTCATCAATGGCTCGCTCATCGCCTTCAACATGCCGAGCAGGCAGGCCATTTTGTCGGAGATCGTGCCCGAAAAGAGCCTGATGAACGCCATCAGCCTCAACAACTCCGGGATGAACCTGACTCGGATCGTCGGCCCGGCCGCCGCCGGGTTCCTCATCCTGGCGATCGAAACATCAGGGGTGTTCTTCGTCGTGAGCGGGATCTACGTCTTCTCGATCATCACGACGATGATGATTGACGCGGGCAAGACTCCTGCCTCGTCGTCCCGCAACGGCGTGGCCGGGGACATCGGAGAGGGGCTTCGGTACGCCGCATCCGATCCCGGCAGACGTGGGCTGATCGCAATCGTGCTGATGACGTCGCTCTTCGGGTTCTCATACTGGATACTGATGCCGGCGTGGGCCAGGGAAGCGCTCGACGTCGGGCCGGAAGACCTCGGGATTCTGCTGACGATCATGGGCGTCGGAGCGGTGATCGGGACCCTGGGGCTCGCCATGGTCTCCAACGTCGGGCGCCGCGGCCTGCTGGTAATCGGCTCGTCGCTCCTCTGGGGGGTCTCGCTCGCGGTGTTCTCCCAGCTCACAAGTTATGCCCTCACCGTGCCTCTTCTCCTGATCATCGGCGCTATCAGCGCGGTGTCGATGTCCATAACGATGACGATGCTGCAGACTCTCGCCGCTCCGGAGATGCGTGGACGGATGATGAGCATCGCGATGATGACCTTCGGCCTGACGCCCCTGAGCGCGGTGCCGTTCGGCTTGATCGCCGAACGCGCAGGGACGCCGGACGCCCTGCTGCTCAGCGGCGCGATCCTCGTCGTGACTACGCTGATTTTCGCGGCCGTCCAGCCCACTTTCCGCCGCATCGACTGAATCTGACTGGGAGCGCAAACCCCCACTGGGAGCTCGGGCATCTTGCCCGCATGGGGGCGGGGCACTGGGAGCGCGGGCATCTTGCCCGCATCGGGGTGGGTTACTGGGAGCGCGGGCATCTTGCCCGCATGGGGGTGGTGGGGCCTCCAGTCCGTGTACAATCAGACCCGCACCCGATACGGAGGCCATCCAGAATGACAGCCAGCTCCCTCTCCGGAAAGGCCCAAACAGTTCTCGGTCCCATCGACCCCTCCGACCTGGGCCCAACCACGATGCACGAGCACCTGCTCATCGACTTCAGGTTCATGTTCCGAGAACCCGAAGATCCCGCCGCCAGACAAAGGGCTCGAGAGGAGCTGACCCTCGGTAACAGAGGATGGGTCGCCTACAACCACTACTCGAGCCTCCCCAACCTCCTCCTGAACGATGTCGATCTCGCCGCGGACGAGGCCCGCCTGTTCAGTGAGGTCGGCGGCGGTACGATCGTCGACGTGACGACCATAGGCATCGGCCGCGATCCCGCTGGACTCGCCAGCGTTGCGGAGAAGTCCGGCGTCAACGTCGTCATGGGCGCAGGATTCTACGTAGACGCCGTACACCCTGAGGACATGGACTCCCGCACCGAGGACGACCTGACGCGCAAGATAATCGAGGACATAGAAGACGGCGTGGACGGCACCGGAATACGCGCCGGGATCATCGGCGAGGTCGGCTGCACCTGGCCCCTCACCGACAACGAGCGCAAGTCGCTCAGGGCCTCCGCCGCCGCGCAGCGCGAGACCGGCGCCCCGATCCTGATACATCCGGGACGAAACGACGGCGCTCCGATGGAGATCATCGAGGTGCTCAACGGCGCTGGCGCCGACGTCTCCCGCGTCATCATGGGACACCTCGACCGGACCATCGCTGAGTTCTCGACCCTCGTATCGCTCGCCGCCACAGGCTGCTTCCTCGAATGGGACCTCTTCGGAAACGAGACCAGCCACTACCCACTGTCGGACGTGGACATGCCCTCGGATGGCCAGCGCATGGACGTGATCACCCGTGTTGTTGACGAGCTCGGCTGCGTCGACCGGATTGTCCTCGCCCACGACATCTGCACCCTGCACCGGCTGATCCGGTACGGCGGTCACGGCTACGGGTACATCTTCGAGAATATCGTTCCCAGGCTCCGCGCACGCGGCTTCACCGACGCGCAGGTACGAGCCCTCATCCAGGACAACGCCGCGCGAATTCTCACGTTTGCCTAGGTTCGGAGGTGTATGCCCCGTGCCCCGGCACGGTGGCGGCAGTCCAGCATGCCGAGGTGTTGCGTCCCGCGTGCGTGAGAGGGAAACACTCATTCTAGATTCCTAAGTCTCAACAAACCCAATTTGACCGAAGAGGCACGATAGTGTATAAAAGCATCACTCCATCATGGGGTTGGTCTTGCACCGTTGCGGACCATTTAGGCTTTGAGCTTAAGGAGGCACCGATATGAGTAAGGCTATTGCAATGCAGTGGTTAGTCATCGTGGCAGCAGCGGCCATGCTGTTGGTGGTCGCCGCAGCCTGCGGTACGGAGACAGTAGAGGTCCCCGGTGAGACCGTGGTGGTCGAGAAGGTGGTAACGGAAACAGTGGAGGTCCCCGGCGAGACCTTGGTGGTGGAGAAAGAGGTCGTCAAGACGGTAGAGGTCCCCGGTGAGACCGTCGTCAAAGAGGTTGTCAAAGAGGTTCAGGTCCCCGGCGAGACCGTGGTGGTGGAGAAAGAGGTCGTAAGACAGGTAGAGGTCCCCGGCGAGACCGTCACTGTCGAGGTGGTGAAGACTGTGGAGGTACCGGTCCCCGGTGAGACCGTTGTGGTGGAGAGAGAGGTCGTCAAGACGATCGAGGTACCCGGTGAGACCGTGGTGGTGGAGAAAGAGGTGGTCAAGACAGTCGAGGTTCCCGGAGAGATCGTGGTGGTGACGAAGGAGGTCGCCGGACCGGAACGGGTCGTAGTGAAAGAGGTAGAGGTCGAATCGGAGAGATATGTCCGCAACGTCTGGGGTGAGTTGGTTGATAAGCCCCAGTACGGCGGATCAATCCCCATCGGTGTCGGATTTACCCCTGGAAACTTTGACCCCTATTGGGACTGTTTCGGTGGGTGCAGGATGACGTCGGCTTTGACTTACGAGAGGTTGGGTGTAATGGACTGGGCGGTACCCCGTGATGAGTTTGACCTGACATCAGGGTTTCCCAACATAGAATATGCAACCGGAGCTCTCGCAGAAAGCTGGGATCAGCCAGACCTCAACACCACTATATTTCACATCCGTCCGGGTATTCACTGGCAGGATAAGGCGCCGCTGAACGGTCGGGAGCTAACTGCAAAAGACGTTGAATTCAGTTGGCACAGAATAATGGGGCTAGGCAGTGGCTATAGCGAAAAGGCCCCCGGGTTGTACTTTGATTTGCCAGTAGTGTCGGTGACGGCTATTGACGATTGGACGGTGGAGGTCAAGGCCTCAGAGTTCAGGTTTGATACGCTCCGACAGTTGGCGATCAGCACCCAAATGTATCACACAATACACGCTACCCCCGAAGGCATCGAGCAGCACGGTGACTTGACCGATTGGAGGAATATTGTCGGAACCGGCCCCTATGAGGTGGCCGATTACAGGGATGGGGACTCCTTAACCTTTGTCCGGAGTAACAACTACTGGGGTTACGACCCACTTCATCCGAACAACCGTCTGCCCTATCCGGACGAGATCAAGTTCCTCATCTTGCCAGAGTTGGCTACACAGGTAGCGGCACTGCGGAGCAGTGCAATTGCTTTGATGATGTTGGAGCTCCCATATGCTCAGATAGCGAGCATTCAAAAAACGAGTCCTGAACTCGTTCTTCGGCAGTACACTGGCGGTGTTGCAGAGAATGTCGGGTTCAATATGGAGGTTGAACCCTTCGACGACATTAATGTGCGCATCGCCATGCAGAAGGCATTGGACAACGAAGAGATTGTACGCACTTACTATGACGGTAAAGCGGACCCAGCACCGTGGGGCGTCGCTAATGCAGCTTCCGGCCTAAATGTTCCATTTGAACAGTGGCCTGAAGACGTACGGTGGAGGTATGAATATGATCCCGCGGCGGCCCAAAAGTTACTTGATGACGCTGGACTCCCACTCCGAGAGAATGGCATCAGATTCGAGAGGACGTGGCTCACGTGCTATTACGGAGATATAGACGCCGTACTACTATACGTAAGTTACTGGGAAGAAATTGGAATTAGAATTAACTTGGAAATCCCCCCCGACGAGAGCGTCTGTTGGCCGAGAATGTCAACCAGAAATGCCCAAGGGGAACGGGACTTTGAAATGCACATGCACGATTCCCGGCACAAACCCCTTGATCCCTTGACCGCTATAGCGGGTCGATATCACTCGACCAAGGGGTGGGTTGGTGAAAACGTCTTTGGGGTTGTCGACCCAGTTTACGACGCACTAGTGGACAGCGCACAGAGTGCGACTGACTGGGAGGACTACAAGAAACAAGTGAAAGCAGTGGACGCATATCACGTTGCACAGATGTGGTCACTTTACGGGCCACCCGTGATCGATGGACACTTGCTGCACGCGCCGTGGCTCAAGGGTTACCGCGCCGAGTATGCAGCCAGTTTTGATGTCTACACGAGCTCCATCCCGTATATGTGGGTCGACCAGCAGCTTAAGGACTCTATGAGGCGTTAGAGCTGGCCGATTTGTGATTGCGGAGGACTTTCATGTTGGTGGGGGGCATACCCCCCCCACCAACCGTTCTATTCTAATGGTCGACGGTCTACGAGACTGCAATGCGAGATAACAAGACGGTTCGACACAGTCTGCAATTGGTCAGTGCTCAAACTGAAAAGCCCTGATGAGCCGGACGACTGAAATCTGCCGGACTCGCTGCCCTCTCTCTAGCTCTTCCCCAAAATCGTGCTACACCGCGGGTGTGATGTGTTTGGCTACCTAATCAGACGATTACTGTTAATCATACCAACACTTTTCTTTATTTCTCTGGTAGTCTTTTTGATGCTCGAGCTACTGCCAGGTAATATCGTGGACGCCATCATGTCGAGGGCGATCACGTCCGGCGGGATGGTTGACCGCGAAGCCCTGGAACGCGCCCTCGGGTTGGACGTGCCGATCTATGTTCAATACGTGCGCTGGATAGGTGATATATTCCTCCACGGTAGCCTGGGTGTTTCCCTGCAGAATACTTCGAACGAGGTGACAACCAGAATCTTCGACAGACTGGCGGTGACCGTCGAACTTGGCCTTGTCGCCATTGCAACGTCGTTGTTATTGGGTCTGCCAATAGGCGTCTATTCGGCAATTCGGCAAGACACGGTTGGTGACTACCTGGGCCGTAGCCTTGCCATAGTCTTTCTCGCTGTCCCGAGCTTCTGGCTCGCAACGATGATTGTGCTCTACCCCGCAATATGGTGGGGATGGACGCCATCTTTTGAGGTTATTCCTTTCACCGAGGACCCTCTGGGTAACCTGGGTATGTTCATCATTCCAGGTTTTCTCACAGGGATGTTTATGTCGGCGGTTATCATGAGAATGACTCGCACCATGATGCTGGAGGTGCTGAGACAGGACTACATCAGGACTGCTTTCTCAAAGGGGCTCAGGGAAGGGATGGTTATCAGGAGGCACGCTCTGAAGAACGCCTTCATCCCGGTGATCACCATAGTAGGCATGGAGTTGCCCATGCTGGTGGGAGGCGCAGTGATTACTGAGCAAATATTCGCCCTGCCGGGTGTGGGACGTCTTATGTTGGATTCGCTGCAGAATAGAGATTATACACTGGTCGCCGGAATTAACCTGCTGATCGCCACCGCGGTGGTGTTCGCGAATCTGTTGGTAGACATGTCATACGCCTATTTGGATCCCAGAATCCGCTACAGCTAATCAAGGCGAAAAGATGAGTCAGCATAGAGGAATCACCGTTCTTGAACCCTCAACGGACAGGCGCCGCGCCGTACCCGATTTCATCGTCAGGTTAGTTCGGAAGAAACCGCTGGGGCTCGTGGGTGGAATCATCGTCTCCCTACTGTTGTTCTGCGGTGTTTTATCAGATGTCCTGGCTCCCTATGAGCGGAATGAGATTCACATAGGAGACAGGATGGCCGGAGTATCGCAAGAGTACCTCCTGGGCGCGGACCAGTTGGGAAGAGATATTCTCAGCCGCCTTATCTACGGGGCCCGAGTATCAGTAATCATTGGCCTGTCGGCGAATATCACTGCCATAGTGGTCGCCGCACTGATAGGGATCCCCTCGGGATATTTTGGCGGCAAATTGGACATGATACTGCAAAGGCTTGTTGATGCCTGGATGTCCTTCCCGTCGCTACTCTTACTGTTGACTGTAATGTCCATAGTGGGGCGGGGTGTGTTCCAGATAATATTCGTGTTGGGCATAATGTATGGCATCGGCGCGTCGAGAATTGTGAGAAGTGCCGTTATCAACATCAAAGAGAACGACTACTTTCTGGCGGCAGCGGCTATTGGCAACACCAATGCACGATTGGTCACACACCACGTTGTGCCAAATATCGTGGCTCCCACAATCGTCATATTCACGATTGCGTTAGGTAGTATGATCCTCTGGGAAGCCAGTCTCAGCTTCCTTGGATTTGGCCTACCTCCTGACGTTGCCAGTTGGGGAGGTATGCTAAGCCACGAAGGGCGCCTTTATATGGAAATGAAGCCATCCCTCGCCCTTTGGCCGGGTCTTTGCCTGACTGTAGTGGTCTACGGTATCAACATGTTCGGCGACGCTCTAAGGGACCTCCTCGACCCCAGACTGAGGGGCGGCGAACGGTAGGGTCCAAGACTGCCCAGAACCTGCCCCCTGCCCCGACACGGGGGCGGAAGTCTAGTATGCCGAGGCGTGGATTCCCGCTCCTATGAGAGGAAAACACTCATCTTGTGCTCTTATGTCCCAATAAACCCAATTTGACCGAGGAGGTGCGATAGTGTATAAAGACATCGCTCCGTCATGGGGTTGGTCCTGCACTGTTGCGGGCCGTTTTGGCTTTGAGCTAAGGAGAGAACCGATGCGTACATCTACTTCACTGAGTTGGCTAGCCGCCGTAGCTACGGCAGCGATGATACTGGTCGTCGCCGCCGCCTGCGGCGCGACGGAGACGGTTCAGGTCCCGGGTGAGACCGTCGTGATAGAAAAGGAGGTCATCAAGACGGTCGAAGTACCGGGCGAGACTATCGTCCAGGAGGTCGTCAAAGAGGTACAGGTCCCCGGCGAGACCGTGGTGGTTGAAAAAGAGGTCGTCAAACAGGTTGAGGTCCCGGGTGAGACCGTGGTGGTGGAAAAAGTCGTGAGGGAGACCGTAGAGGTCCCCGGTGAGACCGTGGTGGTGGAAAGAGAGGTGGTCAAAGAGGTAATGGTGCCCGGCGAGACCGTGGTGGTGGAGAAAGAGGTCGTCAAGACCGTTGAGGTTCCAGGACAGACCATTGTGGTGGAGAAAGTGGTCGTGCAAGAGGTGGCGGGCAAGAAGTATGTGACCGACCCCGTAATCGGCAACGTGATTCCCGCGCCTGAGTACGGCGGCACACTGGTCTTCGCCGGGAGGAACCCTTTCGACAAACGGCTGGATCCCTACATTGGCGGTCCGGGGATGTCCTCGATCACGAGTGGCGTGATGGAGAAGCTGGGTATGGTGGACTGGGCAATAGACAGGTCCACATACTCGTTTGGCGGCTACCCTCCGCCGGTGAGTGCCATGACGGGGTCGCTGGCTGAAAGCTGGGACGCTTCCCACACCGGCACCACCCATACCTTCAACATCCGCCAGGGCGTTAACTGGCACGATAAGGCCCCGGTGAACGGCCGCGAGATGGATGCCTACGACGTTGAGTTCTCCTTCCATCGCATGTTGGGGAATAAGCTGTCAGGGACCGAGTTCAGCGACGCCGATCCTTCGCCTGGGGCAGGAAGCCTCGGAGCTCTCCCTTGGAAATCGGTAAAGGCCACCGACAAGTGGACGGTTGTCTTTGAGCTGGAAGAGCCACGATTCTTTGGCCCGCGCTTTATCCTAGACTGGTACAGCATGTTCATCTACGCTCCCGAGATGGTCGAGACATACGGTGAAGATTGGAATTGGGACAAGACGGTCGGCACCGGGCCCTATACGATTACCGACCTGACCCCGGGCGTTGGTATAACCTACACCAAGAATCCCAACTACTATCGCCACGACGAAAAATTCCCGGAGAACCAGTTGCCCTATATCGACGTGGTAAAGGGTGTTGAAATACCGGTAAGGGACACGTGGATCGCAGGAGTGCGCACGGCTCAGATCGATTACATAGGTTGGCAGGGCGTCACGAACCTGAACTCCGCGGACGAGAGGGAGAGCCTCCAGCGGACCAACCCCGAGCTCGTGTTTGGCGCGTGGTCGGAGCGGTCTGAAGCGAGTCGTCTCCTTAACGTTTTCGAGCCTCCCTTCGACGACATCAGAGTGCGCCGCGCAATGCAGATGGCGCTGGACCTCGAGACCATCAACGCCGCCTACTACAAGTATGCGGCGGACATTGTGCCTCGGGGGCGAGTACACCCGGATGCAAAGGGCTATCACACCCCGTTCGAAGAGTGGTCCGACGAGATCAAGGGATTCTACGCCTACGACCCCGAAGGGGCCAGGAAGCTGCTCGATGAGGCCGGATATACTGTCAAGGACGACGGCACCAGGTTCTCGGTGGATTACTTGCTAGGCGCGTCCTCGGATCAGACCCTGCCACAGATACAGGCCGAATACTGGCGCGCGATTGGCGCTGACGTTAACGTTCTGCTCCTTGAAGGGGCAGATATTGGGGCTAGAAGGAACTCCGGGGATTGGGGCATACATGGATGGATTGCGGGAGTCAAAGGTGACCCGGTCTGGCAGACCAGCTACATGTATAGCCGCAAGCCGAACCCGGCTTGGATTGCGAACGACGCCACATATGACGCCTTCTATGAGCAGATACTGGTTGCGCAGTCCGAAGAGGAGCGCCAGCGGCTGGTTACGGCGGCCGACGACTACCTCATTGGACAGCAGTGGGTCATCTGGGGCGGCGATGAGTCGAAGTACAGCGTGTGGCAGCCGTGGATGGTTGGTTACAACCTCGAACGCGGCTTTGGAGCGGGGCAGAACTACGTTGTCTTCTCACGCCTCTGGATCGATAGTGCGCTGAAGAGCGCATCGGGTCGTTAGTGGGTTTCGCCCCGTGTGGCTTATCGGGAGCCGGGAGGCATGAGCCCTCCCGGCTCCCTTGCTAATTGACCACCCGACAAATTCGAGGGGTGAGGCGCGTCTCTGCCGATCAATGCACGCCTCGGATCCTTCGATCCTTCTCTCCTCAGACGCCGTCCCGGGCAGAACCTGTCCTGAGTGAAGCCTGTCTTGAGTGAAGCTGTCCTGAGTGAAGCCTGTCCTGAGTGATGTCGAAGGGCCGAAGGGTTGGCGCCTTCACACTCTTCGATCGATCCGGCTGTTCTAATTCTCAGAATGATGAGTTGTGTGACATGAGAGCCTACATCATCAGGCGGTTACTGCTTACAGTCCCCACCCTGTTTATACTGACCGTCCTCGTCTTCATGCTAGTCCGCTTCCTCCCGGGCAACATAATAGACCTGATGGAAGCTGACTTAGACGCCTTGGATTGGGAAATTGACCGCGAAGGTTTTTTGCGGTATAATGGGATTAGACGTGCCCTTCTACGTGCAGTATGCACGCTGGATGGGAGGTATGTTCCTGCACGGCACCCTTGGTGATTCACTGTTTGCCGGTCATACTGTGGAGGAGAAGATAATAGCCAGCCTGCCGGTGACCATTCAGCTTGGCGCCATGTCGTTCGTTCTCGCGCAGTTGATCGCGCTTCCCGTCGGCATCTACTCGGCGATTCGCCAGGATACGCCCGCTGACTACACGGCGCGCACCATCGCCATCATCGGCATGGCAACGCCTAACTTCTGGCTGGCCCTGATGGTCATGATCTACCCCACAATCTGGTGGGGCTGGGCGCCGCCGATAGAATACATTCCTTTCACCGAAAACCCGCTGGGCAGTATCGGCATGCTCATCATTCCATCCGTGATTGTGGGCACGGCCATGTCCGCGGGCACGATGCGGTTGACGCGCACCATGATGCTGGAGGTGCTCAGGCAAGACTATGTCAGGACTGCCAGGTCAAAGGGTCTCAAGGAGAGGGCGGTTATTTATAGACACTCCGTCAAGAATGCCCTCATCCCGATAGTTACCGTGGTTGGCGGGCAGATCCCTATTCTCGTAGGCGGCTCAGTGATCATTGAGAACATTTTTGTCCTGCCGGGGCTGGGTCGTCTCTTTGTGGATGCACTGGCTCAAAGAGACTACCCGATGGTCTCCGGAATAAACCTGTTCTTCGGCACGGTAATCCTGCTGAACAATCTGTTTATCGACCTGCTGTATCCCTTTGTGGACCCCAGGGTCCGTTATCGCTAAGGGAGGGAACCGGGCATATGAGTAGCGCCACAGGGATACCATCGGCAGGGATCCTGCCAAAGAGACGCAGCCGGCTGGTTGAGTTCTCTGTCAGGATGGCCAGGGAGAAGCCGCTGGGCACCGTCTCCGGGATAGTCATACTGATATTGGTTATTGTCGGTGCCTTGGCCGACGTTCTGGCTCCCTATCCGTATTATGAAATGCACCTGATAGACAGGTTGCAGGGCCCGTCGACCAGCTATCTCCTGGGTAACGACGAGATGGGGCGAGACTTGTTGAGCCGCCTTATGTACGGCGCCCGTCTTTCGTTGGGTATTGGTCTGGCGGCAACCACTCTTGATGTTTTGGTCGCTCTCCTGATAGGTGGCACTTCAGGATTCCTTGGTGGCAAATTCGACCTGACCATGCAGAGATTCGTCGACGCCTGGATAGCTTTCCCCGGACTGCTCATATTGCTGACTGTAATGTCCATAACGGGACGGGGTGTGCCGCAGATGATACTGGTGCTGGGCATATCGGGTGGCATCGGCGGCTCAAGACTACTCAGAGGCGCCGTCATCGGCATCAAAGAGAATGACTACTTTCTGGCGGCGAGGGCGGTTGGCAGTCCCGCCCCCGCAACACTGGTCCGACATGTCCTTCCCAATATCATGCCCATCATGATCATCATATTCAGCATCAGCGTCGGCGGGGTGATCATGGCCGAGGCCTCTCTGAGCTTCCTGGGTTTCGGTCTGCCGCTCGACGTGCCAAGCTGGGGTGGAATGCTCAGCGGTGAAGGGCGAAGATACATGGAGATAGCCCCACAGCTGGCACTCATGCCTGGTCTTGCCCTGACCATAACCATCTACGCCCTGAACATGTTCGGGGACGCGATGCGGGACCTGCTCGACCCCAGGCTCAGGGGCGGCGAATAGTAGGGTCCAAGATCCCCCACGACCTCACGCCAGCAGCTTGTCAGCCAGCTCCGGGAAGTCTTTGGCGGTGACGTCATACTTCGCCTGAGCATCGACCGCGCTGTAGTTGTACGAGACCTCGTTCTCGCGGTGGACGTACGCTGAACGCATGCCGATTCCCATCGCCGCCTGCAGGTCGCCGTCGTGCGCCGCCACCATCATCACCTCCGACGGAGCTGCCCTCAGCAGCTTCGTGGCCGCCCAGTAGGCCGGCGCGTCCGTCTTGTAGTGGCCCAGGAACTCGCACGATATGATGCCGTCCCAGCTAATCCCGTTGAACTTGGAGCAGTCGATTGCTATCGACCAGCTCAGCACCGTGAGCGGGACGACGGTGTACCGGCTCCGAAGGCGTTCGATCGCGTCTGGCGCGTCCGGCCACGCCCGAAGTCGGTGCCAGACTTCGTTCAGCTCGTCGCGCTCCGCACTGGAAAGCTCCAGCCCGGTGTGCACCGCCAGAACGTCGTCGAGCATCCGACGATGAAGCTGATCGGCGTTCATCCACGGCAGCTCACCCGTCCTGACGCGCGCCAGCATCGCGAACATCCCACGACGCCAGTCTGTGGCAAACTGCGGCACGTCGACCTCAACACCCTTCTCCACCGCGAGGCGGCCCACCTCCTCCTCGATCCCGCCTCGCCAGTCGAAGACCGTGCCTCCGATGTCGAACGTTAGCGCCTTGACTGTAGAGAGATCTTCCATCGCGTGATTACCCCGCGAGCTTCATCAGCTTCGCCATTCGCGCCTTGTGGTAGACATGGTCGCCCAGGTAGTGCTGGAGGGTGCGGGCGCGCTTGGTGTACTGCGTCAGACCGTACTCCAGGTCCGCTCCGATTCCGGCGTGTACGTGGTGAGCTGCGTCGCACGCCCTCGGGAAGCCGAGGCTAACCACCGCCTTAGCGGTGGAGACGCCGATTTTGGCGTCCGCCATGTCCTCGTCGAGCTGCCACAGCGCCTCGAACGCGGTCCACTTGGCCGAGTCCGCGTCGGTCAGCGCGTCGATCACGTGGTCCTGGACGCGCTGAAATGTGCCGATCGGGACGCCAAAGGCGATCCGCGTCTGGCTGTACTCGCGGGTCATGTCGTAAACCGCCTGAGAACCGCCCGCCATGAACGCGCACAATACCGCGGTGGCACGGTCCATCGCCGACTCCACGGCGCCCCAGGCGGAACCCGGCTCGCCGAGGACATCGTCCGCACCGACCTCCACGTTCTCGAAGTTGACCTCGCAGGCCTTCGGCCCAATCCAACCGTCCATCACTCGGACCGAGACGCCCGGCGCTGTCCGGTCGACGACCATCAGGCTCAGCCCGTCCTCCGGCGATTCGCCGCCGGACGTCCGCGCAACGACCAGTATGCGGTCGGCGACGTTGGCGTCGGGGATGAACAGCTTGGTGCCGTTCAGGACGTAGCTCCCGCCGCTCTCCTCAGCGGAGAGCTGGACCGACTTCGGCGACCAGGAGTAGTCGGGCTCTGTGTAGGCGAAGGCGAAGATCTCCTGCCCGGCCGCGATGCCGGGAAGCATCGCCTGCTTCTGCTCCTCGGAGCCCGCAGCCAGGATCGCCTGCGCCGACAACACCGCCGACGAGAGCAGCGGGCTGGGACACGCGTAGTAGCCCATCACCTCGGAAACAACACCGAGGTCGACCCAACCCTGGCCGAGTCCGCCGTACTCCTCCGGGATCGCCAGCGACGGCCACCCCAGCTCCGACATCTGCTGCCACAGGTTCGGGTCGAAGCCGGACTCGCTATCGTCGATCTCGAGCACCCGCGTCTTCGGTAGTTGATCCTCCATGAACTCCCGTGCCGAGGACTGGAGCATGGTCTGGATTTCGTTGAGCGTAAGGTCCATTTCTGAGGGTCCTCTGGAGGTGAAGTAGGCTCAGCTTTCGTCGCCGTGGGGATTATACTTCGGCGCCAAACCGAGGGCAAACGATCATTCCCCTGTCGACACCCTCACACAGGACTCGTAGGGGCGGGGCGGCGTGCAGCACAGCACTTACCCGATCGGGCGGGCGACATCCGGATCAGAATCAGGCTAGCCGGCCTCGATCGGAAGCACCCACATCGGTTCTCGACCAACCTCGTATGTCGCGACGCGGTCCAGGCCGCCCCACGCGTGGTTCACCTCATACACGGCCAGGTTCCCCGAGTCGAGCCCGGCGGAGTAGAGGTAACGGCCGCGCGGATCGAGGCTGAGCGCCCTCGGCGTTGGCTCCGACGGAACGATTGCCGTACGCGTCAGCGTCCCCGAGTCGGAATCGATCGAGAAGCAGGCGATGCTGTCATGGCCGCGGTTCGGCGCGAACAGCATCGTTCCCTGCGGGTTGATCTGAATCTGAGCGCAAGAGTTTCTCCCAGACCAGAGACTCGGAAGCGTCGGCGCCGTCTGAAAGGCCGACAGCGTGCCCGCGTCCGTGTCGAAGTTGTAGGCGGTCACGCTGCACCCCTGCTCGTTCGAGAAATAAAGTACGTCGAGCGACGGGTGGAAGCAGAAGTGTCTCGGCCCGAGCTCACCGTTCTGCGGCACCGTTGGCGGATCGTTCGGCGTCAGCCGCCCCGTCTCGTCGTCGAACGCGAACTGGAAAATCGAGTTCGGTCCCTTGCCTCCCGCGATGTGCGGAACGAATGCGAACCGGTTCGATCGGTCCGTTTGCATGCAGTGCGCTCCGCCCCCGGTCGCGCGCCACTCCACCGGCGGCGACTGTGCCACCCCGTTCTCGTCTATCGGATGCACCGCGCACCGCCCCGCGATGTAGTACGCCGACAAGAGCCATCGGCCGGTCTCGTCGGTCGATAGGAAGTTAGGATCGGACTCGAGCTCCGCGTTCCCCAAGAGGGTAAGGCCCCCGGTCTCCCAGTCGATCCGGTAGCTCGACAGCTCCTTCGCGTCTCGACGCGCGGCGTAGAGGAACCGCCTGGTCGGATCTGTGGCCAGGGGCGCCGGACGTCCAACGGCCACGACCTCGTCCAGCGTCTCCAGCGCCCCGGAGTCCGGGTCCTGCCCGAAGACGACGATCTTGTCGTCTCCGGATGCCGTCACATATACGAATACGGGCATGTTCTCGGTTTACACCTCACGCTGAATATGGTCACGTGTGCAGCTCGATGATGTCGCGGTCCGAGAGCTCGTGAGTCCGTCCAACGTGTTGGCCGTCGAACTTCCCGGACTCCCCCCAGAGCACCGCGTATCGCAGCCCCTGGCCCAGCTCCTTGTGGAGCTGCCTCGCCGCGTCGGTCACCGTCGCTCCAATCGGCAGCACCAGCGGCTCCGTCGGGTCATACTCCTCAAGTCTCACCCGGGGCGACTTCGTGTAGACCCGGATCACCTTCAGCGCCTCGAAGATTTCGAAGGCCAGTTCCTCGAAGCCGACCTCCTCCTCACCGCTGGCCATGACGACCGGATAACGGTCTCCAACCGCCTCTTCGAGCAGAACGTATCCGTCCAGCGCTCCGGGGATGTCCGCCTTGTTCGCGACGATGATCGT
The DNA here is from genome assembly GCA_965249365.1 of Dehalococcoidia bacterium. Taxonomy (GTDB): domain Bacteria; phylum Chloroflexota; class Dehalococcoidia; order Lucifugimonadales; family UBA1123; genus VXRN01. The sequence goes on along the minus strand of OZ252229.1, from coordinate 629,129 downwards.
CGGCTTGATCAGCCACGGGTTTCCCCCCGTGGGCGTTTCGCCCCTGGCCAGCATCCGAAAGTCCCACTGCCGGAGCGCGGAGAAGACCTCCTCGACCTGCGAGACCGCGTCCATGGACAGATCGACGACAACCACGAACACGTCAGTGTTCCTGAGCAGGCCGTACAGCCGCCCCTGCGTCGACGCATTGGAGATCGGAGGTGTGTCAACCAGTTGAATTCGAACGTCTTCGTACATCAAAATCCCGGGCACCGGCTCCTGGGTACTCAGCTCATAAGCCCCGACTCGGCTTCTCGCACCGGTCGATCGGTTGAGCAGGAGCGACTTGCCCACGTTGGTTGGGCCGATCAACGTCGCTGTCCCACCGCCCTCTTTCGGCATCGAGAACGGCTCTGTCCTGCCGGAGGCCGGCCCCTTCGACGAGCCCCCTTCTAGCTCCGCCATCAGCCGGGACAATCGAGACCGGAGCTGCGCCTTAAGGTGATCGGTGCCCTTGTGCTTGGGCATGATCGCCAGCATCTCCTGGAGAGCGGCGATCTTGGCTTGAGTGGTCCCGGCTGCTCGGAACCGCTCCTCTGCATCCCTATATTGTGGCGGTACGTTTGTAGGCATTCCTACACCAGAAGAAACACTCCCGCTTGACCAGTCCGACAGACCACTGGCGCCCCGCTACTCGATGGCGTACAGGCTGCCCTCCTTCGTCGTAACGAAGACCAAGCCCGAGGCAACCACCGGCGTGGACATTATTCTACCGTCCGCCTCAAACTTCCAGACCCCCTCACCGGTCAGCGCGTCAACGCCGTGGACAATGCCGTCCTCATCTCCGACGTAGACTGTCTGGCCTGCGATCGACGGCGACGCCGAAACCGACGCGTCTGTGTTGTAAGACCATTTCTCGTTACCGAATCTCCGGTCGACCGCGTACAGTGTCCCTCCGCGTGAGCCGATGTAGACCATGTCGAATGCGAGCGCGGGCGTATCAACGAACCCATCGCCCCGACGGAGGAAGGCCCACTGGAAACCCTTGGGCGCCGGGAGCGTGTTGACGAACCCCCAGAAGAAGAGCTGAGTCCTAACCCACCTGGCCGTCTTCTCGAACGGTAGCTCACGCTGGCTCCAGTCGATCGCGCGGAGAACTCCCCGTGAGTCGGCCACGTAGACCGAGTCCTGGTCGATCACCGGCGCTCCCCAGGTGTCGAAGGTCCTGAGGTCCAGACGGTGCCGGCCGTTCGCGAGGTCCAGAACGTGGATCCGCTGGTCCTGAGAGTTCAGCGCGACGACGTCCCCATATATCGCGGTGCCCGCTGTAAATCGACCTCTCGCCCTGTAGATCCATCGAATCTCGCTCGTCACCGCGTCGAGGGCGAACAGCTTCCTGCTACCCGACCCGACGTAGACCGTTCCGTCGAGCACCGTCGGCGAGCCGTACACCGGCTCATCGGTGTCGAACTCCCATCGGAGCGTGCCGTCAGACCGTTCGACAGCAAGGAGTCTTCCATCGCGCAATCCTATGTAGACCAGTTCGCCCGCCACGGCAGGTGACGAGTCGACCGGCCCCGTCGTTGGGTGCTCCCAGAGCAGGTCACCGGTCTCGATGTCCAGCGCCACCACGCGCCAATCTCCGGTCGCTGCGTATACTATCCCGTCGACCACAGCGGGCGACGAGTGAAACGGCTTTTCGGTCTCGAATCGCCACTTGACGATGCCCTGTGGAACGGGCGTAGAGCCGAGGGCGAAACCCGAGTGGGTCGGTCCGGCTTGGAACATCGGCCAATTGCCCGGCGAAGGCGCCGCGCTGACCGTCGACTCCGGCGCGGGCGGCACCGAGGGTTGCGTAATCGTCATGTATGCGGCTACTCCGACGATCGCTAGGACGATGAACATCACCGACCAGCGCATATTGCGCCGTGTTATCAGGGCGACCGTGCGCCGTTGCTCGTGCCTCTCAGCCTCCTCCGGAGAGACCCGGACGCCCCGCTCCAGGGACGTCCGGCAGTACGCGCAGTACAGGAGATCCGAAGGGTTCTGCTCCCCGCAGATCGGGCAAAGTATCAGGGTCTCCATAGACTCAGATGGTACACGACGCCAGCGCCGAGGCGATAGTAGACACGATCGGAACCGCCACGTTGCTGACGTCATCTCCGGCGACTTGGCACTAGCCGGAAACAGACCTTCAGCCGCCTTGCACACGCACTTCGACACGCCTACAATTTCGCGCGATCGACGTTCCGTGCCGGTAGCCCCAAATCGAAAGGAACACACCCATGGCGATCGCCGCTCCAAGGCCAACTGTCCTAGTCGACTTCGTCGTTCCAAGAGACTGGGCGCAGACGCGACTCCAACAGCTCGCACTCGACTTCGGGCTGATGTTCGGCTTTGCTTGGTTCGTCGCACTGTTCGCCCAGTTGGCTATCCGACTGCCTTGGACCCCCGTCCCGATTACCGGACAGACCTTCGCGGTATTGGTGGCCGGAGGCGCGCTCGGAGCGACTCGCGGCGCGGGTGCGCTCGTCATGTACATGCTGATGGGCATAATCAGCATCCCGGTCTTCGCGCCCACCGCCGCCGCCATGGGCATGTCCGAAGGCGCCTGGGGGGCTCACGTGCTATTCCCGTGGCTCGGCAGCAGCGGCTTCCCGTGGTCCATCGCCAGCGGAGGTTACATCGTCGGGTTCATCCTCGCCGCCTGGGTAACCGGCCATTTCGCAGAACGCGCCTGGGACCGTAGATACTTGGGTCTACTCGCGATGCTGGGCGGCAACGCCATCCTGTACATACCCGGGCTGATCTGGCTCAACATCGACGCCGCAGAGGGCGACTGGGCCAAGACGATGGAGTGGGGACTCTATCCGTTTATCGTCGGCGACCTGATGAAGCTCTACCTGGCAACTCTGACCCTCCCGGCCGCCTGGGCGCTGGTACGCAAGCTCAAGGGAGAATCCGACCCGGGCTCCTGAATCCTCCCACCCCCACCTCGGATGCCCGTACGGGCTATTTGCGAACCGCCCGACCGTCGTCCGCCACCCTCAATCGTCGCCCCGGCGAAGGTCTTGAATGCGCCGCGGCGTGCCGTGACCCAGGGATACGGGGGGCGGTCCTCACTCCTCAGTCCTCCCCACCCCCATCCCCATGCGAGCAGGATGCCCGCGCTCCCAGTGCCCCCCATCCCCCGCCCGCGACGACCCACAGAGACCCACACGAAGCCAACTCCAGACCCCAACCAACCCCCTGTTTTTCTCTCTCCTCTTTCCTCGCCTCACTCCTCGCACCCGCAGCGCGCGCCTTGACCTCTTCTTCACTCTCGGCTATAGTCCGCATGCGAGCGTTCACTTACATATAGGTTCGAACGCGGTGTGCGATATGGTCATTCGGACTCGACGGCCCACAGACGCCAGAAGGCGCGAGATCATCGACGCGGCTCGGCGCGTCATCACAGACCACGGTATGCAGGCGCTTACAATCGGGAGCCTCGCTCGCGCGGTCGGAGTGAGTGAAGGCGCCATCTACCGCCATTTTCGTAGTAAGAAGCAGATCATCGCAGGACTCATTGAAGACATAGACGCGAGGCTCTCACGGCAGATCGAGCTTATTGACGGCGATCCCCGCGCCGGTCTCCAACGGCTCGCTTGGGTTCTGAAGGAGAATGTCGCTCCCTCGTCCATGACCGGGGTGTCGTTCCTCGTGATCGCAGAGGTGCTGATGAATGGCGACGACGAGCTGAGGCGATCGATGCAGGCGGCGATAGACAAGCGCCTCTCGATGATAGAGGCGCAGCTGATGGTCGGTGTCCAGAAGGGCGAGGTCAGGCCGCAGGTGGACGCGAAGGCGGCGGCACTGCACTTCTACGGACTCATCCAGGCGGTGAATACGTTGAATCACTTTGGGAATGCGGAGCTCCCTGTCGGAGACAGTCGGATGCTCTGGCAGGTGTTCAGCGCAGGAGTTGCGGCAAGTAACTAAGTCAAAGATCCTCAGGGGCGGAATGGGACCTGGAGGTGCTTCGGATGGATGTACACAGAATCAAGTTCGGCGAAGATGAGCCGATCGAGGAAACGAGGAGAACAAGATGAGTAGTGTATCTAAGACAACGGCCTGGGCCGTCCTGATCGCGATTGCAGTCGCACTGTTTGCGGTTGCGTGCGGGGGGGCACAGGCGGAGCCAGAGGTAATCATCAAAGAGGTAATCAAGGAAGTCCCTGTAGAGAAGATAGTGACGGTAACGGAAGAGGTAGCGGTCGAAGTTGAAAAGCTCGTCGAAGTCGAGAAGCTCGTCGAAGTCGAGAAGCTCGTCGAAGTTGAAAAGCTCGTCGAGGTCGAAAAGGTAGTCGAGGTCGAAAAGATCGTCGAGGTCGAAAAGATCGTCGAGGTGATAGCGACGGCCGTGCCCGCGCCCGCGATGAGCGACGAGCCGATGTCCGGCGGTACGATCAGATTCGGAATGATCGCTTTCAACTCCCTCGACCCGATGCTCGCGGGACTTGCCCAGGCGGAAGCCCCGTACGGCGAGTTGACACACGACAGCATCACAATGTACTGGTACGACGGCGAGGTCACCCCGTGGGCGATCGAGTCCTGGTCGTCCACTGAGGACCTGTCCCAGTACACCTTCAACGTGCGTGACGGAATCAACTTCCACAGCGGCAAACCGCTCACGTCGGCTGACATCAAGTACACGCTCGACCGTATCCGCGACCCTGACTCCCCTTCGCCGCACAGAGACAACATCAAGTACATAGACACAATCACGACGCCGGATGACCTGACCGTTGTTCTGGACCTCGGGGACCCCAACGCGTTCCTGATGGGTGACATGACCGACTACCACGCCAGAATCGTCCCGGACGGCGTGAGCAGCGAGGAGATCGCGTCCGCTGAGCATGGCTCAGGCCCGTACACCCTCACCACGCACAATCCCACAGAGCGCTCCGTCATGGACCGTTACCCTGACTACTGGCGCGAGGGAAAGCCCTACGCAGACCAGATGGTCTTCTTCTACATGCCCGAGCAGGTCACACGAATTGAGGCGCTGAAGACCGGCGCGATAGACGTGGTGATAGAGCCTGCCTTTGAAGCGCTGGGATCCCTCGCCGGCAATCCTGACATTAGGATCGCTTCCGTTCCATCTGCCGGGGTCAATGTGATAGACATGCACGTCGGCTACGCGCACGTACAGGGTAACGATGACCACGCCGCCGTACAGGGTGCGGAGGAGACTGTATTTGGCAACAAGAACCTGCGCAAGGCGTTGCAGTACGTAGTCGACCGTGAGTTCATAGCCGAGGCTGCCCTCTTCGGACGGGGAGAGCCCGCCAACGACCACCCTGTAGGGATCAATGACCAGTACTACTGGGACGAGCAACCCATCATCAAGCAGGACATCGCCAAGGCGAGGGAATACCTCGTAGCGGCAGGCTATGGCGACGGCATCACGTTGAATCTGAACACCACGGACTTTAGCCAGATGCTTGATGTTTCCGAGGCGTTCAAAGAGTCTGTTGAATCGGCTGACATAGGTATCGAAATCGATATCACCTCCCACGACTCATCTGCCTACTGGACGGCACAGTGGATGAACCCATGCTGTCCCTTCGTAACCAGCGCCTGGAGCCCTCGACCCGCCAACGCCGCCATCAGCGTACAGCTCAGAGGCAACGGCGTTTGGAATGAGTCGTACTACGACAACCCGCGACTGGACGAGCTTCTGGATCTGGCGGCATCCGAGGCAGACTTCGACAAGCGTAAGGAGTATTTCCGCGAGATGCAGGAGATCCTCATCGAGGATGTTCCCGTACTCTATCTCACCTACACACCCATAATGTGGGCGCATCGCGCCAACATTATGGGTGTCAGGGCGCACGCCGCCCTCGCCCACTTCCTGTTCGAGGAGTGGTGGGTGCAGCAGTAGGCAGCCGTAAGGTGTGAGACACATGGATGAGGGGAGCGTCCCGACCTCCCCTCATCCGTCTGACCACTGCCAAATGATCACCGATAACTGACAATGGCCCGATTTCTAATAGTACGACTCTCTCTTATCGTCGTAACGCTGCTCGCTGTTTCGGTCGCGATCTTCGCGCTGATCGAGCTCGTGCCCGGAGATGCCGCTTCGGTCATGCAGGGTCAGCAGGCGACGCCCGACAGTCTCAGGAACCTGCGCAAGCAGATGGGCCTGGATCGGCCGCCCCACATTCGTTACCTAGACTGGATCGGGGACGCACTACGCGGCGATCTCGGTCAGTCCGCAAAGTCGAACGCCTCGATCTCGGATGTGATTCGCGGACGACTGGCGAACTCCGCGCTCCTTGCAGTTTTGGCGTTCGCGATATCCGTCCCCTTGGGCCTTGCCCTGGGTGTCTGGGTCGGGACCAGGGCGGATACTAAGATGGACAGGTTCCTCACTATGGGCGGTCTCGTCACCATCTCGCTGCCCGAGTTTGTGACCGGGGTGATTCTCATCCTGATACTGTCTTCCACGCTCGGTTGGCTCCCGTCTTCCAGCATCATGATGCCCGGTGAGTCGATAGTAGGCAGACCACAGGTACTGATTATGCCTGTCCTAACGGTCACGGGTGCGCTGTTCGCCTACATTCAGAGGATGGCCAGGGCGAATGTGATCGAGGTGATGGAGAGCAACTATGTCCGCACCGCGATCCTCAAGGGTCTCCCGATGCGGACTGTCGTGATTCGTCACGTGCTCCCCAATGCGATGCTTCCCACGATCACCGTGATAGCCAACAACGTCGGCTGGTTGTTCGGCGGGCTCATAATCATCGAAAATCTGTTCGCGTATCCAGGCATGGGAAGCCTGTTGCTTCAGGCCATAGACACGCGTGACATACGGACGCTGCAGTCGACCGCATTGGTGATTGCCTCGGTGTACGCCTTCAGCAACCTCGCCGCGGACTTAACTTACGGGATTCTGAATCCCAGGGTGAGGTTCGCCTGATGGCTGCACGAGACTCAACATTGCTGGCCTCCGAGCGCGCTCCCTCCTTTTCGAGATTCGGAAACGCCGCTCGCGGCGCTCTGTCCCTCATCCTCCGGACAAACACCGGACGCGTGGGCTTCGCCATTGTAGCCGTTCACCTGACGATGGCCATCTTCGGACCGTGGATTACGCCGTTTCCTCCAACCGAGTACCATCTCCCAGACCGCTTCAGCGAACCAAATGCCACCTATTGGCTTGGCACGGACGACAAGGGCCGAGACGTGGTCAGCAGAGTGCTGGCCGGCGCGCGCTCGATAATATGGATCGCCGCTGTCGGCACGGTCTTCGGTGTGACGCTCGGCACGACCGTCGGTGTTGCGAGCGGCTACATCGGCGGCAAGGTGGACCAGGTCTTGATGCGTATCGTGGACTGGTTCCTCGCGGTTCCCTCACTGCTGCTGGCGATTCTCGTTATCAACATGGCATCGCAGCGTTTCAGCGGGATCGACCAGTCGTGGATCATTATCTTCATCATCGGCATAGGGTTTATGCCCAACAACAGCCGCGTCATCAGAAGCGCGACGCTGGCGGTCAAACCGCTGGAGTTCGTCGAGAGCGCGCGGCTGCGGGGAGAACCTACACTCTACATCATGTTCCGCGAGATACTCCCGAACGTGCTCCCCGTGGTCGGCGTGGAGGCCACCATCCGGCTGAGCTTCGCACTGCTCCTCACCGCGGGCTTGGGATTCCTCGGTCTCGGAGTGCAGCCGCCCGAGCCTGACTGGGGGCTGATGGTCAGCGAGAATGCCACCAACCTTGGCACCGCTCCGCTGTCCGCGCTGGCGCCAGGACTCGCGATGGCCTCGCTCGTCGTAGGCATCAACCTGCTGTCGGACGGCGTCCGACAGGCGCAGAATCTGCCGGAGACCGGAGACCGTTAAGATGACAGATTCTCTCCAGGGCGGCGCTCCGCTCATCCAGGTCGAAGACCTCGGGGTCACGTTCCATACCTCACGAGGCTCCTTCCACGCCATCCGTGAAGTGTCGCTTCAGATTGCCAGGGGAGAGGTGCTCGGACTCGTGGGGGAGTCTGGGTGCGGCAAGTCCACCGTGGCCTTCGCGATGATGGGCTACCTGCCGGGCACCGCGCAGGTGGATGGCAGCGTGCGCTTCGAGGGTACCGACATCGCCTCCCTCTCGGACGCGGAGCTCCGTGAACTTCGTGGCAACCGGGTGGCCATGGTCTACCAGGACCCGGTCACCTCGCTGAACCCGTCGATGAGAGTCGGCCCCCAGATCGAAGAGGTCCTCAAGCACCATCTCGACATGGATGGGGAGGCAGCCAGACAGCGCACGGTCGAGCTATTCGAGAGCGTCGGATTGGCCGATCCGGAGTCCATTGGCAGACGCTATCCACACCAGCTCAGCGGCGGAATGCAGCAGCGCGTTGTCATCGCCATGGCGCTCGCCTGTGAGCCGAATCTCCTCATCATGGACGAGCCGACCACCGGCCTGGACGTGACGACCGAAGCGACCATTCTCGACCTGATCGTGGAGCTCAAGGACCGCGTCAACGCCGGCATCCTCTTCGTCAGCCACAATCTCGGGGTAATCGCCCGGGTGGCAGATCGAGTCGCTGTCATGTATGCGGGTGAAATAGTCGAACAGGCGCCGGTCCACGATCTGTTCAACAACCCAAGTCACCCCTATACCGCGGGACTGCTGTCTTGCGTACCGCAGCCGCCCGGAGACGATGGTGTAGAACACGAGCTCAGCAGTATTCCGGGCACCGTATTCGACGCCCAAACCGAAGAGGCCGACGAGTGCCTCTTCGCCCCGCGATGTCCGCTCGTCCAGGACGCCTGCACCTCCAGCGCGCCGCCCCTCGTCGAGGCCCGGTCGGGACACCTCTCGAAGTGCCTGTTCCATCAGGACGTCCGGTCCGACATCTGGGGAGACCGGCTCGAACGCGTCAAGAAACCCGCCGAGAAAGACGGTGTTCCGGTTCTAAATGCCGTTGACCTCCGAAAATTCTACGGCGGAGAGCGTAAAAAGTGGATCCTGTTCGGCCCGCCTGTAAGGCAGCCGGTCCGCGCGCTCGTCGACGTCGATATGCGCGTCGGCTCCGGCCGGACGCTCGGAATCGTTGGCGAGAGCGGCTCTGGCAAGAGCACCGCGGCCCGCGCCATAGTGGGTCTCGTCCCTAAGAACGGGGGTTCGTTGGAGCTCCACGGGGAGGACCTTGAAAGCGCGGTGCACGATCGGACGTCCGGACAGCGTTCCGCCATACGCATGGTGTTCCAGAACCCGACCGCGTCGCTGAACCCGAAGCTGCCGATCAGGCACGCTATAGTACGCGCTTTGAGGAAGTTCGCGGGACTCAGCCGAGAAGAGAGCGCGGACCGGGCGGAAGAGCTTATGGATGCAGTCGGACTCGACCCGTCGTCCCTCGACAGGCAGCCTGGAGAGCTCAGCGGCGGTCAGCAGCAGCGGGTCGCGCTCGCGAGCGCGTTCGCCGCCAACCCCGATCTCATCGTCGCCGATGAGGCCGTCTCAGCCCTCGATGTCTCCGTCCAGGCCCAGGTGCTCAATCTACTTGAACACCACCAGCGGGAGACCGGCAACTCGTACGTATTCATCACTCACGACCTAGGCGTGGTCAGGTACGTCTCGGACGACATTCTCGTCCTCTACGCTGGCCACGTCGCCGAATACGGTCCATCGAGCGCCGTGCTCAGCGCGCCGTCCCACCCCTACACCGAGGCACTGCTTTCGGCGGCTCCCATTCCCGACCCGGATTCCGAACCCACTCACATACGTCTCGAAGGATCCGTACCAACCCTGCGGGCCGCGTTCAAAGGGTGTTTCTTCGCCGGAAGATGCCCAAGAAAGCTTGGCGACATCTGCGACACCACACCGCCGCCCGAGCAGACCGGGCCCGGCGGTGTGGGTCACATGATCAACTGCCACATCCCGATCGACGACCTCGAACGCCTCCAAGGCGAGGGTACTCCTCTCGAACCGACGGCCGCCGACTGAACCTCTCGTCACCTCCCTCGCGCTTGCGAGGGGGCACTGGGAGCGCGGGCACTTGTGCGCCGTGGCGTATCCTGCCCGCAAGGGTGGGGGCGGGGTGAACGGCCACTGATCAGCCACTACTCGTCGGCGACTACCTCCCTCGCGCTTGCGAGGGGCCCTGGGAGCGCGGGCACTTGTGCGCCGTGGCGTATCCTGCCCGCAAGGGTGGGGCGAGGTGAACGGCCACTGATCAGCCACAAGGCGTCGGCGGCTACCTCCCTCGCGCTTGCGAGGGGGCACTGGGAGCGCGGGCACTTGTGCGCCGTGGCGTATCCTGCCCGCAAGGGTGGGGCGAGGTGAACGGCCACTGATCAGCCCCTACTCGTCGGCGGCTACGTCCCTCGCGCTTGCGAGGGGGCACTGGGAGCGCGGGCACTTGTGCGCCGTGGCGTATCCTGCCCGCAAGGGTGGGGGCGGGGTGAACGGCCACTGATCAGCCCCTACTCGTCGGCGGCTACCTCCCTAGCGCTTGCGAGGGGGCACTGGGAGCGCGGGCATCCTGCCCGCAAGGGCGGGGTGGGCAGAACGGCCGCTACAGTCCCGTTCGTCTCCGCCGCGCCTGCCCGCCGTGGAGGGGCGGATCGAAGGACGAAGCAGCCAGTAACCCTGACCGGACATCGAGACCCGATCGTCTGCCCCCGACTCGGCCTCGTCGATTCGTCCTTTCACGATCACGCTGGTTCGGCCACGAATAGTGGGATAGTACGAGACGTCCGGTTCTGATACTCCTCATAAGGAGGGAACGCCGCAACCGCCACAGCCCAAACTCGCTCCCGTTCGTCCGCGTCTGCGACTTCGCGGGCACGCATGGTGTACACGTCCGTTTCGTCGCGAATCTCCACATTGCCGTCAGCGCGCAGGTTATACACCCAAACCGGGTTCGTCGGCGCGCCGCCTCGTGAGCCGACCAGAACGTAGTTATCGTCGTCCTTCACCCGCATCAGCGGCGTCTTGCGGATCGCGCCCGTCTTGTTTCCCCGGTTGGTCACAATTACTACGGGCAAGCCACTGTCACGCAGCTCCGTGCCTTCTGTACCGCCGCTGCTTTCGTAAAGCTCCACCTGATCGCGGACCCACTCGGCGGGTGACGGGATGTACTCGGCCATCGGTCATTCCTCCTGTTGCTGATTGTGTGCAGACTTCACTCTTGGTCCATGTTACATCGCTAGCCCAGCGATAGAGTCTCCGCTGGGAACAGCTCTTCAGGCGCAATCTTCCTGGGGATTATCCCCTGCTCGACGTTGAAGTCGATGAAGGCCTCCAAAGTCTTCTGCGAGCTGTCAAAGCCGTACGGTACAGGGTCGTCCCCCACAGTCTCGGTCCTTTTTAGGAGTTCCCGGTCGGCTTGAGTAGAAGCATCTCCGGAACGGAGGCGCTCCAGGTAGTGATCTTTGGCCGTCGTGAACACGTCGAACAGCTCCTGAGCGAGACCCGTTTTCGACTCCAGGGTCGCCTCTTTCGCCACCAGCAGATGACTGATGGGATAGACTCCCGTCCTGCGGTGCCAGGCAGCGTCGGCCTCGTCCGCCTCCGTGAACAGCGGTCGCACTTCGGCCGAGTCCATCGGGCCAGCGCCTATGGCGGCGTCTATCTCCCCGGAGAGCAGCATTTCGCCGAGGTCGTTATTGGGCGACGACACCACGTTGGACGGAGCGACGAACTCCTCGACGTGTTCGTCGCCGGACAACACCCAGGTCACCGCGTCGAGATCGACTCCGTATTCCGTCTGCAAGATGCCCCGAGTCCAAACGCCCGGCGTCAGAGTGTAGCTCCGTACGCCCACGCGCCGTCCCTCCAGGTCTCTGGGCGATTCGATCCCGCTGCGGGTGGTGCACACTATCCCGCCGTGATAGAACGCGTGGGTCAAGAAGACGGGGATTCCGATGAAGGACTTGCCATGGGCGCGGGCGCACATACACGTTGCGAGTGCCATCTCCGCAACGTCGTACTCCAAGCCTCGTACCATCCGACGGAAGATACTTGTAACCGGCGACACCTCTATATGCTCCATGTCAAACATATTCGAGGTCACGGTCCCGTCTTTCAGTGGCGTGGTGTGTCCATAGTTACCGACGGCGGTGCGCAACATGAGATCCGTCATCTATGTCACCTCCTCCTCTCAATTGTAACCGGTTGCTCTGACGTAGTCGTTCGGCAGAAGGCTCTCCTCACTGCGAGGCGCCGCTATCAAACCGGCCCTCACTTCTTCAATGTACTCGGTCACGCTGCTTCTCCCCGTGTCTTCCCCCAGTAGCACGGCTTCTGAAGCATCTATACCCGCTGGGAAGCTTTCTACTATGAATCAACTCACACTCTTCCCATAGCTCGGTTGACCTAGTACATTACGGTCACGCTGGCCCTGCGTAGTGGCTACCTGTCACTCTGACGGGAGCCCGAAGAAACTCGGCCCAAGGCTCGCTGGTTTAGGCGAATCTCGAACAGCTACACAGATCCGGAGGCGAGGTGCCCAAATGAAAATCACCGACATCCAGGTTAACCAGATTCAGCCGACCGTGAGCTCGACCGCGGGCAATCCCTTTGTTGGAAGGCCCGGCAGGCTCGTACTACGCATATTCACCGACGAGGGCATCGTCGGGATCGCCGAAGGCTCGCGAGGCCTCGCTGTTTTCCGCGCGTACCTTGAGGACGTGATCAAGCCTCTTCTCGTCGGTATCGATCCCCTGCAGCCGCGCCGAATCTGGGAGCTTTTGGCACTCGGAAACGGCTACCAGGCTACGAGGCTCCCGTCTGCAATAGTGGGGACAATTGACGTCGCTGTCTGGGACATCATGGGCAAAGCCGCCGGCATGCCGATCTACGCACTGCTCGGCGGCGCTGCTAGAACTGAGATACCCCTCTACTGGAGCAGGGGAAACGGCTGGCAGAAGTCGCCCGGCGAGATGCTGGAGGAGGTCCAGGAGGGCTACGAGCGCGGATTCCGCGCGTTCAAGGTCAGGATGGACTGGCGTGACTATCGCCAGGACGCAAACCCGGAGAACGACTTCGCAATCTTCAAGGCGTGCCGCGACTGGCTCCCGGACGATGTGCCGCTCGGCTTCGACGCAAACTGCGGCTACTCCGTGTCGACAGCGATCATGCAGGGACGAAGACTCGAGGATTTAGGCGTCGCTCACTTCGAGGAACCACTACCGCAGTACGACTTCAAGGGCCTCCGACAGGTTGTCGACGCCCTCCACTGCCCGGTATCCACGGGGGAACAGGAGATCTCGGCCTGGCGCTTCCAGGACCTGTTGGACCTTGGTAACCCGGACATCCTTCAGCCAGATATCCTGAACGTCGGCGGAATCTCTGAGATCATGCGCGTCTACCAGATGGCCGTCGCCAACAACAAGGTGATCATGCCGCACAGCCCGAACGTCGGAGCCAACTCGCTCGCGAGCCTACACGCCTACAGCACGGTCGGCAACGCGATCCGACCGCACGAGTTCTCCGAGGAGTTCACCGGCCCCGCGGAGCGGGTAGCCGAGGTTTTCGTCGATCCGATCATCCCTGAAGGGGGCACGATAACCCTCTCAGACCGACCCGGACTCGGTGTTGAGTTCGACGAAAAGGTTCTCAACGAGTGGATCGTCGCGTAGATGAACCACAAACTGTCCAGAAAGCATCTAAAATGTAGTGGAAGCCACTGGTAAGCTGCGTGCGCGATGACGGGAAAAGGGGGAAAAGATGAACAGACATAGTCTCGGCCTCGGTGCACTGACCGGCGTTTTGCTGACGGCCCCCATAATGGGGTTGATGTACCTAGCAGACAAGTTGATCGACCTGTCGTTTCCACCATTCGATGTATTCGACTGGATAGCCCAGATCCTCCCTGGAGCCGTTGTCACGTTCGGGATCGACACGATGGTGGATGCCCTTCTGATGATGGGTATGAGCGTCGCCGGTTCGGCGAAGACCGCCGAGCAGACGATCGCGCTCTCGATCTTCCTCTTCGGCGGCGTGGTCGCGACGATGATCGCGTTCGTCGTCGTCCAGCGCCGTCCGGACTGGACGCCCTCCAGGGTCGGCCTCATCTTCGGCGCAGTCTTCGGAATTCCGATTGCTCTGACCGCCGCAGCCATCGGCCAATCCTCAGTGGACCATACGTTCAGCTTTATCTGGACGGTAATACTGTTCCTGGGTTGGGGACTGGTCGCCGTGGCCTTCGGACGTCGGCTGTTGGTGCCATATTCCGACGTCACGGCCTTGGACGTCGCGCCGGAGGAGGAGCGATCGGTCGAGGTAATCGGCAGGAGGCAGTTCCTGATCCGGATGGGCGCGGCTACGGCCACGATTACCGTGGCGGGCGCCGGTCTGGGACGCATACTGTCGGTCAACGAGGGGAGGGCACGGGAAGCGGAGCTTGCGTCGATCGAACCCGAGGTCCCGGGCAGCGGCCCAATGATCGACCTCCCCAACGAAGACGATCCGGTCAAACCGGTCCTGGGTACCCGACCCGAGTACACTGCGGTCAGAGATCACTACAAGATCTTTATACGCTCCCAGCCCACGGTCATCGACGGGGACGCCTGGGAGCTTCCGATCTCCGGACTGGTCGAAAACCCCGTGTCCCTCAATCTGACAGACATCATGAACAGGTATGAACCCAGAAGCGAGTTCGTCACACTTACCTGTATTTCCAACCGCGTTGGCGGCGACCTGATCAGCACGACCTACTGGACGGGCGCCAGCCTTCAGGAGATCCTCGCCGATGTCCGTCCGACCAGCGAGGCGAGGTACCTCTTCATCAAAAGCGGTGACGGCTTTTTTGAGACGGTCGATCTGGATCTGATCGCTCAGGACGAGCGCATCATGCTTGCCTACGCCTGGGACGGCCGCCCGATTCCCTTTGACCACGGTTTCCCCTTGAGAATCTGGCTACCCGACCGCTACGGGATGAAACAGCCAAAGTGGATTACCGAGATCGACGTCATCCGCGATTACAGGGCCGGATACTGGGTCGAGCGGAACTGGGACCAGGTCGCTCGTATTCATGCGACCTCGGTCATCGACACCATCTCCGTCGACTCAGTGATCACCAACGACGACGGCCAAAAGCTGATCCCCGTCGGCGGGATCGCCTTCGCCGGCGCCCGCGGCATCTCGAAGGTCGAGATCCGCGTCGATGAAGATGGCCCCTGGCAGGAAGCCCAACTGAGGTCTCCCCTCTCCGAGACGACCTGGGTCATCTGGCGTTATGAGTGGCCATTCCAAGAGGGACGACACACCTTCGAGGTGAGATGCGTCGAGGCGGACGGCACTCCGCAAATAGTGGAGGAAGCCAGTCCAAGACCGTCGGGCGCTACCGGCATCCACAGCAAGAACGAGCGGATCTAGCCAACCTCCGACCGCCGTAGAACAGAGCCTTAGGGGCGACGCACGGAAGGTGTCTCATAAGTCGACCTTGGTCGGCAAACTGTGGTTCGACGAGCTCAGCACGAACGAATCTTAGCTTTGAAACCGTTCGCCTCCGCCACGCCTGCCCGCCGTGGAGGGGCGGATCGAAGGGCGAGTATTCGGGCAGTCAAGCACTAATGAGACAGGCTCCACGCGTCGCCTGTTCTGAGACAGGGGTGCAACCGTCGCAAGCAACCAGAGTGGCCAGACCAGACGATGAATGACCTCGTAAAACTCACAGCACGACAGGCCGTGAGTCTGCTGAAACAGAGAGCAGTGTCGCCCGCGGAGTTGATAGACGCCGCCCTCGAGCGCATTGATGAGACCGACGGCGTCCTCAACGCGCTTCCGACCGTCTGCGCCGATCGCGCCAAGGCCTTCGCCTCGAAGCTCCCACACCCCATGGAGGGACAGGCCCCTGGCTGCCTTCATGGTCTGCCGATCGCCATCAAAGACCTCAAGAACGTCTCGGGAGTCAGGTCTACCCAAGGGTCCCCGATCTACGCCGAATACGTGCCCGAGGCGTCGGACCTTCTGGTGACGATTCTCGAATCCAGAGCCGGTGTCGTCCTCGCGAAAGCGAACACCCCCGAGTTTGGCGCAGGCGCGAACACGTTCAACGAGGTCTTCGGCAAGACTCGGAACCCATGGAATACCGATACGACCTGCGGCGGTTCCTCAGGAGGCTCGGCGACCGCGCTCGCGGCGGGCCAAGTCTGGCTGGCGAGCGGGAGCGATCTTGGCGGAAGCCTCCGCATCCCCGCGAGCTTCTGCTCGGTCGTCGGACTCCGACCCACGCCGGGGCGCGTCGCCCACGGCCCTCGGGCCACGCCCTACGCGTCGCTGTCGGTCGAGGGGCCGATGGGCCGCACCGTAGGAGACGTCGCACTGATGCTCGATGCCCAGGCGGGCGCATTCCCGGCAGACCCGCTCAGCCTGCCGGCGCCCGACACCCCGTTCGTGACCTCCGTGGACAACCCGATATCGCCAGCGAGGGTTGCCTACTCTCCAGACCTCGGAATCGCACCCGTCGACCCTGAAGTGGCGGAAATCTGCCGCGGTGCTATGTTGCATTTCGAAAACATCGGTGCGACTGTCGACGACGCCTGCGTAGACCTGGGAAACGCCGAGTGGGTATTTCAAACACTCAGGGGCGCCCAGTTCGTCTCCGCGTACGATTCCCTCCTGGAAGAGCATCGATCGCTGTTCAAGGACGAGATCATCTGGAACATCGAGCACGGCCTCAGCCTGACGCCGACCGACATCGGACACGCTGAGATCGAACGCGGGTCAATCATCAACCGTACCGTCAGATTCTTCGAAGAGTACGACGTGCTGGTCTGCCCGACCGTCGTATCGCCGCCTTTCGACGTCGACGTACGGTACCTGACCGAGGTGAACGGCGAGCGGTTCCCGACCTACATCAGCTGGCTTATCCTCACGTTTGCCCTGACCCTGACCGGTTGCCCGGTGATCTCCGTGCCCTGCGGATTCACAAGCTCGGGACTGCCTGTAGGGATTCAGATCATGGCGCCCTGGCGAGAGGAGGGCTACCTCCTGGGCGTAGCCGCCCTGTTCGAGCAGGCGGCCGGGATTAGTAGCTTGGTCCCCCTCGACCCCAGAACGCCCTAGCAATCTCCCGCAGACCAATCCGTAGGGGCGACCCTCGGAGGATGTCTCACTAGTGCTTGAATCCCCGAATGCCCGCCCTTCGACAAGCTCAGGACGAACGGTTTCGAAGCTAAGATTCGTTCGTGGTGAGCCATTCGACGAGCTCATGAGAGCCACTTCGACAGGCTCAGCACAGGCTCTGTCGAACCACGAATTGGCAACCAAGGTCGACTTATGAGACAGGCTCCTTGTGGGCGCCCATGGAGGGGCGGTACCCTACCCCTAACGTGGGCAAGAACCCCTCCCTCCACTCCTTAGCCCCCCTGCGCGATCAGGTCCGCGATTCGCTCCCCGATCATCATCGTCGTCACGTTCGTGTTCGCCCGGATGCAGTCGGGCATGATCGACGCGTCGACCACCCGCAGCCCCTCGAGCCCGTGCACCCTACCGTGCTGGTCCACCACCGCCATCGGGTCGCTCGCCGGCCCCATCTTGCACGTCCCGGAGATGTGCTGACCGGTCGTCGCCTCCTTCATCATCCACTCGTCCAGCGCGTCGTCATCGTTAATGATGTCATCCAGCGGCTCAGTGCGCTCCGCGAGAATGTCCCGGAAGTCCGGGTGTTCCGCGAGCTCTAAACACATCCTCAGCCCTTCTCTCGAACGCTGTCTATCGAACTCTTCGGCGAAGTAGTTGTAGTTCAGGTTCGGCTGGACGGATACATCGGTAGAGGTTAGCGTCAGCTCTCCAGATCCAATCGCAAGGTCGAGAATGACAGTCATTCTGACGCCGATCGGCACCATACGTTCTCCACCCCTGTTGATCCTCTCCGCCGCGAAGTTGCTCATGCCGATCTTCATGTCGTTTCTCAGGTCCGACCCTGTCGCCGTATACTTGAGCATCAGCTGGCTCCTGGGCGCGAGACCGTCCAGCTCAATGTGCGGCTGGGTCTTCCACGTGACCCCCACCACAGGGTGGTCCCTGAGATTCTGTCCGACGCCGGGCAGGTCGTGGACGACCGGAATTCCGAGCTCGCCCAGGTGCGCGGCAGGGCCGACGCCCGACAGCATCAGGATCTGCGGTGAGGCGACAGCGCCTGTGCTCAGCACGATCTGCTCCCCCTCGACGACGAAACTCTCCCCGCCGCTCTCGACCTCGACACCCGTAGCGCGCCGTCCGTCGAAGATGACTCGGTGTGTTGTGCAGTTGGGCCGAATCGTAAGGTTAAGCCGGTGTCTCGACATCGAAAGGTACCCGACGTTGGTGCTCCACCGGATGTCGTTCGGGTTGTTGTACGGCGTCGGTCCGATGCCCGTAACGTCCGGATGGTTCTGGTCGGGCCCGTCCGGATAGCCGGCTGCCTTCACGGCTCTGTAGAACGCCCGTTGCATCGGAGGATACTCAGAGTGGTTGCTGAACCGTCGACAGATGATCGGCCCCTCCGTACCGTGGAAGTCGCCGCTGAAGTCCGTGTCCGTCTCAAGCTTCCTTAGGAAGGGTAGGACCTTCTCGAAGCTCCAATCGTCGTTCCCGAACGATGCCCAAGAATCGTAGTCCTCGGGCATCCCTCTGAGGAACACCTGCCCGTTTATCGCACTTGATCCGCCGGTAACACGACCACGAGGCACCATCATGGGTTCTGAGATGGGCGACGGTTGGCCCCAGAACTGCCAGTTGTGGTCGCTTGTCATCACGTCCATCCCGGTCGCATAGCCGACCCTGACCTCCTCCGGCAGATCGTCGATGTCCGGGTAGTCCGGCCCGGCCTCCAGCAGCAGTACTGAGCGATTGGGGTCTTCGGAAAGTCTCGTGGCGAGGATCGCGCCCGCCGAACCGGCGCCGACAACAACAAAATCGTACTTCATCTCGGGGCCTCCCCTGGCGGTATGTGAATCGAATCGCGCGAAGCCTATATGTGGGCCCCCGGAACGTCAATAGTCGTCCACGCCGTGCCTGCGCACCCCTCCGCCCCTGGTTTCCGGCACGCCGGAAAGACGAGGTTATCCACCCTCGACAATCAGGTCGGCGATTCGCTCCCCAATCATCATCGTTGTCACGTTGGTGTTCGCGCGGATGCAGTCAGGCATAATCGACGCGTCGACAACTCGCAACCCTTCGAGACCGTGAACTCTACCGTGCTGATCGACCACCGCCATCGAGTCGCTGGCGGGCCCCATCTTGCAAGTGCCGGAGATGTGTTGACCGGTGGTGGCCTCTCTCATGATCCACTCGTCCAGCGCATCGTCCGATTCGATGGCCTCATCCGCTGGTCCCACCCGCTCGGCCAGGATGTCGTCGAAGTCCGGATGCCCCGCCAGACTGACGGCCAGGCGTAGACCTTCCCGCGCCCGGCGACGATCGAACTCCTCGGCAAGGTAGTTGTAGTTCAAGTTCGGCTGGACCGCGATGTCTGTGGAGGCGAGGGTGAGCTCGCCGCATCCAACCGCGAGGTCTAGGACTACCCATATCTGAACTCCGATCGGCGTCGTCCAGTCGCCGCCTCGCTCGACTCGTTCGGTAGCGAAGTTGGTTATCCCTAGCTTCATGTCATTTCGCAGGTCCGACCCGGTTGCGGTGTACCTCAGCATCAGCTCGCTTCTCGGTGCGAAAGCGTCCAGCTCGATGTGCGGCTGCGTCCGCCAAGTCACGGGAATTGCCGGATGGTCGCGGAGATTCTGGCCGACCCCAGGAGCGTCGTGGACGACCGGGATTCTGAGATCGCTCAGGTGCGCCGCTGGGCCGACCCCAGACAGCATGAGGATCTGAGGCGAAGCGATCGCTCCAGTGCTGAGAACGACCTGCTCACCCTCGACGACGAACCTCTCCCCACCGCTCTCAACCTCCACACCCGTAGCGCGGGTCCCGTCGAAGACGACTCGGTGCGTCGTGCAGTTGGGCCGAATCGTGAGGTTGAGGCGGTGCCTCGACATGGAGAGGTAGCCGATGTTGGTACTCCAGCGGATACCATTCGGGTTGTTGTACGGCGTGGGACCTATACCGGTGACGTCGGGGTGGTTCTGGTCCGGGCCGTCTGGATAACCGGCGCCCTTCGCGGCGTTGTAGAACGCCCGTTGCATCGGAGGATACTCAGAGTGGTTGCTGAACCGTCGACAGATGATCGGCCCCTCCGTACCGTGGAAGTCGCCGCTGAAGTCGGTGTCCGTCTCAAGCTGCCTGAGGAAGGGTAGGACCTTCTCGAAGCTCCACTCGTCGTTCCCGAACGAAGCCCAAGTGTCGTAGTCCTCCGGCATTCCTCTGAGGAACACCTGCCCGTTTATCGCACTTGATCCGCCGGTGACGCGACCTCTGGGCACCATCATTGGTTCTGAGATGGGAGACGGCTGGCCCCAGAACTGCCAGTTGTGGTCGCTGGTCATCACGTCCATGCCGGTCGCGTAACCCAGCTTGACCTCTTCAGGCAGGTCGTCGATGTCCGGGTAGTCCGGTCCCGCCTCCAGCAGGAGAACAGACCGGTTGGGGTCTTCGGACAGTCTCGTGGCGAGGATCGCCCCCGCCGAACCGGCGCCGACAACAACGTAATCGTACTTCATTAGATGCCTTCCCCCCGCAGCGAGTGAAGCGATTCGGGCAAATCCTAGAGTCGGGCAGCCGGAACGTCAATAGCCGCCCATCCGGACTACCCGAAAGCCGAGGTTATCCACCACCTTCAATCAGGTCGGCGATTCGCTCCCCGATCATCATAGTCGTCACGTTCGTGTTAGCGCGGATGCAGTCTGGCATTATGGACGCGTCGACCACCCTTAGCCCCTCGACGCCGTGCACCCCGCCATGCTGGTCGACCACCGCCATCGGGTCGCTGGCGGGTCCCATCTTGCAGGTGCCGGAGATGTGCTGACCAGTGGTCGCCTCTTTCATCATCCACTCGTCAAGCGCATCGTCCGATTCTATGACCTCATCCGAAGGTGCGACTCGCTCGGCCAGGACGTTGTCGAAGTCGGGATGCCCCGACATTCTGACGGCCAGTCGCAGACCCTCCCGCGCGCGGCGCCGGTCGAACTCCTCTGCGAAGTAGTTGTAGTTGAGGTTGGGCTGGACGGCTACGTCAGTAGAGGACAGCGTGAGCTCACCGGCCCCGACCGCAAGATACACGCTCACCCCTATGTGAACTCCGATCGGCGTCGTCCAGTTCCCGCCGCGTTCTACGCGTTCGGTCGCGACGTTGTTCACCCACATTAACATATCGTTTCGCAGGTCCGATCCGGACGCCGTGTATCTGAATACCAACTCAGCTCGCGGCGCCAAGGCGTCTAGCTCAATGTGCGGTTGCGTTCGCCAGGTCATCAGAACTGCCGGATGATCGCGGAGATTCTGTCCGACGCCGGGTAGGTCGTGGACGACGGGGATTCCCAGGTCGCTCAGGTGTGCAGCAGGGCCGACGCCCGAAAGCATGAGGATCTGCGGAGAAGCGACAGCGCCTGTGCTCAGGACGATCTGGTCACCCTCGACGATGAATCTCTCACCGCCGCTCTCGACCTCGACGCCCGTCGCACGATGGCCGTCAAAGATGACTCGGTGCGTAGTGCAGTTGGGTCTAATCGTGAGGTTGAGCCGGTGCCTCGACATCGAAAGGTACCCGACGTTGGTACTCCACCTGATTCCGTTGGGATTGTTGTAGGGGACAGGCCCGATCCCTGAGACGTCCGGATGGTTCTGGTCCGGGCCGTCCGGATAACCGGCTGCCTTGACGGCGTTGTAGAAGGCCGTCTGCATCGGAGGGTACTCGTCGCGATTGGTGAACCGTCGACAGATGATGGGACCCTCCGTGCCGTGGAAGTCCCCGCTGAAGTCCGTGTCGGTCTCGAGCTTCCTCAAGAACGGGAGGACCTTCTCGTAGCTCCACTCGTCGTTCCCGAACGAAGCCCACGAGTCGTAGTCCTCTGGCATCCCTCTGAGGAACACCTGTCCGTTGATCGCGCTCGAGCCGCCGGTGACGCGACCGCGGGGAACCATCATCGGTTCTGCGATCGGATTCGGCTGGCCCCAGAACTGCCAGTTGTGGTCGCTTGTCATAACATCCATCCCGGTCCCGTAACCCAACCTGACCTCTTCCGGCAGGTCGTCGATGTCTGCGTAGTCCGGTCCTGCCTCCAGCAGCAGCACTGATCGATTGGGGTCTTCGGACAATCTCGTGGCGAGGATCGCGCCCGCCGAACCCGCGCCGACAACAACGTAG
The DNA here is from genome assembly GCA_965249365.1 of Dehalococcoidia bacterium. Taxonomy (GTDB): domain Bacteria; phylum Chloroflexota; class Dehalococcoidia; order Lucifugimonadales; family UBA1123; genus VXRN01. The sequence goes on along the minus strand of OZ252229.1, from coordinate 606,924 downwards.
TCGTATTTCATCACATGCCCTCCCCATGCGCTGGACGAATTGAATCGCGCGAATCCTATCTGCGGACCATCCTTTGGTCAACCTGCACCACGTTTGACCTGCCTCCCTCCCGACAATATACTCGGCGACATCCGTACCGCGGAGCGGCCGATGACAACTCGAATCAGCCCCGAACACGACACCAGAGAGATCAGCCCGGACGACGTACTAGGCGCTGGGCAACCCGATATACTCACGCACGCCCGAGGTCCGTCTGGCTCGGTCCCGTTCTCCGAGGACTTCCTCGTCAATGGAGCCAGCGGCGATCACTTCGGGATGACCCAGAACGCCGGTATGGGCTGGAACCCTGTCGAGCTGCTCAGGAAGCAGTTCGTGATCCTGTCGACCGCGGGCGGCCTACGTGAACCGGATGGCTCGCCCATCGCGCTCGGGCTGCATACCGGCCACTTCGAGCTGTCTACGATGGTCCAGGCCGCAGCTCGCGAGCTGCGCGATCTCAAGTCGATACCGTTCGCTCTCTTCTGCTCGGACCCGTGCGACGGCCGCACGCAGGGGACAACCGGGATGCTCGATTCGCTGCCGTACCGCAACGACGCGGCACAGGTGTTCAGACGCTTGGCGCGATCGCTTCCGACGGCGAGGGGAGTCATGGGGGTGGCCTCGTGCGACAAGGGGCTGCCGGCGATGATGATGGCGCTCGCCGGTATGCCGGACATGCCTGTCGTCGTCGTTCCCGGAGGCGTGACGCTCGCTCCCGAGCACGGCGAGGACACGGGCATGATCCAGTCGATCGGCGCGCGGTTCGCCCAGGGCGAGGTGACTCTCGAGTATGCCCAGGACATGGGCTGCCGCGCCTGCGCCTCGCCCGGTGGCGGATGCCAGTTCCTCGGCACAGCAGGTACGTCCCAGGTCGTCGCCGAGGCGCTCGGACTCGCGATCACGCACGCGGCGCTATCACCATCTGGCACCGGTGCATGGCTAGACATCGCCCGCCGGTCCGCCCGCGCCCTCGTCATGGCAGAGAAGCGGGGCGTCACCTCGAGGGACATCCTTTCATACGGGGCCTTTGAGAACGCCATGGTCGTCCACGCGGCGTGCGGAGGATCGACCAATCTGCTGCTTCACACACCCGCCATCGCCCATGCCGCGGGCCGCAGGCGGATGGGTGTAGACGACTGGAACAGTGTCAACAAAGAGACCCCGCGCATCGTCGACGTTCTCCCCAACGGCCCTGTCGGGCATCCAACCTCGGTGCTGTACGCCGCCGGCGGCGTCCCCGAGGTGATGCTCCACCTGCGCGCAATGGGCCTGATCGACACGTCTGTGCTGACCGTCACCGGGCAGACGCTCGGTGAGAACCTGGACTGGTGGGAAAGCTCCGAGCGTAGACACGCTGTTCGAACTTACCTGCGAGAAGTTACCCGTGTCGACCCCGCTAACGTGATCCTGGACCCTGACACGGCGAGGTCGCGCGGTCTGACCAGTACCGTCTGCTTCCCGCGAGGCAACTTGGCCCCTGAGGGCTCAGTGATCAAGAGCACGGCGATCGATCCGTCGGTCGTGGACGACGATGGGGTGTACAGAAAGGTGGGACCGGCGAGGGTCATTCGCTCGGAAAAGGACGCTATTGCAGCAATCAAGAGCAGGGACGACGACAGAATTCAGGCCGGAGACATCATGGTCCTCACCTGCGGCGGTCCGCTCGGCACCGGCATGGAGGAGGTCTATCAGATAACCGCGGCGCTCAAGCACCTCTCGTATGGAAAGCATGTTGCGCTCATCACCGACGCTCGCTTCTCAGGTGTCTCGACCGGAGCCTGTATCGGGCACGTCGGACCCGAGGCGTTGGCAGGCGGCCCGATCGGTAAGGTCCGTGAGGGCGACACACTTGAGATCGTCGTCGATCGGAACAGTCTGGAGGGCACGATCAACCTCGTTGGTGACTCGGGAGCACACCGTGGAGTCGACTGGGGCGATGCCGAGATGGATCGCCGTCCCGATCCCGATGACCTGGTGCCGCACCCAAGTCTGCCAGACGACTCGAGGCTGTGGGCCGCGTTGCAGCATGCCTCGGGAGGAACTTGGGGAGGGTGCGTCTTCGACGTGGACGCGATCGTTGAGACGCTGGATGCGGGACGAGAGGCGTTGGGACGCTGAGGTGAGAGTGTCGGCGGCTGGCCTAGTGAACGCTAGAAGTTGAGCCAGGCCGCCATCGCGATTACGGTCACGACGAAGCCAGTTGCGACCAGGTTGAGCATCCACGGGAGCTCGAGCGTCTTCCTGGCACGTCTGTGGACAAAGGCCGCCCCAGAGCTGGAAACACTGAACTTTGACTTTGATGCTGAAATCTGCAACATACACTCCCCGTAGGTCATACTGAGACTGCGACTTAGGACAGCTTCACCGCTCCAATCAGTATCGACTAATCGAGCGACGTACTATATCCTAAGTGCGCTGGTTAGTATATGCTCAGCGCTGGTGCACGTCAACACTCATTTAGACCATCGTTACGACTACAACGCCCCCGACGATCAGTCCGATAGCAACCAACTTTGTCACCAGAATCCTGCCGTCCAGCGGCTCGTTCAGCACGCCCGAGAACCGCAGGCTTAGCAGGATCCCCAGCGCGAACACGAACAACGGCCTCGTCGCCATTACGGTCGAGGCCAGCGACACGGGCCCGGTATAGAGCGCTTCGAGCATGAACAGAAGTGCGACGAACACGAGCGCGCCCTCTGTCAACAGGATGAGCCCCACCGCAACCGGATCTCGCAGCGTCTTCGCAATGTCTGGGAGGGTTCTCGTGCGAACCTGCAGCACCACACATGCCATTCCTCCGCCGAGACTTCGCCAGAAGAAGAGTGTCCAGACGTCCATATCGTCCACGACGGCCTTGCTTAGAATCTGGCTCAGTCCGAACAGCAGACTTGAGACGATCAACAGCGTAAATGCGAAACCTTGACTGCCTCCCGTTTCCCCCTTCCGGGCTGTCGGTCCGAAAGACATCAACGCGACGCCTACTACCGTTACGCAGATTCCGGCCCACGCGAGGGTCACAACGCTCTCGCCGAGGAAGATCTGGGCTAATATCGCGACGAAAATGGGATACGTCGATGCGACTGGGATTACTCGCGAGACGTCCTGTGTGCTCATCACCCAGAACAGCAGGACAAGATAGCCGCCCGTAGCCAGGCCTGAGGCGTACGCGATGGCCGCGTCGCCCGCGCCGTAGCCTGTCCACGATACCCACGGCGCGACGCCGACCGACAACAGGAACTGCGTGAAACCCACCAGCACGATGAAAGTACGGGGATTGGGTACGTATCGCTGGATTATTATCTTGTCCAGCGCGGAGATGACCGCGAAAGTGACCGCGCTGGCCAGGGAGTGGAATACCCAGATCATTGGATTGGGAATTCAGACTTGTGAATGGTGAAATGACCCGGCGTCATTGTGTCGGGCAATTGGTCGAAAGTACCGTGTTCTAGTCGGACGTGTGAACGAAGGGATGCCGTACGCACTCGACCACATCGGGTAGTGCTCAGCCGACATGATTACCAGGAAGTTGGGTCGATCCGGCACGGCGCCTCCAGAAGCGCCGCGATTATACCACGGCGGTGACGACCGATTCAGATATAATTGGCAGCGTCGCCAGAACAGGAGTGAGCATTTGAGCAAGGTCGTCTCATCATTCGCCGAAGCCGTTTCAGATATCCCGGACGGCACGGTCCTGATGATCGACGGGTTTGCTGGCCCGGGCGGCACACCTCAGAACCTCATTCGCGCTCTGCAGGAGCACGGAGCGAGAGAGCTGACGATCATCTCCAACACCGCCGGTCTCGCATCAGTGATCGGCTTCGGGACCATCCCAGGAGACCGGCCGACTGACATCGGAGTCCTCGTCGAGAACGAGCAGGTCAAGAAGGTGATCGCCTCTTTCCCGGTCTCTCCGTCGCCGTCCCGCCCAACGGCTTTCGAGCGGTCGTACCATGAGGGCAACATCGATCTGGAGGTCGTGCCCCAGGGCACCCTGGCCGAGCGGATCAGGGCCGGCGGCGCAGGTATTCCAGCCTTCTACACGCCGACCGGGGTCGGGACCCTGATGGCCGACGGCAAAGAGCTGCGCGACGTTCGACGGTCGAGGGACTATCTTCTTGAGACCGCGCTCAAGGCGGACTTCGCACTTCTCCGAGCACACCGCGCCGACCCTGATCGGTAACACGCAGTACAGGGGGACGTCGCGCAACTTTAACGGCGTGATGGCCACGTCCGCGGACGTGGTGATCATGGAGGTCGACGAGATCGTTGAACCGGGCGACATCGATCCCGGAGCAGTTCACACTCCGGGAATCTACGTGAACCGGATCGTGGAGATCGTCTAGCACGCTACCGGCCCGGGAGATCCCATGGAGAGAGAAAAACTCGACCGAGAGATCATAGCCATGCGAGTCGCGCGTGAGCTTCAGGACGGTGACGTCGTAAATCTTGGGATCGGCATTCCGACGCTGTGCTCACAGTTCGTGCCGGAGGGCCGGATCGTCACGTACCATAGTGAGAGTGGAGTGCTGGGCTACGGGCCGATGGCGGAGCCGGGCAAGGAGGACGTCGACCTGATAAACGCGGGCGGCCAGTTCCTGGCGCTCAACCCCGGCATGTCCTTCTTCAACTCCGTGGAGGGATTCGCGATGATCCGCGGCGGCCACATCGACGTCGCAGTGCTCGGCGCGATGCAGGTGTCGGAGCGGGGCGATCTCGCCAACTGGATGCTGCCCCAGCGTGGGATCGGCAACGTCGGAGGCGCGATGGACCTCGCTGCTGGCGCGCGCCGCATCATCGTGGCGATGGAGCACGTCGACCGGAGTGGAAGCCCGAAGATCGTGACTCAGTGCTCGTTTCCCCTGACCGCTCCCCAGTGCGTCAGCCTCATTGTGACCGACATCGCCGTGATAACCGTCGAGGACGACGGCCTCGTGCTGACCGAGGTTGCCCCCGGCTGGTCGCCTGCAGACGTCCAGGAATTAACCGAGCCGACCCTGGCCGTGTCCCCGACCCTCCAGGACTTTCAGCTCTAGCCGGCCCACCACCGGCCTCCCTGTAATTTCCCCCTAGTGGTCACCCGGCTGCGGGTTACGAAACCCTTCGGCTTCGCTCAGAAACGCGGTGTAAAGGCGATGTCACGTACACGATGTATGGCAGATGGTCGCCTGGTGGAATGGGGTGGCGCCGACGGCTTAACGATAATGCCGGTCAAGCTCGGACGCGTACTCCGTCCCCAGAAAGCGCGCGTTCTCGGTCAGCCAGTCCGACAGCCTCGTCTTCCCCGACGGCTTCTGTTCCGACATCGAGACGAGAAGGTCGGCTGTCAGCCCCTCGATCTCGTCCCGTGTTAGGACCACGTCTCGGAGAAACAGTCCCATCAGCCGCGCCCCGAGTAGTGCCGCCCACGGCCGAACGTGTACCAGCCGCGTCTTCGAATCGACCTCCCGCGCAATTAGCCGGACCATCTCCTCGTAGCTGAACACCTCCGGGCCAACCGCATCGATTTCGACATCGTCATCGAGGGCTCCCAACGAGACTGCCAGATCGGCGAGGTCCTCAACAAAGATCGGCTGCACGCGGTACTCGCCCGAGCCGACAATCGGGTGTACCGGGAACCGCCTCAGCAGCCAGGCGACGTTGTTGAGCAGGATGTCTTCCCGACCGAAAATGACGGTCGGCCTGAGGATCGCGTACGAGATCGCCGACTCCATCAGCGCCTCTTCGGCAAGCGCCTTTCCCCTGAAGTAGGGCAGCGGCGAGTCGGATGTCGCGTTCGTAATGCTGACGTGGACGATGCGCCTGATACCGGCAGTTTTTGCCGCGGCGAAGAGCACTCTGAGGTTCTTCACCGCGCGCTCGTGGGTGAGACGGCCACGCGAGAAGCGAATCCAGTAAGTGTTGAAGAGTGTGTCCGCGCCCTCAAGAGCCCCGACAAGGGCGTCGGGATCTTCGAAGCTGTACGGAAAGGTCTCGACCGTATCGCCGAACGGGCTGGGTCGCCCTGGGTGCCCGGTAAGCGACCGGACCCGGTCGCCACGGGCGAGCAGCCGACGCGCGATGTACTTGCCTGTGTAGCCGGACGCCCCGGTGACGACATGGGTCAACGACATGCCGCCTACTCCCAGACCACTTCGAATGTTGAACCCATGTCGGTCTTCTCGACCTGGATGCGCGTGTCGAAGGCCTCCTTGATCGCGTCGATGTGCGTGATGACGATGATCTTCTCGAAGTCGTCCCGAATCGACTGGATCGCCTCGATGAGCCTCTCCTGACCAGACGCGTCCTGCGACCCGAATCCCTCGTCGATGAAGAGGACGGGCAGGGGAGCGCCCGACCGTCGGGCCAGCAGCCGGGACAGGGCGATCCTCAGCGCAAAGTTGATTCTGAACGCCTCGCCGCCGCTGAACGTCTCGTATGTCCTGGTGCCCATCTCGTCGCCGATGCTGATCCGGAGCTCTTCGGACGGCAGGTCCGTCCCGCTGACCCGGCGGCCCTCTCCCAGCTCGAGCCTCATCGACATCCGGCCGTCCGTGAGTCTGCCGAGCAGCTCGTTTGCGTCGGTTTCGAGCTGGGGGATCGCGTCCTCGATGATTAGCGCCTGGATACCGTTTCTCCCGAACGCCAGCGCCAGCTCCCCGTACAGGTCCTCTTCTCGCAGGTAGTTCTCCCGGCTCGTCTTGAGGGCCGCGATCTGAGCTGTGAGCTCGTCGCACCTGGCAATCGCCGCCTCGAGCACCCCGCTGCGGACGCGCGCAGTCTCCAGCTTTCCCTCGAGCTCACGGGTCAAGCGCTCACGACTGTTCCGTTCCTCGATCGCACTCGGCAGCCGGTCCGCCGCCTGCTCAAGCTCCACTCGGCGGTTCTGCAGGTCTCCCAGCTCGTGGCTGAGTCGATCAGCGTCGGACGTCGCATTCTCAAGCTGGACGCGGTCCCACTCGATCTGACCTCTCGCCCGCTCGAGCTGCCCGTAGAGATCTGAGTAGGCGTCGAGCTCCCTCAGCGAGTCCTGCGCCGACTGGTGGTCTCCCGGGTCATAGCCGAGATCGGCGATCTCGGTACCGAGCCGTTCGGCCTCCATCCGAGCCTCGTGGGCAAAATTTCCTGAGGTAAGATCCGAAGAGACGGACGCGAGCCGTTTCAGCATCGGGCCGAGCTCGCCCTGGGCCGTCCGCGCATCATTCAAGCCCCGTCGGAGGTCGTCCTCGCGTCTCTGTAAGGCGAGACTGTCCCGGCTGAACCGGCGCTCCAGGGCCGTAAGCTCCTCCTGAAGGCGCCGGTGTCCCTGGGCGACCTTCTGGGCCTCCAGGGGATCGAATCCGAGAGTTTCCAGCGCCGTATGTGCGGCCCTCGCGATCTCGCGCTGAGCGAGGGCGTAGCTCCGGGCCGCAAGCGTCGACTTAAGCCGCTCGACCTGCGCCTCTGATTCATGAACCTGGCGCGCCGACTGGCGCGCCAACTCGATCTCAGACGCGATCGCCGCGCTCCGCCTGTGCAGCTCGGACTGCTGCAGTTGCTGCTTCTGCTCAAGCTCACGGATTTCGGCGTTCAGCGTCTTTCGATCTTTCGCCAGCGAGCCGAGCTCTTTCCGGTTGGACTCATAGTTTGCCCGTCCGCTTCGCCCAATCGCCTCGTACTCGGCGCGGAGATGCTCGCGCCCGCCCGAGTCCATCTCCTGGCCGCACAGCGGACACTCAACATCCCCACTGTCGAGGAGATCGAACTTCTGACGCGTGTCCTCCATCGTCCTGCGCAGGTTCTGGTTCTCGCCCTCGAGGACCGCCATCCGCTCGTCTACCGTTCGCCCTCGATTCCGGCGTTCTTCCAGGCCGGTCGCGAGCGACTTGATCTCTTGCTCTCTGTGCTTCAGCTGGTCTCGTTCAGTTTCCAACGTCTTGAGACGTCCCGCCCGGGGTCGCAGCTCGGATTCCATCAGGCGATGGATTCGGCTTACGTCGGTCTCGATGCGGCCCCGTTCGATGGTGATTTCGGTCTGCGCGTTCGAGAGCTGTGCTCGCAGCTCGTCATACTGCACTCGAAGGCCCTCAGCCGACTCGACGCGCCGGCGGATAGAGTTCTCCTCTTCTGAGGTCGCCGCGATCGTCTTCTCGAGGCTCGATAGGCGCTCTCGCTCCGGAGCCAGCTCGTCCAGCGATCCTTCGAGTTCCTCGATGCGCCTCACCTTGGACTGCAGGTCGGCCACCGCAGACGAAAGCTGGTTCCGGGTCGTGACGCGGCTCTGCTTTTCGACCGCGATCGCCCGCTCCTGGTCAGCCAACAGCCGGTCTAGCTGGCTCTTGCGGCCCAGCGCCCGCGTCAGACGCGTCTCCTCGTGACGAGCGGCGATCAGACTGGCATGTCCGGCCTCGATCTCGTCCGCCCTGCAGATCAGGCTCTCCGACTCCGCCACCCTCTCCTCGTACTGCGCTGTCCGGCCGGCGGCCTGTCTCGCCGCGTCCCTCGTCTGATCGATCCGCGGTACCAGCCTCTCGAGCTCCGCCCTGCTCCGCTCCAGCTCGGCTAGGTCCTTGTTCGCCGCGTCGAGCACCGATCGCGCCTTCGCCAGGTCCGGCTCGATGGCGTCCATCTCTAGGAGCACTCCACTCCGCTCCTCCTCATAGACCGGCCGTCGGGCTGCTTCGTCTTCACGAGCGCTGATGTCCGACGCCGCCGTCTGCGCTTGCTCCGTGAACTTGCCGGCCCTGTCACGCGCCCTGCGCTCCAGTCCGTCGTAGTACGACAGGTCGAGCACCTCCGCCAGAATTCGCTTCCGGTCAGACGCTTTGGACGTGGTGAACCTGTCCGCGTCGCCCTGCCGGAGCAGGGCCGTGTTGACGAAGGTCTCGTGATCGAGGCGGATCCGTTCCACGATGAACGCCTGGGTCTCCCTGATCGTGTTTCCCGTTATCGCGCGCCAGTCCCCGACGTCGTTGCGGATGGAGATCTGAAGATCGGACGAACCCTGGGACCTGCCCCGCGACCGGCGCCGCACGACTCGGTAGCGGTCGCCGGCCGACTCGAACTCCAGCTCGACCAGCATGTTCCGCTGGCCCTTGTGGATGAGGTCGTCGTGGTTCCGGTTGTCGCCGAGCCGGGAGCTGCCCCACAGCGCGAACGTGATCGCGTCCAGCAGCGCACTCTTGCCATGTCCGTTGTCGCCGCAGAGGCACGCAACGTGAATGCTCTCGAAGTCCAGAGCGGGCGCCGCTTCCCTGTAGCAGAGGAAGTTGTTGACAGTGAGCTTTAGTGGTATCAATCCGCCCCCATAATCGCCCACAGCATCACCCTAGTCAACGGACACCGATTGACCTCTCGACGCCGATGGTGTAAAACGACGGTACGCATCTGAACGGAGAGGAGCGACCAATGACAACACGAGAGCAAGACTGGGAATTCGGCTTACGCACTGAGGGACACGAGGATGAGGCCGGAGGCCCGTCGATTCTCGGCGAGGGGGACTTCCGGTACGAGGTCTCCGGCACGAACTGGGGCAATCTCCCCGAAGGCTGGTACTACAAGGAGGGTACCGCCGTCGACGTCAACTCCAAAGACCAGGTCTACGTGTTCAACCGCGGCACCAGTCCGATGATCATCTTCGACACCGAGGGGAACGTCGTCGATTCCTGGGGAGAGGGCGTATTCGCCAACCCGCACGGCGTCACGATCGCCCCGGACGATACGGTCTTCTGCGTCGACAACGGCGACAGCACCGTCCGAAAGTTCACCGCTGACGGCAAGCTGCTGATGACCCTGGGCACCCCGCATAAGCCTTCCCCCAAGATGAGCGGTAAACCGTTCAGCGTCCCCGCGCACGTCGCCATCGACAAGCGCACCGGGGAGTTCTACGTCGCGGACGGTTACTCGAACGCTCGTGTCCACAAGTACACGCCCGACGGCGGATATCTCTACTCATGGGGTGAGTCAGGTACCGCTGAGGGACAGTTCAACATCGTCCACAACATCACGACCGACAGCGAAGGCTGGGTCTACGTCGCCGACCGCGAGAACCATCGAATCCAGATATTCAGCTCCGAGGGGAAATTCGAGACGCAGTGGGTGAACCTGTCCCGCGCCGCCGCGATCTGCATCGACGACGCGACGGGCGAGGAGCTGGTCTACATCGGCGAGTACTTCGCCGGAATCGGTTCGAACGACATCGGCACCGACCTCGGGCCGCGTGTCACGATTATGAACACCAAGGGCGAGGTCCTGGCCCGCGTCGGTAGGGAGAGCTACGGCGCCCAGAGCGGAAGGTTCTACTCGCCTCACGGCATTGCCCTCGACTCCAAGGGTGACATCTACGTCGCGGAGGTCTCCTGGAGCGACTACGGAAGCAAGATGGACCCTCCCCGCGAGCTCCGCTCAATGCAGAAGCTCGTCAGGGTAAGCTAGTCCTCTGCCCCCTCTCCCTTGAGTGAGAGACTAGACCGATTCCCCCTCTCCCTTGATGGAGAGACTAGACCGACTCCCCCCTCTCCCTTGAGGGAGAGGGTTGGGGTGAGGGTAATCCCCCATGCCTGACTACGAACCACTCAGCATCGCCGAGCACCTCAACTCCGGCCTCGATACTCTCGGCCCCGGCTCGTCCGCCGAGATCGGGCGCCGGCACTTCCGTGGTCTGCCTTTCCACATCGCCGACGAACCTGATCGATGCTTCATCGCCCTGGCCGGTGACGGTGAGCCCGTCACCATCCCCGCCAACGGGATGGCATTCAACGTAATCTTCGCCCACCGCCTTATCACAACTGATGCCCACGATGACGGGTTGGTCGGCTGTCACGTCGCCGAATACGTGTTCAACCTCTCCGACGGCCGTGAGATAGGAATCCCGATCAGGCAGCGATTCGAGATCGGCACGGTTCCGTTCAATTCATTTGGCGGCGTATCCGCGCTCCCATTTCGCGCTGCCACTGACGGCAAGCACCAGCTCATGCCGCGCCACGGAGGGGACTGGAACGACATGGGCCGCCGCCAGAGCGAGTACACGCGGGCAGTGGCACAGAGCTACTTCCTCTGGTCGTGGAGGAACCCCTATCCGGACGTCGAACTCGAGTCGATTCAGATCGTGCCAAGGGGACCGGCCTTCGTGATCGCCGCGGTCACCCTTGGGCTCATTGACGAGCACCCTTTCGCCCGCCAGGGACGGCGCGAGACGATAATCACGCTCATGGACTCAGACGCCTCCGTGGAGCCGTTCGATGTGGAGATAGACGTCGATCGTGGCGACGCCACCTATGCCTTTCCCCTTCCCGCGGACCCCGATGGGGGCTTCCTTGCCGACTACCACAAGGGATTTGGCGAGCCACAGAACGATGGCGCCAGCCCCGCGTACGTTGAGATCTCCGCAGTTCCATCGGCCACTGTCTCGGTGAAACAGGGCGGCGAGACCGTCGGCCAGGTACGCTGGGGAGACGTCGAAGCCAACGGTCGGGCGGCGACACCCAGATTTCGAGTCGATCTCGCCGACCGCGGCCGCAACTGGGTCAAGACGACGGTGGTCGACGATGCCACCGGCCAACCCGTCCCGTGCCGCATACACTTCCGCTCGCCGGAGGGCATTCCCTACCAGCCCCACGGCCACCACAACCAGGTCAACTCCAACCTCGAGTCCTGGCACATGGACGTCGGTGGCGACGTCCGGCTGGGCCAGATCACCTACGCCTACATTGACGGCCGCTGCGAGGGCTGGCTCCCACGTGGAGACGTCATTGTCGACGTTGCCCGCGGTTTCGAGTACGAGCCGCTGCGCATCAAGGTCCGAATTGAGCCGGGCCAACAGCAGCTTGAGCTCAGAATCAAGCGGTGGATCGACATGAACTCCCGCCGCTGGTACAGCGGTGACTCACACGTCCACTTCCTTTCCACCCAGGGCGCCCACTTCGAGTCTCAGGGTGAGGACCTCAACGTTGTAAACTTGCTTCAGTCGCAGTGGGGAAGCCTGTTCACTAACACGGAGGACTTCACGGGCCGTGCGAGTGTGACGGGCAACGGAAGCAACGTCGTCTACACCTCCCAAGAGAACCGCCAGCACCTCCTCGGCCACATGATCCTCTGGGGACTCAAGGAGCCGGTCATGCCGTGGTGCTCCGATGGCCCCCAAGAGGCGGAGATCGGCGGCCATATGGAGACCACGCTGGCGCACTGGGCTGACGAGGCGCACGCACAGGGCGGTTGGGTGATCAACCCTCACTTTCCGAACCCCAACGGCGAGCCCGCCGCGCTGATCGCCACCGGCCGGCTCGACGGCATCGAGATGCTGCGACAGAGCCGCGCACACCATATGGAGTACTACCGGTACCTCAACTGCGGCTACCGGCTGCCCCTGGTGGGCGGCACCGACAAGATGACGAGCAACGTCCCCGTCGGCCTCTACCGCACATATGCGCGGCTCGCGGACGATCAGGAGTTCACCTACGAGAACTGGTGCCGTTCAGTCGTCGCGGGCCGGACATTCCTGAGCGGCGGGCCGATCATTCACCTGTCGGTAGAAGACCGCGATTTGGGCGACACCCTGTCGATGTCGGGACCTGGAACCGTCGAGGTCAAGGCGTGGGCGGAGAGCATTCTGCCGGTTGACTCACTTGAAGTCATTCTGAACGGCCAGGTAGTCGCACGTACCGATAGCAGCGGCGCCCGCCGGCTCGAACTAAAGGAGAAGTTAAGGATCGACCGTCACTCGTGGATCGCCGCCAGGACGGGTGGCCTCGACTACTTCGACGCCATCGGACATCACGACGCGACCAACCGCGGTGTCTTCGCACACACGTCCCCGGTCTACGTAGATTGCGGAGGCGAGTGGGAGATGTTCGACTCGGCGACGGCCCAGTACATGCTCACGCTCATCGACGGCGACCTCACGTACATCCGCGAGTCGGCCGGCGTACGACCGCCCGGCTCAATTACACACCGCCATGGCGAAGTCGACCACCTCGCCTTCCTCGAACGGCCATTTCACGAGGCCCGCGAGGCGATTCTCGCCCGCATGCGGTAGACTACGCCCAACCACCGTTTCTCACGACATTGATCCGAGCCGGAGGGGCTGGAATGATAGCCTATTGAGGACGCAGCCGAAGCTGTCACACGCGCCAGAAGGAGGACCTCATGACCATCGGAATCTCGACGCCTCTCCCTGCTTACAAAGTCAGTCCCGCGGCAGTCGCGGCCAAGACTGAAGAGTTGGGGTTCGACTCTATCTGGTACGCGGAGCACCCGATACTGCCCGTCCACTCCGACAGCCCGTTCCCGAGCGCGCCAGACGGTGCAATCCCCTGGACGTACGCGCACTTCACAGACCCATACATCGCGCTCGCCCACGCGTCCGCGGTGACGAGCAAGATCAAGCTCGGAACGGGGATCACACTGATTCCCGAGCGCAATCCGCTCGTGCTCGCCAAGGCCGTCTCGTCGCTCGACCTGTTCAGCGGAGGCCGGTTCATCCTCGGAATCGGTACCGGCTGGAACCGCGAGGAGACCGAGATCATGGGCGGCGACTTCGACCACCGCTGGACGCAGACGAAGGAGTCGCTCCTGGCGCTAAAGGAGCTGTGGACGCAGGACGAGGCCGAGTTCCACGGAAAGTACTACGATTTTCCACCCGTCCAGATGTACCCGAAGCCGGCGCAAAAGCCTCATCCGCCGATCCTGATCGGTGGCATGGCACCCCGCGTCCTTCAGCGGGTCGCGGAGATCGCAGACGGCTGGCTCCCCAATCGAGTGACCCCCGCCATTGTAGAGGACAGCCGCAGACAGCTTGACGCCCTCGCCGACGAGCGAGGCCGCGACCCAGCGTCCATCGGCATCACGGTCTACGGGCAGCCGCCGGACCGGCAGAACGCGCATGACTTTTTCAACGCTGGCGCCAACCGAGTCATCATCCGCCAGAACCTCACTGAGACCGAGGAGGAGATGGCCGCCGAGCTCGAGCGCATCGCAGAGGCCGTGCTTTAGGCCTCACAGCCTGTCGGGCAGTTCAAGCTCGGCTGTGATGCTCTGAAACCACTCGATAACCTCAGGATGGTAGGGGATGCCGTGTTCGAGGCGCTCGATCTCCTCTTCGTGTTCGGGAAGCCCCGCGTACACCACCCGATCGTGCCCTGGTGCGGGTTGGGACTCGCGCAGGGCCGTCATGTAGGCGTCCATGTCCTCCTTAAACAAGTCGACGTCTGTGAACGCGTCGATCTTGTAGGCGAGGAAATGGTGCGAAGCCCCTCCACGACGATGGGGGCCCCCTCCTCCTCCGGATAGAACGCTGGAGAGGATTTCGGCCATCACCGCCAGGCTGTAGCCCTTGTGCGATCCGATCTCTCGCGTTCCCCCAAGTGGCAGGATCATGAACCCGTCCGGGACAGGTCGCTCGTCCATAATTGGCGAGCCATCGGACTCCGCGATCCAACCCGGCAGCACGTTGACTCCAAGCCGCTGTGCAAGCGTGATCTTGTTGCCGGCGACGGAACTCATTGAAGCGTCGAATATGAAGGGCGGCTCTCTGAGTGTCGGGGCGGCTACAGCGATTGGATTTAGCCCTACGAGCCGCTCGGCGCCGTCTGTAGGCACGACGGTCACGCCCCCGGTGGTCATTGCAACACCGATCATGTCGTGTTCCAGTGCCATCACAGCGTGGTATCCGGCAGCGCCGAAGTGTTGACCATTGGTCACCGATACCGAACCGATTCCATACCTCTCGGCGCGCTCGATGGCGACCTTCATTGCCGCAGGCCCGACGACGAGACCCAGACCGCGGTCGCTGTCTATTGTGCAAACGGCCGCAGCCTCACGAACGATCTTCCAGTCTGGGGTCGGGTTCATTCGCCCCTCCTGGAAATTCGTTACGTACGACCTCATCATGTTGCTGACACCATGAGACTCGATCCCACGAATATCTGCGTACATCAGGACATCGGCTGCCAGAGCCGCGTCCTGGTCGGGCATTCTCAGCTTGCGGAAGATGTCTTCGAGCGTCGCCCGCATATCCTGTTGGGGCACCCGTATCGCGATTGACTCCGGTACATGGAATCGCTCAAGCATAGTCGTATTTTCCTCTGTGGCTGCTTCCGGCTTGTCGATCAGTTGCGAACTTGCCCGACACCTTATCAAATCTGTTGGCGGGTGCACAGCTTGTCAGCAAGATTGGGAAACAACATGCTGCGTTCGGGAGAAAAAGGAACGTATATCCGGAGGAGATGGCCGCATCACCGTGGCCACCCTCTAGAGTTGGGATCCCTCCCGCCTCCCACGCCGGTGAGACGTCCGCGCTTCAGGGACCAGTCGCGTCTGCGGTGGGGCGTGCAGGTAATCTGTTGTCCCGGTCCGTCCCGCCACGGCGGGCAGGCGCGGCGGCGGACCAAGGAGTGGGGAGGCCGTGCGGGACGGCGTGAGCCGAGGTGCCGCTGCCCAGGGTAGCCACAAGGGCCCGTCTCATAAGTCGACCTTGGTTGCCAAACCGTGGTTCGACAGGCTTTCAAGTAACTGCTCCGGCAGTTTCTATCACTTGCGCTGCCCCGACGGTCCACCCCACCCCTGGATTCCGGCCTGCGCCGGAATGACTGGAGGGGCGTACCGTTGCTCACCACGAACGAATCTTAGCTCTGGGCCCGTTCGTCCCCGGATCGGGTCCTGGGCAGGCCCTTTCAAGTAACTGCTCCGGCAGTTTCTATCACTTGCGCTGCCCCGACGGTCCACCCCACCCCTGGATTCCGGCCTGCGCCGGAATGACTGGAGGGGTGTACCGTTGCTCACCACGAACGAATCTTAGCTCTGGGCCCGTTCGTCCCGGGATCGGGTCCTGGGCAGGCCCTGAGATTGTCAAAGGGTTGGCATTGCCGGATGCGAGCACTTGTGAGACACCCTCCAAGGGCTACCTCTACGACACTCGGAGGATTGACAGTGCGAGATGGCGTGAGCAGAGGCGCGCCTAAGGCACTCGGGGGATTGATGGTGCGGGATGGGATAGGGGGCCCGTTTTGGTCGAGTCGGAGGCGGTCAGGGGGGATTGTCGCGGAGGTAGAGGAGGAGGTCGAGGACGGTGTCTCCGGTGGTCGGCTCGGGGACGCAGTCGCAGCCGGGCAGGTGCGTCTGGTTGGGGCACGCCGGTGCATACTCGGGGTCGAGGACGTTCAGACGTGGGTCGGCGATCGGGTTTTCGAGAGGGTCGAGATACTCGATGTCTTCGGGAATGCCCTCGAGCAGCACGGCCAGGTAGTCGTCGTTATCGTCTGCATCTGCGGGCCCATGGCTTACGTCGGACGCGTGACTGGACGATCCGTCGTCGGAGGCATCGGCCTTGCGCGCTCTGCGCTCTTCGATGGCGGTTGTGAGCGTCTGGATCATCGCCAAGGTATCGTCGATAGAGAGATCGGGCAGGTCCGCTGAGGTGTCCTGGGCCCTGTTGAAGCCGCGAGCGGCGAGCTGTTTTGCGGCCCTGATGTGGTGGATGGGCCTGAAGTCCTCAAACTCCCCTTTGACGACCGACGTGAGGAACTCGGACATGGTCCGTCCGTCGTCGGTCTTGTGCCGAACGAGGGGTGGAAGGTGGACGAGGTTCTCTGCGGAGAGGACGACCGTGGGCCGTCGCGGACGTCGAATGCCGGCGGTTGAGGGGGTCTTGGCGGCGGACGGCGGGGCAGGGGCCACGTTGGTCTCGGGGGACGGCCGTGGACGGGTCGCCTCCTGAGCGGCGAGACGCCCAAAGCCGATGCTGTCCAGAAGGAGCTGAGCGTCGAGCCGCTCGTGGGGCTTTGCGCCGACCGAGTCGTCCTCCATGATCCTGATGAGGCAGTCGACGATGGCGTCGCCGCCGTCGGTGGCGGTGCGGATGTGTGAGGCGTAGGAGTCCAGGCTTTCGTGGAGGCTCTCTGCCTCGGTCTGATGCTGTTTCTGGATGTCTGTCACGTCAGGATGTGAGGAGCTTCAGCGCGCTGTGGACGTCGGCGGGTGTTGCACCTTCGACGTCGCCTCGAACGACCTGCCGCAGGAAGTTACGGAGCTTCATGCTAGCGCCAGTCTCGTGGCTGAGGATGCGCGAGGGTTCACTCTGGTAGGAGTAGGCGTCGATCAGGTTCCGGAACCCTTGCACGGTGTCAGCGAGGACGATCCGCTCACAGACTGTGACGTCTTCGTGGCGGCCCTCAACGGTTTCAACCAGGAACCTGACGACGCGGCGGAACAGGTTGAGATTGCCGAGGAGGACGACCTCCATAGCTGAGTCCGGTGGCGGTGATTGGGGGAGACTGAGTCGGACGGTTTGGCCGGCGATCAGGTCGGCAGCGGCGATCCGCTCGGTCATCCTCATGCCGTCGATCTTGCCATCGAAGGTGTCGAGGAGGAACTGGAGAATGGTGAGTCCGTCGTTGGTGGCCTCGAGAATGTGGCGTCGAATACCGTGCGCGGGCTGGTCGATCGTGTTGCGGTCCAACTGGTTTCTCCCAGGGCTTGTTGCCGATTTAATTACATATCCGTTAATCTAATAGTAAGGGTATGCGAACAGATGTGTCAATAGGGTTTAGGAAAGAGGAACGAGAGGGGTTGGTTGGGGTGTTAGCGCCGGTGCAGAAATGACCCAGCAGCGCCGGACCGGAATCGACCATCAGACTTTGGCGTAGTATTAGTCCTACTACAAAAGGCACGCCGTGACGGTCGCAGACAACTTTGATAGGCTGCGGTCGGTGCCGCGGCTAGCCGTGCTACCTTAGCCCCCCGCGCCGCGGAGCCGGGGATCGAGCAGGTCGCGCATCGCGTCGCCGAACATGTTGAGGCAGTAGATGACCAGGGTCAGACATGCGCCGGGCCAGAACGCAAGCCACGGCGCGACCTCCATAAACTGACGACCTTCCTGGCTGAGAAGGCCGCCCCAGGTGGGGATTTCGCGCGGCAGTCCGAATCCAAGGAAGCTGATCGACGCCTCGCTGATTATCACGCCGCCAATCGTGATGCTGAAGCCGATGATGATGATGGGTACGATGTTGGGCAGCACGTGCTTGATGAACGTTCTCCACTGTTCAGCGCCAATCGCTTCCGCGGCCAAGATGTAATCGTTTTCCTTGATGGCGATGACGGCGCTCCTGAGGATCCGCGAACCGCCCAGGCCGCCGGAAATCCCCAGCACCAAGATCATTTGGGTCAGTCCCTGGCCGACGATTGACATCAGCGTCAACAGCAACAGCAGCCCTGGGAAGGCTATGTAGGCATCCACGAACCGCTGAATCGAGAGGTCGAATTTCCCGCCGATATATCCCGAAGCTCCGCCCACCAGTACCGCGACGGCAATGTTGAGCGCCGTGGCCGATAGACCGACGATCAGGGAAACCCGAGCTCCATAGATGACTCGACTCAGCAAGTCGCGCCCCACGTGGTCCGTGCCCATGGGGTGCGCCCACGATGGGCCCTGCATCCTGTCGATCAAGCTGACATCGTCGTGCGGGTATGGTGACAGTGACTCGGCAAAGACGGCCATAACCAGCATCACCAACACAACCGCCAGGCCGAACGTACCGAGCGGCTTCTGCCTCACGAGCCTGGACAGGAAGCTGAGGAGACGGTTCCGCCGACGCGTGAGGGTCGCCACCTCCGCTGTTCTCGCAGCCATCATGGACATCGATCCCCCTCAGCTACCGATACCGCACTCGTGGATCGAGATACGGGTAGATCAGGTCGATGATCAAGTTGATAAAAATCACAGCCGCGCCGAAGAACATATTCACTCCCGACACAACCGGGTAGTCTCTATCCAGGAGCGCCTGGAGGGCCAACTGGCCCAGTCCCGGAAGGTTGAAGATGTTCTCGATGATGACCGACCCGCCGACCAACAGGGGAAGCTGTAGACCGATTCCGGTTATCACCGGGATGAGTGCGTTCTTGGTCGCGTGGCGTGTGATGACCACTCGCTCTTTGAGTCCCTTGGACCACGCGGTCCTGATATAGTCCTGCCGCAGCACTTCCAGCATCATCGTTCTTGTCAGGCGCATGGTTCCGGCGGCCATGCCCGTGCCAAGTATCAGACTGGGTATGAGGGTCCCATACAAGCTGCCGATAGGGTCCCTGGTGAACGGGATCATTTCCAGGGGGGAGACCAGCCCCACCAGAGCGCAGGGAATATCATGACGAGCGTCCCAAGCCAGAAGTTGGGAGCCGCCAGGCCGAGGATGGCGAGCGTTCGGCCGATGTAGTCTGAGACCGTATCCTGCCGGATGGCGGAGTAGATGCCCACTGGGAGCGAGATCAGCATCCCGATCACGATTGCCATGACGCCGAGCTGGATCGTCACCGGCAGCCTTTCGACTATCCTCTCCTCGACCTTCCAGTCGCCCATCAGCGAATCGCCGAAGGTGCCGTGCAGCAGCATACCCCGCATCCACTTCGCGTATTGGACGTACAAGGGGACGTCGAACCCCAGCTGCTTCTCGAGGCTTTCACGGTCCAGGTCCAGGGCCAGGTAGTCGGAGCTGTTGACCATGGCGTCAATCGCGTCTCCCGGTATGAAACGCACCGTGAGAAACACAATCGTGCTCAGGATGAGCAGCGTGGGGACGACGAGTATCAGCCGTCTGACGATGTAGGCTCTCACGAGACGTGCCTCACGATGGCGCCCCTAAAACCGGCTGGGGGAGCCAAGAAGCTCGTGACTTCTCGGCTCCCCCAGTAGATAAGGCGGTCGGTCCCGGAAGGTCGGCTGGCTAGTTGGTGGACTGTGCTTTCAACTCCTGATCCAGCCACATGCGGGCGAACAGCTGCGAGAATCGCTGCTGGAGTCCCAGGTGGTACTCGCCGTTGTATCCGATCAACCACGGCTGGGCCGCGTTGAACGCCTGTGCCTTCATCCCCCAAACGTACAGGTGCTGCCTGGAGAGCTCCAGATCGAGCTCTTTGATGATGCGCTGCCGCTCTTCGTAGGTCGCCGCGGCCTCGGCCCCCTCGATCATGGCGTCAAACTCGGGGTTGCGCACTCCGGTGTAGTTGTAGCCGCCTTCTGAGTGAATGAAGGAGCGCAGGATCGTGATCGGGCTTCTGTCGTAGCCCATGATCGCCGATCCGACCATGTCATGTGGGTAAGTGTGTTCGCGGATCCAAGTACCCACCGTGGTGTTGTCCGGACCCTTGACGATCTCGATGTCTACCCCGATGTCCTTCCAGTAGTCCGCGAAGATGTCCGCGAGGGCGAGGTCGGAAGTGGCGTGGAATACGGACGATCCACTGATTCTGATCCCGTCTTCATCGGGCGTGAAACCGGCCTCGTCGAGCAGGGCGATCGCCCCTTCGGGGTCGTACATGTAGTAGGGTTTGATGTCTTCGGGCCACTCGTTGAATGGCGTGACGTACTCGATCGCGCCTGTGCCGACCTGTCCCATCGGCTCCACCGTCGCCCAGCCCTTGAAGTAGATCGTGTTGATCGTTTCGAGGTCGAGCGCCATCTGCATGGCCCGTCTGACCCTGATGTCGTCGAAGGGCGGCTTGTCCACGTCGAACGCCGTGCTCGTGGTAGACCTGTACGCGTACGGGATCAGCACGATGTCGGGGTTCGTCTTGACGAGCGCTTCGGCCTGCTCTGTCGTGGAGATCGCCGAATTGGCCAACCAGCCCATGTAGTCGCCCTTTGCGGTTCGCATAGCCGCGATGCGGGTCGCCTCGTCCTTCATGACGAGGTTCCGCGTCGCATCCGCATACGGGAGCTGATTCTCTGGGAACTTCTCATCGGTCCCCAGTAATTCAGGTTCTTCTCCCAGGTCATTGAGCTGCCATCCACCCAGTCTGTCAACATGAACGGCCCGGTGCCGACCAAATTCCTCCAGTCCTGGATGTCGCCGTGCTCTTCGACAACCTCACGAGGGAGAATGTGTGGTGAGTAGCTGGTGAACAAGATTGTGAGCGTGTCGATGTTCGGTTCCTGCAGCTTGAACACGACGGTGTTGTCGTCAGTTGCCGTGACAGAGTCCCACTTCACGCTCTTGAACGTGCAGCACGGCCCTTCCTTATCGGCGTAGGCTTCGCCCAAATGCAGGTAGCGCTGGAAGTTCCACTCCACGTCCTTGGCAGTGAGCTTGCGTCCGTTCATCGGGGCCTTGTCGTGCCAGTACACGTCGTCCCTGATGTTGATCGTGTACGTGACGGGGTCGTTCTGCACCCAGCCGGTCGCGATCTGTCCCTTCATCACCTATAGCGGGGTCGGCGGTTTCATGTGGTCGAACACGCTCCGGTCTATGCCCCAGTCCGCGTGAGCGAGGGACTCGGTAACTCCGTCCGTGGCGTTCGCCGCGTGGTGCGTGAAATATGTGTCGGTGTGGGGCGGCTCGTTGGTTTGGAGCCGCACTATCGTCCCGCCGTACTCAGGCGCGGGAATGACCTTGCCGGTCGTCGGGTCGGTCACGTACTTCTTGCCGGGAACTTGGACCTCTTTCGTAACCGTGACCTCTTTGGTGACCACGTGCGCCTCCGGGGTCGGCAGCGCCGCGACCGCCGCCGAGACGATTCCGCGGACTTCGTCGGCGCTCAGCGGCTCAGGACCTTCGGTCGCCGACGCCGCGACCGCTTCCGCCACCAGCGCCCGGACCTGGTCCGCGGTCACCGCGTCTCGGCTGGCCGCGCCTATCGCCGCCTCCACCATCGACTTGATCTCCTCCGCGCTGGTGCCCTCGGGGACCGCTCCCTGCACGGCGGACTCGACCATCGCCCTCATCTCTTCCGCGCTGGGACCAGCGGGCGCCTGTGCGGGCGCGGGCTGGGCCGACTGCATGGCCTCCTGCAGAGCGGCGGCAAGCTCTTCTTTAGTAACCGCGTCCGAAGTTTGTACGGGATCCGCGCTCGAACACGCGATCGCGAGAAGGATAGCCGCCGATACGGCGATCATCACCCAGTTTTTTGCGAGAGCTTTTCTCATTCCGTTTCCTCCCTGCCGAATGATCTCGCACAGGTGTAGAACCTACACCCCGTTTGTAATTCGCGCTTTATATCACAATCCCCCATTCACAATCCCCCATCCCGGTCAAATTGGAGTCGACCCGCCAAGTCCACCGCGCCGACGATTGGAACGAGAGTCTGGCAGGTGCGGCCTAGCGTGACCGGGGAGCCCCCTCCCCCCTGGATACCGGCCTTCGCCGGTATGACGGGCGGGATCGGTGAGGTGGAGCGACGTTGACGGCGTGAGATGCTTCGTCGGCCAGGGGCCTCCTCAGCATGGCCAAGGGCCTCCTAGCTCCCAGCGCCCCGCAGTCGAGGGTCGAGCAGGTCCCGCATCGCGTCACCGAACATGTTGAGGCAGTAGATGACGATGGTGAGGGCGATGCCGGGCGAGAGGGCTAGGTGTGGCGCCTGCTCCATGTACTTGCGGCCCTCGCGGCTGAGCATGGACCCCCAGTCGGGGCTGCCGGGCGGGAGTCCGAACCCCAGGAAGCTCAGGGCGGACACGGATAGTATGACGCCGCCGATGCCGATGGAGAAGCCTATGATCAGTATCGGCATGATGTTGGGCACGACGTGCCGCCTGATGGTGGCGTCGGCGCGGCTACCCAGCGCCTGTGCCGCGAGGAAGTAGTCGTTTCCCTTAATGCCGATCACGGCTCCCCGGGTTACTCTGGAGCCTCCTATCCCTCCCGATACGCCGAGCACGACGATAATCTGGAGCAGGCCGAGGCCGACGATGGACATGATGGTCAGCAGCAACAGGAGGCCGGGGAAGGCCATCCAAGCATCTACGATTCGCTGGAGGACGAGGTCGAGCTTTCCTCCGACGAAGCCCGACGTGCCGCCGACCAGTAGCGATACCACAGTTCCCAGCGCGGTGGCGGAGAGTCCCGCGAATAGCGAAATCCTCGCCCCGTACATCAACCGGCTGAGGAAGTCGCGCCCGATATGGTCGGTGCCAAGCAGATATGTGGTCGACGACCCCTGCAGCCGGTCCACCAAGTGCATCTCCTCGTAGGGATAGGGGGAGATATACGGCGCGAGTATGCTGACCAGTATCAGCAGCATAATGAGGCAGCCGCAGAAGGTGCCCAAGGGCTTTTCCTTGACCAGCCTCGTGAGGAATCCGCTCAGCCGCCCGCGCGGCCTCAGGTTTCCAACTTGCGTATCGGCGACGCCGGAAATCACCTAATCAACTCTCATGCTCTAGTTGTACCTGACCCTGGGGTCGAGGTAGGGGTATATCAGATCGATAAGCAGGTTCACGCCGATCACCACGGTAGCCAGCACAAGGTTGATGCCTGAGACGACCGGATAGTCTCTGTCTTCGAGCGCGAGGAGCATCAACCTTCCGAGCCCGGGCAGCGCGAAAATGTTTTCGATGATTACGGAGCCGCCGACGAGTATGGGCAGCTCCAGTCCGATGAGGGTTACGATGGGAATCAGGGCGTTCTTGACGCCGTGACGCATGATTACGACACGCTCCCGCAGCCCCTTGGACAGCGCGGTTCTGATGTAGTCCTGTCGCAGCACTTCGAGCATCATCGTCCGCGTGAGGCGCATGGTGGAGGCGGACATCGCGGTGCCGAGAATCGCGCTGGGGATGATGAAGACTGCCAGGTTCCCAAGCGGGTCGTCGGTGAACGATACCACCTCGAGAGGCGGCGTCCATCCCCACCAGATAGCCGGGAAGATTATGACCATGAGGGCGAGCCAGAAGTTGGGCGTGGCCAGCCCGATGATGGCGATCGTCCGCGCGACGTAGTCGGTGACCGTGTCCTGTCGGATGGCGGAGTAGATGCCAACGGGTAGGGAGATCATCAGCCCGATGATTATCGCCATTCCGCCGAGCTGAGCCGTCACGGGCAATCGTCCGATAATCCTATCCTCGACGTCCCACTTTTCGAACAGCGACTGCCCCAGTGTGCCTTCGAGGAATATGCCCTTAATCCAGAGCGCATACTGCACGTACAGGGGTTTGTCCAACCCCAGCTTGCGTTCCAAGTGCTCGCGGTCCACAAGGACGTCGGGATCCTGGGTTCTGGCTACCATAGCATCGATTACGTCGCCCGGTATAAACCGGACCGACATGAAGACGAGAATGCTCAGCGCAAACAGCGTGGGGATTACCAGGAGCAGGCGTCTGAGTATGTAGGTTCTCACGCAGCTAACACCGAATCAGGTTGGTTGAATGAACACGGGAGTTGGGAAGTGTTAGCTTCCCAACTCCCAACTATTATCTGATCATCCTCGACCCCGCCCCCCTGGATTCCCGCTTTCGCGGGAATGACGGGCGGGAAGGGTGGAGCTGTTCAGTGATGCTAGCGGCCTAGTTGCGACTGTAGGGCCTGGTCGATCCAGAGTCGCGCGAAGACGGCGTTCTTCTGCCAGCGGCCCATAAAGAAGTCGCCATCGAAACCGGCAACGTAGGGCTGCGTGAAGTTGAACCACGGCGACAGCGCCGTCCACAGGTAGAAGTGGTTTGTGACCGAGTACAAGTTGGCCTCTCTGGACAGTCTCATCAGTTCATCGAGGGTCTCGGCGTCCAGGATAGTCTGGAACATCGCGTCGTACTCAGGCTCGCTGTGGCCCGTGACGTTCCAGGTGCCGCCGGTGCCCAGCCAGGACAGTGCGTTGGAGGGCTCGTAGGGGGAAGCGGAGATGAAGTTGGTCATGCCCTTGGCAATTCCTTCCCGCCATCTGCTGTTCTTCGTCGCGCCATCCCACTGCTTGATCTCGACTTCGATACCAATCTGTTTCCAGTACTCCTTGGCAATCTCAGCGAGGCCTTGATCGTACCCGGTGACCACTACGTCCAACTCCGTCCTCAACCTGATGCCGTCCGATCCGGGTTCCAGGCCAGCCTCATCCAGAAGGGCCTTGGCGCCCTCGGGGTCGTAGGTGTAGTAGCCCTTGATCTCTTCGGGCCACTGATCGAACGGGAAGACGAACCCGGTCTGGAAGTCACCCATCGGACCCTGCGGAGTGATGACGGCGAGGTCCTGGAAGTAGGTCTTATTGACAGTGGGTAGGTCTAAGGCCATTTGCATCGCGCGTCGCAGCCTGATGTCGTTGAACGGCTCTTCGTAGATCCTGAAGCCGTAAGCGTTGTTCGAGCGGAAGTAGTACGCGCTCGCCCTGAGTTCGGGATTCGTCTTGAGTAGACTGAGTCCCTCGTCAACGGTGCGAATCTGGGAGCTTGCGTTGTGTCCGAGATAGTCCACCCTGCCGGCGCGGAGGGCCGCAATTCGGGTCGCCGCGTCCGGCATAAGCAGTCCGCGCAGCTTGTCGATGTACGGCAGCTTGTTTTCGGGGTACTTCTCGTCGTATCCCCAGTAGTTTTCGTTCTTCTCGAACGTCATCGAGTCGCCTTCGACCCAGTCCACGAGCTCAAACGGGCCCGTGCCGACCAGGTTCTTCCAGTCGGTGGTATCTCCGTATTGCTGGATCACCTCGGGCGGGTAAATGTAGGCGTAGCTATCATCAATGAACGAGAGCATCGCGCCCAGCTGCACCTTTTCGAGCTTAAAGACGACTGTATTGTCGTCGGTGGGGGTGATCGAGTCGATGGCGAGCTGGCGGATGTATGACGTCTGCGGCGGGGGCTCGGTGAAGCCGCTGCCCTCGCCCCTGATACGGTGGAAGGTGAACGCGACGTCCGAAGCAGTCAGCTCACGCCCGTTCATGGGCGCCTTGTCGTGCCAGTTCACACCCTGGCGGATATTGAAGACGATAGTCGTCTGGTCCTGCATCTCCCAGCTTTCAGCCAGCGCGCCGGTGTAGTCGGACACATTGAGGAACTCGTTCTTGAGGTCCCTTACGCTCCTGTCGATGCCCCAGTTCGCGTATCCGAGCTTCTGGAGCACGCCGCTGACGGCGTAGCCAGCGCCGAGTCCGCCGACCGTCTGATCGGCGTTGGGCGGATTGCGCCTGTTGGCGAACGTCAACGTTCCGCCGTACTGGGGCGCGACGTACGTCACGCCGTTGGTCGGGTCGGTGACGTAGGTCTGCCCTGGAACCTCTTTGATGACCGTTTTGACGATTTCGACAGGGACCTCGACGGTCTTGACGACCTCTTCTCTGACGACGACGGTCTCGCCGGGCACCTCGACCGTCTTTACCACTTCCTTCTCCACCACGACGGTCTCGCCCGGGACCTCGACGGTCTTGGTCACGATCTTCTCGACGACGACGGTCTCGCCCGGGACCGGTACCTCTTTGACCACCTCTTGAACAACGGTGACGGTCTCGCCAGGAACCTGGACCTCCTTAACGACCTCTTTTTCGACGACCACGGTCTCGCCGGGGACCATCACCTCTTTCACGACCTCTTGTACGATGGTCTCACCCGGTACTTCGACCGTCCTGACGACCTCTTTCTCGATCACGACGGTCTCACCCGGGACGGGGACCTCCTTCACCTCCGTACAACTAACAGCCGCTGCCAGGAGCATTACTGCTCCCACCGCGATAGCGATCCAACGAATTGCAAGAGAGTTACGCATCCGTAGCCTCCTTTGAGTAGTAGAGGTGTTATATCACTTGTGGGTGGTAGTGTCAACGATAGGCACCACCCCAGCAGGGGCGTTTGTCGGCAGACCCGTTTGTGGATACAATCACACGGCCCAGTGGTGGGGGGTTCGTATCCAAGGATTGGGAGCAGGTAGTTGAAGTTTGGATCTTTCTGGCAGGTCGCGGGATTCGTTGGCTCGTCCATCCCACGACGGCACTGGGAGACTATCGAGCAGATCGTTCTCGCCGACGAGCTGGGCTTTGAGACAGCCTGGATCGCGGAGTCGGTGTTCTTTCCTGGCAGGCCGATATCGAACCCACTGATGGTCGCCACGGCTGCAGCCCAGCACGCGAAACGGATCAGGTTCGGGACGCTTGCCGCGCAGTTCCCGCTCCACCATCCCCTCAACATGGCCACGCAGGCCGCGACCTGTGACATTCTCACCGAGGGCAGGCTAGACCTGTGTCTCGGAGGACGCTGGGGGTCACCGGTTGGTCAGCAGTTCGGACATGCCGGGGAGATCAGCAGCGAAGAGAGCCGGGCGAGGGTCGCGGAGGGCATCGAGCTACTGAAGCTCGCCTGGACTCAGGACCGTGTCACATTCAAGGGGGACTACTGGACCGTGAACGACGTCCCGGTCGTCCCAAGACCGGTGCAAGAGCCGCATCCGCCCCTGCTCCTCGCCGCGAACAGCGACGAGACCTATTCCTACGCGGCGAAGATGGGAATCGGCGTAATCGGCACGACACTGAGCCAGCCGATGCCGAGGATGATCGACAGGCTCCGCGAGTTCGAGGGGGCCAAGCCCGACGATGTGGACCGACCCCAGCCATCTCACGTTTGTATCTCCTTCTTTGTCGCCGAGACAAGGGAGAAGGCCCACAGGCTCGTGGCTGAGAACTGGCTTGATGAGGACGCCGCAAGCTCGACTCCTGACGCGAGCGCGTCCTCCGTGGGAACATCCCGACACAGCTTCTCCAGCGGCGTCCGGACATGGGAGTCCTGGAAGTTCGCCGAGGCCGCCCGCCACTCGATCTACGACGATCCCGCCGGCTGCGTAGAGCGTCTCCGGGCGCTCCAAGAGCAGTTGCCGGGGATGGACCAGTGTATTCTGGAGTTCAACCGCCGCGGCCGGATCACCAGCGAAGACATCAAGGACTCGATGCGCCTGTTCGCGGAAGAGGTAATGCCCGAGTTCACCTGAGGAGGTCCAACTCATGCCAGATCTCAGCTCTCTTGCGGAAACGGTCGGCCAGCTCCTGAAAGACCGCGGAGACACCATCGCCGTCTCGGAGTCTTCGTGCGGGGGGCTGCTCAACGCGGCGCTTGTCGCGATTCCGGGAGCGTCTGCGTACTACCTCGGAGGCGCTGTCGTCTACACGCACATCTCGCGTAAGGGTCTGCTAAACATCGCGGACAAGGCGATGGAGGGAATGCGTGCCAGCACCGAAGAGTACGCCGCCCTGAAGGGGAACGCGGTTCGCGAGCTTCTGGGAACAACCTGGGGACTGGGTGAGACAGGAGCTAGCGGTCCAACGGGGAATCGCTACGGAGACGCGGCCGGCCACGCCTGTATCGCCGTCTCCGGACCGGTGAGCAGGGTGATTACGGTGGAGACGGGCGACTCAGACCGCGAGGCCAACATGTGGGTATTCGCCAAGCGGGCGCTCGGGCTGCTCGAGGAGTGCCTCAACGAGGCGGAGTGAGGAGAGAGGAAAGGGGAACGAGGAAAGAGAGGGTTGGTCGGGGCTTGTTTCCTGAGAAATAGAAGGGGCGGTTTGGGAACCGCCCCTTCTATTTCGTCTGGGACCTGGAGGCTCTAAGCAGTTATCTCGAGATGAAGTCGAACTGCTCGAAGGTACCGTGGGTAATCGGTACCGGGTCGACGTGGAGCCAGCGGTCGAGGATCGTCGAGTAGGTGGTCCGGAAGTCGTTGTTGAAGTGCATGTCGCCCTCCAAATGGTCCTCCTCCCGCAGCGAAGGGAAGTCGCCATAGAGACCGCCAGCGACGTCACCGCCGATCACGAACGCGGAGCCGCCGGAGCCGTGGTCGGTGCCGGCGCCGTTGTCGTTGATCCGGCGTCCGAACTCTGAGAACAGCAGCACCACCGTGTCCTTGTCCTTGTCGTGCTCCCTGAGGTCGTCCATGAAGTCCGCGACCGCAGCCGAGACGTCGCCCCAGAGCTTGGCGTGCGCGTTGAGCTCGTTCGAATGCGTGTCGAAGCTGCCGTGCTGTGTGTAGAAGACGCGAGTTCCCACGTCGGCGAACATCACCTGCGCGATGCTCTTCATGTTCTGGGCTACCGGAGTGTCTGCGTACTCGACGCTGGACGAATACGACGCTGGCGCTGTTCGGAGGATGTCGGCGCCCTTGAGCGCGTCCATGCCCACCTGGCTGATGAACTGTGAGATCGTGTCCCTGCCGGAACCGCCGTAGATTTGGGAGAAGGCCTCCAGCGCCATCTTGCGGGCAGCCTCGTCCTTGATGTCGGGCATCAAGCCATAGGACTCGAGGTTCCCGACGGACGCGACCGGAACGTCCTTAGCATACATCGCGCGCGGCAGACCTCGGCCGAAGTTAACGCCGGTCACGACGTTCTCGCCCTTCGGGTCGAGATCTCGGACAGCCTGGCCGAGCCAGCCCTCCGGCGCGATGTCCGCCGGCTGAGCCGTGTGCCAGACGTCCATCGACCTGAAGTGCGATCGGTTCGGGCTGGGGTATCCGATTCCGTTGATAACCGCGACTTTACCCTCGTCCCACAGCGACTTGATCGGACCCATCACTGGGTTCAGCCCGAGATCGTCGTCCAGTTTGAGGACGTCTTCCTGCGGGATTCCGAGGTACGGCCGGTGGTCGTAATAGTTCTCGTCGCTGTAGGGGATCACGGTGTTCAGCGCGTCGTTGCCGCCGCTGAGCTGCAACACCACCACCTTCTTGTTGCCGTTCCCGTTAGCTCCCATGTTGTTTCCCCTCCGTCTGTGTGCGCTTGCGTTTCCTATTGTATCACCATTCTTTATTCATTCAGGTGACGGCCGGAGTCGACGTGCTGCCCGGCTAGGCTCGCCTCAGTCTCCGTTACGACGGTAGATCTGCAGCCGATGCCGGTTGCTCTCGGTAACGTACATCCGTCCCTGGTCGTCCAACTTCACCGACGATGGCGCCCAGAAGTACTTCTCGATGTGAGACGACTCCTCGTGGGGGTCGTCGACGAAGTACTCGATGTCAGGCTCCAGGTCCGCTTTCGCCCTCGCGGCCGCCTCCTCCACGTTGATTGACAGGAACGCCTCTGCCCACTTCGAGTGGGTCGCCTCGCCGCGGATGTTCTGGACGAGCGCGCCGCCCTTATCGAAGATGACGACTCGCTCGTTACCCCAGTCGGCGACGTAGACGTAACCGTCCTCGTCGATCGCGACCCCGGCGGGTCTGAACAGCTCGCCGTCCCCCCTTCCGGAGGTCCCGAAGGAGCACACGAACTCCCCGTCGGTAGTCAGCTTTTGGATCCGATCGTTCTGCCAGTCCGCAACGTACAAGTAGCCGTCCGGACCGATCGAGAGACCCCAGGGCAGGCTGAACTGCCCGGGACGGGAACCGTGCGAGCCGAACGTCCTGACCGACGAGCCATCCGACTCGAACACCTGAATCCGGTGGTTGTGTTGGTCGGAGACGTAGAGTCGGTCGTCGGCGTCGAAGTCTATACCGGCCGGCCCATCGAGCTGTCCGGTGCCGTTGCCAGGCTCTCCCCAGTTGGTCAGGACGTTCCCGTCCGTGTCGAACGCCGTGATGGTGTTGAGCTCTTCGTCGCTGATGTAGATCGCGCCCTGGCTGCTCTGCGTAATCGCGACCGGCCAAATGAAGTGACCCGGCGTCTGTCCAAACGACGCGAATGTGCCGTAGTATTCACTCTCCACGTCGTAGACAGTTACGCGGATCCCTCTACCGTCCCCCTCGAGCGACCGGCTGATGGTGTACAGTCTGCCGTCGCTGGCCACGAGCGTGTCAACAGGGTAGTAGAATCCCCGGCCTTCCATGGTGGAGAGGCCAACTGTGTGGCTGTACACGATCCTTTGTGTCGTAATTTCTGCGGTCGTCATCGTTCTACCTATGCGCGCTGGAACTCGTGCGTAGCTGCGATCATCTGGAGAATCTCGGCGACCCTTTGTCGTGTCGCATCGTCGAGCTCGGGCTCAGCGATCAGCTCTCCGTCCTTCGCCGCGAAGTCCACTAGAGACTCCTTCGTGTCATCGCCCACCGAGATCATCCCTATCTCGTCCAGGCAACGTTCGACGAGCTCTGCGGGCCCGATTGTGGCACCGCCGTTCGTGGCGACCCGTTCGATGATGGACCTGACTCCTGGATGGGCCGGATTGCCCAGCTGGTTGGAGGCGAAGTTCAGCCTCTCAACAAACGTTCCCGTGTCGACCCACTCCAGACCCTCGTGCCACCCCTCTACAGAGGGCGGATTGATGAGGTATTGACCCATCCACGTCATCTGCAGCTGCCGCTCGACGATCTGGCGTTTCGGTCTACTGAACTCCTCCGTAAGCCTGAGTACGCCGGTCATTAGCTCAGCCGGGCTTTTTACTCGCGCGTACCATGAGTCCTGCGACTTGAAGAAGTCGGACGTGAACAGCACACGAAGCATGTGGCCGATGTCGTAGCCGCCCTCGAAGTATGCGTTCGCCAGCGTCTCGATCGCCTCCGGGTCCCGCGGCTCCACATAGGGCCACTGTGGAACGGGCGGCTCGTCGGCCACGAAGAAGTGGTACATGTGCCGCGCGACGAACCGAGCGGTCGCCGGCTGACGACAGATGATCTCCACGATCTCGTCGCCGTGGAAGTTT
The DNA here is from genome assembly GCA_965249365.1 of Dehalococcoidia bacterium. Lineage (GTDB taxonomy): Bacteria > Chloroflexota > Dehalococcoidia > Lucifugimonadales > UBA1123 > VXRN01. The sequence goes on along the minus strand of OZ252229.1, from coordinate 575,645 downwards.
CCCCTCGCACCGAGAAACTCCTTTTCGCCGTCGTCGTGGTCTTCTTCGTCAAACCTAAAGTGCCAGGCGATTCGGCCGTAGGGCCAGATCGAGTCGCGCTCGGCGCGCAACGTCATGTACTCCGTGTTGCCGATCGTCCAGCCGGTGAAGGCGCGGGACGCCTCCTTGATGTCGTCCTCGCTGTAGTTGCCGACGCCCATCGAGAACAGCTCGAGCAGCTCGCGTCCGAAGTTCTCGTTGATCGCGCCGTTGTGGTTGTCGTGGTTGTCCAGCCACACGATCATCGCCGGATCTCTGGCAAGCTCAGTGAGCAGCACCTGGAAGTTACCCATACCTAGGTGGCGGAACATCCTGATCTGGTCGCTCATCACCTTGCCCTGTGTGATCTTCGGGTAGCCGGTGGCGAAGATTCCGTGCCAGAAGAGCGTCATCTTCTCTCGAAGCGCGTCGGACGACGAGATCAGCTTGTACAGCCAGTAGGTTCCCGGGCCGTTCTGACCCATCATTCCCGACTGCTCGTTGTGATAGCGCCAGATCAGGTCGTCGGTCATCTCGGTGGGTTCTGGGCAGTCCAGAAGCTCGTCGACGACCGCGTCGTATCCCTTCTTAGCGTACCCTTCCAGTTCGGCCCGGCTGGCGCCGAACCCGGCGCGCCTCATGAGATGAGCGGTCAGTTGTAGGTCTGCCGTCGCCGTGGACATGTCTGCCTCCATCTGGTAGTGGACTAGACCCACGTTGTGGGTTTCCAATGACTAAATTCACGAATCTTGCTGTAATAGCGAACCGCAATCCGTGGGTCGGACTGTGTTGAGGACAATATATCACAGAGTCTTGCGAATGAAACCGTCTGTTTTGAGGAGTCCGACGAGGCTCTGCTTCTCATTGGGGGCCGGGGAGCCCTCCGGTGGTATAATCCGCCCACCTTCATTGTAGTGGGAATCCGATGATCACGACGCCCAAATCAGTCCGGACCGTTGACGAACGCGGACAGACCGTCCACTAAGGAGAGCGGTGCATGAGAAGCGTTGTGCTGTCCGATCACACGGGAGAGAAGATCAGCGAGCTCAGGAAGCGCCGGCAGCGCGAGTTCGATCAGAGGATGTCCGAGTACCAAGGCATCGTGGCAGACAGACAACAGCGCGGTCAAGAGATCAAGCGGGACATGGCGAGGTCGTGGAAGACTTTCCCGCTGATAGGCTTCATGTGGCACCTCTTGCGGCTTATACTCCACGGCATTGTGGGAAACCCGCCCAAGCCGAAGCTGGAAGCGTCCTCACAAGAAGAGGCCATCTGGGAGAGCGGGAACCAGGGGGAGAGCCGGGTGGCCAACCGTCTGGCCGGCCAGCTCGATGACCGGTGGACGCTCATCTCCGGATACCGCAACAACAGGGGCGAGATAGACCGGATGCTCGTTGGCCCCAGAGGGATCTGTGCCTTGGAGATCAAGTACATCAATGGAGTGGTCCACTTCAACGGAGATGAGTGGTGGCGAGACAAGTACGATCGGTACGGGAACCTGGTCGAGGCCGGCGAGCCAATCGTCGATCGGAGGGGACGCTCCCCAAGTCAGCAGCTGAACGATGCCGCCTCACAGCTTCAGGGCTTTCTGAACAGGCATGGCCACGCCACCCAAATCTCCCGGGTTGTGGTCCTCGCGCACGATCGTTCTCAAGTCGGCACAACAGCCAACAGGACCGTGAACGGTGTCTGTACCGTCCGGGCCTTGGACGTCAACATCCTGTACCCGGATGACTTTCCGACCCTGGATCCTGAATCTGTAGATCACCTGGTGGAGCAGATCGAAGGCGACCACCAATTCCACTCAAATCGTAGGGGAGGCCGCCCCCGCAGCGGCGAGAAAAATAGACCCAGTAGTCGGAGGTAATAGACCAGTGCGGACCATAGACATTCACGCTCACATCTCACCGGCGGCATTCATCCGTGCGATGGACGCTGAGGAGGACTGGCACGGCATCACGTCCGAAGCGGTCTCGGCCCATCGGCACAACCCAAGGACGACCTGGAGTCCGGAGGAAAGACTGGCCGACATGGACTCACTGGGTGTCGATGTTCAGGTCCTCTCGACCAACGCCGTCCTATACAACTATGACAAGGACCTCGAGGCGACCATCGCGATGGCGCGGGACTGTAATGACTACGTCGCGAGCCTAACCGCGGACCACCCGGATCGATTCGCGGGCCTGGCGACCCTACCGATGCAGGACACCTCCGCTGCGATAGCTGAGCTCGACAGGAGTATCTCCGAGCTCGGGCTCAAGGGCGCGATGATTGGTGACCATGTCAACGGCAGGACTTTCGATGATCCTGAGTTCTTGGACTTCTGGAAGACCGCTGAGACCCTGGGCGCGTTCATACTGATCCACCAGGGTGGCCCCACGATAGTCAGCCCAAGGTCGGACCGCTACCACCTTCCGAACACCATCGGAAATCTCGCCGACCGCGCCGTTACATTCGCGTCCCTCGTGTACGGCGGAGTTATGGATGCCTGCCCCAACCTGAAGATATGCTTGTCCCATGGCGGAGGCTACACGTGCTTCGGCGTGGGAAGGATGGACCGCGGATGGCAGGTGCGGCCCGAGGCTCGTGGCAGTATCAGCTGCCCGCCGAGCGCGTACCTCGATCGTTTCTACTACGACACCATAACCCACAGCGAGTCGGCGCTCAGGTACATAATCGACTCCGTTGGGGCAGACCGAGTCGTATTCGGGACCGACTGGCCTTATGACATGTGCACCGACTGGCCGGTCTCCTGGATATTGGGCTTGACGAGCCTGACGCAGAAAGAAAAAGACCTTATCCTTTGGGGGAATCTCGAAAGGCTGCTGGGGATCTGATTCTGCGCTGCTATAAAGTTCCCCACATGTCATGCTGAGGGCGGAGCCCGAAGCATCTCCCGCCCCGGGACGTCGATGGCGCGAGATTCTTCGGCTTCGCTGCGCTGCGCCTCAGAATGACAAAGGGGTGACGACGATGGCGCGAGATTCTTCGTCTCCGCTGCGCTGCGCCTCAGAATGACAGGGTGCGACGACGATGGCGCGAGATTCTTCGGCTCCGCAGCGCTGCGCCTCAGAATGACAGGGTGGGACGTCGACGGCGCGAGATTCTTCGTCTCCGCTGCGCCTCAGAATGACAGGGTGCGACGACGATGGCGCGAGATTCTTCGTCTCCGCTGCGCTGCGCTGCGCCTCAGAATGACAAAGGGGTGACGACGATGGCGCGAGATTATTCGGCTCCGCTGCGCTGCGCCTCAGAATGACAAAGGGGTGACGACGATGGCGCGAGATTCTTCGTCTCCGCTGCGCTGCGCCTCAGAATGACAGGGTGCGACGACGATGGCGCGAGATTCTTCGTCTCCGCTGCGCTGCGCCTCAGAATGACAAAGGGGTGACGACGATGGCGCGAGATTCTTCGGCTCCGCTGCGCTGCGCCTCAGAATGACAGGGGGGCGGCGACGATGGCGCGAGATTCTTCGTCTCCGCTGCGCTGCGCTGCGCCTCAGAATGACAAGGGGGTGAGACGATGGCGCGAGATTCTTCGGCTCCGCTCCGCTGCGCCTCAGAATGACAAGGGGGTGAGACGACGGCGCGAGATTCTTCGTCTCCGCTGCGCTGCGCCTCAGAATGACAAAGGGGTGACGACGATGGCGCGAGATTCTTCGTCTCCGCTGCGCTGCGCCTCAGAATGACAGGGGGGTGAGACGATGGCGCGAGATTCTTCGGCTCAGCTGCGCTGCGCCTCAGAATGACAAGGGGGTGAGACGACGGCGCGAGATTCTTCGTCTCCGCTGCGCTGCGCTGCGCCTCAGAATGACAAAGGGGTGAGACGATGGCGCGAGATTCTTCGGCTCAGCTGCGCTGCGCCTCAGAATGACAGGGGGGTGAGACGATGGCGCGAGATTCTTCGGCTCAGCTGCGCTGCGCCTCAGAATGACAAGGGGGTGAGACGACGGCGCGAGATTCTTCGTCTCCGCTGCGCTGCGCTGCGCCTCAGAATGACAAAGGGGTGACGACGATGGCGCGAGATTCTTCGGCTCCGCTGCGCTGCGCCTCAGAATGACAAAGGGGTGACGACGATGGCGCGAGATTCTTCGGCTCCTCTGCGCTGCGCCTCAGAATGACAGGGGGTGAGACGATGGCGCGAGATTCTTCGGCTCCGCTGCGCTGCGCCTCAGAATGACAGGGTGCGACGACGATGGCGCGAGATTCTTCGGCTCCGCTGCGCTGCGCCTCAGAATGACAAGGGGGTGAGACGATGGCGCGAGATTCTTCGGCTCCGCTGCGCTGCGCCTCAGAATGACAAGGGGGTGAGACGATGGCGCGAGATTCTTCGGCTCCGCTGCGCTGCGCCTCAGAATGACAGGGTGCGACGACGATGGCGCGAGATTCTTCGGCTCCGCTGCGCTGCGCCTCAGAATGACAGGGTGCGACGACGATGGCGCGAGATTCTTCGGCTCCGCTGCGCTGCGCCTCAGAATGACAGGGGGGTGAGACGATGGCGCGAGATTCTTCGGCTCCGCTGCGCTGCGCCTCAGAATGACAGGGTGCGACGACGATGGCGCGAGATTCTTCGGCTCCGCTGCGCTGCGCCTCAGAATGACAAGGGGGTGAGACGATGGCGCGAGATTCTTCGGCTCCGCTGCGCTGCGCCTCAGAATGACAAGGGGGTGAGACGATGGCGCGAGATTCTTCGGCTCCGCTGCGCTGCGCCTCAGAATGACAGGGTGCGACGACGATGGCGCGAGATTCTTCGGCTCCGCTGCGCTGCGCCTCAGAATGACAGGGGTGGCGATGACGATGGCGCGAGATTCTTCGTCTCCGCTGCGCTGCGCCTCAGAATGACAGGGGTGCGACGACGATGGCGCGAGATTCTTCGGCTCCGCTGCGCTGCGCCTCAGAATGACAGGGTGCGACGACGATGGCGCGAGATTCTTCGGCTCCGCTGCGCTGCGCCTCAGAATGACAAGGGGGTGACGACGATGGCGCGAGATTCTTCGTCTCCGCTGCGCTGCGCCTCAGAATGACAAGGGGGTGAGACGACGGCGCGAGATTCTTCGTCTCCGCTGCGCTGCGCCTCAGAATGACAAGGGGGTGACGACGATGGCGCGAGATTCTTCGTCTCCGCTGCGCTGCGCCTCAGAATGACAAAGGGGTGACGACGATGGCGCGAGATTCTTCGGCTCCGCTGCGCTGCGCCTCAGAATGACAAGGGGGTGAGACGACGGCGCGAGATTCTTCGTCTCCGCTGCGCTGCGCCTCAGAATGACAGGGGGGTGACGACGATGGCGCGAGATTCTTCGTCTCCGCTGCGCTGCGCCTCAGAATGACAAGGGGGTGACGACGATGGCGCGAGATTCTTCGTCTCCGCTGCGCTGCGCCTCAGAATGACAAAGGGGTGACGACGATGGCGCGAGATTCTTCGACTCAGCTGCGCTGCGCCTCAGAATGACAAGGGGGTGACGACGATGGCGCGAGATTCTTCGACTCAGCTGCGCTGCGCCTCAGAATGACAAGGGGGTGACGACGATGGCGCGAGATTCTTCGTCTCCGCTGCGCTGCGCCTCAGAATGACAGGGTGCGACGACGATGGCGGAGATTCTTCGACTCAGCTGCGCTGCGCCCCAGAATGACAAAGGGGTGTGAGATTCTTCGGCTCCGCTGCGCTGCGCCTCAGAATGACAGGGTGCGACGACGATGGCGCGAGATTCTTCGACTCAGCTGCGCTGCGCCCCAGAATGACAAGGGGGTGACGACGATGGCGCGAGATTCTTCGGCTCCGCTGCGCTGTGCCTCAGAATGACAAGGGGGTGACGTCGATGGCGCGAGATTCTTCGGCTCCGCTGCGCTGCGCCTCAGAATGACAGGGTGCGACGACGATGGCGCGAGAATCTTCGGCTCCGCTGCGCTGCGCCTCAGAATGACAAGGGGGTGACGACGATGGCGCGAGATTCTTCGTCTCCGCTGCGCTGCGCCTCAGAATGACAGGGTGCGACGACGATGGCGCGAGATTCTTCGGCTCCGCTGCGCTGCGCCTCAGAATGACAATGGGGCGACCTCGGTGGTGTGAGATTCTTCAGCTCCGCTGCGCTGCGCCTCAGAATGACAAGGGGGTGACGTCGACGGGTGCGAGATTCTTCGGCTCAGCTGCGCTGCGCCTCAGAATGACAGGGTGCGACGACGATGGCGCGAGATTCTTCGGCTCAGCTGCGCTGCGCCTCAGAATGACAGGGTGCGACGACGATGGCGCGAGATTCTTCGGCTCAGCTGCGCTGCGCCTCAGAATGACAATGGGGCGACGACGGTGGTGTGAGATTCTTCGGCTCCGCTGCGCTGCGCCTCAGAATGACAGGAGGAAGTGATCCTACCCTAACAGACCGAGAGTTGTATCAGGCCGCACTGCCTGTTCCCAAAGTCATTGACACTCATCGGCCCTGAACTTATCTTCAGGCAAAGGAGGAGCAGCATGGTCAGACTTGGTGGTTCCGCGACACGGTCTCACTTCGACGTGTTTCGGGGACTCGAAACGGTATTCCGGCGGCGCGGGATAGACCTGGACTGGGTGCTCTACTCGGACTATGACGTGATGGTCGATGCGTTTGTCGACGGTCATCTCGATCTCGCCTGGAACGGACCGCTTGGTTACGTGAAGATCAAGCGCCTGCTGGATGAGCCTTGCCGGGTGATCGCTATGCGGGACGTGGACGTCGGATTCGTTACGCACTTTGTCGCCAGAGCGGACTCGGAGATCCTCACTGTCGAGGACCTGGTGGGTAGGAGAGTCGCTCTCGGGCGAAGAAGCTCCGAGCAAGCCGGCCTCGTCCCGTACCACATGCTCAAGGAGGCGGGACTCAACCCAACCAGAGATTTGGCCGCTGCCAGCTTCTACGAGGATCGGCGCTCCAAGATTGGATCAGACGAGCGCGACGTTGCCCAGCGAGTGAGCTCCGGAGAGTTTGACGCAGGCAGTGTCAGTCAGAAGACCCTGGAGGAGATCGCGGAGGAAAGTACTGATCAGGATCATCCCTTCAGGGTGTTCTGGTCCAGCCCCACGTACAGCCACTGCTGCTTTACCGCTCAGCGCGACCTTGAACCGACGCTGGCGAGTCAGATCGAGGCTGCATTCCTGTCGATCACCGGCTCCGATGAGGTTGAGCGGGCGGTGCTCCGGGGAGAGGCGTGTGACGGCTTCGTTCCCGGTATCGACGACGGCTGGGAGCTAGTCGAAGCCGCCGCCGTTTCAGAAGGCCTCGTCTGAATTCGTAATTCCCAGCTCTTCGCGGAGTGTATCGATCGTTTCTTCGCGGCTGCGCGATGGGCGTCGCTCGCGGAGTCCGATCGGCGCGTTTTCGACTTCGGGGATCACCTTGATTGAGACGAATACCGGCCCGGTCTCTTTCATGATGTCGCCAACGCTCGTCGTAAACTCCTCTAGGTCGTCGAAGTTGTACGTCGATGAGTATCCAGCGCCCTTCGCCATGAGCGCGTAGTCGATCCCCTGCGCGTTCGGCACCGGCTGGCCGCCGGTTGTGGCGTAGCACTCGTTGTCGAGCAGGAAGTGGTAGAAGTTCGCCGGCTTCTTCCCGGCGATCGATGCGATCGCCCCGAGGTTCATCAGTAGCGAACCCTCGGCGTCGAAGAGTACGACCTTCTCGTCCGGCAGACCGAGCGCAAGGCCGAAGGCGGCAGAGGTCGTCTGGCCCATCGCACCCCCGATCGAGACGTCCCGCCGCTCGTTGGTGCTGAAATCCCGCCAGTGTCGGCCGGCGGTGCCGGTGGCGCTCACGATCGCGTCGCCCCGGTGGTCCTGAAATGCCTTGAATACGTCCCGTGCGTCAATCAATTGCTGCCCATCCTTGCGTCGATCCTAATCCACATAGAATTAGGGGCTGTTTCGTGTCCAATCATTCGCGGCCGGAGCCGTCGGGGCGACGTTGGTCGACGCCGGAGTTATCCGACGCCGGCTCGCGCTACTACCGGTTGAATCCGTGATACTCGTCTCCCACCAGGATCGCGACAGGCTTGCTCGTGGACCGTGCCTCGTCGAACGCCGTCGAGATACGGTCCCCGTCCTCGTTCTGCTCGACTAGGTAGTAGTTGATCCCGAATGCGTTGAGGAACGGCTCGGTGTACTTGGCTACCGAATCCCTGATCACGCCGCGCCGGGTCCAGCCCCGATAGCCGATGACCATGACCAGCGGGAACCCCGCGTCGATCGCCATACCCCGTATCGAGTCGCCCGACTCCAGCATCCCGGTGTTCTGCACCAGCACTACCGGCACCTTGCCGGCGATATTCAGCCCGAACGCCGTTCCCCACGCCTCGCCTTCGCGGGACACAGGAACGACGTCCAGCCATTCCTGTTTCTCCATCAGCTCGTACAGGTAGTTTGTTTCACTGTCGGGAATCGTAACGACATGGGTCACACCGTTCTTCTTGAACTCCTCGATCATCGTCTCCGGCCTGAGGATTGCCGCCTGCTCTTGAACCACTGTTCTGTCCTCCGATGTCTATTGCCGCCACGGGGGCCACGGCCATTATATATGCAACCGCGGATCGCTGTTCGACGGCGCTAGGGGCGCGTCACTCGTTCCGGATGAAGTCCACCAACCGCTCGCCGATCATCATCGTCGTCACGTTAGTGTTGGCCCTGACCGTGTCTGGCATTACCGACGCATCGGCGATGCGCAGACCCTGGAGACCGTACACCCGCAGCCGTTGGTCTACCACAGCCAGCGGATCCGAGGCCGGCCCCATCTTGCAAGTGCTCGTGAGGTGCTGGCCGGTGGTCACCTCCCTCAACAGCCACTCGTCCAGTGCGGCGTCGGACTCGAGGTCGGAGTCCAGCGGCTCCGTCCGCTCGTCGATCATATCCGCCAGCTCCGGATCCTCGAACATTTCCACCGCAATGCGCACCGCCTCTCTGAGCCGGCGTCTGTCCTCCTCGTCCTCCAGCAGGTGGTAGTCGAGGAACGGCTGCTCATCCGGGTCGGTGGACGTCAGGGTGATCCGCCCCTTGCTAGCAGCCAGGTAGATCGAGCCGACGATTCGAATGCCGAGGGGGACCATACGGTCCCCGCCACGGTTGATCCGATCCGACGCGAACGACGTCATCCAGATCATCATGTCGTTTGGACGGCCCGAGCCGGTGGCCGTGTACCTGAGCCCAACCTGAAGTCGAGGAGCCAATCCGTCGAGCTCGACGCCGTCCTTCACGCCCGCGGTGACGAAGACCAGCGGGTGGTCGCTGAAGTTCCTGCCGACGCCGGGCAGATCGTGGACGACCGGTATTCCGAGCTCCGTGAGGTGCTCTGCGGGACCGACGCCAGACAGCATCAGAAGCTGGGGGTTGGCGATGGAACCGCTGCTGAGCACAACCTGATCCCCTTCGACGACGAATCTCTCGCCCGCGCTCTCAACCTCCACCCCCGTCACGCGCTTCCCGTCAAATTGCAGCCGCCTTGCGAGGCAGTTGGGCCGGATGGTCAAGTTGAGCCGATGGCGCCCTTGGCTGAGGTAGCCGAGCGCCGTGCTGAACCGGATTCCGTCCGGGTTGTTACAAGGGAAGGGCCCAACACCGTGAGCGTCCGGCTGGTTGAAATCGGCGACCTCCTGGTAGCCGGCTGCGACGCACGCGTTGTAGAAGGCCGTCTGCGAGGGATGCCAAGTCTCGCGCTTGAACCGGTGGCAGACGATCGGCCCCTCAGTTCCGTGGAAGTCGTCGTGGAAGTCCGTGTCGGTCTCGAGGTTCCGGAAGAAGGGAAGCACGTTCTCGAACTTCCAGTCATCGTTGCCATACGCGACCCAGTCATCGAAATCATGCGTCAGTCCGCGGAGGAACACTTGCCCGTTAATTGCGCTCGTCCCGCCGGTCACCTTGCCACGGGGAACCAACATCGGCTCGGCAACTTCGGTACCCTTGCCGATGAACTGCCAGTTGTGGTCGTCGCTGACCATGATGTCGGTCCCGGTGGCGTACCCGATCTTCAGCTCTTCAGGCAGCGTCTCGAAGTTGGGATAGTCCGGGCCCGCCTCGAGCAGGAGGACCGAACGCTCGGGATCCTCTGACAACCTGGTCGCGGCCGTCGCGCCCGCCGAACCCGCGCCGATTACGACAACGTCGTACTTCATCTGACTTCCCCCGGTTTGTCGCGCCACACCAGAGGCCCGTCGTTGGGCCGCGGGATATCGTAGCGGAACCAGCTATTGAAGTCATCGGAAACTGGTCGTACGCAGGCGCAATTCCTCTCCTATGTGAAATCGAATGACACGGTTAAGGAGAGCTCAACTTGGAGTACACGATCAACGGCAACCCGGATTACGGTCACCTCACCGTCCAACTCGGACCCGGCGAGCGTTTCATCGCCGAGGGCGGTGCGATGTCATGGATGTCCGACGGTACAAGAGTCAAGGCCCGTCTGATGGGCGGATTTCTTCGCGCCCTGATCCGAAAGCTCGTAGGTGGGGAGTCCCTGTTCGTGGGTGAGTACACGAACCCTCAGGGCGGCGAGGTCACTTTCTCGCCTGCCGTACCTGGGGTCGTGAATCAAAGGTCCCTGCGCGGAGAAACACTGGTTCTCACCGGGGGCTCCTTCATGGCATGTTCGCCTGACGTCAGGCTGGGGGTCAAGTTCGGCGGGCTCAAAGCCATGTTCTCGGGAGAGGGTCTGTTCCTTATCGAGTGCAGGGGGGACGGCGACGTCTTCTTCAACACCTACGGGGCGATGATCGAAAAGGAGGTTGACGGTTCGTTGACCGTCGACACCGGACACGTCGTCGCGTGGGAACCCACACTGAGCTACACAATCAGTGGAATGGGTGGACTCAAGAGCACGCTCCTGTCCGGAGAGGGGTTGGCCATGCGCTTCTCCGGCCGCGGCAAGCTGTACCTGCAAACTAGGACGATGGACTCGCTCGCGAGTTGGCTGGTCCCCTTCGCATGATCACGCGCTTCAGTAGTTAACAGAGGTGATCTGACTCATGGCAAGCTACGTATTATCTCAGCACGGCGCTTTCTCATCCGTCCTGGGCGGTGAGAGCTTCTTTCAGAATACCTATCAGGTCGAGGACGGTGTTGGAACGGTCGGATTCGCCCCCGGCAAACCCGGAGACATCGTCGATTACGAGGTGAACGGCGGTGAGCTGATTCTTGAGAAGAGCGTCTACCTTGCTTCGGAAAGCGGCGTGAGGATCGACGCCAACTTCCAAGGTCTGCGCGGACTCTTCAACGAGGGCCTGTTCATTTTGAGGGCGTCAGGCTCCGGGAAGCTCTTTTTCAACGGCTACGGGGACGTGCAGCAGGTGGACGTCGATGGATCTTACATCGTCGACAACGGGCACGCGGTCGCTTGGGAACCAACCCTCGCCTACCACATAACTCACGGCGCCGGCATTCGGTCTTTTCTATTCTCGGACCAGGTGCTGCTGCGATTCGTCGGCCGCGGCAAGCTGTGGGTGCAGTCGCGCAATCCGCGTGCCCTGGCGAACTGGGTCTACCCGTTCCGAGCTCTCAAGTCGCGGGCGTCTGGCGACGATTAGCAGCCATCGTCAGCCTTGGTTCCTGCCGCCGCCCGTATCGACCCGTAGGGGCGACCCTTTTGGTCGTCGGGGGCTGCCGCCACCTCCCCACCCGTGCGAGCAAGATGCCCGCGCTCCCAGTGTCGCCGCCCGTCTCGATCTTAAACCCGCGTCCGAAAGTCTGAGCTCAGTGACACTAGCCCGCGGTGGATTTCGCTTACGCTGCTGCAGCCGCAGTACGCCATTGCCCGATCGAACTCGGTCCGCAGGATATCCAGCATCTTGCTGACGCCGGCCGCTCCATCGTAGGACAGGCCCCAGAACAGTGGACGACCCACGAAGACGCCCCGAGCGCCTAGCGCGATGGATTTCAGCACGTCCATCCCGCGTCGAACGCCGGAGTCGAGGTAGACCTCAAGTCTGTCTCCGACCGCGTCCGCAATCTCCGGGAGGGTCTCGATGCTCGCCCGCGTGCAGTCTAGCTGCCTGCCGCCGTGGTTGGAGACGACGATTCCGTCCACGCCGTATTCAGCGCACGCCACCGCGTCCTCAAGAGTTCTGATCCCTTTGACGACGAGTGGAAGCCCTGTCAGGTCGCGAAGCCAGTCCAGCCGCTCCCAGGTGAGGCCGCTGTATCCGGGTGGCTGCCAGTCCATCATGTCCGGGATCCCCACGCCCCGACGGTTTATGAGGTCGGGCCGATCCCGGAGGCTTCCCCAGTATAGGCCTCGAGCGGGCGTGTGCCCGTTCCGGACGTCTCGTTCCTTTGGACTCGGCGTGGGGGTGTCGACGGTCAGACAGATCGCCTTGTATCCTGCGGACTTCGCCCTGGTCACCAGGATCTCTGTTACTTCGTCGTCGAAATGGTAGAGCTGGAACCACAGGGGCCCTGTCGCCACCTCGGCGACCTCTTCGATGCTGTAGCCGGAGCTCGTTGGAAGCGTATATAGCGTACCGAGGGCGCCGGCACCGGCGGCGGTAGCGCACTCGCCATCGGGATGCACGTCACGCTGGCTTCCCGCAGGCGCAACCATCACTGGGAAAGCTATCTTCTCTCCGAGAACCTCGACGGAGAGATCCCTGTCCCCGACGTCGACGAGGAATCGAGGGTTCACGGTGATATCGTCGAACGCCTCTCGGTTTCTCCGGACGGTAATCTCGTCCGCCGCGCCCGCATCAACGAATGTCCACTTGTTGTGGGGCAAGGCTTCTTTGGCCATCGATTCCATATCGAATAGGGACACCGGGTTCATCGGGGACTTGACCTCCGCGTTTTTCGCTCAGGAAATATTGAACCCTTTGTCGGAATGTTTCAAGGGGTAACCAGAGGCAATTCCACCGACGCCGTGGGTCGGCCAATGGAAAACGCACAGCCTGTTGACTTTGCCACTCCGGTAATGAAAGAGGCCCCTGGCTTGGTGCTAGGGGCCTCTGAGCAGTTTCTCTGTGGCGGGTCCGGACTATACTTTCAGAGCGCCGACCTTTTCGTAGTCGCCCTTTACGATCGGCTTCGCCTCGATCTCAAGCCAGTCCTCGAGAATCTCTGTGTAGAGACTGCGGAAGTCCAGGTTGAAGGCAAGGTCGCCCTCGACCAGCTTGTCCGCGTCCAGCGAAGGGTATTCGCCGTAGTGGCCGCCCGCGACGCCGTCGCCGATCAGGAACGAGACCCCCCCGGAACCGTGATCGGTGCCGTTGCCGTTGTCCTTCACGCGTCTTCCGAACTCTGAGAACACGAGGATCAGTACGTCTTCGCTGGCGTCGTGCTCCTTGAGATCGCTGTACAGGTCGTAGATGCCGCCCGCGATGTCGACCCACAGCTTGTTGAGTAGCGGTACCTCGTTGGTGTGCGTGTCAAAGGGACCGTGGGAGGTGTAGCAGATGCGTGTGCCGACGTCGGCTGTGAGTACTCGGGCCGCATCCCGCGCCTGTCGGGCGAACCCGTTTTGAGCGTACTCGACGTTGGATGAGTACTTGCCCGGAACGTCGCTCAGGATGTCGGCGCCACGTAGCGCGTCGAGGCCGGTCTGGCTCAGGAAATCCATGACCGGACCACTGCCAATAGCCTGGGTGTACATGTTCCTGAAAACGTCCAGAGCCTCGGTACGCTTCTCCTCCGCGTCCATGTGATTAAGCAGGCCGTAAGAGTCGAGATCGGGGACCGACGCCGCTGGCGCGTTCTTCGCGACGAGCGCCCTCGGAAGTGAGCTACCGAAGTTGACCGCAGCCACCACGTTGTCGGCGTTTGGGTGCATCGTGCGGACGGCCTGGCCAAGCCAGCCCTCGTCGCCGACCTTCGTCGGCTCGGCCGTGTGCCAGATGTCCATGGAGCGGAAGTGCGACCGGTTTGGCACCGGGTACCCGACACCGTGGATGATCGCGACCTTGCCCTCGTCGAACAGCTCTTTGACCGGCCCCATTGACGGATTAAACCCGAAGTGATCGTCGAGTTTGATCACGTCCTCTTCCTTGATACGGACGTTCGGCCGGTTGTCGTTGTAGTTTGGGTTCGTATAGGGCACGATGCAGTTGAGGTAGTCGTTACCGCCGGATAGCTGCACCACGACCAGCTTGCGGTTCTTTCCGTTTACACCCATTGGACTCCGTCCTCCTCAGTTGCCGCTAAGTTTCAGTGACGTGGCTTAGACCTTTTCGTATACCTGGAAACGGTGTCGGCACATCTCCAGCACGTAGATACGTTCCTCGCTGTCGAGCGCGATCCTGATTGGATCCCAGAAGTACGTCTCGATCCTGGCCGACGTTTCGCTCGGGTTGTCCGTGTCGACGTCAAATACCGGGACGAATCGGGACCTCGCGTCGAGCTCGTCGGCGTTCGCGTTGAGGTACTCGGTTGCCCAGGTACCCAACACCGCGTCCCCTCTGAGCTTGAGCAGGAAGTTCCCGGCACGGTCGAGGACCTGGACTCTCTGATTCATCCAATCAGCAACGTACATGTTTCCATCGGAGTCGACCGCCAATCCAGACGGACGGTTGAACTGGCCATCGCCGTCACCGGACGACCCAAATTTGGCGACGAATTGGCCGTCAGGCGTGAACTTCTGAATCCGGTCGTTCCTCCAATCGGCGATGTATACGTAACCCTCGCCGTCCTGGGTGATCCCCCAGGGGAGGTTGAATTCGCCGTCCCCACTGCCGAAGGTTCCCCACTTCTCGATGAACTGACCGTCCTTGGTGAACTTCTGGACGCGGTTGTTGCGGTGATCGACCAACAGCATGTTGTCGTCTGAGACGAACAGCAGACCTGAGATGCCGTCGAACTCACCGTCGCCGCTGCCCTTTGTTCCCCAGGTCCCGGTGACGTTGCCGTCGTTGTCGTAGACCGTCACCCTGTGGAGGAAGTCGTCACCGAGGTACAGGTTGTTCTCGCTGTCGAGCGCCAGTGCCGAGGGCCAGATCATTTGCCCCGGCTCCCGCCCGTATGCGCCAAACTGACCGAAGAACTCGTGGTTTTTGTTCGCAATCTGGATGCCGACGATCTCGGTAGCCGCCATCGTGCTGCGAGATGCGACAAACACGCGTCCATCGTCGCGGATGGCGAAGTCGGTTGGGAGGTGGAATCCCCGACCGCCTTGGTCGGCCACGAAGCCGACCGTAGTCACCGGTCTGAGATCGAATTTCGTTGCAGTGGTCATGACGCGCGGCTCTCCTCGGTCGCTAGAGTCACTGTCTAGATCGTTTGCCACTCCTGCGTTGTGACCGCGAGCTGGATCAATGTGACGATATGCTCGTCGGCCTCCGCTGCGGACTCCTCATCGGTGTAGGTGAGGTCGCCCCATCCAGCGGCGTAGTCGATGAGTCCTTGCCGGGTGCTGTCGAGCACGGGAATCGGCCCGAGCACGGCGAGGCAGGCGTCCACGAGCGCTTCGGCTGAAATTGGATCGTCCCCTACGATAGACCTGATCCGATCAATGATAGCGCGGATTCCTTTCTTGTCCGGGCTGTTGAGGATTCGGCTCGCGAAGTTGACCCTCTGGACGTACGAACCGGTGTTGATCCACTCGCTGCCACCCTGCCAGCCCTCCACGCTCGGCGGCGACAACAGTCCCTGGCCCATCGCGCCACACGCTCCGGCCGCGGCGTAGGTGTCCAGCGAGGGCAGATCGACCGGTCCGGCCAGCCTCATCGTTCCCACTACCATCTCAGCAGGGCTCTTGATTCGAGCGAACCTGGACGCCTCGGACTTGAAGATGTCGGAGTTGAAGATCGCCCGCAGCATGGCCGAGATATCGTATCCAGAGTCGAAGTAGGCCTGCGCCATGATCTCGATCGCTTCAGGGTCCTTTGGTTCGAAGTGAGGCCATTGGGGCACCGGCAGCTCGTCCGCGACGAAGAAGTGGTAGAGGTGCCGTGCGATGAACCGCGCAGTTGCCGGCTGGCGGCATATGATGTCAACGACCTCCTCGCCGTTGAAGTCGCCCAACTCGCCGAGGAACTGCTTGTCTCCGTGATCGTGGTCATCGTCGTCGTACTCGAACTGCCACGCGATGTAGCCGTACGGCCGAGCCGTGTTGTTCCTCATCTTGATCGACATGTAGTCGGGGTTGACCACACGCCATCCCGTGAACGCGCGGGAGCACTCCTTTATGTCCTCCTCGGTGTAGTTGCCCACTCCCATCGAGAACAGCTCGAGGATCTCGCGCCCGTAGTTCTCGTTAATCGAGTCTCGGTGGTTGTCCTGGTTGTCCAGCCACATCAGCATCGCCGGGTCTTTGGAGAGCTGCAGCAGCAGATCGCGGAAGCTGCCCGTCCCGTACTGTCGGAACATCTCGATCTGGTTCATGACGACCCTCGCCTGGATGAGCTTGTGCGCCGCCGTCGCGAACACGCGGTGCCACAACAGGCACATCTTCTCACGCAGCAATGCGTCGGGGTGCTCGTTGACCATCCGGAACACCCAGTTGGCCCCTGCTCCCGCGCCGCTTCTGAGGTCGGACTGCTCGACGTGGTAGCGTCGGATCAGGTCGTCGGGCATCTCGTACGATGACTGCGGACTCAGCAGAGCCTCAACGGTCTCCTCGTAACCGAGCTCCATGTACCGGTCAAGCTCTTCGGCGGTGGCCCCGAACGCGGCCCGCCTCAACAGATGCGCCATCAGCGCAACGTCTCGCCTCTCTTGGACTATCGTCATTTCAACTCTCCTCCGTCCGATCGAGTTCCGTTGGAGTATATCAAAAACGTATCCGAATGCGGTCGTGTTAGTCCGCGGGGGGCTCGTCTGGGATCACGCCCGCCAACTCCAGCTCTTCCGCCCTGTGACAGCTTACGAATCGCCCGGGCGTGACCTCCCTGAGCGAAGGGGTCATCGTCCGGCACTCGTCGACCGCGTATGAGCAGCGAGGATGGAAGTAGCACCCGCTCGGGGGGTTGGCCGGGTTCGCGACCTCGCCCTGTAGCACCGCGCGTTCCGATTTGAGTCGGGGATCCGGCTCTGGGACTGACGACAGCAGCGCGGCCGTGTAGGGATGCTTGGGCATCGCGAACAGGTCATCCGTCGGCGCCATTTCGACGAGCTTGCCTACGTACATCACCGCGACCCTATCCTCACGTTCACCCTTGCTGCCGATGCCGTTTGCAACCAGGGGCTCGCCGACGATGTCCAGGAGCGTCATCCTCGGATTCAACGACGAGAACGGGTCCTGGAATATCATCTGCATTTCGCGCCGGAGGCCCCGAAGCTGAGACCGCGGTAGGTTCGCTATGTCCACGACATTGCCGCTGCCGGTGCGGAAGCGTATCTCGCCGTCGGTCGGGTCGATCGCCCTGAGGATGCAGCGGGAAGTAGTCGTCTTCCCGCACCCGCTCTCCCCGACGAGTCCAAGCGTCTCGCCCTCGTTGATGTGGAACGTGACGTCGTCGACGGCGCGGATCCGGCCGACCTCCCGCTTGAGAAAGCCCTTCCTTATCGGGAAGTGCTTGCGGAGGCTGATGATCTCGAGAAGGGGGGTACTGCCGTTCCCGCTCACCTCGGTTTCAGCCGTCTCTAGAGTCAAGTCTCATCTTTCCTTCGCAAGGGACACAGATGGTCGGACGGTCAACCGTTCACTGCTGATGACTTCGTCTGGTGGTACGAATACATGTACCTCAACGACGATCTCAACCCGTCCAAGCGGGCGGAGATGACCGTCGCCGGTGAGCAGGCTGTCGTCAGGAAGGTGGACGATTCGACCGTACAGTTCGTCACCAAGGCGCCATACTACGTGCTGCCCACGTACCTCTCCAGCACGTCAGCGCTGAGTGGGCACGCGAGGTGGGGTGCGAGCGCCCTGGGTGGATTCGCCCCGGCGCACTACCTCAAGCAGTTCCACCCTGACTTCGCGGAAGGTGGAATAGAAGCCGTAATGGCGATGGCCAAGGATGCGGGATTCGACAACTGGGCCGACTTCTTCAAGATGAGGAATAACGCATGGAACAACACCGAGCTTCCCATGCTGACGGCGTGGATTCTCGAGAAGCCCATAACCGATCCTGTCTGGATCATGAAGCGCAACCCGTACTCCATCTGGATGGATGAGGCTGGAAACCAGCTCCCTTACATGGACCGGGTGGTGATGACCTTGGGAGAGGACCTTGAGGTGCTGAACCTCAGGGCCATCTCGGGCGAGTTCGACCAGCAGGCTCGGCACATGGACCTGCAGAAGCTGCCGGTTATGTTGGACAATGCCGAGAAGGGCAACTACTCTGTCCGTTTGGACCCCACTCGCCACGGCGGCGATGCCATGCTCTGCATAAACCAGAACTATGATGCCGACCCAGAGATCACCAAGTGGTTGACCACCGCGGACTTCCGTCGTGCGCTCTCACTTGGCATCGATCGCGACCAGATCAACGAGGGCCTGTTCCTGGGACTTGGCGTCCCCGGGTCGATTGCCCCAGGTGACGACACAATCTATAGCCCGGGTCCCGATTCGGAGTGGCGGAACCTCTGGTCCATTCACGATCCCGAGCTCGCCAACCAGATGCTCGACGGTCTCGGTCTGACGGAGAAAGACTCCGAAGGTTTCAGGATGCGATCGGACGGCAAAGGTCGCCTCACCGTAACGATGCAGACCTACCTGTCGTTCATGAACTTCACAGAGCTTGGCGAGATGGTTCAGGAGCACTGGCGTGACATCGGAATCGACGTCGACGTCCAGCAGCTCGAGCGGAGCCTCGCCTACCAGCGCACCCGCGGCAACGAGAGCCAGATCCACGTCGAAGTGACCTGGGGTGCCGAGGACATGTACGGGCACGGCATCGTCTTCTTCCCTAGCAGCGGCGGTTCCTGCTTCGGCCCCGAGTATGGGGCCTGGTTCCAGAGCGGCGGAGAACTGGGCATGGAGCCCCCGCCCCCGCTCGCCAGGATCTACGAGCTCTATCGCAAGGGCATGACCCTGCCTGACAAGGCACGCGCTGAAGCCGGCAAGGAGCTCTGGAGGATCGTGCTCGACCAGGTGTACGGCATAGGTACCGTCGGGCAAACCCCCGCAATTCAGGGTGTCCGGATCGTAAACAACAACCTGGGCAACGCCGCGGCACGCCATATTAACAGCGCTGCCAAGGACAACCCGGCGTCCTCGCACCCGGAGCAATACTTCTTCAAGTGCCTGCCCGAGCGAGACGGCTCCTGCCCGTAGGGAGACCGTAGTCGCCAGCAAAGTAGCCTAAAGTACAGGCGGGCGCCCCACGGCGCCCGCCTGTTTTGCTCTCGACAACAATCGCCGTTCAATTGCGCGTCCCCCGTCGTTCCGGCGCAGGTCTTGGATGCGCCGCGCCTGCCCGCCGTGGAGGGGCGTGCCGGAACCGAGGGACGGTTCGGCAACGGTCGCTAGCGTTGATCTGGACTGAACCGCGACGGTTGACCTGGGTGACTAACCGCCCTCCTGAAGCACCGCCATCAGAGCGTCGTAGTCTGCTCGGTTCACCGGGATCTCAACCACCTGCCGACGACGACTTGACAGCGTCACCGCTGCGACCAGTTCCTGGGAGTTTCGCCCGTCTTCTCCTGTTATCGCCGGATCGCGATCCTCAAGAATCGCCCGACAGAAGTCGTTGATGGCGAGTGCGTGCGTCCTCTCCTCCGGCCCGAACTCGAACGTCTCGGTGGATGACGCAGGGCTATCGTAGGTCGGCGACTTGTCGTGGTCGATGAAGTCCTGCACGGTGGTCTCGAGGCGGTGGAGAGTCACCGACCAGTTGTCCATGACGATCGCGCCCTCCTCGCCCCAGAGCTCCAGACGCTGGTGGTTCGGCGCCTGGGAGGTGCTGCAGTGCAGCGTCCCGTGCCCGCCGCCGTCGTACTCGAGCAGCGCCGTCGCGAAGTCCTCCACCTCGATCTCGTGCCGCAACGCAGACGCAACACCAAACACCGTCCGCGGCATGCCTCCCAGCCACTGGAACATGTCGATCCCGTGGATGCCCTGGTTCAGGAGGGCGCCTCCTCCTTCGTCGGTCCACGTCCCGCGCCAGTCGAGCCGATTGTAGTAGTCCTGGCTGCGGACCATAGCCGAAGTCATCGACGTTCGGTAGATTGATCCGATCGCCCCCTGATCAATCAGCTCCCGCATCTTCTGCGCCTCGGGCCGGAACCTCTGGTTGTACAGGACCCCAAGCTTGACGCCCGCCCTCCGACACGCGTCGATCATCGAGTCGGCCTCAGATGGGGTGACCGACATCGGCTTCTCGGTCAGAACGTGCTTGCCGGCAGCGGCTGACCGGGCCGTGATAGCGGCATGAGACGGATGGGGAGTGGCAATGACAATGGCGTCGACCGCAGCGTCGGACAGTGCGTCGTCGAGTGTTGGATAGGCGGTCGTGTCCAGGTCTGCGGCCTGCTGACCTAGAGGGTCCTGCCGCCGCGCTGTTACTCCGGCGAGCTCGCAGGAGTCGAGCGAGTTGATGGCGTCGATGTGCACTCTCCCAATAACGCCCGTCGAGCCGACAACTACGAGTCCAACCTTGTCCAAACTGTTCACCACCGTCAGTCTTGGCCGCGGGCGTGAGTCCCGGGCGTCCGATTCCTGCTTGCGCCTCGACTAGATCGTCCTAATGCTTCCTCGAACGTAGCTCGCATCGTTAGACGCCAGGAATGCGATTACGGAGGCTACGCCGTCGGGTGACGATAGGCCAGCCATCGTGCTGTCGTAGGCTTGTTGATCGCCGGTGTTCGACAGGTGTTCCTCCGTCGCACCCACCTTCAATGGGGTGTCGAGGGCGCCGGGCAGGATGTCGTTGACCCGGATCCCGAACTTCGACAGATGCACGTCCAGCGTCATAGCGAGCCCGTGGGTTCCGCCCTTGCTGGCGCCGTACGCGAATGACGAGCTCCCGCCCACAACTCCCGCGCCCGACGACGTGAGAACGATCACTCCATCGCGCTGCTCTTTCATGTACCGCGCGACGTGTTTCACGACGATGTACGATCCCTTGAGGTTGATCTCGATGACCGGGTCCCAGATCGTGTCATCGACGGTGGTGATGTCAAGACCGGAGCCTTTGAGGATCCCGGCGAGGTGGGCCAAAACGTCGATCCCACCTCCGAGCCAGCCGGCGGCGGCGTCCACCGCGTCGCTGACGTGTGCCTCATCCGTGACGTCGACATGCCAGTACCGCGCTGCGCCGCCGCTGTCCTGAATCGTCCTCAGCGTTGCATCGGCATCTGTGTCGTTGATGTCGAACATTGCCACGCGCGCACCCTCCGTTGAAACGCGGATTGCGGTCGAGCGGCCGATTCCTGTTGCCGCCCCTGTCACGAGCATTCGCTTTCCTTCAAGTCTGGTCATCCCTTGCTCCTTGATCGCTGTCCCGTTCGACACTCGCTAACGGCACAGGATGAACTCCCTAACGCGCCGCGCAGGTGCTCAGCGGAGCCGCGCGCGGACGCCATACTGCCGGCCCCTTCTACGAGCAACTTGTGATACCCAAATCCACCGCCTAATCGCCGGATGCCCGTAGGGGCGGTTCGCGAACCGCCCCTACCCACCGATGTCGCAGCCCAATCGTCTGGTGGTGGATCTGGGGATAGCCCAGCCTCCTGAGTCCGTCCAATGATCCCATCCCGTGTTGGGACTCTAGCCCACGACCGACGCCTGGCCGCCCGACTCGAAGAAGTCTAGGTCAATTGCGAACGCGGTCGCGAGCATCAAGAGACTGAAGTCTCCGTCCATCTTCTGGTCTCGCAGCTCCAGTCTAAATGTATCGGCATCGGTGAATGCCTCTTTCAACAGGCCGCTCCACTGCTTAGTAATTCGGGCTACCTCAGTCTCCTGTTGATAGACCATGAAGGTTGTCGGTCTCAGCATCGGACCTCGGACCTCTGAGATTGCGCGACCTCTCGAGTCCTCAACCGTGAACCTCCGCGTCGGGAAGGAGAACCGGCGCGTCAAGGAACCCAGACTACGGCCACTCGCGTCACTGACGTTCAGGTGGGAGAAGAACCAGAAGAAACCTCTGCTGGCGATAAGCAGGTCGTTTCCGTCGGTGTCCATCACTCGTATTGTGAGAGGGCGTCGACCACGTAGAAACATGCGGCTGAGTGTGCTCGACTCCTCCTGAGCATACAGGAGCGTATCCCCGTCAACCGTCATAACGCTGTATCTGTTAGCAGTCTCGAAGCCCGTCATCGACTCTAGGAGCTCGACCCTTTGGCTGATCATCAGCTCTGAATAGTTCGTCAAGTCGATCGTCATGGTTCTCTCCCTATACTTGTGATCTCTTTGGGGGTCCCGGTCGATTGCACCGTGGACCGCTTGAGCTTGATGCGAGTCTCCACACCGGTTGAAGGCCGACGCCGGCGCTTAAGGCTAGTCATTCAGTGACCGAAGGAGTTGTCCCACTCGACACCCGCAAGTGGCGCATACTTTCGGTACTTCCTCGCGGCGTCGGCATAACGGTCCGGAGGCAGGTGTTCGACAAGCACATGGCCCGTCGGGCAGACGCGCTGCATCCCTTCTAGGAAGATCAGGTGGTCCAACTTCCCAGTTCCGATCTCTGCCTCCTCGAACCGGACCATGAGCTGGTCGACAATTGTGAAGTCCTTAGCATGCGCTCCGACTGTGCAGTCCGAAAGTAGGTTGAAAAACTCGCCCAAGAACCTTGGCATGTCCAGCGCGTCCTCCAGGCTTCCGACGAAGTTCACCGGATCCTGGTTGAATCCCAGGGCCGGTGATCCGACGGCGTCTATGAACTCCCGGACCCGCCTCGCCGAGTAGAGAGGGGACACTGCGCCCCCTTCTACCGCTAGGGACACGCCCTCGTCCTCCGCCGTTTGGCAGATCTTCCGAGAGCTGTCCACGAGCCTATCGAACACCTCTGTGCTGCGGTTCTCCGGGTGGGGAAGCCAGGGTCCGCCCGGATTCAGACTCCCCGGTCTCAGGTACGTGTTCGGAGCGCCCAGCCGACGCGTAAGTGTGCACATCCGCCTCACGAACTCGATCCCGCTCGCCCGCTCGCCCTCGTCTGGACTAACCAGCGCCCCACCGTAGGCCCCGTTGGTCTGGCCGACGACCATCCCGGCGTCTTCGAACATCGCCTTTAACCGATCTGCGTCGTCGGGCCCCATTGCTGTCGGATCCGTGACGATGACGTTGAGCGACCCAAAGCCCTCGCTAGCGGTCTCCTCGAGGAGATCCGCGGTGATGTTCGTCCAGTTTCCCGGTATCCGTCCCGCCGCGCCGAGCAGCATGGATCAATCTCCTTGGTAGTTCCTGCACTTAATGAGCGACTTTAGGCGGCGCGCCGGTCACCCGCCGTTCCGCGGACTCTACACGCCCTCAACGATGATCACGCTCGAGTTCGTGGCCCTAAGCCGCATGCCCAACGCGGGCGCGTACTCGTCTGAGTTGTACCACTCCCTCGCTCTCTTGACGCTGTCGAACTCGAGGATAACAGACCTGTTGGGGACCCGATCTCCCTCAAGGACTTCTGAGTCTCCGCCTCTGACGAGGTACCTGCCCCCGTACAGCGTCACCGTGGCTTCCACAAGTTTCTGGTACTCCCGAAACAGCTCTGGGTCCGTTACCTCAACGTCAGCCATTACGTATCCGGCCATGTCATCCTCCTCCGGTCGGAGAGGTTATTTCCGGCCACAAGTATACGTGGTCTACAGTGGGTTTAGGGGTCGTCAGAAACCGTCCCTCCGGTATGGCCCTTCGCCGACTGTGCAGCTGTCGGGACGGGGTCTGGGGCCGATTCCGAGATCCTCTCGACGCTGTTCCGCTCGCGAAACCAGATGCCAGAGTCCTACTCTCCGTCGGGGAGCCAGCCACCTAGGAGCCTGTCCGAGTAGTACCGGCCGATGGCTCTTGGAAGTATGACGGGTTTAGAGTCGAGATGAGGAGGAGTCGATGAGCAAGACCTACCGCACTCACGACCCTGAGCGGATTCTGTTGCTGACCGACACTCGCAAAACCTCGGCAAGCATGCCCCCAGACAACCGGCTCTCGGCTCACCCCCAATCTGAACCGATCAATTCTCAGACGCACTCCTGGGACGTAGGCAGCTTGGATCTGATACTAGGTGACCGTCCCACGGCCTGACGCGCTGTCGAGACGGATTGCCATCTCAGGGGAGATCCGCTATAGGCGGCGCACGACATACCGTAGATGCTTGTCGCTGACGCCCCGAGACCTTTGGCCATCTTGTTCCGCTGAGGTACTTCGACCGGCACGCATCGGGTGCAGGAGATTGCAGGGGCGCGAGCAATTGCCGGATGTGATACAAGGTGCGGACAGGAGAGCGAAGACGTCGCTATCGCCCCGGCGAGTCGCGGTAGGGTCCGGTGCCGAACTCCTACTCGCGGGCCACAATAGCTACGGAGTATCCGTCGTGAAAGCGGAAGCCCTCTCTCGTTTCAACAAATCTCACATCAATGCTGTGATAGACATCGGGTTCAAATCGCTCTATTGGTATGTCCACTACCACTGTGTTCCTTTCCCGGTAACTCACACGTTGCTGGGCACGTGTCGTGACTTCGGTCCCGTCAACGAGAACCACGAGCGTCGCGTCCACCCAGTCCACAGAGATACTTACGGACAGGAGCTCAACGCCGGACGGCACGTAGACAGACATCGGGTCACCGTCTGTCCTTGAGGCCGCGAGAAGCATCGTGGCATCCGGGTAGCCGAAGTGATAATAGCCAACCTCAAGAATGCCGGCGTTCGTCGAGTCAACGATTCTGTCCAATGCCGAATCCAGGGCATTCGAGGCCCAGCCTATGCAGTCATCCTCCGTAAAGCCACTTCCGTAGATTTCGTGACAAAGAATCCTGGCCGCGGGTTGATCGGCTGGAAAGTAAGCAGCAATCCATCCATCCTCCTGGAGGAGCACATGCGGATCGTCTTCGGCCCCGTCTCCTTCTCTGCCGTCCAGAACGCCGACAATGAATCCGGGCCCGGAATTCTTGACTCCCTCGAGGCGTTGTTTAAGATTCCCCCAATCTGGGGAGCCACCCTGCCATTGCACCCTGGCGTAGGCGGTGATTCCGGCGTGGTCGTGCAGGAAGGTGTGTTCGGCGGCAAGGGCCTGCGGGGGACTCAAGGCGGAAGTCGCATGGCGCAGGTTGGAAGACGGCTCGCTTTCGGCGAGCAGGATCCAGCCGGCTATACCCAATATCGCAACAACTGATGGGACTACGACGAGGCGGAATACGAGTTTTTGGTTCACGACAGACTCCTATCTTCTACCGGCCTTAACGTATGTTCTCGATGGCGCGTTCAAACTCATCCAAGAGCTCCAGCCTGAAGAACACGGAGCTGTTGGACCGAGTGATCCCGACCACTTTTCCCGCAAGAGCTCCGAGCCCGACGGGCTCTGCTAGCGTGGTGATCCGCATGACCTCTTCGGCGTCCATGAAGTGGATTGACGGCGGGGGCTCGGGTGTCGGAGTAGCCTGAGGTACGGCGGTGGGCGCGGGAACAGCGGTCGGCGTGGGGACAGCGGTGACCTCGACAATGACCTCCTTGATCACCTCGACCGGCACTTCTATTCTGACCTCCTTGACCACCTCAACCGGCACTTCGACTGTGACCTCCTTGACCACCTCGACGGGGACTTCCTTGATGACCTCGACTTCGACGAGGACTTCCCTGACCACCTCGACCTCGACGGGGACTTCTTTGATGACCTCGACCTCGACGGGGACTTCCTTGATGACCTCCTTGATGACCTCCTTGATAACCTCGACCTCGACGGGGACTTCCTTGATGACCTCCTTGATGACCTCCTTGATCACCTCGACAGGCACCTCACTGGTGACCTCTTTGACTACTTCGATCTCCACGGGCACCTCTTTGGTGACCTCCTTGATCACCTCAACCTCCACTTCCTTTATGACCTCTACTGGGACCTCCTTGGTGCAGGTGATCGTTAAGGCGAGGACCAATGCGAGCGAGAGGCAGGTCAAACGACGCCGTTCCGATAGATCTGTCAACCCACCCCGAAGGTGTGCCCACGAGCTCTGCAGTCGGCGAATCGGATCGGTTATTGGCGTCATGCGAACACGTCTCCTGGAGTCTCACTCCGTCGGGCTTCCATGCGACCTACCAAGAGCACATCCGTACCGGGCGCGACTGCCAGGCCTGCGGTGGCCTCAGCGTCGGCACCGGATAGTATCCGTCTCTCGGCGGAGCGATCAGTCTCATGACGGTGCCTCTATCAACCGATACTTCTGATGCTTGGGCGCGATGGTGGTTCCACAGTGACAGAGGCACTTAGGAATCTCACATCGGGTCTCGCGGCGAAGCGCGAATATCTCATTACTGGGAACAGACCAACAAACCTGCGTCGTCGTTAGTGAGCACACAAGCTATCAACTTAGCTAAACGCAGTGGTATAGAGTCGCTCTCGATATAGCTGCCTCCCAAAGTGACTACAGAGAGATTAGCAAGGTTTCCCAACTCCGACGGGATTGAGCCGGTTAGCCTGTTACTCCCCAGATAGAGCTCTGTGAGTTTGGCGAGGTTACCCAACTCCGGTGGGATCGGCCCTGTCAGGTCGTTGTACCTAAATCGAGTATGGACAGATTGGTGAGGTTACCCAACTCCGGTGGGATCGGCCCCGTCAGATGGTTGCTGAACAACGCGAGTATGAAGAGATTGGCGAGGTCTCCCAACTCCGGTGGTATCGAACCCCTCAGCCCCTCATGGAACAGGTGCAATTCTGTCACTCGCCCGACCCTGTCCGTCTTCACTCCGTGCCATGTGTCCAGGGGACTATCGCTCTTCCAATTGCCATTGTTGTTCCAAGTATCTCCGCCCGCGGCGTCGTAGAGGGCCTCCAACGCCGCTCGATCATCCATTAGAGAGACCCTAATGTTCTTGCCCCTGGCGAATTCATCAATGCCCGGAGGAATAGGTCCAATGAGAGCATTCCCATACAGAGAAAGCTCCGAGAGAGCGGTGAGGGAGTCCAATTCAGGTGGAATGGACCCACTCAGTCTGTTTTCCCCCAGATAGAGCTCTGTGAGTTTGGTGAGGTTACCCAACTCCGGTGGGATCGGCCCTGTCAGGTCGTTGTAACCTAAATCGAGTATGGACAGATTGGTGAGGTTACCCAACTCCGGTGGGATCGGCCCCGTCAGATGGTTGCTGAACAACGCGAGTATGGAGAGATTGGTGAGGTCTCCCAACTCCGGTGGTATCGAACCCCTCAGCCCCTCATGGAACAGGTGCAATTCTGTCACTCGCCCGACCCTGTCCGTCTTCACTCCGTGCCATGTGTCCAGGGGACTATCGCTCTTCCAATTGCCATTGTTGTTCCAAGTATCTCCGCCCGCGGCGTCGTAGAGGGCCTCCAACGCCGCTCGATCGGATTCCGGGGTGGTAGCATCCAATCGCGGCTCCACCTCGTTCTCTACTTCTTTCTCGGCCTCCACCTCCTTGACTACCTCAACCGGAACTTCTACTGTGACCACCTTGACCACCTCGACGGGGACTTCCTTGATGACCTCGACTTCGACGGGGACTTCCCTGACCACCTCGACCTCGAAGGGGACTTCCTTGGTGCAGGAGATCGTTAAGGCGAGGGCCAAAGCGAGCGAGAAGCTCGTCAGACGACGCCGATTCAATAGAGGCGACAAGCCCCCCGATACGGGTGACCACACGCTCCGCAGTCGGCGAATCGGATCGGTCAATAGAGTCATATGAGTACCTTTCCTGACCACTCACTCCTCCGGGCCTCCCCGAGACCTGCTAAGTTCGTCGTGTTGCCTGGGACGGCCTCGATCACAGCCAGCAGTATGCCAGAATTGGCTATTGTCCTTCTCATGGTGGGACTCTTCCCTCTCGCCTGCCCGGGTGAGTATTCCCAGAGTGGAGACCGCTTTTACGGCGTAGTGCCCGGCAGGCGGCGTTAGGCCGGCTTGCAGGTAGGTTCCTGAGGATCATGTATCTGTGTCCGCATAAGGTCCGGCGTGCAGCCGCTTGTAGAGGTCGCGGAACTCATCCTCTAGCCCATCCGGAGTGTGCTTCAGGAAGATCTGGTAGACATCCGCTTCAGTCGGTTCACGACCTTCCGTCCGCATGAAGTACAGCTCCCTCAGGGCTGCCGACATCGCCTCTTCTCCGAATAGCTGAAGGAGGCTATCCAGAAAGAGCTCGCCCAAACAAGGAGGACCATCTTTGTCGAGCAGTTCTTGAATGTTCCTGTACCCCTGTTCAACACAGTCTGGAAGGTCGTACTCCTCAAGAAAGTCTATCCGTTCTTCCAGGTCTCTTAGTCCTTCCTGGACCATTGTGTAGGTCACCAGCAGATCGGCGTAGCCCTCATTGAACCAGGAGTGAACACCCATGTAGTAGTAGTGGGCGGTCTCATGATAGATCACATCCCTATGATTGGCTCCCCCTACCGATCTTTGTGCTGCTATGTGATTTCCGGCGTGGAAGCCAGAGGTAGGCACCCTATCAGGCTCGCCCAGCAGAATGATGATGTCTGTCGTGGGGAAGGGCACTCCCATGAGCGCCTCTGACGCTCGCGCCGCGTCTTCGATGAGCTCGATCGTGTCGTCTGAATCGGGAAATGGACTGTGCCAGAAGGCCCACACGTCCACGTCGCCAGCCAAAGGAAGCGATATGGTGGCGGATCGAGTAAACCTTCTCTGAAGAATATCTCGATGCCCAGTATCGAGTATGATAGGCGTTACCGCGAGGAAGGCAGTCTCTTCATCACTCAGGCCATCGGAGAACCAGGGCTGGTTGGTCAATAGCGCTAAGTTGTCGAAATCGGCTTTGGTAACCAGCGCTGTGAGGGCGTGCAAGTCTCGATCACTGAGCGGATCATCTAGCATACCCATGCCAACAACCTGTCGCGCCAATTCAAGGTTTTCGCGGGCGAGGGAGGCCATATGACGAATGCCATCCGACTCTCTCTGGGATACCCCATCTGCCAGCCAGGCGTATTTCAATAGTTGGCCGGCCAACTCCGGGGCCTGCTTGGCAATGCGACCGGCTTCGATAACTGCCATCAGCTCCTTCGTATCCACACCGTCGGCCAACCACGGGAAGTTCGCTGCCTGTCCAGCGGACCCGGAGACCTGTCCCAACAGGTAAGGTACGAGCCTGCCGAGACCGATCGATCTCGCCGCCTCCGGGTCGTCATCGACGATGCTTGTCAGCTCTGCCAACAGCACCACCTCTTCTCCTGTGACGCCATCGACCAGCCACGGGTAGTCCATTACTAATTTGGTCGTCTCTACTTCCGCATGTGTCCCGAAGTAGTATAGGAGCGCGAGCGTCTTCTGTTCATGGTCGGTAAAGACGTCACCCAACCAGGTGTACTCCAACACGCGATCAACTAGCTCTGGGTCCTGTGATGCCCACAGTGTTAGTGCATCGAGGCCACGTGCTTCGTTCTCGATGATTCCGTCTGCCAGCCACGTGTAACTCGACACACGCTCAGCTAGACTCGGGTTTCGGCGGGCAATGCGGGCGATCGCGATGACGGACGAAAACTCGCGTGCATTCACGCCGTCGGCCAACCACGGGTATTCCGCTGCCTGCCTGGCGGACTCGGAGTCCAGTCCCAAGAGGTAAAATCGAGGACCCTGGTTGATGAGCACCCGGAATGATTCGGGGTCTTCGTGCATAATATATGACAATTCTTCAAGAACGTGTTCCTCGTACCATGTGATACCGTCTGCCACCCAGGCCAGCCGAGCAACTCCGACGGCGAGGTCTGGGTGCCGGTCCCAGATACGCCCAATTGAGCGCGCAGCGGAGGAGTGCGCGTCATCTGGCGGATCGTCGAACCAATCGAGAAGGTCAGACGGGCGGGCGGTTGGTTCGGGTACCGGAGTCGCGGTAGGCGTAGGGGACGCGGCGGCAGTAACAGTGGGCGCCGGAGCCGCCGTCGGTGTGGGAACAGCGGTGGGCGTGGTTGGCGGTTCCGAAGTTGGTGCGGCCGTTGGAAACGCTGTCGGTGTGGCGACAGCGGTGGGTGCGGGAACCTCGACTATCACCACCTTGACGACCTCTTTCACCACCTCGACCGGCACCTCCACCTCCTTGATCACCTCGACCGGCACCTCGACTGTCACCTCCTTGACCACCTCAACCGGCACTTCCTTGATGACCTCCTTGATCACCTCAACCTCCACTTCTTTGATGACCTCCTTGATCACCTCGACAGGGACTTTAGTGGTGACCTCTTTGACAACTTCTATCTCCACGGGCACCTCTTTTGTGACCTCCCTGACGACCTCGACCTCCACCTCTCTGATGACCTCGACGGGGACTTCCTTGGTGCAGGTGATCGTCAAGGCGAGGGCCAAAGCGAGGGAGAGGTTGAGCAGAAGAGGCCGTTTCGACCGAGGCGACGGGCCGCCCCAAAGGGGTGACCATACTCTGTGCAGTTGGTAAGTCAATTCTGTCAAATGAGTACCTCTCCCGATCGCTAACTGCGCCGGTCTCATTCGCGACCATCAGACAATGCCGCCTTGCTCAGCGATACCGCCACGACCAGCGCCTGCACGACGCTGGAATCGGTTATCGTGGTTCTTGCGGCCTGAACAATCCTTCTCACGACAAACGGTGAGCGTCCTTCCCTCACGTCGTATTCGCCCAGATCCCCTGACTTTACGAGACCAGTACTCAAGGTTGTGCCCCGCCCGGCCGCGGCGAGCGGCTGCTTGCCATTGAGATGCTACTCAGTAGCGCCGCGGTGTCCTGACCTGGAACTAGTGGACTAACTCCGCTTGCGATAATACGCTTTCACAGCCGTTGAGCTTGTTTGTCCGTGGCCGACACAGTCTCTGGATGGGTATCAGTCCGGTTCTCCGGCTGTGGGCGATCCAGTCAAGTCTCACTGGATCCCCAGTGACGTAAATGCGGGTGCCGAGATTGATCCTCAACTGGGCGTCTCCTGCGCGCTTGTTAACCTGGTCCCGACGTTACCGGGTCTCACGTCAGTTGGTCCTAAACGTCACCCTGATCGTATACGGGAAACTGTTATGGCTCGACGAACTCTGGACGCGGATCGTATAACTCCCGCGCGGTACGTCCTCCCACACGTGTCGTTCGTCGTTCTCGAGATCAACTGCTCCATCAGACCATGAGACCGAGACGCGAAGTTCGTTTGTTGGTGAACCTGGGTCGGCCAACGGAATGTCTCCGGCGAGAACCTCAATGGGCCCAGTGCTCTCCTGGACTATGCTGTAAACATCGACGTCGCCGTCAGGGAAGATGGCGTCGTTGTAGGTTTGTCCGGATTCGAGGGAGTGCGGAGAGTCGGAGGTCTCGGCAAAGTCGTCCTTTGCGGTGTTGACGGCGATGGTGTACGGGAAGTTGTTGTACGGCGAGTAACTCTGAACGCGGATCGTGTAGCTTCCACGCGGTACCTGACGCCACACGTGTCGTTCGTCGTTCTCGAGATCAACTGCTCCATCAGACCATGAGACCGAGACGCGAAGTTCGTTTGTTGGTGAACCTGGGTCGGCCAACGGAATGTCTCCGGCGCGAACCTCAATGGGCCCAGTGCTCTCCTGGACTATGCTGTAAACATCGACGTCGCCGTCAGGGAAGATGGCGTCGTTGTAGGTTTGTCCAGATTCGAGGGAGTGCGGAGAGTCGGAGGTCTCGGCAAAGTCGTCCTTTGCGGTGTTGACGGTGATGGTGTACGGGAAGTTGTTGTACGGCGAGTAACTCTGAACGCGGATCGTATAGCTTCCACGCGGTACCTGACGCCACACGTGTCGTTCGTCGTTCTCGAGATCAACTGCTCCATCAGACCATGAGACCGAGACGCGAAGTTCGTTTGTTGGTGAACCTGGGTCGGCCAACGGAATGTCTCCGGCGAGAACCTCAATGGGCCCAGTGCTCTCCTGGACTATGCTGTAAACATCGACGTCGCCGTCAGGCCGGATTGCATCGGAGTAGGTCTGTCCGGATTCGAGGGAGTGCGGAGAGTCGGAGGTCTCGGCAAAGTCGTCCTTTGCGGTGTTGACGGCGATGGTGTACGGGAAGTTGTTGTACGGCGAGTAACTCTGAACGCGGATCGTGTAGCTTCCACGCGGTACCTGACGCCACACGTGTCGTTCGTCGTTCTCGAGATCAACTGCTCCATCAGACCATGAGACCGAGACGCGAAGTTCGTTTGTTGGTGAACCTGGGTCGGCCAACGGAATGTCTCCGGCGAGAACCTCAATGGGCCCAGTGCTCTCCTGGACTATGCTGTAAACATCGACGTCGCCGTCAGGGAAGATGGCGTCGTTGTAGGTTTGTCCAGATTCGAGGGAGTGCGGAGAGTCGGAGGTCTCGGCAAAGTCGTCCTTTGCGGTGTTGACCGTGATGGTATACGGGAAGTTGCTGTCATCTGAGACTCCTCGGATCCGAATCGTGTACTCACCCTGCGGTACCTGACGCCACACGTGTCGTTCGTCGTTCTCGAGATCAACTGCTCCATCAGACCATGAGACCGAGACGCGAAGTTCGTTTGTTGGTGAACCTGGGTCGGCCAACGGAATGTCTCCGGCGAGAACCTCAATGGGCCCAGTGCTGTCCTGAACTATTGTGAATTCGTCCGTACCGCCTGATGACTCGATCATTCCATGGAATGTTCGGCTCGATTCGGCGACAGTCCTAATCGATACAGTGGGAGTCGGAACTGGTCTTGGAGTTGGCGGCGCGGTGGGAGTGGCGACCGTAGTTGGAGTTGGCCGTGCGGTTGGCGTAGCAGCGACAGTCTGAGTTGGGAGTGCGGTAGGCGTGGCCGCGGGAGCTGGAGTTGGCAGCGCGGTAGGTGTGGCCGCGGGAGCTGGAGTTGGCGGCGCCGTTGGGGTTGGAACAGCGGTTGGTGCGGGGGCCGCCGTGGGTGCCGGGGCCGCCGTGGGCTCGGCAGCAGCGGTGGGGGCGGGAACAGCTGTGGGGGCGGGAACCTCCACTATGACCTCCTTGACCACCTCCTTGATGACCTCGACCTCGACGGGGACTTCCTTGATAACCTCGACCTCGACGGGGACTTCCTTGATGACCTCCTTGATCACCTCGACGGGCACCTCTTTGGTGACCTCCTTGATCACCTCAACCTCCACTTCCTTTATGACCTCGACGGGGACCTCCTTGGTGCAGGTGATCGTTAAGGCGAGGACCAATGCGAGCGAGAGGCAGGTCAAACGACGCCGTTCCGATAGATCTGTCAACCCACCCCGAAGGTGTGCCCACGAGCTCTGCAGTCGGCGAATCGGATCGGTCAATAGAGTCATATGAGTACCTTTCCTGACCACTCACTCCTCCGGGCCTCCCCGAGACCTGCTAAGTTCGTCGTGTTGCCTGGGACGGCCTCGATCACAGCCAGCAGTATGCCAGAATTGGCTATTGTCCTTCTCATGGTGGGACTCTTCCCTCTCGCCTGCCCGGGTGAGTATTCCCAGAGTGGAGACCGCTTTTACGGCGTAGTGCCCGGCAGGCGGCGTTAGGCCGGCTTGCAGGTAGGTTCCTGAGGATCATGTATCTGTGTCGGCATAAGGTCCGCCGTGCAGCCGTCTGTACAGGTCGCGGAACTCGTCTTCCAGTCCGGCCGGGGTGTGCTTCAGGAATATCCGGTAGAAATCCTCTTCACCCTGCTCACCGGACATGAGGTACAGTTCCCTTAGCGCTGCCGACGTCGCCTCTTCTCCCAACAAATTGAACAGGCTGATCAGGAAGTGCTCACCCATATCCTTGCTACAAGCATAATCCCCTTGGATCACCAGTTGTTGAATGTTCGTAAAGCCCAATTCACCACACGTTGGAAAGATGTGTTCTTCAAGATAGTCTTTCCGTTCTGCGGCACCTTGTAACTCTGGGCCGTCCTGTGTATACATTTCCATGAGATTGGCGAAGCCCTCATTGAGCCAGGTATGAAGACGCATGTTGTAGTAGTGGGCGGTCTCGTGATAAACCACACCCTTATTATTGCCGTCACCTAATATTCTCTCCATCGCAATATAATTTCCAGCATGGTATCCAGAGGAAAATATGCTACCGACATCGGCTATTAGAAGGATGATGTCTGTGGTGGGGAAGGGCACTCCCATGAGGGCCTCTGACGCTCGCGCGGCATCCTCGATCAGCTCTATTGTGTCGTCTGAATCGGGAAATGGATTATGCCAGAAGACCCACACATCCACGTCGCCGGCCAGGGGCAGCGATATGGTCGCGGATCGGGTGAAGTGTGTT
Organism: Dehalococcoidia bacterium; assembly: GCA_965249365.1. Lineage (GTDB taxonomy): Bacteria > Chloroflexota > Dehalococcoidia > Lucifugimonadales > UBA1123 > VXRN01. The sequence continues at coordinate 541,474 of OZ252229.1, read as the reverse complement.
CGAAGAAAATCTCGGTACTGGCTATCTGAGTGCTGATCCCTGTTCGTTACCACTAGGAAAGCAGTCTCTTCATCACTCAGACCATCGGTGAACCAGGGCTGACTGGTCAGGAGGGCCAAGTCGTCGGTTTCGATTAGACGGCGCAGCGATGTGATGGCGTGCAAGTCTCGATCCCTGAGTGGATCATCGAGTATGCCCATGCCAACGACCTGCCGTGCCAATTCAAGATTGACATGGGCGATGTCGGCCAAGGTACTGATGCCATTCGACTCTCTCTGGGATACGCCGTCGGCCAGCCAGGTGTAGCCCAACAGCCGTTCAGCCAACTCTTGGGCCTTCTGGGCAATCAGGGCGATTCCCACGACCGTCCGCAGTTCCCGCGCATTCACACCGTCAGCCAACCACGGGTAATCCGCTGCCTCGTTGGCGGACTCGAAGCCTACCCCTAGAAGGTAAGGCTCAAGCGTGCCACGACTGATCTGTCTCGCCGCCTCCGGGTCGTCTGCGACGAGGCTTGCTAGCTCTGCTATGAGCGACACTTCTTCCCATGTCACGCCGTCGGCCAGCCACTGGTAGTCCATCACCTGTGCGGCCGCCTCTATTCCGACACGTTCCGCGAAGGAGTATAGGACGGAGAGCGTGTCGTTCTCAGCGTCGGTGATACCATCATCCAACCACGAGTACTTCAACACGCGGTCAACCAACTCTGGAGCCAGCAGGGCCCAACGTGATAGTGCGCCGAGGCCCCGTGCTTCGGCCTCGGTGATGCCGTCGGACAGCCAGGTGTAGCCCAACACACGCTCGGCGAAACCCGGGTTACGCTTGGCGATACGAGCGATTTCGATGATCGCATACAGCTCCCGCGCATTCATGCCGTCGGCCAACCATGGGTAGTCCGCTGCCCGCTCGGCGGACCCGGAGCCCACTTCCAACAGGTAAGAGCGATGCTCTTGGTTGACGACCGCACGCACTAATTCTGGGTCTTCGCTCACAACATATGACAGTTCTTCAAGAACAAATTCCTCATTCCATGTAATACCGTCTCCCACCCAGATCAGCCGAGCAACTCCGGCGGCGAGGTCTGGATACAGGTCCCACATCCGCTCAATTGACTTAGCAGCGTAGGAGTGAGCCTCATCCGGCGGACCGTCGAACCAATCGAGAATGTCAGACGGGTGGGCGACTGGTTCGGGTTTCGGAGTCGCGGTAGGCGTAGGGGACGCGGCGGCAGTAACAGTGGGCGCCGGAACCGCCGTCGGTGTGGGTACAGCGGTGGGCGTGGGTGGCGGTTCCGAAGTTGGTGCGGCCGTTGGAACCGCTGTCGGTGTGGCGACAGCGGTGGGTGCGGGAACCTCGACTATCACCACCTTGACGACCTCTTTCACCACCTCCACCTCCTTGATCACCTCGACCGGCACCTCGACTGTCACCTCCTTGACCACCTCAACCGGCACTTCCTTGATGACCTCGAAGGGGACTTCCTTGATGACCTCCTTGATCACCTCGACCAGCACCTCCTTGACCACCTCAACCGGCACTTCCTTGATGACCTCGAAGGGGACTTCCTTGATGACCTCCTTGATCACCTCGACCAGCACCTCGACTGTCACCTCCTTGACCACCTCAACCGGCACTTCCTTGATGACCTCGAAGGGGACTACCTTTATGACCTCCTTGATCACCTCGACAGGCACCTCACTGGTGACCTCTTTGACAACTTTAATCTCCACGGGCACCTCTTTGGTGACCTCCTTGATCACCTCAACCTCTACTTCTTTTATGACCTCTACTGGGACCTCCCTGGTGCAGGCGATCGTTAAGACGAGGGCCAATGCAAATGAGAGGTTAAGCAGAAGAGGCCGTTGAGTTAGATTGGTCGACCCGCCGCGGACGTGTGACCACAAGATCTGCATCCAACGAATCAGATCGCTTATTTGCGTCATCCTAGTACCTTCCCTGACGCCTCATACCTTGGGGCTACCTTGAGACCTACGAACAGCGCATCTCCGCCGATCGCGACTGCAGGGGCCTTAGCCGGGGGCGCGTCAGCACTGGATACTATACTTCTTGCGGCAGAACGATCACTCTCACTGGCGCTGGTGACTGTCAGCCGGCTGCCCTCACATCCGAGGTTTGACTTTTGGTCATGGGAAACTGTGGCTCGTGGCCGTCTGTGGAACGCCGCTAAGGTCTCCAGGATCATCCCCCGCACCGCCGATCTTTGCCCGTTGGGGGCTTGCAGCGCGCGAAGGTATGATCTCACGCTCCGACGTTGAAAGGAACTGTAATAGGAGTGGGATAGCGCTCGTTTGGCGTGAAAACGAACTCCCGGCCCGTTTCTCAGAGGGAGTAGCGTCTAAGTCAAGGCATGGCCACGGCCCGAAATCCACCACCTGGCCATTGGAACATGGGACCGATCGGTGTGGGCTATCGTGACCGAGCAGCCCCCTCGCCCCCGGATTCCGGCCTTCGCCGGAAATACGGATGTGGTCGGTGGCGCGTAGCGACGTAGATTCAGGCGGTGGATTTGGGACGAACGCTAAAGCTCAGTATCGAGTTAGTCGGGTTGCCTTCCCTCTGGCATTGGGTCGTCGTTACTCGCCGGCTCTGACCTGTGTTCCAACAGACACACTCTGACTGCCTCCGCCAGGTACGACCCTCTGTCGTCGCGTTCGACGCCGAGGCGAGGTCTCCTCTTCTGGAGCTGCCGGATGAAGTCACCGACGCTGAACAGAGCGCGGTCGCTAAGCTCGGGCTCCAAGATCGCCCGCAGCTCGGCGTTCGTGAATCGCCGACCTGGGTGACGGGCCAAAATGCACAGTAGGGAGAAGGGACCGCTCCGGATGGCACCCGATCGGCCTCGAACTCGGAAGTCAAGCCTCCTCCACCCGTCGACGGTCTCAACGAAGACGTCGCCCGCGACTCTGTCGACAATCAGATTGACGTCACTCAGGAGGTCGTCTTTGCGGGCGGCCAGGAGCTCGTACTGGCGGCCAGTGATGTCGACTTCGAAGCCGCTCAAGACAGCGGAGTACCCGGATTCACCCGGTGGGGGAGAATAAGGAGCGCCCAGTTGCCGTACAACTCGCGCGACCCAGGGTGGGAAGTTGTCGCGATAGTTAGTGGCGGATGGGGTCAGCGGAGCTGACTCGGGTGACTTCGCATACCTCAGAACCGCGGCGATCATGCTTCCACCAAGCGCCGCGACCATGAAAGCCACTCCTAACGCAGTAAAGGCCAAGAGACCGTCGCGGTGCCATGTGTCATACTCTTCGCGGGGGTATCCCAATTCCGACCATCGGTATTCCCATGACCACACCATGTTGCCGGACGCGGGGAACTGCTCGACCTTGTACAGCACAATCATGGCGCCGATGCAGAGGACGAGGAACACAAGGAGCGAGCCGAGGACGCAGATGAACCAATACCGAGCCTGAACTGGATCAAGGTGCGTCTCCTCGTCTCTGAGGGCGTGAGTGACTGTCAGTGCTCCGGCAATCACCGCCCCCAGCGCAATGTGCGTCGACTTCCATCCGTGACTAGATAGGACGATGATTGGTGCGTATGCGAGAAGTACAGGAGGCCCACACAACACCGCTCCCCTGGTGATCGGACTCCAGTACTCTCCGGTGAACCACCGCGGTCGCCGCCGCAGCCAGCGATAACAGGCGTACCCTACGAAGGCCAGGGCCGAACTCAGTACCGTAGACAGTACCAGCGGCAGAGGATAGGCCGACACCGAGTTCAGTGTGAAGAACCCATATGGGTCCGTACCGGTAATCAAGGTGAAGGTCATCGGTAGGTTCAACATCACCAGCAGGGAGAGGAGTAGCAGACGACCCGGCCACGGTTGGGGCAGGACGGCCAGTCGGGTCGCGGCCGCGTCGTCACGACCGCCGTACCAGGTTTCATTGCGCGGCGGCACAGTCTGGTGCCTGCTCGCACTGGCCGACATCGAAGTCGCACCCACGCCGGAATCGTTCCCGCCAGCGGTTCTCTCTACAGACTCAACAGGTCGTTGTCGAGTGCTCACCAGCGACGACTGCAGTTTCTCAATCTTCATCGACGGAGGCGCTGCCGTTCCACCGGACGACCAGCCCGCGAGTGTTTCTACTCTTCCGGATTCCATTCCTCCAGACATGGGCGTCTTCTGGCCACCATCGAGATCGAGGTAAAGTCACAGGCGGCGAGTCGATGCTTCCTGGGTCCCCGTCACCGGCTCTATCAGCCTGGAGGGTAAGCTGAAACCAATCAGACCGTATTACCAGAATCCCCGCGTACCAATACTCCGCTCACATCACGAATCTACTAGACAACCTGTGCGAGGTCAACTCCGGCTGCGACGGCCTGCTCTGTACTAAGAGACGCTGAAGACGATGGCCGGCCGGAATACGGTCGGTTCGGCGACACCGAGTCAACCGCCAGGACGGCGACGCGGAACCCGTGCGAAAGTTACTAGATCGATCGGCGTCCTGTCCCTGGGGAGGACACGCTCTCCCGACGAGTGCAGATTCTGTTCCGATGTCACACTTGTCGTATGGCGCTCAGATCATGCAGCAGACCTCAATAGCCCCACCGGTCCGACCCCACATACCCACGTACGGTCCATTCGGGTAGCCTGCCCCCTCCACATCGGTAGGCCGGTATCTCTACGGACTGTGACTCCAGGGTTCTAGCCGTCTGTTCAGGCACTCTAGCATGCAGGTCCACACCGTCGCCTGAAGTCCGGTTGCCCTGGCCAATCATGTCACCGGTCAACCGGGGGACATATTGTTCCGGCGTCAGTTCCAAGCTTGCCGGGACTTGTTCGCCGGAGTTGGTACTAGGACCAGCCACGCGCCACTCGTTAAGGGTCGAACCACCGACCACAGTTCCTGTCCACCTGTGACGGTAGGCGTAGCCGGCAGGCTTGGAGCCTTAGACAGGTCTAGTTCACCCTGATACAATTCGCGGCGATCCAGAACACGTTTGACGCGTGGTGTAAGTATCCCACGCAGGTGAAGGAGGGTTTCTATGAAAGCCGTTGTGTACCAGGGCCCGTTCAGCGTCGCGGTTGAGGACGTTCCCGACCCGGAGTTGCAACATCCGAACGACGTGATCGTGAGGATTACGTCGAGCTGCATCTGTGGCTCCGACCTGCACATGTACGAGGGTCGAACCGCTGCCGAACCAGGCATCATTTTCGGCCACGAGAACATGGGTGTAATCGAAGAGGTCGGGTCCGCTGTGAAGTCTCTGTCGGCAGGGGACAGGGTCGTAATGCCTTTCAACGTGGGCTGCGGCTTCTGTAAGAACTGCCAGAGGGGTTTCACGGGGTTCTGCGTCACGGTCAACCCCGGCTTTGCCGGCGGGGCGTACGGCTACGTCGCCATGGGGCCATGGCGCGGCGGACAGGCTGAGTACCTACAGGTGCCGCACGCCGACTTCAACTGTCTACCCTTGCCAGCGGGCGACGAGTTCGAGGCTGACTTCGCTCTCTTGGCGGATATCTTTCCGACAGGCTACCACGGCGCAAGGCTCGCGGATGTGAGTCCCGGTGAGAGCGTCGCGGTATGGGGCGCCGGACCGGTCGGCCTGATGGCCACTTACAGCTGCATCATCAGGGGCGCAGCCGAGGTCTACTCCATCGACCACGTTAAGGAGCGGTTGGACAAGGCGAGTGAAGTCGGCGCAATTCCGATAGATTTCGACGAGGGCGATCCGGTCCAGCAGATTAGGGAGATGCGGGCCGGCGATGGCGTGGACAAGACGATTGACGCCGTTGGCTATCAGGCCGCTTCCCAAGGATCGTCCGCCGCGGGAGGGGAGCAGGACGAGGTCCCCAACGTGGTCCTGAACCAGATGATCGACCTGATAAACCCAACAGGGATCATGGGGATCCCCGGCCTGTACGTACCTTCGGATCCCGGAGGAGTTGACGAGGGGGCGAAGCGCGGAGCCCTGTCCATCAACTTCGGCAGGTTGTTCGAGAAGGGTCTGCGGCTGGGCACGGGGCAGTGCAACGTGAAGCAGTACAACGCCTATCTGCGCGACCTGATTGTCGCTGGCAGGGCCACTCCCAGCTTTGTCGTCTCCCACGAGGTGCCGTTGGACGACGCGGTCGACGCCTACGACAAGTTCGACAAGCGAATCGACGGGTACACGAAGGTCATCCTCAACCCGTAAAACAGGGGAGTGCCGTCTCGGGGACGGACGAGAGGCGGCTCACTTCTCCATCTAAACCAAATCCCGGACACGGAGGCCCAGCTATGCGCGTAGGCAGCGGTGAGCATTCATACGACTGGATTGACAACTGGGCGAAGATCCCAGAGTCAGAGAGTTCCAGGATGGGATGGGCCCATCCCGGTATTGTGGTGACACAGTCCGGGAACGTGATTACGTGCCATCCCGGAGACCCCAACGTGATGACCTTCGACAAAGAAGGCAATTTCCTTGGGTCCTGGAGGGGAGAGTTCGCCGACGCCCACGGTATTACCCTGGTCAACGAGGACGGGACGGAGTACTTGTGGATCGCCGACAACGGTTCCAAGAGAAGCCACGTCCATGACTATGACAACCCGCCCGGCGCAGGTGACGACTCCGGGCAGGTATTCAAGACGACGCTGGATGGCGAGGTCGTCATGAGGCTGGAAAAGCCTCCGCACTCGGTGTACGAGAGTACACGCTACAGCCCTACGACCGTCGCGGTGAACGAAGAGAGATTTGGCGGAAACGGGGACGTCTGGGTCGGCGATGGATACGGCGCCAGCCACGTGCATAGGTTCACCGCTGATGGCGAGTATGTGAGCAGCATCAATGGCGAGGAAGGGGCGGGTAGATACAACTGCCCTCATGGGATCCACATCGATAGACGCAAGTCTGAGCCTGAGCTGTACGTGGCCGACCGCGCGAACGCCCGTGTACAGGTGTACGATCTCGAAGGGGGTTTCAAGCGCGCCTTCGGCTCCGATTTTCTGACCACGCCGAGTGGGTTTGTTACCCATGGCGACCTGATGGTCATCGCAGAGCTACGCGCCCGCCTGGCGATAACCGACCTCGACGATAACTTGGTCACCTATCTCGGCGACAACGAGCAGGTCTGTGACGTGGAGGGCTGGCCTAACAACACGGGCGACGACGGGAAGATCGTCCCCACCAGCTTGCTCGAGACCGGCAAGTTCAACAGCCCGCACGGTCTGGCGGTCGATGCGAACGGCAACCTATATGTCGCCGAGTGGCTGATCGGCGGCCGCGTGACGAAACTGAATCTCACCTGACTCGCAGTCGGTAGAGTGTTTTCAGCGTGACACGGCAATAAGTCCGGCAGGAATCAGTCGCAGCGTCCCACTCCAGGACGTCTCCCCGAATCGCTCCTCCAACTCCCTACGCTGCGGTCCATCGCCGTCGATCCAGCGCCAGTAGCTCGGTCTCGAGGATAGCGCGCAGAAATCCTGGATGCTCTTTGTCCTTGCTCACAAGCCCAGCGTAGAACAGCACGAGCACCCACAGGGAGCGCGCGCATCCTGCCCGCAAGGGGTGGGGGGCGTCAACTCGATCCGCAGCACGAGCACCCACTGGGAGCGCGGGCGTCCTGCCCGCAAGGGAGTGGGGCGTCAACTCGAACAGCTCAATCCAGGAGGATCAATCCCCACACAACCGGCACCGCGATCAGGGAGATGAACACCGCCGCCGAGCCCAGGTCCTTGGCCTTCCCGGACAGGTCGTGGAACTCCATTCCGACCCGGTCAACCGTCGTCTCGACGGCGGAGTTCAGGAGCTCGACGATCAGCACCAGCAAAAGCACGCCGATCATCAGGGCCCGTTCAACACCGTTGTTTCCTAGCCAGATCGCGACCGGAGTCAGAAAGATGGCGAGGACGAGCTCCAGCTGGAACGCCGCCTCGCCCACGACCGCGTTTCGCAGCCCCGCGAACGAGTGCTTCGTGGCCCGAACGATTCGGCCGATATCCAATGTACGTCCAGGCATCGGAAGTGCCGCCCGGAGGTCCGACGCGTCCTGGGAATCTATCGACTAGCTTGACTTTGGCGCCGAACGTCACCCCATGACTTGCGGATGAACCGTCGGCCCAGGTCCCGCTCGATCTCACGCCACTTCTTCTCTTCATCGGGGGTAATGAATGTGACCGCCTCTCCGGAACGGCCCATCCGCCCGGTCCGTCCGACGCGGTGAGTGAATAGCAGCTCTGAGTCGGGGAGGTCATAGTTGATAACTTGGCCGATCCCCTCTATATCCAGGCCCCGGGCAGCCACGTTGGTCGCTACCAGGATCGGAGTTGCGCCCGAGCGGAAGTCCGCCATCACGCGCTCGCGGGCGCTCTGGCTGAGATTTCCCTGAAGCGCCGCGGCTGGATAGCCTGATGCTTCTAGCTGTCTTGCCAGCTTCCTTACGCCGCGCTTGGTCCTGCCGAACACGAGAATAGGACCGTCGTCACGCTCGTCCAGCAGCGTCTCGAGCGCCTCGATCTTATCGCTCTTCTCGATCGTGTAGACTACGTGCTCAACGGTGGGAAGCGTTTGCAGGTCTGCGTCCACTTCCACCTTGACGGGGCGTCGCATGTGCTTCGAAGCGGTCTTCGCCACCCACTCAGGCACCGTCGCTGAGAAAAGTGCCGTCTGGCGCTCGGAGGGAGTGCCGCTAAGGATTGCTTCGACGTCGTGTGCGAAGCCCCTGTCCAGCATCTCGTCCGCTTCATCGAGGATCAGGTAGCGCACCGACCGCAGATCAAGAGTGCCCTGTCGTAGATGGTCAAGCGTACGACCCGGAGTCCCGATTATGATCTGCGCCCCGCGCCTCAACGCCGTGTACTCCGGCCCCAAAGATCGGCCGCCGTATAGCAGCGTCACTCGCAGCCGCCGCGATGAAGCCAGATCCTCCGTGACCCCAGCCACCTGAATGGCCAGCTCACGGGTCGGCGTCAGCACGAGCGCCTGGACCCGCCGAAGCGACGGATCGCACCGCTCGACCAGGGGTACTGCAAACGCCAGTGTCTTGCCTGACCCGGTTCGCGCCTGACCGATCAAGTCTCGTCCCGCCAGAAGATGAGGGATGGATTTCTCTTGAATCGGCGTGGGCTCTGAAATATCCATCCGAGAAATCGCCGCCCTGGTGGCACCCCTAATGTCCATCCCAGAAAACGCCACGGCGCCCCGGTGGACGCCATCAACGGCGTGCTCATGTCTGAAAACGGGCCTACTGGCTGGTACGCTCACTTCGGAGGAACCGCCGTTGGGCTGATCTCTGAAGCATGGGCGACAGTACACCGGCCTGTCTTGGGTGGGCCTGAACGGGACGGTTGTGGGAATACCGCAATCGGCGCAGACGGCTTCGTAACTGGGTCTTCGGTTGGTTGAACGAGGTCGTGTCGATGTGGATGGGGACTGAAGAGGCATGCGAGGATAAACTACCTTGGACTTAGGGGGAAACACAGCGACTCACCGCGAGGCGGAAGAGAGTGGAAAGCGTGACAGATTACGGTCCGTCGCTGTGCGTTTCTGAATGGGCCAATGAACTGCAACACCTCATTGTAGCAAATTGAGGATGGACAGTTCCTGCTTCGGGCGTTCGTGGGAGCCGATCTGGTGTCCACGGCAGAGGTGGGCCAGCGTAGCGCAGTACCAGCGTAGCTCAATAATCAGAAGAACAGCCACGTGACGCTAACCCAGAATCCAACGGCGGCGAGCACGACGACGGCTACCGCCACGACTGCGACCAGGATGATCGCCGTCCAGCAGCCGATGCCAGACGACTCGACCTTGTACTCGTGTTTCGGGGGCACTTGGAATCGCGCCCGCTCGAGGTCGGTTTGAATCGAGGCTGGATAGTCGGAGATCTCCCGCAGCCTCGCCGACCTCGGGAACGAGTAGTACAGCCTGTCGTCCCTCACCCTCGAAAGGTAGAGCTCGATCGCGGACTCGTACTCCGGCCGACGGCTCCTGGAGAGGAACAGGTACTTGCCAGCCTCGAGCTTCTCCTGGACGTCTAGGAGAAGTCGCCCGTACCGCTCGTAAAGCTCAACGTCGTAGCCGCTGGACCGTATCGCGCCGCGCAGGATCTCTTTGGCACGCCAGATTTCGTCCCGCTCGATGGCCTCATCGACCCTCTGGTACGAGTTCTGGTTTACCATTGAACAGCCGTGGATAAGAAGAGATGCGGGGAGTGTGGTGGGCCTGAGTTTACTGAAGATATAACGGTTTTCGAATTGGCTGTGGTCGTCTGACAGGGCGGTACGACTCCATAGGGCGCGCACGGTACCCAGCGGTTTCAGAGGGGATGCACCTGTGCAGGCGCGACATCCTATGGTCCAGCGTCAGAGTTTCCACGCCTGCCTGACGGTAGTCGTCGGCGATGAGCCGGTCGAATAACCCGGGACTATTGGATGCCTCCAAGGCGGCGAAGACAGAACGTCCATTCAGCGGCGCTACCAGACCACTTCACAGGACCTCAATGAGCGCCGAACGCGCGTCGGCCTGGGGCACACCATAGTGATGTTGCCCTGCGATGTAGGCTTCCCCTATGACTTGATTCGAGGCAAAGATCTCAGCTGCCCTCTGATCCACCAATCGGCTAAGTCGGTCGACACAATACTCGAAGTCGACGTCCGGTTCACCGGTCAACAGTCTCACCAGGATGGCGGTGTCAATCCCGAAGCGCTGGGTCATGGGGTTGTGCTCGGAATGATTCGAGATCGAAGGACGAATCTACGGAGTTCAACTTACCGCGTAGCGGGGCCAGGCGGCTTCGATCGACTCGTCGTGGTCTGATCGTGAAGCCATCTGGCCCTTCTTCGATTTCGAGATGGTCGCAGGGGCCGACTCCCATTGCGTCCAACACTCGCGCCGGGAAAGTGACCTGGCGCTTGGAGGTGATTTTGACAATCATTCTACGGGCCTCCTTACCCTAAGCGTATCCAAGTAAGGCGCGGCAGACAATGTGCGGCTGATGAGTAGTCAGGCTGCTTCCGAGTGAATCGATGGGAATCAGTTCTTGTCTGAATTTGGTTCGTTGGCGCAGGATCTCAGAACCCAGGCCAGCCGGGCAGGGCGGCCGCCTGCCGGACCCACGTCGCCATCTGCTCCTCGTTGAGCCCGTCCTCGTAGATGTCGACCCAGCGCGAGTCCGGGTCCTTCCCTGAGCCGGGTTCGACGGGACGCAGCGACGCGCCATCGAGGAAGGTCACCTTTACGTACCGGGTAAAGACGTGGTAACTCACGAACCAGCCTTGGCCCTCGATGCCATACACCAGGGCGAGTTCCACCTCACAGCCTTGCGCACGTCAGGCACGGTGCGCACGATGAGCGCGTCGAGGCGACGGCCAACATCGCTTTTCCAGCCAGGCATGGCTGCGATGTAGGCCTACACGGGGGCGTCGCCATCCGCCTTCGCAATCTGAGGGTTGCCGCCCGAGAGGAGGACCGGCTTTGCGCCGGTCTGCTTTGCGACCTTCGTTGACCTCTTGGATGTCTTGGAGGCCACCGCGTTCACCCCAATCCGCGCTTCGCGCAGCCAAATTGGCCGGGAAGCAGCCTAATATCGGATGCTGGTGGAGCTGAGGGGATTCGAACCCCTGACTTCCTCCGTGCAAAGGAGGCGCTCTCCCGGACTGAGCTACAGCCCCACGCGTTACCGGGCGGGTTGAGGATGTTGGGCCAGTGAGGATGGGAGGGGGGGGCGTGGCAAGGGGCATGAGCCCCTCGTTCCGCTACACTCCGTTGTCCCTCAAAGAAAACACCTTAGCGACTGGATAGTGGAAAGAGCCTCACCGTAGTGTTGACTGTGTATTGAATGGCGACGAGCTTACGATAAGAGCAGACTTCGGGTTCTGGGGAGCTCCCCCCGACGAATCGGGGTCCGGCTCTACCCTGTCTCCCTCTGAACCACTCACTCGTCGAACGACCTGGTCACGCCCGTATAGCGGCTTGGGTTATGCCTTGAGCGCTCCCTGTCTCCCTAGAAAGGAGGTGATCCAGCCGCACCTTCCGGTACAGCTACCTTGTTACGACTTAGTCCCAGTCACCAGCCCCACCCTCGGCGCCTGCTTCCTTGCGGTTAGCCCAGCGACTTCAAGTGTTGCCGACTTCCATGACTTGACGGGCGGTGTGTACAAGACCCGAGAACGTATTCACCGCAGTGTGCTGACCTGCGGTTACTAGCAACTCCGCGTTCATGCAGGCGGGTTGCAGCCTGCAATTCCAACTGGGGCCGGGTTTGTTGGGATTAGCTCCGGCTCGCGCCTTAGCAACCCATTGTCCCGGCCATTGTATCGTGTGTGTAGCCCAGGACGTAAGAGCCATGATGACTTGACCTCGACCCCACCTTCCTCCCCCAGTAGGGGCAGTCTCGCTAGACATCCTAACTAGCGACAGGGGTTGCGCTCGTTGCGGGACTTAACCCAACATCTCACGACACGAGCTGACGACAGCCATGCAACATCTGTGCAACCGTCCCGAAGGAAGGGCTGCTTTCGCAGCCTGTCGGATGCATTTCAAGCCCTGGTAAGGTTCTTCGCTTATCATCGAATTAAACCACACGATCCGCTGCTTGTGCGGGTCCCCGTCAATTCCTTTGAGTTTTAGCCTTGCGGCCGTACTCCTCAGGCGGGATACTTAATGCGTTAGCTACGGCACGGAGGGGGTCGATACCCCCCATACCTAGTATCCATCGTTTAGGGCGTGGACTACCCGGGTATCTAATCCGGTTTGCTACCCACGCTTTCGCGCCTCAGCGTCAGACACAGCCCAGGGAGCCGCCTTCGCCTCTGGTGTTCCTCCCGGTATCTACGCATTCCACCACTACTCCGGGAATTCCGCTCCCCTCTGCTGCACTCAAGTCTGCCAGTATCTCATGACCCCTCCCAGTTGAGCCGGGAGATTTCACATGAGACTTAACGGACCGCCTACGCGCACTTTACGCCCAGTAAATCCGGACAACGCTCGGTTCCTACGTGTTACCGCGGCTGCTGGCACGTAGTTAGCCGAACCTTATTCCCCGGGTACTGTCCTTTCTCATCCCCGAGAAAAGGGGTTTACAACTCGAGAGCCTTCATCCCCCACGCGGTGTCGCTGCGTCAGGCTTTCGCCCATTGCGCAAGATTCCCTGCTGCTGCCTCCCGTAGGAGTGGGGGCCGTGTCTCAGTCCCCCTCTGACCGATCGTGCTCTCACACCGGTTACTCGTCTTCGGCTTGGTAGGCTTTTACCCCACCAACTACCATGATAGGCCGCAAGCTCCTCCCAGAGCGCCGGAACGTTTCCTCTCTACACCGCAGTATAGAGAGCGTACGGGGTATTAGACCGGATTTCTCCGGCTTATCCCCCTCTCCGGGGCAGATCACTTACGTGTTACTCAGCCGTCTGCCACTAGCTCGGGGGCCGAAGCCCCTCCGCTCGTTCGACTTGCATGCATTAGGCGCACCGCCAGCGTTCGTCCTGAGCCAGGATCAAACTCTACGGATTTTTGGGTTTTGGTTCTTTCCACTATCCAGTTGTTAAGGTGCGGCACCCGAAGGTGCAGGACTGAATCCTACCGGAACCCATTTCACCTGTCAAGCCGAATTCCCGCGACAATCACCCCGTTCGTCCTGAGCGTGTCGATGGGCGAGCTCCCGAAACCCGCACACACGAGAACTATGTGAAACTTGACGCAATGTCCAAGGTTTCCTAGAATTCCCTAATCCGTAGGGCGAGAACCTTCGTGAGGATGATACTGGGATGGAGTTGAATGTTTCACAGCTCCTGTTGGAGCCAAGCGGCTCCAGCCGGCAGTACAAACTTGACGAGGTGATTGACCTCGTCGAGAACTTCGGTGGAGTCAGAATCAGCGGAACCGTCAATCTCCTCCGCACCAATAAGAGTATCTGGGTCAGCGCGTCCTTCGACTCGACCCTTGACTGTGAATGCGGACGCTGCCTGGCGCACTACGACCACCCGATACACCTTGTAGTCGAAGAGGAGTACATCCCGACACGGAATCCGAACACCGGCGCCCGCGTCATCCCGCCCGTCGATCACTCAGACCTCTGCCTGATCGACGAGAGCCACATTCTCGACCTGACGGGAATCGTCAGAGAGTATGCGACAATGGCCGCCCCGATGAAACCGCTCTGCGACCAGCAGTGCCCGGGCCTATGTGCGGACTGTGGTGCAGACTTCAATCAGACGCAGTGCGGCTGTGAGGCGCCGGTCGACCCCAGGTGGGGACCGCTCCTCCGGCTGATAACGCAGACCTCAGAGCTCAACCCCTCCAGGAACTAGACTCACATGGCACCGCTCCCAAAGAAGAAACACTCAAAGAAGCGACAGGGTGGCAGGTCGGCCCATTTCACGATAAAGGACATCGCTATATCTAGATGCCCGCAGTGCCAGAGTGCTAGACTGCCGCATCGGGTCTGTACCAGCTGCGGATACTACAACGGACGCGAAGTCATCCCTTCGGAGTCGGACGACTTATAGCCTCCCGGCTGCAACCGCGGTCCGGTCCCCCTCAATAGCCCGGGAGGGTTTCACCATGACACTCACGTTTAGCAACAATGCACGCGGCCCGGAGGTCGCGTTCCTGTTCCCCGGACAGGGAGCGCAGGCCGTCGGCATGGGCAAGGAGCTGCATGACAGCTCCGCCGCCGCTCGGGAGGTCTTCGAAGAGATCGACGACGCACTCGGGAGGTCGCTCACCCGCGTCCTGTTCGAGGGGCCCGAGGACGACCTGAGACAGACGATCAACGCCCAACCAGGGATCATGGCCGTCAGCCTCGCCTGCGTTAAGGCGATGGAGCAGGAGCTCGGCGTCGAGCAGATGCCCCAGCCGGTCGTCATGGCCGGCCACAGCCTCGGCGAGTACACCGCGCTGGCGGTCGGGGGCGTGCTTGACATCGATCAGACCGCGCTCCTCGTCCAGGAGAGGGGCAGACTGATGCAGGAGGCCTGCGATCAGAACCCCGGCACAATGGCCGCCATCATCGGCCTCGACCAGGTCGCGATGCAGGAGGTCACACGGGAGACCGGCGTCTGGATATCCAACGTCAACACCGGCGAGCAGATCGTGATCAGCGGTGAGCGCATGGACATCGTTCGAGCCATGGACCTTTCCGAGGCCCGCGGAGCCAAGAAGGTCATCGGCCTCAGGGTCGGGGGGGCCTTCCACTCCGGTCTCATGGAGCCCGCAAGGGCCGGCCTTGTCAGCGCCATCGAAAGCATGCAGTTCAAAGACTCCCGTGTTTCCATCGTGGCCAACTGCACCGGCTCCCCGATGACGGGGGCCAACGAGATCAAGGACGAGTTGATCTCCCAGGTGTGCAGCACGGTCCAGTGGAAAGACACTATCGAGTACATGGTCGGCTCCGGAGTCGACAGCTTCATCGAGATCGGACCCGGCCGCGCCTTGAGCGGCATGGTCAAGCGGATCAGCCGACGAGCCAACATCTCCAACGTGACCGATCTGGACTCGATTCTGACCTTGAGCAGGAACTAGCGGCGCTTTCTAAACCGGGTACGCTGGCAGTCCAGACAACCGAAATCCTCAATCCACTAACCTCGGAACCCACTGTTGAAGGCGTACGACAGAACAACCCACTCCAGGCGCCGGACACGGGTCACCGTTCTTCAGGCGCTCTGCGAGGTGGACGCCGTAGCCCACACGCTCGACCAGGTTCTCGGCCACGCGAGGGATTCGCACCGGCTCACAGGCTCTGCCGATCGATTTCTATCGCACCTGACCACTGGCGTGCTTGAAAATATCCTCGAAATCGATAAGATTATCTCTGAGTTTGCGCCCAGTTGGCCCATCTCACAGATGGCCGTCGTCGACCGCAACCTGCTTCGAATGGCTATATACGAGATGTCGATGTGGGATGAGATACCCCCGAAGGTTGCGATCAACGAGGCTGTCGAGCTGGCAAAGGCGTTCGGCTCCGAGAGCTCTCCCAAGTTTGTCAACGGCGTGCTCGGATCGGTAATGGAGACTACGAGCGCCCGATAGCGTCGAGTGGAGACACCGACTCGGGCAGAATCGAACAGATGTCGAAAGAATAGTTCTGCGACTCCGGAGGTAAGGCAGTGGCAACAGTTTTCGAGCGCGTACAGGAAGTCGTAGCCGAGAAGCTCAGTGTCGACGAAGGTGAAGTCGTGCCCGAGGCCTCGTTCACCGAGGACCTGAACGCGGACTCCCTCGACCTCGTCGAGCTGATCATGGCTTTCGAAGAAGAGTTCTCCACCGACGACTCTGCGCTGGAGATCTCCGACGAGGATGCGGAGAACATCCAGACCGTCCAGGAGGCGGTTGAATTCCTGAGAGCCAACGGAGTCACCGACGGCTAAGCTCGTCCCTCTCTCACCGAAACAGTCGTAACCGCATCTGGGCAGGCCGCTTCGGCCTGCCCGTTCGCTGTCCGGTAAGAGCGTTTCAGCCCGAGTCCCGCGTCTTCGATTGATCGACAGCTCCAACCCGTTCGTCTCCGCCGCGGCGGATCGAAGGACGACCAACGCCAAAGTGACCAGAACGAACCTCTTCATCACCGGATTCTCAGGCACCGGTAAGACCACCACCGGCGGGGAGGTCGCGCGCGTCCTCGGCAGGCCGCTCGTGGACACCGACGATGAAATCGTCGCGTCTTCGGGCATGGCGATCGAGGAGATCTTCGAGCAGAGCGGCGAGGACGAGTTCCGGAGGATCGAGACCGAAACCCTAGTCAGGGTCAGTGAGTCAGACCGCCAGGTGGTCTCCACAGGCGGCGGACTGCCGATGAGCGCGCGCAACCGAGAGGTGATGGACGCCAACGGCGTCGTGGTCCTCCTCGAAGCGCGACCCGAGACGATCGTCCGGCGCCTCAGGGCTGAACAGGCGGAGCTCGGAGATGATCCGATCGCCCGTCCGATGCTGGACGCCCGCGACCTTCTCCAGCGCGTCGATTCCTTGAAGGCCCTCAGACAGTTCAACTATACTCTGGCGCACTGGACGGTACACACTGACTATCTGACTCCCGCGGAGGCCGCCGCCGAGGTCATTCGAGGGTTGGAGATCGTCACCGCTCGCCGCGCGGGATGACCGATCCTCACCTGCCGAAACGAGACAGCCCGGGGACGGGGGTGATAGCAACCTGAGTACGCAGAGTAGTCCTCAGACCCCCGCTTCGCACGCGACCGAGTCGGCTGATCCAGAGCTCGCCGCGACCGTCCGCACATCCTCCGGAGACTACCCATTGTGGGTGGGGTGGGGGATCGTCGAAGACCTCGGCAGCCGCGTCCGCCGGCTCCTCGATCCTCCTGTCGCCTACATCGTCTCCGACATGGGCGCCCAGCACCAGTCCAGGCGCGCCCAGATGTCGATGGAGAAGTCCGGCATCCCTACGCACCTGTTCTTCATTCCGCCCGGCGAGCAGAGTAAGACGCTCGAGACCGCCCAGCACATCTACACGTGGCTCGCGAGTCGGAAGGCCGAGCGCGGGCACATGATCCTCGCCGTAGGAGGAGGCGTCGTTGGCGACCTTGCCGGATTCGTCGCAGCGACGTTCCTGAGGGGCGTCCCATTCGCCCAGGTCCCGACGACCCTTCTGGCGATGATGGACGCCGCGATCGGAGGTAAGACGGCCGTCGATCTGCCCCAGGGCAAGAACCTCGTCGGCGCGTTCTACCAGCCCAGGTTCGTTCTCGCCGACGTCTCGACGCTCCAGTCGCTTCCCCAGCGAGAGCTCACATCCGGATGGGCCGAGGCGCTCAAGCACGGCCTCATCCTGGACGAACCCCTCCTTTCTACGTTCGAGAACCAGGCGACCGAAATCCAGGCGCTCGAGCCCGAGATCGCGTCCGACGTCATTCGAAGGAGCGTCGCGATAAAGGCCGACGTCGTCTCCAGGGACGAGAGGGAGACCCTCGGCGTTCGCGTGTTGCTGAACTACGGACACACCATTGGCCATGGTATCGAGGCCGCGACTGGCTACGGCCGATACCTGCACGGCGAGGCCGTGAGCATCGGCATGATGGGCGCCGCGAGTATCGGAAACCAGATGGGCATGATGTCTGATGCCGAAGTCGAGAGGCAGCGTGATGTGCTCTCGCTCTACGGCCTTCCTCTACGTGCGAGCGGCACCGGTCCCGATAGCGTGCTCGAGGCTATGCGGTCGGACAAGAAGACCTCCGCAGGCGCCATCCGATGGGTGCTGCTCGACGGAATCGGCAACGCGACTACGAGGAATGACGTTCCTGCCGAAGTCGTGCGGACCTCGCTCCGGGACCTGATGGATTGAGGGCAAGCCTCCCCTACCTGACGCAGTCTTTCGGCGTCAGCCATCGGACACGTTTCTATTCCTCGATCCGTCGGCCCTTCTTTCCCGGTCCGACCCCGTTCCCTCCGAACGGATCGTCGTGATGCCACCCGCGGACGCGATCGAGTGGGTGCTGATGTCTGCGGTCGGTGTCGCGTCGGGCGCATACGGCGTCCTCGTGGGCGCCGGAGGCGGATTCATCCTCAGCCCAGTCCTTCTCGTCACTTCTGACTCGGAACCCGAGGTCGTCGCCGGCACGGTGCTCGCTGCGATATCGATAAACAGCATCCTGGTTGCGTGGACGTACAGGACAATGAATGTGATCGACTACCGCAGCGGGTTGCTGTTCGCCGCTGCGGCGGTGCCCGGGGCCGTCATCGGCGCCTTCGGCGTAGGTGCGGTCGCACCCGGCATCTTCAGGACGCTGTTCGGAATTCTTCTCGTTCTTCTTGCAGTCCAGCTCGCCGTGCGGCCGGTGGTTCCGGAGAACGTCAGAACAAACAGCCCCCGACACCTCTTCCACGCGACCGTACGGCGACGAAACATCCGCACGTCTTCGGGAGAGGAATACTCGTACGAGTTCAACGAGACCCTGGCGACGTCGTTCAACATTCTACTGGGCTTCATATCCAGTTTCTTCGGAATCGGAGGAGGATTCCTGAGGACGCCCATACTCGCGCTGGCCTTCGGATTCCCGGTGAGGATCGCCGCCGCCTCATCGGTGTTTGCCCTGGCGATCTATGGGAGCGCCGGCGCGATCACCCACGGACTGCTTGGCCACATCCAGTGGTTCCCGACGCTGGTGTTCGTCGGAATCGGACTCGCGGTCGGCGGCCAAATCGGGGCGAGGGTCTCAGGCGCGGTCCGCGGCCTCTGGGTGCTGAGGATGCTTCTGGTCGTCGTCCTCGCCCTCGGAGTCCGCCTTATCTGGCAAGGGATTTCGTCCTGAGCAACCGCCCGCTCCTTCTCCCTGGGAGCGCGGGCATCTTGCCCGCATGGGGTAGGGGGAGGAGAAGTCTCCTCTCCCTGGCAGCGTGCGCAATCCGTCACGCAGTAACCGAAATCTCCCCAGCCTCGTCCGCAGACAGCAGCGCCTGGTACGAATACCCTCGCCGCTTCAGCTCCGCGCTGCCGCCCTCGTTCCTGTCCAGCACAGTCAGTACCTTCACCACCGAGTACCCTGCCTCCTCGACGGCGTTGATGGCCAAGAACAGGCTGCCCCCGGTTGTGCATGTGTCGTCCACGACGGCGACCGGAGCCCCGGGCTCAAGTCCGGCAAGTGGCCCCTCGATCGCCCGCTGGTCACCGTGTCCCTTAACCTCCTTGCGCACGATCAACCCCGGGACCGGGTCTCTCTCAAGATGGCTGACCAAGGAGACCGCCGACACGATCGGGTCTGCACCCAACGTGGGACCTGCAACGGCCTTTGCACCAGATTCCTTGATGATCGGGAGCAGCGCCTTCGCGACGAGATAGCTCCCTTCGGGATCGAGAGTGAGCACGCGGCCGTCGAAGTAGTAGGGGCTTGAGCCCCCGGCCGACAGCGTGAACTCTCCGAACAGTAGCGCGCCAGTCTCCTTCGCCCGCTCTAGTATTCGATCGACTTCAGTCATTACCGCTCCTGGGAAACAGTGCCTTGTTGTCTCCGTTCGCCTCCGCCGCGGCGGATCGAAGGGTGAAGCTCCAAGCAACACCATCGTACTATAATCAACCCACACCGCCCAAAGAGGAACAAAATGCCCGACAAGAAGAGGATTCTCATTACCGGGGCCGCCGGATTGATCGGCGGAGTGCTGCACAACGGACTCAAGGACGACTACCAGGTCTCGGGAGTGGACATCGTTCAGGTCGAAAGCTTTGAATCCCTGGTCGCCGACACGACCGACCTGGAGGCCATCCTGCCCGCATACCTCGGAGTCGACACAGTCATCGATCTCGCCAGCGTCCCCGATCAGGACAGCCCATGGGACGTCGTCCACAGAAACAATCTGACCTCCACCTATAACGCCCTCGAAGCGTCTCGTCGGGCCGGAGTCAGCCGGGTCATCTTCGCCTCGTCCAACCACGCGACCGGCAACTACGAGAACGACGAACCCTACTCATCGATCGTCGCGGGGGACTATGACGGACTGACACCAGGGGAGTTCCCCAGAGTCACGACCGACATGCCGATTCGTCCGGACGGCCCGTACGGGATAGGAAAGGCGTTCGGAGAGGCCGCCGGTCGCTACTATTCCGACGTCTTCGGGCTGTCCGTGATCTGCCTCCGGATAGGGACGCTGAACCGCGAGAGCAGGCCCCTGGTCCCCCGTCAGTTCGCGACGCTGCTGACGCACCGCGACCTCGTTCAGCTCGTCCGATGCTGCATCGAGGCGACTGACGATCTTCGGTTCGGGATCTTCTATGGCGTCTCGAACAACACATGGCGATTCTGGGACATCTCAAACTCGCGCGAGATGATTGGCTACGACCCCCTAGACAACGCCGAGTCCTGGCGATAGGGATTCCAATCCAGTCCCGCGGAAACGGGAAGCCGCCGGTTGATCCGAGCCCCGCTCGGTCCCCAACCTACGGCCAAACCAGCTCCCCATCCCGATAGACATCCTCGAGGAACCCGTTATCGAATGCCGCCTCCACGTCCTGCGCCTCGGTCAGCGCCCCGTAACGCAGCAACGAGTCATGGAACGCCTCCCACTGTACCGCCGTCATCCACCCCAGCCCTTGCGAGTCCGTCAGCGCCGACCGCGCGTCCGCAAGCTCAGCGGACAGCATGAACCGCATGTGTTCCCTGTCCTCGTTCGGCGCGTACTTGAGGACGATGTCCAGTGCCTCCTCAATGTTGGACGCGGCGAACATTGCGCCTTTCATCGTCGCGCGCACGAACTTCTTCACCGTGTCGCTGCGGCCCTTGATGAAGTCCTCGGTTACGACGTACGCGAGCCCGAGCGTGGGCACCCCGTAGTCCGCCGCGTCGAAGACGGTGACGTCGAACCCGAGCCCGCGGACGACATTCGGCTCGTTTGACTTGAATACCGCGAGTACGTCCACCCGCCCCTCAGTCAGCACCCTGGGGTCGAAGCCGACTCGAACCTCCTGGATCTTGGTCCTATCGACGCTCTCCGCGTCGAGAATCGCCAGGTAATCAGGCGGGATCGTGACCTTGTAACCGAAAGTCTTGCCCTCCCAGTCCTCTGGACTGCGGATCCCCGACTCCTCCAACGCCATGAACGCCTGCTGCCCGCGCTGGCCGAGCAGCGCGACCGCCACAATCGGAAGGCCCGGGTCGGCTCTCCGTTGCAGGACCGAGTTCGCATCGGCGGTAGTGAAGTCGACTTCACCCGCCATCATCAGGCTGAGGTGTTCGCCCGTCGAGTGCTGGATGTCTACGTTCAGTCCTTGCTCCTCGAAGTACCCCTTCTCCTGTGCGACGTACGCTGCGACGAACGGCAGGTTCGCCTGCGGCTTGAATCCCGCCATGAAGGTGACGTCCATAGGCTGGGACTCCCCTCCGAAGCAAGCCGAAAGGGCGACCGCGGCCACTACGAGAACAGGGCCGATCAGGCGACGGCCGGTGCCGGCGGCCCTCAAGTTACTATCGAAGACTCGTGCCAAAAGAGAACCTTTCTCTCGACGGCCGCGACAATCGCCGTCAGACCTATTCCGATGATTGAGAGCACCAGGATCGCCGCGAACAGTGTCGGCATGTCGAGGTTGCTGTGCGCGACGATAATCATGCTCCCCAGTCCGCGGTCAGCGCTGAACCACTCTCCGACTACCGCTCCAATGACGGCCAGGGGAATCGACACCCTGAACGCGGCGAACAGGTACGGGAGCGCGCTAGGGACGCGCAGCTTCAGGAAGACCTCTCTTCTCGACGCGCGGAGAGAGCGGAGAAAGTCCGCCGCACCACGGTCCACCGACCTGAATCCGGTGACTCCGTTCACCAAGACCGGAAAGAACGTGATCAGCGCCGCGATCACCACCTTAGGCGTGGGCCCGAACCCGAACCAGATCACCAGCAGCGGTGCAATGGCCACCACCGGCGTCACCTTAACCAGGATCGCCAGAGGATATAGACCGCGCTCGACCGCGCGAGAGTGGGCCATCAACGTCGCCCCGATCAGCGCGACCGCTGCCCCGACAACGAAGCCCAGGAGCGCCTCCCCGAGGGTAACCGCCCCTTCACGAGCGAACAGGCCCGGATCGCTGAGGAGTCGCGCAAGCACAGTCGACGGCGCTGGAAGTATGTACTCGGGAACGTCGCTCGACCGCGTCCAGACCTCCCAGACCAGCGCGCAGACCAAGAGAATCAGCGCTGGCGGGACGACGTATGCCAAGCCTGTTCCAAGCAGACGGAAGCGATCGGGACTCACGCTCCGATCGACGGCTGGCGCCTCTGCCTGCGCCCCTCCTGGAGGTCTATCTGAGGACCGCGTGTCGATGTCTATCTCCCCGTCTCAGTAACCCGCTGAGGGCCTCCGTATATGCCAGAAACTCCGGCTCCCGCTCCATGCTGCTCGATCGCGGGCGCGGTAACCCGATCTCCACCACCTCAATCACCCGCCCGGGCTGGCTCGATAGCACCGCCACCCGGTCGGAGAGCGTCACCGCCTCTGTGATGCTGTGAGTGACAAACACGACCGTCTTCTGCTCCGCGTCCCAGATTCGTAGCAGCTCGTACCGCATCGCGGCCCGGGTGATCTCGTCGAGGGCGCCGAATGGCTCGTCCATCAGAAGTAGCTGCGCACCTACCGCCAGCGCTCTGGCCAGGGCCACACGCTGCTGCATACCTCCGGAGAGCTGCTGGGGGTAGTAGTCCCCGAATCTCTCCAGTCCGACCAGACCGAGCAGCTCCGTCGCCGCCCGCCCGCCGGTACTGCCGGCATTCCGATTGACCTCGCCCGGAAGCCGGATGTTCCCTAGAACCGAACGCCACGGCAGCAGAGACGGGTCCTGGAACACGAACCCCAGCGATTTGTTTCGCTGCGCCTCGATCGGAGTCTCGTTCTCGATGATGATGGATCCCGACGTTGGCTCCAGTAGCCCCCCGATCAGTCGTAGCAGCGTCGACTTGCCCGAGCCGCTTGGACCCAGGACGCACAGGAACTCGCCCGGCAGGACGTCGAGGTCCACGTCTTGGAGCGCCGTCAAACGCTGATCGCCAGCGTCGAATCTCATCGACACGTCAGCGATCCTAACGTGCGGTCGAGCCCGTACGTTCAAACGTTCCCTCCTGATACAACTTAGTGTACTACGCCGTTCCCGTGACGTGGCCGCTCGTCCCTGCCGACAGCGTTCGCCTCGAGGAGCGGTCCCCTCCTCTCCTCGAATGGAGTTCGCTGCCGCAACTCAACCCGTAGGGCGACGCTTGTGGTCGCCCTTGCCGCCATCGGCTATGATTGCCACGGTCAACCACAGGCGATCTTCAACCGCGAAAGGAAACACAGATGTACTTGGTTCGAAGAATCTTCAACACCAAGCCAGGCGAGGCGAGAAGGGTGGCCAGCCTCGTCCACAAGCAGGCGCAGATCTACCACGACGCCGGCCACCGCAGCGAGTTCAAGGTCTACTTCAACGGCGGGACGGTTCCGGGAGAGAACAACGTCGTCGTTCTGGAGTGGACAGAGGAGGCTCTGATGTCCCCGATGCGAGGCGGCAACGATCTGCCCCGGGCGGCCCTCGAGGTCGGGGCGCAGGTTCGAGAGTACACGGAGGGCAACCGCATCGAGTTCATGGAGCTCATGACTCCCGACAAGATGATGGATGTCTGACGCCCTCTAACAAGCGGCGCGCCTCATTCGAAGACCGGAGCCGGAACACCCTGAGGTGAGCGTGTCCCGGCTGCGAAAACGCGATCGGAAGTGACTTCCGCCTCGACCAGTGCGTTTTCATCGCCCACAGGAACAGCGAATCGTCCTTGGAAAGGAAGTGCCACCAGAGGCTCTCCCTGTTGCCGTTCCATAGCTCTGTGCGCAGCAACCCTCGTCGCATCGTCCTCCAGAACAGGCGCCAGAAGACGAGCCCAAACGAGAGGTCCAGCCAGACCACGGCCGTCGCCCTCGTCCAAACGATGTCCCTTGCCACGCTGTAGTTCCCGTCGGCGACCCATCGCTCTCCTGCGAGTGCCTCGGAAAGACGTTCCCTGAACAGAGGGTCCGGCGTCTCCTGCCAGTTCGGCCCGTGCCGGTACGCGTCGAACTCCACGTGCGGCGCGCCGAGCGCGGACGCAAGCTCCCGCGCAAAGGTGGTCTTCCCCACCCCCGACGTGCCAATAACAACGACCCGGTTGAGCACGTCCGCGTCGGCCGACACATCTGAACGACTCCTCCTAGACACCGTCAACTGAACCCCTGTGTGCCAGGGCAAAACACATCGCCGCCCTGATCTTGTCCATCCTGTACATTTGTGTGGACTCAGCTTTCGACCGACTCACGGGGCTGGAATGCACACCCCTGAGATCGTAAGATAGACTACCAATCTCACCTGGGAAACTCCAATGCGACTGCATGACAAGACCGCCCTGATAACCGGCGCCGGATCGGGAATCGGCCGCGCGACGTCGCTCTTGTTCGCCCGCGAGGGGGCGAAGATCGCCGCTTGCGACATATCCGAG
The DNA here is from genome assembly GCA_965249365.1 of Dehalococcoidia bacterium. Taxonomy (GTDB): domain Bacteria; phylum Chloroflexota; class Dehalococcoidia; order Lucifugimonadales; family UBA1123; genus VXRN01. Next base: position 516,612 of record OZ252229.1, on the reverse strand, counting down.
GAAAACGCGGCTGAAACGGTCGCGCTTATCGAGTCATCTGGAGGCCGCGCCATCGCGCTGTCCGGCGACGTCACCAAGTCAGATGACGCCTCCTTGGTGGTCCAGGCTGCGGCCGCCAAGTTCGGGAGCGTCGACCTCCTTGTCAACAGCGCGGGGATTACCTCTCGCAATCCATCCCTTGCTGGCGCGTCCCCGGAAACCGTCTGGGACAGGGTGATCGACGTCAACTTGAAGGGGACCTACCTGATGTCTTGGCACGCCGTAACTGAGATGGAGAGAGCCGGCGGCGGCGCGATCGTCAATCTCGCATCCACGATGGGGATGGTGGGCTACCCCGTCGGGATCGGCGGTGGATTCAACCCATACCCGCCGTCCAAGGGTGGGGTCGTGCAGTTCACGAAGACGCTGGCCGTCGACTACGCAAGCCGGAACATCCGGGTCAACTGCCTCTGCCCCGGATTCATCGCAACCAACCTGACGAGGGGTCTGTCGGAGGATCCTGAAACTTTCACGAGGCTGAACGACCTCCATCCAATGGGTCGGTTCGGAGAGCCCGAAGAGGTCGCATACGCGGCTCTGTATCTGGCCTCGGACGACGCCAGCTACGTCACGGGTGCCGCCCTCACAGTCGACGGCGGTTACACTTCGATCTGACGCCCCTACTTTTCCACGAACGTCACCCGGCTCTTCCAGACCTGATAGGAGATGCCCTCTAGAGCTCTCTGGTTGGGCCGATCGACCGACAACCGCCGAGACAGCGTCCTGTCTTCGAGGTCCCGCATCAGCCGACAGCGGCCGATGAACCCGTTCAGCGTGCCCCTCTCCCCACCGAGCATCACCCAGCTCATCTCCCTCAGATGCGGTCCAAACACGGACTGCGTCAATTCGCACGTCTTGTCGTACTGCTCTCGAATCAGCCGCTCCCGGCTACGCTCGAAACGCCGCTGCGACTGCCCGCCGGCGCGATGCCGGTTCTTCATGTATCGCGAGTCTGTCTTTGTCGCCACCAGCGTCCGTCCTCTGAGTACCCCGATCGCGTACCGTCCGAGCCTCAGCAGTACGACCCCGATCACCGGTTCGGAGTTGAGCAGGCCCCGAAGCGGCGCGGTCTCACAGCCTGCGGAGCGCAGGTCTGTCTCGAGCGTCAGCGGCGGCCGGATTACGATCGTCCGATCTGTCCCGACAAACACTGCCGCGCCTGTGTCACCAACGACGGCCTCAACTAACCCAAACTCCGCCAAGTCGCGACCCGGCGCCCCAGGAGGGAGATACAGAGTCTCGACGCAGCCTTCTGAACCCACGTCGTCGAGAAGCCTAAAGACTCCATTCCTCCCGATGTCCTTCGTGGTAGTCGTCATGCATCCCAGTTGTGTACTAGTCTAGAAAAATGCGGAGATACTTCCCGACGGGTCTTTCGTTCCTTGCCCTCATAATCCAGGTCCGCCAACGTTGGCTGGTCCATTGACCCTTCACTTTCCCTCAACCAAGTCTACTTCCTATTCTACTATGCCACCCTCCCGCTGACTTGTTCAGAGGTCGCCTAGTTGCCGTTCCTGTGAACTCGTCCGCGAGGTCGGATTCTCCAGTTGGGTGGTGTCACGGCACAGGCTTTGACACCCCGATAGACTGCGGGTACACTAACGCCCAACTCATCGGAATCCCCTTGGTGGTTACCGGCCATCGAATTGGCTGGTAACCCGAAACGGGTTTCTGCGTTGATATGATGTCGGTGATTTTCCAGCAGATGGGGAGGTATTTCATGAAGACCGTGAAAGGGAGACTCTTCGTAGCGTTGTCCTTCGGCGTTGCGCTGTTGTTGCTAGCTGCCTGCGGTGCGTCGGAAGAGGCTATTACCAAGTCAGATTTGCAGCAGGCCCTGGCCGCCGCGGCTCAGCCGGCGTCGGCTCAGCCTACCGCAGCGGAAATCAGCGAGCTTGTATCGGCGGCTGTCGAGAACGCGGTTGAATCGGCCGCCGGCGATGCCGTGACTGCCGCGGACATCGAGTCGCTTGTATCGGCGGCTGTCGAGTCGGCTGTCATGGGAGCGCCCGCTCCCCTGACCGCCGCCGAGATAGAGGGTATTGTGGCCGCAGCGATCGAGGAGGCCGCACCAGGCGCCGCCACTGGAGGTCCCAAGGTGGCACCCAAACCCGCGACGGTCAATGTGCCGTCGGCCAAGGGTGCGGTGGGATCCCTGACGTTCGCCATTACAGATGTAGCACCTGGGGTAGGGCTGGGAAGCTCCCAGGTGGATGATGACTTCCACTACTATGGAGTGGCCGAGGTCACCTTCATGGCGAGCACGGAGAACCCCGTGACGCCCATGCTGGGCACGGCTTGGGCCCTCGAGGATGACTTTAGCGGTGGCACCATAACCCTTCGGGACGATGTGCGGTTCCAGAGCCCAGGCTTCGCAGGCGGCGCCGACTTTGGCTTTATGAGCGCTGAGGATCTGGCCTACACCATTAACGACGGCAATGGTGCGATAAACACCACCAGCATCCACTGGCAGGCAGGCGACTTCGCCGCCACGTTCGGAACGAACCCCTTTGAAGTGGTGGACGATTACACCGTCTCCTTCAAGTTCGCCACGAAGCCCGATGGCACACCCGCCTTTGACCCCCGGTGGAACGCCAACCTGATGAATGAGGCGGGCCAGGCGTTCAACATCCAGAGCACCGCAGTGCGGGACCAGATGGGCGAGGACTGGATGCGGGACAACCCCCTCGTATCCACCGGCCCCATGCAGATTGTGTCGTGGGTGCAGGACGATAAGGGTGTGGTTGAGAGGGTACCCTACGACCACTGGCGGAAAAACCCCGAGATCGACCAGATCACGTTTATCGAGGTGGCAGAGGAGTCCACGAAAGTGGCGATGTTGTCGACCGGCGAGATAGACGGCTCCGAAATCTCTGTTAAGAGCGCGTTTGGATTGCTGGATGGGGGCTTCGTCAGTGGCGGTAATGGGGGAGCAACCCAGGAGGGTGTATTCTTCCCCGGCAACCTCTGGGAGACCCACCACGCTATAACGGGAGAGCCCCTGGACACCTTAGCGGTGTACATGCGCGAGTTGCCCTGGATCGGTGACCCCAACAAGGAGGGAAACCGGGATCAAGCTAAGTTGGTGCGCAACGCCCTGGCCAGGGCTTTTGACCGGGACCTGATCAACGAGGTCTTCCTCAGCGGGATCGGGTGGCCCGTTCATGTGGAGTACTTCTCCACCAGGAGCCCACGGTGGCAGACCAAGTGGGAGTACCCCTTCGACCCGGCTGAGGCCGAGAGGCTGCTGGAAGAGGCTGGCTTCCCCAGAAGGGCGAACGGCATCCGCTTTGAAATGCCCCTGTACATTGGTCCCGATGCCGGTGGTCCGACCGGAATACCGGGAGAGATCGGCGAAGCCATCGCGGGCTTCTGGACGGACATCGGCCTGGACATCCCCGTCCTCAAGTACAGCTACTCCGCCTACAGGCCCGGGGTGGTGGCCCGAGCGACCACTGTACCGTGGTTGACTTCCTGCGACGAGGGACAGGAATCCATTCCCTGGGACTGGCCCAAAGGAGCGCCGATCACCAGTCTGACGCGGGGAGGCTTTAGCTGCGGCTACGAGGTCCCCTTCGTCGCCGAGAAGTGGTTCGAGACCGCCGCACTAAGTGACGCGGAGGCGCGGTCTAAGATTAACGACGAAGTTGTCCAGTACCTATTCGAAGAGGCCCTGGGCATCGGCGTCGTAACCGTACCGGCTTTCATCACCTATAACCCCAACAGCATCGCTTCTTGGGAGATGAGGCCGGCGCTGTTCGTCGGGGTGACTGCGTACGAAAACATTGTTCCCGCCGCCAGGTAGCGTCTGGACAACGTACTCCTGAATCTAGGGTTGGGAGCCAGTTCAGAACCAATACGCTGGAAGCGATATCTCCGGGCGTTGGCCTGGGGTAGGAGTTTGTAGCTGGCGTTGCGCCTGTGCGTGCACAAGCGCAGCGCCAGCACGGCGTATACAGGGGTGCCGTAATTGAGGAACTACCTCATCAGAAGGCTAGCGTTCGTTTTCTTGTCGATAATAGGGGCCACGGCCTTCGTGTTCGCCCTATCAAGGATGGCGGGCGACCCGGTGTTACTGTACGCCAAGCCTGGCGGATATGGCACCAGTCAAGAACACTTGGACAACCTGCGCAAGAAGCTTGGCCTCGACAAGCCCTTGGTGGTGCAGTATGGGATTTGGCTGGGTCAGATGATCAGGGGTGACCTGGGCAGGACCTTGTTGGCGGAGAGGCCCGTGATCGACGTGATCAGGGAGAAGATATTCAACACCTTTCAACTTGGGTTCGCCGGGTGGTTGCTAGGCACCGGTGTAGGCGTCCCGCTGGGGGTGCTGTCCGCTGTCAAGAGAGGAACGGTCTGGGACTACCTCGGCAGGGGATTTGCTCTCTTTGGGCAGGCCCTGCCGCCCTTCTGGATAGGAATTGTTGGGATCCTGATATTCGCGGTGTACCTTGGCTGGCTGCCCAGCGGGCTGAAGGGGGACGGTATAAGCGTCAAGCATTTCATACTGCCATCTGTCACGATAGGCTGGGCGGCGGCGGCGGGATATGTACGCATTACACGCTCCGCGATGCTCGAGGTACTGGACTCCGAGTTCATCAAGCTGGCGCGGGCCAAGGGGTTGAGCTCACGAGTCGTTATTTGGAAACACGCCTTCAGGAACGCTCTGATCCCTCCTCTAACCGTCTCTGCCCTGCTCCTGGCGGGACTGCTCAACGGGGCCGTGGTGGCTGAGGTGGTGTTTGCCTGGCCCGGCCTTGGCAGGGTGGCCCTGGTGCAAGCGGTTTGGAACAATGACTTCCCTCTGCTCACTGGTGCCGTGCTAGTGTTCATCTTGATATACCTGTTCTTGAACTTCGTGGCGGACGTTTTGTACTTCTTGATAGACCCGCGAATCCGCTTGGCATAACGGAAGCGATGGCCGACCCCAGAATAGCGATCGGACGAGACGAGCGGGGATGGAGCGACATTCCCGTTAAGTCATTTCGGTTCCTTCGGCGTTGGCCCGTCGTTCCTGTCTTTGTTCTTGGCGTGCTGGTGATAGCCGCCGTGTTTGCCCCCCTGATCGCCCCCCACAGTCCTATCAAACAGTCCCTGCTGGACAGGAATGGGCCGCCATTTTGGGCTGAGGAGGGCAGCACCAAATACCTTCTCGGCAACGACCACGTGGGGCGCGATGTGCTGTCCCGCATCGTCTTCGGGGCCAGAATCTCCATGATGGTCGTCGGGATTTCGATGGCCAGCGGGATGCTGGTGGGCATCAGCCTTGGGCTGGTCTCCGGGTGGTTTGGCGGCATCGTGGATGAGGTTATTGCTCGCACCGTGGATATCTGGCTCGCCTTGCCGTTCCTGCTGGTAGCACTGGTGGTAGTGGTCGTGATGGGGCAGAGCCTCATCGTGATGATCGGGGTGCTGGCCATGGTAGCCTGGGTACCTTTTGTGCGCAACGTACGGGCCGAGGTGCTGAGCCTGAAGGAGCGGGACTACGTCGCACTGGCAAAGGTCAGTGGGGCGTCCGTGCCGCGGATACTGGCGATGCACATTATGCCCAACGTCTTAAACACGATTGTGGTCATCGCCACCCTCAACGTAGGGGGGTTGATCCTCACCGAGGCCACGCTGAGCTTCCTGGGGGCGGGCATTCCCTCGCCCACGCCGGCCTGGGGGCTGATGGTGGCTGAGGGGCGGGACTACCTCACCACCGCCTGGTGGGTATCCGTTTTCCCTGGGGTTGCGATATTCCTCACCGTTATGTCGCTCAACTTCCTGGGAGACTGGATCCGGGACCGGCTGGACCCTCGATTGCGCCAGATATAGCCCGAAATTGTGCTGGCTACTCTCCTCATTCTTCCCAAAGAGGTTGGCCCGCCCAACGACTCCGCATACTGGCCTTCCGTCGGCGCTGTGGCAAGCTTTTCACGCCGTACGGACGCGGTATATAGTTCGAGAGAGTATTGCAGGAGGTAAGAAAGATGACGTTCGGTAGTGGAGAGTACACGTACGAGTTGGCAGAGAACTGGGGCAGTCTGCCCTACGAACTGCCCCCTGTGAACGAATACGGCGACTCCGGCATCAGCGGCGTGGCTGTGGACAAAGACGACAGAGTGTACGTCGTCAATCGCAGCGACCACCCCCTGTTGGTCTTTGAGCGCGGAGGAAACTTCGTAAAGTCCTGGAGCGCATCCCTCACCAATCCGCACGGAATTCACCTCGGCGCGGACGGCAACTTCTACGTGGCGGACCGGGACGCTCACACGGTTCTGAAATACGGTCCCGACGAGCGGCTGACGCTGACGCTGGGCACCCATAAACAGCCTTCGGACACGGGTTATACCCTGGAGGAAAAGGTGGTGAAGCGGGCTGCTGGTCCGTTCAACTTGGTGACTGGAGCTGCGGTCAACGAAGCTGGCGACATTTTCGTGTCCGACGGATACGGCAACAGCCGTGTACACAAATTCAGCGCTGACGGCACGCTGGTAAGGTCTTGGGGCTCGCCCGGAAAGGTCAACCCCAGCGAGTTCAACACGCCCCACGGTATCGGCATCGACAGCAACAACCGTTTGCTCGTATGCGACCGGGAGAACCATCGCATCCAGGTATTCGACCAGGAGGGCGAGTACCTGGGCATGTGGACGGGGTTCCGCCAGCCCTGCGACGTGGCCTTCGGGCCCGACGGTGAGGTGTACGTTGCCGAGCTGGCGCACCGGCTTACCATAGTGGACGAAGACGGCAATGTGATGTCCCGGTTGGGTGGGGAATCCAGCCAGGAGCCCGGCCAGTTCGTGGCGCCGCACTGCGTCGCCATTGACTCCCACGGCGACATCTACGTCGGGGAGGTGATGACGGGCATGCGCATCCAGAAATTCATCAGGCGGCGATAGTGACCGTGGAGATCCTGGAGGAGAATGGTCATGATAACCAAGTTTGATGCCTTCTACGGGGGCCATGTGGAGATGGACAACCTGGGCTTCCAGGGGACCCCGTCGGATGATAGATGGCTATCACGTGAGCAATTGGCTTCGGTCTACGATGAGGCCAAAACGTTCGCCCAGTTGATGGACCGGGATGGATTCGACACCTTGTGGTTGGCAGAGCACCACTTCCAGCGCGAGGGCTACGGTGGCATACCAAATATACCAATGCTTGGTCTGTACCTGGCCCAGGTAACCGAGCGCCTCAACTTTGGAGGCTTCTTCAACAGCGTGCCCGCGTGGCACCCCCTGCGTTTGGCTGAGGACTTTGCCGCGGCGGATATCCTAACGGGTGGGCGTGTCCGCTTTGGCATAGGTCGTGGGTACATAGCTCGAGAGGTTGAGACTCTAGGCGCACCCCTTTTAGACAACGACGCTAACCGTGAACTGTTCGAGGAGCAAGTAGAGATCATCCTCAAGGCCTGGAACGATCCCTCTTTCTCCCACCATGGCAAGCACTATACCCTCCCGGCCAGAGTGGAGCATCGCGGCCGTGAGGCGGAGGAGATAACGCTAGTACCTCAGCCACTCCACGGGCCCGTGGAAATCTGGCAGCCGATCACAAGTGCCACGCAGCGGGGCTACGACTTCATGGCCAAGCACAATATCAAGGGCGTGGTCACGGGGATTGGAGAAGGCGCCGAGAGGTTCGCCGAACAGTATCGGGAAGCGCTGGCACGTGTCGGGTTCGAAACGCGGCTGGGGGAGGGTATGGCTATAGGGTTCCAGCTTCATATGTCCGATACACAGGAAAAGGCGATTCAAGAGGCGGTTCCCTTCTACGAGGAGCAACTCAAAGCGTTGGCGCCCCTTGGGAGATTTCCGAAGCTTACCGAGGAGCAGATCCGTGCTACCTTCGACCCGGCTAAGGCCCCGCTTGCCGGGCTGCCTACCTTGCAAGACGCAGTCGAAGAAGGTGGCTGGGTATGCGGGCCGCCCGAGCACGTGGTCGACAAACTTGAGGAACTCCAGGAGAGGTTCCCAGGCTTAGAGCGAGTTTTCATTACCGCCGGGGGCCTAGGGATTCCCCCAAGCGTGATGCAAGCGGACATCGGCTGGTTCGGCAAAGAAGTGATGCCGGTATTCAAGGACGTCATTCCTGCTGATGCCTAACCCCCTCTCACAAGGCACCGTCCCGGCAAAACGGAGGCTAGACGGAATAGTGTCGTTGCTGTCAGGTTGCAACGTCTTATGGAGACTTACTGCCTCACGCCGCCACCAGCATCACCCTCCTCGTCACTGTCCCGCGCCGTTGGTCCAGTAGTCGTAGCGCTGTCCGGCCGATTCCACCTCTCGTTCAACGTCCTCCTCTAGGAGGTATCCGTCCGAGACGAGGGGCTCCGCGGACCGCCGGACCTGTTCCAGGTAGTCCTCTCGCGACTTGTACCGTTCCTCGATTGAGAGACGCGGGTCGCCAGCAGCCTCTCGGTCGGCCTTCGTCTTGCGGAACGGAACAGTCCATCCCGCGAGGCCTCCGGTGATGCCTATCACCAAGTCGGGGTTCCCGTTGTCCGGATGGCGCAGGTTCCAACCGGTGTTGGTCGCCAGCGGGACACTGATCGCCGGGAGCCTGATGCCGCCGACCTCGTTTCCGTCTTCGTCGACGTCGGACACGATCGCAGGGTAGGTCTCGCCCTGCTCGGCGGGCAGCTTGATCGTCCTGCCGAGGTGCGTCTCCTCGCCGTAGTCCAGCCGCATAGCGCGTGTGACCTCCGGCGGGAACGTCACCGCGGGGATCGGCTCGAACTTGCTCTCCAGCGTATGGGACTCGACCCCGGTCCCCTCGTCGAGGCTCGGATGCATCGACGGCGGCGCCTCTTCTCCTCCCCGCACCCAGCGGTCGAGGTTGTTGAGTATCGCTCGCTGAAGGGGCGAGTAGTCGACAGCGTTGTAGGGGAGCTGTCCCTTCAGTCCGTCCATCGCGCGGACCGGCTGCGGCGGAAACGTCCCGCTCCCGTGCATTGTTCCCGCGAAGTGGTAGCGCCGCACGTTGTCCGACTCCGCTGCGTCGTCCATAGACCCGAAGTCGGTATGAATGAGCGCCGCGTCCCCGCGCCAGTACTCCGCCGATGTGTTAGTGAAGACGATCTTCGGGACGTTGCCGCTCTCCTCCAGCCGGGTCAGCAGCGACCCACTGGCGCCGGTGACCGGATCGGTCACCTCGGTATCGGCGAATGGAAACAGCTCTGGGATGATGTAACAGACGTCCTTCGACGGCTGTCCGAAGCGGAGGTTGAACTCCCCACGCATTCCGCCGGCGACGTGGGGGATGATCCCGTCGAGCGCCATCCGACCCTGCTCGTCGTTGTTCATTCCGTAGTAGATGTACGTTCGGAGGAACCTGCCGCTCTGCGACGCGCCGAACGCGTGCGCATAGTCGATCGTCCCGGCACAGGGCGTCTCCTGTTCATGCTTCAGGTACGACACGATGTCCCTCACTGACGCCATTCCGAGACCCACGATCTCGCTGCCCGTCGTCGTGTACACAAGCTGGTATATGCGACCTGGCTCGAATCCTCCTCTCAGGTAGACGTGGTTCAGGTCTGGCTCGATCCCCTCATCCTCCACGCGCACGAACTGGAACCGGTCCCTGGGAATCTCGGTGGCAGGCCCATTCGGGTGGTCCCGAACAGTGAGGCGAGCGCCCGCCTCGTTGGGGTCCGTCGGCGGGTGGGGATTGTGCGCACGATCCGCTAGCAGAAAGATGTTCGTCGTCTCGTTGCACTGGAACTGATGGAGGATACGGCCGGTGATCGCGGTACCGTCGGGATTCAGCGCCTGCGGAGCGTCGAGTCCGATCAGGTGCGGGTCGTCAGGGACGTCCGCCTGCCAGCCGCACCACACGAGCGTGTAACCCTCTCGCATCAGGAACCCATTGCCCGGTTCCAGCGGCGCACCCGGTTCCATCGCCCTGGCAATGCTGTTGAACCCTAGGATCGTCTTCCTCCCGCGGTTGACCACGTCGAACACAAGGCTCCCGCGTCCACGCTCCGGATCGGCAGGCTGCAACATCTCGAAGTCCGCCGAGAACTCCACCCTTCCTTCAGAGTTCCTAGGCGCCAGGCCGATGTCGGTGATCGCCCGATTGTTCTCATGGAGCGGATCGACCGAGAAGTAGGCCCGACCTTTTAGGTGGTCGTACGATCCCACGTCTCCGGATGATTGCCCACCGGCGAACGGCGCTGTGCTGCGGATCTCAAGCCTGGTTACCGGCATCTCGATACTCCTTCTCGTAGGTGCGGGAAAGCCGTGACTACGCGCGGAGGCGAATTGTCGGCCCGCGCCCGGCACTGGCGACGCATGCGTCGTCCCGACGATCGTCAATCACTCTTGCTTCCACGTATGTCACCATCCCGATGCATCGTTCTTCTGGTTGCTGCCGTTCGCCCCTACTGGGAGCGCGGGCATCCTGCCCGCATGGGGGAGGCGGGGCGAATTCTACCGTAATCACCGTATCTTGTAGAGTCTCCCGGTCTCAGTCGCCACAAGGATCGACTCCTCGTCCGCCACCGTCACCACGCTGACCGGTTCGCCGATCGCTACCGTCCAGTTGATCGTCCCGGACACCAACTCAATCCCGTGAACCAGCCCGCCAGCCATCCCCACAACGATCTCACCCCCTGCAACCGCTGACCGGTCCGCTACCGGCGACTCAGTAGGAACCTCCTAGAGCACCTTCCCGGACCCCTTATCGAGCGCCACCAGGCTCCCCCGGTAGTCGGCATACCTCACCCCCAGGACCAGCGCCTCGGGGCCGGAAGTCAGGACCCGGGCTGCCCAAACCTCCTACGCCTCTGTGGTGCCACGAGTAGCCCAGCGGGTCTGGCGGACGAGGCGCCATGTCCCACGACCACAGCCGTGTCCACCAGAACCGGACCGCCTTCCACATCGGTATGTCCCTGGCGAACAGATCCAAGGTCTGTATCCGACCCCGGTCGCCGGAGGCTACGACGATGTCGTCGACGATTGTCGGCCCCCCTGCCGGTGCGAACCAGAGACGCGAGGTGTACCTGCGGAAACCACTCGCCGTCTCGATCAGATTGAGATGATTTCCTTCGCTGATGACAGCGGCTACTCCTTATCCAGTTAGGTCCAGGTGAGGTCATATGAAGAATATTCTACTTGTATCTCTGATAGTTGCAATCGCGGGGTTCGTCCTTGCGGCCTGCGCCTCCGACGAGCCGGAAGGTCCGCCTCCCACGCCAGTCGTGGTGGAGAAGATCGTCGAGGTTGAGGTCGTCAAGGAAGTGCCCGTCGAAGTCGAAAAGGTCGTTGAGGTCGAGAAGATCGTTGAGAAGGAAGTCATAGTAATAGCGACCCCGACTCGCGGGGAGCAGCAATCCGGCTTCGTGATGCGGGCTCCGGAGCCCAACCCCAAGCGCGGCGGGAACATGAAGACCGCGTTCGGTGTCACAATGACCAACTTCGACGTGCAGCAGGGCGCCGGCTCACACGTCTTGGGCCACCTCTACAACAAGCTCGTCACCAAGAACCTCGCCGATGGTCTCCGCACGATCGCGCCTGACCTCGCGGTGTCCTGGGACGTATCGTCAGATGCCAAGACCGTCACGTTCGTTCTCAGAGAGGGCGTCAAGTACCACGACGGCACGGGGTTCAGCGCCGATGACGTCGTGACTAATTTCAACCGAATAATCGATCCGCCCGAAGGTATCTCCAGCAGGAGCAAGGACCTGCTCCCGATGATCGTCTCGGTGAATACAGTCGACGACCTTTCGGTCAAGTTCGACCTGAACGCACCGACGCCGTACTTCGTCGAGCTCCTGACCTCGTCACCGTTGCTCGTCTACTCGAAGAAGTCGCTCGAGGAGAACGACTACGACCTGAGGCAGATCGAGGTCGCGCCGGGTACTGGTGTCTTCAAGTTCGTCAACCACATCCCGGGCGAAAAATGGGAGTTCGAGGCCAACTCGGACTACTGGAACCCCGAGCTTCCGTACCTGGACGGACTGACCATGCTCCACGTACCGGCGTGGCCGGACAGGGGCACCGCCGTCCTGACGGGCCAGGCGGACTTCTCCTGGAACATCTCTCCGGATACGCACGCGGAGGCCAAGCGAAGATCGGACCTCGGAGCGGTCACGTACGACTGCCTGAATTCCCACAACTTCGCCATGAACAACGAGAAGGCTCCGTACGACGATCCCAGGGTACGCAGGGCCATCCACCTCGCGGTCAGCCGCCAGGTGCAGATCGATGGATACACCCCCGTCTGGGAGCCGACGTTCGTGACCCGCTGGATCCCCAAGCCCAGCCCATTCTCCACTGACCCGGACGCGATACTTGCCATGCCCGGCTATCGAACCGACAAGGAAGCGGACATCGCAGAAGCGAAGGCGCTGCTGGCCGAAGCCGGATACCCGGACGGGTTCGAGACCGTCATCACGACCTGGAACCTGCCGACAACGGCTGAGGTCGCGGTCCCGCTGTTCGTGGACGAGCTGAGGAAGACCCTGAACATCCGCGCCGAGATCAAGCTGGTGGAGCGGGCGCTCCAGAGCGAGATTCTCGCCGACGGCAACTTCGAGATGTTCAGAAACGGCGACTACGCCGACCAGATCCTCGATCCATTCCCAATGTGGAACATCTACCTCCGGACCGGAGGCTCCCAGAACTGGTCGCGGTACGCGAACCCCGAGTTCGACGCGATCCTCGATCAGCTTGCAGTCGAGATAGACTCCACGCGGCGACTGGAGCTGTTTGCCAGGGGGATGGATATCCTCGATGCGAACCCTCCGTTCTACCACATCGGCTTCTGCGGCCACTCACCCGCATGGAGCAAGGACGTGAAGGGGATGTCCATGGAGACAAGGCTCCACGTCCTGTGGGAGCGCCTGGACACCGCTTGGCTGGACCGGTAACCACACCTACAAGCCCATCGCAAGGCCTTGAGTCGACTTCGGAGTAGAGTCGGGCGCGGGAGGAAGCACATATTCCTCCTGCGCCCCGACTCTCACACGCCTCCGCGCCCGTCCGTCCCCGTCGGGGCTCACAGGACGCCAGGACGGATTGAGCAATGCGCACATACATATTCCAGCGACTTCTCCTCGCCGTCCCCACACTGGTGGGCGTTACCTTGTTGATCTTCTTCGCCATGCGCATCTTGCCCGGAGACCCGCTGCAGGCCATCTACGGGGAGTCCTCCGGCCTCCACATTCTGACCGAGGCGGAGCTCGCGGGCGCCCGCGCAAGCCTTGGACTCGATAAACCCCTCTACCTCCAGTATTTGAGCTGGATCGCAGACGTCCTCAAGGGAGACTTCGGCCGGTCCTTCTGGCAGGACAAGCCCATCGGCGACACGATCGTCAGGCGCGGTCCTATCACCGTCGAGATCGCGCTGATCGCCGTGGCACTATCGTGGGTAATTGGTCTCCCCGTGGGTCTGATCGCCGCCGCTTGGCGAAACTCCTGGATCGACTACGTGGTGCGGGTGATGGTGACGTTCTTCATGGCCGTGCCAAGTTTCTGGCTCGGCCTGACCCTGATCCTCATGACCGTCCTGGTATGGAACTGGCGTCCACCGTTGACGATAATCCACCTCTGGGACGATCCTAAAGGGAATCTTTCGATCGTGATCGGTCCTGCGCTGGTCATGGCAATCAGCCTTGGCGCGGTACTCGCAAGGATGAGCCGTGCCACACTGCTTGAGGTCTTTAGAGAAGACTACGTCAGGACGGCGCGCGCGAAAGGGCTGATGGAGCGACTGGTAATCACCCGTCATGCCCTCAGAAACGCGATGCTTCCCGTTATCACCATCTCAGGAATTCAGCTTGCTTTCCTGCTGGGCGGATCGGTAGCCGTCGAGCGCGCTTTCGCGGTCCCTGGGCTTGGTACCACGCTCGTCAACGGCATCGCCGAGCGCGACTGGATGATCATCCAGAATGTCGTGCTCCTGTATGGCATCGCGTTCATTGTCATCAACCTGCTCGTCGACCTGATCTACGGCTTTCTCGATCCACGGATTCGATATCAGTAGTACCTCGGGGATGCGCAGTCGATGAACACAATCAGCGTCCCCGGAGCGCGAGAAGTCCGGACCTCCAGAGTCAGGGCGGTCATCGGCATTGTCTCGCGATTCTGGAAGACGTCCCCTATAGGGGCGGTTGCCGCGGTCTTCCTGGTGATACTTGGACTCGTCGCAATCTTTGCGAACGTCCTCGCTCCGTACGATCCGCTGGAGACGTTTCACTCGTTCTTTAGACAGCCTCCGTCTTTTGAGAGGCCGCTAGGGAACGATCACCTCGGCAGAGACGTGCTGAGTCGAATCATTGTCGGAACCCGAACCTCGCTGTACGTCGCCTTTGTCTCGGTCGTCATCAGTAAAGTGATCGGCGTCACCTGGGGAGTTGTCACAGGCTACAAGGGCGGAAAGTTCGACCTGTTTAGCCAGCGTTTCCTCGACGTTCTGATGGCCTTTCCGGGGATCATCTTGGCCCTGCTATTGCTCGTGGGCATCGGTTCCGGCCTCTACACCGTCATTGTCGCCATCGCAATCACCGGCATTGCAGGGACGACCAGGGTGATCAGGTCCGTGGCGCTCTCCGTTCGGGAGATGGAGTACGTGGCAGCCGCCCAGGCGTTGGGCGCGTCCCCGGTCAGAATCATGATCAAACACGTTGCTCCTTAGTGCGTCGCGCCTCTTATGGTTGTCGCCAGCGTGAGCCTTGGCGGCGCGCTCTTCGCGGAGGCCGCCCTTAGCTTCCTCGGCCTCGGTATACCCCCCCCGAACCCGAGCCTCGGGAACATGCTGGGCGGCGTTCTGGGCGACGCCTTCAGACCCCCATGGTGGCTGGTCTTCTACCCTGGGATGGCGATCACGTTCGCGGTCCTCGCCTTCAACATCTTCGGCGACGGCCTCAGAGACCACCTCGATCCACGCCTAAGAGGCCGTCTCGACTGATCGACCCTGGCCGCCCCCCGTCGCCCCGATGCGGGCAGGATGCCCGCGCTCCCAGTTGCTCGAATCCAGTTGACGCCCGTTCCACTACGTCCATACACTTCAAGCACGTCAGACCAAGGGGACGGACATGCGAGTAGCAATAGGCGCGGATCACGGCGGTTACGCCCTCAAGAACGAGCTGAAGCCATTCCTAGAGTCGCTAGGTCACGAGCTCGTCGACGTCGGCGCCCTTGAAATGGACCCGGCCGACGACTTCCCGGACTTCACCAAGACGCTCGCGGAGTCGGTCGCGGCCGACGGCGTCGACAGGGGAATCATGATCTGCGGCTCCGGCGTGGGTGCGTCGGTCGCCGCCAACAAGGTGAAGGGGGTCCGGGCCAGTGTCTGCCACGACACATATTCAGCCCACCAGGGCGTCGAGCACGACGACATGAACGTCCTATGCCTCGGCGCGCGGATTGTCGGGATCGAGCTTGCGTGTGAGCTGGCCGGCGCGTTTCTCGCCGCCGTCTACACTCCCGAAGAGCGGTTCCAGCGCCGGCTGGACAAGGTCCTCGAGATGGAGTCCAATTTCGGCTGACCCCACTGGGAGCGCGGGCATTCTGCCCGCATGGGGAGGTGGGGGACCGCCCACCGGGAGCGCGGGCATCCTGCCCGCATGGGGAGGTGGGGGAACCGCCCACTGGGAGCGCGGGCATCCTGCCCGCATGGGGAGGTGGGGGATCGCCCACTGGGAGCGCCGTCGTCCCCCCTAAGTCGCCTAACCGTACTCCGCCCCGAGAAGACACGCGACCAGCGTCTGCTCACTCTCCGCCTGCTCGAACGCGTCCGATATCCGACCCACGTCGTCATCCGTCTCGATCATGAAGTGATCGATCCCCCAGGCGTCCAGAATAGGCTCCGTGTACACGCCCGCCGAGTCTGACATCTCGCCGCCTTCCCCCATCCACCCCCTGTATCCGACCATCATCACCATCGGAATCCCCAGGTCGATTCCCATTCCGCGGATAGAGTCCCCCGCCTCGAACATCCCGGTGTTCTGGATCAGCACGACTGGTTTCTTGCCGCCGATCCAAAGACCCGCCGCAATCGGCATGGACTCTCCCTCGCGGCAGATCGGGACCAGCTTGAGACTCTCGTCCGCGATGATCTGCTCGTACATGAAGTTCGTCTCTGTATCGGGCAGCCACACTACGTGCGTGACTTCGTTCCTCTTGAACTCATCGATGATAGCGGACGGACTCACGCTTATCTCTGCCACTGTACCTCTCCCTCTGCCGGACTCACCCTGTCGAGAACCGCTCGCCCGGCTCATACCGCCGCCATCGATCATCCTGGTACGTCGTGACGTGTCCCGACCCGATCACGGTCCACCTGTCCGGTCCGCCGAACGCGCCGGACTGCCCGTCGATCCCCAGAACCGTACGGAGGCTGTCACCGACACCCGGCATGATCTCGGTCACGACCGTGTTCGGGTTCGCCTGCTCATGATGCGGGAGCACCGCGATTCCGTAGACGATTCCAAGGGCTCGGCGCCACTCTCGGAGCCTCATCCAGCTTCCGAGCACCATCGCGCCCGCGCTCGACCCTGCGAGGATGGCGCCGTTGTCCAGCGCGATCCTGACCGCTTCCAAGAGCAGAGAGTCCTGGAGCGTCAGCATCAGGTGGGTTGGATTCCCCCCGGTGAAGTAGACGACGTCCGCGGTCTCGACCTCGTCGGCGATCATCGGGTCGTCTGCGCTCACGTCGTCGAGCGCCATCAACGCGCGCGCATCCCCTCCGAGCGACTCGAAGTGCCTAACGCCGTTGTCAGCGGCCCGCTGCGGTCTCTCCGAAGCCGCCGCAGTCGGCAGGATAACCACTGACGGGCGCGACTTTCCCGTCGCCCTCAGTACGGTCGCGTCCATCTCCTCGCAACCCGGCCTGAATTCGTCTCCGCCCACCAGCAACAATCGGCCTGCCATACTCGCCGCCTCCGCGTCGTTTCGACGCCCCGCGATTATACCAACTGAGGTATAGTTAGTTCATAGGCCCCTCAACCCCACTGGAGACCCCTCGATGATCAGCAAACTGCTAAAGGTCGCAGCCTCAGCGGCGCTTGTCGCGACCGCCATCCACGCCTACCGGGAGCAGAAGAGCCACGGAGAATTCTACGGAATCCCCTTCGACTACCGCGCGCCAAGTCTCGAGAAGCTGAAGGAACGGGTCTGGAATCCTGACGACCCGCGCGTCGTCACGCCGCCCGTCTTCGGCGCAGGCTGGTCGATCAACTTCTACCAGGCCGGCCGCCAGATGGGCCTCATCCAACCGCCGGAGGACGAGACAGGCCCCGTATAGGTGTTGGTCTCGACCTCGTAGCTGAGGACTTGGTACATTTGTAACCGTCCTCGATCGGGCGCCGCGCCCGATCCCCGAACGCTCCCCGGTGGTGTAGTGGTATCACAGAGGACTTTGGATCCTCGGACCCAGGTTCGAGTCCTGGCCGGGGAGCCAGGTCCCCTAACATTAACTACTTCGGACGTTCTGGTTAACCTTCCCCCAATCCAGAGCGCTGTAAACTCGTGCTAGTTTCTGCTCGACCGATCCTACAGCCTCTGCCCTATCCATATGTGACGCTTTTTTGTTGACCAAAAACGTTGGGGCGGGTTGTTAGAGTAGGTGATTGCAGTGGCTTGATCTTGGGGGATGTGTGAGTACGTACCTTGCCACTTCAGCGCTTGGTCCCATGGCGTTCGAGTAGTTCCCCGCCAGAATCTCTGTGGCGCGGCCCCCCGGGGAAATGACCTTGTGTCAGTCTGACATGAGCCTCCTCCTGTGGCACGGAACTCGTCCCTCGGAGCAGGACAGTTGTCTCACAAAATGAGTCCGTCCCATAGTCGCTCCTGTAACGATGGAACGATTCGGCGGAAAGGTGGACAATATGTGTACAGAGAACGGTTTCCTTGGTGAGGCTCCCATTGTGTGAAGAAGAGCTTATCCGTCGCTCGCAGACAGGGGATTGGAGCGCCTTCGAGCTGTTAGTCGAGCGGTATCGAACGGTGCTCACCAGAACGGCGTACCTGATGACACGGGACCGCGAGTCGGTTGAGGACGTGATGCAGGAGGCGCTTGTCCAAGAGTGGCGCGATCTGCCCTCTTTCAGACCCATCGGCAGTTTCAAGTCCTGGATGATGAAAATACTGGTAAACAAAATCAGGAAGCATTACCGAAGGAAACGCGTATCAACCGTGGCGCTGGAGTCAGCGACAGAGGTTCCGGAGAATTCGGAGGGACTAGACGAGACGATAGAGCGGAGGGAAGAGGCGCGCCTCTTGAGACAGGCTCTGGAGCTTCTCTCGCGGGATCATCGGGAGGCTCTGGTTCTCCGGTACTTCAACGAGCTTACAGTGCCGGAGATTGCGCAGACTCTGGGCTGCCGGGAAGGCACCGTTAAGTCGCGTCTTAGCCGGGCGCTGAGTCGACTTCAGCGGGCCCTCTCCGATCTAGAGGCCCATGCCAAAGGAGGTGTGAAGGATGACGCTTGAGGAAAGGTTGAGACGGTACTTTGATCGGGAGTCCGCGAAGCGGGACCTTTCGCACCAAAAATGGGACAGCGTCCTACTGCGGGTCAAGTCGCAACGGCAGCGGCGCGGGCTCGGAGGTCTCCTCCTGTCGCTCACCGCCCGACGGCCTGTCGTCACCATCGCGGCCTCCTTTGTCCTCGCGGTCATGGTTGGGGTCGTATCTCTATGGATGACCGCGCCCTGGGAGGGGCCTTCCAATGGGTGGTTCGCTGGTCCCGCGTCGGGATCGCCTGGCTCACCGGGACGACCTGGCTCGTCGGGAGAGCCTGGGGTGCCGGTGTCGGGACCGCTTCCCATGCCCGCGCCCAGGATCGTTGCCGTCGAGTGGGAGGTCGACAAGAGCCTGATAGCTCCGGGTGATCCGATCACCTTTTCACTGACGTTGAAGAACGTGTGGAATAGGTCAATAGAGATTCGCGAGCTCCCTGCGTCAACGGCGCTGACCAATTTCGACAGGCGTGAAGACGAACCGGCTCCGTTGGAGTGGGAAGGCGGCGGGGCAATCCCCCGTTCCCTGGATCTCGGTGAAGAGGTCACGCTCGTTGCCAACATGTCATCCGCAGTCAGCGCCGGTTTACAGCCTGGAAGGTATCACTCACGTTTCCACATTCGGTTCGCCAAAGAGCCGGGTGACCCCGATAGGGGTGAAACCGGGTTGGGCTTCGGCGCCGGCTCCTTCGTCGTCATGCCCCCGGAGGGGGCGCTGGACAAGACCGTGATCGTGGGCCAGATACGAGAGGCGAATGGAACCAGGATAATCCTGGAACGGATACTCTTCGCCCCGGAGGAGACGACCATTTCGATATTGGCGCCACGGTTGTCCGATGAGTCGACGGTGCCTCACCCTATTCCTGCACCGACGTCCACCCCTGTGATTCCACCACAGGGGAATTCCACCCCTACGGGAGTGGCAGCACCCCCGGGCGGGGGCGCTACGCGATTGGCGGCCCGGTACCAGATAGATGGGGGCTCTTGGCGCCACTTGAGGGGTCATGGATACCGAGTGACAGCGGAGGGTGTCCACCATCGCTGGAGGTTTGGCCCCGTGTCAGCCAATGCCTATACGCTTTTACTCTCGATCACGTCCGATACCCGCGATGGCGACGGAGTCCCCCTGTCATGGGAGTGGACTGTGACGCTTCGCTAGAGCGGGCGGATTAGAAATGCTCGGGGGACCATTGGACGGTGACGGCTGCGTAGACTTAGAAACGCTCAGACATAGCTCCTTGATGGTGATACTTGAAGCTAGCTAACGAAAACCACCTATGTGTTGGTTCTACGCCCAGCAAGCCAAGGTCGCCCATGAGGACTCGAACTCCTTACTGATGGAACAATTCAGCTCTGGCAGTGCACTGCGCAGTCTCCGACTGTCGGTCCCATTCCTGAGCCAGCGCGTCGAGGTTACGCCAGGTTGCCGTTGACTTCGCCGGTGCCTTGCGCGAGGCTGGACTCGGGAGTTGAAACCAAGCCCAGACGAAAGTTCGTTGTATCGAGTGTCCCGGGGAGCCATGTCCCCTAATACTAAGTACTTCGCAAGGTGTAGCGGGCGAGATCCGCGCTGAAGAATTCGTCGGGACTCTCGATGATCCCCTCGAGCAGCTCCCCGGCCGGCTCATTGATCGAGACGACACTCACCCTGTATCGGAGCAGCAGGGACTTGACGGCGATGGCGTCCTCATGATTGCGGGAGAACCAGCGAGAACTTCCAAACAAGGACAGCCAGGGATGCCAGAAAAGTCAACTCCATCCGGCCGGAAGCACTGAAATGTCGCATCCAAAGCAGAGATAGACATAGACATGCTTACCCAGACTCCACCGACACGTCTTCCTGCCTAGCCCATTGGGCGAAAGACCCAGCGTAGGTCCGCGCTTTCTCGTAGCCGAGAATCTTGAGTACCATAGTCGCGAGCGACGCCCGCGCACCACCTCCTCAATAGGTGTTGATCTCACTGTCCGGGGTGAATACCCCGCGACACGAGAAGAGCATGTAGCTCCTCTGCTGGCTTCAGCGTCTTAGAATCCACGTCGATCATGTCCTCCCAATGGAGGTGGACAGCGCCTGGAATCCTCCCCAGCCGAGGAGGTGCCTCATACGACCGAGCAGTCCCTTCGAATTCCCCCTGGGTGCGGGTGTCCCAGAATACGGTCTTAGGTTGGCTTACCGCAGTCTTCGCGTGATCCAGGGAGCAATAGATCGCCTCCTGTGGTTTGGGAACAAACTGGGCACGCGGATAGTCTGGCACCTGGGTCGAGACCGGCCGGCGTTCACGGGACCACTTCTCGAGGCCGCCATCCAGTAGACGCACATCCGGGTGGCCGTAATAGAGGAACGCCCAGGCAACCATTCCCATCATCTGACTGGGTGCATCGTATACGACGACAGTCATGTCGTTGCTGACCCCGAGATTGCCTGCCAAACTGGCGAACTCATCAGGGCCGGGCATGTTCCCATTGGCCGCCCGCGGAATTGCGCCGAAGCCATTTAAATTGACCGCCCCCGGTATGTGGCTGGCGGCGTACTCTTTCGGCCATCTTGCGTCGATCACGCGCAGTTTCGGGTTGGTTAGGCGGTCGGCCAGCCAATCTGTTTCCGCAAGCAACTCCGGATTCGCGTAGCCACGATCTCGTATGGGGAGAGGTTGCATTGAATGCCTCCAGTCAACTGATTGATATTGAGACTGGTCGAGTTCTAGTCTCCAGAGTCCCTGTTCTGTTGAGGGGACCGTGGGTGCCGGCCCACTATCGACTGGGACAAGACTACGTCTCGGACAAGCTTCGAATCTTCCATATCTGATCAGCCTCGACGCGTTCGGCGTGGAAAAGGTCCCAGCGGAACTGTAAGTTCATCCAGAAGCCGGCGGAAGTGCCGAAGAACCCGGACAACCGCAGCGCGGTGCTCGGTGTGACCCCGCGACGCCCCTCACAATGTCGTTTACTCGCTGGTACGGTACCTTGATCGCGCTAGCCAGATCGCGCTGGGTCATCGCAATCGGCACGAGAAACTCATGCAGCAGAACTTCGCCTGGGTGCGTCGGCTCGCAGTCGCTTGGAATGCGGACCAAATCTAGGCCCGTCCGGCCCTAAATGAGACGATCACCGTGACATGTTAGCACGGCACTCATGCTGCGCCAACTTGTGGGCAGAGGCTGAGGAGGAGCTGCTGTTTGCGACAGGTATCTCCGAATCCAGCTAAGATTGAGGTACGTTGACCAGCCGGCTGCCCTGATGGTGCGACATAAGGAACCCCAGCACTATCTGGAGCGATTTCCGGGCCTCGACGGCGGTTGAGACCCCCGTCCCGCCGTCCTCGATCACGTCGATGAGCTCGGTGTATGCCGCCGGCAGCGCCTGAATCTGGTACTGCGTCGGGTGCAGGAGCTCCGTCACGGACCGTCCGAACCCCTCAGTGAACTTCGTGACGACCGCCGATCCGCGTACGTCCATGTTGAGACGGACCTGGCCGGAGATCCCCATGAGCTGGATGAAGTCCGACGCCGTCGAGTCGTCTTTGTAGCCGTTGTAGACTGCCCTGACTCCGTTCTCGAAGTTGATGATGCCGATAGCGCTGGGCTCGTTCGCAGGGTCCCGCCCGCCGTCGCCCCTGTAGACGTCCCAATCGTCGAAGCCGTCCTCCAGTTGGGCGACGACCTGCGTCGGAGTGGACTCCGCAAAGAAGCAGATGGCGTCGACGAAGTGTGTGCCGCTCCGGAGCAGCATCGCACGTCGACCCCCATGAGAAGCGACGATCGTGTGCAGCGGGCCGATCAGGCCCGTCCTGATCTCGTCGCGGACCTTGTGCATCAGCGGACTCCACCTTCGAGTGTGGTTGACGTGAATGGGCACACTGCGGTCAGCGCAGAGCTGAATCATCCGGTCGGCGTCCTCCAGAGTCGTCGCCAGGGGCTTCTCGCAGAGAACTCCCTTGACGCCGGCTTTCACGCCGTCGACCACGATTTCGGTGTGCCGGTTATCCGGCGTCGCAACCGTCAGGATGTCCAAGTTCTCGGTAGCCAGCATCTCCCGGAAGTCGGTGTAGGTGTTGGTGTCTGGGAGCTCGTCACCCCATACCCCCTTGAATTCGTCTAGCAGTCCCGGGACGAGGTCGCAGATGCCGGCGAGGTGCGTGTTGGGGAGCAGTGCAACCGTCGCGGCATGAGAGACCGAAAGCTGCGTCCTGACCTCACCGGCGAATGGAGGCGGCGGAGCGCCGGGGTGCGCCGCCGATATCCCCGTAGCGCCGACTATTCCAACACGGTAGGTCTTGTCTTCCATGCAACTCTCCTCGGAGTGACTAAAGGGTGCGCGTATGTTACCCCCTAACGGTTGACCGCGCACGATGCCGGATCGTCGCCTCTCGTTGTAACATAGGCGCGAAACGATGCTTCTGGGAGGCGACACATGATCACGAGACTCTACACCGGTGACGATGGACAGTCACACTTCGAGGAGCTTGACATGGAGTCCGGGCTATACCCGTGGGGTGAGCTCAAGAACGCAACGGGAATCACCTTCCGACACGACGAGCCGGGAAAGTTCATCGACTGGCACCCGGCGCCCCGCCGCCAGTTCATCATCACGCTCTCCGGAGAAGTCGAGATAGGCCTTGGCGATGGCACCCTGAGACGCTTCGGCGCCGGGGACGTCATGCTCGCCGATGATCTGACAGGGCAGGGGCACACTACGCACGCCGTCAGTGACGTTCCACGAATCTCCGTCGCAATCCCGGTAGACTGACCACACATGGAGAGCAGTAGCTCTGCGTACTCGGATTGCCCACGAACTCTGTCAACCTGAGGCGCAGCCGAAGAATCTCGTGCCCAAGAGTATGAATCCCGGCAGGTCTTGACCAAAGTCCGAAACCTCAAGGAGTCACACCATGACCACGACTCACCAGACCCAAGTCCACCTCGGACTGCCCACGAACTCTGTCATTCTGAGGCGCAGCCGAAGAATCTCGTGCCCAGGAGTATGAATCCCGGCGAGTGTTGACCCGAGATCGAAGACTCAAGGAGCCAAACTATGACCACGACCCATCAGACCCACGTCTACGTCGGACTTGCCGGCGAAGGAGACAACATCTCCGGGGGCGGACTGCTCCGCCGCGCCAGCGGAGACTACGATTGGATCACCATCACCAATGGCCTTCCCGAGAACCCACAGGTGCGAGCTCTACTGGTACACTCCCGGAACCCTTCGATCGTCTACGCGGGTACGCAGCTTGGGGTGTACCGCAGTGACGACAACGGAGACCACTGGAAGGCCCTCGAATCTCCGAGAGACGGCATGGACGTCTGGTCCCTCGCGTTTCACCCTCAGGACTCGAAGACGATCTACGCTGGGTACGAGCCATGCGCCATCCACCGGTCCGACGACGAAGGCGAGACCTGGTCGCGCACCGATACGGACAGGGTCCGGTTCCCGATGGTCACCACCTACATGCCTCCCCTTGCCAAGCGGGTAATCGGTATCGCCGTAGATCCCTCGGACCCTTCCGACATGTACGCCTCCATCGAGGTTGGAGGCCTCCTCGCAAGCCGCGACGGCGGCGATAGCTGGGACTCCATCACCGACGGACTCTACACCGAGAACCACACGGTGGACCTTCATGGCGTGCAGGTCAGCAGCGCCGCACCGGGGACGGTCTTCATAATCGCCCAGGTCGCGATGTTTCGGAGCCGCGACCGAGGACACCACTGGGAGCATGTCAGGTTTGGCGAGATGTTTCCCGGCGGTTCCTACTGCCGCGGGCTGATCGTCGCTCCAGACGATCCGAAGACGCTCTATCTCGCGGCTGGCGCCGGCGGCGGAGGCGCTCCCGCCGGTACTGAGGAGGCCGGAGCACTGTTCCGAAGCTCCGATTTAGGAGAGACCTGGGAGCGGTTGGACATTGGGGACACGCCCCCCAGCCGGATGTTCCAGATCGCTGTCGATCGGGAGGCTCCAGACAGCGTCTACTGCTGCACAGGTTACGGTCACTTCTACGAGAGCCACGACCGCGGAGAGACGTGGGACGCTTCACAACTCCCCGTTGAGCTATCCCGAAGCCGCCACGTCTACCCGATGGTCGCAGGGTAGTCGAGAGATGCGACGCGGATGTCGGATGGTAATCTACATCTACGTAGACCACGCGGAGCGAAACTAGCAGGGAGAAGACGCAATGAGGCTTGAAGGCAAGGTCGCGATTATCACCGGAGGAGCGCGCGGGCAGGGTGCCGCAGAGGCCAAGATGTTCGCTCGCGAAGGGGCGAAGGTCGTATTCGGAGACATCCTCGACGATGACGGCAAGAAGGTCGAAGCCGAGATCAACGAGGCCGGCGGTGACGCGACCTATGTCACCCTCGACGTGACCGATGAAGACGCATGGAACAGGGCGGTCGAAGCGGCGGTGTCCAGGTACGGTAAGGTGGACATCCTCGTCAACAACGCCGGGATCGTTTCGTGGAGCGCGGGTGACGATGCGACAGTCGAAGAGTGGGATAGGATCATGGAAGTCAACGCCAAAGGGGTGTTTTTGGGCACCAAGGCGGTCATTCTGCAGATGCGGAAGGCGGGCGGCGGATCTATCGTCAACATCTCGTCCATATCTGGCATGATCGGACAGGAAACGATCCACCCCGGCTACAACGCGTCGAAAGGCGCCGTCCGGATCCTGACCAAGTCCACGGCGATCCAGTACGCCGGGGATGGAATCAGGTGCAACTCCGTCCATCCGGGACCCGTGAAGACGCCGATGACCGAACGCGGATGGTCCGACCCCGAACGACTGCGGCAGACCGAGGAGCGGACTCCGCTAGGCAGATACGCCGCCCCGGACGAGATCGCATACGGGGTCCTGTTCCTCGCGTCCGACGAGGCCTCTTTCATGACCGGCAGCGAGCTGGTCATAGACGGTGGGATGCTCGCACAGTAGCCCGCAGCACGCGGAGACGATCCGGCATGCGTTGGGCCGACGCTTTTTGTCGCCTATAGCGCAGGCCACCACCGGAACGGCCGAAGTTCAAACGACCCCGTAGGGGCGACGCACGCGTCGCCTGGGGGTGGGGGCGACCGCAACAATGCCCTCTTCGGACAACCGGCCTCCCTAATCCAGACGGTAGAACGCTCGGGCCGTGCCCCTGAACAGCGCGTCCTTGTCCTCAGGCGAAGTGTCCGCTGCGATTCGCTTGAACGCGTTCCACATCACCGCGTAGGAGAACGACACCTTGTCCACCGGGAAGTTGCTCTCGAACATGCACCGGTCGACGCCGAAGGCCTCGATGCAGTGGAGGAAGTAGGGCGCCATCGCCTCCGCGAGCACCTCCGATCCGGGAGGCCACTCTCGCTGCTCCCAGCCGAACCCGCAGAACGGCATTCCCAGGCCGCCGAGCTTCACGTACACGTTCCGACATGTCGCTAAGTCCGATATCGACTCAGACCACTCCTTGAACACCTCGTCGCGCTTGCCTTCGAAGCAGTCCGTCCCGACCGGGCCGCCGATGTGATCAAGCATGATCGGGGTCTCAGGGAACGCTGTGGCGAGGTCGGTCAGCTCCGGGATCTGATGGTGATACATCCATGTGTCGTAGATCATCCCGAGTGGAGCCAGACACGCGAAGCCCTCGCGAAAGTCCGCCATCCCAAGCAGGCCTTCTGGCGGAGTATCTGCGTTCCAGGTGCTCGGGTTCAGGCTTCGCGCCGCCGCGTGCCGGATGCCCCTGAACCTGTTGGGGCTGATCTCGGCGTGCGCCCTCAGCACGTCCGTGGCCCTCTCTCCCAGGCGGAGGTCGACCTTTCCAACGATGCCATGCGCCACCTTCGTCGGTCCGTGTCCGCCCCTCGCGCTCTCGTCGGCGACAGCCTGAACGAACTCGGTCTCTCCCAGCGGACGCAGCTCGTCAGGTCCATCCTCGCGGTACTCGGCCCGGCACTCGAGGAACACGGTTTCGACGATGTTGTGGCCCGAAGAGGTGTCCGCGATAAGGTCTTCGAGCAGGTAGGTGCTGTCGGGCCTGTCCCACAGATGATGGTGCGGGTCGCAGATCGGCAGATTGGGGTCGATCGGCTCCTCTTTGGTCAGCGAAAGCCACTGATTAAGATCGGTAGTCATTTTCCCTCCGTGTCTGTCCCAAATGATCGCCACTCGGCGATAGTGTATTCTATCCCGAAAGGATCAGGGAGGCCCCCAATGTCAGATGTCCCGCTCCACTACATGACGATTACCGAGCTCGCTCGGCTGATCGGCTCGCGCGAGATCTCTCCAGTCGAGGTGACCAGAGGCATTCTCGAACGAATCGAGGAGCTGGACGGCCACCTGAAATCCTACGCCACCGTGATGGCCGATCACGCCCTCGAAGCCGCCGCCCGCGCCGAGCGCGAAATCGCAGAGGGTCGCAACAGGGGCCCGCTCCACGGCGTTCCGATCGCCGTCAAAGATCTCTGCTTCACGAAGGGTGTCCTTACGATGGGCGGAGCGAAGGTCTATATGGACCACGTCCCGCAGTTCGATTCAACCGTCGTCACCCGTCTCGACGACGCTGGCGCTGTGTTGCTTGGAAAACTGAACCTGACAGAGGGCGCGATGGGCGGCTACAACCCTGAGCTTCAGGTCCCGCTCAACCCCTGGAACAACGACCGGTGGTCTGGGGCGTCCTCCAGCGGGTCTGGCGTGGCAACGTCCGCGGGGCTCTGCTACGGGTCCCTGGGAAGCGATACCGGAGGCTCCATCCGTTTCCCGTCCGCCTCCTGCGGGACCGTCGGGCTAAAGCCCACCTGGGGCCGCGTCAGCCGTTACGGCGTCCTTGCCCTAGCGGAGTCGCTCGACCACGTAGGGCCGATGACGCGCAGCACCGCCGATGCTGCAATCATGCTCCAGGCGATGGCCGGGCACGATCGGAACGATCCGACCTCACTCAGGGTCCCCGTACCAGACATGCTGAAGGGGATCGACTCCGGCGTCGAGGCCGTCAGGATCGGTGTCGACCGGGAGCACAACTCGGGCGGGGTCGATCCGGAGATCTCCCGGGCCGTCGAAGACGGAATCAGCGTCATGGAGGAGCTGGGCGCGGAGATCGTGGATATCGAGATGCCCGACATCGATCGCTACATGTCGGCCTGGTCGGTGCTCTGCTCGGCCGAAGCCGTCGCCGCGCACCGTGAACACTACCCAACGAGGCGCGACGAATACGGCCCCTGGTTCCGCGGATGGCTGGATCTGGGTGCGCAGAAGTCGGGCGCCGACTACGCCGAAGCGAACAACGTCCGCGCCGAGTGCAACGCCCTGGTGAGGGCAGCGACCGAGAACGTAGACGTGATGGCCTGCCCATCGACCATCGACCCTGCGCACCCGGTTACACTCGAAGAGAATTACGGCCCGATGGACCGCGCGGTCGGGACGTCCTTCCAGCGGTTCACGGTGCCCTACGACTACAACGGGGCGCCGACCCTTTCGGTTCCCTGCGGACTGAGCTCAGAGGGCCTCCCCCTCAGCCTCCAGTTTGTCGGAAAACACCTTGCTGAACCCCTGTTGTGCCGTCTCGGTTACGCTTACGAGTCCGCTACGGACTGGCACGACCTCAGACCTCCAATTTCCTGACCTCCCGGGATTGTTCAGAGGGCTTACAGGTGAGTGCGATCTAAGGCCTATAATCCCTCTGTGGGAGAGAGCCTGTCATGAGCTTGTGTAAAGATAGAAGTGAGGGTGAGACAGTGACGATAGACGGTCTACAGACTCCCGGTGTCGACGGCCCGATGAAAGGCCTGAGGGTCCTCGACTGGACGATGTACCAGTTCGGCCCGGTTGCCTCATCCATGCTCGGCGACATGGGGGCCGACGTCATCAAGATCGAGGCGCCGGATGGAGACATCGGTCGCGCCGTAGCCAGAATGAGCTCTCGTCCGATAAATCTCGAGGGCGGACGAAACGCCTATTTCGAGACCTGCAACAGGAACAAGCGGGGAATCGTCGTAAACCTCAAGACCGAGGAGGGCAGGGAGGTCGTCTACAGACTCGTCAAGGAGGCCGACGTCTTCATCGAAAACTATCGCAAGGGCATCCCCGAGCGGCTCGGGATGGACTACGAGACTCTTCGGAAGATCAACCCAAGGCTCGTATACGGCTCCGGAACGGGGTACGGGCCGGAGGGCCCCGACTCCGGGAGGCCATCACTCGACGGTTGCGGCCAGGCCAGGTCGGGGCTCATGGTGGCCGCGGCCGGGCCGGGGCGCTCAGAACCGTCATACGTAGCTGGCGCCGCATCCGACCAGATGGGTGGCATAATTCTCTGCCTCGGCGTCGTCTCCGCCCTCCGCGCCCGTGACCAGACTGGGGGCGGACAGCGAGTCGACGTTTCTCACCTCAGCGCTACGATGTGGCTGCAGGGCCTCGCCGTCAGTATGCAGTTGATCTCCGGCGTGTACTACCGAGCGACCGACCGAAGCAACCCGATGAACCCGCTGGTCAACGCCTACGAGTGTGCCGACGGGCGCTGGATCCAGTTCATGAGCGCTCAATTCCAGCGCTACTGGCTTGATTTTGTGACCGCGCTCGGACTCGAAGAGTTGATTGACGATCCCAGGGCCGAGTCGGTCCAG
Source organism: Dehalococcoidia bacterium (assembly GCA_965249365.1). GTDB lineage: Bacteria > Chloroflexota > Dehalococcoidia > Lucifugimonadales > UBA1123 > VXRN01. The sequence goes on along the minus strand of OZ252229.1, from coordinate 487,552 downwards.
GCGATGACGGCGGGCTCCCCGGAGCTCACCCGCATTATTGCCGACCGGTTCAAGGACAAGCCTGTCGACGAGTGGATCGACATCTTCAACCGGTACGAAGACCTCATCTTCGCAAAGGTGCAGACGATAGATGAGCTCGAGTACGACCCGCAGGTGATCGCGAACAACTACATCACGCAGTTCGCCCACCCGGTCATTGGGAACGTGAAGATGTGCAACTTCCCGGTGACGTTTAGCGAGACCCCTGCCGGTGTCTGGAAGGAGGCGCCTGAGTTGGGCCAGGATACCGAGGCGATCCTCATCGACGAGCTCGGCTACGACTGGGAAGACATTGCGCGCCTCCAGTCCGCCGGGGCAATCCCCTAGACGCAAGAGACCCGCGCCAAACATCGGGCGCGGGTCTCAGATTCATACTGTTTGACGTGAGACTGACCTAGACCGCGGCCTCCCCACGCTCTCCGGTCCTGACCCGGATCACCTGCTCAACCGGTTGGACGAAGATCTTGCCGTCCCCGATCTCCCCGGTCCGCGATGCCTCTACGATCACGTCGACGGCCCGATCGACGTCGATGTCGGACACGACCATCTCCAGTTTCACCTTCGGCAGCATGTCGATCGTTATCGACTGCCCGCTGCGGCCGGTGTGAACGACACCGCGCTGCGCGCCGCGGCCGGTCACCTGCGTCGTCGTGAGCCCAGAGAATCCGGCTTCAACCAACGCGTCCTTGACGTGATTCACCCGCTCTGGCCGGATGATCGCCTCGACTTTCTTCATCGTTCATCCCTCTATGACGGTCGCGGGTGTTTTCCTTGACCCGGCTTGATCCGCTCATGCCGCGGACCGCGTACGGTGAGGCAACACGTCATCACTGCTAGTTGCTCGCACCTCTATCTTACCACCTGTACGCTGTCTCGCCGTGCTCGGCCAGGTCCAGCCCCACGTCCTCGTCGTTGTCGGTCACCCGCAGTCCGATCGTCGCCTTGATGACCCACAGGATAGCCGCGGTTATCACAAACGCCCATGCCCAGGTCGCGGCGATCGTGATCACCTGGTTGAGGATCTGCTCTCCGCGAGACACATCTACGAAGGCCGCGATTCCACCGAACCCAATTCCGACGAACAGCCCGGTCGCCAACGCGCCCCAGGTCCCGCCGATTCCGTGGACTCCCCAGACCGAAAGTGAGTCGTCCAGGTTCGTCTTAACCAGCAGCCGAGCCGCCAGATAGCAGAGAACCCCTGCGACAAGCCCTATGACAATCGATGGCATCGGTCCAACGAATCCCGCCGCCGGTGTAATCGCGACTAGTCCAGCCACTGCCCCTGACGCCGCGCCGATGACCGAAGGCTTTCCGTCGAAAATCCAGGCTACGGCCGTCCATCCCAGCACCCCCGCCGCCGCGGCTGTGTTCGTCACGACGAAGGCGTTGACGGCGCTCCCGTTCGCCGCGAGTGCGGAGCCGGCATTGAATCCGAACCATCCGAACCAGAGCAGCCCAGCCCCCAGTACCACCATTGGCACGTTATGCGGCTCCATCGGCTCGCTGCCAAACCCGAGCCTCTTGCCGAATATCAGCGCCGCAGCGAGCGCCGCTACTCCGGAGTTTATGTGGACCACGCTCCCGCCGGCGAAGTCCAGCGCTCCGAGTTCGCCGAGCCAGCCACCACCCCACACCCAGTGCGCAACCGGGGCGTAGACGATCGTGACCCACAGCACCATGAACAGGATGTAGCTAGGGAACTTCATCCGCTCAGCAAACGCGCCCGTTACAAGCGCAGGCGTGATGATCGCGAACATCCCCTGGAAAATCATGAACCCCTGGTGAGGAATGTTGTCCGCGTACGGGCCGGGCTCGGAGGCGCTGACTCCGCTAAGTCCGAAGTACGACAGGTCTCCGATGAACTTTCCGATGTCGGGGCCGAAGGCCAACGAATAGCCCCACAGCACCCACACGACGCCGACGATGCCCATGCTCATGAAGCTGTGCATGATTGTCCCCGCAGCGTTCTTGCTCCGCGCAAGCCCGCCGTAGAACAGGGCAAGTCCGGGAGTCATCAACAGAACGAGGGCCGAGGCCAAGAGGATCCAAGCGGTGTCGCCTGTATTCATAGGGGGCTACCTCCGGAAGACTTTGAGTCACTTCGCGGAGTGTATCCATGTTAGCGAAGCCGAGTCTAGATGAATTCGGCCTCACGCAACGGCGACGAAACAAAGTTCACACTCTTGTAACATTTGTTAACTTTGTTACACGCTCTCCGTCAGTTAACCATGTACTCCTCAGGAACCGAGTCGAATTTGCTCCTGCAGACCAAGCCGCAGAAGTAGTACCAGACCTCCTCCCAGTACCGCTTAGTACCCTTGGTCGGATCGAGCTCAGGGCTACCCGCGACCGTCATCCCAACCGGGCGGTCTAGGTCTTCCGATACGTCTCGTCGGCAGACTGCGCACAGCGGCATTGGCTATGACTCCTCGAATCATTCAGTGGGTCTGATTGTGATAAAGTCTCGATACCAGATGTCGCGGGAACTACGGTCTTATTCTAATTCATCCGGTGAATTGAACCCACATGACGCAACTGAGCACGCTTGAGACCGGGGTTGATCGGTGGTGATCACTCGACTTCTGTCGTAGCCCCGAGGCTACACCAGCGATCCCTGAATCCGCCTTTCGCGGCCCTCCCACTCCTTATCACGCAGAACGTATTTCTGGATCTTCCCTGTCGCCGTCTTCGGAAGTTCTCCGAACTCAACGTACTTCGGCGCCTTGAAATGGGCGATTCGGTCGCGCGTGAATGAAATGACGTCTTCAGCGCCGACCTCGACTCCTTCACGCGGCACGACGAACGCCTTCGGGACCTCGCCCCAGCGATCGTCGGGGACGCCAACAACGCAGACCTCCAACACGCCGGGGTGCTCCATTATCACTTTCTCTACCTGCTGGCTGGAGATGTTCTCCCCACCAGAGATGATGACATCCTTGGCACGGTCTTGCAGCTCGATGTAACCGTCCGGATGCCAGACGGCCAGGTCTCCTGAGTGGAACCAGCCACCCTCGAACGCCGTCGCGGTGGCGTCTGCATCGTTGAAGTAGCCGGACATGACGTTGTTTCCGCGCATCACCACCTCGCCCATCGTCTCACCGTCCTTCGGAATGTCCTCCATCCTGGAGTTGACGACGCGCATGCCGGGCTCCGCGATAACGAACGGAACTCCCTGTCTCGACTTGAGACGGGCCTGCTCCTCGGCCGGCAGGTCGGCCCACTCGGACTGAATCGCGCAGATCGTGTGCGGTCCGTAGGTCTCGGTCAGTCCGTAGGCGTGGTGGATGAACGCGCCCATTCCCTCGATGATGCGGATGACCTGCGGAGCGGGCGGGGCTCCGGCGGTCATTATCGTCAGACCTGACAGGTCCTGCTCGGCCGCCTCCGGGGAGGAGTAGAGCATGGTGAGCACGGTCGGGGCCGCGCACATGTTCGTCACGCCGTGCTCTTTGATCAGCCTGTAGATCTCGGACGCCTCGACGCGACGCAGGCACACGTGGATCGCACCAACCGCGGTGACTCCCCAGGTGTGGCACCAACCGTTGCAGTGGAACATCGGAAGAGTCCACAGGTATGTGCTACGCCAGGTGACGTCTGACTCCAGGATCTCGCCCAGCGCATTGAGGTAGGCGCCGCGAGCATGGTACTGAACGCCCTTGGGCATCCCTGTGGTGCCGGACGTGTAGTTGATGGAAACGGGGTCTAGCTCAGAGTCGAGCGCCTCTCTGTGGTCTCCTGGCGGGGCTGACGCGAGGAAGTCCTCGTACTCAACGCTTGGAATGTCCTCGTGCATCGGCTCGGTGTCGGCGACCTGTACAAAGGTCTCGACACCGAGGATCTGCCCCTGCATCTCGCGGACGGTGTCCGAGAACTCGGAGTCGAAGACCAGCACCTTCGCGCCGGAGTGGTTGAGGATGTAGGCGATCTCCCTGGCCGACAGCCGGATGTTTATCGCGACCAGCACCGCGCCAAGACGCATCGGACCGTAGTGGCCCTCGAGCATCGGCGGGATGTTTGGCACCATGAAGGCCACACGGTCTCCCTTCTTGACGCCGGCCTGCTTGAGGGCGCCCGCGAGTCGGGTGACGCGGTCATTGAACTCCGCGTACGTATACGTCCGGTCGCCGTGGATGACCGCGGCCTTGCCCGGATAGACGGAGGCGCTGCGGTCGAGGAACGATAGGGGAGTGAGGTCCTGAAAAGAGACGCTGTTGGGCACGGCACGCACCTCCCTGGTCTGGGTTGGGCCGAGTGTATCAACGCCCCCCAAACCCGTCAATCGACCAGCCCCCGGCATTCTGCCCTGCCCCACCCGCTCCCGCTCGTCTCCGCCGCGCCTGCCCGCCGTGGAGGGGCGGATCAAATGACGAAGCACCAACCAAGGCCGTCCATACACCTGTGGCAGCCCCCCACACTTGCAATCTACAATTGATCCCATGAAACAACATCTCGTATTCATCGGCACCTACACCCGGACGACCTCGGAAGGCATCTACGTCCACACCTTCGACTCGGGTACCGGAGCGCTCGAAACCGTCTCTGTCACCAACGGCATCGAGAATCCCTCGTTTCTGGCCCTTCACCCCAACGGCGCCGTGCTATTCGCGACCTCCGAAATCGCCGACTTTGGGGGCGGAAACCAGGGAGGCGTCTACGCGTATTCGATCGACGATGAGAGTGGTGAGTTGACCCTTATCAACAGCCAGGGTTCCGGCGGACCCGGTCCGTGTCACCTTACGGTGGATGCCAACGGCAGGTACGTTCTGACTGCCAACTACGCAGGCGGCAGCGTTTCCGTCCTACCGATCGAGGCCGACGGAAGCCTCGCTCCCTTGTCTGACTTCGTCCAGCACGAAGGATCGAGCGTCAATCCCCAGCGCCAGGGCGAATCCCACGCCCACTCAATCAACCTCGATCCCCAAAACCACTTCGTCTACGTTCCAGACCTCGGACTGGATCGCGTCGTCATCTACCGCCTCGACCACGAACGCGGCAAACTCCTACCCAACGAACCGCGACATGCCGAGGTCAGCGCAGGATTCGGCCCGCGCCACTTCACATTCCACCCGAGTGGACGACACGCATACGTGATCAACGAGCTCGGCAATTCCGTCACTGTCTTCGGTTATGACGCTGGGAGTGGCTCCCTGAGAGAGACCCAGACAATCGGAACTCTGCCGCTCGGCTTCTCCGGGGAGAACACAACCGCCGACATCCACGTCCACCCCTCGGGTCGCTTGGTTTACGGCTCGAACCGAAGGCACGACAGCATCGCGATCTTCGCGGTAGACCAAGAAACGGGGATGCTGTCGGCTGTAGGGCACCAACCCACGCTTGGTCGCATCCCACGCAACTTCGCGATCGACCCATCCGGTAAATTCCTGCTCGCTGGGAATCAGGACAGCGACACAATCGTCTCGTTCACAATCGATCTCGACTCCGGAATGCTGACGCCTACTGGCCACACCGCCAGCGTGCCGATGCCAGTCTGCATCAAGTTCCTACCGACTTAGAGAACTTGACCCACACTCTCTGCCGTCGTATCCCTCAACCCAGTATTGCCAAATCAACCGCCTTGGCTATAATTGGGAAGATCAAAAGCGGCCCTGTTCGGGCACACGTCCGTCACACCTGGCCCGTATCTACTAGTTGGGGGGGTATCTGTATGAAGTCCGATCGGGCTCTTGTAGCACACCTGATGAGGCGCGCTGGCTTTGGCGCGACGCCGGCCGAACTCGACACTCTAACCAGGGAGAAGACCTACGAAGAGATCGTGGGCGACCTGGTCAACCCGGAGCGGTTCGAGCCACTAGATCAGACGCTGATCGAGAGGTACTACGGTGGTGAGGCGGTTGCGGTCCACGTCGGCAAGTGGCTGTACCGGATGGCCAATTCTCCACGCCCGCTCGAAGAGAAGATGTCGCTGTTCCTACACCATGTCTTCCCAGTCGCGTGGGGCAAGAGTGAGCACGGCCACTCCCTCTACGAGCAGATCGCGATGTTCCGGCAGGTCGGCATGATCGACATGCGGACGATCCTGTTGGAGCTCTCCCGCGACCCGGCCATGATCTTCTGGCTCGACAATAACGAGAACCACAAAGACGAGATTAACGAGAACTACGGACGCGAGCTCCTCGAGCTGTTCTCAATGGGCGTCGGCAACTACACTGAGGACGACATCAAGGCCGCATCCCGCGCCTTCACGGGTTGGACGTTCAGGCAGCCTCTCTCGCTCTACCCAAACGGCCATTACCCGGCGGAGTTCGAGTTCGTGGAAGACGACCACGACTATGGAGAAAAGATCTTTCTCGGACACACCGGCAACTTCGACGGTGGCGACATCATCGACATAATCGTCAAGCAGCCCGCGACCGCAAGGTTCATCTCCCGGCACCTCTATAACTTCTTTGTCGAAGATGAGGTCCAAGTGCCGTCGTGGAACACGGAGCCGCCGAAGAACCCTGAAGCGATCGAGGAACTGTCCGACGTTTTCCTTCAATCGGATGGTCAGATGCGCCCCGTGCTGAAGACACTCTTTAGCTCCGACTTCTTCAAGGAGGCAAGGGAGTTCAAGAAGGTAAAGAGCCCGACAGAGTTGGTCGTGGGAGTTCTCCGTCAAACCGGAGAGTTCTCAAGTCCTACGCCCGGCATCAACCGGTTTGCCATCACGACCCTGAATGGGTCCCTGTTCGAGGGACCAATGGCGATCATGGGTCAGCGTCTGATGAACCCGCCGACCGTCGAAGGCTGGCACACTGGCCACGAGTGGATCGATTCGGGGACGCTCAGCGAGCGAATCGGATTCGTCGAAGGCCAGTTCGAGGACATCTCCAAGGCGGGCGTAAGGGACCTGGTCGAGCGGGCGGGCTCGCTCGACGACGATCCGAGCCAGTTGGTCAACCGCTGCCTCGACCTGCTTGGAGGGGTAAACGTCAGCGAGCAGACATACGGATCGCTGGTCGACTACGCTTCTCAGCTAAGAAACATGAAGGGTGACGAGGACGATATCGTGGGCGTCCACAATCTCCTGCAGATGACCGCATCCACGGTCGACTACCAGTTCGAATAGTTAGCTCTCAAGATCTGACAGGTTAATCACCGAGATAGCCTGGTTGCCGGTCGCAGAACCACAATATACAGGGTAGAGTCTGGGTCTTGAATAGAATCTCCGGAATTCCATCCGGAATCTCCTCATTTTACCTGTGGACAACCGCTGAGTCGCGGTTATAATGCCTATCATCGGAAAGACCGGACTAGAGCCACTTTCAGCGTCGCTCAACTAACTGAAACCCTCGTAGCGGGAGGAATGCGAGATGAAATCCGATCGGGCGCTGGTAGCACACTTGATGAGACGCGCCGGTTTTGGCGCGACACCGTCGGAGTTGGACACCCTGACGCGGGAGAAGACCTACGAGGAGATAGTTGATGACCTGGTCAATCCCGAACGATTTGAGGACCTGGATCAGTCGTACATCGAACGGTACTACGGTGGCGAGCTGGCGGCCGTCCACGTCGGCAAGTGGATGTTCCGGATGGCCAACACTCGGAGGCCGCTGGAGGAGAAGATGTCACTCTTCCTGCACCAGACCTTTCCGGTCGCATGGGGCAAGGGTGAACACGGGCCCTCCATCTACTCCGAGATCGAGATGTTCCGGCGAGTCGGGCTGACCGATTTGCGGATGATCCTGCTGGAGCTCTCTGGGGACCCCGCCATGCTTTTCTGGCCGGACAATCACGAGAGTCACAAGAACGAGATAAACGAGAACTACGGCCGGGAACTCTTGGAACTGTTCTCGATGGGCGTCGGCAACTACACCGAGGACGACATCAAGGCGGCGTCGAGAGCGTTTACCGGTTGGACATTCAGACAGCCACTCTCCCTGTATCCGAACGGCCACTACCCCACGGCATTCGTGTTCCAAGAAGACGACCACGACTACGGGGAGAAGACGTTCCTGGGACACACGGGCAACCTCGACGGTGGCGACATTGTCGACATCATCGTCAGGCAGCCCGCGACGGCGCGCTTCATCTCGCGTCACCTCTACAACTTCTTCGTCGAAGACGAAGTGAAGGTGCCATCCTGGAGTACCGAGTCGCCAAAGAACGAAGCGGCGATCCAGGAGCTCTCCAAGGTGTTCCAGGAGTCCAGCGGGCAGATGCGCCCTGTGTTAGAGACGCTGTTCACCTCCGACTTCTTTAAGGAGGCCAGGGAGTTCAAGAAGGTCAAGAGCCCTGCCGAGTTGATCGTCGGAGTCCTACGCCAAACTGGCGAATTCAGCAATCCTGCTGGTGGGATCAACCGGTTCGCGGTCACGACTCTCGATCCACCTGCCGACGAGGGAACGCTCGGGATCATGGGGCAGCGATTGATGAACCCTCCGACTGTAGAGGGTTGGCACACCGGTCACGAGTGGATTGACTCCGGCACGCTCAGCGAGCGCATTGGGTTTGTCGCGAGCCAGTTTGAGGACATGACCAAGCCGGGGGTCAAGGAGATGGTCCAGCGGGTCGGGAGTCTCGATGACGATCCCAATCGCCTAGTTGGCCACTGCCTGGACATCCTCGGTGGAATCACCGTAAGTGAGCAGACCTACGCGTCGCTGGTTGAATACGCCAGCGGGCTGAGGGGCATGAGCAGTGAAGATGAGGAGGCTCATGTGGGCGTCCACAACCTCCTTCAGATGACGGCATCTACGGTCGACTACCAGTTCGAATAGCCAGTTTCTTAGGATCAACCACAACTCGAGGAGAGAGATGACTACAAAGATCGCAGAGAAGACACTGGTAGTTGTGCAGCTCACGGGCGGCAACGACTTCATGAACACGATCGTTCCGTATACGAACGGGCACTACTACGACGCCCGTGCGAAGGTCGTCATGAAGCAGGACGAGGTACTGCCGATGAACGACGAGCTCGCGATGAACCCAAATGCCGCGCCGTTCAAGCGACTATACGACGAGGGCAAGATGGCGATCGTCCAGGGCATCGGGTATCCGGACTCCAACAGGTCACACTTCCGAGGAATGGACATCTGGCACACGGCGGAGCCCGACCGTGTGGGCAACCAGGGCTGGCTGGGTCAGGCTGTCCGAGAGCTCGACCCCAACGCCGAAAACGTTCTGACCGGTGTAAACATTGGCATGGGCTTGCCCCGTGCGATGGCCGTCAACGGCGTCCCAGTCACCTCCGTCGGCGACCTCGAGAACTACGGTGTCATGAACCGCATCGAGCAGGAGAGGCTCAGGGACAAGGCGATCGAGACCTTCAAGGGCATCTACGGCCAGGCAATCGGCACCGGTCCGGTCGCCGACTACATCGGCCAGACTGGGCTCGACGTTCTCAAGGGAGCCGACGTGCTGGCCGACGTCGCAGGCCAGTACGAGTTCAGTGTCGAGTACGCCGACAACCAGATCGCCAAGAACCTTCGCGACGTCGCACGAATCCACTTCGCCGATCTCGGCACGCGCATCTTCTACACCGCCCACGGTGGATTCGATACGCACGCCAACGAGATGCCGGCCCATCCGAAGCTGATGAACGACGTCTCCGGTGCGATCTCCGACTTCCTTGATGACCTCGAGGAGCACGATAAGGCGGATGACGTGATCGTGTTCGCTTTCACGGAGTTCGGACGCCGAATGCGCGACAACGGCAGCGGCACCGACCACGGCTCGGGAGGAGGCGCGTTCATCTTCGGCAAGAACGTCCGAGGCGGACTCTACAGCGAGTACCCGTCGCTCGATCCCGCCGACTGGGAGCACGGGGAAGATCTCCAACATACATTCGACTTCAGAGGTGTCTACAGCACGGTCCTCGAGCAGTGGCTCGACGTCGAGGCCCGCCCCATCGTCAAGGGCCAGTACGAGCAGCTCTCCCCGTTCGTCAAGTAACCAGACCAAGTTGCCTCTCTCTACCGCAGCGGTAAAGAAAGGCAGACCAGACCCTCTCTCCCTTGGCGAGAGAGGGCTTGGGCCCGTCCTGAGCCTGCCGAAGGAGTGAGGGCGAACAGAAGGAGCCGATAGAATGACCAGACCTCATGGATTGCTGAGAGCCGGCTATCCGTACTTTAGGACGCTCGGAATGCGGCGCATATTCGGATTTCCAGCCGACATTGCCTGGGCGGGCGACGATACCCTCGTCCTGATGCGGTCGGAGGGGGCGGCGTCGGTTCGAATCTGGCCACTTGAGGACGCAGCGGCACTTTCAGACGACCTCAAGGGATTTGGTAGCTACGGTACCGACGACGGGCAGATGATTTGGCCCGTCCAGATCATCACCGATTCCCAAGGCCAAATCTACATCAGCGATGAAGCGACCCACAGAATAACCACCTTCAATCCCGAGGGCGAGTTCGTCTCGAAGTTCGGTACCCAAGGCGATTCGGACGGAGAGTTCGACGGACCCACAGGGATCTCACAAGACCAAGACGGCAACATGGTGGTCGTCGACTCCAAGAACCACCGAGTCCAACGGTACACGACTGATGGGGAGTACCTCGGCGGGTTCGGGTCACACGGCCAGGGACCGGGACAGTTCGAGCTTCCTTGGGGTGTTCATGTCGATGAGCTGGGAGACATCTACGTCGTTGACTGGGGGAACAACCGCTTTCAGGTGTTCTCAGCGGGCGGCGAACTGAAGAACGTCGTCGGAAGGCCCGGGGAGGGAGATGCCGAGTTCAACCGGCCCACCGGCGTAGCAGTCGATGCGCACGGTGACGTCTACGTCGCGGACTGGGGCAACAACCGTGTTCAGATGTTCAACTCAGAGGGCCACTATCTCATCAGCTTCCGGGGTGACGCTTCGCTGTCGAGGGTCGCCAGGAACTACATGCTGACAAACGCCGTCTCGAACAGACTGAGAGAGATGGGCAAGATCGAGAACGAAAAGTACCTCCGTCGCCCCCGGTCGGTCAGGATAGACGACGAATTCCGTCTGTTCATCCCCGACTACGAGTCGTACCGGGTCCAAATCTACCAGAAAGACGTAGACATTTTGGATGAGACCCAGTTCGCCGCGCCGCTGCGTAATCCAACACTGGAGGTCACCTGAGCTGATCTGGAGACCCTGATCGGATTACGCCAAGAATATGAGTGAGCGCCGCTTAACCCCTACAGCGGATCGGGACATCCTCTCCGTCGGGCAACGTTGCCCGGCGCTGTCAAAGATTCGGATCTGCGACTTCACCGGGCAGCTCGCCGGCGCCGGCGCGACCAAGGCCCTCGCTACACTCGGTGCGGAGGTCATTCGCGTAGAGGACCCGCTTCGGCAGGGCCAGTGGGACATCTTCCGCGGCACCGGGCCGTGGAAGGACGACCGCAGAGGAATCGAGCTTGGCGGGGCCTTCAACAACCACAACGTCGAGAAGCTCGGCGTCAGCCTCAACATGCGCGACCCCAGAGCGAAGGACATCCTCGCTGAGCTCATCTCGATCAGTGACGTCGTCACCGAGAACTTCTCCAAAGGCGTCCTCGACCGCTGGGGTTTCTCCTACGACGAGATGGTCAAGATCAAGCCCGATATCATCTACGTCTCCAACAGCGGCTTCGGCCACGTGGGGCCGTACTCCGATTACAAGACCTGGGGTCCAATCGTACAGGCGGTGTCCGGTCTTACGTTCCAGTCCGGCCTGCCTGACATGCCGCCGGCAGGTTGGGGGTTCTCCTACATGGACCACACCGGCGGGTACCTGATGGCTATCGCAATTCTGATGGCCGTCTACCACCGGCACCGCACCGGCGAAGGCCAGTGGGTCGACATGTCCTGTACGGACGGAGCGGCAGCGCTCAACGGTCCCGCGCTTCTCGACTACACCGTGAACGGCGTTCCCGCACGGCGCTCCGGGAGTCCCAACAGTAATCGCAGCATCTATCCACGCATGGCTCCCCACGGAATCTACAGCTGCGAGGGCGACGACCGCTGGGTCGCGATCTCGGTTCGCAACGAACACGACTGGCAAAACCTCTGCTCGGTGATGGCGTTTGACGACCTCGCCCGAGACGAGGAACTCGCCTCACCCGACGGCCGCATCGATCGACACGACGAGATCGACTCGCGAATAGAGGCCTGGACCGGGACGCGGTCCCCCCACGAGGTCATGCACACCTTGCAGGGAGAGGGCGTACCCGCGGCGGCGGTTCAGCTACCCGAGGACCGGATCGAACACGATCCCAACACCAAGGCTTGGGGGCTGTTTCCGACGGTAGAACATGGCGAGATCGGGCGGATCAGGGTCGACGGCATCGCACTCAAGTTCTCGGAGACACCCGCCAGGATCGCAAAGGGCGCTCCGGCGTTAGGCGAGCACAACGAGGCCGTCTACGGCGGCGTCTTGGGAATGAGCTCCGACACCATCGCGGCCCTCACCGAAGAAGGGGTGATCTAGAGTGCGCCGGCTGAGTCCAGCGGAGTTTCACCGCCGCGCCGCACCTATCACGCTGAGCGAAGCGCAGCGGAGTCGAAGCATCTCCCGGTCTCCACGATCGTTCCCGACATCGAGCACTCCTTTTCCCGCGGAAGACCTCGGATGACGCCCCATAGAGAACTAGACACGAGGTCCGTCCTTGATGGAATTCGCGTCTTGGAGCTCGGAGGCGAGATTGGTGCGTGGTGCGGCAAGCTCCTTGGAGACATGGGCGCCGACGTCATCAAGATAGAGCCCCCGTCAGGCGATCCCACACGCCAGTACGAGCCCTTCTACGAACACGACCCGGGTCCGGACCGGAGCCTGTTCTTCTGGTTCTACAACACCAACAAACGGAGCGTGACGCTTGACATGGAGTCTGACGAGGGACAGGATCGCCTTCGGGCCCTCGTCCAGACTGCTGACGTCGTCGTAGACAGCACCCCCGCCGGGTACCTCGATTCGATAGACCTGGGTTATAGTGCGCTCAGTGAGATAAGCCCCGACCTCGTGGTGGTGTCGATCACCCCCTTCGGCCAGAATGGACCGTTCGCGAACTACGCGAGCACCGACCTCACGGCACTCGCATTCGGCGGCCCCGTTTGGTCTTGCGGCTACGACGACCACTCTATCCCTCCGGTGCGAGGCGGGGGCAACCAGGCCTACCACACTGTCTGTCACTTCGCGACTATCGGAGTAATGACCGCCCTGATTCATCGCCAATTCACCGGAGAAGGCCAGTACATCGACGCCAACATGCACGCGGCGCTGAATCTCACCACCGAATCCGGCTCGTACGGCTGGCTGGTCGCTCGCGAAACCGTTCAGCGCCAGACCGGACGCCACGCATCGGCGACTCCGTCGCCAAATGCGCAGGTGCTCTGTCGCGACGGACGGTACGTCAACGCCGGGATTGGCGCACGCACAGAGGAGCAGTGGGTCCACATGTTGGCGTGGCTGGAAGACGAGGACCTGTTGGATGACCTCGGAGACTACCTGAGCTACCCCAGTCGGGAGGCAATCCGAAGCGGCGATCCGGAGGCCAGGGAGCAGCAGCGCCGGATCTCAGAGGTGATGCAAAAGCTGGCCGATAAGTCCGACGCCCACGACCTGTTCAAGAAGGCGCAGGACCGCGGATTCCAATGGGGGATCATCAACGCCCCCGAAGATATGCTCGAAGACCCGCACTTCAAAGCCAGAGGCTTTCCCGTAGAAGTCGAACACCCCGAGCTTGGCGCCAGCTTCATTTATCCCGGCGCGCCGTATCCGCTGCCGAAGTCCCCTTGGTCAATCCGCCGCCGCCCACCGTTGCTCGGCGAGCACAACGAAGAAGTCTTTTCAGAATGTAGAATGGTGAATAGTGAACCCAACACTCCACCCGATGTCGGTTGAGTAGAATTCACTATTCGTAATTCTAAGTTCGCCATTCTCTATCTCAGGTAGCGGAAAGACTCCCGGATGTCCTGCGCTAGGAGCTCCGGCTCCTCAGCCGCGGCGAAGTGTCCTCCACTCGGCATCTCTGTGTACCGGACCAGGTTGTAGAACCGCTCCACCCACTCCTGCGGCGGGTAGCTGATCTCAACCGGGAACCTCGCGAAGTTCGTCGGGACGGTCACTGGATTATCAGAAGTGAGCGGCGACTGGTCCTTCCCGCTCTCGTAGTACAGGCGTACCGACGAGCTGATCGTCTCCGTCGCCCAGTAGATCGTCAGGTGCGTAAGGAGCTCGTCCTTGGAGAAGCGCGACTCGATGTCCCCGCCGCAGTCGCTCCACGTGCGCCACTTCTCGACGATCCAGCCGGCCAGACCCGCCGGCGAGTCCATCAGGCCGTACGACAGCGTCTGTGGCTTCGTGCGGTGCTGATGGCCGTAGGCCCCCTCCGCCTGCTGCCACCACTCTCGGTGCGCGAGAGACTCCATTTCGGCATCTGATAGCTCGGCTTCGGGAGGCGTCGGGCCGCCACCGCCTGCCGCCGTCAGGTGAATGCCCGCCACATGCTCGGGGTAGTTAAGCCCGAGCGTCGTCGTGACCTGCGCCCCCCAGTCGCCGCCCTGTGCGACGAAGCTGTCGTATCCGAGTCCGTCCGTCATCAGCGTGTGCCACAGCTCGGCGATCCGCGTCGGACTCATCCCGCGCTGCGTCGGTCGGTCCGAGAATCCGTAGCCCGGCATCGATGGTGCGATGACGTCGAAAGAGTCGGACGCATCGGCGCCGTGGTTCGCGGGATCAGAAAGCAGGGGGATGATCTTCAGCATCTCGACGAATGTACTCGGCCAGCCGTGCGTGATGACCAGCGGGATAGGGTCCGGCCCGGTTCCCCTGGCATGGATGTAGTGGATGCCGAGCCCGTCGACGTCAGCCCGATAGTGGGGAAGCTCGTTGATCGCCGCCTCCTGCGCTCGCCAGTCGAATCCGTTCGCCCAGTACTCGCACAGCTCGCGAATGTACGCGAGGCTGGAGCCGTAGTCCCACCCAACGTCCTCCAGCTCATCGGGCCATCGCGTTCGCCGCAGCCGGTCCCTCAGGTCATCGAGAACATCGTCGGATATGTTGACGGTATATGGCTGAATGTTCATGTGGCCTCTCCTTGAGGTCTCTGCGTCGGCACTGTCATGCCAAACACGGTTTCATCAATATGTCGCTATGAAGTGCAGCGGAAGCGTTTGTTGGCCTCGGAGACGGCGTACCCGGGCCCCAGACGCCGTCGATTCTACGGCTGTCGCAGAACGGACAATCGAAATGGGTTGATTACACCAGTGACGGCCCCGATGATAGTCGACGTTCTACAGATCGAAGATGTCGCGCACCGCACAGCTGAATCCAGGCAACACCGCCCCGCCATCCAACACGTCGTCTTCGGTGAGGTTCACCGTCGACTCGTCTCGGTGATGAACGTCGACCACTCGGATATTGGGATTCACGACCTCACCGTGTTCGCCGTCAGCAGGCATGGTCTCGCAAAGTACTCCTCGGATCAATTCGCCCCGAACGCCCTCGCTTGAAAGTCGAAGAAGCTCATCGGCGGTGTGGAGTTTTGTTTGGGTTGTTGTCATGGAATCACGATACAGCAGCTTCTTGGATTCAGAGCCATTATACCAGCACTGCGAGCGTCGAACTGTATCTGCCGGTGGAAGTTGATGTGGTCACGAGCAGCTACGACACACGGCCGATTGGCTGACACCGTCGTGGGTTGTACCGAGGAAACCAAACCATTAACATTGCGTCTGGACTTCGACAGAGGGTGTCTCCATGGGCGCGCTGAGCGACATTACGGTACTGGATATGTCCCGGATTCTGGCCGGGCCCTTAGGTACGCAGATCCTTGCCGATCTAGGGGCCACTGTCTGGAAAATCGAGTCCCCCTGGGGCGACGATACCAGAGGCTGGGGCCCGCCGTTCGTCGGCTCCGAGAGCGCCTACTACCTGTCCGCCAACCGAGGAAAGAAGAGCCTGATCATCAACCTCCGTGACCCGCGCGGACAGGACGTCATCAAGAAGATGGCCAAGAAGGCCGACATCCTCGTCGAGAATTTTCGAGTGGGAAATCTGAAGCGATACGGCTTGGACTACGAGTCCATCTCCGCGATCAACCCAGGAATCATCTACGCTTCTGTCACCGGCTTCGGCCAGACCGGTCCCCGCGCCGAGGAGCCCGGCTACGATGCCGCGCTTCAGGGAATGACCGGGATCATGAGCGTCACCGGCGAACCTGACGGGCGCCCGACCAAGGTCGGTGTCGCCTGGGTGGACATCCTCACGGGACTGCACTCAACGATCGGCATACTTTCCGCGCTCCACGAACGCAAGTCGAGTGGAAAGGGCCAGCATGTCGACGTCTCGCTGTTCGACGTCGGCATCGCCTCGATGGCGAACCTCGCGCAGAGCTTCCTCGCGACCGGCGACGCGCCGGGACGAATCGGAAACGCCCACCCCCAGGTCGTCCCGTATCAGGACTTTCAGGCTTCAGACGGCTCCTTCATGCTCGCCGCGAACAACGACGACCAGTTCCGACGCCTCTGCGACACCGTCGGTCTCCCTGGACTCCCCGACGATGAGCGGTTCACAGACAACGCCGCAAGGGTCCAGAACCGCGAGACCCTGGCTGGCCTCCTAAATGGGAAGATTGGTGTGGCTACCCGGAAACACTGGCTGAGCGCTCTTCAGGAGGCCGGGATCACGGTCACCTCGATCAACACAATCGCGGACGCGCTCGAAGACCCCCAGGCCGAGGCGCGCAATTCGATCTGGGAGGTCGATCATCCCACGCTCGGGGGCGTCCAGCTCTTGGGGAGCGCCCTCCAGCACCTCAGCCGTACGCCCGCGACCCCTCAGAGTCACCCTCCGCTACTGGGTGAGCACACCGAGGAGGTTCTCGGCGGGGCGTTCGGCATGTCCGACGAAGAGATCCAGTCCCTCTTGGACGACGGTGTTGTCAAGGGTCGTGAGTAAGGATCAGCCCCCAGCTTCGCCCCTCGGAGGCATCACGGTTATAGAGCTAGCCGAAGGTGTCGCTGGCCCCTTCTGCGGCCGACTGATGGCGGCATTTGGGGCGACGGTGGTCAAGATAGAGCGCCCTCCCAACGGCGACTGGACACGCTCCACTGAACCAAGTCTACCCGGCGTGTCGACCTCAGAGGCTAGCACGCTCTTCCTCCATCTCAACATGGGCAAGCAGAGCGTGGTTCTTGACTGGCAGACCGAGGATGGCCACCATCTGCTCGAGAGACTGCTCGACGGCGCCGACGTCGTAATCGAAGACTGGGACTCTCACAGCCCGGTGCCGCGAGCCCTGCTCCAAGAAGCCAAGGCCCGTCACCCCGGTCTCATCGACATCTCACTCACGCCGTTCGGAACGACCGGCCCGTATGCAGCCTGGAAGTCCACGCCGCTCGTGAACCTCGCCCTGGGCGGGTTCCTCTATCTATCCGGGGACGAGGACCGGGAGCCGCTGATGCTCCCGGGTCACCAGTCCGAGCATCTCTTGGGGCTTCACGGGTTCATCGGCGCGA
Source organism: Dehalococcoidia bacterium (assembly GCA_965249365.1). GTDB lineage: Bacteria > Chloroflexota > Dehalococcoidia > Lucifugimonadales > UBA1123 > VXRN01. The sequence continues at coordinate 470,100 of OZ252229.1, read as the reverse complement.
TGATGTCGCTGTGGAAGCGCGACGCGGACGGCAGGGCACGGTATGCTGAGGTGTCCGAAGTCGAGTCGCTCGCCGCGCTGCACCAGTTCACCCTTGTCATGCACACGTACAGCGGACTGGTCCGGAGGCGGCACGGCGCCCGCTGGGAGAACCAGGGAAACTACGGCCGGTACCCCATCGCGCTGCTCCCCTGCAAGGACGGCTACATGTCGTACGCGGTGTCCACTGAGGGCCAGTGGGAGATGCTGTTCCCGATGATTGGACGGCCTGAGCTAAACGAAGAACACCGCTTCGCAGACGTCGCTGATCGAAAGAAACACTTGGACGAGATCGACGCACTGCTGATCGACTGGATGAAGGACAAGACCCGCCAGGAGATTTTTGAGTTCGCCGCTGGGACCTGGTCTGAGCCCGCATCTCCGCTGCTGGAGCTCTCGGAGGTGCTCGAAGACCCTCAGCTGAGGCTCCGCGAGTTTTTCACGGACGTAGATCATCCGGATGCGGGCGTCCTAACGTACCCGACGGTACCGTTCCGGATGACCGCTATGCAGCCGACGTTCAGTCGCGCTCCGAGACTTGGCGAGCATACACAGACCGCAGCGATGGCCTACGAAGGACGCCCCTCACGGGCCTCCGCCTCCTCACACCTTGAGGAGCGCTCAGGAGGCGTCCTCGACGACGTCCGCATCGTCGACTTGACCCGCGTCTGGGCCGGGCCCCTCGCGACCCGCATCCTGGGCGACTTCGGCGCGGATATCGTGAAGATCAGCGATCCGCGTGCCCTGCTCGACAGGACTTCGGGCCTCAGCAACAAGCTCAACCGAAACAAGCCCTCCATCTCGCTGAGGCTGGATCAGGACGCCGGGCGCGAGGCGTTCCTCGAGTTGGTTGCGGTTTCCGACGTGGTCGTCGAGAACTTTAGGCCCAGGGTTATGCGCAACTTCGGACTGACCTACGAGGACCTGCGGAAGGTCCGGCCGGATATCGTGATGTGCTCGATGCCCGGCTATGGGACGCAGGGCTCGTACGCCGAATACCCAGCCTTTGGCCCGTCTGTCGAGGCAACGACGGGGCTGTCGAGCATGATGGGCTATGAAGATGGTCCTCCCCGTACGTCCGCGTTTGCGTACCCCGACCCCATCGCAGGGCTGAACGCCGTGGTTGCCATAATGGCCGCGCTGCGCCACCGGCGCTACACCGGTCACGGCCAGTTCATCGACCTCGCATTGAGCGAAGGGACGATCTGCCAAATCGGCGAGTACATCGCTGCCCACTCCCGGACCGGGCTTCAGCCGCCGAGGCGGGGCAATCAGCACCCCGACCACGCACCCTACGGCGTGTATCCGGCGTCAGGCGACGACAACTGGGTCGCGGTCTGTGTGACGTCTGACGAGCAGTGGAGAGCCCTCTGTGACACGATGGGCAGCCCAGTGCTCCGTAACGACCCGCGATTCGCGGAGCGCGCGGAGCGTAGACGAAATGCAACGGAGGTCGACGCCATTGTCGCCGGGTGGACCGCTGGACGCGATGCGGCGCACGTGATGGAGACTCTACAGGCGGTGGAAATCGCGGCCGGATTGGTCGCGAACAACCGTCAGCTTCTTGAAGACCCGCACCTCAACGACCGGGGCTTTTTCGTCGAACTCGAAGAGCCGGATGTCGGTCCGAAGGTCTATGATGGTCAGGCGATCAAGATGGAGGGCATGGACCCTTCTACTTGGGTCCCATCAGAGAGGCTGGGTGAGAGCTCCTTCAGAATCCTCGAAGAGCTGCTTGGGTTGTCGATAACCGACATCGAAAGCCTTGAGCGCCGTGAGATCATTGGTGTGTTCAGAGAAGACTGAGGTGATACGACAGTGCCAGACGCAATAATCCACTCCCCGATGACGGGCAGAGTAATCGAAGTCCTGGTGGCGGAAGGCGACGCCGTGAGCGCAGGAGACATTGTTGTCGTCGTTGAGTCCATGAAGATGGAGAACGAGATAATCTGCGACCACGACGGCACGGTCACGACCGTCCACGTAGAAGAGGACCAGTCGGTCTCCGAAGGAGATCGGCTTATCGAGGTCACCACGGGCTGACGTGTTCTCAAAGATTCTGATCGCCAACCGGGGAGAGATAGCCTGCCGGATAACAAGGACCTGTCGGCGGCTCGGCGTGAAGACTGTCGCCATCCGGTCAGATCACGAGGCTCACCCGCTCCACGCGGAGCTCGCGGACGAGGTTACGATCTTGCCAGAGGCGCCCAACCCGGTCGCGGCATACCTCGACGTCGATAACGTCGTCGATGCCGCACGCGAGGCAGGGGCTGAAGCGATCCACCCCGGCTACGGCTTCCTCTCAGAGAACCCGGACCTTCCCCGGGCATCCGAGGATGCAGGGATCGCGTTTGTCGGACCGTCGGCAGACGTGATCCACCTGATGGGAAACAAGAGGGAGGCACGTCGAAGGCTGGCGCAGGCCGGTGTCCCTGTCCTTCCCGGAACTGTCGTAGACCTCGACGGCTCAGCAGACCTCGAGCAACAAGCCTCAGAAGTCGGGTTCCCTCTGATGGTGAAGGCCAGCGAGGGAGGAGGGGGAATCGGGATGCATGTCGTCGCCGACCCCGCGCGCCTTCAAAGGGCGCTCACAAGGACGAGGTCCTCCTCGAGACGCGCCTTCGGCAGCGAGGACGTCTATCTCGAACGTTTCATCCCTGACGCCCGTCACATAGAGGTGCAGATCATAGCGGATGGGGAAGGATGGCACTCGCATCTTTGGGAACGGGAGTGCTCCGTACAGCGCCGACACCAGAAGGTGATTGAAGAGGCGCGATCCCCCTCTATATCCGAGTCAGCGCGAGAGAGGCTGCTCTGCGCGGCTGTACACGGCTCCAGGAGCGTGGGCTACCGGAACGTCGGCACGTTCGAGTTCATCATGGACCCGGAGGACAATTTCTACTTTCTCGAAGCCAACACGCGGCTCCAGGTCGAGCACGGCACCACTGAGATGGTCACAGGTGTGGATATGGTGGAGCAGCAACTCCTGATAGCGGCTGGGTTGCCCGCCACGGCCGACCATCTTCAGATTTCCGGCCACGCGATCGAGTGCAGGATCTACGCCGAGGATCCCGAGACGTTTATCCCCTCGCCCGGCACGCTGGAAGATTTCCACGTCCCGTCACTTCCAAACCTCAGAATGGATACTGGATTCAGGGCGGGGGACAACGTGTCCTCTTTCTTCGATCCGCTTCTCGCCAAGGTCATCGCCTGGGGTGAGTCACGAGAGTCATCTATCTCGCTCATGGCGGACGCTCTCGCCGGGAGCCGGGTCAAGGGCGTAAAGACGAACATCCCGGCCCTCCAGAAGGCCATCGCGCACCCTGATTTCACCCGCGGGCGCTACACCACAGACCTCCTCGGGAACCTCTAGGGCACCTACAGCTTCCCAGGCATTCCGCCGTCGATGTTGATGAACTCTCCCGTGATGAACTTCGCCTCGTCACTCACGAGAAACAGCACCGCGTTCGCGACGTCTTCAGGGTATCCCCTCTCATCCAGAATCTGGATAAAGTCGAACATATTGTGGAGCGGGTGTCGACCGCCTCCGACCCTCGTGTTGCGGGCAGTGAGTATCTGCCCAGGCCTGACGCAGTTGACCCTGATATTATGCTCTCCACCCATTCCGGCGCAGTATCGCGTGAAGGCGTCCACTCCAGCCTTGGCGGCGTAGTACGAAGCCGACGGCCCCCGCCCCACCAGGTCGTACATCTTCTTGCTGAACCCGCGTTGGGCCGCAACCGACGACATGTTGACGATCTTACCGCCACCCGCGGTGACCATGTGTGGCCAGACCGCCCGTGACATGTAGAAGGTCCCGGTAAGGTTGACGGAGAGCACTCGGTCCCACTCCTCGTCGTCCTCGTCCGGGAAGTTGCCCGCAGCGCCGCCTCCCGCGTTGTTGAACAGGATGTCGATGCGTCCGAATGTGTCGACGACCGTCTGAACCGTGGCATCCACCGCCTCCCGATCGGAAACGTCGCAGCTGATGAACAGCGCCTCGGCTCCCTTGTCTCTGACCGCCTGCTCGACGGCGCGCCCCTCGGCCTCTCGTCTTGCCACGATGGCGATCTTGGCGCCCTCATCGACGAAGCGATGCACGGTGCCCTCGCCGATCCCGCTGTTGCCGCCGGTTATTATCGCTACCTGTCCTTCCAACTTTCCTGGCATCTGTTGTTCTCCTTTCCGACTACATTTCGTCAGGTTGTGAATTCGGATTCTATCCCCAGTTGTTGAACTGTTTCGACGGAAGCTGTCCGATCGGCGACGTCCAGCCCTGTGCCTTCTCCTGCGGGGGGTGGGCTCGTATCCACTCCTCATTCATATCCCCGCCGAGTCCGGGCGCCGTGGGTACGGGCAAGTACCCGTCTTTCTGTATTGGGAAGTCCCCGATGAAAGCGTCCTGAAACCAGGGCTTCATCCCTCCCTCGTGGATCATGAAGTTAGGCGTGCATGCATCGAGATGCAGGACGGCGAGCACGTCCATCGGGCCGTGGATTGAGTGGCCCTGGAATCCGACGTACTCTGCTTCGGCCATGGCCGCGATCTTCTTGAGCTCGAGTATCCCGCCGCCTTGTATCAGGTCCGGTTGGACCATGGCGACGATCTGCCTCTTTAGCAGATCTGAGTAGTCCCACTTCGTATACAGCCGTTCGCCTGTCGCAATCGGGATGTTGACAGACTCGGCGACCCGCTGCATCGCGTCCAGGTTCTGGAACGGTACCGGCTCTTCGTAGACGAACGGGCGGTACTGCTCGATCTCGTTACCCACCCTGATCGCGGCTGACGGCGTCAGGCGTCCGTGGACCTCGACCAGCAGCTCGATCTCTTCACCGACGGCCTCGCGGACCGCTTCGAGCGTGGCAATCGCCTTCTTCTCCGCCTCGTACGTGATGAACAGGCCTCTATGATCGAATGGATCGCCCTTCAGTGCGGTCACCCCTTCCGAGACGTATCTCAGCGCCTGCTCAACCGCGGACTCCGGAGTCAGTCCATCCCATCTCCCGTAGCACCAGATCCGGTCTCGCATCATGCCGCCCAGCAGCTCGTAGACCGGTACACCGAGGGACTTTCCCTTGATGTCCCACAACGCCATCTCGATGCCGCTGATAGCGGACAGCTGAATCGGACCGCCGCGGACGAAGAAGTGGTGGTACAGCGTCTGCCAGTGCTCTTCGATCCGGCTGGGGTCCTTGCCGACCATCAGCTCTCCGAACTCTTCGACCATAGAGGCGACCGTTAAAGGACCGCATGTCGCGTCTCCCCAGCCCGTGATGCCCTCGTCGGTCTCGACCTTGACATAGACATAGTTCCTGGTGGCTGGGATCCCGTAGCTGTCCGGGATTTTGTCCGGTGCGCTGGATAAAGCCTGTACGGATGTGATCTTCATTGTGTACCTCCCGTTTCAACCGGTCCAACGTCTCGACCCTATCCTATGGATGAACCGAACACAACCGCGATACACTGTCGACCACCCAGATAGAGGAGCTCAGCAGTTGAAGATTAAGCAGATCAGGGCCGTTGAGCTCAACATCCCGCGTACTCCCCCGACATCCCGGTCCCGCCGGCCCAACTGGAACACCCACGCGCGACGCGCTCTCCCGATTAACAAGTACCCGGAATTCCCCAGGCTCCACGGCCAGATGCCGGGAGCCAACACCTCGGCGGAGGTGTGGGTCCAGGTCATGGCGGAAGACGGGACGTGGGGATTGGGACTGTGCAGCTTCGGCGAGCCTACCGCGGCACTGATCGACTACCACTTCGGCCCGCTTCTAGAAGGCCGCGACTGCATGGCGCTCGAGTACCTGAACGACCTGATGTGGCGTTCGACCCAACGCTTCGGCGCCGGAGGCCTGGCAACCGTCGCCCAGTCCGGCATCGACCTCGCCCTCTGGGACCTCAAGGGCAAGCTTCTAGGCCAGCCCGTCTACTCGCTCATTGGCGGTCCATGCCGTGAGAAGGCCCTGGTCTACTGTACGTCCGACGACCTCGACTGGTCGATGGAGCTCGGATTCAAGTGCTTCAAGGTGTCGAATCCAGCCCACTACGACGAGGGGATCGACGGCATCAACATCGTTGAGGAGCACATCGCCAAGGCTCGGGACGCGGTCGGGCCCAACGCGGAGCTCATGTACAACCCGGTCATGAGCTTCAACGTCGAGTTCACCATCCGCCTTGCCGAACGGCTTCGCCGCTACGGTCTTCGATGGCTCGAGGAGCCTCTGATTCCGACCGACCTGGAGGGCCACATTGAGCTCAGGAAGGCAATCAACTGGGTCCCCCTCGCCACTGGCGAAGACCACCATGGACGCTGGACCTTCCGTCAGCTCGTAGAGCACCGAGCAGTGGACGTGCTCCAGCCCGACATGAAGTGGTGCGGAGGGTTCTCTGAGGCGCAGAAGATCTACACGATTGGCGAGGCCGCTGGAATCATCACCATCCCTCACGCGGCTGTCGCCTCACCCTGGGGCCAGCACTTCGCCATCTCGATGCCCGAATCTCCAATGGCAGAGTTCTGGATGGGAAGCGACCCAGGGATACCGCTTGAAGAGGTCTGGCCGATACCCGGTCTGGCAGTCCCCAAGGACGGATACTTCACTCCCACCGACACCCCCGGATGGGGGATGGAGATCGACCTGGAGTGGATCACCCCGTGGGACCACACCGCTGCCATGAGGTCCCGCTTCGGAGCCTAGCAAGGGCAACCGCGTGGCTCGCCCCGGGATTGATGAGGAAGCCTGAGGAAGTAATACGGCCCCAAGCAGTCGCGAGGGGAAGGAGAAACCAAATGGGAAGTGTACCGATCATCGAGAGAATCAGCCTGGTACGGTATCGATTTCCGTTCAATGACGTCGGACGAGACCTGAGCTTCGCCATGGGCCCGTTCTACCAGCCCGGAGGCAGCGGTTCTCGGGCCGTCCTCGGCATCAAGATCGAAACGGACATTGGGATCACCGGGGAGTACATGAGCGTGGCACCGGGAACCTACGAGCAGATCCAGCAGTTCGCATCGTTCCTCATCGGGAAGAGCGCGCTCGAGCGTGAGAGGTACTACAACCAGGCGAAGTCGTTGCTTAGAAAGCAGGACAAGATGGGAATCGGCCCGATCGACATCGCGCTGTGGGACCTCGCGGGCAAGTTGTACGAGGCGCCAATCTACCAGATGCTGGGCGGCTATCGTGAGAAGCTCCCGTGCTACGCGAGTACCTACCACGCCGACCGCGAACCCGACGGTCTCAGCAGCCCTGAGGCGTACGCTGACTTCGCTGCGCAGTGCCTCGAAACGGGCTACAAGGGCTTCAAGATCCACTCATGGGGAGAGGTGGTGATCGATCGGGAGATCGACACCGTCAACGCAGTCGGACGCCGGGTCGGAGGAAAGATGGCGCTGATGATCGACCCCTGCTGCGTCTACGACACGTTCGGGGACACCCTCGCCGTCGGAAGAGCATGCGACGACAACGACTACTACTGGTACGAAGACCCGATGCGCGACGGCGGCGTGTCTCTCTACGCCCACCGGCAGCTTCGTAGGATGTTGAAGACCCCGCTGCTGCAGGGAGAGCACGTCCACCTTGTAGAAGCCCATGCGGACATGGCTGCCGCTGAGGCGACCGATTTCTGGCGTGCCGACCCCGAGTACGACGGAGGAATCACCGGCGTCATGAAGATCGCGCACTCCGCCGAGGGATACGGAATGGACGTCGAGCTCCACATCGCGGGGCCGGCCCAACGCCACTGTATGGCCGCCATGCGAAACTCCAACTTCTACGAGATGGGCCTCGTCCATCCCAAGCTGCCCAACATCGCCAACCCGCCGGTCTACGCCTGCGACTACTCGGACCAGCTCGAGTCGATCGACGAGAACGGCTGCGTCACCGTCCCGAACGGCCCAGGCCTCGGCGTGATCTACGACTGGCCTGGGATCGAAAAGTACCGTACTGAGGGGCTGGTCATCGAGTAGCCGCCTCGAATGGACGCGGTGGTCGTCCGTCCGATGGGTTCTCATCGGCATCTGAACGGAACGACGGATGGACGTCCCCGTTCGTCCTGAGCCTGTCGAAGGACGAAGCCAATAGGCGAGAGGGCGATCCCCCTACGCGCCCGGCGCCCCCGTCTGATCAATGAACCGACCGACCTCGAAGTTGAACACGGCCGGGTCCTCGAAGTACACCGAGTGGCCGCAGCCCGGCACTCGTAGCACCTCGGATCCTGGGATGTGCGCCGAGGCCAACTCTATGACGTGAGGAGGCGTGATCGCGTCCTCGTCGCCCACGACGAAGAGGGTCGGCACCTTCAGGTTCTCCAAATCGGAGCCCCTCGGACCGCCGGTCAGGACCCCCTCGATCCGTGGCCTGGGCGGGTTCGTGCGCCAGATCTGAAGGTATAAGTTCGTTAGCTCTGGTTTCGTCCTCTTGAACACCTCACCCAGACCGCTAAATCCGAGCTCCCTCAACGCGCTCTGCCGCTCTCTCCACTCGCCCAGCGCCTTCTCGACGTCCGGCTCACCGATCCCACCCGTCGTGTCCGCCAGCACCAGGCTGCGGGTCCGGGTGGTGTACGCAACGGCGAACTCAAGCGCGGTCCGACCGCCCATCGACTGAGACACGATGTGCGCGGACTCGACGTCGACATGATCGAGCAACCCCAATAGGTCGTCTGCGAATGCGGCCATCCCGGGGCCGTCCGGGAGGTCAGGCGAGTGGCCGAATCCCCGGTGCGAAAACGTTATGCAGCGGTAGTTCTCTGAGAAGTACGGGATCTGCTGCCACCACGAGAGCAAATTGCCCCCCGCCCCGTGACAGAACACTATCGCCGGCCCCTCACCGTACTCCTGGTAATCGATCTCAATCCCGTTTATCGGAGCTTTTGGCATCTTGTGTCCTCGCTTGGAACTGGGGCGCCGATGGTGTTCTCGACACTGAGGTCTTGCGCTAGTCCCGGGTCCAGTCTTCTATGCGTAACCCTTCGAAATGGGCGAAATCCCGAGTATTGGCCGTGACCAGCGTGAGGTCGTTTACGTGAGCGACCGCCGCGATCTGTCCGTCCACGAACGGCGGCGTCAGCCCAACCGCACCAAGGCGGGCACGCTCTGCCGCGTGCCATTCGGCCGCCATCTGATCGTAGGGTAGAACAGCCATTGTGGGCCCGATTGAGTCCAAGAGATAGTCCTCCAGTCTGCGCCGCAGGGCCGAGTCCGGAAGTCTATAGCATCCGAAGAGTAGCTCGCTCCAAACCGGTGCGGCAGTTGCGACCTCTCCGCGGAACTCGGTGATGCGTGCCACGAGGCCCCGGTTGGGTCTCGGCCGAATCGGTTCCGATAGCGTGTTGGAATCAAGTAGGAATCTACTCCTCAAAGTGGAAGTCCCTTCCAGGTGACCGGTCTCTAACGTCGCGGAATATCTCGTCAGGGTCCATGTCCAGCTCTTCGACCCGGTACTTTGCTCGCCACTCCATAATCGCGTCGCCAATGTCCCGCTTCGGTGCTTTGAGTCGCTGGTACTCCCGGGTCGAAACAAGAACTGCTACTGGCGCCCCTCTACGAGTTAACTCTATCGCCGGTCCTCGTTCGACTTCCTTAACAATGCTTGGGAGGTTCTTCCTGGCATCGGTAATTGAGTATCGCATTGACAATGTGGCCACCTCCGCTACAATGTACAGTTATATGTACATTGTAGCGGAACGCGCCGAGATCTTTCAAGAATGGGGCAACGTCGGAACCCTACATAAAGAACCCCTCCGGCTCGAGTCCCAGGAAGTACTGTCCGGCGGTGTCATAGTGCGTCAGGCGTCCCTGGATCTGCTGGGTGATCGCGTGGACGTCCTGGAATTTACGCTGGATCGGGTTCGCGTCGAAGATTGCGCTGGAGCCGCAAACCGCGTATGCGATGTCAACGACCTCCGCCGCTTGGCGGATCGCGTGGGTCGCGGCCAACCTGACGTGGATCCGCTCCTCGGTCGTCAGGCTGTGGTTGGCACGGGCGCCCGCCCACATCGCAATGACGGCCTGGTTCAGGTACGCGCGAGCGGCGTTCCACTTCGCCTCAGCCTGGCCTATCATCCGCTGCGTTGTGGACTCGTTCCGCAGCGTCGACTCTCGACCCATCTGCGTCTTGCCGATCGCAAGATCGATCGCGGCGTCCAGCCCCGCGCGAGCCGTGCCGAGCGCCACTGTCGCGAATCCCGCCGGGAACATCAGGCCCGTCGGCAGGACATACAGTGGGCCCGGCTCGCGCGACTCCGCGGTGGTCGGGTAGGATCGTGCGAGCGGGACGAACAGGTCCTTCGTCGCGAAGCTCAGGCTGCCGGTACCTCGTAGGCCGCCGACCTGCCAGATGTCCACTGGAGTTGCCTGATCCTTCGGCAATAGAAGCGTTCGCGTCTCGAACGGCTCGTCTTCGTCCGGCCGGTAAACCGGAGTCAACGCTGCGAGCCAGCTTGCGTGCGGAAAGCCGCTGCTGAAGTTCCAGCGCCCGGTGAGCCGGAAACCGCCGTCGACAACGTCGGCCCTCGATCCTCGCACAGGGGGTCCGTTTGTTACGACGTTCCGCTGGACGGTCCAGATCTCCACCGCCGTCTCTGCGGGAACGCGCACCGCGTTCGTGGAGAAGACGTTGTTCTGGTTGATGCACCACGCAGTCGACGCGTCGACTTGCGCAAAGATGTGGACGATCTTCAGAAAATCGGGGTGGTCCAGCTCGGCGCCGCCGAGCGACCTGGGCAGCAACAGCCTGAAGAACCCGCGGTCGGCGATCTCGTTCGCGACCTCGACCGGAATCTGCCGCTCCTCGTCGATCTGATCGGTGACGGTGGAGACCAGCGCGGCAAGCTCGTGTGCGGTCTCCAGGTACTGGTCTATGTCGGCTGCTGCTATGGTCATTCTGCGTCCTAGGTCCTCCATCCGGCGCGTCCCAGGATTCTACAGGTTTCGGCGGAAGAACTCAGCAATCCGCTCCTCCATGTACACGCGATCAGTGAGGCTGCGGGGCATGTGCCGCTCGTCCGGGAACAGCAGAAGCTCGTACCGCTTCCGCGCCTTGATCAGCGCGTTAAGCAGCCGAGCCGTGTGCCTGAAGTGGACGTTTTCATCAATCATCCCGTGGACGATCAAAAGGTCACCGCGCAGATTCTCGACATGCGCCATCACACTGCTGTCGCGGTACCCGTCCGGGTTCGACTCCGGTGTTCCCATGTACCTCTCCGTATAGTGCGTGTCGTAGCCGTCCCAGTGGGTCACTGGAGCTCCAGCAACGCCCATCTTGAAAACGTCCGGCGCTCGAGACAAACACATCAGAGTCATGTACCCCCCGTAGCTCCAACCGTACACGCCCACCCGTTCCGGATCGGCCAGCCCCGAGTCAACGAGCCAGCGGACTCCATCGACCTGATCGCGCACCTCGATGTCCCCCATGTTGTGCTTGATGACGCCCTCGAACGCCAGTCCCCTACGCGCGCTGCCGCGGTTGTCCAGCGAGAATACGAGGTAGCCCTGCGAGCGCAGAAACTGGATGCGCATCGCGGCTGTCATGGACCAGTGGTTGGCGACGACCTGCACGTGTGGTCCTCCATAGACGTAGATGATCGTCGGGTACCGGCCCGGACCGAAATCGGCTTGAGGACGGTAGAGCGCTCCGTGGAGGGTTTCGCCGTCCCTGCTCTCTATCTCGATCAGCTCTGGAGGCTCCAGGACCAGCGCTTCGATGCGTGGGTCATCAGGCTCGTGGATCGTGTGGATCGTGGAGCCGTCCTCGATAGACCTCAGTGTTATCGTTGGCGGCGTTCGGATATCGCTGAAAACGTCAACGAATCGACGAAGCGCGTGGTCGATGGTAACTAGGTGTGTGCCCGGCTCGGTCGTGATCCGCTCGACGCTGCCGCCCTCGAGAGAAACGCAATACAGATGCCGCTCGGTCACACCGTCTCGCGTTCCGGTGAAGTATACTCTTCTGCTCTTCTGATCGACTCCCGACAGTCCGCCCACAACCCATAGGCCGGCGGTCAGCTGCCTGATGACCTCACCGTCTCTACTGCAGAGGTAGAGGTGACAGAAGCCGCTGTGCTCGGAAGCCCACACGAAGTCTCCGTTGTCGAGCGGAAGGAAGGCGTCGTGCAGGTTGATCCAGACATCTGACGTCTCGGAGAGTAGGACTGTTCTGTCGCCGATTGTCACATCGAATCTGACGAGGTCCAACCTCGTCTGCTCACGGTTTTCGATCTGCGCGCACAACGACCCGTCCGGCATCCAGTCCACGCGGGCCAGGTAGAAATCGTCGTCGTCGCCGAGGTCCAGCCATACAGGATCTCCGCCGTCGACTGATACTACCCCGAGCCGAACTCGCGCGTTCGGCTCACCCGCAAACGGGTAGCGGTGGTTCTCCTGCGCGCCCTCGCCGGTCGTTTCCTTGCCCTGATGCACGATCCGATACTCGGGGATGTGTGACTCGTCGACCTCCTCGAACGCGATGCACCTCCCGTCCCTGGACCACCAGAACCCAGAGAGCCAGCCCATCTCCTCCTGCGCAATGTACTCGGCGAGCCCGTGCGTCTTGCCGGTGCCGCGGGCGCCGTGGGTGAGCTCCCGGATGCCGACTTGCGTCTCTCCTCCCTCCGTGGGTCCCCCGCCCGCGGAACACCCCGCGGAAGTGGGAACCACGCAGATCTCAGCGTCCCTGACGAACGCGAGCAGGGTGCCATCCGGAGATAGCTGAGGGTCAAGGATCGCCCCCTCTTTCGAAGAGACGACGAGGCGTGCCGGAGAGTCGGCGCCGTCTTTGACGTAGACGCCGGACTGTGCGGGGATCAGTATGGTCTGACCCTTCCTTGACCAGGAGTAGCGGACGATGCCCTCGCCAAGCTGCCTCTGCCTCTGCCGCAGTAGCTGCTCCTCCAGCGAGAGATCCGTCGTATCGCCCTCCACCGACGCCTGGATCACGCGGGACTCCCCGCTCAGGACGTCGAGGGCGTGGAGCTGCCGGACCGGGCTCTGGTCGGGGCCGTACAGGTACGTCAGAAGGCGGTCATCCGGACTGAATGAAAACGCGACCGGCGTCGACATCCCCGGCGGCGGAAACCTAGCGACCTCCTCGACAGGGACTCTGTTTGCCTGCCCGTCCATCAAGCGGGCTAGAGCTCTTCCCAGTCGAGAACTCCCCGCGCCCTTAGCCCGTGGACCTCCTCCTTCGAGTAGCCGAGCTCCGCGAGGATCGGGATCGTGTGCTGACCTCGCATAATCCCCGGGCCGGCAACGCACTGCGTCTCCGAGAACTCCAGGATTGGTACATACCGCCAGAATGTGCCGAACCTAGGATGGCTCACCTCAGTCGTCAGACGGCTCGCCTGAACGTGCGGATCGTCGGAGAAGAAGAAGTACATCCCGCGGTCTTCTGTCTGCACGCAGCCGACGCCCGCAGACGTGAGGAGGCCTTCCCACTCCAATGCGCCCTTGCCGGAAAACACGGCGGACAGCTCAGCGGCGAGTGCACCGTCGTTCTCTGTGCGCAGCTTCGAGGTACCGTACCTCGGGTTGTCCAGAAGATCGGCGCGACCGATGGTCTCACAGAGGCTCTCCCACTCCCTGTCGAAGAGGCAGCACAGAAACACCCAGCCGTCGGATGCCTCGTACAAGCGGTGGAGCGCGCCCCTGCCGAACCCGTCCGGGTCGACCGCCGAACGCGGGAGTCGTCCCTCGAAGTCGAAGAAGTCGTCCGCGTTCGTGTACGCGTTGGCTCCTATCATCGTGGTCTCGACGTATTGAGGCGTTTGAAACCTTTGTCGCCCGTAAAGCGCCATCGTAATCGCGGTCGCCGTAACCATTGCGGTGTTCGGGTCCGGATTGACCTCGTTGGCGCGCCCCAGCTTTCGAGAGACCTCAATGAGTTCTGCCATCTCCATCGGAGCTTCAGCCGGTGGAATAAGGTCCGGGCCGACCTGCGCTAACACGCCGCCAGCAACCGCTCCGCCAATTGGGTGCATCGCCGGACGATGGCTATACGGACCTGAGGAGCCGTAGCCCCCAAGGTAGGCGTACACCGCGTCCGGATTCAACTCTCGCACCCTATTCAGGCCAATCCCAACGCGCTCCGGAGCCCCGGGACGCATGTTGTGCAGCACGACGTCGACTCCGGGTAGCAATCTACCAAGGACCTCTTGTCCATCGGCGGTCTTCAGGTCGATCGACAGACCCTCGGTCCCAGCCATCGTCCGGTTTGTGAAAAAACCCTTGTAGGGAGCTCGCATCCAGTCGCCGGCGAGCGTCTCTATCCGAATGACTCGCGCACCGAGCTCAGCCAGTAGTGACCCGGTGAGCGGCCCGGCGATGACGGTTGACATGTCCAGAACCGTCACCCCTTCCAGCGGATGGTGCGGGAACTTCGCGTAGGACGTTGGGGCGCTATCGCACGCAGGCGCGACTTCTGAACTGTCCGACTCCGCTGGACAGCCGAGCCGAGCAAGAACCTCGTCCGTATGCTGACCTACCAGTGGCGCCGGTCCGGGAACCGCCCCGGGCGTACCGTCCATCTTGAACAGCGGTCCCAGCTGCCGCATCGGCCCGACCGTTGGATCGTCTACCGTTTGAACCGCGCCATTGTGGACCATCTGCGGATGATCGAACGCTTCGGTGCACGTCAAGAAAGGCTCCGCGGCGACGTCGCCCTCCACGTTGACGAACAGGTCCATCCACTCATCGAGCGTAAGCTCCTGCATCCTCGCAAGGATCGCCTCGCGCATCTCCTCCTTCGCTTCGCTGTCCAGGTTCGGCGCGTTCGCGTACCTTGGCTCATCCAACATGTGGCCGAGACCAATCGCTTTAACCTCAGCTATGAACAGTCGCTCCATCAGGTTGGCTAGCTGCACCCACCTGCCGTCTTTGGTCCTGACCGGCAGGTACTGGAGCGGCGTAGGACGCGAGGTGACGACGGTTGGGTCGTCGGGGAAGTCCTCTGGGAACTTGATCATCATCTGCCAGATCGCCCACTGGGCCAAGTCGTAGTACGTGATCGCCCGGAGCAGGCTCGTCTCAACGTGCTGCCCCCGCCCAGTTTTCTCTCTGAGCATCAAAGCGGCGATGGAACCCCTGACCGCGGCCATCCCAGCGGCGTGGCTCCCGACCTGGACCGCCGCGTAGTTTGGCCCTTCACGGTCGTTCTGCCCCGCGAACAGCGCGAACCGACCACACTTGGCGGCAATCAAAGGCTCATACGGCGGGTACTGAGCGTACGGGCCCTCCGCCCCGAATCCGGTGATCGACGTGTACACCAAACCGGGATTCACCGCACTCAACGCGCGGTAGCCGATCCCAACAGCGTCTGCCTCGCCGGGTTCGAAAGTCTCCACAAGAATGTCGGCAGACTCCGCCAGAGCCCTCGCGCTGGCGCGCCCATCGTCGGTCGACAGATCGAGGACCACGCTCTTCTTGCCGCGGTTCCACAGTAGCGACGACTGGATCGATCTGTACGGATCGCCCTCCGGTGGCTCGATCTTGATGACCTCAGCCCCGAAGTCCGACAGCACCATCGTCGCGACAGAGCCGGCCATCCCTTGCGCGAAGTCCAGTACCGTGACGCCCTTTAGCAGTTCGGTCATGGCGAAATCGAACCGTCGACGTTTCCGTTCGCCGGCAAGATCGAGAGATCGCCGTCGCCGTTACGCCGGAGTTCAAGACCGATCTCGCGCCCAGGATTCGGCCTGTCGCGTGTGTGCCCGAGAGGGAACACTTGGGCCCTGATCCACTCGGGCTTCACCTCCAGCAGCCCGACCGTCCCGAGGCGCAGCTCCTTATGGTGCGGAAACGTGATCGATCCACTGTTGATCAACGTCACGCCGTCACGGTGCTCCAGTCGCTCCTCGTGTGTGTGACCGGAGATCATCACGTCGACACTCTCCGGAAAGTACCGCTGGAGCATCGACACGGGCCTGAACTGACCGCCCAGGCTGTGGGTCATGCCGATCCGCCAGCCGTTCTCTTCGATGACCTGCACCTCTTCGCACCGCGGGTCGGGTATCGGATCGTTGTTCCCAGTCGAGCAGAGGACCGGCGCGAACTGTTCGAGCCAGTCGAGGACGACCGGAGACGTGAGATCGCCTCCGTGCATTATGAGGTCGACGCTGCTGAAGAACTCTGTCGGCTCTGGCCCGAGCTCGTCAAGGTGCCGTATGAGGTTCGGCAGATGCGTGTCGGTTAACAGTCCAATAATCATCCGCCGAAATATACTAACTGGCCCACGCCCAGTCAATTGAGTTAGACGTACCGAATTCTACGGTCTAGTCGCAGGATGCCCGTAGGGGCGGTTCGAGAACCGCCCGATCCACCGACGTCGCGTTCTATCGCCAGGTGGCGGAACTGGGATGTACAGGATGAAGGGGATTTGCGGTGCTATCGAGCTGACGTGCCTATCCTGACTATCCTGTGCATCTATGTGAACCTCCGGGGTCAGTTGGGCGCGGCAGTGAGCAGGAAGCCTCCATCGACAGGCAATGTCACCCCGGTGACGAACCTCGCTTCGTCACTCGCAAGATACAGCGCGGCATAGCCAATATCCCAACTCTGGCCCTCGACCGGCAGGGGAGTGGACGTCCGGCGCATCTCCCGCGCAGTCGAGGCGCCGTGTTCAACCCTCGGAGTCCACATCAGGCCGGGCATGATGCAGTTGACCCGGATGTTCTCCGCAGCGTGATCGACCGCCATCGCACGCGTTAGGCCGACAACAGCCGACTTGTTCACTGTATAAGGCGCTGACGATCGCATCGTCTTCGGGCGAAGGGCGCTCACCGATGAAACGTTGATGATTGAGCCGTGGCCGGCGTTGCGCATATGGGGGATCGAGTAGCGGCTCATGTTGATCATGCTCATCAGGTTGACCGACATCGAGCGGGCCCAATCCTCCTCGGTCGCGTCGACGACGTTCGCGCCTCCTCCTCCCCCTCCCACGTTGTTATGGAGGACGTGAACGCGTCCAAACCGCTCGACGCCCTCTTCGACCACGCGCCGGCACTCTTCGGGATTGGTGACGTCGGCGGCAGCCGTCATCGCCTCGCCGCCCTCCTGCTCGATGATCTCGCGGGTCGCGTCCGCCCACTCCCTCACGGCGTCGACAAGGACGACCTTCGCACCCTCGCGGGCGAAGACGATGGCCGCAGCCGCACCGTTGCCGATACCGCTTCCGCCATACGTCCCTGCGCCGCTGACGATGGCGACCTTTCCGCTCAGTCTGCTGCTCTCAGTGCCGGTCATGGCGGTCCCACAGACTTGCTGGACTAGTCGGACCGGTTCGAACGTTCGAGAACGTCCAGGTACATGAACGCGCCGGTGAAGGTCGTTGCCTCCTCACAGTGCCCTCCGACCATCTCGCCGGAGGGTCGAGCGGCGGCGACGTGGATGTGTACGCGAGTGCCCCCATCCGGCCAGGGCTGGACGTAGCCCTCCGCGCTCACCAGCTCGAGGTTCTCGTCGACCACGGTCCGCTCGAAGACCGGCGAGTTCGTCTCGTCGAGATCGCACAGATTCCGAAGACGCAGCTCCGTGAGACTGCCGATGCAGGACGTTACCGCAGCCTCGGTGATCCCGTTATCGATCGCGAACTTCAGGAGTCCCTCGACCAACAGCTCCCCGGGCCCGATCCTGCGGTAGACGACACGCGTCTCCTTCGCATCCCACGACTGCATTGGCGGCTCTCCTCACCTGTTTGTGCGCCGCAATGTTACGGGCGAAGGCGATGGCAGTCAATGTTCAAAGATAGGTTCGAGGAGAGACCGGGGGTCGGTGGTTGCGGCTGACAGGGTGGATGTGGGACACGGGTTTCGTCGGCGACAATCAGACGGTCGACGCTTTAGGCCGATTTCTGAACGTCAGTTCCGCCGACTGCCAAGAGAACCGGATAGCTGACTAACTGTATATTCCCACTTTATCATGATATACTACAATATAATAAAGTATAGTAGGTATTACCAATATTATGGGAACAGTCTAATTTCCTGGTGCGCATCTTTTCGAAGAGTACGCTTCGCCTGTTCTGGGAACGACATCCAGTCGCCAGAGAACCGCTGGAGACGTGGTACAGAAGGGTACTGGGAGAAGACTGGTCAGCACCATCTGATGTCGTCGCATTGTGGCCGCGGGTCAGCATTGTTGGCCGGGACCGCGTGGTGTTCAGAATAAAGGGAAACGATTATCGATTGGTCGTAAGGGTCTTCTACCCGGGACGAGTAGTTTACATCCGGTTCATCGGGAACCATGCCGAGTATAACCGCATCAATGTGGAGGAGGTGTAGATATGGTGAGCGTTAGACCCATCCGCACCGTGGAGGATCACGAGGCAGCTTTGGATCGGCTCCACGAGCTGATGGTTACCCTTTCGCCTGAGGAGGGTCAAATAGAAGACGCAGATCATCTCGATCGGCTGGAGCTTGAGATTCTCGCCGATCTGATCGAGGTCTACGAAGACAAGCACTTCCCCGTGGGCAGGCCCAGCGTAGTTGGCGCGATTGAGTTCCACATGGACCAGCAGGACATGACCCCTCGCGACCTCATTCCCATTATCGGCAGTCGGGCCAAGGTCTCCGAGGTCCTTGCCGGAAAGCGGGACGTCACGATGTCGATGGCGCGCGCGCTTCACCGGCACCTGGGAATACCCGCCGAGGTGCTGCTTCAGGACTCGGGTGGCTCATTCGACCCAATGCTCGATGAGGTCGTACCGTCGAGGTTTCCGCTAAAGGCTATGGTCAAGGCGGGGTGGATTCCGGACGGCCCAGATCTGATGGAGAGGGCAGAGGAGATCGTCTCCGAGCTTGTCAGACGGGCGGGCGGACATGAGGTCGCCGTGGCTCCCCTGTATCGACGGAACGACCACCGGCGGATCAACGCCAAGACAGACGAGTACGCTCTGAGGGCCTGGTGCTGGCAAGTCATGGCTACGTCGAGTGAACGCCAGTACAAAGTGGATTACCGGCCCGGCACGGTGACCGAGGACTTCCTACGGGAAGTCGCACAACTCAGCTCGTCGGAGGACGGGCCGCGTAGAGCGAGGAACTTCCTGTACGAGCATGGGATCGGGCTAGAGTACGTTCCGCATCTGAGGCGGACGTACCTGGACGGCGCGGCGCTCAGGATAGTGGACGGGCGCCCTGTGGTCGGCCTCACGCTCCGCTACGACCGCATCGACAACTTCTGGTTCACGCTTCTGCACGAGCTCGCGCACGTCGGTCTGCACCTGGACGGCGCGGACGACGAGGCGTTCGTCGACGACCACTCCCTCCGGGATGTCGAAGACAGCGCCCGGTATCCGAAGGAGGCCGAGGCCGACCAACTGGCTGAGAACGCCCTGATTCCGTCGGCGGTGTGGAATGGGAGCGCGGTCAGCGATGAGCCCACACCGATGGCTGTGATCGACCTGGCGTGGGGTGTGGGCGTCCATCCGGCAATCGTCGCCGGCCGTGTGCGGCACAAGAGCGGCAACTACAGGCTGCTGTCCCAGTTTGTCGGCACCGGGCAGGTGCGGAGGCAGTTCGAGGGGTCGGAGGTCTGATGCCTCGCTCGTACATTCCGATGGCCGTCGTCTACGACTTCGATGGTACCCTCGCGCCGGGCAACGCGCAGGAGCCGCAGTTCATTCCCGACATCGGCATGAGGCCGGAGGAATTCTGGGCGGAAGTCGACGAACTCTCCAGAAAGCATCAGGCCGATAAGATACTCATGTACATGCGTCTGATGCTAGAGAAGGCACGCGCCGCAAGTGTCCCTGTTCGTCTGGAGGACTTTAGGGAGCGCGGCCACGCCATCGAACTTCACAAGGGTGTCGCGGCCTGGTTCGGCCGCACAAACGAGTATGCAAAAGACGAGGGCGTCCGAACCGAGCATTACATCGTGTCCTCGGGCAACGCGGAGATCATCGAGGGCACATCGATCGTGTCGAACTTCGCGCAAATCTACGCGTCGAGGTTCATGTTTGATGAGAACGGGGTAGCCGTTTGGCCCGCGCAGGCGGTGAACTTCACGACGAAGACCCAGTACCTGTTCAGGATCAACAAAGGCGCATATGACCTGAGCGACGACGCCGAGATCAACCGGTACGTCGAGATGAAGGACCGGCCTGTGCCATTCGAAAACATGGTCTACATAGGCGACGGCTCGACCGACGTCCCCTGCTTCAGACTGGTCAAGGATCAGGGAGGGCTGTCGATCGCCGTTTACAAGCCTCACACGAAGGGCGCCCGTGACAAGGCCGAGGGATTCCGCAAAGATGGACGTGTCCACGCCGTAGTGCCGGCGAACTATACCGAAGGTGGCCAGATCGATCGGATCGTCAAGGCATACATCACACAGGTGTCCGCCCGAGACTCGGTAGCCAAAGCGGTCGCATAGTCATTCGCCCACGTCGTCCCGGCGAAGGCCGGGATCCAGGGGCGGAGGGTGTCGACCGACATCTGCCGCGACGCAGGCAATTTGCAGAACACTCGCGACCGTCATCCCTGCGACAAAACGAAAACACACAGTTAGGAACAAATGGATGCCAAGATTCGCAAGAAGCGGTCCATGGAGGACCTCGGGCAGTCAACGCAACCTGAACGGCTACACACTCAGAGGGTGGAACAACCGAATCAACTAGGGCGACGTGTCGAGCATCCCGTCCCGAATTTGTTCACCATCGGAACATTTGCTCCGGCTTGACTCATCTCTTTTGCTATGATGGAGTCCCGGCGAATTGTACGAACCCCATGGAACATGTACAGAGTGAAACCTGTGAGTTCCAGGACGCTGCAGTGCCAGACGAGCCATCCGCCAGTTCAGACATCGCAACACGCGGCGACGCGATCTACAAGGACCACATACGCCACCTCGTGGAGCCGCATGAGAAGGGTAAGTTCGTTGTGATCGACGTCGACAGCGGCGACTTTGAGATCGACGAGCGAGACGGGGATGCGACCCGCCGTCTGTTGGACCGAAATCCTGGGGCGATGACCTGGGCAGTACGGGTGGGATATCCTGCGGCGTACCACTGGTATGGGAGCAGTCTCCGGTTCAGACACATTGATTAGAGGTCGGGTGAGTCAACGCCGGGCGATTGAAATCAACGTCGCAGTCTTCGACATCAGAGGGCGCCTCCGCCCGGTGCAGGGGGTACTGGATACGGGATTTGCCGGAGACCTCGCGCTACCTCCCAGCGTAATTCGACGGTTTGGTCTATCGCTCTCGGGGGAGCGCTCTTTCATGCTAGCTGACGGAAGTCTGACCACCATGAGCACGTGCGATGCGAGATTGTCGTGGAATGGATACTGGCGCGATGTGGTTGTCGTCCAGTCGTACGAAGGTCCTTTGATCGGTATGAACCTGATTTGGGGCAGCCTGGTAACCATCCAAGCTTGGGAAGGCGGCGACGTCTCCATCGAGGTTCGATCTGAACTGTGAACGCTCACATCTCCTCGGAAGTCCACCCGATGGCGGATGATGGGAAGAAGGAATTTGCGAGACTCTTGGGGCGATCTTCGGAGTCCTACGAGGACGAATTGGTCGTCCTACACAATTCGATTCTTGTCCAACTGTCGCTCTTTCAGGATGGCATGAGTGCCACCAGCGTCGTCTTGCGAAGTTGTCTCCAATCCCGACTCTGTCAAACGCCGATCTGTTACAGATGTCCTATTGATGCCCAACATCTCGATCGTCAGCTGCACGGATGTGGAACATCCTGTGCAGCTATGTAGCTCCTCGATACGCACCATCTCGTTGACGCTCTGGGGAGCGTGTGCTAAGTTGGGCCTCACGTTTGAAGCTGAGGGAGCCGGGGACCGGCCTCGCGAAAGGAGCGGCGCAGCATGCCCCAGACCAGAGAGGCCGCGATCGTTGGCATCCACGAGTACCCTCTGAGGGTCGTCGGTCCTGGGGTAAGCGCGCTGCAGATCAAGGCCGCATCTGCCGCAAGGGCGCTCGAGGACGCGGGGCTTACCTGGGCCGACGTCGACGCGGTCTACGATACCGGCAGCCATCAGAGCGTCGGCGGCCTGGGCATCTCCGAGTACTTCGGCATCAACCCGAGGCTTATAGACAACACCGCCGTCGGCGGGACCTCGTACGAGTTCCAGGCGAACCACGCCGCCTCAATGATCGCCGCTGGACGCTGTGACGTCGCGCTGCTGACCTATGGATCGACCGCACACTCGGACCGGCGAGCGATCGGTACTGGCGGGGCCGTCGGTGGCGGGACCCCGAATCCGTATAACAATATGGAGGCGTCCTGGGGCCAGACGCTGATCGGCAACTACGCCATGGTCAAGCAGCGCCACATGCACCAGTACGGCACGACAAACGAGCAGTTCGCCCACATCTCGATCGCCACACGCAGGCACGCGATGCGCAACCCGGAGGCGGTCAAGGCCATGACCGACCTCGAGTTCGTCGGCGTCCGTGAGCTCACCGTCGACGACGTCGTGGACTCGCGGATGATCGCTTGGCCGCTGCGCCTGCTGGAGTGCTGCATGATCTCCGACGGTGGCGGAGCCGTCGTCATCGCTTCGAAAGAGGTCGCCGCGAGCTGCGCCAAGGACCCGGTCTGGATGATCGGCGGCGGAGAGGCGACGAAGTACCGCGAGAACGGCGGGGACATCACCGTCAGCGCCGGAGCGCAGTCGGGCCCTCGCGCGTTCGCCGACGCCGGAGTGACGCCGGATGAGATCGACGTCCTGATGGCGTACGACTCGTTCTCTATCACCGTCATGTGCATGATCGAAGACCTCGGGTTTTGCGAGAAGGGCGATGGGGGGGAGTTCGTCGCGCAGGGACACCTCGTCTTCGACGATCCACGCAAGCTCGCAATCAACACCGACGGCGGCGGGCTGTCCTCGAACCACCCCGGCGAGCGGGGTATCTACCTGCTGATCGAGGCTGCGAGACAGCTTCGCGGAGAGTCCACGTCGCAGGTCGACGGCGCGCAGCTTGCGGTCGCGGTCGGGAACGGCGGTCAGCTCGGATCGCGGCACGCGACAGGCGTGTCGATCCTGGCGGCGGACTAGGTCGAGGAGTGAGGAGTGAGGACAGAAGAACTGGGGTTTCTACGCGGATTCAAAGGATTCCACACGGGACGGGCGCACTGGGTTAGTCCATCTCGACATTGTCGTAGGAGAAGTAGATGACTGAGCAAGCTTTGAGGCCGCAGCCGCAGTTTCCGGAGCCGGACACAGAGCCGTTCTGGGAGGCGACGAGGAGGCGCGAGCTGACGTACCAGACGTGCGACGAATGCGATGAGGTGGTCTTCTATCCACGCGCCCACTGCACGAATTGCCTGTCGAGTTCCCTTTCGTGGAACGTATCCATGGGTGAGGGCGAGGTGTACACCTTCAGCGTGATCATGCAGAACCGCCATCCCGCGTTCAAGGACCTGGGGCCCTATGCGCTTGCGTACGTGGACCTCGACGAGGGGTTTCGGATCATGACGAACGTGGTCGGCGTCCAAAACCCGATCGAGGACGTCCATTGCGGGATGCGCGTGAAGCTCACCTGGATCGACCAGGGCGAGGGAAACATCGCGCTGCCGGTGTTCGAGCCTGCGTAATGGACTTTAGGTTTACAGCCGAACAGGACGAGTGGAGGCGGGAGGTCCGCTCCACCATCGAGTCTCTGATCACGTCCGAGCTCGAGACAGAGGTCGAGGACGCGGACGATGTCGGCCCTGGGCCGGCCGGGAAGAAGTTCATGCGCGAGCTCGGCAGCCGCGGTCTGCTCGGCATCTCCTGGCCCACCGAGTACGGCGGCCTCGGGCGCTCACTGATGGACCAGTACATCTTCTCTGAGGAGATCGGAGACTTCAAAGGGCTGTACACGAACGGCACCGCCACGAACATGGTGGGCCCGACGATCATGAACGTCGGAACCGACGAGCAGCGCGCCGAGTGGCTGCCGAAGATGCTCAGCGGCGAGGTCGAGTGCGCCCTCGGATACACCGAGCCGGGCGCGGGGACGGACCTCGCGGGACTCCAGACGCGCGCGGTCGTCGACGGCGACGACTACGTCATAAACGGACAGAAGCTATTCACGAGCGCTGGCCACTTCTCGTCGCACGTCTGGCTGTTAGCCCGCACCGATACCGAGGCCCGCAAACATCGCGGGCTTTCTGTGTTCCTGGTGCCGATGGACTCGGATGGAATCTCTGTCAGGCCCCTCTGGCGGATGGACAGCGGCCGCACCAACGAGGTCTTCTTCGACAACGTACGGATTCCCCGGCAGAACCTGATCGGCGAGCCGAACCGCGGCTGGTACCACGTAGCGATGGCGCTCGACTTCGAGCGAGTCACCATAGGCTCCCGCTACACCGGCCTGCTGCGCCGGGTCAACAGGCTGATCGAGTTCGCCAACGAGAACGAGGTCGACGGGGAGCCGCTGTCGAAGGACCACCACGTCCGGACGCGCTTCGCCGAGATCGGGATGAAGCTGGAGACCGTCCGGCTCTTCTCGTACCGGACCGCGTGGATGATCGACCAGGGAATCGTCCCCAACTACGAGAGCTCCGCACTGAAGATCGTCGCAACCGACCTGATCCAGGAGGTGGCAGACTTTGGTTTCGAGCTGCTGGGGATGTACGGTCAGCTCGCCAGGGGATCGCCATACAGCCTGCTCGACGGAGAGATGGAGCAGGCGTATCGTCAGGGGATATTCCTTCGCTTCGGAGGCGGCGCGAACGAGGTGCAGCGGGACATCATCGCCCGACGCGGGCTGGGGATGCCCAGGGAGGCCGGACCTTCCCGGCAGGACGTCCGCTCTCCGCAGCCGCCGGCGTAGACGCCGTCGGCGCGCGAGCGTCTCGCCCGCTCAACGGGACGCAGCTAGATCCCGCATACTCGAACCACGTAGACCAGGAACGCAAATGGACCTCTCCCTCACAGACACCCAGGAATCGCTGAAGGACGCGGCTCGTGAGCTGATCGAGGCCGAGTGCCCGACGACGCTCGTCCGCGACATGGAGTCCGACGACCGCGGCTTCCCGACCAGCCTTTGGGAGAGGATGGCGGGTCTGGGGTGGATGGGCCTGCCCCTCTCTGAACAGTACGGTGGGGGTGGAGGATCCCTGACCGACCTCGCCGTCCTGCTTGAGGAGTTCGGACGCGCGCTGGTGCCCGGTCCGTTCTTCAACTCGGTCGCTGTCGTGGGCCTGACGATCGCCGACGCCGGTTCGGACGAAGACAAGGCGGAACTCCTGCCGCGAATTGCCGACGGCTCCAACATCGCCATCGCAGCGCTGCTCGAGTCAGATGCCAGATACTCAGTGGGATCGGTCAAGCTGCCAATCGCGTCGCAAAACGGGGGCCACGTGTTGAACGGCACAAAGATGTTCGTCGAGTACGCCAACTCGGCTGACGTCCTTCTCGTTCCCGCACGGACAGCGGAGGGCGAGGTCGCGCTGGCAGTCGTCCCAGGATCCGCTGATGGTATCGAGCTGACTCCCCTCCAAAGCATCGCCCGCGACCGGCAGTTCGCGGTGACATTCGAAGACGTCGAGGTCGAGCGTGTGATCGCTGAAGACGGCTCTTCAGCGCTCAAGAGGGCGCTGGACAGGGCGACAGTGCTCCACTGTGCTCAATCGATCGGCGCTGCACAGCATGTCCTCGAGATGACCGTCGCCTACACGAAGCAACGGGTACAGTTCAACCGAGCCATCGCGACATTCCAGTCCGTCCAGCACGACTGCGCGGACATGGTGATCGCGATCGACTCCGCTCGCCTTGCCACCTACGAGGCAATCACGCGGATCGAGGATGGCCAGCCAGCCGACAAGGAGATCGCGCTCGCGAAGACGCTCACCAACCACGCCTACAAGTGGACGACGCTCACCGCGCAGCAGATCCACGGCGGTATCGGTTTCATGGAGGAGTACGACCTCCAACTGTGGACGCGCCGCGCAAAGGTCGCCGAGCTCAAATTCGGCACGTCGTCCGGACACACCGACGTCTTTGCCCAACAAATGGGACTTGTCTAGCTAGCCCTCACCCGACCCGTATGGCCGACGGACGGAGGATGTCTCACAAGTGCTCGAATCCCCGAATGCCCGCCCTTCGACGAGCTCAGGACGAACGATCCCAAAGCTAAGATTCGTTCGTGGTGAGCAACGCTACGCCCCTCCCGTCATTCCGGCGCAGAGCCTGTCTTGAGCCCGTCGAAAGGCCGGAATCCAGAGGTGGGGTGGACCGTCGGGGCCGTACAAATGGAAGCAACTGCCGGAGCAGTTACTTGAAAGCCTGTCGAACCACGGTTTGGCGACCAAGGTCGACTTATGAGACAGGCTCCACGCGTCGCCAGGGTGTGGGGTGCTCGGCGGACGTACCGTCCGCCCTAGGCCCCGGCCTCCGCCTGGACAACAGTGGTGCAGCCCCTAGTTGAACCTGTTCATCGCGGTGTCGATGCCGTCGTCCATCAGGCTCGTTACCGCTTCCGTCGCCCGCCCGATCGCATCGTCTACGAGCTTCTGGTCGTCGGACGACATCTCTCCCAGCACCCAGCCGACGCGGTCGGTTCCAGGCGGCGGCTGACCGATCCCGATCCTGAGACGCTGAAAGTCTCCGTTCCCGAGCGAGCCGATGATTGACTTGATCCCGTTGTGGCCTCCGGCGCTTCCCCTCGGCCGCAGACGCAGCGCGCCCGGGGGCAGGGCCGTCTCGTCGTACACGACGAGCAGCTTCTCCTGACCGACCCGGAATCTCGCCAGCAGGTATTGGACTGCCTCACCACTTCCGTTTACGTGCGTCCTAGGCTTCGCCAACGCGACGACGTGGCCGCCGATCTTACCAACGCCGAGTCGAGTCGTGCTGTGGGCTCTGCCGATCTCGATGCCGTGCTCGTCGGCGAGACGGTCGACCATCCACCACCCAGCGTTGTGGCGCGTGCGAAGGTACTCTGTTTCAGGATTTCCGAGCCCCACTACGATCAGCCCCGGCGTCGGAAGCTCGCCCTTCACCCGCCGGTTCCTCCTGAGGAGCCTTCTTACTAGCCTCAGTCTGAATCCACCCTCACCCTAACCCTCTCCCGTCAAGGGAGAGGGGACTCTCTCACTCCTCACTCCTCACCTCAACAACCCGTACACGCGCTCCGGCGTCACGAAGACGATCACCGCTTCCTGGTCGATCATCGCCTGGTCGTACTCCTCCCAGTCCGGATGCTCGGTGTCGCTGCAGGCCATGTAGACCTCCCGGAGCTTGATCCTCATCTCTTCAGGCTCGGTGTTGCCGTAGTCCAAAAGAGTCGCTTGGCCCTCGACGGACACCCAGTCGCCCCAGACGCTAGAGACCGCGAGCACTGTGCAGTTCGGGTCGCGTCGGAGGTGACGGATCTTCTGGGACCGAGGGTAGACCGACACGAACGCCGCGTGCCCCTCGTACGCACCGCACACGACGATCGAGGAGTGTGTCGCACCGTTAGGGCGCCGGGTCGCGATTACTCCTCTATGGTTGGCCTCCAGGAACGGCCTTGCGTCCTCAAAGTCCATCTGTTCCTCCTCCGTTGGGACCGTAGATAGGGCCGATCCAGCATAGCACAGGCCCGGAATGCCTCCTCGCGGCCCCACTGGGAGCGCGGGCATCTTGCCCGCATGGGCCACAGAGGGAGAGGTGTCCTCCGCCGTTGCCCCACTGGGAGCGTGGGCATCCTGCCCGCATGGGTTGAGGGGCGGACGGCACGACCATCGTCGCCCTTCCGGCACGTCTCCATTCGTTCACCCTGAGCTCGTCGAAGGGCGAACGGATGGACGTTGGAACAATCCGACCCCCATCGTCGTCTGTTCAGTCATGCGGACCATGTAAGACACTCGGCAGATACAGACCTGGTGTAGACTGAGGCAATCGGCGGGCACGTTGAAAGTGCGTATGCTACAGGCGGAACCCACACGACGTTTCGCACCGCTCGGGATTGTCCTGGCACTTGCTGCCGCGTTCCTCGCGATCGGCTACGGCGGCCAGACTGCAGCCGACTCTTCGTCCGCGCCCTGCGCTCAGGGTCGGGCGGTCCGCGACCTCGAGCGAAATCCAGGCCTCGTGGCCGACTGCAGCATCCTGCTGGCGATCCGCGACGCCCTAGCCGGGAGCGCCGAGCTAAACTGGTCGGCAGACCTCTCGATCTGGCAGTGGGACGGTGTTACTGTCGGGAGCCTACCCGGCCGCGTCACCGCCATTCGCGTCCAGAGTCGGCGCCTCAGCGGCGTCGTGCCGCCTGAACTTGGAAGACTCGACGCTCTCACGACACTGAACCTGAGCCACAACGACCTTTCCGGCTCTATTCCGCCCCAGCTCGCGAACATAAAGGGGCTGGAGTACCTCTACCTGTCCGACAACGACCAGGAGGGTCCCGTACCCCCGGAGCTGGGCGGGCTGCCGGGTCTTCGACACCTGATCCTGTCCAACAACCGACTCTCCGGAAAGGTACCGAGGTCCCTGGGCGATCTCCGAAACCTGGAGTTTCTGCATATCCAAGGGAACGATCTGGCCGGATGCGTCGCGGAGGCACTGGCGAACAGTCCCGGAGTGCGAGTGCGAAGCGATGGGCTCCCGTCCTGCGCAGACTACGGACCGTCCGGCGCCGTACCGGACACCTGCAGCAACGGTGTCGCGGTGCCCGACTTCCGCCGCAACCCGGGTCTGGTCGAGGACTGCGAGACGCTAACTGCTGTACGCGACACCCTGGCCGGTGACGCGTCGCTGAACTGGAGCGTCGATCTGCCGATCCACGAGTGGGAGGGCGTTACGGTGGCTAGACGGGTGACCGACATCATGCTGTCGATGCGGAAGCTGACCGGCTTGATCCCACCTGAGTTGGGCAGACTCGCCGGACTAAGACTGTTGTGGCTTCATCACAACAAGCTGACCGGCGGCATACCAGCCGAGATTGCCAACCTGACGGACCTGGAGTCGCTGGCGCTGAGCGACAATCCACTCGGCGGCGAGATTCCGACGGGGCTTGGCAGCCTCGCGAATCTGAAGAGTCTATCGCTCGCCGGAAATGATCTATCCGGACCAATCCCGCCGGGGCTAGGGAGGCTCGAGAACCTTGAGTGGTTGCAATTGGGAGCGAACAATCTGTCCGGGGGCATCCCGCCCAGTCTCGGCCGCCTGAGAAACCTGACGCATCTCTATATGAACCAGGTCCCGCTCGGCGGGACTATCCCTCCGGAGCTTGGCAACCTCAGCAGCCTCGAGGAGCTTCGTCTGAGCTGGACCGACTTGGAAGGGGCGATCCCGCCCGAGCTGGGTCGGCTCAGGAAGTTGCGTGTACTGTCGATGGCTTACAACCGTCTGTCGGGAAGCATTCCGCCGGAGATCGGAGACCTCACAGAGCTGACCTCGCTCACAATGCCGGGAAATCAGCTCTCGGGCGCTATACCGCCGGAGCTTGGGCGTCTGACCAAGTTGAAGGGAATGAATCTCGTGGACAACCGGCTCTCGGGCGCTATACCGCCGGAGCTCGGCCGGCTGCCCAACCTCGAACATCTGCAGCTCAGTCGAAACCGGCTGACCGGAGCTATTCCAACCGAGCTCTCCGGCCTGACCAGGCTGTATCTCCTTCTTCTCGGCGGAAACAGCCTTACCGGCTGTGTGCCTCATGGCCTCCGCGACATCAAGGACAACGGCCTCGGCGGTCTCGGTCTCCCAGACTGCCCCTCCGATCCCCCGCCTTGCCCGAACTCCGTCGGAGTGGGGGACGCAAGGGATAACCCCGGCCTGGTCGAGGACTGTAACGCGCTTCTCACCGTCAGGGCTCTCCTCAGCGGAGCCGAGCTCAACTGGTCGGAGGAGACCCCGATCGAGCTGTGGGACGGCATCACCGTCAGTGACTCCCCGCGGCGTGTCGTGGAGCTCCGACTGGTCGAGATGCCGCTCTACGGCCGAATAGGCCGCATCATCATGCATCTCAGGCGCCTGTCCGAGCTGAGGGTCCTCGAAGTGCGCGGAACCGAGGTGACAGGAACCCTGAGACCGCAGCTCGCCGAACTGACCAATCTGCGCGTACTGGACCTGAGCGAAAACGAGCTGTATGGCTCACTCATATCCGCTATTGGTAATCTCTCCAATCTGACTCGGCTCGACGTCAGCGGAAACAGACTGGTTGGCGCGATTCCTCTGGAGATCTCCAGGCTGGGGAACCTCACGCATCTCGACGTCAGCAGCAACAACATGAGAGGTCCTATCCCGCCAGCCCTCAGCGGCCTCGCGAACCTGAGTCTTCTGGATCTTCGGAGCAACAGGCAACTGACGGACTGCATCCCGAAGGCCCTCGCCGAGAAACCGGGACTGACAGTTCATAGCGATGGTCTGGAGACCTGCGGTGCTGTCAGTGACGCGGATCCGCCGCGTGACCAGTGAACTGAGAAATCGATAGCTGGGGTCGGGTGTCGGACCGCCCCTACGCGCTTCCGGCGGACAAGTGACTGAATCTCGTCGACCGCTCTTCGTTGACGGGAATAGGTCGCGGCGGGCTACTCCTCGTCCCCGAGCAGGACGTCCCCGCTCTGGCCGCCTGTCTTTCTGACCAGCCTGATCGCCTCGATACGCATCCCGCGGTCCACCGCTTTGCACATGTCGTAGATCGTCAACGCGGCGATGGACACCGCCGTCAACGCCTCCATCTCGACGCCTGTCTTGCCCGTCGTGCGCGCGGTCGCGGTGATCTCGATGGCGCCCGCGTCCGTGTTCAGGTCGAACTCGACGCCGATCTTGTTCAGGGGCAGCGGGTGGCAAAGAGGGATGAGTTGGGACGTGCTCTTGCCGCCCATGATCCCCGCGATCCGCGCGACCCCCAGCACGTCGCCTTTGTCGAACCCGTTGGCCTTGATCAGCGCCAGAGTCTTGGGGCGCATCGCGACCCGGCCTCGCGCCACCGCCTCGCGGTCGGTCTCAGGCTTCCTCCCCACATCCACCATCTGCGCCTTCCCACTGGCGTCGACGTGGGTCAATTCTGGTTGGTCGCTCTGGGTCAAATCAGCGGCCCTCTCTTATCTCCCTCGTACCCCTCGTCGATCGCCAAGTTCTCGCCCTTCGAGGCGGCGACCGCAAGTGCATCGGCGCGCTCGTTGCCGGGGTTGCCCGCGTGCCCCCTGACCCATCGCACGTCTACATTGTGCTCGGAAATCAGATCGAGCAGACATGCCCAAAGGTCGGGGTTCAGAGCCTTCTCTTTCCTGTTCCTCTTCCAGCCGTTGACCTTCCACCGTCGTGCCCAACCCTTGTTTATCGCGTCGACGATGTACTTCGAGTCGCTGAAAACCGTCACCGCACAGGGCTCGTTGAGAGCAGCTAGTCCCTCGACAACCGCCAGCAGCTCCATACGGTTGTTTGTTGTCTTCCTGAAGCCGCCGCTTAGCTCGCTCCGGACGCTCCCGTACTCGAGAACAGTCCCATACCCGCCAGGCCCGGGGTTGCCCGAACAGGCTCCGTCTGTATGAATAGTCACACGCTTCATCGTTGCCCCTCAATTCTACACGAGCGCCGAGAGGGGCGAACTGCGTTGACCGGTCCTCAATCGACCAATAGAATCCGACTACCGACGCCAGTGAAGGGGGGAGACAGATGTCTGTTGACTACGAGAAGCGAGGCGCGATCGCCTACGTTACGCTGAACAATCCGGAGAAGGCCAACATCCTGGACAGGGAGACGTCGTTCGCGATCGCCGACATCTGGAGAGAGATTTGGGACGACCGAGACGTACGCGTCGCGATCTTGACCGGCGTGGGCGACCGCCACTTCTGCGCCGGACACAACCTCGTCTCACGGCCCGACGTCACGCCGGAAGAGCGTGAAAGGCTCAGAGCTGAGGGCGTTTTCTGGCCGCTGTCCGGGACCGTGAACGGCGCCAGGATCGGCGCCGACGGACGGCTCGGCGACCACTACCCGCAGATCTACAAGCCTGTCATTGGTGCGATCAACGGCTGGGCAGCGGGCGCGGGCTTCTACCTGATGCTCACCTCGACTGACATCCGGGTCGCATCGGCCGAGCGCGCGAGGTTCAAGTTCGCCCTCCTCAGCCAGGGATGGGTCGGCGGCGGGCCCGGAGCGACGTACCTCACGCGGCAGGTCGCCCACGCCGACGCGATGCGAATACTGCTGATGGACGAGCCGTTCGACGCGGCCGAGGCGCTCCGGATCAACCTGATAAACGAGGTCGTGCCCCATGCTGATCTGATGTCTCGCGCGGAGGAGCTCGCCGACCACATCGCGGCCCTGCCACCGCTCGCGGTGCGGATGATGAAAGAGCTGACTCTGAGGTTCAGGGACATTCCGGTTACCGAGGCGTGGCGGGTACAGACGCTGATGAACGCTCTGTTAACGCAGATGACCGCCGACGGCGACGAGGGACGCGCCGCGTTCCTCGAGAAGCGCCCGCCGAACTTCACCGGCGCCATCCGTATGAAAGGAGACCCTTACCCCGAGGCCACACCTGAAGAGCGCGCCCGACTCGACGAGATCCGCCGAGACTACCTGGGCTAAGCGTGCAGAACCTAGAATTCGTCGACAACACTGGCAGGAGCATCCGCTATCCGCCGGAGCGCCAGTCTCATGTGGCAGGTAGGCACCCTGACGTGGCGGAGCACATCGAGTTGATTCGGGACACCGTCACCGCTCCAGACGAGGTCAGGAGGTCGACCGAGGATCCCGAGACCGTCATGCTATACTATCGATGGTTCGAGAACACCCCAGTTGGAGCCAGATACGTCAGAGTGGTGGTCAAGTTGCTTGACCTGGACGCCTGCGTCCTGACTGCCCACTACACGGACGACATCCGGCGAGGTGAACGCGTATGGGTGCGAGCATAAACGTCAGGTATGATCGCGATGGCGACATGCTCGAGCTGTGGTGGAGTACCGAAGCCGGCTATTACACAGCGACATCCGACGACCGCGTGGAAGCCCATCTGGACTCCGATGGTAACGTCCAAGGGTTTCTCGTGTGGGGTCTGTCACGCGCTGAAACCCCGATCTGTGTCGACCTACCGTCGGAGACGATTACCCTCCGGGCCGCCGACTGACATTCACAAACTTCGACGACCGGACGCGACTATCTTACCTGAACGGCCCACCCGGTGGCCGGGCCGTTGTCGCCCGCTCACCGACCATTTCCCTGACCTTGACTCGGCTCTCTGGGATTTGTCATACTGCCGATCCGTTGTCATTGGCTCTGTGACTGAACAAGCTGCTACGCAGGGCTAAGGTGTCAGCATCTCCGGCGATGAGTCGGGCGTCCACGGGGCATCCAGAAAGCCCAGGAACTGGACGTGAGACGGGTCGACAGACCGCTGTTGAGCTTCGGGGCCATCAAGTGGGTACATTCGGGTTCGACTCCCGACTACTGCGGAGGCCCCAGCAATTGGGCGAGAAGGTCCGCCGGCGGGGGGAAGCCCTCAAAGGTAGGATGGTTCGCGCCAGGGACATGAGAACGGGACGGCACCGAGGCGGACAGGGATGTCCGCCTCTTACTTTTCCCATACCAAACATCAATCGCCCGGCGGAAAGATCTCCGAAAGAAAGTCGACGATCAGGCGGGATGCGGCCATCGAGGTGATGGCTGCGTGGTCGTATGGAGGGGCGACCTCGACCATATCGAACGCGACGACTTTGTGAGTTTTTGCCAGGTGGACCAGCGAGTCGCGAAGCTCCTCGTAGTAGATCCCACCGACCTCGGGCGTTCCTGTGCCGGGCGCGTGAGACGGATCGAGAACGTCGATGTCGATCGTCACGTACAGGTTCTCGGACTCCGGGACAAGGTCGATCGACGCCTCCGGCCCCAGCTCCTTGAACCTCCGCGTCGTCACGACGAGATTTCCGTCGCCGATCGCCTCGTCGTAGACCTTCCTGCTCTCCTTCCGTATCCCTATCGAGCTGATGTTCCGGACAAAGCCGAGCTCGTGGCAGCGGCGGATCGGGCTCCCGTGCGTGTACAGCACGCCCTGGGTCTCGTGGGTATAGTCCATATGGGCATCGAAGTGCACGATATCCAGCGGCTCGAACCTGCTGAGGCCGCGCACGACCGGAAAGGTGATCGCGTGGTCTCCGCCCACGACTACGGGTAGCGAGTCCCGCGCAGAGATCTTTTCCACGACGTTAGTCAGTTTCTGAAAGTTGTTCAAGACGTCTGATGGGACCACGGTGACGTTACCGCAGTCCGCCATCGTAACGCCCTTCAGAAGCTCCGTCCCACGGTCTGAATCGAAGTAGCCGGCAGCCTGCTGGTCGAACTGCATCCCGCCGTAGCCGACGTACGAGTAGCTTCGGGCATCTCGCACCGCGTCGGGGCCGAACCGCGCGCCGGGCCTCCCAAAGGTCCCCTGGTCGAACGGCATTCCAACGAACGCAACTTGCGCGTCGAGATCCTCGAGGTCCTCGCAAAGAGGCGCGTCGTAGAACGTCCGCGCCCTTGCGCGAACGTCTGGCCAGCGCTCCCCGTCCGTCTCAGGACGCTGCTCACTCAACGGCTGACAACTACACCAGGATCGGGAAGCCTGACTTGGTGCAGATTTCGATACGGTTCCCCTCGGTGTCCTCGATGAAGAAGACCCTCTGACCGTCGTGCCGGGTCGTGATGTCAGTGGTCTCGACGTTGTTCGCGTGCATGTATTTCTGCGCAGCCTCGATGTCCTCGACCTCGAACGCGCCGTGATGCGACGGCACGGACGGAGCCGTGTCGCCTTCGATGAGGTGCACCATCGTCCCGCTCGGGAGCTGCAGCCACACAATCGAGTCCGAATCGACCTGGCTCGGAATCTCCTTGACCCCGAGCACGTCGACCCAGAACCGGGTCGCCCGCTCCTTGTCCCTCACGCAGTAGGTCAGGTGATTGACCATGCGAAGCCTGATCGTTCCAGTCATTCCCGACATCGATTTCTCCCTCTGGTTACTCTCGTCCGGTCGTGACGCCATCTTATCAGGATTCGACCAACGCCACGATGGGCCCAAATCCTCCGCCAATTCGCCGGATGCCCGTAGGGGTTCGCCCCTCCACGGCGGGCAGGCGCGGCGAAGGACCCGCCCGCACCCGCCGATGTCGCAGCTCGGTCGTCAGGTGGCGGATATGGACAGGTTGCAAACCAACGATGTCCAGCCTAGAGTCAGACCACAACACCCGTGGAGGAACACAACATGACCGAAATTGAAGCGAGGCTCGAAGAGTTGGGGATTCCGCTCCCTGAACGCCCCGCCCCTATTGCGAACTACGTCCCCGCCGTCCGAACTGGGAACCTGCTCTTCCTGTCAGGACTTGGCCCCGCCTCCCGGCCGGACGGCAGCGCGCCCTCCGGAAAAGTCGGACGCGATCTGACCACCGAGGAGGGCTTCGAGGCGGCGCGGCTCACGGGCATCAACATCCTCGCTCGGATCAAGGGCGAGCTTGGCGATCTCGACCGCGTGAAACGGGTTGTGAAGCTGCTCGGAATGGTCAACTCAGATCCGGAATTCAACCAGCAGCCCGCGGTCGTGAACGGCTGCTCCGACCTCCTAGTCGAGGTGTTCGGAGACCGGGGGCGCCACGCGCGGTCGGCGGTCGGTATGGTGTCGCTCCCCAACGACATCCCCGTCGAGATCGAGGTCGTCATCGAAGTCGAAGACTGACACCCTCGCCGGTTCGCCCTGAGCAACCCCGCACTCCCACCGTAATCCCGGCGCAGGTCTTGGATGCGCCGCGGCGTGCGGGGATCCAAGGGTGGGGTGGGCCATCAGGACTGTGCAAAAGACATCAGGCGCGGGTCCTGAACGCCTCAACTGTCATGCTCGCGATTACGCCAACACCTGCATCGAGTATCGCGACCTCAGCAGCCGCCCCTCATCGAACCTGCTCAAGCTTAGCTCCGAGATGTCCACGCTGGTCGCAGCGCCCTCGGCGATCAGCTCCGCCATCACTACCCCGATCATCGGCGAAAGCTTGAAGCCGTGCCCGCTGAATCCGACGGCGACGTACAGCCCGTCTATCCCATCGACCCTGTCCAACACCGGATGCCAGTCCGGAGTCGTGGTAAACAGCCCGCTCCAGCCTCCTCGGAACACCGCCTGGGCCATACCCGGCATACGCCTGGTCAGCTTCTGAAACGTAAGCTCCACCAGGTCCATGTCCACGCCCTGATTGAACGTCTCAGGCTCGGCGTCCTCCTCCTCGCCGACTCCGATCAGCGTGAGGCCGCCCAGGTCGGGACGGGGAGACATGTCGTTGACGACGTCGCCAATGATCGGGTGGTCCGGGACGACGTCCTGCGGGCGGCGCAGCATTATCACCTGATGACGGATGGGCCGAAGCGGCATCTCGACTCCAAGATTCGAGAGGAAGGGGCCCGACCATGGCCCTGCCGCCACGACCGCGATAGGGGTCTCGATCCGGCCATCCGCGGTAGTTACGGCGGTAACCCGGTCCCCGGAGACTTCCACACCGGTGGCGGGCGTGCCGGACATCACGCGCGCGCCGCGATCGCGCGCCGCGCCCGAGTACCCGGTAGTGACGGAGTAGGGGTCCGCGTAGCCTGAGTCCGGCTCGTAGGCGAAGGACTCCCCTTCGCCAGGTTCCACCATGGGAGCGATCTCCCTCACGTCCTCCGCGGTCACGAGGGACGTATCCACGCCCACCGAGCGTTGCATCGCGACGTTCGCCTCCATCGCTTCGCGGTCCTCCGGCCCGACGATGACGAAGTAGCCCGTTTTCGTGTATCCAGACGGCGTCCCCGTCAACTCATGCAGCTCTCGGAAGATAGGAAGGCTGTCCCACGACAGCCGCGTCGTAACCTCGTTGGAGTAGTGCATCCTGAGGATCGCCTGCGACCTGCCCGTCGAGCCCGACGCCAGCACGTCTCTCTCGAGGAGCACCGTGTCGGTCATCCCGCGTTCCGCGAGGTTGTACAGAATGCTGCAGCCCATCACGCCTCCGCCAATCACGACAGCTTCGGCGGTCCTCGCCATTTCACCTCCCTTTGACCCCCGGAGCGCGGGCTGGATCCCCGCACCTGACGTCTTCTGCACCATTGTAAGCCAACGCTCCTACGGTCCGCCCTGTACCTGTTCACGTTTGTTGAGTATTCTTCGTGCGTGCTATAATCTCGCGGATATCCTCTCCCAGAT
Organism: Dehalococcoidia bacterium; assembly: GCA_965249365.1. Lineage (GTDB taxonomy): Bacteria > Chloroflexota > Dehalococcoidia > Lucifugimonadales > UBA1123 > VXRN01. The sequence goes on along the minus strand of OZ252229.1, from coordinate 433,013 downwards.
TCAGGAGAATGTGTTTGACTTCGCAACGAATACGAGACTACGAGCTCGTAATGATCCTCAGTCCCGAGGCCACCGAAGCAGAGGCCGCGGAAACCGTGAGCCGCATCTCGGACGCCATATCCGACAACGGTGGTAGCATCTTGACACAGGACAACTGGGGCGTCCGGCGTCTTGCGTACCCGATCCAACGATTTGTCGAGGGCAACTACTTCTTCACCCGCTGTACGATGGAGGCGCAGGCCGCTGTCGAGCTCGACAGATCGCTCAACTCCTCTCAGGACGTGCTGAGGCATCTCGTCTTCAAGCTCGAGAAGTCCGACATCGCCGCCATGGAGGCGCAGGAGGAGAGGCAGCGGCGGGCCCGCGAAGAGTCGGAGGCTAGGGCCAGGGCCGAACGCGAGGCTCGCGAGCGTGACGAGGCGCGAAGGGCCGCGGAGGCGAAGGCCGCTGCCTTGGTCGAGGCCGAGGCATCCGCCGAAGCGCCGGCGGAAGTTGCTACAGAGAGCGCCGAAGTCGCCGCGGAAGTTGCTACGGAGAGCGCCGAAGCAGCCGCCGAAGTCGCCGCGGAAGTTGCTACGGAGAGCGCCGAAGCAGACGCGGAAGTCGCCGCGGAAGTTGCTACGGAGAGCGCCGAAGCAGACGCGGAAGTCGCTGCGGAAGTTGCTCCGGAGAGTGCCGAAGCAGACGCGGAAGTCGCCGCGGAAGTTGCTGCGGAGAGCGCTGAAGCGGTCGCGGCGGTCGAAGAATCGGAGGATTCGGAGGTGGACGCCACGCCCGATACCCCCGAGGCGTCCTTGGAAACCGCCGATGAGAGCGATGACGCTCCCGCAGCCGATGAGGCCGCGGAAGAAGCCGAGCCCGACTCGGAAGAGTCAAAAGAGGAAGAGTAACCCGCGCTGGGAGTTCACCCATGACCATGAACAAGATGATGGTGATCGGCAACCTGGGTTCCGACCCTGAGATGCGATATCTGCCTAGCGGTGACGGGGTGACGAGCTTCTCTGTCGCGACGAACTGGCGGTTCACGAACAGGGACGGCCAGACTGTCGATGAAACCGAGTGGTTCAGGGTGAATGCCTGGGGCCGTCTCGCCGAAACGACCAACCAGTACCTCTCGAAGGGCAGCAAGGTCTACGTCGAAGGTCGGCTCTCAAGTCGATCCTGGGTCGGTCAGGATGGCCAGACCCGCTTTTCGAACGAGATCCGCGCGCAGGATGTCAGATTCCTCGATCCGCGAGGGGAGGTTTCTGGCGACCCAGGCCTCGCCGGCGGTCCCCCGCCGGAAGACGACGCGGACGACCTCCCTTGGTAGTGAGTAACCGAGCCTGAAAACAGACTCACCCCGGCGTATCTTACTAATCGCCGGCCCAGCGACATCCACACACCGTGAAGAAGACGTAACAAAGGTGAGTGACCATGACTACACAGACGAGCAGACCTCCTTCAACAACCGCGCCTAGGCCGGCTGGTACCGGTCCCAGGCCGGGCGGCCCCAGCCGATCGGGTCCGGGCGGAAGACCCGGAGGCGGCGGAAGACCCGGAGGCGGTGGACGATCCGGCGGCGGAGGGCCCGGAGGCCGCTTCGGCCGACGGGGAAGGCCCAGATACTACAGCAGACGAAAGATCTGCGGCTTCTGCGTCGATCATATCGAGTATATCGACTACAAGGACACCGATCGTTTTCGGCGACACATGACCGACCGCTGGAAGATCGAGTCCCGCCGCAAGACCGGAGTCTGCTCAAAGCACCAGCGGGCGCTCGCGAACGCCATCAAGCGGGCGCGACACGTGGCCCTCATCCCCTTCAGCACAGACCATGACGGTCCTCCAATGAGGTGGTACCGCGATCGCGAGGGGTCATCCTCCTACAGGGGAAGCCGGTAGCGTCCCAGTGGGTCCCAACCAGAGACGACGATTGACCGTTCCGGAGTGGAATAGTGGTTGACGAAGCGCAACAGGCGCCAAGCAGGTCGGCGGAGCGGCGCGACCGGCGAAGGATCGCGGCGGAACACTCTCCGGAGGAACGCCGCCGGCGACGGCTGGCCGTCATCATCATCAGCGCACTCGTCCTCATCATCGCCGGGATCGTTTCCGCAGGTTACCTGATCATCTTCGTGCTGCCCCCTCAGCAGGTCATCGTCCGCGTAGGCGACATCAGCTACAGCCGCGGCGACATGGTGAAGCTGCTTCATCTCAGACAAAAGTCACTCGAGATTACCGGCGCCCAGCGGCTCAGGTCGACCGACGATATCTTCCAGGCCCTCCAGCTTATCGTAGAAAACGAGATCATCTCGCAGGCGGCGCCCAGCCAGGGCATCTCGGTTTCACGAGAGGAGGTCGACAACCAGGTCCGAACCACCATGGCCCCCTCGGAGGCGGAGTCCGGCGGAAAGTCAGACGCGCAGATCGAACGCGAGTTTAGGGAACGGTATCGGCAGTTCCTGAACACTGTCCAGGTCAGCGAAGTCGAGCATAGAGACCTCGTGAGAAAGGCTATCCTCCGAGAGAAGTTCCGCCAGTTCATGGGCGACCAGGTCCCGGTATTCGGCGAGCAGGTCTACGTGCACCGAATTAGCATGGGTGCCCAGGACGAAGTTGACATCATGCAGACCAAACTGGCTGACATTCTCGGAGACGACTTCAGCCCCGAGCACATCCGAAACTCGTTCCGAGCTATCTCACGCGAGTTCTCTACCGATCAGACCGCGGCACAGTCAGGCGGAGACCTCGGCTGGGTACCGCTCGGTATCCACGAGGACTACGAACGCAACTTCTGGGAACTCGAGCCGGGCGAGCTCTCCGACCCCACGCCCAATGTCGAAAACCCCCAGAGCCTGTTCTTCTTCATGGTCTCCGAACGCTCTGACCGCCGTGAGATCAGCCGGAGAAACAGGGAGCAGCTCAAGACGCGAGCGCTCCAGCTCTGGGTCAACAACGAAAGACAGAACCACGACGTCCACGCCAGCTTCAACTCCGACATCTACGCATGGTTTGTCGAGCAGTTGAGGCTGACCGTGACTATAACCCCGACCCCGGTCCCGGACCCAATGCAGAACATCCTGCAGAACCGCTGACCGTTCGAGCAGCTTCAAACGCTGAGTCCGAGGGGCGTGCGCCCCCTGTTTGCGGGGTTGTCGACAGAGCCATTCCGGAGGGAATTTCTGCTGTGACCAAGGATGCCGTTGGAATCGGGTTGCTGGGGATGGGTGTGGTCGGCGGTGGTGTGGCGTCGACCCTCATCGAGAAACGAGCTTACCTGACCGAGATGGTCGGGTGCCCCATCGACCTGAGGCGTGTTCTCGTTAGAGACACCACTAAGTCCAGGTCTGCAGAACTCCCTCCCGGAACGCTTACAACCGACCCCGACGACATCCTTTCCGATCCGGACGTGGACGTTATCGTCGAGGTTATGGGCGGCCAGGACCCTGCGCTCGACCACATCCTCAAGGGCATCTCCGTCGGCAAACACATCGTCACCGCCAACAAGGAGGTCATGGCCCGTCACGGTCCGGACATCCTGACGATGGCGCGCAGGAAGGGCGTCCAGGTACTGTTCGAGGCCGCCGTGGCGGGCGGGACCCCGATAATCGCCCCCCTGCTCCGCGACCTTGTGGCGAACGAGGTTGTCACGATCCACGGCATCATCAACGGGACGACGAACTTCATCCTTACCAGTATGAGTCAGGACGGCGCGGACTTCGACGAGACGCTCAGCGAGGCGCAGCGTCTGGGCTACGCAGAGGCCGACCCGACCAACGACGTCGAGGGAATCGACGCAGCGTACAAATTGGCGATTCTCGCGACCCTCGGATTCCGCGCCCGCGTCAAAGACACCGACGTCTACCACGAAGGCATAACGCGCCTCTCCGCGCGTGACTTCCAGTATGCCAGCGAACTCGGCTACGAGATAAAGTTGCTCGGCATCGCGTCTGCCGACAACGGAGCAGTGCAGGTCCGAGTCCACCCCGCCTTCGTCCACCGGGACACCATGATCGCTAAGGTCGATGGTGTGCTGAACGCCGTCGAAATCCAGACCGATCTCGCCGGCAAGCTTCTGTTCCACGGGGCCGGAGCTGGCTCCTTGCCAACCGCGAGCGCGGTCGTCGCCGACATCGTTGACATCGCGCGGAACCTGGCCGGCAACGTCATCCCGCCGCCGATTCAGAAGCTGTCCGAGGACGTTCGCCTGAAGCCTATCTCCGAGCTCCAGACTCGATACTACGTCAGACTGACCGCCGCCGACCGCCCGGGCGTCCTCGCCCAGATTGGCACCGTTCTGGCCGAGCGCAGAATCTCGATCGCGTCGGCCATCCAGAAGGAGACCGATGACGTTGCCCAGCGGGCTGAGATCGTGCTGATGACGCACCGCGCAAACGAGGAGGCCATGCAGAGCGCTGTCAGAGAGCTCGAATCCCTCGACACCGTCGCCGAAGTCGGCAACCTCGTCCGCGTCGAAGAGTGGTAGCTCGCGCCCAGTCATTCTGAGGCGCAGCCGAAGAATCTGTGACACAATACCGTGTGCGTAGGGACCACATTCGAGCGTCTTTTTATTGAGGGTGTAGTCGAAGAGCGCCCTGCCCGGCGCCTCGAGCCATGCTATCGACCGAATCCACTTTCCGGAGGTGATGCACGTGCCATCAGTCACGTACTACACTTGGAGGCGATGAAGCACCTGCAAGAAAGCGAAGGCGGAGCTTTCGCAAGCCGGGGTGGAGACTGAAGAGCGGGACTTCTTCGCTGACCCGTTCACGGTGGACGAGCTGAGAGAGCTGATAGGCGCCAGACCGGTGTCCGACTACTTCTCCTGGAGGTCGCCGTCGTTCCGCAAGCTGGGTCTCAACCGGGATGAGCTGACGGATGATCGGATGATTGAGCTGATGGTCGGCGAGCCGCGTCTGGTTCGCCGTCCACTGATCCAGACTGCCGAAGGCGATCTCATCGTAGGCACCGACAAGACGGCGATGGCAGCGCTGCTCGGGTAGGTTCAGATGCCCTACCGAAGTTACTTTTTACATCGGAAGGAGACCTCCAGACTGACTTGCCCCAGAGAGAAATCCAGTCCGCTCTGAACGCGCGCGACGGGCAGCTCTGGGTTGACGTTGAGTACGACGGTCCTGCGGACGGGGACTTTCTCGGCGGTGTCTCCGATTTCCATCCGCTGGCGATCGAGGACTGCGGAGCTCCGGTCGTTCAGGTGCCAAAGGTGGAGGACTACGGCGACCACGTATTCATCGTGGCTTGCGGAATCGACTACATCACCGAGGCAGCGGAGAGATACTATAGAGACATCTACGACACGATCCTGAGACTAGAAGGCCAGAACGACAATCTTCGGGAGCGGGCGGACACCGCGCTCTCGATCTACCTCTTGCTCGTGACAAACAAGCAGAACGACCTGATGAAGGTGCTGTCGGTCGTCGCCACCGTCTTCCTTCCGCTGACCCTCCTCGCCGGCATCTACGGGTTGAACTTCGAGTACATCCCTGAGCTCGGCTGGCGCTGGGGCTACTTCGTCGTACTTGGCGTCATGGCCGCGGTGATCGTAGGCGTTCTGTGGGCGTTTTGGGCCAGACAGTGGTTCAGTCTGGGCCGTAAACGCCTCGTCCAGTTCAGACCGCGGAGCATCGCCCGCGAGCGGCTGAACACCTATATCGCGAAACTCGGGCCGGGGCGCATCTGGTCCACGGTAAGGGACCCCAGAAACATACTAAACGTGGTGAGCTACAGAGACGGAGGTGCCGGTGATGATGATTGACCTTTCAGGAAGAGTGGCGCTCGTGACAGGCGGCGGCCGTGGAATCGGTCGCGGAATCAGCCTTGTCCTCGCGGGGCAGGGGGCCGACGTGTCGGTCGGGGACCTCGGCGCAGACAGTGCGACCCAGACCGCCGGCGAGGTTCGAGACCTGGGGCGCCGCGCGCTCGCCTTCGCGATGGACGTTACGGATCGAGCCTCAGTCGAATCCACCGTGGCGGCGACGCTCGATGAGCTTAGGAAAATAGACATCCTCGTCAACAACGCCGGCATCATCGGCGCCGCCGACATGTGGGAGCGCGCCACGTCTAGCGACGACGATTGGAACGAGACCTTTCAGGTCAACGTGAGAGGAATGGCCCTGGTGACCGAGGCCGTCGAGGGTCAAATGATCGATCGCGGTTCCGGGAAGATCATCAACATCGCCTCGATTGCCGGGAGGATGGGCGGTGCGGACATTCCCCACTACTCCACCTCGAAGGCCGCCGCGATCAGCCTGACCCAGTCCACCGCGCTCCGACTGGCGCGCCATGACATCAACGTGAACGCGATATGCCCGGGGCTCCTCTGGACTCCGATGTGGGAGAAAATCGCGCGCCGCCGCTCCCGATTCGGCTCGTCACAGGCCGACGTTCAGGGTCTGCCCGGGCGCGAGTTCTTCGAGAAGGTCGTTCAGCAGACGATGCCCCTCGGCCGCGAGCAGACTCCCGAGGACATAGGAAAGCTCGCCGCCTTCCTCGCCTCAGACGACGCAAAGAACATCACCGGCCAGGCAATAAACGTCGACGGCGGCATCCGAATGAACTGACCGCCGAAGTGCGGGGGTCTCTCATCGCCCCTCAGATCGCGCCGTCGGCTCGCAGCCGGTCGATCTCCTGGCGGCTAAGGCCGAGTTCCTCGCCGTAGACCTTCTCGTTCTGCTGCCCGAGCAACGGACTCCTGAACGTATTCCACGGCGTCCTGTTCGAGACGTAAGGCCCGCCGGTGTAGATGAACGACTCCCCAAGCTCCGGGTGCTCCACGCGCACAAAGAATCCCCGGTCCTCGAAGAAGTGTGGGTCCTCCAAGTTATCGTCGGGGGACCTAACCGGCCCCCAGGGATACTTCAGGGCCTGGGCGCCGCGGTAAATCTCCTCTGCGGTGTGCGCGCCGATGAACCGGCCAATTGCCGCGAAGGCCTGCTTTCCCTCTTCTCCGCCGCCTCCCCTCAGGAGCGACATGTCACGAAACCTCTCATCGTCCGCAATCCCGTCCGCCATCCCTTCGGAGTCCATCCACTCGACGAACGACCACCACTGGTCGGGGCTGTTGAAGACGGCAAATGTGTTGACGAACCCGCCATCGCTCGTCCGATACATGGTCCTAGGCGTTTGCGATTGCCCATGATGCCTCGCAGTCTGGCGCTGTACCACGTGGCCGTAGTAGACGTAGATGGGAATACCCCACTCGGTCGTGCCCGAGCAGGCCTCGTGGATCGATGCGTCCACGTGCTGTCCCTCCCCGGTCATGTCTCGCCAGTTCAGGGCCATCAGCGCCCCGATAGCCGCGTAGTGGCCGCTGATCATGTATCCGTGTCCGCCGCTCGGAGCAATGGGCGGGGAGCCCGGAATGTCGTCGTACCCGCAGCTGTGCATCACGCCGCTCATGGCGAGTGCAACGAGGTCCGAAGTCTTGTAGTCCCGGTAAGGCCCGTCCTGCCCGAATCCGGTGATCGACATCATGATCAGCGCAGGATGCTGCTCACTGAGGGCCGAGTACCCGATCCCCAGCGAGTCAAGATAGCCGGGATCAAAGCTCTCCAAGACCATGTCCGCCTTCGCAACAAGCGTTCCAAATAGCTCGCGCCCCTCCGGGACCTCGAGATTGAGGGTGATCCCCTCCTTCGACGTGTTGAACGCCCAGAAGTATAGGCTCTGATTTGGGTCACGTACGTCGTTGCGGAACGGCCCAACCGATCGGGCCGCATCGCCTCGGGGAGGCTCGATCTTGATGACTCGAGCGCCCATTCCGCCGAGGATCTTGCCGACGAAGTGACCCCTCTCGTCACAGAGATCCAGAACCGTCAGGTCAGACAGTGCGCCGCGTCCGTCGCTCATCGGCTACGTGACGCCCTCGACCATCAGATCGATCATCTCCTCTTCGCCAATTCCGAGAAGCTCCTTGAACACCATCTCGCTGTGCTCTCCGAAGAGCGGCGCCCCGCGTTGGAGCTGCCACGGAGAACGCGAGAGGTGTAAGGGTTCCCCCTGGAACTTATTCCGGTTGAGCTCAGGATGATCTGCCTCTGGGAAGAACCTCCGATGCGCCAGTTGAGGATCATCGTCGACCTTTTCCTTGGGCGTCTGGACCGCGCCTGCTGGCACCCCAACGATCTGTAACTTGTGGAGCACCTCGTGGGGAGTGTGATTGATGGTCCACGACTCGATTCTCTGGTCCAACTCGTTCTCATTGGCTAGTCGACCGCTGTTGGTTGCGAACCGGCGCTCCCGACTCCACTCCGGCGAGCCTATGGCGTCAACAAAGGCCGACCATTGCGTGTCGTCAAAGATTGTGATCGCGCACCAGCGGTCGTCTCCCTTGCAACGGTACGCGTTGTAGGGAGCGACGGCGTGTCCGGGCGAGCGGTTGCCGGGAGGATTCCCGTCCCTCCTATTCGGGCGGCCGTTGACCGTTCGATCGAGGATCGAAGTCCCATTCAGGTAGATTCCAGACTCGACCTGCGACATGTCGATCCACTGTCCTTGGCCGGTGCGACTCCTGTGGTGCAGTGCGGAGACGATCGCCATCGTGCCTTGGAACCCCGCTATGTGGTCCATGTACGAAAAGCCCCAGCCGGCCGGCTCTTCTCCGGGTAACCCTGACATAAAGGTCAGGCCCGACAAAGCCTGTGCGGTCGGACCCCAGGTCACGTTGGCCTTGTCCCGCCCCGAGTGCCCAAATCCGGAGAGGCTCAGGTAGATCACGTCGGGACGGGCCTCTCGCTGCGCCTCATAGTCTAGCCCCCACCTCTCCAACACGGTGGCGCTGAAGTTCTCTACCACCACGTCGGACACCGCTATCAGGTCCTTTATGGTCTCCAGCCCTCTGGGGTGCCGGACGTTCAGCGTCATGCCGAGCTTGTTGCGGTTGAGATCGTTGAAGAGACCGCTGGCGTTGGGACTCGTGTTGCTGGCGGCTCTACCTGCGCCACGAATATAGTCCATCGACTGCTCGTACTCGACTCGGATGACCTCGGCGCCGAAGTCCGCGAGGATGCGGGTGCAGGTCGGCCCGGCGACGATCCACGAGAAGTCGACGACTCGAATCCCGTCGAGTGCTTGTTTACGCATTGGCTTTCCCCTATCCCGATCAGGCAACGACGGAATCCTATAGCCGAGGCGGCACGTAGTCAACCTAGGAGACTTGCCCATAATCCACCGCCTGTTCGCCGGATGCCTGTAGGGGTTCGCCCCTCCACGGCGGGCAGGCGCGGCGAAGGAACCGCCCGTGCATGCCGATGTCGCGTCCACCCTTTTGTTGCGGAACGGACCTGAGGAGTGATACAAAGATCGAGGGGTTGGTCTCGAGGAGGGACTCCAATGAACAGGTACTTGACAACGTTGTCACTGACGGTTGGAGCCGTGCTAGCCGTTGCCGCGTGCGGTGAGGGAGGGCGGGAGATTGACCGAGAGGTCCCGGGTGAGACCGTTGTAGTAGAAAAAGTGGTCGAGGTCCCGGGTGAGACCGTTGTAGTAGAAAGGGTGGTCGAGGTCCCGGGTGAGACCGTTGTGGTAGAGAAGGCGGTCCCCACACAGGAATCTCGCACTGTTGGGGGCGAGAACGTCGGAGCCGTTGAGGCGATCGACGATGACGTCGCGAAACTCGTACGACAGCAGCGCATCGTCGTCCGCACGGTGGATATGGGCCTTGTAGTGTCCGACGTCCAGGAATCAATGGACTGGGTGGCATCCGTCGCCCACGGCATGGGTGGGTGGACTGTCTCGTCAGAGAGAGCCGACGACTTCAGCGGTAGAATCGCCGTCCGCGTGCCGGCCGAGCGGCTCGACGAGGCAATTGCGGAGGTCAGAGACATCGCCGTGGAGGTCGAGGCGGAAATCAGTACGAGCAAGGACGTTACCGCAGAATACTTCGACTCGGAGTCCCGGCTGCGGAACCTGCGCGCAACCGAGACGGCCATGCTGAATCTGCTCGAACGGGCGCCGGACGCCAAAGACGCCCTCGAAATCCGCAAGTCGCTCTCGGAAGTCCAGGAAGAGCTCGAGGTGCTCCAGGGGAGACTAAAGTTCCTGGAAGAGACGTCCGCTTTCTCGCTGATGAATGTAGCCATGCGCGTCCAACAGGTCGATCTCCGCGTCAATGCCGGCGCCGACAGGACCGTCAGCGTTGGGCAGACGGTTCGCTTCAGGGCGAATTTCAGAACGCCGGACGACTCCTCAGACTACAACGTCGAGTGGGATTTCGGCGACCGCACTCCACCTGTTGTCGACGCCTTCACCGCTCCGACCACTGAGCCGGGAACCAGAGTCACTGCGTCTGTGACCCACGTATTTGACGACTACCGCGATTCCCCGTTCTTCGTTGACGTGAAAGTCTACGGCGCTTCGCAATCGAGCCCGCTCTTCGGCCAAGACACCATCAAGGTCACCGTCATCGATACCGAGCAGATGCCGGTTGACGCCGGTGAGAACCAGACCGCCGCAGTCGGACGCGATGTTCGGTTCCGTGCCTTCTTCGAGCCGCCCGAAGGTATCGACCAGTTCACCTACACCTGGGACTTCGGAGACGGCTCCGCCCCCGCGTCTGGCGATCGTGCCATCTTGACCGAGGATTCCAGCCGCATGGTCACGGCGGTCTCCAATCACGTCTACTCCAGTGCGGCAGAGTCCCCGTACATCGTTCAGATTAAGATGATCGGCTCCGGAGAAGCCGGCGTAGTTGAAGGATCGGACAAGACCGTCGTGACCGTCACCGACCTGCCCGTTATCGTCGTGTCTGTGGGCGATGCGATCACCGTAGAGGAGGAGGCCGAGGCTGAGCTGCGCGGGACTTTCAATCGACCTGCAGGCGTTACGAACATGCGCTATCAGTGGCGTTTCGGCGATGGATCCGCCGTCGAGGAGGGGGCGGTTGGAGAAGACAACGTTGTAATAACCAGCCACCGGTATACCGTCCTGCAGCGGGAGCCATACGTCGCGACGCTCACTATCTTCGGCGACAGCCAGGCCGGGGCCGTCATAGCGTCGACGGACCTTGAAGTCCGGGTGATCGAGGGCGAGGGCTGGGTGGTAGGCGGATACAACCTTCGAGGGAACACCAAGGACGCCGTTAGGCTGCTGTCGTGGATTGTCAAAGGAATCGTGACAGCGGTCATTTGGGTCATGATTTTCAGCCCGCTCTGGGGAGGTTTCCTCGCAGCGATATTCCTCTTGAATCGTTATCTCGAACGCCGATCTCATCGGCCTACACCCGCGGTTGCCATTGGCAGGCAGGGTCTATTAGAGTCAGCGGACGTTGAGGAAACGGAGACTGCCGACGAATCGCAGAGACGTTGACGACCCCAGCCGCCGAGACCCAAGAGAAGCTAACTAAGGCAGAAGCTCGTGTCTGGTGGAGCGACTTTGGTCCAGTTCGCAAGGACCGTAGAATGCTCTACCAGCCTACGTTGTCCGTTGCACGACAGCCACGGGCGGTGAGAACCTGTCCCAAGACACTAAAAAGTCGTTTTCCGTGACCGCGCGGGCCGCCGTAGTTGCCTTCTCGTGTCTGACACTTGCGGCTGCCCCTGCGATTCACTGCTCAAAGATGATGTTCAAGTACAGCCGCTCGAGGTGTGGTCGTTTCACGAGAAACCGGCTCTGGCTCCTATTGCTAACTTGCGCATTCCGCCCCCATTTGACACCATATCCCTATGCGAATCGGTGAGTTTGAACTCAAGGACCCGGTGCCGGAGCTCAACCGGCCGGTCGCCGTCGCGATGCTCCGACCCTGGATCGACGTCGGGCGCGTCGGCACGCTGGCGCTCAATACGCTCCAACGCCACCTGGGAGCTCAGGAGCTCGGCAGGCTCGCCGAGCCTGGCAAATTCTTCGACTTCACCAGGTACAGGCCCAGGATGCGGACGGTCAACGGTCAACGCGTCTTCACCACTCCCAACACGATTATCCACCACGCGCACGACGACTCGACGAATAGGGACTACATCTTCCTCCACATCAGGGAGCCCCACGCATTCGGCGAGGTGTACTGTGGCGCAATCTCCGAGGTTCTGTCCCACTTTGACGTCCAGGAGTACTGCCGAGTCGGCGGGATGTACGACTCCGTCCCTCACACGCGCCCGCTCCTCGTGACCGGCACGATGACTGACGAGCAGGCGTCGAAGGCCAGTGGGCTCATTTCACAGCGCCGGAGCACTTATCAGGGCCCGACCAGCATCGTCAACATGGTCTCCGAGATGGTGACCGCCAATGAGGTGCCGAGCACCAGCCTCATGGCCCATCTTCCCCAATACATGCAGCTCGACGAAGACCACATGGGCTGCTCTAGGATCGTCGAGATCCTCTGTGCAATGTACGATCTTCCACAGTCGCTGTCAGACCGCGCTCGCGGTGAGCGCCAGTACGAAGACATCAATAAGGCGGTCGCGAATAATCCGGAGGTCCGCTCGCTGATCGGCCGGCTGGAGTCCTACTACGACCGCGTGCGGGCCACCGGCGGACAGGCCGAAGACGAAGAGGACGAGACCGCGGAGCTCGCGCCGGACGTCGAGCAGTTCCTCCGACAGGTCACCGGCGAGGCCGAAGACGACGACGACCCGGACGACGAGTAGCGCGCGCCTCAAAACTGCCGCTGCGATCCGCTGCCACTTGCGTTCCCGGTCCCTCGTCCTGTGACCCGTACTTCACGGCGTCCTTAGAGTCGGCTCAAGGGGCCATCCACGTTGACGAAACGCGACTTCATCGGATACGGGCAGCACCCTCCCAGGGTCGAGTGGCCCAACGGGGCACGGATCGCAATCTCTCTCGTCGTGAACTACGAAGAGGGTTCCGAGTACTCGCTCCTGGACGGAGACGACCATCGCGAGACCAATAGCGAGGTCCCATCCCCGCTGCCACTGGACGAGCGCGACCTGGCAAACGAGTCGTTCTTCGAGTACGGAAGCAGGGCCGGCGTCTGGCGGGTCATGCGAATCCTTAGGCAATTTGACGTGCCCGCCACGTTCTACTGCTGTGCGCTGGCGCTCGAGCGCAATCCGGAGGTAGGGCCCGCCATCGTCGAGGAGGGTCATGAGGTGTTTGGGCATGGCTACCGGTGGGAGGAGTACTACCGCATGGACCGCGACGCCGAGCGAGCGGCCATCGACAAGGCCGTCGAGTCGATCCGGAAGTCGACCGGTCATCGCCCGTTGGGTTGGTACACCAGGTACGGTCCGAGCGTGAACACACGCGAGCTGGTGGTCGAGGAGGGCGGATTCCTCTACGACTCGAACTCCTACGCCGACGACGTTCCCTACTACGTCGAGGTTCATGGCAGGCCGTGGCTGGTCGTGCCCTACTCGCTCGAGGTGAATGATACCCGGTTTTGGCGCGGTGGCATGAATACCCCGTCCGACTTCTACGAGACGCTGAAGAACACCTTCGACCTACTCTACGAGGAGGGAGCGGACTCACCCAAGATGATGAACGTCGGGCTGCACTGCAGGATCGTGGGAAGGCCGTCGCGCGCGGTCGCACTGCGCGACTTCCTCGCCTACGCGACCGGATTCAGCGACGTATGGTTCGCCAGACGGACCGAGATCGCGCGCTGGTGGCTGGAAAAGTACCCGGCCGTCTAGCGTTTTTCAGTCGTCAGACCGCTGACCAATACGGGGTCGAATCCACGTGACCCCGCTAGAATGACCAGAGGAATCATGCGAAGCTTTCTGACCCACCTGGAGTGCACGTACTGCTTGGCCGAGTACTCGGCCGATGAGCCCCACCGGCTCTGCTCAGAATGCGGAAAGGTCCTGTATCCGAGATACGACCTCGACGCCGCGGCGGCCAACCTCGGCCGGGCGGTGTTGAAGGACAGGCCGCCGAATATGTGGCGGTACTTCGAGCTGATGCCGGTCCGCGACCCGGCAAACGTCGTCACCCTGGGCGAGGGATTCACGCCGATCTTCGAGGCGGGGCGACTGGGTGAGCGGATGGGCTGCTCGAACCTGCTCATCAAGGACGAGGGCGTCAATCCCACCGCGTCCTTCAAGGCGAGGGGACTGTCGGCCGCGGTGTCCAAGGCGAAGGAGCTTGGGATCACGAAGATAACCATGCCCTCCGCGGGCAACGCAGCCGGCGCGATGACCTCGTACGCCGCAAAGGCCGGCCTCGAGTCTTTCGTCTTCATGCCCAGGGACGCGCCGGAGTCGAACCGCAAGGAGGTCGCGATTACCGGCGGCGACCTGACGCTGATCGACGGGCTGATCAGCGACGCCGGAGTGCTCAGCCGGCAGCGCGCCGCCGAAGAGGGGCTGTTCGACGTCTCAACCCTTCAGGAGCCGTACCGGGTCGAGGGGAAGAAGACGATGGGCTACGAGATCGCCGAACAGCTAGGCTGGACGCTACCTGATGCGATCATCTACCCGACTGGAGGCGGGACAGGGATCGTCGGGATGTGGAAGGCGTTCGACGAGATGGAGACGATGGGCTGGATCGACTCCCGCAGGCCGCGGATGTTCGCGGTGCAGGCAGAGGGCTGCGCTCCGATCGTCAGGGCGTTCGAGCGGGAGGCCGAGTTCGCCGAGCCGTGGGAGAACGCACAGACCATCGCGGCGGGAATCCGAGTACCGGGCGCGATCGGCGACTACCTGATTCTCCGGGCGATTCGGGAGAGTGGCGGAGTAGCACTGACCGTCTCGGACGAAGAGATTCTCGAGTACATCGGAGTCGTCGCCCGGCTGGAAGGGATGTTCATCTGCCCCGAGGGCGCCGCCACTGCCGCCGCGCTGCGGAAGCTTTTGGAGTCAGGTCAACTCGACGCAACCGACCGCATCCTGCTGCTGAACACCGGCTCGGGCCTCAAGTACCTCGAACTGGTGTAGTCACCAAACCGAGACCCCTGTCATGCTGAGGAGGCGCTAGTCGACGAAGCATCTGCAGACCAATCAACCCTGTGGGTCACAGATCCTTCGTTCCGCTCAGAGCCTGCCCCCGGACTCGATTCGGGGATCACAGTCGCGGGAAGTCAGCGCACCTCGACGTCGCTGATGTACGGTGCGAGCACACCGACGGACGTCTGGAGCATCATCTTGATCAAGTCGTGCGTCGGAACACACTCCGGGCACTCCTCATTCACACCTGGCGTGTACTCGATCGTCAGCTTGCCTCCGCGGGACTCGATGAACTCGATCGATCCCCCCTCTGAGGCCGCGATCACCTGGATGTTGTCCAACACCCTCTGGAGTCCCGGGTCAACTTGTGTCGTCATCAGTGCTCGCTCCTGCGAAATGTCTCGGTGCATTTTAACACGGCTTCTCCCCAACGTGGATCGCCGCGGTGCCCAACGCGAGTCTCGTCTGCTCGATCACCCGAAGACCCACGTCCTCCATCGCCGCGGTCAGCTCCTCGGCGGACAGGAATCCCTGGGCCGACTGCGGGAGGTACGTGTACGCGTCCCGGTCTCCGGCCAGCAGCGCGCCAAGCCAGGGCGTCACGCGTCGAAAGTGAAATCGCGCCGCCTGGCTGATCGGGTCCCGCCCATCCAGTCTGACGATCTCGAGCGCCACGACCCTCCCGCCCGGTCGGACTACACGCGCCATCTCGCTCAGCGCCCTCGGCACGTCGACGAAGTTTCGGATGCCGAAGCCCACGGTCGCGCAGATGAAAGTGTCGTCCGGAAACGGAAGGTCGTGTGCGTCACCGTCTGTGAACCAAACTGAATTCGATAGTCCCTGCCGTGCCACCTTGACCAGCCCGAGCTTCATCATCTCACGCGTGAAGTCGAGGCCGACTACGGACGTTACCTCGGGCCTCCTCGCGAGGTCGAACGCGAAGTCTCCCGTGCCGGTCGCGACGTCGAGCGCGACCCCGCGAAGGCCGCTGACGGCCGCCGCGGTCGCCCGACGACGCCACGAGTAGTGGCGCCCGCCTGACATTACGGTGTTCATCAGATCGTAGCGGCGCGAAATCCGCGCAAACATCCCCGCAACGTACCGCGACCGCTCGCGACCGCTCAGATGCGCCAATGGGCCCTCACGCGCTCCGAAGATTCCTGATCACCCCTGGAAGGGCGGGGAGGAGGTCGCTTGCGATCATTCCCGTGTCACCGATCTCGCGACGTACGCTCTCGCCGGCTTCACCGTGGAGGAATACCCCCAGCGCCGCCGCACCCTCGGACGCCACACCCTGCGACATCAGCCCCGCGATCGCGCCAGCCAGTACGTCTCCGGTCCCCGCCGTCGCCAGGCCCGGATTCGCGTAAGGGGAGATCATCGCGGTCCCGTCCGGATGAGCGACAACCGTAAAGGCCCCTTTTAGCACGACGGTCTTGGCCCACTCCACCGCGGCTGCGGTCGAGACCTCGATTCGATTCGCGCGAAGCCCCTCGCTCGACTCGCCTGTGAGTCTGACCATCTCGCCCGGATGCGGCGTTAGCACCGCGTCCTCAGGCCACCGATTGAACCAGTCGGAGCACTGCGCCAGCGTGTTCAGACCGTCTGCGTCGACGACCGTGGGCGGAAGCTCATGGCCCGACAGCAGCAGCTCCTCGACCATGGCCCTCGTGCCGTGTGCCTGCCCGAGCCCGCACCCGACCAGCAGCGCGCTGTACTCGTCGAGAGATTCGTGAATCATCTCGGCAGCGCCTGTCGCGGGTACGCCGGGCGCCGACTCAGGCAGTGGAAGAAAAGTCGGCTCCACCGCAACAGGCGCTATCGACGCGACGAGGCTCTCAGGGATGGCGATCGTCACAAGCCCGGCCCCGACTCGCGCCGCAGCCATCGAAGCGAGGTACGGCGCGCCGAGGAAGCTTGGCGATCCGGCCACGACCATAGTGCGTCCGAAGCTCCCCTTGTGCGAGTCCGAAGGCCGATTCGGCAGCGCAGACCCAGCCCACTCCCTCATGATCAGCTCTAGCTCAATATCGTCGTCGAGCCCGGCGGGGATTCCGATGTCCACGACCTGTAGCTCCCCAATGAAGTCCGCGCCCGGGAATCCGAGGTGACCGCGCTTCGGGTAACCGAGCGAGACCGTCACGTCCACAGCCACGCAGGCCGGATCGACCTCCCCGATGTCGCAGTTGAGGCCGGTTGGAAGGTCCATTGCGAGTAGCTTCGGCGGGTGACTCCGGCGCCTCGCGTCCGACAGGCGACCCAAGATGTCCCTGATCCCGCCCTCTATCGGTCTTGCGCGGCCGGTGCCGAGCACCGCGTCCACGACCAGATGGGCTGACTCCAGCAGCGCATCCAATCGCGCGTAGCCGGGATCGTCGGATACCCTGACGATCGCGACACCGGCCTCTTCGTCCGCCGCCAGTTTGGGATCGGCAGCCGGACGGTCCCTGCACAGGTAGGCCGTGACTCTCCCGCCCCAGCGCTGCAGGTGACGTGCCGTCACGAGACCGTCGCCGCCGTTGTTGCCAGGCCCGACTAGCACGACGATCGGGAGCCCATGGAGCGGCTCGACCATCCTCCGACAGACCCTTGCGACCGCAAGGCCAGCCTGCTCCATCAGCCGGTCCGTCGGCACGCCGGCCCGTTCCGACCGAGCCTCTATCGCCCTCATCTGATCGCCCGTGACGATCTTCAAGGAGTTGACGAACTCAAGAGCGGAGATACTTCCAGTTCCACCTTCTCGAAGAAAGCAGAGCGCTCATCACGATCGTCCCACGAGTAGTTCTCAAACAGCCCACTCTTGTCCCCCGCCGCCCGCAATAGCGATACCGCTGGCCCAGTCCGTCCGTTCTCTGACCCAGTGCTGTAGACCACTCGGACTTTTGGTGATGGATCGATGGTTCCCAGATCTGTTGCAGTTACCAGGCTCCTCCGAGCTCTATTCATAGGGTCTTTAATGTCAAAGTCAACAGCTAAGACAAAGAACGTCTGTTCAGGGCTTATTGGACTTCGGGGCAAGGTGTAGCTGAAGTCAACCCGATGGGTCTGTTGAGAGACACCCCGGACGTTCAGCGACTGGCGGATGACGTCGATGACACCGTCGGAGGCAAGTCTCGTCGTGACTGCTTTCTGTACTCGAGCGCCTAGCCTTCGTGGGAGACGAGGTCTTGGACGCCTGGATGGGACAGTCGATGCGACCACGGCGATGGTCCGTCCGAGTTCGTACACCCAGTATGGTATGGACTCACGGATCGTCTGTACACAGACGATGCCCGTATCGCGATTCTGCATCAGTCCCGCCGACTCAATAAGCGATCCCACCGTCCTCAGATCAGACTTTGCGGCAGCACCCGGCGCAGACTGAAACAGCAGCCCATTGATGTGGCCACCGTCATGTACTAGGTATCCGGATGACGACTTCGCAACAATCACACCGATCGAATCGCCGCTTGGTTCCAAAATCGGGAGTTCGATGCGACAGCCGACTCGCGTATCCGAATGGGTGATCCGCATTTCTGTATCCGAGAGGATCAGGTCGCGGAGTTCCTGACATTCCATCTTAACCCTCCGATAGACGCTGTTGTTCTGAGGGGATCGACGATATGTTAACATGCAATACGAACAGTTGTACTATTAATCTCAAAGAGAGTGACGCTTCCACGTCCCATCGGTACGCACGTGAGCGGCTACCTCTACTTGATATGTTTGGGAAAGCCGAGGTCGGGAAGTGAACATGAGGCCCCGAAATCAGAGGCCCATCTTCCGGTTCCTTGTGATTCGCTCCGATGTGTGCCCTCCTTAGTACGGTGTTTCCCTGCCACAAGTTCACGATCAACTGGCCGTTCTGTTCTTCATGTGACCTTAGCCACATAGTACCCCTTTCCTCAAGTGGACTTGGAGTAACAAAACGTACTTCGGCTTCAAACGCTGTCACATGATTACTGGATGGAGGTAGTTCTGTCAGGAGCGTCCAGGATTTGGGACGGTCGACTGCCTGTTCTATCCAGTCAATGGATCGCTCACCGACTCTCCAATGAGCTTGCTTGGTCAGCACGATCTACGCTACTGGTTCAATCAACTCGATCATAGACTTCCGGCCAGGCTCTTGAGAAGCTCGCGCGTCCTCGAGACCGACTCCGCCGGATCGTCGCCGGAGGGGAAGATAGACGCGAGGAAGTCCGTTGCGCCGGCGTCCGCTAGTGCCCGGAGGCGCGATTCGACCTCTGCCTCGTTCCCGAAGATCGAGACCTCCGCCGGGCTCTCGACGCCCTCGATGTCGAGCATACGACGGTAGCTCGGCAGGCCGCCGTATCGATGGAAGAACCCGGATGCCGCCTCGAACCCTGCCCGGCTGTCGTCGGTGACGGAGATCGGCAGTCCGACGCACACCCTGGGCGCGCCGCGTCCGGCGTCCTCCGCGGCCGACGTGAGTCGAGGGACGATGTGTGAGTCGAGCGTTCGCGGGCCGACCATCCACGTGATCGTCCCGTCGGTCCGCTCACCTGCCATCCGGAGCATCCGCGGCGCGAGCGCCGCGACGCAAACCGACGGTGGTGAGTCTGTCACTCTCTGAATCTCGCCCGCAACGCTGAAGTGGTCGCCGCTGAAATCCACGCTCCCGGTCTCCATGAGCGATTGGAGCACGGTGAGGTACTCCTCCATGTGCTGCGCCGGGGCGTGAAACCGCATTCCCCAGCGGTCCTCGACGACCGGCCTGTGCGACAGTCCGATGCCAAGCAGCAGCCGGCCTCCGGTCGCAGCCTGCGCGGTCAACGCCTGTTGGGCGAGCGCCATCGGATGTCTCGGGTAGGTCGGCACGACGGCCGTTCCGAGCTCGATGTCGTTAGTCGGTCCGCCGGCGAGTGACAGCAGTGTCAGCGCGTCGACGCCCGCCACCTGCGCGGTCCAGAAACCCTCGAAGCCGTCGGACTCGGCGTCCACCGCCTGTTGCACCTGACCGGCGAGGGTGTCCGCCGCGCCCATTGTTCCGATGAAGAGCCCGATTCTCACGTCAGTCTCCTTTTGCCTCTTGCTCCATGACCCACTGCCGCGCCCGCGCCCGCGCGGCATCGCGGTTGGGAGCGGTCAGGCCCCGCGTCCGTAGGTCGATCGCGGAGTCGACGGAGGCGACACTGGTCACCGCTGCTCTCTCCATCCGGGCCCTGAACGTGTCGATGTCCTTGGCGAAGGCCAGCCGCCAGCCGCCGGTCCTGTCGAATGCAGGAGAGGTCTCGAGCACGCCAACCTCGTTGAAGCGGTCCATGAACTGAACGTCGCCGACTGCCTCGCCCTCCCAGATGAAGATCCGCTTGTCGTTGCCCAGGTTGTACGCCCCAATTAGGTTGACGCTCGGCGGCGGATTGCCCTGCCAGATCGTCGCCCAGAGCTCTGGGTCCAGCGTCCGGTCAGAAGTCAGAATTGATACGAATAGCATGTTTCTCCTCTCAATTGTGGAGCCCCGTCGATCATCCGTCCAGGCGCACCCGAACGACACTCACCAGCCAACCCGTACGGGCGACCGGAACCGCCGTGGTCTCCGCTCGCGCACTTCAAACAATGTTCCCCCGCTCGCTGTTCCCGACCACCGACGCCACGGCGAAGTCCTTAGAGTGGCTCAAAGATACCGCGACGTCCGTGAGTCCTAGCCTCTCAGCTCTCGACAGGGCGGTGCCGTGCAGCTCGATTCTTGGTGCCTGACCCCTCCGGCGCACCACCTCGACGTCTCGCCAGCGGACCCCTCTAACGCCCGTTCCGAGCGCCTTCATCGTCGCCTCCTTCGCAGCGAAGCGACTCGCGAGCTGCGGCGCCCGTCCTCGACAGTAAGCGATCTCGCCCTCGGTGTAGATGCGCCGCAGAAACCGGTTACCGTACTGTTCGAAAACCCGTCTGACCCGAGAGATCTCGATGATGTCGACGCCGGTGATCAGCAACTTCTGTATCCGCCTCCTCGGTGGCTTGGTAGCTGCCGCAGCCATTATATACCCGTCTCCCGACCTCCCCGTATAATGACATCCAGCCCCCATGCGACGTAGTTCGTCCTGAGCTTGTCGAGGGACGAATTAGGGCCGACAATCTTCAATGGAGGCCCCGATTGGTAGCTACTAGAATCAGCGGAACCAGGATCGCCGAAGAGGTCCGAGCCGAAGTCGCCGCGGGCGTCGACGAAATGCGCACTAAGCACGACGTCGTTCCCGGTCTTGCGGTCATTCTTGTCGGCGACGATCCCGCCTCCGGCGTCTACGTCAGGAACAAGGAGCGCGCCGCGATAGAGGTCGGAATGGCCGCCGAGATCGTACGTTTGCCCGGAGACGCTTCAGAGCAGGACGTCCTGACGACCCTCGACCGGCTGAACGAGGAACCTCGAGTCCACGCAATCCTGGTCCAGCTTCCGCTGCCGGACCACGTCGACGAGAATACCGTCATCGAGTCGATCGACCCGGACAAGGACGTCGACGGATTACATCCGTACAACATGGGTCTGCTGATGGCTGGCCGCCCTGCGGTGGTTCCGGCGACCGCCGCCGCGGTGCAGCAGCTTCTGCTCCGATCGGGATTCGATCCGGCAGGCCAGCACGTGGTCATCCTCGGTCGGTCCAACATCGTCGGCAAGCCCCTCGCGAACCTGTTGATGCAGCGCGCTGACGGTGGAAACGCGACAGTGACGCTCTGCCACACGCGTACGCGTAATCTGTCCGAGCTCACGCGCAGCGCCGACATCGTCGTTTCGGCAATCGGGAGCCCGAGGTTCCTGACCGCCGACATGGTCCGCGACGGTGCGGTTGTAATCGACGTCGGGATCAACCCGGTTCCCGCCCCGGACCGGCCCCGCGGATACCGGGTTGTCGGAGACGTCGACTATCCGGAAGTCAGGAAGAAGGCCGCCGCCATCACTCCAGTTCCGGGTGGCGTCGGGCCTATGACCATCGCCATGCTTCTGAACAGCGCGCTTGCCGCCGCACGTATGTCTATACACCCTCACCTCCGCGGCAGGGGAGTCGCCGCGTGAGCGCCGTCTCACGGAGACCTTCAACGAGGGTCAGACCTTTCGTAGTCCGGCCCATGGAAGAGCGCGACCTCAACCAGGCCGCGGAGATTGAAAAAGACGCGTTCCCGACGTTGTTCCCGTACACGTCGTTTCGGCGAGAGCTGAGAAACAAAATCGCCAGATACCTTGTTGCCGTGCGCGACGACGGGGCGGAATCCCAGGAGCCGGGCCTGCCGCCGCTCCCTGAGGTGACCGCGAGGTCCGCTGACGGTCCGATTCTCCGCCGAATCGTACGCTCCGCGCGGGACGCTTTGAACCGGAGCGCGACGACCTGGCGCCCTGGACAGGACCTCATCGCCGGTTACGTCGGACTCTGGTATATGGTTGACGAGGCCCACGTGGTCGGAATAGGCGTTCGATCGGAGTACAGAGGGCTCGGACTCGGTGAGCTGCTGTTTATCTCGGCTATCGAGCAGGCCATCGAGATGAACTCCCGAGTCGTGACTCTCGAGGTACGGGCGTCCAACTACGTCGCCCGGAACCTATACAAGAAGTACGGTCTCGCCGAACGCGGCGTCCGCAAAGGATACTACTCCGACAACCGCGAAGACGCCCTCATCATGACCTCCACTCCGATCAGGTCCGACGACTACACCGCGGACTTCCGTACCCTGATCGCGTCCCACGAGTCCCGATGGGGTCTCTCCGACCGCCGGACCGCGTAACCATTCTCACCCCCGTTCGACCTGAGCGTGTCGAAGGAAGAAGCGCCCCCAAACCGAGACCACGGCCCGCGTTGGATCTGCACCGCCTCTCCCTGACTGACATCTAATCGCCAGCCCGTATAGCAAAAGGCGTACAATTGATAAGATACATCCTCCCAATCTCCCTCCTCGCGATCCTCGGCCTCGCCATGCTCATGATCTTCTGGCCCGGCCAACGGAGCGACGTCTCGGACACGATCAAGCAGACGACCGTCCGTTCCGAAAAGACCCCCTTACCAACCCCGCCCAAGGCCGCGGCCAGCAAAGCACCTGAGGATGACATGGATCTCGAAATAGTCACTCTCCTCGGATTCGACGCGATCCCAGCAATCCTCGACCCGCGGTTCGCGGCCGCGTCCGACGCCGACGACTGGATGGCGCCGAATGAGCTTGTGCTCGGCGTCTCGATCAACGGCGACAACCGGGCCTACTCGATCCCGTTCCTCAGCTCGCGCGAGATCGTCAACGACGTCGTGGGAGGTGAGAAGATCGCCGTCACGTGGTGACCGCTGTGCTTCTCGGCTATCGTGTATAGCCGCATCGCCGACGGGCGGGAGCTCACATTCGGCGTGTCCGGCAAGCTCATCATGAACGTGCTGGTTATGTATGACCACCAGACCCGATCACTGTGGAGCCAGTTCCTCGGCAGAGGAGTCGAGGGTGAGCTGACCGGCGTCGAGCTCGAGGTCCTTCCCGTCACTCAGACCACGTGGGACTCCTGGAAGGAGCTCCACCCCGACACACTCGTTCTGGACAAGGGTGGCCGAAACCACCCCGACAGCTACAGTGCGTACTACTCGAACAGCTCCGCGGGCGTGTTGGGTGAGAGGAACCGCGACGAGCGGCTCGGTCCGAAGTCCCTCGTTCTAGGCGTCGACTTCGCGGGAACGAAGAAGGCGTATCCGATCACCAAGCTCGTGAGCCAGCCGGTACTGAACGACAGAGTTGGGGAGCAGGACGCACTGGTCTACTTCGAGTCCTCCAGCAGCACCGCACTGGTCTACGACCGGACGGTCGATGATCGGACGTTGACGTTCAAGATGGACGGAGAACCCGCGGGAATCCAGACCACGCTCGTCGACGAGGAGACCGGCTCTCGCTGGCTCGCGTTCACCGGCGCCGCCACGAGCGGTCCGCTTGCCGGGACCCGGCTCTCCCGGATTCCGTCTCACCTCTCCTTCTGGTTCGCATGGACCGACTGGAACCCCGACACCGACCTATTCACCGGCTGACTCCATCCAACGGGATCACCCCCCACCCCCCATCCCCGTACGCCAATCCCCGCCCAATGACTTCCGCATGGGCCCATCGACGGCCACGCTGAAACCAACCTCGGATCCATCCAACCCTCTCTTTCCTCACTCCTATTTCCTCTTTCCTCGCCTATTCCCTTGCCCGGTCAACAGCCCAATGTTAACCTTCGGCCAGCGACACGCATCCCTACACACGAACCAGGAGAAGCAATGTCGGTCGAGATACACAACAACTACATCGGCGGACGCTGGGTCCCTTCGAAGGGCGGCAGCACCTACACGATCACCAATCCCGCCAACAAAACCCAGGTCCTAGGCGAGTTCCAATTCTCCACCCCGGACGACGCTCACGACGGCGTCGCCGCCGCCGCAGCGGCCACAGGCGGCTGGGCCGAGACGCCGGCGCCCTCGAGAGCCGCGATACTGTTCAAGGCCCTCGAGATTTTCGAACGGCGCGCCGACGAGATCGCCCGCACCATCACGATCGAGGAGGGCAAGCCCATCGCCGACGCAATGGGCGAGGTCAAACGCGCGATGAACATCATCGAGTATGCGGCAGGCGAGGGTCGTCGCATGTTCGGATACACCACGCCGTCTGAACTTCCGAACACCATTGCCTACACCGTCAGGAGGCCCGTTGGGGTCGTGGCGATCATTACGCCGTGGAACTTCCCCCTCGCCATCCCTGCCTGGAAGATCGCGCCCGCCCTCATCTGTGGAAACACCCTCGTGTTCAAGCCCGCCTCCTCGACACCCACGACCGCGGTCAAGCTCGTCGAGATCTTCGAGGAAGCCGGGCTGCCACCCGGCGTGCTGAACCTGGTCACCGGCCCCGGCTCTTCTGTCGGCCGCGTTTTCGTCGAGAGCCCGGACGTGAAGGGCATCTCGTTCACCGGCTCGACAGAGATTGGAACCGGCATCTACGCCGACGGCGCGCGCAGCCTCAAGAAGGTACAGTGCGAGATGGGCGGCAAGAACGCTGTCATCCTCCTCGCCGACGCAGACCTCGACAAGGCGCTCGGAGGAATCGTCCAGGGTGCTTTCGGCTCAACCGGCCAGCGCTGCACCGCCACCAGCCGCGTGATAGTCGAGGAGCCCATCTATGACGAGTTCATGGAGGAGCTGGTCGCCAGGACCGCTGATCTCAAGATAGGGAACGGCCTCGATCCCGACGTCGACGTCAGCCCACTGGCCAGCCAGTCCCAGTTGGACACTGTCACCGGATACATAGGGATCGGCGCCGAGGAGGGCGCCAGGCTCGTATACGGCGGCAACACCCCGTCTGGCGGCATCTACGACGACGGCTACTACGTCGAGCCGACCATCTTCACTGATGTCGACCCGGCAATGCGCATCGCGCAGGAGGAGATCTTCGGGCCGGTGCTGACAGTCTTCCGGGCGACAGATCTCCAGGACGCGGTCGAGATATCCAACAGCGTAAAGTTCGGCCTCTCGTCCTCTGTCTATACGAAAGACCTTACGCAGGCCTTCGAGTACGTCAACACCGTGGAGACCGGAATGGTGCACATCAACTCGCCCACTCTGGGCGGGGAGGTCCACCTTCCCTTCGGAGGACTAAAGTCCTCAGGCGTCGGGCACCGCGAGCAGGGGGTCGCGGCCGTCGAGTTCTTCAGCGAGGTGATCACCGTGTACGTCGACTACGCCGGCGCCCCTCGCCAACAGGCCAGATTCATCTGACCCCGCCACTCCCCCCCGTTCGTCCTGAGCGTGTCGAAGGACGAAGCCCGTATTGCACCGGCGTCCTCCCTCCCTATACCCTGTCCCCGCATCCTACCCACAGGGGCTCCAACATGACTTCACCAGACAATAGACCCAACATCATCGTTATCCTCGCCGACGACATGGGCTACTCAGACCTCGGCTGCTTCGGCTCCGAGATCAACACCCCGAACCTCGATGCCCTCGCGGAGGGCGGCCTGCGCTTCTCCCAGATGTACAACTCGGCGAGATGCTGCCCGTCCCGAGCAGCGCTGCTCACCGGCGTCCATCCGCAGCAGGCCGGCGTCGGCCACATGGTCAACGATCTCGGGGTACCCGAGTACCAGGGATACCTCAAAGACAACGTCGTCACCATCGCGGAGGCGCTCAAGGCCGCTGGATACGGCACATACATGTGCGGCAAGTGGCACGTCGGCGGCGACTACAACCGTTCCGATCCCGCGACCTGGGACCCCGGCACCCCCGGTCACCCCGTCCCGACGCAACGCGGATTCGACCGCTACTTCGGCACCCTCACCGGAGCCGGAAACTACTTCTTCCCCAAAACGCTGACCGACCAGGCCTCGTTCGTCGCGCTCGACCGCGACGGCTTCTACCTCACAGACGCCATCAGCGACAATGCCGTGAAGATGGTCAACGAAGCCGCGGAAGGCGATTCCCCATTCTTCATGTACGTCGCTTACACCGCCCCGCACTGGCCGCTCCACGCCCTCGAGGAGGACGTCGCGCGCTACGAGGGCAAGTACCGGGGAGGGTGGGACACCCTCCGCACGGCGCGCCACGAAGAGCTGAAGGGATTGGGCATCCTCGACGAGAAGTGGGACATCAGCCCGCGCGACGCCGACAGCCCACCGTGGGGCGACACTCCCGATCACGACTGGGAGGACATCCGGATGGCTGTCTACGCGGCCCAGATCGACAGTCTCGATCAGGGCGTCGGCAGAATTCGTGCCGTGCTCCGGGCCAACGGCGTCGAGGGAAACACCATCATCATGTTCCTGTCCGACAACGGCGGCTGCGCCGAGTTCCTCGTCGAGGACGGCGATCGCCCCGAACCCCAAAGGTACCGCGGCCCCAACCCGGACGGCACCCCGATCATCTTGGGAAACATCCGTGGATTGCGGCCAGGGTCTGCCCAGACATTCATGAGCTATGACCTGCCGTGGGCCAACGCCTCCAACTCCCCCTTCCGGAGATTCAAGCACTGGACGCACGAGGGAGGCATATCGACCCCCTTCATCTTGAGCTGGCCGGATAGGATCAAGGAGCCCGGCGTCGTCCACTCTCCGACGCATCTGATCGACATCATGCCCACTTGTCTGGAGGTGGCCGGCGCCTCCCACCCAACCGAGCGGGCCGGACATTCAACCACTCCGATCGAAGGGGAGAGTTTCCTCGCAGCTATCGAGGGCCGCGTCTGGAACAGAGAGAGGCCAATCTTCTGGGAACACGAAGGAAGTCGCGCAGTCCGCCAAGGTCAGTGGAAGCTCGTCTCCGCCATCGGAGACCCGTGGGAGCTGTACGACATGGAGGCCGATCGAACAGAGCTGAACGACCTCTACGATCGCAACAGACCCAAGTCTAGGGAGCTCGAACGACTGTACGAAGAGTGGGCAGACCGGTGCGGCGTCCTGCCGTGGACCGTGATCAACCCCCACTGGTCCCCGCGGATGCGCGGTCAGAGCATCCACTGCTCCGGCCAGAACCACACCCGCCCGCCCGACGAGGCAACGGCCGACCGCTAGGCAGGACAGGTTCCGTGACGCAGTCCACCACCGACAGATACGGGCGATAGGCGACTCCCGTGTCTCCTCTTAACACGTACGATGCGAACGTCGACCACTCGCGGGAAGACTCCATGCACTATAAGACCCCAGGAAGAGCTACGCGCGACGCACCACATGTAGGGGCGACGCATGCGTCGCCTGAATGCGACGAACGCAAACGACGACCCAAAAAGATCCATGCACTACCGAACCCTAGGAAGAACCGGCCTCCACGTCTCCCTCCTCAGCCAGGGAACCGGGGGGCCTAGCCAATTCGGCCAGGACCGTGGCGCGTCTCAGGACGAGCAGACACGGCTCATACGCCGGTGTCTCGAACTCGGGATCAACCTATTCGACACCCACGAGAGCTACGGCGACAGCGAAGAGAGGCTCGGCCGCGCCCTAAAGGGCGTGCCGAGTGACGACTACCACCTCGTCACGAAGTGGGCATATCCCAGGCACGGCGACCCCACCGGCGACCGTGAAGAGCTTACACGCTCAGTCGAACGCAGCCTCAAACGGCTGAACACCGACCACATCGAGGTCATGCTGTTCCACGGACTGCTGGCCGAGCACCACGACACCGTCGTCGATCGCTACGTCCCAGTGCTGGAGCGACTGTGGGAACAGGGCAAGATTGGCCACCGCGGGTTCAGCATCCGCTACATCGTCGATCCCGCCCAGGAGGGCGCGGTCGCGGGTCTAACGAAGGCGCCGGAGCTATGGGACGTGATCATGCTCAAGTTCGGAATCCTCAATCAGCACATGGCGCGGGAGGTGCTGCCCCTCGCACTCGAGCACGACGTCGGCATCCTCAACATGGCCGCCGTTCGGATCAAGCTGCCCGACCTCAAACGCCTGAGGGAGACGATCGCCGACTGGAAGGGCAGGGGACTTGTCCCGAACGAAGCCCTCCCCGACGACGATCCCCTCGGCTGGCTCGTCCGCGACGACGTCGACTCCGTTATCAGCGCCGCCTACAAGTTCGCCGCCGAGCACCCGGCCATCTCAAGCGTCATCACCGGAACGTCCAACATTCCCCACCTCGAGTCCAACGTCCGCGCGATGGAGCGCCCCTATCTCCACTTGTCCGACCGCACCCGCCTCGAGCAGCTCTTTTCCCACATCGTCGAGTACGCCTGACGATTATCGGACGGATGGGAGCGCGGGAGAGTAAAGAGGAACGAGGAATGAGGAACGAGGAATGAGGAATGAGGAACGAGGAATGAGGAACGAGGGGGTGGTCAGACCCAGATTTTGAGCTCGTGACGGGTGATGACGAGGTCTGTGATGGCCCAGACCAGGGCATCCATGCGGTCGGGGGAGTAGCCGGAGGAAGGAGTCCAGGTGCACATCTGGTCCTCGAGCTCGGGCATCGAGCCGACGTGGTGCACCTGTCCCTGCTCGTAGAGGGCCGCGACAGGCTCTGAGCGAGGCCGCTTTCCCTCCGACGCTCTGACCGCCCTGAAGTGGATCGAGCGTTCGGGCGCGGCAGCCTTGATGGTGTTCTTGACGAGATCACCGCCGTTGTTGGCCTCCGCAACGATGCGGATGGCCTTGAAGTCGTCCATGAGCTCGATCGCACGCCTGGCCCATGAGTGTGGAGACAAGCGTCCCGAACCGTCGTGGAGGACGTAGACGTTCTGCTGTGAGTCGGCGCCCACGACTAAGATTCCTGTCTCGCTGCTATTGGACTTGGTGGAGATGGCGGGGTCGATTGCGACGACTATTCTGAAGAGGGGAGGAGCGGAGTTGATCCTGTGGTCGTCGATCCAGTCCCTTCGCCAGAGCGCTTCGTCTGCTTCGGTGAGCATGTCGGCGTAGATCTCCTGCTTTCCGAGACGTGTTCCTTCGTACCGTGTTCGGAGCTGGTCGATGAAGTCGGGGGCGAGGTTGAGCTGGTTCTCGTATGAGGTGCCCTGGGTGACGGACACGTCGTCTCGTTCGAGGAGGTCCCTTAACAGCGGTGTCGGTCTTGGCGTGGTGGTGACGAGGCATCTTGGGTTTGTCGCCGAGTCGTAGACCAAACGCGAGGTTGTCCCAGGTCTGCTGGGCGTACTTCCAGGCGGCAAGCTCGTCGCACCACGCGGCGTCGAACTGCGGTCCTCGGAGCTGGTTCGGCTCGTGGCTGGAGAACGCCAGAGCGAATGCGCCGTTGGGCCAAGAGAGTCTTCCCTTGGAGGGTTCGTATGTGGGTCTGTCCCATGGAGGGCAGACGGCGAGTAGACCGGACTCGCCCTCGATCATGACGTTACGAACGTCTGTGGGGGTCCTTGCGACGAGGGCGATCCGTCGAGCCTTATCCGACTCGACGAGCTGTCTGACCCACTCTGCTCCGGTGCGGGTCTTGCCGAATCCTCTGCCGGCCACGAGGAGCCAGGTGTTCCATGGCTCCGGTGGAGGGAGCTGGTTGTCTCTGGCCCAGAACTTCCAGTTATAGAGGAGTCTTTCGAGGTGTTCGTCGGGTAGGTTGAGTATCTGTTGTATTGCTTCGTTTCTGTCGGGTGTTGGTAGGGAGAGGAGTTCGGAATGGTGAATAGTGAATTGTGAATGGTGGGGGATCTGGCGGGTGGGTTCGGGGGTGCTTCGTCCTTCGACCCTTCGACTTGGATCAGGATCCCGCCACAGCGGACAGGCAGGACGAACGGGGGTGGGTTGTTGGGTGGGGTCTTTTTCGATGTGTTGGGATGCGGTCTTGAGCTTGCGTGAGATGGTCTCGCGGGCTGAGGAGACGTGTAGGGGGTCGGAGGGTTGGGCCGCGGTGGGCTGCGGAGGAAGGGGGAGCTTTCTTGCGAGGACCTGTTCGGCGGCGAGGTACCTGTGGTACTCGGTAAAGTCCGGGTACTCGCCTCTCATGGCGCTGAGATAGAAGTTGGAGATGAGCAGTCCATGCTGGGTGAGCTCTTTGACATGGCCTCTTAGCTGTTCGAGCGCGGCGTCGTAGATGGCGCGCTCGGCCTGGTCGATGGTGTTGACGGGAGTCGGGTGGTGTGTGCGCGGTGTCTGAGGTTGAGGGACGGACTCCGGCTGTTTAGGGGAATGCGTGCGCCGGCTGCGATCTATCGGCTTAGGGCCGGGATCGATGTCTGCGAGGGTGTTGGCGGAGCCGATGCGGCGTATGGGTTTGGCGTCGTCGACCTTCCCCTGCATGTAGTCGATGATGAACTGGACGGCCTCTCGGCCGTTGTCCGAGTCCCTGCTGAGGTAGTAGGGGAGGCAGGGTTCTTGGTGTTGTTGGTCGTTGGTAGTCATTTAGTACAGCACGTATGTTCTGTCCATCTAATGTAATTCTAAGGGATATAAGATGTTTCTGCAAGTGCAACGGAGGAGAGGAAAGAGGAGAGAGAGGGGTTGGTTTCGATCGGGGTTGTTTTGAAGTAGGTGTCGGTGATCGGCGTTAGACCGCCAGTGCGGGCAAGATGCCCGAGCTCCCAGTGCCTCTAACTCCTAACTCCTCCCCCAAACGGCCGCCAAATTGCTATTGAATTCGCCCCATAAGTTATGAATAATTACTCATGAATCCTTCGGATTCACCGTCTGGCGAGCGGACGTAACGCGTCTCAAGGAACGCGCTCTGCGTGCCCTCACCGTCTCATCGAGTGCGGTTGAAATTCAGCGCGGAGCAAAACTCCTTGGATTCACGAGATACGTCCCCATCTCGCAGTGATGGCGTTGCCTTCGTCACTACAGCCAAGCAAGAGGCGGACGAAGGACCTGTAGTGGCCGAATCTGTCCCCGCGAGGTTGGCTGCCTCCACCGACGTCAGCTCCCCGCAGGATGTCGCGAGCCTCTTGCCGCCGGCCGAAAGCTCTGAGTCCAACGCTGGCGACGTTGCCGGGATTGCACTGGAAACGCCTCCTCGCGATCCGGCGTCCTCCCTCGAGGAGGTCAAGAGCCTGATTGAAGCGGACTCGCCGGCGGCTGATCTGACCGGCGTGGTCGACGCTGCGCCACCAAAGAAGAGACGTCGGATCAGAGCGCCTGTCCATATGCCGCACGTTCGGCCGATACACATCCCGGTCCGCGTCCACACGTTCGACTCTTTCCGTCACAGAAACTACGTGCTGCTCTGGTTTGCGACCGCACTTTCTTCGGGCGGATTCTGGTTGCAGCAGGTCATCGTCGGATGGCTCACATATCAGGTGACCCAGTCAGCATTCTGGACGAGCCTGGCTCTCGGACTCGACGCACTCCCGATCCTCTTCGTAGGGCCGGTTGGCGGCCTGTTGGTGGACCGGTTCAACCGGCGAAAGCTCATGGCTGCCATCTACGGCTACCAGGCGACGGTGACGTCTATCTTCGCGGCAACGGTCCACTTTGGTTCGATCGAACCGTGGCATATCTTCGCTTTCATTGTGACGATGGGGTTCTCCTGGGTCATCAGTGACCCCGCGAGGATGTCACTGATACCCAACATCGTCCCCAGAGAAAACCTAATCAACGCATTCGCGCTGAACTCGATGGCGTTCAGCATGACGAGGCTCGCCGCTCCTGTTGTAGGAGGGGTGCTGATAGTTACTGTAGGAGCCGGCCTCGCACTGGTCCTGGAGGTCGTACTTCAGGCCGCAGCGGCCGTGGTCGTTCTGGGAATACATCTCGCGGCAACAAGCCGGTCGGCCCTTTCGCTGCGAGATGTCGTCCGAGATCTGCGCGCCGGCATCCAATACGTCCGCGGCCAGCCCGTGCTGCTGGTGCTTTTCGGACTCACCGGGCTGCCCGCGATTCTGGTCATGCCGTCGATCCAGGGCCTTATGCCCGTTTACGCCGCCGAGGTGTTTGACGTGGACGCAAGGGGGCTCGGCCTCCTGCTGTCAGCGATCGGCGCCGGTTCGACTCTGGGGACGTTTGTCCTCGCCTCTGTCGGCGACCTGCCGGCAAAAGGGCCCGCGATCGTAGTCAGCGTCCTCGTCCTTGCCCTGGCCACCCTGGTCTTCTCGGTCAACGGCGTGTTCGCGACCGCCTACTTGAACCTAATGATCGTGAGCGGGGCGACGATGACGTTCTTCTCAATCAGCAACGCTGTGATTCAGGGAACCGTATCCGACGAGTTTCGCGGCCGTGTCTCGGGCCTGTACATGATCACATGGGGACTGTTCCCGATCGGGAGCGTGGCGGCGGGGTTCCTCGCTGAACGCCTCGGGGCGCCTCACGCCACCCAGATCGCGTCTGGGGTCCTGCTGCTGGTGTTCGGCCTGGTCGCCTGGAGGTTCCGGAGATTGTGGTGGGGGATT
Source organism: Dehalococcoidia bacterium (assembly GCA_965249365.1). GTDB lineage: Bacteria > Chloroflexota > Dehalococcoidia > Lucifugimonadales > UBA1123 > VXRN01. The sequence continues at coordinate 400,440 of OZ252229.1, read as the reverse complement.
GACTAGTCGGTCTGCTCGAACGCCTCGTTTCTCTCTCCTCACTCCTCACCACCCCCCTCACCCCGCTTCGCTTCCTGCCACAGTTCTTCCATCGCGTCAATGTCGAGCGAATCGAGCTCCAGCCCGCGTTCCCGAACGAGGCGTTCCATAGCGGTGAAGCGGGTGTAGAACTTCCGGTTTGAGCCGCGCAGGGCGGTCTCGGCCTCGATCCCGAGCCAGCGGATTGCGTTGACGACCGAGAATAGCAGATCGCCGGCCTCCTCTTGGCGTCCCTCGTCTGATTCGGCGTCGTCGATCTCGCGAAGCTCCTCGGCGACCTTGTCCAGGACTCCCTGGTAGTCGCTCCAATCGAAGCCGAGTCTCGCGGCGCGTCCCTGGACGGCCTGGGCGTAGGCGAGGGCGGGCATCGGCTTGGGCACTCCGTCCAGGATCGACCGGTCAGTTCCGGCCATCTCCTCACGCTTAAGTTCGTCCCACCGAGGCACGGCCTGCGCGGGATCGTCCATGACAACGTCTCCGAATACGTGCGGATGCCGGCCAACGTACTTGTCGATCACACGCGAGAAGACGTCGTCCCCGCTGAACGAACCCGACTCCTCAGCGATCGCGACTTGCGTCGCGGCGTGGAACAGCACGTCCCCGAGCTCCTCAACCATCTTCGCCGGATCGCCCTCTTCGATCGCCTCGACCAACTCGTAGCACTCCTCCAAGAAGAGGTGCTTGAGCGAGTCGAGCGATTGCTTCCTGTCCCATGGACAGCCGTCAGGGCCTCGAAGCCTTGAAGCAAGCTGTGTTAGCCCTTCGAAACTGCTCGGGAATCTACTGTCGTCAGTCACTCTTGCTCCTCGTGAGACGACTTCTCACGTCGCATTGACACTCAATTTCAGCCGACCCTAAGATGCTAGCGCATGATGCCCGATCTAGAAATCCCAAAGTCCGTGCGGAACATCGTCTTCGGACTGTTCGTTATCGCGGTGCCGCTGTTCCTCATCGCCGTTAACGTGCGTTGGGTCGTCAACTTCCCTCCACTCTACTCATATGGCTTCGATCGGTACGACATCCCGCGCCGCACCGGTATCGAGCGAGACCAGCTCATATCGGCCGGGCAGCAGATCCGAGCGTACTTCAACAACGATGTCGAGCTGTTAGAGATCAGAGTTGTGGTTCGCGGCGTACACGTAGAGAACCTGTACAACGAACGTGAAGTGCTGCACATGCGAGACGTCAAAGGCCTCGTCAAGGGGGTATACCGCGTCTCTGAGCTCACAGCGCTGTACCTGCTGTTGGTTGCCGCCGGTGGTTTCGTCTTATGGAGACGCGAGTTTCTAACGTCGTTGGGCAGACTATGTCGTTTGGGCGGGTTGCTGACGCTCGGACTCGTCGTCGCTGTTGGACTGGGATCGATCATAGGGTTCGACAGGTTGTTCCTGTTGTTCCACCTGATCAGCTTCAGCAACGACCTGTGGCAGCTCGATCCGAACCGCGACTACCTGATTGCGATGTTCCCTCAGGGATTCTTCTTCGAAGCGACGATGCTGATTGCGATTACGGTGGTATTCATGGCGATCATACTCGTTTTGGTGCCGACCGCATTGGAGAGACGCACGGCGCGGCGAGTCGGAACGCAAGATTGACTCAGTCCTGACCAATTGGCTACAGATGAAAAGTAGACCGATCCAGACGACGGAGCAGCAACCATGCACTACCAGCACGAGAGGACCTATGGGGCGCGGGTATCGGACGACTGGACATTCCGAGGACTGAAAACCGCGGTCATCGAGAACGAAGTCCTGCGGATCGTCGTTCTGGTCGATAAAGGCGCGGACATATACCAGCTTGTCCACAAGCCGAGCGACATCGACTTCATGTGGCGCTCGCCGTGGGGAGTCCGAGACCCACGGCGATTCACGCCCACGACGGGATCGCCCTCCAACGTATGGCTGGACCAGTATGAGGGCGGCTGGCAGACGGTTCTTCCGGGCGGCGGGTTTCCGTCGGCGTACGGACTAGCCGATATGGGCCTGCACGCCGAGGTGAACCTGATGCCGTGGGACTCGGTGATACTTCAGGACACGCCGAACCGGGTCAGCATTCGGTTCTCCGTGCGTTCTTACCGAACACCGTTCTTCTTCGAGAAGACCTTGTCCCTGTCCAGAGGCTCCCACGTCCTCGAGATCGATCAGACGCTCCACAACGAGGGCGACGAGCCGGTTCACTGCGTGTGGGGCGAGCACATCGCTCTTGGAGCGCCATTCCTCAGCGACAGATGCGTCATAGACCTTCCAGGAGGCAGGGTCATCACGCATCCGGTGGACTTCCACCCGAACAACAAGCTTCAGGCCGGGTACGATGGCCCGTGGCCGACCGTGCCACTCAAAGACGGATCGGACATTGACCTCAGCCGTGTGCCCGGTCCCGAGTGGGACAGCTACGATATGGTCTACATCACGGACATGCCGGAGGGCTGGTACGCTGTTACGAATCAGGAGCTTGGAGTCGGCTTCGGGGTTTCATTCCCGACCGACGTGTATAAGTATCTGTGGTACTGGCAGTCGCTCGGCGGGGGCTACGGCCACCCGTGGTATGGGAGAACGTACAACGTCGGCCTGGAGCCATTCTCCAGCTACACCAACGAGGGGCTTGTGAACGCGGTCCAGAACGGTACGGCGCTTATCGTCGAGTCGGGCCAGCGTATCCACGCATCGGTGCGCGCCGCCGCATTCGAGTCCATCTCGGGCGTCAACCGCATCACGCCCCAGGGCAGGGTCGAGACGAAAGACTAGCTCGAGGGACCGAGGAGCTCGGTCGCCGTGAGCAATAAGTCGGGCAGCGCAATCGGGGCCACCGAACGGGCTCCCTCCAGCACTTCGACGTCCCGGTAGCCGTCGTCAGACGGCCCGCGCATTACGAGGACCTGCTGGTTCACTATGTCAATGACCCAAAGTTCCTGGACGCCGCGGCGGGCGTACACAACAGAGTTCTCGTCGCGATCGTACTCCAGTGACGTGTCCGCTACCTCGATGACGAGGAGCGCCGTTGCTTGTGTCGGGTGCGCATCGAGATAGAAATCGTCCCGCCGCTCAAGCAGCTGGATGTCGGGTTGAAGTTCTGTGGTGTCGGCAAGACGGAGAGGCCCCTTGATCCGGACGATCACCCGCCCACCTACATGCGTCTGGAACAGTCTATTCAGCCGGTCGATAGCCGTCTGCTCCGCTTTTCCTGTGGGAGCGTTTTCAATGATGACGCCTTCAATCAGCTCGACTCGGGCGTTTTCCGGAAGAATTCCGGCCCGACCCATCTCATAATACTCATCAATCCTGAAGAGCTTCTTTTGTGGTGCGGTAATCGCTTGCGCTTTCCGTTATCCCGGCGAAGGCCGGGATCAAGGGGTGGCTGGGCCTATTGACCTCGGAATGGCAAGAACCGACGCCAGCCCTTTGGATGGTTCAATCTCTGTCCCAAGAATTCTTCAAGACTTCGCAAATTAAGTACCGTACGTCCACCACTGCTTGCATCGTCGTCGATCAACGTCGAAGGTACGTCCTCCCAGCTGAATCCGCGCCTTCCGAACGCATCTCGCTGTTCCCAGACAATTACTTTGTCCCCGTCCAGTAGCCAGCCGTTTGGTGTCTCACCTTCCTTGTTCGAGCGTGCGGCGTCCCTCAGGAGATTGGTGAGGCGGGATTTGACGCGGTCGTATCGCTTTTCGGCATAGCTGAGCCAGGTAACTGTCTGGCACCAACTTGGCAACTTTCCAGTTGTGGCGTCGGCGAAAATGCCTGAAAGCACATTCGACGAGAGTGCCAGCCAGTCCTCAGGGAGTCGTTCGTCGTCGAGTCGGTCCATTGTCTCGACGAGATAGCGGCGATATATATGGTTGGTAAGCCCCCGTCGCATCTCCTGAACCTTGGTCTGGAGTTTCTGACGAAGTTTCTCATCATGAGGCGGGAGGGCAGTTGTCGTGTAGATCATCAAACTGCGTTTAACCACCTCATCGGGAAATGCCTGGGGTTCGGCGTTCATAGACAAGACAAACCCAGGATACTCTGAGACAGGTGGCTGTAGTTCATCCTTAATCATGTCGCGGCCGTGTCGATTGAACGCCAAACGCCCAATGTCGTCAAAGACAACGGGGTGGCGTTTGAATCCTTGCTGTAACCCTCGTAGCCTGGCCGTCGTGAACCCTCGTTTGTCGACCGAGTGGGCGCGGTCGAACATCGAGGTCATCAGCGTATCTACGAGGCTCGTCTTACCGCAGTGGGCTTTCCCAAAAACTATCGCAAACGACGGGAAACGAATCACATCGCTGTCTTGGAGTAGGGCGAGTGACCGCATGTCACAGATGAATGGTGAGAAGTAGAGCCACGCCATGAAGCTAAAGTAGTCTCGCTGCAGGCGTTGGACGTCACCGTCAAATGCACCTTCATAGTTCTGAAAATATTCAAGTAGCAGCTCAGCGTCTGATCTCACTAGGGCAGGGTCCCAGTCAAGGGGGAACTGCTCCCCCGACAGGATTGCAACTCTTGTCGTGCGGTCAACAGAGAGATACCGATTGTCCGCTTCCTCAGACGACTTGACCAGACGGATCCTGCTGATCTCCCTCTTGATCTCCTCGGTGATTCTCTGGGAACCATTTCGAAAAGGCGGTATCGCCGCTGCTATGCGTGGTCCAAACACCCTTGCGAGTTTCTCTATTCGTTCAACTTGGACGGGGATGGACGTCTCAAGCTCTTCAACAGGCGGTGACTCAATTACGAGCGTTCCCGATTGTTCGGAAATCACGGGGGTTTCGGGGATCTCGATCTCCGCCTTGGTGATCGCGTCAGTCGGTAGCGGAATCTCATTCGAGGCAGAATCCCTCACTTCATCAAACATGCGGCTGTAGTGTGTCCACGCGTATTCGTCGTCGTCAAATGCTACAAGGGTTTCAGATTGTCTTCCGGAGAACGCTTGCTCGGAAAGGTTCGCGGAACCAACGACGACCCGCGTTCGACCGTCGGCACTCGAAAGCAGATACAGCTTCGAGTGAGCCACAGCTCTCCGGAGAACTCTGAAATACGCTCGCCCATCTCGGACCTTCTCGAGGATTCGGAGGTGGCGCTCATCCTTGAGTCCCATGATCGCCGAACGGGTGTCGCCAGTAACGATGTTCTGGAACGCCAGGATGCTGTTGAACTCTTTCAGCACTCCCTCATACCCGAAGACGCATTCAAACGTCTCAAACGAGTAGGTATCCAGCATCCTGACGATGGCTTTGACGCTTGCGGAGTATGTGAGCACCCGCAGGCTGTCGTAGCCTTCGAACAGGCTCCAGTCGAACTTGTGCTCATCCAAAAACCTTGCTTTGGCAACCCGAAGACCGGTTCCGTCATCCAACGTGAACGTGGATTGCGGGTCACTCGATTTATGAGAGTCCTGGAACAGTGGCTGCATCGCCAATAGCTAGTCCGTACTGGTTCTATTTGAGCGCAATGATCATGATTTGGTACAGGCGCGAATAGGCGAATTCCTCACATCTCGATCTTCTTTTCGCCGGAGAGATACGCCTGAGGCTCGCGTTGGAATGCGCGGTTGCAGCCTGGACCGCAGAAATAGTAGGTCTCGCCATTGTAGTCGTACGTCCCGCCGGGCTGCCTGCGCACGTCGACCTGCATGTCGCAGACGGGGTCCGTAGCCCTGTCGCTGCCACTACGGTTGAAGAGCGGGAGCCTCATGTGTTGTTTCCTTGGTCAATGCGGCCGGTGGTGCCAGACGACGCATGCGTCGCACCTACGTTTTGGTTCCGGATCAGCGGGCGGCCATCCACCACGACGGTGAAACCCTGTAATCTACGGCCTAAAGCGCTTCAGTCTGAGCGAGTTTGATACGACGGTCAGCGAGCTTATCGCCATTGCTCCGGCCGCGAGAATCGGGTTGAGGAAGCCGTGTTCGCCGAGGATTGGACGAAGGGACTCGGGGACGCTCCCGTTCGCGAAGAGCGGGTACAGCACGCCCGCGGCGATCGGAATCAGGGCGACGTTGTACGCGAAGGCCCAGAACAGGTTTTGCTTGATAACCTTCATCGTCGCCCGGCTCAGAGCTATCGTGGTTGGCACGCCTTTGAGATCCCCGCTCACTAGCGTGACGTCCGCCGCCTCGATCGCCACGTCTGTCCCGGTTCCAATCGCTATTCCGACATCGGACTGTGCCAGTGCCGGCGCGTCGTTGATTCCGTCTCCTACCATCGCGACCGTCTTGCCCTCGGCCTGAATCTCCGTGATTCGCTCGGCCTTGTCCGCGGGCAGCACCTCGGCAACTACCCGGTCGATACCGGCGTCAGCTGCTGCCGCGCGGGCGGTTTCAGCGCTGTCCCCGGTGAGCATGACGACTTCGACGCCGCGGGACTTGAGGTCCCTAACCGCGTCCCGCGACTCTGGCTTCAGCGTGTCGGCTATCGCGATGACGCCTTTGGCCTCGCCGTTCGCAGCCACGAAGACCGTGGTATTGCCCTGCGCGGACAGCTCTTTGGCGGCGGTCTCCAACCCATCGAGCGATACACTCTGTTCCAGCATCAGCCGCCGGTTTCCGACGACTACGCGTGCCGTGCCGACAGTGCCGAGCGCTCCACCCCCCGGCACGGCCTGAAACTCGCGCGATTCGGGTAGGTCGAGACCGCGCTCGGTGGCGCACTCGATGATCGCCGATCCGAGCGGGTGCTCCGAGCCGCCCTCGACGGCCGCCGCCAGCCTAAGCAGCTCTGATTCGTCCAACCCTGGCGCGTATACGTCTGTCACCGTGGGCCGGCCGTTGGTCAGCGTGCCGGTCTTGTCCAGGACGACGACGTCGGCTTTGTGGGCGAGCTCGAGCGATTCGGCGCTCCGGATCAGGACTCCAAACTCCGCTCCCTTGCCGGTCCCAACGACGATCGCGGTCGGCGTCGCGAGGCCCATCGCGCAGGGGCAGGCGATAATGAGCACGGAAACCGTCGTCAGTATCGCCGAGACGTAGCTGGGTTCCGGACCGAGCACCAGCCAGATCAGGAACACTAGAACGGCTACACCGACCACGGCAGGAACAAAGTAGGCTGATACCGTGTCGGCGAGACGCTGAACAGGCGCCTTTGTCCCCTGCGCCTCTTCAACCAGGCGGACGATGTTGGCGAGCATCGTGTCCCGGCCAACCCTGGTTGCTCGGAACGTGAATCCGCCGGTACCGTTTATTGTCGCGCCAAATACCTCGCTTCCAACCTGCTTGTCGACCGGCACGCTCTCTCCGGTCAGCATCGACTCGTCGACCGTGGACGCTCCCTCTTCGATGACCCCGTCGACCGGCAGCCGCTCCCCAGGTCTGACCACGATCAGGTCGCCAACGTCGATGTCGTCGACCGGAACGTCGACCTGGCGTCCGTTCCTGACGACGCGGGCCGTCCTGGGGTGGAGTCCTATCAGCGCCCGGATCGCTCCGGACGCCCTTCGCTTTGCGCGGGCTTCCAGGAACCGGCCGAGGAGTACCAGCCCGATGATCGCCGTAGACGTGTCGAAGTATGTCTCGTTGGCTCGGCCCTCGAAGAACCCCGCCTCCCCGAAGAGCGTCACGGAGGCGCTGTACACGTATGCAACCGACGTGCCGATGGCGATAAGTGTGTTCATGTTGGAGGTCAGGTGCTTCGCGGCGCCCCACGCGGAGACGTAGAACCCGCGTCCCGCCCAGAACTGGACCGGAGTAGCCAGCGCAAACAGGAGGAAATCCACGTCAAAGGGGAGTCGATTGGCCAGACCGGGCACCGCCATGAGCGTCATGATCCCCGCGGCGACTGCGAGGCTGAAGACGAACTTGCGCTTGAGCGTGACTGCGTCTTTGGGGGTAACCGCGTCGTCGCTCTCGTCGCCGATGATCGCGGTCACCGAGTAGCCGGAGTCCTCGACGGCGTACCGGAGGTCGGCCACTCCTGTCATGCCGGGTACGTACTCGACCGATGCCCGCTCAGTCGCGAGGTTGACCGCCGCGGCTGCGACTCCGTCGACGCCGGTGAGGGCGTTCTCGACGTGCGACACGCATGCGGCGCATGTCATCCCGCCGATCCCGAGGCTGGTCTTCTGGGTTCGGACACCGTATCCGGCGTCTTCGATCGCGTCCGCGAGCGCATCGAGTTGCGGCGCTGATTGGCCAAGCGTCACGGAGGCGTTCTCGGTAGCAAGGTTGACCCGCACGTCCTCAACTCCGGGAACGTCCTCGAGGGCGTGCGTAACGTGGCTGACGCACGCGGCGCACGTCATGCCGGTGATCGGGAGCGTAAGCTGATCTGCGGGCTTGATAGCCACCGGCGACCTTCTCACTTGGGACGATTCGTAGAGTCAGATTACCATACGGCAATCCCGGCCCGCGTCCTGTGACTAAGTCAGCCCGACTCTCCCGCCGCTGGCGGCTTCCGGCCCGGTTAGAAAGCGGCGAATGTCGTCAGCGTACTTCACCTCGGAGTCGTCCTCAGGCGCGTAGCCCAGGACCTCGCGGGCGTTGGATAGCGACCAGAATGCGCGCGTGTTGTTGCTGATCCCGTAGACGACCTGCCAGGGAACGCCGTGCTCGTTGTCAATGTTTGGGGTCTCGATGGCCTTCACGAATAGCTGCGTCAGGTCGCGTGGACTGAAATACGCCCCGAGGTCGCGCTTGTAGTTGGCGGGGTCTCCCTCGTAGATCTCAACGGGAATGTCCCTCGGCGCGCCGATCCTCACCATCACAACCTCCAGCTTGCGCCGCTCCTCCCGGGACGATCCGGTGTGGTCCTGGCCTCCGCTCGCGGTGCGAAAGTCCATCGCGCCGCAGGCGAACAGGAATCCCATGTGCTCGTACGTAGCCTTCGCCCAGCCGTAGAAGTTATCTGACAGGGGGAGTCGATACGGGTCCAGAGACTCCATCTTGCGGGCGTGGATCAGGTTGTGCTCGTACCAGTCGGCGGCGTGGTTGGAGCTGGCCATCACGACCCTCTTCACGCCAGTGTCGTAGGCGGTACGGAACACGTTGTAGGCCATCTCAACGTTTTGCTTCTCCTCGGAGAAGTGGTCGAGCGGGTCGGGCTCAGACCGCCGCTTGTAGCCGAGGTGGACAACCGTGTCGATGCCGTCAAACAGCGCGGCGTACTTCTCGCGGTCTGGGTCGATCAGGTCCTGGATGACGACCCCCTCGACCGGTTCGCCTCGCCGGTTGTTGGCTACGACATCGACCAGGACGGTTTCGTAACGCTCCTTGAACGTCGGTAGAAGCTGATCGGCGATGTACCCGGACGCGCCGGTGAGCAAGACTTTGGTCATAGTCGTCCTCCGGTTTTATCTACCTGAAGTTCTCTTGCTACGGATCGACGGCGATTCTGAGGCGCTTGTTGATCCGGCCCTTCGACTCGTGTCCCACGACTCGTACGCGCCCAACCTCGCTGGTGTTCGCGCCCTGAGCGGCTCCATATTGCCGCCGACCACCTGCGCACCGTGGTCCCGCCAGACTACCCCGCACAGGATGTGGGTCAAGTCAGCAATCGGGGGTCAGCGACGGCTGAGGTTCTGGCGCGAAGTCTGGCGACAGTTCGAAACTGAAAGGCTTTTGCTCTGCGCGCTTCGAAACTCCGAAAATCTGGAAGCCCAGGACGTTTCCCTGCTCGTCCACCTTTACTGTGGACTTTCCATCCTTCGTTGGCACCATGTCTCCATCGCCGTCAGCAAGATTGACCCACAGAAAGTCGCCTTCGCCATCCCACCATACGCTGATCGTGTTGTATTGCATCTCAGTACGGCCTCCTATGCGACGTGTACGCAGTCAGCACAAAGGCGTCGTCGTCCTTAAAGGCCACTGCGACAATGACCCATGCTCCCAAAAGACGCTTGTAGTATAGCCTGACCTCGTCATCATCAGAATCCACCCTAGTGAAGTCAGGATCGGCCAGTGTTGTGGGGATGGCGCCTCTGATGTGGAGTACGTCCGCGTGCCTGACAACAGCTATATGATCGTTGAGTCGCTCGTCAGTCAGCCTGATGTCGTTTCCTGCGTAGTCGACGTAGGTTTCAATCGGTCCCGCGTCCTCGTCACAGCCGATCGTGCGGCTCTCTTGGTCTCACGGCTTTCTTCCCTAGTCGTGTGGGGGTTCGTTGGTGAGGATCAGGCTTCCGGCGGCCATGAACATGCCTCCGATGCCCTGGCAGAACGATGTCTTCACGCCGTCGACCTGGTGGGCGGCCTCGCCACGTACTTGGCGGATCGACTCCTGGATCGCGAACATCCCGTACATGCCGGTGTGTGTGTACGACAGTCCGCCGCCGTTGGTGTTCAGTGGCAGCTTGCCGCCGGGCGAGGTATTCCCCTCCTCGATGAACGCTCCCGCCTCGCCGCGGCCGACGAATCCGAGGTCCTCCAGGCCGTAGATCGGGAGGTGAACGAACGCGTCGTAGATCTGGATGTGGTCAATGTCATCGTGCGAGATTCCCGCCTCCGCAAAGGCGTTGGAGCTAGCCGTCTTGAACGCAGCGGACGAGGTCATGTCGTACATCTGGCTCACGAGCGGTGTCTCGACCGACTCCCCGGTGCCCATCACGTAGACTGGATTCGTCGGGTAGTCGTCTACACGGTCTGAGCTGGTTAGGATGAACGCGCCTCCGCCGTCGGTGACGGGGCAGCACATGAACAGGCGGTATGGGTAGCAGATCATCCGGCTGTTCAGCACGTCGTCCACGGTCACCAGCTCCCGGAACATTGCCCGCGGGACCTTGTTAGACCACTTGCGCTGGGCGACGGCGACAGACGCGAACTGCTCGATCGTTGTGCCGGTATCTTTCATGAAGCGCAGCACGCCCATGCCGAACTGAGTAGTCGGGCCGAGGACGCCGTAGGGCGACTCGAACTGGCCGGGATACGACACGTCGTAGGTGGGTCCAGACGATCCCGCGGCGGTGCCCATACGAGGTGCGCTCGTGCCCACGCGGCTTCGACCGCTCTGCCCCATGCAGCAGAGAATCGTTGTTGCCAGGCCACTCGCGATCGCCGCGGCGGCGTGGCGCATCTGGACCAGGAACGAGGTTCCGCCCACGGAGGTGTTATCGACCCAGGTTGGAACGACTCCAAGGTAATGCGCCAGCGTCGCCGGACTCATCGTCGACGCGATTCCGTCGATCTGGCCCGCGTCGATACCGGCGTCCGCCATGGCGTTCATCGCGGCGTCGATGTGCAGTTGGGTTTCAGACATGTCGGGAATCACGCCGAGCTGCGTGGTCTCAGCGGCGCCGACGATGGCGGTCTTGTATCTCAGTGACATTTTGCTCTCCTAGAAAGTGTTGGGTTCAAGGGATTACGAATGTCTTGCCGTGTCCTCGAGGTCATTCTGCAACCCTTTCACATGTCATTCTGAGCGTCGTGAAGAATCTCTGGCCCGAATCGCGATCTGGGTGTGAGATGCTTCGTCGGCTTGCCGGCCTCCTCAGCATGACAATGGGCGTCTGCGTCACGCAGGCTCCCAATTGGGGATCGCGATACCCTCCGCAGCGTCGGTGAATGCCACCTTCAGCGGCATGTCGAGCACTAGGTTCTCAGGCGTATTCTCGATCCCGACGATGTTGCCCATCATCCGAGGGCCCTCTTCGAGCTGGATAACCGCGATTGCGTAGGGCGCATCGTTCTCGAACCCCGGGGCGGGACGGTGGTTGATCATGTATGTGTAGAGCGTCCCGCGTCCTGAAACCTGGAACCACTCCAGTCTGTTTGAACCACAGCCCTCAGCGGGGCAGTGCAGGCGCGGATAGAAGAACGGGTTTCCGCACTCGATGCAGCGCTGTATCCACAGCTCGTGTTCCCCGGCCTTTCGCCAGAAGAACTCGGTCTCCGGTGTCGGGTAGGGGATAATCTTTCGGTACTCTTGCTCGGCCATTGGCCTTCGACCTCCTAAGGGTTTGCGGGGCTATTGTATGGGAGAGTCAAAGGGACGGCAACGAACGCGGATCTAAGCCAGCTCCCAGTCTCTAAGTACCGCGTGAGCGGCGTTGTGCCCCGGGGCGCCGGTGACCTCTCCGCCCGGGTGGGTCCCGGCGCCGCAGAGGTAGAGACTCTCGATCGGGCTGCGGTAGCCGGACATGAGGCCGCCCGTTCGGTTCGCCAGCATCTGGGACGACGTAATGTCCAGGTGGCGGATGTTGCCGTCAGTCAGCCCAACGCGCTGCTCGAGGTCGAGCGGAGTGAACAACTCCCAGTCGCGAACCGACGCACGGAATCCGGGAGCGTACTCCTCGAGGACGTCGATCAGGTGCTCGCCCGTCTCCTCCCGAAGCTCGTCCCACGTCGCACCCACCGGTCTGACGGGGGCGTACAGCACCCAGATGGACATCACGTGCTTGCCCTCGGGCACCAGCGAGCGGTCGACGACCGAGGGTATCTGAATGTGCATCACCGGGGCGGAGGACGGCCGACCGGCGCGGGCGTCATCGGAGCTTCGTTGGTAGTAGTCCACCGATGGACAGATGCGCACCTGTACCAAGTAGTTCTCGTCGTACTGGTCGCCCAGATAGCCGGTGAAGTCCGGAAGCTCATTCAGCGCGGCGTGGAACTTCAAGTACGAAACATCCGTCTTCAGCCTGCGTGCTCTATTGACAAGCTCCTGACCGAGATCGGCCTCGTCCAACAGCGAGAGGAACGTTCGCTTTGGGTCGGCATTGGATAGGACGACGTCTGCCTCGATCACCTCTCCGTCTACAAGCCGCACCCCGATAGCGCGCCCATTTTGGACGACGATGTGGTCGACAGGCGCGTCGACCCGGATCTCCGCGCCGTGCGACTCCGCCGCCCGAGCCATAGCCTGGGTGATCCCTCCCATGCCACCGTGCGGGATGCCGAGGTTGTGGTCCTCAGTAAACATGTCCGTGGCGACGTAGGCGACTGACATTATCGACCCCGGAGCGCGGGGGTCGCCAGCGTCTTCTGCGTCGATGAAGCCCGCCCTCACCTCCGGGGACTGCATGTGCTCTTCGATCAGGTCGCGCATGTTTCCCGTGAGCATCCGCTCCCAGACAGGTTCGTTCGGAGTACCGCGGACGTCGGCTGTAACCTGCGCCAACGTAGGCGGCTCTTCCATGAAGTAGCGGTGCAGGATCCCAGACGCGCGCGCCATGAAGTCCTGGTAGCGCCCGTATCCTTCCAGGTCGTCGGGCGACAGGCGAGCGATCTCGTCGACGTTCTTCGCCTCATCGTGCCAGCGCAGCATGTACTTGCCGTTCGGAAACGGCTGGAACCGAAACGGGTCAATGGCGTGGATCCCCAGCCCATGCTTGCGTAGCTCCAGCTCGTCGATAACCTTGCTCTGAAGCATGTGGCAGATGTAGGAGCATGAGGAGACGCGAAAGCCGGGGAACAGTTCCTCTGTGATACATGCGCCACCAACGAAGTCTCGCCGTTCGAGTACGAGGACGCGGGCGCCGGCTCGGGCGAGATAGTTCGCCGCGACGAGTCCGTTGTGTCCCGCTCCGACGACTATAGCTGAGTACGGCATTGCGATTCTCCAATCGGATGAGGTGGGAACCAATCCTATCCTAACGCGCTATCCACCGCCAGATCGCGGCCGCAGTCGCGAATCCACCGACCAATCGCAGGATTCCCGTGCGGGCGGTTCGCGAACCGTCCGCACGCACCGCCGGTCTCGCCGGTCTCTGCCCCTTGATGGCTCAGTACCGTCATCGAGGCCGAAGCGGTCCTGTGTTACAATTTCCGCCGTCAAAGACCGACCACAATCTCTTAGGCGCGTCCCCAATTGGCATCCCGTAGCTACGACATCGCGATCATCGGTGGTGGAATCATCGGGTTGGCGACGGCCATGCGCCTGACCCAGGAACACCCGAACCACTCTGTCGTGGTCATCGAAAAAGAGGATGGGATCGCGCGTCATCAGACGGGCCACAACTCTGGCGTCATCCACGCTGGCATTTACTACGCGCCGGGTTCTCAGAAGGCCAACTTCTGCTCCACCGGAGGCAAGCTGCTCCGTGAGTTCTGCGACGAGCGCGGTATCGAATACGAGATGTGCGGCAAGCTGATCGTCGCAATGGACGAGTCGGAGGTTCCCAGTCTGGAGGAGTTGCACCGGCGCGGCACCGAGAACGGCGCCGAGGGGCTGGAGCTGATCGGACCTGAGGAGCTGCGAGAGCACGAGCCCCACGTCGCTGGGGTCAAGGCAATCTGGTCTCCCAATACGGGAATCATCGATTTCACAAAGGTAACCGAAGCCTACTCGACCGAGATGCGGGAGGGCGGCGGTGACGTGATCATGAACACCGAGGTGCGGTCGATGTCGAGGAGCAACGGCTCGGTGCACCTCGAGACGACGTCCGGTGACTTCGCCGCCAAGAGCCTGATTAACTGTGCCGGTCTCCACGCCGACAGCGTCGCGCGGATGATGGGGGTGGACATCGGCGTTCGGATCATCCCGTTCAGGGGCGAGTACTTCTCAATCAGGCCCGAGAGCGCGGGACTCGTCAACGGACTGATCTACCCGGTCCCCGATCCGACGCTCCCGTTCCTCGGAGTCCACTTCACCAAGCGGATCAACGGCTCTGTCGAGGCAGGGCCTAATGCGGTTCTTGCACACAAGCGCGAGGGTTACTCGAAGACGAGCTTCGCCCTCGGCGATGCTGTCGGGACGCTGACGTACCCCGGTTTCTGGCGGATGTCGATGAAGTACTGGAGGAGCGGGATCAACGAGCAGTATCGTTCCCTGGTAAAGTCTGTCTTCGTCAGGTCGCTCCAAACGCTCGTTCCTGAGATCACCGGCGACGATCTGTACGCGCCCGGGGCCGGCGTCCGCGCTCAGGCGGTCGACCGGAAGGGCGGGCTTCTACAGGACTTCAGCATCGCCGAGACCAAGGGTGCAATCCACGTTCTCAACGCCCCCTCTCCGGGCGCCACGTCCTCCCTGTCAATCAGCAGGTACATAGTCAATCTCGCCAGGGCTTCGTTCGATCTGAGTTAATTCAAGAGGAGCACCATGAAACTCTGCTACGCTTTTAGACGAGGCACCTTTTACCCGTTCATCGCGGGCGCAGCGTGGGGCATTCCATCAGACCCGAAGACCCGCACCGAGTATCTCGGCAAGGTCAACGACATGGGCTTCGACGGCATTGAGCTGGGATTCGACGCCTTCGGTGGGTTTGAGGCCACCAAGGAGCGAGCGGAAGAGCTCCAGTCCACGTTGTCGGACGCCGGAACGCCGTGTGTGGCAATTCGCGCGGGAGGCGGACTGTGTCAGCCCGGTGTGGCCGATCAGAGCAGGAAGCGCCTTGAGAAGGCGGTCGAGATCGCCGGGTGGACCGGCGTCGGGGTGGTCAACACGGCACTCAGCTCTCCGCCGAGGGACGCGACGCTGGATACCGGACCGAGCGGGGCGCGGTCGTCCCACGGCTCAAGCGCGCTTGCGACCGAGGAGGACTTCGTAAGAACAGCGGCGGCGTTGCGCGAGGTCGGAGGACAGGCTGGGGCCATTGGGGCCGACATTACAATTGAGGTCCATCAGCACTCTATCGCGGATAGTTCTTGGTCGACGATCCACCTACTTGAGCTGACGGACAGCTCGCACGTCTTCGCCAACCCCGATCTGGGGAACGTTCTATGGACGTACGAGGAGCCCGAGGAGTCGATCGAGGACTGCATAGTCGCCCTCGCTCCCTACTCGAAGTACTGGCACTGCAAGAGCCTTCAGCGGGTGCACATACCGGAGCTAGAGCACTCGTACTTTATTAGGACGGCGCTGCCGGACGGAGACATCGACTACCGGTTTGCCCTGGGCGCGATGCATGAGGCTGATTACGACGGCTACTTTGCGCTGGAAGGTACGAACACCGGGGACCAGCTCGACAAAGACGGGCGCAGTGTTGAATACATCAAGAGCATCCTCGCGGAGCTGGAGGACTAAGGCTGGGGCGCTAGAGGGTCCTGACCACTCCGACGACCTTTCCGCGGACGGATACTTGGTTCGCGGGAAGTCGGATCGGCTCCATCGTCTCGTTCTCAGGCTGCAGCCGAACGGTGTCGCCCTCGATGTAGAACCGCTTGAGAGTCGTCTCTTCTCGGTTGTCCAGCCAAGCGGCGACCATGTCGCCGTTTTCGGCACCTGACGCGGGCTCGAGGATGACGAGGTCTCCGTCGGCGACAAGGGCATCGATCATCGAGGTCCCCTTGACGCGGAGCGCAAAGACGTCGGGTCGATCGCCTGTGAGCGAAGGGGGAAGCTCTACAGTCTCGTGGCTCTGGTCGGCGTACGATGGTGCGTCCGGCACGTGGAGCGGCTCTCCCGCAGCGATGCTGCCCATGATCGGGACAAGCTGTACTTCGCGCTGCGTTCCGCGGAGCCCGTGCCCGATGAGCTCGATACCGCGCGACACCTCAGGTTGCCGCTTCAGGAGCCCCAGAGACTGGAGCTTGTGCAGGTTGTAGTCGACCACGGACGTTGAGCTGATCTCGCATCCGTTCTGTATGTCACGGACGGTCGGCGGATAATGATGCTCGACCATGAAGTCCTGAATGAACTCGAGCATACCTTCTTGTCTCTGAGATAGTCTGTTTGGCATGTGGAAAGCTCCCGCGCACTAATGTTCTAAGGCAAATGTATCAGACCATATGTGCGATGTCAAGCAGGTGTCCTTCCCGACATCCACCGTCTGCCGATTGGCATGTCGGATTTCGGGGTGCAACTCAGTGTGGCTCACCAGCCGGCTCCCCCCTGGATACCGGCGAAGGCCGGTATGACGGATGTGGGCGGCGGCGTGGAGCGGCCTAGACTTAGGCGGCGGATTTGGGGTTCCACCTGGATCTGCGACCTAGCGATCGAGCTGCGACGTCGGGTGGAACGGGCCGTTCGCGAAAGGCCCCTACAGGAGTTTGGGGATGGCCGTCACCGCTGTGTCGCAGCCTTTCGATGGGCGCAAGACAGGCTTTTCGCTGGGAGGACTGGTTGGGGGAGCGGGGGCTGGTTTTGCAGTAATGACGAATGTGGGCGGCGTAGATTTGGGCGGTGGGTCTGGGACGCGGACACACAATTGACCCTTAAAATCCGGAGGTGCTACGATATGTGAAACGATTCACCAATACTTGAATGAGCGGTTCAGTGCGCCCAAAAACGGTCGCGGATGACGCGTCCGGCGTACAAGATGACAGCCCGTCCGTGAGGGGGAAATCGGTGACGAAAGTCGTTGCTTCGGCGGTTCTATTATGTGCCCTTGTGGTGGTTATCTCCGCTTGTGGCCAGGCGCCGCCGACCGAGCCTTCCATCACCAGCATCCAGCGTGCCTCCCCGCCGATTCCCCAGCCGGCGCCCACGTCGGCGCCTGGCGAGGAGGGCGGCCCAGAAGTCCTCGTCGGCACGCCGTTCACTGTTAACATGATCGACAACGGTGGCGCGGGGCCGTTCATGTTCGAACCCGTCGACTTGACATTCAACCAGGGAGACGTCATCAACTTCACCTTCATCGCCGATGGCGCCTTCCACACGTTCACGGTCGCCGATCTCGACATCAACGTCGAGATCAACGCCGGGGAGGCCTCTGGGCTCGACTTCGTGTTCGAAGAGGCCGGCACCTACGCGCTCATCTGCATCCCGCACGAGGCGCAGGGAATGGTGGGGACTCTCGTGATCCAGCCGGCGTCCGGCGGTTGACGTCCCGGATCTGATGCTCGGCGTCCCTCGTCCAGAGACAGCGCTCTCGGCCATCCTGCTGACTGCGTTTCTTGTCGGCTGTTCGGGAGGGGAAGAGCCCGCGCCAGCGCCGACCACTCCGCCCGCTCCGACGGCGGCGCCCACGGCGGCTGCCCCGCCGGCGCCAACCGCTCTGCCGGCGCCAACCGCCCCATCCGCTCCGACTGTGGCGCCCACAGTGGTTCCCCCGCCGACAGCCGATCCGGTGCCGGTACCGCCCACAGCGGATGCGGGTGTGACCGTATCCGTCTCCGAGGGCTCTGTAGCCCGCTACCTGATCGGAGAGCAGCTTGCGCGCAACGACCTTCCGAACGACGCGGTCGGCGAGACGCCTGATGTGAGCGGCTCTGTGGTGTTCAACTCTGACGGCACCGTAGATACGGAGCAATCCGTGATTACGGTCAGACTTGCCGGGCTGAAGAGCGACGCGTCCCGGCGCGACCGGTATGTGAGTGAGAGAGTGTTCGACACCGCCAACTATCCCGACGCCGTACTGACGGTCCAGGAGGTCGTACGCCTTCCGTGGCCGTTGCCCACCTCGGGAGAGGCGTCCTTCCTCCTGATCGGTGACCTCAAGATCAGGGATGAGACCAACGTGGTCAAGTGGGATGTTACGGCACAGTTCAGCGACGGTATGGTGAGCGCCGCGGCAAAGGCTGTGGTGACTTTCGACTATCTCGGTATCTCGAAGCCCAGCTTCGCCTTCATCCTGAGCGTTGAGGACGAGATCCGGCTGGAGTTGGATATCGAGGCGGTCGTCTCCTCGAACTGACGAATACCCTATTAACCAACATGCTGGGGTTGGGGATCGCCTCGTACCATATATGCGGTACACCTGGCGCGTTGACCCTCATTAGCATGGCGACTATACTACTGCGACAACCGCATGGGGCCCGCCGTTGCTTCGCGGTCCCCCAGGAATTCCGGAAGACGAGGATGTGGACGATGCAGCTCTCCTGCCTGCAAGAGAACTTGAGCC
Source organism: Dehalococcoidia bacterium (assembly GCA_965249365.1). Taxonomy (GTDB): domain Bacteria; phylum Chloroflexota; class Dehalococcoidia; order Lucifugimonadales; family UBA1123; genus VXRN01. The sequence goes on along the minus strand of OZ252229.1, from coordinate 381,778 downwards.
GAGGACTTGGAGTGGTCGGCCGCGCGGTCGCGGCGCGCACCACGCTCCCTATAACTCAGAACGTACTGATTTCGACAGACAACGCCAGGCTCAAGCTGGCGGCGACGAACCTTGAGATAGCGATCAGTACTTGGATCGGCGCTCAGGTTGAGGAGGAGGGTTCGGTCACGATCCCAGCGCGTCTCCTGACGGAGTTCGTCAACTCACTTCCGGAAGAGCGAATCGACATTACCTCGATTGCCCAGCCGCTGAGTATGGAGCTGAAGTGCGCCCGTTTCGAGGCGCACATCAATGGGCAGGACGCGGATGATTTCCCCCCAATTCCGACCGTCGAGGACGGCGTAATCGGACGCGTCGATCCCGAGGTGCTGCGCGACGCGATCACCCGAGTCGCCTTCGCGGCGGCGACAGAGGACTCAAGGCCGGTGCTGACGGGTATCCAGGTGGAGATCTCGGGCGACGGCTTCACCTTCGCTGCCGCCGACGGCTTTCGGCTTGCCGTCTACGAGGGAAAGCTTGTCGAGCCTATCTCCGAAGACGTGAGTTTCATTATCCCGGCACGGGCGCTACAGGAGGTGAATCGCCTTCTAACCGGCCAGACCGAGCAGGTGGAGTTCACGGTCACCCCACAGAAGAGCCAGGCCCTGTTCAGACTGGAGCAGGTGGAGCTGGTCTCTCAACTGGTTCAGGGTACCTTCCCCAACTATCGCCAGCTCATCCCGGATGCATACGACACCAGGGTCGTCGTCAGCCAGGAGTCGTTCCTCGGGGCGGCCAGGACCGCCTCTATCTTCGCGCGTGATGGCTCCGGGATCGTCCGTCTGAACGTGACGGCTGCCGAGGACGGCGGCTCAGGGAAGATAGCCGTTTCGTCCCGCGCCGAGGAGCTAGGGGACAATATCGGCGAGGTCGACGCTCAGGTTGAGGGCGAAGACGCCAAGATCGCGTTCAACAGCAAGTTCCTGAGCGAGGTCCTAGACATACTGGGAGATGGCGATGTCGCCCTCGAGACCACCGAGCCTTCCAGCCCCGGGGTGATCAGGCCCGCGTCCGACTCAGAAGGGAGCAGGTACACCCACGTCGTCATGCCGATGTTCGTGCAGTGGTAGAGGCGAGTTAGCGGCCATGACGTTTGGCGCGCCCTCATGCGGGCAGGATACGCCACGGCGCACAAGTGCCCGCGCTCCCAGTTGGGCCAGTCTCCCCTTGCGCAACCCTCTTCATAACCACTCACCTTTTGGAGAGGGAGAATAAACCGCTAGATTAGGAAGGAATCTGGAATCTGGACGGTTCGATGAAGGCGGAATCGCGGTTGTCGCCGATTTCCTCTTTTCCAGATCCCCAGGTCTTGGGCGGAAGCGTTGTCAATCGGACTTCCGCCCCCCATGAGAAAGGCCCCCTGTCCGTCATCGGGACTTGAAAACCCGGGTCGTCGTTTAGGACGCTGTTGATCCTGGTGCTGACGGCGCTCGTATTAGCGGTGGACTTGCGCAACTAGGCCAGCTCGCCGTGCCATGTCGCTCCCCAATCCCCTAAGCTTGCCGACGAGAGTACCGATCACACGCAAGTCATCCAGATAGTGCCGCCACGGCTGTCCCACGCCAACCGTCTCAAATGAGTACCTCTTTGTGGCCAGCATCACGTCCTCATCGAGATACGAACAGATGTCTTGTAGAGTCTGGATGGGTGGAGTGCGAGGTGGTTTAGGTGGCTTCCCGGTAGTTGAACGGAAAGCCACGAATTTCATAGTCCCGATTTCGTCTGATGCTTCTTGGTATAGACGCTCCAACTGGCCGGCAGTTTCAGGGGACTCTTGCCGGAGCGTGTTGTGTAGTACGACTAGGCTATGGCCATCAGGGCCGCGGGGAATCGGTACATCCCAAACAACGAAGAGACACTTCAAGCTCAGCTCAAATGAGACGCCAAGATTATAGTGGCTTGCGGTCTTGAGAGATTCCCAGATGCGGTTGTTTGGCAACGAACCTGGACCCGCGCAGGATGTTGAGTCATCCGGTCTGAGGCCGAGAGAACTTATCCTCTGTTCAACTAGTTGGGCAGCATCATCGAAGGCGTGGGAATCAGCGTTTAATCTGGTATACTGTTGGCTTCTGATATCACGATTCGTCGACTGCTTTTGTCTAGCTTCGCGTTTCTTCTTCGGCTGCTTTGGCATTGGCACACTAGGAACTACCACGCAAGGTCAGGAGAGCGTTTACCTGACTCACCGCATGTCCAAAATACTACCTATCCACGGACTTCTAGCTCGCTGGACCACAACGTGATCACACCGCAGCCAACGCCAAGCCGTGTTGCTGCTGGTTGAAGACATAGCCGAAGACCAGGTCCGACTTTACGGTGATCTCGGCCTCGGAGTACGTAGTGGGCAGGCCAGTGTCATCGCTGTATAGAAAGTCGAAGATCGTTTGCTTTACGAGATCTCTGGTCGCCTCCTTGGTCTGCCAGTCTCTAATGCGCGCGAACTCCTCTTGGAGCTTCGCATAGAGTTCTATCGCGACAGTCTTGATGCGCTTGATCTCAGCTGGTGTGACTTCGCTCTTCTTTAGTAGGTCGAACAACACGAGCGTAGGCTCGTCGAGGCCTTCTCGCACTGCGCGCTCCTGTTCTTCGTCGAGCTCGGCAACGAATTTCAGAAGCGCCTCGAATGTTCGCTCAATCGTCACGCGGTCTTTTTCCCGGTTGTATTCGGCGACCAGGTTCTCATAGTGCTGCTGGAAATCTGTCCTCAGAGGGTTTTGCGCGAGCATGATGGCGAGGCGTTTCTCAATCGAGTTCTTGAGATTCTGCACCTGCGTATTCTTCTGTGAGCTCTGTACGAACTCCTGCCGCAGCCTCTCAAAGTCTATCGCCGAGATGTCATAGGTTGCTTGGGTCTCCCGTACGCGATCCGAATCTGCGATGCTAATGCTCTCGCCGACGACTCCGTGCAACTCCTTGATGATTTGGGAGATATCGGCTTGTTCTCGGTCTTCTTGCAGGCTTTTGTAGACGATGTTGATCGCGTCATACGCCGCTCGGTGATCGTAAATGCCTGGGACGTTCAGGCAGACTTTGAACTTCCGAAATACAGTGCGGGCCATGATCTCAAAGCGTTTCCGGGTCCCGTCGTTCTCGTTGATGATCTCCTTGGCAGAGACGATTGCCGCGTTCCGCTCGAAGCCGGTCTTCTTAATGATGTCTTCAAGCCGGAAATCCTTTGAGGAGAGAAACGAGCGCACCATATCGATGGCTTCGAGGAGTTCTTCGAGCAGCTCCTCCTGGGGCCTCGCAGGAGGGTAGGCCGTGTCACCGTCTTCTTCTCCGGTGTGCCCGCCGAATGTCGCAAGCGCGCTGCGGAGGTCCTTCAGGATGCCGCCGTAGTCGACGATGAGGCCGTTGTTCTTGCCCTCATGGACACGGTTCGCCCGGGCGATGGCCTGCATCAGCGTGTGCGCCTTGAGCGGTTTGTCGAGATAGAGCGTAGAGAGGCTCTTCACGTCGAACCCCGTGAGCCACATCGCACAGACTATGGCGACGCGGAACGGGTGCCCGTCTTTCTTGAAGGCGCTTTCGACATCAATCCGCTCCCCGTCGGGGGTCTCGAAGCCCTCCTTGATGAGCTTTCGGTGTGGCTTGATATCGAGGTCCCAATTCCGGAACTTGCCGACCTCGCCCTGTTCCTCGCTCACAACGACTGCAATCTCCGTTTCCTTCATCCAGGCGAGCTGCCGCTCCAGCGCCAAGCGCTCTTCATTGTCGGCCAGGCTGGAGACCTCGCCTTCGAGTTTGGCGGCGCGCTCGTTCCAGCGCTTCGTGATCAGGGCGTGCATCTTCACGGCGGTGACCTTGTCGATGGCGATGAACATCGCCTTGCCGGTCTCCCACGCCGTCGTGTAGTGCGTGGCGAAATCCTCGGCGATGGCTTCGAGACGCTCCGGCGCGGTGATGATGTGGTAGTCGCGCCGTAATTCGTGCTCCAAGCGCTGTTCGACATCGATGTCGCTCGTCTCAAACTCCTCAAGCTTCTCGGCGATCCTCTCGTTGAGTTCGTCCGTGGCGATACCAAGCTCCTCGCCCCGGGCGTCGTAGAACAGCGGTACCGTCGCGCCGTCCTCCTCCGCACGCCGGAACCCGTACCTGGACACATAGTCGCCGAACACCCGTCGGGTGATCTCATCGTCCTTCATCAATGGCGTGCCGGTGAAGGCGATGTAGAGAGCGTTCGGGAGCGCGTTGCGCTGGTTGAGGGCGAGGCGGCCGTATTGCGTCCGGTGGGCCTCGTCCACGACGACGATGATGTCGTCCCGGTCTGAGTACGGCTCGTGTGGCAAGACATCTTCATTGAATTTCTGAATGAGGGAGAAGACGTACGCTTTGTGCTCGCCCAGCAGACGCTTCAGGTGCTTGCCGCTGTCGGCCCGTACCTCCTCGTGCTCCCCGACGACACCGCACCCGGCGTACGTCCGGTAGATCTGATTGTCGAGATCGTCACGGTCGCACAGCACCAGAAACGTGAAGTTGCCGCCGAGCTTGCGGTGGACTTTCCGGCTGAAGAAGACCATGGAATACGATTTGCCCGCCCCCTGCGTGTGCCAGTAGACGCCGAGCTTGCCGCTGCTGCCTTGACGCGCCTCCACCGCCCGGATCGCACGGTTCACGCCGAGATATTGCTGGTTCTGAGCGACGACCTTGATCAACCTTTCGCCGCTGTCGTCGAACAGAACAAAGTTCTCGAAGAGGTCGAGGAAGTTTGATTTCGTGCATACGCCCTTTAGAAGCGTCTCCATATCCACGACGCCGGGCTCGTCCTCGTCAAGGCGTTTCCATTCGCGGAAGAACTCGAACGAGGCCGAATAGCTGCCGACTCGAGCATCAACGCCGTTGCCGAGGACGACGAAGGCGTTGTGATGAAAGATGTGTGCAACGGTGTCCTTGTAGTCGGCCAGATTCTCGTCGTAGGCACGGCGGACGTTGCGGTGGATGTTCTTCAGCTCCATGAACAACAACGGGACGCCGTTCACGAAACCGACTATGTCGGCGCGGCGCCGGTACAGCGGCCCCTTGATCCACAGCTCCCGAACGGCCAGGAAGTGGTTGTTCTCTGCATCGTCGAAATCGAAAACACGCAACGTCCGGGTTTCCATGCCCCCGCGCGGGTCCCGGTACGTCACCTTCACGCCGTTGCGGAGGAGGCCATACTTTTCGAGGTTGGTCTGCAGCGTCGACTGCGCGGTGCTTACCTGGACGATTTCACGGATCGCGTTCTCGTAGGCTTCGTCAGGCAGGCCGGGATTAAGGTTTTCGAGGGCTTGGCGGAGATAGCGGGTGAGCACGACCTCGCCATCATTCGCCCGGCCGAGTGTCCCGTCTGGTCCGAAGGTCTCGGTGTTGTAGGCATAGACCGATTGCCAGCCCAGCCGCCGTTCGAGGTAGTCGGCGGTGGTCTGCTGGACGAGGGTGTCTTCGGTATAGGGCGAAGGACTCATTCGGTCCGCCTCAGTTGATCCTGCAGCGCCCGGCCTCTTTCCGTGAGGCGATATTTCTGCTTGCTGCTGCGTGGTTTGTCCGGGATGGTCATCTCGATGAGACCTTCGGCAAGCGCCGGTTGCACGTATTGTGTGCGTAAGTGCTTCCGATCCCTGAGCCCCAAGCCAATAAGGATCTCCTGTTGCGTTTGCTCCCCGTCGAGGGAACGGATGAGGTCGCTAACTTGGGGGGGCACTTGAGGTGTACTTGGGGGGTACTTCGGGGGTACTTCGGGGGTACTTCGGGGGTGGCATGCCGGGTTCCCCGGCCTGTGGCATGTTCAATCGGTCGCGCGAACGTCGTCGTCACCCAATTCTCGGAGACATCGATCAGCGGCTCTGCGACCTCGTAGTCGCGGCACAGCTGGCGGATGCGCCGGATGCCGCTGCCGATCTGCTCCACCAACCCCATGCGGTAGAACATCCCGAAGAGAAGGGGATTCCGAGGGACGCTCTTATTGCCCAAGTCCTCCTCACGCATTCCTGCCGCCCGGCCGCCCGGCGTCACGATCTCCAAACGGTCACGAAAGACGTAGACCTGAACGTTCGCGGTGGATCGATAGTCCCGATGGGCGATGGCGTTGACCAGCGCTTCCCGCAGGGCTTCTTCAGGGAGCTCGAGCCGTTCGTCCCTTCCCCGTGCATGGGGTATCAAGGCCGTGTTGAGCTTGGCCTGTAGGTACGCCATGCAATCCTCGAAGATGGAATAGAGGTCGCCGGTAAACTCCTTCCGGTCGAGGATGTGGGTTTTGGTCACGCCCCGAAGGACCGCGCAGGTCACCCCGGCCCGCAGGGTGTAGCGTGTGATGTCGTCTGCCAGCAGCCATGCCCCGGCGTGAGTCATCTCCCCGCCCTTGGCCAAATGCAGGTTCTCCAGCGTCGCAACCGACTCCAGGCCTTCGGGAAGCCCTGCTCGTTGACCGAACCGCTCCCAGTTCTCCTCCGTCAGATCCCGCTCCAAATCGAATCTTCGGCATGGTGTTTCGTCGAATCTGATGAGCCCTTCCTTGAAGAAAAACTCGCGGATCTCCTCGCGAGACATCTGCTGGCTGCTTGCGCCCTCACGGATGAAGAACTTGCCCCCGAACGAATAGGGCTTGCTCTGCTGGGCGGGTACTCGCACACAGAGCACTTGGCCGGCACTCTCGATCTCCACCGCGATGGGTGGATCGGCCGAACGGGCGATGGACTGGACTTCGGACTTCAAGCGATTGTGGTTGCCAACGCCGCATACTATTCCGTCATCCGCCACCCCTAGTAAGATCGTTCCGCCGGTGGCGTTGGCAAACGCGCATATCTCCCGCCCGAGGCCGGCCGTGCCGGAGCGTTTGAACTCGGTCGTAAAGCCTTCGCCGAGGGCGAGGAGGTCGGAGAGTGCGCTCTGATTCACACCGCCACCTCCCCGGACATCAGGCGTGGCAGAATCAAATCGCGGGCATCGGTGAGTCGCTGGTTCGCCCGTGCGAGCAGGAAGATCTGCCGAACGAACGGCTCAACATCCTCATTGAATTGGCCTGCGATCACCTTTGGCGGTTGGACAAAACCCAAGGTTTTGAGTTTGCCCTGGCTTACTCCCGGTTGGGCTGTGTTGGCATTGAGATTGGCTATGTGCTGGCGTGTTTCGTCCTCCGCAACCCAAAAGTAGAAGAGATTCTGTCCCACCTCCGGCAATACCCGAAGAATGAAGACGTGCTCATTTACGGCGCACTTCTCATGCGGAAAGCCGTCGCCGAAATACGATGACCGTCCGATATTGGCTCCATCCTTATAGACCACGACATCTCGGCTTCGCAGAACACCCTTCCGCATGGCATCGAAGTACTCTTCCGGAACATATTTTTCTTTGGTGAAGTCGTACTGGCCGATGCTAGTGACATTTTCCGCGCCGATTGACGGTATACCCTCTTCCTGGGCTCCGCCCTTAGGACGCCCACCTGACTCCAGGCTCGAAAGCACATCACCTAGAGTCTTCCGTGCCCATCCCTCCGGCACGCCATCGACCAACTTCATGCGCTCATGGCCGGGGAACCGCAGACGCACGAACCACTCGCGGTAGAGCTCGCGCGCCGCGCGCTCCAGCAACGAGATCCGCTGCCGGTTGTTATCGATCAGGTCATCGTAGGCGGAGAGGATGTCGGCGATGCGACGTTGCTCCGCGATATCTGGCACGGGAAACTTGAGCGAGAGAAGCTTCGATTGACTCAGGTTGTCTTGAGCTACGCCTTGTGTGAACTGTTTGAATCTGTTCTGCAACGTCGCATCAAAAAGGTACTTGATGAATCGTGCGTCGGCCTTTCCATCGTCTGGGACAAAGCCGATCACACTATCGGGGAAACAAGCGTCAATGCCGAGGATCGCAGTGTCCGCTATGTTTGCGGCAATCGTTATGCATAGCGTGCCCGCTTTCCAAAGCCGGCTTTGTTCGAGACCTGCCTCACTGTAAGTCTGTGTGTAAGTGGTCAAGTACAGAGTGGAATGTTTAACGTCTCCCGTCTGAACGAATGGATAGGGTCCACCATAAAGGTGTTCAGCGTCCCGCGGCCTGTGGCGCGACCTGCCGCGACTCACGTACCCAAGTTCATCAAGAGCCCGAGGAATCCGCTTCACGCTCCCAACTCCTCGAAATTCTTCTTGATGGTCGCAGCATATTTGACCGCTTCTGTGTTGAGGTCCTCCAGTTCTAAATGGATCTCCCGCAGCGTCTCCTCGAAATCGAAGTCCTCGTCCTCTTCGTCCGGAGCGACGCCGACGTAGCGGCCCGGCGTAAGGCTCCAATCATTTGTTGCCAGCTCGTCGTGCCTGACAAGCTTCACAAGCCCCTCTACATCACGCAGCTCCGCTTCCGGAAAGCGCTCCTGTAGCCTGCTCGCCTGCCGCCAAAAATAGCGCGGCGATCTGAGATGCTCGACCGCATCTTTCCGCGCTTCGTCGAGCGGCTTGAGTGGGCTCCCGCGGCCGCTTTTCTGTGTCGCATCGGCGAGGCGTGACAGCAGTTTGTACAGATGGTCCGGTTGCCGAATCAGGTCCCGGCTCGCGTCCGCCAGCGGTTCCGCCCGCTCGGTGAATGTGTTGAGCGAATCATTGTCCCGGCTCGATGATTGCCAGGCATCGGAAAGCTCCTCGACCATCGCTTCGAACCGATCCGCGTCATCCTCAAAAGCCGCCTTCGCAGTCTTGAGTTCCTCGACGCGCTCAACCAAATCGTCCGGGAGTCCGTCACGTGCATGGATCGCAGTCGCTTCAGCGAGGGTCGTAGAAAAGCTGCGAAGCGGCGCTACTGCCTCGCTCACAGCCTCGACCATGCGCTGAAGGTGTTCGGCCACCAGCGCGACGAAGCGATCAGCTTGGCCCCGATAGAGCCAGACGATTGCGGAGAGATTCTTCTGTTGTTCAGGTGTGAAGTCGTAGATTTTGCGGGTCACCTTCCGGTAGACGTTGCGCGCGTCGATCATCAGCACCTTGTCACGCCGTTCTTCGGGCTTGTCCTTGTCAAGGAACCAGAGCTCGCAGGGCACCGTGCGCGTGTAGAAGAAACCGGAGCGGATCGCCATCATCACGTCCACGTGACCCGCTTCGATCAACTTCTTTCGGACCTTCGCTTCTTGGCCGCCCGCGGACGAAGCCTGCGAGGACATCACGAACCCGGCCCGGCCCTTGTGGTTCAGGTAGCTGTCGAAGTACGAAATCCAGAGATAGTTGCCGTTCGAGACCTTGCCCTTCTGGTTCACGCCCGGGAGGGCGTAGGGCAGACGCGGGTCGTTCTTCACCTTCTCCGCGTCCACCTCGTCGACGTTGAAGGGCGGATTGGCCATCACGAAATCGCACTTTCCGTGAAGCTCGTGCGGGTCTTCGTAGTAGGTGATGGCTTTGTGGATGTTGCCTTCCAGACCGTGCACGGCGAGGTTCATGTTGGCGAGACGGATCGTCGTCGGGTTCTTTTCCATGCCGTAGAAAGTGGCCCGTTCCGTAGGGTTCCGATGCATCCTTTCGATGAAGTGCGCGCTCTGCACGAACATGCCGCCCGAGCCGCAGGCCGGGTCGAGCACCCTGCCATTGTCGGGCTCGATCACGTTGACGATCATTTGTACGAGCGAGACCGGCGTGAAGAACTCCCCGCGGTCATGGGCCTTCTGGTCGGCGAACTGGGTCAGGAAGTACTCGTAGATTTGACCGAAGATGTCTCCACCGGCACGCTTGAGAGCAGGGTCGTTGAAAGTTCGCAGGATTTGCCCGAGGACGTTGTTATCGAGTTCCTGGTACTCCGCCTTGGGCAAGGCGCCTCGCAGGGTCTCGTAGTCCTTTTCAATCCCTTCCATGGCGTCGATAATCGCCTGGGCTCGATCCGCGCTGTCCGGCAGTGAGACCAGATGGTCGAACTGTGCTTCCGGATGCAGAAAGATCGACCCTTTCTGGGAGAAGTCTTCCTTCGTGAGTGCGCGGACCTTCCCACCTCGCCGCGGCAGCGCCGATTCGACCTCGTCCTTGACCTTGAGGAAACGGCTGTACGCGTGCCGAAGGAAGATCAGCCCCATGACAGGGAGGAAGTACTCGTTGCTGGCGAAGTTGGAATTGGCCCGCAGGTTATCCGCGCTGGCCCAGAGCCGTTTCTCGATCTCTCCGATGTGTTCCAACGGTGTGTTTCCTCCGCCTCAGATTCTTGAGTTCAGCGACCAGCGGACAAATGAAATCCGAAAACCCTCGGCATCCCGCCCTGCCTGCTCATGTGCGTGTTGCCGCCTGCTAGATGAGGCATCCATGGCGCCGCGGAGTTCGTCGCAGCTTTGCCAGAGGGATGAGTCGAGTTGGGATTCCTTAAGGGCCATCAGTCCTCCCGAATGGAGCGAGAGGTTTTCGCACCGTCATTGGCCTTTTGTGCTCCAGTAACCTGCGTTTTCACTTCTATCCAGGAGTCGATTGCCTTTCGACGGAATCGCCACTGGCCGCCGACCTTGAAACCAGGCAGATCGCCTCTTTGGACGAGGCTATACACGGTCTTATCCGCCACCCTGAGAAGACTGGCGACGTCGGGGATTGTGAGGATGTCGTCTTGGCTCGCCATAGCTACCCCGTCGGAGTGAATCTTTGGAATATTCCTCCATATTCTAGCAAAATATGGAGGATACGGAAGCGTCAAGCAGGTTTTTCGAGCGTGGCGGAAGGGGCCCGGTGGGGTGGCACGAGGATGGACTGCTGCAATCGACGAACCTGGGTAGGCCGTTGCTTCCGTCGGTAGCCGGAGTCGATCCGAATGACCGAGCTTTAGGGAACCTCTGAACAACCCGTTGCAAGCCGTAGGGTATGAGCAGTGACGGGATTGTAGGAGATGTTCGCTCCTTTTATGGTATGCCTAACGATGCTGTCGGCACCCTAAGCGACTCTTCAAGAGCGGGGCATCGCTTGTTTGTTTTGTGGGTGCACGTTGCCCACGTCAGGCCGCCAAGTAATTCTCTGCCGTTATCAAGTTGGTCAGCCCCAGCAACAACACCAACCGCTGCGTGTTCTTAACCAGCCCTCTGTACCGGACCTTAGCGTAGCCAAAGTGCCGCTTCACGTACAGGAACGGATGCTCCACCTTCGCCCTGACCGACGCTTTGCGCTTCTCCAAAAGTGCCTCATCGCTTCCCGGATCCAGTTGCCGACGCCTCCCGGGCCTCATCGCTACCTGCCAGTCCACATCCAACTCCCGATTCTCCGACCGCTTATCGACGCCCTGATACCTGCATCACCCCACACCCGTTTCTCTCCACCGTGCAGGAGACGGTGCGCCTCCGTCACGTCATGCACGTTCGCAGGTGTCGTAGTCACGCTATGAACAACTCCCGTCTCAGCGTCCGCTCCAATGTGTACCTTCATCCCAAAATGCCACTCATTCCCCTTCTTCGTCTGATGCATCTCAGGGTCTCGCTCACCTGAACGATTCTTCGTCGACGACGGTGCCTCGATGATGCTCGCGTCCACAATCGTTCCCTCTCGAAGCTGCAGTCCTTGGGACTCCAGGTGACGGTTGATCTCCTCAAACAGACTCTGACCCAACTCGTGCTCTTCCAACAGATGACGGAAGTTCAGGATAGTCGTCTCGTCCGGTAGCGGGCCTGATAGCCTCAGTCCTACGAACCGTCTCACCGACTCGACCTCGTAGAGCATGTCCTCCATACCAGGGTCGCTGAGGTTGTAGCACAACTGCACGCAGTGTATCCGCAGCATCGCAGACAACTCATAGGGTCGCCGGCCCCGGCCCGCCTTCGGATAGAACGGGCGGATGCGCTCTTCCAGTTGATCCCATGGGATCAGGCTATCCATGCGCTCCAGGAATATCTCCCGGCGGGTCTTACGCTTCTTCCCCTCGTACTCCAAGTCCGCAAATGTTGGCTGGTCCATTGTGTCTTCACCCCAAACATCTCTGACTGCCATCTGACATGGTACTATGCCCACAACCTACCAGACTGAACAGCTTAGTACTTGAAATCTAGCTAGAGATAGAAAGGCCCCGTAGCCAGCACGTCGCGAGGTCTTGAGTTAAGCCCTGAGCGGTTTGAAAGCCGCTGACAGGGATTGGCTGCCCTAAGAGAACACGAATTCGGTGCCCGCGCCCTCCTCGACCGCACGCCCGTAGACATAGTGCGCCGCTGAGATGTCCTGAATCGACAACCCGACGCTCTTGAACAGCGTCACCTCATCGTCGCTCTCTCTGCCGGGCTTGGCGCCCGTGATCAGCTCTCCGATCTCACCATAGATGTCGTCGGGCGTCATTGCGCCCTCTTCGATCGGAATCTGTACGTCGCCCGCCTCTGCGAGGCACGCGTCGACGTTGTCGCAGACCAGCTTGGCTCGCACCATCGTCCCTGTGTCGATCTCCCTGACCCCCACCGCGTGGGAGCCAATGCCGTTGATGTGGAGACCGGGTTGGATCCAGTCGGAGCTGATGATTGGCGTGGTGGCGGTGGTGGCGAGTGACAGGACGTCGACATTCCTGACCAACTCCTCCCCGCTCTCAGAGACGCCCACAGGGATCCCCAACAGCTCCGATGCGTCGTCGGCGAACGCGTGCCGGGCGTCGGGCGGATCGAGCGAGAACACCATCGCGCGCTCGAGCTGCGCACCTGACGCCATGCCCAAAAGCTGAGTCCGGGCCTGCACCCCGCTCCCCATCAACCCGTCAACCCTTGCGTCATCTCGCGCCAGGTACTTGGTTGCCAACCCGGTTACGGCGCCCGTCCTCATCGCCGTGATGTAACCCCCGTCCATCACAGCGATGGTCTGTCCCGTCTGGGCGTCCATCAGTACGATGGTCGCGAGCGTTGCGGGGAGGCTGTGCGCGGACGGGTTGTCCTTGTACACGGTGACCGACTTGACCCCGAGCGCGCCCATGCTCTTGAGCTGGGCCGGCATGAAGGCGTACCAGCCGTTCACGTCACTGTCCGCGACGGCGGTCCGTTGCGGCATCACCGCTGAGCCCGAAGCCAGCTCGCCGAACGCCTGCTCCAGGATTCCGATCATCTTGTCCATGTCCAGTAGACCCTGGATCGTCTGCCTGTCGAGTAGAAGCGCCACTGTTCCTACCTCCTCGGAGCGGTTGGATCGAGTGTATCGAAGCCCTGATCCTGTCCGCAAACAGGTCCGGTTTCCCGGATCCACGACCCCCGCCTCCGCGGGGGCAGGCTCTGGCGATTGAATTGTGACGGCGGCGGTTGCGGGCGGTTCGTTCGCCGCGCCTGCCCGCCGTGGAGGGGCGAACCCCTACGGGCATCCGACGGATAGGCGGTGGATTTGGGGTCACCTGCCTCGTTGACACCCCAACACACGCTGGGTAAACTCGCCTTGGCAACAGACCGGAGGAAAGAGAACCTCGATGTCCGCCGCAGACCGAGTCCAATTCGCCGATGTCCCGGGCGCCGACGAGCTATTTTCACAGGAGTTCCTGGAGTACATCGTCACCGCGTACGATCGCTTCGCTCCGGCCATCGAAGTCATTCGCCGGAAGCGCGACGCGCTGATCAAGCGCGCCAATCTGGATCGCGTGCTGCCGACCTTTCCCCCCAAGTCCGAGGTCAACTCCGGCGACTGGACAGTCCTTCCACTCCCCGCAGAGTTGACGAGGCCCGGCATCGAGATTTCCGGCCCGGTCTCGATCACAAACATGGCAATTAACGCCCTAAATCCGGGCACCGACGGCCTGCGCGCCGCGGGATACCTCGACGACGATGAGGACTCGGCTGGGCACTGCCTCGCCGACACGGTGCAGGCCGCGATCAACCGACGCGACGCCACTCTTGGAACTCTCCGGTTTCACAACCCTACCCGCAATCGAACCTACGAGCTCAGCTCGGGTGCGCTTCCGTTCTTCATGCACCGGGAGCGGGGCACCCACCTCGATGAGCCGGACTTTTCGATAGACGGCAATCCGGTAGCCGCGACGATCCTTGGAATGGGTCTCACGCTGGCCTACGGAGGAAAGGCGCAGGTCGATAGGGGCCAGGGCGTCTACTTCTACCTTCCCAAGGTCGAGCTCGTCGAGGAGGCGCGCTTCTACCGCGAGTTCTTCGATTTCGGGCGAGAGCGCCTCGCGTATCCCGAAGATGCTGTCATCCGCGCTATCTTTCTGGTCGAGTCGCTCCCCGCCGCGTACATCATGGACGAGCTGCTTTGGGAGCTCGGCCCGTACGCTGCGGGGCTCAACGCGGCTCGCTGGGATTTCAAGGCCTCGGTGCTCGAGTACATAATGGCCGATCCGGACCAGGTGTGGCCCGACCGTTTCGGGGTGGACATCAAGACCACCGACTTCATGACCGCCATCTTCAGGCGTCTCGTCGCGGTCTGCCTGAAGAGAGGAGCAGCGCCCATAGGCGGTATGGCGACAGCGCTCCCGTCCAGGGACGAAGAGGTCAACGAGGCTGCGGGCGAGACCATCCGCGCCGACAAGGTGTGGGAGGCCGAGCAGGGCTTTATTCGTGGTTGGGTCGCGCACATCTTCCACATGACGACCGCCGCAGACCCGTTCAAGGAGCTCCATGGCTCCGGGTGGGAGCCGTCTCCCGATATGTACGAGCCGGCAAACTTCCCATTCGAGATCAAAGTTCCCGACGGTCAGATCACCACTGAGGGCTCTCGACGAAACGCCCGGATGCTCATCGAGTACGTCGAGGGATGGCTGACCGGCCGCGGCGCGAAGGGCATAGACAGCCTCGAAGGCCGGCCCGGCGTCCACCCAGCACTGATGGAGGATCTCGCGACGGGGCGTATCTCCGTCGCCCAGACCGCCCAGAGGATCATCCACCAACCAAAGGACGACGTCACAGGCGAAGTTCAGGACGCTTCCCTGATCAAGAGCCTAATCGATCAGGAGCTGGCGGACATCGAGCAACGACGGACGGCGGAGGCTCCGGACGACCCAGCGTCCCAGGAGCAGCTGCGAGAGATGCTGGACCGATACGGCAAAGCCCGCAAGATCGCCCTTCAGTGGATCAAGAACTACACGAAGTTCGACTTCAGATCGCTCGGCTCGTATACGCGGGCAGACCTCGAAGCCATCGCTGAAGCTCCAGACGCTTTCTGAGTCCGAACCCTGGTACGGACAACCTCTTGAGATCGACCCGGCGTCCGATCCTTCTGCCGCGATGAGCCTGGCTGTCTCCTATCGTCTTCGTGGGGTCAACAAGGGCCCGACGTCGGATGCCAGCGTCTCCAGGTGGTCCTCGTAGTCGAACACCGGGTTGAGCATCAACGTCTCTGCTCCGGCGTCGACGACCTCCTTCAGGCCATTCGCACACGTCTCGTCGTCTCCCCAGACCGATACCGCGGACCCCATGTCGGCGTTTCGGTACCATGCCCCAAACCAGTCGCGTAGTCGCTTCTCAGCCCTGTCTGAATCGTCGTCAAGGGCGACGTACACGCGCTTTGCGATACGAAATGCCCCTGGATCGCGTCCGATCCGATCGAGCTCACTGCGGACGATTTCGACATGCTCTCTGAACTGTGCCGTAGTGGTCGATCCCGCCCCCATGAACCCGTCGGCGAGACGCGCCGCCCTGCGCAGCCCCGCGCTGTGCCTACCTCCGAACCAGAGTGGTGGATGCGGTTGCTGGATGGGCTTCGGCGTCATGGGCACTCCGTCGAGCTTCCAAAACTCCCCGTCGAACGTAGCCCGGTCCTGTGTCCAAAGGGCCTTCATCACCGATACGGCCTCAGTGAAGTGCCTAACTCTTCGGCTCTCCGGCCCGTCGAACAGCGGATACGTCCAGGGCCTGCCGCCGAGCGCGATTCCGACGTCGAGCCGCCCACTACTGAGGACGTCTACAGAGCTGAGCTGTTTGGCAAGCATGGAGGGATTTCGGGTTGTCACGACTACGACCGCAACCCCAAGGCGAATACGCTCCGTCACGCCCGCCAGGTAGCTGAGGGTGGTCACCGGTTCCAGCGTCGGAGTCGAACCGATAAGCTGCTCCGCGACCCAAAGACCGTCATAGCCGAGCTCGTCCGCGCGCGACGCGTACGAAGCGATCAATCCCAGGTCGATTTCGCCGCTTGGGAAGGCCTGGGGAGTGGCAATAGCGAGTCGGACTTGAGTCATGTTACGAATCGATGTCGACTTTCCGAGTCCGATAGCCCCAGACCTATTCGGTCGCTGGATGCCGCGAGGTCAAGTTGATCATCGCGGCGAGGTAGCCGGCGCCGAAGCCGTTGTCGATGTTGACGACACCGATCCCGGGCGCGCAGCTATTGAGCATCGCGAGCAGCGCGGCGAGGCCCCCAAAGCTCGCGCCGTAGCCGACGCTTGTCGGCACGGCAACGATTGGTATGTTGACGAGACCGCTGACCACGGAAGGGAGCGCGCCCTCCATGCCGGCAACGACTACGAGCGCCCTACACTGTCTGAGCCTGGGAAGGTGATCCAGAAGCCTGTGGAGTCCCGATACCCCGACGTCGGAGATTCGCTCCACCTCGCATCCGATCAGCTCCGCCGTGACAGCCGCCTCAGTGGCGACCGGGAGGTCAGACGTCCCGGCGCAAACTACTGCAACGCCAGGTACTCCTGTCTTGTCTGGGCGTCGGTCGACGATGATACAGTGAGCGACCTCGTCGTACGTCGCATCGTCCACGAGTTGAGCCGTCGAGTCGTACGCATCGGGAGTCGCCCGCGTCACCAGGAGGCGATCCGACCGCGACAGCACCGCGTACGAGATCGACGCGATCTGGTCAGGCGTCTTGCCCTCGCCGAAGACCACCTCAGGGAAGCCCTGTCTGATAGCGCGGTGGTGGTCGACCTTGGCAAAGTCCAAGTCCTCGAATGGTAGATCCCGCAGCTTTGCCACAACGTCTTCAATCTCGCACTCGCCGCGCCGCAGCTTCTGCAGTAGAGAATGTAATCGAGCTTCGTCGATGACCGTCCCTCCCCTTGTCACTTGGCAGCCAGTCGATCCGGTGCGAGTATACAGTCGCCTTTGTCAGCAGGTAAAGCTGAGCCGGGATATGCGGATCGACGACCTCACGATTGAGGCGCGACATCGACGGGCATCTGGCGACTTCGCAGGTGGGAGCTTGCGGGTAAGAGAAACCCCCTCGTCCGCTTGGGCAGACGAGGGGGCCACTAAGGAGGAGAGACTTGAGTGGTTGTGTCAGCTCGCCCGTCGATGCGCGAACTGTATCTCCAAGCGGGCCATTGCCATCTGGGCCAGATTGTCGACAGGATCGCCAGACGTGTCCCTGTACCATCCGCACTGGATGCACTGCAGATAGGCGCCGTGCCAGTCTTCGCCTTCCACGACGTCTCCGTTGCACCGTTCGCAACTCTTCAAGCGTAGCATTTAAGCGATCCTTTCCTGGTTCTCCAAATGGTCTGTCATGGTATATGCCGCTGAATGGTGATCCCTACTTTACGGCGCGACGAAGCGGGACACATCAGCACCCCAGACGATCTTTCGCAGGACAACTTGCGTACGTCGGATTCATACAGGAGGCGTAGCCCGCATCAGCCAAAAGTACGAGTCGGACTCCCGCCAGTCTCCGACCGATTGGTCGCGGAGCCTCAATGCTCGTGTATAATCCATCAGCCCGATGGAAAAAACTCATCAACTGTCCGTTCCGGGGCATGCTCGTGACCCTTGAGGACTCTGGCCGAAGGCCAGCCAAGTCGACCCGAGGGGACCGGACGCACCGCCCGTCCAACGAACCGCCGCTCAAGCCCTGGTCCGCCTTCGACTTCCGAGACTACCGAATCCTATGGCTCTCCTCAGTTGGCGGACTCGTCACGATGCAGATGCGGCTGTTGGTCACCGCGGTCTGGTTGTACGAGGAGACCGGATCGGGTCTCCAACTTGGATTGCTCGGCGTCGTGCAGCTTGCGGTCCAGCTTCCGGCGATCCTGTTCGGGGGGGCGCTGGCGGACCAGTGGGACCGAAAGAAGCTCATCGCGTTCACGCAGTCGTTCAGCTTCGTCTTCATTGGGCTTCTCACCGGTCTGGTGGCGTTCGACCGACTCGAACCCTGGCACGTCTACGTCGTCACTGCGATCCTCGGTGTGACCAGTGTTCTCGGAGGGCCGGCGCGGTCTGCGATCACCGCCAACATCGTCCCGCGATCTCACCTGATGCACGCGGTCACGTCAAACACCGCGACGTTTCAGATCGGCGCGATTGCGGCCCCACTTGCGTTCTCGGCCGTAATTACCACCCTTGGCACGACCTGGGTGTTTGCTCTAGCGGCGGTCTTCGCCCTCCCGTCATCTATCCTCCCACTCTTGATCAGGGTTGGGTCGGAATCATCGGAGCGGGGCGTCCGAAATGGGACGATGATCCAGCGGATCTGGGAAGGCGTCGTCTACGTCAGGTCGCATCCGATCCTTCCTGGACTGTACGTGATGGACATCGGCGTCACAATCGTCAGCTTCTATCGACAGATTCTTCCGCTCATCGCCGATAAGCTGTTCAGGGCAGGGCCGGGCGCTGTCGGCGTGCTCACCGCAGCGAACTCGTTCGGAGGTGTCGCAGGAACGTTCGCGGTGCTCTTTCTTGCCCGCTACCGCGCTAAAGGGATGCTGGTCCTCTACGCGACGATGGTCTACGCAGTCCTGTTGATAGCGTTTGGGTTCAGCACGTGGCTCTGGCTCGGCACCGTAATCATCGTCGGACTAGGTGCTACGGACGCGATTGGCATGACCACGAGACAGACGACCGTTCAGCTCACCACGCCCGATCACATGCGGGGTAGAGCCGTCAGCGCTCACTCGGTCAGCGCAATGAGCGCGAACAACCTGGGGACGTTCGAGGTGGGGTTCATGTCCGAGCAGATTGGCGCGGACAACACGATGGTCCTCGGCGGAGTGGTCTCGGTCGTAGTGGTGATAGCAGTCTGGTGGTTGGTACGTGGGATCCGCGAGTATCGGTACCCGTGAGTGGGGAGAGAGATGACCACGCTCTGGCTAGTCGCGACTCGCAGGGGCGGTCCGAGAACCGCCTTGGGCTTGACTAGTCCGCCGCGTGGAGATACTCGCCGGACTCAAGGGCGGCCTCAATGGCTCGTACGAGCTCACGGGCTGACTCTGCGGAGAGCTCGACAGGAATCCTCGCGTCCAAGCCAAGCTTCTCGTTCACGAAGTCGATATTGAGGGTGTGGTCGGCCTGGGAGTGGAAGGGATGGTCGTAGTACACCCGAGCGTCGGTCAGCTTGAACCAGCCGCGCCGTCCGCGCCCGGCGCCCTCGATCTTGGCCTGCTCGGTTACGTATGTGCACATACCTGTTCTCCTGCCGTTGTCAACTGTGACGGGAGCGTACTATCAGTCCTTCAGAGTGTCAACAATGGCCAGCTCCGTGTTGTCGGTTCGGGTTCCCTCAAGCCGGAACCCGAAAACGCGGGTGAAGTTCTCGACGATCGGACGAACGACTTCATCCACATCCACCGCGCGACCCAACTCCCGGCTGACCGACGTGACCTCGACTCCGGGCATTCCACAAGGAACGATGTGTTCGAAGTACGACAGGTCCGTAGACACGTTGAGCGCGAATCCATGGGTCGTCACGCGCCGAGCGACCTTGACTCCGATCGCGGCGATCTTTCGGTCCTCGACCCAGACCCCGGTAGGATGACCCTCCGACTCCGCTGAGATTCCGAACTCGGCGAGCGTATCGATGATCACCCGCTCGAGAGAACGGACGTACTTCAGCGGCCCACCGCCCCAGCGCCGAAGATCGATAATCGGGTACGCGACCAGCTGTCCGGCCCGTGGTAGGTCGCCTCGCCACCCCTGTCTACGTGGTGGACTTCGGCGTCCAGCCTGCGCAGCTGTGCGTCGCTTGCCAGGACATCCTTCGATTCGCCGCGGCGTCCCAGGGTGTAGACGTGGGGGTGTTCGAGCTGAAGGAGCGTGTCCGGGGAGTTCCCGTTGACCACGCCAGTGCGCCACTCCTGTTGAAGCCGGAGACCGTCTTCGTAACGTACCACTCCGAGCTCGACGAGGCGTAGTTGCCTTGGCGCCGATGTCATCGATCGTTCAGTACAGCCCGGTGTCAGGGCCGATTGCCTCGAGGCGGCGCTTGACGGAGGTGATGAACGCGCCTGCCTCTGCGCCGTCCAAGATTCGGTGGTCGAAGCTCATGCACAGGTTCATCATGGAGCGGATAGCGATGCCGTCGCCGACCACGACCGGTCGTTTCACAATCGCTTCGGTGGTCAGTATGGCCGCCTGGGGGAAGTTGACCAGCGGCTGGCTGAGCACGGATCCTAGTACCCCGGTGTTGTTGAGGGTGAAAGTGCCGCGCGCCACGTCTTCGAGACCCAACTCTCCGCTGCGCGCACGCGCGGTCAGGTCGTCTATCTTTCGCGCGAGACCGGCGACGGTGTATGTGTCGGCGTCGTGGACCACCGGGACGACGAGCCCGTCCGGTGCGGCCGCGGCAATCCCGATGTTGATGCTGCGCTTGTACACGATCGCGTCGCCGTCCCACGACGAATTGAGGAGCGGGTTCTCTTTGAGGGCCTCGGCGACGGCCTTCGTCACGAACGGGAGGTACGTTATGTTGATCCCTTCACGCTGCCTAAACTCGTCGCGAACCTCGGTCCGGCGGGCGACGAGTCCGCTAACGTCCACCTCAACCAGCGTCCAGGCCTGGGGGATCTGAGTGGCGCTCTGGACCATGTTCCGTGCGATGATCCGGCGTACCGGGCTGAGGGGGACGCGCTCCTCGTCAGACGAATCGGCAGGCGCCTTGTCCCCTTCGACTCTCTCGGCGCGACCAGACTCGATGTAGCTCCGGACGTCCTTCACGGTGACCCGACCGTTGATGCCGGTTCCGGGAACCTGATCGAGGTCGACCCCTCGTTCTTCGGCGAGTCGCAGAACAGCAGGTGAGTACCGGCGCGGTCCTGTTGCTTCTGGAAGCGGAGCGACGGCCGGCCCACCGGAACCGGTTGGGCCCACTGGGGCGATGTCCTTAAGCAGGGTCCCAATCCGGTCCGGTGTGAAATCTGCGGGCCCGACCGACGGAGCCTCCGACGTGTTAGAAGCCCCTTCTTGGGTTGGCCCTCCCACGACCTCCATCTCAGCGATTGGAGCCCCCATGGGGACGGTCTCGCCCTCTTCGGCGAGGATCGCCGTGAGCGTTCCGGAGAACGGTGAAGGCATCTCCATGTTGACCTTGTCGGTCACGACCTCTACGAGGGGATCAAATCGCTCGACAGAGTCGCCAACCGATCTGAGCCACTTTCCGATGATACCTTCAGTAACGGACTCTCCGACCTGTGGCAGCGTGATGATCACTGCCTAATCATCCGACGCTGATTCTCGCAAAATTCGTAAGTCCTTCGCCCAGCTTCCGAGCAACTGCTTCTCTTTGATCCGCCCATACGAGGCACCCCACCCCTGGGTTCCGGCCTCCGCCGGAACGACGAGAAGGCCGGGTCGATGCTCAAGGCAAACATTTCCAGATGTCTAGTACGCCGCGAGCTTCCTGATCGCGTCGACGATCTTGTCGGCACTCACCATGAACTCGGCTTCAAGTGGAGGAGCGAACGGCATCGGAGGAACTTCCGGTCCCGCAAGCCGAGTGATCGGACCGTCGAGGTACTCGAACGCCTCTTCACCGATGATCCCGGCCACCTCTGCGCCGATCCCGCCCGCTTGGGTATCCTCGTGAACTATCAGCACTTTGGCGGTCTTCTCCACGGAGGCTAGCACGGTCTCTGTATCGATGGGACGGACTGTTCTCAGGTCGACGATCTCCGCGCTGATCCCCTCGCCCGCGACGGCACGAGCCGCCTCGATGCAGTGGTGGACCATAAGGCCGTAGGTTATGACGCTCAGGTCGTTCCCAGGCAGCTTCACCTCGGCCCGTCCCAATGGCACAGTGTACTCAGTCTCCGGCACCTCTCCACGCACGAGGCGGTACGTACGCTTGTGTTCGAGGAAGACCACCGGATCGTCGTCTCGAATTGCGCTCTTCAGCAGACCCTTTGCATCATACGGTGTCGCAGGAGTGACCACCTTGAGCCCAGGGGTGTGCGCGAAGAACGCCTCGACGCTCTGGGAGTGATAGAGGGCCCCGCGTACGCCTCCACCCTGCGGCGCCCTGAGCACCATAGGTACGCTCAACTTGCCGTTGGTGCCATAGCGGACTCGCGCGGCCTCGCCGACGATCTGGTTGATCGTGGGCCAGATGAAGTCGGCGAACTCGATCTCCGCGATCGGACGCATCCCCCTCATTGCGGCTCCGAGGGCGATCCCCGCTATGGACGACTCCGCGAGCGGTGTGTCGATAACACGCTCCTCGCCGAACTCTTCGACAAAGCCCTCGGTGGCGAGGAATACCCCGCCGCGGGCGCCGATGTCTTCCCCCATGACAAAGACCCGGTCATCGCGGCGCATCTCCTCGCGCATCGCCTCTCGCACGGCCTCTATGACGCTAAGATCGGCTATGTATCACCCCTGTGAGCTCTCACTGACTACCCTCCGAGTACACGTCCCTCTCGAAGTCGTCCACCTCGGGGAAGGGGGCCGCTTCGACGATGTCCGTCGCCTCGTTGACGGCCCGCCGCGCGTCTGCCCTGAACTTCTCGTCCATCTCGTCATTCAGGACCGCGGATTCTCTGAGCTGGTCGGCGAGAATCCTGAGCGGATCGCGTTTACGGGCCTCTTCCAGCTCCCCGCGAGTTCGATAGCGAGTATCGTCGTCGTCGGACGTATGTGGGAGGTATCGCTCGACGTGGGCCTCGATCAGAGTTGGGCCCTCTCCCGACCGCGCCCTCCGGGCGGCTTCGGAAGTCGACTCGTAGACGGCGACGATGTTGCAGCCGTCAACCTCAATCCCAGGCATACCGTACCCTTCGGCACGGGAGGCGATACTGTCGACCGCCATCTGTTTGGAAAGGGGCACCGAGATCGCGTACCGGTTGTTCTCGCAGAAGAATACCACCGGCAACTTGTGGACCGCAGCGAAGTTCATCGCCTCGTGGCAGTCGCCGACGCTGGACGCGCCGTCACCAAAGTAGGAGATCACCAGGCCGGTCTCGTTTCTCATCCTCATCGCGAGCGCCGCGCCCACCGCCTGCGGAATCTGGGTTCCAACTACGTTGGACAGGTTCACAATCCCAAGCTCGGGATAGGCGCCGTGGGTAGGAAATTGCCTCGCCCCGCTCAATGGCTCTCCCTTCTTGGCGAGGAAGCCGGACATGATCTCCACCGGAGTCATGCCAAGAGTGAGCATGACGGCAAGATCCCGGTAGTATATGTAGAACTGGTCGGTAGATTTGTCGAGCGCCCACACGCTGCCGATCTGTCCTGCCTCGTGGCCCTGGGACGACGCCACGATCGCGGCCTTGCCCTGGCGGTTTAGAATCCAGATCCGCTCGTCGAGCGTCCGGACGAGCACCATCTGCCGGTACATGTCGAGCAGGTCCGCATCGGTGAGCCCCCGGGCCACCCTTGCCGCTCCTGCGTAGACATCTGACATGTGTCTGGCTCCGTTACCGGCTTCCTCTAGCTTCTGAACCCGACCTTGGGGAGCACGTCCTCCAGGGCGTCGATCGTCTCCTGGATGTCGTCTTCGGTCGCTCTACCCATGTGACCGATACGGAATATCTTTCCGGCCAGCGACGCCTGGCCGCCAGCGACGACCACGCCGTGGTCCGTTCTTAGCTTCGCAACCAGCCCTGCCCCGTCTACACCCTGTGGAACCGAGACCGCGGTGACCGTGTTCGACGCGTACGCCTGATCCTTCGGGAAGAGCTCCAGCCCGATCCGCCTGACCCCGTCCCTTGTGAACTGACCGATAGACGCGTGCCGCTCGTAAACCGACCCCATTCCCTCCGCCAAAAGTTGATCCAACGCGTTGTCGAGGGCAAACATAACGGAGACCGCCGGCGTATACGGCGGTTGACCGATCTCATAGTACTTTCGATACTGTGCAACGTCCAGATAGAACTTCGGCATTCGTGACTCGGCGTGGGCCTCCCAAGCCCTCTCGTTGAAACTGAGGAACGCGAGGCCCGGGGGCAGCATCCAGCCCTTCTGAGACGCGGTCGCTACGACATCCAGCCCCCAGGCGTCGGTCGCGAGCGGGATCGACGCGACACTGCTAATGCCGTCGACCAGCAGCAGCTTGTCGTACTCGCCCTTCACGACCGCTGCGACGGCTTCGAGATCGTTGGTGACGCCCGTCGAGGTCTCGTTGTGCGTAACCGATACGGCCTTGACGTCGGGGTTGGAGTTCAGCGCGTCTCGAAGGACGTCGAGGTCAATTGGCTCCCCAAATGGGAATGATAGCGTGATGACCTCAGCGCCGAACATCTCCGCGATCTCGGTGAACCGATTACCGAACACGCCAATGGTGGCGTTGATCACCGTGTCGCCAGGGGACAGCGTATTGACTACCGCCGCCTCCATCGCCGCCGTTCCGGAGCCGGTGATTATCCAGACGTCCGCCTCAGTTTCGAAAATGCTCTTGAGCCGGTCGGCGATACTGAAAAGCAGGTCCTTATACTCAGGGCCCCTGTGGTTGATCATCGGCCGAGACATCTCCTGCAAGATGTCGTCCGGAACAGGGATCGGTCCGGGAATACGCAGGTTCAATGTGTTCCTCCGTAGGGCATCTAGCGGCTATGGGGATTCTATCAAAGCCCCAGCGTTGCACGCGATACGATAGCCAGATTCGCCTACCTGCGACCGGGATTATCCAGTAGTCAAGAGTGTGCCCCAAACGTAGGTACGCCTGAGGATGTGAAAGTTACCGATGCCACAGACCAGTACCGAAATGCTACGAGAATCCGCCCCCCACTCGTCGTCGACCGGATTGACATAGGCCATTAAAGGGTCGTCCACGCCAACAAGGGCGTATCGTTCGCCGCGCGGCCCGGAGAGACAAGCACTAATACCATGAGCCGATTCGAGACGGAGGTACTCACCCGCGAGTACGACCTGGAAAGGTTGGCCCGTCTGAAGGCTCGGTGCGTGGATAGAGCTATGGCCCGCACACCACTAGCTGAAATTGAGCAGTTCAAATGCTGATTGACGACATCAGCAGAGGCGTGAGGCCGAGGGCCCCGCAACGTGGACGGGTCGCTGACTGATGCGCCAATACATCGTGCGTCGGTTGTCCCTGATCATACCGACACTTGCTCTCTTGGGAACTTTGCTCTTCTTTATGTTGCATATCATTCCCGGGGACATTGCCTATAGCCTGGTCTCTTCGGACCAGTCGGTAGGTGGAACTAAGCAGGTGGAGAGGTTGCGAGAGGAGCTGGGTCTCAACGATCCCATTTTCGTACAGTTCGGGAGATGGGTTTGGGACACTGTGCGGGGTGACCTGGGATACTCTCGTTACGCGGATCGCCCAGTGGTGGATGCCTTGAGTAGTAAGATAACCACGACTGCGACGCTGGCGGTTCTGGCGGTGGCCCTGTCCTTGGCGTGTGCGCTTCCTCTAGGAATTGTATCGGCGTTGTTGCGTGGGAGTTGGGTCGACCAGACTATACGTGTCGTCACGCCTGCCGGGCTTGCCATGCTTGTCCGTTGGGTGGCCATCTTGATACTGCTGTTGCTGGCGAGGTACGTTCACTGGATCCCTCCGATACAGCATGTCAGCATCTTTGAAGACCCCGTCAACGGGCTTAAGAGGATGATCTTTCCCGCCTTGACAATAGGTTTTCACTCTGGCTCCGTCATCACCCGGATGATTCGCTCCACGATGCTAGAGGTTATGGCTCAAGACTACGTCCGAACCGCGAGAGGCAAGGGACTGCTGCCGACAGTAGTGACCGTCCGCCACATGTTGCCCAATGCCTTCTTGCCCGTCCTGACAATGGCTGGGCTATTGGCTGCCAGCTTGATGGAAGGCGCCGTGGTCGTCGAGAGAATATTCGGCCTTCCTGGAATAGGCCAACAGCTCATAGATTCCGTTAGTGCTCGTGACTTCGTCATGGTGCAGGGAATCGTCATAGTGCTGGCAGCCCTAACTATGGTGTGGATCCTGGTGATCGACCTGTGTTATGCGGTGCTGGACCCACGCATCCGTTATGAGTAGAACGCAGTCGCACAACCGGCGTGGACTACTTGCGGAATCCTATTTACTCCCGCGCGACAGGGTGATCCGGTTCCTCCGCGCCCATCCGAGAGGAAGCATCGGCATCTGTATTCTAGTCGTCGTCCTTCTTCTGGCCGCGCTAGCTGGTGAGGTTTCTCCCTTTGAATACAAGAGGCCGTTGCCCCTCCGGTGCAGGCTCCTATGTCGGTGGCAAGAACAGGGGAGCGCCTCTGGCTTGGGAGCGATGAGATTGGGAGGGATGTGTTCAGCCGATTGCTTCACGGTGGTCGCACATCTCTTCTTGTGGGCTTCTTGGCACCCTTGTTGGGAGTCTCCGTCGGTACGGTTCTCGGCGTTGTCAGCGCCTACTTCGGCGGACTCTTAGACCTCCTGTTGCAGCGGCTCGTTGATGTGTTCTTGGTGTTACCGTCACTGGTTGTAGCCATGGCCACCACTGTAACCTTCGGGTTCACCATACAAGTGGTGATTCTTGCCCTTGCTGTCATAATCGCGTCCAATACCGTACGCATCGTGCGATCCCAGGCTCTGTCACTGAAGCAGATGCAGTATGTGGAAGCTGCGCAGGTCATGGGCGGTTCACACTGGCGTGTGGTTTTTCGGCACTTGGTGCCGAACACCTTGCCAGTGTCCATAGTTCTCGTCACCGTGAGTATCGGCTCAGTCATTACCGTGGAGGCGGCGCTGAGTTTTCTAGGTATCGGTATCCAGCCGCCCACGCCCTCATGGGGCACCATGCTTACATTCGCCCAGTTGTACATCGAGAATGGACCCCATATCGCGTTAGTATCCGGCATCACCATCGCTATCGTGGTGTTGTCTGTCAACCTCGTCGGAGATGCGCTGCGGGATGCGCTGGACCCCCGGCTAAGGGGATCGGCGGAGGGAGTTTATCGCTAAGGGCAAGAAGTGACAGTATTGCTGCCTTGGTGCGCTCGGCTGTGAAACACCACGAGATGACCCAGCTAACTACAAGACTACCGTGCTCGGACCAGGTGAAGAAGATAGGAGGGATTCGCTATGGCCGATGCATCGTTCGAACCGCCTGTTGATGCATGGGCTGATGTCCGCGGCAGACGCATCCGATATCTGGACTGGAATGGAGACGGGCCACCGATCTTGGCTCTGCATGGATTAGGCCGTTCAGCAAATTGGTACGATCTTGTGGCGCCTCTCCTTCGTGACCGGTATCGAATAGTCGCCTTCGACCAGCGCGGGCATGGCCAGACGACCCAGGCCGAAAGTGGATACGACTGGCAGTCGCTGTCCTCCGATGCAGTCGGCCTAATGGATCAGTTGCGCATATCCAATGCGGCGGTGTTAGGTCATTCCATGGGAGCTAACGTGGCCATAAATGTGGCGGCCCGCTTCCCAGAGCGAGTGCATGCGTTGGGAATGATTGATGGGGGATTCAGCCCCAGCACGCTGCCAGGCGGCGAGACGTGGGAGGAGTTCACAGCTAGACATGCTAGACAGGCACCTCGTGAAGGGTTAGGTACTCGCCAGGAGTTTCTCGAGCGGATGCACGACGACTTGCCACTGTGCTGGAGCGAGGAGCTAGAGCGCATCGTTCAAACAATCGTTTATGAAGATCAGGAAGGGCAGACCCACAACATCCTGCGTCTAGACACCCACGCCCAGGTCGTCCGCATCATCTGGCACGAGCCAGTTTCAGAAACCTGGCCGCAGATTTCCTGCAGAACATCGATAATTGCTGCGGGCTCAATTCCCGGCAGGGCTGCTGATGCTGAATTTGCCCCAGTGAAACGACGGATGGTTGGGGCAGCAGCCGAAGCGATCACGGATGTGCAAGTTCGTTGGATACCGGAAACCATCCACGATATCGCATACCATAAGCCCGCGCAGCTAGCCGGATTTATCCGTGAGTTCCTATCGTCAACATAGACGTAGCGGATACGAGCTCAATGGGGTGGGTCTCTCCTCTCCGCTACGCCGCCGCCGGTATGTCGAAGGCCCTCTCCGGCAACACTGACGTTTCATTCGAAGTGTCGATCCTCGCGGCGTTCGCGGTCGTCTGCATGACCGTCGGCCTGTCCTCCCTCCATCGGAATGTTACGATGATCGTTAGACATCGCACCGAGAGCAACCCACCGGAGTTTTATGAACCACCTCCGTGTATCCTGCATCAACGTGTTGACGCAGACGGCGATCGCCCTCCCTCTGATCCTGGCTGCGGTGTCCTGCAGCGATCCTGCGCCGACACCGCCAGACCCGCGTGTCGGCCAGCTTGAGCAGACGAATAGGGAGCTGAGCGGCACGGTAGAGGAACTGGCCAAGCAGGTCGCGAGTCTGAGGACGTCGATTTCGGCAACGCCGACGCCGACTCAAACACCAACGCGGACGCCTACGCCGACAGCGACCCCCACTTCGACGCCATCCCCAACGCCAACCGGGACACCGACGCCAACCGCGACTCCCACCAGAACTCCGCGTCCTCTGCCAACCGCGACTCCCACCAGGACTCCGCGTCCCCTGCCTACGGCGACGCCATTCCCCACGCCCACGCCCGGTCCGACGCTTGGGGAAATCCGGGAGCAGTTCGACCTCGGCGTCGCGGCTGCGATCGCGTCCATCCCGACCGCTGTCCCCGGCCCGACCCTCGACGAAATGCGCCAGATAGTCAGCGAGGGCATCAACGAGTTCGACCAGAGCCGTCCAACGGTGACCCCCGGTCCAACGCTCGATGAGATCGGCAGCGAAGTTGATCGGAGCGTCAATACCGCGATTGCGTCCATACCAACACCTGTTCTCGGACCGACGCTTGATGATGTACGTGGTGTCGTCGCTCAGGAGCTTGCGTCTATTCCTACCGCCGTCCCAGGTCCTTCGTTCGATGACGTGCGCGTCGTCTTCGCCGATGAGCTTGCCGCGATCCCGACCGCTGTCCCGGGTCCGACCCTGACCGAGATTCAACAGTTCGTCGAGGAACGGGTCAATGCTGAGGTGTCGATGCTGCCCGCACAGTGGACGAGCTCCCAGTCTTCCGTCTCGGAGCAGACTGTGCTCGCCGGCAAGTACTTTCTCACCATCGACCCGGGAGAACCCCTCGCTGGGAGGGATGTTTCTTTCTGGCTCGATGGCCTCGAGCCGTGGTCGTTGGTCGAGGTGGAGTTCATAGACCCTCGAAACCAGCCGGCAGAGTGGGTGACGATCCACGAGGACCACTTCCGTCGGACGAACGGCCGGCCGGTGACGGCCCGGATGCTCCGCGCGGACGGCGACGGTCACCTGGAGTGGCTGCGAATTGGGACGAGGGACGTCGAGGGCATCTGGAAGGTTCGAGTCGGCATCGACGAGAGGCCGCTAACCGTAACTTACCCGGTCGGTCAACTTCAGCTCCCCATGGAAGAGGTCGAGACGGTCGGCATCGAGATGCGGCGCTATCAAGGCTTCGTCTCTGACGCATACCTCGGGCCTCGGGTCCCGACCACATTCGCCGTGGATCTTCAGGCGCACCTCGCGTGGGTCGTCGACCGGCTGTTCGAGAAGTACGGAGCTCGAAGTACGCGCATCCCCGACCTCTACCTGCTCGGTGACCGAACCGGCCTTGAGACTGCTCAGAGGTCTTTCGGCAGAGTGCCGGGGTACGAGGCCGGACTCTATGTCAGCGACGAGTCGAATCCCGGTATATACATGAGGTCCGATTTCTACCGCACAGGCGTCCAAAGGCTGCTGACCCACGAGTACGTCCACCTGATCGTGGACCAGTTATCGGGCGGCCGGGACATTCCCGCCTGGCTCAATGAAGGGCTGGCCGACTACATCGAGTACGGGCTCGGAACTGAGGGAGACCGACCGGCGGTAGTGCGACGCCAGATGTACAGGGCCGAGTCCGTCGCGGTCGTGAACCGCGGCCTAGACCTGACCGGACTGGAGAGCCAGCGAGACTGGAATCGGCAGAGGGACTCGGCGAGGATCGAGTTGCAGTACGCGACGGCGTATATGGCCGTGAAGTTTATGAGCCTCGAGTTCAGCGAACAGGCGCCGGTCGAGGTGATAGGGAACATCGCCGAGGGATTGAGGCTGGCTCCTGCGCTACAGGCCGTTCTCGGAATCCCGTACTCGGAGTTCCGGAGTCGTTTCGATGAGTGGCTCCGAGTCTGGTCGGACCCCCAACGCGCAGCGGTAAGCGCCTACTTCGAAGTCGTCAACCCACTGGACGCGGCGGTTGACGAGCTCATAACCAGACGAAACCAGACGCTAGACGACTTGGACCAGCAGGAAGTGCTGGAGGAGCTGCGCGTCGTCGTCGATGAGCTCAGAACCATCGATCAGCAAGTCGGTCTCATCACTCCGCCGCCGGCTCTAGCGTCGATCCATGACGGGTTCGCAGCGTACGTCTCGATTGTGCTGCAGTGGCTGTCCGCGGGGCTGAAGTATCAGATCACGCGCACAGACTCACTAAGGGTCGAGGCTAACAGCATGATCCCCGAGGTCGACGGAAGGACTGCGCACGTGTTCCGCGCCCTCAACGACGCGCAGTACACCTATCGTGTCGGCAGATACGCTTCTGGGGAGTAGCTGTTAGGGCCATCAATTCGGCGAGAGCCGGTGTTCACTGACGAGACCGGCGGATGACGCCCGAGGACGCAAGCCCGTCTTCGATTGGTCCAACGAGGATCGAGGGAATCTCTGCGTTGGAAGTCTTGTTGGACGCCGGTGAGTGGGCTTCAACTCGGTAGAATTGTCAGCGTTCTACTGCCGGACGAGATCTTTGATTATCACCATGAAGTGTGCGACATCATCAACTACTGAACCTACGTCTTCTGCTGCGATTGTGGCAAAGAACTGGTAGTCTCCCATCCTGCGGAGGTTGTAAGTATCTCGCAACAGCCGACCGAGTTGACGGTCGATCATGCCGGTGTGAACGTAGACCTGTTCGAACTGCCTGAGGACCCCGCCGTGCGACCCAGACGGACGGTGACCAGAGTGACAAAGTGCAGCCTCGGTTGCGTAGAAGGCAGCGTAATAGATTCGATTTGCAGTTGCCTGAAGACGACCATCTTCTAACTAGTACCTTGCGTCACTCAGAGCTTGATCGGCTGCCTCAAGAGCTTTCGCCACGTACTCTGGAGAAGATTCCCGTGTCATACAGTGCTACCCCGTCGTCCAAGACGTTCAGGATGAATGGAGCCCCAATCCGTTCGAGCTCGAGGAAGTGCTCCCGGCTGAATTCGACTGTAGACAACCAAAACGCATACCCATTCTCGTATGCTTGTTCGTCAGCGATCTGGCTCAAACGCTTCGGAATAGTTCGTAGATCGCTGCCGATGACCAGAATGTCTATGTCACTCTCTTCCCAAATGTCGCCACGTGCGACCGAGCCGTAGAGGACAATGGCATCTACGGCTTCACCAACATCGGAGACGGCGAGATCGGCGAACTCCTTCGCGGCTTCTCGGAGCAGATTCAACTGACCGGCTTTGTTGAACATGTTCCACTCTTGACAAGTAGACTAGCTGGAAGGCATGCGGACCGGCAAGTATTATCGGTCGGTCCCAGATTCACCATCTATCCATTGAACAGTGACATTGGTGGGTGCTGGTGGTTCACGAACCGCCCCTGTGGGCACCCGGCGATTAGGCGGTTGATGTGAGTCTGTGCTCGCGTGATCCCGGAAGTGGAAACGGGCGGGCCGATCGGACCGCCCTTGGTTGTTGATCGATACCTGCGATTGATCCTACGTCGTGTAGAGGATCGGATTCCGGAAGGGGGGAGAGATCTGTGTCTCGGCGAGCTCGTAGGCCTCTTTCTTGTAAACCTGGATCCGGTGGCGTCCGAAGTCGCAGATGAAGAGCCTGAACTCGGAATCCACCCGTACCTGGCATGGAGAGGTCAGCCTCCGGGTCGGCTCTAGATCGGCCATCTCCCGAATTCTAAGAGTGTTCGTGTTGGCTAGAATGTATTTCCGACCTGAGGCCGATAGGTTGGCGTCGCCGATAAACCGCTCGACGTAACGGCCCTCCGCGTTGAAGAGCTGGACACGGTCGTTCAGCCAGTCCGCTACGTAGATGTCGCCGTGGGCGTCCACCGCGACCGACGCTGGACGGTTGAACTGACCCTTCTCGCTCCCGGATGAGCCGATCGACATCAGGAACTCGCCGTCCTGCGAGATCTTCTGGACCCTGTCGTTGCGCCAGTCGGCGACGTAGATGTTGCCGAGCTCGTCGACAGTCACGCCCCAGGGCATATTGAGCTCGCCTTCGGCGCTGCCGTGCCCATTGTCGATCGTCTGCAGGTGCTTTCCATCGCGCGAAAACCGCTGTATCCGATGGTTCATCGTGTCCGAAATCACGATGTTGCCGTCGAGGTCGAACTCCATCGACGACGGCCTATCGAACTGACCAGGCTCTGAGCCCCCTTCGCCCCAGGTGTCGAGGACCTCCCCGTCCTTGTCCATGATAGTGACGTTGTTCTTCGCCTCGTCGGAAACGTACAGGTTCTCGTCTTCGTCGACGAGAAGGGAGGTGGGCCAGGTGAAGTTGCCCTCGCCTCGGAGGCCGAGGTTCTCGTCCTCCCAGTTGAGTACGCGCACCTCGGTGCCAAGCCCTCCGCGCGTTAGAACGTAGACGTTCTCCTCTCCGAACCCGATGTCGACCGGGTTGGAGGTCACCCGTCGCTGACCCATCGTCATGTGGTAGGGGAAGCCGGACCTTAGAAGAGCATGTGGTCGTGCCATCGGATTACCTCTGGTGATTCGTCTAGGATCTCTTGGCCGGTGAACAGTCGTGATAGACGTCGAGTTCTTTTCACCCTCACCCCCGGCCTTCGCCGGGTCAGGCTCCGACTCTCTCCCCCTTCGACCCTGCTCAGGACAGGTGTCAGGGGACAGGGGATTCACGGCTGGGTTCTACTTGAACGGGTTGATCTGCTCGTAGTGGCCGTTGACGATTGGGGCGGCCTCGACGCTGAGCCACTGCTCGAGGATCGTGCCGTAAATGCCGCGATAGTCGATCGTGTGGGGCATGTCCTCCCCGTTCGCCCAGTCGCTGCGCTCGAGCGACGGATACTCCGAGTACAGGCCGCTCTCGACCGGCTTGCCGATGATGAACGCCCCGCCTCCGGAACCGTGGTCGGTGCCCGAGCCGTTGTCGTATATCCGGCGACCGAACTCGGTGAACACGAGCATGACGACGTTGTCGTCGGCATCGTGCTCCTCGAGATCTTCGAAGAAGTCATGGATCGCCCCGGAGAGGTCACCGATGAGCTTCGGATGCGTCGGGACCTCGTTGGCGTGCGTGTCATACCCACCGTGGGCGGTGTAGAAGATACGCGTGCCGAGATCTGCGGTGTGGACCCGAGCGACGTCGCGCAGGCTCTGCGCGATCGGGTTGGCCGCGTATTCGACTGTGGACTCGTACCGCTCGGGCGCGACTTTGATCATGTCAGCGCCTGACAGCACGTCTCGTCCGGTGCGGGACAGGTACTCCATCACTGGACCTGTGCCGATAGCCGGACCGTACATCTGCTTGAAGAAATCAAGCGCCTGGTTTCGCTCGTCCTCAAGCTCGATCCCGGTCATCAGACCGTAGTTGTCCAGGTTGGAGACGCTCGTAACCGGGACTCCCGGCATCGCCATGGCGCGGGGCAGGCCGATTCCGAAGTTCACCCCGGTGAGCGGGTTCTCGCCGTCAGGATCGATCTCCTTGA
The DNA here is from genome assembly GCA_965249365.1 of Dehalococcoidia bacterium. GTDB lineage: Bacteria > Chloroflexota > Dehalococcoidia > Lucifugimonadales > UBA1123 > VXRN01. The sequence goes on along the minus strand of OZ252229.1, from coordinate 348,062 downwards.
GAGTGCGGCCGACCCATCCGACCGTTGAGACTTTGAACGGCTCGCATGTGTGCAGGATGTCCATCCCGCGGAAGTGGGAGCGGTTTGAGTTTGGATACCCGATCCCCTGGACGATGGCGACCATCCCTCGGTCGTAGAGCTCCTTGAACGGACCCATCTGCGGGTGAAATGCTAGAGTGTCATTGATCGGAAGCACCTGGTCTTGGGGGATCCCGACGAGAGGCCGAGTGTCGTAGTAGACCGGGCTCGTGTAGGGAATCAATGTGTTCATGAAGTCGTTGCCGCCAGTGAGCTGGACGACCACGAAGACTGGCTCCTTGCCGTTTCCTGCCATTTTGAGGATACCTCCTGCGGGTTCTATGAGTTCCGTCTCATCTGTTCAACTTTCCCCTTCGACAGGCTCAGGGCGAACGATGGTCGATGATGACGGCTCCTTGCTTCGTGTTATGCGAACTGGTACTCGCGTGACGCCACGATCAGCTGCAACATCCGCGCGACCTTTCCTGCGTTGTCGGTCCTTGCCTGATCGGAGCTGAGGTCCACGTCGCCGACGCTGTCAGCGTAGTTGGACAGCGCGTCTCGCGTCTCGTCTCCTACCTCGAGCGGCCCGATCAGGTCCAGACACCGGTCAACGAACTGGTCGGGCGAGAGCGTCTCTTCTGCCGAGAGCCTCTGGATGATGTCCTGGACCCCTGGCGCGGTCGTGTCGCTGAACTGATTCACCGCGAAGTTGACCCGCGCGTTCAACGTACCGCCGTCGATCCACTCGTGGCCCGTGTGCCACCCCTCGACCGTTGGCGGATTCATAAGCATCTGGCCCATTACAGCGGCGGCCCCCATGAGCTCGCCAACCGACTGGCCAGGTTTGGGAGTCGGAGCAAATGATCCGACGAGCTTGACCGTCCCAGCAACCAACTCAGTGGGGTTCTTGACCTTCTTGAATTGGGCCTGCTTGAAGAAATCGGAGTTGAACAGAGTCCGCAGCACGGGCCTGATCTGTCCGTCACCGTCCCAGAAGGCCTGCACAAGCGTGTCAATCGCCTCAGGATCGTTCGGCGGCTCGATGTCCCATGCGGGAACCTGCGGCTCGTCGGCAACGAAGAAGTTGTACAGGTGCCTCGCGATGAACCTAAACGTCGCCTCCTGCTGGACGATGATCTCTATGATGTCCTCGCCGTTGAAGTTCCCTGTATGCCCTAGGAAAGTCTTCTCGCCCTCATCGTGGTCCTCAGGGATGTAGTCGAACCCTGAGTGAGAACCTCCGTAAGGGTAAAGCGGAGGCGGCTGCTTGAACGTCCAGCCGGTGAATGCCCGTGAGGCGTTCTTGATGTCGTCTTCCGAGTAGTTGCCGACACCCATGCTGAACAGCTCGAGAAGCTCCCGGCCCCAGTTCTCGTTCGGCTGGGCGGCGTGGTTCTCGCAATTGTCCAGCCAGTAGTTCACGGCCGGATCCTTGGCCAACTCGAGCAGAATCGTCCTTAGGTCGGACATCCCGACCCTTCGGAGCGTCTCGATGTGCTCGATTATCGACTGGCTGTGCTCGCTCTTGTACCACGCAGTCGCGAAGATCTGATGCCAGAGCAGCGCCATCTTCTCTTCCAGCGGACGCTTCGAGTTGATCATCCGCCATATCCAGCGGCCGGCCCACAGATTGAAGCCGTCCTTGTACGCTAGCTCCAAGTTGTAACGCATGAGGACGTCCTCGTCCAGACCGTCGTCCAGCTCAGAATCGAGCAGACTCTCGACCACGTCCTCGTACGGTTTGGCGGAAAGCTCTTCAAGCTCTGATCGAGTCGCGCCGAATCCAGCGCGCCGCATCAGGTGTGAGACGAGAGCCAAGTGTTGATCCGACATTCTTAATCTCCCGATAGCTGAGTGCACGATTCCCATTCCCGTCGAGGTGCTCCCAGTGGACGGAATTCACCCTCGGCGGCTGTTCGGTATTGTAACCCAGCACTCCAAGCTGTTCAACGCGCCCGATTGCAACTCAGATCCACCGCCCGAATCTACGTCGATTCGCGCCACCGACCACATCTGTCGTTCCGGTCCGCCCCTCCACGGCGGGCGGGCGCGGCGGACCCCTACGGGCATCCAGCGAATTGGCAGTGGACTCGAGGTAGTAAGCCAACCTGGAGAGCGGGCGTCCCGCTCGGATTTGGGCGACTCATGGAGGGTGTCTCACATTTGCTTAAATCCCCGAATGACCGCCCTTCGATCCGCCGCGGCGGAGGCGAACGTTTCCAAAGCTAAGACCCGTTCGTGGTGAGATTGTCGAACCACGGTTTGGCGATCAAGGTCGACTTGTGAGACAGGCTCCATGCGTCGCCCCTTCGGGCTATTTGGTTCGCGGACGGCGATTAGGTGGCGGATCTGGGAGACACCCAGATCCGCCGTCTAGTTCGGCGGCGGGTGTTTGAAGACGTGTGGAGTGGCTTCAGAGGTCTATTTGCCGGTCGCGCGGAGGTCTGGTGTGGTCGGAGGAGACGAAGTCACGGACATGAGGACATTCGATTCGGCGTTTTCGATGACCGTCGCCCACAGCGTAGCCAGCGATCTGTGTTGGGTCGCTATGTGTGCTGTCGGGTTGTGAGGTCGATCAGCAGTCTGGGGGTGCGTTTGCCATCGCAAGCGTTCTTCGTCGAGCGTCGAGCAGCGACTCGAAGAGGGATGACCTCGCGGCAGGCGGATAATCAGCCTTCTAGCGTGACGGACTACTCGGCCCGGCAGATTGATGATCCCGAAGCGTATCGCCCCGAGGCGTTTGCTCACCCACTGGGAGCCCAACGCCAACTGCTTGATCGCAGAGTTGAGATTGAACGCCAACACCGATATCGCCCACCACGCTGCGTTGACGCCGAATTCGCCGCGGCGAAAGGGCATTCTGCCGCCTGCGAGGTCTTGCTTCAGCACAGAGTGGACCTCCTCGCCCTTACCGCACCTCCGTTCGCCGCGGCGAATCAGTTCGTCCCCAGGTAGGTCCCGATTGGTGACTATCCCAGTGACCTTATACCAGGCTCCGTCGGCCATCTCCATGATGGGTACCGACAACTTCAATTGAGCCTCCATACCCGGTAGCGTAGGCATTCTGAGTAGTTCGCGGATCGCGACGTATCGATATTCGGGGCCGTTCAGTGAGTGACCCACCCAGTTGGGTACGAAGCATACTTCCGCATACTGCTGACCGGTGTACTCCGCATGCTCTCCGGCCTTCCGATACAGGTCCTTCCACTCATCGGCGGCTGTCTCTGAGACCGCCTTCTTAAATGCGGTCGTCACATCCACCCCCACGGCAAACTCGATCACCCCGAAGCGTTCGCTCCTGCCCTCGGCGCAGTACTTCAGCAGTTCCTTCTGGTATCCCGCTGTATCTGACCTGAGACTGACCTGCTCCACTTCAGCGGGAAGGTCCTCAAGTGACTCCTTAAGCACCCGAAGCTGCTGGTGTCCCCCGCGGCGGACCGTCTCTGAACCCTGAGTGCACAACCAGGTCCGCCTCAGACCAGTAGGTCGTAAGCGGCTGATACGCTCTGTAATGGCGGTAGCAGAAGCGCGCCTGTTGTTTGTGTGTCTCGATCAGCGTGGCGTCCATGTCCAGGGTCGCGGTGGTGTGCTGAGTGTGTCTGCCGACGAACCCGACAAAGTCCGCGTTGACCCTGCCGAGCCCATCAAGCGCGTCGTTGGCCCTGGGTATGAATGCTGTATGCGCACGCCTTCTGGCCTCCCCCAGATCCACCACCTAAATTAAAGAAGAGACCTCGTTGGAGCCGGCAGCAAAGCTAGCTATGATGGAAATGGTTCGAAACAACCCATCACCAACGAGGTGCACTTATTATGCCCCGGGGAACTCTGCCTTTCCAGTACGCCGAGGAGAAGACAACGACCGGAATGACAGCCCTGTCAGGGCTTGCGGCCTACCTGGAGATGGCTGAGGTGGCCGGACTGAGGGAGTCTATCAGACGACACGTGAGGGTTAGGGAGGAGGGCCAAGGCTGGACCGACGTCGAGGTGATCACGTCTCTGATACTGCTTAATCTGGCTGGCGGTGAGTCAGTGGATGACCTGCGGATGCTTGAGGCGGACGAAGGCCTGTGCCGTCTGCTGCGGATGTCGGAGACCCACAGGATGCGCCGGTCTGAGGGCGCCGCACAGGGAAAGAGATGGCGCAAGGAGCGGACTCGGAGTGTACCGTCGCCACCGGCGGTGTTTCGGTACCTCGGCGAGTTCCACAACCCATCAGAGGAGGCCGAAATCCGCCACCTAAACCAGCGTTCCGCAACCCAACCACGGCACTTCGTCTTCCCAGTACACCGCGGCGGAGGATCCAGGGGGGTGGGGCCACGGCAGCCTTCACCGAGACTCCGCCCGTTTGAGCACTTACTCAATCGACAGACGGCCGATTTGGGGGGGCGGATGGGTTGCCGGCTCGACCGACAGTGTGGCACAGTCGTGCGTGAGCTCGCGGAGTGGTTTCTGAGTAAACATGTACCTAGAAATCAAGAATCAAGGGACGTGAAAGGCGGTCTAAATATGAGCAGCTTATTCGATCTCACAGGTAAGGTTTCAATCGTTACCGGTGGAAACGGTGGGATAGGACGAGCCATAGCAATCGGGCTTGCCGAGCATGGCTCGGATATTGTCATAGCAGCCCGTAACGAAAAGAAAACAGAGAGTGTTGTCAAAGAGATACTTGCCTTGGGGCGACGCTGTATTGGTGTTCGATGCGACGTGCTTGAGAGAAGGGATATCGTCAAGACAGTAGACACTGCTGTGAGTAGACTGGGGAAGCTCAACATCCTGGTTAACAACGCAGGAATCGGTCAAGGGGGAGAACCCGCAGAGGGAATTGCGTTTGAGCGGTGGCAGAACGTCATCGACGTCAACCTCACCGCGCCTTTCGTGTTTTCCCAGATTGCCTACCCTGAATTGGTCAAAGCCGGAGGAGGCAAGATCATCAATGTCGGCTCGGGATACTCACTCAAGGCCGCTGCTGGAAATGCACCGTATGCTGCCAGTAAGGCGGGACTGTGGAACGTTACGAGGTCCTTGGCACTGGATTGGGGAAAGGACAACATTCAGGTCAACCTGATTGTGCCTGGATGGATTCGAACTGAGATGACGACTAGAACATTAGAAGACATAGACCGAAGAAACAAGATCATTTCAGACACACCGGCCGGTAGGGTGGGGGAACCTGAAGACATGACCGGAGCAGCCATATTTCTTGCCTCCAGAGCATCAGACTTTGTAAGTGGGAAGTACATCCAAGCAGATGGAGGAAGAAACTCTGGAGATATGGCGTGGCCGCCAAGTCCTGACCAGCAAGGGTAGATTCAACTCCATATCATCGTTCGCCGTTGTTCTCCGCTCTTACCCCACCCACACAGCGCGGCTATATCCAAAGAGGGTCACACGTCTGTTGGTCGAGAGGTCGAGGGAGCCCGCTAGTCGAAGGCGGCGGCGACCTCCTCGTCGACGCGCTGCAAGGCTTCGGCATTACGAAACGGGGGGAAGATGATCTCCTCGACACCGGCGTCGGCGAATTCGCCCAGTCGATCGACGACGTAGCTTCGCGGCCCTGCCATCGCTCCGGGGCCGAGTATTTCAACGGAACGCTTCGCAGATTCCTTGTCGTCTGTGAGGTTTAGCGGCATATGAATTGTGCCCTTGATCTTCGCCGGGTCGCGACCGACATTCTCGCAGTGACGCTCGAGCACGCCGACCTTGTGCTGATAACCTTCGACTGACATCCTGTATTCTCAACCGTTGTAGTTGAAGATGTCGCCGTGCATCGCCAGGGTGCGTAGCGTGCGGCGCTCTCCGTGGCCGCCGACGATGATCGGGATATGCGGTTCTTGACAACAACCGGGCGCAAACGGTGCATGGTCGAGCCGGTAGTATCGGCCGTTGTAGTCGACGGGCCCATCGCCAGTGAAGAGCTTGCGGATCAGCTCGCACGCCTCCTGAAGCCTGTCCGACCGCTCCTTCATCGAAGGGAATTCCCAACCGTAAGCTTCGTGCTCCTGCCTGAACCAGGCCGCACCGATCCCCAGGATGAATCGGCCCTTGGAGGCGTGGTCGAGCGTTGCTGCCATCTTCGCGACCAACGCCGGACTGCGGTAGGTATTGCCCATGACCAAACCGCCGAGCTTGAGCCTTTCCGTCATGCCCGCTGCCACCGCGATCAATGTAAAGCCGTCGAAACAGTTGATTTGCTCTTCTGTGCGCCATAGTTTCGTGGGCACGCCAGGAGGTAAGAAGTGATCGGCAAACCACAAGCTATTCCATCGCCCTCGCTCCAGCGTTTCAATCTATGGCCGTACCTCGTCCCACGTTGCATCAAAAGAGTTGACCTGAACACCGAACTTCATTCTCTCTCCTCGATTCCGATATTCCCCATTTCAAATTGCCGGGACGGTGCATCGGAGTTGGGCTAGAGGTCAACACCGCCTCCTGATTCATTCAATCCTGCCCGTTGGACCCAGATCTACCGCCTACTGTCATGCTGCGGAGTCCGCCCCTCCACGGCGGGCAGGCGCGGCGGACGACGAAGCATCTCACGACCAACCAAACGCGAACCACTGGAGATTCTTCGCTTCGCTCAGAATGACAGGGCTTGTGGACGTGCCCCGCGTCCTGCTGGCACCCCCCAAGGCCAGCAATCCAATCGGTAGACGGTGGATCTGGGCTGGATGCCAGCAGGCCTGCAAAGCACCTGTGAGACCGACGTCTCTTCAAAACGGGGCCGCACGGCGGCAAATGCTGCCCTACAATTAGGGAGGGCGTACGTTGATTCGCGAGTACCGCCGGTGCTAGGCTAGTCCGTTCGAGGGATACGAACGTGCGTGCTATTCACTCTTGAGATGAGGATCGTACATGGAATTAGCAGTCGAAACATCGGGACTGACGCGGTATTTCGGAGACATCGAGGCAGTCGACGGGATCGACCTCAATATCCCGCGCGGCGAAGTCTACGGTTTCCTCGGGCCAAATGGCGCGGGTAAGACCACCCTGGTCAGGATGCTGATCACACTCCTGATGCCGACGGCCGGGAGCGCCACGGTGGCCGGCTTCGACGTCGTCTCGCAGCCGAACGACATCCGGCTCCGAATCGGAGCAGCGCTGCAGGACGCGGCGCTCGACCCGAAGCAGACCGGACGCGAGCTGCTGAGGCTCCAGGGCCGGCTGTACGGGCTATCACGGCGGGACGTGGACACGAGGCTCGACGAGCTCGCGGACCTCATCGACATCGGGGATGCGGTTGACCGTTTCATCAGCACGTATTCGGGAGGGATGAAGCGGCGTATCGACCTCGCGGCGTCCCTGATCCACAACCCGGAGATACTGTTTCTCGATGAGCCGACTTCCGGCCTCGATCCGATCAGCCGAGTCCGCGTGTGGGACGAGGTCAGGAGGATCAACAAGGACATGGACGTCACGATCTTCCTCACGACCCAGTATCTCGAGGAGGCGGATGTACTGGCCGATCGCGTCGGCATCATCAACCACGGCAAGCTGATCGTCGAGGGCACTCCTGCGGAGCTGAAACGGTCTCTGGGCAACGACGTGATCATCGCGCAAGTCGACGGCCAGGCGGAAGAGGCGCGGGACGCCGTATCAGGTCTCAGTGGAGTCGTGGACGTAGACACGAGGGGCAGTGAGGTGCTGATCCAGGTATCGAACGGGGCGGCTGCGATCAGCCGCGTCGCGCTTGCGCTCAACGCCCGGAGCGTGGAGGTGAGGGAAATCACCCTGAGAACCCCAACGCTGGACGACGTCTTCCTGAGCGTGGCGGGAGCTCGAATGGAGGAGGAGGCTGAGCAAGAAGACAATACCGTCTAATCGCAGGGCAACCGCCGAATCGTAGGGGCGGGCCTTGGAGGGTGTCTCAAAAGTCCCTTCTCCCCTGGTGGGAGAAGGCTAGAGCCTGCCCCGGACCTGATCCGGGGATGAGGGGGATTTGCTCAGTTGACGTTCACCCTCCCGCCACGGCGGATCTTTGACACCTCAATCCTCTCCCGTCAAGGGAGAGGAGGGCAGGCGGATGAGAGTCGTGAGACAGGCTCCTTGTCCCCGCCCTTGGACTTCGACACATCCGGAGCCGAACGAACATCAGACACGAAGACCATAGGGAGACTGTTACGAATTGACTCAGATAGCAGCTACACAGACCCGGATCACGGCGAAGCACGCCGGATTCATTTCCGATGTCATCACCGTCGCGATCAGAGCTCTGCGGTCCATACCGAGGGACCCCGAGGCGATCTACCCCGCACTGATCATCCCCGTCTTCTTCTACGCCATCAACGTCGGCGCACTTCAGGACATAGCGGAGCGGATTCCCGGGATCGACTACAAGGCGTTCCAGATTCCGGTCGCCATCGTCTTCGCGGTAACCGGAATATCGAGGGCGGTCACGCTCGTGACCGACATTCAGACCGGCTACTTCGACAGGCTGTCATTGACCCCGGTCAACCGTCTCTCGCTTCTGCTGGGCCTCACGATCGCCGACTTCTCACTGGTCGTCGCGCTGACGCTGCCGGTGATAACGATCGGATTCATCGTCGGTGTCACCTTTGCCTCCGGTCCGCTGGGACTGCTGCTGTTCATCCTAATGTCTGGGCTGTGGGGCCTCGTCTTCACAGGCTTCCCGTACGCGATCGCGCTGAAAACCGGCAATCCCGCGGCTGTGAACTCGAGCTTCCTGCTCTTCTTCCCGTTCGTTTTTCTGACCACGGTGTTCATTCCGAAGGAGGCAATGACAGGCTGGCTGTCAACGGTCGCGACGTACAACCCGGTGACGTACCTGCTGGACGCCCTTCGATCGCTGATCTCGGTGGGATGGGACGTGGAGGCGCTGCTTCGAGGATTCGGCTGCATCGCGGGGGTCGGCCTGCTGAGCGGGAGCCTCGCGCTCGCAGCGCTTCGTGGACGGACGCGCCGCCGCTGAACCTTGCCGGACCACCTGTGAGTTTGACAGGGTTCGTATACATCAATACCGTATCTGGCGAACTCTATCGCCGGGGATCTCCAAAATGCGACTCCAACTACGACCGATCGACGAATCCGAACTGAGATCCTGGTACCTGGTCGTAACCGGGTCGGAAGGCCGTGATCTCACGGAAGACGAAATCAAGTACGGTGGCCTTGGCGTGCACCTGGACAGGACGTTGGCGGCGTTCGAGGGGACCGACATGGTCGGTTCAGCACACAGCGAAGTCCTTCCGATGACCGTCCCCGGTGGTGCAACGCTGGATTCCGCGCTGGTCGCGTACGTTGGAACACTGCCAACTCACCGGCGCCGGGGAATCATGACCGCGCTGATGCGGCGCCAGCTTGAGGATGTCCATGACGAGGATGTTCCTTTGGCCCATCTCCAGGCGTCTGAAAGCATCATCTACGGTCGGTTCGGCTACGGGATTGGCGCCTACTGCGAGGACTGGGCAATCGATCGGCAGTACACGGCCTTCACCGACGATGTAGATACTCAAGGGACTCTGAGCTTCGTCAGTCCGTCCGAAATGAGGGAGATTTACCCGGAGGTATTCCGACGGGCCAACTCGGGCAGGCCCGGCATGGTGCCGCTGTCGGAGCACCGATGGGACGCGCGACTATGGGACCTGGAGTTCACTCGCGGTGGAGCTACGCGGTTTTTCCACGTGATCTATGAGGAAAACAGCTCTATTGATGGCTATGTGACCTATCGAGTCAGCGGAAGCACGTTGAGGGTCAGGGAGCTGATGGCGGCGACTCACGCCGCGTACTCCGCGCTGTGGAGGTACTGTTTTGACGTCGACCTGCGTACGGAGTTTGTGGCGCGCGACCGACCTGCAGACGACCCGCTCCCTTGGATGCTAGCCGACCCGCGTAGGCTGCGCCGTTCGCTGCGTGACGGCGTCTGGCTAAGGCTGGTCGACGTGCAGATGGCGCTCGAGACAAGGAGCTACGCTGCCATCGGCAGCCTCATCATCGACGTCACAGACAACACGTGCCATTGGAATCATGGTCGGTACGCCCTGGAGGCTGGTCCGGACGGTGCCCGCGTCCATCGTACGAACGCGGAACCCGACATCTCGATGTCGGTCGCAGAGTTGGCTACGTGCTATCTAGGGACGGCCTCGTTCACCAACATCGCGCGTTCAGGCCGGATCGAAGAGCACCAGTCCGGAGCGCTCGCGTTGGCGGATCGCCTATTCGGTACTACGTTGAGGCCTTGGTCGCCGGACCCGTGGCCCCTCTAGAGCACAATTTGGGCAGTCTTAATTCAATCTGGCCCGGCGCAGCTACGTCGTCCGGATAAACTCGAACGTCTTGCCCGACGCGGCCAGCGCAATCTCGGCATCCCGGTACTCGTACCCGGCTGAGTCCTCACCTCGGTACTCATGCACATACCATTCGACCGTCGATCTTACCCACGTCTCGAGAGGGGTGGTCGTGAACCCGAAGTCCTCGTCCGCCTTGGAGAGGTCTGGAATGTACGGAAACGGTCGAGCCAACCGCGAATACCACCGCGTGTGCTGGCTCAGACCTTCATGCCGCAGTATCGACTCCCAAGGGATGAAGGTCAGTGTCGACTCATGGCCGACGGTCCGACAGACCAGGTCTGCCCAGTGCTCGATTGCGATGATCTCGTGAGCAGCCACGTGGTAAATCTGATTCGCGGCCTTCGGGGACTTGATAGCCTTGACGTAGGCGTCCGCCGCGTCCGCTGCGTAGAGACATCGGAACATTCCTCTATTCTCCGCAGGCATAATGATCGGACCGCCGTCCATCGCGCGCTGCGACCACCACCATGACCGCTCCTCGTTGTCGTCCTCGCCCAGCATCGCGGGTATCCGAACGATCGTGTACGGGACAGTGCTGTTCTCCTGCAACCACTTCTCACCCCGCCGCTTTCCCGCAGAGTAGGGGTGTTCGTCCACCGGGTTGTCGTAGTCGATCGAGTCCCAATTGACATCACTCTCTCGGAACGGCGACCGCGCAAACCAGTCGATCTTGCCAGCCCATTCGTCCTGCGTTCCGTACACGGCGCCGGAGCTGACGAACAGATACCTGCCGACGTTTCCCTCCATCGCATCGATCGCAGTTTCGACGTCTTTATGGCCAAAGGCCTGGGAGTCGATCACCGCGTCGAAACGCCTCCCCTTGATCTTCGCCGTGAAGTCCTCAGTCTGAAACCGGTCGCCCTGGATGTGCTCGACCTCGTTCCACCAGCTTGGCTTCACATTCCCGCGAGAGAAGATGGTCACACGATCGCCCTGGTCCAGCAATTTCTGAACGGCAATCCGGCCCATAAACCGCGTACCGCCAATCATCAGGACGTCCATCTGTTCCTCCGGCACGCCGCTGTCGTGCCCACGAAGACCGAGAACAACTCCCGGTAGCTAGAGAGCGATCTGCCGCAGCCGTGGGTCGAACTTGTCCCGGAGCCAATCCCCGAGAAAGTTCAAGGCCATCACCGTCAGCAGGATGAAGATTCCCGGCATGATTGCGACCCACCAGGCCGTCTGCATATACGCACGTCCATCTGCGACCATCAGGCCCCAGGCGGGCGTGGGAGGCGGGATACCGGCCCCAATGAAGCTCAGGAAGGCCTCCGCCAGGATGAGGCCGCCGGTTTGCAGGGTGAGCACAACCAGGAGCGTACTGTATACGCCCGGCAAAATGTGCCGGAGCAGAATCCTCGGGGTGGACGCCCCGGACACCTTCGCGAGCGCCACATAGTCCCGTTCCTTCAGGCTGAGGACCTCCGCACGAACAACGCGCACGACTCCGGCGAAAGACGACATCGCCAGTACGCCCATCATTGTATTCAGCCCGGGCCCCATGACGATCACGACGATCATCGCGACCATCAAGAATGGGATCCCGTACCAGACGTCGAGCAGCCGCATCAGTATCTCGTCGAGCATCCCGCCGTAGTAGCCGGAGATAAGCCCCATACCCGTTCCGACCGACTTGCCGGTAACAATCGATACTGCAACGACCATCAGGGACACACGTCCGCCGGCCAGCAGCAGCGCAAGCATGTCCTTTCCGAGGGGGTCCGTTCCGAGCGGGTGCGACCACATCCCGCCCTCAAAGCCAATGGGCGGCGTGTTGCGAAGCTGGATATCGGATTTCTTAGGATCGTGGGGAATGACAACTGGGTATGCAATCGCCCCAAAGACGAGCGACCCTAGGATAACGGCCGAGAAGACTGGCCACTGACGCCATAGGTGAGTGAGCCTGATGAAGTATGAGCGTCGAGGCTTAAAAAGAGTGGTTGCACGGGTGGACTCTACTGCTGCAGCCATCGCCTTACGAGTACCGAATCCGGGGGTCGAGGAAGCCGTACAGGATGTCCACTATGAAAGCCGCCGTGATATACATGCAGGTGAAGACCAGCGTCGTCGCCACCACCACCGGTAGGTTGTTCTGAAGCACGGCCTGCACCGCCCAGGCCGCGATGCCGGGCCACGCGAAGACGGCCTCGACCGCCACTGAGCCGGTTACGAACCCAACCAGCATGAGTCCGGCCACCGTGAGGGGGGCCAGCAGCGCGTTTCGGAAGGCGTGCTTCCAGATGATGGTCCGTTCGCTGATGCCCTTGGAGCGGGCGAGCTTGACGAACTCGGAGTCCAGCACCTCCAGCATGGTCGACCGCACGATGCGCACGTATCCGGCCGTGGAGGTTAGCCCCATGATCGACACCGGGAGGATGTAGTTTTGGTACGACATACCCTCACCCTTGCCCGCCATTGGGAGCAGATCTAAGTAAAGCCCAAACACCAAAATGGCAACCACGGCGACCCAGAACTCGGGCACCGCCGACCCGAATGCTGCGAACACCCTGCCCACCAGGTCCAACGGAGACCCCCTGGTAACTGCCGACAACACTCCGATCGGGATTCCGACCAGCGCGGCAAGTATGTACGCCGGAACAGCTATCTGGAGCGTGTGAGGGAACTTCTCCCGCAGCTTCTGCGCGATGGGGCGTTGAGTGTCGTTGATGTCTTCGCCGAGGTCGCCCCGCGCGACATCCCAGAGCCACAACACGTACTGCACGGGGACGGGCCTGTCCAGCCTCAGCTTCCTTCTCGCTCCCTCAATCTGCTCGGGAGTGAAGGCCGAATCGTCGTCCATATTGTTGACCGGGGCCAGAATCGCCAGCACGGGGTCCACCAGGTAACGGGACCCCGCGAATATAACTAAGGTCGCCCCGAGCAGCGCAAACAGCGACATATACGCCCGGCGGATAACGTACCTAGTGATGACCGTACCTCCGGGGGCTCAAGGAATCAGATGAATGGTCTAAGATCTGAGGACTGGCTGTGGGCAGGGCTGGCGCCGCTTCGCTGCGCCTCATCTTGAGGTGGTGAGCGGCAGCCCACATGGGCGCATCGCAGAAGGGGTGACGGTAGGGGGGAGGTTCGCGAACCTCCCCCCTACCATTGGCCTTAGTGGGCTAGCGGCCTCTTCGGAGTGGAAGTGGAGTGTTCCCCGTCCGTCAGCCGCCGAACCGTGGCCTGCTGCTGTGCTGCTACTTCCTTAAGGTCACGTACTCTGGGTCCCACAAGATCCACGGTACGCCGGGGACGCGGCTGGTCCAGCTCTCGATGTGGTCTGAGCGGTAGAGGTCGTGGACGTTCATTCCTTCGTAGGCTCCCGTAGAGATGTGCTGATCAAAAAACCAGTCCATCCATTCGAGCGTTAGCTGCTCCTGTTTTGCGGGATCGTTCCAGGCGTCGCCCTTGGCGAGGATGGTCTCTGTGGCCTTCAGCAGCTCCATACCCTCGTTGCGCGATCCGGGCTGACCCAGTGACGAGTGCCACCGCTCCACGTCCCACAGCATCGAGTTTCCGCGATACGTGAGCGAAGTGTCACGGACAAGCTGCCATCCCTCGCGCCCGCGCCACGCGCCGGGCGACCATGACGACTGCGGAGTGTTGTCCATCTCCCACCTTATTCCAAAGAGCTCCTCCCAGTGGCTGAGGACAGCCTCGGTCTGCTCCTTCCTGCCCTGCGTGCCGATCCACGCGCTGACCAGGACCTTGTCGAAGTTACCGCCCAACGCGGTGTACTCGGCCTTCCACTCTTCGAACAGGGCTTTGGCCTTCTCGGTATCGTATGGGTCGCCCCAGCGGTCGCCGTGCTTAACTACGAAGGGGTCGCCCAAGTTCACGGGTGACAGGGCAGTTGTGCCCCATCCGCTGTAGAATACGTTGATCAGCGCCCTTCTATCGATGGCCATGAATAGGGCCTGCCTGAACTTCTTGGCGACGTTGTTGCAGTCGCTGACCTCGGGCATCATGGGATTCGAACCGGGCGGGCAGATCCACGGGTACTCGTCGCCGCCGTTGCCGATCTGACCGCGCGCCTCTCTCTCCAGGACCTCACCCGTTTGGGCATCCACCGTCTCCCAGTAGTTGCCCATGAAGGTGAATATCCCCGAGGCCTTGCCGCCGTTGGGCGCTATCTTGCTGTGGCCCTCATTGAGCAGCTGGATCGACGCCTCGGTCGACTCGTCGAGCCACGCCCTGTGGGCCTGCTTGGTGCTGTACATCGCCAGCCGGACGTTGAAGTCCGGGATGTTGAGTATTGACCACCTGTAAACGAAAGGTATCTTCTCGTCCTCGTTCTCAGGGTCATTCCTGGCGATCATAGACCACTTCACGTCCGAGTCCAATTCCTCGTATTCGTACGGTCCCGAGCCGATGATGTTGTCACGGACCCACTCCCAGCCCATCTCATCGAACGCGCGCTTGCTGTGGACGCCCACAGGGTACGAGTCGTCGGTGAACTGGAACAGGCCGTTGACCTCCGGGCGCCCGTTCAGCAGCGGCATCCTGAAAGCGAAGTTGTCCAGCAGCTCAAGCTTTCCCATGAAGAACTCGGGAAGCCCGGCGTGCCTCACCGCGCCGACCCCGGCCGTCTCGGCCAGCGCCTGGGTCTCCTCGGAGGCGTAGCGCGGGTCACCCTGGTTGTAGGTGTACACCACGTCGTGGGCGGTGACCTCGCCAAAACCTTTGTGGAAATAGTTTCCACGCTTGACCGTCCAGTCGATATAGCTGAAATCGTCCGCGAACTCCCAGCCTGAGACCACCTTTCCTCGGTAGGCGGGCAGGCCGTTGGCGTCCTTGCCGCCGTGCAGAAGCGTTTCGGTGACGTTCATCAGCGTCGCCCAGTAGCACACGCCGCCGCAGTTGGTTGTCCAGCCGCTCACCGACGGCATCGGTCCTTGGAGGACCATTACGATCTCACCTTCGGGTCCACCGACGCGCTCGATTGTGACGACCTCTGTCGGGACTTCGACCCTCTCGACCTTGACGACCTCTCTGACGACCTCTACCGGCTTTTCGACCTCGACGGTCCTGACGACCTCTTTCTCGACGACTATGGTCTCGCCAGGGACCTCGACGGTCCTGACGACCTCTCTCTCCACCACCACCGTCTCACCTGGGACTTCTACCGTTTCCCTCACCACCTTTTCCACTACGACGGTTTCACCAGGCACCTCGACGGTCTTGACGACCTCTCTGACGACCTCGACGGTCTCGCCGGGGACCTTCACGGTTTCGGTTACCACCTTTTCGACCACTACGGTCTCGCCGGGGACCTGAACCTCTTTGACCACCTCTTTGACCACGGTCTCGCCTGGGACCTCAACGGTCTTGATAACCTCCTTCTCGACGACCACGGTCTCGCCGGGCACCTCGATCGTCTCCGTCGCGCCGCAGGCCGCAGAGAACATCAACAGGGTCGCCGCCAGCAACCATAGAGTCTTGCGTCTTATCCGTCGAATAGCTCTCACAATCACTCCTCCAACTCAGTACTGGCGCAAACCGCGCAAGTGCACTGTAGATACGACAACGAGCCTCGTAGGAGTCAGACTCTATAGCAGAGGGTCTCCCCTGTCAAATTGCTGGGCTGTTCCCCGGCTACGGGGGTCTAGTTCCAGGATCCATTCTGCGAACTTGATTCGACGGCTCGCGACATCCTCGCTATTAGCTGGTCACAACCTATCTGCCGGTGACATATCTGCAGCGGTCAGACCGGCTACTCCCGATTCGGGGAGAAGGACGACTCGAATTCTGTTTGAAAGTGAGTCCCGTCGCATGTAAACTCGCGGCACCATGAGCTACATCCTTGGCGCCATGTTCGAATCTGCCCTCAGTAAGAAACGTGTGGTTGGCGTAGGACTGCTGATCGCCCTCCTGACGCTGTTCCTGCTATTCAACCGAATCCCCAAGCTGGATACGGTCAGGTCCGACCTTACTGCCGCCACCACACCTGGACAGCAGTGCTTCCAGGGCTTCTGCGTCGACACGCCGCCCGATAGGTCGCTATTAGCCAACTGGTGGAATACTTCCCTTACGTACCTTCGATTCGTTGCCATCGGAATGACCTTCGCGTTCCTCGTCGCGGGAGTTACTGAGGCCTTCCTGTTTCCCCACGGGCACCACCGCGGTCTCTCAACCGAAGGGCTGCGCGGATCCCTCAAGGGTCTCGTCGTCGGGCCGATTATGAACCTCTGCTCCGCGTGTATCGTTCCCGTTTCCGCCGCATTTCGCAGCCGGGGCGCCAGCATAGAGACCACCTTGGCCATCGTCCAAAGCTCTTCGACCCTAAACTTGCCGGCGATCATCATGGCGGCAATGGTGTTTGCGCCAATCATCGGTGGCACAAGGATCGCCATCAGCCTGGTCGGAGCTCTTCTAATCGGTCCGCTGGTCGCCACGATCGCTGGAGAACGGGGACGGGCTCCATGGGGAGTCCACATCGACGTCGATCCCGCCGTTCTAGCCGCCGCGACTTGGTCGGATGCCATTGGAGATGGGATACGCGATTGGCTGAGAGTCAGCTTGGGCTACCTGATCAAGCTGGGACCCGTGATGGTACTTGCAGGCTTCGCGAGCGCCCTGATTCTCCAGTGGGTAAGTCCGGACACCGTCGGACTGTTTCTTGGAGACAATCTGACAGGTGTCGTAGCTGCGGCGACGTTTGGCGTTCTCATTAACGTCCCACTGCTCTTCGAGATCCCGCTGGTAGCGGCTCTGCTGCTGGTCGGCATGGGTACCGGTCCAGCCGCCACGCTCCTGTTCACGGCTGCTGCTGGAGGGCCTGTGACCTTTTGGGGACTCGCCAAGGTCCTCCCACGGAAAGCTGTTGCGACGCTGGTTGCGGCGACTTGGGCGCTCGGTGCTGTGGGTGGACTTGGTGTATTGCTGGTAAATCCCCTCTTCGAACGCGAAGTGGCTGACCAGGGCGTGGCGATTGTATCCAGCGAGGGCCGACTGCAGCAGCCAGCGGCCAATCAGAATCGGCCTTCGCTCGGCGCTCAAGCACGCACTCTTCAGGGCGACGAAGTCGTCCCATTCACTAACGTCGCTCCATGGGCACTGTCCGAGGGCTCTAAGCTGTTGAACTATCACCCTGCGGCCGTCGTGTTCGATTTCGACAGGGACGGAGACCTGGACTTCTTTCTGACTTCAGAGGTGGAGCGGCCAAATTTCTTATATCGCAACGAGGGAGACGGGACTTTCACAAACGTCTCGAGAGAGGCGGGAGTCGCGGGGATCGACAGCAACAGCAGCGGGGCCGTCGCCTGCGACATAGACAACGATGGATACCAGGACCTGTATGTCGGATCACGCGGATTGGCTTACCTGGGGGGCCTGCAGCTTGGCGACGGGCTGGACTATCGGTCGTCTCTGGGAGACTCACCTGCGGCGGTCCGCGACTGGGAGGCGATCGTCGACAAGTTGTACCTCAACCAAGGTGATGGGACGTTTACGGATATCACAGAGGCCGCATTTGGCGACGACATGAACCCGCGGTCCGCCGGCAGTGCGGCATGCGCTGATGTCGACAACGATGGGTGGTTGGACATCTACGTCGGCAACTTCACCGACATGGACTTTCATGGACTGGACGACCCGTCGCATCATGGTCACTACAACCTCTTGTACCGCAACAACGGCGATCTGACCTTCACGGAGATTGCCGAGTCTGCCGGGGTCCAGGGAGACCAGGTGACCTTGCTCGACCATGACGGAGAGCCGGTCCTCTTCACTGACCCCCAGACCGGGAACGAGTACCAAGGTTACGATCCAACAAGGGTAGACCGCCTCGGCATGCGCATCGGAGAGCCGACAGGCCGGACGCTCGCCATCCTGTTCTTCGACTACGACAACGACGGCGACCAGGACCTCTGGGTCGCCGACGACGGCGATCGACTACACCTGTATCGCAACGACACGGACGATAGAGACATCAGATTCAGCTCGGTTGCGGGCGACATTGGGATTGACGCGGTCGGCAACTGGATGGGGTTTGCCGTCGGCGACTATGACGGCGACCAAGACCTGGATGTATTCGTCACCAACCAAGGCTCAAACATGCGCCTGCATCCACCCAAGGA
This sequence comes from Dehalococcoidia bacterium, assembly GCA_965249365.1. Lineage (GTDB taxonomy): Bacteria > Chloroflexota > Dehalococcoidia > Lucifugimonadales > UBA1123 > VXRN01. Next base: position 329,662 of record OZ252229.1, on the reverse strand, counting down.
GCAGATTGGAGGGGACTGCCGCTACTCTGGCCAATTTACTTGGGGCACTTGCATGCACTACCTGCTACGCAACAACGTCAATGGACTGGGAAGCGCCGGCGGCACTTCGGCCATATTCACAGACGTCGCGCTTTCGACCGAAGTACAACCGAGTCCGATAATGCCGCCGCTGGCGCTTGAACGCGAAAACGTTCACTCCGGTTGGCCGGCACCGACCGGACTGGGCGCGTACGAGTTCGGATACGGTACCTCGTTCTTCGACTACGATAACGACGGACACCAGGACCTGTACTGGCTTGGCTCGGAGGTGAACCGTGGCGACGGCCCGGGCGGGGAGATTATAGAGGCTGCTGGGCGGATGCTCCGGGGTGACGGCGCAGGAGGTTTCGAAGACATTACCGTAAGGGCCCGCCTCCTTGACATCGTGCATGTGGACTACTCAATCCTTGATCCCCGAGACCCCAGATTCGACCCGGTCCGCCAGCGGATCACGCCGACGGCCCACGAGAACGGAAAGGGCCTCGCGCACGGCGATCTCAATGGGGACGGATATGTCGACCTCGTAGGTACCAATAGCAGCGGACCTGTCTGGGTCGAATCGGGCGTATCGGCACGGCCGGCCGAGGGCAACGTGTTTGTCTGGATGAACGGTGGCGGAAACCACAGCTGGATCACACTTCGACTCAGAGGCAGAATGGCAATCGACGGCACCGGTTCCAACGCCGATGGGATTGGGGCTCGCGTCTACCTCGAGACGAATTCGTCCGAATCCGATCACCCTGTCATTCAGGTACAGGAGGTACGGGCAGGGTCGAGCTACCTGTCGATGGACAGCGTCGACCTCGAGTTCGGGCTTCGAGATGCCCAAATCGTGAGCGAGATAACGATCGAGTGGCCAAGCGGCGTGCGGCAACAGCTAACTGACGTCGCTGCGAGTCAAGTCGTAGAATTCATCGAGCCTGCGAAGTAGACCGATCGTTTATCCGCCGCAGAGGAGAACGCGAGATGGCGTATGAACTGCGCCCAATAGTTCTAGAAGAGTTCGAAGAGTGGACGTACGCGATGGAGCGTGGATTCGCCGAGGACCCAGCCTCCAATCTGACGTTGCACCATCCTGTCACGGGAGCTGCCCCCTGGGTGGAACTTGACCGCAGCGTCGTCGCCCTTGACGGCGACGAGATGGTGGGGACCAGCCACTCGTATACCTTCGACATGGCGGTTCCGGGAGGGAGCCTCCCCATTGGCGCGATCAGTCACGTCTGTGTTCAGCCGACACATCGGCGGCGCGGGATAATGACCTCGATGATGCGCCTGCAGCTTACCGACTTTTACGAGCGCGGCGAACCGCTGTCGGGTCTCAACTCGTCGGAGACCATAATCTACGGACGCTACGGCTACAACGTGGGCGCGTTTCGAGAAGACTGGTCCATCGATCGCCAATACACTGCCTTCAACGACTCCTCTGAGCCGGCAGGGTACACAGCGTTCGTCACGGCGGAAGAGGCCGACGAGCTATTCCCCGGAGTCTTCAAGCGGGCCACGGCGGGTCGACCGGGTGCGGTGGCCCGATCGTCAGCGGAGTGGGGAAGGATCAAAGCGGACCCACCTGAGACTAGACGATCGGCAAGCGAGTACTTCCGCGTCGCCTACTACGAGGGGGACCGTTTAGACGGGTACGTGATCTATAGGGTACGTGGTGGTGAGCTGTTGGTCCACGAGCTGATGTCGGTCTCGGACGCGGCTTACTCGGCGCTGTGGAGATTCTGCTTCAACATGGACCTGAGAACGACGACGATCGCCCAGAAGCGACCGCTGGACGATCCGATGCCCTGGATGCTCGCGGACCCGCGGCGGCTACGACGAACGGTCCTTGACAGCTTTTGGCTGCGTTTGGTGAATGCGCGAGCCGCGCTTGCTGGAAGGACTTACAGTACCGAAGACCGACTTACGATTCAACTCCGCGACACGTTCTGCCCTTGGAACGAAGGTAGACTGTCACTCGAGGGCGGACCCGGGGGGACGCGATGTTGCACGACAACTCGCTCGCCGGACATTGGAACGTCCGCCAAGGAGATGGGGTCGACATTTCTTGGTACCGTGCCATTCACGGTACTCGCACGCGCTGGCCTCGCGGAGGAGTACACACCGGGTGCGTTGGAGCGCGCGGACGCGATGTTCTCGCACAGCGTGGCGCCGTGGTGTCCGTACAACTGGTAGGTGGAAAGTATCTGATCACAGGTTCAGCGGGCGGTTAGATCAGTCTCGGTCAGGAGGTTTCCGTACAATGCGACTCAGAGATAAAGTAGCGCTCGTTACAGGCGGCGCGTCAGGAATCGGACGCGCGACTGCGCTCGTCTTCGCCAGAGAAGGTGCGACCGTCGTCGTGTGCGACCTAAACGAAGACGGACTGGAAGAAGTCGTCAGTGAAATCCAATCGGCGGGTGGCGACTCGACGGCAGTCGCCGGCGACGTATCCGACGCATCTGATGCCCGACGCATGGTAGAGACGACGGTCGAGCGGTACGGCCGAGTCGACGTCGTCTTTAACAGCGCGGGGATAATCTCAGACCAGGGCGTCCCGCGGGACCGATCGTTCGACGACCCGTACGATCGTGTGGTAGCCGTGTACGACCGAGTACTCGACGTCAATCTACGCGGGACCTACATGGTCTGCTGGCTGGCTATCCAGCAGATGCGCCAGAGCGGTGGCGGGTCAATCATCAACATCTCGTCGATCAACGGCCTCGTCGGCGCGCCGATCGGCCTGGGAAGCGGTTTCGACCCATACGTACCGTCCAAAGGCGGAGTTGTCCAGTTGACCAAGAACCTCGCCATCCAGTATGGCAGGGAGAACATTCGGGTCAACTGCATCTGCCCCGGACACGTCAACACAAACCTGATCCGGTCGATTACAGAGAATCCACAGATTCGGGAACGGCTGGAGGAGCGGTACCCCCTGGGCCGGTTTGCCGATCCCGTGGAGATCGCCAACGCCGCGCTGTTCCTGGCATCGGACGAATCGTCATTCGTGACAGGGGCGCCACTCATAGTTGACGGCGGCTATACGGCGCTGTGAGCCTGAACTCGTCTGTTGACTTCCCCTATTTACACGGTATCGTCGAGGATGGACGCGCCGCTGCTAGGGATGCTCTGAACAATCGGCTTCTGGCTGGGCCGAGTTGACCGGAGTGGTTTTGGGGGCGTTAAATTGCCTCATGGCGCCGTGGTGGGGGTTATTCTCGGCCTACAACCGGCCCTGACAGGGCCTTTCGCCGCCGTTAGCCCTGATTTTGGGCGCACTTATACAAGGTTTCACGCCGTCAGGTACTGTTCGGCCCTCATCAAGTTGGCAAACCCCAGCAGCGTCATCAGCCGCTGCGTGTTCTTGGACAGCCCCCTGTAGCGGACCTTGGCGTAGCCGAAGTGCCGCTTGATGTACAGGAACGGATGCTCCACCTTAGCTCTGACCGACGCTTTGCGCTTCTCCGACACCGCCTCAGGGCTCCCAGGCTCCAGCTTCCGACGCTGGCCGGGCCTCATCGCCACCTGCCACTCCACGTCCAAGCCCCGGTTCCCCGGCCTCTTGTCAACTCCCTGATACCCAGCATCTCCCCACACCTGAGACTCCCCACCGTGCAGCAACCGGGGCAACTCAGTCAGGTCATGCACGTTCGCAGATGTCGTGGTCATGCTGTGCACCACTCCCGTCTGCGAGTCCACACCGATGTGCACCTTCATCCCGAAGTGCCACTCGTTACCCTTCTTCGTCTGGTGCATCTCGGGGTCGCGCTCTTTAGCCCGATTCTTCGTCGATGAGGGCGACGCTATGATGCTCGCGTCCACTATCGTCCCCTCCTGAAGACGGAGACCCTTGGACTCCAGATAGCGGTTGATCTCCTCGAACAGACCCGCGCCCAACTCATGCTCTTCCAGCAGGTGGCGGAAGTTCAGAATCGTCGTCTCGTCCGGCAGCGGCCCAGGCAGTCTCAGCCCTACGAACCGCCTCACCGATTCGACCTCGTAGAGCATGTCCTCCATCCCAGGGTCGCTCAGGTTGTAAAACAACTGCACGCAGTGTATCCGTAGCATCACCGATAACTCGTAGGGCCGCCGACCACGACCGGCCTTGGGATAGAACGGTCGGATGCGCTCTTCCAACTCTTCCCACGGGATCAGTCCATCCATGCGCTCAAGGAACTTCTCCCGGCGAGTCTTTCGCTTCTTGCTCTCGTAGTCCAAGTCCGCAAACGTCGGCTGGTTCATTGCCTCTCCTCCCCCATCTTCAGGCCTTGGCCCTATGTTACCATCCCACAAACCATCGGGACTTATTCAGAGCGTCCCTAACGTTCCTCGAGAGGCGTCGCTCGGCGTGACGGGGATCGCCGAGCCCGCCGCGTGCTAATCTTGGGCTGATGCTCAAGGCCATTGTCGACTGGACCCCGCGTACACCCGTCTACTACGGGTGGGTCGTCCTGACGATGGCCGCGCTCGCCACGTACGCCGCGACCGGCGTCGCTCAGGTGACCATCGGCGGCATCCAGAACCTGATCTTCGAGGACATGGGCTGGGACCGCCAGACGATCGCGTTCGCGGTGACCGCCGGAACGTGGACGTCGGGCCTCCTCACCCCGATCTTCGGCAGGCTGACAGACCGTCACGGTCCGAGAAGGCTCATGCCGCCCGCAGCACTGATCGTGGCTGTCTCGTTCTTCGCCCTTGCCGGAATCGGCCAAGTCTGGCACTTCTACGCAGCCTACATCGTCGCCAGGTCGATCGCGAATCCGAATCTGGTCGGCGTCGTGCCTCGGACCGTGGCGGTCAACTTTTTCCGGAGGCGGCGGAACCTGGCGCTCGGGCTGACTTCCACGTTCAGACCGGTCAGCGGCGCAATCAACATCCAGGTCATCTCAGGGATTGCCGCGGTCTACGACTGGCGGGTTGCCTATCGGGCGCTGGGGACATTCGCCGCGCTGCTGGTTATCCCGCTGCTGTTGATCATGCGGCGCAGGCCGGAGGACATCGGACTGGCCCCAGACGGCGATCCTCCCCTCGGTGCTCGAGGCGACGGTCCGCAAGCTGGCATGAACGTTGGGGAGATTGCTCCCGCATTGGAAGAGGACGGATGGAGCGCCGGCGAGGCATTCGCGACAAGGGCCTTCTGGCTCATAATCATCGCCGAGATGCTGACGATCCTGACGTCTGGCACGATCGGATTCCAGATCGTTCCGTTCCTGGTAGACTCGGGATTGTCGCAGCCTGTCGCGGGCGCGGCGTTGAGCCTCAGCTCGCTGCTAGGGGCGCTGACGAGTCCGGGCTGGGGTCTTCTGGCCGACCGGTATCAGCCAAGGAAACTGGCGGCGTTGTCGACTGTCTTGACGCTCGGGACGGCCTTGGTGCTGTTCGTATCACGGGGCGGACCGACGCTGTTCGTCGTCGCGGTTGCATGGGGCACTGCGTCAGGGGGACTGAACGTTCTAGGCAGCATGATGCTGGCCACGTACTTCGGACGGCGTTCGTACGGTACGATAACCGGACTTGCCGGACCGTTTCAGATGGTGTTTCTGGGACTTGGGCCGACGTTCGGGGCGGTGATATTCGGGCTGACCGGGGGATACAGGGTTATTTGGATGTACGCGATAGGTTCGTACCTGATCGCGGCGATTCTGATCTTCATTGCCCGGCAGCCAAGCCGGCGATAAATCTCCGTCGAGAAGAGTCTTCTAAGCCGAAATGGAGCTCGACGAATGAGCAGTGAGTCTGGCGATGTTGTAGTAGTCGGTGGCGGCGCCGCGGGATGCGCGGTTGCCTACTACCTGGGCAGGGCAGGGGTCGGATCGATCATAGTCGAGCGGGACGGCGTTGCTGCAAACGCGTCTGGGTACTCCGCGGGAGGACTGAACCCGCTCGAGGGGGCCGGAATCCCCGGCCCGCTGAGCGGCCTGGCGATTAGCTCGTACAGGATGCACCGGGAGATCTGGCCAGAGCTGTCGCAGCACTCGAACATCGACTTCGAGCCAAGCATCGTCTCCTCGGTTCGAGTCGCGTTCGACGATGCTGACTTGGCGGAAATAGAAACAACCAGCAGGTTGTTCGACGCCGCTGACGATGACTTTTCGGCGGAGTGGCTGGACGCATCGCAGCTCAGGGAGCTGGAGCCCAGAGTGTCCCCAGCGGCGCTGGGCGGCCTTGATGCCTGGGGGAATGCCGCTCTGAGCAGTTACCGGTTCACGCTCGCTCTGGCCGCGTGCGCCAAGACGATGGGCTCGACGGTACTGTCGAGTACGGTAACGGGAGTCGAAACGAGTGGCTGCCGTGTAACCGCGGTCCGGACCCTCGACGGGCTGATCCTTTGCGACGCCATCGTGTTCGCGAACGGTCCGTGGTCCGCAGACGTCGAGAGCTGGCTCGGTATCCCAGTGCCTATCCGCCCGTACAAGGGCGAGATTCTCAGGATGACACTTCCGTCCGGCCCACTGAAGCACGACTTCCAGGGAGCCGGGGTTTCGCTCTACCACCGCGAATCCGAGCAGGTCTGGGCGGGCGCTACGGAGGAGGAGAAGGGATTCGACATGGTCCCATCGGCGCAGGCGCGTAAGAGCCTCTCGCAGGGAGCCGCACGGCTCATGCCCGAGATGGAGGGCGCGGAGCTCGTGCTCCACACCGCGTGTCTGAGGCCGCTGTCGCCAGACTGGTTGCCGATCATCGGGAGGGCTCCGGGCTGGGACAACGCATACGTCGCGACCGGCGCCGGGAAGAAGGGTATTCTGCTGAGCACGGGAATCGGCAAGGCCGTCGCTGACCTGATCGCCTCTGGGAAGACTGAGATGCCGGTCGGCGGTTTCGGACCGGAACGGTTCATCGACTGATAGGAGGTTAGGGTGACCACGCCCGCTTTCCTCCGCAGTTATCCTTGCGTCGCCACGCTCTACGACGGAACGGACGTCACCATCAGAAAGCTCCAGCCCGACGACGAGACCGAGCTTCTGCGCTTCTTCATGAGGGTGCCCGAGGACGATCGGTTTTACCTCAACAACAACGTCGCGGCGCCGGAGGTGATCAGGGAGTTCACCGACCGTATCGACCTTGAACAGACGGTCCCACTGATCGCCCTGGACGGCGATCGGGTGGTCGCGGACGCGACGCTGCACCGGAGCCGACGCGCCGCGAGGCGCCATGTGGGGGAGCTAAGGTTGGTCGTGGACCCTGAGTACAGGGGGAAAGGCCTCGGTTCAAGGTTGATCCATGAGCTGATTCAGATCGGGCGGCACCTTGAGCTTCAGCGGCTTGTGTTCGAGCTCGTCGACCGTCGGGAGCAGCATGCGATCCGCGCCGCGGTAGCCGCGGGCTTTGAGAAAGTGGCGGTGCTGCGCGGACGCGTGAGGGACATGTACGGGAGCCTGCAGGACCTCGTCGTCCTGGAGCTGTCGCCCGACGAAGACGACCTTCCGCACATGGACTTCTAGGGAACGTTCCCGATTCAGGAGGTCTTCGGAGGCTTAGTTTTCTTCGATCTCGGCGATTGCAATCCCCTGCTCGCCGGCGACCGAGTATAGAAGGTACGTCGCGTCGCCCTCCTTGAATACAGCCGGGTCGCGTAGCTGACGTACCTTCTCCATTACCAACCCGCGAGAAGACGGCGCCGCCGGAAGCTCCGCTCCCTCGTACTCAGTCTCAGGCTCGAGTACCAACATTGGGTCGGAGGCCTCCCACCGGGACCAGTCCCGGCTGATGTCTATCGTTGATAGGTAGATCCGCTCCGGGGAGTCCCCTGCGTTCGTGTAGAAGGCCTTCAGCGTATTCTCTTCGATGTCCAGGGCGCTGTGCCGCATGTGGTCCGAGAACAGTTTCGGACCCTGCTCGAAGTCGGTGAGGCCGTCTTTCGAGCGATATATTACGCCGGGCATCCCCATCGCGAAGTGGTATCCGCTCCGCCGAAATACCCTGAAGTAGGGCTTGCCAAGGATTTCAGGCAGCGCTTCGAACTCAAGCCCGTCCTTTGACACGGCTACCTTGGACCGCTGCACCCTGTCAGCCACCCACCCGTGGTAGTACATGCGGATTTGCCGATTCGCCTCGTCAACGTGGACGTCCGGTGACGCGATATGGTTGTAGCAGTACGACTGCTCAAGTTGCAGAGTTCCACGCTCGTAGATTCTCCAGGGACCCTCCAGATCGTCCGCGTACGCCAGTCTGATGAAGGAGCCCGCGTGGTGGGCGAAGTAGAGGTAGTACCTGCCTAGCGGGTCAGACAGCCATTCCGGGGCGCGGATCAGCGACGGCCCGTTGATGTTCCCGCCCAGACTGGGGCTCATGCCCAGGTGGATAATTGGGTTGCAGTCGAACCGCCTGACCTTCATGAGATGTCTCCCTATCGAGCGTTCGCGTCTACCGTATCCTGAGGGAATAGTACGTCGATGAAGGCGAGTCGTCTACAGTCGGGGTAGGGAGTCGGTCGTCGGGACCGGATCGCGTACTGGCTATGACGCCGGAGGCTCAGCGACGTTGAGAATACTCTGAATCAGGCGCAGCACCCGTCTCGCGATCTCGTCCCTGACCTCTCTGGTCTCCTCCAGACGCAGCCCCTTCGGATCGGCCAAGGCCCAGTCTTCGACATCTTTGAGGAATATGGCTGGGCAGGCCTTCGCGTCGACCTCGCAACCCATTGTGATGATCCTTGCCGCCTCGGCAGCGTCTTGGTCTGTAAGGACCCGTGGTGTGATAGCGGACAGGTTGATCTCCCACTCTTTCATCACCTGCACGACGTTGGGGTGAACCCGATCGGCCGGCATGGTTCCGGCCGAGGCGGCGGAAACCGCAACGCCCATCTTTCGGGCGAGGCAGTTGAAGATGGCCGCGGCCATCTGGCTTCGACCGGCGTTGTGAACGCAGACGAAGAGTGCGTCGGTCAACTTTGTACCGTCCCATTTGTCGAGCTGCGCGACTCTTCGATCCTGTCGAGCCCGGGGCGCACGAGGTACTCGTTGACCGCCGCTCCGACTGGCCCCCCGATCATCGGTCCCACGATGTACACCCCCAAGCCGTTCGAAGGCCCCGGAATGGCGACGTCGCCCCAGCCTGCAAGAAAGGCCACGATCCGGCGTCCGAAGTCCCGGGCCGGATTCCACCCGGCTTGGGTCAGCGGTGCGAACAGGCTGATCAGGGCGGCCACCGTGAAGCCGATCAGAAGGGGGGTGAGGTTCTTCGTTGTGAGACCCGCGTTCTGCCGTTCGGTCAGCGAGAAGATCACCAGCACCAGAATCGCAGTGCCGAACCCCTCCACGAACGCCGCGCCCACCGGCGATATGATTCCTGCCGCCGCTTCTCCGGTGCCATAGACTCCCGGATTCGGGAAGTACTCGCCGAAGACCATCGCGGCGCGTTCGCTTCCGGCCGCGCCTCGGACCAGGTTGTTGACCGACTCGAACCTGGCGATGGCGGGTCCGAAGATCATCAGGACGCTGATGCCGGCGAGAACCGCACCGACGATCTGAGCGCACCAGTACAGAGGGAGCAGCCGGTAGCTGAACTCCCGTCTCCTGAAGATAGCGAATGCGAGGCTCACTGCCGGGTTAAGATGAGCTCCAGATACGTTTCCGGTGACGTAGATCGCGAGGGCAATGCCGAACGCCCAAACGACGGCGACCTGCCAAAGCCCGACCTGCGCATCGGTCAGCTCAGCCGCCGGACCGAGCCGGTGCCGAAGATGACGAGGATGTAGGTTCCGATCGACTCGCCACGGAACGCACTGCGGAGCCGGAGTTGGCTCCCTCTGCGCAGTGCCCGTTCTCCAGGACCTGTATCGCGAACAGATGACACGATTCTCCACTTCCCGGTCCGCGATCAGCTTCAGGAACCCGGGAAGACATGCTGTAGGCGTCCATTGTACAGACGAGCATCATCATCGTCGTCAGCGCCCTGCACGACCTCGGCTCCGCGCGAGAAGCTGAAGTCCGCCGTTAGAGACCTAGGCAGCAACAGAGCAGCCTTCAGGAAAGACTCCATGTCAGGGACGTTATAGATGTTGACCTCGTAACCCCATGATTCCAGAGTCTCGAGCACCGGTCTGTGTTCGAGGCTTTCCCAGTTAATCGACACGCGGCTGACCCCCCACTCTGACAGCGAGGCGAGGATCTGCCTCGCGAAGTCCGGCCTCTCTGTGTTGATCCCAACGCTGGTGTCCGGCTGAATCTGAAACCACCGCATTACGTCGATCACCCCGGCGAAAGGACGGTGGGACGCGAGCCTGTGCATCCAGCCCGAGGAAGTTTGCGTCTGAGAAGACATAGTTACAAACTTCACAATAGCAGTTGGATGTTAAGGGGCGATCAACATTCTGCTAAAGAAGTGCTGGCCGGGTCAGAAGATCGGGGGCCAGCAACCAATGGCCTCTCCCGTGGATTCAATAGAAGCGTCGCCAATGTACGACCAGATTAAGGTTCGCCCGCCTCAGCTGAGGTCCAGTATGATCCACTTCTCGGAGACGGCGACGTTACTGGCTGCGACGGAGGTTAGGGTCAAAGAAGTCACGCATCCAGTCTCCAACGATGTTGAGCGAGATGATAAGCAACGATATTGCCACCCCTGGGAACACCGAAATCCACCATGCACTGGTTAGCCAGGAGCGTCCATCTGAGATCATTACCCCCCAGGCCGAGTTCGGTTTGGGCACACCGAGACCTAGGAAGCTCAGTCCAGCCACAAGCAGGATGATGAGCCCTGTCTGGAGAGTTGCCAGAACAAGGATCGTTGCTGTCACATTCGGCAGCAGGTGCCTGCCACCGATCCGTACGGGCGAAGATCCAATAGCTCTCGCGGCTGTGATAAAGTCACGCTCCTTCAAACTGAGGACCTCTCCGCGGATGAATCTGGCGAATGGCACCCACGATACAACAACAACCACCACAAGGTTTCTCAGGCTCGGACCAAGCACGGACACCACTACCAGCGCGAGCAGTAGTGCCGGCATGGACAACATGAAATCGACCAATCGCATCGCGATCGTGTCCACATAGCCACCTACATAACCGCTTGTAAGGCCGAGAGTGACTCCGATAAATATCGCTCCCGTTAGTGCCAGTGCCGCGGTGAGCATTGTTGACTGCGCTCCATCGAGGATCCTGCTCAGAATATCCCTTCCCAAAAAGTCCGTGCCCAGTGGGAAAGAGAAGTCTCCTTCGGTCAGCCAGAATGGTGGCAAAAGCCCCTGAGATGGATCGCCGAAGTCTGGGTCACTCGGGGCGAGAAACGGGCCGAAGGCGCCGATGATACCCATTGCGAACAGGATGACCAGGGGAATCAGGGGCACACAGTGGCGACGTAGGAAGCTGTACGTCCTCGCAGGTGCCCAATAGGCCCTTCTCACAATGATGCTACGCCGTTTGAAGACTGAGCCCACGAGATTCCTAATACAATCGAATTCTGGGATCCGCGACGGCGTATGCCACGTCCGCAAGGAAATTTTCTGTGACAAATAGCGCGGCGGTAAACAAAACGACGGCCTGTATGGCAAACACGTCCTGTCCCAAAGCCGCAGACACAGCATATTCGCCAAGTCCGGGCCAGGCGAAATTCACCTCTACCAACGCGATACCGTTGAGCATGCCGGCCGCTAGCAGCGCCACACTTGTAACTATCGGAATGAGGGCGTTCCTGAAAGTGTGTACCCATAGTACAGTGCTCTCCTTCAGGCCCTTCGCGCGAGCTGTTCGGACGTAGTCCGAACTGAGTACCTCAAGCGTCGATGAGCGAGTTATTCTCAAGAGTCCTGCCATCGAGAACCAGCCCGCGGCGACCGCTGGCATCACTAGGTTTTGCCAGCTATCTTTTCCTGCGATGGGCAACCAACGGAGCCAGACGCCAAACAAGAAGATAAGGAGCAGTGCCAAAAAGAAATCGGGAATTGACTGTCCGGAGAAGGCGAGCGTCCGCGCTATCCTGTCCACCAGGGTACCTCGCTTGAGCGCCGCCATCACTCCCAGCGGAATCGCCACTATGATCGTGAATGCACCAGCAGCCAAAGCCAGTTGAATGGTCGCAGGCAAGCGCCTCGAGACCTGCTCAGTAACAGGCCGCTTGTCGACGAGGGATAGGCCAATCTTGCCCCGCGCCGCGTTTGCGATGAACTTGGCATACTGCACGGGGATGGGCTGATCAAAGCCCATATCTTTCCTAATTCTTTCGACAGCGTCGAAGTCCAGATCGTACCGACTCGCAAGCTGAGCCACGACCGGGTCGCCGATCACGAATGTGAAGAAAAACACCACGGCGGAAATGCCAAGCACCGTTATTACGGACTGCAAAAAACGCCACACTATGAATCGGAGCACTTCTTACCTCATCGTGAGTACGACCTGGCGATCAGCAGACGGCGAAAGGGCTGAGAGACTCCAAAGGGGTCCGAACATGCTTTAGGGACAGCTCAGCTCCACGATTTGAGGTTGCCGTCATGTCCCAGCGGGCGCTAATAAGCTTCGCGAAGCAGCCTACCAGCGTCCGCGTAGGAGAGCCGCAGAAAGCGCAGCCCTGCGTTTAGTGATTTCACTGCGAGGGCTTCAACGTGCGGAAGCCGTTAGCCCATGGAGCACCTGGGACCAGATGCCAGTTGGAAATCTTGTCAGAATTCACCCCCCAATAGAGGGGGATAACAAGGAGAGGTACGGTGAGCCATTTGTCTCGGATGTATTTGGACGCCAGGGCGGCACGCATCGCATGCTCCTCCTGAGTCTCCGCCCAGATAACTGGCTGATAGATATCATCGAACTCCTTCCCAAGGAAGTCTCCGTAGCCGAGGCCCGAGTCCTCACTTGGAGTGCCCTGGCCTGAAGGAGGGTACCATTGGGATCTTGGAAGAAAACTCACGTTCATGTTCTTGCGATGCCCATTGGTCATCCAAAAGGTGTCCTGATAGAGATCTCTTCGGGCGTTAGCACCAAAGAAAGCTCCCAGGTTGAGCGGAGAGGCCATGATATTCAGTCCCAGGTTGCGTTGCAACTCATTTACCAGGTACTCGCCCACCTGTCTGTTTTCAGGGTAATCACCATAGCCCTCAACAAGCCCGAAGTTAAACTCGGTATCCGTATGCCCGGCCTCCCTGATCAGCCTTTTCCCTCCTCCGGATCGAAAGGAATAGGGTCGTTTCTCATTGCAACCGCGACCGAATCGTTCCATCCGAGCATCCCGGGCGCCAAAAGGGGCGCATCGCTGCGGGTGGCACCGTTCCCGTACACCTTCTGATTCAGATCGTCACGGTCGATTCCCAGGTTGATCGCCTCTCTTATACGCTCGTCCAGGAAGGGGTTGTCAGACCTGTACCCAGGCTTGTCTGGTCTGAACAGACCGCCGAAGACGATGTCTGTCATGATGCCCGACGGGGACTGTATGACGTCGCGACCTGGGATCCGTGCTATCGTCCCCAGCAGGATTGGCGACATAGTGATCATGTCGGCTTGGTTTGCCGCCAGCATGGCTATCCGAGTTGCTGGGTTCGGCACTCGTCTGATCTCGAGCTACTGGAACTGGACGCCGCCGTCACCCCAACCTGGCGTGCCACCCCACCAGTCAGCCCAGCGGTCGTACGCACATAAGGAATCCGGGTCCCTGTCTGTCATAATGTAAGGCCCGCTTCCGAGCCTGCTGTTTATTGGGTCCTGGAAGTAAGCTTCTTCCCCAAGCTCCTCAATCCTGCTGGCGTTCAGCATATGCCATGGGTCTTTCTCGGTATAAAACTCCAATCGGTCAACCGCTGGCGTTGACATCTCCAGTGCAAGGGTCACGTTGTCCACGGCTACCAGACTCGTGACATTGTTCTTGTAGTCGTTTGCCCTGCCGAAATCTTGGGAACGGTCCACCCAGTAGATGTCGATAGTCTTGATGATGTCCAGGGCCTCTATCGGGTCGCCTGAATGAAACTTTGCGTCGTCCCTCAAGTGGAAAGTTATTTGCTTAAGAGATGAGCTGGCCTCCCAGCTACTCGCAAGATATGGTTCGATCTCATGATCTTGACTCATATGTAGCAAGGGGTCGAATATGGGAAATCCAGAGGGCTTGTGTCCGTCGGCGCGTGGGTCCAAGTTTGATCCGATGGAAACGAATGCGCCTACCGCCTTCGTGGTATCGCCTACTGGTCCCCGTGGTACCTCCTTGATAATCTCAACGGTCACCACGTTCTCGACCGGTACCTCCTTGACAACCTCAACCGTCTTAACGACCTCCTGTTCCACTACTACAGTTTCGCCGGGGACCTCCACGGTCTTGACGACCTCTCTCTCCACCACCACCGTCTCACCTGGGACTTCTACCGTTTCCCTCACCACCTTTTCCACTACGACGGTTTCACCGGGTACCTCGACCTCCTTGACCACCTCCTTCTCCGCCACTACGGTCTCGCCGGGGACCTTCACGGTTTCGGTTACCACGTTTTCTACCACTACGGTCTCGCCGGGGACCTGAACCTCTTTGACCACGGTCTCGCCTGGGACCTCAACGGTCTTGATGACCTCCTTCTCGACGACCACGGTCTCGCCGGGCACTTCGATCGTCTCCGTCGCGCCGCAGGCCGCAGAGACCATCAACAGAGTCGCCGCCGCTGCCACGACCAACCATCCAAGCCCAAAACCCTTACGCATTTCGATGCCTCCTACTGCAAACTGGCATGGCCAGTAAGTGGATAAGACCCACGTCAAACCGGGGTGGCGTATTCATATCAGGTCTACTAGCTCCCGTTAAATCGCCTGTGGCACGCTCAGAACGCGGCGGGAGTGTGAACGGAAACGGTCGCCGTCATGGGGCCCGTGTGCGGAAATGGGACCGTTCGAGCGCCTTCGAATTCCTCGAGACCGGGACTGGGCCTCTCGGGGGATCTGGGAAATCCGGGTTTAGATCTCCCACGCGGAGCGGTAGTCTAGCTTGTCGTCGCCGGTGCAGATGAAGAGCTCGTCCTGAGGGACTGATCGGTCCTGGTTACGACAGCCGAACTGGGCGGTACAGCGATCTTGCGCATTCTTGTAGGGACAGCGGTACGTCGAAACTCGATTCGCGTTCTCGTTGACGTCCCGAAAGATTGCGTCTAAGCGCGACATGCTCCGGCGGTATCGGTCCCTGTCCACGGGTTGGTGTGTCCGGTTAGAGTTCACAGGCCCTCTCGCTGGGCGCCAGCAAATGACGTCTCCATGGATTGCGGCAGGTCCGGTCGAGCGCCCACGCGGGGCGCCCCTATAGAGTGGGTCGCCAAGTTACGTCGACTAATGTCCAAGATTCTACACGCCTGCCGGCACCGGCTCTTCCGCCTCCTGGAGGCCGAGGAATCGCTTTGCGAGGTCCACACATTCCATGGCGTCCTTGCCGTAGCCGTCAGAGCCGAAGTCGTCCGCGAACTCTTGGGTGAGGGGTGCTCCTCCGACCATTATCCTGACGACGTCGCGGAGGCCGTTTTCCTCGAAGGCGTCGATCGTCTTGCCCATGTTGGGCATTGTGGTCGTGAGCAGCGCGGACATGCCGAGCACCTCGGCCTCGTGCTCCACGACCGCGTCGATGAACTCGTCCGGGGAGGTGTCGACACCGAGGTCGTGGACGACAAATCCGGCGCCCCTGAGCATCATGATGCAGAGGTTCTTGCCGATGTCGTGCAGGTCGCCCTTCACCGTACCCATGATCACGGTGCCAATCGGTTCGATGCCGGACGCCGACAGAATCGGCTCCACGTGGGCCATGCCCGCCTTCATAGCGCGGGCCGCAACCAGGACCTCTGGGACGAAGATGACGTTGTCTCGAAACTTGATGCCGACGATCGCCATCCCCGCGATCAGTCCATCGTCTAGGATCGTGTTCGCGGAAAAGCCCTCGTCGAGGGCCTGTCTGGTCAGCCGGTCGACGTCGTGGTGGTTCCCGACGATCAGATGGTAGCTGATGTCCTGCATCAGCGGGTCGGCGTCGTCCCACTGTCTGCGGATGTGGTCCTGCTCGAACTGCCTGGTTACGTATCCAAGCTCATGTTCTAGGCCTTCATTGACTACCGGCATATTCATTCTCCATCCACTCGCGCACAGCCTCCGGAATCGCCATCAGGTTCTCCAGCTTTGTGGCGAGAGGGACCGCGCACTCGGGGGCGATCATCTGCACGCCCGCGTCGAGGCAGGCGAAGACCTCGTCCCTGACCTCGGCCGGGCCACGGGCATAAAGGGTGGTCGGGTTGTTGATGTTGCCAACCAGGCCGATCTTGCCGTCAACGGTGTCCATCGCCGCTTGCGGGTCGTTCTTGGAGTCGAAGTGGAAGTACGCCATGCCGGTCTCGGCGATGTAGGGCATGCGGTCGAGGGTGTTTCCGCAGATGTGGAGGATCAGAGGGACGTCCAGCCGCTCCACCATCTCCATGTGCAGCTCCTGGAGGAACCGCCGGTAGTACTCGCCGCTCACGAGATCGCCGGTCGCGTGGTCCGGGAATGTCAGTGCATCGGCGCCCGCCGCGATCTGCGCCTCGCCAAAGAGGACCGAGATCTCCTTCAGCTTATGGAGGCATCGCATGGTCTCTTCGGGATCGTCGATCGTCATGAGCAGGAAGTTCTCGACGCCAAAGACGTGGTACGCTAGCGTCCAGGGGCCCATCGTCTTCCCGATGACGGCCGCCTCCGATCCGATCTCCTGCTTTAGTATCTCGATCGATTTTGTGATCGTGATATTGTCCGGGTGTTCGAGGAAGCCGGGCGGGATCCGTACGTCGCGGGAGTCTTTCCAGATCGGGCGGTACATCCGCACCGTCGGCCAGTTGTCCTTCTCCTCCCACTGCATGTCGCAGCCGAGGGCGGATGACTCCTGGATGATCGAAAAGTACGGCGCGACCGAGTCGAAACCGAGCTCGGTGTAGCCCGTTGCGGCGAGCCGCGCCGCGAGTTCAGGGTCGCGGCACGCGTCCGGGAACGGTGCGTCGACCAGATCCATCAGATCGACCGTCGCGACATTCGTCGGATTCGCCACCGGCGGCCTGTCGACCGGCTCCCGGTTCAGCGCCGCCATCGTGCGTTCCCGCGGTGTCATCGTCTCTGTGAATGGCATAGTGGTTCCTCGCTGTCCAGATGCGATTGTAATTACGAGAGTTCATTCACAACGTTGTCAAATCCTTGCGGTGGTGTAGCGCGAACGAACCTCCTCGCAATACTGATGAGGTCGGAATCCGATGTCACGAGAATCCGAGCTCCGAAGTGAATGGCGGTTGCAAGGTGGAGAGAGTCACCAGCGGCTAAGGTGGTCGCAGCGCAGATGTCTTCAGCCCGGCTCATGAGTCCCTCCGTCGGTGCGGGAAACCCAACCATGTCTAGGTCTCCCCGCAGGACGTCGCGAATTGTGGCATAGACACCATCGAGCTCCTGTCGATTCAACGCGGAAGGGCCGGCTCGCCGAGACCCCATTCTTCTCGAGATCTGAACAACCGAGAATCCCGCGGCCAACATCTTTTCCGTCCATCGGTCAGTTTTCTTCGCCTCGATCATCTCCAAGACCGCGAACGGCGAGGCTAGGACCGTCAGGTTGTTTGCACGTATCGTCTCAAGCATCCCGATTGTACTGTCATGTCTCCTGTCGACGACGTCAAGCAGAACGGTGGTATCGAGGAAGATAGTTGGTTTGTCGTCAGATTCTACGGTCACGTTCGATCATCGATCCGCGGAGGTGGCTGCGGTGGGGACTTGCGTCTCTTAATTGGAGGGACTCTCAACTTTGGCTTGGGGTGCGGTTGTCGGGACGCCGTCGCCTTCGACTGTGACTGTGTTTCCGGCATTGTACAGACCTCATTTGTTCGGGCTACGAACCGCGATATCCACTTGAGCCACGTGACTCGCGGATTCTTCTGAATTCCTTCTCATTTGCCGCTTCGATTCTGGTTAACGACTTGGAACACTGCGTAAGACAGCGTGAAGACCATAAGCGCCACTAACCCTACGGCAAGCACCGGAATCCCGACAAGACTGACGGCGGCGCCGACTATCGCTGCGAAGACCCATGGGTAAACCACCTGTCGGACGTTCTCAGGCACATGGAACCGTTGGAGCTCAGGGATCCCGGATTTTTGCCCTACGTACTGAAGTGCGATAACCCCGGCAAGCGCCAGCCCCAGATATGGCGGGACGATCAGCCACATGGCATCGGGATACCGGGCGGCGGCGACCCCGATCGGAATCCCGAGAACCAGGGCGACTACGATGTAGATTAGCGCTACTATCATTGCTCAAGCCGTTCTGCTAACACTCTCAGAGCCAGCGCCTGCACCTTCGCAATAGCCTCGTCGGTCGTTGAGCCATACACCAAGGCTCCGGGGATATCTGTCACCTCAGCAATCCACCGACCGTCTATCTCTTGTTCCGTCTCTATAGTGAATGTGAAGCTCATCTAGGCGTCTCCCCAGTCTAAAGAGGCGTGAAGCCGAGCGTGCTCGTCGTCATCTGGCCGCGGACGGCTTCGGCTTCGAGCATCGATTCGACGGCGCTGATGTTGCGGGAGTAGGGCTGGAGGAGCCTGACGAGCTCGTCGTGGCGCCAGCCGCAGGTGAATGCGACGTTGGTATCGCCGACCTTCTCCATCTCGCCGTAGCGGACGTACCCGGCGACCACCATTCGGAGCCGGAGCGCCGGGTTCCTGACGTCTCCTTCCCCTGATACGCGGTACATGTACCTGTCGTCACCCTCGAGTCCTGTCGTGGTCAGCATGAGAGCGGACTTCGAGTCCTTGATGGTCATGGGGCCGTCCGAGTGTGCGAAGTCCGGGGCCTTGGTGACGGCCCGCGACAGTAGAAACTTCACAGGCCGAAAGTGGATCGTCCCGCAGGGAAAGACGAACTGGTTGCCCGATCCCTCGACTGGTTCGACACCTCCCAGTCGCACCATCTGGTCTCGAATCTCGCGGAGCCTGGATTCGATCCGTTCGGCGCGACTGAAGCTCCAGACCGTGCACGTGCCGTCCTTGACGTACAGGCCGACCGACACTTCGTTGAAGTGAGGGTCTGAGGGAACCAGCTCGAGGCATCTCCCGATCTCCCGCAACCTCTCAACCACCTGTCCTCGTCTGACCGTCGCTGATTGAGTCATAGTCTCACCCTATCACCTGCCTTAATGCCCTGATGTGGTCGGGGCCGGTGCCGCAGCATCCACCCAGTATGTTGATTCCCATTTCGGCCAAGCGCTCGAAGCGTTCGGCCATGAATTCGGGGCCCTCGTTATAGATAATCTGCCCCCCCTTCATGTCAGGGATTCCGGCGTTCGAGTGGATCAGCATCAGCCCATCGTCGACCGCCCGCATCTGTGCGGCGAGGTCGACCATCCGGTCGATTCCGTTGCCGCAGTTCGCTCCGACGACGTCTGCGCCCGCCTCTCGCAGCTCGGAGACCGCCTTCTCCGGCGTAACCCCCATCATCGTGAAGAAGCCTCGCGGTCCGAGGTCGAACACCATCGTGGCGAGGACGGGCAGATCGGTGTTCTCCTTTGCCGCCCGGATGCCCGTGACGGCCTCCTCCAGCGCCATCTGCGTCTCGACCAGAATCGCGTCGGCGCCTCCCGCGGCCAGCGCGATCATCTGCTCGGCCAGTGCGTCGTACATCTCCGACTCGCTGACGCCGTCTGGCAGCGGCTCCATCATCTCACCAGTCGGACCGACCGATGCGGCGACGTAGTGAAGGCCGTCGGGCTTCTGGCTCGCTGCGTGCTCTGCGGCGAGTCGATTGAACTCTTGGACGCGGCCCTCGTATCCGTACTTCTTCTGCATGTACCGGGAGCCGCCGAACGAGTTCGTCAGCACCATGTCGGAGCCGGCGTCGAAGTAGTCCTTGGCCATGCCTCGTACGACGTCCGGATGGCTGGCGTTGAACTCTTCCGGGCATCCGCCGGGCTCCAGTCCATGCTGCTGCAAATAGGTGCCCGTCGCGCCGTCAGAGACGAAGACCTCTCCGGCCTCAAGCCGCTCGAGGATCGTCTGTGCTCTTCCGTGATCAGAGGTCATTGCATCTGTTCCATGTAGTCCTCAGTCTGATTCGATCCAGTGGTCGACGGCGCCGGGTGACGGGTCTCGCTCCCCACTTCTATGCAGGTCCCGTATGCGGGAAACAAAGTCCTTCGGAAATCCACTGTTGAGTCGCGCGGCCAGCGACTCCGCCGCCGATTCCGCCGATCCGACGGTGTCGACGTATTCTCCCCACTCCCAGGCCATGAGATAGTCGTCCGTTCCGGTTGATCCATCGAGCATCGAGATCGCGTCGACACCTTCTTGGAATCTCGGGTCGAGCTGCTTGGAGACCGTCGAGCCGGCGTCCTGCGCCTGGACCTGCACGGGGATCTCCTTCCAGTACATGATGCGGACCCTTGCCAACCTCATCTCCCAGTTTGTTGTGCGGCTAATTATAGCCCAACCCGTCCTATCGGTTGCGGACGACCGTCCGATATGGTTGACTGTGCCTCGGGACAGCACGTTGGTACATCGTGATCGGAGGTATGGTTCATGCCCTTGGCCCGTGTAAGTGGGATCGACCTCTACTACGAGGAGCATGGCGCGGGGTTTCCACTGGTCTGGAGTCACGAGTTCGCAGGAGACCACCGCTCATGGAAGCCACAGGTCCAGTTCTTCAGCAGGCGATACAGGGTGATCACCTACAACGCTCGCGGCTACCCACCGTCCGATGTCCCTGAGAGCATCGACGACTACACGCAGGAGCAGTCGGTCGACGACCTCAAAGGACTGCTGGACTTCCTCGGTATCGAATTCGCCCATGTCGGCGGACTCTCGATGGGAGGTAACGTCGCGCTGAACTTCGGCCTGACGTATCCGTCGATTGCCAGATCGCTGATCGTCGCCGGGACCGGCTCGGGCTCGACCGACCCCGAGGCGTTCCGTCGGAACGTCAACCAGCGGTCTGAGCAGATGCGTTCGTGTGGTATGGCGGCGATGGGCGACTACTCCAACAGCCCAACGCGGGTCCAACTTCTCCGGAAGGACCCCCTCGGATACGAGGAGTTCAGGCGCGGGCTTATGGAGCACTCCGCGCTTGGCTCGGCGCTGACGTTCGCCGGTGTCCAGGGACGCCGCCCGACGATTTTCGCCCTGGAGGAGAAGATGAGAGCCCTGGACGTCCCGACGCTGGTGATGACCGGGGATGAGGACGGTCCCTGCATCGAAACGAGCGTCTTCATGAAGCGCTGCATCCCAAAGTCCGGCTTGGCGGTGATTCCCCAGTCGGGCCACGCGATCAACCTGGAAGAGCCGGACCCGTTCAACAGGCTCGTTCTGGACTTCCTGACCGCCGTGGAGCAGAGCGCCTGGGCGACCCAGGGCGCGGGCGACACATCGGGAAACCTCCTTTAGGACCTCGACGGTGGCCGCGAGGTACAACTGTGGCACCCACTGCCACCGAAGACATCTGAGAATCTTCGGCTCCGCTCCGCTGCGCCTCAGAATGACACGGGGGGGTACCGATGTTCACAGCTAATGTCGGATGGAAAGCAGTAATTCATTGCACTCAAGTTACGACATCATTGCCCACCTGACGCGCTTCTGCCGTGTCCTGCGGGAGCATGGCCTGCTTGTTGGACCGCAGGAGACGTCTGACGCGATCCGAGCCGTCGAAAGAATCGGACTGATGACCGAAGGCCGCGTCTACTGGTCGCTCCGTTCGCTGCTGGTATCGAGACAGGAGCAGTTCGTAGTCTTCGATCGACTGTTCGCACAGTTCTGGGCCTTTGAGCCGCTCAGCCGGCGTCCGGACATCGATGTAGATCCGACCGCGAACTTCGGGCAGACTCGGACCGTCGGCCGGATGCCCAGAGGGCTGGGCGTGCCTGAGGACGATCCCGAGTCGAAGGACACCGTCATCCAACTGCTCCGTACCGGCGCGAGCGCGAGGCACGTCACGTCCGACCGTGACCTCTCCGCGCTCGCGGGCGAGGAGCTGTCGGAACTCTCCAGAATCGCTGCTCGGATGGTTCGCGCCCTCGCGGCTCGCCCCGGACGCCGCAGGAAGCGTAACAAGCGGAAGGGTGTCCCAGATCTGCGGACTGCAATGCGACTCAGCCTCAGCACAGGCGGGGACCCGGTCAGGATTCCGCGACTGAAGAGGGTTCCTCGTGTACCCAGGCTCATGGTGCTTCTGGACGTGAGCGGTTCGATGGACCGGTACGCGCGTCTATTGCTCCAGCTCGCGTACGCCGTGGGCCAACACACCAACCGCGTCGAGACGTTCGTATTCAGCACGGCCCTGACTCGCGTAACCCGCGAGCTGTCGGTTCCGAACTTCACTGAGGCGCTGTACAGGGTTGGCCGCAGAGTCAACCACTGGTCTGGCGGCACTCGGATCGGAGAGAGCCTCCGACAGATCAACAGGGCTTACGAGCACCTCGAAGACCGTTTCACTACGGTACTCCTGCTCAGCGATGGCTGGGAGACCGGCGAACCCCGGGACCTCGCGCGCGAGCTTGCCAGGATGCGTCTGAGGGTCAGGAACCTGATCTGGCTGAACCCGTTGGCGGGTTCGGAGGACTTCGAGCCGCTCGCGCGTGGCCTCCAAGCGGCGATGCCGTACGTCGATCACTTCGTTCCGGCCAGCAGCGTCTCGCATCTTAAGCGGCTTCCAGCGCTGCTCCGCTCCTAATGCGCGGAGCGCGGGCGTGTTGGCCGATCTGGTTCGCTGAGAGGCTGGCCGACTCGGCCTACACCGCGTACCGCGCAACGGCTTGAGGGCTGAGCTCGAGGCCTAGGCCGGGGCGGTCGGGGAACGGGGACCACATCCCGTCCTTGTGCTCGGGGAACTCCGTGTACCACTCGCGGTCGGCCTCGTGAGCAACCTTCAGGTACTCGACGACCTTGAGGTTTGGCGTCGCGCAGCACAGGTGCAGGTGGACGAGCTGCACACCGTGTGGAGCGACAGGGAGATCGAATCCGTGCGCCATGTGCGCGACCTTCATCCACTCTGTCACGCCTCCGACCCGACCGACGTCCGGCTGGACGATGTCCGCTCCGCCCCTTGAGATCAACTCCTTAAACCCGTACTTCGTGTACTCGTGCTCACCCGTCGCGACCGGGATGGTCGTTGCTGCTGAAATCCGGGCCATGCCGTCGATGTCGTCCGCGATAAGCGGCTCCTCGAACCATCCGATCTGGAACTGCTCGAACTCCCTGGCCATGTAGATTGCCTGCTTGGGGTAGTAGCCGTTGTTCGCGTCTATGTAGATCGCTACGTCGTCCCCAAGCGCGCGCCGCACAGCGGCGACCCGCTCGATGTCCTCCCTCTCCGACTGCCCAAAGTCCTTGCCGACCTTGATTTTAACCCGCTTCACACCCTGATCCACCCATTCGGTCGTCTCGGCGATCAGCTCGTCCACCGTGAAGTTGGTCCACCCTCCGGACCCGTAGATCGGAACTGTGTCCGTGAAGGGACCGAGAAGCTTGTACAGAGGTAGGCCGAGCGCTTTCGCCTTGAGGTCCCACAGCGCGATGTCCACCGCGGACAGCGCACAGAACGCGACGCCCTTGCGTCCGTAGCCCCGGACACGCCAGAACATGTCGTTCCACAGCTTCTCGATGTTGAAAGGGTCCTCGCCGATCAGCAGGTCCTTGAGCCCACGCTCGATGATGTCTCGGACCCCGGCGTTGGACTGTCCCAGTCCGAAACCCTCGACCCCCTCGTCGGTGTGGATGTGGACGAACAGCTGGCCTCGACCGCCTGCCCCCGGTTTCGGTGGGGGGATCGTGGCGTCCTGGATCGGCGGCGCGTCCGGGTTGAACAGAACGGTCGTTGTTACGTCGGTGATCTTCATTTCGGCCTGCTCCTGATCTGAGCTTCGATCGGTGGCGCTATGATACTCAGTCGGCCTACCGCTGCCAATGACGACCCCGGTCGGGTCGCCTGTCATCCTGAGGAGTCCGCCGTGGCGGACGACGAAGGATCTGCAGTGGTCAGCGTTGATCGGTCTGCAGATTCTTCGCTGCGCTCACAATGACAGGGGCCAATGACAACGCCAATGATTCCAATTTTAAGGCAACTCGGCTAATATCTTGGCTGATCGGCGAGATCATACAAGGAGCGCGACATGTTCACCGGAATCGTCGAGGAGGTTGGAAGCGTCGTCGAGGCCTCGGACACCGGCCTGTCGATCAGCGCCTCGACGGTGATGGACGACCTCAAGGTCTCAGACAGTATTTGCGTCAACGGGGCATGTCTGACGGTGACCGGGGTAGATGAGGCGGCGTTCTCGGTCGACACTGTTCCCGAGACCCTGAGGAGGACGAATCTGGGTGAGTTGAGCGTCGGCGATCCGGTCAATCTCGAGCGGCCGATGGCTGTGGACGGCCGATTCGGGGGCCACATCGTGCAGGGTCACGTAGACGCCACCGGACGTGTTCTGTCGATCGAGCCCGAGGGCGAGTCGCACGTCATCAAGTTCGAGGGTCCCGATCACGTGATGCGCTTCGTCGTTGAGAAGGGGTTCGTAGCTGTGGACGGTGCGAGTCTGACGGTTGTAGACTGTGACCATCGTACATTCACGGTTGCGATTATCCCGTTCACCCGGGAGAACACGGTGTTCAAGGGTCGTCAGCCCGGGGACACGGTCAACCTCGAAGCGGACATAATCGCCAAGTACGTAGAGCGGCTAGCCACAGGTCCGCGTCTACCGATCGATACGGCGGACGAGCTCTGACCTTGAGTGGGGGAAGGTAGTCGATGCCTACAGGAACCGTTGAGGAAGCCATAGCCGACTTCAGGGCCGGCAAGATGGTAATCATCGTCGACGACGAGGACCGCGAAAACGAAGGCGACTTCGCGATGGCGGCGGAGCAGGTCACGCCGAGCGCGGTCAACTTCATGGCTACTCACGGCCGAGGCCTCATCTGTGTGCCGATGCTCGGAGAGCGGCTGGAACAGCTTAGGCTCCCGATGATGACGCAAGAGAATACCGCGAGACTCGGCACCGCGTTCACCGTTTCCGTCGACGTTCTGAACGGGGCCACCACGGGGATATCCGCCTACGACAGGGCGGCCACCGTCAGGGCTCTCATCGATCCCCACACGATGCCGGAAGACCTCGGCAAACCGGGCCACATATTCCCTCTCAGGTACATGGAGGGCGGTGTGCTGAAACGCGCTGGCCAGACCGAGGCGTCTGTCGACCTCGCGAAGCTCTCCGATCAGTACCCGGCTGCCGTGATCTGCGAGATCATGGCGGAAGACGGGACGATGGCACGAATGCCGACCCTCGAAAGGTTCGCCAGTCGACACGAGTTGAAGATCGTAACCGTCGCGGACATAATCACCTACCGCCGCGAACACGAGAAGCTGATCGAGCGGGTCGCCCAAGCTCAGCTTCCGACGGAGTATGGTGAGTTCACCGTGATCTCCTATCGAAGCATAACCGACCCGAACGAGCACATAGCATTGGTGAAGGGCGAGATCAGTGAATCCCGGCCGGTGTTGGTCAGGGTGCACTCCGAGTGCCTCACAGGGGATGTCCTGGGCAGCATACGCTGTGACTGCGGAGACCAGATGGACCTGGCGCTCCAGGCAATCGAGCGCGAGGGGTCGGGAGTGTTCCTGTACATGCGGCAGGAAGGCCGCGGCATCGGTCTTTCTAACAAGATCAAGGCGTACGCACTACAGGACGAGGGACTCGACACCGTTGAGGCGAACATCGCCCTTGGGTTCGCACCAGACCCACGGCAGTACGGCGTGGGGGCGCAGATCCTTCGGGATCTTGGGGTCAAGAGAATGCGTCTCTTGACCAACAATCCGCAGAAGCGGGCGGGCCTCGACGGGTTCGGCCTCGAGATCGTGGATCAGGTCCCGATCGTCGCCGATGTTACGCCGGAGAACCTGGGCTACATCGAGACCAAGCGCAAGAAGCTCGGCCACACCTTCGATCCGGTCCGCCAGGACTATCCGGAGGCGGCCCCGTGACGAGGGAGGTCCACGGCTCGCTGAACGGAGAAGGGCTTCGCGTCGGGATCGTCGCGGCCCAGTTCAACGAGTTCATCACCAGCCGCCTGCTCGAAGGAGCCAAGGCCGCGCTCAGCTCACACGGAGTGAGTGACGACGACGTCACCGTCGCCGCCGTGCCAGGCTCGTTTGAGATCCCGCTCGTCGCGAAGACGATGGGCTCTTCCGGGAACTTCGACGCGGTAATCTGCCTCGGGGCGGTCATCAAGGGCGAGACCGACCACTACAACTTCGTCGCCGGCGAAGCGGCGAAGGGCGTCGCAAACGCTTCGGCCTCCACCGGAGTCCCCGTGATCTTCGGCGTACTCACTACCGACACTGTCGAGCAGGCGATCAACCGCGCCGGCGGCAAGCAGGGCAACAACGGCTACAGCGCGGGCGTCTCCGCCATCCAGATGGCGAACCTGATCCGAGAGCTCAGCGCCGGCTGATTCCGCCCCGCCCAGACATGGCCGCCACTGGTAGGGGCGGTTTCGCTACTTTGACCGGCTCTTGGCTGTGGTTTCGCCCAACGGGATTGACGCAACGGTGAACAGACCATGGCCAATCCTCCTCTCCCTTGTCGAAGGGATTGAGGTGAGGGTGAACAAACTGCCGCCAGTCCTCCTCTCCCTTGACGGGAGAGGATTGAGGTGAGGGTGAATTAGCACCTCAGACCTGTTCCAAGACGCCCTCGACGGCAACAGACGCGCCCTCGCCCGCCTGTTCACCCGTCTCGAACGCTCATCCGACGACCTGCGCGAGACGATGAGGCTCGCCCACGCCCACACCGGCAACGCCACGGTCATCGGAGTCACCGGTCCGCCCGGCGTCGGAAAGAGCACCCTGGTCGACGGGCTGGCGGAGCGCGCACGCGAACACCGTAAGACCGTGGGGATACTCGCAGTCGATCCTACAAGCCCGTTCACGGGCGGTGCCGTTCTCGGCGATCGAATCCGCATGCAGCGTCACTACCTTGACGAAGCCGTCTTCATCCGCAGCCTCGCCACGAGGGGCGCTCACGGAGGGCTGACGTCGGTCGCGCGCGCCGGAGTCAGGCTGCTAGACGCCGTGGGCAAAGACCTGATCTTTGTCGAGACCGTCGGGGTCGGTCAGACTGAGATCGACGTCGCCGGCGTCGCCGACGTGGTTGTCGTCGTGCTCGCGCCCGAGTCCGGCGACTCGGTCCAGACGATGAAGGCCGGACTGCTCGAGATCGCGGACATCTTCGTCGTGAACAAGGCCGACCGCGACGGCGCCGGGCAGCTTGTCACAGCGATCAGGGCCGCGATTTCCCTTGGGGCCGGACGGGCAGAGGGGCCTCACAGCGTTATGACCACAGAGGCGCATCAGGCTGAGGGAGTCAGTGAGCTGTTCGACGCGGCGATGACTTTGAGCGAACGGAGAGAACGCTCGCGACCACTCGCCGATACCATGAACGAATGGGGAAGCAACGAGGTGATCGGTCTCGTCGCATCGGAGGTGTCAAGCCTCGTCAACGAGGCGGCGCGGTCCGACGAACGCGTATCGGATCTGGTAAAACGGGTTGAGGAAGGAGAGCTGGACGCTCACTCTGCCGCGCATCAGATATTTATGTATGGACTCAAATCACTCCCAGGTCTTGATCACGTCCCATGAGATCATGATCGGTGCTCCGACCGCCGTCCGGGCTAGGATGCTAGTCTCTGCTCGGTAAGTGCCCGATCACGGCTACATCGTCTCCGAAGTGCCTCACGCGGACGTTGGTCAGCCTGAGGGCCCGCGACACTCGCCCGATGCCAAAGCCGCCGACGGGAGATGGCGCCGAGTCGCCGCCGATGATTACGGGGGCGACGAAACCGACGACACGGTCTACCAGTCCCGAGTCGAATAGGGACCCGAGCAGCGTCGCTCCGCCCTCGACGATGAGACTCGTGATCTCACGCCGTCCTAGCTGAGACATCAGGGCGGCAAGGTCGACGAGTCCTTTGTCTCCGGGTAGGGAGACTAGCTTCACGGAGGAAGACTCGATACAAGAGGATCGATCTGCGCCTTCGGCGGATGTCGCCACCAAAGTCTGACCCGGTTGGTGGAGGAGGCTCGCGTCGTGCGGGATGCGCCCGCGACTGTCGACGATCACTCGCAGCGGCTGGCGGGGGAGGGGAGCCCCGTCGAGGTCTCGCGCCGTGAGCTGGGGGTCGTCTGCCAGGACGGTCCCGATCCCGACCATGATCGCGTCTGACCGCGCCCTGAGCTCGTGGACGTATGAGCGGGACGCCTCCGACGTTATCCACTTTGAGTCGCCGCTCCGTGTCGCTATTTTCCCATCCAGACTCATCGCGAACTTCGCGGTGATCAGCGGCATGCCCGTCGTGATGAACTTCGCGTGCGAGGCGGCCAACTCTTCGGCCTCGTCTGCGCCCTCCCCGGTCCCGACGACGAGTCCCGCGTCCCGAAGCCGCCGGAGTCCTGCGCCCTGTACTCTCGGGTTGGGATCGAGGATGGAGGCGTGGACTTCAGCCAGACCCGCCGAGATGATCGCGTCGGTGCACGGGGGCGTCCGTCCGTGGTGGGAGCAGGGCTCCAGGGTGACGTACAGCGTCGAACCCGCCGCGAGTGCGCCGGCTTGTTCGATAGCGACGACCTCGGCGTGCGCCCGCCCCGCCGGCTGCGTGCGCCCTTCGCCGACGATCCGACCGTTGCGGACGATCACCGCTCCCACCGGCGGATTCGGACTGGTGCTTCCGACGGCCGAGTCCGCAAGTTCGAGCGCTCTTTCCATCGGGGTGACGGGTGACTGCACCATCGTCCGGCGCTATTCGTCTGGTTGGAAAGCCCCCGCTCGCCCTCCGTCCGCCGAAGGGTCCATCGGGAGCTGGTAGTCGAGATAGTAGCGGGACGTGGCGGGTCCGCCCTGACCCTGGTACTTGCTCCCCAGGGCCTTCGACCCGTACGGGTTGTCCGCCGGCGTCGAAAGCTGAGTGAAGGAGATGTGACCGATCTTCATTCCCTGGTGAAGCGTGATCCCCAAGATACCAACGTTGGAGAACTCGAGGGTCAGCTTGCCGGTCCAACCGGGGTCGACGAATCCGGCGGTGGAGTGGATCAGCAGACCGTACCGGGCGAGCGAGCTCTTTCCCTCGATCCGCGCCACGATGTCGTTTGGGATCGTAACCGACTCGAGGGTGCTGCCCAGGGCGAACTGGCCCGGGTGGAGCAGGAACGGCCGGTCCTCTTCGATCGTAACCTCCTCCACAACGTCGTCCGCGGGTTTCATAACGTCGATGTGGGTACGCCAGTTGTTGCGGAACACCAGGATCTCACGGTCGAGGCGGATGTCGACGCTGGCCGGCTGGACCGCGTTGGGACCCAATGGGTCGATCACGATCCGCCCCTGATCCATCTGTTCCCTGATTGACCGGTCACTTAAGATCACTGACGTTGCCCTCGTGCTGAATATCCGTCCCCTTGGGGTGCATTCTAGCCCACCGCACATTCGCCCCGAAAGGCGGGTCAGCGGTTGGAGGGGGCCGCGTGCCAGACCCTGAGAGAGCACTCGGCAGAGTCAGACGCTAATCGGCTTCAAACGCCATCTCGACCGTCAGAGAGACCTGGAGCTCGCCGCCGCTTACGCTCGTCTGATCGTACGCCGCGGCCAGAGCAAACTGGGCGCTCTCTTGGAAGACGCTCCTAGCGCCGAACATAGAAACACCGGGCTCTGAGACGTAGGCCACCTCGCCTAGGGTCAATCCGGACAGCTCCGCGTAGTGACCCGCCTTCTTCATCCCGTCGCCTACCGCCTCTTCTCTTAACTGCGTCATCAGCGGGGAAGTGTCCTCGACCGTGAATTGCAGGTCTCGGAATCTGATCGCGTCGCCGCCGGCGGTAATCACCTCGTCGATCACCTGACTGACGGAGTCCATGTCTCGAACTTTGACTGACAGGCGGTTGGTGACCCTGTATCCGATCAAGACCTCCTGACTTGACCTGACGCCGTCCTCTTCGACCTCGCGCCAGTCATAGCGTGGCCGAATATCGAAGTGTCGAGTCTGAATGTCGCTGTCTTTGACCCCCGCCGCGGTTAACGCCGCCATCACGGCATCCATCGCCTGGGCCGCCTCGTTGCGTGCCTCCGCAACCGTCGGAAGCGTTACCTCGACTCCAAGGTCAAGCAGTGCCAGATCTGGCGCGACCGCCACCTTCGCACGCCCCGTAACCCATATCGCCGGCTCCTGACGTGGGGTGTTCCAACCGAAATAACCGTACGTAGCCGGCGCGGCGTTCACTCCTATCCCCGGGCCCACATCCGGTGCGGACGCCGCAATCGTTTGGGACTCTGATGCCCCTTCATCAATCGTTGCGGCCTCGCTCGTGAGGGCGCATGCCGTCGCGACCAGAACAAGCACCGCCGTTGCCCCGAATAGCGCTAGATTTGTCAGTCTATTCATTTCAGTCTCCTTTGTTCCAAAATCTGGATCGCCGAGCTCGAGTTGGCTCTTCGTTAGCTCTCCGATAGACGCCTTCATTGTAGTAGACGACAGCCGCTCCAGAGTTGTTCCGTCAA
This sequence comes from Dehalococcoidia bacterium, assembly GCA_965249365.1. Lineage (GTDB taxonomy): Bacteria > Chloroflexota > Dehalococcoidia > Lucifugimonadales > UBA1123 > VXRN01. Next base: position 299,186 of record OZ252229.1, on the reverse strand, counting down.
TTGTGCATACGCATTAGTCCGGTTTGATAGACGATGACGGTAGCTCATAGGCTTTTCCACGGCCTGCACTCCCCATCTCACCGCCTCCGCTGACGCGAGGTCCAGACAGCCCCTATTATCAGGACGACGAACACGAACGCGACTACGACCTGCGCCTGACGCAAACTCACCGAGAACCCCTCCTCCTCGTCCGGTTGAGGCCCAGATGCTGGCGCTGTAGGTGTACCAGCAGTGGCCGTGAACTGGTCTCGCGCCATCGATGCCTGAGCCGGTCTCGGTGTGCCGGTTGCTTGGATACTCCCGGTCGGTGACGGTGTGTCGGTCGCCGTTGCCGCAGGGGCAGCTGTGGCCGTAGGAGTTGGTACAGGTGTGGCAGTGTTCGTCGGTGTGGCCGTCGGGGTTGGCACAGGCGTGGCGGTGTTCGTCGGTGCGACGGTCGGGGTTGGCACAGGTGTTGGCGATCGCGTCGGAGTGGCTGTCGCCGTGGGAGACGGAGTCGCAGTCGGTGTTGGCGACGAGACCTTAACAGGCGTGGGTGTGGAAGTGGTAGTGGGCGTTGATTGAACAGCCTCTAATGCTGCCGCTGCGATTTCGGGAACAGCTGTCGGAGCTTGTTGCGCCATGGGCAGTGCGGTGTGCGTCGCTTCAGCCCCCTGGAATTCCTGCCGGGCCACAGCCTGAGCGGGAACTGTAGTTGCTGCAGGGGTCGGGGTCTCTGCGGCTTCGGCTGGCTGGACCTCAACCTCCTTAACTATCTCTGTTTCAACCACGATCGTCTCCCCCGGGACCTCCACAGTCTTCACCACCTCTTTTTCGACCACAACGTCGCGGACCGCCTTCTCCACTACGACCGTCTCCCCCGGGACCTCCACCGTCTCCACGACTTCTTTTTCGACCACAACGTCCTGGACCGCCTTCTCCACTACTACCGTCTCCCCCGGGACCTCCACAGTCTCCACGACTTCTTTTTCGACCACAACGTCCTGGACCGCCTTCTCCACTACGACCGTCTCCCCCGGGACCTCCACAGTCTTCACCACCTCTTTTTCGACCACAACGTCGCGGACCGCCTTCTCCACTACTACCGTCTCCCCAGGAACTTCCGCCTCCGTAGGGACTGCGGCCTCCGTTGGAACGGCCACAACCTCCTTCATAACCTCCTCTTCAACGACAACTTCTTTGACAACCTCTTTCTCAACGACAATCTCACTGGCGCTCTCTACCGATGACGGAGCCGGGCGTGGCACTGCGGGGGCCGATGCTGCTGCCGCCGGCTGTTCAGCCTCTTCACTTTGCCCGACGAAGGGGTCCAAAGGGATGAGTCCGGACTGCGAGATGTTGAGTAAAATCTCTCCAGCGATGAGAGCGACGAGCACGACACCTGCGACGGAGGCTGCCCACCGCGTCACGGTGACAAGGCGATCTCTCTCCGGAGCACCATCCGGCGGCTCGGCGAGAAGGAAGGACCGCGTCGTCTCGATCTGCGGCAGATCCGCCAGTAACGACACGGTCCACCTGAGGGACTCCAGCTCCGTGCGACACGTGTCGCACTCCGCCAGGTGGGCCTCCACCCGCCGGCGCTCGTCGTCGGAGACCTCGCCGTCGATATACGACGATAGAAGCTCCCTCAGCTTCGCGTGTCTCCTCTCTGCGAGGAATCTCAACAAGTCGCTAAACCCCTTCACTCTACTTGACGGAATCTATCGGGAAGAAGTTCCCTTCTCTGCAACAGCGAGTCACGAACTCTTCTCCGGGCACGGCTCAGCCTGGACTTTACGGTGCCAATCGAGGTCGCAACGGCGTCCGCGGTTTCCTGGTAAGACAGCCCTTGGACGTCGATGAGCACGAGTACGGCCCGCTGGTCTTCCGGCAGTGATGCGATCGAGCGTTGGATCTCCGCGTTCAACTCCTGTCTCGTCGCGTACTCGTCCGGGGACTCTCCCTCTGCCATAGGTTGGAAAGAGGGACTTTCTAGCGACTCGTCCAGCGAGTCCTCCGGTCTCCTGCGGCGCCGGCGGAGCACATCGCGGCTGGCATTGACCGCAATGCGCATGAGCCACGCCCGCAGGCTGCCACCACGGAATCGTTCGATGGCACGATACGCGGAGATGAAGGTCTCCTGTGTAACGTCTTCCGCGAGGCCGCGGTCGCTCAATATCCTTGCCGACAGGTTGAGGACACGGCTCTGGTACCTCACGACGATCGCGTTGAACGCGGCCAGATCCCCGCTCTGGCTGCGCCGGACGAGCTCGGAGTCTTCAGCGCATTGCGCCGCGGTTTGGAAGTCCTTGGCTATCTCGGTGGGTCCTTGTCAGAGGATCGGAGTCGAGCCCGGGTCCGCCGTGCCGCCGCCGATATCCCAAGATCGTGCTGCGCAGACGGATCGCCCCAGCTAATCTCAGTACAAATCCTAACCGCTGGTCAGTGCCTGAAGGTAGTGGTTCTCCGATATACTGTCTCCTGGATTGAGTGTTGGCGGACGAGGTATGCGACAGCTAATTCGAGAGCAGATTGAAACCGTCCTGTTGGCGCTTGCGATATTCCTCGCGCTCCAGGCCAGTGTTCAGCACTTCAAGGTTAACGGGTCCAGCATGAACGCCACGCTGGTCGAGGATGAGCGGCTGGTCGTCAACAAGCTGGTCTACTTCCATATGGAGCGGTCAGACTTAGCCAGATTCCTCCCATTCGTCGAGGCGTCGGACGGGGACGTGGACGACATTTTGTTCGCGTTTCAGCCGCCTCAGCACGGGGACGTGGTCATATTCCGCTACCCGGTCGATCCGACTCGGGACTTCGTCAAGCGGGTCGTCGGCGTCCCCGGGGACACGATCGAGATCGAGCGGGGCCAGGTCTTCAGGAACGGCGTGCCCATCGAGGAGGACTACATCACCAATCCGGACACGCGGACCAGGGGTCCGGTGTACGTTCCCGAGAACTCCTACTATGTCCTGGGAGACAATCGCCGCGCGTCCCGGGACTCGCGAGAGTGGGGCGTCGTACCATTGGACAACCTTGTCGGTCGGATGTGGTTTCGCTACTGGCCCATCGACTGGCTGAGCATCCCGGCCGCGTTGCGTTGACCTCCAACCCCGACGCGCGGGGGCAAGACGCCCTCGCTGCCGGGAACCACGTTTTTGCCTTGAAAGTCACATCTCGCTTGACGCGACTGGGCTTCGGTGGGGGTGACTCCCCATTCTGGGCCTGAACGTGCTTGACAACCCGCGTATTGTGGTCTATCGTTCCGCACTGGGACGGTTTTAGAACGATTCTAGTTTGTTTGAATCGGTGCGCACAGACCGGATCGTAGGTAGACGCATTTGGACCCACACGTCCAGCTTCGACTAGAAGAGATGCAGAGTTCGCTCGGCAGCCTTGGGGCTGCGATCACGCGTCGTCGTGTGAAGACGCTCGAAGTTCTCGCGTCCACCGATCGCCATCCGAGCGTAAATGAGCTCCACGCCGAGGTGCGGAGGTGGTATCCGTCCACCAGCCTCGCGACCATCTACAACACCATCGAGCTCCTCAAAGAGGCCGGGCAGGTGTTGGAGCTCGAGTTCAGCGGGGCGGCGAACCGCTACGATGGCCGGCGCCCGGAGCCCCACCCTCACGTCATCTGCTTAAGCTGCGAGTCAATCGAGGACATGGGCGGAATCCACTCCGGCGACGACGTTCTAAATCGTGTGTCGACGGCCACGGGATACAAGGTCGTACGTGAACGAACGGACTACTACGGGATCTGTCCGGAGTGCCAGCAAGAGCCGTCAGAGGATATCACGGCATCATGCGGCTTCTGACTTGAGCGAACCAAGGACGACGGTGAGCCACGAACAAACTCACAGGAAAAGGAGGAGATAGATGGCGAGTAGAGAAGACATCGCCCTCATGTCCCACCTGATGCGTAGAGCCGGATTCGGCGCTACGAGGGATGAGGTCGAACAGTACTGTGAGATCGGGTACGAGGAGACCGTCGAGATGCTCCTCAACCCGCAGGATCAGCCGCCGGTGGACCAGTACGCTCTGTATCGTTACCACCCGATAACCGAGGTTCCAGGGGGTGCGGTCTCTCCCGGACAGGCTAACTGGCTGTTCTGGATGGTGACAACCCAGAGACCGCTGGAAGAGAAGATGGCGCTCTTTTGGCACCATGTCTTCGCAACCGGCAACGCCAAGGTGGACAACTGCAACCACCTTCTCGAGCAGATCAGCCTCTTGCGTGAGCAGGGCATGGGCAACTATCGCGACCTGCTGGTCGCCCTGGCTCAAAACCCGGCGATGATCTTCTGGCTCGACAACAACGAAAACCACAAGTACGCGCCCAACGAGAACTGGGGACGCGAGCTTTTGGAGCTGTTCAGTCTCGGAGTAGGCCATTACACCGAGACCGACGTATTCGAGTGCTCCCGGGCCTTCACGGGCTGGACGATCGACGCCAAGATGCCCAGGTACCCGTATGGACGGCACCCCTGGAAGTTCAGCTTCAGGCCGGAGGACCACGACTACACGGAGAAGACCTTCCTCGGCCACACCGGCAACTTCGACGGCGAGGACATCATCGACATCATCCTCCAGCAAGATGCCTGCCCCCGGTTCATCACCCGGCACATGTACAACTTCTTCGTCGCCGACGAGCCGCAGGTACCTGCCTGGAATATCGAGGAGCCTCGCGATCCCGAGGCGATCGACGCGTTGTCGAATACGTTTGTCGATGGCAACTACGAGATCAAGCCCGTGCTCAGACAGCTCCTCAACTCCGACTACTTCAAAGAGGCCCAGTACCAGAAGGTAAAGAGCCCAACCGAGGTCGTTGTTGGTACACTCCGCGTCACCAAGGACATGACCGGACCCGATCCGAGGCTCGAAGCGTTCGGTAAGGAGCCCGGTTACATGGGCCAGGACATCCTCGATCCACCGAGCGTGGAGGGGTGGCACACAGGCCGAGAGTGGATAAACAGCGGGTCGCTAGTAAAGCGGGTCAACTTCGTCGCGGACAGGGTCAGCGACGTCGATCTGCCAGGCGTCAGGGCCATGGTCGATCACGTCGGCTCCAATGGCGCTACGATGAGCGCGGCAGAGTTCGTCGACCGCTGCTTGGACATCATGGGTCCTATGGAGGTCGACGGGCGCACCCACGACGAGCTTGTCGCGCACGTCGACACCGGAGGCGAGATCGAGGTCGGCTCTGACGAATTCGCGACCCGCGCAACCGAGACCTTCGCTTTGATCGCCGCCACCAGAGAGTATCAGTTCGGCTAGAGGGAGCAAGCACCAGGAGGAAGAGACAATAATGGCTGTCAATGGAAACGGAAAGCCCCCTGTGCTGGTCATCCTCCAGCTCACCGGCGGCAACGACTATTTCAACACAGTGATCCCGTATAACGATGGGAACTACTTCGACAGCAGGCCTTCGTTGCAGATCCCTCAGGACCGCGTCCTGAAGCTGGATGACCAGTTGGGTTTCCATCCGGCGATGGGCCCGATGAAGGAGATCTACGATCAGGGCGACATGGCGGTCATCCACGGGATCGGGTACGCTAACTCCCCGAGGTCGCACTTCCGCTCCATGGATATCTGGCACACGTGTGAGCCGGACAAGGTCGGGACAGAAGGATGGCTCGGCCGGTCTATCGGCGAGCTTGACCCTAACGGCGAGAACCCGGTCACCGCTGTTAACATCGGCCAGGGCCTCCCGCGGGCGCTGGTAGCCCCAGGCGTGTCGGTCGCCTCTGTCGCCGATCTGTCCAGTTACGGGCTCCTCACGAGCATTGAGGCCGAAGATCAGCGCGATAAGATGCTAGAGCGCTTCGCCAACATGTATGGACCGGCGATGGGAAGCGGCCCGGTGATGGATTACCTCGGACAGACCGGACTCGACGCCCTGAAGGGCGCCGACATCCTGAAGGTCGCGCCGGACTCGTACGAGTCAAGCGTTGAGTACGGAGCTTCTCCCGTCGCGAGCAAGCTGCGAGACATCGCCCAGATCCATACGGCGGACGTCGGCACGCGCATCTTCTACTGCGACTACGGCTCCTTCGACACGCACGCCGCACAGGCGACGACCCACGCCAAGCTGTGGCAGGATGTCTCCGAGGCGGTTGCGGACTTCTGGGACGACCTCAGAGAGCACGACGCTGACGACAACGTCGTTATGTTCATGTTCAGCGAGTTCGGACGTCGCGTCCGGGACAACGGCTCAGGGACTGATCACGGCGCGGCGGGCGTGGCATTCGCCCTCGGTCCAAGCGTCCGTGGCGGAATGTACTCGGAGTACCCTGAGACCAGGCCGGAAGCGCTGGAGCAGGGCGACCTCGTACCGAACCAAGACTATCGCGGAGTATACTCCACGATCTTGGAGGACCACCTCCACCTTGAGGCGGCCCCGATCGTCAACGGTCAGTTCGAGACGCCTCGCTACCTGAAGACCAACGGCTCCTGAGTCTCGTCGTAGAAGGCTGAGCGCAAACTAGTCCCCTCTCCCTTGATGGGAAAGGGTCAGAGCCTGCCTCGGCGAAGACCGGGGGTGAGGGTGTACAACCCGCGGAGGAGCCAAATCATGTTGACTACAACTGTGGCAGGACGCACTTGGAACTTCAGCCACGCGATAGGGCGGAACGCCGCCGCCGGTAACGGATTCACTCAGCCGGTGGACGTCGCCGCGGGACCCGAGGGCGTCCTGTACGTCCTCAGTCGGGGAAACGACGGAGTTGGCGGCGTCGTCGCGGAGAACAAGCGCATCGGCAAGCTCACAATCGACCAGGAGTTCATCGGCGACTTCGGGCGCGGACAGATGCGATGGCCGGCCGGCCTGGCGCTGGACGCCGACGGAAATGTCTACTGTTCGGAGGAGTACAACAATCGGATCCACGTATACGACGAGGATGGCGAACCCACCGGGACTTGGGGCGAAACCGGGTCTGAAGATGGGCAACTGAACGGCCCGTCGGGTTTGACTTTCGACAGCGACGACAACATCCTGATCGTCGACGCCAAGAACGAACGGGTCCAGAAGTTCACCAAAGACGGGCAGCACATATCCACCATAGGTGCGGGCCAGCTAAGCAACCCTTGGGGCATCTGTGTCGATGCGGAAGACAACGTCTACGTCGCGGACTGGGGCAACAGCCGAGTCGTGAAGTTCTCGCCGGAAGGTGAGTTGCTGCTGGCGTTCGGCGGTCACGATAAGCAGGACGGCGGGGACCTCAACCACCCGGCCAGCGTCGCTGTCGACAGCGAGGGCGACGTCTATGTGTCCGACTGGGGTAACAAGCGCATCCAGATCTACGATCCAGAAGGCTCCGTTATCACCGCGCTCTACGGTGACGCTATCGAGTTCAGCAAGTGGGCCGCTGAGGTGATCAACGCCAATCCCGACGGCCAGAAGGCGTACCGACGGGTTAAGGACAAGACCCCCCTCGGCCTCTTCGAACGCCCTGTCGGCTTGACGATCGATCCCGAAGACAGGATCATCATCGCCGACTCCACCCGGGGCAGGCTGCAGATCTACGCCAAGGACAAGGACTACATGGACCCGCAGTTCAACCTGTAGGTCCAACGACCTGGCCTGATAGCACTTCAGGGGCGGTTCGCGAACCGCCCCTTTTTCGTTGTCCCCTCCATTGCGCGCAACCCTGTGGATCGTTGAGGTCTCCGCTTGTACGGGCGTTCGCCTCCGCCGCGGCGGATCGAAGGGCGAGGGTTACTACGTTAACGCGACAGGGTCTATGTCTACCGTCCAGCCATGAGGAGTTTCTTCGAGGTCAAGCAGCTCTCTTGGGTTGGTGCCTCTGAGGACGATGTGCCATCGGTAGCGGCCACGGAGTCTGAGGGGGAACGGAGGCGTCGGACCCAGGATTTCGACACCAGGGAGGTCGGACTGCATCTGGGTCGAGCGCAGCCTCTGAGCCAGGTCGTTCGCCCGCTCTTCGCTCGACTCCCGGTTTGTGTGGGCATAGAGTAGGCGGATCAGGCGCGAATAGGGCGGGTTGCCGTGCTCGCGGCGTTTTCGCATCTCGGTCGTGTAGAAGGCTTGATAGTCCTGCGCCGCGGCCGCCCTGATCGCATAGTTGTCCGGCTGATACGTTTGAAAGACGACCTTGCCCGGCGTGTCGCCACGGCCGGCGCGTCCCGCGACTTGACACAGTAGCTGAAACGTGCGCTCGCCTGACCGGTAGTCAGGGATCGCGAGGCCGACGTCGGCGAGCACGACGCCAACAAGAGTGACGCCCGGCAGATGCAGCCCCTTTGCGATCATTTGGGTCCCGACCAGTACATCCGCCTCTCCGCTCTTGAGCTGCGACATCAGATCCTCGTAGTCCCTCACGTGCCGAGTCGCGTCCCTATCCCAGCGTACGACGCGGGCGTCCGGGAACTCGGCGGACACGGCGTCGGCAACCGACTGCGTACCGATCCCGTAGAAGCTGAGCCGGAAGCTTCGGCAACTTGGGCAGTTTTCTGGGAGCCGCCGTCGCCGACCGCAGTAGTGGCACATCAGCCTCTGGGACTGCCTGTGGTACGTCAGTGGTACGTCACACCCGGCGCAGCGCATCCCGTGGCCGCAGTTTCGGCACCGCATGTGGGACGCGGTGCCACGCCTGTTGAGAAACAGGATGGCTTGGTGGCCGCTGGCGAGGCACGATTTCAGCTCCGCTTGCAGTCTCCGGGAGAACAGGTGCGAGTTGCCCTCGCGCAGCTCCCTGCGCATGTCGACGATCTCTACCGCCGGCAAGGGCGAGACCGTCGTGGAGCCGTCACTTCGGCGCCGCAGCCGGTCTGGCAGGACGTGGAGGCCGTAGTCATTCAGGAGCCCTCGATAGTAGGATGCGACGTCTGGAGACGCGCTCCCAATCAGCGTCACAGCGCCCGTTAGCCTACCGAGTCTGAGCGCCACGTCGCGGGCGTGGTACCTCGGCTGGGCGTCGTGCTGCTTGTAGGCCCACTCGTGCTCCTCGTCCATGACGATCAGCCCCAGGTTAGGGACAGGAGCGAACACGGCGCTTCGGGCTCCGACGACGACGGAGTATTCTCCCTCGCGGATTGACCACCACTGGTCGTGGCGCTGGCCTGCCGTGAGGCCACTGTGGAGCACGGCGACCTTGCCCGGAAAACGCCTCGCGAACCGCTCTATCGTCTGTGGGGTCAGCGAGATCTCCGGCACCGAAATGACCGCTTGTCTGCCGCGGGTGAGGCACTCCTCGACGGCGGCGAGGTAAACCTCCGTCTTGCCGCTTCCGGTAACACCCTGGAGCAGGAACGCCCTCGGACGGCGATCGTCGTCGTGGATCGACGCGACCACGTCCGCGACCGCGTTCTTCTGCCCCTGGGTCAGGGAGACCGGGGCCTCGCGCGGAAATGTCCGATCGGCCAGGGGCTCTCGGTAAACTCGGGTCCGGTCGATTACGACGAAGCTCTTCTCGATCAGGGCCGAAACGACGCCGCTGCCGAACTCCTTTCGGACAGCGATCGCTGGCGTCGGCGCATCGGACTCCGCCAACCTCGTGATCAACTCAGATTGGCGAGGGGCTCTCTTCCCTTCGGTGTTGAGCCAGCGTTGGATTCTCTCCAGGGCCGAAGCCCTAACCCGGAGGTACTCGATGGACTTGGGCCGGCCGGGGGGTGGAAGCATTGGAGCCGACGCCTCGAAAAGGGAGCAAACGTAGTACTCGCTGATCCATTTGGCGAGGAACAGTTGCCGAGAATCGAGAACCGGTCCAGGACTGACCGCGTTGAGAACCGGCCGTGTCACCTCTTCGTCGACCTGAGAGACGTCTGACAGTCGGAAAACGACGCCGTCGATCTCACGAGGGCCGAACGGGACCCTGACTAGCTGGCCCGGAGCGAGGTCGAGGGCGTCAGGAATCGAGTAGCTGAACGTGCGGGAGTGGCCGGTTGGGACGTCGACGGCGACTTCGGCGTATCTCAACGTACACCTCCATCGAGTCGCCGTGACCCGCGTGCCCTACCTCTGGGCGCGTTCTCTCCGGTCTTCCCTGATGCGGGCGGCCCGGCCAGATCGACCTCGGAGGTAGTACAAGCGCGCTCGCCGGACGCGACCACGCCGAACGAGATTGACATATTGGACGTTGGGCGAGTGGGTCATGAACGTGCGTTCGACGCCGATCTCGTAGCTGACCCGGCGGACGGTAAACGATGCGCCCGGACCACCGCCACGAGTGCGGATAACCACGCCCTCGAAAACCTGCGTGCGAGTCCGGTTTGCCTCGGTTACCCTGACTCCCACCTGAACGGTGTCGCCGGGGGTGAACCTGTCGATGTTCGGGTTCGGTTCGAGCTTTACGAGCTCGCGAGCTTCCATTTGAATCGTCCTGCGTATCCGAGAGTCAGCCGTGCGGCATCCGTCAATTGTACTAGGCGGAGACTTGCAGGTTCAAGGCCGAGCCGGGGCCCTTCCAGGGCAATCGCATACTACGAATTGAGTACAGTCAAGAGGTAGTCGGGATCCCATCCGGCGGTTTTGCGTTTGGCTTTGACTCCGACCTTGAGCGTTGATTCGGCTTTGAGCATGTTGAGCGCCATTCGTCTGAGGATCGAGAAGTTCTCCGCTGCGTTTCCCACACGGACTCTACTGTCGTCCTCGTTGAAGGCCACGTCCAACGTCCAATGCAATGAGTTCTCTATCGCCCAGTGTTCTCTTACAGCCGAGAGCATCCGATCAGCTCGCTCAGACAGACTTGATATGTAGTAGCGAACCTCTGTGGACTTTCTGCCATCAATCTCACGCTCTGACTCGATCATAGCTACGCTTTTGAGTTGAGGCCACTGGCCGCAGTCGTTGAAGTAGCCGATATACTCGCTGTCTGAGATTGTCCAGCATCGTCGTGTCTCGATTCGACCATGACCCTTGTTGACCGTCTCGTAGTAGTCGTGATCGACTCTGGTGAAGTGTGTCCTGCGAGCATCGGTGAACATGTGAGTTACGTCTTGGTGGAGTTGTGGTTGGTTCTTCTTCAGCGCCAAGACGTAGTCTGCTCCCCGATCTATGATCGTCGAGGCGATCTGCGTCTGACATCCCATCGCGTCTATGGTCACTATGCAGCCGGACACATCAAGCGTCTTTAGCAGCTGTGGTATGGCTGTTATCTCGTTGGAGCGCTCCTCCACGCTGGTCTGTCCCAGAACCAGGTGATTGGCCGTCGCCCACGCGCTGACCATGTGTATCGCCGACTTGCCAACGTACCTGTCATGTGACCCACGCAGCGTCTTGCCGTCTATAGCCACCACCTGCCCCTTGGTCACCTCATTGACAGCACTCACCCAGTCCACGAAACACTCCTCAAACTGTCCGGAGTCGATCATCGCAAACACACGTCCGAACGTGTCGTGCGAGGGGATGCCGTTGGGCAGCTCTAGCAGTCGTTCAAACCACTCCCTCTTTGACTTTCCGAACATCTCCACATCCACCCAGGAGTCCGCCCCGCATATGACCGCGCATACCGCTATGACAACAATATCGATCAGACTATGGCGCTTGGCGCGATCGTCTCGTGGATCAACAAGTATCGAAAATCGCTCTATCAGACTGGCAGAGGGCGTGGACTCCATGAGGTCACTCCTTATTCCATTTGACCTCAATTCTAAACCAAGTCTTATACATCAACCAATATGCGATTGCCCTGGGGGCCCTTCCGCCTCTCGTATGCTATCGTGGGGGGTGCTGGACTATATGGGCGGACTTGGAGAGCCTGGATTGCCAAAGCTCGAAGACAGAATCAAGGATCTCGCGCTCTCGCTAGGGTTCGATCGCGTCGGAATTACCGATGCAGAACCGTTCGTGAGGGATGAGGCTGCCGCCATCGAGCGGACGCGCTCCGGGCTGATGGACGGACTTCCCTGGTACACGGAGGATCGGGTTCGGCGAATGAACCGCCCCCGACTCCTGCTTAACGGCGCTCGATCGGTTGTCTCGATGGCCAGGAGCTACGACACCGGCCCACCGTCTGTCGGGCCCGACCAGAACGAGAACGACGGGCCGAAGGGCCGGATCGCGAAGTACGCGTGGGGCAGGGACTATCACTCTCTGATTAAGAGCCGCCTACGGCGGTTCGTTCGGGAGCTCCCGGAGGTCGTCGACCGTCCTGTGCGTACGCGCTACTTCGTCGATGACGGACCGATGAACGACCGGGCCGCCGCCGAACGTTCCGGCGTCGGTTGGTTCGGAAAGAATACAAACATCCTCACACCCACGCACGGCTCATGGGTGTTCCTCGCGCAGGTCGTCACCGACCTGAATCTGCGACCAGACCCCCCGCTGAAGAAGACCTGTGGCGAGTGCATCCTGTGCATCCCCGCGTGTCCTACGGACGCTATCATCGCGCCGTACGTCATCGACAACCGCAAGTGCATCTCGTTCCTCACGATCGAGCTGCGGGGCCCGATACCAACCGATCTCCGTCCCCTCATGGGGGACTGGGTGTTCGGATGCGACATCTGCCAAGATGTCTGCCCGGTCAACCGGAAGGCTCAATCCAGCCGGGAGTCTGACTTCAAGAAACGCCACGACTTTGACGCCCCAGAGCTGATCCCGCTCCTAAGCCTGGATGAAGAAGGATTTCGGGAAAGGTTCAACGGCAGTCCGATCCGTCGCGCGAAGAGGGAGGGGCTCCAGCGGAACGTTTGTGTCGCCCTGGGGAACATCGGGGACACAGCGGCGGTTCCAGCCCTTGCGAAGACGCTGAGGGAGGCCGACGCGATGGTGCGGCTGCACGCCGCGTGGGCTCTCGGACGGATCGGAGGCCCCGAGGCCGTCGCGGCCCTGGATCATGCGTCCGCCGCCGAAACCGATCCAGACGTGAAACACGAGATTAGCGACGCCCTCGATCACGCCCACGCCTCGACCCCTCCGAGATAGACTTTCAGGGTGCGCATCTTCCTCGCGAACGTCGGCGCGAATGCAAGCCATCGGTTCGCGGGCCCCGTCTTTGAGAACGGGACGTTCGAGTTCCTGCCGATTCCTGAGACCCCTGATCTGCATTCCAGGAGAGCGACCCGTTACCGTGATCTGAGGTCCTGGTACTACCCCGAGCGCGATCTTCTCGACTACGTTCCTCGGAGGCTGTGGGACGTTTCCTGCCATAACGACCCTGAGTTCGAGACCTTCACGTACGGGGACAACTGCGACTCCAATTCGCGCGCCGCGGGCCTGAAGCTGATGGGATCCGGGGACGTGCTACTGTTTCTGGTCAGGCTTGAGCGGTGGTCAGGCGGGAAGAGGACCGGGCACTACGGCTTCTATCTGGTCGCCCGGATCGAGGTCGCCCCGATTGATTGGCGGCTTGCGGCGGTCGCCGCTCGGCCGTCTGATCGGGAGATGCGCGTCTTTGGGAGGAACGCCCACCTAATCCGGGGGATGAGTCGTAGTGGACTTTGGGATGGATTCTGGGTGTTCCGAGGCTGCGGAGGCTCGCGTCGTTTTCGCAGAGCCGTCCCCGTAACACGTGGGCTATGCGAGTCGGTCTTCAGGGCTGCCGACGGCTCGCCGTGGAGGTGGGACGGGGGACGATCGGACCTGCAGGTAATAGGCTCGTACACGCGGGCGTGTCGATGCGTGTTGGATACGTCTGATCCAGAGCAGGCAGCGAGGGCGGACATCCTGTGGAACTGGATCGACGAGCACAGCGCGTAGGCAAGAGAGACATTCGCCGGAGTGACGGCAAACTTGGCGTTCATTCTGAGCCCGTAGACGGAGGAGGCCACCTACGCCGGACGTTACCTGGGGCAGACTCGAATCTTGGCAGCCACGTCGTAGCTGAACACCAGCTCGGAGCCCTCTCGGACGAGCGTTATGACGCCACGGGTCCTGGCCGCCTCTTTGACGTCGAAGCGTTGTCCGGGGACGAGGTTCTGTTCGACGAAGTAGGTCAGTAGCTCCTGATCGTCCTCTGGCACAGAGTCGATAACCAGCTCTTCGCCGTCGGCGGCCCTGTCCAGCGTCTTGGACTCCTTGTTGGGCTTATAGGTGCTCCCGGGAATCGGGTGACCGAACGGGCAGGTCTCTGGCTGACCGAGTGCCGCGATCATCTTCCCCTCGAGGTAGGGGGAGATAGCGTGCTCGAGTCGGTGTGCCTCGATGTGGGCAAGATCTAGTTCTGTGCCAAGGAGGTCGACGACTAGTCGCTCTGCAAGCCTGTGTCTGCGGACGATACTCTCAGCGGCCTTACGGCCCTTCGCCGTGAGGATGACGTCCTTGTTCTGCGTGTTCTCGACGAGCCCTTCGCGGGCCATCCGGCGGATCATCCCTCCGACGGAGGGAAGCGACGTGCCCAGTCCTTCGTCCTGGGGCAGCGTCTTGAGGTGCTCGGCCAACACCGTGAGAGTGACGCGCGTTTCCTGCTCCTCCATTCTGAACATGGTGAGCAGGTAGTTCTCCGTGGCCATCGAAAGCCGTGCCGTCGAGCCCCTCGAGGATCGGCTTCGAGACCGGGATTGCGTCGCCATTACTTTAGTCGTTCCTAGCGCTTCGTCCACTGTTTGGCCTTGCGCGCTCGGGCGAGGCCGTACTTCTTGCGTTCCTTCTCTCTCGCGTCTCGTGTGAGCAGTCCAGCCCGCTTCAGCGGGGACCGCATGCCCGGGTCTGCGGTCTGCAGAGCGCGGGCGATGCCGTGCCGCAGTGCGCCAGCCTGGCTGACCACCCCGCCTCCCTTTATCTTCGCGACGACGCGGAACTGGCCGTGGGAGTGCGTGGCATCGAACGGCTCGTTGATAAGCTGCTGCCAGGAGCCCCACGGGAAGACCTCTTCAAGGGGTTTCCCGTTTACCTGGTTGGCGCCTGTGTCAGTGTACAGCCTGACCTGCGCGACCGAAGTCTTACGCTTGCCAAGCGCGTAGTAGTAGTGTTGCTGGTCCTGGACCATTTACGACGCCTCCTGAGATGATACCTGGGCCGCGTGCGGATGATCCGGACCAGAGTAAACCTTGAGCCGCTTCAACATCTTTCTTCCTAGCGAGTTCTTGGGTAGCATCCCCTTGACCGCCTGACGGATCACGCGATCAGGATGCCTATCCATCATCTGCTCCAGCGTGCGCTCGGTCAAGCCGCCGCGGTAGCCGCTGTGCCGATAGTACATCTTCTGCTTTAGCTTGTTGCCCGTTACCCTCACCTTGTCGGCGTTGGTAACCACCACGTAGTCACCTGACATCAGGTGCGGAACGTACAGCGGGTTGTGCTTGCCGTTCAGGATCGTGGCGATCTCAGTCGCGAGCCGCCCTAGCGTCTGACCGTCAGCGTCCACGACGTGCCACTTTGGATTCAGGTCCGAAGCCTTGGTCTGGTACGGTTTTGAACTTGTCGTCATGTTTCCTGCTCGCCCTCTTCCTGTGGGAAGTCTCGGTAGTTTACTTCCATGAGGCACAGACCGTGTGGTGGAACTGCACGCGCCGTCGGCGCATCCCTCCTGGCGGCGATCTGCCTCTCTACGTGATCTACGTTCAGTCTACCCTTTCCAACGTCAACCAGCGCTCCCACCATCCTCCTCACCTGGTGAGGAAGGAAGGCGCTGCCGTTTACATCGACGGCAACCTCGCATCCGTCGGCTGCAAGCTCGACACTGTTGATTCGTCTAGTCGTTGTCGCGTCCGAGTTCTCCTGCTGCCCGCCGAAGTTGGCAAAGTCGTGGAGTCCCTCCATTGCCGAGGCGGCCCGCCGCATCGCCTTCAGGTCGAGCGGTCCGGCCACCCTGTACGCGGTGCGCCTTGCCAACGGCGATCTCACCTTCGACACCAGCAGCGTGTACCGGTACAGCCGGCTCACCGCGTCCCTTCTCGGATCGAAGTCCGGTCTGACCTCGTAGACCGACCGGATCGCGATGTCCTCGGGCAGCCCGGCGTTGAGCGCCCGGTGTAAGATCTCAGGTCCGCGTCCCATTTGCGTATCGAACGCAACGACCTGGCCCTGAGCGTGGACGCCCGCATCGGTGCGGCCCGCCGCCTTGATCCTGACGGGCTCCCCGGTGAGAGACTCTATAGCCTTTTCAATCTGCTCCTGGACCGTCGGCGCGTTCCTCTGGTACTGGAACCCGCTGTATCCGGCCCCGTCGTACTCGACGATCATTGCCAGGCGCATTGCCTGACCTTCCTATCCGTGAATCCGAAGATATGTTGAAGCACGGCATTCCAACCGATCCCGCGTCGGAACCGCGCCGTTAGTCAACCAACTCCACCAACGCCATGTCCGCGGCGTCGCCCTTTCTCTTGCCCAACTTGAAGGCGCGCGTGTAGCCGCCGGCCCGGTCTGAGTACCGATCCGCGAGATCGTCAAACACCTTACGAACTGCCTCTTTGTCGGTCAGGAGCGCCGCTGCCTGCCGGCGGTGGTGAAGAGATCCCTTCTTGCCAAGCGTAATGACCTTCTCCGTCATGCGCCTGGCTTCGTACGCTTTCGCCTCGGTGGTCTTCAGCGTCTCGTAAAGGACGAGGTCAGTGACCATGCCCCGCAGCATCAGGAGCCGATGCTGCGTCGGCCGGCTGAGCTTCTTGCCTGAAAGCCGATGTCTCATTTCAGATCTACTCCTCCGACTCGGCGACGACTACCACTGCCTCTTCCGGCTGATCCTCGGGTTCCGCGTCGACCCTGTCTGGGTCTAGATCGGGCGGAAGGAGGTTCCCATCGCGCAGCCTGTCGAAAAGCTCGACGTACGACTTTTCACCGAAGTTCCTGATCTTCAGCAACTCGGTCCTGTTCATCTCCAGGATCTCACCGACCCTGTCGATACCCGCGCGCTTCAGGCAGTTGAGCGTGCGCGAGCTCAACTCGAGGCGCTCCACCAGCACATTGTAGTGCTCAGGGGAGATCTTGAGCGAGACCGGTGGTCCGCTCTCGCCCCCGTCTTCAGCGCCCACCTGCGTGTTCGAGAACAGGAAGAACTGTGTGACCAGGATGTTGGAGGCGTTCTGGATGGCTTCGACGGGGGTGATCGAGCCGTCCGTCCAGACTTCGAGCACAAGCCGCTCGAAGTCGGTTCGCTGGCCGACCCTCGTCCGCTCGACGTTGTAGTTGACCTTTCTCACCGGTGCAAAGATCGCGTCGACGGGCAGGACACCGATCGGCTGTCCCTCACCCTGCGTCGCCTCCTTGTATCCCTTGCCCCGCTCGACGTTGAGCTCGAGAGACAGCTTCGCCTCCATCGAGTCCAGCGTCGCAAGATGGAGCTCAGGGTTAACCACCTCGAAGTCGGCGGACGCCATGATGTCCGCAGCGCTGACCTGTCCTTCGCCCGCGACCTCCAGCCGGAGCTTTCCGGGCCGGTCAACCTCCGACCTCAGCCTGATCGCCTTGACGTTGAGCAGGATCTCGGTAACCTGCTCCCTGATGTTCCGCATGGTCTGGTACTCGTGTTGGACGCCCTCGATCTTGACAGACGTGATCGCAGTGCCTTCCAGCCCGTTGTACAATACTCGTCTCATCGGGTTTCCGAGCGTGACCCCATAGCCGGGCTCCAGCGGCTCGACTACGAACCTGCCATACACGTCCTCCGATACGTCCACTGTGATCGAAGGGTCAGGGATATGCTCCTCGATCTCTTCCTGGAACTCTCTAACGCTCAGTGTTGTTATATCAAAGACCATCCATTGTTCTCCTTGGCCATCCAGCCTGCCCGTCTCGTGATGGAGCAGACCGTTGAGAGCGCTGGCGACTCGCTACTTGGAATAGAACTCGACGACCAACCTGGCGTCGATTCCGGAATCGATCTCGGTCACGTCCGGCAGAGAGGCGACCTCGCCGGTCAAGTTCGCGATGTCCAATCTCAGCCAGGGCGGCACCGGGCGTTTCGGCATGCCTTCCGTCAGATCCTGGATGAACTGAGGCCGCGACCCGTTCGTACCGCCGCGTTTCCAGGCGATGACGTCCCCTTCTTCCACGAGGTAAGACGGAATGTCCATTCGGCGGCCATTGACCATAAAATGGCCGTGGTTGACGAGTTGGCGTCCCTGGGGCCGCGAGTCGGCCATCGAAAGCCTGAACACGACGTTGTCGAGCCGGGTCTCGAGGATCTGGAGCAGATTGTCACCCGTCACGCCGGTGCGACCGCGAGCCATCTCGAAGTACTTCCTGAACTGCTTCTCCAGGACGCCATACGTGAACCGCGCCTTCTGCTTCTCGCGGAGCTGCAGCGCCCAGTCCGACGGTCTTCGACGACGCGGGACCGCGTCTCCCGGGGGTCGGCGTCTGCGCTCGACCGCACAGCGGGGCGTGTAGCATCGCTCTCCTTTAAGGAACAGCTTCTCACCAATGCGGCGGCACTTCCGGCACACCGCGTCCTTGTATCTCGCCATTACTCGTCCTTACACATCTGGCTAACCGTTCTCAGGTTGTGGCTACACCCATCTCAAGGGACAGGCGTCTCAAGTCAAATCGTTCGTTACGGACCCGAAGGTCAAAATATAGCAGGGTTGTTGCTATGACCACCACCGGCGGAACCAGAACGCCCACCACTAGACTCCCAGCGATCTGGGTTAGATTGCTCACGAAGGTCCCCGCGGTCCCTAGAGAGACCGCCAGAGCGAACGGCGTGGACAAGACGATTACCAGGCCCAACGCGATGAGCGTATAGACTAACAGATGCCCCAGGATCCGCCACACTTCTGAGCGGACGAGCCGGACGCTCCGTCTTACCGCTCCCACGAAATGGTACCCTTCTAGGATGATGGCCGGTGGAACGGCCATTAGGTAGACCGTCAAGATCAGCAGACCCACCCCTAGAATCAGCCACAAGACCGATATACCCAGAGGGATGGTTTGTAGCGCGATTGGGATGAGTTGCGGTAACAGCGCCAAAGTCATCAGGACCGCGAACAGCAGTCCCAGGATGACAACGGAAACCACTCGCCACATAACCCTGGCGTAGCATCCCCCGACAGACACGGCGTCGAAGACGTAGTGCTGGCACACCGCGGCGACCAGCGCGGCGTAGACGAACAGCCCGGCGCCGAAGTTGACAATCGCCACCACCGAGTCCCGAATCAAACCGTCTGTCGGTATCAGCGCCAGAAGCGCCACCGGCACCTGTACGATCGCAACAATGGATATCAGCCCGATGAAACGTCGGCCATAGACCGCGAAGGTCTCGTTGAGGATCTCCCCGAGACTTCGCTCGCGGAGCTGCTGATTCTCGCTTTTCTCCAGCACGTTCCAACTCTCGAATCCGATTGTGCGTCTAAACGCGCCGCCGCTTCACCGGCCGGCACCCATTGTGCGGGATCGGCGTGACGTCCCTTATCGACGTGACGAGGATTCCGGCGCCCTGAATCGCGCGGATCGCGGCCTCGCGCCCGGGGCCCGGGCCGCGCACGAACACCTCGACCTGCCGGACGCCGTGCTCCATGCCCTTACGCGCCGCGTCTTCTCCGGCGCGCTGTGCCGCGAAAGCCGTCGACTTCCGGGAGCCCCGGAACCCGACTGTGCCCGAGCTTCCCCAAGCGATCGGGTTGCCTTGCGGGTCTGTGATCGTAATTATCGTGTTGTTGAAGGTCGACTGGATGTATGCTCGGCCCACCGGGACCGACTTCCGCTCTCTTCGACGTGTTCTGGGTCTTCTTGCCATGTTCCCCTACGACCTGGTCTGCTTCAAAAGTTACTTCTTGTTTACCGTCCGACCGCGTCCTGCAACCGCCACGGCCTTGCCGCGCTTGGCGCGAGCGTTCGTCTTCGTCCTCTGTCCCCGGACCGGAAGCCCGCGACGATGACGAAGGCCGCGGTAGGACCCGATGTCTATCAGGCGCCGGATGTTCATGTTGACCTCTCGCCTCAGATCGCCTTCGACCACCTTCTCGCGATCGATGACCTCCCTGATGCGCGACAGCTGGTCGTCGGATAGCTCCCTGACCTTCGGGTTGTCGAGGATGCCGGCCTTCTCGCAGACGTCCACGGCCTGCGTCGGCCCGATCCCGAAGACGCTCCGGAGGGAGACCTCGACCCGCTTGTTGTCCGGGATGTTAACGCCAGATACTATCGCCATTCGAACTCACCTCTCTCCGCTCTATCCCTGACGCTGCTTGTGCTTGGGATTCTCGCAGATGATCAGCACACGCCCGTGGCGCCTGATCACCTTGCACTTTGCACATCTCACTTTCACCGATGCTGAAACCTTCATTCTGGTTTCACCCTGATCCTGTTCCTCTCCTATGCGAGGAGAGGGCTCTTACTTCTTGGGTCGCGCGCGCAGCTTCCCGTTTCGAGGCCTATCTGAACCGGTACGTTATCCTGCCGCGTGTCAGGTCGTACGGCGAGAGCTCGACCAACACACGGTCACCGGGCAGAACGCGGATGAAATTCAGCTTCAGCTTGCCCGATACGTATGCGAGCACCTTGTGCTCGTTGGCAAGCTCCACCCTGAAGCTGGCATTGGGCAGGGACTCCGTTACGGTGCCCTCTACCTCGATGGCCTCCTTCTGCTTCTTCGCCATGGGACTCCTTTCGAGTCAGTTACGTTTACCGTCTTAGTGGAACCGTGTCGTAACGACCGGTCCGTCCACTGTTATCGTGATCGTGTCCTCGAAGTGGGCGGACAGGCTTCCATCGAGTGTAGAAACCGTCCATCCATCGGCCAACACCTGCGTGTCGGCGGTCCCGATATTCAGCATGGGCTCGATAGCCAGCGCCATCCCGGTCCGCATCCGTGGACCTCTCCCCGCCCTGCCATAGTTCGGGACCTGCGGCTCCTCGTGCATGTTGAACCCGATACCATGCCCAACGTACTTGCGGACAACGTGGAACCCCATACGCTCTCCGTGTCTCTGTACTGCGTTCGATATGTCTCCGATTCTTCCTCCGGACCTGACCCTGGATATCCCATGGTCGAGCGACTCGGCCGTCGCGTCCATCAGCCGCCGGGCCTCCGCGCTGATCTCGCCTACACCGACGGTGAACGCGCTGTCCCCGTGCAGTCCTCCGTAGATCGCCCCGATGTCGACACTCAGAATATCGCCCTCGGCCAGCCTTCGCTGGTTCGGTATTCCGTGGACGATCTCATCGTTCAAGGAGGTGCAGATCGTGGCGGGGAACGCGTAGGGCATACCCCCCGGGTTATACCCTTTGAACGAAGGCACCGCGCCGAGGTTTCTGATCGTGCCCTCCGCGACCGCGTCTAGCTCTCGGGTCTCGACTCCGGGTTCGACCGCCTCGATCACCTTTGCTTTCACGTGGGCGACGATCTGCCCGGCTTCGAACATGAGCTCCAGCTCGCCGGCGGACTTGATTGATACTCCATTCGGCCTTCTGGCCATCTACCTCAGCGCCCCTCCGTCACTACGTCAAGTTTACATAAACGCCAGATACCCAACAACTAAACGGCGATCGCCGCTGACAGCGCGATCCCGACCTTGTCGACCGCCTGCTCGCCGTCGACCTCGCTCAGAATCCCGGAGTCCCGGTAGTATCCCACGACCGGCTCAGTCTCCTGGTTGTATACCTCGATCCTTCTCGCGACGACCTCTGCCTTATCGTCGTCTCGCTGGTACAGCTCGCCGCCGCAACTGTCGCAGGTCCCTGCCTTCGCGGGAAGGGAGGTGTTCAAGTTGTACGGCGTCTGGCACTCCTTGCAGATCACCCGGCCACCGAGCCTGTTGACCAGCTCATTGTCGGAGACTTTGATGAACGCCACGTGGTCGATCCCGCCCCTGTCGACGAGCGCCTCGTCCAGTGCCGCTGCCTGGGCATGGGTCCTGGGGAACCCGTCCAATACGAACCCGGGCGCGTGGTCCGGATCGTTTATCCACTCCATTATCATCTTGATCGTGACCTCGTCAGGTACGTACACTCCACGCTCCATGTACGAGCGGGCGAGCCGGCCAAGCTCGGTGTTTCTTCGCTGGTGGTCCCTGAACAGGTCTCCCGACGAGACCGCGTCGACTCCCAGCTGCTGTGCGAGGCCTGCCGCCTGAGTTCCCTTTCCCGACCCCGGGGGGCCCATGAGTATCACGTTCAACGTCTATCGCCGGTCCCACTTATCGTATAAATCCTTCGTAGTTGCGCATCAGAAGCTGCGCCTCGAGCTGGCGCATCGTGTCCAACGCCACTCCGACCATGATCAGCAGACTGGTGCTGGATAGCGTCAGCGCGTTCACGTTGGTCGCCGTTTTGACGAAGAATGGCAGGATCGCAATCACGCCCAAGAACAGAGCGCCTCCCCAGGTGATCCTTATGATCACCCGATTGAGGTATTCCTGCGTTGGCCGGCCCGGTCTTATGCCCGGGATGAATCCTCCGTTCCGCTGAAGGTTCTCCGCGAGGTTTTGTTGCTGAAAGATCACGAGCGTATAGAAGAACGTGAACACAACCACCAGTATGAACAACGCGGCCCAGTACGGGAAGTTCGTCGGGTCGAGCGTGTCGGTAAAGAACGCCGCTAACCTCGAAAAGAACGAGTCGGACAGCGGGTTTCGAAAGTAGCTGAATATGGTCGCCGGCAGGATGATGATGCTGAACGCGAATATCAGCGGGATCATTCCGGCGCTGTTGACGCGCAGCGGCACGAAGGTCGCACCTGACTGTCGCTGCATCTGCCCCCCGCGAAACACGCTGCGCCCGTACTGCACGGGTACCCGGCGTTGCGCCTCGTTGAACAGCACAATTACGAAGATGATCGCGAGGCCGAAGACCGCCAGTAGTAGCAGACCTGCGGCCCGGTCGCTCTCCAGGAGTCCCTGACCGACCACGGTCGGGAAGTTGGCGACGATCCCGCCAAAGATGATCAGTGAGATTCCGTTTCCCAGACCGCGCTCCGTTATCAGCTCGCCGAGCCAGACGAGGAACATCGTGCCGGCTACCATCGAGATCAACATCGCTGCGGTTCCTAGGTTAAGCCCGAAGTCCACGCCGGGCAGAACGCCCGACTGCCGGAGCAGCGTGAGCTGACCCCAGGACTGAAGGAACGCGATCGGCACCGTGGCGTAGTGCGTAATCTGGTTGATCTTCTGACGGCCGAGGTCGCCCTCCTGAGAAATCGCCTTCAGGCTCGGCACCGCGGGAACCAGAATCTGCATCACGATCGACGCGGTAATGTACGGGTATACGCCGAGGGCGGCCACGCTGAGGTTGGATAGCGCCCCTCCGCTGAACAGGTCTAGGAATCCCAACAGCGCCTGCTGCTGGAACGCCTGAGACAGCGCCTGAGTATCGACTCCGGGCACCGGGACCTGGGCGACGAACCGGAACACCACCAGCATCCCCAGCGTGAACAGGATCTTCGTTCGAAGATCGGGAACGCGCATCGCGTCGATCATCGACTGGATGAGCTGCGGCCTCGAAGACTGCTGCTGTGCCGATGCTGCCTGCGCCTGACGCATCAGGCTGTCTCCTCGGTAGCTCCGGGTCTGTTCGGGTTCAGATTGCTCACGTTCAACCTATTCAATCGCGGTCGCCGTGCCCCCGGCGGACTCGATCTTCGCGCGGGCCGACGCCGAGAACTTCTGCGCCGAGACGCTGATTGCGACGTCGATCTCGCCTCTACCGAGGATCTTGACCGGCTGCTCCGCGTTCTTAATCAGACCGACCAGCTCGAGCTCCGAGGGCGTTACGTTGCTATCAGTGGGGAAGTACGAGAGTTGGTCGACGTTCACGATGCCATACTCCTGCCGGAATACGTTCGTGAAACCCCTGATGCTGGGAAGCCTCTTCAGTAGAGAGAGCTGCCCTCCCTGGAACTTTGTCATCAAGCCCTTGCCGCTGCGGGAGCCCTGGCCTTTCAGGCCTCGGCCGGCATACGTGCCGCGTCCGCTTCCGTCGCCCCGGCCAACCCGCTTTCTGTTCTTCTTCGCGCTCTTGGGTGAGCGCATCAGGTGCTGCTGCATCTCGGTCACTCTTCGTCTTCGGATTCGAGTCGGGTCACCTCGACGAGGTGCCGGACCTTGTGGACGACACCCATTATCGACGGGATGTCGTCATGCTCGACCGTCTGGTTGAGCCGCCTCAGTCCGAGGCCCTCGATGGCCCGCTTCTGCGAACGCTCGTAGCCGATCGCGCTCTTCTTCCACGTAATTGCTATTCTCGCCATTGGTTCAGACCCTGGCCTCGGCACTCGCGGCCTCTCGCTCCGCCCGTCGCTCCGCCTGAAGGCGGCGCCTCTCCTTGACCTCTTCCACCGTGCGCCGGCGCTTCGCGATCTCCTCTTCAGGAAGCCTCAGCTTTCTCAGACCTTCGAACGTCGCCTTGACCACGTTGACGGGGTTGTTGCTACGCCGAGACTTCGTCACGATATCCTTCACCCCGGCCAGCTCGACGACCGCACGGACCGATCCGCCCGCGATGACGCCGGTGCCGGGAACAGCAGGCCTCAGCATCACGAGCGATCCGCCGAACTTGGATACGATGTCGTGCGGGATCGTCGATCCCCTGAGCGGAACGGTGATCATGTTGGCCCGCGCTTTTACAGCGCCCTTTCTGACCGCGTCAGGAACGGCGTCGGCCTTTCCCATGCCGATCCCTACGTGTCCCTCGCCGTCACCGACCACCACCATCGCGTTGAAGCTCAGGTGCCGCCCGCCTTTGACCACTTTCGCGACACGGGATATACGGACGACGCGTTCAACGAAATGTAGCTCGTCGTCGTCGCCGTTCTGCTGACGTCTGAAGTCCATAGTCATTTAGAAAGCAAGACCTCCCTCGCGCGCGGCGTCGGCCAGCGCCTTAGTCCTCCCGTGGAACTTGAAGCCGCCACGGTCGAACACGACAGACTTAACGCCCTGTCCCTTCGCCCTATCCGCGATGAGCTCGCCGACAAGCGCCGAGACCTCCATCTTGGGCTTGCCGCCGTTGATCTGCGATCGTATCTCCGCCTCGAGACTGGAAGCGGATGCGAGCGTGTGCCCCTTTGTATCGTCGATCACCTGGACGTATATGTGATTCAGGCTCCTGAACACCGCCATTCGCGGTCGATTCGAGCTTCCGAAAATCTTCTTCCGGACTCGCCGGTGGCGCATCTGCCGACGCGCCTTGAGCATCTTTCCTCTTGGCACCCTAGACCCTCCTGGCGCTCTTCCCGGGCTTGAGATGTACGATCTCGTTGGCGTAGCGGATGCCCTTGCCCGTGTACACGTTCGGTCGGCGGACCCTTCGGATCTCTGAAGCTATCTGGCCCACCGCCTGCTTGTCGATACCCCTCACGCGGATCCGGTTGTTGCCCTCGACATCCAGGGTTATCCCTGCCGGAGGGTCGATCTTCACCTCGTGGCTCAGCATAACGCTCAGAGTGATACTCTGCCCGCTCTGCGCCACCCTGTATCCGACACCCACGAGGTCCAGAACCCTCTCGAAGCCCTCGCTGACGCCGATCACCATGTTGTTGATAAGGCTGCGCGTGAGTCCGTGGAGCGCCTTGTGCTCGCCGGAGTCGCTCGGCCGCGTGACGACGACGGTCCCGTTGTCTCTGGCGATCGCCATTTCCGGGTGGAAGCTCTGGGTTAGCTCCCCTCTCGGGCCCTTAATCGTCACGTCCTGTCCCGCGATCATGACGTCCACGCCGCTTGGGACTGGAACTGGCTGGTTTCCCACTCTCGACATAGCCGTCTCCTTACCATACGTAGCAGAGCAGTTCGCCGCCGACGCCCTGCCGCCAAGCCTGTCGGCCCGTCATCACGCCGTTCGACGTGGAGAGCACGGCGACACCTAGGCCGCCATAGTACCGCGGGATCTCGCCTTTGCCTACGTAAATTCGAAGTCCGGGCTTGCTAACCCGCTTCAGCCCTGTGATTGACGGCTCGCTCCTGCTTCTGTAGTGGAGCCGGACTCTGATCGCGGCCTGGGGCGTACCGGAACGAGATAGGTCGTACCCCTCGATGAAACCCTCCTCGGCGAGGATTCGGGCGAGCTCAACCTTCAACTTCGACGCCGGAATCGTGACCGAGTCGTGACGCGCATTCACCGCGTTTCGGATGCGCGTGAGCATGTCCGCGATAGGATCTGTCACTGCCATTCTTTCAATTCCCCTACCAGCTTGCCTTGCGTACGCCGGGCAGGAGCCCTTCGAGCGCCATGTTCCGGAAGCAGATTCGGCACAGTCCAAAGTGCCGTATGTACGCTCTCGGCCTGCCGCAGTTGTTGCACCGGTTGTGCTGACGCACGCTGAAGCGCTGCGGCTTCTTCCAACGTGCTATCTTCGACTTCTTCGCCATCTGCTCTAACCTGTCTGTCGCTTTCCGAGCGTGCGCTCTATCCGCGTCACGCGGGCACCGCGCTCCGAGGCCTTGTGAACGGCATTCCGAGCAACTCCAACAGTCTGAGGCCTTCAGGATCGTTGGGCGCGGTGGTGACGATCACAACCTGGAGCCCCCTCATCCGGTCCACGGAGTTGTAGTCGATCTCCGGAAAGATCACCTGCTCCCGCAGTCCCAACGAGTAGTTCCCTCTGCCATCGAACGAGTTCCTCGAAACGCCCTGAAAGTCCCGGATTCTCGGCAGGGCCGAGTTCACCAGACGATCGTAGAACTCGTACATGCGTCTGTTCCGAAGGGTGACTGTCAGGCCGATCGGCATGCCGTCCCTGATCTTGAACTGCGCGATCGACCGTTTCGCTCGCGTGATAACGGGCTTCTGACCGCTGATCGCGGTCAGGTCACCGGTCGCCGCTTCCATCGCGCGGGCATTTTGAAGCGCCTCGCCCATACCTATGTTCAGTACGATCTTCTCGAGCCGGGGAATCTGCATGGGGCTGGTGTACCCGAACTCCTGGATCAACTGGTCACCGATATCGGCCCGCAGTCGCTCCAGAAGCCGTGGCATCGGCCGGGCGGCCTGTCCGTTCTCGGAAAGTTGGTTGTCTTGAGTCATTCGATCACTTCACCGCAGTTCTTGCAGATCCTCGCCTTGCTCCCGTCTGCCAGGAACCGGTAACCGATCCTCGCCGGCGCTCCGCACTCCTCGCTGAAGTACGACAGGTTCGATATAGGGATTGGCATCTCTTTCTGGATGATTCCACCCTGCCTGAATGGGCCCCCCGGTTTCTGATGCCTCGAAACCACGTTCATCCCTTCGACGACCGCGGTCCCGTGCTTCCGATCGATCCGCGAGACGCGCCCGCGTTTCCCTCTGTCGCGTCCCTTGATGACGATTACTGGGTCGTTGTTGCGGAGCCGCATCTCACAGCACCTCCGGCGCCAGCGAGACGATTCGCATGAAGTTCTTGTCCCTGAGCTCACGAGCAACAGGGCCGAATATGCGCGTGCCCCTGGGCATCCGGTCGTCGTTGATGATGACTGCGGCGTTATCGTCGAACTTGATGCGAGAGCCGTCGACCCGTCGCGTGGAGTGCCTGGTTCGCACGACCACCGCCCTGACGACCTCGCCCTTGCGGACGGGCGCCGCGGGCGCCGACTCCTTCACTGACGCGACGATGACGTCGCCGACATGGGCGTACTGCCTGCCGGTTCCGCCGGGGATGCCAATGCAGCTTATCGTCTTGGCCCCCGAGTTATCGGCAACCTTCAATCTCGTGTATATCTGGATCATCTCTTATTCCGCCCCTTGTGAAGCCGACGTCGCCGCGGCCGACATCACGTCCTCGTCCATCTGGATATCCTCCGGCTGGACCTCCGCGATCTCGGTGCTCGAAAGAATCTCAGCGACTTTCCACCTCTTGGTCTTCGAATACGGCCTCGACTCGATGATCCTCACCGTATCACCGAGGCTGCAACGATTGTCCTCGTCGTGGGCGTAGAACTTCGTCTGGCGCCGCACCGCCTTCTTGTAGATCGGATGAGGCTGGGTCCATTCGTACACGACCACGACAGTCTTGTCCATCTTGTCGCTGACCACCCGACCGACCCGTACTTTTCTACGTTCGTAGCTCATCAGGTCACACTCTCGAGCTCGCGCTCCCGCATTACCGTCAAGATCTGCGCGACCCGCTTCTTGGCGCGATTGATCTCGTTCACGTCCGCGAGCTGCATCGTCGCCGCCCTGAATCGGAGATTCATGAGCTCCCGTCTCGTCTCGTAAAGCTCAGAATCGAGGTCCTCGGGGGACATCCCCCTCAGATCATCTACTGCCATCTCATAGCCTCATTCTTTGTCATTCTGGTCCGCCGGGCGGAGAAACATCTCTATCCTTCAGATCAGACTCTCGCGATACCTCTACTATGCCGCGTGGCGCGACACGATCCTCGTACCCATCGGCAGCTTCGACGACGCGAGCCGCAGTGCCTCTCTGGCCGTGGGCTCGGGAACGCCGGCGATCTCGAACAGCACTCGTCCGGGCTTCACGACGGCGACCCAGTGATCGACCACGCCCTTACCGCTGCCCATCCTGGTCTCCGCGGCTCGTGCGGTGACGCTCTTGTCCGGAAAGATTCGAATCCAGAGCTTCCCGCCGCGGCGGGCGTACCGCGTCATCGCGCGCCGCGCCGCTTCGATCTGTCTCGACGTAACCCACGCGGATTCGGTCGCCTTCAACCCGTACTCGCCGAAGTTGATCCGGCTCCCCGCGACCGCGATGCCCTTGCGGCGGCCGCGGTGCATGTTTCTGTATTTAACTCTGTTCGGTTGAAGCATCGCTCTCCGCCTCTTGCGCTGGCTCCTGCTCGACCTCTTTGGGCGGCTCGACTGCTGCCGGCGCGTCCTCCGCTACGGGCTGTTCCGGTGGCGGCTCGACTGCTGCCGGCGCGTCCTCCGCTACGGGCTGTTCCGGTGGCGGCTCAACTGCTGCCGGCGCGTCCTCCGCTACGGGCTGTTCCGGTGGCGGCTCGACTGCTGCCGGCGCGTCCTCCGCTGCGGGCTGTTCCGCTGGCGGCGCCACTGCTGGCGGCGCGACCTCCGCGGCCGCGGGTGCCCTGGAGACAGTGGCCGGCGGAGCGGCTGGCGCCGCGGGTGCGACTTGCGCCGGTGGAGCTACTGGTGCTACCGGCGCCACTGAGGCCGGCGGAGCTACTGGCGTTGGAGTCGCTAGCGGCGCCGGCGTCGCTACGGGTTCCGGCAGGGGATCGGGGTTCGCCGTCAGAGTTACCTCGATCGGCGAGATCTCTTCCTCAATCTCCGGCTCAGGCGCGGCCTCAGGCAGAATGTCGCCCTTGTAGATCCACACCTTCACCCCGATGCGACCGAACTCGGTCGCGGCCTCAGCGAGGCCATAGTCGATGTCGGCGCGCAGCGTGTGCAGCGGGACGCGGCCCTCCATCGCCTTCTCGGACCTGGCAATGTCCGCGCCGCCCAGCCGGCCGGCACAGATGATCTTGATCCCCTGGGCGCCGGCCTGCATAGTCCGCCCCAGTGTCTGGCGTATCGCCCGTCTGAAAGCGATCCTCCGCTCGAGTTGGTCTGCGACGTTTCTTGCTACCAGGAACGCGTCCAGCTCCGGCTGGCGGATCTCCTGGACGTTTATCCTGGTGCGCCGGCGCATCAGGCTTTCTAGGTCCTTGCGAAGCTCGTCCACGCGCTGTCCACCTCGTCCGATCACGATTCCCGGACGGGACGTGTGAACTGTGACCGTGACGTCGCTGTCGCTGCGCTCGATCTCGACTCGCGAGATGCCCGCGTCAGGGTAGTTCAGCTTGATCCGGTCGCGAATCTGGAGGTCTTCATAGACGAGGCCGCGATAGTCCTGCTGCTTGTCAGCGAACCACCGCGCCTGCCACTCCTTAACGATGCCGAGCCTGAATCCTATCGGGTGAGTCTTTTGCCCCACGCTAGAGCTCCTCGTTTTCATCGACAACCACCGTAATGTGGCTGTTTCGCCTTATTATCCTCGAGGCGCGTCCTCGCGCCCTCGGACGGAACCGCTTCGTCCGCGGCCCTTCATTTGCGTATATCTCCGTGATCGTCAGGTCGTTGGGACGGGCGAAGATCTCGTTCTCGGCGTTTGCCGCCGCGGACTGCACCACCTTCGCCACCCGCGCCGCCGCCGGCGACGGTAGGAACTCCAGCATGTTCAGTGCTTCTTCGACGTTCTTCCCGCGGACGAGATCGACGATCGGCAAGAGCTTCTTGACCGATATCCCTGTGTTCTTGGAGGTTGCGCTTACTGGCACTGGATGACCCTATCTCACCGACGACGCGCGCTCGGACTTGGAAGAGTGACCCCTGAACGTCCTCGTTGGAGCGAACTCTCCGAGTTTGTGTCCGACCATGTTCTCAGTGATGAACAGGGGGACGTGACGACGGCCATCGTGGATGGCGATCGTCATACCGAGCATGTCCGGCATGATCGTCGACGCCCGCGACCAGGTCCGAATCACCTGCTGCGAGTTCGTTCGCCTCGCGGAATCGACTTTCTTTGCCAGCTTCTCGTGTACGTATGGCCCCTTCTTTACTGACCTTGACATTGTCTCGTCCTATTCACTTCGAGCGTTCGTCCTGAGCTTAGTCGAAGGACGAACGTATGTCTGGTTACCTCTGGTACCTTCTCCTGACGATAAACCTGTCGGTCCGCTTGTTCCTCCGGGTCCGCGGACCCAGCGCGGGCCGGCCCCAAGGCGTCTTCGGGCCGGGCATGCCGATCGAAGAGCGGCCCTCGCCGCCTCCGTGCGGGTGGTCTCTGGGGGACATGGCGAGGCCGCGTACCTGGGGTCTCCGACCGAGGTGCCGCGTGCGTCCCGCCTTCCCAAGCTTAGTGTTCTTGTGGTCCAGCGCGCTGAGTTGACCGACCGTAGCCATGCAGTCGCTCAGCACGTTGCGCATCTCGCCGGACGGCAGTCTCAAAAGCGTGTACCGTCCCTCCTTTGCAAGCACCTGTGCGCTGGTGCCCGCGCCGCGGACGATCTGTCCGCCCTTGCCCGGGTGCAGCTCCACGTTGTGGACCTGCGTACCGGCGGGGATCGCCCTGAGTGGCAGAGAGTTACCCGTTCTGATTGCGGCCCGCTCTCCGGCCTCGACCGTGGCGCCGACTTCGAGGCCGTTGGGGGCCAGGATGTAACGCCAGTCGCCATCGGCGTACTTTATCAGTGCGATTCTCGCCGAGCGATTCGGGTCGTACTCGATCGAGACAACCTCACCCGGTACGTCGGGCTTGTTCCGTTTGAAGTCGATCACCCGATATCTGCGTTTGTGTCCGCCGCCCCGGTGACGAACCGTGATCCGGCCAGTGTTGTTCCTGCCTGAACGCTTCTTCAGCGGCTTAAGCAGCGACTTCTTTGGGCTAGAGGTGGTGATGTCGTCAGTCGTCTGACGTATCTGGCCTCGCTGGCCCGCGGTCATTGGCTTTTGAACTCTAAGAGGCATGTTTAGACACCCTCGAATATCGTTATGGAGTTTCCGGGCGCTAGCTGCACTACAGCTTTCTTCCAGGACCGTCCTTCATTGAAGCGCGGTCCGAATCGTCTTCGCTTGCCGCGCACCATCATAGTGTTGACCCAGAGCACCTGGACGTTGAACGCCTCTTCAACGGCCGACTTCACCTGATGCTTGGTCGCCGAGGACGCCACCTCAAAGGTGTAGCGGTCGTCGTCATGCATCAGCGTGCTCTTCTCGGTCACGACCGGGCGACGGATGATCTCAAATGGATGGAGGCCCATCGTCTACTCCCCCTCGCCCACAAGTTCTAGCTCCGCATCGCGCGTCCTCCGGCGCTCGAACCTGCCGCCCCAGATCGACTCGACGTTTCTAACCGCTTCGACTGTAAGCACCACCGTGCGATGACTGAGGAGGTCGATGACGCTGAGCGTGTGACTCGGCGCCATCGTTAGTCTTGGGATGTTTCGCGCGGCCCTGAGCGTCTCCTGCGTGGCGCCGTCGGCGACTAGAAGTACCGACGGCCCGGCATTGAGGCTGCTGAGTGCCTGGCGTACGTTCCTAGTCTTCGACTCGGTCAGGTTAAGGTCTTCGACAACGACGATGCTGCCATCCTCGACCTTGCCCGAAAGCGCGCTGATCAGCGCGCCTCTACGCATCTGCTTTGGAGTGTTGTGGCGATAGCTCCTTGGCTTGGGGCCGAACGTCACGCCGCCACCCTTCCAGATGGGCGACCTGATGGTGCCCGCCCGGGCACGTCCGGTGTGCTTCTGTGGTCGCGGCTTTGCGCCGCCGCCCGACTTCTCACCTCGGGTCCTGGTGCTGGCGGTCCCCTGTCTCCGGTTCGCGAGCTGTCCCACCAGGACCTGGTGAACAAGCGCGGGATTCACGCTGGCGCCGAACACGTCGTCCCTGACGTCGATGTGACGCGTTTGGACACCGCTTGTGTTTCTGACCTGTAGCTTCACTTCGGCCTTCTCTCGACGATGTTTCGCGGCGGCACTGCCGCCGTACGATTCAGGTTCCTATCGCTCTCCGTAGCTTGTGCTTGCGGCTGCCCGATCTCTTGAAGAGAACCAGCGAGTTTCGCGAGCCCGGCACCGCGCCCTTAACGAACAGCAGATTGCGTTCGGGATCGGTCTCGAGGACCTCCAGCTTTCGCACCGTTACGCGGTTGTCGCCCATGTGACCGGCCATTCGCAGGCCTTTGATAACCTTGCCCGGCGTGGTGCCGGCGCCGATCGACCCTGGCGCCCGGTGCCGGTCCGACTGGCCGTGCGTCTTGGGTCCACCCCGGAAGTTGTGGCGTTTGACGCCTCCCTGGAACCCGCGGCCCTTGGCACGCGCCGTCGCGTCGACGAGGTCTCCGGCCTCGAACAGGCTAACGTCGACCTGCTGTCCGAGCTCGACGTCATCGATGTCGTCGACGCCGAACTCTCGCAGGATCCGAAAGCTCCCGTCGATGTCCTTCAAATGCCCCGCTCGGGGCCGCGACAGCCGGGTCGTCTGCTCGAAGCCAAGCTGGACGCCGATGTAGCCGTCGGTCTCCTCGGTCTTGATCTGCGTAACGGTGCAGGGACCGGCCTGAATGACGGTGACCGCGTCCGACCTGCCGTCGTCGCGGAACATCTGCGTCATTCCGATCTTTCTTCCTATGATTCCGTGTACTGGCATCTTCCTGGCATCCGGGCACTTCGCCCGCGAACTCCGTCTACAACTTGATCTGTATGTCAACGCCGGCCGGAACATTCAGCCTCGTAAGCTGGTCGATCGTCTTGGACGTCGGCTCCAGGATGTCGACCAACCGATTGTGCGTCCTTATCTCGAAGTGCTCTCTGGAGTCCTTGTCGATGTGTGGAGACCTGATGACGCAGAACCGTTTGATTGAGGTCGGCAGCGGCACCGGCCCTGAAACCCGGGCTCCGGTGCGCTCGGCCGCCTCGACGATCTGGCCAGCGGACTGGTCGAGGATCCGGTGGTCGTACGCCTTCAGGATGATCCGAATCTTCTGGCCGCTGTCGGTTACCATCGGCTGCCGCTCCATTTAGCCACTAGCTACTCCCCACAAGTTCCCGCGGGACCTCCGCGTAGTTGTCGAATTCCAATGTGTAACTGGCGCGACCCTGCGTCAGCGATCTGATCGCATTCGCGTACCCGAAGCTCTCCGCGAGCGGCAACTCCGCCTTCACGGACTGGATGTCGCCCTGGCCCTCGATGTTTCTGATCTGCGCCCTGCGTCGACCGAGGTCTCCGAGGACGTCACCCAGGAACTCGCCCGGCGTCACGACTTCCAGCTTCATCATCGGTTCCAGCAAGACTGGGCTGCCGCGGGTGACGAGCGCCTTGGCGGCCATCGATCCCGCAATCTGAAAGCTCATGTTCGAGGAGTCGACGTCGTGAAAAGAGCCGTCCACCAGCGTCATCTTCATATCGACGACCGGGAACCCGGAAAGAGGTCCAGTCGTCAGCGCCTCGCGCGCGCCGCTTTCAACCGACGGAATGAACTCGTTCGGGATCGCGCCGCCTCTGATTCGATTTTCGAACTGGATTCCGGCGCCGCGCTCGAGCGGTTCCGCCTCCATCCACACGTGACCGTACTGGCCGTGACCGCCCGTCTGGCGAACGAATCGACCCTCAGCCCTCGACGGCGTAGTCAGCGTCTCGCGGTAGGCGACCCTCGGCCGGCCCACGTTGCCCTCGACGTCGAACTCTCGTTTGATGCGGTTGACGATCACGTCG
This sequence comes from Dehalococcoidia bacterium, assembly GCA_965249365.1. GTDB lineage: Bacteria > Chloroflexota > Dehalococcoidia > Lucifugimonadales > UBA1123 > VXRN01. The sequence continues at coordinate 265,289 of OZ252229.1, read as the reverse complement.
AGGTGCAGCTCTCCCATGCCTGAGATCACTGTCTGCCCCGTCTCGTCGTCGTAGGCGACCTTAAACGTGGGGTCCTCGTCGGCCATGCTGACCAGCGACCCCGCCAGCTTGTCCTGATCGGACCTCGACCTGGGCTCAATCGCAACCGATACGACCGGGTCCGGGAAGGTGATCGCCTCGAGGACGACGGCGTCGCTCCGGCTCCCGCAAATCGTGTCGCCGGTCGTGGTGTGCTTGAGGCCCACCGCCGCCACGATCTGGCCAGCGGTGACTTCCTCGATCTCTTCGCGCCGGTTAGCGTGCATCTGAACTAGGCGGCCGAGACGTTCCCTCCGGCCCTTGGTCGCGTTGAACACCATCGAGCCGCTTTCGGCGCTCCCCGAATAGACCCTGAAGTAGACCAGCCGACCGATGTACGGGTCCGCTACGGTCTTGAAGGCAAGGGCGGCGAGGGGTGCTTCTGAGAAGGAGGGGTGTCTTGATAGGGGTTCGCCTGTCTTGTAGGCATGGCCCTCGGTGGGAGGAACGTCGAGAGGGGAGGGGAGGTAGTCGCCGATGGAGTCGAGGAGGGGTTGAATGCCGCGGTGTCGTAGCGCGGTACCGCAGGTGACAGGGACGATCTTACAGTCAAGCGTCGCCCGTCGGAGCGCACGCTTAATGTCCTCCTTGGTTATCTCCTCTTCTTCGAGATACTTGACGATGAGCTCGTCGTCGGTCTCTGAGACCTTCTCCACCAGCACGTTGCGGTAGATCCTGAACTCCTCGATCATCTCCTCGGGAACAGGCCCCTCGCGAGGAACAACAAGGCCGTCGCCCTCGTAGACCACGGCCTTCTCGTCGATGAGGTCTATAACTCCCTGAAAGTCGTCCTCCACCCCGATCGGAATCTGAATCGCGACAGGATTCGCACCAAGTCGATGGGCGATCGTGTCCATCGCGTTGAAGTAGTCCGCCCCGACTCTGTCCATCTTGTTGATGAAGCAGATTCTGGGGACCGTGTATCGGTCAGCCTGACGCCATACCGTCTCTGATTGAGGCTGGACGCCGGCGACCGCGTCGATGACGACGACCGCGCCATCGAGGATCCGGAGGCTCCGCTCAACTTCGGCGGTAAAGTCGACGTGTCCGGGGGTGTCTATGATGTTGACGGTGTACTGTTTCCAGGTGCAGGTCGTCGCCGCGGACGTGATCGTAATCCCACGCTCCCGCTCCTGGTCCATCCAGTCCATCGCGGTCGTGCCCTCGTCGACGCCGCCGATCTTGTAGATCCGTCCGCCGAAATAGAGTACGCGCTCGGTGACCGTGGTCTTACCAGCGTCGATGTGTGCTATGAACCCGATGTTGCGGGTGTTTTCCAGTACTGCGGTGCTCATGTTCTCTGATAGTTTCGGGGGCGATTTCTCCGTGGGTCCGAGGCCGCTCGGCCTCCGGATAATCCACCCCTGTCAACCGCTGTAGGGGCGGGCTGTCAACCCGCCCCTACAGCGACGTCACTTCTTCGATTGCGTATTGAGGTCGAACGAACGCTACATTCTGCCAAATCCCCGGTTGCTTATGGAAGGGCGAATCTTGTGTTTTTCTTCGTCACCACCTGTAGTGAGCGAAGGCGCGGTTCGCCTCGGCCATCCTGTATAAGTCCTCCCGGCGCTTGACCGCGGTCCCCTGACCTCGGGCCGCCTCCGCGAGCTCGACCGACAGCCGCTGGGCCATCGGCCTTCCGCGCCTCGTGCGGGCCGCTTGAATGATCCAGCGCATCGAGAGCGCCAGTCTACGTTCGGGCCGGACCTCCGTTGGCACCTGGTAGGTCGCTCCTCCGACTCTTCGAGATCTGACCTCGACCATCGGCATGGTGTTGCGAATGGCCTGGTCGAACACCTCGATCTGCGGCCGTCTGACCTCATTGGACGCGATGTCGAGAGCTTCGTAGACGATCTTCTGCGCCACCGTCTTCTTGCCGTTCAGCATCATCTTGTTGATGAACTGCGCCAGCTCTACGTTGTGGAACTTTGGGTCAGGCGTGACCCTGCGCTTTTCTGCTCGCCGTCTTCGAGCCATGCTCGGTCCTTGTTAGCTCCTATAAGTCTACTGTCGAACCCGGGTTCCGCACGGACACCCGGGGTGTCAGTCTCTCTTCGTTCCGTACTTGCTGCGGCCACGTTTGCGACCCTCGACACCCTCAGTGTCCAGCGCGCCCCGGACGACGTGATATCGAACGCCGGGAAGGTCCTTCACACGGCCGCCGCGGATCAGCACAGCCGAGTGCTCCTGGAGGTTGTGGCCCTCTCCTGGGATGTAGGCGGTGACCTCCATCTGGTTCGTCAGACGCACCCTCGCGACTTTGCGGAGCGCGGAGTTCGGCTTCTTCGGCGTCTGCGTCCGTACCTGGACGCACACTCCCCGCTTCTGCGGTGAGCCCGAGCCTCTACCGGTCCTGTTCTTGAGCGAGTTGAAAGAGTACCGCAGCGCGGGCGCCTTCTCTTTCTTGCTCTTGGAGCGGCGCGGTTTTCGAACCAACTGATTGACTGTCGGCATACCTGAATCCTGTCTGAGAGGCCCGTTCGTCGTGGGCAGAAAGTAAATGGCCGTCACGCAGTGACGACAAATAGTGATTCTACTCAGTTGCCCAAGCTGTGTCAAATACAAACAAAGCTAATCAGTTCCTCAAGAGCATCCCGGGCTGACACCCTCTGCAGTAGCTGGTGATCCGCTGGTTAGCTCGCAGCTCCGTGATCGCCCTGCCGCAACGGGGGCACGGCTCCCCGCCGCGGTTATGGACCTTGAGGAAGTCGCGGATCTTGTGGTCGATCCTGTCACCCATCCTCTCCCTTACCTGGTTCGCCGCGTCGAGGATCACCTGTTTCGAGCAATCGTAAACTCGCCTGCGTTCCTCCTGAGATAGCGCCTTCCGGCGCTTGAAGGGGTAGACCTCGGCCTCGAAGAGGATCTCGTCCGCATACGCGTTGCCGATCCCGGAGATCACCTGCCCCCTAGTCAGAACGCCCTTGATCTCCCCATGGAACCGCTTCAGTCTCTCCTCGAACTCCTCGAAGCTGAACTCGTCGAGGACGTCCGGGCCCTGCTCCATGAGCCCCGGCACCTTGCCCAGATCGTCTTGAGGAACATAGTAGAACTGGCCCATCTGGCGGTCGTCCGTGTAGCGGAGATCGACGTCGCCCTCGACTCGAAATCGGACGCACGTCCGTTTCTGCACCCGCGTTCTGCTCGGCACGTACTGTAGTCCCCCCGTCAGCTTCGGATTGATGACGACCTGGCGTTCTCCGCTCAGCCGGAGCAGCAGGAACTTCCCCCTGCGTTCCACAGACTCGAATCTGCGTCCGACGCTGTCCTGCTCCAGGTCACCCGCCAGTGATCGCACAATAGGCTTCAGCACGTTCGCGGCAGCAATCGACCGTCCGGGCAGGCGCTTCTGCAGGACCTCCGCCACCACCTCCATCTCCGGCGCCTCCGGCATTGTCCGTCCTCCTCTTGTTCCCTACACAGAGTCGCCGCTGGTCTCTGTTACGTCGTCCCGGCGAATAGCCTGTCTTGAGCCCGTCGAAAGGCCGGGGTCCGGCTCTATCCAGCCAAACCTCCTAAAGTTAATCCGACCGCTGCCGTCGAACTCCACCCCTTCTTCTATCAGAAGCTCCCTCTGGAGCTGGCTCCCATGGCCGCTGCTCCGGGGGCTCACCATCCCCTTGTGGTTGATTATCCGCTGCCACGGGACGTTGGAGTCGAACTCTAGCGATGCGAGACAGTATCCTACCATCCGAGGCGTGCAGTCTCCGACGATCAGCGCGATCTGCCCATACGTCGCGACGTGCCCGTAGGGGACCAGCCGGATGACGTCGAGTATCCGGCTGTACACCGGCGTAGCCGCAGGTTCTTCACGCATCGCCATCGCTTCTCGATGATACCACTCGTCCCGCTCCGCTACACTCGCAGAACATGATAACGACCAGTCCCACCCGCAGCCCATACATCGCTTTCGCCGCCATCGCGTTCGGTCTGTTCACGTTCGTCGCCGACCATGGCAGCATCATCATCGCGCTGCCGTCGATCGCGGACCACTTCCAAAGCGATCTTCCCACCACCCAGTGGGTGCTCGTTGGATACGTCCTGGCGATCAGCATCTCTCTGCTGCCGATGGGCCGTCTCGCGGACCTGGTCGGTCGCAAGTGGATCTACGTCTCCGGACTCGGGCTCTTCACGGTCAGCGGAGTCCTCGCCGGCCTCGCTCCGTCGATGCCCGCACTGATCGCCGCGAACCTGCTGCACGGCGTTGGCGCTGGGATGACCCAGGGAACCTCGATGGCGATGAGCGTGGCCGTTTTCCCTGAATCCGAACGGGGCAAGGTGCTCGGGCTCTACATGGGTGTGGTCGGGATCGGAAGCGTCTTCGGCCCAGCGCTGGGAGGCGTTGTCGTCAGCGCGCTCGGCTGGAGCTGGGTGTTCTTCGGAAGTGCGCTTCTCGGCCTGGCGACAGTCGTGCTAGTCATCGCTCTCGTCGACGGCGGGAGGCCTATCGGGTCCCGGACCGGCTCATTCGACTTTGACTGGGTCGGCGCCGCACTGTCGGCGGGCGCGCTGCTCGCCTTCCTCCAGGCAATGACGTGGGCGCCACAGGCAGGGTACGGAAGCCCTTACATCGTCCTTGCCTTCGTGGCGGCGGCGACACTCGCGTCGGCGTTTGTGGTCTGGGAGCTAAGATCGTCGGCGCCGCTGCTGGACCTCCGACTGTTCCAGGATCGGGTGTTCAGAGTCGGGGTCGTGTCAGGATTCATCCACTTTGTCGGTACGACGTCGGCCTGGTTCCTCATGCCTTTCTACCTCCAGGTCGTACTGCGATACAGCCCCGGCGAGGTGGGGCTGATCACGGCGCTTAGCTACGTCGCCATGACGATTGTGGGGCCGACTTCAGGCCGTCTGTCCGACAGGTTCGGACGCCGCCTCTTCACGGTCGGAGGGATCTTGGTCACCACCGCAGGTATCCTGACCCTGTCCACGCTCGAGACCGACTCCAGCGTGCTCGTCGCGATCGCGGGCATGGTACTGCAGAGCGTCGGGATCGGCGCCTTCGCCCCGCCGAACAACGGGGCGGTGCTCGGCTCGGTGCCGAGGGAGCGACACGCCGTAATCTCCGGGTTCCTGAACCTCGTACGAAACTCCGCCAGCGTCAGCAGCGTCGCGATAGCGACCGCTATAGTGACGGCTACCATGGGGGCTGCTGGATACGCCCCGACCCTCGCCGCGGTCTCAGACGAAGGCTCTACGGGCCTGCTGACCGCGTTCGTCGCGGGCCTCCGCTACGCCTACCTGCTGATGGCAGCACTACTGGCCATCGGCGCCGCGTACACGCTCGTCGGGACGAGGGCGCCCTCGCGAATCACGCGACCGCTGTCATGCTGAGGAGTCCGCCCCTCCACGGCGGGCAGGCGCGGCGGACGACGAAGCATCTCTGACCGGCCACACCCGAATTGCAGGAGATTGCCGGGCGGCAAGCCGACGAGAGTGCTGCCCGTTGGCTCGCCGCGGGGTCCTCCCCGCTTGCATAGCCTCCCATGCTCGGATGTGATGTCTACTGCCTGACCTTGATCGACCGGACGTTGGTGATACCCCCCAGCGTGCCGGAAAGAGTCGGGAGGAAGCCCCATTCCGCGACCAAGTCTGGATTCAACGCTGTCCACCTGGGCTGCTCGATGACCCCGACGCAGTTGGCCCAGTACCTGTTGATTTCGATGGAAACCAACGTGAGAGTCTCACGCGTGCCCTTGTCAGGTGCAGCGATTGCGGCATTATAAATCTCAGAAGCGTGGGGTAGCTCCTGACCGATTCCAGCCCTAAAGTCTGACATGCTGCTCGCGTAGAATCCTCTCGGCCAGTCGGACGGATAGAGAGGGTTCGTCTCAGGCCCAAAGCAAAGGTTGACACCGGGTGTTGACGTAGTTCTATCCAAGAGGCCTACATTGTACTCCGGGACAGATCCCCTCTCCAAAACTATCTCGACACCAAGATACTCCGCCCAAATGGCTGCCAAAACCTCGCCCAGTCTTGTCCTACTTGGGGACTGTCCGACCCAGAGGTCCATCTCGAATCCGTCAGGGTAGCCCGCCTCTGCCAAAAGCTGCCACGCCCGATCTGGGTCGAATGCCCAGCGCATCCAGTCCTCGTGAAGGGGGCTGTTGACCGACAGGGAGGGCTGATAGTTGACTGAGCCCAGCCCGTGCAGCAGTATCTCATTTATCAGGTTTCGGTCTGTTGCCGTGGCCAGGGCCTCCCTGACCATCCGCGATCGCACCATCGAGGGGGTTGACTCGTCGTAGCTCGGTCCGAATTCAAACGGGTCACCGATCCAAGGCTTGCTGATGTCCCGTGTCCTCTCCAGCGTTTCTCCGTTCGATGGGTTGTGTGCCTCCCAGTAATTGCCGGCGAAAGAAACGCCGCCCATCATTCCCGATCCGCCGTTGTTTTCCAGCAACAGTCCCGAACTCAGGAGTTCCCGCGCATGTCCAGCATCCATTAAGGTACTCAGATGAGCCTGTCCCGCATGAATAAAGGCCATTCGTACCGCAGCCTCATTGATTTCCACCCATTGCAGACTTTCAACGTGGGGCCCGAGTCCGAGGGGGCGGCCGTAGTATTCCTGGTGCGCGGTCAAACGAATACTCTCACGGGGGACCCACTCGTCCACCACGAATGGGCCGACCCCGATCAGGAGGCTCTGCAGCTCGTCCTCGTCGTGGGACTCCGAGACGTCGGCGGAAACGATCCCAACAGAAGAATCAAACGGTGTCAAGTAGTACAGGGCACCCCTGGGGTCGAACTCCCTGAATTCTACCCGCACCGTGAAGTCGTCTAAGAGAAATACAGCCGCGATCGATTCGAATGATCTGGCAGCGTGGGTTGACTCTGGATTCATGATCGCATCTTCTAGACTGAAGACGACATCCCATGCGTTCATCTCGCCCCAGCCACTATGGAACATCACGTCTTGGCGTAAGCCGAACGTGAGGACCCGGAGGCTGTCGTCGAACTCCCACCACTCGGCGAGCATCGGCTCGGCAGCGACCGATCCCTCGTTCTCAAACCTTGTGTTCAATAGGGTCTCGGTCACTCCCGACAGGTACATTGCTTCTGAACATCCACCCGGGCACGATCGAGGCAGCCCGTGTGGTCTGTAGACGCGTGGGACGACTACCGTGACGCTCCCCGACGGTTCCGCGGGCAATCCTTGATCGTCAGACACAGCTGTCGGTTGCGCCACAACTGCTGGGACTGGCGTTGGGGTGTGGGTGGCAGTTGGTCGAGGCCTCGGGGTGTTGGTAGGACTCGGCAGAGGAGTGTTCGTTGGTCGCGGTCGAGGCGTGCTTGTTGGTCGCAGCACGATAGTGGAAGGAGTAGCCGTGGGGGTGTTGGTGCGTGGAGCTGCGACGGGGGAGGGAGTTGCGGTCGCGGTGTTCGTGGGTGGAGCTGCGACGGGGGAGGGAGTCGCCGTAGGCGTGGCGGTTATTTGGATGACGGTGCGTACGGGGGTTGCCGTAGGCGTGGCGGTCATCCGGACGACGGTGCGTACGGAAGTAGCCGTCGGTGTGTTGGTAGACTGCGTTACGACCGACGCTGGAGTTGCGGTCGGGTCGATCGTCGGAGGCGCGACTTCCGGTGGCGCCACGACGAAGGGCGTGTTGGTCGGTGGCGGAACGGTCGTCGGGGGAACCACGACCGGCGAGATCCCGGTCGGCGTATGGGTCGGCTGCGCAGCGACCACGATCCGAACCGGTGTCGCTGGCACCGGTGTACGAAGTGGCTCAACGATGGCGCCGTCTCGACGCGCCATGTCGATGACCCAGAAGGTCACGCCGACGGCCGAGACTGCCACAAGGATGGACACCACCAGCCCTACCCAGATCCACCGGGGGCGGCCCCTGCCGGCGTGTTCCTCCCCTCGTGGTCCGGGACTTTGAGGCCGCGCGGTTTCAGGCCGCTGCTCGGGTACACCAGGAGGACGACCGGCAGTCTCGGCCGCGGAGGCAGGTTGCTGCGCAGGCGGCGCCTGAATCGGCGGCTGCGGTGTCGGCGCAGCGCGTGCGCCGGGCACGGCCTGGCGCAGGGCCCGGACGAACTCGTTGGGCGTTTGGAATCGACGATCAGGGTCCTTCTCAAGGCACGTGTTGACCACACGTTCCAGGGCCTGCGGAACCGCCGATCGCGCCCCGCGGACCGACGCTGGCCGCTCCTCGATGTGCTGGCGCATGAGTTCGAAAGGCGTGTCCGCCTCGAACGGCAGGTCGCCGGTGAGGAGCTGATAAAGCACGATCCCAAGAGAGTAGATGTCGGACCGGATATCGACACGAGTTCCCTGCGCCTGCTCGGGTGACATGTAGTGGGGCGTTCCCATAAGGGCCCCGGTCCGGGTCATCGTTGAAAGTGCCGTGGCCCTCGCGATGCCGAAGTCGGTAACCTTGACGGTGCCGTCCTGACCCAGAAGGAGGTTCTGGGGCTTGATGTCGCGGTGGATGATCCCACGGTCGCTGGCTGCCTGGAGCGCAAGAGCTGTCTGTAGGCAGATCTCGGCGGCACGCTCGATAGGGAGGCTTCCCTGCGCCTCGATGAGGCTGTGTATGCCGACCGGGAGGTACTCCATGGAGATGAAATGCCTGTCGCCGTCCTGGCCAACCTCGAAGATCTGGGTTATGTTCGGATGCGAGACGAAAGCCGCGAGGCGCGCTTCCCTGTGGAAGCGCTCGAGGATGGACGGGTCTGCTGACAGGTGCGGGTGCAGCACCTTGAGCGCGACGACCTGCCCGGTCGAGGTGTCCCACGCGCGATAGACGGTACCCTGGCCGCCTGCGGCAACCTGCTCGAGTATCTGGTATCTGCCTATCGTCTGTTGCTGCATGACTACTCCCACAGTTCGCCGGTCCGGACTTGCTCACTTGGCTGCCGAAATAGTAGACCACCAGTCCCCAGCCAGTCCTGAACATGTGCTTATGGCTTTCTGAAGTTCACCTGAACATCTCCAGTCAACGCGTAACAACTACCGAAATCGACGCCGCTCCGAACTCGACTGGGGTATCAGGGTGAGTCGTTCCTACGACGTAGCCGTTCACCTGGGCGAACTCGACCTGCGAGAGGTCCCACGACGCGACGTCGTCTCCGTTGTTCCAGAGCGGGTCCCCGGACGCCGACTGTGTGGCCGACATTGCGTGGCCCAGTGACTCCGCGGCTGCGGCGGCGAAAGTAATGGCGTAGGCGCCTGGTGCAGACGGCGCGACGAGGCCGAAGTACACGTCATATTCAGTTACCGCACCCGGAGGGACCCAGGCGTCGATGATCCAGTAGCTCTCTTTGTGGTTTCCCCATGAAGGCGTTGCCCCTAACGGAAAAACCCGATCCGGTCGGTTGTGGTTTGCGACGGCGATCGTAACGGTTCCGTCGATCCGCTGCTCTGGCGCCACGGTTGCGACGGGTCGGGCAACATTGAGCTGCTCTCGGTTGAGCTCGCCAGAGACTAGGTACACGGAGTTACCTGAGCTGGACCGTTCGGCGTCCAATGACAGTGAGTACGAGCCGACGCTGTTGTCGTACCGACCGCTCACGCGGATATAGAACGTCCCTGAGACAGGGGCGGTCCAAACCAGGGCGGAAGCAGCCCCCTCTCCCCCGTCGTCATCCCGATCGACGAAGTCTTCGTCCGGGCCGTACAGCGCGATCACTGTGTTCGGATTGGTCCCGAGATCGGTTTCGATGGCGTATTCAACCCCTTCCTCCGCGCGGAAAGAAAAGAAGTCCTGATCGTCGCTCTCTTCAATGTTCCCCTCGTGCGACACACCCGGCCAGAGTCGTGTCGCTTCGCCAGCCGTGTCTCCGTGGTCGTCAGAGGACTTGCTCAGAGTCACCGTATACGAACCGGTGTCATCCGATGCGAACCCGCTCACCTTAACGTAGTAGCTCCCCGGAGTCCTGACTCTCCAGATAATCATTGACCCCTGGTTCTCTCCGCTATCGTCATCCTCGGCTAGAACCGAACCGTTCGGTCCGAGCAGTGTAATGAACGTATCTGGGTTTGACCCGACGAGAGCCTTCACGACGTACTCGACTCCCCGTTCACCGCGGAAGAAGAGGTAGTCCACGTCGTCTTCTACTTCGATGTCACCCGAGAGCCGCTCCCCGACAGTCAGAGTTGATGCCGTGGTTAGAGAGTCGCCGTGGTCGTCCGGTCCTAGCGGGTCAACTTTGAAGTCGGTCCGGACCGCGAGCACAGTCCACTCATTGGGGCTTCGGAACCATGAACCGAGGGACAGCTCGTCTCCTCCGAGTTGGTTGTGCGCATGGAACCCCCCCGGTTTATTACCGTTGTGGTCCCGGATGAAGAACCAGCGTTCATCGGCCCATTTGGGTTCACCGAACCAGGTCACCAGAGGCTCCACCCCTTCGAAAACGGTCATCAGGTCATCGCGATAGACCTCCCAGGCCAGCCTGAGGTCGTTCCAGTCCGCGACTCGCCAGTCGCTGCCGAACTGCTGGTACACCGCGGTCGGCGCATCGGACGGAGCAACTTCTAAATCGGTAAGTTTGAAGAGGTCGCCGAAGGGTTCCCGAGCCGCTGAAGGAGGCGTCTCTGTCGTGTCAGTCTCGTCTGCCAGATCGAACTCCACGGTAGACTCGTTGTTGGACTCGTCCGACTCTGTGAGTTGTCCATCTGGGTCCACGACGATCCGGATCGAGTGGGGCCCAGATTGGGCTATCCATACGAATTCCTTGGTTCGCTGTTTGCCCGCACCGATTCCGCTCACGGTTTCGGAGGCCTCGAGTCCCCCGTCGACAAAGAACTGGACACTCGAAGGTCCTGCGTCGCCGGCGCCCTCGTTTGCAATTACCACCAACAGCCTGACCGAGTCTCCGATTGACGGACTCTCGGGCTCCCAGTTGATGCTCTCGACCAACAGGTCCGCTAATAGGGTCTCATCGAACGCAACGACCGCCTCGTTATTCGACTCGTCGGACTCATCAACGGTTCCATCGGGGTCAACTACGATGCTGACCGTGTGTTCACCAGCCTCGGCCTCCCAATTGAAGTCCAGGACCTGTCTGCCGCCTTGGGCGATGCCGTCGATGGTTGCGGTGCCGCGCTGGGTTGTTTCACCGGAGACGGCATAGACTGCCGGAAACGGGCCTACGGCGTCCGCCATCCCCTGGTTTCTGACGGTCACTCTGAACGTGACGGGGTCGCCGACGGACGGGTTTTGCGGTTCCCAGGTGACGCTCTCGACGATCAGGTCAGGTAGCGGCGCAGGTCCGGAATCGGTTGCGCCTTCTACCCCGGTCGTCAACGCGTACACGTGGCCGGAGGCAGATCCCACGTACACCAGGCCGTCAGCAAGCGCTGGGGCCGAGGATATCCAGCCGTCGCCGGTGTCGAATCGCCACAGAGACTGTCCGTTGGCCGCATCGAGAGCGACGATCGCATTCGCCTCGTCGCTGCCCGCAGTCACGTAGACTGTTCCATCGTGGACCTTTGGTGACCCGGGCTCGCCAACGGGAATTCCGTATGTCCAAACAACCTCTCCCGACGACGCACCGAGCGCGTACAAGTTCCGGTCGCCAGACCCGACGTACACAATCCCGTCAACGACCTCTGGGGAGGACTGCACGTAGCCTCCAGTTTCATGCCGCCAGACCACCTCCCCGGTGGCGGCGTCGAGCGCGTAGACGTAGCTGTCATCCGACCCGATGTACGCCACCGCGTCGACCACCGCCGGGGAAGAGAACACGGCGTCGCCCGTCTCGTGTTCCCACAGCGGCTGGCCGGTCGCGGCGTCCAGCGCGTAGGCGCGACTGTCGGTAGACCCGATGAATACGACCCCGCCAACAACTGCCGGGGAAGAGTACACCGCGTCCCCAGTCTGATGCTGCCAGAGCAACTCCCCGGTGGAGGCGTTCACCGCGTAGACGTGACTGTCCCCAGATCCAAAGTAGATGACCCCATCGACGATGGCCGGAGTGGACCACACCCGACCGACCGTCTCGAAGCGCCAGAGCAGCTCGCCGGTCGACGCGTTCAGCTTGAACAAGCCTCTACCCCAAGAGCCGACGTAGACCGACGCGTCGGCAAGCGTAGGGAAAGCTGCGCCACCGGGCACCTCGGACCGCCACTCAATCTCTCCGGTTCGCGCGTCCAGCGCGTATAGATGGCCGTCTCTGGAGCCAACATATACAACGCCATCAGCGACTGCCGGTGTAGAGACATACCCTGAGCTGTCTATCTCAAACTGCCAAACGAGGCGATGTCGGTCTCCACCCTCAAACGTAACCGTCAATTCGTTGTTCGACTCGTCGGACTCGTCGAGGTCGTCCCTCACTTCTGCGACTACTCTGAACGTGTGAGAACCCGCCTCGGTCTTCCACGGGACAGTTACAACCTCCGCGTTCCCTGGAACGAGCTCAGCGGTCTCGGCTACCGCAAATGGATCTGTCGAGTCATCCACGATGAACCGGACTTCCGACGATCCCACAGTTCCCGGCCCCAGGTTCGTGACCGTCGCCGTAATGGTGACGGTGTCTCCCACGAGGGCGTCCATGGGCACCCTCGTGATGCTCTCCACAATAAGGTCTGTGACGGGTGGCGGCGGTTCTACCAGATCGGTGACTTCACTGGCATCGAGCAGTACGTTTACGCCTCTCTTCTGCAAGGTCGGGATGTGTGTGCTGATCGAGTCGTCGCTGAGAGGGTTGAGGGTGACGTCGATCTCGTCCCCTTCTCCCAGTCCAGGGTTGGCGACCAATGCCTCAAGGTCGGATATTGCGTTATTCCAGAGCCCCAAATATCTTAGGTTTGTCAGACTGGCCAGTGGCGAGACCTCTGTGACGGAGTTGCCTCCGAGCTCGAGGTCCTGAAGCTCCCTTAGACCGGCCAGCGCAGAGACGTCAGTGATCGAGTTGATGCCGAGCCGAAGGGTCTCCAACTCGGCCAAGACCTCGAGTCCTGAAAGGTCTGAAATGGAGTTTGTCCCAAGATCCAGACTCCTCAGGTTGGACAAGCCCGCCAGCGGAGACAAGTCGGAGATTGAATTGCCGAATAGCCCCAGGTTTCTGAGCTCATTCAAGTTGGCGAGAGGAGATAGATCAGACACCGAGTTATCCCAGAGATAGAGGTTTGTGAGCCTGTCCAGGGCAGTCAACGGTGAGATATCAGATATCGAGTTGCCGCTGAGAATCAAATACACAAGCTGGCTCAAGCCAGCCAATGGGGACAGATCCGAAATCGAGTTGTTCTCAACTATCAACTCCTCGAGGTCTGTGGCGTATTCGAGCCCTGTGAGATCGACTATCCCCCTGTTGTCGGCCTCAAGGCGTAGAAGAGTCGTCATCTCAGCCGCTGTCAGCGGCTCGCTGCTCTCCTTTTCCAACGCCGCGTAAATCGCTTCGCGGAGGCCCGCGTCGGGTATCGTGACAGTAGCCGGTGTCTCGTCGACGGTAACGTTGATGGTCTGAGACACGGCCAAGCCTTCCGAATCACTGGCCGTCACAGTGATCGTCACCCGGCCTGCGCCGATTGGATAGACCGTCACAACCGGGCCGGACATGCTCGCCGTCGCGACGTTCGAGTCCGACGACGAAACCGAGTAGGTGAGACTGTCGCCGTCCGGGTCCCGGAACGCGCCCATGACGTCCACCAACTCTGCGTCGGCGCCAATCGATAGATTCAGAGCGTCGATCGCAGATACAGCCTCGGGGGCGTTGTTCACTGGAACAGGCGTCACGGCCGCACCGGGCGTCGGCGTGGGGGTGCCCGGTGGCGGTACGACCGCAACGGGTGTAGCCGTAGGCGGCGGTGTTGCGGTGACGCGGACCTCAGGCGTCGGCGTGTCCGGCGGCGGCACAATCACGACGGGCGCCGGCGTAGCAGTCGGTGGGACCGGGGTGTTCGGAATCGGCGTCGGAAGAGGCCCCGAAATCCCGCCCGACCCAGCGAGCTGAGCTATGAGTGCGATAATCCCTATCGGAACGAGCACACCGAGAAGGACGATCCCTGCGTACCACCTCCAGCTTCGCCCGCGTCTGGCGCGGACGTCTCGGGATGTTCTCGCGGGCCGGGTCCCCGTTGGGGTCCTGCCGGCTCGTCCCCGGTCGGCGCTCGAGGACGTATCCGGCTTCGGCTGCGGTTGGAGAGCCGGTCGTCGAGCAGAATCCGGTTCCGTCGGTGTAGTCGGCGTCTGGGGAGTGACCGGCCGCTCTGGTGTAACCGGCCGCCGCAGAGCGGCCGGCCGCCGAGTGGGCGAGGGCCCGACAGGCGCTGGCGGTGTCTCGGTTGGTTCGGGTCTCGTCCGAGCGACGGGCACCGCCTGTCGAAGTGCCTGAGCAAAATCGGAGGGTGTTTGGAACCGAAGGTTCGGGTCCTTCTCCAGGCACCGGTTCACCACCTCTTCAAGGGCGGCCGGGATGTCCGGCCTCGACTGACGTATAGACGGTGGCTGTTCCTCGATGTGCTGTCGGATCACCTCCCAAGGGGTCTCGGCGTCGAACGGGATGGTTCCGGTCAGCAGCTGGTAGAGGACGATGCCCAAGGAGTAGAGATCTGACCGCGTGTCAACGCGGCTGCCCCTTGCCTGCTCGGGTGACATGTAGTACGGAGTCCCCATCAGAGCGCCCGTTCGGGTCATCGTAGAAAGCGCGGTGGCCCTTGCGATGCCGAAGTCGGTGACCTTTACCGTTCCATCCTGGGCAAGTAAGAGGTTCTGGGGCTTGATGTCTCGGTGGATGATTCCGGTACGGCTCGCAGCATTCAGCGCTAGAGCTGCCTGGAGACAGATTGCAGTGGCGCGTTCGACCGGAAGGCTCCCCTGTGCCTCTACGAGGCTGGAGATGCTGATCGGCAGGTACTCCATGGAGATGAAGTGGTAGTCCCCGTCCTGTCCGACCTCGAATATCTGGGTGACGTTTGGATGAGTGACTGAGGCCGCGATGCGGGCTTCGCGGTAGAATCTCTCCAGGGCGTCGGAGTCGTTTGCGATATGGGGATGCAGCACCTTGAGCGCTACGACTCTTCCGGTTGAAGTGTCCCACGCTCGATAGACCGTCCCCTGGCCACCGGCCGCGATCTGCTCGAGGATCTGGTATCTGCCTATGATCTGCTGCTGCATCCTATGCTCAGCCATTCACTCCACTGCGTATCTTCGATACTAGCCAGTCGCGCCGGAACCTCCGGCACTCAATCAGAGCACTGCCCGGAGCGGCAGCTCCACAGGCGCTCGCGGACCCATCCCGCCCCGTCTGGAAGCCCGTACTCATCGGGGCCTATCCTCTGGTGGCGCGGGCGTCCACCCGTCTCAAGTCGAAGTGCTTGAGGTCGTTGAAACCGACTGCTACGATCCGCGGCGGAACAGCCGCCTCGCCGTCCGGTAAAGCAATAGGACAGGCAGCCACAGAGGGGCCGACAAGACCTTCCCGGCGATCGCCAGCGCCCCACGCAGGCTTGGGGCTGGAGACCCGCCGGACAGTACGGTCGTGGCGTCATGAACCCCCATGGCCGACGGCCTTCGCGGACCCAGGCTCTCGATCCTGACGACAACGACGGTGATGTTGTCGTTGCCACCGAGGGCGTTTGCCCGGCCGACAAGCTCCCTGCTGGCAGCCTGCGGATCGCCGCCCCCGAGAATCTCGGCGATTTCGCCGTCCGTAACCAGGGAGTGGAGCCCGTCCGATGCGAGCAAGACGAGGTCCCGCTCCTTGACCTCTACAGTCGTGGTGTCGACCTCCACTCTGGGGTCCACCCCGATCGCCCGCGTCAATATATTGCGTCTAGGATGCCTCTCTGCGTCCGCGGGTGAGATCGACCCGCGCGCCACCTGCTCGGCGACCCAACTGTGGTCCCTCGTAAGTTGGTGGAGCTGCCCGTCGCGAAGGAGGTAGGCGCGGCTGTCTCCAACGTGGCCGAGAGTGAGGTACTGACCGGTGAGGACCGCCATCGTCAGCGTCGTCCCCATCCCACGCGTCTCCGGGCGGGAAGCGGCTTTATGGACTTCCGAGTTGATCTCTGAGACGGTGCGCTGGATTGTCACGACGAGTCCGCCTGTCACGGGCGTCCTGTCGCCTTGGGACGGGCGCCCGAGCTTTCTGACCAAAGAGCGGACCGCCATGTCGCTGGCGACTTCCCCGGCCTTGTGTCCGCCCATCCCGTCAGCAACAGCAAGCAGCGCGTCGCAGTCGGAGGGGGCATTGGCGCCGATCAGCGCGACGTATGCGTCCTGGTTGGCTGACCGCTTCAGTCCTATATCGGTCCGCGCGCCAAGCGTAACGACGCTCTCGATCGCGCCCCCGTCAGCGGTGGTTCTCCTGCCTCCACGGCGCTCCATCATCTGAACTCCTAGGAACTCGGTCGCATTAGTACGATTTCTGAGCGTCCAATTGAGATCGTGTCGTCGGCTGTCAACTCGTGGCCCTGAATTAGCTCGCCGTCAACGACCGTTCCCGACCGGCTTCCAAGATCAAAGACCTGGATGCGATCGGCCTCGACCCTGATCAAAGAGTGCCGGCGACTGACCGAGTCGTCGGAGAGCAGGACGTCGCTGGAAGGGTCCCGTCCGATCGAGTTGTCGCCTTCCGACAGGTTGAAGCTTCGCCCACTGTCTGGGCCCGACTGTGCGATGAGGACTGCGGAACCGCCCGAAGGCGTGTCGACAATCGTCGCTCCCGACATCGTTCCCTGCTCCAGCTGGTCCTGCGCTTCAATCTGCACAACCCGGAGCGGAGTCTGACCCACGGTGACCACACCGCCTGCCGGTACGACTTTGCCCTCGAGTCTCCCACCCCCGACGGCCGTTCCGCCGCTGCTCCCGAGATCAACCAACACGATTCGGTCGTCCTGGACCCTGACAAGTGCGTGCCGGCGGCTGATTGCGGTGTCCTCGACAACCATGTCATTGTCAGGCGACCGTCCGATGGTGTTGTCGCCCTCGTTGAGCTGGTATGAGGCGCCTTTCGCCGGTCCGGAGACGACCGCGAGCCAGGCCATGATCTGCCTGCCTGCTCGTTGCATCACGACTGTCTCACCAGGACCGGCCGGCCCTGTACCGCTTGCACCGGTCCCGGATTCAGTCAACGGACTGTCTCCCTCTGTCCGCATGAACACCAGCTCGGAGTCGCCGATTTTCAGCGTTGCCCCGGACGCGAGCACCGTTCTGGTGGCAGGTACGCCCTCCACCAGGGTGCCGCTCATGCTTCCGGCGTCTTCGATGTAGTATTGGTCGCCCTGGAAGGCAATCGTCGCGTGACTCCGACTCACAGACGCGTCGTCCAACACCACGTCGTTGTCGATGCCTCTCCCAAGATTGACGGTTCCGGTGGAGAGTGGGATAGACTGGCCGGACTTCGGCCCCGAGGTGAAGCGCAGCCACGCGGTGGTTCCCTGTGCGGTAAGAGGATCAGCAGGAGTAGACACGTCCAGACCAGGTTGAGGTGTGACGTCCTCCACGACCGTCATGGTATGTCCACCATCATAGACGTCTGAGTATTCGTCGTAGACCGAGTCGTCGTCGAGAGCTTCACGTTCCGCCGCCCAGCGTTGATAGAGCCGTGCGATGCCAAGTGCAATCGCCAGTGGCGTCCCGATCAGGCTGATGTAGCCAACCGGCGCCGTGTCCTCGATCATTAGGGCCATGCCCATGCGGAGAAAAACCAATGGCAGGGCCGCAATGACCAGCAGAACGAGCACCGCCACTATTGCCGGTCCGGGACCACGCCAGTCCTCCCGTACGACGACCATAAACGCGACTGCAAGCGCGACAACAAATCCGAGCATGGACAGCCAGGTGTCGTACCAGACCGCCAGAATTCCGCTGTATCCGAGATCCATTTTCCTACCTCTCTGGCCGAGGATCCTTTTCGCCTACGACCGCATATCGGATTCACGTTGACAGTTGGTGTTCAGCAAGAGACTTCAGCAGGTGTGAACACTGCCAATAGTAACCTGATTCCCACTCGGGTTCCTGAACAAGACCTGAAAAGATGCTGAACGTTGGAGAGCCGATTGGGCTCGAACGCTGGAGCTCCGGGGTCCTGAAATGACAGGCATCCGAACCAGACCCCGTGAATTACCTATCTTCGACTCGAGAGCCGGTATCCGAATCCCCTGACGTTCACGATGAGCGTCGGCCTGGACGGATTGAGCTCTACGCGAAGCCGAAGGCGCCGGATGTACTGCTCGATGTCCTGGTCGGGGACGTCGCCATCGGGTCGTTCGGGCCAGCCGTGTATGGCTATGTCGTCCTTGCTGCAGGCCTGACCGCGATTTGAGAACATGAGACTCAGAATATCGAACTCTTTGCGGGAGAGGGGAGGGTCCAGTCTTCGACCCCGTACCCAAACCTCGCGGGAACGGGAGTTGACTACCAGGTCCTCGACGTCCGGCTTGTGATCCGGAGGCAGGGTTACGGTAGACCCGCCCATCTGAAATCGAAGGACCACCTGTCCTCGACCCAGCTCGATTCGGTCGCCCGGCTGCAACGGGTGACGGCCCGAACGTATACGGCTCCCGTTGAGCAGGGTGCCGTTCTTGCTCCCTAGGTCCTCTATTTCGAATTCACCGCTGCGCTGGCGGATTCGTGCGTGTCGACGAGACACGTATGGATTGTCGAGAATTATGCTCGCTCCTGCCGACTTCCCGAGTACACAGTTTGAGTGCTCGATCGGGACGACGCTGAAGTCGGCCACACCTCGCTCAACAACCAGCACTGCTTCGATATGATCATCCATCATGGGGAGCCTCGCGGAGCACTTATCGGGAGAAAGCCAGGCAGATTGCCTGCTCTGCTAGAGGGGAACCAACCGGATTTCATGGGCAGCATGGTATTACTGCCACAATCGGTCGTCAACCTCCTTGTCAGTCGTTCTCGAGGGCCGATCGATTCTGATTCCGGCCATCTCTCACCTTCCACGAGAGTCTCGATTAGTCCGAGCGTGGACTGGTCGGCGATCGAGTGTACCGCCCAAATCCGCTGCCCATCCGCGGGATACTTGAACGGGCGGTTCGCGAACCGCCGACAACCCACCGACATCGCACTTCAATCGTTAAACGAAGACTCTGGGTCCAACTCCCCCACTTCCTGTCATGCTGTGGCGGCCTCTGGCCGACGAAGCATCTCACGCCCTCGACGCTGATCGACGGGAGACGGTTCGACTCCGTTTAACTCCGCTCAAGATGACGCTTCGGGGCTCGTGCGTCGGATGTCGCTCTGCACCGACAGATAATGCAACCCAATTGTTGGGTGGCGAATCCGTGTATTGCGGTACCGGTTGTCCCTCGAACCACGGCCCGGCTATGATGATCGAACCCCCGCGATAGACCGTCCGACCGTGGGCCGGTAGCTCAGCTTGGCCAGAGCACCGGACTTTTAATCCGGGTGTCCTGGGTTCGAATCCCAGCCGGCCCACTCTTCCGGACTTCGTCGTCCTTGAATCTGTCAATATCCCGCGATGCAGGAGACGGGGACGGGCGATCGGCTACGTCTGCCACTCCGGACATCAATCAGTCTGCACGGTATTGTCTCATCGCCGTCCCATTGTTTATACTTAAGCACCTAACCTTTAATAACTATTTGAGTTATTAAGCGATCGTTTGGCAGGTACCGAGAGGGCGAACGTACCGTGAACCGCTCAAAGACAGGCGTCTACGAGGTCACGACCATCGGTGGCGAGACGGTGCGGGCGTTCGTCCCGTTTCCGCTCCCGCCTGATCCAGCACTCGATCTCACATCGCTCCAGCAGGCGATCGAGCGAGCGCTGCTCGCATTGGGACGACTCGATAGCATCTCGACGCTCCTACCGGATCCTCACCTCTTCCTGTACACATACGTACGCAAGGAAGCCGTCCTTTCCTCCCAAATCGAGGGCACGCAGTCGTCCCTTTCCGACCTGCTGTTATTCGAGTTGGAGGAGGTGCCGGGGGTCCCGATGGACGACGTTGTCGAGGTCTCCAGATACGTCGCTGCGCTCGAACACGGGATGGCCAGGCTTCAGGGCGGTTTCCCGCTATCAAACCGGTTGATCCGTGAGATGCATGCAATCCTTATGGAGAGTGGTCGCGGCAGTGGAATGTTCCCCGGAGAGTTCAGGCGGACGCAGAATTGGATCGGTGGGAGCCGGCCAGGGAACGCACACTTCGTCCCGCCTCCACCGTTGTCGGTCCTAGACTGCATGTCCGACCTGGAGCGTTTCCTGCACGCAGAAGTCGTTGGCATCAACTCAATCGTCCGCGCAGGCCTCGCGCATGTTCAGTTCGAGACGATCCACCCGTTCCTGGACGGAAACGGACGTATCGGACGCCTGCTGATCACCCTGTTGCTGTACGTCGACGGTGTCCTGAGCAATCCGCTGCTGTACCTGAGTCTGTTCCTGAGGCAACACCGCGACGAATACTACAGTCGTCTTGATGTAGTGAGGCGCGACGGCGACTGGGAGGCGTGGCTCGACTTCTTTCTGCAGGGAGTGACCGAGACTGCGTCGTCGGCTGCGTCGACCGCGCACAGATTGGTCTCGATGTTCGCCGAGGACCAGATACGGATTCAGACTGTGGGGCGTTCGGCCGGGTCGGTCCATAGGGTGCACCAAGTGCTCAAGGAGCGAGCGATTGTGACCGTACAGGCTGTCTGCGAGTCGACTGGTCTGTCGTTCCCTGCCGCGTCGTCTGCCCTGCGCCGCCTGACGGATTTGAACATCGTTCACGAGATCACCGGCAGGCGCCGAAGCCGCATCTTTGCCTACCATGACTACCTCGCGGTCCTCAATGAGTGGACGGGGAATGCGTAAGACGCTTCGGAGTTGAAGCCATGTCCCCAGGCAATGAACTTGTCTAGGGATGCTCTGAACAATCGGCTTCGGGCTGGGCCGAGTTGACCGGAGTGGTTTTGGGGGCGTTAAATTGCCTCATGGCGCCGTGGTGGGGGTTATTCTCGGCCTACAACCGGCCCTGACAGGGCCTTTCGCCGCCGTTAGCCCTGATTTTGGGCGCACTTATACAAGGTTTCACGCCGTCAGGTACTGTTCGGCCCTCATCAAGTTGGCAAACCCCAGCAACGTCATCAGCCGCTGCTTGTTCTTGGACAGCCCCCTGTAGCGGACCTTGGCGTAGCCGAAGTGCCGCTTGATGTACAGGAACGGATGCTCCACCTTAGCTCTGACCGACGCTTTGCGCTTCTCCGACACCGCCTCAGGGCTCCCAGGCTCCAGCTTCCGACGCTGGCCGGGCCTCATCGCCACCTGCCACTCCACGTCCAAGCCCCGGTTCCCCGGCCTCTTGTCAACTCCCTGATACCCAGCATCTCCCCACACCTGAGACTCCCCACCGTGCAGCAACCGGGGCAACTCAGTCAGGTCATGCACGTTCGCAGATGTCGTGGTCATGCTGTGCACCACTCCCGTCTGCGAGTCCACACCGATGTGCACCTTCATCCCGAAGTGCCACTCGTTTCCCTTCTTCGTCTGGTGCATCTCGGGGTCGCGCTCTTTAGCCCGATTCTTCGTCGATGAAGCCGACGCTATGATGCTCGCGTCCACTATCGTCCCCTCCTGAAGACGGAGACCCTTGGACTCCAGATAGCGGTTGATCTCCTCGAACAGACCCGCGCCCAACTCATGCTCTTCCAGCAGGTGGCGGAAGTTCAGAATCGTCGTCTCGTCCGGCAGCGGCCCAGGCAGTCTCAGCCCTACGAACCGCCTCACCGATTCGACCTCGTAGAGCATGTCCTCCATCCCAGGGTCGCTCAGGTTGTAAAACAACTGCACGCAGTGTATCCGTAGCATCACCGATAACTCGTAAGGCCGCCGACCACGACCGGCCTTGGGATAGAACGGTCGGATGCGCTCTTCCAACTCTTCCCACGGGATCAGTCCATCCATGCGCTCAAGGAACTTCTCCCGGCGAGTCTTTCGCTTCTTGCTCTCGTAGTCCAAGTCCGCAAACGTCGGCTGGTTCATTGCCTCTCCTCCCCCGTCTTCAGGCCTTGGCCCTATCTTACTATCCCACAAACCATCGGGACTTATTCAGAGCATCCCTAGTAGATCCCAGGTTAGGAAAAAGGCTCAGCAGGGAATGAGACTTTGAGCTTCAACAACTCCCAGCCTACGACCCCCTGTCAGCTAGTTCGGAACCGAGATTGCCTGTGTTCCCTACTCGGACACTCTGATACCACCGCCGGGCACCGCTATGATCATTACGCATGTGGTAACGATACCGAGGCGCGCTGTGTGGACATAACTTTCAGGAACAGAAGGCTGGCAAGAGTATTCAATTCGGATAGAGAGCTGAGGAGGCGGTATGGCGGTCGGACTGCTCGAAGAATCCAGATGCGAAAGGCAGTCTTGAGGAATGCGCGGACTTTGGCTTTGGTGCCGACAACTCCACCGGACCGATGACACCCGCTGACAGGCAACAGGCGTGGACAGTTCGCAGTCGACCTGGTTCATCCTCACCGACTAATCTTCGTACCGAATCATGACCCGGTACCGCTTCGAGAGGACGGCGGAATGGACCTGGAGCAGATATCGTTGATCACGATTCTGGGAGTGGTTGACTACCACTAACAGGGGCAACAACATGGCCACTAAGACATACGCATATGAACCCGATTATGGCGTTCCCCCCGGGTGGGTGCTCGAAGAGCGACTTGAAGCCCGCGAGATGTCGCACGCTGAATTCGCCCGTCGCTGTGGGCGTTCCCCCAAGTTGATCAGCGAGATCATCGCCGGAGAGGCCCCGGTCGAGCCGAGAACAGCGCTGCAATTCGAACTAGTCTTGGGAGTCGACGCCGGGATCTGGCTGGGTATCGAGTCCGACTATCGACTGCACCTGGAACGGGAAGCACAGACCGCCGGGGACGCGGAACATGCGGAGTGGGCGAAGTCCTTTCCCATAAATGAGCTAGTCAAGCGTGGGTATATATCTGGGCGGCCGGCTCGTTCCGAAAGGCTGGCTAGGGTGCTGTCGTTCTTCGGAGTGGCCTCTGTGGAGGCATGGACAGACAAGTGGCAGCGCACCGCAGTAGCCTATCGTCACTCACCGACCTTCAGCAGCAACGAGCAGGCCCTCGCCACATGGCTGAGAATCGGCGAGATCGAAGCGGACAAAGTGAGCTGTAAGAAGTTTGACGAACCGGCGTTTAGGGGAGCCCTTACACAGATCCGCGGCCTGACAGCGGACCCATCGGACGAGACGCTCGAGACTGTCACACGGTTGTGCGCTGAGGCTGGCGTCGTCGTGGCCGTCATCAAACCGCTGCCGAAGGCGGCCCTGAGTGGCGCCGCGAGGTGGTTGACGCCGCGAAAGGGGTTTATCCAGCTCTCAGCACGTCACATGTCAGACGACCATCTGTGGTTTAGCCTATTCCACGAAGCCGCCCATATCCTTCTCCACAGCAAAAAGGAGATCTTCGTCCATGGGTCCAAGAAGAGTGCCGTTACCGACGAAGATGCGGAAGCAGACAGATGGGCGAGCGACTTCCTGATACCACGCCGGAATTGGGAGCAGTTCGTTTCAACGGCCAAGTTCACGGAATCAGAGGTAATCGACTTCGCTGACGGACAGGGAATCGCACCAGGAATCGTCATCGGAAGACTCCAGCACCATGGGCTGATGCCATGGAGCGCGTTAAACCACTTGAAGGTCCGACTCGTGTGGAGGGTGTCTCACAATCTCTAGAATCCTTGAATGCCCGCCCTTCGATCCGCCGCGCCTGCCCGCCGTGGAGGGGCGGAGGCGAACGGTTCCAAAGCTAAGAATCGTTCGTGGTGAGCTTGTCGAACCACGATTTGGCGACCAAGGTCGACTTATGAGACAGGCTCGGTGTGGGGCTCCCCTTAGACAGTCATCGTCCCTTCGCAGGAGCCGAATCAACTTGTCCACTCGAAACTACACAGCTCGCCTACAATCTCACCACCAACTCGAACGTACATTCTTTTGTAACTCCCTGCCCACCACCCGAACCATCCAGCCGCCGTATCGGGAGTTTCGTCCGCGGCGGCACTCCGTTCTTCCGAGCGCAACCCTGGCCTACTGCCAGGCGCCGATTATCAGCCCCATTAGCGTGAAAGACACGACCGGATATCCCGCGTTGATCAGGTAGTGCTTAAGCGGCTTGGACTCGAATACGTAGGATGACGCGAACGTAGTCGCGACAAATCCGAGGCTCGCGACCAGGCCCAGTACGATTCCTCCGGCCAGGTCGTTCACGCCGGCCGCTTCAGCCACCCACGCGATCGCGAACGCAATGACGATCGAGGCTATGATGCTCACGACGTAGCCGCGGGTCGCGCTTCCCTGTTCTCGGATCGTCTCCTCGGTGAGTTGGTTCAACGCCATCCAGGGCTTGGCAAAGAGCGGGGGAGAGTACCACAGTGCTCCGCAGCCCATGTTCACGATGATCGCCACCAGGACCGCAAGATAGTTGATATCGCCCAGTTCGAACACCATGTCAGTCCCCCCGTTTATGAATCAGCGGGGACGATTATATCGAGACACGAGTCGGGCCACAACTTAGGACCACTCGAATCCACCACCTGACGATTGGAACGTGGAACTGGCAGGTGCAGCTAAGCGTGGCAAAACAGCCGCCTCTCCCCTGGAGAACCGGGCTTCGCCGGCATGACGGATGTGGTCAGTGGCGTGGACCGGCGCAGGCCGAGTCGGTGGATCTGGAGGCCCAACTGTCGTGTTGAACCAACAGGGGCCGGCCCGTTCGGGCCGGCCCTTTTTCCTGGGTAGTCGGGTTTAGGGGCTGTTGTGGCTACCTCCGAGCGGCCTGCGACTTTATACGTTCTGCCTGGGCGGTCAGAGCGATGAACTCGGACACGTCGGGGTCCTCGGGGATCAGCCTCAGCAGCCGATTCGCCTCGGCTGCGACATCTGAAAGGCTCCCGTCACGAGCCCAGTAGCTTTCCCGAAGGATCTCAGCGTACTCCGCCACCACAGCGGAAAGCTGGAACGTTGGCGATGTCTGCACGAACTCGGTCGCTAGATCGCTCCGCTCGAACCTCTTGTTTATCTCCGTGACCTCGCCGGTGTCGGGGTCCTCGTGCCGCAGGTACACGGTAGCCAGGGTTCCATCCGCATCGTCGTGCAGCTTCACCTCGTACAGCGCGGTCACGCTGTGGCCCGCACCGACCTCGCCGGCGTCGACCGTATCGTCGCGGAAGTCCTCGTCGGCGACGTCCCGGTTCTCGTATCCGAGCAGCCGGTAGCTCCTGACCACCTCCGGGTTGAAGTCGACCTGGACCTTGGTGTCCTTCGCGATGTTCTGGAGCGTCCCGACAAGATTGTCGACGAAGACTCGCCGCGCTTCGGTCAGAGAGTCGACGTAGTGGTACGTGCCGTCGCCGTCGTTGGCGAGCTGCTCCATGAGGATGTCGTTGTAGTTGCCCATTCCGAAGCCGACGGTGGTCAGCGTTACACCCTCGTCGACCTGGGACCGGATGTGCCTGAGGATCGAGTCCGGCCCGGTGTCGCCGACGTTCGCGACGCCGTCTGATAGCAGGATGACCCGCGTAATGCGCCCTGGTCTCATCCTCTTTGCCGCCATCTCATACGCCATCCGCAGCCCTTCCTCGGCATACGTGGAACCCCCGGGCTGCAGCGCGTCGATCGCCCGCTGTATCGACCGCTCCTCCCCACCGTCTGTCGGCCCTAGAAGGACAGATCCACGGGAGCCATAGATGACAATGCCGACTTCGTCGGTCGGTCGGAGCTCGTCGACGAGCAGCTTGAGCGATCTCTTGACAAGGCCGAGACGGTCCTCGCGTCCCATCGACCCCGAAACGTCGATCGCGAAGACGAGCGTCGCGTCCTTGCGTGCGTCTTCGGAGACCGTCTTGCCCTGCAGACCGAATCGCATGAGCCAGTGGTTGTCGTTCCCGAACGGGGACGGGGAGCCTTCGACGTGAATCTCGAATGCATTGTCCTGCGGCGGTTCGTACCCTTGATCGAAGAAGTTGACGAACTCCTCAACCCTTACCGAGGCCGGGTCCGGTAGGTGGCCGTCCATCACAAAACGCCGCGCAACCGTGTACGATGCTGTGTCCACGTCTGTTGCGAACGTTGAAAGGTTGTCGTCCTCTGTGTCGATGAAAGGGTTGACGCCGTGGTGCTTGAAGAAGGTGAGGTCGTACGGGGCGTCGTTCACCGTCGCGGAGCCGCCTATCGTGTTGAATCCTTCAGGCTGCTCAGCGCCTACCGGTGCTGCCGCCACCACTTTCTCGACGATCACAGTCTCTCCCGGGACCTCAACAGTCTTGACGACTTCCTTGGTCACTGCTTCTTCGACGGCGACCACTTTTTCGACGACCACGGTCTCTCCCGGGACCTCAACAGTCTTGACGACTTCATTCGTTGCTCCAGGGGATGGCTGTTCTTGCCCACAGGCAATCACCGCCACCGCAACGGTAGCTACGACCACCAACATCATGAACGTAACTTTGCTAAACATCTCTCCAACCTCCTCGTGGGTGACTGTCGCCGCCGATCTGTCGTCCCCTTGGTGAGGCCTCGCACCTGTCGACGGCACCCTCAGAATCCCACGGGATGGTGTACACTCCGAACTGCAAATGTGTCTCATTCAGTGTGTTTAGCGTATCAAAGATGTAACAATTGCACTCTTTCGCCGAACTACTGACGGCCTACATGGAGCGGACCGGAATCGGCGACGCCGAGCTCGCGCGCCGCATCCCGGTGAGCCGCCCGACCCTCGTCCGTTGGAAGGAGGGCGTGACCACTCGGCCGCGCTACCGAGAGGATGTCGTCCGGTGTGCTGAGCTCCTGCGCCTTACCGATGAAGAGACCGACGAGTTCCTTCTGGCGGCCGGCTTCTCTCCGGAGGTCGTCGGACCGCAATCGGATCCACCGGCTCGTGCAGCGGTAACCGAGTCTCCGGCAGCAGCTTCCCCTGACTCGGGACCACGCTTCCTGACTCGCCACCGTCGTCTTCTGGTTGCCGGAATTCTGGTATCCGGTCTGCTCATTGCGGCTGTGTCCACGATTCTGGCGCTGAGTCTTCGCGACGCCGCGGTATATCCGAAAGCGTTAGAGGGTGAGACGTTAATCGTGCTCGCGCCCTTCGTCAACTACACGTCAGGCGGGCAGGGGTTCAACGTGGTCGGTCGGCTCAGACCAGCGATCGACAGTGAGGTGCGAGAGGCTGGACTCACAGCGGTACGTACCGTCGAATGGCCGCGAGAGATTACGGGAGAGTTGGCCGCCGAAGATGCGGGACTCCGTTCCAACGCCAGGCTCGTAATCTGGGGTGAGTACGACAGCGGTCGGGTGATGGCCCGGTTTAAGGTGATGAGAAGCACCAACGCTTTACGAGACCAGGAGATCGTCGACATCGCATCCTCTCCCTCGGAGCTTCCTGCAACGATCAACATCGAGCTGACCGACGAGGTCCGCCACGTCGCTCTCCTGACACTGGGGCAGATCTACCTCGATCAGAACGAGTTTGATCGGGCAAAGACGGTGTTGATTCGGGCGATGGACCCGCCCCCTTCACAGCCGGAGGCGATGGCGAACCTGCGCTTCCTTCTCGGGCGGGCCTACCTCGGCGGCGATCTCGCCGACTTCGACGAGGCGATCTGGCTGTTTACGCAGGTGCTCGCCGTCTGGCCCAGATCCGTTGAGGCCTACAACAGCCGAGCGCTCGCATATCTGGACCGGGGAAGGGCAGGGGACGCGGACCGCGCGGTCGACGACCTAGCAAGGGCGATGACGATACGGCCCGAGCGCGCGGCGACCAACCTCAACCTCGCTGTTGCTTACCTTGAGCGAGGAGCTGATGGAGACGTAGACCGTGCATTGGATAGTCTGACTGAGGCTCTGTCGGCCCAGCCCGACTACGCCGGAGCGTACGTCAATCGCGCGGGAGTCTACGTCACGCGCGGAGGGACCGGCGATCTGGACCTCGCATTCCAGGACATCCAAATGGCTCTTGAGATCGACGAGGAGCTATCGTCGGCGTACTTGGTCCGAGGCATCACCTATCTTGCGCGCGGAGTTGTTGGCGATCTCGAGCTGGCGATTGCGGAGTTCAGCCGGGCGATCGAACTCGCTCCTGACTCGTCAATGGCGTACTTCAATCGTGGTCTGGTCCGCTCGGGGCTTGGTGACTGGGACAGGTCCCTCGCCGACCTGCGGAAGGCGCAAGAGCTCCGACCGCGCGACGTTGTGTACAACAGCACCCTCTGCTGGCAATTGGCTGTCTTCGGCGACCCTGAAGCCGCGCTGCCCTACTGCGATCGGGCGGTTGCGTCGGACACTCAGGACGTTAGCAGGGACAGTCGCGGACTCGTGAACGCGCTGCTCGGCCGAACAGACGCCGCGATCGCCGACTTTGAAGCATTCCTCGCATGGGTCGACGCGTCACCGAAAGACACCTGCCGGAGCCACTATGGGCCGAGCCGCACCGCGTGGATCGAATCACTAAGGGCTGGCGATAACCCCTTCGACCCGGCAACGCTCCCCGACTTCCGTGCCAGGCCAACCGCGCCAGGCGCAGAGCCATGCTAGTGTGCCTCAAGCTTCCTCGAGGACGATGAACCGGCCTGAAGTTATGGACGTACTTTGTGACTAGCCATATAATATGCCCATAACAAACGGAGAAGATCATCATGAAGACTATAGGCGCAGCAAAGTTCAAGGAACAGTGCCTGGCACTGCTGGACCAACTGGATTCGGAGGGTCTTGTCGTCACAAAGCATGGCAAGCCGGTCGCGCGAGTCATCCCTTACAGCGAGAATGATGGCGACTTGATAGGCAGCCTGCGGCACAAGATCGAGATCAGAGGTGACATCTTCACCACCGGCGTACGATGGGACGCAGATGCTAAACCTTGATACGAATGTCCTGATCTTCGCGCTGAATGGCGAGCTCCGAAGTGCCGAGCAGGTCCTGTTGGAGCAACAGAGGTGGTCTGTATCAGGGATCGTGCTTTGGGAGCTGGCCAAGCTGGTCCAACTCCGTCGTATCGATCTGGATCTTGACGATCGGGAAGTTGCCCGGGCGTTGAGCAGGCTGCACGTGTGGCCTATTGACCTCTCCGTTGCCCGCGCTTCAACGCGGCTAGACTTTCGCGGCGATCCGGCTGACGAGCTTATCGCCGCAACCAGCATCGTCCACGGGGTCCCGTTGCTCACCAGGGATCGCATCATGCTTGGGTCCAATCTTGTGCCGATTGCAGTGGCGGTGTAGTAGGTGTCTATGTCCTCTCACAGGGAACGCACCGCTGCCTCGATCGCGTTCGTCGCTTCCTGGTAGTCGGTCGCGGGCGAGAATGTGAGTGGTTCGCCGAACCGGACTTCGATAGAGCCGCGTTTGAAGATTGGGAACTTTGCCGGCGCGCCGAGGTTGTGGATGTGGAGCCTGAGCGGCACGACCGGAAGCCGACCTTCGACGGCGACAAGGCCGGTACCGTTCATAAATGACTTTATTGGCCCGCCGATCGTCAGCTCCCCCTCCGGATAGATCAACACCGACCAGCCGTCGTCCAGGATCTTCCCCATGTTCTCCAGGCTCGGCCTGATCGCGCCCTCCTGCGCTAGCGGAAACCCGTTGCCGAGGAGCGGGTTCATCACCCACATAACCGGATTGCGCCAGAGCCTCGCTGCGCCCGCGATTGCCAACCGGCGGCGCCATATCTGTGGAATCGCCTGGATGATCAACGGGTTGTCCAGTCCCAGACTGTGATTTGACGCGAAAATGACCGGACTGCCGACGCTTCCGAGATTCTCGCGTCCCGTTATCTTGAGTCCATAGGGGACCCTGAGGACCGGGAACATCAGCGCTCGCTGTATGAATCCGCGGACCATGCGACACCACCAGCGCCTTCCCCAGGCCGGGAAGCTGGTGACCGGCGGGTTGTTCGCCCCCTCCTCCAGGATGGCGGTGAGCCGCTCGACCGTGGTTTCGGGGCCGACCTGGCTCTCATCCAGGTACACGCCAAGATCGGCCTCAACCGCCGACAGTAGCTCGACCCTGCCCAGCGAGTCGAGATTCAGATCGTCGCCGAGCGTGAGCTCCGGTTTAATTGCTGCGGCGTCGAGCACGGCAACTTCCGCGATGATGTCCAGGATGCCTCGCGCCCCGTCCGTGCTGCCCGCGGTTGACGCACCGGCGGCGGCGCTTGGTTCGACCGTCGTGTTGCCCAACAAGACGTCCATGAGAACTGGCTTCTTGACCTTGAGCGTGTGCGTTCTTGGAAAGTCCTCGTCGGGCCAGACCGTGAATCCCCGGACTCTCTGTTGCTCAGCGAGCTGGCCGTTTGCCCAGGCGATGACCGTCTCCGGCTCGTCGGATCCGTCGAGGATCAACGCCGCATGGACTTCGACCGAGCTCCCTCGCGGAAGTCCTAAGACGGCAGAGTCAGTGACGTTCGGATGCCTGTTGAGTACGGCCTGAATGTCATCAGGGTAGACGTTCTGACCGCTGGGCAGCACGATCATGTCCTTCATCCGGCCTCGAATGTGCAGGTACGCTTCGTCGTCGAAATAACCCAGATCTCCGGTCTTGTACCATTCACCGTCGAACGCGGCGGCCGTCTGCTCCGGCGCATCCCAGTAGCCTGGGCTGATGCTCTCACCGCGGACGAGAATCTCGCCGTCGTCACTGATCTCAACGTCGACGTTCGGAAGCGGTCGACCCACCGAGTCGGGCCGGCGCTCCTCGATCGTGTGGTTGCTGATAACGGGCGACGCCTCCGTCGCGCCGTAGCCCTGGACTATCTTGACGCCGATCAGCTCCCACTTTCGTCCCAGCTCAGGGTCGAGAGCCGCTCCTCCCGAGACGATGAAGTCGAGCTTTCCTCCGAACTGCTTGTGGACGCGTCCGAACAGCCGTCGCCTGAGTCCAAACGGGGTTCTCTCGGCGATTTTAAGCAGCTTCTCCCAGATCGCCCCTTTTCCCTGGCGCCTTACCTCTCGCTCTATCCCGTTCATCAGCAGCTCTAGGCCTTGAGGGACCAGCAGCATGGTGGTGATCCGCCGCTCGCGCATTGTTCGAGCCAGCACGGTTGGCTGGCGGCTCGTGGGATACGTGACGCTCGCCCCGAAATTCAGCACCGTGAACAGGCCGCCCATCTGCTCGTACATGTGGCTGAGTGGCAGTATGGAAAGGAGGCGGCTGGAGGTGGCGCACGTTATGTACTGCGATATCCCCTCGATATTCGCGGTGAGATTCCGGTGCGTGAGCATCACGCCCTTGGGGTCGCCGGTCGTCCCGGACGTGAACATGATCTCCGCAAGGTCGTCCGGTTCGATCTCTACGTTCGACGGCGCCGGCAGCCCGTGGATGGCCCCCTCTAGCTCCTCAAAGGTTATCTCCCGAACACCGAGGTTCGCGTCTCCCTTCGGAGTAAAGCGGGACGTGAACGCCAGCTTTGGATCGATCCTTGAGACGACCCGCTCGACGTAGTCGGGCGCGCTTCGAAGGTCGAGGGGTACAACGACGACGCCTGCCCTGAGGCACCCGAGGAAGGACAGCACCCACTGCGGGCAGTTGGGGCCCCACAAGACCGCCTGATCGCCCTTGGTCAGTCCGTGACTTTGAAGGAGGGTCGCAACCTGGCCGGATTCGCGCCACAAGCGGTCGTAAGACCAGCGTTGGTAGCGAAACCCCGGTTTGAAGAGTAGGGCGTCGAGTGAGCCGAACCTCTCAACACGGTTCCGTAGGAACTCTACCATCGTCCTCTCAAACCTTGTGTTGCTCGGCGCTACCGTCGTCATGGCTCCCTCCTCCTCAACCGGGTTTACGTGGGAACTCTTCCCAATAGCTAGGCGTATCCACTGTCTTCTAGCAGCTTCGAAAGAGCGGCCTTGGCGCCGGAGCGCATTGGCGGGTAGTGGCTGAAGCAGATCGTATCGAAATCAAGCTTCAACAGCTTCCTGAGGGACCGCATCGCCTGCATGGGGTCCCGCGTTACACCTGGGGCGGGTGGGCTCAGCCTGCGGGCAAACCGATACTGAAGCGCATCACCGACGATCACCAGCTTCTTGTCGGGAAGGTACAATCCGATACTCCCTGGGGTGTGTCCGGGGAGATGGACGACCTGCACGGGTGACGCGAACGGCAAGACGTCTCCGTCGTCGAGCTCGACGTCGACCGCAACCGGACCTCCATCCAGTCTGTCCATGACCGGCTGCGTTAGCCTCGCCACCAGCTTGTTCTGGAGCGGATTTGGCCTGACTTGCCGCCCGTCGATCATGCCGGCCTCCAGCCGGTGTGCCGCGACAGTGATTCCTGTGCCGGCTACCAGCTCGGCGAGGGCGCTCGAGTGGTCGGGGTGATGGTGGGTGATGACAACTGTAAGTATGAGGTCCTTGGATAGGCCGGCGCCCTGAAGGCCCGCGAAGACAATGCCGGAGCCGCCCTTCAGCCCTGTGTCGACGAGCATGACCTCGTCGTCCTCGAACAGCACGGTGACGCGCGCTCCCATAGCACGAATCTGAAACACTCCCGGAACGACCTGGACGGGCTTGATGAGGTTCATGGTCTCTCTAACATTCCTGGACCGGCCAGGCCCTCTCCTATGGGTGTACGACATCATTTGCCGAGTCACGGGACTGATTCCAGTGTGCGGATCGATCGACCCATGCGGTGCCTCGGTTGACGCGTCCGAGCGGTCGATATACTGTCTATGCCAACTTGGATTCTGGGCGCCCAATGAGTAGCTTGTCTCATAAGTCGACTTTGGTCGCTAGACCGTAGTTCGACAACATGCCGGACAACGTGAAGTTCGGCAACAACGTCTGGGACGCGGCATACGGTCCGTCGCTACACCAAGGAGGATATGTATCCGATTCCACGGGCGTTCTGGGAGACTTGCGTCGTTGCTGGATACCCCGAGACGCTTGACCACAACCACCCCGAGTCCGAGGGAGTCGGCCCGCGCTCGCTGAACAACGTCGACGGCGTCAGCATGAGCACCAAACTCACCTACCTGTCGATGGCGCGGCACCGGCTGAACCTCACGGTGCGCGGCAACTTCGTTGCCCACCTCCGTCCGGTCACTCCCACGGAAGAAGAGCGCGCATCGGACGACTCCTTGGACGCTTGGATGTTCGCTAACGTCGGCACTCAGAACCATCCATCCGGGACCTGCAAGATTGGGCCCGCATCCGACGACATGGCGGTCGTCGACCAGTACCTGAGGGTCTACGGCACCGAGGGGCTTCGCGTAGTCGACGCTTCGGTGATTTCGGACGTGGTACGCGCCAACACTAACGCATCGACCAGGCCTACATCCGCGACCCAGCGATGCCGACTGGCTGTGGTCATGACGATTCCCCTTCAAGCTCCTGCGGCTCCTCGCGCCAGAGGTACTTAACGCTCCGCCAGTCGATCGCGACCACCGCAAACGCTACTCCCATGTAGACGAACGCGAACCTGAACCGGTGTTCCGACTCGGGGAAGAACAGATGCGCGACGAACAGACCCAACAATATCGCGCCGGCGTTCCAACTGATCACACGCTTCGATATCAACAGCAGTGCGGCGCCCGACACTGCCGTCGTCAGGAAGAACTCGATCGTCTGTCTGTCATCCAGCGGGAAGCTCAGGACCTCTCCGGCGGAAGCGCTGAATATAACCGCCATACTGCCGATTAGCAGAGTTAGCTGATTTACCTCGGAGGATATGAGAGCTGTCAGTCCCGCAACCGGGTTCGCGCGCAAGCTGAACAGGATGGCGATAATGATCTCAGGGGACTCGGACGCCAAAGGTGCGACCCATTGGATCAGGATGAACTCGTCGATCCCGAACTCAAGGCCGGTGTCGACAAGCCCGTGGACAAACGGCTCCGCCGCGATCAGTATCACCCCAGCGGCGAAGACGAACAGGAAGACGACCATTGTGCGCCGCTTCGCCACGGACAGCGATCCGATCAGCGCGGCAGCCCCTATCAGCTCTGGCTCTTCGACCTCCTGCGTTGAACTCCGCCACAGGTAGAAGACGTAGAACGCGATCAGTCCGAGCGCAAGCACGATGTGGACCTGGTGCATGAAGAAGATGAGCAGGGACACGAGCGTGGCGACGGTCAGCATCCTGACTTCGAGACCCATCTCTCCTCGCATGTCCAGTACGCGCCTGCGCTTGAACCAGTAGATTAGGATCACCGCTGACCATCCGAGTCCTATGAGGAGACGGTTCGCCCCCGTTACGTTCGCCGCAACCCGGGACATCTCGTCGGTGACCTCTCTTGTTTCGAGGTTGAACGAGGACCCCGCGTCCCACGCGAGGACGGCTTCGATTGCATACTCGGGCAGAATGGCGATGAGCGCAAGCACCGCGATTGCCAGTGATGCTGATACGTCGAGCTGTGCGACCTCCGCCGCCCACGACAGGAGGAAGGCGCCCGCCACGATCCCCAGACCGTATATCAGCGCAGCGAGTAGGGGGTCGACGTGGATGCCGGAGAGTCGGAGCACTGCCCCCGGGATGCCCATCACGAGTAGCACTATGATCGTCGTCCACAGTCTTCTGGTGGCAAGCTGCTCGGTCAAGGCGTGGCTCCAATTGTGATTGGTGCGAGAAGAAAGGGTGGCAAGCAGCCGCAGTGTAGTCCGGCGCCGCGCGACAGGTCAACTTGCATGTATGCTGAGCTCACAGACTGGATCAAGGAGGTGAGTGGAAAAACATGACGCGGATACACGTGCTCGGTGCCGGAACGCCGACACCAACGCCGAATCGCTTCGGCAGCTCTTTCGTGCTGCGGACCGGAGAAGCCCGGATCATGATCGATTGCGGGCCGGCGGCCACGCACAAGCTGGTCAAGGCAGGACTGTGGCCGACTGAGATCGACTACCTCTTCTTCACACACCACCATTTCGACCACG
Organism: Dehalococcoidia bacterium; assembly: GCA_965249365.1. GTDB lineage: Bacteria > Chloroflexota > Dehalococcoidia > Lucifugimonadales > UBA1123 > VXRN01. The sequence continues at coordinate 230,432 of OZ252229.1, read as the reverse complement.
ACATTGACTACCCGTGCTTTCTGCTCTGCCGCTGGGACCAGAGCATCGGAAAGGAGAACCGTCTTCGGGTCTACGGCCCCACGCTCACCGAGCGCATCACCGAGGGCATCCTCGGCGAGGACGGAGTTTTCGCGCACGACTGGAAGGCGAGGGTCGGCCACCCGCTGAGCCAGCAGATCTTCGTCAATCGGGGTGGGGTGCTGCCTCGTCCCGCGCCGGACGTCTTCGCCAGGGACGTCGGTCCCGGCAAGGTGTTCTCAGGGTCGGATTGGGAGGTCGCGGCGGCTCCCGCGGAGCACGTCCAGCCCTTCCTCGACTCGCTCGCCTATCGATTCGACACTCCAGACGGCAGCGTAGTGTTCACCGGCGACACGCAGCCGTGCGACACGGTACGCGATCTCGCCGATAGACGCCGACGTGATGCTCTGCATGTGTTGGGACGACCAGGACGTGATGGACGAGAACGGGGAAGCCGGCGGACAGTGCGGTACGAAGGGTGCTGCCCGCATGGCCCAAGACGCCGGAGTGAAGAAGCTGGCGTTGGTGCATATCGGGCCGCATCTCTCCGGCCACGGCCCGATGGAAAAGGGGATTGGAGACGTCAGCGAGATCTACGACGGGCAGGTGCTGTTCACGGACGAGCTAATGAGCTTCGAAGTGTAGGGGACGAATGTACTGTCCTGCTGAGGAGGTACGACGAAGCATCTGTCGACCTAACCGTTCCTTGTGGAAGGTTCTTCGATCGAAGACGTCCGGCTCAGAATGACAGCAGCGCGGGGGGGCGCGTCATTCGTCACGGCGAACCTTTACGTGGACTCGGCTTGGCCGCGAGTTGGGGCTGGGGCCTCGTCTCTGAGAATCTCCCACTCCTGGCGCCAGATCTCCATTCGGATGAAGTCCAGCCCGCTGCGGCGCACCGGCTTGACGTCCCTGAAACCCGACTTATGGAAGCTCTTCTGCGCACGCTCGTTCCACGCGAGCGTGTGGAGGTAGACGCGGTTGAACGAGTACGCCTCGAACATGTGGTCCAGCAACAGTCCGACCGTCTGAGTCCCGTACCCCTGGCTCCAGTAGTCCTTGTCGCCGATCATGATCCCGAGCTCGGCCTCGCCGCTACGCAGGTCGATGTCGTAGAACATCACGTTCCCGATATGAAGCCCGTCGGACGTGTCCACCGCGAGCCGCTTGGATCGGACCGCAGGGTACGCGAGTTCTTCCTTGGAGTACCGTTCAAAGTCCGAGTAGCTCATGTGAATAGGACGAGTCGCGTCGAGTTCCGCCAGCTCGGCGTCGGTCCGCCACCTGTAGTCGTCGGCGATGTCCGAGACCCGCTTCTCGCGCAGCATGACCCGGCATCCGCGAACCAAAACCCCGCTGCGGGCCTCAGTCTGATCGGATTCCTTGCTCGACCAGGGCAACACCCTTTTGAACAATATTCACCTCGTTCTCGTACGTCAGCGTCTCGTAGGAGTCCTCGACAGGCGTCCAGTTCACGAAGTCGAACTCGTGGTCGTGCAGCGAGACGTCACCTCCCACCGCCTTCATGAGGTAGAAGTGGACGATCTTGTGGCACCTCACCCCGTCTTCCGCCCGCACGAACCAGTACTCAATGCTGTCGATGTAGTCCTCGGAGACGACCTCCAGCCCAGTCTCCTCCCGGACCTCCCTGAGTGCGGTCTCCTCTTCCGTCTCACCCGGGTCCGGGGTCCCTTTTGGAAGCCCCAACACCGGCGGATAGTGCCGTCCGCACAGGGCGACCTCTAACTCGCCGGGCACCGAGGCGCGATAGACGACGCCCCCGGCGGACATGAGCTCCTGAGTCTTCCTCGGTCTGATCTTGGACTCCAGTGCTGATTCGACCCTGACTTTCGACGCCATTCTAGGTTCTACCCCATGACGAATCAACCTCACTCCTCACTCCCACCTCCTCTCCCCGTCCTTGCCTAGCGATGCCGGTTGCGATAACCTTATCCCCGCTTGAGAACCTACTATATAAACTCAGGAGGTCAGCGCCAGAATGGCTGATATGTCAAGGTCCGTTGCCATCGTCGGTGTCGCAGAGTCCGACGAGATCGGCAGGGTGGAAAACAAGTCGTCTCTGCAACACCACGCCGAGTCCGCCTACAACGCCCTGGAGGACGCTGGTCTAGAGATGAGCGACGTAGACGGGCTGCTGTCGGCGGGATTCGGCACGCTCACTCTCGCCGAGTACCTCGGCATCGAGCCGAAATTCACCGACTCGACGTCAGTCGGGGGTTCGTCGTTCATCATCCATATCGCGCACGCGATGGCAGCGATCAACGCCGGTTACTGCGAGGTTGCACTCGTGACCCACGGTGAGGCCGGACGCAGCGCCCGCAGCCGCGGGGGAGGCAACTCCGCAGAGCCCGGGTCGCAGTTCGAGGCCCCGTACGGGTTTCTGGGGGCGCCGATCCTCTACTCGATGGCCTGCAGACGCTACATGCACGAGTACGGCGAAGACCGTACGCGCCAAGCGTTGGCCGAGATCGCCGTGGCGACTCGCAAGTGGGCGCGGATGAATCCCAAAGCGTACATGAAGGACGTCCCTATGACGTTCGAGGAATACCATGAGTCGCGCTGGATCTCCTGGCCGTTCCACCTGTTCGACTGCTGCCTCGTCACCGACGCCGGCGGCGCTTACGTCATCACAACCGCCGAACGCGCGCGGGACCTGCCCAAGAAGCCCGTCTACGTCCTCGGCGCGGCAGAAGGCCACGACCATGGCCTCATCAGCACCATGCCAAACCTGACGCGCACCTGGGGTCGCTACACCGGACCGAAGGCGCTCGAGAGGGCGGGGCTGTCCCACGACGACGTCGATCTTGCGATGATCTACGACTCGTTCACCTACACCGTTCTCGTGACGCTGGAGAGCCTCGGGTTCTGCGGGCCGGGCGAGGGGCCGGAGTTCGTCGCGAACCAGCGCACCGCGCCGGGTGGCGACTTCGCAATGAACACCAGCGGCGGGGGCCTGTCCTACACCCACTCCGGCATGTACGGGATGTTCCTGGTGCTTGAGGCGGTCCGCCAGCTCAGAGGCGAGACCGGGGAGCGTCAGCTCGACGATCCCAAGATCTCGCTCGTCCACGGCACCGGCGGGCAGCTGTCGTCCACCGGCACCGTCATTCTCGGCGTAGACTAAGTTCGATACCTCCTCTCCTTGTAAAGAGAGAACTGACGTGAGGGTGAAAACACTATGACACAGGCATACAACAAGCCCGTCCCGGTACCGCAGCAGGAGTCCGACGCCTACTGGGAGAAGGCCAAGGAGCACGAGCTCTGGGTGCAGCGCTGTAACGACTGCGGCGGCGCCTACTTCTACCCCAGGGACATCTCCCCATGCTGCTTCTCAAGGAACACAGAGTGGGTCCAGGCCAGCGGCAAGGCGACGCTGTTCACGTACGGCATCGTGCATCGCGCGCCGCATCCCGGCTTCATGGGAGACGTCCCGTTCGTCACGGCGATCGTGGAGCTCGAAGAGGGTCCGAAGATGGCGTCAAACATCGTCATCGACGACCCGACGCCCGAAAACCTTCAGATCGGCATGGACCTCGAAGTCGTGTTCGAAGACATCACCGACACGATCGCGCTGCCCAAGTTCAAGCCAGCGTGAGAATGTAGAGTTTAGAATTAGGAATAGTGAACTAGGGACGAACCCGCTCCTTGGCGGAGCGATCGCCGGGAATTCCTTGAGCTAGATGATCCACGCATCCGATTCTAAAGGCCGGTCGTGGTCGGCGGCCTTACTTATCGGTGATGCTAATACACTTCCAACCTGAGCGACCCTGGGATGGAGGACATGCTCTAGACCCCTCATCAACGTAGGTCGTGTGACCAACAGTCGATGTGCGGACGTGCTGGCAGTAGACGAAGAAGGGAAACGAGTTCCGGTGTGGACTTCTAACGTGCGCTCTGCACGGTGGGTCTCTGACGTCCACTCGATCGTATCAGGGCCGTCAGCGAGCGCCTCGACAATCACGCGGCCGTCCATGTCTGTCGGCACCGGGAGGCCGAGGAGTCCCAGAACGGTCGGGGCGATGTCGGTGTTCCCTGTCGGAGATGCGACCCGTGTGCCCTGCTTGAAGCCCGGTCCCCGAGCGAGTAGTACATTGTTCATCTCGTGGCGGCTCATAGATCCGTGCTGGCCGAGGCCTGGCGCTCCCCCGGCAGCGAGTGCGAAGCCCTTGTAACCGGCGGCGTTCGGGCGGGAGTCCCAGTCGAACGACATCGCGAGCTCAGGAGCCCTCGGCCCATCGCACCCCGCCAGCGACATCGGCAGAGTTCCCTCTATCTCCCCGGCCGCCACCGAGGCCAGAAGCGTCCCGCACCACGATCGGCCCATCAACCACGACGCCAGTCGCTCAGACGTGTTCGAGTCGCGCGCGTAGAAGAGGACGCTCCCGCCGTTTGGAGCCACAAGCACGTCGTTCGGATCGAAACCAGCGTCGCGGACGTACCACTCCACGTCGACGACTTCCTGGATCGTCGAGTAGCCGTGGTCTGAGATGACGAGCACGTCTGTCTCCGAACTCATCCCTTCTGTGTCCAACCAGTCAAGAATCCATCCGAACCGCTCGTCCGCTTCTCGTACCGCGCGATCGGACAGCTCAGACCCGACGCCGGCGGCATGCTGCGCCTTGTCCGGTTCGGAGGACCATATGAGCGCAACGGTAGGCTGGCGCTCTGGAAGGATGTGCTCCGTCAGAATGCGGACGGCGTGATCCAACCTTGGCGTATTGGGCTGCGACTCGGCGGGCCAGTCGCCGAATCTGAGAGTTAGCCGCTCGTTCAGGCTTCTCGGGAGAGTGAATTCTGGGTGTATCGTCGCGCCGCCGGAAATGTCTGCGTTCGGATTGTGAACGTAAGCGTTGCCGGACGTTCCGACGCCGATGGCAGTGTACTCGAAGCCGTGGGTCGACAGGATGTCCGCCAGTGTTGGGGCCAGCAGGGTCTGGCCGGTCTTCTGACGAAGCTCTTCCAGGGTCGGTTCGAGCGCAGAGAAGACCAGCGATGGATCGTAGTCGCGTGCCACCATTGTGTTCGCGGCCAGCCCGTGTCCGCCCGGGTATCTGCCGGTAACCATGCTGGCCGCGTTTATGCGGGTCACCGAGGGAAAGACGGGGTGGTGGCGCTCGAAAAATACGCCCTCTTCAGCGAACCGCGCTAAATTCGGCATCAGGTCCGAGCGGACCTGAGCGGGTTGGAGTCCGTCGAAGACGACGATGAAGATGGTCTTCATAGTTGTTAGTTACCAGTCGTCAGGAGGTGTCGGATGATACGGTACATCGCCGAAGGCTAGGCCGCAACGTACATCAGTGCTTCAGAACTGAGAACCGCATCCTGTTAGAATTGCGGCAAATCAGATCAAGGCTGGGACGCTTGGAAGAACTGAGACTCTCCGAAGAAGCGCGCGCCTACCTGGTAGAGGCTGAACGCACCCGGGGATACACGCTCGACTTCCACCGGATCATGGCTGCCGCCGACTTCGAGTGGCTGCGGAAGTACAACCAGTTTATCGAAGCGACCTACACGGGGCAGCGGACGTTGGATCGCAAGACCAAAGAGCTGCTGCAAGTCGCCGTGGAGGCCGCACTGAGGGCAGACGTGAGCCACATTCAAGAGCACGTCCGGCTCGCCCTCGAGAACGGCGCGACACCACAGGAGGTCCTCGAAGCGTTGCAGGCGGTAATCGCGCCAATGGGCGCGCTCGCATTCCGGCGAGGCATACAGGCGTGGGCGGCCGAGGTGGGCGTGGACCCTGAAAAGCTATGACAGCCTGAGCCCAATTTGCACCCACCAACATGAAAGAGTAAGGTTGAATCTGGGAAGTAATGTGTGAGGTCATGCCCCATGCCTGAATCGAAAATCACCGCCAAAGGCCAGACTACCTTGCCAAAGGCCGTTCGGGAGGCGCTGGGAGTGAAACCAGGCGACCGCGTTCGGTACGTCATCAGAGACGGCCAAGTGCGAATTGTTGCCCTAAAGCCGGTTGACAGGCTGTTCGGCTTCCTTCGCTACCATGGCCCTCCCAAGTCACTTGAGGAGATGGACCAGGCTATCACCGAGGCCGTCAGCGACATTTGATCTCACTCGACACCAACATACTCGTGCGACATCTCGTAAGCGACGTCCCGTCGCAAGCACAAGCGGCGAGGGCTTTGTTGGGGACATTGAGTCCGGAGCGCCCCGGGTTCATCTGCCGAGAAGTTGTGCTGGAGACCGTCTGGGTGCTTCAAAGAACATACGGCTACTCCCGCGATCAGGTCGCGACTGCGGTTGAGGAGCTTTCCGAGTCGCTGGAGATAGTCATCGAGACCAACGACGATGTGATGGCCGCTCTCTCGATCTACCGGCACGGCGGCGCCGACTTCGGAGATCTGCTAATTCTAGCGGCAGCCCACCGCACCCGGGCCCTACCGCTGTACACGTTTGACAGAAGATTGTCGCGAATCCAAGGGGCCGAAATGCTTAACGTAGAAGAGGAGAACAGTACCAAATAATGCACCACGAGTTAGAGACCGCCTTCACGATGGACACGTCGTCGATAAAGTTCGGTCCCGGCTCCACACGGGAGGTCGGCTTCGAGATCAACCGCCTCGGAGCGAAACGGGTCGCGGTGGTCACCGATCCGCGTATGGCGCAGCTACAGCCTGTCGCCACTGTACTGGAGTCGCTGAGGGCTGAGGGTGTCGACGCCGTGCTGTTCGACGAGGTCGAGGTCGAACCGACAGACGAGTCGTTCAAGGCCGCGATCGAGTTTGCCGATCAAGGTGATTTCGACGCGTTCGTCTCTGTTGGCGGGGGTTCGAGCATCGACACCGCCAAGGCCGCCAACCTGTACTCGACCTTTCCCGCGGACTTCCTGACCTACGTCAACGCGCCGATTGGCGAGGGCGCGCCCGTGCCGGGGCCTCTCAAACCGCACATCGCCGTCCCGACAACCTCCGGTACCGGCTCCGAGACCACCGGCGTCTCCATCTTCGATCTGCTGGAGATGAAGGCGAAGACCGGCCTCGCGCACCGCGCGCTGCGTCCGACGATGGGCATCGTAGATCCGGAAAACAGCCGGACGCTCCCAGGCATGGTGGCTGCGTGCAGCGGCTTCGACGTGCTGTGCCACGGGCTGGAGTCGTACACAGCGATGCCGTTTAGCCTCAGGGAGGCGGCGCCGAACCCCGGCCTGAGACCGGCGTATCAGGGTTCCAACCCGATCTCCGACCTATGGGCGACTCGCGCCATCGAAATGGTGTCGCACAATATCGTCAGTGCGGTCCAGGACCCGGAAGACTTCGAGTCCAGGTCGAACATGATGCTCGCGGCGACGTTCGCGGGGGTCGGATTCGGTAACGCCGGCTGCCACCTGCCGCACGGGATGTCGTATCCCGTGTCAGGGATGGTGCGCGACTTCGTCCCTGACGACTATCCGGACGACCATCCCATCGTCCCACACGGCATGAGCGTGATCCTCAACGCGCCCGCGGTCTTCAGGTTCACCGCGCCAACTAATCCGGACCGCCACCTGTATGCGGCTCGACTCATGGGCGCCGACGTCTCAGACGCCGGGCCCGAGGACGCGGGAGATGTTCTCGCCGACGCGATCGTCGAGCTTCTCAGAAAGATCGGAGTGCCAAACGGCCTGAGCGCTATTGGCTACACGCCGGACGACGTCCCCGCGTTGGCCGCCGGCGCCATGCCCCAGCACCGCGTCATAAAGCTCTCCCCACGACCAGTCGAAGAGGAAGACCTCAGACAGCTCTTCCTCGACTCCATGACGCTTTGGTGAGTCCCGATACCGTCAATTCGTAGGAGCAGGTCTTGTGCCTCCCCTTGCGAACGTTTGCCGTCTCACGGATCGTACTCTCAGCCCGTTCGCCCTGAGCCCGTCGAAGGGCGACACCTCAACCGGGCGACGCATGGAGGGTGTCTCACTAGTGTTTGAATCCCCGAATGCTCGCCCTTCGACAGGCTCAGGGCGAACGGTTTCAAAGCTAAGATTCGTTCGTGGTGAGCCCGTCGAACCACGAATTGGCAACCAAGGTCGACGTATGAGACAGGCTCCATGCGTCGCCCCTACGCGTTGGTTGAGCCCGTTGGGAGGCGGGATTCCTTTCTGGATGTCGCGAATCCTACCGCACCACCCTGATGCGATGGTTGTTGCTGTCAGCTATGTAGAGCGCTCCATCCGGGCCGGTCTCGCAGCCATGCGGACGGTCCATGCCCGCGGCCGTCGCCGGTCCCCCATCGCCCCCGCCCCCCAGCCGCCCACCGGCGATCGTAGTCACGATTCCCGTCACCGCGTCGATCCTGCGGATAGCGTGGTTCTCAGTGTCAGTTACGATGACGTTTCCAGCAGCATCGCACCGGATGCCCTTCGGCCCGTTCCACGTTGATGTCAGCGCAGGGCCTCCGTCACCCGAGTACCCACGTCCACAGTCCCCCCCGGCGAGGGTACCCATAATCCCTTCAGCTGAGACTATCCGAACTCCATTACCCTCGCGCTCGGCGATGTAGGTGTTGCCTGCCGGGTCCATGCACACGGCTCGTGCGCCGAAGATGCTGGCTTGGGGCGCCGGCTGCCCATCGCCACTGCGCACCTTCTCCCCGTTGCCCGCGAACGTGTCGATCACGCCGGTCGTGACGTCGAGGCGCCGTATCCGTTGGTCCTGTATGTCCGCGATCAGCAGTCCGCCTCTACCGTCGAGGAAGCAGTCGTTCGGCTCCCGCATCTGCGCCTGGTTCCCCGGCCCTCCATCGCCCGAGTAGCCCGGTTCTCCCGTTCCCGCGACCGTGGTGATGATGCCTGTCGAGCTGTCCACCCTGCGAATGGCAGCGTTGAGCCGGTCGACGATGTAGATATTGCCGTCGGTGTCGATCGCCAAAGAGTATGGTTCGCGCATGGTGGCCGACGTGGCCGGTCCACCGTCTCCGGTGTAGCCCGCCTCTCCGTTTCCCGCCACCGTGGTGATCACTCCCGAGGCCGCGTCGACCCTCCGGACGACGTGGTTCCCAACCTCGCAGAAGAACAGATTCCCCTCGCTGTCGAAGGCGCACATAAATGGCTCACTGATCTTGGTGTCGGAAGCTGGCCCTCCGTCCCCGGAGTAGCCGTTCTCTCCCGACCCGACCGCCGTTGTGATGATCGAATCTCCGTCCACCGTTAGCTCGCCTTCCCGTAGGGCTGGCCGTACCGCTCGGCGTGGGCGATCTCCGACAGCGCCCTCCGGTTCTTCCGTCCGAGTCTGCCGCGCCCTGCGTCCGCTCGGTATCCGAAAGGCAACACGGTTACGAGTTGGAAGCTCTCGGGAATCCCGAGCACCTCTTTGACGCGCCGGTTCTGCTCCTCGACCCTCAGTCCGACGAAGCAGGTCCCGAGGCCCTCCTCCCAGGCAACCAGCTCCATCTGCTGCGCCGCGCGTCCCGTGTCAAGGTCGGCGCGGTCGGCACTCTCCATCGCGATAGCGATCGCCATCGGAGCATCCGCAACGAACCTCCCGCTCGACGCGATGCTGCCGATCTCGCGCAGCGTCTCGCTATCTCGGATTACGATGAAGTGCCAGGGCTGAAGATTCCGGGAGCTTGGCGTCCACTGCGCCGCCCTGAGCAGCTTGAGAACCACCTCGTCCGGCACCGGGTCCGGAGTAAACTCCCTTACGGTCAAGCGCGACCGGACGGCTTCGAAAACATCCACGTTCAACCTCCCTCGTTGTAGCTGCCCCAAGCCTACACCGCGCGTCAAGCGCCTGGTGCTACCTCTGGACGCGGGAGAAAGGTCACCGTACAATCGGCGCGCCGACAACAGCCCTTCGGAGCCAGACTCTTGCAGCCAGCGGAACCCAACTCCGTACGCCCGGATCATGTGGGGAACAGACCGACGATCCTGGGCGTCATGTCGGCGGGACACGGTGTCGCCCACCTCTACGACCAGGGGTTTCCCGTGCTCATGCCCACCATAGCGTCGTACTTTGGGCTCAACACGCTCCAGGTCACGCTCCTCGTCGCGCTCAAGTACACCGGATTCGGCATCGTCAGCATCGGGGGCGGTCTCGTCGTCGACATGTTCAAACGCTACTGGGGCCTGATGCTTACCGGCTGTATGGCGCTAGCCGCTTTGATCTTCGCACTCGTCGGAGCCGCTCCGACCTTCATCGTCCTCTTGCTGATCGTTCCGCTCGTGACGATCCCCGGCGCCCTGTGGCACCTACCGTCAACGGCCTCCCTCTCCCAGATATTCTCCGAGCGGCGAGCGTTCGCGATCTCTATCCACGGCTTCGGCGCAAACGTGGGCAACATCATCGGCCCCGTCGCGGCCACAGCCTTGCTCGGGCTGTTAGGATCGTGGCGCGGAGTGATGTTTGTCTACGTCGCGCCGGCGCTGATCATGGGAGTAATCGTGTGGATCGTGCTCCGGGACGTTGGACGAATCGGCTCGGTCGAGCGCCGCGCCCTGCGGGAGCAGATTCGGCAGTCGGTCAGGTTAGTGAGCAGCCCTGCCGTCCTTCTTCTCGTCGCCGCCGCAATGCTGAGGGGCGTCGGACTCGATGCGATGTTTGCCTGGACGCCCTTCTACCTTGAGGAATCGATCGGCAAATCGCCCTTCAACGCCGGGGTCCACTACGCGCTCCTCACGGGGATGGGAATAGCCTCGGCGCCGCTCCTTGGCTATCTCTCCGACCGGTTTGACCGGAAAGTCGTGATGGTTCCAGGCTTCATCGTCGCAGCCGCCCTATCCGCGGTGACGGTGGCCGCCGGGAGCGGGCCGCTGCTGACGCTCGTCCTGGCGGGGTCCGGGCTGTTCAGCTTCGCGCTGCACCAGCTAGTTCAGGCCACGGTATTGGACGAGGTCGGACAGGGGACGGAGGCGACCGCCGTCGGCCTTATCTTCGGCTTAAACGGTCTACTCGGCGCGGCGTCTCCTTTCCTCGGATTCCTCGTGATAGAGAACTTCGGCGGATATGGCTCCGTCTACTACTACGCCGCCATCCTCACTGCCGTCTCGGCACTGTTGATCATCGCCGCCCCGGTCAGAAGACGGTGAGGAGAACCGGGTCTGTTAGATCCATCATGCTGATTGACGGTTTTGTAGAGGACCGTACTCAGCGGGCAGCTAACTATCAGACTGTTCGGCTATCGCTCGACCTCCGCCGACCGACCGACTATGTCGCTGACCGGGATCACGACGTCGGCGAAGGCGGATGGGGTGACCGTCTGACCTGGTCGGAAGGTCTGTCGGGAGGTGAACTCTCCGTCGACAGGGACGGTGTAGACCTCGATTGTGCGTGCCGGGATGTTGACGATCCAGAACTCTGGAATCGCAAAACGGGCGTAGAGAGGCAGCTTCACTCGGCGGTCGTATGACAGGCTCGTGTCGGCGACCTCGATCGGGAGCAGGGTGTCGGTTGGACCGGCCGGCCGGGATCGATAGTAGTCATCGCGATGCTTCAAGACCGCAAAGTCAGGCTGCGGCTGATTGTAGTCATCCAAGCGGACTGAGCCCTGAACTCTAACGATCGCCCGGTCGCCGAAAGCCATCACCAGGAACTTTGTGCTAACGTCCACAGAGGCGTGATGCTCATCACCGATCGTGCTCATGGTGACAATCTCTCCATCTATCAGCTCGACCCGATCGTTCTCTCTAAGGATGCCCGCCGGCACCATGGCGTAGTACTCGTCTACTGTGAATCGCCGGCGAGTGGGTTGAGCCTGTACCAGATCTAAAGTCTGAGTGGCCATAGATAACCTCCCCCTGATGCGTCTCCGCTATCTACCGGGTGTCTAGTCTCTCAGCGCAGCCACGAGGTTGGCAAGCGGGACCTCGGACTGGCTGCTCTGGCTGAGGTCCCGCAACGTGGCGACGCCTTTGGATAGCTCGTCGTCCCCGATGATCACCGCGTGGGTTGCGCCGCTGTTGGCGGCGTAGCGAAGCTGCGATCGCATCCCCCGTGGCGGCGCGAGAGAAGCCGAAACGCCTGCAGCCCGCAGCTCGGACGCCAGGCGAAATCCGGCGCGCTTTGCGTCGTCGCCCAGGTGGACGACGACCACAGCAGTGCCGCCACCATCGGGAATCGGGACCTCCTGTTGCTTGAGGTTGTGAACCACCCTCTCCAGGCCCATGCCGAAACCGATCCCAGGCGTCGGCCGACCGCCAAGCTCTTCGATCAGTCCGTCGTACCGGCCTCCACCTACGATTGTGACCGTGCGTCCCTCCAGCGGCGGGGCGATCTCGAAGACGGTTCGCGTGTAGTAGTCCAAGCCACGTACGAGGCGGTGATCGATCTCGAATTCCAGCCCGATCTCTGACAGGTAGCTTCTCAGGTTCTCCCAGTGCTCCTCGCACCCGGCGCACAGGTGGTCGGCGCTTGCGGGCGCAGCGTCCACGAACCCCTGGCACTGCGCGTTCTTACAGTCAAGCAGCCGCAGAGCGTTTCGGTCGAGCCTCCGATCGCAGTCTTCGCAGAGGTCGTCTCTGTGGGACTCATAGAACTCCTTCAACATCCGGATGTAGGCCGGCCTGCACTCCTTGTCGCCGATCGAGTTGACGACGAGGGACAGGTCGGATAGCCTAACCGCTTCGAGGAAACGCCATCCGATCTCGATCACCTCCGCGTCAACGCTCGCGTCGGCCTCGCCGATGATCTCGATGCCAAACTGCGTGTGCTGCCTGTAGCGCCCCGACTGGGGCCGCTCGTATCGGAACGTGGGGCTGGTGTAGAACAGCCTCACCGGCTGCGGGAGATTTTGCATTCCGTTCTGAAGATAGGCTCGGCAGACCGGCGCCGTGCCCTCCGGCCGCAGCGTCATCATGTCGCCCCCCCGGTCCTCGAATGTGTACGTTTCCTTCTCAACGATGTCGGTCGTGGATCCGACGCCCCTCTCGAAGAGGCCCGAGTGCTCGAACATCGGCGTCTCGATCCGTCGGAATCCGAAACGCGACGCCGTCTCCTGCATCTTCGCAAGAACGAACGACCAGTACTTCTCGTCCTCGGGAAGAATGTCCACCGTGCCCCTTGGGGCCTGAAACTGCAACTACATCTCCTCTCCCGCGCCGAGACGGGGTCTGCGTCAACTCGAAGAATTCACTATTCGAAATTCCTAATTCTGCATTCGAGTCAAGTGTACTATAATCGTGGTACCACCCTGACGGGCGGAGGCGAATGATGCTCGAAACCCTCATGTTCAAGGCCAGGGAGTACATCTCTCCCGACAGGCTCGACGTGGTTGAAGACGCCTACCGCTACGCTGAGGAGGCCCACCTCGGCCAGCGCCGGAAGTCCGGCGACCCGTTCATCGAGCACCCGCTCCAGACTGCGCTTGCGCTCGCCGACCTGAAGATGGACCCTGACGGACTCGCCGCCGCTCTCCTTCACGACGTCGTGGAAGACAGCGACCAAATCGTCGTGGAAGACATCCGAGAGCGGTTCGGCGATGAAATCGCGCAGCTCGTGGATGGAGTGACCAAGTTCACCGAGGCCGAGTCCGTTGCTTCGGGCAACATCGGCGGGACGCAGGGAGCCCAAACCCAGGCGGAGACCATCCGAAAAATGCTGATGGCGATGGCCCAGGACATCAGGGTCGTGCTCATCAAGCTGGCCGACCGCCTGCACAACATGCAGACCATCGAGTACCTCTCTCTCGCCAAGCGGCTGGAAAAGTCCCAGGAGACGCTCGACATCTACGCTCCCCTGGCGCACCGCCTGGGCATCTGGGAGCTCAAGTGGCAGCTCGAAGACCTGGCATTCCACCAGCTCCATCCCGAAGAGTATAAGTCGATCTCCCAGCGCCTCAACTTCACCAGGCGCGCCCGGGAGGAGTACATCCTCAACGCCAAGAACAGCCTCCAGTCCAGGCTGAGCGATGCCGGAATCCAGGCCGAGGTCGTCGGTAGGCCCAAGCACATCTACTCGATCCACAACAAGATCGCCAAGTACGCGTCGCAGAACAAGACAGTCGACGACATCCACGACCTCTTTGCCCTCCGCGTCCTGGTCGATAGCGTCCCAGACTGCTACGGCGCGCTTGGAATCATCCACACCCGCTGGCATCCAGTGCCGGGAGAGTTCGACGACTACATCGCCAACCCCAAAGACAACCTTTATCAGTCCATTCACACCACGGTCATAGCCGAAGACGGTCATCCTATCGAGATACAGGTACGCACCCACCAGATGCATCGGCTTGCCGAGTACGGCGTCGCCGCGCACTGGCTCTACAAGGAGGGCGCCGACGGCGACGACGCCTTCGAGCAGAAGATGGTCTGGTTGCGACAGATCCTCGAGTGGCAGCGCGATATGGCCGAGGCAGAGGAGTTCGTCGACGCGCTGAAGGGTGACGTTTTCCAGAACCAGGTCTTCGTCTACACGCCGCTCGGCGAGCTGAAGGAACTGCCGTCCGGCTCGACCCCCCTCGACTTCGCGTACAGGATCCACTCCGACCTGATCTTCCGATGTATTGGCGCCAAGGTGAACGGCAAGCTCGTCTCTCTGACGTACCAGCTGAGGAACGGCGACACCTGCCAGATTCTCACGTCAAAGACCGTACGGGGCCCCAGCCTCGACTGGCTGAATGAGGACCTCGGCTACGTCCGTACGGGTTCCGCGCGCGCCAAGGTGCGCCAGTGGTTCAAGCGGCAGGAGCGGTCGGTCAACATGCAGCGGGGACGCGACCTCTACCAGCGTCACATCCGCAGGCTCACGACGGCGCAGGATCAGCAGGTCGCCGCCATGATGGGGATCAGCAAGGTCGACGACTTCCTCGCCGCGCTGGGAGACGGATCGATATCTGTCAGCCAGGTCGTCAACAAGCTGAGCACGACCGACAAGGAGGCCGAGGAGGAGGTCCGCAATCAACAGGAGCTGGGTCTGCCCATCAGCCCGAGCACTGGTATCGAGGTCATGGGCGTTGGCGACCTGCTGACGTCGATGGCGCGCTGCTGCAACCCGATCAACGGGGACGAGATAATCGGCTTCATTACTAGAACTCGCGGAGTGACGGTACACTTGCGGAGCTGCCCGAACATCCTCCACGAAGACGAGCCCGAGCGCCTGGTCCCAGTCACCTGGGGCGAGACCGAGGTCAAATATCCTGTCAGAATCCAGGTGAGGTCGATCGACCGAGTCGGCCTGCTCAGAGACGTCACGTCGCTGGTCTCTGAAGAGAACGTCAACATCGCCTCGTGCGTGTCGGAGGAGTACGACAACGTCTCGATCATCACACTGACTTTGTACGTATCGGGGATCAACCAGCTCAGCCGGCTCTTTTTCAAGCTCGAGTCGGTCAAGGGAGTCATGAGCGTCACGCGTAACAACTCCTGACCGACGACCACTCTCTGTAACTCCTCCCTCCTATCTCCCATCTCCTCGCACTTCTCCATCCCCGCGGAAGCGGGTGCCCACAGTCCTTGAAATCCCACCTGAATTCACGGTTGCCGCCGCAGACGTGCTACAATGGGCAATCGTTCAAACAGCCCACAATGGAGAGTCCCAATTGCCCGCTGCAAAGTCAGGCCGTGTGGCGAACCGGAAGCGCGAACTGAACCAGCCGCTCCGCGCCCGCGCCCGAACGTTCGTAAGAAATGCCAGAAGTCACATCGATGACGGCGACGTAGACGCGGCCAGGCAGGCTGTTCAAGACGCCGTCGTGGCCCTCGACAAGGCCGCCTCCAAAGGCGCGCTGCACCCGAACAACGCTGCTCGTCGAAAGTCCCGGATTATGAGCCAGCTTCATCAGGCGACTCGCCGATAGCCAGGTTGGAACGGCAAAGCGCCTCGGCCTCGGCTGCGCCAGCCCCGAACCGCGATTAAGGAAACCAACGATTCATGCTGAAGATCAGACTTAGAAGGACCGGGGCGCGACATCAGCCCAGCTACAGGGTGGTTGTCGCCGACTCCAGGGCGGCCCGCGATGGCGCCTTCGTCGACCACCTTGGCCACTACAACCCCAGAACAGAACCTCCCACCGTCGTTATCGACGAGGAAAAGGCGCTCAAGTGGATCAGGCAGGGCGCACAGCCCTCCGACGCCGTGAGGCAGTTGCTGACGACGCTCGGCACCCTAGATCGGGTGTCCGCCGAATGAAGGAGCTCGTGGAGTACATCGCGCGGTCCATCGCCTCCGAACCAGACGAGGTCCGGGTGACCGAGGACTCCGATGAGGACGGACGCTTGGTTCTTCGTTTGGAGGTTGCCCCCGATGACAAGGGCAAGATCATCGGCCGCCAGGGTCGCGTCGCCCAGTCAATCAGGGTCCTGCTGAGGGTCGCGGCCGTCAAGCAGGATACAAGGGCGACCCTGGAGATAGTCTGAGCACCGGGGCGACTCACGCTAGACCTCCCGGGTCCACTAGTGCCCAACAGCGCCGACCTTCTCGCGATCGGAAGACGTCTGTGCCGGCGAGGCCGGACCAGGATCCTCCCGACGGCCACGTGTTGGTTGGACGCGTCACCAGCCCGTGGGGCCTGCGCGGGGATCTGAAAGTCCAGCCCCACACTGACCTGCCGGAACGCTTCGCGCCCGGCGCGGTGCTCCACCTCGACGGCGTCCCGACGCTGGTCACCGCCTCCCGTTCCCACCGTGTCGGGCTCGTGGTCCGCCTGGAATCCGTTCCGGATCGCAGCGCCGCAGAGGCACTGAGAGGCGCGCTCCTGACCATCCCGGAAGAGACCCTTCCGGAACTGGCAGACGGCGCCTTCTATCACTTCCAACTCATAGAGATGGACGTCTACTCCGACGAGGACGAGTATCTTGGTCAGGTCGCGGAGATACTGCAGACGCCCGGCAACGACGTATATATCGTCCGCAAAGAGGGCACGCGTGACCTGCTTCTACCCGCTATCAGCGACGTCGTACAGGACATCGACCTTGACGCGAACCGCATGACCGTACACATGTTGACGGGGCTGCGCTGACCCCCTGAAGTCAGAAGACCCCGACTCAGCGTCGGGGTCTTCCGTACTCTATTTGGACTAAGGTCTAGTCGTCTGCGGGTACCAGCGAATCGAGCCTGCTCCTCACGATTGCCCGCAACTCTTTCACGCGGTTCAAGTGAGGCGTCTGGCCCCCCTCTTCCGACTTGTCGTAGATCTTATCCCCGTCGACGAAGACTTGAAGCACTCCGCCTACTCCGGGTTTGACCTCTACCGATACGTCCTTACCACCTTCTGCGACGAACTCGTTGACCATCCAGGCCGCAACACCGTGATACTGTCAAGGAACACAGTAGATGATCTCGATATCCATTCTGCCTTCACCGGCCATCCGACGAACCTCCTGTGAGATTTTTGGCCTAACCCATGGTTATGAGTGTCATAAACCAGTGATTATGCCAACTGTCCTTAGCGACAACCCTACACTATCACGGCCTTCACACCCTGTCAACAAGTTCGTCCGTCCGAAATCCACCGCCTATTCGTCGGATGACCGTAGGGGTTCGCCCCTCCACGGCGGGCAGGCGCGGCGAACGAACCGCCCGTACCCGCCGCCATTACAATTCAATCGCCAGATGGTGGATCCGGGCCGTCGCCCCGCGAGGTCGAGCACCCCCCGACCTCCACCCACATTCATCCCGAGCACCGTCGATACCGTTGACCGCCTTCAGGACTCAGTGTCAATTCCGAGAATCGCCCCGAGAATCATCCGCGCCACGTCCTTGTCAAGTGGCTGATTGTTGTTGCCGCACTTTGGGGAGTGGATGCACGATGGGCAGCCGGACTCGCACTCGCACTCCGAGATAACCTCGTACGTCGCGCGCCAGAGGTCCTCGATCACTTCATATCCATGCTCGGCGACGCCCACGCCTCCGGGATGTCCGTCGTGTATGAACACCTGCGGCCTCCCGGTATCCGGGTGCAGAGGTGTCGAGATGCCGCCGATGTCGTTTCGGTCGCAGAGCGCGAACAGCGGCAGGATCCCGATCGCGGCGTGCTCGACGGCGTGAAGCCCCCCCGCCAGGTCCAGCTTCTGCGCACGGATCTGTCTGAGCGAGTCCTCGGTGGGCCCAAACCAAAGCGCGGTCGTGTCGTACTCCTGCGGCGGTAGCTCCACGAATTCGTCTCCGAGAATCTCGTCTGTGTGCAGCTTGATCCTCCTGAACCCGACCACGCGTGTCGAGACGTTCACTTCACCCAGAAATGCCGTCACGCCTCCCGCCGGCCTGTTCTTGTAGGTGTTGAGAATCCGCGTCTCTGTGTAGTCGCGCACCTGCGTGTAGTAGGGCACGTCCGTGAGCGTCGAGCACGCGGTGTGCGACTCGATGTCGAGGTCGGTAACGAGGTAGGGTTCGCCCTGATGGAGGTAGATCGCGCCCGGATGGAGCTGCAAAAACGCCGTTTCCGCCGAGACCGTCTCCAGGATCGCCCCTGTGTCCGAGTCGACCAGTGTGTAGAACTCGCCCGACGCGGATCGCAGGTTGACTCGTTCTGCGGGATAGCTCACCTCAGGAAGCAGGTGCCAGCGCTCATTTCGGACGTGCAGGTACTCGTCCTCGACGAGCTCGTCCGCGTACCAGAGCAGATCCGGCCCGAAGAACTCCGTGTCGCTCATGGTGAGCGGCGCCTCGTAGGCAGCGCAGATGAGGTGGGGCTTCAGGATGTACTGGTTCGCGAGGGCAATCCTCGCCGACTCGTGAGTCTTGCCGAAGAACGACTCCGGGTGACGCATCAAGTACTGATCGAGGGGGTTGTCCTGGGCGACCAGCACACTCAGTGAGCGTTCGCCTCTGCGCCCGCTGCGTCCCGCCTGCTGCCAGGCGCTCGCGATGGAGCCCGGATACCCTGTCAGGATAGTCGCGTCGAGACTGCCGACGTCCACGCCTAGCTCCATAGCGTTCGTCGTAGTCAAGCCCAGCAGTTTCCCTTCGAAGAGATCTCGCTCTATCCGCCGCCGGTCCTCGGGCAGGTAGCTGGCCCGATACGGCGAGATGCGTTTGGCCACTACGGGGTGCGAAGCGAGTAGCTGGTCCCGCGCGTACACGAACAGAAGCTCCGCCTGTCTCCGGCTCCGGACGAACGTCATCGTGCGAGTGTGCCGCTTCAGCAGCTCGACGAAGATCTGCGTCGCCTCGGAGTTCGTCGATCGTCGGGTCCCCTCGGCGAGGTCGATCATCGGCGGGTTCCAGAATGCGAAGTCCTTCCCCCCGTAGGGCGAGCCGTCGCCGTCGACGACGTCGAATGGGAGTCCGACCAGCCTCTCGGCATGCTGCCCGGGGTTCGAGATCGTTGCCGAGCAGAGGACGAACTGCGGGTCGCTGCCGAGCATCCGGCAAAGGCGCCTGAGCCTCCTGAGCACGTTCGCCACGTGCGTCCCGAACACGCCCTTGTAGACGTGAGCCTCGTCGACGATGACGTACTTCAGCCCGCGCAGCGTCCTGTACCACGCGCGGTGGTTCGGCAGAATCCCGAGATGCAGCATGTCGGGATTCGTGATGACGACGTGCGTACTTCGCCTGATCGACGGACGATCCACTGTAGGCGTGTCGCCGTCGAAGATCGCGTGTCGCGGGCTTCGTCCGTCCGGTATCAGGGCGGCAAGCCTCTTCTCCTGGTCCTGTGCGAGCGCCTTGGTCGGGTAGAGGTACAGCGCACGAGCGGACCGGTCCACTAGGAGAGACTCCAGCACGGGAAGGTTGTAGCACATGCTCTTGCCGCTAGCCGCGGGAGTGGAGATGATGACGTTCTTACCCTGCCGGACCGCCTTGATTGCCTCCGCCTGGTGGGAGTAGAGCGAGGAGACGCCGACCTCGGCGAGTTTCGCCTGGAGTCGCTCGTCCAGAGGGGGATCGAGTTCCGCGGCATGCGCAACCCGCGAGGGCACCTGCTCGAGGTGAGCAAGCTGGTCCTGATACCAGGTGAGGCTCTGGATGTGTCTCAAGAAGTCCGCGGTATCCAAGTCAGTCCTCGTCGATTAGCCGCGATCAGAACCCTGTCAGCGTCTCTACCTCGCAGTCCACCAGCTCCGCGTCCGGCCGGTCCTTCTCGATAAACTCGATGACCGAGTCGAGCATCTGCTCGGTGTGTCGGGCGCTGTTTGACGTACACGAGATACCGAGGACGGCCCGTTGCCACGCGTCCAGCGAGTCGACCTCAGCGACAGAGACGTTGAACCGGTTCTGCACCCGGTGACACAGCGAGCCAATCACCCGTCGTTTGTCCTTCAGGCTACGACTCGCGGACAGACGCAACGTTAGCTTCGCGACTCCGACGTTCAATCCGGTTCCTCATGCAGCATGGGATCATTCTACAATGGAATCGGGCGGCGCCAGACGAGCCGCCTGGTTCGATCGGCTGCTGGCCGGATGTCCGTCAATGGCGGTCCGCGCCCGGCCCACCATTGTCGCGGTGTGATGGATCAGGGAGCTGTCAATGACCCAAGAAGACACCATAGTCTCGGAGAGAGAGATTGCGCGCGCAGTCCGGGAGATCGCAGCCGAGATCAGCGAAGACTACGACGTGTCTCAGGTCCTCCTTGTCGGTGTGATGGACGGCGCCGTCTGCTTCCTCGCCGACCTGATGCGCTCGTTCCCAGAGTCAGTGGACGTCACGACGGTCCGGGTGTCGAGCTACCACGGCACCGAGCCGGGAGAAATCAGCCTCAGTTGGCTCCCACCTCGGGACCGCGTCGAAGGCAGGCCTGTGCTGATTGTCGAGGACATCGTGGACACCGGCGCGACCGCGACTTGTCTCACCAGGGCGCTCACCGCTCTGGGCGCCGCGTCCGTTGAGGTCTGCGCCCTGCTCGATAAGCCCTCTCGCCGCCTCCACGAGGTGGACGTCGCATACGCCGGCTTCGACGTTCCAGACATCTTCGTCGTCGGCTATGGCCTCGACTACAACGGCGCATACCGCAACTTGCCAGATATCCGGGAATTGCCCGCCGACCCCCGATGAGTTCGACAGTTGAGGCGTTCGACGGGGTGGCTGGACCCCTGATCACAGAGTTGATTCCCAGCGTGAACGTCCGAGGCCGATTCGCGTATAATACAGGTCGAACCGTTCTACCGGGTTGAGGAGACCGTGCGAATGGAATTTATCTTCGAGCGAGGATCGGCTGACAGTCCCAAGGGACACTCACTGATCTACATCACCAACTTCCAGAACCCAGATGAGGTGCTCGCCACATACCTCGTCGTTCTACCAATTCAGGTCGACGTCTCAAAGTACGTCCCGCCGTTCTTGATGAACCAGATCGGGGACATCTCCGCCACGGACATGTCCGCGTTCGCCTTCCCTCCGGCTCCCGAGGCGGTCAGCGGTGCGGACTACGTCCGGGAGCTGGCAGAGGCAAGGGACGATGACATCGTATTTGGCGGTTCAGCGCCGACGTCTGAAGTCACGGGTCTTCTGGGCCTCGTCAACGAGGTGATCACGTGGTATGCGGACCTGTACGCTCGGAACACCGATCCGGGTGCTCGCGTCCTGGACGAACCGGCGCAGTCCGACAACGACCTGAGCGTCAACGACGTGCTATACGGCCTCATGAGCGACCGCGACAAGATCAATGAGCTGACCAGGCTCGTCGGACGTCTGCGTGACGCGGTGGGATCGGGAGACACCTCGCTGTCCAGCGAGACCCAAATCGAGATCGTGACGCTCGGCCGGCATCTGCCCGAGAGTCACCAGGTGGGCCGGATCGCCGAAACAGCGTCGTCAGGCGGGGAGTCCGCCGCACAGCTCACCAACCTGTACCTGCAGCGCTGCTTCTACCTGCTGGCCGAGGAGTACGTCAAGCTCGGGCAACTCGAAGACGAAATCCGCGGCTTGGAAATCGACCCGCAGGTCTGATACCGGCCTCAGTAGATCACCCGAGCCGAGACTAGCTCCTCGATCTCCGTTCGACTGAGTCCCAGAAGGTCCGCGTAAACGTAGTCGCTGTCATGCCCCAGCTCGGGCGCGGCTCTGACCTCCCGAGTCCGGACGCCGTCAAGTTGCCAGGGGAGTGTAGGCAGCATCCGCGTCTCGCCCCCCGGGTACTCGACGGCGCGTAAGTACCCACCATGCTTGAGCTGTGCGTCGTCGTACAGGCGCCCCAGATCCAGGGACTTCCCACAGGGCACTCCCGCGGCCTGCAGCAACCGAAAGGCCTCCTCATCTGTGAGCCTCGATGTCCACTCGGCAATCGCCGCGTCCAGCTCGTCCTCTCGATTCCGTCGCCCGTCTGCGGTTGCCAGATTGGGATCGGACCCCAGATCGTCCCGTCCTATCGCCGAGCACAAGGACTGCCAATCACCATCGTGCCAGACCTCGATCGCGATCCAGCGGTCTTCACCGAGGCATCGGTACACGCCGTGCGGGATGGCGTAGCGGTCCCTGTTGCCCAAAGGATGGGGATCGGCCCATGTCATCTGGTACTCGAGCAAGGCATCGGGGATACTTGCCGACAGCGCCTCGGCCATCGAGAAGTCTATGTACTGGCCCGAACCGGTTTCCGCGCGATGGTTCAGCGCGGCGAGCGTAATCATCGCAAGCTCCATCCCGACCCACGGGTCGGCCCACAGTCCACCCTTAATTGGCTCGGAGTCGGAGTGGCCGGAAATCGAGTTCCAGCCCGTGTAGTGCTGAAGCAGGCTGCCGTATGCGACGTACTCACGGTCCGGGCCCGTGTGACCCGTTCCCGAAGAGGCCACCATTATGAGATCAGGACGCGCCTTCGACAGCACGTCGTATCCAAGTCCCAGCCGCTCGAAAACGCCTGCCGCGAAGTTCTCCACTGCGATGTCGCAGAGTCCCACGAGCTCGATCGCCAGCTCCTTGCCTCGCTCCTGAGACAGGTTCAACGCCGCGTACCGCTTGGACTGGTTGTACACATGGAACGCCGAGCCGTGGGTTGACGGATCCGGGCGCCGGGCGCTTCCCACTTTGATCACCTCCGCGCCCATCAGCGCGAGGTGACGCGTTGCCGTAGGCCCGGCGATGATCCAGGAAAAGTCCGCGACGCGGATGCCGGATAGAGGCGCCGGTGTCATGGCAAAACTTCTTCCGACCTCACCGAGGGAGTCAAGACAAAACCTCGTCGTTGTGCTGGCCGAGCATGGGCGCGGGCCGATCGACTATCGGCGCCTCCGACCTGGAGAGCTTGTATGGGACGCCCGGGTAGCTGAACCGACCTGCTGTTGGATGGTCGATCGGTAAGAAGAACTCCCGCTCCCTCAGATGTGGATCGCTGAGAAGGTCCGCCACGGTGTTGACCGGGAAGCAAGGGATTCGACGGCTCTGACCCTCCCGTGCTATGTCGAACCGCGAACGCTCCCTCGTCCACTCGGAGAGCCGCTCCCACAGCTCGACCGAGTTCTCCTGCCGCGCTGAGCGGGTGCTGAACTTGGGGTCTTCACCCCAGTCGGGGTCCCCCATCATCTCCAGCCAGCGTGCCCACTGTGCGTCTTCGCGGGGCGAGATCGCGACGTAGCCGTCGTTGCAGGGGAGGATGCCGCCGATCGCGGAGACCTGTCCCCCGATCGACGCCTCCCTGACCTCCGCGAGATCTCGAGTGGGAGGGTCGTTTCCGAAGGCGATGTTGGAGAGGCCGGCGATCGCCTGCGTTGCCATCGCCTCGAAGCTCGATACGACCAGGTTGCAGCCCAGTCCCGTCTTCTGCCGCCGAAAGAGCGCAGCCAGGATGGCTGTCGCGGCGGCCATGCCCGCAACCTTGTCTGCCTGGTGCCCACCGGCGCGAATCGGCGGCTCGGCATTCGGGTCTTCGACGGGGCCCAGCATCCCATGTGCATTGCCGCTCATGTGGAACGTGGAGAGGTCGCCCGCCTCGTAGCCGGCATATGGCCCCCAGTCTCCAAACGGAAGTATCCTGCAGACGATCAGGCCGTCGCTGAAATCCGCCAGATTGTTGAAGCAAACTCCTCGTTCTTCCATCCACCCGACGTGATGGTTGTCAACCACGACATCTGCGTCGACGACCGACCTGAGTAGCCGATCGCGACTCCCGGAGTCTTGGAGATCCAGGACGGCACCGCGCTTGCCCGCGTTCATCGACAGGAAGAGGGCCGATTTCTCCTGGTCCGGAATGCTCCCCGGAAACGGTCCAACAGTTCGCGTGTAGTCCCCCTCAGGGGGCTCGATCTTGACCACGTCGGCTCCCAGCCACGCCAGCGTCCGCGCGGCGAAGGGACCCGAGACGCCCTCTCCCAGATCGAGGACGCGCAAGCTATTGAGCAGGCCCTTGTTCAGTGTCTTGGACCTCGGTTCGAAGTTGGCTTACAGTCTATAGCGACCGACCATCGGTGTCAGCCGTGGTATTCTATGACCATGCTAATTCAAGAACACATCCAGACCGCTCAAGACTTCCTGGACGCTGCGGACTCAGAGTTTGCCGGGGGTGACCGGCTTCAGGGCTCTGAGAAGATGTGGGGAGCCGCTGCTCACGCTGTGATGGCAGTCGCTCAGCAGCGGAGCTGGCGCTTCGGGGACCACAGCGCGCTACGAACGGCGGTGCGGCGCCTGTCGTCCGAGAGAGACGATCTCGTTCTGTTGGGTGGATTCGGTGTGGCCGAGGGGTTTCACACCAATTTCTACCATGACTTCATGGGAAGCAACGATGACTTCGATCTCTCCCGCCAGGTCGTCCGCGACTTCATTGACCGGCTGATTGCCCTAATGGACGTGGACTCCACCGACTGATATATGGGTCGTCCGGGAATCGTCCGGTTTCGCCATCTTCAACAGGAGGTTCCTCCAATGGGATTCAGTCCGGAGCAACTGAAGGACCTGTAGGAGAACCTGAATCGGGTTTAGGAAGACCTGACCTTCGACGCCACACGAGTGGACTTGTCCAGGGCGTCCGATGGCCGTAACGGATGTCCTCGATCACAAGCAGCAGCGTGACGTCAATCTTAGAGTCTGTCGCGACAGGCTCCACACGCGACTGGACTGTTTCTGCAGGGTGATGACCGTGCCGAGGAGCCGGAAGCTGCTCGCTCGTTCTTGTCTCCGAACTATGTGGTGGGAGGGACGATGAGCACGGGGTCTCCGGAAGAACGGACCACGGCCTCGGTGATACTCCCGAGCAACAGCCTCCGGAATCCGGACCGACCATGCGAAGCCATAATGACGATGTCTTCAGGCGAGTCTCGAATGTATTCCACAATTGCCGGCGCTGCCGGGCCGATTAATAGAGTCGTCTTGACCTGGATTCCGTTGGCCCTCATGTTGTTGGCCGCCGTCTCCAAGTATCGCTCACAGGTGTCCCTGATCTCTTCTTTCAAGCTCGATTGACCGGCAACTGCCAGTGCATACCTGTACCGGCGGTCGTAAGCCATCGGAGTGTAGGCTCGGACGAGATTGATTCCCAGCGACATCGCTGTCGCCAACGCTTCGACGGTAGGAAGAACCGTCTCCGCCAGACGGGAGCCGTCTAGCGGCACGATAATCTGGTGTATGTGATCAGTGCCGCAACTGGTACAGGGGTTCAATTTCGATTTCTCAAACGTGTGAATGTGAGTGACAGCAGTTTCAGTTCACCAGGGCTGAGTGCGCCCGCAACCGTTGGTGCGGAGTCGAAGGCAGTCACGGCGGGCTGAACCGGTGCACACGGCTCCGGGTCCGATGGGAGAAGCGTCTGGACAGCGACCAGGGTATGTTGCATGTCTCTTGTGCCCGGGCGACATTCCGATCTGCCCTGCATATCGGATAGGCTGTAGGTATCTTGACGTCCCAGGCGCCAGTTTCATGTCAACAGGAATAGTCCTCTACCACGGTCTCGAATCAGGTGCCGAGCTCGCCGGCTATGGGCGCGTGGCCGAGGACGCCGGCTTCGACTCTCTTTGGGTGACCGAGCGGTACTTCCACGAAGAGACCTCCTCGATCCTTGGCTACCTCGCCGCGACGACCGGGCGGATCAGGCTCGGCGTCGGCGTGGTTAACCCGTACACCAGAAGTCCCGCGCTCCTCGGAATGGGCGCGGCGACACTCGACCGGCTGAGCGGCGGAAGGATGATGCTCGGCCTTGGACGCAGCGAATCCGAAGTGATCCATGCACGCATGGGAATCGAGTACCATCTCCCCCTCGCGAGACTCCGGGGAACCGTCGACGCGCTTCGCGCGATGTGGAGTGGAGAGCGTGTAACCGTCGAGTACGCCGGCGTCCGGTTAAGCGATGTCGGCCTGGCGATCCGCCCGGTCCAAGAACGCCTACCGGTGTACCTGGCGGCTATCGGCCCTCGCGCACTGCGACTGGCAGGCGAGATCGCCGACGGAGTGCTCCTGAATGCCTATGCTCCAGTCGAGTACGTTCGCTGGGCCGCGAACCGCGTCCGCGAGGCCGCCGCCGACGTGGGACGAGATCCCGACTCCGTCGATATCGCCTGCATGCTGATCGTCCGGCTCACCGACGATCCGCCGTCTCTCCTGCCCGGCCTCCGCTCGCGGATCGCGCGCCTCATCGCCGAGCCCCACACCGGTGAGGTACTCCTGGAACATGGCGGATTCGACACTGATGTTCTGAATCCGGTCCGCGAACTGATCGCCGCCGGCGACGAAACGAACGCAGGGAGTCTCGTTTCAGAGAAGCTCACAGAATCCTGCTACCTACTCGGCGATGCCGAGCGTTGCCGCGAGCGCATCCAACAGTACGTCAACGCCGGCGTCGATACCCCCCTGCTGCTTCCTCGACTGGACTCCTTCCAGCAGACGTGCGCCCAGCTCGCACCAGGTCTGTCCTGAGAAAACCGTCGACCCCCCTACGGTCTACCTGGCCCAGCGCTCCCCAAAGCTCTATCCCACACCCTCTCGCCCAACCCACGCACCCCCCACTCATCCATTAGAACGCAGGGGCCCACTGGCAGCCAAGATAGCTCAACCAAAACGGCAATCAACCCCTCTCTTTCCTCACTCCTCTTTCCTCTTTCCTCACCTGTGATACACTCCCGAAAACTCCACCAGAAGGGGACGAGGTCATGTTCATAGGCCACTTTACCGAGCAGCCCTGGCAGGACGACCAGACCGGCCTGATGGGCACGCAGACCACGGACCTGAGCATCAGCAACGAGCTCTACGATCCGGAGGTCGGGGCGAATCTCTATAACCGCTACCTCGACGAGAAGATCTACGCTGAGGAGATGGGCTTCGACGGCCTGATGCTCAACGAGCACCACAGCACGCCGTTCTGCATGCAGGGCGTAACCAACGTCGGGGCATCGATCCTGGCCCGCCAGACGTCCAAGGCGAAGATCGTCATCCTGGGCAACATCCTGCCAATCTGGGACGATCCGCTCTGGCTCGCCGAGCAGCTTGCGATGATCGACATGATCAGTCACGGGAGGCTCGTCTCCGGATTCGTGCGGGGCGGCGGACGCGAGAGCGTCTCGCACAACTCCCCGCCGGTCTTCAACCGTGAGCGGTTTGAGGAGGCGCACGACTTCGTGATCAAGGCTTGGACCGACCCCGGACCGTTTAGGTGGGAGAGCAAGCACTACCACTACCGCTACGTGAACCCCTGGATGCGCCCGTACCAGAAACCACACCCGCAGGTCTGGATACCGTCCACCGTCAGTGTCGAGACCGTCCGCTGGTCGGCGCAACACAAATACCCGCTCGTTCTACTCGCGACGAAGCTCGGCCCGACGAAGGACGCCTTCGATATGTATCGCGACGCCGCGGCCGAGTTCGGTTACGAGTCGGGTACTCACCACGTCTCCTATCTGTGGAAGGTCCACGTCGACGAGACGGAGGAAAAGGCGGAGGAGGTTGGACGCAAGTATCTTTCGGGCGTCTCCAACCCGTTCCTGAGCGGAAACGAGGGAATGGTCAACCCCGCTGTGATGTCGCTTCCGGGCCACACGTCACGGACTTCAAAGCGACTGGAAGCGTCACGGTTCGGCCCGAGGGGGAGATTCGGCACCAACCGCAGGACCTTCGAGGACCAGGCTGGAGACTACACGATCGTGACGGGTACGCCGGACACCGTAATTCCCAAGATCAGGCACGTGCTGGAGACCCTCCGACCCGGGAGCGTGTTTTTCTGGGACGGTGACGGCGCGATGACCCACGAAGACCAGATGCGCAGCCTGAGGCTGATGGGCGAATATGTAATTCCGGCCGTCCGAGAGATCGGCGAAGAGCTGGAGCTGAAGGGCCCATTCGAGATCAACCCGTGGACCAACGAGCCGATGCCTGAGCCAAACGGCGCCGCACAGGATCCCGTCGCCATGAACGTTGGAGTCGACGACTAGCAGTATCGGGTCCTAGAAGTCTGCGGCACGCATCAACGGTCATGCTGAGTCCGCCCCCGGTGGGCGAAGCATTTGCTCGACGAACAACTTGGCGTATCTGATCACGTCCAAATCGTCGAACGGCGCCCGAAATCTCACTTGGAGGAACGTTCCATGAGAGTCGGATTCATCGGACTTGGCACAATGGGCGGCCCGATCGCGATGAACGCCATCCGGGGCGGACACGATCTGATCGTTCACGACATCCGGCGCGAGTCGGCCACGCCGCACCTTGAGATGGGCGCCGAGTGGGCGGATACACCTCGCGAGGTCGGTCAGCGGTCGGACGTCGTACTGACATCGCTTCCCGGACCCGTGGAAGTGGAGTCCGTTGCCCTCGGGGATGACGGACTCCATGAAGGACTCACCTCAGGCAAAGTCTACCTCGACCTGAGTACCAGTTCGCCGGACCTCATCCGTGAGATTCACGGTCGGCTATTCCGGCGAGGGATTCACGTGTTGGACGCGCCAGTTAGCGGCGGTCCAGAGGGGGCCAGGACCGGAAGACTCGCTATCTGGGTAGGCGGCGACCGCGATGCTTTCGACCGCTTAAGGCCGCTCCTCGACTCCCTCGGCGATCAGCCGTACTACGTCGGGCCGATCGGGTCCGGCGCGGTGGCCAAGCTGGTCCACAACTGCGCGGGATACATCATCCAGACCGGTCTGGCCGAGGTATTCACCATGGGCGTAAAGGCGGGCGTCGATCCGCTCGGGCTCTGGCTGGCGGTGCGCCAAGGAGCGCAGGGACGCCGTGGAGCGTTTGAGCGGCTCGCCGACCACTTCCTCATCGACTCATACGACCCAGCGGACTTCGCCCTTCGCCTCGCGCGCAAGGACATGGACCTGGCCTGTCTGGTCGGAAGGCAGTACGACGTTCCGATGAAGCTCGCTAACCTCGCGTTGGCGGAGATGACCGAGGCGATCAATCGCGGTTGGGGAGACCGAGATTCTCGCGTGGCGATGACACTCCAGGAGGAGCGCGCCGGGGTAAAGGTCAACACGTCTCCGGAGGCCATCAGGGAAGCCCTGGGAAGTTAGCCACCGATAGCTCTCACCGCGTCGGATAGCTCAGCGATCGGCTCCACTAATCTTCCTGTAGGCTAACCCACCTCAGGGTGTGCGCTCCAGGTCGTGAACGGTTCTTCGGTGGCCGGCAAGTCTATTACAGCGGACTCGCCTGGGCCGAGGTCAACAGGAGTTGTCGGTCCCAACTCAGTCCCATTGGAAAGGTGAACCTCGACACGGACCCGATTCAGCGTGGTGCTCGTCGTGTTCTCAACCGTGCCGACGAACGCATTGGCGTCCGTGTCGTACGCAAGCGCAAGCCGGGCCCCAGCCCGCACCTCGTCGTACTTGTCGCCGAGGGCGAATTGAGTGTTCGACTCTTCGTCACCTTCGTCATGCTCGGTCTCGACGGCGTGCTCGCCCGACTCTGAATGCGTCTCGCCGCATCCAATGAGGGTGAACAGCAAAGAGGCGCAAACGACCAGAAGCAGTAATGTTACGTGTCTCAAATTGCTCTCCTATCGAGCGTTCCGTAGAAAGGCCCGAAATTCTAGCACCGGGGGTCGATCCGGAGCAATTCGACCAGGGTCACGGGGATCGATCGAGCAGTGATCGAGCTGCGAGGTAGGTGGGCGCGGGCGGTTCGTTCACCCCTCCACGGCGGGCAGGCGCGGCGAACCCCTACGAGCCTGTCTCATAAGTCGACCTTGGTCGCCAAACCGTGCTTCGACAGGCTCAGCACGAACGAATGTTAGCTTTGGGATCGTTCGTCTCCGCCGCGGCGGGCAGGCGCGGCGAACCCCTACGAGCCTGTCTCATAAGTCGACCTTGGTCGCCAAACCGTGGTTCGACAGGCTCAGCACGAACGAATGTTAGCTTTGGGATCGTTCGTCTCCGCCGCGGCGGATCGAAGGGCGGGCATCCAGGGGTTCGAGCACTTGTGAGACACCCTCCTACGGGCATCCGGCGGGTGGGTCGTTTACTGGGGACGGATGCCGAACGCCGTGGATTCGTTTTCGTTAGAATTACGTCCAATCAAGAGGGGGTAGGCCAATGACATACGAACACATCTTGTACTCAGTAGACGAGCGGGTCTGTACGATCTCGCTAAACAGGCCGGAGAAGGTGAACGCCCTGAGCTATGCGTTGAGAGAAGAGTTGCGCGACGCACTGAAGACAGCAGAGCGAGAACCGGACGTCGGCTGCATCGTGATCAAAGGGGAGGGTAGGGCGTTCAGCGCCGGATACGACATGACCCCCGCGAACCCGCCCCCCAATCGTCCGGTCGACGGATACGTGTCCGACGACGTCGATCAGCTTACGGCACAGTACGCCCGCGAGCTCGTCAACGGCTGGTGGCTCATCTGGGAGCTGACCAAGCCCGTCATCGCACAGGTCCACGGCTGGTGTATCGCGGGCGCCTCGGAGCTGGCGTCAATGTGCGACATCATGTTCGTCGCGGAGGACGCCCAGCTCGGATACCCGCCGGTCCGGGCAATGACCGTGCCGGACACCGTGTACTTCCCTTGGAAGATGCCGATGAGCTGGGCCAAGTACCTGATGTTCACCGGCAGACCGGTCAACGGCAAGGAGGCGGTGGAGATCGGCTGGGCGACGAAGGCGTTCCCGGCGGATCGGCTCGAGGCTGAAACCGTCGCGGAGGCCCGCGCGATCGCGACGATCACACCTGACCTGCTGGCCGCGTCCAAGAAGGCCGTCAATCGCGCCTACGAGATCATGGGCTTCAAGACCGCACTGGAGGTGGGGGCCGATTGGCAGGCGCTTTCGACCTATCGCAACACTGCCGGTGTGTTCCGCGAACTCAATCGTGAGGCAGGGCTGCGAGCCGCGCTCGCGTGGCGCGACGGCCCGTTCGGAGACTACTCGGCAAGACCGAGGGACCCAGAATAGTGAATTGAGAATTGTGAATAGTGACGATTGCAATGCCTGAGTCGCGGCGGATGCAGACTCGGTTCTAAATTCACTATTCATAATTCTTAATTCTACATTCCCCTATATTTCGGGGTCCGCTTCTCCACGAATGCCCGGACGCCCTCTTTGTGGTCCTGGGTGCGTCGGGCTATCTCCTGGGCGGGCCCGGCCAGGCGAAGGCTCTCGGCGAAGTCGACCTGCAGCGAGCGCTGCACCAGTCTCTTAATCAGCGCCATCGAGTAGGTCGGCCCGCTTGCGATCTGCCTCGCGAGGTCCATCGTCTGCTCCATGAGCTCACCGTGCTCCACCACTCGGTTGACGATTCCTAGGTCGAGGCACTCTTCGGCGCTCAGGACGGCCCCGGTGTACTGCAGCAGCATCGTGTTACCCAGGCCGATCATCCTCGGAAGCTGCCAGCAGGAGCCGTCCGCCGGAATCAGACCTCGTCTGACGAAGGTCTCTGACATCCGGGCGTTCTCCGACGCGATCCTGATGTCACAGGAGAGGGCGATCCCCATCCCGAGGCCCATGGCGTAGCCGTTTACGGCGGCGAAGGAAGGCTTCTGTAGCTGGTGGAGCCGCAGGGGGATGAACCGGACGCCCTCGATCTCCTCGGACGACTCAGAGTCGGGTGCTCCCAACTCCTTCCAGGCGTCTCCCAGTACCGCCCAAGGTGTCTTGTCGGCGGGCAGCACTTCGTCCGCGACCCGTGAACGGTTCGCGTCGTCCATCCGCTTGACGTTTGCCCCGGAGCAGAAAGAGGGATCTCTCCCGGTCAACACAACTGTCCTCAGCTCGGGCGACGCTTCCAGCCTGTCCAACTCCTGGTTGATCTCGCCTGCCATCTCATCGCCGATGGCGTTTCGCGTCGGGGGATCGTCCATCGTGATCAATAGCACCCCGTCCAGCTCCTGGGTGTCTATGAAATCGTAGGACATCTAAGACCTCAGCCTTCGATTTTCGACTTAAGGCAATCGAAGAACTGGTTCATCATCATTCGCGACGCTCCCCCCACCAGCCGCTGGCCGACGCGGGCCACTATGCCGGTGACCTGGGTATCTCCTACGACATCGACCGTCGTGCGTCCATCAACCTCCGAGAACTGCAGATCACCCGTTCCCTGGACCGAGCCGACTCGCCCACTTCCCTTCACAACCATCCGGTACGACTTGAGGTGGTCCTTATTCTCGACCGTGACCTGCCCCTTATAGGACCCTGAAACCGCCGCGACTCTGACATTCAGATCTACCTCGTAGGCGTCCTCCCCGATCGGGCGGATATCGTCACAACCGGGAATGCAGCTCGCTAGAACGTCAGGCGTTAGCAGCGAGTCCCAGACAGTCTGAATGTCGGCGTCGAACGTGTAGGACCCCTGTATTCTCAATTCTCATACTTCCTTTTGGATGGGCAATTGATAGATTCGTGGACTTGCGTGGCTTTGGGTCGCTTCAGTGCATCACCAGACCACCGTCCACATTGAACGCTTGCCCGGTAATGTTACGCGCTCCCGGACCCGAGAGAAAGACGGCCATCGCCGCGATGTCCTCTGGCTCGTTGGGTCGTCCGATCGGAATCCGAGCAACGCGCTCGCGCTCCAACTCCTCGATGCTGACCCCGGTGCTCTGTGCCCTACCGGCCATCGACTCCCGGCTACCTCTCGTCAGAGTGGACCCGGGGCAGATCGCATTCACGTTAATGTTCTCTGGACCCAACTGATGGGCGGCGATCATCGTCATCGAGAGAACTGCGCCCTTGCTCGCCGCGTAAGCTGCGTTGGAGGTGTTTGAGGCTCCCTTGCCCGCGGTCGAAGCAATGTTGATGACGCGACCTCCGGAGCCCTGGGCGATCATCTCTCTGGCAGCACGCTGCATGCAGAAGAAGGCCCCCTTTGCGTTCACGCGGTGCATCCAGTCCCAGTCCTCCTCCTGCACGTCCATGATGAAGCGGTACCTGGTTACGGCCGCGTTGTTCACAATGATGTCGATCCGGCCGAACCTGTCCTTGGCCTCAGAGATCATTCGATCGATCTGTGAGACGTCGCCGACGTCGGCGTGCAATGCGAGACTGTCCCGGCCCATTTTCCTTAGCTCGACGCTGGTGTCCTCGACGGCCTCGGCGTCGATATCGGCGACGGCAACGTTGGCGCCCTCACCCGCAAGTCCCAGTGCAATGGCTCGGCCAATTCCCGTGCCGGCACCCGTGACGACAGCGATCTTGTCTTCGAGCTGCGTCATGGAACCCTCCAGAGCCGTCCAGAAACGAGGGCTGGCTCGGCTCAAGCTAGGGGCGAGTGTAGTTCAGGCCCTGAGGGCTGTCAACGAAACGCATACCGTCCAGATCGACGAGCCGACAATGTAGGTGGGACATCGGCGCGCGCTGCAAGCTGCCGGGCGGCCCTGATCCAGTGGTGGGGTCTGAAGTCGGGGAATTGCCGATTTACGACAGAGGTGAGGAAGTCGGCCATCTTCCGGCCTCGGTCCGTCTTTTGACGGACGAGCGATGGAAGGTGGAATAGGGTCTCCTCGGAGAGGACGAAGGTGGAGCGTTTTGGCCGTCGACCGTTCGCCGGTCCTGGTGAAGCAGGTGGAGCAGCCTCCCCTTCGATTTGAGACTCTTGCCGCGCTCGAGACTCCTGCTCGAGGGCGAGGGGTCCGAAGCCGATGCTGTCGAGGAGAAGCTGTGCGTCGAGTCGTTCGTAGGGCTTAGCACCGACCGACTCGTCTTCCATGATCGCGACAAGGCAGTCGACGATGGCGTTGCCGTCGTCTGTGGCCTCTCGGATGTAGGCCGCGTAGAAGTCGACGTCCCGGTGGAGGTCTTCTGTGAGTGGAGTCTGTTGTTTGTCGGATGTCATGTCAGAGGGTCAGGAGTTTAAGGGCGCTGAAGGAGTCGTCCGGCGTTGCGCCGTCGACGCGGCGAGGACGATCCGCTGGCGAACGGTGAAGTCGGGGCAGAAATCGCAGGGCTTCGAGGCCGTCGTTGGAGGCCTCGCGGAGGTGATCGGCGATGTTCCTAAGTCGATGGCTGCGCGGATCGGTCGTCAAACAGAGTCTCCGTGAATAGGACAGATGTTCTATACTCATGATAGCGTAGGCGGGGCGAAGGGTCAAAGAGAGAGCGGGCCCCAGATCCTCCACCTACCGATAGAAATGCTACATCCGTGTGTGCGGGCGGTTCGTTCGCCCCTCCACGGCGGGCAGGCGCGGCGAACCCCAACGGGCATCGGGCGGGAAGGCGGTGGATTTCGGGGGCGAGGTCGGCGGGCGTGGGCTGTTCGTTGACTGGCGCTACGGGCATCCGGTGAGTTGGTGTTGGTGTTGGGTACCGGCAGTTGCAGATGTTGGGCGGCCCCCACCGGTATTGACGGTGATGTAGCGGCCTCTGTTCTTTGCTGATATAATCGCCGTACCCAACGCCAAGACCGGAGGATTCACGATGGGTCATGTCTCCCTAACCGTAAACGGCACCCAGCACACCTCTGATGTTGAGCCCAGGCTCCTGCTGGTTGAGTATCTCCGCGATGTCCTGAACCTGACCGGCACCCACGTCGGGTGTGATACGTCGAACTGCGGCGCCTGTACCGTGGTCCTCAACGGGAACGCGGTCAAGTCCTGCACGATCTTCGCTGTCCAGGCCGACGGAGGGGACGTCACCACGGTCGAAGGCCTCGCGCAGAACGGCGAGCTTCATCCGCTGCAGGAAGGGTTCTGGGAGATGCACGGTCTCCAGTGCGGCTTCTGCACGCCGGGGATGATTATGTCGGCCCACGAACTGCTCCAGAAGAACCCCAGCCCGACGGAAGCCGAGATTCGTCACGGACTCGCGGGCAACTTCTGCCGATGTACTGGCTACCACAACATCGTGAAGGCCGTTCAGTACGCTGCAGAAAAGATGTCGTAGTCGCTATTCTGCATTGTCGACTGATCACTCAACTGAACCAAGGAGGCGGAGTTACAGATGGTAGCAGCCACATTCGACTATCACGCACCTTCCACGCTCAGGGACGCGCTCTCCCTTCTGAACGACAACCAGGACGACGCGAAGATACTGGCCGGGGGCCACAGCCTGATCCCCATGATGAAGCTGCGTCTCGCCGAACCGAGAGTCCTGATAGACCTCGGCACGATCTCCGACCTCAGCTACATCCGTGAGGACGGCGGGGCGCTGGCCATAGGAGCCATGACGACGTATGCAGCGATCGCGGACTCCGCCGCCGTTCAGAACGCGGCGCCCGCTCTCGCGGAGGCCGCGGCGCAGGTGGCTGATCCCCAGGTCCGGAACATGGGTACGATCGGAGGGAGTCTGTCCCACGCCGATCCGGCGGCGGACCTGCCCGCCGTGGCGATCGCCCTTGGAGCAGAGATCGTAGTCAGCTACCAGGGCATGCTTGGACGCGTCAACAATCGGTTGATCTCGGCGGACGACTTCTTCGTTGACCTGTTCACCACCGCGCTCAACTCGAATGAGATCCTCTCAGAAATCAGGATCCCGGCGGCTGCCGACAACAGCGGTTCTGCGTATGCGAAGATGGCGAACAAGGCGTCCCACTTCGCAATAGTGGGAGTTGCAGCCTCTGTCACTACAGATGGGAGCGGCAACTGCACCGACGCGTCCATCGGAGTAACTGGCGCAGGCTCGAGCGCATCGAGGGCGTCAGACGCCGAGGCCGCGCTCCTGGGCAGCTCCCTCGATGACTCGGCAATCACCGCGGCGGCGGTCGCCTCCGCGAATGGAATCGAATTCAACGACGACGTGCATGCCTCCGCCGAGTACCGCGAACACCTCACTAAGGTGTTCGCGATGCGCGCGATCCGTGCAGCGGTAGAACGCGTCGGCTAACTGACAGCCGAGAACAGAATAGGAAGTAAGGCGGGCGGCCACTCGGCCGCCCGTTAAGATTGTCGTCCCGTCCCTTGCTCCGGAACAGCCCCGATCTTGGTCGGTGAACGCGTAACTGTCAGCCTCTACCATCGGCGCTCTTAAGAGTGATTTATGGGTGCCCCGAATCGACGTCAATGCAGGAATACCGGCTGGGTCCAGGCCTCGGCGCCGCCGGAAGTTCTGATCCATGCCCTGACATAGCCCTCGTCTCCCTTGGGGGTGTAACTGCACTCATCTCCGAGCTGTTCGTCGAGGACGCAGCCGTGCTTGCCGATGAACTGGGTGGCGATGATCGAGTTGCCAGCGTGCCGCACTCTCAATGAGACCTGGTCTGTCGACAGCCGGAGCCGTTCGAGACTTACACCGGTTGATGAGTAGAACCTACCTGCTGCCAGAGCCTCAATGATGGGCTCCTGGTCCAGAGAGTCTGATTCGACCATGACCCAACCTCGGCCCGGGTTGTATCTGTCAGCCGAGAAATCGTGGTAGTGGTGGGCGTCGTCGACGGCGACACCGAAGAGAGGCAGACCGGAAGAGAGCACTTCGTCCAATATCTTCACCGGGCTCAACTCCTCCGCCAACGGAATCGAGAGATTGTGTGTGTTTCGATCGTAGTTGAAGATCTCGAGAAGGCTCGCGCCGCGGCTCTGAAGGATCGCCTTGTGATCGAATGCCCACTTGTACGTGGGGTGGTTGATGGACGCGATTCCTCCGGCATCCAGAATCGCGTCGATGTTGACCTGGAGCGTTGTAGAAATCTCTCCGGTATCGGTAGGCTCGACGTAGTGTCTGATTCCTAGTCCGTTGAGGTGGACGGGTACTTCCTGAATTCCGACCGCCAGTGTCAATTCTTCTCCCGGGATCATGAGCAGTCCGGTAGAGTTCGCAGGATCGCTCCCGTAGGCGAGGATTGTCAGGTGGTTGTGGTCAGTAGTACCAGGAAGTCGTAGCCATGCTCCTGATACCACCGTGCGACCTCTGCAGGCTCCGCGTCGCCGTCAGACTCAGTCGTGTGCGTGTGGATGTTGCCCCGGTACCAATGTTGTTTGCTCACCGTTGACCTCTTCGGTAGATTTACACGTCGGGCTCAGCCGAAGTGTGCCCTCGAGTCTGGAGCGGATGGGAGCAACTCGAGGGTCGCCCGGCACGCCGACGAAGCACCCGGTTCTCCTTACCGTGTACTGAAGTACGTCTCGATCCTTGAGAGTGCCTGCGCGTAGCCGTCCCGTGGGGAGCAGCCGTACGAGACTCGAATGAAGTCGCCCCACTGCTTACCGAACGCGCTCCCGGGGACCGTCAAGACCTCGGCCTTCTCGATCATCTCCCAGGCGAGGTCTCCGCTATTGGAGCCGACATCCGCACGGACCATCGCGAACAGTGCGCCGTCGGTCTTCCGCCAGTGGAGCGAGGGAACTCGTGACAACGTGTCTCGTAACAGAAGACGTCGCTCCTCTAGCTCTGGAATCTTGCCCAGCGGGTAGGATGGCATCTGTCCGAGAGCAGCGGTCGCCGCCACCTGGGAGACGATCGGTGCACAGATCGCCATCGCGTCCTGCACCTTGAGCGCTTGCCGACACAGCTCCTCACTTGCCGCCATGTACCCGATACGCCAACCTGTCATTCCGAAAGTCTTCGATAGACTGCCAAGGCTGATCACTAGCTCTGACGACTCGACCAGGGAAGCCGGGCTGACGTGACGAGCGCCGTCGAAACAGAACACCTCGTAAGCGTCGTCGCTGATCACGTAGATGCCTCCGCCGGTCAGTTCTCTCGTAATCGTTGAGATCTCATCGGGATCGTAGACGGTCCCCGTCGGGTTGTTCGGGGAGGTGACCACGACTGCTCGGGTGCGGTCCGATAGGACGCGTTCCACGTCCTCCATCCGCATCTGAAATCCGGTCTCCTCCTTGAGCTCAATCTCCCGGACCACACCGCCGCACAGCTCTATCGCCATGTGGTGGTTGAAGTAGTACGGAGATGCGATGGCGACCTCGTCTCCGGGTTCCAAGATCGTCAGCATAACGACCGTGAACGCCTGGTTGGAGCCCGGGGTTACCACTATCTGCGTTTCCGGATCGACGTGGACCCCATTGAAGTCTCGGAGCTTGTCGGACAGCGCGAAACGCAGCTCCGGGATACCCGCGTCCGGCCCGTAGGTGTGTAGTCTGGGCCCAAATCCGTCCAGTGACTCCCGTACCGCGTCAAGCATCTCCGGCGGTGGCCCGAAGAACGGAACGCTTTGGCCAAGGCTGATCACGTCGCTTCCAGCAGCGTTCATTTCGGCCATGCGCGTATTCAGCGCGTCGATCGGCGGCATAGCCACGCGCCGCACCCGGTCGGGAATCCTTAAATCTCTCGTTACAGCCGGAGGTCTATTGGTCACCGACTTAGGCGAGGGGATGGACGCTCAGCGTCACGGTCTGAATGGGTCCACGATAGTCAATTCACCAATCCTCTGGCCGTGCTGCAGATCTTCTGTGTACAACTGCGTACACCCTGCCTCCAGCGCTGCGGAGACGATGAGTGAGTCGTAGAAGCTGTAGCCGTATCTTACTCTTAGGTCTAACCCCCTTCGATACAATTCGATTGTTGGCTGAACTGACCACAGTGGGGCTAGAATCTCGTCGAGCATCGTCCGCATCTCTTCTGCGGTCGCCCCAAGCTTTGTGGCAAGGATGTTCAGGGTCTCCTGTACGACCTGGTAGCTGATGCAACCATTGCTGCGACTCAAACTATCCTGGACGAGAGAGTCTGCCCGGCCTCTCTTCGCGTCGTCGGTAAGGTCGAGCAAGTATATGAGCACGTTGGTGTCGAAGAAGATCTCAGCGCTCATTCATCTCTTCCCTCGTGAACTTTCGTCCACCGGTGTTGAGTCTGCCTCTGAGCTGCCGGATAACTTCCATCGCTCTAGCAGCCTGTTGTTTACGTCCCGCGTACTCTTCGAGCCACGCGCGAAATTCCGCGTTCAACGTTGTGTTTCTTGACGCGGCGTGTCGCCGTGCCGCGTCGATCAGGTCCTCGTCAGCACTAAGAGTTATGTTTCTCATCAGAGTCTCCCTCGTAACATCGATAGCAGTGTGGCAGTGTACACTACTATAGTGTGCACTATGCCATGGCTGCGACGCAAGTCCACGCTAGCCGTTTCGATACTCTGGCAGCGGCCTCACGCTGTACTCTGAGCCGGAGCCTACCATGCTCTCCACCGCCGCGCGCGCGGTGTCGAGAGACGTGAAGCAAGGGATCCGCGCTTCTGTGGCGGCGCGGCGGATGTCGAAGCCGTCCTGCAGCACCTCCCTGTCGCCGGTGACCGTGTTCACAACGGCCTGAACGGTGCCGTCCTCAATGACGTCGACTACGTTGGGATGTCCTGCGGACAGACGTTTTGGTATCGTGACCGCGGGGAGTCCAAGCCCGGCGATCATCGCGGCTGTCCCATCCGTCGCATACATAGGACAAGCGGCCTCATACAGGTCCCGGATCATCTGGACCGACTCCGCCTTATCCCGGTCAGCGATGCTCAGTAGGACTGAGTCGCCCGGTCTGATTGAGAGTCCCGCCGCCATCAACGCCTTGGCGACTGCGGGCGTGAACTCGGTGTCGATCCCCATCACCTCGCCTGTCGATTTCATCTCCGGGCCGAGGTAGGTGTCGACCCCGGTGAGCTTGGACATCGAGAACACCGGAGCCTTGACGCCCACGAGATTCTGACGTTTCCACAGGCCGCCCTCGTAGCCCAGCTCTTGGAGCGACCGCCCAAGCATGACTTTCACCGCGAGCCTCACCATCGGGACACCGGTCACCTTCGAGATAAAGGGGATCGTCCGGCTGGACCGCGGGTTGACCTCAATCACGAACACCTGCGTGTCGGTCGTGCCGCCGTCGTCGGACTGTGGGCTCCGGTACGCCGGGCCGCCGACAACCACGTACTGGATGTTCATCAGCCCTCTGACTTCCAGCGCTTGCCCGATGCGGGTCGTGTAGTCGACAATCGTGTCGACCTCTTCTTCGCTCAGCGTGAGCCCCGGATAGATCGCCATCGAGTCGCCGCTGTGGACGCCTGCCCGCTCGACATGCTCCATGATGCCGGGAATCAGCACTCTCTCCCCATCGCAGACCGCGTCCACCTCGACCTCGCGACCTTCGAAGTACTTGTCGATCAGTACGCGCCGGCCGGAACCGGCCTCGAACGCGGTGTTCATGTACCGCACCAGCTCGCTCGCGTTCTGGACGATCTCCATAGCCCGCCCGCCAAGGACGTAGCTCGGTCGGACCAGAACGGGATATCCGATCTCCTGCGCTACGTTCAGCGCCTGCTCCAAGTCCATCACTGCGGACCCCGGAGGGTTTGGTATCCCGACACGAGCGAGGAACTCTTCGAACAGGTGGCGGTCCGATGCAATATCGATTGACTGCGCGGTCGACCCGAGGATCGGGAGATCGGCCAGGTCTAGGGACTGCGAAAGGTTAATGGCCGTCTGGCCGCCGAATTGCACCATCGACGGCGGGACCGTAACACCGTTCCGCCCGTCATCGACCGCTTCGTTCTCGAGGATGTCGCGCACCGACTCCTCGTCCAGCGGCTCGAAGTACAGCCTGTCGCTCGTATCGAAGTCTGTCGAGACCGTCTCCGGGTTGGAGTTGGCCATCACGCTCTGGATGCCCTCCTCCTGAAGCGCCCACGCCGCGTGCACCGAGCAGTAGTCGAACTCGATCCCTTGCCCGATTCGGATCGGCCCGCTTCCAAGAACGAGCACTTTGGAACCAGTAGAAGGAATCGCCTCGTTCTCCTGCTCATACGTGCTGTAGAAGTAGGGCGTCAGCGCCTCGAACTCGGCCGCGCAGGTGTCGACCATCTTGTAGACCGGGCGGATGTCCCACTCGTTCCTCAGTCTGCGCACCTGCTCAGGGCTGCGGTCGGTCAACACGGCGATCTTCTCGTCGCCGAATCCAAGTCGCTTGGCCATCCAGAGAAGCTCCGGAGTCAACGTCTCACCGAGGAGCCGGCTCTCCATCTGCGCGATGCGGTTGAAAGCTCTGGTGAACCAGGGATCGATGCCGGTTGCCCGAGACAGCTCCTCAGGGCTAGTGTCCCTCCTGAGAGCCGCCATCAGAGCCCACAGCCGTTCGTCGTTGGGGCCGATAGGGAGGCGGGTGAGCGGATCGGAGCCATTGCTATGCCACGAGAAGTCCTCCCACAGTAACGACCGGTTGGTTATCTCCAGCGACCGTACCGCCTTCTGGAACGCCGCCTCAAAGGAGCGGTCGATCGCCATCACCTCGCCGGTTGCCTTCATCTGCGTCCCGATTTGCCGGTCGCCGCGAGGGAACTTGTCGAACGGCCAACGCGGGATCTTCACGACGCAGTAGTCGAGCGCGGGCTCGAAGGCGGCCATCGTCTGCTGGGTCACAGCGTTCGGGATCTCGTCCAGCCGCTTTCCGACCGCGATCTTCGCCGCGACCCGCGCAATCGGATATCCGGTCGCCTTCGACGCCAGCGCCGAGCTCCGGCTGACTCGAGGATTTACCTCAATTATGTAGTAGCTACTCTCGGCCCGACCTCCGCCCGGAAGCGTCTCGGCGACGACGTCCCCGGGCTCCAGAGCCATCTGGATGTTGCACCCGCCCTCGATTCCGAGAGCGCGGATGATCTTCAGGCTCGCCGACCGCAGAAGCTGGTACTCCTTGTCGCTCAGCGTCTGGCTCGGCGCGACCACGATGCTGTCACCGGTGTGGACGCCCATCGGGTCGATGTTCTCCATGTTGCAGATGGTGATGCAGTTGTCTGCTCCGTCCCTCATCACCTCATACTCGATCTCTTTCCATCCGACAAGGGACTTCTCGATGAGCACCTGTGTGATCGGGCTCGCGGCCAGACCGCCCCGCACGATCTGTTCAAACTCCTCCGGGGTGTTCGCTATGCCGCCCCCAGTGCCGCCGAGCGTGTACGCTGGACGGATCACCAGTGGCAGGCCGATCTCGTCCATGACCAGATGCGCATGTTCGATCGACTCCACCGTGGCCGACGGCGGCACCGGTTCGTCGATCTCAGTTAGAAGGTTCCTGAACAACTCGCGATCCTCGGCGTTCCTGATAGTCTGCAGCGGCGTCCCGAGCAGACGTACGTCGTAGCGGTCCAGGATTCCTGCTTCGGCGAGATCGACAGCGAGATTGAGTCCGGTCTGGCCTCCGAGAGTCGGTAGCACGCCGTCGGGGCGTTCCCGCGCGATGATACGTTCCAGCACGTCGACCGTAAGCGGTTCGATGTAGACGACATCCGCGATGTCCTCGTCGGTCATGATCGTCGCCGGATTCGAGTTGACGAGGACCGTGGTCACCCCCTCCTCCCGGAGAGCCTTGCACGCCTGCGTCCCGGCGTAGTCGAATTCGGCCGCCTGGCCTATGACGATCGGCCCCGAGCCGATCACGAGCACTTTCGATGGTCTGTTGGTCACGCAACCCTCTGGTTCAGATATTCGATGAGCTTATCGGGAAAGTCTATTGTCATCCCGTCCGCGCCGCATTCGACGACGTGGCGCATCAGGTTTTCGGAGGAGACGCCGTGACAGCGGACGGTGAACCCGAGGCAGTGCAGCTCTCGGACCAGTTCCGGCGTCGTAATGTTCGCCCTCGGACAGACCTGCTCGAGGCAAAGTTCCTGGGCCTGCGCGACGATCGCATCATCCCACCCATCCGGCCCCAGAGGTACCAGCCAGCCTGTCGCGAGCTCCGGCGCATATGCCCGGACCTCACCAAGCCACGGTCTACAGAACGAAGTGATCGTAACGTCGGGGCTCATATCGTGTGCACGCACCACGTCCGCCGTGCGTGACGCAAGGCCCGGTGCGTGGGCCTTGATCTCGACGTGAAGATGCAGGCGACCCTTGTAGCGCTCGAGCACCTCGTCCAGCGTCCTGATCCGTTCGCCCGCATACTCCGGCGCGAACCACGACCCAGCGTCCAACTCGCGAAGCTCCGCCAGCGTCCTGTCAGCAACGGCGCCGAAAGCATTGGTCGTCCGGTCGAGCGTGGCGTCATGGATTACGATGATCTCACCGTCGCCCGAGTAGTGGACATCCAACTCGACGTCTTTGACACCGATCTCGAGCGCCTTGTCGAATGCCGCGAACGTGTTCTCAGGCGCGAACGCCGACGCGCCGCGATGGGCGATGTTGAGAAAGTCTGTCGTCAAGGGGGTTATGCGTTTACTGCTGGCCTGAAGGCTGCTCATGAAGTCGAAGGTCAGGAATTCGGTTGAAGTGGGCGTCCAGGGTGTACAGCGGCAGGTCGTTCTGAATCGCAATCGCTGCGATCAGTGCGTCGGGCAGAGGAACCCGCTGTCCAGTCCGCTCCAGCGAGGAGAGTATCTCACCTGACAGTTGCCAGGTCTCCTTATCGGTTTCGACGTACGGCAGTGAACTAAGGGACTCGATCAGCGTCTCCATCTGGTCAGCGTTCCTTGTTCCACGCAGCAGTTCAGAATAGACGACGCCAACGAGGATCACGCGGTCGGATTCGAGCATCGTCCGAAGCGTCAGGGCTTCGTGGGAACTTCCCACTCGGAAATACTGAAGCCATATGGACGTGTCGACGACGACTCCTTCCATCA
This sequence comes from Dehalococcoidia bacterium, assembly GCA_965249365.1. Classification (GTDB taxonomy): domain Bacteria; phylum Chloroflexota; class Dehalococcoidia; order Lucifugimonadales; family UBA1123; genus VXRN01. The sequence continues at coordinate 186,785 of OZ252229.1, read as the reverse complement.
GCCGTCCTCTTCATGTCGGAACTCATACCAGTCATCCAAGTCGAGGTCCATCTTCCCCTGCAGGTCAAACAGCTTCCTGATCCCCTGATCCTTCATGTAAGCCGCGAGCGCCTCGTTCACCGCCTTGGTCTTGCTCTTCTGCCCGGTATACATCATGACACCATGAAGGAGGCGTTCGTCGATCTCCAATGTCGTCCGCATGGTTATCCCTCACTAATTCCATGAACCGATACAGTGCATCATATTAGCGCACTATCTTGTGACTCCTAATTCTAGCACTTGGATTGGCCTGCATCAACGGCACATCCCTTGTCAGATGTGAACGGCTGCGCTGGCGCAGAGAGCAGGCTCTCAAGTTCAGTGAGGTTTCGGATGGTCGGCAGGTTGCATGGAGTACGGACGTGTGAACCGGCGCCGCGCCGAATCAGTACCGCGGCCGTTCCGGCGTCCAGGGCGGCCTGCGCGTCGGTCGTCAGGTCGTCTCCGACGTGCAGGAGCTCAGGGGGCGAGCATCCTGCTTGATCAAGCGCCGCCTCAAAGATCCTCCTGTCCGGCTTGGAGAAACTGACCTGCTCGGCGAAGATCTGGAAGTCGAAAAGGTGCGCTAGGCCGAGACGCGAAGGGAAGGAATTGCCGTTGCTGATCGCGCCAATTCTGTACTTGTTTCGAAGCCGGCAGATCGCGGGCACCACGTCGTCGAACGGGCGTGTCGAGGCGTAGCGGTATTGAATGTAGGCTTCGAAAGTTCGGCGGGCTAGCTGATCATTGGGCCTTCCGACGGACTTCAGCGCCGCCCTGAACGACTCAAGACGGATAGCCTCCCACGCGACGACCTCACCCGTGTATCCGCGTGCCACGTCCTCCTGGGACTGGATGAACACGTCTACAGACAGCTGTTTCGCCGCAGTTGGATCGTGGCTGTGGATCACGCCGAGAGCCGTCTCGAGCCCACGACGCATCGCGGACCTAAAATCCCACAGCGTCCCGTCCAAATCAAACGAGATCACCTTAATGTTCCGAAAGTCAGGCGTCTCGGACAGTGTCTACCGCCTGTGCGCTTCGATCATGTCGAGGAACCGATCGAAGAGATACTCGTTGTCTCGTGGCCCCGGCGACGCCTCGGAGTGGTACTGGATGCTCATTATCGGCAAGGAGCGGTGTTTGAGTCCCTCCACAGTGCCGTCGTTCAGGTTTACGTGGCTTACTTCGACCTCGGACGGAAGGCTGTCGGGGTCAACGGCGTAGCCGTGATTCTGAGCGGTGATGTGAACGCGGCCGGTGGCGATCTCCTTGACAGGGTGGTTGCCTCCCCTGTGCCCGAACTTCAGCTTATAGTTTCTGCCGCCGAACGCCCGCGCCAAGATCTGGTTGCCCAGACAGATTCCCATAATAGGGACGCGGCCAATCAGACCTTCGGCGGCTTCGACCGCATAGTCCAGTACTTCGGGGTCTCCCGGTCCCGGAGACATCAGGACGCCGTCCGGCTTCATTGCCAGGAGCTCGTCGGCGGATGACGTCGCTGGATAGGCGGTGACCTCGCATCCCCTTGTCCGCAGGTTCCGCAGGATGTTGTATTTCAGTCCGCAGTCGTCTACCAGAACTCGGAACCTAGTCTTGGGCGCATCCGCTCCTGGGATCGGCTGGTCCCAAGGGTAGGGCTGCTTGGTGGTGACCTCACGGACGAAGTCGATTCCTTCGTATCCGGGCAGCCCCTGGAGCCGGATTAGGGCCTCTTCCGGAGACTCGTCGACGGCGATGGTGCCCATCATCACGCCCCGAGTTCTGAGTCTGCGCGTGATCGCACGAGTATCAACGCCGCTGATGCCGGGAACACTTTGCGAGATTAGAAACTCGTCCAGCGTCATCTCGCTGGTCGGATGGCTGGGCGCGTCACAGTGCTCCCGAACGACGAACCCGGAGACCTGAATCTGCTTTGACTCGAAATCCTGCCGGTTGATCCCGTAGTTTCCGATGAGCGGATAGGTCGGCACGACGATCTGCCCGGCGTACGACGGATCGGTCAGGATCTCCTGGTATCCGGTCATGGACGTGTTGAAGACGACCTCGCCATGCGTGCTGCGCGAGGCGTCGCCGAACGCCAGTCCGCGATACGCGGACCCGTCTTCAAGAACGAGGTGTGCGGTCTCGGTCACGATGCTAGCCGTCTCTCCAGGAGGCCATTGGTGAGATCACCAAGTCACTTGCTCTGATGACTCTTGTCCGGCGAGCCCTTTAAGCTAACAAGAGGGCTCACAGTCCGAGCACCAGGTGGACTCCCTCGTCGATCTCGGACACAATCCTTGCTGAGAGAGTGCTTACCCGATCCGTCAAGAACGATTTGTCGAGCGTCAGAATCTGCGAGACGTTGATCACCGAGTCTCTGGAAAGACTGCTCTCCCCTCTCTGGACAAGCACGTTTCCGGGTGCGTCGGCCAATCGCAGATTGGAACTGACGGCCGCAACGACTGTTGTTCCGATTCGACTATCGTTGAACAGGTCGCTCTGAATAACGACGACCGGTCTCCTGAATCCGGGGCCAGATCCCTCCGGCTCTGGCAGGGACGCCCACCAGATTTCGCCCCGACGCACTACCAGTCTTCCTCCGGTAGAGAATACCGCTGCATCAGTGATAAGGCATCATCCAGATCGAGTGATTCGTCGGCATAGACTTTGTCGAGTGCCTCCCGTACCTTGTCGTTTCGGTGACTGTCCACATACGCTTGGACCGCGTGACGATAGAGTTCGCTACGAGACATACCCAGCCGCTGGGCCAGTGCCTCGGCAGCTTCGAAGACGGAGTCTGGGATGTAGACTGCTGTTTTCATATCATTAGTATAACTATTGTCATACCTAAGGTAGATCCTCCGATCGGCTGCGATCGCTACATTAGCCGGACTCTAGCGATCGTTTCGTTTCCATCCGAGTCTCCTAACCGGTGACCGCATATTCAAGAGTCTTCGGGTCGGCCATCCGCTTTGATGCGTCGAGAATCTCGAGTCCAACGACGTTTCCGCGGTCGTCGTAATCTATGACGATGCCAGGCTTTTCCTCGTCACTCTCTTCGATGTCGGTATAATTCAGTATGATCCTGAGGACATCCACTTCCTGGTCATAAGTCACTTTCATGTGATTCTCCAGATGATCGGTTAGTCTGAAATCCAACTCGCCGACTTAGTCCCATACGTGAACCGCCCACCGCCCACTGTCGCCACCACGCGACCCTTCAGCGTCTTACCGTGCAGCGGTGAGTTCTTGCCCTTTGAGATGAACTGCTCGGTATCTACCGTCCACTCGGCGTCCGGATCGAAGACTGTGACATCAGCAGCGGCGCCGGTCCTCAGCGTCCCGATGTCCGCTCGGCCGAGGAGGTTCGCAGGGGCAGAGGTCAGCTTCTCGATCGCCAGCGGTAGGGTGATCTGACCGGCGTGCACGAGTGACAGCACCGAGCCCAGCGCGGTCTCAAGCACGCTGATCCCCATCGCCGCCTCCTCGAACGTGCAGAGCTTCTCGACCCGGCCGTGTGGCGCGTGGTCGGTCGCAATCACGTCGATGGTCCCGTCGACGAGGCCGGCGGCCATCGCGGCCATGTCCGACTGCGCCCTGAGAGGCGGGTTTACTTTCGCGTACGTGTCGTATGCCGACGTCCCAAGCGCTTCGAACCGACCGCCGGCCTGATTCCCCATCACCGCCTCGTCGGTCAAAGTCAGGTGATGAGGGGTAACCTCGCAGGTCACCTTGATTCCGCGCTCCTTCGCATTGCGCACCAAGTCGAGCGTCCCCTTGGTGGATATATGTGCCAGGTGGACGTGCCCTCCTGTGAGTTCGGCAAGCGATATGTCGCGCGCGACCATCGTCTCTTCCGCCGAGTTAGGAGCGCCCTGAATCCCGAGCCTGTTCGCAACCCAGCCCTCGTTCATGTGACCGCCCCTGAACAGGTCCGGCGTCTCGCAGTGGTTTATGATCGGGAGTTCAAGGCCCGCCGCGTAGCTGAGCGCCTGCCGCATGATGTTGCCGTCAGCGACAGGATGGCCGTCGTCGCTGAAGCCGATGCAACCCGCCTCGGCCAACTCGGCCATCTCCGACAGCTCTACTCCCTCGGAGCCCTTCGTGACGCAGCCGATTGGCAGCACGCGGACCGCACCCTCCGACCGAGCCTTCTCCAGCACGTACTCGACCGTGGCGCGGGTGTGCATCGTGGGCTCGGTGTTCGGCATAGCACAGACCGTAGTGAACCCGCCCTTTGCTGCGGCTAGCGTTCCGGTCGCCACGGTCTCCTTGTACTCCAATCCGGGTTCCCGCAGATGGCAGTGGAGGTCGACGAATCCAGGGCTGACGACGAGTCCATTCGCGTCGAAGAATTCGGTACCCTCTGGAGGGTCGATCGAGTTTTCCATACCCACGATCAGACCGTCGCGGATGAGCAGGTCACTGACACGGTCAATGCCCTGCGCCGGGTCTATGATGCGACCGCCTTTGATCAGTACCTCTCTCAACTATGTGCCCCCAAGCAGCCTGGCGACTATTCCTCTGACGTGTGGGTACACCGGTGTGTCGTCCTCCATGTCCCACCACGTGAAACCGTCCACCTCTCCACCGACAACAACCTCCCCTTCGGCCTCGACGTCGTAGATGTGGTGATCGTTGTACTTGCCTTCGAACGTGAACATGAACCTGATCGAGATTGCCTCCAGGCCCGTCTCCTCTTGGAGTTCACGAGCCGCGGCGACGATTGGCATCTCACCATCTTCGATTCCACCTCCAGGTAATGCGTACGTCTGTCTTCCCCGGTCTCGCACGACCAGAATCCGGCCCTGACGTCTCAAGACCAGCGTTGCGCGGTACCTTGGTAGGGTGCCGTCCCAGCCGGGATATGATGTTGGTCTGTTGACCGTGCGTTGTGTTTCCGGTCCGTTGCTCATACAGTTGCCCGACGCACGTACGATTCCCTGATCGGCGTCGCGACGCTGTACAGCAGCGCCATCCGGATCGCGACACCGTTGGTGACCTGCTCTTCGATCACTGATCGTGAACCGTGCGCGACTTCAGGATCAATCTCCACACCTTCGTTCATCGGTCCCGGATGCATCACAAGCGCATGAGGACTGGCGAGCATTAAGCTTTCTCGGTCGATTCCGTACGACCGTGAGTACTCCCTCAGTGATGGAAGATGACCGGCTCGCTGCCGCTCGAGCTGGAGGCGAAGCGCGTAGACGACGTCCGCGCCTGCCAGCGCCTGCGCGAGATCGTGTTCGATCTTCACTCCGTCGAACGGATGACTTCCCGGTTCGACAGACCTGTGGAGCATGTCCTGTGGGATCAGCGTCCGCGGGGCACACAACGTCACCTCCGCGCCCATCTTCGTCAGACCCCATAGGTTTGAACGGGCCACGCGGCTGTACATCACGTCGCCCACTATCGTCACCCTCAGACCCTCGACCGCTCCAAAGTAGTTGCGCATCGTATAGGCGTCCAGCAGCGCCTGGGTCGGATGCGCGTGCGTCCCGTCGCCCGCATTTATGACACACGCGTCAAGGTGCCGCGCGAGAAAGTGCGGGGCGCCGGAGTGGGCGTGCCGGATAATGATGATGTCGGCGTTCATCGCCTGGAGCGTCAGCGCGGTGTTGTAAAGCGACTCGCCCTTCTCGACGCTGCTCCCGGAACCCGATACGTTGATCACGTCCGCACTCAGGATCTTGCCTGCCTGCTCGAATGACACTCGCGTCCTCGTACTAGCCTCCGTGAAAAGCGTGATCACCGTCTTGCCCCTTAGCGTCGGGACCTTCTTGATCTCGCGGTTCATCACCTCACGCATCGCGTCGGCATTCTGAAAGACATCCTCGATCTCAGCCACCGAGAAGTCATCCAGGTCGAGCACGTGCCGGCGTCCGGGCACGAAGGCGGGTTTCGGCCTGGGGATCGTTCCCGGGCCGGCGCGAACGCCGGCTACGGTCGAAGCTTCATTCGTCCTGAGTGTTCGTTCCTCGATGCGGCCGGTCTGTGTCATGCGTCCCTCCTCCTGGACAGCAGGACTTCGTCTGCGCCGTCGATCTCCTTGAGCCTGACGCCCACCTCCTCGTCTCTGGACGTGGGAACGTTCTTTCCAACGTAGTCGGCCCGAACTGGGAGTTCACGGTGACCACGGTCGACGAGCACGGCGAGCTGGATCTGACTGGGCCTGCCGAAGTCGGTCAGTGCGTCCATAGCCGCCCTGATAGTCCGGCCCGTGTACAGTACGTCGTCCACGAGCACCACGCGCCGGCCCTGGATGTCAGGGAGATTTGTGGGCTGCATCAGCGGCCGTGCACCCCCCGCAAGATCGTCACGATAGAGGCCGATGTCCAGCATTCCGACGGGAACGTCAACCCCCTCGAACTCGCGAACGAAGTCGGCGATGCGCTGTGCGATCGGAAATCCGCGGGTGTGCATCCCAACCAGCGCGATGTCGGCCGCGCCGCCGTTGCGCTCCATGATCTCGTGGGCGACCCGGACCAGGGCGCGACGCATCTCGTCGTCGGTCAGGATCTGACGCTCCAGGGGCTGTGCCTCGGCTTCTACCAACAAAAAACCTCTTGCGTATCTGGCAAGAGGTCTGCGACATGTTATCTGGATATGCCCGCACCCGGCGGGCGCCTGCCCAGTCTGTTCGCCCCTTGCCAGCCTCGCGGGACTGCCTTAAAGGGTTCCATCGGCCTCGGCTTCTGAGGCCCTTCACCACAATTCTATTGTATTGAGCCAACTCCGATCAAGCTCTCGTGCGCCCCAACCGCTATCGGCCCCATGAAGCTGAGCATGGTACAATCCTGACCGCCCGATGTGCGACGACCGAGCACAGCCAGCCTGACCATGGTAGGAAGATCCAAAGTGCCGATGATCGACGACCTGACCGTTCGACACGAGCTCGATTAGTCGGTGCGAGATCGTGGACTCGGCCCCCAAATGACGCCCCGGCGAATCGCTCTCGCCACGGCTCTCCTCTGGCTAGCGCTCAGTTCGGCCTGTTCTTCCACGGTCGATCATGCAGAGGAAGTCCCTGTACCCACCAATCCTGGGACCCCCTCTGAGGCCCTTAGGGCCGATTCGCTGCTCGTCGAATTCACCGACGATGGATTCGATCCGCCGAGACTCGAGGTGGCAGTCGGACAGCAGGTCAGGTTCGTCAACCTCTCCGAGTCGTCCAAGCTGTGGCCCGCGTCGAACATCCACCCGACACACGAGATTCTGCCTGAGTTCGACGCAGGAAGACCGATGGAAACCGACGAGGTCTGGGCCTTCACGTTTCACAGCCGCGGCTTCTGGCGATTCCACAACCACATGGCACCTGGGCACAGCGGCCTGATCGTTGCACGCGGCGGGGCGCAGGAGGTGCGGTCGGAGCCCCTCGTCGTGGACGCCGCTGAGCTACAGTTCGACGACGCTCCCGAACTCACCCCAAAGGTTCTCGGAGACCTGTTCGGCAACGACGTCCTCCTCCGTCAGTACATCAGGGACTACGGTCCCGCCAATACGATGCGGCTCGTCGCCCAAGCCGGCGAAGTGGTTGGCGAGCTCTGCCACCAACGCGCTCATGAGACTGGGCGGATGGCGTACGAGCTGTTCGGGGCTGCCGCATTCGCACTTGCCAGTCACGAGTGCGAGGCCGGTGCATATCATGGCGCCACCGAAGCGATGTTCAGGGACCGGGGCACTGCGAACCTCGAGGGCGACGTCCAGACCATCTGTGGTGACGCTGACGTCTTCTTTTTCCGTCTCCAGTGCATTCATGGTGTCGGTCATGGCCTGATGGCGTGGACCACCTACGAGCTGTACGACGCCCTCGATCTCTGCGACCGCTTGAAGACGGAAAGGGACCAGCGCGCCTGCTACTCTGGCGTGTTCATGGAGAATGTGGTCGGCGGCCTGTCCGGCACCATGGGCCACTTCACCGACTACCTATCCGAAGACGATCCCCATTACCCCTGCAACGCACTGACTCAACGGTACGTCGGACCCTGCTATCTCTACCACAGCACGCGAATGCTGAGGATGTTCGAGTACAACTACGAGCGAGTTGCGGACGAGTGCGCGAACGCAGACCTGTCCGGGCTATACGACTGCTTTGAGAGCTACGGGCGAGATGTCGCCGCGGTGACACTGGGCGACCCTGAACGGGGACTCGCAATGTGCCAGGAAACCGTTGATGATTCGACGCACCGTGTCTGGTGCATCCAGGGCTCCGTGCAGGCTCGGTTCTGGGAGCCCGAGAAGGCGGACGAGGCGATCGAAATGTGCATGATGGCGAGCGTTGCCGAGGAGAAGAACGGCTGTTACGACATGATTGCGACTCGGGCCCGAGAGCTGTTTCAGGATCGAATCGGCCTCGGGCAGTTCTGCGCCAAGCTCGAGCAGGCCTACAGGGCATGGTGCATTCGTGAGTGACGATCTGGCCGGAATCGAACGAGTCGCAGTGGACCTTGCCTGGGGAGCTGGGGAGATTCTCGCTCGATACTTCGGGGGAAACGTCAGCGTCGAGTTCAAGGACGAGCACGGGCGCGACCCCGTGACCAACGCCGATACCGAGGTGCAGGACTTCCTGACCCGCAGCATATCCAAGGCCTTCCCAGAACACGGCATCCTCGGAGAGGAAGGCGACGAAGAAGGGGTCGCCGCCGACTCGGAGGCGCCGGACTACCTCTGGATCCTCGATCCGCTCGACGGCACCAAGAACTTCCTTCATGGCTTGCCGGTCTTCGCCTGCTCGATCGGCGTGCTATTCAGGGGAGAGCCGGTCGTCGGCGCGGTGTTTACTCCCTGGCCAAATGAGCAGCGTGGTGTGGTCCACCATGCGCACAGAGGTGGAGGCGCATACGCGAACGACAAGCCTATCAGCGTCCTCGATATAGACTCACCTCAGAGCGGCCAGCTTGCGACGGTGCCGGGTTCATTCGACTGGCTTTACAGGTTTGCCAAACCGATGCGAGGGAAGTCCGGAGATCCCAGGGTGACCGGATCGATCGCCTACGAGCTGGTTCTCGTCGCTCGCGGTGTGACCCAGTATATGTACACCTCGAATCCGCATCTCTGGGACGTCGCTGGCGGCGTCGCAATCGCGATCGAGGCCGGAGCGTCGCAGATGATCGGCCGGCGCCGATCCGGTCCGATGGGCCTGTTTCCCTCCCTCCAGTGGCGCGAGTCAACCACGCTCGTCGACAACTGGACGCAAGGCGGCAACAACCTCCGGCGCCTGAGACGCTGGGCGCGCCCCCTTCTACTAGGAGCCCCGCCGGTCGCCCGCACCGTCTCATCGAATCTCAGCTTCAGGCGAAACGCCAGACTGTGGCTCCGCTTCTGGTGGCGCCGACGCAGACGACGGAAAGATTAGCGGCCCAACTGTTCGACGCGAATGGGCGACTTCTCGGACCAGCGCCCCTCTGCGTTGTCCCGAGGGATCTTCGAGGTCAGGGTCGAGCCTTAGTTCCGAGTGGCGGTCGTGCGCCCCATCTTTAGCTCCTTGTCACGGAAGCTAGTTCAGCACGTGCTCGAATGCACAGCGGTGGAAGTTGCGCTTCTGTCGGATGCAGATCAGACGAAGTTGCCGATGTTAGAGAGGATCCGGGAGCATCTCGACGGGCGCTACATGTCCCGGCCGAGGGTGGACAGGAACTCGTTGTTGTTCTTGGACTTCCGGAGATGGCCCAAGAGCTTCTCGGTGGACTCGCCCGGGTACTTCTCGTCGGACGAGATCATCGAGAACATCCGGCGCAGAAGCCAGACCTGCCTGAGGGTCGCCTCGTCCAGCAGCAGCTCCTCACGTCGAGTGCCACTGCGCGCGATGTCAATCGCCGGGTAGATGCGGCGCTCGGCGAGACGGCGGTCAAGGTGGACCTCCATGTTCCCGGTGCCCTTGAACTCTTCGTAGATGACGTCGTCCATGCGGCTACCGGTCTCGACCAGGCAGGCCGCCAGAATGGTCAAGCTTCCACCTTCTTCGGTTTTACGCGCCGCGCCGAAGAACCTTTTGGGTGGGTACAGCGCGATGGGGTCAATGCCTCCAGAGAGGGTGCGACCGGAGGTCGGGACCGCCAGGTTGTACGCGCGTGTCAGGCGCGTGATGCTGTCCAGGAGGATCGCAACGTCCCGCCCTGCCTCGACGAGGCGCTTGGCGCGCTCAAGCACCATCTCCGCCACACGGCAGTGGTCCTCGACAGGCTCGTCGAAGGTCGAGCTGTACACCTCGCCGCTGATGGAGCGGCGCATGTCAGTCACCTCCTCCGGACGCTCACCGATGAGCGCAACCATTATCTGGACGTCCGGGTGGTTGATGGTTATCCCGTCGGCGATGTCCTTGAGGATGGAGGTCTTGCCGGCTTTGGGAGGGGAGACGATTAGGCCACGCTGGCCGCGGCCGGTGGGGGCGAGCAGATCTATGAGGCGGGTGGAGAGATTGCCGGGAGTCGTCTCCAGCTTGAGACGGTCTATTGGGAAGATCGGCGTAAGGCTCTCGAATTTGGGCCGGTTGCGTGCCGCGTCCGGCTGTACGCCGTTGACTTCTTCCACTCGGATGAGTCCGAAGTATCGTTCACCGTCCTTGGGAGGCCGGACCTGTCCGATCATCTGGTCCCCGATCCTAAGCCCGAACCTGCGAATCTGAGACTGTGAGACGTAGACGTCGCTCGCGCCGGTGTTCGTGCCGTCCTGACGGAGGAATCCGTACCCGTCGTTGACGATGGACAGGATTCCACCGGCTCGCACCGGCCCGTCCTTTTCCGCGACGGCCCGAGCGACCCGGGCGACGAGTTCGTGCCGCTTGTTGGACCCGTTCTCGTGAGCGCCGAGCTCGGAGGCGATCTTCACGAGCTCGTCGTTGGACTTGGTCATGATCTCAGTCAGGTTCATCTTATGCTCCAAGGGGTTCTGGCTGTCTGGAAGAGGAGTGCACCAAGTCTGGGGCCCCCCAAATCTACATGCGGACGGGGCAAAGTGCGTGTACCAAATGCGCGGCTCTTGCTGCTGATTACGTGGGAAATCAGGTCGCTGGTCTCGGTGGATCGCAATGCGTACCGGCTGTTACTGGCAGCGCGCAAAATATCAAACGACGAAACCGATTACGTTATGCAACTCCGAGGTGGTTGTTGGGGGTTGCTGAGTGGGGTTGAGGAGGAAGCCGGAGGACGACTTTCGACTGAATCATAACACATCGGTCGATTTGATGTCATGCGCTGTTAAGAGATAAGAGAGAGGACTGAGAAAAGAGGGAAGAGGAGTGAGAGGGGAAGGCACACTGGGAGCGCGGGCATCTTGCCAGCATGGGGGATGGTCAGGGCGGTTCGCGAACCGCGCCTACGGGGATTCGATTGGCAGCAAATGCTGTCCGCCCTCTCGAAGGACGCCCCTGGCCACGCCGACAAACTCCCTGAACAGCGGGTGGGGCCGGTTGGGCCTCGACTTGAACTCGGGATGGAACTGCGTCCCGAGCATGAACCGCTTCCCAGTGTACTCCAGTATCTCGATCAGCGTGCCGTCCGGAGAGATCCCGGTCGGCCATAGACCAACGGCCTCGAACTCCTCCCGGTACTCGTTGTTGAACTCCCACCGGTGCCGGTGCCGCTCCGTAATCAGATCTCTCTCGTACGCACGGTAGGCCCAGCTATCCGAGACCGTCTGGCACGGGTAGATGCCCAACCGCATCGTGCCGCCCATGTCGGTCACTTCTTTCTGACTGGCCATGAGGTCGATGACTGGGTGCGGCGTGTGTGGGTCCATCTCCGTCGAGTTCGCGCCGTGCAAGCCGAGCAGGTTGCGCGCCGCCTCGACCACCATCACCTGTAATCCGAGGCACAGTCCGAGGTACGGGACGTCGTGGCTGCGGGCGTACTCGACGGTCTGGATCATCCCCTCGACGCCCCTCGGTCCGAATCCGCCCGGTACGACGATCCCCGCCGCCGTGCTCAACAGGTCGTCTGTACCTTCATCCTCGATCTGCTCGGAGTTCACCCACTGCACCTCGACGTCCCTACCGAAGTGGAGGCCAGCGTGCAGCAGTGCCTCTTTGACCGATATATAGGAGTCCGGGAGATCGACGTACTTCCCGACGATCGCGATCGGAAGAGTCTCCTTCGGCTGGTGGATCGAGGCGACCATGCTCCTCCAGTCGACCAGGTCCTCTGCGGGTCTCCCCAGCTCGAAGGTGTCCATGATCAGGTCGCCCAGGCCCTCATCCTGCAGGATCAGGGGCACCTCGTAGATGCTGGAGACGGTCGGAAGGGTAATGACCGCTTCACCGGGAACGTCGCAGTGGATCGAAATCTTCTTCTTGATGTCCTCGTCCACGTCGTGGTCGGAGCGGCAGATGATGACGTCCGGCTGGATGCCGATGCCGCGCAGCTCCCGGACACTGTGCTGGGTCGGCTTGGTCTTGAGCTCACCGGTGGCCGATATGTAAGGAAGGAATGTGACGTGGATATAGAGGACGTTGTCGCGGCCGACCTCGTTGCGCATCTGGCGGATGGCTTCGAGAAACGGCAGGCCCTCGATGTCTCCGACAGTGCCGCCCACCTCGACGACGACGACCTCGGCTGACGACTGTCTGGCCAGCGCGACGATCCGCTGTTTGATCGCGTCCGTGACGTGAGGGACCGCCTGGATGGTGCCGCCGAGGAACTCGCCGCGGCGCTCGCGGGCGATTACTTCGCTGTAGATCTGCCCCGCCGTGATGTTGGACAGCCTGGAGAGGTTGACGTCGACGAATCGCTCGTAGTGTCCGAGGTCAAGATCGGTCTCACTGCCGTCCTCGGTGACGAAGACCTCGCCGTGCTGGTATGGGGACATCGTACCCGGGTCGACGTTTAGATAAGGGTCGAGCTTCATGAGCGAGACAGAGACGCCGCGGCTCTTGAGGATACGGCCAATCGACGCGACGCTGACGCCCTTCCCAACCGAGCTGACGACACCGCCCGTGACGAAGATGATCTTGGTCATGGAGCGAGCCTAGGAGAGAGGGGTCTCATCCGCTCTCCCTTCTCTGTCCCACGTGACATTATGCCGAAAACACATGAACGTGGTTTTCTTGAGGGACAGTGCGAGAGCGGTAGGGGGAGGTGGGTGGTGCGCCGGGTAGTTATCACTACCTTTGAGCTCGATCGCCGACTGTGGCGAAGAATCGCTTCAATGCTCCACCCGATCCTGGAAGTTGCCGGAAGTATAGGAGTCGGCGGCTTGGGGTGTCAATATGAGGAAAGATAAGAGAGGAGAGAGGCAAGAGAGTGTTCGACTGGGAGCGCGGGCATCTTGCCCGCATCGGGCGGTGGGCGCAATTGGGTGAAACCTCCTCTCACCTCTCTTTTCTCACTCCTCTGTCCTCTCTCCTCGCACCTCACTGCTATATAATGGCCCTCATGAAGTACTACAGCCTGATTTCGAACGATGGAGACTCTCGGGTGATCGTGGAGACCGCGAATGGGATCGCCCTCGATCTGACAAGCGTGGAGCCGGACCTCGTCGATCTGGCGGACCTGATCCAGGCGTCCTTCCTGTCCGGGGCGGCGATCGACGAGATCGCGAACCGCGTGCTGGAGTCGGGGGATGCGGACCGTTTCGACCTGGCTGAGGTGATGGCGGGGTCGAGGGAAGGAACTTCCTACTTCCGTCTTGATCGACCCTTCGAGCCGCCGGAGGTCTGGGCAGCGGGGATCACGTACAAGACAAGCGAGATGGAGCGAAGGCGCGAGAGCGACACGCCTGACGTCTACAGCAGCGTCTACCACTCAGAGCGTCCGGAGGTCTTCTTCAAGGCCTCACCTGACCGCTGCGTTGGTCCCTTCGAAGCGGTCGGTATCAGGGGTGACTCAGACTGGAGTGTGCCTGAGCCCGAGCTGGCATTCGTGCTGTTTGGCGGTGAGATCGCCGGCTATACGATCGGGAACGACATGAGCAGCCGCTCGATCGAGGGCCAGAACCCACTGTATCTGCCGCAGGCAAAGGTCTTCGACCGCTGCTGCGCCATCGGCCCCTGCTTTGTGACCCCAGATGAGATCGATCCGTCAAACCTGGACATCGGATGCACTATCTCGCGTGAGGGGGAGATAGTCTGGTCCGACGAGACTTCGACGTCGCAGATGGCTCGGAGTTGCGAGGAGATCGCCGACTGGCTGCAGCGCCACAACCTCGTCCCCAACCTGACAACCGTGCTCACGGGGACGGCTATCGTTCCACCGCCGGAGTTCTCTCTGAGGGAGGACGACGTAGTGACCATTACAATCTCCGGGATCGGCGTCCTAGAGAACCCGGTAATCGAGGTGTAAAGAAGACGCAATCCGAAAAGCTCTCGTACCTCCCCCCGGCCCCGGTGGCACGCCGATCACTGACGAGGAGTAGAGGATTGTGCTCGACATCAAACCGATCGAGGCGTTCCTGGTATGCCGGGCGGTCAGACCGCACATGGTTGAACGTGGAAAAGGTCGGATTGAGTCATAGCCAGTGGCTAGATATCACCCACTTGCCCGAAGCGCCTTCTCCACGAAGTCGTCTCCCACGAGGTCCTTCCACGTGGCTAACAGGGCGTCGGTGATCGGACCCGGAATAGACTCCCCAATCTCCAAGCCGTTAACAGCGGAAACAGGGAGCATGCAGTAGCGCGTGCTCGACACGAAAGCCTCATCCGCCGCATAGACCTGCGCCGGACTGTATAGTCCCTCCTCGACTTCCACACCCAATCGTGCGGCCAGTTTCAGGACCGTGTGCATACTAACGCCATGCAGGACGTTTCGACGGTCGGGAAGCTTGATCCTGCCACCCTCGACGAACATGAAGTTCGCGCCCCGGCACTCGGTGATGTAGCCTGCTGGGTCTGTCATTAGCGGGAAGATCTGCGCGCCTCCACCCTTTCCGTCGGACGATTCACCTGGTCGTGGCTCAGAGTAGGTGCTGGGTGTGAAGATCCTCACGCCGTCTGCGTAGCTCCGCGCGAATGGCGAGAAGTCAAGACGGACACAGTATATGGCCACGTCGACCGTCGGCAGGTCGTCAGCATCCTCGGGTTGCCGCAGCGTGACCGTCTGCGTCACCACCAACTCTTCCCGATCCAGGTCTAGCAGCGTCCGGTTAGCCTCGACCAGTCCGAGCGACGCCCTGACCAGATCGTTGACGCTGATCACGGGATCTATCTTGGAGTAGCTGAGCCCGCTGAACAGTCGCTCAATGTGCCGGCGCAACTCGAAGGGCGCGCCGCCGAACGTCCGGGCCGCATCATAGTAACCGCCGACCGAGCGGCCGCTGATCCGTTGCAGCAACGGAAGCGCTTCCGAGTGCGGCATGATGCGCCCGTTAACGTATGTGAGGAATTCAGGTTTGTAGTTCAATCGTCAATTGTCAGTTGTCGGTAGCAAGCGTGAGAGTACTCTCAGTCGTCGCTCTCACTCCGGCTCCAGCATCCGCGTCTGCTTGCTGTAGGCGGTGCGGATTCGTCGTACGCGGACCTCGGCCTCAGTCAGCATCTGGTTGCAGCGCGAGGCGAGCTTCATCCCGCGCTCGTACATCGAGGTCGAGTCCGCGATCGTCAGGCCGCCTGACTCCAACGCCTGGACCGTCTCTTCCAAGAGCGCCAGCGCTTCCTCGAAGGTGAGGTTGTCGAGGTCGCCCGCATTCTCCGTCGAGTCGCCCGAAGCCAAGATTCTCTACGCGCCAAGCCTGAACGGAGGATAGCGGTCTGTCGTCATAAGGAAGGCATATGCGGTCACCCGCTCGCCCCAGCGCAACACGCCGAGGGTGAACTCGAATAGGCCTCGGGGGTATCGCCCGACGATCAGGATGCTGAACCACGCTATCACCGCGACAACCAGCGTGACGATCCCCAGGACCGCGAGCACGATGTAGTGCGGGATGGCAAGGATCCACTTGAAGATCGGCATCACTCTGTTGAGCTGGCCCCCGGCGTCCGGATAGGCTATCTCCAGCGATACTGCCTGCTCCTCGTCGGTGGACGGATACTCGTCTCGCAGCAGGAGAATGTATGCGCCGAGTCTGGCGTTGAATCGTCGGAGCTCGAGGTTGAAGTCGAACCACCACCGGGGATACTTCTTTCGAAACAGGACCATGAATACGACTGGGAGCACCATCGCGGAACCGAGCACCGCGGCAAGCACAAGGATCGGGATCATCAGGATCGGTCGAAAGAGCGTTGTCACGCGGTTCCTGGGCTCATCCGGATAGTCGATATCTAGCTGAACCGGATACATGTCGGAATCGTACATCGTCATTGCTACACCTCCCTGGGGGAGTTAGGAGTTTCCGGACGATCAGAGGTAGCATCAACTGTAGCCAAGATGCCGCCGCTGTGCAACGAGACGTCTATCGTATCGCCTCGGGCGGTACGCGCAGCGTCGACGAGAACTTCGCCCGACGCCTCGTGGACCACGACTGCGTACCCGCGTCTCAGGGTCTCCGAGGGCGAAAGCGTGGCGAGCGCTCCAGACAGGCCATCGACTCGCGCCCTCGTCAGCTCGACTCGGTGCGTGAGGGTGGTTGACGCGGCGTCGAGCAGCTCGTCCACTCGGATCCTCAGATCGTCGACGGCCGGCGCTTCGCGGCCGAGGCGTGAGGAGATGGACTCGATGATCTCGGCGAATCGATCGATACGGCTGCCGACGCTCGACTCGACCGTCTGGATTGCGGACGTGATACGCAGAAAGAGCTCAGCACGGTCTGGGACGACCAGCTCCGCCGCCGCGGACGGCGTCGGTGCTCGAACGTCGGCCACCATGTCACAGATCGTGAAGTCGGTCTCGTGGCCGACTGCGCTGACGACCGGTGCGCGACTGGCGAAGACCGCCCTCGCCACCGACTCCTCGTTGAACGGCCAGAGATCCTCGAGCGATCCTCCGCCTCGCGCTATGATTATCACGTCGATGTCGGGCTGCGCATTCAGCGAGGTCAGCGCCTCGACGATCGTCGGCGCAGCAGTATCTCCTTGGACGACCGCCGGGGCCAACAGAAGCTCCACGAGCGGGTAGCGTCGCGCGATCACCGTCTGGATGTCCTGCCATACGGCCCCGGATGGCGAGGTTACAATGCCGATTCGCCTCGGAAACTCCGGCAGCGGGCGCTTGCGCGATACGTCGAACAGCCCTTCGTTCTCAAGCTGGAGCCTGAGCTGCTCCAGACGCAACTGAAGCTGTCCCACGCCTTCCGGCTGGATGATGTCTGCGATGAGCTGGAGGTCGCCTCGGACCGCGTATAGCGAAACGCGACCGTGGGCGATGATCTGCGCACCGTCTGTAAGGTGTTCGAGTCCGCGGGAGTTTCGGAACAGGACGCAGCGGAGGGAGCTGTTGGAGTCGCGCAGGCTGAAGTAGGCGTGGCCGGAACCGGGCAGCCTAAGATTGGACACCTCGCCCTCGATCCAGATATCGCTCAGAAGCTCGTCGAACGCGAGCACCTCCTGGATATAGGAGGTGACCTGCGAGACTCCGTAGATCAGGGCCACTTGACCGCCTTCAGCTTGGATAGATGTACAGGACACTATTGAAAGGACAGAACTGTACGGCTGCGGCTACTTCCGGTCTAAAGTCGACCCGGTCGTTACAACTCAGGTTGCCAGAACATCCTGTTTAGCTATGTGGAGCTACCGATTCAGGCCCTGGAGAGGTAGCTGCCTGATCGCGTGTCCACCTTGACGGTCTCGCCCTCGTTCACGAATAGAGGCACCTGAATCAGGAGGCCGGTCTCAAGCGTCGCAGGCTTGGTCGCGCCCGTCGCGGTGTCGCCCTTGAGGCCCGGAGGCGAGTCGACGACCTTCAGATCGACGGTCAGTGGAATGTCGATCGAGATCGGCTGGTCCCGGTAGAAGACGAGGTCGACAGTCGTCTCCTCTTTGATGTAGTTCAGCTCTTGGGCGATCTGCGACTTTGAAAGCGGAAACTGTTCGAAGCTGTCGACGTCCATGAAGTAACAGAGCTCGTCTTCGTCGTAGATGTACTGGGCAGACCTACGCTCGACGTCCGCCGCCGTGAGCTTCACGTCGAATCCGGAGAAGCTCCGGTCGAGCACCTTGCCCGTCCGGATCTCGCGGAACCTGATGCGCATGGTGGGCGCGCGCTGCTGCATCTTGCTGCGGTCGTATTCGACGACGAGGTAGGGCTCGCCATCCAGCTCGATGGCCATACCCTTTCTGAGGTCTCCGTATCCGATTGTCATCGCGCTTTTTCCCTTCCGTTGATACCGCGCCGCCAGCCCCGCTCGTCTCCGCCGCGGCGGATCGAAGGACAAAGCGCACGCCGGGAGGACGGAGCCCCGCTCCCAAGGGTCATCCCTACTTGGGAGACTTTGTCAGTACCCGCGCTCGGCCGTTCTCCATGACCACGATGTCCTCGATCCGTACGCCGCCCCACCCGGATATGTAGATGCCGGGTTCGATGGTGAACACCATCCCGTCTTCGATCACGTCCTCTGAAGTCGGTACAACCATTGGACGCTCATGGACGGCCAGCCCAACGCCGTGTCCAAGTCCGTGGCCGAACTCATCTTCGTAGCCCGCGTCCTTGATCACCGCCCGGGCTATCGTGTCGATCTCCTCGCCGGTCATTCCGGGCCTGGCGCCTTCGATCGCGGCCATCTGCGCACTCAGAACGATACCATAGACCGGCCTGAATCGTTCGTCCGGTTCTCCCATGAGATGCGTCCGAGTAAGGTCACTGCAGTATCCAAGGTAGTTGGCGCCCATGTCGATGACAACGCCATCTCCTTGTTCGATCACCGTGTTGCCGGCTCGGTGGTGGGGAAGGGCGCCGTTCCTCCCAGCCGCTACGATGGACTCGAACGACGGACCCTCGGCTCCTAGACGTTTCACCTCGAACTCGATCAGCTCCGCGACCTGCTTCTCGGTCATCCCTGGAGTGATCGCCGCAGCGACGGTCTCCATGGCGAGATCGGCGATCGCCACGGCGCGCTCGATCAGCTCAAGTTCGTCAGGGCTCTTTGTCGCTCTGATCTGCTCGACGACGCCTGTTGTGGGCTCGAGACTGGCTTCGACCGGCGGATCGGCCTCGTCCAACTCTTCAACAAGAGTGCCGTGGGCGGCGACCGTCATGTCGTCGGCCTCGAATCCAAGGGTGCGGATGCCCAACTCGGCCACCAGGCCAGGCAGCCACGGCGTGCCGCGCTGAGTTTGATGGACCCGAAATGAAGGTGACTCTGATCCCGCTTGCTCTACGTATCGAAAGTCGGTGACCAGCGCTGCTTCTGACGCTGTGATCAGGAGCTGACCATTTGATCCTGTGAAGCCTGAGAGGTAGAGCCTGTTGTCGGGCGAAGATACGAGAAAACCGTCCACTTCGAGATCGGAGAATTCTCGCCGAAGCTTCTCGATTCGGCTACGGGTGTCCATAGGTCAGCCCGCGATGTTCCACACCTTGGGACCACAAGAGCCTCCCCACCACTCGATCGAATTCCTCCTGACGCCTCTCACTCCTCACTCCTCTTTCCTCGCTCCTGACCTGGGATGTGCGGCCATGTAGGCTTTTCGGGCTTCCGTGTTCGTAACGTGCGTGTACACCTGGGTGGTCGCGGGGCTGGAGTGTCCGAGAAGGTCCTGCACGACCCGGAGGTCCGCTCCGCCCTCGAGGAGATGAGTCGCGAATGAGTGACGGAGGGTGTGAGTATGTACCTGCGTCCCAAGTCCCACATGAGCGGCGTAACTTCGGACGATCTTCTGGATACTTCGCTGGCTGAGCCGACCACCGTACCGGTTGACGAATAGAGCGCCCTCTGCGTCCTGAGATGCCAACTTTGGGCGGACCTCAGAGACGTAGGCTTTGATCGCGTCCCTGGCGGGGACCCCGATCAGCACCACGCGCTCCTTGTTCCCCTTCCCAATCACCCTCAGCTCGCGTGTTCCAAGGTCCAAGTTATCTATGTTGAGGTCTCGCACCTCGCTGACCCTCAGTCCCGCCGCATAGATCAGCTCGAGCAGCGCCCTGTCGCGGAGGCCCTTGTCGGAAGTCCGCTCCGGCGCGTCCACGAGCTTCGAGGCCTCGTCCTGAGAAAGGAAACGAGGAAGCCGGGAGTCGGTCTTGAACGTCCCTCTCAGGGGGAGCGGGTCGTGTTCTACCTCGCCGATCCGTTTCAGCCAGCGGTAGAGCGTCCTAACGACGCTCAGCTTCCGCGCGATGCTCAATCGGACGTATCCGAGTTCGTGCAGCCAGGACAGGTAGGTCCTCACTTTCAACCGGTCGAGGTCGGCGAACGACCCAACGTCCCGATCTGACATGAAGTCGCGGAGCGGCGCGAGGTCGGCCAAGTAGTTCCGCACCGTCAGTGGCGAGAGATCACGCTCGGCGACAAGGTGGTCGCGGAACCTGCTCATCAGATCGTCCCACTGCCGACCATCCATCTTAAGACGCCTTCTCCAGCACCTCTTCCTTCGGCACCTGGCCCTTGAATCCGCATGTGTCGTCCAGGCACCGGGCATTTCTGCGGCTCCGGCCCTGGGTCACCAGCAACTTGCCGCACTGCGGGCACGGCTGCGGCAGCGGATTCGCGGCGAACTTGCATTCGGGGTAGTTGACACAGCCGTAGAAGACCCTGCCGTTCTTTCCCCTTTGCTTGCGTTCCGCCAGATCGCCGCCGCAGGTGGGGCAGTCGACGCCGACAAGGAACGGCTTGGCGTTTTTGCACTCGGGATATCCTGTGCAGGCGAGGAATCGGCCGTTTCGCCCGGTCTTGACCGCCATCGGCCGCTCGCACTTCTCGCAGACCTCGTCGATCTCCTCACTGACCCGCTCCCTGAGCGCGCGCTCATCGGCGCTCTCGATCGGCCGGGTGTTCCGGCAATCCGGGTAGCCGGTGCAGGCCAGAAACCGGCCGTACCTGCCGGTCTTGATAACCATCGGCTTCTCACACTTCTCGCAGACCTCGTCGCTCTCCTCGTCGAGCTGCTCGCGAGGGACACGTTTCGCGTGTTTCATCGCGCGGTCGATCGCCTGATCGAATGGGTGGTAAAACTCCCTGATCACGGGCGTCCACTGTCGATCCCCATCGGCGATGTCGTCCAACTCCTCTTCGACCCGCGCGGTAAATCCGACGTCGAGAACGTCGGGGAAGTGCTCGACGAGAAGTCCGGTGACGGCCCTTCCCAACTTGGTGGGCATGAAGCCGCCCTTCTCCTTGAGGACGTAGTCGCGGTCCATCAGCGTCGCGATCGTCGGCGCGTAAGTACTTGGCCGGCCGATTCCGCGTTCCTCGAGCGCCTTGACGAGCGACGCCTCGGTGAACCGTGGCGGAGGCTGGGTGAAGTGCTGCTCGGGGTCGAGCTTCAAGCACTCGAGCGGCTCGCCCTGATCCATCTGAGGGATCGGAGGAGACGGGGCATCCTCAGCGTCCGATCTGTCGTCGGTGCCTTCCATGTAGACGGCACGGTATCCCGGGAACTTGAGGACCGAACCCCGCACCCGAAACTCGTACGTCTTGCCTGACGCCGCGCCAGAGGTTTCGACGGAAACCGACGTCGAGTCGAACAGAGCGTCCCTCATCTGGCTGGCCACCATCCGCTTCCAGACGAGGTCGTACAGACGCGCCTGGTCACTGTTGAGATGCCGGCGAATGGCCTGAGGCTCTCGCTCGACAGAAGTGGGACGCACCGCTTCGTGCGCCTCCTGCGCGCCCTTGACCCGCTTGGTGTAGAGGCGCGGCCGCGCCGGGGCGTAGTTGGGGCCGTACTTCCTCTTGATGTACCGGCTCGCCTCGCTCAGCGCCTGCGCCGCGACATTCGTCGAATCGGTCCGCATGTATGTGATCAGTCCGACCGAGCCCTCGTCGCCGATCGGCAGCCCCTCGTAGAGTTGCTGCGCGATCATCATCGTTCTGCGGGCGGTGAACCTCAGTTTTCGCCACGCCTCCTGCTGCAAGGTACTTGTAATGAACGGAGGCGCCGGACGGCTCTTGGTCTCGCGGCGTGTGACCTTCGAGACGGAGTAGCCCGCGTCTTTGAGATCTGCGAGGATCCCGTCGCTTGCCTCCTTGTTCGGAAGCGGGATACGACCACGGACACCTTTCACCGCGTGCAACCTGGCTGTGAAAAGCCCGCCGTCGGTCCTCGGAAGCTTGGCGAGAGTCGCGTCGATTGTCCAGTACTCCTTGGGGACGAACGCCTCGCTCTCGGCTTCGCGGTCGACGACGAGCCTGAGCGCGACGGACTGGACGCGGCCCGCGGAGAGGCCCCTGCGGACCTT
This sequence comes from Dehalococcoidia bacterium, assembly GCA_965249365.1. Taxonomy (GTDB): domain Bacteria; phylum Chloroflexota; class Dehalococcoidia; order Lucifugimonadales; family UBA1123; genus VXRN01. The sequence goes on along the minus strand of OZ252229.1, from coordinate 164,589 downwards.
GTCCCAGAGCACCGGACTCAGCTTGTACCCGACGATGCGGTCGAGGACGCGCCGTGCCTGTTGCGCGTCAATCAGCGAACGATCTATCTCTCGCGGGTTGTCGAAGGCCTCGCTGATCGCCTCCCGCGTGATCTCGTGGAAGACGACGCGCTTCGCCTTGTTTGGCGGAATCTTCGCCGCCTCCATCAGGTGCCAGGAGATCGCCTCACCCTCACGATCCGGGTCGGTCGCCAGATAGACGGTGTCGGCAGCCTTGGCGTCCTTCGACAGCTCTGAGACCACTTTACGTTTGTCGTTCATGACGCGGTACGACGGCGTAAAGCTGTCATCTTCCACTTCGACGCCCATCTTGCTCTTGGGTAGATCGCGGACATGCCCCATCGACGCCTTGGCCACGTACTTGTTGCCCAGGAATCGCTGGACGGTTCTCGCCTTTGCCGGCGACTCTACGATTACAAGATCTTTAGCCATTGCCCCTCTTATGTCGCATTGAATTCTGCCGGGACTTCCCGGAGCCTTATGTAGCTCATTCCGCCCACGTGCCGGACGAGTCCCCTCAACTCCATCATAGTAAGGGCGCTGCTGACTGTCGAGGCGGCGAGGGCGGACGTTCTGGTTATCTCGTCAACGTGTACCGGATCGAACGTGACGTACTTTAGCACCGCAACCTGGGCTTCGTCTTCAGGGAAGAACGCGGCCAGCTCGATCTGGTGCTCGACGGACGACAGGTTCAACTCTTCGAGCACGTCGTCACCGCAGGTGACCAGCTTAGCCTCCGAGTCTCGGATCAGCCTGTTCGCTCCTCTCGATGACGGAGACAAGATGCTGCCCGGCACGGCGAAGACCTCGCGGTCTTGTTCGAGGGCATGTCTTGCGGTGAGCAGAGCGCCGCTGCCCTCTGGAGCTTCGATCACCACCGTTCCGAGGCTCATTCCGCTGATGATCCGATTTCTTCTGGGAAAGTTCTGGGCGTCCGGCCTTGCTCCGAGCGCATGTTCGGAGACGACAGCGCCGGTCTCGGCGATCTGCCGCGCGAGGGAGGCGTGTTCTCGCGGGTACATGACGTCGACGCCACTCCCGAGGATGGCAATCGTCCGTGCGCCGCTCTCCAGCGCCGTGCGGTGCGCAATCCCATCGATGCCCCGGGCGAGACCGCTGATGATCGTGACTCCGCTCTTCGAGAGATCGGACGTGAGCTGCCGCGCGGTCTCCCGACCGTAGGCGGTCGGGTTTCGGGTGCCTACCACCGCGACAGAGCGTTCGTCCGCCGCCTCCAGGCTCCCTGACAGGTACAGAACAGGCGGCTTATCGTAGATCTCCTTGAGACGGGGAGGGTAGCCGTCGTCGTGCCACGTCAGAACGGCGATGCCGGCAAGCCGGACCCTCTCCAGCTCGCGGTCCGGATCCATCTCCGACCGGAGGTCAGCGACGTGCTGCGCGGTTCTTCGATCGAGGCCGGCCAGTTGAAGCTGGCCTGCCGTCGCCCCCCAAGCCGACGCGAGCGAGCCGAAGTGCCCCTCCAGCAGCGCGACCCGCGCTCGTCCGACCCGCGAGACGCGGTTGAACGCGATCCAGTACTTTAGCTCAGCGTCTTCCATGAGTATGGGTCTGGACCCTAGTCCGTTTGTTCCGAGCGGGTCGAAGGACGAAGGCTCAGACGTCGTGCTTCCCTATCAGAAAACTCTTGAGAGAGCTGGCGGAGAGGGTGGGATTCGAACCCACGGTCGCCTTCTTCAGACGACACGCGATTTCCAGTCGCGCCTATTCGGCCACTCTAGCACCTCTCCGCGGAGTTGCCCTCGCACCCGCTGTGTAGTGCGAGACGGAACAGGATGGATTCCTTGTGATGGCGGAGAGGGTGGGATTCGAACCCACGATGAGATTGCTCCCATACTGGTTTTCGAGACCAGCGCCTTCAACCACTCGGCCACCTCTCCGAGGCCACGCGGGATTATAGCATAGCAGGTGTGGCTATCCACCAACTTCTGGGTGAGGAGAGAGGAGTGAGAGGGGCCTATGAAAGTCGGGGCAATACGAACCGCTCTATCGCCTCGGCGAGGCCGTCTTCTGATACCGGACCGGTCGTATAATCGGCCGCATCGCGCACCTCGTCGGGCGAGCCTCCCATCGCAATCCCAAGTCCCGCCGCCCGCAGCAGCGGTATGTCGTTGTAGCTGTCACCCACGGCGATCGTCTCGGACGGGTTGATGGCCATCAGTTTGCACAACGCCCGCATGCCGGTGCCCTTGTTCACTCCTTCCCGCGTGAAGTCCACCGCCCACAGGTTGTTGTACGGCAGCCAGACCTTGACGGCCTCGATACCATCGCCATCCGGGAACTGTGAGACCATCTTCTCAGCCGCAACCTCGTTGAGGTCGAGCGCGGAAATCCGGGTTATCTCCCAGGTGTCGATATCGCCCAAGTCGGTGATCGTCCCAGCGGGGTGGGTCGCAATGAACTCGCAGTCGGTCTCGATGATTGGCCGCATTGCGCGGCGGGCCAGGTCTCGGCCGAGAGGCGCGCTCCACAGGTCGTTCCCCGTCGCCGGGTCGAGTATCAACGCACCGTTGTCCGAGACCTGTGGGGCAGTGAGACCGAGCTCGCGCGCGAACTCGACCACCTGCGTCGGCTCCCGCCCGGTGGCGATCGAGACCGGAATCCTCGCGGAGACGCGCTCGACGGCTCCCGCTACCGCGGGTGAGACGGTCTCATCCGGCCCGATCAGCGTTCCATCGAGATCGAGGAGCAGTGCCCGGCAGTCGTTCACCCGTCGCTCTCCTGGTTGGCGAGAGTGCGTAAACGGCGGACCGAGTCGAGACCCTGCGCCTCCAGAATCGTCGCGAGCCCTCGGCTGATGTGTCGTGCGATTCCAGGTCCCCTGTAGACGAAACCGGTCAGGAGCTGGACCGTATCCGCGCCCGCGACAAGCGCGCTCCAAGCGTCTCTCGCGGAGAAGATCCCGCCGCAAGCGTTGATCGCGACCGACTCTCCCACACGTTCCCGCATTGCCGCTACCATCCGCAGCATCGCGCCGAAGATCGGACGGCCGCTCAGCCCTCCGGATCCAACGGACAGCCTCGGGTCTTGTACGGGTTGAGTGTTTGCGACGGTGAGAGCGTCGACTCCACGGTCGGCGCAGATTTCCGCCAGTCGGAGAACGGCGCCCGCGTCCGACCCGTCGACCGGCAGCGGCGGCATCTTCACAAACAGCGGCTTCGAACGCGACTCGTTCACTGCGGCGAGAAGTGACGCCAGCACAGCATCGTCATGGAAAAGTCGTAGGCCGGCGGTGTTGGGGGAGCTGATGTTGATCTCGATCGCATCGGTCAGGGGCTCGAGCGTACGGTGGCATTCGACGATTTCTTCAACGCAGGTTCCCGAGACGCTCGCGACTACCGGCGTCTCTGTGATGCGTCCGCGATCTTCGGCGATGTGCTCCGCCGCCGCGTACAGCCCCTTGCCGGGGAAGCCCAGCGAGTTGATCAGCGCCCCGCGTCCCGCGTCCCTGATCAGCCGAGTCCCCGGGTTCCCGCTCCGAGGCTCCAGGGTCACGGTGCCGCACGTCACGTATCCGAAACCGAGGGACGACAGCCCGGGCAGAAGCGAGCAGTTCTTGTCGTAACCCGCCGCAAGGCCGATCGGGTTGGCGATGTCGATGCCGGCGAGAGTCGTCTCGATCCTCGGCGATCGAAACCGGGTCAGCCCCGAAAGCGACCTCCACAGTGGCCATAGCCTGAGCGTCTGGTCGGCGATCCGCTGCGCCCTCTCGGGAGGAAGTTGGAAGAGCAGCGGACGAATGAACGATTCGTACGTGCTTGGTCTGAGCGCCAGTGCCAACTCGCGTCCCCGGTCAGACCGTGACCCACGCGCCGTGATCGCGTACGTCGACGCGGGTGACGTGGGTCAGCAGAAAGTCTCGTTTCTCCTCGAACTCCAGCTCTTCCCACCGGCGCAGCGACTCTTCGGCGTCTGGTACGTTCTTGAAGGTCTTCGCTCCGCTTCGAGCGTCGTCCATCTCGGTCACCGCCTTTTGTAGATGGTCCGTGTCCGCCGCACCTGCCGCGGTCTTCCGCAGCGCGAGATGGAAGCGGCGCTCCGCGTTCCGGACCTTCTCTTCGCGCATCCGGGCGCGTACCTGCTCGCGGTCGCCGTCGTCAGGCCCGTCGCCCGCCTTGCGTTCGAGGGCAGATGGGATCTGGGCCACGACCGCTCGCTCCAGCTCGGTCTCTCGCCAGGTGTGATATCCACACACGCTCTGGTTGTTGCGCGACTGACACTGGTAGTAGCGATACGTGCTCCGGTTTCGGGTGCCATCCTTGTTCGACCACTGCTGACGGCGCGTCACGCCCATCATCCGATTCCCGCAGTAGTCGCAGAAGACGATACCCGAAAGCAGGTACGGCTCCGCCTTCGACAACCTGTCGCGAGGCCTCCGCTCTCGCACGATGTCGCGCGCCGCCCGGTATACATCCGGCGTTACAATCGGCTGGTGCGCTCGGGGCAGGCGCAGCCCAAAACGCGAGTACGTCCCTATGTACACAGAGTTCTTCAGAATGTCCCGGATGCTCACGACATTCCAGTTCCCGCCCCTCCGAGTTCGGAGGCCACGCGTGTTTAGCTCCTGAACTATGCGCCTCATGCCTAGGCGGTCCTCCGTGTACAGCTTGAAGATCAGCCGGACGACCACCGCCTCATCTTCCACCACCTCGAGAGTTCCATCGTCGGCGTTACTGTAACCGAACGGCGGGCGACCGAGGGCCTTGCCGAGGATGGCCTTGTTCTGCATGGACTCCCGGATCTTGGAGCTTCTGGACTTGGAAACGCCCGACACGCCCAAGATCGCGAGAGCGCTCTGAAGCGGGTCGGGAGCGTCTTCGTCCTGGCAGGTCACCTTCGCCCCTACGCCCTCCACCTCGAGGAATGCGCGGACGAATGACTCGATGTCAGAACCGAGGTGAGTCGAGTCCGGAATTGCGACCAGAAAGTTGGAGCCAGACTCCCGGATGTAGCTCAGCAGCCTCCGGTACTCGGGATAGCCGCCGTCATCCGAGGCACCCGTGTCCCCGAATGTCTCAATCGGTTGATGGAGGTTGAGGTCGCAGAACTCGGCGAAATCGTCCTCAAGATCGGAAAGGTCCCCGCGATCCTGGCCCTGTCGACTCAGCACGTCTCCTCTGAAGTATCCGAGTGCTCTCATGGCCTCCCGTGTCTCCGGGTCAGCTTTGAATCAGAATTCGCGAGCAGCTTCCGCACTGGACGACGTCGCGGGCCGCACGGACGCGCTGCATCTCGGACACGGTAATGGTCAGTCTGCAGCCGCCGCACAGTCCGCGCCGGTCCACCAGTGCGGCGCCCTGCCCCCCGCGTGTACGCCTGACACCTTCGTACATCGCGAGAACTTGCGGGGGATACTCCGCGGCTGACGTCAGCCGCTCCTGAAGGAGCGCCGGGAGCTGAGACTCGATCTCGCTCTGTCGGACCGTGAGCTCGGCGACTTGTTGATTCCGATGGGCGTTGATGTCTTCGAAGACCGACCGCGCCTCGTCCCGGAGATCCTGGGTCTCCTCGGTCTGAACCATGGCGTCCAGGAGTCGGTCCTCTTCGGCGCTCCGGTTCCGGAGTTGCGTCGCACGCTCTTCCTGATACGCTTCCAGCTCCCTCGGATTGGTGACCATACCGCTGTACATCCGGACGTCGATCTCGGAGATCCGCTGCTCCGCCTGGCGGATCACCTCCTCGGACTGACGTCTGGGGCTCCTGAGGGCTTCCAGCCGCTGCTCAAGCAGATCGAGATTCCGTCTGGCGGTCTGACGCCGGGAGTCGTCTGCGAGCGTAGACCGGACGTCCACCAACTCGACCTCCAGCTTCTGGATCTCCCAATCCAGGAGTTGGAGGTCGTAGAGTTGGTTTGCGGGACGTGTCATGCTTATTGCGACGGGTCGCAGTCATCCCATTGTAATCCAATTCCCACTGCCTATGAACATGGCTACCCCTAGAACATGTAGTAGATGGCATCGTTTTCTAGTAAGATCAGGAAGACATCCGTCGATAGGGGAAGGCCACCGGAGCTAACCGTATGAGTCAGAGGGCGGACCAACCCGCGCGCCCCAAGACCAAGATCGTCTGCACGCTCGGCCCCCAGTCCAGGTCGTACGAGATGATCAGCCGTCTGATCCAGTCAGGACTCACCGTCGCGCGGCTGAACCTGTCCCACGGCAGCTTTGCCGACCACGAAGAGATGTTCGCCGTTGTCAGGAAGGCGTCGGTCGACCTGAACATACCGGTCGGAATCATGGTCGACGTTCCAGGGCCCAAATACCGTACAGGGCCGCAGTCGCCGGGAGACATCTACCTCAAGTCCGGCGACCGCATCGTACTCACCAGCAGGACCGTCACCGGCAGCCCCGACATGCTCGGCGTATACCCGCCCGGCTTGCACGGCGACGTCGAAGTAGGGGAACGGATTCTCGTGGACGACGGCGCGGTCGCGCTGCGCGCCCTCTCGATTGAGGGCACTGAGGTCAACTGCGAGGTCGTCGACGGGGGAAAGATCACCGAACGCAGGGGCGTAACCACGCCCGGTAGAGCTCCCGCGCTGCCGTTCCTCGACGACAGGGCTCGGGACGGCCTCAGCTTCGCCGCGCACCAGGGAGCGGACTTCGTCGCCCTCTCCAACGTCACTGAGGCCGAGGACATCACCGTCGCACGTCGGTTGCTGGCCATGGACGGCAGTGATGCCTTCATCGTCTCCAAGATTGAGACCGCCGAGGCCATTGTCAACTTCGACGACATCCTTACGGCTAGCGATGGCATAATGGTCGCGCGCGGCGACATGGGAGTAGAGATTGAGCTCGAGCTGGTTCCCGTAATTCAGAAGCGTCTGATCGGGCTGTCCAACCAGGCCGGAAAGCCGGTAATCACCGCGACCCAGATGCTGGAGTCCATGGTGCTGTCGCCCAATCCGACCAGGGCGGAGGTGACCGACGTCGCTAATGCGGTCTACGATGGTACGGATGCCGTCATGCTGTCGAGTGAGACGTCTGTTGGGCTATTCCCCGACCGTGCGGTCGAGGTGATGCGGAAAGTGGCCCTGAACGCGGAGGCCGATCTCCCTTACGATAGCATCCTCGAAGAGAAGGCCGAGTCTCTTGAGCACCAGACCGACGACGCAATCAGCTACGACGCCTCCCGGATCGCCAATCAGCTCAACGCGGACGTCATCGTTGCCTTCACGGAGTCGGGCAGCACCGCTCGGAGGGTGTCAAGGTACAAGCCCCGGCCTCCGATCCTAGCGCTAACCCCGTATGAGTCGGTCCGAAGAAGGCTGACAGTGAGCTGGGGCGTCAGCCCTGAGATTGGCCCGCACTTGGCGGACGTGGAGGAGCTGTTCAGAGCCGCCGAGTCCCAAGCGGTCTCGTCCGGTTGGCTGAGCGGCGAGGGCAAGCTCGTCATCACCGCCGGCTTCCCATTCGGAGTCGCCGGGAGCACCAACTTCCTGCATGTCATGGACGTCACAGTTGGGGTGCCGGCGAGATGAACCGAGGCCAATGATCTTGTTGAGACTACACAACACGCTGACCCGAGAGCAGCAGGGGATCGCGCCGATCGAGGACGGAATCGTCCGCATGTACACATGCGGCCCGACCGTCTACCGCGACGCCCACATCGGAAACCTCCGCTCGTACCTCATGGCCGACTGGATACGGCGGGCGCTAGTCGCCCAGGGTCTCGATGTCATCCACATAAAGAACATCACCGACGTCGGACACATGCGGCAAGAGGTGCTGGAACGCGGCGAGGACAAGGTCGTCGCCGCCGCGATCGAGGAGGGAAAGACCCCGGCGGAGATCGCCCAGTTCTACACCGAACGTTTCCTGAAGGATGAGGAGAAGCTCCGGATCCTGCCGGCCCGAGAGTTCCCGAAGGCGACCGATCACATCCAGGAGATGATCGAGATCGTCGAGAAACTCGTCGAGAGCGGACTTGCATACGAGGTCGATGGGAACGTCTACTTCGAGGTGTCCAGCTTCTCGCAGTACGGGTCGCTGTCCGGAAACATCCACGAGGCAGAGCTCCTCGAAGCGGTTAGGGTGGACGCCGATCCTCTCAAGCACGACCCGCGCGATTTCACCCTGTGGAAGGCCGCCGAGGCCGGTCGTACCGTGAAGTGGGACAGCCCGTGGGGCGAAGGGTTCCCCGGCTGGCACATCGAGTGCTCGGCCATGTCGATCAAGTATCTGGGGCGACAGTTCGACATCCACACGGGTGGGGTGGACAACATCTTCCCCCACCACGAAGGCGAAATCGCGCAAAGCGAAGGGTTCACCGGCAGACCGGTCGTCAACTCCTGGGTCCACGGCCAGCACCTCCTCGCCGACGGCGTGAAGATGGCGAAGTCCGCTGGGAACTCGTTCATCATGTCCGACATCGAGGCGCAGGGCATCGATCCGATGGCGTTCAGGTACCTTTGCATGACCGCCCGCTTCAACACGCGCCTGAATTTCACTTTCACGTCGCTTCGCGCCGCCCAGAGGGGGCTGCATCGTCTTAAGAACCGGATCTGGCAGTGGATGATTGAAGCGGACGAGGCTGTTGTCGCCGGTGGCGAGTCGCCGGACGCAGCCGCAGTCGAAGAGTGGACGGAGAGATTCTTCGAGACCGTCAACTCGAACCTGGACATGCCCGGCGCGCTGGCGCTGACGTGGGAACTCGCGGGAGCCGATCTCTCTGCCGTGACCAAGCTGGCGCTCATCGAGAAGATCGACGAGGTGCTGGGCCTGGGACTGATTGGAGTCGGAGACGAGTACGAACCCTCGCCAGAGGCGCTCGATCAGCTCCTCCGCAGGGCACACCTGCGGGATATGGGCGAGTACGCCGCTGCCGATGAGATCAGGTCCGCGCTCGACGAGGTCGGGTACGTCGTCGAAGACCACGACAGGGGCTCCCGAATCCGGCCGAAGGCCGCGTGGGAGAAGATGACGCAGGGCAGGGACGTCATCTCGTCCTCTGCCGAGGTGCCGTCGCTCCTCACTCAGCCCGACGCCCACGACCTTACGATCGGCGTGGTCGCCTGTAACTACGCGGACGACGTCAAGCGCGCGCTAGGCTCCGCCCTTGAGTGGATCGGCGACCGCGACGTTGAGGCCGTCGTACTCGACAACGGCTCTTCAGACGAGACCTCCCAGTGGTTGGACGACGTTGCGAAATCCGACTCCCGAGTCAGGATCATCCACGCGGACCACAAGCTCGGAGAGGCCGCGGCCAAGAACATCGTCCTGAAACAGAGCCTGGGCAGGATCGTCGTCCTGATCGACACGAGCGTCGAGATCGCCGGAGACATCTACGACGGCATCGAACGGCACCTGAAAGAGGAGGATGTCGGCGTGGTCGGTCCGTTTGGACTCCGCACGGACAACCTGCACCACTTCCACGACGGGGAGAACGAGTCGGGCGATATGGACGCGATGCAAGCATACTGCTTCGCGTTCAGGCGGGAGGAACTTCCGCGGACGGGCCTGATGCGCGAGAGCTTTAGGTTCTACCGGAACCTCGACATCGACTTCAGCTTCCACTTCAAGGAGCATGGACTGCGTATCGTGGCAGACCACGCCCTCCCCGTGGTCCAGCACGAGCACCGCGTCTGGAGCGAGCTTGCCGAGGCCGAACGCGACGAGCTCAGCCTCAAGAACTACAGGCGCTTCCTGGATAGGTGGGGAGACCGCGCCGACCTGCTTGTAAGCAACCAGTCCGCCCGTTAGAATCTGCCAAGGCCCGAAATGTCACGAGATGGCCCCACTCGTTGGGGCCATTGCTGTGTACGACGTGAAACGACTGATGGTCCGGCCGGAGCAAACAGACGCTCCTCTCGCCGTTCCGGCGAAGAGCCTTTGCGCGTGAAAACGGATACCGGAGCCCACTTGCCGGGTTCGTCGTCATGCCCACGCAAGTGGAAGTAACTACGTCATCGGTCACTTGAATTCCAGTCGATCGACGAACTAGACGGAGAGACCGTGGAAGTAATCCTCTTATGGCTCCAGCTTGCCGCCGCGGCGGCAATCATTCTCGTCTCCGCACACTTCATGGCAAGAAGCGCCGACATCATCGCCGAGAAGACCGGACTCGGACGATCGTTCGTCGGTGTGGTGATGTTGGCGACTGCGACGTCCTTGCCGGAGTTGGCTACCGGCGTAAGCTCGATCGTCCTGGTGGGCGAGGCCGATCTCGCTGCCGGGGACGCCTTCGGAAGCAACCTATTCAACCTGCTGATCATCGGGCTGTTGGACCTCTACTGGCAACGACGTGCGATTCTAGGTCACGTGACGCCGACCTCCGCCCTCATCGGCGTGCTCGGCATCATCATAATCTCGATCGCTGTCGCTGCGATGGTGGTCCACGGCCTTACGACCGCGACTGCGACCTGGCCCGTCAGCCCGGTCTCCGTCCTGCTCTTCGGCACATTCCTGGCAGCTATGTACCTCATCTACAGGGCCGAGCACCACGACGATCATTCGGACGAGCCCGAGGCGGAAGATACGCTGCCGACGATCTACGATGAAGAGAGCCTTCCCAAAGCATTCATCGTTTACCTGGTCACCGCCGCAGTGGTCGCCGGAACGGCCATCTGGCTCGCGACGACCGGAGACCACCTCGCGGAAGCAATGGGCTGGGAGAGGAGCTTCGTGGGTACGCAGTTCCTGGCGCTGAGCACGTCTCTTCCGGAGCTCGCCGCCTCGTTCGCGGCGCTTCGGCTCGGCGCCCCCGAGCTTGCGATCACGAACCTCCTTGGCAGCAACCTCTTCAATATGGGATTCGTACTGTTCCTCGACGACGTCGCCCTTACTTCGGGAGTGCTTTGGCTGGACGTCTCCGGGATCCATGCCCTCACGGGAGTGATCGCCGTGATCATGACTGGCATCGTGGTCGTCGGGCTCCAGACCCGCAGGCCCGGCCGGACGGGGTTCCCCATCACCATCGAGGCAGGTTCTATGATCGCGATGTACGTCATCGCGAGCGTGCTCGTGTACAAACTTGGTTGAGTTGACACCACCACCGCCGCCTCATAGAGTGTCACCCAACACGATAAGGAGACCCCCAATGTTCTTCGAACTTCGCGAGTACAGAACTCTCCCAGGTCAGCGTGAAAACTGGGTCAAGTTTATGGAGGAAGACATCATCCCCTTCCAGGTCGGCAAGGGAATGACGATCATCGGCAGCTTCGTTGGCGAAGAGGAGGACGACCTCTACATCTGGGTCCGTCGCTTTGACAACGAGGAAGATCGCGAGCGACTCTACGCAGCGGTCTATGAGAGCGACTACTGGGCCAACGAGATCGCACCGCGAATCCCCGACATGATGGACCGAACGAGGATCGTAGTCCGGCGGATCGAAGCAACGCCGAGATCGGTCCTCCAATAGATCCTTCTCCGATCCGGGGGAGATGATCCCTCGACCCTGGAATCGCTATTGAGCGTCCTAATCCCAGACGCGATCCTCGTCAACGCCCGCGCGCTGACTATGGACGACCGGCGTCCCAGAGCCGAGGCTGTCGCGATCTCAGACGGGCGCGTGACCTGGACCGGCGCATCGAGCGAGGCCCGAGCCCTGACCGGAAGCTCCACGACGGTCATCGACTGCGCGGGCGGGACACTGATCCCTGGCTTCCATGATGCCCACATTCACCTGCTCGCGTACGCGTCCTCCCTGGCCGGCGTCGACTGCCATCCGGGTGCGGCCACGTCGATCGAGGGGATCAATTCCGCCATCCGTATCAGGGCTTCGACAACGATGGCAGGGAAGTGGATCAGGGCGTGGGGCTACGACGAGTCCGCGCTCGCCGAGCGTCGTCATCCGACCAGATGGGACCTGGATGACGCCGCGCCGGACCATCCTGTTAGGCTCAATCATCGGTCCGGGCACGCCTGCGTGCTCAACTCCGTCGCGCTCGATCGAGTCGGTATACACCCTGAGACTCCGGAACCCTTGGGAGCGACGATCGCTCGTGATCTGAACTCAGGGCTCCCCTCTGGGCTCTTGCTCGAGATGGACGACTACCTCGATCGTGTGATGCCGCCGTTGTCGGCGCAGGAGCTCGACTCCTCGCTTCATCGCGCGTCGCATCGCCTGCTGACCCGCGGTATCACGTCGATCCAGGACGCGACGCATACGAACTCCGTGGGCAAATGGGAGCTCTTTCAAGGCTTCACGCGGTCCCCCTATTCAACTCCTCGTGTGACGCTAATGCCCGATCACAGATGTGTAGGAGACTTCTCTGAGCGTGGGCTCAATTTCGGCACCGGCGACGCCGCTCTCAGACTCGGACACGCCAAGATCATGGTCACCGCGTCATCGGGCCTTCAGCACCCGTCACCTGTCGAGCTGGCAGGGATCGTTTCGGACTGCGTCGCCTCCGGTTTTCCGGTAGCAGTTCACGCCGTCGAATCGGGGGTTGTGCGCAGCGCTGCTGGGGCGATTGGGGCAGGCGTGGAACTGCCCAGTCGAATTCCCAGCCACAGAATCGAGCACTGCTCCGAATGCCCGCCGGAGGTGTTGCGACAGGTCGCCCTCAGCGGCGCCACGGTCGTCACGCAGCCAGGTTTCGTCTATGCCTCTGGCGACAGGTATCTGGAGACCGTTGACGAGGAGATGCAGCCGCATCTCTACCCGATCGCCGCGCTCGTTCGTGGCGGAACACCAGTCGCATTCGGCTCGGACGCGCCGGTCGTAGACCCCAACCCGATGCCTGCCGTGTACTCGTCGGTCACACGCCTGACAACCTCGGGGAGTCCTCTTGGGTTGCACCAAGCACTGGACTTTGGAACGGCCCTTCGGGCCTACACACTCGGGCCGGCCGAAGCCTCAGGAGTTGCGGAGAGTCTAGGATCACTGACTCCGGGACGGATCGCGGACATCGTGCTGTTTGAAGAGGACATCGAGTCCGTCGACCCGGAAGCGCTCCCGAGCCTCCGGCCGGCGATGACCATGATGGACGGAAAGGTCGTGTCGGAGGCCTGATGGTGGAGTCCCTCCGGCCTGTGGAGGGCGGGTGTTAGAATCGCCCGGTTCTGGGCGCCCACAAAGGACGCGCCTACGACTCCTGAGGTAAACGAGCGTTCAGCTTCGACGTACGACGACGTAGTCGAGCAGCTCCTCCAGGGCCCTCCTCGCCGGGATGTCCGGGAGCGTCATCAGCGCTCCCCTCGCGACCTCGCATCGCCTTGACGCCTCGGCGTACGCCTCGTCCATGATGTCCGGCTGCTGGATCAGGTCGAGCGCCTTGTGCAACAGGTCGTCGTCGCAGTCCGGGTCTTCGAAGTAAGTCTCGATCGGGTTGTCGACCGGCTGTCGCTCCAAGGCGATGAACGCAGGCAGCGTCATGATCCCGCTAGCCAGATCGCTCCCCACCGGTTTCCCGATCTCTTGCTCCGCTCCTTCGAAGTCCAGGATGTCGTCGACGATCTGGAATGCCATTCCCAGCTCGCCGGAGTACTTCTTCAGCGCGGCAACCTGCTCCTCCGGAGCGCCGCTAAGTACCGCTCCTGTCTCGCCCGCTGTGGAGAACAACGACGCCGTCTTGCTGTAGATTCGTCCGTAGTAGTCGTCGAGAGTCTGAGTGGCGTCACGAGTGCTGACCCTCTCTTGAAGCTCGCCGCTGGAGAGGTCCATGATCGTCTCTGAAAAGCGTCTGATCACGCCAACATGCCCGGTGTCGCAAACGAACGTCGCTGACGACGCGAACACGTAGTCCCCGACCAGGACCGCGATGTCTTTCCCGAACAGGCTCGATATCGTCGCCCGTCCGCGCCGGAAGTCGGACTCGTCGACGGTGTCGTCGTGGATCAGCGTGGCGATGTGCAAGAGCTCTACCGCGGTCGCCATCACCTCGGACTTGTACTCGTCGTGCGGATGAAAGCTTGCGGAGAGGAGAGTAATCGCCGGCCGCACCCGCTTGCCTGACGAACCATAGACGTGTGACAGCAGCTTCGCGAGGAACGAAGACTCGACGTTCGCGAGCTCCCGCAGTTTACTCTCAACCCTGTCGAGCCTGCCCTGGATCGGGCTGTAGATGGCCGCGACCCGGTCCCGCTCAGCCGACTGTACACTACGCGCCAAGCCGGGCCATCTCCTCGTCGATCAGAGACTCGTCGAGCTTGACGAACAGCGGTTTCGGACTCGGGAGTGGACTACCGGGTTTCAAACCGTGCGGGTCCCAGCTCCAACCCTCTTCCTCTACGGTACCGGGTAACCCAAGGAGCTCATGCACCTTTTGGGAGCTGCCGGGCATGAAAGGATTCAACGCAGTTTTCAGGCAGTTCACGGTCGACATCGCCGTCCACAGGGTGCGGGCCGCGTCCGCCTTGTCCGACCTGACCGCCCGCCACGGCGCCTTCGCGTCGAGGTACTGGTTCGTGGAGCGCGCCAGACCCATCGCCGACTGCAACGCGTTCCTGAACCGGCAGTTTCCGAGGTGGCGTGAGGTCTCGTCGAGCCGGGATCGCGCGTTCTCGAGGAGTGCCAATGATTCGTCGTCCAGCGCTCCCGGGTCCGGGACCTCGCGGTCGAAGTTTCTTCCTACCATAGTCAGCACACGGTGAACGAGGTTCCCGTACGTGGCCACGAGCTCGTCGTTATTGCGCCGGACGTACTCGGCCCACGTGAAGTCTGAGTCGCTCGTCTCGGGCATGATCGAAGCCAGCACGTATCTGACCGGGTCCACGTCGTACCTGTCCAGGTAGTCGGGCATCCAGACCGCCCAGTCGCGGCTGGTGGAGACCTTCTGGCCCTCCAGGTTGACGTATTCGTTCGCCGGGACGTCGTATGGCAGGTTGAGGTCGCCGTACGCCAGGAGCATGGCCGGCCAGATCACTGTGTGGAACGGTATGTTGTCTTTGCCCATGAAGTAGTAGGCCCGGCAGTCCTTCTGCCAGAAGTCCCGCCATCGCTCAGGTTCGCCCTGCCGCTGCGCCCACTCCTTGGTCGCGGAGAGATAGCCGATGACCGCCTCGAACCACACGTAGATTCGCTTATCGTCGTAGCCTTCGAGGGGCACCGGAATGCCCCAGTCCAGGTCACGAGTGATGGCGCGGTCCTTGAGACCGCCCTCCAGAAACCCAACAGTGAAGTTCTTGACGTTGGGCTTGAAGTGGTCCTCGTTCCGAATCCAGTCGAGGAGCCTGTCCTCGAATGCGCTCAGCCGGATGAAGAAGTGCTCAGTGTCCCTGATCTCCGGCGTGCTTCCGCAGATTCGGCAACGTATTCCGATCAGGTCCTCGGGATCGAGCGTGTGCCCGCATCTGTCGCACTGATCGCCGCGTGCGCCCTCGTAGTCGCAGTTCGGGCATTGGCCCTCTACATACCGGTCCGGCAGGAAGCGATTGTCCGACTCGCAGTAGGGTTGCTGCATCGTGTCCTTGTACAGGTAGCCCTTCTCCAGCATTCGGAGGAACATGTCCTGCGTGACCTGGGTGTGGTTCTCGGTGTGCGTCGAGGTGAACAGGTCGAAGCTGATTCCGAGGCGGTCCCACGTGTTCAGAAACTCCGCCTGAAACTTGCCGAGGATATCCTCTGGGGAGATGCCCTGCTGGTCGGCTGCGATCGTGACGGGCGTCCCGTGCGCGTCGCTGCCGGAGACCATCACGACCTCGTTTCCGATCATCCGATGGTAGCGGGCGAAGATGTCAGCCGGGAGGTAGCACCCACCCGCGCTGCCAACGTGAATCGAGCCGTTGGCATAGGGCCAGGCGACGCAGACAAGGATTCTTTCAGACATGGCTGATGGGCTTAGACAACCCCGCTTGAATTCAGGCTCAATGGTAGCATAACCCCGATTCGCTCAACGACCGCCGGGCCGGTCGCTGTCAGGGTGTCGCTGGGCGCTGCTCCAGGCCCAACCACAGGGCGTACACGTCTCTCCTCGATCTGCCCGTCGCCTCCACGACTTCCGTCACCGCCTCCCGCGCCCGCATCCCCCGGTCTTTGGCATCCAACAGCAGGACGCTCACCGCAGCATCGTCCGCGGCCTCGATCTCATCGTGGTTCCCTTCTATTACGAGAGTGAACTCACCTCGCGGCGCGTCGAAATGCTCGACCGCCTCTGAGATCGTCCCTCTGAACACCTCTTCGTGCAGTTTCGTCATCTCGCGGCAGACGGCGATCCGCCGGTCCCCGAGGATTTCCAACGCATCCTGGAGTGAGTTGGATAGACGGTGCGGGGCCTCGAACGCCACCAATACCCGGCGGTCCCCAGCAACGTCAGCCAGGGTGCTCTTTCTTGCCGATCGTCGCCTGGGCAGGAACCCGAGGAACAAAAAGCCGTCGGAGGCAATCCCGGATACCGCAACAGCGGTTGTCACGGCAGATGCTCCAGGCAGTGGCACGACTTCCGCGCCTATTCTCGCGGCGGCGGCCACGAGCTCCTGCCCGGGATCGCTGATCGCGGGCGTCCCTGCGTCTGTCACGAGCGCAATGTCCGAGGTTGCTAGGCGCTCTATAAGCTCCGGAAGCTTGTGGTTGCTGTTGTGGTCATGAAATGGCGTCATCCGGGTGGATACGTCGTAGCGGTCCAGCAGTTTCCGCGTTGTGCGAGTATCCTCCGCCGCGATCACGTCGACTTCCTTCAGCACACGAAGCGCGCGCAGGGTGATGTCTTCTAGGTTCCCGATCGGCGTGGGAACTATGTAGAGTGTTGGCAAGTCAGCGGACTCCTGTCCTGTGACTGCTGAACGCTGTCGGCATCGTTGACGTACAATGTGTCCCAAGAAGCGTACAAGGACGAAATCCGATGGTCAAAACAGCCGAAATCCAGTCGCAATTCGACAACCGTTTTACTCGCCGGTTCGGGTTCCCCAAAGAGCGTCCGGCGACGAAGGTCCAGGGTCTTTTACAGCAAAACGTGCGGGACTTTATTGCCCAGTCGCCGTTCCTGGTGATGGCGACGAGCGCCGCCGACGGCTCGTGCGACGCCTCGCCAAAAGGCGGCAAGCCCGGCTGGGTGAAGGTCCTGGACGACAGGCGGCTGCTGATCCCGGACGTCGCGGGTAATCGACTTTTCCAGTCCTACCTGAACATGGCCGAGAATCCCCAGGTCGCGCTGATCTTCTTCATCCCGGGCGTCCGGGACACCGTCAGGGTAAACGGCAGCGTGGAGCTCATCGACCGAGCAGAACTGGATGAGCTACAGGTCGAACTTCAGGTATTCAACCCAGATGAGAACGCGAAGATCCTTCAAGGAATCGTCGTGACCGTTGAAGAGTCGTACGGCCACTGCCCGAGAGCCCTGGCCTTCTCCCGCTTCTGGGACTCCGCGTAACCTGACTGGTGCCGCCCGTTCTACACCAGCGCGCTGGCAGTGCCGACGATGGCGACGGTGCCGTCCTCCTTCTCCATCCAGACTGAGGCGTTCGCCCTGCGGGAGCCGTTGTCTTCGGACTCGTCTGTGATCACGGCTTTCACGGTCACGACGTCGTCGGGCCACACGATGTTTGTGAATTTGATGTCCAGCATGCCTCCTTCGAACCAGCCCTTGCCGAAGCGCCGGTCCATCAGGTCGCCGATATAGGACATCGTCATTCGCCCGCCGACAACAACCTCCTCGAACCCGAGCTCTTCGGCGGCGCGCTTGTCCGTGTGGTAGTTTGCGTTGCCGTGGAAGAACGTCCCGCACATCTCGAGGCTGATGAGGTGAGGGTCACCCTCGATCAGGTCGCCGCTCGGAACCTCAAATCGCCTCGCCCCACCCTTCGCCTTCGGGTCGCGCAACGAGACCTTCCCTGACGACTGGCTCAGCAGGTAGCTCTGGTGGTGGTGGCCGACGGCCATCCTCTCGCCCTCGGGCGACCAGAGAACTACTTCCGAGTTCACGAGAGTGCGGTTGCGGTGGTCGTAGATGTCCGAGATCTCTGACGTCGCGGTGTACTCCTGTCCCGGGACGATCGGCTGGTTCATCTGCCACTGCTGGCGCATCCACAAGTTCCCGAACGCGTTCTTGAAGCCGCCGCCGGGGAAACCACCGTCCACAGACGACAGTGTCATCGACGGCGCAACCGGAGTCCCATAGAGATTGTCGGAGTACCAATCAGGGTCTATCTCCAGACCGTCGAAGTAGTCTCTCAGGATTCGATCGTCGGCGACGAACTCCCTCGATCCAAGGTCCTTCCCGATTCGCGCCTCGTCTGGGTCGTTGGATTGGTATTCCATGTCTTTCTCCTGTCTTGAGATCATCACCGTTGGGGTTCGCGAACCGCCCCTACAGCGCCTCGTAGATCGGGTCATCCACCGCCGGCCGCTAGTACTGCCTCGACTGTCTTGAGCGGCCGCCCATCGCAGCGTAGGCCACTTCGGGGTCGATCACGACGTCCAGAAGCGCGGCCATGCCGGACCCGAACGCGCGCTCAAGCGCGGGCCTGATCTGCTCCGGGTCGGTCACTCGCTCGCCGTACCCGCCGAGCCCGTCCATGATCTTGGCGTAGTCGGTCTCCTGCGACAAGAAAGTGCCGACGCCGCTGCCGCCCCTTCGCATCACGCCCTGTGTCGTCTGGTTCCAGGCGCCGTTGTTCCCGACGACGGAGACGATCGGCAGGTTGTGTCGGACGTAGCTCTCGACGTCGAAGCCGGTGAGGCCGAATCCGCCGTCCCCGTACACGATGCAGACCTGCTTGCCGGGCCGCGCGAGCTGCGCCGCCGCGGCGAAGCCCGACCCGGCTCCGAGACAGCCGAACTGTCCCGGATCGAGCCAGTGTCCGGGCTTGTTGATGTTCAGGACCCGAGCGGCGAAGGTGACGATGTCTCCGCCGTCGCCGATCACCGTCGCGTCGTAGTCGAGGAAGTCCCGAAGCTCTCCCGCAAGCCGCATCGGGTGGATCGGCGTCTGGGTGCTGTTCAGCATCTCCTCGTCGGCGGCCTGAAGCGTCCGGTCCTCGGTCAAAACCTCTTCGACCCACGCTTTGCCCGGCGACCGGTAGCCCCGGTCCGTGAGCTCGTCCATGATCTGTCGGAGCACCGCCTTCGAGTTCCCGACCACGCCGACATCGATGTCTCTGTTCTGACCGATTTTCGAGCCGTCAATCATGATCTCGATCAGCTTGGGGTTCTGCGGGAACATGTAGTCGGACCCGTAACCCAGCCGGAAATCGATCGGCGTGCCGATCAGGATCACGGTGTCGGAGTGCACAAGGCCGTACCGCCGGCCCAAGCTGCCCAGGTTCGGATGATCTGACGGAATCGAGCCGCGGCCCATAGCGTTGAGGAACACCGGCGAGTCGATCATCTCGACGAACTCGCGAAGCTCCTCCGCGGCGTCGTTCCACCAGATATCGGAGCCGGCGAGGATCATCGGCTTCTCTGTTTTCATCAGGATTTCAGCGATCTGACTCACGTACTCAGGGTCGCCGTACGCCTTGGCGTCGGTCCTATACGCCTGCGGATACCGGACGTCGTCTTCGTCGGCGCTCCCGTTGACCAGGTCGATTGGGATCTCGAGGTAGACCGGACCGGGAACGCCAGTCGTCGCGTGCCGGAACGCGATCGCGACATACTCCGGGATGCGTTCCACGCGCTTGACCTGCTCGGAAAACTTCGTTACCGGCTTCAGGAACGTCGCGGAGTCGAAGTCCTGGAGTCCGCCCCGAAGGTGGTCGGTAATCCCGGCGTTGCCTCCGATGAGGATCATCGGACTCGGCGCTTGGAAGGCGTTGGCGATCCCGGTAACCGCATCTGTAACCCCCGGTCCCGCGGTGACGATCGCCACGCCGGGTTTCCCTGTCACCTTGGCCCACCCCTCCGCTGCGTGCGCGGCGACCTGCTCGTGTCGGAAGTCGATGACCTTGATTCCCTCGGCCACACAGCCTTCGTAGAGGTTATATATGTGGCCGCCGTTGAGGGTGAAGATGTAGTCGACCCCCTCGCGCTTGATCGCCTTGGCGAACAGCCGTCCGCCGTCGATTTCTCCCATTTTCGCTCCTCGTAGTTGTATGACTTCTACAGTATCACGCCTTTGTCTTGGAGGGCAGTGATGTCCTCCCAAGTGTAACCGAGCTCGTCGATTAGGATCTCCTCCGTGTGCTGGCCGAGCTCAGGCGCCTCCTTGAAGATCCCCGAGGGCGTTTCGCTATAGATGTTTGGATGGTTGCACATCTTGATCGGCCCGATCACTGGGTGATCAAACGTGGTTATGTAGTCGTTGGCGATCACCTGGGGGTCGTCGACGAGCTCGTTGATCGACTGCACCTTGGCGTAGATGAAGTCGCCGGTCTTCCGGAAGTGCTCGTCCCACTCGGCAGACGTTCTGGTCACAAACTGTCTGTCCATGATCTCCACCAGCTCTTCGCGGTTCTCGGTTCTAGCGGGCGTCTCGGAGAATCGAGGGTCGTCGATCAGCTCCGCCAGCCCTAGGGATGTCATGAACGACTCCCAGTAGCGGTCCGGCTGAAGGTGCTGTAGCTGGATCCAGCGGCCGTCCTTGCACTTGTAGACGTTGGCGAGCACGTTCCACGCCGACTTTCGATCGTACGCGCCGAATCCTGTGTTGCCCATGATCAGGCTCATGCTCATTCCCATGGCCTGCAGCCACATGTTCGAGCTCAGGTGAGACGCTTCGACCTTTTGGCCGAATCCCTGTACGTGCCTCCCGACAAGCGCCGCGAGCACGCCCTGGCACAGCATGATCGCCCCCATCTGGTCCGATACGCCCTGAGATATGCGGACCGGCTCGTCGACGCCGGCCGCTGTGGCGGAGATCATCAGCCCGCTGCGGGCCTGGCCGCAGCCGTCGAACGACGGCAGGGCTGAGTCCGGCCCTTTCGGTCCGTACCCAGTCGCCGAGCCATACACCAGCATCGGGTTGATCTCTCGCAGCGTTTCGTAGCCGACCTCCAGACGCTCTGCGACGCCCTGCCGAAAGTTCTGGATGAATACATCGGCGGTTTTCACCAGCTTGTACACGATCTCCCGACCCTCCGGAGTCTTGAGGTTCACCGCGATCGCCCTCTTGTTTCGGTTATTGGTCTCGAAGTACGCGTTTCGACCCGCGGGGAGTCCCGGCGCAATCGTCGACGCGCGGGCCAGCGCGCGTCCCGCGTCCCCGTCCAGCGCCTCGATCTTGATGACGTCAGCGCCCATGTCTCCCATCATCGCACCGGCCATAGGCCCGAACTGCCACATCGTCCAGTCGAGGACCCGGACGCCTTTCAGGGGTCCGGTAACGCCCTTCCCGCCATTCTGGATCACTCGCTTCCTCCCTGACTGCCGGCGTATTGTGGGGCCGAAGAATGTCGCGATTCTAGCACAGGACGAGCCCGCGTTTTCGACGCTTCGTCGATCGACCTCGCATCGCCTGTCGGAGCCGGACGCTGTGCTAGAATCGACCGCAAATGTGATCGATAGACCGGGTTCTGTAGGACGCAACCCGTAACGCGGGGGGACACGATAGTTGGCAACGCGGATCGTCGTCATCTCAGACACCCACTTCTGGCGCTGGGACGAGGTGCATCCCGACATTCGACAGGCGGTACGCGAGGCGGATATCGCGGTCCACTGTGGGGATATCGTCCGGGAGGATGTGGTTAACGGGATGCGCCAAGAGGCCCGCAGGACAGTGATCGTCCACGGCAACTCGGACCCACCAGAGCTCAGAAAGGCGTTGCCGTACACAGAGGTCATTGAGACCGAAGGCCTCAGGATCGGCGTGACCCATCCGGCCTGGGGCGGCCCGGAGTTTCCGCTCGAGGACCTCCTGGATGACTTTTCGGAGCCGGTCGACGCGATTCTCTTCGGGCATCTCCACGAGACGATCAGCGAGGTGCGGAACGGCGTCCTTTTCCTCAACCCTGGCCAGGCGTACAAGTCGTTCATGGTGCCCGCGACGATGGCAGTCCTCACGATCGACAACGGGAGGATGTCCCCCGAGATCGTCGTCGTCGCTGAGTGACCCTCGGCGGCTCCCACCGCTGGCCGTGGTAGAATCAGAGCATGACACAGAACCGCAGGAACAGATTCCGCAGGGGTGTGGGACGCAACTACTGGATGTTCGTCGAGTCGCCCGAGAACTTTGAGATCATCAGGGAGATGGGCGTGACGCTCTTCGGCATGGGGCCGAAGTACAGGCAGCGCGCCGAGCGGATGACGCCAAACGACCGGGTCCTTTTCTACGTGAAAGGAATCCGGAAGTGGCCCGCCACCGCCACCATCGCCTCGAAGTGTTTCGAGGACGACTCGCCGGTATTCGAGCCGTCTGTTGAGGGCGAGCGGTTCACGTATCGGGTCAAGCTCAACCCCGACATCGTGCTCGAAGAGCCGGACTACATCGACGCGCTGCTTCTCGCCCCGACGCTTCAGTACCTGAATCGCTGGATTCCGGAAGACTGGCCGCTGGCGTTCTTCGACCGGCTGCACCTGTTGCCTCAGAAGGACTTCAGACTCGTCGAGGGCGAGATGCAGAGGATCGAGTCGCGCAAGCGCCGGGATCGTGAGCGCGATTCCGAGGACGACTCCGCCGACTATGTCTCAGACGAGGCCTTCCAAGAAGAGGGAGTGGCCGCCGAGTTCGAGTAGCGCTCAGCCGTCTGTGCCGATCAGCCCCTCGTCGTAGACCTCGAACGCGCGGTCGACGAACTCCCTTGGAAGCTCTCCTGCGTCGGCGATTTCAGACAGCCTGAGCAGTCGTGCGTACGTCGTTACGATCGGCAGGGCAGCGGCGACGACCGGCGATGCCAGCGCGAACTTGATCGCCCACGACCCGACATCGCCCCCGAAGTACCTCAAGTGCTCTTCAACGACTGCCCGCGAGCTATGTGAGTCCGACGGGACTTGCCCAGGTTCTGCGGGCCGGGTGTCCGGGTCCTCCAGTACGCCGGACGAGGTCGGATCGTACACGATCATTGCGGAATCTGTTCCCTGCGCGCGGGCGATCAGGTTTCGGCCCGGTTGCTGCTCGATTAGGCTGAAGGCGGTCTGGACGGCGGAGACCTCGCGGAGCTCGATCGCGCCCTCTCCGGTCTCCTCAGCCTGAGGGTCGCTGCCCAGCGCGACGCCGAAGTACCTGATCTTGCCCTCCCGCACGAGGTCGTCGAGGAGCCCGAACAGCTCTTCGTCTTCGATCTCGTCCGGACCCGGGTGATGGAGTTGGAACAGGTCGATATAGTCGGTGTCCAGCCGGCGGAGGCTCTGCTCGCAGGCGTACCGGATGTAGCCCGGCGTCCACCTCTGGGACTTGCCTCGTTCATCCGGGTCGATCACCGGCCGGTAGAAGTCGTAACCCGCCTTCGTTGAGATCACGATATCGTGTCGCTGCCGGCCGAGGGCGCGGGCGAGTACCGTCTCTCCGTAACCCTCAGTGTAGGAATCGGCGGTGTCGAAGTAGGTGAACCCGAGATCGAGTGCTCGCGACAGCAGGTTCAGTGTGTCCTGCTCCGTGACGTGCCCATAGTCTCGCGTGGACAGTGGCCTCAGAGGTACCCCTATCTCGGAAACTGTGAGCTCGGTGCTCCCAAGCTGGCGGTACTTCATCGCCCTTGGTGGAGAGTTGTCCGTCGCGGCCGGTGAAAGCTATGAGACCGCAGCGGTCGTGCCCAGTACGGACCTAACCTGATCGGCCATACGCTCGTAGTGATCATCGCCCAGCACAGGCGTCATCAGGCCCAGCGGCACGTCCTGCCCCAGCTCGACCCACGACTTGCAGCCGGCGTACTCGTCGAGCACAGGGAGCGCCTGCGGCTGCTGCAGCTCGTAGACCCTGAGCAGTGCGATCGTGAGCGGCTGCTTCGGACGCCAGTGCAGCCGTTTGCGTGCGTACTCGCCCGACCAGATGTGCGAGGCGGAGACCGAATCCAGCATCGCCTCGTCCCGGACCTCGAACCTGTCCGTGACCGCGCAGAAGTAAGTCAGGTCGACCAGTCCGTCGATGTCGTTTTCCTCAAGCGTCTCCTCGAGGGACGCGTGGTGCTCAGGCTTGATGAGCTCACGCTTCTGGTGCTCGTAGGTCGGATACAGCAAGAACTCCGGATGCACAAGGCGAAAGTCGCGATCGTCCCTGTGGATGCCGCCCTTTCGCAGTATCAGTATCTGATCGCCCTTGCCCAGGGTCTTCACTGCCACAGCCCACTCTTTCAGGGCCAGATCTGAAACCGGTGGCAACAACATGATTCAACCTCGATGACGCGCTAAAATCCTGCCCCGATTATATCCCATGATCAGAGACTTGCGTCGAATATAGGCGGTGGTACAATCAGCACCATCCGAAGACGAATCGCTGCGAGAGGGGCTGGTATGAGACTCGAAGGGAAGGTCGCTCTGATTTCGGGCGCCGCGAGAGGGCAGGGGGCGACCGAAGCCCAGCTTTTCTCCGATGAAGGGGCAAAGGTCGTTCTCGCGGACGTCCTGGAGGTCGAGGGTATCGCGGCGGCGGCCGAGATCCGAGAACGTGGAGGAGATGCCTCGTTCATTAAGCTCGACGTTACCGATGAAGACGACTGGCGTCGAGCCGTCGAGTTCACGGTTGAGACATACGGAAAGCTCGACATCCTCATCAACAACGCGGCGATCTACCTCCGCACTCCCATAGTGGACACCGAGCTCGACGAGTGGAACCGGATCATGGACATCAACAGCACCGGCGTCTTCCTTGGCACCAAGCACGCGATCCCGGCGATGCAGCGGTCGGGCGGCGGCTCTATTGTGAACATCTCCTCAACCGCCGGCCTTGTGGGCAGCGCCAGGGGCAGCGCATACGGGGCCTCCAAGGGCAGCGTGCGCCTGTTCACCAAGTACACCGCGATACAGCACGCCCTGGACGGCATTCGCGCGAACTCGATCCACCCAGGTCCGATCGACACGGAGATGATCAAAGCGAACCTATCCACCCCCGAGGGGAGGGCGGAGTCCGTCGGCCGCGTCCCTCTGGGCAGAATCGGCGATGTGATGGACGTGGCCTACGGCGCGCTCTTCCTCGCCTCGGACGAGTCGTCGTACATGACCGGCGCCGAGCTCGTCATCGACGGCGGGATTACAGCGTACTAGTAGTTCAACATCATTGAAGTGACTATCAGCAGAGACTGGCAACAATTCAACAGTCCCCTCTCCCTCAGAGCCTGCCCCGTACTCGGTACGGGGGAGAGGGTTAGAGCCTGCCCCGGCGAAGGCCCGGGGTGAGGGTGAGATTGCCCATCATCTCAAAAGTGGTGGACCACTAGTAAGGTGGTCCTGGAGCAGGTCGACCGGCATCAGGGCGCGACTAGGGCGGAGCAGTATCCACCCGTACAGCGGACCCTGGAGTCCGTCGCCCAACGCTTCCAGACCTTCGCACGAGAAGAGTGCTCGGGTACGTCTCCCTTGGCCGTCCTGTCGCGTTACTATGAGAGACTGTCGATCGAGATCGCCCGGACTCCCGCGATGCTGCGCCTCGCCCGCTGGTGTCGCCCGGGCCAGCCGATTCCGAATCTCTTCTTCGCCGCGGTCAAGCGGGTCGTCGCCTCGCAACCGCAATCCGACCTCGCGAGGCTGTATGCTGACGCGGACCACGGACGAGACGTTCCTCCAGGTCTGGGAGAGGCGTTCGGGCGGTTCTGCGCCTCGCATGAGGCGGAGATCCTGCACCTCGTCAAGAGCCGCCGCGTCCAGACCAACGAGATCAGGCGGTGTTCCTACCTGATGCCCGCGTTCGGCGTCGTTGCGCAATTGGCGCGCGATCGTCCTCTTGCGCTGATTGACGTCGGAGCGAGCGCCGGGCTGAATCTGCTGTGGGACCGCTACCGCTACCGCTACTCCGACGGCTCGGAGTACGGCCCTCCTGAGTCCCGTGTCCTGATCGACTGCGAGCTCCGCACCCCGATGCCCAGTCTCCCGCCAGACTTCCCAGAGGTCGCGTCATCCGTTGGGATAGATCTCGACCCCGTCGACATGAGCGACGATGAGGAGTCGGAGTGGATGATGGCGCTGGTGTGGCCCGACCACCGCGATCGCGCCAAACTTCTACGCGAGGCCCGTCGTATCTGGCTGGACGATCCGCCGAGGGTCGATGCCGGAGACGCGATCGATCTCCTCCCTTCGATCATCGACCAGACTCCGGAAGGCGCGGCGCTCTGCGTCTTCCACTGCCATACGTTGAACCAGTTTCCGCTCGAGGCAAGAGATACGTTCCGCGACACGCTGAATCAAGCCTCTGAGCGCCGAGACATCTACTATGTACCGTCCGAGGGTGCGCAGATGTCCCTGTACCGTGTGCGAAGGGGCGAGCGAACCGTCATCATGTCGGCACGGAGGCACGCACACGGACGCTGGATCGAATGGACCAGACTGCCGTAACCTTCGTGCGGCATTGCTGCAGGGTGGAGATCCACCGGTGAGAGCCGACGTCAACCGAGTCAATTTGGTGGTGAATGACACTTCGCACGACGTGGAAGTGCGGAGCCACTGGACGCTGCTCCATGTGCTGAGAGACGTACTTGGACTCACAGGCACCAAGAGGGGTTGCGACCGTGGCGAGTGCGGCGCCTGCACGGTCTTGGTCGACGGTGTCGTCGTCAACTCGTGTATGACTCTCGCCGTTCTGGCCGAGGGCAGATCTATTGAGACGGTCGAGGGGCTGTCAGATCGGGGAGACCTCAACCCGCTGCAACGAGCTTTCCTGGAAGAGGACGGCGCACAGTGCGGGTTCTGTACCCCAGGATTCCTGATGAGCTCGACCGCTCTCCTGCGCTCGATTCCTCAGCCGAGCGACGACGAGATACGCGACGCCCTCGCGGGTAACATCTGTCGCTGCAACGCGTACGGACGAATCCTACAGTCAGTCCGTTCCGCGTCCCGGCCGGGAGGCGGGTAGTGGTAGGGCGGTCCATCCAGCGAGTCGACCTGCCGGAAAAACTGACCGGCAAGGCGCGGTACGCCGCCGACATCCAGCTTCCTGGGATGTTGGTCGGCAAGATCCTTCGCAGCCCTCATCCCCACGCGCGGATCGTTTCTGTAGATGACTCGGCGGTCAGGACGATGCCCGGCGTACACGCGATCGTCACTCCATTCGACATCCCCGATGGCAGGATCGCGCCTGACGTGCCGATCCTGGATAGACGCGTCCGATTCGTCGGCGACGAGGTCGCCGCGATCGCTGCCGAGGATGAAGACGTCGCTCGAGAGGCGGTAGAGGCGACAACAGTCAGGTACGACGTGCTCCCATTCGTCACTGACCCGCGGAAGGCGCTCGAATCGGACGCGCCGCACATTCACGACGGAGGTAATCTCGTCGGTGGGGAGCCGCTGGTCCTGACTCGGGGCAGCGTCGACGAGGGATTTGGCCAGGCCGACGTGATTGTCGAGGACACGTTCACGACGCCGGCCCACTCCGGCGCCGCACTAGAACCCAGAGCCGCCGTCGCGTCCTGGGAGGATGGCCGGCTCACGGTCTGGAAGTCGACCCGCGGTGTACACGGCGACCAGATCCTTCTCTCTCTCGCCCTGGGCCTGCCCCGCGACAGCGTCCGCGTGATCGGTCCCGCGATGGGCGCAGGCTACGGGAACAAGGACGAGACCCGCATGTCCGTGATCGCCGCCATCCTCGCGAAGCGAGCCGGGAGACCCGTCAAGATCGAGGCGACTCGCGAAGAGGAGTTCGTCGCGGGGCGGCACCGCCATGGGACGGTCACAACCGTGAAGATGGGGATTAGGCGCGACGGCACGATAACCGCGGTCCACGCCACCACGATTATGGATACCGGGGCCTACCTCGCCTCCGGTCCTGGGGTTGTGCGAAGGGCGGGGCAGGGGGCGCTCTACCTGTACCGCTGCCCAAACGTCCGCTACGATGGATACCTGACCTACACCAACACTCCGTCCGGCGGGTCGTACCGCGCCCTCGGCGCCCCTCAGGGGCACTTCGCCCTCGAGGTCATCGCCGACCGTGCGGCGCGCGAGGTCGGGATGGACCCTGTGGAGTTCAGGCTGATGAACCACGTCGGCCCAGAGGGCCAGCCCGGCGAGCGCGTCACCCCACTCAACGAGATCGTCGACACCCAGCCGATCGAGGGTGGCATCCCGTTCTCCAGCAACGGGCTACGAGAGTGCATCGAACGCGGAGCCGAGGCCTTCGGATGGGGCGACACCGGCCCTGAGTCCGGCGGCCCGCTGCGGCGGGGCAGGGGGATGGCCATCTTCATCTATCGTGGAGGCCCGGGAGGCCGCTCCGCCGCGCGGATGCGGTTAGAGTCCGACGGCGTAGTCAGGCTGGTCCCTGGCGTCATGGACGTGGGTGAGGGGAGCTACACGGTGCTGTCTCAGATCGCCGCCGAGACCCTGGGCGTGGACGTAGACCAGATCTCGATCACGGTAGGGGACACCGAGGCGACGCCGGACGCGCCGATTACGGCGGGGTCGACCGCCACGTTCTCGTCGGGACTGGCCGTCGAGAAAGCCGCAGCGGGACTACGCCGCGAGATAGTCGAGAGGGCGTCTTCGCTGCTCGGAGTCCCAGCGCCCGAGTTGGTGGTGTCCGGTGAGGAAGTCCGCCATCCCTCAGGCGCGTCAGCATCGCTCGGCATCCTGGCTGGGGAAGGCGAGATCGAGGTCGAGGAGGCGGTGAGTCCGGGTACCACGGAGTACGTCGTGAACTCGTTCGGCGCCCACTTTGCCGAGGTAGAGGTCGATACGATAACCGGGAACGTCAGGGTCCTGAGGTACGTGGCCGCCCACGATTCGGGCCGCATCCTGAACCCGAAACTGGCCGTCAATCAGGTAGAAGGCGGGGTCTCGCAGATGCTCGGGTTCACGCTCAGCGAGCAGATGCTCACAGATCCCGTCACGGGAGCGACCGTCAACGCCAGCTTCCTCGAGCACAAGTCCCCCACGATCCTCGACGCGCCTCCGATCGAGGTGATCTTCGCCGCCGTCGTCGATCCGGTAGGCCCGTACGGCGCTAAGGCCCTCGGCGAGCCTCCGAGCATCGGTGTCGCACCGGCGGTGATCAACGCCGTCCGGGACGCAGTGGGCATCGAGGTCCGCGACCTCCCCGCGACGCCGGACAAGATACTAGACCTGCTGACCGAACCCAAACTCACCGCCTAAAGGAATGTCGATCACGCCACCGACGACTTACGTCTTCCCGGCGTAGGCCGGGATCCAGGGGAGAGGGGCCATGGCCAGGGTCTTTCGATTATCTGAGAAGCAGGCTCTTAAGCCAGACAACTAACCCCCTCTCCCTCTGGGAGAGGGCTGGGGTGTCATAGATCCGCCGTGGCGGGAGGGTGATTGACGCCGATTCCCTCTCACCAAGTCCAACAATTGAAAGACCCTGTGGCCATGGCCGCTCTACATCAAGGCTTCACCGTTCAGAGTGTATACTCATTTACTAGGTGCCGGCTCCAGACCGAACCCAAATCCACCACCAAATCTCCGGATGCCCGTAGGGGCGGTTCGCGAACCGCCAGCCCCCACCGATGTTGCTACTCAAACGTCAGAGCCTGCCCCCGCGGAGGCGGGGGTGGTGGATCTGTGCCGAACACGGTCGATTGACATGAAACCGTTCCGAGTCCAGACCCCCTCGACGCTGCTCGACGCAACTACCTTGCTGAGGGACAGAGACAGAGCCGCAACCGTCCTCGCCGGTGGCACAGACATCCTCGGCGAGGTCAAAGAGGGAACTCGCTCGCCGGAAACCCTGGTCCACCTCGGCGGGATAGACGCCCTCTGGGGCATCGAGTCAGGCCCGGACGGGACGTCCATCGGCTCGATGGTCACTCTGGCAGAGATCGAGCGCAGCGACGATATTCGCCGTCTGTATCCCACTCTGGCGGAGGCCGCCGCGTCCGTCGCGACTCCGCAGATCAGAAACGCCGGGACCCTCGGCGGCAACCTGTGCCAGCGGCCTCGGTGCTGGTACTACCGGAGCCCCCTGTTCGACTGCCTCAAGAAGGGCGGCGACACCTGCTTCGCCGTCGACGGATTGAACAAGTACCACGCCATAGTCGGCGGCAGTAGCTGCCACATCGTCCACCCCTCGGACACTGCGGTCGCCCTGCTGGCGCTGGGGGCCGAGGTGGAGCTCTCCAACGGAACAACGACGCGCTCCCTGGGAACTCAGCAGTTCTTCAGGGGTCCTGATCGGGACATACTGAGAGAGAACGCCCTTCGAGAAGACGAGATTCTGACCAGAGTCAAGCTGCCCCACCCTAAGCCCGGCGCGAAGTCGATCTACCTCAAGGCCAAGGAGAGGGCGGCCTACGACTTCGCCCTTGTCAGCGTCGCCGCGCTCGTCGAGGTTTCCGACGACGTCATCACCGGTGCATCAATCGCCCTGGGAGGCGTCGCCCCAGTCCCATACCTCGCCGTCGCCGCATCCAACTCCCTCTATGGTCGACGCGCCGTCGCCGTCGACTTCAAGTCCATCGGAGCGCTGGCGGTGAAGGAAGCAGTCCCGATGCGGGACAACGCGTACAAAGTCCGGCTAGCGTCAAACCTGGTAGCTCACGCGATCGAGTCTCTACTCACCGCCTAACCGCCCCTCCGAGCTTAGTGCCTCAATCTCACCCCCTCCCACCCCATGCGGGCAAGATACGCCACGGCGCACAAGTGCCCGCGCTCCCAGCGCCCCCAATCCCCCACAAACACAGCGACCCACCGCCACCCACACGAAGCCAACCTCGACCCCAACCAACCCCCCTCACTCCTCACTCCTCACTCCTCACCCACCCCCACCCCAAAAAGCGGGCATGATACGCTACGGCGCACAAGTGCCCGCACTCCCAGTGCCCCCATCCCCCCCGTCCACGGCGACCCACCGCCACCGACACGAAGCCAACCTCGCCCCCAACCAACCCCTCTCTTTCCTCTTTCCTCTTTCCTCGTTCCTCGTTCCTCACCAACCCCTCTCGTTCCTCGTTCCTCACTCCTCGTTCCTCAACAAACTTGACATCAGAACATCCGTACGTGCATAATTAGATTATAACCAGTTGCCTATAGAGCACACCACCATGCCCCTCTCAGAAATAATCAAACAACAGACCAAAGACGGCGAGACCGTCGTCTCCTTCCTTCAGAACGTCATGAAAGGCGACCTAGAAGGATTCAAAGAGGGCCACCGTATACGGGCCGCAGAACTCCTCACCAGGTTCGGTCACGAGGAGGCCAGGGCCTACATCCGAGAGTACTCACAACCCGCGTCCCCAGACGACGACCCGGCCACCCGCTCACGTGACACCAGGTTCGATAGGGCACTGACAAAGGCCATCAAGGAGGACACCGGCGACGGTCGATACGTCTCCCGTTTCCTCCTCAACCTCATGGATGGCGATCTAAGGTCCTTCAACAAAGGCCACCGCATCAGGGCTGCAACAGAGCTCATGGTCCGCCTCGAAGGCATCGTCATCGGCTACACAAGCACCCGGAACTCTCCCAAGCGTCCCAAGGCCCCTATCACAAGGCCCACACCCGTCCGAGCCAAGAACACCGCCGCTCCCGTGGCCCCCGTCCCTGCGCCGGGCGTCACTGCCAACTCGGCAGCCCCGGCTCCCGGATCGGTCGCTACCATCGACGCCGACGACTCTGTTGGCACACAGACCGAATCTGCCGACCAACATTCAGACCCCGACGACGGCGGATGGGCCCGACTCGAAGAGGTACTCGCGCCCATCTTCGAGCGAGACCGCCTCAAGAAAGAGGCCAGACGAGCCGCAGGAGAGCTCCCTGACCCTGAAGAGCCCGTCCACAAACCCGACTACTCCATGTGGGAGGACATCCACTACGACCCAAAGGACATCGAACCCTACGTGGAGGAGATCACCGCCAGGATCAAAAGAGAGCTGCCTCTCAAGGAGGCCCGACGCAAGCAGGTCCGTGAGGAGCGAAAGCCAAGCGCGCCAAGGAGGATGAAGAAAAACGCAAAGCCGAAGAAGCCAAGGCCGCCAAAGAGGCTGAGGAACAGGCCGAACCCGAAGACCCCGGCCCACCCTCACCCGACGAGCACGAGCTGCAGCCGATCATCTTCGGACCCGAACCCTACTTCCTCTACCAGAACTGCGGACATCCGCAGTGCGACCTCCACAAGTACTACCCCGAAGACTACTACTGACCGCCGCGCACCGCCGCGCACCAACCCAAGATCGCCAACCCCAAAAACACCACAAACGCCGCCCACACGCGGACCACCTTCACTATTCACAATCCCTAATTCACAATCCAAACACGCCCATGCCAAGCCCTCACTCCTCACCGCCCCAGAGACGACCACTGGGAGCGCGGGCATCCTGCCCGCATGGGGGTGGGGGTGGGGTGAGGAGAGAGGAAAGAGGAGGGAGAAAATAGATGGGTGTCGCCTAGAGGGCGGGCATCTTGGCGGCGTCACCGCGGCAAAGACGACCACTGGGAGCGCGGGCATCCTGCCCGCATGGGGGTGGGGGTGGGGTGAGGAGAGAGGAAAGAGGAGGGAGAAAATAGATGGGTGTCGCCTAGAGGGCGGGCATCTTGGCGTCGTCACCGCCGCAAAGACGACCACTGGGAGCGCGGGCATCCTGCCCCCATGGGGGTGGGGGTGGGGTGAGGAGAGAGGAACGAGGAGGGAGAAAAGAGATGGGTGTGGCCTAGAGGGCGCGCATCTTGGCGGCGTCACCGCCGCAGAGACGACCACTGGGAGCGCGGGCATCCTGCCCGCATGGGGGTGGGGGTGGGGTGAGGAGAGAGGAAAGAGGAGGGAGAAAATAGATGGGTGTCGCCTAGAGGGCGGGCATCTTGGCGTCGTCACCGCCGCAGAGACGACCACTGGGAGCGCGGGCATCCTGCCCGCATGGGGGTGGGGGTGTGTGAGGAGAGAGGAAAGAGGAGGGAGAAAATAGATGGGTGTCGCCTAAAGGGCGGGCATCTTGGCGGCGTCACCGCCGCAGAGACGACCACTGGGAGCGCGGGCATCCTGCCCGCATGGGGGTGGGGGTGGGGTGAGGAGAGAGGAAAGAGGAGGGAGAAAAGAGATGGGTGTGGCCTAGAGGGCGGGCATCTTGGCGTCGTCACCGCCCCAGAGACGGCCACTGGGAGCGCGGGCATCCTGCCCGCATGGGGGTGGGGGTGGGGTGAGGAGAGAGGAAAGAGGAGGGAGAAAATAGATGGGTGGGGTGAGGAGAGAGGAAAGAGGAGGGAGAAAATGGCCTAGAGGGCGGGCATCTTGGCGGCGTCACCGCCGCAGAGACGACCACTGGGAGCGCGGGCATCCTGCCCGCATGGGGGTGGGGGTGGGGTGAGGAGAGAGGAAAGAGGAGGGAGAAAAGAGGAGGGTGTGGCCTAGAGGGCGGGCATCTTGGCGGCGTCACCGCGGCAGAGACGACCACTGGGAGCGCGGGCATCCTGCCCGCATGGGGGTGGGGGTGTGTGAGGAGAGCGGAAAGAGGAGGGAGAAAAGAGATGGGTGTCGCCTGGAGGGGCGGCATCTTGGCGGCGTCACCGCCGCAGAGACGACCACTGGGAGCGCGGGCATCCTGCCCGCATGGGGGTGGGGGTGGGGTGAGAAGAGAGGAAAGAGGAGGGAGAAAAGAGATGGGTGTGGCCTAGAGGGCGCGCATCTTGGCGGCGTCACCGCCGCAGAGACTACCACTGGGAGCGCGGGCATCCTGCCCGCATGGGGGTGGGGGTGGGGTGAGGAGAGAGGAAAGAGGAGGGAGAAAATAGATGGGTGTCGCCTAGAGGGCGGGCATCTTGGCGGCGTCACCGCCGCAGAGACGACCACTGGGAGCGCGGGCATCCTGCCCGCATGGGGGTGGGGGTGTGTGAGGAGAGAGGAACGAGGAAAGAGAGGGGTGAACCCCTACCGGCGGGCTGGGAAACCGTCTCGGCGCAGGCTTGCGCGATCGGTCACTGAAAGCTGTCGTCCGCGCGCCGAAACGTACAGGAAATCCCGTCGCGTTAACTTGCTTGTAACAGATATTCCCCCACCCCTGTGCTACAATGCCGCAGTATCGAGGCTAAGGCCAGCTTCAAGGTTAGGAGAGGCATATGATTAAACCTTACGTTGGACTACGGTATTGTTTGGGACTTGGGTTAGTTGCGCTCCTGCTTGTCGCGTTCGCCGCAGCCTGCGCCGAGGAGGAGGAGCCTGCGGCGCCTGCCCCTGCTCCTACGACTGCGCCAGCGCCAGCGCCGACGACTGCGCCAGCGCCAGCGCCGACGACTGCGCCAGCGCCAGCGCCCACAGCCGCTCCAGCCCCTGCGCCAACCGCAGCGCCGGAGATGTCGATGGAAGGCCCCCAGCCTGGCGGCACGTACACGTATGGAGGTATTTCCCTCCATTGGACGACTGAGCCGAAGTCCTGGGACACCTCGCAGGGTGGCGACTGGGCAATGTTCTGCTACTCGCACTACTACCAGTCTGTCATGCTGACCGGGGACATCGACACATTCGGGCCGAGAGGGAACAAAGAGTACGACTTCAACCACTACGAGGCCGTGCCCCCGCAGTTCCTACGGGGAGACCTTGCCCTGAGTTACACGATCGACGAGTCGCGGATCGAGTTCAAGATACGCGACGACGTCATGTGGCGCGGCAACGACAAGATCGGCATGGAGCCAAGGGGTCTGACCGCACACGACGTCGCGTTCACCCACAACTACTTCTTTAACGGCAAGATCCTCGACGGCTACTATGACTTCGTGGACAAGATGTACGCGGAGGACGACTATACCTTCGTCGTCGAGACCAACCGCTTCAACTTCCTCTGGGACTGGCCCATCGCCTGGGGCGTCGGCATGTATCCACAGGAGGTGATGGACGCGGGCGCAGAGGAGTGGGAGAACCAGGTCTCGAGCGGGCCGTTCGTCTTGACCGAGTTCACCAAGGGCTCCCAAGTAGTCTACGAAAAGAACCCTGACTACTATGGCATGGTGAATATCGATGGAAAGGACTATCAGCTTCCTTTCATCGACAAGCTCGTTCTGCCGATAATCCATGATGACTCCGCCAAGATCGCCGCCATCAGGACGGCCAAGCTCGATACGATCGAATCTCTGGGTCCCGAGTTCAAAGAGAGCATTGAGAAGTCGAGCCCTGATATTGTCTGGCATCGCTGGTTGACGGGCGGATCTACGTATGTCGCGTTCAAGAGCAGCGGCGAGTCCAGGTTCACAGACCGAGACCTGCGCAGGGCGATGGCGGTCGGTACCGACAGGTTCGCGATTCGAGACACGGTCTACCTTGGTGAGGGAGACGTCCACTCAGTGTTCGGGCCTGGGTCGACTATCCACACACAGCTCGAGGATCTCCCGCCGGATGCGAAGTCGTTGTTCGAGTACGATCCTGAAAAGGCCAAGCAGATGCTGTCCGAAGCCGGATACCCCGACGGACTTGAGATTGAGCTGTG
This sequence comes from Dehalococcoidia bacterium, assembly GCA_965249365.1. Taxonomy (GTDB): domain Bacteria; phylum Chloroflexota; class Dehalococcoidia; order Lucifugimonadales; family UBA1123; genus VXRN01. The sequence continues at coordinate 129,283 of OZ252229.1, read as the reverse complement.
GTTCAACGCCAGCGATGCGAAGAGCAGGGACATAGCTGACCTGCTCAAGGAGCAGTGGACCAAAATGGGAGTCGACGCAACGCTGATCCCGATTGAGGACACGGCGTTTGGCGCTCTGAGGTCCAACCACGAGTACAACGACGCGATGCTGCTCGGCGACGGCGTGGAACCGATCGAGTTCCTCGACAAGCAGCCGGGGACCGTCGACAACGCGCCCGACTTCCGAGAGCAGTACTGGAAGGACGAGTTCATCCGCGCCGGCGGGATCGTCGACAACGTGGAGCGGAACAAGGCTCTCGCCCAGTTGGCTATCTACTACGTCAGTGAGAACCCGTACATGCAGCTGACGGCCCCGTACAACTACACCGCGTGGTGGCCTTGGGTGAAGAACTACTTCGGCGAAACCGACACTGGCTTCGTCGACACCAGCCACATCATCTCCAGGCTCTGGATAGACCAGGACCTGAAGAAGTCGCTCGGCAAGTAGAAGGTTAGTTCTACAGGAGTTGACAGACTAGTCCGGTCGTGCCTGGGAAGGTCTGGGCGCGACCGGCGTTCTTATCAACAACCGCGCATCTCTCGATGCGCGCAAGATGTGAAACTCTATGCAGATCTACGTTCTCAGGCGGCTGATACTAGTCTTACCGACTCTGTTCATCGTCAGCCTGATCGTATTCTTCACCATCAGACTCATTCCGGGCGACATCATCGACGTGATGGCCGCGCGGATGCACTACTTCACCGACGTGACCAGGGCGGATCTTGAGAAGGCCCTGGGTCTCGACGTACCGATGTACGTTCAGTACGGACGCTGGCTCGAAAACCTATTCCTGCATGGGACGCTCGGCGACTCCCTCTGGAGGCAGACCCCGGTGGTCGACGAGATCATCGTTCGGATTCCGGTCACCCTAGAGCTCGGTATAATCGGTCTGATCGTCTCACTACTCATCGGCCTGCCAATAGGGATGTACTCGGCGACGCGGCAGGACACCGTTGGGGACCACTTCGCGCGAAGTGTGGCGATTACCTTCATTTCCATACCGGGTTTCTGGGTCGGCACAATGGTTATCGTGTTCCCGTCAATCTGGTGGGGCTACATGCCGAGCATCGAGTACATCCCATTCTTTGAAAACCCAATTGAGAACCTGAAGATGGTCATCGTTCCCGCGGTAGTTCTCGGCATGTCGATGGGCGGCCTGACGATGAGGATGACGCGCACCACGATGCTCGAGGTGCTGCGGCAGGACTATGTCCGTACCGCCTGGGCAAAGGGGCTGAAGGAGCGAAACGTCGTCGTTCGGCACGCGATGAAGAACGCACTGATCCCCGTCGTCAGCCTGCTTGGTCTCATGATGGGAGTAATGATAGGAGGCTCTGTCGTCATCGAGGAGATCTTTACACTTCCCGGGATGGGGCGCCTAATTCTTGAGTCCGTCTCGCTGCGAGACTACACACTAGTCAGCGGCTTGCTCATCTTCTTCGGAGCAGGAATGATAATCGTCAATCTCATCGTCGATCTAACCTACGCATACCTCGATCCCCGGATCAGGTACAGCTGACGCGCTCTCCAAGCATGGCCACCATCGCACAGATTCCGGATAGACGCCGCTCAATCGTCTTTGGATTCCTGGCCAGATTGGTCAGGGAGAAGCGTTTAGGTACGGTTGGGGGAATAATCGTTCTGGCGCTGCTCTTCACTGGAATCTTTGCGGAGTTTCTCGCCCCATACGGCATGAACGAGTCAAACAGGGGTGCGGCGCTGTCCTCGCCGTCCACTGATTTCCTACTTGGCACAGACAATCTCGGGCGCGATCTGCTGAGTCGTATCATCTTCGGAGCGCGCGTCTCAGTTTTGATCGGACTCGGGGCGACCGCGCTGTCGACGGTCTTCTCCCTCACGATCGGGATTGTGACCGCGTACTACGGCGGCTGGCTCGACCTGCTCGTGCAGAGGGTCGTCGACGCATGGATGGCCCTGCCGGGCCTCGTCATCCTCATGGTGATCATCTCCTTGGTCGGACCGGGCATAACCACTGTGATCGTGGTTCTCGGCCTCCACTTTGGAATCATCGACTCGAGGATCTACCGCGGCGCGACGCTCTCGGTCAAGGAGGACGTGTTCGTAGAGGCGGCGCAGGCGATCGGCTGCTCTGTTCCGAGAATACTCGTCAAGCACATTCTCCCGAACATCCTGCCGACCGCGATTATCCTCTTCACCATCGACGTGCCTGACATCATCCTGATTGAGGCGGGGCTGAGCTTCCTGGGCTTCGGCATCCCGCCGCCGCAGCCAAGCTGGGGGTCGATGCTCAGCGGAAGCGGCAGGACGTACATGTTCCTCGCTCCCTGGATGGCGATCTGGCCCGGGATCGCTATTGCGGTCACTGTGTACGGAATCAGCATGTTCGGGGACGCCCTGCGAGACATCCTCGATCCCAGACTCAGAGGAGCTGTCGGACAGCACGGATGACCATCCCGGACATCCTCGACCGGCTAGAATCGATCCGATCCATCGCGGGCGCGACGCGCCCGGGCGTCGTACTCGACTTCGACGGGACACTTTCAGAGATCGCACAGACTCCGGCCGCTGCCCGCATTCATCCGCGCTGCGCCGAAGCTCTCAAGGCCCTCGTCGGGCACTATCCGTTGATTGCGGTCCTCTCAGGTCGGACGGTCGACGATCTCGCAGCAAAGGTGGGGATCCCCGGCATTGTCTACGTGGGGAATCACGGTGCTGAGCACCTGGTGGATGGCGTGACCGAAGGGGTGCGCCGTGCCGACGAAAACGTCATCAGACTGGTCGATCACCTGTCAGAGAGAGTGCGGGTCCCGGGCCTGTTCTACGAGCCGAAAGGCCTGAGCGCGTCTGTCCACCTCAGGGGTGTCGACGATCCTGCCGACGCCGAGAGCAGGCTGATGGCGGCGCTGGTCGGAGCGCCTGGGGCAGATCAGGTAGAGCTGTTCTGGGGCAGGATGGTTCTGGAGATCAGGCCGGCGACAGCGATTAACAAGGGCGACGCCGTCGCAAACCTGATCTCCAAGCATAACCTCGACGCAGTTGCATTCGTCGGAGACGACACAACCGATGTGGATGCCATGAAACGGTTGTCGACCTACGCTGAGCTACCGAGCATCCGCGTAGCCGTCCTGTCGCCGGAGACACCTTCCGCCCTACTCTCTGCCGCCGACCACACTATCGCCGGCGTACCACAAGTCGCGGAGTTAATTGAACGACTAGTGGCTCAACATCATTGAAGTGACTATCAACAGAGACTGGCAACAATTCAACAGTCCCCTCTCCCTCAGGGAGAGGGTTAGAGCCTGCCCCGTACTCGATACGGGGGTGAGGGTGACATTGCCCATCATCTCAAAAGTGGTGGACCACTAGTAGGGTTCCGTTCGTCTCCGCCGCGCCTGCCCGCCGTGGAGGGGCGGATCGAAGGAATGACCTCCACGAGCCAAGCCCTAATACTCCCCCTCAGTCCTCGCCACCTGCACCCCGGTGATAGTGCTGATCGACGCGATTAGGCTCCCAGCTCCGTAGTGCATCACCTGCCACCGGCGCAGCTCTCGTCCCTTCATCCCACGGCCTCTCAGCTGGTAGTAAGCCGGCCGGCCTATCGTCCCCTGGAACGCGACGACCGTACCGATGATCACCGCGATTACCGGCACAATCAGGTACCACGCGAAAATCGTCAGCACCCCCGCGACCGCAATGGTCATACCGAGCACAACCTGCTTCGTGTTTGACTTCCTGACCTCGGTAATGCTCTCCAGTGTCATGTACGGCAGCTCATGGACGCGCCGCTCCCCACGGCGTTCATTGACAAGAATCACCCGGCGAGACGTGGCGTGGTACGGCCTGAAGCTGGAGACGAGACGCTCTCCAGACGACAGCAAGTCGTCCAGATTACGCGCAGGTAATGTTAGCTGGAGAACCGACTGCATCAGAAGATCGCGATTGGGTTCACCGGCGAGCCTGTGGTTGCGTTCAGGCGCAACGGTCCGATCGAGAGCATGAACTCCCACCGGTTCCGCTCCTTGCACGCCTCGGCGAGCTCTTCGAGGTTCGCGTTATCGAGTATCCACAGCCCCATCGCAACGATGCCGACCTGGTGAATCGGGTTGGTCAAGCTCGGGTAGCCGGTTGGCATGACGTCGTTACCCGTGTCGCTTCCTATCATCGCGATCCCGCGCTCGTGGAACAGCGGAAGGCACGCCGCCTGACAGGCTGACGAGCCCTCCTCTCTCGGATTCCACGGGCCCTCGACATTCCGTCGGTGGAGGTTGCCGGTCCTGACGAGAAGTACGTCGCCCTCCTCCACCTTGAACCCGCAGCGCTCCTCGGCGGCGAGGATGTCCTCGGGCATCACGCCCTCGCCCCGCTCCAGCCAGTCGACGCCCCGGATCATCGGCGCGTCGACCAAAACGCCGCGCGTGACAATCCCGTCCTTGGTGAGCTCGATCGACTCTGCCGTCGCCCCAAGGTTGGTCGCGACAAGGTGTGCGGGCTGGTCGTTGTACATCTTCCCATTCCAGAAGAAGTGCGCGAGGCTGTCCACGTGTGTGATCGCGTAGCCGTGGAAGATCATGCCGAAGAAGTCCGTCGCGCCCTGTGCCGTGCGCGTCGTTACCTTGTCGCCCGAGGCCCAGCCCTCCCCGGACTCCACCATGAAGTGCACAGGAGGAATCGGAATGTCGGGCGCCGGCTCGAACATCACCGTCCTTGCGCAGGACAGCGTCGCGCCATCTTCCACCAGAGACACCGCACGTTTCACCTTGTCCGGCCCCAGAAAGTTCAGCGTCCCCATCTGGTCGTCGGCTCCCCATCTCCCCCAATTCGAGAGCGAATCGAAGTAGCCTAGTACCTGTTCCTCGGTGGGGATACTGCTTGTCATAGTCGCCATGCCCCCTCTGCTGGACTGAGTCAGATTGTAGCTCAGTATATATTCTGCCGAATTCCCTGTGAACCTTCCTACACGACTTCGGCACCCTCGCGACAAAACACCGGCCTTTGCATTCGACGCTTGGCTCACTCCCAACCCACTCTTCTACGTACGCAACCACTTCACGATTCCCAATGTCTCCTGTGACACTTGGAAGCTGCGCGTCAATGGTCTTGCCTCTTACGCATCAGACCCGTCGACTTGACGGTCACCCAGTGATTCCACATCCGTCCTGACCTATGATTTAGGGGTGAATCAGCACATTGGAATGCAGCTCGAATTGGTGTAACCTCCCCGGAACCCTTCCATTAGGGGCACCGTCCTCGTGAGAAAAGACCCGGCTTGATCAGTACCGCCAAGAGCTACACGAGCATCGTCACGCGTCGCTACGCGGCGGCGCTCGCGTACTCGGACTTCCGGACGCTTTGGATCGCTAACGCGTCCTCCGGCGCTGCGGCGTGGGCGCTGATCGTCGCGCGAGGTTGGCTCGTCTATGACGAGTTCGAATCCTCTCTGTGGGTTGGCATCGTCACGTTTGCCGCGATGATCCCCCGCGTCCTGGTACCGCCGATCTCCGGCTACCTGTCGGACAGGATCGACAGACGCCGGGTCGTCGCGGCGATGTACGCAGTCAACCTCGCCCAGAACCTGGCCCTCACGCTCTACGTCTTCTTCGGCACGATCGACGTCTGGATGATCTTCGGGCTGTCACTGATCAACGGCTCGGCGCGCGCAGCGCAGATGCCTGCGTCCCAAGCCCTCGTTCCCAACCTTGTGCCTCGGCGCCTGCTGCTGAACGGAATCGCACTCAACCAGGCGACGATGCAGGGCTCGCGCCTTATCGGCCCGCTTGCGATCGCACCCCTACTGGCCACCGTCGGTGTCTCGGGTGCGTTTCTCCTGTGCACAGGCTTCTACGTGATCAGCCTCGTGCAGTCCCTTCGCCTCAAGACGCCTTCCACGGGTGGGGTCGACCGGAGCCGCAGCTTTGTCAGCAATTTGATGGACGGACTACAGTACGTCTATCGCACGCCGGTCCTGAGGGCCGTGGTGTTTATGGCGTTGTTTCACTGCGGCCTGACGATGTCCTTCGAATCGCTGCTGCCGGTTCTTTCTGACACAAGGCTCAACGCCCAGGACGCGGGGTTCAGTCTCCTGATGATGGCCGTCGGGGGGGGCGCTATGGTGTCTGTCATAGCCATTGCTGGAGTCACCTCGGAATCGATGCGGGGGAAGCTGTTCCTGAATCTTGGAGTCGTCAGCGGACTTGCTCCCGCGGTTCTTGCTCTGTCAACCAACATGCCAATGGCGCTGGTCGCCGCTGCGCTGATGGGCGCTTCGCAGGCGGGGTTCATGACCGTGACACACACAATCATCCAGTCGGTCACCGACGACGCGGTCCGGGGCAGGGTGGGGGCTGTATACTCCGTCCATATAGGAGGGATGATGGCCTCGGCGAATCTGATCAACGGCGGACTCGCCGATTTCCCGTTGATCGGTCCGGCACTGCTGCTGATGGTCGGGGGCGTCGGATTCATCCTGGTAATGTTTGCCAGCCTTCAGTTCCTGACGATTCGTCAGATCTTCCGCGGCGAGCTGCGCTATTCGGTAGTCGCCGCTCACTAGTCCGTGGGGTGGGATATCCGATGCTTTCGCACACCTTCATTCATCTTCACGAGATCGGCCAGGTCACGGAGCGCCAGCTCTGGGATTCGGGTGTTCATACGTGGGATGACTTTCTTGTAGCGAGTGACCTGCCGCCGCGGGCCAGGTCTCGAAGGACGAAGCTTCTCCCGACCGTCGCCGAGTGCGTCGCCAGGCTGGAGCAGATGGACTCCGCGTACTTCGCCCGCGCCATCCCGCGCAGAGAGTCCTGGCGCATGTACGCGGAGTTCCGGGACAACGCGGGATTCCTCGATATCGAGACCACCGGCCTGTCTCCTGACTACTCGATCATCACGATGGTCGGCATCCTGGACCGGGACGGATACCACGCTTTCATCTACGATCAGAACCTGTCAGATCTGCGCGAGGCTCTCGAAAAGTACGATCTCCTGGTGACCTACAACGGTGCGTCGTTCGACTTGCCTTTCATCGAGCACAACTTCGGCTCCATCTTCAACCATACCCCTCACATCGATCTGCGGTTTCCACTCCGTCGTATGGGGCTACAGGGAGGGCTGAAGTCGCTCGAGAGGCAGCTCGACGTCGGACGTCCGTCCGAGCTGTCTGAGCTGAACGGCTACGACGCGGTACGGATGTGGCGGATGTGGCAGAGAGGCGACGACGGTGCTCTCAAGACTCTCGTCCGCTACAACGCCGAGGACGTGCTGTCTCTGCCCAAGCTGGCGGAGATCGCCTACAACAGGATCTCGTCGAGGATCGGGGCGCCCGCGCCTGAGATCGAGCCGTGGTCGCCTCCGGAGCTCGACCTACCGTACGATCCCGACGTCATTGCCGATCTGAAATCGCCTGGACGCTTCAGATGAGGCTCGCCTACGTCGGAGCCGACCACGTGCTGCGGGTCTGCGACCTGTCCGATCCCGACGCTGATCATGCCCAACTCAGCGTCCCCGGCCTGCGATGCACCTGGCCCACCTGCTCTCCGGACGGTGAGACCGTGGCGTTCTCCGGCACGGCCGGGGGCAGTAACGGCCACGCGCTCATCGGGCTGTATACAGCGCGGACTGAGGGCGAGAGCCCAGGACGCGTCTACGCCAACTCGCCCGGCACAGACGGTATCGCGGGAGGCACGCCGCACTACTGCTGCTGGTCGCCGGACGGATCGAAGCTGGCGTTCATCGCGCAGACCCATAATGGCCTGACGCTCTACGTCTGGGACTCGACGTATGAGTCGCCGCCGCGGGGGCTCCACGACGGGGGTCCCCTGTACCTCGCGTGGTCGCCGGACTCAAGCGAGCTGTTCGTTCACTCGTTCACGTCCCACTATCTGATGAGCGCCTCCTCTGAAGAGGGAGCGAGCCAGTTCCCGGGCGTGAGCACTCAGTACATGGCGCCGTCCTGGGCCAGGGACGGGAGCAGGATCGCGTTCTTTCTCGACGGCGAACGCGGTCGCCAGAGACTGGTCGCGATAGATCTCCAAGACCGCGCGGTCAAGGTGTTGACGGAGCTGTCGGGCATCGCCGCCGCGGCCTGGCGCCCCGGACACTTTCAGGTCGGACTGATCAAGTCGATGATCGGCTCATCCGGCTTCTACTCCGGCCTGTCGGTCATCGACTACGAGACCTCCGAGGAGGCCCGGATCACCGAAGACCCGGTGCTGGCGTTCTTCTGGTCGCCTGATGGTTCCCGTGTCGCGTTCGTGACCCCGTCCGAAGGTGCCGAGGGCTCGCTCCGGCTGGCGGTCGCGGGCGTCGGGAGCGGGGAGACCTCGTACCTCGCGGACTTCAGGCCCAGCCAGGAGCAGCTCACGCACTTCATGTTCTTCGATCAGTACGCCCAGTCGCATCCGGTCTGGTCGCCGGACGGCGCCAGCCTCCTGGTCTTCGGCGAGCTCGGCTACCACGTCCAGCGAACTCCCCTCGATGGCGGCCAGTCGAATCGGGCGATCGTGCTCGACGCGACTGGTATGAGAGAGCCGCAGGTGGTGGCCCAGGCCCACATCGGGTGCTGGGGCCCCTAGACCCGTTCGGCGGTCAAGCCCTCTGCGACCCTGCGCACTTCGTCTTTATCGAACCCGACTGGACCGACGACCGTGCATTTCAGCGATGCCGCGGCGACAGCGAAGCGGAGTTGCTCCTCGAAACCGAATCCCTTTAGACCGCCGAAGATGTAGCCCGCGGAGAACGTCGCGCCAGCGCCGCAGGAGTCGACGACGCCGAGCTCCGGAGTTGGTACGTGTAGGGTATCGATGCCGTTCATTCCGACGACTCCGCCTGACGCGAGTGTAACGAGGACAGTGGACGCCCCTTTCTGCCTGAGCAGGTCGCATACCGCCCCGGCGTCGCCGCCGATCTGGGCCGGATCGGTCACGGCCTGGCAGATTGTCGCATGCGGTACGAGCTGGGCCATTGCATCCTCGTCGGAGTGACCGTGTTCGAGGTTCAACATTATAGGGACCCCGAGGTTAGCAGCCTCCCTGATCGCCTGGAGGTTGTATGGGGCGTCGTACCAGTCGACGTAAAGCATCGAAGCGCCCTGAAGGCAGGAGAGATCAGAATCCTCTAATGTCGAGAGCAATTCCGGCTCTCGGTTCCAGTAGTAGGTCCGGCCCCCGGCGGAATCCGATATGTTGACTTCGAACGGCGTCTCGATGTCGGCGCGAAGCTCGAACTCACCTTCAACGCCCATCTTCCTGAGCATCTCTACCGTCCGGCGACCCGTGTCGTCGTCTCCAAGCGCCGTACCCACGAGTCGGGTCTTTACTCCCCAGCCGGAGAGCAAACCGGCCACGATCGCGGCGTCGTCGGAGACGAACTCCGCGCCCTTCGTCCAGGTGGCGCCGGTGTTCCAGTCGGGTAGGCTATCGACGACAATCACGCGCGCAGGAGTGATCATCCCGACGCAGACGACTATTGGATCGCGGCTGTTGATCGGGAAAGGCATTGAAGTTGCCCCGGAGTCGGCGATTCACCGCCGCCGCGGGTTAGTCTAGCTCGCGGAGGCGTCTCTGTGTCACGAGCAGGATGGCGGTGGTCACGAGCAGTAGCACCGCCAGCAGGCCGACCGCAAACTGGCCGCCCATCTTCTCTGCGATCCATCCCGCGGGCAGGACTCCCAACGGCATCAGCCCGAAATTCATCATGAACACGCTCATCACGCGCCCCCGGTACTGGTCGTCGACCTCCTCCATGATGAGCGCCATGTTGAGCGTCCGGCGTCCGGCGTCCCCCAGACCCATCATCACCATGAGCGCGGCAGCGACGAAGTAGATCGGGATAGCCGCGACGAGGATCAGCGCGATTCCGGAGGCGAAGCTTCCCGCCAAGAGGACAAGCCCGCGCCGTCGCTTTCCAACTGACGCGATGACCAGCGCGCCGATCAGCGCGCCGACGCCCATGATCGTTACGAGCAGGCCCATTGACTCGGGGCCCCTGCCGTAGACGTCGACCACGAACACCGGCATCAGGAACCTGAACGGCATGGCTAGCAGCGCCGTGGCGAGGCCCATAATCAGAAGTATCAACACGATAGGGCTGCGGACTACATACTTGAGTCCTTCGAGGATGTCACTCGCAACGGGCACTGTCGGGCGGTTGGCGGAGCCGCCCTGGGCCGATACCCTCGACGTCAGCAGAACGGCCACTGTCGAGAATCCCGCGATCAGGAAGTAGACGCCGTCCGGACCGATCACGTTGTAGAGTACGCCCGCGATCGTGGGAGCGAAGAGCGTCGTCGCACTCATAGCGGCCGCGTCCAGCGACATCGCGTTGGTTATGTTGTCTTTCCCTACGAGCTGCGGAACGAGCGCTTGGCGCGCGGGCATGACGAAGGCGAAGACTGCCCCCTGGGCCATCGACACTCCGAACAGGTGCAACCACGTAACGGTCTCCGTGAACACCGAGATGCCGACGAACAGCGCGAGAACTACGGATACGCACTGGCCCATCTGGATCAGGCGCTTGCGCTCCATCCTGTCGGCGACTGCGCCTCCGAACAGAGCGAGGCAGAGCATAGGAATCGCGAAGCCCGCGTTGACCAGTCCAAGGATAAAAGGTGACGAGGTGATCTCGTAGGCGAGGTAGCCTCGGACGATCATCTGCATCTGTATCCCCGACATCAGACACAGCATGCCGAGCCACAGAAGCCTGAACTCCCGGTTGCGGAGGGTGCCGAACGTCTCGCGCCACCGGTTGCGTCCGGCGGCGGACGTTGCGGCCCTCTGCTCTGTCATCAAAGGGGCGGTCGTTGACTCGATTGGGCCGTTCCTGGACTGGCGCCGCGTTAAATCGCCGTCGTCGAGTTCGGGCTCATCAGGAACTGGCCGAGATTCACGCATGCGGCCAATTATACAACGCTCGCCGGAACCTCGGTTGGTGCATGAGCGTCAACAGAACCTGGCCACTCACGTGGTGACCCAGCCCGGCGGATTACTCGAAGAGCTTGGATACGCTAGTGCTGAATCCGTCAAGCACAGGGACGGCGTCCAGGACATCATCCGGGCCGAGGATTCTGGAGTCCTTCATCGAACGGAACACGGCCATGCTGCGGCTTTCGGGGTAGAGGATCCAGACCAGCCTGCAACCTGCTTCGAGCCACGTGCATACCTTTTGCTGGACGTAAGACGCGGTGTCCGAGGGCGAGACGACCTCGACCGCGATGTCAGGAGCGAGCCGTAGGTACCCCGTTGGCAGCCCTCCTTTCGGCAGTCTCGATGCGGCGACGAACGCGGCGTCTGGGGCGCGAACCGTATCCGGTTTCGACGATATCTGAAACCCGGTCTCTGCTGCGAGGACGATTCCCAGGCCACGGGGAGTGACAAAGCGGTCGAGGACACTGAACGCTTTACCTGCGATAAAACCGTGCTGGATTCCTGGTGGCGGAGACAACTCGATCAGTTCCCCTTCGACCAGCTCGAACCGGCCATCATCCCGGGGTATGACAAGGAGTTCTTCAGCTGTCATCAACTTGGCTGAGGTGGCCATTCCGGTAACCTTCGGGACTCACTTCGGGGCGATCTTAGCATACAGCATGGTATAATCCTCCCGCTCGCGAACGCGACAATTCAATCCCTCAGGAGAACCAACCGATGGCGACCGAAACCAAGACCCTCACACTCGGATATGGAAAGTACGTCTACGAGCACATTCCGGGCTGGGGAAACCTCCCCGACGGATGGGAGTGGAACCACGCGGTCGGCGTCGGAATCGACGCTCAGGACCGCGTGTTCGTCTACAACCGCAGCGACCATCCGATCATCGTGCTGGACACCGACGGCAACGTCATAGACAGCTGGGGTGAGGGCCTGTTCGGCTCGGCGCACCATATCGAAGTCGGCCCGGATGGCAGCCTGTACACGACGGACATCGGCGACCACACCGTACGCAAGTGGACGGCTGAGGGCGATTTGCTGATGACGCTCGGTGACCCCGACAACCCGCCGGAGCCGATGAGCGGGGCGCCGTTCAACCGTCCGACGGACGTGGCCCTCGCCTCAGACGGCACGCTGTACATCGCGGACGGCTATGGCAACGCGAGGGTCCACCACTTCACTGCGGCTGGCGAACATATCCACTCTTGGGGAGAACCGGGGAGCGGCCCCGGACAGTTCCGCATCCCCCATAGCGTCTGCCTTGACAACACCGGTCAGGTGTACGTCGCCGATAGGGAGAACAGCCGAATTCAAGTGTTCACGGCCGACGGACAGTACGTGACCGAGTGGGGTGGGGTGCATCGGCCCGACCACATCTGGCAGGGACCCGACGGTAATATGTACGTGACCGATCTCGGGTTCTATCTGGGACTGGGCCCTGACGCTCCGACCTCTCACCCCATCTCTCACCCTGCAGGAGTTAAGATACTGACTCCGACCGGCCAGTGGCTCGGTGGGTGGGGAATGAGCACCGACACGCCTGGCGACATCATCGCGGGACACGCAATCGCGATGGACTCCAAGGGAGACCTCTACGTCGGCGAGACCCTCGACGGCGCAAGAGTCCAAAAGTTCGCCAGAGTCGCGTAGGAGCGCATCTGAGACTTCGTCCTTCGATCCGCCCCTCCACGGCGGGCAGGCGCGGCGGAGATGAACGCGACTCCTGCCCTACATCCACTGAGGCTGACGGTACTGTAGCGCCTCGGCCACGTGCGGGACTCCGATCGACTCGTCTCCAGCAAGGTCCGCTATCGTACGCGCGAGCTTCAACAGCCGGTGATAGACTCGCGCCGAAAGGTGCATCTGCTGCATCGCCGTTCGGACGAGGGACGAGGCGGACTCGTCGAGCTCGCAGAACTCGTACACCTCGTTCGGCCCCATCTCCGAGTTGGTCAGCAGGGCGGTCCCCCCGAACCTCGTTCGCTGCACCTCCCGTGCATGCTCCGTCCGTTCTTGGACGGAGTTTGAGGACTCTGCCATTGCCGGCGCGGCGAGCTTCTCGTACTCGACGGCGGGGACGTCGATGAATATGTCGATCCTGTCCAGAAGCGGCCCGCTCAGGCGCTTGCCGTATCGCGTGACCTGCGACGATGTGCAGGTGCACGCCCTGTTTGGGTCGCCGAAGTAGCCGCAGGGGCACGGGTTCATCGCGCCGACGAGCATGAAGTTGGCCGGGTAAGTGACCGAGCCCTGTGCGCGACTGATCACTACGCGTTTGTCTTCCAGCGGCTGGCGCATGGCCTCGAGAATCCGATGGCCGAACTCGGGGAGCTCGTCCAGAAACAGCACGCCCCGGTGACTCAGGCTGATCTCGCCGGGTCTGGGGCGGCTCCCGCCGCCGACGAGGCCCGCGTACGAGATCGTGTGGTGGGGCGACCTGAACGGGCGCTCGGTGATCAGCGGGCTATCGCCCGGGAGCGCGTCCGCGACCGAGTAGATCTTCGTCACGTCGATCGCCTCATGATGCGTCAGAGCCGGAAGGATTGATGGCAACGCCCTAGCCAGGAGGGTCTTGCCCGATCCTGGAGGGCCGCTCATCAGCAGGTTGTGGCTGCCGGCGGCCGCGACCTCCAGCGCCCGCTTCGCGTGCTCCTGTCCCCGGACACTTGATATGTCGAACTGGCTCGTCGCGGGGTCCGGCGCCAGGGTCGTGCCGTCCCGGACCATGGGCTCCAAGTGTCGCTCGCCGCGTAGATGCTGGACCAGTCCCAAGAGGCTTGGGACAGGGAACACCTCGATCCCTTCGATAAGCGCCGCCTCTCGGCCGTCGGACTCGGGGACGAAGACGCAGTCGACGCCGGCCTCCTTGGCGAGCGCGGCCATCGGCAGGACGCCGTCAGTGTGCAGCACGTCTCCGTTCAGGGAGAGCTGACCCAGGAACAGTGCGTCGTCGGGGACGTACTGGAGCTGTCCCGAGCTCTGGAGCAGCGCGACGGCCATCGGCAGGTCGTAAGTCGATCCCGCCTTTCGGACGTCGGCGGGCGCCAGGTTTGCCGTGATCCGGCGGAGCGGAAAGTCGAACCCGGAGTTCCTGACCGCGGCCCTTACCCTCGCTCTGGCCTCCTGCACCGCTGTGTCAGGCAGTCCGACGACGTCGAACCTAGGAAGCCCGGGTGAGATGTCCACCTCGACGTCCACGACGAAGCCGTCAAGTCCAACAACGGCACACGACTTGGCCTTAGCGAGCATTGAGTAGGTGATCCTCCAAGTCTGCGACTGGACTTCATGCTATCGCCTGCCTGCCTCCTGGTCAATTCGTCGGACCTGTTGTAACTGTTCAGAGTTGATGAGATGATCCTAAAGACGCTGCGGTTCAGGGGTCAGTTGTGTAATAAGGGAGTCGTAGAATCTGTACCGGACCTAACAAGTGCGAACCGCGAGACGCTACTGGCGGTTATTGCAGAGCAGCAGGTGGTGCATACCCAAGAGTCCTGCCGTGAGTGCGGGACGGGCCTGTCAGGTGGCTGGGTGCAGCGCAGGCGGGAAGTCATTGATCTGCCGATGGTCCCAGCCCGCCGCGGCGGGGGTCCACCTGTTACGGGACATCGATGAGTTGCAGGCTCCGAGCTGGCCGCCAATGAGGTTGCAGACGCTATTGCCAACGACTTGGGCTGCACCTTTGACAGTGCTATGTCTTGGCGGGTAGAGCCTGCATGGAGGTTAATTCGGGCGGGGCAAGCGAAGAGACGTTGTTGACTATCAGCCGCTCTACTCGATTGCCAACCATGTGAGGCAAATGGCCTCCGAGCTTACGATTGGGACAACGTGCGCTGGATATGAGAGTTCGTTGCACCAGGAGAGCAAGTAAGAGTATCTATGCCCCGTATCTTCGATACCCTTGAATCCGCTTCCAGTCTCCTGCCCGTTCTGTTGGGAGACTGTGAACCTCTCCTCATAGGCACATGAAAGCCCTGCTCCATCCAATTGCTCCTCGCCTGGGATCGCTGGTTCTTTTGGCAGCTGCGTTGGGGTGCTTGTTCTTCCTTTTCGAGTTGTTCGCAGACCTGACATCCTCTGGCGGCAACGATTCATCGGCAGAGGGCTCTTCGCCTGGCCGAGGCGTTGAAGTCCCCAGCGGCGCGTCCTTAACGACCTTGCTTGCGTCGATGACATGCATAGCACTTGGGGCGGGAGCTCTCCTGCTATTTCTGCGATGGCTGAAGCACCGTCCAGCAAGATCAGGTTGGGTCATTTTCTTCGGCAGCGTGCCAGCCGTGGTTATTGTCGGTCTTGGGATCTATCTGCTTGTTTCCGCAACGCTGCAGGGGAGCCTTCCCTACGGGAGCGTCCCTGACGTTAACTCCCAGGTGAACGTCGGAGGGATGGGGCCGCTGGAGTTGACCGTGTTGATCACGATCGTCCTTCTGGTGGTGCTTGTGGTGGTTACGAAGCCCCGCTTGCTGATCCCGCTATTGGTTATGTTGTTGGTTTCGGTTCTGTTACTTGGACTACTCTCGTCATTCGGCTACCGGGGCCTGATCCCTTATGGGAATGCTGGACAATTCCTACCGGCGGGAGGTTACGCAAAGCAAGTTGACTCGCTACGCCAGACAGGCCTCCCTGCCTTCTTGGGGTCGAGCCAAGAGCCGGACATGGGTGCGGTGGAACGCACGGACGAAGATTCGGGAAGTGGCGACTTGCAGACGGGGGAAGCCGCCGCCGCATCGACCGACGGGAGTGCACCGCAGGCAACCCCGGTGGTTCAGGACACGACACCCGGAGAAACCGTGCCAGTCTTGATGGAAGTCGAGGCAGATCCAATTGCCCCTGTGGGGGCTCCCTACCGGTTGACCGGCACGCTCACCGGAACAGATGACACGCCCCTGTCGTCCATGCCAGTGACGATAGAGGTAGACGGCCAGCCCGAAGCAGTCCTGAATACCGATGCCCAGGGGGGTTTTGCTTGGGAAACGGTCTTCAACGAAGCGACCGAATCCAACGTAGATGTCGGTTTTCCCGGCAATGCCGAATACGATCCATCCCAGACCCGGTTGCCCGTCACCGTTGCGACGCCGGAGATCGTGGTGCAGCCGCCAAGCCCGGTGGCTCGGGGCGATACCCTGACGTTGGAAGGAACAGTATCTGTCGCCGGCCAACCCGTACCGAACACCCCCGTTACCGTGGATGGAGAACAATTGGGGCGCACCGACGCCAACGGCAATTTCGCACTGCCCTACGCGGTGCCGTTTGGAACCCCGCTGGGGTCGCTGCCACTGGGGTTGGCCCTGCCTGCTTGGAGTGGTTCGTCCACGGTTTTCGCGGCGATTATGTCCACCACCAGCCTGCTTTTGAAGCCGCTCGAAGGGCTGAGTCCCGGGCGCATGGTGCCGGTGGAAGCGCAGCTGCTGGACGATCAAGACGTCGGCGTTCCCGACGCCACGATCGACTGTGGTGACGGGGTTACAGGCGTCACCGACTCGGACGGTGTCGCGAATTTGGTCCTGACGCCATTGGAAGGGGAAGATCTATCGGAAACTCTGGAGAATTGCAGGTTTGATGGCGACGACTCAAACCTTCCCGCGGAGGCGTCGGTCTCATCTGACGACGGCTTCAATTGGCGGCTCTGGGTGGGACTCTCCCTGGCGGTGGTCGTTGGTTCCGTGGTGGCATATCTTCTTGTCCGGCGGCGTAGGTGGATAGCGGCGCTGCTCCGCCAAGCCATCGGTTTGGTGGCGTCTCTACTGGGCGGCCTGGCTATTCGGCGGAGAAGAATTGCGCGCGCCGGTGAGGACGACGATCATTTGCCGGTGGCCCCTGCCGAGCAACTCCGGGGGCGCAGGCGGACGGCCACACATCTGGAGATTACTTTAGTCAAGTTGGCGGAAGACCTCCCCTACATTTGGGGAATCGGCGAGCAGGTTCAAGTGGATATCGTGCTCACGGACGATTCCGGAGAGGGTGTGACCGACCAGACCGTGACGGCAGTGATTGACGAGTCTGGCCAACCAGTTGAATTGACAACCGACTCAGCCGGGCGGTGCCACACTTCCTGGGCCGGTACCGTGCCAGGCACGTATCGAGTTGTGGTGGACTTCGCCGGGGGAGATCGATTCCCGGCAGCCTCGGCCCATCATGAGTTCGAAGTGGTGGATTTTCGAGAAGATATAGTCGGTCGTTACAATTCCTTCCTGCCGTGGGTCCGCGAAAGGGATCCCCGTATTTCGGAACAGACCACGCCCAGGGAAATGGAAGTGATCGTCGTCAACAGCGGAATGCCGGTAGACCACCGGGCAATGGAGGTAGTAATCGCCAGGTTCGAAGAGGCTGACTACAGCCTGCACGAAATCGACCGACCCAGGTTCGAGGCGATGTACCGCGCCCGCCGGTTGATAGTGGAGGACTGAACCCGGCATGACAACCAACGGCATGCCTATGGGATCGTTATTCCATGCATCGGTGATCGTGACAGGAGCGGCCGTCCTATGGGGCCCGGAAATCTACCCCTTGCCAGAGGGCAGTCCGGGGCTCGATTTCCTGCTCTGGCCCGTCGTCGCCGCCGCCGGGTTGTCGTTCGCGATTGACCTTTTATTTCGGCTGCAACTCGCGTCTGGGCAGACCGCCGAGCCGAGTGTGCCCGAGGAACCCAGGCTACCGATGGTCAGTGTCCTGCTGATGGTCCGCAGGCTGTTGAGGCACGCCTCGTGGTCGGCGCTGCTCCTGGGCGCCATGGCGGTCTTGGCGGGGACCCAGCCGGTGCCGAGCGATTTCCAGTTTACTATTGTTGGGACCGGTACAGTTCTCGGTTTCACCGCGGCGGCCCGGACGGCAAGCATACCTTTCCCAGTCACCGGGATGGTTTTCAGCTTTCCTTGGTTTCGGCTGCTGGTGCTTGGGTCAATCTCCCTGCTGCTGCAGCGGCAGGAGTGGTTCGCTGCCTACGGTTTCCACGACTCGCCGCTATTGCCAGCCCTGTGGGCGGCTATGGGAGCCGCATACCTTGGCCGCGCGTTGCGGAAAATCGACGAAGTGTCCGACCGGTCAGAAGGCCCAGACCCGCCACCGCGAACCGTGGTCACCGAATGTGTCAACCTCGCCGCCGTGATGGCAACTGCCTCCGTCGGCGCATTGATCGTATGGGGGATTCTCGGTTCCGTGCCCAGCATACGCACCGCACTTCTGGACCGATCGGCGGACTCGCTGCTGCCGGGTCAGACCCTGCTCTACTCCAGCCAGCTATTCGAAGCCAGGCATCTGGTGGTCGGCTTTATACTGTCGCTGGGATTCGCCAGGAAACTTCCTTCCATAGAAGGTGACGGGCCCGGCACAGACTACATTACGCTGCTCAAGGCTGGGGCGTACGCTCTATCAGGCTACACGGTGTGGCTGGTCGCGGCGAAGTTGGCCTCACTGGGTCAGGGATACCCTCTGTTGGGGGCAGCCGTTGCCGGCGGCCTGTTTGCGGCGGCGGCGGCACTGGTGGTCCGCAGTCTTGTCACAGGTTCCAGCGGGGTGTTGACCGACGCCGCCCGATGGTTGTCCCAATCCACCTTTCGGGCGTTCTTCCTGGGCGCGTCGCTGGTCCTGTATGGGCTGATTCTGCGGCCCCTGCTCTACGAAGCTCTATGGTTCGCTCCGATCTACGAGTGGCTGTTGGTTCTGGCCTTCGCTTTCGTTCCAATCAATCGGCTGAGGAAGGGAGTACGGGCCGAAATCGCTCCAGAGATGGGCCCGCCCTCTTCCTGGACCGGCTGGACTCGCCACTACCAGGTATCCGAAGAACGTCGCGATCCTCGGATGGTCGGATTAGTTGGCCTCCAGGAGCGATTTGTTGGTACCGGTGAGTGGGACCGGATGTGGAATTACTTGGTGGGGTTGCTGCTGCGGAACGAGACTCCCATTCAGAGTATTCCGACCGTATTTGCGCCCTTGAGGTCCTGTTATCTCGCGTCGGTGGCCCCGCGTTTTTGGCCCCGCAGCCAGAATTCGGCCATGAAAGGCCGGGAGGCGGCCCTGGCTGATACTCTGGAACGGGCCAAAGCCGTCATGGCCCTGCCCTCGGCCCCACTGGCGGCGCTGGATGAAGCCAGACTGCGGGAAGTTGGGTCCCCGTTCATGGACCAAGGGGCCGCCCCCGAGCAATTGGCGGTGACCCTGACCGCTGCATATTGGCAGCACGGGGTCGATCTTGGCTCGGCCGCGGCGCGCTGGTTCTCCTTGATGATCCTCGTCGACGATCCAACCGCTGGCGTCGGTATTGGAGCCTATCTGCGGCGGGGTTGGTGGAGCATCTTTCGGACAGACACTCCTCGCTGGGACCGGGAACAGCGGCAGCAGATAATCGACGATGCGGCATCGTATCTGTTTGGAGCGAGAAATTAAGAGGCATTACGAGTCGCGACACCGCTCCGGCAGGCATGGGTCTATGGGACCAACGGCCGTGCCCGAACGACGGCCGCGACGGACTTGAGTGGTGCAGGTGCTGGAGGTAACAGGTGTTGCCTGCCGACACTGCTCCTATGAATTATGAATAAGGAAGGGACTAGGGCATGAGTCAGATTGATGTGGAAGAGGCGGGCCGGGTCTGCGAGACGATTATCGACCGCGTCTCCCAGGTGTTCGTCGGCAACCGTCTTCTGTTGCGAAAACTGCTGGCGGCGGCCTTGGCCAACGGCCACGTCCTTTTCGAAGACTATCCAGGTTTGGGAAAGACCCTGTTGGCCAAGGTGTTCACTCGCGCCATCGGCAGCGAGACCAGGCGGGTCCAGTTCACTCCGGACGTTCTGCCCGCCGACATCCTCGGCGCCAGGGTCTGGCGGCAGAACACTGGCGAATTCCAGTTGGTCAGGGGGCCGGTGTTCACCAACGTGCTGTTGGCTGACGAGATAAATCGGGCGCCGCCGAAGACCCAGGCCGCCTTGTTGGAGGCGATGGAAGAGCGGCAGGTCACCATCGACGGCGATACGCTTGTCTTGAACCCGCCCTTCCTGGTCATCGCTACCCAGAATCCCATCGAGCAGGAAGGGACCTACCCGCTGCCCGAGGCCCAACTTGACCGCTTCCTGTTCCGGTTGGGCACCGGGTATCCGGCCACCCAGGAGCTGGAAAACGACATCCTGCTCCGCCGCATCCAGTGGCAAAAGGACGATCCCACCGAAGATCTTGAGCCCGCGGTGGACCTTGAGACATTCCTGCAGTTGCAGCGCAGCGTGGAGATGAATGTCTACGTTGACCAGGTGATGGTGGACTACATCACTCAGGTGGTGAGGCTAACCCGCGAACATCCCCGCATCGCGGTTGGGGTCAGCCCGAGGGGCAGCCTGGCCCTTATGAAGGTCTCCAGGAGTATGGCCCTTATCCACGGTCGAGACTTCGTTGTCCCCGACGACGTGAAGATGGTTACGTCGGATGTTCTGGGGCACCGCATCATCCTGAATATCGAAGATGTATTGGAAGGAGTAAACCCGCCAGACGTGGTTGAAGAGATAGTAGCTCAGGTCCCCGTGCCTACCGAGCTGGGGCGCCGGTCGAACGCCTGATGTTCTCCGCACTGCCGGGACGATGGGTGACCTTGGCTTTTGCTCTGTTGGCATTGGCCTTGTGTCTGGGCAACCTGGTCCTGCTGGCCGGAGCCACCTACGCATTGATCGTCGTGATGGTGGGATCGGCACTGGTTGCCCCCAACAGAATAGTGGTGAGCCGAAATACGCCACGCCTTGTCTGTTGGGCCGGCGACGGGCTGGACGTTAACCGGCAGGTGGAAGCGGGCGGCGGAGTGGGGCCGCTGTACATCTACGACCGGCTGCCGCCGGAAGCAGACGTAATCAGCGGCAACAACCTCCGGGTAATCTGGAAACGTCCGGGCGCAAAGACCTACGACCTGTCCTATCGTGTTTCCTGGCCCAAGCGAGGCGTGTACACGCTGGGAGAGACGGACTGGGAGGCCGAGGCTCCGCTGGGATTGCACCAACGCCTGCACGGATCGGCCGGTCCGTCCCTGGAAATCTCCGTGGTCCCCCGCACTCAGGGCATTAGGAGGGTGAACGAAATCAGGGGCCGGGCCCACAGGCGCAACCCATGGGAGGACGTGGCCATCGTTGGGCCCTCCAGCACCGACTTCACGGAATTGCGCCCCTACACGCCCGGAGACCCGATGCGCTGGATTAACTGGAAGGCCAGCGCACGCAGCTCCGACACCTCCAACCCGCTCATGGTCAACCAGTATGAACCGGAAGGTCAGAAGGCGGTCTGGATCTTCTTGGACGGCGCCGACTACATGGAAGTCGGATCAACCCTGTCTGGCCTGATT
The DNA here is from genome assembly GCA_965249365.1 of Dehalococcoidia bacterium. Classification (GTDB taxonomy): domain Bacteria; phylum Chloroflexota; class Dehalococcoidia; order Lucifugimonadales; family UBA1123; genus VXRN01. Next base: position 108,039 of record OZ252229.1, on the reverse strand, counting down.
GACCATGCGGTGGAAGCCGCTGGCAGTATTGCCCAGTATTACCTGACCCGGGGCTACACGCTCGGGGCATACGTCTATAACAGTCAGAGCGCCATTCTGACCCCGGAAGTAGGACAGAAACAGTTCCACAGGCTCACCAACATGCTGACCAGGCTGAGATCGGGCCAGGCCGATCAAGATCTGTTACAGGCGGTGGAACTGTGCAAGGGCTTCCTGTTCCGGCTGCAGCCCGAAGTGTACGCCGTTACTCGGCTGGATGTTCACTACCCCCGCGGAGGACCGCAGTCGTCCTACACTGACGGGTTCATCCCTGGGATAAGGCGGCTGGTCTCTTTGAGACCCCGTTCCCGCCGCACAAACCAGGTCCGGGTCGTCCACCTGGAGTCCGATGGCTACCAACGGCCGCAGACACCCATGGAGGCCCAGGCCTGTGGAACTGATGCGGCTGGGAGGTCCAACCAGTGGACCGGGCCATTCGCCGCTCCGGGGCCTCGGTAATGCGATGGGACCCCCTCCAGCAGGACTTCGCTTCTGCGTTCTTGCGGCACCTCAACACGGGCCGGTGAAACTATGTCGCGATTCCTAGCTTGTTGAGTCCCTGCTGTTGGCGTCGCTCCTATCCCTGGCGGGCTATGTGTTCTGGGAGTCCCTGGGCCCGGACACGTTGTGGCGCGACCAATCGCAAGCTCAGGAACTGGGGCTTCTGGGACTTCCCCCCTTCGTGACGATCGTTGCCGGCGTCTGTTGTGTTTCAGTTGTCCTTTACTGGCTGTTCCAGTGGCTGCGAATGACCACACTCTCCTTCTGGATGGTGACCTTGGCCGTCTTCTTGCCCCAGGGGCCGGCAGTGCTTGCCCACAATCACCTCGATTGGGCCTCGTTCTTGGGAGCCCCAACGTCGTCCACCGAGCTGTCCCAGGTCGCTGTGGGGGCGCTGCCTCCTGATGTCCTTGGCCCTGCTGGCAACCCTGCAACGAGTCTCCGAACTCAGGAGGTTGGCGGGCAGACTTAATACTCTAGGTCTGGAGAGTGGGGAACAGGGTAAGGTTCATCGCCCGCGAGATCCTAACTTTGGTCGGGTTAGTTGCGTTCAGCCTGTTCGTAACAGCAGTGCTGGTAACGGTGGCGGCAACATTGACCCGGTTGAACAACCTGCTGATCCATTCTCCTTGGACAATATTGACGATCGGCGCTGCCGCACTCCTAATGGTGACTGCCTTTCTGCACCTCTGGCTGCGAAGTCGCCAAGAAGACTAACCGCCTACTCTATCCTTCCGGATGCAGGACCTCGCCGTCGTCGTTATTACGAGGAGACCCCGCTTTCCCCGACAGTGCTATGTGGGGCCAAAGGGACCTACCTCAGTGCTTTCGCCACCGGCTATTCGACCGCATCCAGGTCCACCGCGCACGAACACCGCAGTTTCCGTTGCGATTGCCTCGCAATCAAGATTCCACCTCTCGGCCTTCCGAGTTAGAGGTTCTGTGGGCAAAGGTGGTGTTGTCACCGCCTTTGTGTCGTCCTGTCATAATGGCCGGGTGGCAGACCATGGGAGGCTCAGCCACAATTCAAAGATGGTACTGCCTACCCCGTCCGCCCAGCTCCACCTCAGAGGAATCGAACCTCGTCTGTTGAGGACGTTTGAGAGGACGCCTAGCTGGAAGTTCGGGTGTTGCCACCTTCTACTGTATCCAACCGGACCACCCAAGAGTACCGAAATGTTTCGTTGCTATTACGCGACCGCCATGAAGTTCGCCGGGTAAGTCGCCGAGCCCTGTGCGCGGCTGACCCCGACGCGTTTGTCTTCCAGCGGCTGGCGCATGGCCTCGAGAATCCGGTGCCCGAACTCGGGGAGCTCGCCCAAGAACAGGACGCCCCGGTGACTCAGGCTGATCTCGCCGGGTCCGGGGCGGCTCCCGCCGCCAACGAGGCCCGCGTACGAGATCGTGTGGTGGAGCGACCTGAACGGGCGCTCGGTGATCAGCGCCGCCTCTCGGCTGTCGGATGCGGGGGCGAAGACGCGATCGACGCCAGACTCCTTCGCGAGTGCGGCCATCGGCAGGACGCCATCAGTTGCAGCACGTCTCCGTTCAGGGAGAACTGACCCAGGAACAGCGCGTCGTCGGGGACGTATTGGAGCTGTCCCGAGCTCTGGAGCAGCGCGACGGCCATCGGCAGGTCGTAGGCCGATCCCGCCTTTCGCACGTCTGCGGGCGTCAGGTTTGCCGTGATCCGGCGGAGCGGAAAATCGAACCCGGAGTTCCTGACCGCGGCCCTTACCCTCGCTCTGGCCTCCTGCACCGCTGTGTCAGGCAGTCCGACGACGTCGAACCTAGGAAGCCCGGGCGAGATTTCCACCTCGACGTCCACGACGAAGTCGTCAAGTCCAACAACGGCACACGACTTGGCCTTAGCCAGCATTGAGTAGGCGATCCTCCAAGTCTGCGACTGGACTTCATGCTATCGCCTGCCTGCCTCCTGGTCAATTCGTCGGACCGCTTCGGCGGTCGCTCTCCTGGATCGCGAAGATGCAGGGTCAAAACAGGGACATGTCAACGCCCGCATGCCGGATACTCGCTCAGACTCGCTCCTTACATACTCGTGGTGAACCCGACGGCTCCACAAAGCTCCACCGTCCGGTCGGGATCACAGGCATATTGTTCCGTTGAGTGAGATGGCGTCTAAGAAGGTCTCTTGACAGCGGAGCGACATTAGCCAAAGATACTGGTATTAGCTCTACTTTGTCACTTCAGGGTGGAGCGGCCTAGCGCATCCGTTAAGCAGTCGATCGCAAACTTCGGGAGCTAATTCCGTGAAACACCCTCAACCCGGTACTGAAGGTCCTGTCCAGAACAGGAGCGGTCTCGAGCTGTCGCGAAACAAAGTAGTGTTGGGCAATAGGAGGTCGAGGTTGATGGTCAGGGAATATTTGCTTCTGTCCATCGTCTTGGTATTGATGCTCACCCTTAACGCCTGTGGCCTTACTGGGCCGAAGGCAGGAGTGGATGAGGAGGTCATCTTCCCCGACAAGCGTCTTGAGGCAACCATAAGGGAGGCTATCGACAAGCCCGAAGGCCCCATCAGTCCGTCGGATCTGAAAGCCCTCACTTCACTTCGATATACTCCAACCGCGAGTGACTCGCTGGGGAAATTCATCACTGACCTCACGGGACTGGAGCATTGCACCAGTCTCACCGATCTCAACCTTTCGAAGACCCAGGTAAGCGACGTTTCGCTACTGGCTTCCCTCACTAATCTCACCGAGCTCAGCCTTGAGCAGAACGAGATAAGCGACATCTCACCACTGGGTTCGCTCACTAATCTCACGAGGCTCAGCCTTAAGTGGAACGAGATAAGCGACATCTCGCCTCTGGCTTCCCTGGCTAATCTCACCGAGCTCAACCTCTGGAAGAACAAGATAACCGACGTCACACCACTGGCTTCCCTCACGAATCTCACTGAGCTTAACCTTGCGGCAAACAACATAAGCGATATCTCCCCACTGGTGGAGACCGGTGGGCTTTCTGAGGGAGACGCCGTTTATTTGCTTCAAAACCCCTTGAGCGAGACGTCGAAGGAGGTCAGTATCCCTGAGCTCCAAGAGAGAGGAGTGGAGGTCACCTGGTGATGTCCATGCTTCGGATTTGACAGTGGACGCTTATGGTAGAGCGATGCCTCAGACTTGTGGCTGGATTCAGTGCCTAGCCATCCCTGAGCCTCGGGTCCAGCAGGTCCCTCACGGCATTACCGAAATGGTTGAACTATGCCTCAGAGTTCTGGCTGGCTTCGATGTCTAGCCGCCCCTGAGCCTGGGGTCGAGCAGGTCCCTCATGGCGTCACCAAACATGTTTAGACTCCAAACCGTGATGGTCAGGCAAAGACCGGGCCAGAAAGCCAACCACGGCGCCATCTCCATGTACTCGCGCCCTTCCCTGCTGAGCAGACCTCCCCAGTCAGGGGTTTGGGGTGGCAGACCATACCCGAGGAAGCCAAGAGAAGCCAAAGACAGGATTACGCCTCCTATGCTTATGCTGAATCCAACGATTATGACAGGCATCACATTGGGCACGACATGTCGGATAAATGCTCTCCATCTCGTGTTGCCAATCGCCTCTGCCGCCAGAAAGTAGTCATTCTCTCTTATACGAATAACAGCGCTTCGGATTAGTCTACCGCCGCCGATACCTCCTGTTATCCCCAAGACCAGTATTATCTGTACTAAACCCCGTCCTGTTATGGACATTATGGTTAACAACAGGATCAGTCCCGGGAAACATATCCAGGCGTCGACGAATCTCTGCACAATCAGGTCGAATTTTCCACCAAGGAATCCTGAGACCCCGCCTATCAGGGTACTGATCAGAATATCAATAGTGGTCACTGCGAGACCGACAAGTATCGAGATACGAGCCCCAAAGATAAGGCGACTCAAGAAATCTCGGCCCAACTGGTCGGTACCCAGCAGATACCGGGCCGATGGACCCTGCATCCGGTCTATCAGGTGCTGTTCAACAAATGGATAAGGAGCCAGGAGATCGGCGAAGATAGCGACAAAAATCGACATCAATACGATAATCCCGCTGACGGTACCCAGCGGCTTCTCCCTGACCAGCCTTCCAAAGAACTCAGCTAGCCGGGAACGTCTCTTTACCGCAAGCTCCTCTGATAGTATCCCAGTGGCGTCACTCATATTCCCGATTTGCCCCCTCTACCTATAGCGGACCCTGGGGTCCAAATAAGGATAAATCAGGTCGGTAAGCAGAATGCTCAACATGGTTATGACGGCGAAAAACAGGTTAACTCCGGAAACCACCGGGTAGTCGTGGGTTTGGAGTGACAACAGAAAGATTCGACCTAACCCCGGCAGGTTGAATATGTTCTCGATGATCACGGAGCCACTTACGAGCAGGGGCATAGATCCGCCTATCATGGTAACTACCGGGATAAGGGCGTTTTTGATGGCGTGTCTCATGATCACTGCCCTCTCCGTGAGACCCTTGGACCAGGCGGTCCTGATATAGTCTTGCCTGAGCACCTCCAGCATCATGGTGCGTGTCAACCGCATTATGCTCGCAGCCATGGCCGTCCCCAGAATCACGCTGGGAATGAGGAACACCCCAAGATTCCCCAGCGGGTCTTCAGTGAAAGGAATCACCTCCATCGGTGGCGACCAGCCCCACCAGATCGCCGGGTAGAGCATCACCATGATCGCCAGCCAGAAGTTAGGCGTTGCCATGCCGATAATTGCGATGGTGCGCCCCACGTAGTCGGTGGCTGTATCCTGGCGAATCGCAGAGTAGATGCCGATCGGCAGAGCTATCACGAGACCGATCACGATTGCCATGGCGCCAAGCTGGATGGTTACTGGCAATCTACCGAGTATCTTCTCCTCTATCGTCCAGTAGCCCATCAGTGATTCGCCAAGCGTGCCGTGCAGTAACATACCTCCAATCCAGCGTCCATACTGCACGTAGACAGGTACGTCTAATCCCAACCTACGCTCTATATCTTGACGGTCGAAGTCTCTGCCGCCACCGCTCCTGATAGCCTCCTCAACCAGTACGTCTATTATGTCGCCCGGGATGAGGCGGACGGAGAGAAAGACCAGGATGCTCAATAGAAACAGGGTGGGGATTATGAGCAGCAGCCGCCTGATGATGTAGGCTCTCATGTAACACACCTCATCATTTCAGCCACATCTTTCGGCAAAACACGCGGGGTGTACCAACCTCATCCTAAGGAGAGACTCACAGTTCTCGGCACAGCGAGATTGGCTCCAACGAGCTCCCATTCTGAGAAGCGTAGTGACAAGTCCGCCTTGGCCGGATACGCGCATCCTGGTTCGAACACGGGTCCGTCTTAAGCCCATCGACTTCGCACGCCTTGCCCCATGGTTGCCGAAAGGTGCCATTCAAGCAACGGCGGGATGGCGGCACAACCCCGCCATCCCACCATTCACGGCTATTGCTTACGCCGTTACAGTGAGGCCGCCCCAATCACCGCCTCGGGAGTCTATGTGCCTCGGAGGCGTGACCAAAGGGTCAGTTAGAGTACGATGCGCCAAACAACCGGAAAATGCCTAGTGACCCATCGCTGCCTTCAGTTGCTGGTCAATCCAGAGGCGGGCGAAGAGTTCATTCTGTTGATGACGCCCCAGATTTATCTCCCCGTTCCAACCTTCGACCCACGATTGGGCAATGTTAGTCCAAGGGGGAGAGGGACCCCATATTATCCAGTGCTCCCCTAGTAGGTGCATATTTGCGTCAATTACCTGCTTCTGGTAATCGTCAGCATTGGTCGCAGAAATCATGAATTCTATAATGCGGTCATAATCCGGGTCGTTTTTGTGGAAGCCCACGGCCCACTCGGGGCCGGTGCTGTAAAACCGCGTCACCAGATGATCCTCAAACATCGTGTTGCACGACTCCGTTGCGGTAAAGCCAAAGTCCTTCGACCTCATGACATTGCCCCACTCACCGGAAGCCAATGGCTGAAGATCGAGTTTAACGCCAATGTCAGCCCAGTATGCAACGATCAGTTCGGCGTAGCTTGTGTCACGCCCTTCAGGAGCTAGAACGCGGGTCTCGAATCTAATGTCGTCCGCGCCGCGAGGATATCCAGCCGCATCAAGCAACGCTTCTGCCCCTTTCGGGTCATACGTATATTCTTGCTTAAGCTCTTCGGGCCATTCTTCAAATGGGGTGTTCCACCCTTGGGCACCAATCATCCCGCAAGGTGTCGCGTCCGCCTGACCCTTATAGAACACGCTGCTAATTGCATCAAGGTCGATTGCAAGCTGCAGTGCCTTGCGAACCTGGAGGTTACCAAGGGCCGGTTCATCCGTATTCATCACGAAAGAATTATTCGACCGAAAGCGATACGCGTACTGCTGTAGTTCGGGGTTGGTCTGCTTGAGGCTGTCTGTCTTGTCGACAGATGTTAGCGGTGTGCTGCCCATGCCACCTAGGTAATCGATCTTACCCGTGCGCAGTGCCGAAATACGTGTTGCTTCGTCCGGCATAACCAAGGCTCTTAGCTGGTCAATGTAAGGAAGTTGGTTCTCCGGGTATTTTTCGTCGTAGCCCCAGTAGTCAGGATTCTTCTCCCATGTGGCAGAAGTGCCATCGACAATGTCAGTCAGCATAAAGGGCCCAGTGCCGACGAGGTTCCTCCAATCGCCAGCGTCGCCGTGTTCCTCGATGACTTCGGGGGGGAACATCCAGGCCCTCTCGTGCCAAAGGAGGTCCTGTAGCACAAAGATGGCTGGCTCCATCATTTCAAACACAAGCGTCGTATCGTCGGTTGCTGTTACAGACTCCCATGCTACCTCCCCAAAACGCCACATATTGGCGGCAGGTTCGGTGAAGCCGCTGCCCAGTCCCAAATAGCGGTGAAAGTTATACTCTATGTCCGTGGCGGTTAGCTCCCGACCGTTCATAGGCGCCTTATCATGCCAGTGAACGCCCTCGCGGATGTTGAAGATCATCGTGGTGTCGTCGGGCATTTGCCAGCTTTCAGCCATCATCCCCGTCATGACCCATAACGGTTGGCTGTATTCTCTGATGTCATATTCATCCCGATCTACAGCCCAGTTAATCATGCCCAGCTTCTCAATAACGCCGCTGAAGAGAGCGGCCGCCCCGTAATGGATAACGGCGTCTGTAGGATCACTGGTTGTATCACCACGTGCGAAGACTATCGTGATTGTCCCGCCATACTCGGGCGCGGTCACCGGGTTGCCGGTGGTGGGGTCCGTCACATATTTCGTCCCCGGGATCTCGACGGTCTTGACGACCTCTTTCTCCACCACGACGGTCTCCCCGGGGACTTCGACGGTCTTGACGACCTCCTTCTCCACAACCACGGTCTCGCCGGGGACCGGTACCTCCTTGACCACCTCTTTCTCGACGACCACGGTCTCCCCGGGGACCTGTACCTCTTTCACCACCTCTACGGTGACGGTCTCACCCGGGACTTGTACCTCCTTGATCACCTCTTTTTCGACGACCACGGTCTCCCCGGGGACCTCGATTCTTTCTGTGCCGCAGGCCGCAACGACCAGCAACAGCATCGCTACTGATACTGCGACGACTACCCATCCGAGTCCAAGAGCCTTACGCATTTTGGCGCCTCCTAATTCTACGCGGCACGGCCAACAAGTGGATAGAATCCACGCCATACCGGAATAGGCACCTTATATCACACCTATAATGCCCTGTCAAGCAAGCAATGACGAGGGGACTGAGCCTAAGAGAGGGAATGGCCACATTGACAAAGGTCCGTCTCGCCGGAAGCTATCTCGACGGGTGAAAACTGCCGACGGGGTGGTCAGACCTGGGCCAATGGGTCAGGTCGCACACCCAGATGCACGGCAACTGAGATGGGGCGGTGGAGACGGGGGGGACCGTGCCACAAGATTTCCCAACTCTCGAAGGGAGCCAACAACTGGGAATGGTGGAGACGGGGGAGGGTCGAACTCCCCGTCCAGAAGACTCTCCGGCTGGGACGTCTACAAGCTTAGCCGCTACTTGAGATCGCTCTGGCGGGTCCGTAACGGCGGGGGCGTCGCTCAGAGCTAGCCGATGGTCTTAGGTCCCGCGCATCGGCGTCGGCGAGACAGCACCCCGAATTTCAGCGCCCCGACCGTCCCCCTCAGGGAAAGGAGCCGGGGGACGTAGCCGCCCGTTTAGGCGGCTAGTGCGAACTGCTTGTCGTCAGTTACTTTGTTGCCACCTGATTATCGAGGTTGATGGCACCTCGGCTTGCAGTCCCGCGAAGGCATCCCCTGTCGAACCCACGCGTCCCCACTTGACTTCATTGTACCAGAGGTCGAGTGACGCCTACCTGTCCTTGGAACCGCCAGCCACTTATTGGAATGTCGCGTGGCTGGGTGCGGGCGGTTCGTTCGCCGCGCCTGCCCGGCGTGGAGGGGGGAACCCCTACGAGGAGCCGTCGAAGAGGCGAGGGGACGCCTACCTGTCGGCGGCGTCGAACGGTATCGCGTTCTTGAGGAACCTGTTGGGATCGGCGTCCGCCGTGCTCGCTGCGGCCGCGTCGGCCATCCGGTCGTACTTCGGGTCGAGGTCCTGGAGCCTGGTGCTGAGCGACTTGTGGAACGCAACGCTTGAGATGATGCGGTGGGTGTTGTCCCCCCGGCACTCTCGGCAGGGGATCGAGCCCGGAGCGTCGAATCCCCTGACGAGCTTAGCCGTCTTAGCTCGGCAGTCTTCGCACCTGTACTCGTAGATCGGCATGGCGCGTCAGGCGAAAGTCGTTTCGACCTGGCTTGAGAGGTCGAAGAAGCGCTGAATCGTAAGGTGATACCTGAGAAAGCTGTTCGATCCGTAGGGGCTGTTGGATTCTACGATCCCGTTCTCGACGTCCAGCGTATTGAACGTATGCTGCGAGTCCGCACCGCCGTTCCGCCGGATGTTGGTCAGGAGAGACCGCCAGTCATCGGGTTCCAACTTGATCCAAAAGTCGACGTCGAGGAGCGCGTCGCCGGCCCGCTCCGCAACCCCCGAGCACTCGAATGCCTCGAAGTCCAGCACAAACACGTGATCTCCGATGGGGACCCCGACCTGCGCGTCACACGTCCCGAGGCTGCGAAACGCGCGGTCCTCGTTAGCTGCCGCACGAACGGACTCGAACCACTGTAGGGACGGAAAATCAGGCACGCTAACCCTCGTCTCTCATTTCCGCTGACATTGCCATCGTGTGCAGTGACTCTCTTTCCTCACTCCTCACTCCTCACTCCTCTTTCCTCGTCCTGAACTCCGTCGGCACCCTCGACGACAGGTCGAAAAAGTACTGGAATGTCTGGTTGTAGCGGAAGAAGAGGTCCTGCCTGTACTGGTCGTCCGTGGAGGACAGTGCAAGGCCTTTCTCGCTGTCGAGGTCGAGGGTGTTCAGGGTGTGATCGAGGTCCGCCTCGCCGTTCCGCTGGATGTTGACCAGCATGTCCTGCCAGTCCTCCATCGGCATGTCGAGGTAGAAGTCGGTGTCCGCGAGATTGGACTCGCCAATTGTCGTCACCGAGGTGCACTCGAAGCCCTCGAATTGGAGCAGAAACGTCTCGCCTCCGGCCTTGACGCCGACGCTGGCGTCGCAGGTCCCGCCGCCCGCGGTGCGGACCGCGTCCTCGGTGTTGAACTCCTGGCGCACCGCGTCGAACCACTCAACTGACGGAAATAGGGGCAAATGGCCTCCGACTCAGTCGTGAGTGAGCAGTGACCGGTCGGGCGGGGATCGGAATTCCAAATTCTGAATTCTCAATTCTCCAGGTACTGCGCCAACTCTGTCGTGAACGACGCGCCGCGTGGAGCGCCGATCCAGTCCGTCGCCGCGAGGTACCGCCTGACCCAGTCGGCCATCATTCGTCGCACCTGCTGCATCCCGGCCCTTGCGCCCTCGATGCCGCCGCCGTAGATGATTGCGAGCGGCTCGAGCATCGCGGGCTGCTCCAGCTCTCTGACGAAGACGCGTTCGCCGATCCCGAGCAGGTTTGAGAAGATTTGCGCCTTGTCGTGCTGCTGCGTGACCGCGAACCGTAGGTGCTGAAGGCTGTAGGCGACGTGACGCGCCTTATCCTGCGTCACGCGTCCGAAGAGCACCTTCTCTGCCGGATTGTGCGCGTACCTCTCTCCGTACCGGTAGATGGTCAGCAGGAAGGTGCCACGTAGCAGATGGAGCAGCAGGCTGGTCTCGGACCATCCGCCCCTGCTCTCGAGGATCATGCGATTGACCTCTCCGCGGCTCTCGAGTCCGAGGCCGCCGCCGTTCGAGAGTGCCCTCTTCCTGAACGCCTCGTGGTGCCGCCCGGCGTCGAACATCGTCGTCGCGAGGAAGAGCTTGACCTCGTGGTAGCCGAAAGACATGTGCTGGAGCCAGTAGCCGATCGACTCGAACTCGGCGTTTGCTGCCTGGCTCAGCTCGGTGCAGAGCTGGCACATCGCCGCCTCGACGTCGTCCGGCAGCGGCTCGATTGTATCCCACGGGATGTCGGTCGCCGGTACCCAGCGCCGCTGGATCGCCTCCTCGTAGAGGTCGGCGGCGTTATCTGCCCACATGTCGCGCTTGCTGCGGACGCCGATCGCGAGCGGGGGAATTCCGGAGAGCGGGTACGCCCCGCGCGGCATCCTGGTCTGCTCATCCCAGTGGTCTGGGATTTCACCGTAGATGCCGACGTTGAGGTCGCCGATCCGCAGGCCGGCCTTGCCGGGCCTGACCCTCGTCCCCCATTGGAGCGTCTTGTTCATCCACTCGAATGAGGGTTGCGGGACCTCGACGTCTTCATCGAGGTTGAGGCTGCGACGCCGTTGGGGCCGCTCCCAGACCTCGGTCTTCTGCCCTGCGACCGTCCGCTGTTGCTCTTCGTCAGGCAATCGGTACTAGCACCTTATCAACATGATTCTGACAGACGGACCTGTGGTTCACCCTCACCCTCTCCCCTCTCCCATCAAGGGACAGGGGAGTCAAGCGGCGCTAGTTCCTGACGTACTCCATCAGCTCGGGATGAGCCCTGCCGTTTTCGAAGCGCTCGCCGAAGCCGGCGGACCGGACGCGCTGCACGTACTCCTTCGCCTGGCGCTTGCGAATGGCCATCAGCTTCCTGTACCCCTCGTCGTAGTTCTTCTTGCCTCCTCCGAGGAGAATGGCGAGGGACTCGCTCTGAGGGGTGTCTCGGGCCGCCGGATTCTGGCTGCCGGCGACAAGGCTGCGCTCACCGCCGTCGAGGTACTCGTGAATCTCATCCTTGCGGCCCGGATCGGTCTCCGCAATGTACCGCATGTGCATGACGCCGAACGCGACATGCCTTGACTCGTCCTGTGCGGCGAGCCGGTACAGGCGTTTCTCGGCCTCGTTGTAGGACATCAGCTCTCCCATGCGGAAGATGGTCAGCACCGCGCCCTCGCCGGAGAGGTGGAGCTGGGACGACATCTCGGTGAAGTCGCGTGACAGGTCAATGCTGCCCACCGTCCCGCTGGTGGTGATGGCGATGCCAGGTCGCTGCATCAGCCCACCGCCGTTGACGAGCGCGCGCTTTCGGAAGACGTCCAGGTGCCTCGACTCGTCCATGATCTGAGTGATCAGAAACATCCTGGGCTCGAAGTAGTCTGGAGTGGTGTTTGCCACCCATCGGCCAGGGATGTCGGCGGCGACGAATTCGACCTCGGTCAGGAACGTCGCGAGCTGGCATTGGGCGCGCTCCACGTCGTCGGGAAGTGGCTTGACCATGTGCCAGGGTATGTCGGTTGCGGAGCTCCACTGCCGCTGTAGCGCCTCTTCGTACAGCATGGCGGCGTTGACGAGCCAGATGTCCGACTTGCTGCGTATCTGGTATCCGCCGATCCGGAAGGCATTGGGCCTGGCGGCCGCACCCCTGGACCTGGTCGTCATGTTGTCCGACTGGAGACCGGGATCGCCGTAGGAGCCGACCTGGACGTCCGACAGGGTGAGGCCCTTCTTGCCGTCGGATGAGGCCTTGATGCCCCACTCGCCGTGCTGGTCAATCCAGTCGAGCTTGAGGCCCTGGTCTTGTGCGTACTCCTGAATCCCGTTGAAAGTTCCATTCGTGGTGGTCACAATCGACCTCCTGACTGACGGTTCGCCCCGCATTCGTACTATAACCGTAGCAGTCCCCGACTGCAATGTTGGAGGGGAGAGGGTGTTTGGAGGAACGAGAAATGAGGAAAGAGAGGGGTGTCGTCGGCCAGTTCCTCGGTGCTTCGTCCTTCGACACGCTCAGGACGAACGGGGTGGGGTACGGTACTGGGACCGCGGGCATCCTGCCCGCATGGGCGGCGGGGCAGAGGTCCACCGACAGCCACACGAAGCCAACCTCGAATCCGACCAACCCCCTCTCTTTCCTCATTCCTCATTCCTCTTTTCTCTCTCATAACTCCTATCTCCTCTGGTATCCTGCAACCACGTCAGAGAAGAGGTACGACCATGGACAGAGTCCGGCTCGCTATCGTTGGATGTGGGAGCATCTCGCAGCTAAACGCTCCCGGGTATCTGATGCACCCGAATTGCGAGGTCACTGCGCTCTGCGACACCCTCCCTGAGAGGGCCGAAGTCCGTGCACGGGAGTGGGGGATAGACCCTCGGATTCACACGAGCTACGATGACGTGCTCAACGACTCAAACGTCGACGCCGTCGAGCTTCTGACCCCCACCTTCCTTCACTCTCAGCAGTCCATCGACGGCCTTGAGGCCGGCAAGCACGTCTCGTGTCAGAAGCCCACGGCGAACACGATCGCGGAGATCCGGCGGATCGCGGATGCCGCGTCAAGAGCGGACACGTTCTATCGGACGACAGAGAACTTTCTCTACTACCCCCCAATCGTGAAGGCTAAGGAGCTGATTGAGAACGGTACCCTCGGCGACCTATCGACAGTCAGGATACGAACGGTGAGAGGTAACATGGCCAATGCGGTTCTGTCGATCGGCGAAGACTCGTGGAAGTGGCGGCAAGACCCAGAGCGCAACGTCGGCGGCCAGATGTACGACGACGGCTGGCACAAGGTGACCACCGCGATGTGGTGGGGTGGGGGAGTCGAGAAGGTCACTGCAACAATCGCGCGAAACGAAGACTTCATCGACGAGACTCCCTCGGCGGCCGTTTGGGAGTACGTGGGACACCGAGCGCTCGCGGTCTTCGAGTACGCGGCCGCCGGAGAGATGAGTCTCAGGACACGATACTATCCGGCGGACGAGTTCGTGGAGATCATCGGCTCGAAGGGGATCCTGTGGGTGACCCGCTGTACCGGCGAGATGCTGGATATGCCGCCCTTGGTGCTCCATCGCGGGACGGACAGCGTGTCGTATCAAGTCCCGATGGACTGGATCGAGGGGTTCAACGGCGCCGCAGCCGACTTCGTCGACGGGATCATCGAGGGGCGTCAGCCGATGATGGATGCTGCGTTCTGCGAGGATGTTCTGCGCGTGATCCTGGCGATGTACAGGGCGTCCGAGACGGAGAGGTGGGTACGCCCCGTCGACCTCGAATCCGGTGCTTGAGCATAGCAATCAGCCGCCATATAATTCGCTCAAAGTCGAACTAGTGAGGGCTATCTGAAGATGCCGAGATTCGCCGCGGTTGGACCACCGTCATTCCGCCGAAGGCCGGAATCCAGGGCGGGCGAGACGCCCGCGCACCAACACTGACAACTGCCAAGAATGTAAGGACTGACAGAAGATGCCGAGATTCGCCGCGAATCTATCCATGCTGTTCAACGAAGTAGACTTCCTTGACAGGTTCGGGGCGGCCGCCAGGGCCGGCTTCAAGGGCGTCGAGTACGTCTCACCCTATGAGTACGACAAGGAGCAGATCGTCGACCTCCTTCGGAGCAACAGTCTGACACAGGTGCTTCACAACATGCCCGTTGGCGACTGGGATACGGGAGACCGCGGGATGGCCTGCGACCCCGGGCGGGTAGGGGAGTTCCGTGACAGCGTCGGCACGTCTATAGAGTTCGCGACCGCGCTCGGATGCCCCAAAGTCAACTGTCTCGCCGGGTACCAGCCCAGGAGCGTTTCGACCCAGTTGGCCCACGAGACCCTCGTAGACAACCTCAAGTTCGCGGCCCTGGAGTTCGAGAAGGCGGGAGTCCTCCTGCTCATCGAGCCGATAAACACGATCGACATGCCCGGCTTCTTCATCAATCGCACCCATCAGGCGCGGTCAATCATCGGAGAGGTCGGCTCGCAGAACCTGCGCATACAGCACGACATCTATCACATGCAGATCATGGAGGGAGACCTCGCCAGGACGATCGAGGGGAATCTCGACGTGATCGGCCACTTCCAACTTGCGGACAACCCGGGCCGTCACGAGCCGGGAACAGGGGAGATCAACTACCCGTACCTGTTCGACCTGATCGATTCGTCGAGCTATGACGGCTGGATCGGCTGCGAGTATAGACCGAAGACGACAACGGCAGAGGGGCTGGGATGGACCGAGGGGCTAATCTAGCGCTTGTTTCCCGCTCTCCCGTGATCGGGGAGAGGGATGGGGCCTGTCTTGAGCTTGTCGAATGGATGAGGGTGACATCGTGACCGGGGCTGAATCATCGCAATGATAGCGTCAGCCGACGATACTGAGGCCTTCATCGGCCGCGACCAGATTCTGGAGGAGATCCAGGACCGGGTTCTATGGCTGTCGATGAACCTGGTCCACCACGCGAATAACGTCCGTCCCAGTCCCGACGGCGCCAAGGTCGGAGGTCACCAGGCATCCAGCGCATCGATCGTCACGATAATGACGTCGCTGTACTTCGACTTCATGCGCGCCGGCGACCGCATCTCGGTCAAGCCGCACGGCGCCCCCGTCTACCACGCCATCCAGTACCTGCTTGGAAACCTCGATCCGTCGTACCTGACGATGATGCGTGAGTTCCATGGGCTCCAGGCGTACCCCAGCCGGACAAAGGACCCGGACGACGTCGACTTCTCGACCGGCTCCGTCGGCCTTGGGCCGGTGGCCCCGAATTTCGCCGCGCTGGTCGACAGATACAACAGGTCCCACCTCTTCTCGCGCTCCGCCTACGGTCGGCGATACATTGCCGTCGTGGGCGACGCGGAGCTCGACGAGGGATCGGTCTGGGAGGCGATAGCGGAGCCCGCGATGAGCGATCTCCCGAACATCCTCTGGGTCGTCGACCTGAACAGGCAGAGCCTCGACCGAATAATCCCGGGAATCCGGGTCCGCGCCTGGCGCGAGATGTTCGACGCCAACGGCTGGAACGTCATCGACGCCAAGTACGGTAAGCGGCTCCAGGCCAAGTTCACCGAGCCGAACGGCGAGCTTCTCCGACTTGCGATCGACGACATGTCCAACGAGGTGTACCAGAGGCTTCTCAGGGTACCGCCCCCACAGCTCCGCGAGTGGCTTCCCAAGACCTCCCGGTATCCCAGGGATATGGCGAGGCTCATCTCTCGTTGGGATGACGAGGAGCTGCAGGAGTCGTTCCGCAACCTCGGTGGCCACGACTTCTCGATGCTAAGGGACGCCTTTTCGCAGGCAGACCTGAACTCCGGCCCGAACGTGGTCTTCGCCTACACGATCAAGGGCTGGAGGCTGCCCTCTATCGGCGATCCGCAGAACCACTCGGTCGTACTCACACCGCACCAGATGGAGCAGCTCAGAAACGAGCTGAGCGTACCGGCAGACGGCGTCTGGGACCGTTATGACGACTGACACCCCGGCAGGACGAATCTGCAATGACACTTCGAGGATGTTAGGCCTCGCGAGGAAGCCCAGCTTCGACGTCCCGGAGCTGCACATCCCTCCTGACTTCGGACAGCGGTACACGGGGAACATGGCGACGCAGCAGACGTTCGGGCTGATCCTGACGGCGATCTCCAGGGAGCTTCCGGAGGTCACCGACAGGGTCGTCACGGTGAGCCCGGACGTCGCGAGCTCGACGAATCTCGGTGGTTGGATCAACAAAGTCGGTGTGTGGCAGGAGAACGAGAAGGAGCCGATGCCCGAGGAGTCGATCGTCCGGGCGCTGCGCTGGGAGGAGCACGCCCGAGGACAGCACATCGAGCTCGGCATCTCAGAAAACAACCTGTTCATGATGCTCGGTCAACTCGGACTCTCGTTCGAAACCAACGGTGAGATGCTGTTCCCGATCGGGACGCTTTACGACCCGTTCGTCAGGCGCGGACTCGACGCTTTCGTCTATAGCGTCTATTCCGGAGGGAAGTTCATTGTGGTTGGGACCCCGTCCGGCGTGTCGCTGTCGCCCGAGGGGGGCGCGCACCAATCGATGATCACCCCCTCCATCGGGACGGAGATGCCGGAACTCGACTTCTATGAGCCTTGCTTCGGACAGGAGCTCGAGTGGATCATGCTCGCGGCACTGGAACAGGTGCGCCTGCGCCGGAGATCGACCTACCTTCGCCTCACGAGTAAGCGTGTCGATCAGGGCCTTCTCAAGGTGCCAGGCGGCGCTGGAGACAGAGAGCGTCTGAGGAGGCAGGTGCTCAACGGCGCCTACCGCCTCGTTGACAGGAGCACGCACGGTGGGTACCGTCCTAGCTCGAATGTCGTTCACATACTCGCATGCGGTGCGATGATCCCAGAGGCCGTGTCAGCCAGCAACGATCTCCTTGCCGAAGGGGTCTACGCGAACGTAGTCAACGTCACCGGACTCGGGCCGCTCTACAGGGCGTTTCAGCAGTCGGTGTACGACGCGATGGACGGCGTGGGCGACCTCGACCGGTTCATGGCCGATTCGATCCCGGCCGACTCGCGAGATGCCCCAATCGTCACGGTCATCGATGGGCACCCGCACTCGCTCGCCTGGATCGGAAGCGCCCTGAAGACGGCTGTCGTCCCGGTGGGCGTGATCGAGTTCGGGCAGTCGGGATCGCAAGGAGATCTCTACCGCGATAACCGGATCGATGAAGACAGCATAATGGCCGCGTGTTACGCGGCCCTTGGAATCTAACCGCGAGGAGACACAAGTGGTGAAAGTTCTCGTTCTGCACGGGCTCGGAATGAACATGAGGGGCAAGGTGCAGACCAACGTATTCGGCACGCAGACCCTCGACCAGTATGACGAACAGATCAACGTCTATGCCGAGGGGCTTGGGGTGGACGTGGAGATGTTCCACTCAAATGTCGAAGGTGAGGTAATCAACAAGATCTACGAGGCGCACGACAGCGGTGAGTTTGACGCAGCGCTATTCAATCCGGCCGGCTACTCGTCAGGCCACCCCGGCGTCATAGCTGCGATCGCGCAGGTCGACTTTCCGTTCTATGAGATACACATCTCAAATCCAGCCGCTCGGGGCGGCCAATCTCAGGTCGCCGGCGTCTCCAAGGGCGTGATCACCGGCTTCGGCCTGACCGGGTACTATCTGGGCTTGAAGGGCGTCCTCGAGTCACTCAGCTCGGGGTAGGGGGGCGCCTAGTGATCCCCCACCCCTCCATGCGGGCAAGATGCCCGCGCTCCCAGTGGTGCCCCACAGCCCCTCCATGCGGGCAAGATGCCCGCGCTCCCAGTGGTGCCTCACCGCCCCTCGATATGGGCGGGATGCCGGTGTTACCAGTGGTGCCCCACCGCCCCTCCATGCGGGCAAGATGCCCGCGCTCCCAGTGGTGCCTCACCGCCCCTCCATATGGGCGGGATGCCCGCGCTCCCAGTGGTGCCCCACAGCCCCTCCATGCGGGCAAGATGCCCGCGCGCTCCCAGTGGTGCCCCACCGCCCCTCCATGCGGGCGAGATGCCCGCGCTCCCAGTGGTGCCCCACCGCCCCTCCATGCGGGCGAGATGCCCGCGCTCCCAGTGGTGCCCCACCGTCCCTCCATGCGGGCGAGATGCCCTCGCTCCCAGTGGTGCCCCACCGCCCCTCCATGCGGGCAAGATGCCCTCGCTCCCAGTGGTGCCCCACCGCCCCTCCATATGGGCGGGATGCCGGTGTTACCAGTGTGTGAGACTATGAAATGCTCTTTGAGACGTTAGCTGCCCTCGTCATCGCTTTCGCGCTGGGGTCCATACCGACCGCGTACATCGTGGGTCGTCTCCTCTCCGGGCGTGACATCCGGGAGGCGGGGAGCGGCAACCCGGGCGCGCTGAACACTACGAGGCAGGTCGGACTGGCCGCCGGGTTGTTCGTCCTGCTATTCGACGCCGGAAAGGGTATCGCCGCGGTGGTGGTCGCCCAGGCTCTCGCGGTCCACGAGTACGCTATCTACTCGACTGCATTTCTTGCGACAGTCGGCCATAATTTCTCTCCGGTCCTGAAGTTCAGGGGAGGGAAGGGCGCCGCGACGGTACTCGGAATCTCGGTGTACATGCTCTGGCAGATCACCGGTGTATCAGCCGCCGCCGGGGTCCTGTTCTTCGCCGTTACGCGACAGGCGGTCTGGTCGGTGACCGTGATCTTCATCGTTCTGAACGTCCTGACGATCGCCACGGGCCAGGCATTGGGGCAGATCGTCCTGTGCATCGTACTCTCCGTAATGATCGCTGGAACTCACCTGTGGAGGGAGCGCGCCCAGCTCTCGGAGTCGTTCAAGGACCGCGAATGGCGCCGCTTCATGTCGATCGAGTGAGACCCATCCTGTGGCGTCCGCTTCGAAAAGCCAGTAGAATGTGGCGCACCACATCCTGGGAGGCTTGGGCCAATCATGATTTCGAAGTTTCTGATCCCGGCGTTGGCTGTGTTCTTGGTTCTGGCGGTTGCATGCGGTTCGGAAGAGGAGACCGCGCCGGCGAAAAGCGCCGCGCCGGCCGCCAAAAGCGAACAGCCTGCAGCCAAGGCCTCGGACGGACCCAAGCAGTGGGACTCTCCTCCGGCCATGGTCATCGATCAGACCAAGAGTTACTCCGCGGTCTTTGAGCTGGCCAAGGGTGGGGAGTTCGAGGTCGAGTTGTACGCCGACAAGGCGCCCAAGACGGTCAACAACTTCGTCTTCCTAACCCGGGAGGGCTACTACGACGGCGTCACTTTCCATCGGGTGCTTGAAGGCTTCATGGCGCAGTTCGGCGATCCGACCGGAACGGGCACCGGAGGCCCTGGGTATCGGTTCGACAACGAGTTTCACCCAGATCTGCGCCACGACAGCGCTGGCATCCTATCGATGGCGAACGCGGGCGTGAGGAACGGAAAAGGGACGAACGGCAGCCAGTTCTTCATCACGTTCGTACCGACGCCGCAGCTAGACGGCCTCAAGCCGGACGGCACCGCCAAGGACTGCACGATACAAGGCCAATCGTGCCACGCGGTCTTCGGCAAGGTCACCAGGGGCATGGACGTGGTGGACAACCTCAAGCGGCGCCGCCCTTCCGAGGCCACCGAACCTGGAGACGCAGTCACGACCGTTCGGATCGTCGAGCAGTAGCCCTCGTTTAGCTAGAGGGTCTCGGTCGGTAGGTGAACCTGTACAGCCTGCCTGAGGCGCCGATCCAGCTATTGTCGAATACGTCTACGGAGTCAGTTACAGGCTGGTTGTTCACCCTCACCGTACTGGGAGACACCTGGGTCGACTCCACGAATACGCGGCCGACTCCGAATCTAAACGAGACTTCACGAAACCCTGGGATGTCCAGTTCGTTGCCCCAGATCGTATTGCGCCTGAACAGGACGTCCCCGACTGCCCTTCGCAGACTGGCAAAGTTGACCAGGACCTCCCCGTCGTTGGAGTAGAGGTATCCGAAAGGCGCCGTCCGGGTCGCCCAGTATGCGGCGAACCCCGCGACAACGAGTCCGACCGCGCACAGCACGACGATGATCGCAATTAGCCCGGTGGGCGGTACGTCCGGATCCGGTAAGGCCGGTGGAGACGGCGTCTTTGCCGCAGGCTCTGGCGTGGGCGCCGGCGGAGGCGGGACCGGAGTCGGCCGCGGCGAGACTGACGAGACTACGATCTGGTCCGGCGAATACGTGAACATCCGGTCAGCATACTCGACGTCGAGTCGTACGATGACCGTGGCCATCGACTCCGCACTCGGTGTGAAGAACACGTCGAACGCGAACGCCTTCCCCAGTGAAATCACCTCTTGCGGGACGATCTCCACCTTCCCGGACTCTCCCTGGTTAGACACGGTTGAAGCGTTCAGATCATCGACGAGTACGGAGAACGGCTGGCCGTCGACATTGACGAACAGTGTCGCGATCTTGGTCCGGTGCCCGGGCTGGATGATCCCCGTTTCGATAGGCGAAACTGAGACTATCGGGAAGCTCTGCGCGCTGAACGATGAGTGGGTCGTAATGTTGAATGAGATGTCCGGCCAGGAAAGCTGTAGCTTGACCGCGTACTCACCTTCCAGGTTCACTGGAGGCCCCATCGCGGAGAAGTAGCCGTCGCCCGCGATCGCGTCGCCGTCCCTCCCCTGATCGTTCAGCTCGTGGATAATCGCCGTTCCTTCCGGATCGGTGACCACCGCCGAAAGGTCGGCGTCGACTGTAGACCTTTGTAGCCCGTCCATCACGGCCGCGACGATCATCACCGGCTCGCCGATCGGCACGATCCCATACGACTGGTGTTCGATGCTGAACCGGTTGACCGAGTGCCGGTTCGCAGAGAAATGGCCCGCCGTGCCCCTGATTTGGACGTTCCACCGGCCCGGCACCGGGTCGATCAGCTCCCAGACCACCACGTTGGGGAACTCGCTGATCGACGACGACGTCCTGTCACCGACTGACGCTTCGAAGCCGTCGGGGTTCCTGAGTCTGAACGAGGTGACGGGGATCTCCCTGAAGAAGACCATGTTCACCTCGCTCGTGCCTGGAGCGATGTCGAGGTCGACCTCCAGAACGCTGTCCTCTGAGAGCACGGCACGGCCCATTGAACTGAGCGAGCCCTTGCCGTCCCTGCGAAGTATTCGGTCCGTGATCGTCTCGAACCCCGCTGGGACCGACAGATTGAACGACTCGCCACCGGTCTGCCGGCTGATCTCCTCCAGAACGGTCTTCAGCCCGTCGTCGATTCCGGGTGCCGAGACTGTCAAGACATCCCAGCCGGACTCGACAAATAGGTCGATCACCGGGCCGACGCGGTCCAGCACAGGCTCGGGGGAGGTTGTCGAGCGCCCCCCCGTGACGATGATGATGTCGGAGTTAGGGTCAGCGCTCAGTCCGCGCGCGTAGTTGTGCGTCTCAGCGAGCACGGCCGAGAGGGCTATCTCCTCGGACGGTGGTGAAGACGCCAGCGTCGACTCGACCTGCTCTACGATCTCATGGAACTCTTCCATGTTCGCCTGAAGGGGGCCGATCGGGTTCGTGAAGTCGTCCACGAAGACGAACGCGAACGTCTGCCGATCGCGCAGATGAAACATCAGATTGAGAAACGAGTTGACCAGGCCGATGCTCGCCGAGTTGGACGAGATCGACTGGCGGTCGATCGCGACCACCGTCAGGCCTGTCGAAAACTCTTGCGCCTCTGCCGGCTTTATTGACTGGGTCAGCGCGGTGGCGAAAACAACGGCCGCCAGTAACGCGAGTGTCAGTGTTCGTCGCATGTTATTCTTGCTCCGAGTTCAACGTTAAAGAAGTCGATCTTGTGCAGTCAACTTGAAACTAGTTCAGGTTTTTGTTCGATAAGAGTATTGGAACTCGTATGGATTGTGCTACTGCTTTGGACGGCGCTGGTCAGCGCGTCGTGTGACGATCGCGCGGGGCAGCCCGAGACCCCGCCGAATCGGGTATCCGGACTGATCACGGATGTTGTTGCGAAGTCGCTCATCGAGTTCGAGTCGATCACCGTGACCGCCGATACAGGAGAGATACTCGAGTTGAACTCTGGGGACCGGAGATTCGAACACTTCACGCCAAGTCACGTCAGGGAGCACATGTTGCTAGGTCTCGCCATCGCTGTGACTTACCGTGAGCGCGACGGGGAACTTGTTATCGAGAGTCTCACAGACGCTCCCATTGCCGGGACCCCTGCGCCTCCGTGATGGGGACTTTCACAGGACGTCCCTTCGGCGTGCAGCCTGGGCCTTCCAGATCGACCAGACCAGGTACAGTCCGCCAATTACGAGGACGGCGAATACGCCGAGAAAGACGAAGGCACCCTCGACGCCGGGCTCGATCGGCGCGGGGAGCACGACAACCGGGACCTCGAACTCGGCGGGCCCGTACTCAGAGTGGTCGACTCGAATTCGCAGCACCCAGTTTCCCGCAGCGCCAAACTTCATGTTTGCCCGGTAGGTCTTCGGACTCTCCGGTGTATTTACCGCCACCACCTCGAAGAACATGCTCTCGGACTCGAGAAGCCTGTCGATGCTGCTCGGCTCCTTCCGCCGGCCCGGCTCGTGCTCAGCGGTCAGAAGCACCCTCGCGTCCATCACCGTCTCTCCGGTAGAGACGAGCGTGGGATGGACCGCGACGTTTACGAACCCAACCTGCGGCGCAGGTGGCACCCATCCCGCCGCGATGTCGTACGGCCCGACTTCGCGACTCAGCAATGGGTCGAACGGCTCCTCGCCCTGGCTATACACAGGCCCGACCGACAGCATGCCGACAACCACGAACAGCGCGGCCACTCGCCAGGTAAGAGACGGTATGCTGAACACTCTAGACAACCGAGGTCAAGTATCCCAGGTGAGTATGCGACAGATTTCACAAACATTGTGGTCGCGGTCGCCTGGCCACGTCAACCTGTGTGACCATTCGGTTTCAAGCGATCCACCGGAGATTCCCATCCCCCTGTAGCCCAGGCCCTCGATGTGGAACTGATGGAATTGGGTGATGCCGTCGCACATGTTCTCGAACGAGAGGTCGCCAGCGGTTATGCCGGCGGACTCGTAGATCTTCCTGCAGGTGCTCGACGTCTCCGCCTCGACCTCGTCCAGGGTCGGCGTGGGGCTCCTGGGCTTACCGCGGCTGGATGCGTGGCCGAGGGTATAGACTGGGTTCTGCCGCATGTCCGTGGCGCGCTCGGCGTTCGCGGGACCCGGCGCGGTGCAGGATGACTCTGAAGCGCAGAGCTAGACCGCAGTGGTGCGGGCGGGCATTGAAGCGTAACGCGCCGTCTTGCGTTGCTGTATCAGTGACTCACCGTCGACTATGCACTGCTAGCATGAATATGACTGGTGATCGACTAGAACACACAGATGAGGTATTTGTATGAGGAAATACGTTGTGCTCTATCACGCATCGGCGTCGGCTCTGGAACAGATGCAGCATGCCACTCCCGAGGAGATGGCGGCGGGCATGGAGCCGTGGATGGTGTGGGCAAAGGCATGCGGGGACAGCCTGTTAGACATAGGGACCCCACTGGGAGGCGGGCAGAAGGTGACCCCGGAGGGGAGCTCGCCCAGCGACAAGGACGTAGTGGGATACTCAGTTCTTCAGGCAGAAGATGCCGACGAGGCGCTCGCCTTGCTTCAGGGTCACCCGCACCTCGGGTGGGCTGAAGGCTGTGAGATCGAAGTTCACGAGTCTCTGCCCTTGCCCATTTAGACTAACGGAGACCGTGGGAGAACTTCCTAGGTTCGCGAATCAACTCTTGACCGCGAACGTGATGCTGACTGTAGTCGCAGTTTGCGTCTATGGCTCGCAGAAAACTCCCCGGTCACCGACGCCTTCGATCGTCGCCGCCCTGTCGCCTGTATCTCAGGCGGCTCTGGCTATAGCGAGGCAGCCGGCGTCTTCAACGGTCGGGCCACGTCCGATAGGGAATCTGTCGTTCACGGTGCCTGGAGGCGAGGGTCATCCATTGCTGCCTCCGCCATTTCCAGGATACCCGCGGCCAGCGCCTCAAACTTATGGCCCCGCTCCAATGCTCCGAGTTCGTCAAATGGGCCCTCCAGCACGTATTTGTAGAGCGAGTGGAAGTTCTCTGGCACGATAGTAAGGGTCGGGAGAATGAACCGTTAATCCCACCGAGACGCTGGGTCGTACATGTCGTTCAATGCGAACAGGATGCTGTCGAGCGCGTGCTGGCCGTGGAACAGGAAGAAGAGAAATACGCCCGGTCCCAGGCGACGTTCAGCGCTTATCTTGAGCTCATCGGCCGCGTCCTTCAGAATCGGTATGTTGTGACTCAGGATGTTCTGTTTTAGCTGCGGAGGATAGATGGCTGCTTGGCTTCGCCACTGTTCGAATATGCCCTGCTTGTCCCGGAGGACCCATGCCCTCTCCAGAAGAGACCCCAGCCTGTACGGACGAAACGGTACGACAGCTGTGGTGATCGCCCCCTTGTTGATCACCTGGTCCAGAACACGCGACACCTTGGAAACCGTCATGTAGTGCACTTCGACCGTGATCCCGTCCACGAGGCCTTTGTCATAGGTGTCCCAAATCGCCTGCGTAGGAACTGACTCGGCAAAGTAGTCGAACTTCCACTCAGGGGAGACCTGCCAGAGGAGGCCTCTCCTCTGGAGTCGTGTCAGGACGTCAGGGTGGCACACGACTCCGACGTCTATGTCGGATGATCCGTCTGGATGTCCGTAGGCGACTGAGCCGAACACGAAGACGGTCGTCACATCCGGATGGTCTCCGAAGACTTCGTCGATCCGAACCGCGATCTGACGACGCCGGTTGAGGGCGAAGTCGTGGTTAATTGAGTCTGAGAAAGGAAGAGGCATCGACGTTCCCTCAGTCCTAGAGAACCGGTATGGTCCTCTACTCGCTTAGCCACAGCGCTACTAGCTGTTGACCACGTCCCAATCGTCAGGTAGTGTCGGAATCGGCCAGTCAGGGTCTGGTCTCCAGCTTTCCCAGCTGTCCGAGAACGGTGTCCCGTTCTCCTCGATTGCTCGTATCATACGATCGGATTCGGCGCGAATCGAAGACACGTGGTCGGCGGTGAAGAACCGACGGGAAATAAGCTCCTCGAACTCGTCCACGTCTTTCCATGACCATGACATGTCCGGCTGTACCACGATGTCGAGTGCGTAGTCGTGAATCTGGATCCCATGACGCATGCGGCGGACCGGAGACTGGAAGTTCACGTACCAGTTCTCGAAGATCCAGTCCCCGGTCCAGAAAAGCCAAATCGAGTGCAGGGAATTGATTGGCGTAAGGGTCAAGACGTGCTTGTCAGAAGATGTGCTGTTCTTCAAGTCGCCCAAGTTCGGATCGAGCATCTCGATGTACAGGTCGATCCGCGCGGACAAGTTGAGAGAGTAGCGACTTTCGATAACGCGGGAGACTATCTGAGTGTTCGGGTGAGAGTACAGGACGATGTGACTCGGCAGGTCGTCAACGACTGTCACAGGCCGGGCCGTCGCGATTCCCTCGCCCCACATCTCGTGTTGAACGACCTGGGTGCCAGGATCCCAGCGGGAGATCTCATTCACTCATTGAAGGTACCACTGCTACTAGGTGTATACAATGGTTCGATGAAGCGCGCGGAGTTTGCAGCGAGATTAACGGCAATAAGCTGCAGGCCTTACTCTTCGGTGTGTTGATGTGCCGTACTTTGTATCCGCCGGAGGTCGGGGAATGCTTGCAACCCAGCTGTCATCATAATCGAGATCGAGTACCGGTCGTTCATTGGGAGGCGCCACCTGCAGACTAACTGGGCTGTCGATTGAAGGTGAATCTCAGGATTAAGGTGAGAGAATGGGAAAGTATGTCGTGGTCTACCACGCGTCGACGTCAGCGATGCCTGGATCAGCGTAGTACTCCTCGGGGCGGAGGTCCCGCGTTCGGACGTCCATCATGGCGGATTTTCAGTCTCGGGCGCGGGCTCCATCGCGGCGCTGACGCTTGCGGACAACAGGGGACAGCTCAGCCTTACGAAGGCGCAAGTCTTGGGGAGTGACCTCCACCAGTTCGTCGTCAGATATGAACGCCAAGGCTTCGTCGAGACTCATCCTGACAGTAGAGTTCAGACGTTTGGTCACCTCGGACGTTGACGAACGCATGTTAGTCAGCTTCTTTTCCTTGCAGACGTTGATTTCGATGTCGCCATCGCGGCGGTGAGAGCCGACGATCATGCCCTCGTAGACCATTGTGCCGGGGTCAACAAACGTCTCGCCCCTGCCCTGAGCGTTAAGCAACCCATATGTGACGGCCACGCCGCCGTCGGATGCCACCAGTACTCCGCTGCGATGAGATCTTATCTCCCCCTCCAGCGGCTCGTACGAGGTGAAGATACTGCTGTTTACGCCGTCACCCCTGGTGGTGCGGAGAAAAAAGGCGTTGAATCCGATGAGCCCGCGAGTGGGAACTTTGTACTCCATGTGGACGTAGCCGTTCTCGTCGTACTGCAAATCGCGGAGCTGGGCCATCTGTCCGGAGAGGTGTTCGGTCAGCGCACCCAAGTACTGTTTATTGGTGCTGATATTCAGGATCTCGTAGGGCTCGTAGACGTTGCCGTCGATCATCTTGGTGACCGGTGAAGGGCGGGACACCTGGAATTCGAGCTGCTCTCGTCTCATGGTCTCTACCAGGATGGACAAGTGCAACTCTCCCCGGCCGGCGACTACGAACACGTCTGGACTGGGAGTGGCCTCGACTCGCAGGCTGACGTTGGTCCGCAGCTCTCTCATCAGCCGTTCGCGGAGATTGCGGGAAGTGCAGGGGACACCGTCTCTGCCCGAGAACGGGGAATTGCTGACACCGAATGTCATTCGCACCGTCGGCTCGTTGATGTCGATGGACGGCAGAGATTCCGGGTCTTCGGCAGAGGCGATGGTGTCGCCGATGGACACGCCTTCAGGTCCGGTCACGGCAACGATATCCCCAGCATAGGCCTCGGATACTTCCACCCGTTCCATCCCGCGGAACACAAAGATGCGTTCCAGGTTGTGGGTTGTGGCCTCGGCACTACAACCCAACAAGGAGACTTCGTCGTGCAACCTGATTGTGCCATTGGTGATCCGGCCCACGGCCACCTGTCCCAGATAGTTGTCGTAGTCCAGTGCCGCAACCAGTATCTGCAGCGGTGCTCCGGGGTCCCCGGTTGGAGGCGGTATTGAATCCAGGATCGCTTCGAAGAGGGGCTGCATATCCGAACCCGGAGCGTCCGGAGCCGTGGTAGCGTAACCCTGCCGTGCGGACGCATACAGCACTGGGAAATCGAGTTGGCCCGCGTCTGTAGCGAGCTCCAGGAACAAGTCCTGGACCATCTCGACAACCTCTGCCACCCGCGCCTCAGGTCGGTCGATCTTGTTAATGACCACCATCGGAGTGACGTTCTGCTGGAGGGCCTGGCGCAGCACGTAGGTAGTTTGGGGCATGGGCCCGTCCACGGCGTCGACCAGTAGCAGACAGCCGTCGGCCATGTTCATTATGCGTTCCACCTCGCCGCTGAAGTCGGCGTGGCCTGGCGTGTCGATGACATTGATCCTGACGTCCTTGTAGGAGACCGAGGCGTTTTTGGCTAGGATCGTGATGCCGCGCTCCCGCTCCAGAGGATTGGTGTCCATAATCAAGACACCCACCTGTTGGTGGGCGCGGAACACGTGGCCCTGTTTCAGCAGCGCGTCGACCAAGGTTGTCTTGCCGTGGTCAACGTGGGCGATTATGGCGAGGTTACGGATAGCGTGGTTTTGGTATTGTGTCAGTTCCATCCACCTCGGGTGTCATGATAGCAGTTGGGCGACTGAGCCCGTGAATCCGGGAGCTTCAACTCATCACGGCGCCAACAGTTTTCGCTCGGTCCCGTTCGCTGACACCGTGATGTCCTGCCCAGCCTCCAAGCCCTTCAGCAGTATCGAGTGATATCTAGTGAGGTCGGCCTTGTCAAACTGGATTCGGCTGTCGGCCGGCTCTAGGTTGAACACGGTGACTCTGACGTGGCCACCATCCTGCTCTACGTCGTACCCGCCCCTCCGGGCGCAGGTGTTGGGCAGGATATAAGTTATCTCTACCGGCGTTTCCCGAGAGCCGCCATCCGGGTTGGTCTGGTCACCGCGAATCATTGATACCCGGAAACGTGGTAAGGTGTAGTCGCCCATGGGTATTGTGAGCTGCCTTCCCCGGCGTCGGTCCGACAGACCAGGCTTCTGCTGGTGCCTCCAAGCCAACGGGAAACTTGACTCTCAAGGAGCACCAGATGAAGATCTACGTCGGCAATCTTAGTTTCAACACGAGTGACGATGAATTGCGCGCCGCCTTCGCCGCCTACGGCGAGGTCATCAGCGCGCAAGTGATTACGGACCGAGAGACGAGGCGCTCGCGCGGATTCGGTTTCGTCGAAATCGCGGACGACGCTGCGGCGCAGGAGGCCATCCGCTCTCTGAACGGATCGGACCTCGACGGCCGGTCCCTAACCGTCAACGAAGCCAGGCCTCGAAGAGAACGGAGCCCACGTAACTTCGGCGGTGGTTCCTTCAGCGGGTAGACCCCTGCGGCGAACATCTGTCTGAGCGCGTCCCGGTGTCGGCGGGGCGTCGGTCTGACTCAAGGCCTCATGCCTGAACGGTTCTGCGCACATGGTGGCGCTTTCACGCGTTCAGCGCGAGGTGTCTGCCTCCGGCTGACCAATATGTCAACTCAGGGCAGGGGACTCCAGCGGAGTCCGAGGGCAACGGCGGACAGCGCGAGGACACCGCCGATAGCGATCAGGATGGCCGAGACCTCCATCCGGACCTCCTTCTCGATGAGGTTCACAGGTATGGTGCCGAAAACCTGGATCAGCTCATCCGCGCTTTCGGCGAGGTAGTACTCGGCGCCAGTGATGTCGGCGACTCGCTGTAGAGTGTATTCGTCAAGCGCCAGGAAGTTGCCGCGTCCGAACCGGCCGGTGCTGCGCCAGGAACCGCGTGCGATCAGATTGCCCAGCTCGTCTCCTCCAATTTGGGCTACTGTGCATCTCATGACCGATGGGCGCGTGGTGCCGAATCCGATCGTGTACACGCGAACGCCGCGATCAAGGGCGGCCTGGGCGGCGGCCATCGGGTACACGCCACGGTTGCTCGCCCCGTCCGTTAAGAGAACGATGACGTCCGGCTGCAACTCGCCTTCGGGACTGGGTTCCGACCCGCTGCCGCGCGGGTCTACGATCGTGCTTACCGGACGAATCTCCGGGTTTACCTCGGCGAGGGCATCCAGCGAGCGGGCGATCGCACTGCCGACGGCGGTACGGCGTGCCGTCGTCAGGTTGGCCACCGCCTCCAGCAGAACCTCCCTGTCGGTCGTTGGCGGGACGATCAGCTGTGCGATTCCGGCAAAGGCAACAATACCGACCTGAATATCGGGCTCTTGGCTGTTAATGAACGATTCTGCGGCTTCTTGGGCGACGGTCAGCCTATTTGGAGATATGTCGTCGGCGCACATGCTCAGCGATACATCCAAGGCCAGCATTACGGTCGTCCGGCTGGACGCGATACTCACGTCGGCGAAGGGGCGTGAGAGCGCCAGGACCAGGAGTGCGAGCGCAACGGCCATCAGCGCAAACGGCAGGTGGCGCCTCCACCGGAACCCGCTGGGCATCGCCTCCCGTATCAGCGAGAGGCTGGAGTAGTGGACGGCAAATCGTCTGCGTCGCCTCAGAACCAACAGATACGCCACGACGACCAGTGGGATCGCGATCAGCAGCGGTAAGAAGACCGGCGATAGTAGTCCCATGGAGCTCCTCCAGCTACGGGATCCGACCGAACCACAGCAGGGACAGCGCGCTGCCGGCGAGGAGCACGAGCGCACTTACGCCCCCCAGGAACGACGTGACCTCCGTCTCTCTGGGCTCAATCACGAACTCGGTATCCAGGTCCTCATAGATCGGCGGGATGTCCTCGGCGCCATCGACCTTGAAGTAGGCGCCCTCCGTCAGCAGCGCGATCTCCTGCAGCGCGCCTTCGTTCAGCCGTGTAGAGACGTTGAACCCGTCGATCTCCAGCGTAGCCCCCTCCGCCGTCCCAACGCCGACGGTATATACACGTACGCCACTCTCGATGACTACCTGGGCCACCTCCAGCGGATCAGGCGGGTCCGTGTTTTCGCCGTCGGTCAAAAGCACGATTATGGCGGGGGCGAAGGCGCTGCCAGGGGCCGGCTCAGATGACGGGAGCGCCGACTCTGAGCTCGCGTCCGGTTCCTGTTCGAGCTCCGACGAGACGACGTTCAATGCAGTCAGAATCCCCCTGCCCAGCGACGTCCCGCTCTGAGGCACGAGGCGGTCGATCGTAGCGCTTATCGCCTGATGATCGTCGGTCGGCGGTTGCACGACCAGTCCCCCCTCTCCGAAGGCGACCACGCCGATCTTTACGGTATTGGGCCGACGGTCCACAATGGCTTGTGCGGTCTCTTTGGCGACCTCCATCCTCGTCGGCTCGACGTCATCAGCGGCCATGCTTGCCGATACGTCGAATGCTAGAACGACGGTGCCCTCCATCCGAGGCGTCGGCAGGGTAACCTCCGGGCGCGCCGATGCCAGCGCCAAGAGCAGCAGACCGGCGAGAAAGACCACAGGAGGAATGTGGCGACGCCGTAGCAGGCGCGCGGTCTCTCCTTCTCCCACCACGCCCAACGTGCCCAGTCGGGCGGCGTCCCTGCTTCGCCTCCGCTGCAGACGCAGGTACATGACCACGCACACAGGGAGCACAGCAAGTGAGACGAGGACCCATGGCCAAATGAATGACACAGTCTCTTCTCCCTACCGCTGCCACCGTCGCGCTCGACCGCGCAACGAGGCGAACCGCAAGATGGCGAACACCAGATCCTCCTCTGTTGACAGCGGCAGCTCGTCGACGCCGGCACGTCTGAAGGTCTGCGCCAAGTCCGATTCCCTACGGCGGGCAGCTTCGTTGAACCGCCGGCGGAATGCTCTGTCGCTGGTGTCTACGCTGAGCTGAGCCCCTGTCTCCGAGTCCTCGACCAGCACCACTCCGACGTCGGGGAGATCGACCTCTCGCGGGTCCCAAAGACGGACCGCCAGCAGGTCGTGTTTCCTGTTGAGCCGGTCCATGTGCTCATCCCACCCAGGGGAGCAGATGAAGTCGGAGATTAGAAAGATCAAGGACCGCCTCTTTATGCTGTTGAACGCGGACTCCAGCAGCGTTGTCAGGTCCGTCATTGCCCCATTGGGAGACGCCTGCCGCCTCTGGACGTCGTTGATCAGGCGAAGCACCTGAGCGCGGCCGCCTCGGGGCGGGATCGTCGCCTCGACGCGATTGTCGTATAAGATGGCGCCGACGCGGTTTCCGTTGCGCGTGAGCAGGCGCGCCAGGGTCGCCACGAAATCGACCATCGCAGATTCCTTGTGCCGCTCCAGGGCGCCGAAGGCCATCGACGGGCTAAGGTCGAGAAGGAACCAGGCCGTGATCTCGCGGTCTTCGATGTACTGGCGTACGTACGGCGTGTTCATCCGCGCCGTCACGTTCCAGTCGATGTGGCGTATGTCGTCCGATACCTCGTACTCTCGCAGGTCGGCGAAGTCGAGACCGCCGCCGATGAAGAGGCTGCGGTAGTCGCCTTGGAGGATGCCGTCAAGCCGCCGAACGACGTGCCAGTCGAGGTGGTGAAGCACCTGCTCGGGAGCTCTTAGATCATTGGACAGGACGGGTGTTGGCATATTCACGTAACGGCACTTCTGGCATCGGAATCGCCTCCATAACCCTCGCGAGCAGGTCGTCGCTCTGGACGTTGTCCGAGAGCGCTACGTAGGAGAGCACGAGACGATGTCTTATGACGTCTAGGGCGACGTCGGTGACGTCCTGCGGTAGAGCGTAATCACGCCCTCGCACAAAGGCCAGGGCCCTGGCTGCGATGATGAGATTGATCGACGCTCGGGGGCTGGCGCCGTACAGGATGTAGGGCTTCAGATCGTCGAGCCCGTACGCCTCCGGGCTGCGCGTGGCTGTGACCAGGTTTACCGAATATTCAATGAGGGCGGGGTCCGCGTAGACCTTGTCGGTCTGCTGCTGCAAGACGAGGAGCTGCTCGGCGCCCAAGACCCGCTGGACCGCCTGCAGGACGCCGGTCATTCGCTCCACGATTACGAACTCCTCGGTCGTGCTGGGGTATCCGACCAGCACCTTGAGCATGAACCGGTCCACCTGCGCCTCGGGCAACGGGTAGGTGCCCTCCGACTCGATCGGGTTTTGTGTCGCCATCACCAGGAATGGTCGCGGTACAGGATAGGTCTCTCGCCCGATGGTGACCTGCCGCTCCTGCATCACCTCGAGCAGAGCGCTCTGCACCTTGGCGGGGGCACGGTTGATCTCATCGGCGAGGAGCAGGTTTGTGAAAACCGGCCCGAGTGACGTGTTGAACTCGCCCGTCTTCTGATTGTATATGCGGGTGCCGATCAGGTCGGCGGGCACGAGGTCGGGCGTGAACTGGATACGATGGAACTCCCCACCAATGGCCTGGGACAGAGTCTTGACCGCCATGGTCTTCGCCAGCCCCGGGACTCCTTCGACGAGGATATGCCCCCGAGACAGCAGCGCCACCACCAAGCGTTCCAGCAGGTGGTCCTGGCCCACAATGACCTTCTTCACCTCGTACAGGACTCGCTCCATCGGTTGGCTGTTCCCGTTATTCGTCATGCCTCATTTACCCCTCTCGGTCGATTATCGAGCCGGCCCCCCTGCGGCACTCGCCGCCACATCGATCGGCACGGCGAATCCGATGCCTATGAAGACCTCTTGCGCGGTCGGATTTATCAGCCCGGTGACGATGCCGACGACCTGACCGCGACGGTCGACCAGCGGGCCGCCGGAATTGCCCGGATTCACCGCCGCATCGAACTGGATCAGGCCTCGGAGAGGTTGGTCCCTGTCCGGTGGCTCGAATTCTCGCTCGAAGCCTGAAACGACACCCGCGCTCATAGAGCCCGCCAGACCGAACGGATTTCCGACTGCAAAGACCTCGTCACCGACCCGCATCGCGGAGGCGCTTCCGATTGTCCCTGGCTGCACCAGGTCCGGCAACACCGCCGGTGTCAAGACCGCGATGTCGCTATCTGGCGACGCACTCGTGAGGACAGCAGACGTCCTTGTGCCGTCCACGAAGGCGACCTGTATTTCGTCCGCACCGTCGACTATATGCAGTGCTGTGAGTATCTCGGCGTCGCTGTTGATGACAACGCCGCTGCCGACGCCGAAGCCGTTCTCTTCGTCCACGTTGTCTCTCCTCGTCTGGATGACGACCAGAGACGGCAAGATAATCTGGTACACCTGTGCGGAGATGACGGAGGACGGAGTGGCCGAGGCTATGATCTTGGAGACAGCCTCCTCGACGTCCACCGCAGTCAGCCGCGCCGTCTCGGGCTGGAAGGATCTCCAAAGTACCAAGCCGAGCAACAACACGACCACACCGAATACGATTGGAGTTAACGTGGCGGTCCGGTTGCGCAGGCCTCGCCAGCGTTCCCTCCACCGTGGTGACTCCTGGGCCGGCGGGTCGGTCGAGGCTACCGTCGTCCGCCGCTCGGGGTCAAGCCTGTCTGGCCGAATCATCCCGGGGCGCAAAGCAGCCTCTTCACCTCTGCAGATACGCCACCGTACACGATGGTAGAGCAACCCCTCTGGTGTTTATGCGGCGTCTCTCACGATGATAACATAGCAGTTTCAACAGAGTTTGAAGGACCCCGCCGGCAGGAAGAACGTCGCCATCCGCCCACTCGAACTGGAGCTGTGCGTCCGAGTAGAGCTGAATTGAACACAGTAGACGTAACTCGAAAGTGGTGGGCCTACGTGTACTGTACTACAAACTTTTCGGCTGGCGGTGGCGATTTGAGCCCCGGGCGAGAAGTGCTCCCGCCAGGGTCATGGCTGGGGGTAACGTTATAGGTGACTGAACCCCGGGAACCACTTTGCTCTGGGAGTGCCCCGTGCTGCTCCAAGGCAATCCCCACGGATTGCAGCAGACCCAAGGGAACTGACTATCCGACTTACATTCCAGCACGGGTCTGTCCCGGATGCCGGCAGGACGTGGGAGCCACGTCAATTCAGCTCAAGGCTCCAAACGCCAATCGTGCCTCTAGTGGTTTCGCCTCACCATTCGCACCACACTTCGGACTACGGTTGCCACGTCGTGAGCTACGGATGTGAGCGAACTATTCAATACCCACACCGCTGTGCGCACGGCTGTAGCTACGGTGCGGGCCATGGACCTGAGCGAGCTATTCAGCCAACGTACTGCCGTGGCTACGCCCCGGGCGATCATTGCCGGGGGGACTGTCGGCCCTCCATAGGAATCTCGTCCAGCCCCATCTGCGCAGCACCCCAACTATCGGGACGGCTCCGGCAGTTACCCCAATAACGACCACCACGACAACCCACCACGGGAATCCTCCGTCTCCCCTGCCTTCCTCGGACGGCACCGACTCCACTGTGGGGGTCGGTGCGGGCGCGGGTGCATCCGTGGACACCGGCGCGGGAGTGCTTTTCGGCTGCGGTGTTGGCACTAACGTCACTGTGGGCACCAGCGAGGGAGTCTGTGTAGGCTCCGGTGTTGGTATAGCCGTCGGCTCTGGCGTTGGTGTGGGCGCTGCAGTAGGCGCGGTAGTGGGCTCCGGTGTTGGCACTAACGTCACTGTGGGCACCGGTGAGGGAGTCTGCGTAGGCTCCGGTGTTGGTGTAGCCGTCGGCTCTGGCGTTGGTGTGGGCGCTGCAGTAGGCGCGGTAGTGGGCTCTGGTGTTGGCGACGGAGTGGATGTGGGCGCTGCAGTAGGCGCAGTGGTGGGCTCTGGTGTTGGCGACGGAGTGGGTGTGGGCGGAACCTCTTCCGTCTTGCCCTGGCCTGAATCAGACCACGGACCGGTTCCCTCAGCATTGCTGGCCCGCACCTGGATCTCGTAACTCGTCCCAGGTTCCAGGCCGTCCAGGGTCACGGACGAGTCGCTCCCATCGTATACAGCATCCTGGAACTCCCCACCCGCTTCCCGGTACTGCACGTCGTAGTCGGTGATCTCCGGCCCCTGGTTCTCGGGAGCAGTCCAGCTCACTATCAGGTCGGTCTGGCCAGCAGCGCGTACTTCCGGAGACGCCGGCCGGGAGGGAGGCTCGTCCACGTCCACAACGGTGATGGTCACGTCGATCCCGCTGACACCACCCCGGCCGTCCCGCACGCTCACCCGCACCGAGTACTCGTTCTTGATCTCGTGGTCCAACAGGGTCTTGGTGGTCAGCTGCCCGGTCCTCCGGTCTACATTGAAGGACTGCCGATCGGTCCCCAACAAGGAGTACTCCAGTTGGTCTTGGTCCGAGTCTCTGGCTGTCAACAGGTCTCCTACTGCCGTTCCCACCGCTGCGTTCTCCGGAACGGTACGAGGGGCGCTGGCGCCCTCGTTGAAGATCGGGGAGTTGTTCTCCGGCTCGTCATCGTCGGCGATGATGGTGGTGAGAGACGATGGGCTGCCCAGGGAGGGCGTGGGGCCGCCTCCGCCAGAGAGGTTGGAGAGGGCGAAGGAGAAGGTCTGATCCTCTTCGTGAAGGGAGTCCTCGGTGGTCGAGACGGCGATGGACTTGGATCCTGCATCAGAGGAGGTGAAGGTCAGCGTGCCGGAGGTTTCAGTGTAGTTGTTGCTTCCCGCCGTGCCGTCGGAGGTAGCGTAGTCCACGGTCAGGTCCGCCGTGGGGGTCACCCCGCCGGGTGAGAGGCTCACCATATAGGTGACCGACTCTCCTTCATCAACACTGGAGGGACCACTCATCACCACGGTGATGGGGTCGCTCTCTGCGATGGTGACGGTAGCAGCGGAGGCGGTTGAGTCCACCGACACCTGGTCTGCGATGCGCCCTGTGACAGTGCCGAGAGACACGCCGAAGGACTCTTCACCCTCGGAGAGCTCGTCGTCCTGTACAGCTACGGTGAAGGACTGGGTGGCGTTGGCCGCAGAGCCCGCGGCGAAGGTGACCGATCCAGAGGTCGCGCCGTAGTCTTCCGAAGTGGCGGTATCTGCGGTGACGGACCAGGCCACAGTAAGCTCTGAGCCGATGGCGTGGGAGAGGGTGACGGTGAACGAGGCGTCATCTCCCTCACTCAGGTCACTGATCGACCCTGAGAGAGACAGGGTGGCGGTGTCCCGCCTAGGCTGGGTGCCAACGGGCGAGCCATCGGGTACGGGCGCCAGGTCGAGCAGAGAGATGGTGGCCGGTGACACGCTGAGGCCAGAGGCGATTCCCTGGACCACGATGGTCTCGTCGCCCTCGACGATCTG
This sequence comes from Dehalococcoidia bacterium, assembly GCA_965249365.1. Classification (GTDB taxonomy): domain Bacteria; phylum Chloroflexota; class Dehalococcoidia; order Lucifugimonadales; family UBA1123; genus VXRN01. Next base: position 71,524 of record OZ252229.1, on the reverse strand, counting down.
GTCAGCTGTGCCGGTGATGGATACGTTTCCGATGGCGCTGGAAGCCCCGGCATTAATGGTGATGGTGGGCAACGTCCCAGCGGTGTAGTCAGTCCCAGACCCGGTGGCGCTGCCACCCAGGGAGAGTGCGATATAAGTGTCGGCGGTCACTGTCGAGCTGCCGTCTATGGTGGCGGTGACGGTGACATCCGTGGCTGAGTCCGCCTCGCTAAGCTCCGACGGGCTCACTGAGAGCGTGATATCTGTGTTCATCACTAGTACCGTGATATCGACCGCGGCAATCTCCGTCTCGTTTGAGGTTTCCACCGTCACGCGATACTGATTGTTGCTGTCTTCGTCAGTTGGTGCCTCGTAGTCGGGGGGCGACTTGAAAGTCAAGATTCCTCCGCCGATTCCGAAGTCGTCGGCGTCATCACCTGACAGTGACGAGGAGATTGGCCCTTCCCCTAAGCCGACAGCCGAGACAACAGCAACGGCTGACACGTAGTTTTCTGAATAGTCGAGCGTCAGTTTCCTCAGTTCGCTTAGGTCTACGTAGACGGGAGGGATAAGCCTGTTGTTATGGAGATTCAACTCCTCAAGTTTTGCAAGATTACTAAGTCCGGGAGGTATCGAGCCGGTGAGCTGGTTGTTACTGAGCCACAGCTCCCTCAGGTTAGTGAGATTATCAAATTCGGAAGGTATCGAGCCGGTGAGCTGATTGTTAACGAGCCACAGCTCCCTCAGATCAGTGAGATCACCAAGTTCGGAAGGTATCGAGCCGGTGAGCTGGTTACCACTGAGCCACAGATTCGTCAGGTTAGCGAGGCTACCAAGTCCGGAAGGTATCGAGCCAGTGAGCTGGTTGTTACTAAGCCACAGCCCTTCCAGGGTGGTCAGGTTACCCAGTTCCGATGGTATGGAGCCTGTCAGTCCGTTGTTGTGCAGTAGGAGTACTCTCAGGTCGGTGAGACTAAGGAGCTCTAATGGTATGGAGCCGGTGAGCTGGTTGTTACTGAGCCACAGTATTTGTACGTTGACCAGGTTACCGAGCTCTATAGGTATCGAGCCGGTAAGTTGGTTCGTATCGAGCCGCAGTCTTTGCAAGTTGACCAGGCCACCGAGCTCGCTGGGTATCGAGCCGGTGAGCGCGTTGTTAAAGAGCACCAGCTGTTCCAAGTTGACCAGATTACCGAGCTCCTTGGGGATAGATCCGGTCAGCTGGTTCGTATTGATCCACAGTGACCTAAGGTTGACCAAGCTACCGAGCTGCGAGGGTATGGAGCCAGTGAGCTGGTTGCCAAAAAGATGCAGTACCTCCAGGTTGACCAGGTTTCCGAGCTCTGGCGGTATCGAGCCAGTGAGCTGGTTGTTAGTAAGGGACATGTCCTGCATATTGCCCAAGTTACCGAGCTCACGAGGGATAGTTCCGGTTAGCTGGTTATTATTCAGCCACAGTCCTTCTAAGTTGACCAGATCGCCGATGTCGGAGGGAATGGGGCCGGTGAGTGCATTGCCAGACAGGCGGAGCTTTTGCAGGCTGGCGACTTCACCCAGCTCTGACGGTATTGTCCCCGTCAAGGCATGGGAACTCAGGTCTAATTCGGTAACACGCTGGAGACTTCCGCTGACGGTAATGCCGTCCCAACCGGTGATCGGCGTGTCCCCGCTCCAGTTCAGTGTGGCTGTCCCGGCCAGCGTGTCCTTCAGCGAGAGCAGCGTGTTGCAGTCTGCGACGAGCCCGGTATTGGCAGGGGGATTGGGAGCGGCAACGTTGTCGTCGCACGGCGCCTGGGCCAGTGCCGTGCTAGGCGGTGCAACAGTAAATGCCAATGCTAGGGCGAGGCCAACGACCAGCAGTACCCATCTCCGAACGGGATTGAGTCTCCAAGGGAACGACTCGCCAGCTATCACGTGCCAGTTCGACCCGTAGGATGGCTTGTACCATGTACGCACGTGCTATTCGCTAGAGACTGGGTCGCAACGACCGACCCTCGGCAGGGATTGTCACTACGCCCTCCTTCTCAACTGTGCCGTCGGCCAGGACCTTAAGTCCAAACCAGTCGCTGTGGTCGGGGTTGTAGCCCGTTTTTTTGTACATGACCGTGTTGGCAGCGAGATTCCCTTCAGGGGTGTAGTTCTCCTTGACTATGATGGCTCCGTCAGGCATGATGCCCTCCTTGCCGTCGAGGGCGTCATAGGCGCCACGGTTGAGGTGGGTGGTCAGGAGCATACCGTGCGGCTCGTCGCCCTGGTACTTCTCGCCCCTTCCCGGCCACAGCTCCCAGGACTCCCGGTAGTCCACCTCCTCCAGGTCAGCGAGCATCGAGGCGGCGGTAGTGTCGGGCAGTTCCGGCTCGTCCGAATTGCCGCACGCAGTCATCGCAGCGGCTTCGAGCATGAGGACAAGCAGGGGAACCAAGAAACGCATACGGCGAACGGACATCAGCGCCTCCCCGGTAGCTACGGAATTGGGATTTAGTCTATCACCAGTTGCATGCTCATCCCCACAGACGGAGCGCTTGCAAGCCGGGTTGCAGATAGCGTCTTCGTGGTGGGATGGCGAGCAGCGCCAGAGGTTGGAACACCATCGGGGTCGGAGCTTGCGGGGGTACTACTTGCTGGGCTAGGAGACACTGTTTTTGTAACCTTCGAGCTGGCTGTCTCAATTTGGCCCCGAGTTGCTTCCAACGGAATATTCCGTAGACCGGTTTCCACCTAGCCTTGGGGTCGATCTTCACGTCGGGGAGGCACGAATAGATACCAACCTCCTCGCCGCCGGGCTGTTCCTTGGTCGCTAAGCAATGTCAAACTTGCTTCTATTCGCCAAGTTGTGTGTCGCGTTCCTCAGGTTGAGTCAGCGATTTGGAAGGAGTAATTACTCTTGTGACAGAAGCCAGCCTATCAGAGCGTCCACGAAGGGGTCTCCGTAGCCAGGTGAATGGCTGTTACCAGCTCAGTCAGAAATGCGACATCATCCCCGCCGGTCTTGCCGAAATCGCAGCACCGGTCGGTGGGGTTCCAGAAGTGGTTTACCTCGCCGTCGAGTGTCCCGTTGGGCGGCAGTAGAGCGAACCCGTCAGTGTTCACTCGCTTCGCTAGGCCGCTGGCCAGCCGCGGGTCGTGCATGCACACATCCAGGTGAGCCCCACCGTGATCTCGATGAACAGATCGTATGTCTTGATGGGTGCTCTTGCGGCATCGCCCATTTTCGATCCTACATTGCGGACGAAACCCGGTCAACGAGGCCGACATCGCTCTCAACCAAAGGCGCTCCGCCAGCGCGGCAGAGGACCTCTCGATAACTCCATCCGCCACCGGGCGGGCCGGGCCCGCAGGGTCATTGGTGGTCCTTTGGGTAGCTCGGCAGGGTCGTGGTCATGTTTACACGGCCAGCCGGAACCTGAGCACGAAAGTTCTCGATTTTGTCCAGTTTGGTGGGCCTAACTTGACGATAGACAGTACCACGTTCAAGTTTGTCGTTACGATCAGAAACCCTATCCCATCCGTCCCAGGGCGTGACTATCCTCTCGACGACATAGTATCCCAAGGAGAAGGAGAAACCAGAGGAGAAGGATTGAGTTTGCGCCAAAAGCACGCTCAGCGGGATGAAAGGGTCAGCCCGTAGCGCCTTGCCGAACATCCCAGCGCGGGCGGGACACCTGCTGGAGTCGAAGAGTTCTCCTGCCTTGTCAGGAGGAATGACGACGGTGGCGAATCTTGAGCTGTCGTTAGAGACGGATGCAACGGTGGCTTCCTCCCCTATCTCCGGCTACGTCGTAGCACAATTATGAGGACGACTCCAGCGACTACCCCAATCACTACCACGACGATAGCCCACCAGGGGAATCCTTCGTCTCCGACGTCCGCGTCGGACGGCGCTGGCTCCGCCGTGGGTGTGGGTAAGGGCGCAGTTAATGTTGGAGTAGGCGTAGGCTCCGGAGTAGGCGTCAGTGTAGGCGTAGGCTCCGGAGTAGGCGTCGGTGTAGGCGTAGGCTCCGGCGTAGGCGTCGGTGTAAGCGTCGGCTCCGGTGTAGGTGTAGGCTCCTGCGTCGGAGTAGGCGTCAGTGTAGGTGTAGGCTCCTGCGTCGGAGTAGGCGTCAGTGTAGGTGTAGGCTCCTGCGTCGGAGTAGGCGTCAGTGTAGGTGTGGGCTCCGGTGTAGACGTAGGTGTCGGAGTAGGCTCCGGTGTAGACGTAGGCGTAGGAGTAGGCGTCGGAGTAGGCTCCGGCGTCGATGTAGGAGTAGGCGTAGGAGTAGGCTCCGGCGTCGATGTAGGAGTAGGCGTAGGAGTAGGCGTAGGAGTAGGCGTCGGAGTAGGATCCGGCGTCGGTGTCGACATAGGCTCCGGCATCGGCGTAGGCGTAGGCTCCGGCATCGGCGTAGGCGTAGGCTCCGGCATCGGCGTAGGCGTAGGCTCCGGCATCGGCGTAGGAGTAGGTGGAGGCGGCACGTCTTCCGTCTCGCCTCTGCCCGATTCCGACCAAGGGCTGACTCCCTCGGCGTTGATAGCCCGCACCTGTACCTCGTAGCTGGTGCCCGGTTTCAAGTAGTTCAGCGTGATGGACGTGCCGAGGCCAACGGGCTCGGCGTCCCGGAACTCTCCGGCCGCTTCCCGGTATCGTACGTCGTAACCGGTGATCCCCGGCCCTTGGTTATCGGGCGCCGTCCAGCCAACGGTCAGGCCGGTGGGGCCGGCGCTACTTACCTCAGGGGCTCCTGGCTGCGAGGGCGGCTCATCCACGTCCACTATGATGATGGTCGCGTTGATCACGTCGGCACCACCCTGGCCGTCCCGCACCCTCACCCGCACCAAGTACTCACTCTGGGTCTCGTAGTCCAGCAGAATAGCCGTAGTGAGCTGTCCCGTACTACGGTCCACCTGGAAGGAAGTTTGCCCGGCACCTAACAGTGAGTATTGCAACCTGTCTCCATCCCTATCGGTGGCGCTCACGGAGTCCCCAACCGTTGTCTCTAGGGCCGCGTCCTCCGGGACGGTTCGAGTGGTGCTGGCGCCCTCAGTGAACCTTGGTCGGTAGTTGACGGGTTTGCGGGGTTTTGGAGTGATGGTGACGTTAACCGTACCGACGTCTGTGTCCCCGTTCCCGTCCGACACCACGTAGGTGAATGAGTCGGAGCCGTGGAAGCTGGAGTTGGGGGTGTATCTGACGGTGGTCCCGTTGCCTGTGATCGAGGTTGCACCGTTTCTCGGCCTTCTCACCTCGGCTACACTGAGGGTGTCCCCGTCTGCGTCGGTGTCGTTGTCCAACACCCTGATGGTGACGCTCCTATCCTCGACAGTCTTGGAGGCGTCATCCACCGCCACCGGCGGGTCGTTGGCTTGAGGGATGGCTTCCTTTTCTGCCTCGGGCCCTGGGCTTCGGAGGTTCACCGCGCGGACCTGGAAGTCATATACTCGGCCATTGAATAGGTTTTCCACCGTGTGCTCGGTGGGAAGTTGGCCTTCGATTCCGGGGACGGACTCCCAGTCATGGATGTCCAGCACGTGGGCCGAGCCGGCCCCCACCAAGGCGGTGTGAGCGGCACTGTCCACCGCTACGGAATACCCCAACCAATCGCCCGCCTCGCCGTCTTCGTCGGTCAGCTTTTTCTTCTGGCTCCACTCACCGTTGGAATCCCTGGTGAAGACATAAGCCGAACCTGAAGCAGAGCCGTTGTCATCGTCCCCGTACGCACCAACCACCACGGTATCAACGTCCACCGCCACCGAATACCCGAAGTAGTCGAGAGCATCGCCATCGTCTGCAGTCAGCTTTTCCCCACCGTCCCACACGCCTTCCGAATCTCTGGTGAAGACATAGGCCGCACCGGCATCCAGAAGGTACAAAGGTGAATCGGGGTCTGAATCGGGGTCAATGGGGTCGTGCTGATACGCTCCCACCACGACGGTGGCAACTTCCACCTCGGCACCACTAACCTCCACGGTATCAACGTCCACCGCTACGGAATACCCGAAGTTATCCTGCGCCTCGCCGTCGGAGGCGGTCAGCTTGTCGGTCTCATTCCCGTCGGCCCAGGCACCGGGGGGCTTCACGAACACGTAGACCGAGCCAGAGTCAATGCCTTTGTCATCGTCCCCGGACGCCCCGATCACAGCGGTGTTGCCGTCCAATGCTACGGAAACCCCGAACCAGTCGTCATCGGCGGCATCGGAGGCGGTCAACTTGGCCGTCTCAGTGTCTGCCATGGGGTCCCAGTCGGCCCAGCCGCCACTGCTGTTGGGTTTGGTGAATATGTAGGCCGAACCAGAATCTTCTGAGTCGTTTTCCTCGTCGTCGTCCTGGTACGCTCCTACTAGGACGGTGTCACCGTCCACCGCCGCAGAATACCCGAAGTTGTCGAGGGCCGCGCCGTCGGAAGCCGTGAGCTTGGCGGTCTCAGTACTGGTGGCCCAGCCCCCGGAGGGTTTCACGAATACGTAGACCGAGCCGGAATCAGCGCCGGCGCCGTCGTCCCCGGGCGCCCCAACCACAACGGTGTTTGTATCACCGTCCACCGCCACGGAAATCCCGAAGTTGTCGTAAGCCGCGCCGTCGGAGGCGGTCAGCTTGGCCGCCTGGGTCCACACACCCTCAACTCTGGTGAAGACGTATACCGCGCCGGAATCAGCGCCATTGTCGTCATCCTGGTACGCTCCGATAACCGCGATGTCACCGTCCACTGCCACCGCATGCCCGAACTTGTCGCCCCCCACGCCGTCCAGCTTGCTGGTCTTGAGCAGGTGCAATACCTCGTATCTGAGTATGGTCTCTTTTGTCTCAACGTGGGTGTAAGCCCATTCCAGCTTCACCTCACCATTGCCCTCCTCTGGGGGCTCCAAGGTCGGGCGAACCAGTTGAGGCGGCAGAGGCTTGGCGTCGATCGCCGAGGCAGGGCCAACGCCGGTTACGTTCTTCGCCCAGATTTGGAACCTGTACGTGGTGCCGTTGGTGAGGCCGGTAATGGTGTATGTGGTGGCGTCGGCACTGATGTTGGTTGAGTTCGTGACTCCGTCGATGCTGAAATGGTATTTATCGATCGAAGCGTCGTCGGGGTCGTCCCAACTCAGACGCACCTCTTCGTGGCCCGGCTCCGCTTCGAGATTCAACGGCGAGTCTGGTAGCGTACCCTCCGGTGTGGCAGTGACGTCCGAGGCATCGCCGTATGGCTGAAGAGCCTGGTTGTCCACCGCGCGGATATGGAACGTGTACTCGGTGTTGTTGGTCAGGCGGGTGCCGTCGGTCAGACTGGTAACGGTGTAACCGATGGTGTTCGCGACGCTGTAGTCGATGTCGTCGTCGTCGATGTCGATGAAGCCAGTGCCGCCGTCGGTGCTGTACTGGTATTTATCGATCGAAGAGTCGTTGGGGTCGGCCCACTCCAGCTTCACCTGGGTGTCGCCCACGGTTGCAGAGAGGTCCGGCGCGGCCGGTGTCGCACTTGCGGGCGTGGCATCTTTTGTGGCCGAAGGACCCTCTCCGATCACGTTCACCGCCCGCACCGCAAACGTGTACGTGGTGAGGTTGGTCAGGCCGAGCACCGTGTAATTGTCGGTGCTCGGCCCGCTGTCGGGAATACTCGTGAAGGTCGTGCCGCCGTCGGTGTTGTACTCGTACCTCGTGACGGGAGCTCTTGTGGCGTCGGCGGTGGCCGCAGTCCAGCTCAACGTCACCTGGCCGTCGCCCGCCTCCGCGTTCAGCCCGATCGGCACGACCGGCTTCCCCAACGACGTGGCGCTGGCGCCGTCCGAGGCAGGACCAGCGCCACTTCGGTTCAGCGCCCGGATTTGGTACGCGTACTCTGTTCCGTTGGTCAGGCTGGTCACTGTGTGATTTGTGGTTTGATGGTCGCTGAGGCCAATGTCCATCCAATCGGGTATGCCCAACACATGGACCGAACCAGCATCCATGCCAGTTGCGATGTCGTCACTGTACGCCCCAACCAGTGCGAGATCACCGCGTTGATCATCCAGGTCCACTGCCACTGACCATCCGAACCTGTCGTTGGCCGCGCCGTTAGGGGCGGTGAGCTTGAGGGTCTCAAAGGTGCTGGCCCAGCCGAGGTCAGGCTTCTCGAAAACATACGCCGAACCGGAATTGCGTCCGTTGTCGTCGTCTTGCCACGACCCAACTACGACGATATCATCCTCTACCGCCACGGACACTCCGAAGTTATCTCCAGCTGCGGCGTCGGAGGGCGTGAGCTTGGCTTTCTCGCCCCACACACCCGATTCCCTGGCAAAGAGGTAGGCCGCCCCGGAACCGGTGCCGGTTCCGGGGTCGTTGTGCTGTTTTGCTCCGATCACCGCAGTGTCGCCGTCCAGAGCTACGGAAAACCCGAAGTAGCCGCTCGGCTGGCGGTCGGAGGCGGTCAGCTTGGTAGTCTCATTTCCGTCGGTCCAGCCTCCGGGAGGCTTGTCAAAGACGTAGGCCGAACCGCTTCCTAACTCACCACGGACAGTGTCGTCCCCGTACGCCCCTACCAATACAGTGTCGCCGTCCACCGCTAACGAGTACCCGAGATAGGCGAGCTGCAAGCTTGTGGAGGCGGTCAGCTTGGCCGCTTGGCTCCACACATCGTTGGTCTCGGTGAACACATAGGCCGCACCAGCGCTCAATTTGCCCCCAGCGTTATAGAGGCGAGACCCAATCGCCAGGGTGTTACCGTCCAAATCCACGGAACCTCCGAAGAAGGCATACGCCTCAGGGATGGTGGCGGTCAGCTTGACCGGCTCGGCAATGGTGTCTGCCCAGCCGCCGCTTGAGGTGGGCTTGGTGAATACATAGACCGCACCGGAATTTGTCAGGGTATTACCTTCATCGTCTTCGCCGTCGTATGCGTGGGCCCCAACCACTACGGTGTCACCGTCCACTGCAACGGACCACCCGAACTGGTCGCCCGCCACTTCGCCTTCGAGCTCGGCCTGTTGGGTCCAGTTACCGGTGGACTCCCTGGTGAATATGTAGACCGAACCCTTCTTGTTGTTTGCCCGGTCCGCGCCTACTACGGCCGTGTCGCCGTCGATTGCTACGGAAATCCCGAAATGGGCGCCGGCCGCGCCGCCGGAGGCGGTGAGAAAGTCTTCCGGGATCACCTCAGAAATTTGGTAGACATCTATGGTCGAATCATCGGGGTCGGTCCAGCTCAGCATCACTTTCTTGTCGCCAGCCACCGCTCCCAACCCGGTCGGCTTGGCTGGCTTCCCAATCCGGGGAGTGGCGCTGGCGCTGTTTGAGGCCGGCCCTTCGTCGGAGGCGTTTACCGCGCGGATTTGGAACGAATACTCCTGGTAGTTGGTCAGGCCGGTGACGGTGTATGCAGTGGTGGCCGAGTTGCTCCCGCCGTCGAAGTCCGAGAAATTCTCGCCCCCGTCGGTGCTGTACTGGTACTTCGTGATTGTGGCGTTGCCGGGATCGGACCAGGAGAGCGCAACCTTGCCGTCACCCGGCGCCGCCGACAGCTTCGGGGCTGCCGGCACCATCACGACGGTCACCGTGGATGCCGTGCCGGCGCCCGAAGTGTTCACCGCATGCAACGCCAACGTGTACGTGACTCCGTTGTGCAGTCCGGTTATGGTGTATGAGGTGGTGGACGCGCTGCTGCCACCGTCGAAGTCCGAGAAATTCGCGCCCCCGTCGGTGTTGTACTGGTATTTCGTGATTGTAACGTCTTCCGGGTTGTCCCAGGTAAGCGCAACCTGGCCGTCGCCCGGCGTGGCCGAGAGGCCTGTCGGGGCGTCTGGTAGGGGCGCGGGCATGGCGGACGCGGTGGATGCCGGACCGTTGCCGGAAGCGTTCACCGCACGCATGGCAAATGTGTGCTTGATGTTGTTGGTCAGGCCGGTTACCGTCTGGCTCCTGATCGCGGCGGCGGTATCGGGGATTTTGGCCCAGCCCGATGTCCCGATGACGTAGGCAGAGCCGGCATCGGAGACATCGTTGCCGGCGTTGTCGTCGTCATCATTGGCGTCGTTCCTGGGCGCCGCCACCAATGCAGTGTCATCGTCCAGCGCGAGGGCGATTCCGAACCGGTCTCCCTCTTTACCGTCCGACGCGGTGAGCTTGACCGTGCCAGTAGTGTCGGTCCAGCCGTTCGTGGGTTTGATGAATACGTAGATCGAACCGGAGTCCGTGCCATCGTCGTCGTTCTGGTGGGCCCCGACCACAATGGTGTCACCGGCCACCGCAACAGACCGACCGAACTGGTCGCTATGGGCGCCGTCTGACGCGGTGAGCTTGGCCGTCTCGGTGCCTGCACTGTCGGCCCAGCCGGTGTCGGGTCTGCTGAATACATAGGCCGAACCGGTGCTGACCTCAGTGCCCCCAACCGTGTTCCGGTCTCCGGACGCGCCAACGACTATTGTGCTGCTACCCACGGCCACGGAACGACCGAAATTGTCGCTGGCGGCCCTGTCGGACGCCCTGAGCTGCACGGTTTCAGTCGTCGTGGCCCAGGCGGCGCCCCCAGACTTGACGAACACGTAGACCAAACCGGAATCGGTGAGGCTGTTGCCGTTCTTACCGTACGCCCCGACTGCGATGGTATCGTCGTCCACCGCAACGGAGATCCCGAACTCGTCGCCCGTCTCGGCGTCGGTGGCGGTAAGATCGGCCGCCTGGCTCCACACACCGGAGTTCTTGGCGAAGACGTATGCCGATCCGGCTGCGGGCGCACCGACCACGATGGTGCTGTCACCGTACAACGCCACGGAGGCTCCGAACAGGTCGCCCGCCGCGCCGCCTGTAGCGGTGAGCTTGGCCACAGTTGTGGTGGCGGTCCAGTCGTCATCTGCCAGCTTGGTGAACACGTAGATTGCGCCCGTTTTGCTGACGTTCCCACGGGCCCCAACCACCACGGTATCGCCGTCCACCGCCACGGAGATTCCGAACTCGTCACCATCCGCGCCATCGGAGGCGGTCAGCTTGGCCTTCTGGCTCCACGCACCGTTGGAATCCTTGATGTAGATGTAGGCCGCGCCGGGCCTGCTAACGTCCAGACTGGTGTCGGGATCCGTATAGGTGGGTTGGAAGGCGCCGACCACGGCCGTATTGCCGTCCACCGCCACCGAAACTCCGAACCTGTCGTTTTTCGCGCCATCGTCGGCGGTCAGCCCGCTCTCCTCAGCGAGCTGCATTAGCTGGTACTCGGTTATGGTCGTATTCCCGGGGTCATCCCAGCTAAGCGCAGCCATGCCGTCGCCCGGCATGGCCGTGAGGTTGGCCGGGGCTGCCGGTATCATCAAAACGGTCACGCTGGATTCATCGCCCTCGCCGGAAAAGTTCTTCGCGCGCACTGCCAACGTATGCGTCGTGCCGTTGGCCAGGCCAGTAACGGTGTATGCGATGGTGTCCTTGTCGCTGCCAGGAATGTCAATGAAGCTCGTACCACCGTCGGTGCTGTACTGGTACTTCTCAATTGTGTCGTTGCTGGGGTCGCCCCAGGAGAGGGTAACCTCGCCGTCGCCCGGTGTAGCTGAGAGGTTCGCCGGTGCACCGGGGACGGGCGGAGGGACATTATTAATACTGATCTTTAATGCATTTGATGAGGAAAACCAATTCGCGCCCGAGCGATAGTACCGGAAATCGTCCATCCTCCACCCGGTGGCCGTGCCGGAATCCAGCTCGTCGGATGCCGTAGTTCTCAGTAGGGGTGTAGTTCCGGTGCCGCTGTAGGTCACGTGTACGAAGTAGTAGGTGTTTGCAGCCAGCTGGGCGTTGTCAGGGGCGGTGAACCGCACGAATCCCGGCTCTATGGTGCCCGGGTTGTCCAAAGTGTGCACCGTGGTGCCCGGTTGGGCCGATAGGTTCGGCTCCCGCACCGACACCGTAAGGACCCCACTACCTGGAGCGCTTTGAAAGTGCACGTCGATACTTCCTAAGACGTAGCCTGTCACATTCTTGCCCGTACGGAAACCCTGAGCCTGGTCGCTGGACAAGTCGGCATCGACACCAACACTGGTGTCGGTAGGTTGGCCGATGTTGCTCACGTACAGGGGCACGGGCGGGAGGCGCGTCGTGGCGGTCACGGTGGCTGCCTCGCCGTTGACCGAAGCGTTGACCGCCCGCACTGCCACGGTATACTCCCTGCCGTTGGACAGGCCAGTCACGGTGTACGCGGTGGTGGTGGCGCCGCTGCCGGTGATGTCGGTGAAACTCGTGCCGCCGTCGGTGCTGTACTGGTATTTCGTGACTAGGTTGTTGCCCGGATCGTCCCAGTTGAGCGCAATCTGGCCGGCGCCCACGCCCACAGTGGCCGTGAGGTTCGTCGGAGCGGCTAGTATCGTCGTGACGGTGACGTCGTTCGAGTTTGCGGTATCGCCGTCCTCGTCCACCGCCCGTATCCGGAAAGTGTAGGTCTGGCCGTTTGTAAGGTTGCGAACGGTGTACCCGGTGGTATTGGCCTCGCCGTATGCGCTATCTGGGATCGTGGTCCACTGTCCGAAGCTGCCGGCGGCCTCCTTTTGCCGGTACTTATAGGCCGTTATGGTGGAGTCGTTGGGGTCGTCCCAGGACAGCGTCACCTCGGCAACGCCCGCCGCGGCAGTCAGATTGGCCGGCGTGGCCGCCGGAGCTTGCTGCGGCTTGGCGTGCTTGATCACAGAGGCAGGGCCGGGGCCTCCACTGTCCACCGGTCGAATCAGGAAGGTGTACTCCACATCGTTGTCCAGACCGGTCACCGTGTGGGATGTGGTCCCCGGTCCACTTCCGGTGATGGCGGTCCATGCGGGGATGCTGAACACGTAAGCCGCGCCAGTCTCGCTTTCGTCCCCGGGCGCCCCGACTATGGCCCTACCGCCGCCCGCCGCTACGGAATCCCCGAAGTTATCGTCCGCCGCGCCGTCGGGGGCGGTCAGCTTGACCGTCTCGGTGGCGGTTACCCAGCCCCCGCTGGGCTTGGTGAACAGGTAAACCGAACCGGAGTCAGTGCCGTCATCGTCATTCCCGTAGGCCCCAACTACCACATTGTCGCCGTCGATCGCTACCGACCACCCGAAGTGATCGTCTGCAGCGGCGTCGGAGGCGGTCAACTTGGCGGTCAACGCAGCTTTCGAACTGGTTGACAGGGTTACCCAGGTGCCCCAACCGCCGCTGGGCTTGGTGAACACGTACACCGAGCCGGAATCGGTGCCGCCGTCGTCGTCCTGCCAGGCCCCTACCACAACAAAGTCGCCGTCTACCGCTACCCACCGACCGAAGCTATCGGCATTCGCGCGGTCGGAGACGGTGAGCCTGACTGCGCTCCATATGCCCATGGAATCCTTGGTAAACACGTAAGCCGCGCCCGAGGAAGAATCTTCCCCCGGTGACCCTATAACAACGGTGTTGCTGTCCACCGCCACTGAACTGCCGAAAATGGTGCCGGCCCCGGCGTTGGTGCCGGCGCTCCATATGGCCGTGGCCGCCGGGCCCCAAACTCCGGAGCTATCCTTGGTGTACAGGTAAGCCTTACCGGCAAGAGCGTCACTGCCGATCAGGGCTCCCGGAGCCCCTATGACGGCGATGCCGGTGTCCAACGCCACGGACCTTCCGAAAAGGTCATTTCCAACTTGGCCGGTCTTCGTGAACTCGGTGGCCCATGAGCCGGTCAGGCTACTCTTGGAGGCTATGGTAATCTCACCGGGATCAGTGTTGTTGTTTTGGTGGTATGACGGGGCTCCAGCCATGACCGTACTGCCGGCCACCGCTACGGAACTTCCGAGCCGGCCTTCGACCTGCGGGTTACTTACCGCCAGGAACTCATCGTAGCTCCACCCCCCGGAACCTCTGCTGAAGGTATGCCCCCACCCGCCGTTAGTAATGGAGACACTCTGGTTGTCCAGAGATTCTTGTAAGGGGGCTCCAACCACCGCCCTGTTCCCGGCAATCCCCACGGAATCTCCGAACCTGTCGCCTGCCTCGATGGCGCCAGTATCAGTACTGGGAACGACCAGCTTGTCGATTGCCACCTGCAAAACCTGGTAGCCGGTGATCGTAGGGTCGCCGGGGTCATTCCACGTTAACGTCACCTGGCTATCGCCCGCGGTCGCGGTGAACCCGGACGGCGCAACGGCCGCGTTGGCCGGCGCTGTAATGACGATCAGCAGCACGGCAACGGCGAGAAGCGCGCCGATGATTGTCAGCCGCGGGAAAGTTCTCATATGGATTGCCCTCATATAATGTCCTGATCGTCGGCATCGGATGCGGTTAGCTTGGCCGCCAAGGTCCACCTACCGAATTCCGAACCCCTGTTAAACACGCCAGCCGTACCGGAATCGTCACCGCTGTCGACGTTCCTGTACGTTCCTATCAGCCCAGTATCTCCGTCCACCGCTACGGTATACTCCGATTCATTATGTTGAGTTGGGAAGTAGGCCGTCAACTTTGCACACTTCGCAAGCTTCCATAGCTGGTAGTTGGTTATGTATGGCGAGTCGGCGGTAGGATCGTAACAACTCGGCCTCGGCTGGGTGTAGAGCGCCTCCGTGGACAGACCGGTCGGCTGGTCCGGAACCTTATCTGGGGTTTTAGCTCTCGCGAATGTGATCATTGGCACAGTCGGCCGGAAGATCATGCCCACAACGACGATCACCACCGCAGCAATGGCCAGTGCTTGGAATCGTGAACATTATCGCATCGGAATATCCCTGATACACGAGCGGCGCACGCCATCAAACTGTCTCCAATCGTGAAATATCGTACTCCTGAGACAACTGCCCGGTGAACCTGGGATACTGTTCTCCAGAATCATCAACCGTTTTCAAATCCATCACCCATTGCCTGATAGGCGCTCTGGTGTGTGAATTGTCCCGATTAGCGGTGAACAACTCGGCCACCTAAGCCTCTCCACCAACAAGGTAGATTCCATTGCGTTCGAAATTCCTGCTCCGGTTCTGGACTGCACTTGCCTCAAGCCGTACCGGTTCCCGTCACCGTTGAAGAAGATGGCGAACTGTGCCTACGAACGGCTCCACCGGTTTCTGGGTAAACTCGACCCCACAAGCGGACATCTCCTCTTACGCGGTGCGGAAATTCTAACACTGGAACACGATCGAAGGTCTGCGTTTGGCCCGGTCACTCGCCATCGACTTTGGATTGATGACCAGGTTTCTTCCGTCTCTCCGGCCATGAATTCTGCCCAGCGGGAGCTACGGGTGACAATCAGCCTCCGGTCCCGCTGAACCGCATCCCATCTAGATTGTCGACCGCTCGCTCGCCGAGACTCTGGCAGAAGTCCACGGACCTGGACGCTCTATCCGCGGAAGGCCCTTGGGATGCCCCGGCATCGGCTATGTATCCTTCCAGCAGCGGCCGGGAGCTCGATTCGTGCCTGTTGGCCGTGGCCGAGCATCGGGTGTGTAGGTTATCGCCGGACGACGGGCTGGATTTGCTAAGTAGGCGTTATCGTGCGCGTCGGCCTTCAAGACGGCTTCTGACATCCATTAAGAACGCTTCAGGATCGTCCAGCGTTATACCGATTATGTCGCCTTTCTTCTTCCTTGCGAAGAGGCCCTCGAGTTTGTCTGCCTCCTTGAGGACAATGATAAGGTGGGGGTCTCCTATCAGCGAGGCATTCACATATCCAGGAGCCTTCAAGTCGACGGGCGTCGGCTTGCGTATGTCCGATATCTTGGACAGGCGCGTCTGGCCACGCCAGATTAACCCTGTACGCAGGTAGATGTACTTATCATCTACAATCACCGGCTGCAAACGCGCGGCCTGGAAATGGCCGACCATCCATAACAGTGTGTAAGCGTTGACGGAGGTGAAAATCCACGCGCCGAGCTGAGTCCAGATGCCGATTACCAGATGCAGGAGGCCAGCTTCGACTACTACCAAGGCAACTAGAGGCCACAACAAGAAGGGGAAACTGCTCTTACGATGGTATGAGTATACTGAGGCATCCTGGTGGGATGTTCTGAATCCTGTGAACCACCCCGCAAACACGAAGTAGAACATTGACACCTCGGTAGCCAAGAGGGCGGATGCAAAATCGCTTCTAAGGGACTTTCGCAAGCCAGCCCTTAGAGCGTCGATAAAGTAGAGTCTCTCCTGTCTGGCACTTCGAACGTCCCTGATAATGTGACGGAGCTTGAATAATACGAAGATAGCTAGGGAGAGTTCGAATGCTGGGATAAGGAATTCGCTGAATTCCAGATACGACTGCTGAGAGGGTGGCAGGATGAATCTGACCACAACCAGCGTCAGAATAAATACGGGCACAATGCTGAAAAGCGGCAGTAACCTCTTGCGCACAACGAGGAGATAATACAGAAGCGGTACTCCTACCGTGAGGTCCGCTGCGATTGCGATTGCCAAGATACCCGGCTGCCGACTCGTCTCTATTAGTGTGGCAATCCACACGTCCACAGCCAACAGAAGAAGGGTGAGCGTGGCAAACGCTACGAACGAGTTTCTACGAGTGAGAGTCATGTCAGGGTAATCCTCAGCCCCGACTGGGTTCTATTCATATCCCGAATTGCCTTAAAAGTGAATCGTATTGGAGTTGGGGCTGCTCAAGATGCCCTGCCGGAGTGCGGCCGTACGGTGAGTCTGGTGGGCCTAAGTGTACTGTACTGCGAACTTTTGAGTTAGTGGTTCGACTGGCGGGTGCCCGATAGAATATTCGGCGCTAAATTTTTGACCGTCATTGACTCCCCACAGAGTGTGTTGCCTATAGGAGCCCCAGCGATTGGAGAGTGGGCACGGCTCATGCACCACAGTCGGAACGCAATGACCGAGTACGCAATGATGGCGTCCACGGCCATCGTGAACTGGTCGACAGTGGTCGGCAGAAACGTCGGAGACGCTGGCTACTCTGCGGTTGATCTTCGAAACGGTTCGAAGCCTCGAGGCCATAACGACGGCACAGAATCTTGTGATACTAATGGAACTTATAGAGGTGATTACGGCCCGCCATGACAGCTAACTCTGCTAAAGACCGAAGCCACGAAAGCATCATCACCTCAGTTTTAGCTATGTTCCTCCGTGAGCGAGCTAACCTGTCGGCAGTTGCGGAGACGCTACACGATAGTAAATGTCCTGACATCATAGTTCGGCTAGTCGACTATGCTGTAGTTATTGAAGAGGGATGTCAATCGCCAGGATCATTAGACCAGTCAACGCCAAGGTCATTGGACCACCCTGAGCGGACGGTAGTTAAACTAATACTACGCTGAAGTCTGGGGGTCAACCACCTCCTTTCGGCCGAACAGCGACTTGTGTGGGGACAGACGTTGACGGTAGCTCGATCCTTCAATGACGATCTGGTAGCTGGCATTGATCGTGTCTCCACCTAGGCCCAGCCGAGCGTCTAAAGTTATAGGAAGCGCCTCCAGATCCGGATTGCTCAGCACTGCCTCGATACACTCCAGGCTCCCGCCAACGTATGTGTCGAACAGGTCGATGTCCGTTGCCACGCACCAGGCCCGATCTTCCGGCCACCAGATGTTGAGCGAGTCCCCCCAGAAGGGGCCATCTGCGGCGAGGAAAGCCATGATGGCATCAATAGCACCGCGGAATAGCAGGTACTCCCGCCCCGGTGCTCTCACCCGAGAACTGGCTTTGTATAGCGGGTGTCGATGTTCCCGTAGCTTTCCCAAAGGCAGAAGCAGCAACTCCCAGGAGTCGAGGTGAAGTCCCTTAGCACTTCAACCAGGGTGCGGCATTCCCTATCGGGGATGGACCCCTCCTGGGGACGGGAACCCCACGCCGGGTCTTTGTAAATATCGGGAAGGTCTTCGCCCAGATTTGCGATCCGTGCGAACTGCATCAGCGGATGGACGGTCCGCCCCGTCCACGATGCCACCGTAGACCACCGGACCGGCCGCTCCCGATTGCCATCCAAGTAGGCCGGATGGAGCACCCGGGCGTAAGCCGGAAACCCGTCGGGGCAGGAAGGCTCGCAGCGTCCCGAAGTCCGACAGGCTCTCCTCCACCCAGCGGGCATCCGACACGGCCTCGGAGAACTCCAGCCCATCCGTTGCCAGCTTCGTCTACCGGATAGGTATGCCCCGTCCAGCGGAGAGCATCGCCATGCTGGACATTACGGCTTGGTTTCTTCTCGATATCCGACGCAGTCTTCGAATCCATGATTGTCAGACGGACTTCGTCTTCACTGCCGAATCTGGTAAGGGCACCGTCGCCGGCCGTCGCAAGTAACGGCCTACGCCGCCAACCGGAACCTGAGCACGAAAGCTCTCGATTTTGGCCAGGTTGGTGGGCCTAGCTTGACGATAGACAGTACCACGTTCAAGTTTGTCGTTACGATCAGAAACCCTATCCCATCCGTCCCAGGGCGTGACTATCCTCTCAACGACATAGTATCCCAAGGAGAAGGAGAAACCAGAGGAGAAGGATTGAGTTAGCGCCGCTGGAAGCACGCTCAGTGGGATGAAAGGGTCAGCGCGTCGCGCCTCGCAGAACATCCCAGCGCGGGCGGCCCACCTGCCAGAGTCGAAGAGTTCTCCTGCCTTGTCAGGAGGAATGACGACGGTGGCGAATCTTGAGCTGTCGTTAAAGACGGATGCAACGGTGGCTTCCTCCCCTATCTCCGGCTACGTCGTAGCACAATTATGAGAACGACTCCAGCGACTACCCCAATCACTACCACGACGATAGCCCACCAGGGGAATCCTTCGTCTCCGAGGACCGGGTTGCTCAAGACGGCCTGTGCCTGCTTGTCGTAACCTTCGCCGTCAACGTAAGATGCGGTGACCCGCAGATACTTGTCCGCGTCCAGGTCAACAGGGGTATAGGTGGAGGAAGATGCCCCGTCGGTAACTTGCCAGTCCGCGCGGTCTGAAGACCTGGCCCACTGCCAGGAGACGTCGGAAACCGAGCCGTCGGGATCGCTCAGGGAAGCAGCTAGCGCGGTCCCGACCTCCGGCTCTCCTGGGGACACCGAAACCGTCCCGGCCTCATCTACGTTGTTGACATCGATGTTGACTTCAATCTGGTCGTCGATCGCGGTGTCGTCACTGCCGTAGACGTCCCTGCCGTCGTGGACTGAGACGATGACCGTGTACCTCGCAGGCCCGGATTCGTAGTCGAACACGGTCCCGGAGCTAACGGTGATCTGACCGTTGGAACCGTCTATTACGAAGGACGGAGCGTCGGTTCCTGACAGCGAGTATGTGAGGGTATCGCCGTCCGGGTCTGTCGCGGTGACGGCGTCCCCCACCAGGCTGCCCGGCGGTGTGTTCTCATCAATGGTCAGTGTGACGTCGTCTTCGAAGTATGGAGCTCTCTGGGCGGTCTGCCATTCCATCACGGCGTGTGCAGACTTGCCCGGGCCGTGTCCGTCTGTATAGGAGGCTGTTGTCCGGAGGAAGCTGCTCACATCGTCTGCGATCGGGGTGTAGGAGTCCGAGCTGGCCCCGGAGATGTCGTTCCAGTTGGAACCGTCTGAAGACCTGGCCCACTGCCAGGAGACGTCGGACACCGACCCGTCGAGATCGGTTAGAGAGGCAGCCAGCGCGGTCTCAACCTCCGGTTCTGTTGGGGACACGACCACCATCCCGGCCTCATCTACGTTGTTGACATCGATGTTGACTTCAATCTGGTCGTCGATCGTGGAGTCGTCACTGCCGAAGACGTCCCTGCCGTCGTGGACTGAGACGACAACTCTGAATCTCTCAAGCCCGGATTCGTAGTCGAGCATGGTCCCTGAGCCAACGGTGATCTGACCGCTGGAACCGTCTATCACAAACGACGGAGCGTCGGTTCCTGACAGCGAGTATGTGAGGGTATCGCCGTCCGGGTCTGTCGCGGTGAGAGCGCTGCCCACGGAGGCGCCCGGCGCCGTGTTCTCATCGACGGTCAATGTGACGTCGTCTGCGAAGTATGGGTCTCTTTGGGCGGTACGCTGTGGGGAGACCGCATGGGCGGACTTGCCCGAGCCGTGTCCGTCCGTATAGGAGGCCGATGCACGTAGATAGCCGCCGACATCGTCTGCGACTGGAGTGTACGTGGCGGACTCGGCCCCGGTGATGTCGCTCCAATTGGAACCGTCTGAAGACCTGGCCCACTGCCAGGAGACGTCGGAAACCGAGCCGTCGGGATCGGTTAGGGAAGCAGCCAGCGCGGTGCCGGCCTGCGGTTGTTCCGGAGACACCGACACCGTGCCGGCCTCATCTACGTTGTTGACATCGATGTTCACTTCAATGCTGGCGTCGATCATGGTGTCGTCACTGCCGTAGACGTCTCTGCCGTCGTGGACAGAGACGATGACCGTGTACATCTCAGGCCTGGATTCGTAGTCGAACACGGTCCCGGAGCCAACGGTGATCTGACCGGTGGAACCGTCTATGACAAAAGACGCAGCGTCGGTTCCTGACAACGAGTAGGTCAGGACATCTCTGTCCGGATCTGTCGCGGTGACGGCGTCCCCCACCAGGCTGCCCGGCGCCGCGTTCTCATCAATGGTCAGTGTGACGTCGTCTTCGAAGGATGGAGCTCTCTGGGCGGTCTGCCATTCCATCACGGCGTGTGCAGACTTGCCCGGGCCGTGTCCGTCTGTATAGGAGGCTGTTGTCCGGAGGAAGCTGCCCACATCGTCTGCGATCGGGGTGTAGGAGTCCGAGCTGGCCCCGGTGATGTCGTTCCAGTTGGAACCGTCTGCAGACCTGGCCCACTGCCAGGAGACGTCGGACACCGACCGGTCGAGATCGGTTAGAGAGGCAGCCAGCGCGGTCTCAACCTCCGGTTCTCTTGGGGACACGACCACCGTCCCGGCCTCATCTATGTTGTTCACATCGATGTTGACTTCAATCTGGTCGTCGATCGTGGAGTCGTCACTGCCGTAGACGTCCCTGCCGTCGTGGACTGAGACGACAACCGTGTACCTCTCAGGCCCGGATTCGTAGTCGAGCATGGTCCCTGAGCCAACGGTGATCTGACCGGTGGAACCGTCTATGACGAAGGACGACGCGTCGGTCCCTGACAGCGAGTATGTGAGGGTATCGCCGTCCGGGTCTGTCGCGGTGAGAGCGCTGCCCACGGAGGGCGCCCGGCGGTGTGTTCTCATCAACGGTCAGTGTGACGTCGCCTGCGAAGGATGGAGCTCTCTGGGCGGTACGCTGTGGGGAGACCGCATGGGCGGACTTGCCAGAGCCGTGTCCGTCTGTATAGGCGGCCGATGCACGTAGATAGCCGCCGACATCGTCTGCGACTGGAGTGTACGTGGCGGACTCGGCCCCGGTGATGTCAGTCCAATTGGAACCGTCTGAAGACCTGGCCCACTGCCAGGAGACGTCGGAAACCGAGCCGTCGAGATCGGTTAGGGAGGCAGACAGCGCGGTCTCGACCTCAGGTTCTGTTGGGGACACGGCCACCGTACCGGCCTCATCTACATTGTTGACATCGATGTTGACTTCAATCTGGTCGTCGATCGATGTGTCGTCACTGCCGTAGGCGTCCCTGCTGTCGTGGACTGAGACGACAACCGTGTACCTCTCAGGCCCGGATTCGTAGTCGAGCATGGTCCCGGATCCAACGGTGATCTGACCGGTGGAGCCGTCTAATACGAACGACGACGCGTCAGGTCCTGACAGCGAGTATGTGAGGATATCGCCGTCCGGGTCTATCGCGGTGAGAGGGCTGCCCACGAAGGCGCTTGGCGCCGTGTTCTCATCGACAGTGAGTGTGACGTCGCCTGCGA
Organism: Dehalococcoidia bacterium; assembly: GCA_965249365.1. Taxonomy (GTDB): domain Bacteria; phylum Chloroflexota; class Dehalococcoidia; order Lucifugimonadales; family UBA1123; genus VXRN01. Next base: position 49,910 of record OZ252229.1, on the reverse strand, counting down.
AGAATGGAGCTCTCTGGGCAGTCTGCCGCGGGGAGACCGCTTGGGCGGACTTGCCGGAGCCGTACCAGTCCGTATAGGAGACCGATGCACGCAGATAGCTGCCGACGTCGTCTGCGACCGGGGTGTACGTGTCGGAGTCGGCCCCGGTGATGTCGCTCCAGTTGGAATCGTCTGAAGACCTGGCCCACTGCCAGGAGACGTCGGACAGTGAGCCATCGGGATCGCTCAGGGAGACGACCAGCGCAGTCTCGACTTCTGGTTGTTCCAGGGACACGGCCACTGTCCCGGCCTCGTCTACGTCCGTGACGTCGATGTTCACTTCAATCTGGTCGTCGATCGTGGAGTCGTCGTTGCCGTAGGCGATCCCTGCCGTCGTGGACTGAGACGATGACCGTGTACCTCGCGGGCCCGGATTCGTAGTCGAGCATGGTCCCAGAGCCGACGGTGATTTGACCGGTGGAGCCGTCTATGACGAAGAACGACGCGTCGGTCTCGGACAACGAGTAGGTCAGGATATCGCCGTCCGGATCTGTCGCGGTGATGGCGTCTCCCACGAGGGTGCCCGGCGGTGTGTTCTCTTCAACAGTAAACGTGACGTCGCCTGCGAAGAATGGAGCTCTCTGGGCAGTCTGCCGCGGGGAGACCGCTTGGGCGGACTTGCCAGAGCCGTAGACGTCTGCATAGGAGACCGTTGCCCGGAGGTAGATGCCCACGTCGTCTGCGACCGGGGTGTAGGAATCCGAGTCGGCCCCGGAGATGTCGCTCCAATCGGAACCGTCTGAAGACCTGGCCCACTGCCAGGAGATGTTGGAAACTGAGCCATCGGGATCGCTCAGGGAGACGACCAGCGCGGTCCCTACTTCTGGTTGTTCCAGGGACACGGCCACTAACCCGGCCTCATCTACGTTGGTTATCGTGATGGTCACATAAGCGTGGTCGCTGGCGTTGCGGTCGTCGCTGACCCGGACCGTCACCTCGTAGACGGACTGGGTCTCATAGTCCAGCGGGTCCTTCACAATCAGCTGGCCGGTGCTGCTGTCAATGTCGAAAGAAGACGCGTGGATCCCCGACAGCGAGTACGAGAGCCTATCCCCGTTCGGATCTCTTGCAGTCAGGGCGCTGCCCACGGGCATGCCGGGGGAGGTGTTCTCATCGACAGTGAATGTGACCCTGTCACCGCCAATGAAGTAGGGGGAACGGTTTGGCTCTCGAGGACTGGCGTTCGATGAGGGGGACCAATCCCCTGCGCCATAGACGTTCACCGCACGGATTTGGAACGTATACCTTTGGCGGTTGGTCAGGTATCTCACTGTGTGGAACGTCGTCGCCTTGTCGCTTCCGGGTATGGATATAGCAGGCCCGAAGGCGCCGTTACCGCGGGCCTGACGGTACTCGTACCGGGTGATGCTGGAGTCGATGGGGTCCTTCCAGGTGAGCAGGACCCTGGCGTTCCGAGCGGTTGCGGAAAAGTTGGTCGGTGCATCTGGCGCGGGCATGGGTGTGGCCCGGGCGACGTCCGAGGGTGGGCCTTCTCCATAGAAGTCCACGGCGCGGACGTGGAAAGCGTGCTCCACGCCGTTGGTCAGGCCTTCCACGGTGGCGGACGTGGTCTCTGCTCCGCTGGCTAAAAAGTCCCACTGTGGGATGTCCGACACGTAGACCGAACCGAAGTCATCTTCATCGGTTTCCACGTCGTCCTGGGGCGCCCCGACCACGATGCTCTGGCCGTCCAGGGCGACGGAGTTCCCGTACTGGTCATCCTCCTCTGTTACCCCTTCTTCTGTGGGTAAGGTGAGCTTGTCCGACTCCGTTCTGTAGTCTTTGTTCGGATCGTTGGTCCAGACGGCGCCGGCCGGCTTGGTGAAGAGGTAAGCCGCACCTGAGCGAGGGTCTTCGTCGCATTCGTCGCATTCGTTGATGTTGGCGGTGTACGCCCCGACCACGATGGTGCCGCCCCGCACCGCAACGGAGTTTCCGAAATGATCTCCCAGTTCGCGGTCGGAAGCGGCGAGCTTGGCCGTCTCAGTGTTGTCGGCCCAACCGCTGTCGCCGGTGGGCTCGGTGAAGACGTAAGCTGAACCCCTTTCTCCGTCGCCTTGTTGGGCCCCGACCACGATGGTTTCACCGTCCACCGTTACGGAATACCCGAACTGGTCGTCATCATTGGCGTCAGAGGCGGTGAGCTTGGCCGTCTCTATTCTGTGGGTTTCCCCTGGGCGCGGATCGTTGCCCCACACACGGTTTTCCGAATCCCAGGTGAAGACATAGGCCGCACCGGGGGTGACAGTGTGACCCCGCGCCCCGATCACGACGGTTTCACGGTGCACCGCAACGGAGTGACCGAAATAGTCGGACGGGGCGCGGACGGAGGCGGTGAGCTTGGCCGTCTCTATCCTGTGGGTTTCTCCTGGGTCCGGATCGTCGCCCCACACACGGTTTTCCGAATCCCTCGTGAATACATAGGCTGCACCCCTACTGGTGTCGCGTCCTCGGGCCCCGACCACGACCGTATCCCCATCCACTGCTACGGAATACCCGAACCAGTCGTTCGCCGCGGCGTCGGAGGCGATGAGCTTGACCGGCCCGCTCCACTCACCGTCAACCTTGGTGAATACGTAGGCCGCACCGGCATCGGCGTTGTCGTTGGTGTCGTGCTGGTGCGCCCCGACCACGATCGTATCCCCATCCACTGCAACGGAATACCCGAACCAGTCGTTCGCCGCGCCGTCGGAGGCGATGAGCTTAACCGGCCCGCTCCACTCACCGTCAACCTTGGTGAAGACGTAGGCCGCACCGGCATTGTCGTTTCCGTTGGTGTCGTGCTGGTACGCGCCGATTACGGCGACGTTGCCATCCACTGACACGGAGTGCCCGAACTTGTCGCTCGCCACGCCGTCGGAGCCGGCGGTGAACTTGGTCTGCTCGGGAGGCCGCAGCACCTGGTATCCGGTTAGGGACGAATCGCGCGGGTCATCCCAACTGAGTGTTACCTGGGAATCTCCTGGCTGGGCGGACAGACCTTCGGTCTTGCCCGGCTTCGCACTCCTGGGCGTGGCCGCGACGGTTTCGGCAGATCGACGATTTGCGGCGACGTTCACCGAACGCACACGGAAGGCGTACTCCTGGTCGTTGGTCAGATCGAGCACCCGGTAGACGTAGTACGCGTCGTCGTCGGACATGGTCAATTCTGTTGAGACGAAGTCCGTCCACTCCGCGTTCGAGATGTCCATCGCGTAGGCAAAACCGGGATCATTGTCGTCCTGAGGCGCGCCTGCTAGGAGGGTACCGTCGTCTACTGCAACGGAGTATCCGAGCCAGTCATTCTGGTCGGGACCGGGGCCGGCGAGATTGAGCATCTGGTTCCACACCCCTAACTTCCGGGCAAACACGTAAGTCGAACCGGTGTCACGAGCGGCGTTGTCGCGGTCGTCCAGGTACGCCCCGACGACGGCGGTATTGCCGTCCACCGCAACGGAGTTCCCGAACCCATCGTCTGCGTGGCCATTGGAAGCGGTGAGCTTGAGCGGCTGGCCCCACTTGCCGGAGTTCGAATCCCTCGTGAAGACGTAGGCCGCACCGGAGTTGCTGAGGTCGTTGTCGTCGTCATCGGGGTCGTCGTAATCGTTGTAGGGCGCTCCAACGACGACGGTATGAACGCCGATGGCCACCGAAACCCCGAACTCGTCGTTCGCCGCGCCGTCCGGGGCGGTGAATTTGGCCCCCTCAGTGTTGTCGGCCCAGCCGCCGCTGGCTGGCTTCGTGAAGACGTACGCCGCACCGGCATTGGCGTTGGTACCGACGTCGTGCTGGTGCGCCCCAACCACCACGGTATCATCGCCCAGCGACACGGAAATCCCGAACTTGTCGTTCGCCGCGCCGTCGGAGGCGGTGAGCTTGGCCGTCTCGGTAGCGTCGGCCCATCCGCCGCTACCGGGCTTCGTGAAGACGTAGGCGGAACCCGAATTGGAGCCGTTGGTGGCGTCGTCGTCTTGGTGCGCGCCAACAACCACAGTGTCGTCGTGCACAGCCACGGAGATGCCGAATTCGTCGTTCTCCGCGGCGTCGGCAGAGGTGAGCTTGGCGGTCAATGCGGCCTTGGCTTCGTCATCCAGGGAGCCCCAGTCTTTCCAGTCTTCCGAGTCGTTGTCGTCGGTTTCGGGCTTGGTGAAGACGTAGGCCGCACCGGAGTTGCTGACGTCGTTGGCGTCGCCATCGGGGTCGTCGTAGTCTTTGTAGGGCGCCCCAACCACGATGATGTCGCCGTCGATAGCGACAGAGGTTCCGAACTTGTCGTTCGCCGCAGGCACGGGGGCGGTGAGCTTGGCTGCTTGGCTCCACACACCGTCGTCGTCGTCGGCCTCGGTGAAGACGAAGACGTAGGCCGCGCCGGCGTTGCTGTTGCTCCCCGGGCCCCCAACCACCGCGGTGTTGCCATCTATCGCTACCGAATACCCGAACTCGTCGTCGTCAGCACGATCGTCGGCGGTCAGCTTGCTCTGGGGAAGGTGCAATAGCTGGTGCTTGTCTATCGGCCGATCCGTGGTTTCGACCGTCACATTCCAGTGGAACGTCGCCTGGGTGTCTCCGCTGGTAGTGCCGAGCCCGGTGGGCCGCCTTGGCGCGTCGACGATCGTCACGTCGCGGGAGACGGAAGAGAGGCCCGGGAGCGTGCCGCTGTTGACGGCCCGGACGGCAAACGTATACATCGTGTCCACCATCAGATCGGAGACGGTGTACGAGACGGTGCCGGAATCGCTCCCGGAGATGTTGTTCCAATTGGAACCGCCGTCATCCGTGTACTGATAGCCGGTGACCGCCAGTCGCGCCCCGGCCGTGTCCCACGTTAACTCCACCTGGCCGACGCCGGTCTGCTCGGCATTGAAGTTTTCCGGCGAGGCGGGACGGGAGCGAGCCGCTCCCGGGGTGGAGGTCACGGGGTCGGACGGTTCGCTTCCGACGGTCACGTTCACGGCCCGGACCCGGAAGGTGTATGTGGTGCCGTTGGTCAGACCTGTCACAATGTAAGACGTGGTCTCTCCCGAGCTTCCGGTGATGTCGGTCCAATCGTCGCTGAAGTCGCCCCCGGTCTTCTGCTGGTATTGGAACCCGGTGATCGACGTTTGACCGCCGGAGTAACGCCAACTCAGCTCTACCTGCTCGTCGCCAGCGCGGGCAGTGAGCCCGGTGGGCCCGTCCGCTGGCGCTACAGCTATTGTTACCGACCAAGGGTCGGAAGGAGCGCTCCTGCCATCGTTTTCGGCGGCGCTGTTGACGGCACGGACCGCGAACGTATACGTGGCGCCCACCGTCAGATCGGAGACGGTGTAGGAGACGGTGGTGGAATGGCTCCCAACGGCTTTTGGCCAATTGGAACCGCCGTCAGCCGTGTACTCAAACCTGACGATGGTCAGGGGATCGGCGCTCGGCTCCCACTCCAAACGCACCTCGCCTGCGGCAACCTGCACCGCGGAGAAGTTTGTGGGTTTCGCGGGGGCCAAGGCCGCGGCCGCCGGTTCCCCGGACGCTTGATTGGACGGGCCGCTTGCGCCGCCGTCGTTCGCCGCGCGGACCGCAAAGGTGTGCTCCAAGCCGTTGGTCAGGCCGGTCGCAAAGTGGGACCTGGTCTCTCCGGTGCTACCAGCGACGTCGGCCCACACCGCGATGTCGTAAAGGTAGGCGGCCCCCTGATCGTCGTCGCCTTGCCAGTCCGCCCCCACCAGAATGGTGTCCCTGTCTATTGCTACGGACCATCCGAATTGGTAGTCATCGCTGTCGCCAGGTCCAGGAAGCTTGGCATCCTCAGAACTGTCTACCCACCCCGCGCTGGGCTTGGTGAACACGTAGGCTGAACCCGCTACATCCGTGTCCTCTCCGGTATTGTCCAGATGCGCACCAACTACTACCGTGTCGCCGTCCATCGATACAGAACGCCCGAACTGGTCGTTGTCCGCACGGTCAGAGGCGGTGAGCTTGGCCGTCTCAGTCCCTGGGCTGTTGGCCCAGCCGGTATCGGGCTTGGTGAACACGTAGGCCGAACCACTATCGAGGTCGTCCCCGTAGGCCCCAACCACGACGGTCTTACTTTCAATGGCTACTGAACGCCCGAATCTGTCGTTGTTTTCGCCGTCGTAGGCGGTGAGCTTGGCCACCTCAGTACCTGAGCTGTTGGCCCAGCCGGTTGCAGGCTTGATGAACACGAAAGCCGAACCCGTACCACTATCGTCTCCGCTCGCCCCAACCACGATGGTGTCACCGTCGATTGCTACCGACCTGCCGAAGTCGCCGCTCCCGCTGAGCTTAAGTGTCTCTGTTGTGTTGGCCCAGCCGGCGGCGGGCCTGGTGAAGACGTAGGCTGCATTATTGTTGTGGGCCCCGACCACGACGGTGTCACCGTCCACCGCTACCGAATCCCCGAACTCGTCGTCATCCGCGCGGTCGGAGGCGGTGAGCTTCGCCGCAGTGCTGGTGGAGGCCCAGCCGCCGCTGGGTTCGGTGAATACGTACACCGCACCTCTACTGCTCGAGTGGTGGGGAGCGCCAACCACTATAGTGTCGCCATTCGAAGTGTCTTCATGTACCGCCACAGATAGTCCGAATCTATCCTGAGCATTCGGATCGCTGGCTCTGAGCTTGGCCACCTGGGTCCACGTGCCGGATGAGTCACTGGTGAATACGAAGGCGGCGCCGACATTGAGGCTGGTGCCGTCGTCGTCCCCGGGCATTCCGACCACGGCGGTGTCGCCGTCAATCGCTACGGCATACCCGAACTCGTCGTTCGCCGTCGGACTGGGGGCGGTCAGCTTGGTGCGCTCGGCATGCTGCCATAGCTGGTAGTCGGTGATGGGCGGCGAGCTCCCGGCGGGATCGCCCCAGCTCAGCTCCACCTGGCTGTCGCCGGCCACAGCGGAGAGCCCAGTCGGCCCCGCTGGCCTCGGCTTAAGCGGTGTGGCCCTGAGGGGGTCTGTGGGCGGGCCGGCGCCGGCCCCTTCCACCTTGTCCACCGCGCGGACCTGAAAGCTGTACTCGACCCGGTTGGTCAGACCGGTGACGGTGTGGGACGCGGTCGTCGCGTCGCTATTGGCAATGTCGGCCCACTGTGGGACTACCCACAGGTAGACGGCGCCTGAATCGGGGCCGCTGATGTTGGACTGGTAGGCCCCAGCCAGGACGGTGTCGCCGGCCACCGCAACGGAGTATCCCAACCAGTCGTCCCGTCCGCGGGAGGGGCCGGTGAGCTTCGTCTTCTGGCTCCACTCACCGGAATCCTGGGTGAAGACGTAGGCCGAGCCGGAATTGTCGCCATTGTGGTCGTCTAGGTATGCCCCGACCACGATGGTGTCCTCGTCATCGTCCACGGCCACGGAAATGCCGAACTCGTTTCCTCTCGCAGCGTCGGAGGCGACGAGCTTCGCGGTCTCAGTGCCGTCAGCCCAAGGACCGCCGGTAGGCTTGACAAAGACGTAGGCTGCACCGGCGTTAGCCTTCTCGGTGCCGACGCCGACATTATACTTGTGCGCCCCGACCACGACGGTGTCACCGTGCACAGCCACGGAGATTCCGAACTCGTCGTTCTCGGCGGCGCCGAACGCGGTGAGCTTGGCGGTCTCGGTGGCGTCGGCCCAGACGCCGCTCGAGGGCTTGGTGAAGACGTAGGCGGAGCCGGAGTCAGTGACGTCGTTGGCGGCGTTTTGGTCGTCGTCGTTGGCGTTTTCCAGGTGCGCTCCTACGACCACTGTTTCGCCGTGCACGGCCACGGAAATGCCGAACTCGTCGTTCTCCGCGGCGTCGGAAGCGGTGAGCTTGGCGGTCTCGGTGGCGTCGGCCCAGCCGCCGCTCCCAGGCTTGGTGAAGACGTACGCCACACCCTCATCGTCATCGGTGTCGCCGTCGCCATCAGTGTGGTCGTCCAGGTGCGCTCCTACAACCACGGTTTCGTCGTGCACCGCCACGGAAACCCCGAACTTGTCGGTTGCCCCGCCGTTATCGGCGGTGAGCTTGGCCCTCTGGCCCCAGATACCGGAGACCTTGGTGAAGACGTAAGCGGAGCCTTCGTCGTTGTCGTTTTGGTGCGCTCCCACGACGATGGTGTCGCCGTGCACCGCCACGGAGATTCCGAACTCGTCGTTCTCCGCGGCGTCATCCGCGGTGAGCTTGGCCGCCCAGCTCCACGGATCGGTAGGCGAGCTCCTGGTGAAGACGTGGGCGGAACCGGAATTGGCGCCATCGTCGTCGTCCTTATAGGCCCCGACGACGGCGGTGTTGCCGTCCACCGCGACGGAGATTCCGAATCCGTCGCCCCGCACCACCGGGTCATCGGTGGAGGCGGTGGTCAGCTTGCGGCCCTGAGTAATCTGCAGCAACTGGTACTTTTCTATTGTCGAATCTTCGGGGTCAACCCAACTCAGGTTAACCACGGCATCGTCCGCATCCGCGGCGAAACCGGCGGGCCGGTTCGGTATCGCAAACGTGGGCGTACCACCGGCGCCGGCCGAGGCCAAGCCTCCGCCCGCTGCGTTCGCGCCCCGCATCTGGAAGGTGTGTTCCTCGTCGTTGGTCAGGCCGGTGACGATGTGGGAGGTGGTCCCAGCTCTGCTATTCGGTATGTCGGCCCACTCCAAAGTGCTCAAGAAATACGCCGCGCCTGAATTGGCAATGGCGTTGTCGTTATTGTCATGGGAATAGGCACTAACCAAGGCGGTGTCACCGCTTAGCGAGACGGAATACCCAAAGCGGTCGCTCGCCGCGCCGTCGGAGGCGGTGAGCTTGGCCTTCTGGCTCCACCCACCGGCGGAGTCCCTGGTGAAGACGTAGGCCGCGCCGGAATCAGCCGCGTCGTTGCTACTGTCGTTGGGATCGATGTAGTCGTCCTGGTAGGCTCCAACCACGACGGCGTCGCCTTCCACCGCGACGGAAATTCCGAACTCGTCGTTCGCCGAGCCGTCGGAAGCGGTTAGCTTCGCGGTCTCGGTAGCGTCGTTCCAGCCGCCGCCCTCGACCTTGGCGAAGACGTAGGCCGAACCCTCATCGTCATCGGTGTCGCCGTCGTCGTCGTCGTCGTAGTCGTTGTAGGGCGCACCAACCACGATGGTGTTACCGTCCACCGCTACCGAATTCCCGAACTTGTCGTTCGCCGCGCCGTCCGAGGCGATGAGCTTGGCCTTCTGGCTCCACACTCCGGAGACCTTGGTGAATACGTAAGCGGCACCGGAGTCAGTGACGTCGTTGGTGTCGTTTAGGTCGTCGTCATTGGCGTTTTCCAGGTGCGCTCCCACGACGATGGTGTCGCCGTCGACCGCCACGGCAATGCCGAACCCGTCGTCCGCCGCGGCGTCGGAGGCGACGAGCTTGGCGGTCTCTACTCTGTGGTTTCCTGAGACCGGAGCGTTGCCCCAGACGCCGCTGAACTTGGTGAAGATGTAGGCCGCCCCGGTGCTCACATCGGTGCCGCCAACCGTGTTTTGGTTTCCGGGCGCCCCAACCACGATGGTGTTGCCGGAGACGGCGACGGAATTCCCGAACTCGTCGTCCGCTGCGGCGCCGAAGGCGGTGAGCTTGGTCGTCAAACCGGCCTTGTCATTGGTATCCAGATTGCTCCAGTCGCCCCAACCCAGGGCGGGCTTGGTGAAGACATAGGCCGCGCCTTCGTCGTTGTCGTTGGTATCGGCGTCGTTTTGGTGCGCTCCCACCACGATGGTTTCGCCGTCCACCGCGACCGAATACCCGAACTCGTCGTTTGCCGCGCCGTCGGAAGCGGTGAGCTTGGCCGCCTGGCTCCACACGCCTGAGATCTTGGTAAAGACGTAGGCCGAACCGGAGTTGTCGCCGTTGGTGGCGTCGTCGTCTTGGTACGCCCCGATCACGGCGGTGTTGCCGTCCACCGCCACCGAATATCCGAACAGGTCGCCCCGGAGGCCGTCGTCGGCGGTCAGCTTGCTCGGGTCGATCTGTAACAGCTGGTACTTGTCTATGGTCGAATCATTGGGGTCGTCCCAACTCAGCTTCACCTGCTCGTCGCCCACGTCCGCGGTGAGCCCGCTGGCCGCCTGCGGCAGGGCTTCTAGAGTTACGGATCCTGGCTGCCGGCGATGCGTTTTGACCGCCACCGTTCACGGCGCGGACGGTCGAAGGTGTAGGTGTCTCCGGTAGTCAGGCCGGTGACCGTGTGGGAGGCGGTGCTGGAATCGCTTCCGTGGATGTCGGCCCATTTAACGTTTCCAGTATCGCCGGCGTTCCGAGTGAACTGATAACGGCTCACAGTCAGGCGGCTATCACTCGGTTTCCACGCCAAGAGCACCTTGCCGACGCCGGTCTGAGTTGCGGTGAAGTCTGCGGGTCCGGAGGGGAGGGAATTCGCCGCCACCGGCGTCGCAGACTCCTCGTTGGTCGGATCGCTCTCCCCCGCCGCGCTCACCGCGCGGACTTGGAAGGTGTGCTCGACGTCGTTGGGCAGACGGGTCGCGATGTGAGAAGTAGTCCTCGCTGCGCTGCCGGGGATGTCGGTCCACTCGGTGCCAAACACGTAGGCCGAACCCTTATCGCTGTCGTCCCCGACTGCTCCAACCAACACGGTGTCGCCGTCGACCGCCACGAAGTTGCCGAAGCGGTCGTCCCTACGGCGATCGTAGATCGTGAGCGGGTCCGTACCTTCTGTATCGGTCCAGCCGCCTTGAAGCTCGGTGAATACGTACGCGGAACCGCGGTTGCTGTCGTCTTGGTCCGCACCAACCACGACGGTGTTGCCGTCCACCGCGACGGAGAATCCGAACTGGTCGTCCTCGGCGCGGTCGGAGGCGATCAGCTTGGCCGTCTGAGTGCCGGTGGCCCAACCGCCGGTGGCGGGCTTGATGAAGACGTACGCTGCACCGGAGTTGCTGACGTCGTTGGTGTTGTTATCGGGGTCGTAGTAGTCGTCGAAGGGCGCCCCAACCACGATGGTTTCGCCGTCGAATGCGACCGACCAGCCGAACTTGTCGCCATTGGCGCGGTCGGAGCCGGTCAGCCTGGCAGTTGCGGTGCTTGCTTTCTTGTCATCCCAGTCGTCCCATACGCCGGTGGCGGCGGACTTGGTGAACACATAAGCCGCACCTCTATCGCCGTTTTCTTCGAACGCTCCGACTACGATCGTGTCACCATGCACCGCTACCGAACCGCCGAGCCGGTCGCCACCCGACTCGCCCCTTAGTGTGGCCGTCTCATTAGTGTTGACCCAGCCGTTTGCGGGCTTAGTGAAGATGTAGGCCGAGCCCCTCGCTCCGGTGTCTTCCTCGGGCGCCCCGACCACGATTGTGTCTTCGTGCACGGCCACCGAAGTTCCGAACTCGTCGTTCTCCGCAGCGTCGGAGGCGGTGAGCCTGGCCGTCTGAGTCATGTCGGCCCAGCCGTTGGCGGGCCTGGTGAAGACGTACGCCGCACCAACATTGCGGGTGCTGCTATCGTGGTCCTCCTCGTACGCTCCAACGACGATGGTGTCACTATGCACGGCGACGGCACGCCCGAAGCCGGCATCCTCCTTGGGATCGCTGGCGGTGAGCTTGCCCGCCTGGGTCCAGCCGCCGGCAACCCGGGTGAATACGTAGGCCGAACCGGATAGATTGATGGTGTCGTCGTCCCCGAGGGCCCCAATCACCAGGGTGTCACCGTCTACGGCGACCGACCAACCGAACTCGTCTTCGCGAAAGCGGTCGCTGGAGATCAGCTTGACGCTCGTAGGAGGAAACTGCCAAAGCCGGTACTTGGTTATGGACGCATTGCCGGGGTCGTTCCAGGTCAGCCGCACCTGGGTGTCGCCCACCGTAGAGGACAGTCCGGTCGGCGCCGACGGTTTGTCGACGATAGTCACGAACTGGGAGTCGGGGGCGGTCTCGCCGGCACTGTTTACTGCGCGGACAGCGAAGGTGTGGTGCCCACCGTTCAGATTGGTGACAGTGTGGGAGACGGTGCTGTGATCGCTCTCCGAGATCGTGGTCCAGGAGCGGCCGTCCCGTTTGAACTGGTAACCGGTGACGTCCAACGGGTTCGAACTCGCCTCCCACGTCAACTCCACCTGGCCGTCGCCGGTCTGTCTGGCGGAAAAGCCTACGGGTTTGCCCGGTGCAGACGACGCCTCCTTCGGCTTCGCGGACTGCTCGCCGGACGAGTCGCCTTCCCCGGCCGCGTTCACGGCGCGGACCTGGAAGGTGTAGGACGTATCGTTGCTCAGCTCGGTCACGATATGGAAGGTGGTCCCGGACCTGCTCCCAAGGATTTTCCGCCAAACACCGAAGGCGTCGGTGCCCTCCTTCTGCCGGTACTCGTACTTGGATATGGTGAAATCTGCGGGGCTTCTCCAGCCAAGCCACACCTGTTCGTCGCCCGCGACGGCGCTGAATGAGTCGGGCGCCGCCGGTTTGGCGACGATAGTCACGGACCGGGAGTCGGACTCAGTTGATCCGGTGCTGTTGATCGCGCTGACGGCGAAGGTGTACGTGACGCCCTCTGACAGGCCAGTGACCGTGTAGGAGACAGTACTGGAATCGCTTCCGTCGATGTCGGTCCAACTGGGGCCGCCGCCGTCGTCCTGGCTGTACGCAACACCAGTGACGCTCAGCGGGTAGCGGTGCGCGTCCCACGTCAACTCCACCTCACTCTCGCCAGTCTGCGTGGCGGAGAAGTTTAAGAGTCTGGCCGGAGCGTTGGCAGCATTCTCAGGGGTCTCCGACACGGAGTCGGACGGAGCGCCCGCACCGATCGCGTTCACCCCGCGGATCCGGAAGGTGTGCTCGATGTCGTTGGTCAGACCGGTCACGATGTGGGAAGTGGTCGCCGCATTACTACCGGCGATGTCTTCCCAGTCCACGATGTCGAACACGTAGGCTGCATCGTTGATTTGCGCCCCAACCACAACAGTGTCACCGTCTATTGCGACGGAAGAGCCGAACCTATCGTTACGGTCGCGGTCGGAGGCGGTGAGCTGGGCCGTCTCAGTACCGTTGGCCCAGCCGGTGCCGGGCTTGGTGAAGGCGTACGCCGAACCCCTCGAGCTGGCCTCCCCGTAGGCCCCAACTACGACAGTTTCGCCGTCCAGAGCCACGGAAAACCCGAACCTGTCGCCGCCGGAGCGGACGGAGGCGGTCAGCTTGGCCGTCTCAGTATTGTTGACCCAGCCGCCGCTGGGTTCGGCGAATACGAAAGCCGAACCCGTATTGGTCTCTTGCCCGTCGGCCCCAACCACGATGGTGTCACCGTCGATTGCTACGGAACGGCCGAAGTAGTCTTGATTCCCGCGGGTTTCGGCGATCAGCTTCGCCGCAGTGCTGGTGGAGACCCAGCCGGTGCTGTTGGGCTTGACGAACACGAAAGTCGAACCCACAAAGTCCGTGGCCTCGGTCCCGGATCGACCGTCATCACCGCTCGCACCAACCACGACGGTGTTGCCGTCAATCGCTACGGAGCTACCGAATTCGTCCCCTGACGCAGCACCTTCGGTGGTGAGCGTGGCGGTCAGAGTGGCCTTGTCAGCCGGGGTCAGGGAGACCCAGTCTTCCCAGTCTATCGAGCCGTCGCCGTTGACGTCGGTGCCGGGCTTAGTGAATACGTAAGCGACACCCGTACTGATGTCGCGCCCATACGCCCCGACCACAATGGTGTCGCCGTCCACCGCAACCGCATTCGACCCAAACTCGTCATTCGCCTTGGCGTCGGGAGCGGTGAGCTTGGCCGTCTCGGTACCGTCGGCCCAGCCGGTGCTGGGTTTCGCGAAGACGTAAGCCGAGCCGGGGTCAACAAGACTGTTGTGGTCATTGAAGGGCGCCCCGACCACGATGGTGGCGCCGTCGAAGGCTACGGAGCTACCGAATTTATCATCCGCGGCAGCATCGCTGGCTGTGAGCTTCGCCGCCTGGCTCCAGTCGCCGTTGGAATCGCGGGCGAACACGAGGAGCGCCCCGGAATCGGCTTTGGAATTGCTCTCGTCGTCCTCGGGCATCCCGACCACGGCCTCGTCGCCGACCACGGCCACGGAAAAGCCGAACATTGTGGTGCTGGTGGCAGTCAGTTTTGCGCTTTCGGCAATCTGCCATAGCTGGTAGTTGGTTATGGCCGGCGAGCCGTCGCCGGGGGGATCCCAAGTCAGCTTCACCTTGGTGTCGCCCGCCAAGGTGGACAGCCCGGTCGGCTTGGCCGGAGGGTTTGTCTCCGCGGACGTGTTCAACGGACTGGCGTACCAGGAGAGCGCGGCCGCAAACATCAACGCGGCCGCGATGGCCAGTCTCAGGAACCGCGAGCTAGGTCGCATTATGGTTGTGCTCTATAACTCATGCATAAGTGGCACATACCGCCGAACTGGCTTCAGACCGTACGCACAATACAACTCAAGCCACACAACTATCTGCTAAAAGCACAACACTTTGAGTCTATGAAAAGTCAACCAATGATACTTCCAAATCTCCCACCCAACAAGGGGGAGATCCTTTCGGCGGCAAAAGGAAGTGCTCAGGGTAGGTCAGCGGTCTCGTCGTGTCAGGCCGGAACCGTTGGTAGACCGATGTGTATCCTTCGGGGACGTGTTTGATCTAGAATCTCCGATCTGCACGTCTCTCAAACGCCAGTCGGCATGCCAAAGGACCACCCAGACATTGTGGGCCGTGACCCCTTGGCAGAAAGCAGGGTCATCCTGGGAAGAAGTTGCCAGCGATCCAAGTCATGAAAATGGTGGTGATAGCGGCTAGCGCAAGTGCCGCGGCGATCTCGCCGTTCGACATTTCGCTGCTCATGCGCCCGCCACACCATAAGATTCGTGGGGGCCAGGTAGCCAAGTACGAAGCAGAACGGAACGATGACCAACGAGCTGCCAGATATGGTCGGATCTCCAATGTTCGGTATCCTGTCTAAAACCGCCGGCGTGGCTAAGGCTCCGACAGTAATCCGGACGGCTATACTGATCAGACCAGCCAGAACGACGGCCAGCAGTTTGCCAGCCAATATAGGCATTGAGGAGGCCGAGGTGACCAGCATCTCGACCACGCGCGTCTCCTTCTCCTCCAAAACCTTCGATTAGTAGTGTGCCAACAAGGGTGATCCTAAAGGATAGTCTCTTCTTCCTGGGGATGCTTTTGCGAAGCAGGAACACCCTACGGTTGTGTCCATCAGCAATACACTAACCAAAGGGCAAGGGTTGGGTTCTCCACCCTGCTGGTCAAATCGTCATGCCTCTTGATAGCAATTCTTCAGAAGCCGGATGACCTAGTAGACCCACAGTGCAAGATGGAACCGCAACGCGGAGGTTCTTGATTTTGTATAGCTTGGTGGGCCCGGCAGGGATCGAACCTGCGACCAACCGGTTATGAGCCGACCGCTCTACCACTGAGCTACGGGCCCACGCTGAGAAGGCTCTCGGTGGGGTGAGCCTCAGATTAGCGGAGGTTTTCCGGGAGTGTCAAGCAGGGTGAATTGTGATTAGTGAAGTGATGGCGGGGAAGCGGAGGAACCGGTTGACACCCAAAGTGTCCGGGGATAGAGTCGTGCCGAGTTTACTCACGGGAGAGATGCCATGGCCGTAGCCAGCAAGATCCGAGGGTTTATGGAGCAGGGCTCCTGGATCAGGAGGATGTTCGAGGAGGGTATCGCGCTCAGACAGCAGTTTGGTGAGGATGCCGTCTTCGACCTGTCGCTCGGCAACCCGGTGCTCGAGCCCCCGCAGGAGTTTTTCGATGAGCTGCTGCGCGTGGCAGAAAACCCGACGCCAGGTATGCACCGGTACATGCCCAACGCCGGCTACCCTGAGACCCGCGGCGCGGTCGCCGCACAGCTGGCCGAAGAGACCGGACTCAACTTCTCGGCGGATGACGTCATGATGAGTTGCGGAGCCGGAGGGGCACTGAACGTCGTCTTGAAGTCACTGCTCGATCCTGGTGACGAGGTGGTGATCTTCGCGCCATACTTCGTCGAGTACTTCTTCTACGCCGACAACCACGGCGGGTCCTGCAAGGTGGTCCCCGCCGACGAGCACTTCCTCCCGGGAATGGAGGATTTCGAGGCTGCGATCGGCGAAAAGACGCGCATCGTGCTTATCAACTCCCCGAACAACCCATCGGGCGTTGTGTACGGAGAGGAGGTTCTCCGGGAGTTGTCCGAGATCATTCGAGCGAAGGAGGCGGAGCTCGGGCGTGAGATATTCCTAGTCAGCGACGAGCCGTACCGCCGCCTCCTGTTCGACGGGCTCGAGTACCCTCATATTTTCGACCATCACGTTAGGTCGGTAGTCGCAACGTCACACTCCAAAGACCTCGCTCTGCCAGGCGAGCGCATCGGATACGTTGCGGTACATCCGCACTACGAAGATCGCGAAGAGCTAATGGATGGGCTTGTCTTCTGCAACCGTACGCTTGGATTCGTCAACGCGCCCGCTCTGATGCAACACATCGTGGCGAAGCTGCAGTCGGTTACCGTCGACGTCGCGCTTTACCAGGCCAAGCGTGACTTCATGCACGACCAACTCTCCAGGATAGGGTACGATGTTGTCAGGCCCCAGGGAGCCTTTTACATGTTCCCGAAGTCGCCTATTGAAGACGACGTCGAGTTTGTAGCAGAGCTCCAGAAGCACAACGTGCTGGTCGTTCCAGGCATGGGGTTCGGAATGCCGGGATTCTATAGAATCTCATTCTGTGTCACGGACCGGACGCTTGAGGGCTCGATTCCTGGATTTGAGGCTGCGTTTACGGCACTGCGTCCTTGAGCCCGAAGCCGGTGACCGCTACGAGCACGATGTCGTCCTGAGCGACGTCGCCTCGTTCGACAAGCCTCTCCAGGCCGGCAAAGGCCGCAGCCGATGTCGGCTCTGCGAAAACGCCTTCCGACTCAGCCAGAAACCTCTGCCATCGCACGATCGACTCGTCCTTGACCGCGAGTGACGTTCCTCCGGATTCCCTGATTGCGCGGATGACCTGCGTCTTTCTCGGCGGGTCTGCGACTGAGATCCCGCCCGCGACCGTCGACCCTCCCGGCGTCCACTTCCTGTCTTCGAACTCCGCGGCGATCGGCATCACCGCCTCCGACTGGATCGCGTGCAGCTTCGGCATGCGCTCGACCGAGCCCCGGGCGAGCAGCTCTGCGTACCCTCTATGTACGCCCAATAGGAGACCTCCATTGCCGACTGGGATGACGATGTGGTCTGGAGCGGGCGACATGCCGGCGGCGACCTCGTAGGCGAAGGTCTTGGTCCCCTCGGCGAAGTAGGGGCTGAGGTTGTGCGAGGCGTATACGATTCCTCGTTCCCGATGGAAGGCCACCGCAGCCTCGGTGCTCCTCTCTCTCGGCCCTGGGACGGCGTGCGTCTCGGCGCCGTAGACGTGAATCTGGCCCATCTTAGCCTCGGGCGCGCTCGATGGCGCGAATACGTGTGCGCGTATGCCGGTGCGCGCCGCGTAGGCCGCGACCGCCGCGCCCGCGTTCCCGGACGAGTCCTCAACGATCTCCGATATACCAAGCTCCACGGCGACTGACATCAACATCGCGGCGCCACGGTCCTTGAACGAGCCGGTTGGGTTCATCGACTCGAGCTTCGCGAGGACAGTTGACAGTGCTAGTTCGGCGGCGACACTCTTCAGGCGAACAACCGGAGTGTTCCCCTCTCCCATCGTCGCCAGAAGCCGGCTTGAGTGGAAGGGCAGCGGCATGTCGATTCCCACCCACTTCATCGTGTGCGCGTTCGAATCAACGTAAGACACGTCGAGTGGTGAGCCGCACCGTCGACAGCGCAGCGTGCTCATGTCCGCGTCGTACGAGTCGCCACAGTCCAAACAGACCAGGTTGATGTGGGGCATCGCCACCTCCGGTGGTATCGGTAGATCCGTGGACTCTGAGGCCGCGCCGTTGACGCGGCCTCAGAGTGAACCTACCATCTAAGTATGGCCGCGTACAGTTCCAGGACGTCTAGAACGGCACTCGCTTCGGCTGCTCGTCGTGGTTGACCAGGAGTCGGTCCGATTCCTACGGCAAGCTATCGAGCGGATCGGAGACAGCATCAACCGGCGTTTCGGCGGAGTCGTCGACCGCGTCCGGCGATACTTCGTCGTGGAGCTCATCGTCAGGACCTCCAAGGAGATGTCCGAGGACGACGTGACTCACATGGCGGCGGGCGTCGCGTACTACGCGCTCTTCTCGATTTTCCCGCTGCTGCTGGGCCTGATATCTGTTCTTGGATTCTTCCTCGACTCGACCGAGACCCAGGCCAAGCTCGTCGAGTTTACCAGCGGGTTCCTGCCCGGATCGGAGCAGCTGATCAGCGACAATATCGACGGGGTCCTTGGGCTGAGGGGCGCGCTGGGGTTCTTTTCACTGGTGGGATTGCTCTGGTCGGGGAGCGCGATGTTCGGTGCGCTTAACCGGGCGATCAACCGCGCATGGGACATCCACACCGACCGGCCGATCTACATCGGCAAGCCAAGGCAGCTTCTCATGGCTATCGGAGTCGGAGTGCTTTTTGCGCTGTCAGTCTCCAGCGCCACTGTGGTCAGGACCGCGGAGACGTTGTCGCGATTCGACGTTCCTGTCCTATCGTTTCTCGTCGACACTGGGGGGCGAGTGATGCTCCAGGTGCTGTCGTTGGGGCTGACGATCCCGATCTTCCTTCTGGTGTACAAGTTCATGCCGAACACGAGGACCTACTGGAGGTACATCTGGCCTGGCGCTCTGGTCGCGGCGGTCCTGTTCGAAATTGCAAAGAACCTATTCATCCTCTATCTGGAACGATGGTCGTCCTACCAGAGCGTTTACGGCTCGATTGCGCCGGTGATCGTGCTCCTGCTCTGGGCGTACGTGAGCAGCCTGATTGTGCTCCTGGGCGCCGAGATTTGTTCCGAATATGAGAGATTGAAGCACAACGTTGAGCGCGGCGTGCTAAGGCACAGGCGGAGGCCTCGGAGTGTGGCGAGTGGAGGACGGACGTAGGGGCTTCGTCCTTCGACAGGCTCAGGACGAACGTAGGAACGTAGGGGCTTCGTCCTTCGACGGGCTCAGGACGAACGTAGGGGCTCGTCCTTCGACGGGCTCAGGACGAACGTAGGGGCCAACAGGACGAACGGGTTTGACGTAATCGATATGTACGAGGTGGTGTCCCGAGCGGGCGCCCGAAGTCAGAAAACTAGGAGGAAATAGATGACGCAACTCGAGGACAAATACATCAAGGAAGCCGTCAGAGAGAACTATGGGAGGCTGGCTCAGCGCGCATCTTCGGCGACAGCCGGAGACTGCGGGACCGTCTGCTGCGGCGGCGACTCGGATCTCGATTCGGTCCTGCCTCTGTACTCGGACGGCCTGACGCACGGATTGCCGACCGAGGCTGTCGCCGCGTCAGCCGGATGCGGTAACCCTCACGCAATCGGGACGCTTCGTCCCGGTGAGACCGTCGTGGACTTCGGGAGCGGCGGAGGCATCGACTGTTTCATCGCGGCGAAGGCGGTCGGAGAAGAGGGTAGGGTGGTTGGAATCGACATGACTGAGGATATGATCGACCTCGCGCGGGCCAACGCGAAGAAGCTGGGTGTGAGCCACGTCGAGTTTCATCTCGCTGAGATGGAGAGCACTCCGCTCGAGGACGATTTCGCCGACGCGATTATATCCAACTGCGTCATAAACCTCGCGCCGGACAAGGACGCGGTGTTCCGAGAGGCATTCAGGATTCTGAGGCCCGGTGGCCGTCTGATGATCTCCGACCTCGTCAAGCTGGAGGAGACGCCGTTCGAAGACTCCGACGACTCCGCGAGCTGGGTGGCCTGTCTCGCGGGGGCGGAGCTTAAGGACATCTACATGGGCCGCATGCGCGTCGCCGGATTCGCTGACGTTGAGGTTGTGTCGGAAGCGCCCTGGGAGGCCGAGGACTGGCAGTACCCGATGAGCAGCGTCAACATCAAGGCGTTCAAGCCCGCCTGATTGTCATCGTGGGGAGGCCTGTAGACCGACAACTGACCTAGGCTACGCGGGAATCTGCATGTTCTCCTGGGACATTGGGTCGGCCTCCGGACGCAGCGTGTCGATACCGCGCCTGATCTGTCCGAGGATCTCAGAAAGCTGCTCTTCGAGGCTGAACAGGACCTCACGCGCGTACTGATCCGCACCCTCCCGGCGGCTGGCGGCGATGTCCTCGGACTCGGTTACGATCCGATAGGCGCGCCGCTGGGCCTCCTGGACGATGTCCTCGGCTTCGCCCAAGGCCTGGTTCTGGATCTCCTCGGACTTGGACTCGGCGGACCTGACGATCTCCGACTCATCCACCTTCGTCTGGTGCTCCTGGTTGCCCGCCTCCTTCTGCGCAGCCACCGCCTCCTCGGCGCCGGTCTTCACACGCTGCGCCTCAAGGTACGCCTGATTGAGGATGCTGTCCTTTTGACGCAGGATCTCCTGGGCCTCCTGGACGTCGGCCGGCATCGCGGTTCGAAGCTCGTTCAGGACGCTCGCGAACTCGTCAGCGTCCACCATGACCTTGCGCCTGAATCCAGGCACGCGGCTGCTCGTCGAATATAGTTGCTGCAACTCTTGGATTGCCTGTTCGAAGTCCACCCTGGTTCCTCCTTAAATTTGCTCGGGGGTGTAGCCCTGAGAAGGCAGCCGGCGCGCGCCGACTGCCTGTTACTTTCCGATCTTATTCGCCAATGCCCGCTCGACGTG
The DNA here is from genome assembly GCA_965249365.1 of Dehalococcoidia bacterium. GTDB lineage: Bacteria > Chloroflexota > Dehalococcoidia > Lucifugimonadales > UBA1123 > VXRN01. Next base: position 29,270 of record OZ252229.1, on the reverse strand, counting down.
GCTCGGAACGAGCGCTGAGATGTCCGCGCCGAGCGCTGCGACCTCTTTTATTCTGCTGGAGTATACGAACTGGTAATCCAGCGAGCTCATGATGCAGACGACGTCGATGTCCGGCGCGATGTGCCGCCACATCAGGGCCATCTCGAACTCAAGCTCGAAGTCGAACCCGGCCCGCAGGCCCCGCACTATGAACCGCGCCCCGTTGTCTCTGGCGACCGTCGGCGCCAGCCCAGAGAACGGGACGACCGAGATGTTGGGGACGTCGCTCACTGCGTCTGCAAATAGCTGTACACGCTCCTCCGTAGAAAACATCAACGACTTGGTTGGGGGCGACTTGTAGACTGTGATCACCAGCTCGTCGAACACCTCAGCCGCCCGTCTCGCAATATCTATGTGTCCGAAGTGCGTCGGGTCGAAGCTGCCAGGATAGATTGCCCTAGCCAATGGCGGCTCCGGCTGACAGCACTGTAATCATAGTGTCTCCGTATACTCGCTGCGTCCGCGACGTGAACCGACCCCTCGAGAAGTCTCCACTATCGTCAGATCTGTGCTCTAAGATCACCGTTCCGCCGACTTTCACCAGCTCCTCCGATTGAAGCCGATCTATCAGTCTCGTGAACTCGTTCGAGTCGTACGGGGGGTCAGCCATGACTAGGTCGTACCCGCCGGGGAGCAACTCGATTCTGCTCAGAACCCTTCCTCCATAGACGGTCCCCCGACCTTCGAGCGACCACTCCCGTAGCTGTGACCGGATCGCAGAACAGAGCCTCGCGCTCTGCTCGACAAAGTCCGCGTGTTCTGCTCCTCTGCTCAGGGCGTCCAGCCCCAGCGCTCCAGTACCCGCGTACAGGTCGGCAACCCTCTTTCCCTCGACCGCGTTTGGACCGAGGATCGAGAACAACGCCGCACGGACCCGTTCCGAGGTCGGTCTCAGGCCTCCGGCAGGTGGACTCCTGAGGACTCTTCCTCGGAGCACACCGCCGGTGATTCTAGTGACCACCATCTGCCTCCGGGAATCCGATCGCGCCCATTCGTACCGCGGGCTGCGACCGAACTGACACTCGAATCGAGGTCAACGGCTGGCGTAGCGGGGCCTAAGTTCCCGCATGTCCCAAGATGCTAGCACGGAGAGGCTACGGTGGAAAGGTCATTGATGCACGATTTTTGAGAAATGTTCTAGACAAGTCTTGCGTTTTGGCACGGGTTCGTCGTGGTCCAAACACGGGGCCAGGTTACCTACAGCAGCCGTCCAGTGGGGGGATCCAGATTCACCTCCTCCCAAATGGGCGTGAATGGATCGACAAGCTCTCGCCCCGGGACGTCCACGTTCAGGCGACCATGGGCCGACGGGCTACTTGACCCCCCTCGACGTCAGGTAGTCGTGAAGCGCCTGGACGGTCTCACTGTTCTCCTCGACCGTGAACCCGTCCACCTTGTACTCTTGCTTGGCGCTCATCCCATCGACCGCGCCCAGGTCGACCGTCTGCTTCAGGAGGCTCTGCTCGTCCTCGATCGACGGCAGCAGGTTGCGACCGGACAGCTCCGACAACGCGGCGGCGAGTCCGTAGCCGCCCCAGTTTGATACGCTCGCGAGCATCAGCTTGGAGGTCTTCGTGACGCAGGGGAGCTTAACGAGGGAGTCGACGGTGGTGACCTCGGCGGCGAGGTTTCCCATGCCGATCTCGTTGCCCCCGTCGCCGATACCGACAGAGGGGAGGCCTAAGTTGAAGATGTGGTCGATTCGCGCGTTGTGGTCAGTGATGTCCCTGCCGCGCATGTTGCGGTACTTGCCCTCGTCTGTGAATCCGCAGCGCTCGATCGCAATCAACACGGAGGGACCGAGTTCCGAGACAAGATCTGTTGCGAACTGCCTGCTGGCATCGTCGTCGGTGATTGGGAACTCGATGACCGTCGAGTGGTCGCCGCCGGTAGCGTCCATGATCCCCGCCGCATATCGGTCTGTGAGGTGGATGACTCTATATCCAAGTCGGCCGAGCGCGTTGCCGATCACGACCGCACCCGGCGGCCCGTCGGTCTCTGCGGCGCCGGCGTCTAGGATATAGAACCCGGTCACGATCACGGCGGTGCCCGGGTTGTCGAGAACCAGCTGCGCGGCCTGGCTCGCGTAGTCGTCGGGAAGGTACCGACGTAGCTGAGATATCCCTCGCCGGTCCCTGTCGAGGATGATGTCTTCGATCGTCATGGACATCGCCTCCTGGCGGCCCTCGTAGCTAAAGGACTGCGAGGTCCTCGTCCCACTTATCCGTGATGAACATGTGCCCGGGAGAGTGAGTGATCATCAGCGGCGGCCTTGAGGCCATCGCCGCCGCCTGGGGCGTGACGCCGCAGGCCCAGAACACCGGTACCTCACCATCCCTGACCTGGGACGGCTCTCCAAAGTCGGGCCGTGTCATATCAGAGATTCCAATTGCCTCCGGGTCCCCCACGTGCACGGGGGCGCCGTGGACCGCCGGGAATCTGGAGGTGACCTGGACCGCCCTCACAACCTGCTCCTGGGGTACGGGCCTCATGGAGACCACCATCGGCCCTGAGAAGGCGCCGGCCGAAGCAGCGGGGATCGACGTTATGTACATCGACACGTTCGTGTCCTGCTCGATGTGGCGCAGCGGAATGCCGGCGCGGGTGAGCGCGGTCTCAAACGAAAAGCTGCATCCGAGTAGAAACGAGACGAGGTCATCTCGCCAGAACTCGGAGATATCCTCCACCTCGGCCGTCATCTCCCCGTACTCGTACACCCTGTACAGTGGGACGTCGGTCCTGAGGTCCGCCCCTGGCGCAAACTCCTTCGGCTCGACGTCCCCGGCCTCCACGACCTCCAGAAGGGGGCAAGGCTTCGGGTTGCGCTGGCAAAACAGGAGGAAGTCGAACGCGAGGTCTTTCGGCAGGATCGCTAGGTTCGCCTGGACGTGGCCTGGCGCCATGCCGCTGGTCGGCTGGACAAGATGTCCGTCCCGGATCAACTGTCGCAATTCTGAGGGTGATGAGGGAATCACGGTCGCCTGCATTACTTACTCCTCCCGACGAGTTCACAGTCGAATTGCAGAGCCAGCATAGTAGGCGTCCGACTGACCGTCAAGGGTGGACCGCCGTCAGCGATGTTAGCGATCACGATGATATACTTGCTAATCTATAGGTCTCAGAACAAGCGTACATTAGCCTCGAACGATGACCACGATCAACACAATTGAAGACCTGATCCGTTTGCTGGACGAGAATCCGGAGTGGCTCGAAGCGGTACGATCTCGCGTACTTTCACGTGAGTTAGTCGAGTTGCCAGAGCGGTTCACGCGATTCGAAGAACGCATGGACGCATTCGTCGAGACGACCAACAGCTTCATCGCGGAGATGAAGGTCTTCGTGGAGACGACCAACAGCTTCATCGCGGAGATGAAGGTCTTTGTGGAGACGACCAACAGCTTCATCGCGGAGATGAAGGTCTTCGTGGAGACGACCAACAGGAGATTCGACAGAATCGATGCTGACATAGGAAACCTCAAGGGCTTGTTCGCCAGACGTGATGTCATCGACGATTGTTCAATCATCGGAAGACAGATGGGCTTGAGGAGGACCAGAGTCCTCTCCCGGGACGACCTGTGGGACATGACCGACGACAGCGCGGTCGTCGCGGGAATCTCCTCAGACGATCTGAGGAGTTTCCTCAGGGCCGACCTGATTATGGAAGCTGTCGATCAGGAAGGCGAGACCAGATACATCGCCGTGGAGATTTCCTTCACTGTCAACGGGCGAGATACCACGAGGGCCGTCCGCAACGCAGAGTTCATGACCAGGTTCACAGGCAGGCACTCTCACGCCGCGGTGGCCGGGATGAACAGAGACGACCGGGTTCGGGACATCACAGACTCTGGGGAAGTCTTCTGGTATCAGCTCGATCCGGCGATCCTCGAGCCGGATTAGCAGTTCTCCGCCCTCTCCTATAGTGACTTTGTCATTCCGACGGAGCCCGGAATCCCGGAGCGTGGAAGGGACACTACTGACGGCTCACTCGTCCTTGGCTCGGTCCTGAAGCTCGTACAGCTTGTTTATCGCCTCGATCGGAGTCATCGAGGCGACGTCAAGCCCCCTGAGCTCGTCCAAAGCCGGCGACGATAGTGGGAGTAACGCGAGCTGCGCCGGCACAGTCCCTCTACGCCTCCTGCCGTTTCCGCGTTCCGCGTCCGGTAGTTCCAGATCGCCCAGCACGTCCCACGCCCGATTGACGACCGCGTTCGGCATCCCCGCGAGCTGTGCTACGTGTATCCCGTAGCTCTTGTCCGCGCCTCCGGGGACGATCCGCCTGAGGAATACCACGCTCCCTCCCTCGTCGGAGACGGCGACGTTGAAGTTGCGTACGCGCGGAAGATGGTCAGCGAGCTGTGTCAGCTCGTGATAGTGTGTCGCGAACAGCGTCTTGCATCCGAGTCTCGGATGATTGTGGATATACTCGGCGACGGCGCGGGCGATGGCTAGACCGTCGAACGTGCTCGTGCCCCTGCCAATCTCGTCCAGAATGATTAGGGACCGGGACGTCGCGTGGTTCAGAATCGACGCGGTCTCGACCATCTCCACCATAAACGTCGACTGGCCCAGCGCCAGATCGTCCTGGAGCCCGACGCGGCTGAAGATCCTGTCCACCAGCCCGATGGACGCGGACTCTGCGGGGATGAAGCTGCCGATCTGGGCCATTAGCACCAGGATCGCGACCTGCCGAATGTACGTCGACTTGCCGGCCATGTTCGGACCGGTGATTATCGCAAGCTGCGCCTCCGTACAGGACAGCTCGGTGTCGTTCGGCACGAAACCGCCGCCGTCCACCATCTGTTCGACGACAGGGTGGCGTCCCTGCCGGATTTCGAGGGTGTCGGACTCGTGAAGATCCGGCCGCACGTAGCCGTTGCGGTTCGCGACCTCTGCCAAGGAGCAGAACACGTCGACATGAGCGATCGCTTCCGCTGTCGCGGCGATCTCAGCGGCGTGAGATGAGACCTGACCGCACACCTGCCGAAACAGGTCGTTCTCGATCTCGGCCATCCTGTCCTGCGCGGTGAGGATTCGCGACTCGTACTCCTTCATCTCCGGGGTGATGAACCGCTCTCCGCCGACCAGGGTCTGCCGGCGGACGTAGTCGTCTGGAACCGACTTGAGGTTCGCGTTGCTAACCTCGATGTAGTATCCAAAGACGCGGTTGTAGCCGACCTTGAGCGACTTGATGCCTGTGCGTTCTCGCTCCCGCGTCTCGAGCCGCGCGATGTACTGCTGCGCATTGAGCGCCGCATCCCTGACCGAGTCGAGCTCCGTCGAGAATCCCTCGCGTATCACCCTCCCGTCGCCGACGGACACCGGCGGGTCGTCCGCAATCGACGATTGCAGGAGCGACACAACTTCTGATGTATCGCGAATCCCGTCCGCCAGGAACTCGACCTGGTGGGCGTCCTCGTCCTCGATCAGGATCTCCTTGAGGTAGGGCGCCGTCTTGAGGCTGGCGGCCAGCGAAACAAGATCTCTCGGCGTCGCACCGAATCCTCTGACGCGGTTCAAAAGCCGCTGGATGTCCGACACCGAGTCCAGCAGCGCTACAAGGCGGTCACGCCTGATGGCACTCCGGTGGAACCACGAAACCGCCTCTTGCCTCCGTTGAAGTTCCGCGAGCTCCAGCAGCGGCTGGCCCAGCCACGTTCGTAGTACACGCCCGCCCATCGACGTCCTCGTGCGGTCGAGCACCGAGTACAGCGACGTCGACGAGTCGCCCCATCTTCCTCCCTCGAACAGCTCGAGGTTCCGCCGGGTCTGGGGGTCGAGCACCATGTGTCGGTCAGCGTAGTACGTGCGGAGGGTGGTTAGCTGTCCGATCGCTAAACGCTGCGTCTGTCCGAGGTAATCGAGGATCGCGCCAGCCGCGCGAACGGCCAAAGGGAGTCGGTCGCAGCCGAACGACTCGAGGCTGGCGACTCTGAAGTGGCGCTGCAGCGACTCGGTCGCCCACTCCAGGTCGAACGACTCGTCGCCGATTGGAGTTAGCTGAGTCGAGCTCACGTCGAACCCGTCTACGCTACTGGGCACGAGCAGCTCTGCAGGCTGGAGCCTGGCGAGCTCCACGGCGAGCTCGGATGCCTGCATCTGCGTCGTCGCGTACTCGCTCGTCGTGATGTCGACATATGCGAGACCCGTGTGTTCGCCGTCCGTGAACGCTGCAGCGAGGTAGTTGTTCGCTTTCCCATCGAGCAGCGAGTCCTCCACGATCGTGCCAGGGGTGACGACACGGACGACCTCCCGGTCGACGAGGCCGCGCGACTTCGCTGGATCGGAGGTCTGCTCGCAGATCGCGACCTTGAAGCCCTTGTTTATCAGCCTCGGGAGGTACGACTCGATCGCGTGGTACGGGATCCCAGCGAGGGGCACCTTTGTGGCCGCTCCGAATTCCCTCGACGTCAGGGCGATCTCGAGCTCGCGGGAGATTGTGCGCGCGTCATCGTCGAACGTCTCATAGAAGTCGCCCATGCGGAAGAGCAGGATCGCGTCCTGGTGTTCGCCCTTGATGCGGAGGTACTGTCTGCGGGCCGGCGTGGTCATTGGGGGACTGTTCCGGCCTCATTGTACCGTCCACCGCACCGCTCCGAAAGCGGAGCGAGCTGGCCCGCCCACGTTCGTTCAGAGGGTCGTTGTCACGTGTGTGACCGTCCTGGCTGAATGAGTCCTAGTCTGCGGCGGCGTCGATCGCAGGTTTGACGAGTCTGACCGGAATGAGCGGCAATGCCGGGACGCTGAGCATTGGATCGGGTTCCTGACTCTGCGCGAGGCTTGTGATGAGGTCGCCGAACAGCGTGGTAATCGAGACGAGCCCGCGCTGAGGTCCAGACAGATCGGCGGTTCCGATGACCCGCCCCCGGATGGAGACCGCTTCGACCCAGTCGCCCTGCTCAATGCCGAGATCGGCCGCGTCCTGGGGATGAATTTGGATGTCCTCTTCACGCTCTATCGCGTTCCTGCCGTCTATCTGGACGATCTCCATGTCCTCTTCCGGTTGGTGAAGGACGCGGCCGTGCGCAAGAAGCATCGGGTAGTCGCCGTCCTCGTGTGCCGGAGCGTCCCTGAGTGACATCTGGGCCAGCTTCGGCCTGTCCGTACCGAGGGTATTTTCATAGAGGACCGGGGTGTCCAGCATGTCGGCGGCGAGGCACGGCCACTGAAGGCTCCCGCCTTCGAGTCTGCCGTATGTAATCCCGCCGTAGATGTTAGCCAGATTGTTCATCTCGTCCAAGATGGTCTCTTCGTCCGGGTAGTCGAATCCTTCCGCGTCCATCCTTCTGGCGATTTGGGACAGAATCCGCCACTCGGCGTCCTCATCTCCCTTCGGCCCCAGCGCTGGCCGGAGAAGCTGAACTCGCCGCTCGAGATTCGTGTACGTCCCGCGCCGCTCGGCGAAGGTGAGACTCGGCAGCACCACGTTCGCCGCCTCGGTGATCTTCCCATGGAACGTCGAGTGAGCGATCACCAGCTCCGCACGATTCAGCGCGGACATAAGGCCCGCCAGCTCACCGTTAGCGTATCCCGGGCTGTCGCCCATGAGATGGACCGCCTTGATCAGGCCTGAGCCGATCGCGTCCGCAAGCTGCGTAACGCCGATTCCCGGCGACTCCGGGATATCAGCGCTCCAGGCGTGGGACAGGCGCTGCCGGTGTCTATCGCTTGCGAGCGCCGACTGGCCAGGAAGGAAGTCCGGGACGCATCCCGCGTCGCGCGCTCCCTGCTCGTTTGCTCCTGTAAACAGGGGGTATAGGCCGGTCGATCGTCCGCCTATGTTCCCCGTGACGAGTGCCAGGTTCACCAGCGCTCGGGAACACTCCTCCCGGACCTCGGGGGGTAGAGTCTCCAATCCGTACAGGATCGCGCCGGGACCGTCTTCCGCGAAGGCTCGGGCTGCGGCCATGATTTCCGCCTGTGGGATGCCGCTGATTCGTTCCACTTTCGCGAGGTCGAAATGCTGGACTATAGAGTTTCTGAACGCCTGGACGTTGTCGACATGCTCCGCGAGGAACTCGTGGTTGTCGAGCGACTGGTCCCAGATGGCGCGGATGATCCCACCGATCAGCGCGGGTTCGCTGCCGGGTCTGGGTCTCAGCCACACCTGTGCGTACCGGGTCATCTCGGTCTCTCGCTGGTCGATGACCACGAGAGTCGCGCTGCCCTGACGCAGGGCCTTCTTCATCGGGACAGCCACAACGTTTTGCTCTTCGGTCATGTTCGATGACACGACGAGATACCGCTTCGATCCTTCGAGGTCCCAGATCGGATTGGTGGCTGCGGCGTAGCCGAGCTGCTCCTGCAAGGGGGTCAGCATCTCAGGCCGCGTATTGGAGGCGACGTCGACGTTGTTCGTCCGCATCACAGTCCGGGCGAACTTCTGCGCCACGTACGCGTCCTCATTGGTAGCCCTGGACGATGCGACTAATGCATACTCCCCGTCGCGGTAATCTTTCAGCCTCTCCGCGATCAGGTCGAGAGCCTCCGGCCAGGTCGCCTCTTCGAGCTCGCCATCGCGACGGATCAACGGTGTCGTGATGCGGTCGCGCCGGTTTACGAAGTCCATGCCGAACTTGCCCTTGAAGCAGCCCTGTCCCTGATTCGCGGGGGAGTGGCGCTCCGGGATCGAGCGAATTAGCCGGTTTCTTTTGTTCACCTCCAGCGTCATCTCGCATCCGACAGGGCAATGCGGGCAGATGGAGTTCACCGTCTCGACGGCCTTGTCCCACTTATAGTCCCGCTCGACCAGCGCGCCGGTGGGGCAGACGTCGATGCAGGCTCCGCAGAACTCGCAGCCCGACTCCAGCAGGCTCGTGCCCTGCGACGTGCCAATGAGTGCCTTGCCAGAGCGCATCTGGAGCGTCAGCGCGGAGTCGCCTCGGACCTCGTCGCACATGCGGACGCACCGCGCACAGACTATGCACAGGTTCATGTCCATTTCCCAGTAAGGGTCCTGGACGGAGAGTGGTATATGACGGTTGTTGTAGGTGAGCGGTGTGTCCATCTCCATCTCGAGGTAGCGCACCGTGTCCTTCAGTTCGCATCGCTCGTTCTTGGGGCAGATCACGCACCTGTCGTTAACCGATACGTGGCGCAGGCAAAGGTCGTTGGGACCGCACAGGTCGATGCGATGACACGTCAGGCAGCCGTGGGGATGCTCGGAGAGCAGCATGTCCATGATCCCGCGGCGCAGTCCCTGTAGGTCTGAGCTGTTCGTGGTGACCCTCATCCCGTCGGAGACGGGTGTGGTGCAGGACGCCGGTGAGCCGGGTAGTGCACGGTAGCTGCCGTCCGGGCCGGGAGCGTCGGCGGTCACCACGCACATCCGGCACGCGCCGAATGGTTTCATTCCCGGGTAGTAGCACAGGTAGGGGATGTACAGTCCGGCGTCCATCGCGGCCTGGATGATCATCTGGCCCGGCTGCGCCGGAATCTCCTGGCCGTCGACGATTATCTTCAGGTCGTCAGCCATTCTGACCTCCGGGAACGAACTCATGGGCGTACGGTCTGGTGTTCTTGGGAGCAATCTGCGGGGCGAGGCAGCTCCCGGTCGGGCAGCGACCCTCCTCGATGTGGGCGACGAAGTCAGACTCGAAGTGCGTGAGCGCGGACCGGATTGGGCCGAACCCAAGTTGGCCATGGCCGCAGAGGGAGCTCGCCTCCATAGTCGTGCCCACTGACTGCATCAGCTCCAAGTCTCCCGGGCGGCTTTCGAACCGCGCGATCCGCTCCGTGATCTCCAGCAGGTGCTCCATGCCGAGCCGGCACGGAAAGCACTTGCCGCAGGACTCGAACTGGCAGAAAGCGACCAGGACACGTGTAAGGTCGACCGCGCAGACATCTTCGTCTCCGACGATAATACCACCCGAGCCTAGGATGGCGCCGGCGTCGCGCATCTCGTCGAAATCCAGGTGGATCGACATGCTCTCAGAGCTGAGAACGCCTCCGAGCGGGCCGCCGGTCTGCAGCAGCTTGAGCTGCTTGCCGTCGGGTACGCCGCCGCCAATGTCGTTGATTACCTCGCCCAGCGTCAGGCCCATTGGGACCTCGTAGAGCCCAGGGTATTTGACGTTCCCGTTGAGGCAGATGATCGCGGTTCCGGTGCTCCGGTTGACACCGATGGAGCTGAACCACTCCGCCCCTCGCGAGATGATCTCCGGGGCGTACGAGAAAGTCTTGACGTTGTTGATCGTTGAGGGGAAACCCCATACGCCGTACGCGGCAGGGAAGGGTGGACGGAACCTGGGCTGAGCTCGTTTTCCCTCAATCGCCTCCATGAGCGCGGTCTCTTCACCCGCGACGTACGACTCGCCGGTCAGCGCGACCTCGATGTCGAAGCAGAATCCGGTGCCGAAGATGTCCTCGCCCAGAATGCCGACCTCGTAAGCCTGCCTGATTGCCTCCTCGGTGCGGTCGATGGGACCGTCGTGTCCGTGGCGGATGAAGACGATACCGTTGGTCGCCCTCGTGGCGTACCCGCCGATCATGAGGCCCTCGAGCAACGTATGAGGGTCGCTTTCGAGGATGCCCTTGTCGTTGTAGGCGCCTGGGTCCCCCTCTTCGCAGTTGCACAGCATGTACTTCGGCGGGCCCGGCGAGCGGACCATGAAGCTCCACTTGACGCCCGTGGGAAACGCGGCCCCGCCGCGCCCACGCAGGCCCGAGTCGGACACCTCCTTGATGACGTCATCGGGCTCCATCGAGGTGAGCGCCTTGTGGATCCCGCTGTAGCCGCCGTTGGCGATGTACTGGTAGATGTCATCCGGGGCGATGGTGCCCGCGTTCCGGAGCGCGATCCTCGTCTGCCGACTCATTCCAGGCAGGTCGTTCAGGTCTGAGACCTCATCGATCCCGGACTCACCCAGGTAACCGAGCGCCTTACCCCCTGGTACTTCGCCGGCCGCGACGTACGAACCGACGATCTCCGAGACGTCCTCCGGCGTGACGTTACCAAAGAAGAGCCGCGACCCCGTACCGGGTCTGAGAACGTCCACAAGTGGCTCGGCGAAGCAGAGTCCGATGCAGCCGACCTCGTCGATCCTCGCCGGCACACCGCGTCGGTTCAACTCGGCTCTGATCGCCGCGATCACCTCGGGGGCGCCAGAGGACTGGCCACACATCGCTGTCCCGACTCGAATCCACGGGGCTGGTCCCTCTGTCAAGCGCTGCCATCGCTCGTCGGCGGTCTGCCTGATCTGTTCGTAGGTTGCCACTTCCTATCCGGTCTGGATTCCTCCCAACCGCTCGATTGCGGAGTCCGGCGTCACGCGGCCGATCAGATGATGGTCGATGCTCATGACCGGCGCGTTTGAGCAAGCCCCCAAGCAGGTGTTGAACTTGAACGAGATGTTCTCATCCGCGGTCTCACCCTCGTCCTCGAGGCCAAGCTGTTCCATGACGCGTTCAAGAATCCGGGCGGCGCCCAGCAGGTGGCAGGTCGGTCCCCAGCAAACTTCGACGTTGTGCCGTCCCGGAGGGGTGAAACGGAAGTTGGTGTAGAACGAGGCTACGCCCCACACCTCGTTGATGGTCGTATCATTAAGGACGGCGACCTCTTCGATCGCTTCGTCAGGGATGTAGCCCAACTCATCCTGGGCCGCCAGCAGCGACGATAGGACAGTAATCGTGGGCCGTCGCTGGTTGTGGATCGCGCTGAGGAGCCGCTCTCTGTCCCCGTCTCTTATGGGGGGCAACAGTACACTCCGGTGACTTTGAAAAATCCGTCACAATGATAACACAAGGAAGACGTGCGTTGTGGGCAACGAGGTTTAGCGAATCGCCCTTCGATCCGCCCCTCCACGGCGGGCAGGCGCGGCGGAGGCGAACGAGTTTGCCCGCGTCGTTTCGACTGAAGCTGGAACCCTGTGCGGGCGGAACGCCCGCGCTTCAAGTAGGAGTCCCGAGTCCGTCGACTGGAGAGGACCGGAACGGATCCCGGCGAGGAGGACTAGGGTAAGTCAGAGACCTCGAGGCGCAGACCCAACTCCTCTAGCTGTTCCTGGTCGACCGCGCCTGGCGCCCCGAACAGGGGGTCGATGGCGGTCTGGGTCTTCGGGAATGCGATGACGTCCCTGATGTTGCGGTTCGTCAGCACCATCATCAGCCGGTCGATTCCCGGGGCGATTCCGCCGTGCGGCGGGGCGCCATATTGGAACGCCTGAACAAGCTGGCCGAAGCGCTCTTCGACCTCTTCGCCTGTGTATCCAAGAACGCCGAAGATTCGCTCCTGAAGCTCGCGATCGTGCACCCGGATGCTGCCGCTGCTGAGCTCCTCGCCGTTCGCGATGAGGTCGTAGCAGTTCGCCAGCACCGCGGCTGGGTCGGCTTCTATGAGATCTTCGTAGCCTGGCTTCGGAGACGTAAATGGGTGGTGGACCGCGTCCCATCGACCCTGCGCTTCGTCGTACTCGAACAGCGGGAAGTCGACGATGAACGCCATCTTGATTTCGTCGGGGTCTGCCAGGCCGAGCCGCGCGCCCAGCTCGTGCCGCAACGCGCCCAGGGCGACGTTCGTGCTGATTTCCGGGCCAGCGATTATCAGGATCATATCGCCGATCCGCGCCCCGGTGCGCCGTGCGATCTCCTTGATCTGGTCGAGTGAGAGGAACCTCGCCGCCGCTGACCGCACCTGCTCGAGAGTTAGGTCGTCAACCGGCCCGGGCTCTCCCTGAAGAGAGATCGTGACCAGTCCCGCGGCGCCCCGCGTCCGGACGAACTCGATCAGCTCGTCGGACTGTCGGCGAGAGTATGAAGCGATACCAGGCGCTGAGAAGCCCTTGATTATACCTCCACTCTCGACCGCGGACCTGAACACCCTGAACTCCGACTTCTCCGCGAAGTCGTTCAGGTCCGCCATCTCCAGCCCGTAGCGCAGGTCCGGCTTGTCGCTGGCGTATCGCTCCATCGATTCTGCGTAGGACAGTCTTGGGAACGGCTTTGTCAGTTTCTTTTCTGGCGTGAGCGTCTCGATGAGCTCGGTGAACAGCTCCTCTGTTAAGTCCAGAATGTCGTCCTGCTCGACGAAGCTCATCTCGAGGTCTAGCTGGGTGAACTCTGGTTGGCGGTCCGCGCGCGGGTCCTCGTCCCTGAAGCACCGGGCGATCTGGAAGTAGCGCTCGACACCCGCAACCATCAGGAGCTGCTTGAGCTGCTGCGGCGACTGTGGGAGCGCGTAGAAGCTTCCTGGGTACAGCCGGCTCGGGACCAGGTAGTCGCGCGCGCCCTCGGGCGTGCTCTTGATGAGGATGGGGGTCTCAATCTCGAGGAACCCGCGCTCATCCAAGAAATCGCGGATGAACTTGACCACCTTGTGACGGAGCACGATCGTGCTCTGCATCCCGGGGCGCCTCAGGTCGAGATAGCGGTACTGCATCCGGAGCTGTTCGTCGACCTCCGAGTCCTCGTTGATATAGAAGGGCGGTGTGAGCGACTCGTTGAGGACTGTCGCATCGGACGCCACGACCTCAATTCCGCCGGTCGGGATTGTCGGGTTCTCGGTGCCCTCTGGACGGCGGGCGACTTCGCCCGTGACCTGGATCACCCATTCGCTCCGGAACGTCTCGGCGGTACTGTGCGCTTCGGGAGCGATCTCAGGGTTGAACACTACCTGCGTCAAGCCGTCGCGGTCTCGTAGATCGATGAACACCAGGGATCCGTGATCGCGCCGTCGGTTGACCCATCCTGCCAGCGTGACTGTCTGGCCGGCGTTTTCAACACGTAGGCTTCCGCAGCTTGTGGTCTTGAGCACAGGAAAAACCTCGTTGAGCATGGGTAGGGGAGATACGCAGGCCGCCAGGATCGGCAGGCTGACTTATCATAGCGAGGGCCCTGGGGCGATGCAAACCGGGGGGGCTATTCCCGGCGACCGCGTGCGACCTATAGGCCGCTCCTAGACACGGCTGGTGGCTAGGTAGATTCCCAGAAGCGGGGCGACGATCTCCCAGATGGTTCTGGTTGTGCCGCCGCCGGAGACGTACGCGACGACTACTACACAGAGCACAACGCAGAGCGCGGCGGTGACCTTCAGCTTCCTCCCGCGCTTGCGATTGGTGGCGATGCTGATTGTTTCGCCGATGCCGAGTCCCGCCCCGGCGATCGCCACCGTGTACAGAAACGGTATCGTCGGAAGCAGGAACAGTACCACCGAGATTGCCACTCCGAGTCCAGCCGCAGCGAGGACACCCGCAGCGATTCCTCTTGTCAGGAACGCGGGCGTCACGTCGAACGTGGGTACCGGCCTCGTCTGCGCGCAGTCCGGGCAGCGGACACCCACCGGGGCGTGCACCATGCACCTCGGACAGATCGGGTCGTCGCACCGCCCGCATGAGACGCTCGTCTCAACGTCGCTATGGCGCTTGCAGAATGTGGTTGATGACATTTCACCCTCACCCCAACCCTCTCTCGTCAAGGGAGAGGGGGGCGGCGACTGGTCCACTCGGCACGCTTTGGCACATCCCTGTCCCAGAGCAGACGGTACCCAAGTACTCTGACGATACCATACCCGGCAGGTATGGGTTCCCAGTTCGCGGTTAGCCGTTTGGCCACGAGCAGCAGCCCGATAACCGCCGCCGTCAGGACGACCTCCATGGGCTGTCGAAACGCGGCTGCGAGCGCAGGGAGGAGCAGCACGGCGATGAACGTCCAGAATCCCGTGTCCTTCGTGATGATCCTCCCGACGACCAGCGTGATCAGACCGAGGATGAGCACCTCCCTCCACATCATGAGGGCCAGCGCGGCGCCGATGGCGGTCGCGACCCCCCGTCCTCCTGTGAATCTGAGGAATACCGACCAGTTGTGGCCGGAGATGGCCGCGAAAACCACGGCCGCCAGGACCCAGGCGCTTGCACCAACCTGAGATGCGATGAACACTGGCACGGCACCCTTGACGAGACAGTCGAACGCACCCTGGACCATCCCGGTCCGGGGTCCGACGTGGGCGATAACGTTGGAGGCGCCGGCGTTTCCGGAGCCGTAGTCCCTGATATCGATTCCGGCGATGTACCTGGAGAGCAGGTATCCAGAAGGGATGGACCCCACGAGGTATGCGCCGACGATAAGCAGTACGGATTCAGCCACGAGCGGGGGCGGCGGTACGTTCGGCGGCTATACGCCGGTGGGCATTCTCCAGCATCGAGACGGTCTTCATCGGCGGACCGACGGTGCCGGGTTCCGGCTCGCCCGGATTTCCGGAGCAGTGGTAGTCGCTTCCGCCGCAGGGGATCAGGTCCAGCTCGTCAGCGAGCGACTCGAGGTAGGCTACCTGCTCGGCAGTGTAGTCGCCGTAGAACACCTCGACACCTTCAAGGCCGCAGCCCTTCAGGTCGCTCAGGGTCTCATCGAGGCTCTGGACGTCTCCTCTATCCGACTTGACCTGGGAGTACGTCGGGTGGGCCATCACTGGCACGGCGCCGTTCCTACGCAGGATGCCGATCGCCTCTTCAGGCGTCAGCTTCATTCTCTCGACGTACGCCGGCCCCGCCCGCCCGATGAGCGTGTCGAATGCCTCCTTCGGGTACTCGAAGTATCCGGCCTCGACCAGCGCGGACGCGATGTGAGGCCTGCCGATGGAGGCGTCTCCGGCGATCTCTTTGACGCGCTCCCACGAGACGTCATAGCCCAAGTCAGCAAGGCGCTCCGCCATCAACCGGCCCCGCTCGTACCGGCCCTCGCGGAAACGCGTAAGCGTCGCCTGGAACTGGGCGTCCGAGGTGTCGATGTAGTAGCCGAGGAGGTGGATCTCGGAGCCGGGAACGTCGGTGCTGAGCTCGATTGCGGGGATCAGATCGAGTCCGGAGTGGCGCGCCGCAGCCTCGCATGCCTCGTCTAGGCCCTCGGTAGAGTCGTGATCGCTGACCGCTATGACGCGAAGGCCCCGCTCCGCGCACAGGTCGACAAGCTCCCTCGGAGTCAGCGTGCCGTCGGACGCGCGCGTGTGCAGGTGGAGATCAACCTCGATAGTCATTGAAGCTCTCAGGATACTTGCTAACGCAGACGCAGCGGCTGGTCTCCCATGCCGCTGCGTTGTCCTCTAGTCCGTCGGACGCTGACCTCGTTCGCCTCCGCCGCGCCTGCCCGCCGTGGAGGGGCGGATCGAAGGGTCGAACGGGGCCGCCGGTATGCAATCTATCGCGCGTACTCCACGTTCCGGCTCTCCCGGATGACCATGACCTTGATCTGGCCCGGGTAGACGAGATTGTTCTCGATCCTCTTGACGATCTCGTGCGCCATCTTCGCGGCCATAGTGTCGTCGATCGAGTCCGGCCGCACCATCACGCGCACCTCGCGTCCGGCCTGGATCGCGAAGCAGCGTTCGACGCCATCGAAGTCGCCTGCGACCTCTTCCAGCGCCTGGAGACGCTCTATGTAGTTCTCGACGGTGTCCCTACGTGCGCCGGGTCTTGCCGCGCTGATTGCGTCTGCGGCGGCGACGATGAATGACTCCGGGGAGCTCATCACGTCGTCGTGGTGCTCAGCGACGCAAGCGCACACCCTCTGGGCGACGCTGTACTTTCTGGCCACCTCCGCGCCGATCTCGGCGTGCGGACCCTCGACCTCGTGCGTCAGCGCCTTGCCGATGTCGTGCAGCAGGCCGCCGGCCTTGGCGGTCTTGACGTTCGCGCCGATCTCAGACGCGAGCATTCCCGCGATGTGAGACACCTCTAGGGAGTGCTGCAGCACGTTCTCGCCGTAGCTGTACCGGAACTTCAAACGGCCAAGCAGCCGGATGATTTCGGGGTTCAGACCCCGTACGTCGGCGTCGAACACGGCCTCTTCGCCGGCCTTCCATATGGAGTCTTCGACCTCCTGCTCCGACCTTCTGACCATCTCCTCGATTCGTGCGGGGTGTATCCTGCCGTCCGCAATTAGCTTGGTGACTGCGAGTCTTGCGGTCTCCCTGCGAACAGGGTCGAAGCACGACAGAGTTACGGCATCTGGAGTGTCGTCGATTATCAGGTCCACACCGGTGTTCTTTTCAATTGCTCGTATATTCCGTCCTTCTCGGCCTATCAGACGACCTTTCATGTCGTCGCTCGGAAGTGGAACGGTTGTGACGGTCATCTCGGAGACGACGTCCGCGGCCATTCTGTGGATCGCCGTCGCTATGACCCGCGAGGACACCTCGCGGGCGTCCTCCCTGGCTTGTTCCTCGATGTCCCTGTAGCGCCTGGCTATCTCGTACTGGATCTCCTCTTCAGCCAGGCTCAACAGCTCGTCCCTGGCCTCTGCTGAGCTTAGCTCTGACAGCTCTTCCAGCTTCGCCAGTGACTGCAGCTTGATCTCTTCGAGCTCGCTCTCGATCTGCTCGGCGCGTTGCTCCTTTTTGGAGATGCCACGTTCGCGTCGTTCCAGGTTGTTGGAGCGCTTTTCGAGATTCTCATCTCTGTTGCTCAGCCGACGCTCGACTCTGTTGAGTTCCGAGCGTTGCTGGCGCGCCTCTGTCTCCCAGTCCGAACGCAGTCTCAGCGCGTCCTCCTTGGCTTCGATGGCCAAGGTCCTGCTCTGCTCCCGCGCAGATTCGACTATTCGATCGGCCTCTAGCTGAGCGCCGTCAACTCGTCTTCCAGAAACCAGCCTGCGGCCGTAGTAGCCGGCTCCTGCTCCTACCGATAGGCCTATCAGGACGGCGAGAATCGCTGCTATTGTGAATTCCATGCGTCTCACCTTCCCTAAAGTTATCCATCCCGCCCCGAGAGGCGGTTTGGGAATGGCCACATAGTACTTCCCGAGTGTTCGGACTGTCAAGGCTACGAAGGGTGAGGTGAGATTAGAGAGAAGACAGGCTCCATGCGTGGCTCCCATGAGTTAGGTGCTCGGACTGAAACGCCTCTGCTCCGTTCTCCTTGACACCCTGAATCGTGTCCTACGATACTTGCGAGCATCCCTCAGTCGGTCGGAGCCGATTTGAAAGCGCCAGCAACCATGATCGCCGCGGTCCTCCTTCTTGCGGCGTGCGCCGACGAGCCACCGCGCGCGCCTCCCACGGCCGTCCCGTTCCCCTCTCCTTCGCCCACTGCGACTCCCGAGCCGACTCCCACATCGACTCCCGAGCCAACTCCGACGCCGTCCCAGACTCCTTCTCCCACGGCGACGCCTCCTCCTACGTCCACTCCGACGCCGGAGGCCACACCAACGTTCGCCCCGAGCCCGATCATCCTTCCGACCGTCACTGTGCCGCTTGAGACCCCCACGCCGACGGCAGCGTTCCCCCATGACATCGATCGTCGAATCGATGCGATCGGCCTCCAGTTGGCGGTAATCCGCGATCTGTCCGCGCGGGATCCGATCGCACGCAAGCTGATCACCAAGGACGAGGTCCGCGAGTTCTTCAGGGACGAAGACGAGGAAGACAGACAGGAAACGGCCCTCACCGAACGGCTGTACAAGCGGCTCGGCATAGTCGAGCAGGACGTCAGCCTCGAAGAGCTCCGGAGCGACATCATGTCGGACGTCGTCGCCGGGTTTTACAAGAGTGACGAAGACCAGATCTACATCGTGTCTGATGGAGAGTCCTTCAAGCTGACCGATGAGCTGACTGTTGCGCACGAGTTCGTCCACGCGCTTCAGCAGCTCCACTTCGACATTCACGGGTTGCGCGATGGGATCGAGGCCAACTCGGATAAGCGCAGGGCGCTGAGCGGGCTGATCGAGGGAGACGCCCAACTTTCTGAGTTAATCTACGAGATCCAGATCTTCGAGGAGCATGAGAGGGAGAAGGTCGAGGCTGAGCGGGCGGAAATCGACGTGTCTGTGTTCCGTACCGCGCCGCCGTTCATGCAGCAGCTCGTAATCTTCCCTTACTCTGACGGCCCGCAGTTCGTGGTGCAGCTCTTTCTGCAAAACGGGGACTTTACGGGCGTGGACCAGGCCTTCGAGCGCATCCCGGAGTCGACGGAGCAGGTGATCCACCCCGAGAAGTACGCGGCGAACGAGCTGCCGGTCGAGGTGGGGCTGCCGGACGTGGCCTCCGCGCTTGGCGAGGGATGGACGGAGATCGACCGCGACGTAATGGGCGAGCTGTTTCTGAGGTCTCTCTTGATCGAGGGCGTCGGGCAGAACGAGGCTGCGTCCGCGGCAGCGGGCTGGGGAGGCGGCGCCTTCATCCTACTGGAAGACTCGTACGGACGCGACGTGTTCGTGGGCAGCGTCAAGTGGGACGCCTCTGGGGACGCTTCGGAGTTCTCCAATGCGTTCGTAGAGTACCGGTCGGCGGTGACAGGCGAGAGGTGGCTGGTCACCTCGGACGATCCCCCGGACTATGCGTTCGACGAGGAGGGCGAGGCGGTGTACCTGAAGTCAGGGCCACGAAGTACGGTGATCGTGTTTGCGGACTCTTTCTTCACGGCGCGCGACATCGCGGAGTTGCTGGCACCCTCGTGATCGTTCGTCCTTCGACGGGACCTGTACTGAGCTTGTCGAAGTGCTCAGGACGGACGAACACTGGGAGCGCGGGCATCCTGCCCGCATGGGTGGTGGGGGGAGAGGTCATGCGGCCTTGGGCTTCGTCCTTCGACGGGCTCAGGACGAACGAACACTGGGAGCGCGGGCATCCTGCCCGCACGGGTGGTGGGAGGAGAGGTCATGCGGCCTTGGGCTTCGTCCTTCGACGGGCTCAGGACGAACGAATGGTGGGAGCGCGGGCATGGGCTTCGTCCTTCGACGGGCTCAGGACGAACGAACACTGGGAGCGCGGGCATCCTGCCCGCACGGGTGGTGAGGGGCTGTCGCCTAGCCCCGCCCCGGGCGACGCATGCGGCCTTGGGCTTCGTCCTTCGACGGGCTCAGGACGAGCGAACACTGGGAGCGCGGGCATCCTGCCCGCACGGACGCCTAGCCCCCGAACATTTTCATCATATCGCGGGGGCCGCGGCCGGATGACATCTGCTTCATCATCCTCTGCATCTGGCGGAACTGGTTCAGAACCTGGTTGACGTCCCGAGGCGTCGTGCCGCTGCCCCGGGCGATCCGCCGTCTGCGGCTTCCGCCGATGATCTCAGGCCGCCGCCGCTCCTGCGGCGTCATCGAGTAGATGATCGCCTCGACCCTTTTGAGGTTGTCCCCGTCGAGCTCTTCTGAAGGCAGCTTTCCCCTCATCGACGAGAACCCCGGCACCATCTCGAGAATCTGGCTCAGCGGCCCCATCCTCTTGATCTGCTGAAGCTGCTCCAGGAAATCGTCGAGATCGAGGTTGGACTGCCGCAGCTTCCGGTCCAGCTCCAGCACCTTGTCCTCGTCGACGTTCTGTTGGGCCTTCTCGATCAGGGTCAGCATGTCGCCCATGCCGAGGATCCGCGACGCGAGCCTGTCGGGATAGAACTGCTCCAGCGCCTCGACCCGCTCGCCGGTCCCGAGGAACTTGATCGGGACCCCGGTCACCTTGGTGACCGACAGCGCGGCCCCGCCTCGGGCATCTCCGTCCATCTTCGTCAGGGCCAGTCCGGTCAAACTGATGCGCGAGTGGAACTCCTCGGCGACGCGTACAGCCTCCTGGCCGGTCATCGCGTCCAGGACGAGGATCGTCTCGACTGGATCGACGGCCCGGTGGACGGACTCGAGCTCGTCCATCAGCTCCTCGTCGACCTGGAACCGTCCCGCGGTGTCGACGATCGCCCAGGTCGCCCCGGACTCCCTCGCACGCCGGACCCCGGCCCGTGCGACTGCGACCGTGTCGGCTGTGCCGCGCTCCGAGTACACCTCGGTGTCGACCTGCCGACCCAGCGTCTCGAGCTGGTCGATGGCCGCCGGACGGTTCAGATCGGCAGCGACCAGCACCGACGAACCGCCGTCGTCCTTGAGGTGCCGCGCGAGCTTCGCGCCGAACGTCGTCTTTCCGGACCCGTTGAGCCCGGCCACTAGCACCACCGCCGGAGGCCTGGATCCGCGCTCGAGCCTGTGGCTGCCGCCCGAGAGGATTCCGGTCAGCTCTTCGTTGGTGATCTTGACGACCAACTGACCCGGAGTCAGGCTCGCAGTGAGGTCCTCCTGGAGCGTCCGCTCCTTGATCCCGGCGACCAGCTCGCGAGCGACCCTGAAGTTGACGTCGGCCTCGAGCAGCGCCATGCGCACCTCGCGGAGCGCGGAGTCGATGTCCCTCTCCGTGAGCCGGCCCTTCGTCCCAAGACGATGAAAGACGCCATTCAGCTTTTCAGAAAGCGCTTCAAACATCAGCTATGTCCAGACCCGATGCGTGCGATAAGGTCGCCCCTCAACGCGTGTTCCACTGGGAGCGCGGGCATCTTGCCCGCATGGGAGGGGTGTGGGGCTTTACTGTCCCGCAAAATCGGAGGCCCATAGTCCGCCCTACGCTGTCCCATAGACAGACTTGACCATCCCGTTCATGACGGTAGAGATGAACCTGATACCGGGGATCGCCCGATCGTACTCCATCCGCGTGGGTCCAACCACACCTACCGTTCCCACCGCCTGATCCTGCACGCCGTACCGGCAGATCACCACGCTGAGCGGCCGCAGCACGTCGCCCCGGTGCTCGCGGCCGATCACCACTCGCACAACCTCTCCGACCGGCGCCTCGTCGAGCGCAGCCTCGATCAGCGATCCGTCTTCGACACCGTGGACGATCGGTCGTACCTTGTCGTAGTCGACGAACTCCGGCTGGTCCAGCAGGTTTCGCAGGCCGCTCACGTAGTGATCGTCGTGGCCCGAGTCGTCCTCCTCCTTGAGCATTACGATCGTGGCGTCGATCGCCCGCTGTTCGTATCTCGACAGGTCCATCGGCTGGACGGCGATCTCGTCGCGCGTCAGTCCCGCCACATGGCCGCGCAGTTTCACAGACATCGATACAAGCTCGTCGCCGTCGACCGGCCGCTCGAACCGGATAAGCTGCTTCCGCAGCTTCGCCTGCTCCAGCACGACGATCAGCAGCGCAAGGACGTCTTGGACCGGGACCAGCTCGAGGTGCTTGATCCTCGACACGGAGGTCTTCGGGAACGTGGCGATGCCGAGGTTGCCGAAGAGCTGGGCGATGAGCGCCGCAGCGACGTTGCCCCACTCGTCGACGTCACCCTCGACATCGCGGAACCGCCGGCTGATGACCGTGCGATGTCCTGCCGGCAGGCTGGATGCGCCGAACGAGGTCACCGACTCCACGTACAGACGGTACGCTTGGTCCTCGGGGACACTTCCGGCCGAGGCGTGGGGTCGCGAGATGTATCCCTGCTCCTCGAGCGCCGCAACCTCGTTTCGCACCGTAGCCGGGCTCACGCCCAGATCGTGGCTGCGCGTCAGGCTCTCCGACGATATCGGAGCGGCATCGTGGATGTAGTCGTCCACGATGTGCGAGAGGATGAGCTGTTGGCGGTCTGTCGGCAACACGATCGCCCCGGTTCGATATTCGCTAATTCTAGCATAGGGGAAGAAACCGGTGAGGTATAATTCGATTTAGACACCCGGCAAACCGTCGTTCCGGCCCGCCGCGGCGGAGGAGCCCCGGGGCTGGGAGGGTGGGACTACCGTAGGGGTTCGCCGCGCCTGCCCGCCGTGGAGGGGCGAACGAACCGCCCGATTCAGCCTGGAGACAATCACATGGACATCACCTGGCACGGACACTCCTCAGTAAGACTCGTCAGCGCCGACGTCGCGTTGCTCGCCGACCCGTACCCGAACGGCTCGGGGACCCCAGACGCGCAGATCGTCCTGATCAGCAACGACTCCCCGCAGCACTCCGCGAGCGTCGCGGGCGAACCGAGGATCATCGACGGCCCAGGGCAGTACGAGGTCCAGGGCTACAACATCACCGGGATCGGTACCGCCCTGAACGACGAGGAGGGGAGCCTTCGGATCAACACCGTTTACGTGATCCGCGCGGAGGGGCTGGCCGTGTGCTACCTTGGCCACCTCAACATCAGGCTGACCGCCAGCCAGCTCGACTCCCTCGGGTCGATCGACGTCCTGATCACGCCGTCCGGAGGCGAGTCCACCCTCGGGCCCAAGGAGATCGCCGCGCTGATCAACGTGATGAGTCCGAGGATCGTGATCCCCGTCCACTACGCGGTGGAGGGGAGCGACGACGGTCTCGGCCCGGTCGCGGCGCTGCTCAGCGAGATGAATACCGAGATCCCCGACCCTCAACCCAGGCTCAGCGTGACCCAGACCAATCTCCCCCGCGAGACGCGCGTGGTCCTCTTCACCCCGCGCCAGCGTTAGGCGCACTCCCCACTGGGAGCGCGGGCATCCTGCCCGCATGGGTGGGGAGCGGAGGCCGATCGCTTGACCGGGACCGAGGGTGTCTCCACTGGGAGCGCTGCCCGCATGGGTGGGGAGGGGAGGCCGATCGCTTGACCGGGACCGAGGGTGTCCCCACTGGGAGCGCGGGCATCCTGCCCGCATGGGTGGGGAGGGGGAGGCCCCTCGCCCGACTCGGACACCGGGTGTCCCAACTGGGAGCCCTGCCCGCAATGGTGGGGAGCGGAGGCCGATCGCTTGACCGGGACCGAGGGTGTCCCCACTGGGAGCGCGGGCATCCTGCCCGCATGGGTGGGGAGGGGAGGCGCTCTAACGCGGCCGTCGCTGCCTACTCGCCAATACTGACTCGATTGAAAGCACTCCCCCATCTCCACTCGTCCGTCGATTTCACCAGACCCGCGTTCACAGGATTCTCCTCGATATAGGCGACCACCGCGGCGAGATGCTGATCATCCCTGATGTATCGATCGAAGTAGTCTGGATACCAGAACCTCCCACGACGCGCTATCAACCTATTCGCCTGCGAGGCCGAGTAGGACTTCCATGAATGGACGGTCCTGCCTAGAGGAAGTCCTTCCAGAGTCTCGATCAGAGCGTGAACGTGGTTCGGCATCACGACCCACGCCAGCAGTCGGTACCGCACGCCGTCGAACCGCAGCATGGCGTTCTCAACTACCTCGGCAATTCGATCATGTCCGAGCCAGCACGCGCCGTAACCACTATCGAGATACCGATCGACGCGCCTAGCGAGATCTGTCAATCGAGGGTTGTCCGATGCCTGATTGCCTCTGATATTCAGCTCTCGCCTCCACTCATTGACAATGGTGTTGGGCATTGAGTCGTTTAGGCGGAACGTCACGAACTGGACGACTCCGGGCGTGTCGAGGTGGGGGATGTAGCCACGCGAGTGCCAGGTCTTGTGCTCTCTCAGTTCTTCCAACAGCGGTTCCCTCCCATCCCCAATGCGGGCAGGGGGTCCCAGTGGGACCGCCCTCGCCCATCCCCAATGCGGGCAGGATGCCCGCGCTCCCAGCGAGGCCCCTCCCATCCCCAATGCGGGCAGGATGCCCGCGCTCCCAGTAGGGACACCCCCTGTCCGAGTCGGACGAGGGGCCTCCTCCCCCACCCACGCGGGCAGGATGCCCGCGCTCCCAGTGAGGCCCCTCCCATCCCCAATGCGGGCAGGATGCCCGCGCTCCCAGTGGGACCGCCCTCGCCCATCCGCAACGCGGGCAGGATGCCCGCGCTCCCAGTAGGGACACCCCCTGTCCGAGTCGGACGAGGGACCTCCCCCCCACCCATGCGGGCAGGATGCCCGCGCTCCCAGTAGGGCCGCCCTCGCCCCTCCCTAACTCGGGAAGGATGTTCGCGCTTCGAATAGGGCCCTATTTGGGGACATGAGAAGAGTTCAAAGAGGCGGGCCGGAGCCCGCCTCTTTGGGGTTTTGTGTCGGTTGTCGCTGCGTCTAGCGCCTTCGGCGGTAGTGGCGGAATGCGAATATGAGGCCGAGGGGCGCGAGCAGCATCAGCATGTTTGCCGTGCCCGTTGCCGGTGAGACTGCGACGACGGAGAAGCACCCTCCGGAGTCGTCTTCCGGCTCGGGAGTCGCTGGCGGCTGCGCCAGCGGCGCCATGGTCGGCGTTGCCGGCGGTGGCTCAGGCGTCGCGGTTGGCGGCACCGGGGTGTTCGTCGGCGGGACCGGGGTGTTCGTCGGCAGAGGAGTGTTCGTCGGCGGTACCGGCGTGTTTGTCGGCACCGGGGTGTTAGTCGGCGCCGGCGTACTCGTCGGAGGCACCGGGGTGTTGGTCGGTGTCGCGGTCGGCGTAGGAGTGGGCGTGCGTGTCGCCGGGGGCCTCGGCGTGTTCGTCGGCGTTGCCGTGGGCTCCGGTGTCGCCGTGGGCGTCGGCGTCGGAGTCGCCGTGGGCGTCGGAGTCGCCGTGGGCTCCGATGTCGCCGTTGGGGTCGGCGTCGGAGTCGCCGTGGGTGTGGGCGTCGGAGTCGCCGTGGGCTCCGGAGTCGCCGTGGGTTCCGGGGTCGGAGTTGCCGTCGGCGTCGGGTAGCCGGTTACCAGGATGTCGAAGTCCCTCGCGAACGCCCCGCTCTCGTAGGTCGCGGTCGTCCGCGCCTGATGGTCGTTGAGGTAGAAGTCGATCGTGGAGCCGATCAGTGCGACGTCCTCCGGATCGACGAAGAGCCCGCGATAGGCTCCGTCGGCATTGACTGGGACTGGTTCTGACCGGTAAGTGTCGCCTATTCCAGCCGTGAGCACGGCTTCCGCAGGAACATCGGCTCCCGAGACCACCACCAGGCCCGAGACGAAGGTCATCGGGTGCGCGACGGTTGGCGTCGGTGTGGCCGGAGGTTCCTGTCCCGGCAGCGGCGACGGTGTTGGCGTGGGTAACGGGAGGTTGGGGAAGGTCAGGGCGATCTCCCTGAACTCCCCGAAACCGACCTGTTCGAACTCGTCGGTCTGGTCCGCGGCGACCTCGGCCATCATGAAGGTGATCGTCTTCCTAAAGAAGTTGCGGCTGTCGGGCGCGATCGTGAGCGACTCGAATTTCCCGTCGATCACCGTGACCGGCTCGGAAACGTAGTCGTCGATCACGCCTACGATCTGGTAGCCGTCCGGCACCGGCTCGCCATTTACCGTAGCCGTCCCCTGGTAGAAGAATGGGAATGGCGGCAGCGCCTGGGCAAATGCATCGCCGGCTGCCAGCGCCAGAACCAGCACCGCAAGGGCGAAAGAGATGGCGATTCTTGGCTTTGTACGAAGCTGTGTCATGGTCACCTTAAGTAAAGACCTCCCTCCC
Organism: Dehalococcoidia bacterium; assembly: GCA_965249365.1. GTDB lineage: Bacteria > Chloroflexota > Dehalococcoidia > Lucifugimonadales > UBA1123 > VXRN01. Next base: position 3,222 of record OZ252229.1, on the reverse strand, counting down.
CGGATCGAGGAGGGAGGTCTACTGTTTACCTATTACCGGTTCCCGCCTATGGCGGGTCTAGTCTACGGGGCGATGCTGCCGGCCTCGGTGGCGAAGACCCAGTAGCCGCTGCCGACCTCGACGACGGCCTCGTTATCGGGGGTCGCCGAATCGTCCACCACAGCCTCTAGTGCCTTGGTTACGGTGTTGATGCCGTAGATCCTGCTGATGTTGTCCGTCATGCCAGCGAAGTAGACGCTGACCTCGATCGTGTCGCCCTGGGACCTGCTGTTGGTGGTGTCGAGGATCGGCACCAGGTTCCAGCCTGCCACGAGGTCGATCGACGGCGGGGTGAGTACTCCGAAGCCGCCGCGGTCGATGTCGACGTTGATCGGCTCGGAGGAGCTGGCCCTCACCAGGTAGGCGCCGTTGCGGATGGTCATCAGCGAGCCGCTGAACATTCCGTCGTCGCCGCGCTTGGCGGAGAACCACCTGCCGGGCTGCGTCGGGTCGTAGGTCAGGACTTCCTGGACGGGATGGCCGGCCGGGAACACCGAGTTGATGTCTCCGTCCTCCGGATCGCCGGGCAGGGAGATCAGGCTGACGCCCGCCCTGATGCTCAGCTTGAACGGCGTGCGCTCTACGATCTCAAGCGTGAGCTCGCTCTCCTCGTCGTTGCCGGCGGAGTCCTCGGCCTCGATCACGAAGTCGTACTCGCCAACGTCCAGGCCGATTGCCTGGTAGAGGAACGAGCCGTCGCCGAGCCGCTCCAGGTCGCCGCTGATGTCAGCGCCGTCCAGGGTGGCGGTCACGATGGTAACCATCGCGTGGCTGTCGTAGTCCGGGCCAGCTGTGTCGTACTCCGCGGCCTCGCCGGCGAAGTCGATCTGCACGAAGGCGTTCGGGTCGTCCGAGGTCTCGGGGACAAGCTCAGCCTCTGGGCCCTCGGTGTCGACCTCGTAGAGGATCGCGCTCGTGTCAGACGCGGTGCTGACATCGATCTCGTCGGGATTGGAGTCACCTTCGCCCTTGCCGGATGTGCCCGTGTTACCGGCGTTGTCGGTCGCCTCCACGTAGATGTTGTAGAGACCCTTTGCGCTGGTCGTCCAGGACGCCGCATAGGTTCCGGAGGTCTTTAGCGTAGCGGTGATCTCGTTGCCGCCGTCTTGGAGGCGGTCCGTGGTGACGTCGTCGTCTTCGTCCGGTGTATCCATGTCGTCGGTTTCTTTGCCGACGTTGTGGATCCAGACCGTCGGATTCCCGGTGTTCTCGTTGGTGTCGATCGTGACCGTGATCTCACCGTCGGTGACCGGGCGGCCGCCGTCGGCAGTGCCCATGACGGTGATCGTCAGGCCTGGCGCGACCTTGTCGGACGCGTTGTCGACCGATCCGGAGTTCTGCACGTTCCCGGCCAAGTCTTCGACCGGGCCGACGAGCGCAACGCTCGGCCGGTGATTCGGCGCGAAGTTGGCCACGGTCAGGAAGACATGGTCTCCGGCGTCAGCGTAGTGGTCCGCGTCGAGAGGAGTTACGCCGTCGACCTCGAAGTCAGAGGCCTGGACCGAATCCCCGGCGAGGGACTCAGAGAAGTCCACGCGTACGCTGTTCGTCATACCGTCCTGCGGGTCGATGTTGGTCTTGTCGTCGTTGTCGTCGTCGTCCTCGTCCCAGAACGATCCGGTGACCGCCGTCTCGAGGAGCGGGTCGCTGAAGTCGACGTTGACCGTGAACGGCTGACACTGTGGGTCGCCGACATAGTCGACGATTCCCTCGCCGTCGTCGTCCAGCATGATTTGGCCGGCCAGGGGGTGGTCCGCTGGGTGCGTTTGATATGTGGTAGTGCCTGGAACAACGTCGGCCTGGACATCGGTACCATTCAGGGATGCGAAGTCCGGTGCATTGCCCACGCTGCACTGGTTACCGTCGTCGGTGTCCTGGTCGGAGATCACGTCGTTACCGGCGTTGTCAGACGCGGTTATCCACCACGCAATGGTCGCGTCGTCGTCTGGCTGCAGGTCCCTTGGCAGGCGTTGGGTGAGACGGACTCCGGACGCGATGGTCGTGAAGTCGCCGTCCTCTTCGACGGACACCTCGGTTCCGTTGCCGATGGCGATGCCGTCGCTGTCGATGATGGCGAAGATCACCATGACCGTGTCTTCATTCACGCCGGAGTCACTGTCCGTGAGGTCGGCGGCCACATCGGGGCGGCTGATCTTTCCGTGTGTGTTGTTGGCCGGGCTGAAGCTCGAGAGCGTCGGCGCGGTGGTCTCGACCCGGATCGTCTTGGACCTGGTCGTGGTCCCGTCCTTGTACCTCAGGGTGATCGTGCCGTTGGGCTCGACTCTGAGCTGGTTGGAGGCGCCCAGTGCCACTTCGTCGACCAGCGAGATCGTACCCTGGAACACTCCTGTGCTCGGGCCGGTCTCGGTCAGCACAACGTCGATGCCGTCCGGGTCGCCGGACGATCTGACGCTGACGGTGTCGCCGCTGTCGTTCTCGTCAGAGCCCCAGTAGACGGCGTACGTTGTGGTCGCCGTGAGGTTGGATATGCTCACGAATCCGTTGGGGGCGGCGTTGTTGACGGACAGACCCGTAATGGGTTGTCCGCTCCCGTCAACGAGCGCAACGTCGCTGCCATTGACCGTGCGGTCGTTCCCGTCATCGTCGAACCTGTTTCCAATAGACTCGCCGGACTGGCTGTCGACGATCGGGGAGTTGCCAAGGTTGATGAAATTGGCGGTGGGCATGAGCGAAACCAATATGGCCATCGAGCAGGTCGGACAGTCCGTGGCGTTGCCGTTGGCGTTGGTGACTTCGTAAAGGGTTCGCGCCAAACCACCGGATGCGAGCGGCTTGTTCAGCGTGACCGTCGAGTTGCCAGACGGAGTCGATGTGGCGCCCCCGCTCAAGATCTGTACCTTGCTCAAGACCGAGCGGACGGTCTCATCGTCGAGGACGACGGTGGTGCCAGCGACGTCTCCAACCGGGGTGACGAGCCCGAGGGCTAATGTGTCGCTGACCACAATCTCGGCAGAATTAGCGGAAGTGTCGGCACTCCCAAGATTGTCGAGGTCGCTCGTGGGAAGAAGCACATACTTGATCGGGACGTCGAGATCGTCGTCCGTGACTTCCAGACCGACGTCCCCGCCGAGCCGAGCCCATTCCTGGACCGTGTCGGGATCGTCCGCCATGTTGAACTCCAACTGGCCCGTAGCGGAAAACGCCGGGATTGCCATTAGGGAC